>OY282369.1 GCA_958295735.1 uncultured Candidatus Cenarchaeum sp.
CCAGAACCCGCCGGGCAGGTCGGCATCGGCGGTCACGTACCCGTTCTTGGTGGACACGAACAGCTGGTCCCTCGCGGCCTCGCCGTCGGAGACGAGCTCGGCCACGGCCCGGCCGACGGCCCGCTCGGCCTTCTGGGAGCGGTAGTTTATCGCGGTGTCGATGACGTTGACGCCGGCCCTCACCGACGCCTTTACGGCGTCGACCACCGCCTCGTCGGTGGCCGCGTCCGGCTCGCCGAGGTACGTGCCGATCCCCACGTTGGAGAGAGTCAGGCCGCCCGCCACGCGGTAGTTTCGGCGGTCGGCCCCGCTGGCCGCGGCGAACGCCGCCGTCCCTTCCGGGGTGGCCCTTCCGGTGATCATCGCGCGCCCCGCGTTCCCGCCGGGCGTGATTTATGTGTAGGCCGCGGCGCCGGTCGGATGCGCGCTCCCGTTCCGCGCCGGGCGGCCGGGACGGCGGGGGTTTGCCGGGCGCGCGGATCGGCCCCCGCCGCGCCGGCGGCCGGCGGGGGCGGATCGGGCCGCCCGCGGGGCGCGGAACGGCCGGCATCGCCGCGGAAAAGCGGCGCGGAAGGCGCGGCGCGGGCGGGCGGGGGGCCGGGGGGCCGTGGGGCGCCGCGGCCGGCACGCCGGGCGGCAGGACGGCCTGGCGGGCTTCGGTTCCCCCGCGCGGAACGCCTCGCGCGCGGACTCTTCCGCTCCCTCGAGCGTCCCGAGGATCCTGCCGGCGGGCGCGCGCTCGATCGCCCCCCGCCGCGCCCCGATCGGGTTCAGCTCCGGCGCGCGCGGCGGCGGGTACCCCGAGATCGCGTCCCCGTCGGGGGATTCCGGGAACTTTTCGGCCCCCGCAGGCTCGCGTCGCGTGGCGCTGCCCGCGGGCGTCGGCGCCTTGCCGAATTTCTCGCGGGCGCGCCCCGGGAAGTCGGCGCGGTTGTCGGCGCTCGCCTTGCCGCGGGACGCGAAGAACGCGCCCGCGGCCGGGATCCCGAAGATCCGCCCCTTCCCGCGTCGGGCAGGGGCGGGGCGGCGGCGGCGAGCCGGAACCGCCGCGCGCCTTCCGCAGCGCGGTGCGGGGAGGCTGCCGGCCGCCGCGGCAGGCCCCGATGCCCGCTGTCCGCTTCCGCGTCCTTCACCAGCCCGCGGGGAAGGCCGCCGGCCGCCGCGGCAGGCCCCGATGCCCCTCGGGGCGGCCGCCGCGCCCCGATGCCGTCCCGCTCACGACGGGCCCAGCGCGCCCCTGTCGGCGCTGGATATCCTGCCGATCAGCGTCGCCAGCCTCGTGATCTCCTTGTGCTTTTCGACATAGTCGGCGTACGCCTTTTGGGCGTTCTCGATCAGCTGATCGTACAGAACTATCCGCGCCCCGATCGCGCCGAGCGCGGCTTCCTCCTCCGCGCGTGTCCTCGAATTTTCCCAGCTTTTCGGATGCCTGCCGAGCACGCAGACGGTTTCGACGGACTCATCCCTGCCGGATTCCATGAGAACCTTGGTCGCCGCGTTCCTGTATTTTTGGAGCTGGGAAAACAGCGATCCCGTAGTAATCATGTTTGAAAAATGAATCTCCTGACAACCCTTTGCCAGCGCGCGCGGCGGCCGCCGGTCAGGCGCGCGACGGCAACAAACCGGGCTTGGTGTTCGGCAGGAACTCCCGTCCCGCCTTGAGGGGATTCGCTCGCGCCATCGCCGTCCATGGGGTGGGAGGGGGGGTTAATGTGTACTAATAGCCAAAAAGAATCGACACTTCATTCATTTTTCATTCACGATATCTACGCCACGCTCGCGCTCGCTTCCGGGCGCTTCAGTTCTATTATGACGTGCTTGTTCCCGGTCGTCCTGTACTGGATGTCCAGCCTGGCGCGCCTCTCCTCGCCGTCGAGCCCCTCGAACACGGCGTCCAGCGCCTTTTTCATTCCGGATTCCATGGCTTCCGTGGCGGCGACCCTCTCCCAGGAGGGATCCAGGAGCCAGAGGTGATCGAACAGGTGCTTTTGGATGATTTTTTCCTTCGCGTTCTGATCTCGCAGGTCGCCGAATTTTTCCATCACCCTCAGGCGGTTCTTGGTGATCTGGTAGTACGCGTCGGCTTCCAGGTCGTCGACCTGCGAGAACAGCTCCGCCAGGACTTCCAGGTTGCTGACGTCGATGCCGTCCAGGCGGTCCAGCATGTCCCTGAATTTGAGGTTCTCGAACGCGAGTATCCCGCTCACGAACAGCTGCCTCCTCGTATCGTCGCCGTCCAGCGCCAGCGCGTTGATGCGCCCGAAGATCCTCTCCGCCGGCTTCCTGTGGCGCGGGGGCAGGCCGTCGAACCACTCGCGGATCGCCGGCATTTCCAGCGCCACCCCGGCGCCCTCCTCGTTCCTAGCCTCCGTCCACCTAGCCTTCACGGCCTCGACGTCCCGCCGGAGTTTTTCCTTCAGCGCCACGTACCTGGGATCGTCCTCGACGATCAGCTGCCTGCCGGTCGTCGCTATGTCCGGCATGTCGTCCCTGTCCAGGAAGTCCGCGTATATTTCCCCGACCACGTGCCTGCCGTGCGCTCCCCCTTCGAGGGAGCCCGGCACGCCTTCCTGGGCCATTTTTCCCCTGATCAGTACGGCGATCCTGTTGAAGCTCCCGCCGCCGGCGTCGTCCTCCAGCTGGCTCGGCTTTTCCACGGTCCCTATCCAGCCGCCGACGCGCTCCGTGATGCCGTCCACTTTGACCTCGGGATCCAGGCGGAACGTCCTGGACGTCGACCCGGAGAACTCGCTGCGGCCGTCCTCGCCGAACAGCCACACGTACTGCAGTTTTTCGTGGTAGTTCCTGTCTTCGGCGGTGATGCGCGTCCCGTCGAGCGAGACTTCGAACCGGTGCGCGCCGCCGATGATGCCGAACCTGCGCGCGAGCCTCTTCCTCAGCGATTCCGGACGGAGCGCCCGCGGCCTGACGTCCGTCAAGGTGATGCGCGTCCCGGCTGCCAGGTCGCCGGCCGCCCCGACGTTCGGGGGGTGGTACGCGGGGGCCCCGCCGCGCAGCGCGCTTTCGATGTCATTTACCCTCATCTCGAACCCGTGGCTCTCGCCGTCCTTGACGCTGTGCACCGTGACGGTGTTGGCTATGGAAAACAGCGACAGTTTTCCTATCCCCTTGCGCCCCATCACGGGCCTGCCGTGGCGGGCGGTCCTCGTTTCCCCCCTTTCCCGGCGCGCGTACCCGGCGCGCAGGTACTTCTCGTTGGCATCGCCCACGGTCATCCCGCTGCCGTCGTCCTGTATGGTGATCGTCCTGCCCGAGTCCGTGCGTATCTCGACGTGCTCCGCATCCGCATCCCACGCGTTGGCGACCGCCTCGGCGAGGACCGCGGGGATGCTGCTGTACAGGCTCATGCCCAGATGCTTGAGCGCGTCGAGGCCCACCTGCATGGTGTACTCGTGCTCGTCTGCCATTGCGCTTCGGGCGCTGTCCCGCGCGCCGCCTATAATTCTTCCCGAGTCCGCAGTGGCCGGACGCGGCGGCGGCGCGGCGCGGCCGGAACCGGGGATCGCGGCGGCGGCGCGGCGCGGGAGCGCCCGATCGCGGCGGGCCCCCGCGGACCGCGCGCCTCGCCCGCCCCGCCACACCGCGGAGCGCTACGGCGCGGCGCGGCGGCGGGCGAAGTCCGCATCCCCGCGGCCCCGCCCGCGTGCCGCTCCCGGAAGCGGCCGCGGGCGTGCCGGCCGGAGGCCGGCGGCCCGCCGTCTGCGGGGGGAATGGGGGCGGCGGCCCGCCGGTTCCGCCCGCTGCCGCGGCAGGGCGGCGGCCCCGGAAGGCCCGGGGAATGGGGGCGGCGGCCCGCCGGTTCCGCCCCCGGCACGCGAGCTCGCGCCCGTAGTTTTCCTCGACGGGGAATGGGGGCGGCGGCCCGCCGGTTCCTCCCCGCGCCCTCAGCAGCGCAGTGCGGGGAGGCCGCCGGGCGCCACGGCAGGCCCCGATGCCCGCCGTCCGCTTCCGCGTCATTCACCGGCCCGCAGGAGGCCGCCGGGCGCCACGGCAGGACCCGATGCCCCTCGGGGCGGCGGCCGCGCCAGGACGCGCCCCGCGGCGCGGCGCTCCGCCGGACGGGCAAGGCGGGGGCGGCCGTGGGGCGCGCGCCCGGCTCCGCGTCCCGGCCAGGGGGCGCCCGGCGGGAGGGCGGCCGGGCCCGGCGCGGGATCGCGCGCCGAGCGGGGGCATCCGGTCCCCGCTTCCCGGCTTTCGGGGATTTTTTCGGCCGCCGCGCCCCGATGCCGTCCCGCTCACGACGGGCTCAGCGCGCCCCTGTCGGCGCTGGATATCCTGCCGATCAGCGTCGCCAGCCTCGTGATCTCCTTGTGCTTTTCGACATAGTCGGCGTACGCCTTTTGGGCGTTCTCGATCAGCTGATCGTACAGCACTATCCGCGCCCCGATCGCGCCGAGTATGGCTTCATCCTCCGCGCGTGTCCTCGAATTTTCCCAGCTTTTCGGATACCTGCCGAGCACGCAGACGATTTCGACGAGCTCATTCCTGCCGGACTCCTCGAGGACATTGGTCGCCGCGTTCCTGTATTTGCGGATCTGGGGCAGCAGCGATCCCACCACGCTCGCGCTCGCTTCCGGGCGCTTCAGTTCTATTATGACGTGCTTGTTCCCGGTCGTCCTGTACTGGATGTCCAGCCTGGCGCGCCTCTCCTCGTCGGCTAGCCCCTCGAACACGGCGTCCAGCGCCTTTTTCATCCCGGATTCCATGGCTTCCGTGGCGGCGACCCTCTCCCAGGAGGGATCCAGGAGCCAGAGGTGATCGAACAGGTGTTCTTGTATTAGTTTTTCCTTCGCGTTCTGATCGCGCAGGTCGCCGAATTTTTCTATCACCCTCAGGCGGTTCTTGGTGATCTGGTAGTACGCGTCGGCTTCCAGGTCGTCGACCTGCGAGAACAGCTCCGCCAGGACCCCCAGGTTGCTGACGTCGATGTCGTCCAGGCGGTCCAGCATGTCCCTGAATTTGAGGTTCTCGAACGCGAGTATCCCGCTCACGAACAGCTGCCTCCTTTCGTCGTCGCTGTGCAGCGCCAGCGCGTTGATGCGCCCGAAGATCCTCTCCGCCGGCTTCCTGTGGCGCGGGGGCAGGCCGTCGAACCACTCGCGGATCGCCGGCATTTCCAGCGCCGCCCTGGCGCCCTCCTCGTTCCTCGACTCCGTCCACTTTGCCTTCACGGCCTCGACGTCCCGCCGGAGTTTTTCCTTCAGCGCCACGTACCTTGGATCGTCCTCGACGATGAGCTGCCTGCCGGTCGTCGCGATGTCCGGCATGTCGTCCCTGTCCAGGAAGTCCGCGTATATTTCCCCGACCACGTACTTGCTGTACGCTCCCCCCTCGAAGGAGCCCAGCACGTCCTCCTGGGCCATTTTTCCCCTGATCAGTACGGCGATCCTGTTGAAGCTCCCGCCGCCGGCATCGTCCTCCAGCTGGCTCGGCTTTTCCACGGTCCCTATCCAGCCGCCGACGCGCTCCGTGATGCCGTCCACTTTGACCTCGGGATCTAGGCGGAACGTCCTGGACGTCGACCCGGAGAACTCGCTGCGGCCGTTCTCGCCGAACAGCCACACGTACTGCAGTTTTTCGTGGTAGTTCCTGTCTTCGGCGGTGATGCGCGTCCCGTCGAGCGAGACTTCGAACCTGTGCGCGCCGCCGATGATGCTGAACCTGCGCGCGAGCCTCTTCCTCAGCGATTTCGGGTAGAACGTCCTCGGCTTGATGTCCGTTAAAGTGATGCGCGTCCCGGCTGCCAGGTCGCCGGCCGCCCCGACGTTCGGGGGGTGGTACGCGGGGGCCTTGTCGCGCAGCGCGCTTTCGATGTCATTTACCCTCATCTCGAACCCGTGGCTCTCGCCGTCCTTGACGCTGTGCACCGTGACGGTGTTGGCTATGGAAAACAGCGACAGTTTTCCTATCCCCTTGCGCCCCATCACGGGCCTGCCGTGGCGGGCGGTCCTCGTTTCCCCCCTTTCCCGGCGCGCGTACCCGGCGCGCAGGTACTTCTCGTTGGCGTCGCCCACGGTCATCCCGCTGCCGTCGTCCTGTATGGTGATCGTCCCGCCCGAGTCCGTGCGTATCTCGACATGCTCCGCATCCGCATCCCACGCGTTGGCGACCGCCTCGGCGAGGACCGCGGGGATGCTGCTGTACAGGCTCATGCCCAGATGCTTGAGCGCGTCGAGGCCCACCTGCATGGTGTACTCGTGCTCGTCCGCCATTGCGCTTCGGGCGCCGTCCCGCGCCGCCGCCTATAATTCTTCCCGAGTCCGCAGTGCGTAGACTTGCGTCCGGACCGAAGCCGCGCCCGGCGGCAGCAGTCCGCCCCGCGATCCCGCGCCCGGATCACAACGGACGCAAGTCTACACAGCCGGCGCCCGCCCCGTCCCGGAGCCGGGCGGCCAGCACGGCGGGGGCATCGCCGCGGCGCGGCGCCGGGCGGCGCGGATCGCGCCGGCCGCGCCGGTCACCCCGGGGCCGGCGCCCCGAGCGCGGCGAGCGCCAGCCCCGCGACCAGCAGCGAGCCGGCCGCCCTGGAGAACCAGACGGCGCGCCGCGCGGCCAGCACGGCGAGGGCGTCGCCGCGCGCGCCCCCCGCCGCGGCGCCGCGGCGCAGCGCCGCGCCGGCGGCCAGGGCCAGCGGGGCCGCCAGCGCCGGCAGCAGCGCCCACGCGGGGAGGGCCCCCGACGCGGCCCCGGCGGCCAGCGCGGCGTACGCGGCCGCGGGGAACGCCCAGAACAGGGCGGCGGCGCGGCGCGGGCCGGCCGCGTTGGCCAGCGTCCTCCGGCCGCCGGCCGCATCGGCCTCCCTGTCGGGGAACGATGCCGCGTACAGCACGGCGGCCGAGAGCGCGCCGACGGCCGCCCCGGCCAGCACCGAGTCGGCCGCCACGTGCGGCGACTGGACGTACGCGGAGCCCACCACTATGAGCGCGCCCTTCGCGGCCACGAGGATCTCGGAGAGGCCCGCGTCGGCCGCCCTCGTGGAGTAGAACCAGACCGACGCGGCGGCGAACGCCAGCATTGCCGCTATGGCGGGCCCGTGCTGCACCGCGAGGTACGCGCCGGCGGCGCACCCCGCCGCGAGCAGCGCGATCCCGGCGCGGCGGACGCTGCGCGGCTCCAGGAGCCCCTCGGGCAGCACGCCCGTGCCGCCGCTCACGCCGGTGCTCCGGCCGGGAGCGTCGATGCCCCTGCGGTGGTCCCAGTAGTCGTTGAGGAGGTCGACGCTGGCGTGCAGCGCCAGCACGCCCCCCATCGTGACCGCCGCGCCGGCCGCGTCGAGCGGGGCGCCGCGCCACGCGGCGAGGGCCAGCCCCGCCGACACCGCCACCACCGAGGACGCGAGGAACCGGAGGCGCGCCGCCCTGAGCCAGGCGGCTGCCGTCATACCAGCGTCTCGTCGCTTACCCCTATGGGCTTCCGGCCGCCGAACCCCGAGTCCCGCTCGTGCCAGAATTTTATCTCGCCCTCGCCGGACTTCCAGCACAGCCACACGTCCTGGTCGAATCGCCGGGACGGGAAGTCGAGCAGCCCCTCGTCGACGTTCTTCAGCATCGCGCCCGTCTCCTCCAGCTCCTGCACGGAGCGGTAAAAGTCGGTCACCGCCGCGTTGAGGCGGCGCTTGGCGTCCGCGTACGAGTCCAGCCTCCCCCCGGCCGCCATCTGGGCGGCCTTTTCGGCCCTGGCCGCATCCGCCTTGCGCGCCACCACGCGCTCGTACCTTTCCGCCACGGCCGGCAGGGCCATGTTGGCCGTCTTTACCGTGAAGTACTCGGGCATGCCCGCGCGCCCGCGCCCCGCCCGGATTAAAAATCTAGCTCGGGGGGCCGCTCCAAACCCGGACCGCGCCCGGCGACGGCAAGCCGCCCCCCGATCTCGCGCCCGGATCAGCGGGCGCGGGTCCGCGGGGGGGCGGCCCGGATCCGCGGCCGCCGGCAGCGGCCCCGCGCCCGCGCCCGCGCGCAAGCCATTAATTGGACAAGCGGCGCCGCGGTGCATGGCCGGGGCAGCGCAGGCCACGGAGGACTACGTGTCCACGATCAACTCAGTGCTGGCCCCGTCGAGGAGGCCCGGGCACACCGTGCTGGATCTCTTCGCCGGATGCGGCGGGCTCTCGCTGGGATTCGAGTCGGCGGGGTTCCGGAGCGCCTGGATGGAGTCCGACGGCAAGTGCTGCGAGACGTACAACGCCAACCTCCAGGGCCGGTGCGAGAGGCTGGTCATCACCCCGAGCACGGAGATCCCGGAGGCGGACGTGGTGGCGGGGGGCCCGCCGTGCCAGCCGTTCAGCGCGTCCGGCCGCCAGGCGGGTGACGCGGACTCCAGGAACGGGTTCCCGTCGTTCGTCAGCGCGGTGGAGAGGTCCAGGCCAAGGATGTGGATGTTCGAGAACGTGAGGGGCATGCTGTACCGCAACAGGGGCTACCTCGAGTCGGTCCTGGGCAGGCTGGGGAGGCTCGGGCATGTGGTCGACTGCCGCGTCCTCAACGCGGCGGACTACGGGGTCCCGCAGAACAGGCTCAGGGTAATCGCGGCGGGGCACGACGGAAGCTTCGAGTTCCCCGAACCGGCGGGCAGGGCCACCACCGCGGGCGAGGCGATGGGCGACACCGCCCGGCTGCACCGGCGCGACTCGAAGTTCCTGACGCCCGGCATGGACAGGTACGTGGCAGAGTACGAAAAGAAGTCCCAGATCGTGACGCCCAGGGACCTGCACATGGACAAGCCGGCCCGGACGGTCACGTGCAGGAACCTCGCGGGGGCCACCTCCGACATGCACAGGGTGAGGCTGCCGGACGGCAGGCGCCGGCGGCTCACGGCGAGGGAGGGCGCCAGGCTGCAGAGCTTCCCCGACTGGTTCGAGTTCGCGGGCACCGAGACGGAAGCGTTCTACCATATAGGCAACGCTGTCCCGCCCATGCTCGCCAGGGCGCTGGCGGCCAGCATCGGGAGGTACCTGGGGGGAGGCTGATCCGGCGGCGGGCAAGGCGGGGAAGCGGTCAAGATGATCGCGGGGGCGCCGGGCATGCCGGATAGTCCGGGATCCCCGCGGGAGGCGCGGCGCGGGAAGGGCGGGACAAGGCCGCCGCCGTCCTCGCCGCGCCGGCCGGCGCGGGGCCCGGCGGGGGGCGGGAAGGGGGCCGGAAGCGCCGCCTCACCGCGGCGAAGGCCTCGCGCGTGATCCGGCGCGCGGGGGAGGGCCGCCCGGGGGGGCCGCGCGGCGGCGCGCGCGGAAGGGGCGACACACCCTGGGCACCGCGGCCTTTTTTTCACCACGAAACGCGCGCGAATCCTGCCGTACGTCCTGCTTCCGCTCTACGGCATCTTTACAACGCTTGTGCCGGAATGCCTCCCGGAGCTGTATCAACCACTTGCTTCGTTGCTGGTGGACAGCAACGCCCTGGCGTTCGTGCTCGCGTTTGGCTTGCTCGACATGCTTCGCCCGGAGTTGTACGTCCGGCACCTCACAGTCGTCGCGCTCAACGTCGCATTCTGGCTACCTGTCGCGCACGCGGCAGGCTGGCTGCTAGATCGGAGCGATCGGCGGCGGCGGGAAAAAAAGCGGCTGGGCCGATTGCGGACATTCACCCATTGTTTTCGCGGGCGGGCGCGCCGGCGCGCGCGGCGCCGCCGGAAAGTATTCGCGGCGGGCTCCCGGGACGGATGCCGCCTAGCGTCCGAGTCTGGCCGGCGCGTCCCTGCGAATCCCGCTGGCTCCGCGATCCCTTCGCCCGCCGCCGGGCGGGCTCGATGCGCGGGCGGCCGCCGCTCGGGCGGGCCCCGGCGGGCTCCTGCCGCGCTGGGGCCGGGCCGCCAGGCGGGAAAGCGCCCGGCGTGCTGTACGAGGCCGGCCATCCCCCTCGGCGCGAATCCAGATCAATCAGAGCACTTCCGCACCTGCGACCAGCGGGTATCTGGCCCCGCGCCCGGCGGCGGCAGGGCCCGCGCCACGCAGGGGACATCGGGGGGGCAGGCAACCTCAAAGTAAGGTTCCCGCGCATCCGCGGCTACACCGGCATGCGGAGCTTGACGCACGGCGCGCGCAGGAGGTGCCGCTCCGCCGCGCCGCGGCCGCCGCAGGCGAGGTTGTGAGACAGATTGTTTTTCACACAAGGCTAAAAATCGTCGAACCGCGCGCGATCCGGCTACAGTTAACGCAAAAGTGGCGGAATCCGCCACCGAGGCCGGCGGCGATCCAAGGGGCCGGCCACCGGAAGATGCATAAAGGATAGTCCCTGGCGGCTTTTCAACCACCATGAAGAAAAGCCGCCTGGGACGCATCAGGGGAGTGCCATACCAATATGAACGAATGATCGACATGGTGACCAAAGGCGTGGGCGTCTGCAAGTTCTCGGACGCCCCCAACGCCAAGTACGGGGCGCGCAACCTGGTCGGGTGCATCCTGGAGGCGGCCACGGGCAAGGGCAACATGGCCTGCGCCGCGGAGGCCAGGCGGGAGGCGCAGGAGGCTACCTGCACGGCCGGCGCCGACATGCCGTCGGGCGAGTGGGTGCGCCTGGCGATGCGCGGCGTGACTCCGGGCATGGCGGTCGGGGCGCTGTACGCGCAGATCTGCTACGTGCTGGCGGAGATGCGCCACGTCGGGAAGATCGACGACGAGCTCGACGTGGCGATCGACTTCCACAACGTGCGGCGCTTCGACAAGAAGCCCGGCCCGGAGCTTGTCCGCGGCGGGGACAAGGCGTCAAAGTCCAAGGCGTTCTACGAGACGTACTGCACCATACAGTGCCTCGTGGGCGGCCAGAGGCTCACGCTGGGCATGTTCCCGTACACCTCGGCCGACAGCCACGCCGTGGCCGTGCGCGCCCTGCTCGCCGCCTGCAGGAAGCACGGCGTGCGGCTGGGGAAGGTCATGATGGACCGCGAGTTCTTTTCGCAGTCAATGGTCTCCCTGCTCCAGGAATCGGGCGTCAAGTGGCTCATGCCGTGCCCGAACACGCCCTACGTAATACGGGCCCTCGCCGATTTCGAGGCAGGCAGGCGCGAGCGGGCCTCGGACGCGGTGATTACCTCGTCGGGGGGCCTGAAGTGCCCGTACACGATGGTGGTAACCGAAAGGAGATCCGGGAGCAAGAAGGACGACTGGCGCAAGGAGCCGCACGAAAAATACATCGCGTTCGCCACCAACGATCCGGGCATCGACGTGGACAAGTACTCCAAGCGCTGGGGCATAGAGACGAACTACCGGATGCTGGAATCGATGCGGGTCAAGACACGGAGCACCGGGCACGGTCCCCGGGTCACGTGCGTGGCCATCACCATAATGCTCTTCAACGCGTGGGTGCTGGTTGGCGCGCTGGCCGGGCTGCCGGGCGACGCGGCCCGCGCGGGGCGCCCGATCAGGCTGCACTCGGCGCTGGTCGCCATGGCCGTCCTGGTGTGGTACCCGGACACGGGCCCGGGCCCGCCGCCAATCGCTCCGTAGATAGTTTCTCCGCGGGTGGCCGCGCCGCGGGTGGCCGCGCCGCGGGTGGCCGCGCCGCGGCCCGCCCCGATCCTCCCGCGCGGCCCGCCGCGCCCGGCGGCGATCGCCCGCGCCATTCCCCGCGCGGCCGCCGCCGTTCCCGCGCCGCCCGTTCCGCCGGGGGATCCCGCGCGCCGCATCGCGCGCGGCCGCGCCCCTGCCCCGGCCCGCCGCGACTTTCCGCCGCCGCGCCCCGGGGCGCGCCGCCATAACCGCCGCGATCCCGCCCAACGCGGCCGCGGCCCGCCAGACCTCGCGTTTCCGGGGATTTTCGGGCCGGAAACGGCGTGCCGTGCGGCATACATTTGCGTTAACTGGGCTACAGTTAACGCAAAAGTGGCGGAATCCGCCACCGAGGCCGGCGGCGATCCAAGGGGCCGGCCACCGGAAGATGCATAAAGGATAGTCCCTGGCGGCTTTTCAACCACCATGAAGAAAAGCCGCCTGGGACGCATCAGGGGAGTGCCATACCAATATGAACGAATGATCGACATGGTGACCAAAGGCGTGGGCGTCTGCAAGTTCTCGGACGCCCCCAACGCCAAGTACGGGGCGCGCAACCTGGTCGGGTGCATCCTGGAGGCGGCCACGGGCAAGGGCAACATGGCCTGCGCCGCGGAGGCCAGGCGGGAGGCGCAGGAGGCTACCTGCACGGCCGTCGCCGACATGCCGTCGGGCGAGTGGGTGCGCCTGGCGATGCGCGGCGTGACTCCGGGCATGGCGGTCGGGGCGCTGTACGCGCAGATCTGCTACGTGCTGGCGGAGATGCGGCGCGTCGGGAAGATCGACGACGAGCTCGACGTGGCGATCGACTTCCACAACGTGCGGCGCTTCGACAAGAAGCCCGGCCCGGAGCTCGTCCGCGGCGGGGACAAGGCGTCAAAGTCCAAGGCGTTCTACGAGACGTACTGCACCATACAGTGCCTCGTGGACGGCCAGAGGCTCACGCTGGGCATGTTCCCGTACACCTCGGCCGACAGCCACGCCGTGGCCGTGCGCGCCCTGCTCGCCTCCTGCAGGGAGCACGGCGTGCGGCTGGGGAAGGTCATGATGGACCGCGAGTTCTTTTCGCAGTCAATGGTCTCCCTGCTCCAGGAATCGGGCGTCAAGTGGCTCATGCCGTGCCCGAACACGCCCTACGTAATACGGGCCCTCGCCGATTTCGAGGCAGGCAGGCGCGAGCGGGCCTCGGACGCGGTGATCACCTCGTCGGGGGGCCTGAAGTGCCCGTACACGATGGTGGTAACCGAAAGGAGATCCGGGAGCAAGAAGGACGACTGGCGCAAGGAGCCGCACGAAAAATACATCGCGTTCGCCACCAACGATCCGGGCATCGACGTGGACAAGTACTCCAAGCGCTGGGGCATAGAGACGAACTACCGGATGCTGGAATCGATGCGGGTCAAGACACGGAGCACCGGGCACGGTCCCCGGGTCATGTGCATGGCCATCACCATAATGCTCTTCAACGCGTGGGTGCTGGTCGGCGCGCTGGCCGGGCTGCCGGGCGACGCGGCCCGCGCGGGGCGCCCGATCAGGCTGCACTCGGCGCTGGTCGCCATGGCCGTCCTGGTGTGGTACCCGGACACGGGCCCTGGCCCGCCGCCAATTGCTCCGTAGGTGGTTTCTCCGCGGGTGGCCGCGCCGCGGGTGGCCGCGCCGCGCCCCGCCCCGATCCTCCCGCGCGGCCCGCCGCGCCCGGCGGCGATCGCCCGCGCCATTCCCCGCGCGGCCGCCGCCGTTCCCGCGCCGCCCGTTCCGCCGGGGGATCCCGCGCGCCGCATCGCGCGCGGCCGCGCCCCTGCCCCGGCCCGCCGCGACTTTCCGCCGCCGCGCCCCGGGCCGCGCCGCCATAACCGCCGCGATCCCGCCCAACGCGGCCGCGGCCCGCCAGACCTCGCGTTTCCTGGTATTTTCGGGCCGGAAACGGCGTGCCGTGCGGCATACATTTGCGTTAACTGGGCTAATCGCGAGCTTTTTATGCATGCCCAGCAGACCAAAATTCATGGTTACGGCATCGGCCACGGTTGGCGCGGCGGACAGGGCCGAAGCGGGATTCTCCGCAACGCCCCACGGCGACGGCCGACGCAGCGCGGCGGTCTGCGCCCCTCAGCCGATGTTGCGGCTGACGGGTAACCACAACTCGGCCGCAACGCCCCCGCACCGGAGCGAGGTAGTGGCCTCCATGGAGGGGGCCGGTGTGGAGGAACAAAGTCCTCAGAGGAACAAAGTCCTCAGAGGAACAAACACTAGTCCGCCGTGAGCCGCGCGGGCACCATGCATGGGCTTGGGCGGCTTGGCCAATATATTGTGATCTTCGCCGGCGCTGTGTAGTTTCACGTCCGCTCGCCAACCACGCCCACGAGCAACCAGCCTGTCATCCACACGGGCACGGTCAAATAACGTATCCGTGTCTGCGCCCGGCGCGGCGGGGGCGCGCGCTCCCGACTGCCGGTGGGTCTGCCGCGGACGCAAGCGCGGCGCCATGCGACGTGCAGACGCTTTTCCTCCCGGCCCCGCCCGCCGCCAACGGGAAGGGCTGCACCCACCGGCATCGCGCCGCCGCGAGGAAATGAATTGTCTGGTCAAGCCGGGCACACCCACGAGCAGGCAGTCAACGGGAAAATAGCGGAAATATTGAACCGGCGGCACGGCTGGACGGCCAAGGCGGAGCGATCTAGAAGAATCGTAGGCAACAGAGGACTAACGCCAGACATCGTAGTAGAGGCTCACGGGACGGCGGTCGTCGTCGAGACGGAATATCCTCCGGCCGCCGGACTGGACGGCGACGTAGATAGGTTAGCTGAGAAGGAAATCGTAGGAATCGGCCCGATATCCTCCACGATCGGGATGAAAATCCCGAAAGATCTAAAACAGCTCGACGGCGGTGAGCTAGAATCGTCACTGTCCGCACGGTCAGACTTTCAGTATTACGTCAAATACCGAGACTGCTCCAAGTTTCCGTCCTCCGGATACTTGAAGGGATCCCTGTCCGACTTGGCGGCTGCGATAAACCTGACATCTATCCCATGGGACAGAATACACAAATGCGTGTCCACGATGCAGAACAGCATAAAGGAGATCTCGAACAAACTTGAGCAGACAGATGACACAGTCAAGAAGGCCATCTGCACGCACATGCGGCAGAACCCGTCAGTCCAGACGTGGGACATGGCTGGCCTAATAATCCTCAACGCGGGAATATTCTACGAGGGATTGGCCGCCAAGCACGACAAGGTTGTTCCACTTTCTGCACTGTCAGTCCTGCACAGATTGCCGCAAAAAAACATAACCGACGCGTGGGACAACGTGATGGGCAAGATTGACTACGTGCCCATATTCAGGGATGCCGTCGAGATAGTACGGTCGCTTCCAGCGGGAATCGCCGGAGATGTGCTAGACGCGATGCATCTGACGGTATCAACCATAGTCGCCCTCAAAGTGTCCAAATCGGGAGACGTTTACGGCTCCCTGTACCAAAGCATGCTGGAAGATCGGAAGAAGATAGCCGCGTTTTACACGAGGCCGGAAGCAGCCGCGCTCCTGACCGGCTTGGTGATGCCTCCTAGCGACGACATCGCATGGAAGGACGATGAGTGGGTCAAGGGCTTGCGCATAGCTGACTTTGCTTGCGGGACTGGCATGCTGCTGACACACGCGTATCACCACATAAGGCACAGCACGCGCGCCGACATGTCCGAGCTGCACAAGCACGTGATGGAAAACTGTTTTTACGGCTACGACATAATGCCTACGGCCACGCATCTGACCGTGTCCAATCTTGCCGGACTCTCGCCAGACGAGCTGTTCGACATGTCACACATCTACACGCTGCCCATGGGCAAGAAGGTGGGCGGAGCGGGATATAATCTAGGCTCCCTGGACCTGATAGAGCAGCTTGAGCATTTCACCGACGCAGGGATACGACACGGCGGGCACGGAAGTGCATCGACGGGGACAGTGGCGGTGCGGCACCGATCCTGCGACTATATACTCATGAATCCGCCCTACGCTAGGGCCACAAACCACGGGGGAAGCCACACAGATCCAGTGCCGCCGTTTGCAGTGTTTGGAAATACCCGCGAGGTGCAACAGGCAATGGCGGATCGCTGCAAAAAAATATATTCGAACACATGCGCGCATGGCAATGCCGGCCTCGCCTCGTATTTTGTCGCCATTTGTGACAAAAAGTTAAAGCTGGAGGGAGCGATGGGACTGATACTTCCTTCCACCGTCCTCACCGGCGCGGCGTGGAGTGGGGTAAGGCAGTTGTTGGCAGAATGGTATGACGACATAACGCTGATACTGGCAGGCGGAAACAGAGGCACGTATTCGTCGGATACCCACATAAACGAGACTCTGCTGATCGCGCGCCACCGTGAAGCGAGTAGAGCATCGGGGGATGACAAGGCCAGGATCAAGCTGGTTTTGCTTGAACGAATTCCAGCATCTCGGCTCGAGGCCATAGAGATTGCCAAGCAGATACGGATGGCCACGCCTGTCCGAATGGAAAACGACGTAGGGGACACGTCGGTGAAGGTGGGCAACTGCGTTGTGGGAAGAATGCTAGACTGCCCAACCGACGGTGACAAGTGGTGGGTAGGCAATGTCCTGCATGCCGGGCTCTTTTCGCTTGCCTATAAAGTGACCCGCGGGCTGGACGGGATATCCATGACGGGACTGAACAGGTTAGGAAATCTTGGAAAGATTGACCGCGACATAGCTGACAACAAGCCCGGTCTCCGCGCGCCTTTCCAAAAGACAGAATACCGTAAAGAATCAAAATATGCCTGCCTGTGGGGCAACGATTCTGATCTGCAGCAGGCCATGGTGGTGGTTCCCGACTGTTCCTTGGAAGCAAAACACAATGTTGGCGCTTCGCACGTGAACGAGGCTTGGCGCACCGCAACGCGCGTACACATAAACAGGCAAGTGGGATACGCATCACAGAGGCTTATCGCCGCGTACACGCGAAATCCGACGCTGGGTGGTAGCGGGTGGCCGAACATGATGCTAGACGAATCTCATGAAAAGGCGTTCACGGTGTGGTGCAACTCGCTGTTTGGCATACTCACATATTGGATGATTGCTGGTTCCCAGCAAGGTGGAAGAGGCCGAATGAGCAAGATCGCATTTGAAACATTTCCTGTGCTGGATTTTGCAAGACTTTCTAAAAAGCAACTTGCAAAGTTCGATCGCCTGTTTGATAAGACATGCGTCAAAGAATTGCTTCCAATAAACAGGATTGAGCAAGATGCAACAAGGCAGAGTCTGGACAAGGGGATTCTAGGCATATTGGGAATCGAAATGAAGTTAGACCCGATATACAAGCAGCTGGTGAGAGAGCCGCAGTTTGCCCGCAAGTTGCAGAAATAAGATCTGGAATGCACGGCATGCGACGAGCCGCGGACGCCCATGGATGAGAGGCTGTCCCGCCGGGCTCTAGTCCGAGGGCAAGAAGGGACCGAGCGGCATGAAAGGCTTGATGCGTGACGCTCAGGAAAGACCGCCCGGGCTACAGATACACAGACTAGTGGCCGAGCAGCCTGCAAAGTCAGATGGTCTCCCTCCCCCCCCCCCCCCGTGTCCGACACCCCCTCCAGCAACGCCTATGCGAACAGCCGGCAAAGTCAGATGGTCTCTTCCCCTACGCGGCGAACGTTCTGGAGGGGCAGAAGGCCGGATGCGAACAGCCGGCAAAGTCAGATGGTCTCTTCCCCTACGCGGCGAACGTTCTGGAGGGGCAGAAGGCCGGATGCGAACAGCCGGCAAAGTCAGATGGTCTCTTCCCCCCCCCCCCGCTGGCACGGACCAGGATCAAAGGCGCCATCGCGCCCGCGGCCGGCAGGCAACCGACTCCGCATGTTACGCTACTGTAGTCTATCTCACAATCATGACCACTATGACCCCGGCGGAGCAGTTTTTCACGCCTAAAATTCGAATTATGGGATGGACTAGCCCGCCGGTCACGCTTTTATTTGGCTGGGGCCGCCGGGCCGCATGCACGTGGGGATATACTCGAAGGACGCCCCCGAGGGCTCCGTGAAGAGGGTCAAGGCGGCCCTGGACGAGGCCGGCGTGCGCTTCACGCTGCTCGGGGCCCGCAGGCCGAGGGCCGGCGGCGTCGACTGCGTGGTGGTGATGGGCGGCGACAAGGGGGTGAGGAGGTACTTCCACCGCACATTCGACTCGACCATACCCGTGCTGGGCCTGCACGAGGCCGAGTCCAGCGGGTTCCTGGCCCAGATCGACTCCAAGGAGCTCCCCGCCCACGCGGGGAGGCTCCGCGGGGGGGACTACGCCGTGGAGGAGGTGCCCAGGCTGGGGGTGAAGATAGACGGCAGGAGCGTCTACCCCGTGCTCAACGACGTGGCCGTGTTCCCGTCGAAGAGCGCGATGCTCATGGAGCACACGCTGCGCGTCAACGGCCAGGAGGTCTGGCACGACAGCAGCGACGGGGTGATACTGTCCACGCCCATGGGCTCCTCGGCGTACTCCATGTCCGCCGGCGGCCCCGTCGTGTTCCAGGACTCCGCCGTCTTCGAGATCATCTCCGTGAACTCGCTGGACGTGACGAGGAGGCCCATCATAGTGCCGGACGGCAGCTCGGTGGACGTGGAGGAGATCTCCTCGCGCCTCCACTGCGAGGCCGTCCTGGACGGGATAGACAGGTGCGCCGTGAGGGGGTCCGTGTCGTGCGCCAAGTTCGCCCCGTACGCGCGGATAGTCCGCCTGAGGAAGGCCACGGCGGCCATCTCCGCGCTGGCCAGGAAGGTGCACCTGGCAGAAGAGCTCCTCAGCATGCCCCCCAGCTCCAAGCTCATACTCAAGACGCTCGAGTACGAGGGCCAGCTGACCCAGAGGGACCTGGTGCGCAAGACCATGCTGCCGGACAGGACGGTGCGGCTCGCGCTGCGCCACCTGCTGGAAAGGAGGTACGTGAGGCGCCGCGTCTCGGCGAGGGACGCGAGGCAGAAGATCTACGAGATCTCGGGGATCGGCTGAGCGCCTGGCGCCGGCGCCCCGCCCCCCGCGGCGGCCGCGGCCCGCACGAACGCCTCGAAGGCCTTCTCGGGGAAGCCGGGCCTGCTGCTGAACTCGGGGTGGTACTGCACGCCCATGAAGAACCGGCGCGAGGGCACCTCCAGCACTTCCATGAGGCGCCCCCCGCCGCTCCTCCCGGTGAAGCGCATCCCGCCCTCGGCGAACCGCCGGGCGTACGAGTTGTTGAACTCGTAGCGGTGCCGGTGGCGCCGCCGTATGGACGTGGAGCCGTACACGCGGGCCGCCCCCGAGCCGCCCTCCAGTTCGATGTCGCAGGCGCCCAGCCGCAGCGTGCCGCCCGTCCCCCCGCCGGCGGCCTGCCCGGGCAGCAGGCAGACCACCGGATCGGCCGCGTCCGGCTCCATCTCGGTCGAGCCCGCCCCGCCCATCCCCAGCTCGTGCCGCGCGAACGCGACGGCGGCCAGCTGGAAGCCGAAGCATATGCCGAGGTACGGGATGCCGGAGGCCAGCGCGTGGGCGGCCGCCGATATTATCCCGCCTGCGCCGCGCGTCCCGAACCCCCCGGGGACCAGCACCCCGCCGTACCCGGACAGCGCCTCGGCGGCCCTCCCTTCCAGCGCCTCCGAGTCCAGCCAGTCTATCTCGACGCGCGCGCCGGCCGCGGCCCCGGCGTGCTCCAGCGCGTGGTTCACGCTGACGTAGCTGTCCGCCAGGGAGACGTACTTGCCGACCATCGCGATGCGGGCGGGGGGCCGCCGCTCCCCCGCGCCGGGCGCCAGCGATCCGACTATGCGGTTCCACCCGTCCCAGCCGGCCGCCGAGTCGACCAGGCCCACCTTGCCGAACTTTGTGAGCAGGGATCCCACTATCCCCTGGTCGTACAGGATCTGCGGCACCTGGAATATGGTGGGCGCGTCGTGGCACGACAGGACGTCCTGGCGGGCCACGTTGGAGAAGAGCGCTATCTTCTCCTTCGTCTTTTCTTCCAGCGGCGCGGTGCACCGGACGGCCAAATAGTCGGGCTGTATGCCTATGCGGCGCAGCTCCTGCACGCTGTGCTGGGTGGGCTTTGTCTTCTGCTCGCCGACCACCTCCAGGGACGGGGCCAGCGTGACGTGGACGAACGCGACGCTCCGCGGGCCCTCCTCGGCGCGCATCTGGCGGAGGGCCTCCAGGAAGGGCAGGCTTTCGATGTCGCCGACGGTCCCGCCGCACTCGACGACCAGCGTGTCCAGCCCCTCGCCCCCCGCTATGCCCCGCAAGCGGGACTTTATCTCGTCGGTGACGTGCGGGATTATCTGCACGCACGCCCCCAGGTACCCGCCGCCGCGCTCGGCCTCTATGACGGACGAGTACACCTGTGCCGTGGTGATGTTGTGGCTGCGCGGCATGTCCTGGTTCAGGAAGCGCTCGTAGTTGCCGATGTCCATGTCGCACTCCCCGCCGTCCTCGGTGACGAAGACCTCGCCGTGGGCCACGGGGTTCATCGTGCCGGCGTCGTAGTTCAGGTACGGGTCGATCTTCACGCAGGAGACCTTCTGGTTGGACAGCTGCAGCAGCTTGGCCACGGACGAGGCGACGACGCCCTTGCCGAGCCCGGACATCACCCCCCCGGTGACGAAGACGTACCTGGCCCCCACGCCCCCTCCGCGGCGGGACGGGTTTTAACCCTTTATCGGGAGCGGGCGGGCGGGCGCCCCCGCGCGCCGGGGGGGGCGCCGGCGCCCCCCGGGGCGCGCGGATCGGGGGCGGCCGCGGGGGCGGCGGGGGCGGCCCGGGCGGGGCCCCGCGCCCCGGATCCGCGCCCGGCGCCGGGAGGGTGCCGGCCCCGTGCCGGCCTCGGCGCGCGCTTGCCTTTCCCCGTTCCGCCGCCCGCCGCGCCCCCCGGCGGCCGCGGCCGGCCCGCGCGCGGCGCGATCACGGCAGGATCGGGAATGCTTCGGCGCGCGACAGGGCGGTCCGGGGGCGCGGCGGGCGGGGAGGGGATGCGGGCGTGCGCCGCCGGCCTCGGAAGTAGGTGTTTATATTCATGCCATGGCATGCCAACGTCATGGCTAGCAGGCCCCGGCCGGAACTGGTAATCGGACTGGTCGCGCCCCTGGGGGTGGACCTGGATCGGATCTACGGCCTCGTTGCGGAAGCCCTGGCGGCGGTGGGATACGATGCGGAAAAGTTGATCTTCGGCGAGGAGCTCCCGGGGTTTGTGGGGCGGGGGAGCGGCGGGCGGAACGGCGCCGAGCACGGCAGGGTGGAGTACTTGATGGATCGCGCGGCCGAGCTGCGCGCAGTGGCGGGCGGCGGCGCCGTGGCCGTCTTGTCGGAGAACATGATACAGGAATCCAGGAAGCGCAAAACGGGCTCGCCCAAAAAGCCGTTCCACGACCACGCGTACGTCTTGCTGTCGGTGAAGCACCCGGCGGAGGTGGAAAATCTCAGGAGGCTCTACGGGAAGAGCTTCTGGCTCATCTCCGCGCACCTGTCGCTGGAGGGGCAGATCGCGAGGCTCGCGGGAAGCCTCGGATCGCGCGCCGAGGGCCTGATCAGGCGGGACTACCACGACGACGAAAGGGCCTGGGGGCATGACGTGCGGGGGACCTTCCAGATGGGCGACTTTTTCGTCAACGCCGCCGATTGGGACGTGGCGCGGGAGCAGATCGGCCGGTACATAGAGATCATGTTCGGGAACACGTACCACACGCCGTACGCAGACGAGTACGGCATGTTCCTCGCGACGGCAAGCGCCAGGAGATCGTCCTCCCTGTCGAGGCAGGTGGGGGCCGTCATAACGGACGCTGCGGGCGCCGTGGTCTCCGCAGGCACCAACGACGTCCCAAAGGCGGGGGGCGGCATGTACGAGGAGGGCGGCGGGGCCGACCACAGGGAGTTCGCGCGCGGCTACGACTCCAACCACGCGCAAAAGTTGGGAATGCTCCGGGACATGCTGGCCCGGCTCGGGGAGGAGGGCTGGCTCGCCGCAGGGCGCAGGGAAATGGGCGCCGAGGGCCTGCTGGAGGCCGCGCTGCGATCCCGCAGGATAAGGGGCATGCGGTTCATGGGCCTCACCGAGTACGGCAGGGAAGTCCACGCCGAAATGGCCGCGCTGGTGGACGCGGCGAGGAGGGGCATCCCGGTCGACGGATGCACCATGTACTGCACCACGTTCCCGTGCCACATGTGCGCGAAGCACATAGTCGCGTCGGGGATAGGCACGCTCGTCTACCATGTGCAGTACCCCAAGAGCTACGCGGCCGACCTGTTCGTCGACTCGATCAGCGTGGGCGACTGGAAGGGGGACAAGGTCCACTTCAGGCCGCACTTCAACGTATCGCCAAACCGCTACATGGACCTGTTTTCCATGCTGGACCGCAAGGACGAGTCGACCGGCAGGGCGATCCCGTGGAACGGCGCGGAGTCCATGCCGCGGCTGTGGGAGCCGAAGGAGTTCCACGAGGAAGAGGACGCCAACATAGAAAACCTGATCAGGGCGCTGGCGCAGAAAGGCGTGCGCCGGCCGTAGCCGCGCGCGCAGGGCGGCCCCCGCCCCGGTGCGGCGGGCCCCGCGGGCGTCGGCAGGGCGGCCGGTTGCGCGCTCGCCGCCTCGCCCTCCGCCGGCCGCGTCCCGCGGCCGCCTTGTCGGGCCTGCGCGCTGCGCAATCCTTGCCGGGCGGCCGGTTCCCTCGGACTGATGCGCCTAGATCCGGATGTTCCCGACTGCCGTCGCGGTGGAATATAACGCGAAGCCGCTGCCGCGGGAATGGCGGCCCCGCGCGAGGACAGCGCGGGCCCGAAGGCCGTGATCGCGGCGCGGGATGCCCGGATCGCGGCGCCGGCGGCCGCAGAACGGGGGGCCGGGCTCGCACGGCGCGGGAATCCAACCGCGCTCTCGCCGGCGGTTTCCGCGTTAGGCGCCGAGCGGAACGACTGCCGCGGGCGGAAGGGCGGGATCCGGCAGTAGGCCCGCTCTTTCGGGCGGCGACCGCGGCGTTCCGCGCAAAACGGGCCCGCCGGCCGGGCACGGGGCGTCTCGCGTCGCGGCAAGCCCTGCAGTCGGCACCCGATCTCAGAGTGCCCCGGATGCGGTGGCTGCCTGGAGAAAATGACCGGCGTACAAAAGCCTGCGGGCGGCTTCGATCAGGACTGGCGCATGATCGCCTCGCAGATCGTGCCGCACGGGCGGCGCTCCCGATGCGAGAGTCTTCGAGGCCCCGACGCCGTTTCCGCACGTCGCCCCGCCGGGCTCCGCCGCGCTCGGCGCCGCCGCTGCCCTTTTCGCGCAGCTGCGCGGGCGCAACGATCGCGCGCATTTTCACAGATGCGTTCTTCTGACGTCCCGGCCGCGGCTATGGCGCCGGCCCGCAGGGCCGTGCCGGACGAGCCAAGCGGGCAGACGGCTTTCGTCGTGCGGGAGTTCCCGAAGTGGCGGGACGCCCGCATGGGCGGTACAGGCTCCAGGACCGGCAGTGGACAGGACGGACCGCCCGGCTGTCGGCCGTGTCCTACGCCGTACGGGCGGTCCTCGCGCCCACCCGAGGGCGGCGATCATGGAGCACTCCGCCGGCTGCCCGGCAAGGCGGTGGCGGCCGACGGGCTGCGGGCGTACCGCGGCGAGTACCCGCAGCTGCGGAGGTGCCGCGGGCGCCCGCTTGACAAGGGCGAGGTCGTCGCCGCGGGCGGCGGCGCGGGGGACGAGACGAGGCATGATCGGCTCAGGGAGTGCCGCTGCAAGATACTCCGCGTGAATACGCTGGCGCCGCTCACCGTGATGCATCTTACCGGCGGGATCCGCGGCATCGTGCCGGCGTACCCGGACGGTAAGCCCAGGACGCGCCCCGCCAACGCCATACCGCACATGCTCGCGTTCTTCGAATGCCGCGGCATGCGGCCCCGCAACAGCACTGCCGGGCCCGCGTGTAGACTTACGCCCAAACCGAAACCGCGCCTAGCAACGGCAACCGCCCCCCGATCTCACGCCCAGATCACAATGGGCGTGAGTCCACGCACCGGCCGGTACACACTTACCTCCCCCCCCCCCTCCCGCCGCGACTTGGCCGCCCGGGCGGGCCCGCGCGCCGCGCAAGCTTAGGCTGGCCTAAGGGTCGATTTGTATAATTGTGGCGAGTTTGGGCCTGCCGGCATGGCGGAATCCGGGGTGGCGCTGTTGCGCAAGGAACTGGCGGCCGCGTTAGAAAAGATCGCCGGGCTGGAAGCCGAGGCCGCGGAGCGGGCGGCCGAGATCGCGATGCTGAAGGCCAAGTCCACGGAGCAGGCGCTGCTGCGCAAGGAACTTGCGGCCTCGCTCGAAAAGATCGCCGGGCTGGAAGCCGAGGCCGCGGAGCGGGCGGCCGAGATCGCGATGCTGAAGGCCAAGTCCACGGAGCAGGCGCTGCTGCGCAAGGAACTGGCGGCCGCGTTGGAAAAGATCGCCGGGCTGGAAGCCGAGAACGCCGGGCTGAAGGCCAAGGCCGCCGAGCAGGCGGTCAGGCTTGCCGTGTGCGACGGCCCGAACGCGCCCTCGTCGTCCCTCACCACGTACGGCCCCCGGCGGAACGCCTGGCGCAAGGAGCGGGGCTACAAGGGGAGCGACGGGGCCGGGAGCGACGGCAAGCCCGCTCCGGACGGCGGCGCCCCGCGCAAGATGGGCCCGCCCCAAGGGCACAAGGGCGTCTCGCACTGCAACAAGCCCGAGTTCACCATGAAGTGCGGGATCCTGACGTGCCCCGTGTGCTGCGGCCCCCTGGAGAAGTTCGACAGGTGGCGAAAGCTGGTCAACGACTTCGATCAGTTCTGGCGCGTGGTCACCGCGATGATCGAGGTGGAGACGGGCTGGTGCGGCAGGTGCGAGAAGTACTACGAGGCCCAGGCGCCGTTTCCGAAGGGCACCTCGTGCGGCCCGAGGGCGCTCGGCCTCATAATGGCGCTGTTCGAGATGGGCTGCACGGACGCGAGGATCGCCGGCTTTATCGAGTCCACGTTCTACTTCCGCATCTCGGAGGCGGCCGTGGCGAAGGCCCGGAGGGCCATGGCGGGCGCGTCGAAGAAGCAGCTGGAGGAGATCAAGTGGGCGTTCAGCGAGAGCATGTTCGTGCACATGGACGAGACCGGGTTCAAGATCGGCGTGCTGGGCAAGACCGGCTACGTCTGGGTGGCCGTCGTGGGCAACGCCGTGTGGGTGCACTTCGCGCCCACCCGGGGGGCGGCGGTCCTGAGGGAGCACTTCGGCTGGCTGTCCCGCAGGGCGGTGGTGGCCGACGGGCTGCCGGCGTACCGCGCGTGGTTCCAGCATCTGCAGAGATGCTGCAGGCACCTGCTCGCCAAGGGCGAGGCCGTCGCCGTGGACGGCGACCCGGGGGACGAGGCGAGGCACGACTGGATGCAGGGGTACTACCACAAGATACACGGCATCAAGACGCTGGCGCCGTTCACCGTGACGTACCTGGCCAAGGAGTTCCACGACGCCGTGTCGGCGTACCCCGACGGCAAGCTGAAGACGCACCTCGCCAACGCCGAGCCGCACGTGCTCACGTTCATGGGATTCCGCGGCATGCCGCCCCACAACAACCCCGCCGAGCTCGCCATACGCGACCTCATAGTGACGCAGCGCAACGCGCACCACAAGATCTCCACGCCGGAGGGGCGCAAGACGTTCTCCGAGCTGGTCACGATCGGGGGCACCGCCCGCATGAACGGCATGTTCCCGGGCAGGGCCTTCACCGAGATCGCCCGCAATCGCGACTGGAAAATGTTCGACCCCGGCCCGTGGGCCGGGCCCGACTGGTGCGTCTTCGATGACCCCGCATCCGGGCTGGTGCGCCCGCCCGGCTCCGCGGCGGGGCGGGCGCCGGCTCCGGCAGCGGCGTCCGCCTGACCGGCCCCAACGGATCTGCCGGGCGCGCGCGGGCGGCGTCAGCCCGCGTCAGGCATCGGGACGGAGCGCCGTACCGGGGCGGCCGCGCGCCGAAAATGCCCCGAACCCTGCCGCGATCGCGCGGCGCGCGCCGATCGGGGCAGCCCGGGCGCGCGGGGGGCGGCGCCCGCCCGCCGAAGGATCCCCGCTCCGGCCGCGATCGCGCGGCGCGCGCCGATCGGGGCAGCCCGGGCGCGCGGGGGGCGCCGGGAGGGGGGGGGGAGGTAAGTGTGTACACCGGCCGGCAAGTCACGTTTATATTAATTCGGCGCGCAGTTAGGCCGTTGATCAGATTCAAGGAAGGCCCGTTGAAAGAGAACATGAAAGAGGCCATGAAGCGCGCCGAGAAGATTCCGGTGTGGAGAAAAAACCTGATACTTGGGCGCGACCCGGAGCGCTACATGCCCGAACACCTGAAGGGCAGGGGGCCCTACTGGACGTGGGAATACGACGAGGAGTCGTCCCCGCTCGCTCCCGAAAAGAGCCCTCCCGAGTAGCGCGCGGCGCCGGTCCTGGCGCCCGGCCCCGGCCGGCAGGGCCGCCCCGGATGCGGGGGAAGGCGATCGGGCAGCATGTCGTGTGATGCCGCCCCACAGCGGGCCGGCGCCGGCACCCGCGGCGTCCCCGGGGGCGGCGCGCGCGGTTCGCGCGCGGCCAAGACCCCGGCGGGGTACGTGGCCGCGTACCCGCGGGCGCGGTGACGCTTTCGCTGATCCTGATTCGCGCCTGAAGGGCGGGGGCTGCCGGCATCGTGCGCGGCCGGCCGGGCCACGCTTATATCAAGCCGGCTCGCAGGCAGGCCGTTGATCAGAATCAAGGAAGGCCCGTCGAAAGATAACATGAGAGAGGCCATGAAGCGCGCCGAGAAGATTCCGGTGTGGAGAAAAAACCTGATGCTTGGGCGCGACCCGGAGCGCTACATGCCCGAACACCTGAAGGGCAGGGGGCCCTACTGGACGTGGGAATACGACGAGGAGTCGTCCCCGCTCGCTCCCGAAAAGAGCCCTCCCGAGTAGCACGCGGCGCCGGTCCTGGCGCCCGGCCCCGGCCGGCAGGGCCGCCCCGGATGCGGGGGAAGGCGATCGGGCAGCATGTCGTGCGATGCCGCCCCACAGCGGGCCGGCGCCGGCACCCGCGGCGTCCCCGGGGGCGGCGCGCGCGGTTCGCGCGCGGCCAAGACCCCGGCGGGGTACGTGGCCGCGTACCCGCGGGCGCGGTGACGCTTTCGCTGATCCTGATTCGCGCCTGAAGGGCGGGGGCTGCCGGCATCGTGCACGGCCGGCCGGGCCATGCTTATATCAAGCCGGCTCGCAGGCAGGCCGTTGATCAGAATCAAGGAAGGCTCGATGAAAGAGACCATAAAAGAGGCCATGAAGCGCGCCGAGAAGATTCCGGTGTGGAGAAAAAACCTGATAATTGGGCGCGACCCGGAGCGCTACATGCCCGAGCACTTGAAGGGCAGGGGGCCCTACTGGACGTGGGAATACGACGAGGAGTCGTCCCCGCTCGCTCCCGAAAAGAGCCCTCCCGAAAAGAGCCCTCCCGAAAAGAGCCCTCCCGAAAAGAGCCCTCCCGAGTAGCGCGCGGCGCCGGTCCGGGCGCCCGGCCCCGGCCGGCAGGGCCGCCCCGGATGCGGGGGAAGGCGATCGGGCAGCATGTCGTGTGATGCCGCCCCACAGCGGGCCGGCGCCGGCACCCGCGGCGTCCCCGGGGGCGGCGCGCGCGGTTCGCGCGCGGCCAAGACCCCGGCGGGGTACGGGGCCGCGTACCCGCGGGCCGCGGGCGCGATGACGCTTTCGCTGATCCTGATTCGCGCCTGAAGGGCGGGAGCTGCCGGCATCGTGCACGGCCGGGTGTAGACTTACGTCCAAACCGGAACCACGCCTAGCAACGGCAAGCCACCTCATGATCTCACGCCCAGATCACGATGGACGTAAGTCTACACACGGCCGGCCGGGCCACGCTTATATCAAGCCGGCTCGCAGGCAGGCCGTTGATCAGAATCAAGGAAGGCCCGTCGAAAGATAACATGAGAGAGGCCATGAAGCGCGCCGAGAAGATTCCGGTGTGGAGAAAAAACCTGATACTTGGGCGCGACCCGGAGCGCTACATGCCCGAACACCTGAAGGGCAGGGGGCCCTACTGGACGTGGGAATACGACGAGGAGTCGTCCCCGCTCGCTCCCGAAAAGAGCCCTCCCGAGTAGCGCGCGGCGCCGGTCCGGGCGCCCGGCCCCGCCGGCAGGGCCGCCTCCGGCGTCGTCGTAGCCTTCCCGCACCACGCGGCTGGTCCGGGCGCCCGGCCCCGCCGGCAGGGCCGCCCCGGATGCGGGGGAAGGCGATCGGGCAGCATGTCGTGTGATGCCGCCCCACAGCGGGCCGGCGCCGCGCGGTTAGCGCGAATGGCCGGAATTCCCCAGAACGCGCCGGCCTGCCGGGCGCGGGGAAAAGCGGCGCCGGGGGGGCCCGCCGGATGCCGCGCCGAGGACGGCGGGATCGGGGGGCGCCCCGCGGGCGGGCGGATCGGGAGCGGCCCCGCGGCGCGCGCCCCGCGCGGGAGGGGGCGCGGGATCAAGGGCGGGTGCCGGCGGGGAAAGGGCCGCGGGGGCGCGCCCCCGCCTACGCGGGGCCGCGGGGAAAGGGCCGCCGGCCCCGCGGCAGCGTCGGCTCCTTGAGCCCGCGCACCAGCGAGGCCACCTCGTCCTCGAGCCTGCGCGGCGGCACGGTCCCGGCCAGCCGCAGTATGGCGCTGCCCACTATTACGGCGTCGGCGCCGGCCCCGACGAACCGGGCCACGTCCCCCGGCGCCGAGACGCCGAACCCCGCCCCCACGGGGATGCGGCCCCCCGCGGCCCTCCTCGCCGCGCGCACGGCCCGCAGCGCGTATTCCGGGGGCCCCCCCTCCCTGGCCCCCGTGGTGCCGTACACGGCCACCAAATACAGGAACCCCGAGGAGCGGGAGGCGAGCAGCCGGAGCCTGCCCGGGGGGGTGTTGGGCGCGGCCAGGAGGACGGCATCGAGCCCCGCGGCCGCCGCCGCCGCCGCGTACCCGGCCGACTCGTCGACCGGGATGTCCGGCACTATGAGCCCGTCGGCGCCGGCCCGCGCCGCGTCCGCGGCGAACCTGGCGTAGCCGCGCCTGTGCAGTATGTTGGCGTACGTCATTATCGCCAGCGGCAGGCCGGGCTCCTCCTTCCTGGCGCGGCGCACGAACGCGAGCGCGCCGTCCACGGTCGTCCCGCCCCGCAGCGAGGCCGCCGCGGCATCCCGTATGACGGGCCCGTCGGCGAGCGGGTCGGAGAACGGCAGGCCCACCTCGACCACGTCGGCCCCGCCCCTGACTATCCCCCTGAACACGGAGAGGGCGCCGCGGCCGGGCGGGTAGCCGGCCATCGTGTACGCCACGAGCGCCCGCTCGCCCCGCGACGCCAGCCGGTCGAGCGCGGCGCGGATCCGGCCCCCGCCCCCCGCGGTCACGCCCCTTCCCCCCCCGCCGCGGCGCGCCCGCGCACCACCCCCACGTCCTTGTCGCCCCTGCCGGACAGCGTGACCACCACCGACTTTGACCCCCCCATGCGGCGGGCCACCTTCACCGCCTCGGCCACCGCGTGCGCCGACTCGAGCGCCGGTATTATCCCCTCGGCGGTGGCCAGGGCGCGGAAGGCCGCCACCGCCTCCTCGTCGGTGGCGCTCGCGTACCGGACGCGCCCCGACTCCTTGAGGAACGCGTGCTCGGGCCCCACCCCGGGATAGTCCAGGCCGGCCGAGACGCTGTGCGTCCCGCCCACCTGCCCGTCGGCGTCCTGCAGCAGGTACGTCATCATCCCGTGCAGCACGCCGGGGCTCCCGGCGCCGAGGGTCGCCGAGTGCATCCCCGTGCCCAGGCCCCTCCCCGCCGCCTCCACCCCCACGAGCTCGGCCCCCGTCCGCAGCAGCGGGCGGAACGTCCCTATCGCGTTGGAGCCGCCCCCCACGCAGGCCACCGCCGCGTCCGGCGCGCCGCGCATCTGGCGGCGTATCTCCTTCCCAATGACGCCCTGAAAGTCCGCGACCATCCCGGGGTACGGGCGGGGCCCGACGGCCGAGCCCAAGAGGTAGTGCGTGTCCGAGACGTTGGCCGTCCAGTCCCGGATGGCCTCGCTTATGGCGTCCTTCAGGGTCCGGCTGCCCGTGTCCACCGTCCGCACCCTCGACCCGAGCAGGCCCATCCGGTACACGTTGAGGCTCTGCCGCCCCGCGTCCTTGCTCCCCATGTACACCTCGGAGCGGATCCCGAGGCAGGCGCAGGCCATCGCCGTGGCCACCCCGTGCTGGCCGGCCCCCGTCTCCGCCACCACCCTGCGCTTGCCCATCCTCCTGGCCAGGAGGGCCTGCCCCATCGTGTTGTTGATCTTGTGCGCCCCGCCGTGCAGCAGGTCCTCCCTCTTGAGGTATATGCGGGCCCCGCCGGCCATCCTGGTCAGGTTCCGCGCGAAGTACAGCGGCGTGGGCCTCCCCGCGTAGTCCTTCAGGTATCCGGCCAGCTCCGCGCGGAACCGGCGGTCCGCCTTGGCCGCGGCGTACCCTTCTTCCAGCTCGTCCAGCGCGGGGACGAGCGTCTCGGGGACGTACCGCCCGCCGAACGGGCCGAACCTGCCCCTCACCGCGCCCCCACCAGCCCGCGCACCCGCCCCTCCACGTCGGCGGCGCCCATTATCCCCGAGCCCACCAGGAACGCGTCGGCCCCCGCCCTCCTCAGCCTGGACACGTCGGCCGGCGAGGCCACCCCGCTCTCGGACACCACGGGGCGCCCGTCCCTGGCCGCCCCCCGCAGCACGCGCTCCGTCACGCCCAGGTCGACCTCCAGCGTGTCCAGGTCGCGGTTGTTTATCCCCAGCACGTCGGCCCCCGAGGACAGCGCGCGCTCGAACTCGCCCGCCGTGTGCGCTTCTAGCAGCGCGTCCATCCCCGCCCCGTGCGCGCGGTCCACGAGGCTCCCCATGTCGTCCACGTGGCCCCCGTCGGCCAGCGACTGCATCAGCAGCACGCAGTCGGCCCCCGCCGCCGCGCCCGCGTCCACCTGCGCGGGATCCACCACTATGTCCTTCATGACGACGGGGACGTCGACCGCCGCGCGCGCCCGCCGCAGGAACTCCGGCGAGCCGCCGAACAGCCGCGGCTGCGTCAGGACGGACACGGCGCAGGCGCCGCCGGCCTCCATGCTCGCCGCCATCCCGGCGGGATCGGCGGCGGCGCGCAACACCCCGGCCGACGGCGAGGAGAACTTGACCTCGGCTATCACGGGGGACAGGGGCGCCTTTTCCCGGATGGCCCGCCGCAGGAGGCCGCGCCGGGGGCGCGGCGCCCCATCCCGTTCCGTCCGGTACACGCCCTCCGCCACGCACTCCCTGGAGTTGGCCGCCAGCCTCGCCAGCATCCCGCCGCTCACGCCGGCCGCCCCCGCTCCAGGGCCTCCCCGGCCCCGTGCTCCCGCGCGAACCTGCGCAGGAGCCCGGCCGCGGCGCCCCCCTCCACCGCCTCGGTCGCGGCGGCCAGCCCGTCCGCCAGCCCGTCCGCCAGCCCCGCCACCGCGAGCGCCATGCCGGCGTTGAGGGCGGCCGTCTCCCGCACGGCCCTGGGCGCGGTGCCGTCCACGGCGCCGGCGAACGCGGCGAACGCCTCGCCCGGCGAGGAGGCCGCCAGGTCCCCGGGGAGCGAGCGCGCGAGCCCGAGGGCCCAAGGGTCTACGGCCTCCGTCACCGGATCTTCCCCGGCGCTCACCGTGCACGCCAGCCCGCGGGAGTCCGTGGTGAGCTCGTCGGCCCCGCCCGACGACGTCACCGCCGCGGCGCGCTCGGCGCCGCGCGCCGCGAGCAGGCGCGGGACGCGCTCCAGCATGCCCCCCGGCGTGACCCCCACCAGCTGCCTCCGCACGCCGGCCGGGTTGCACAGGGGCCCGAGCAGGTTGAACGCGGTGCGCCTTCCCGCCAGCATCCGCGCCCGCGCGACATGCCGCATGGACGGGTGGAACGCGGGCGCGAACATGAAGCATATGCCCAGCCGTTCAAAGTCCGAGGCGGCCTCGCCCGGGGGCGCGTCCGGCCGGCACCCGAGCCGCTCGAAGACGTCGGCGCTCCCCCACGAGCCCCGCCTGCTGGAGCGGTTGCCGTGCTTGGCGACGGGGGCCCCCGCCGCGGCGCATATGAAGGCGGCCGCCGTCGAGACGTTGAACGTGCGGCCGCCGTCGCCGCCCGTCCCGCACACGTCCACGGGGGAGCGGCGGCGCGCGCCGGGCAGGTCCGCCCGGATCGCGCCCGCGTCCAGCGCGTCCAGCATGCCGAGCAGCTCCTCGTCGGTCTCGCCCTTCTCCGCGAGGGCGGCGAGGAACGCGGCCCCGTCCCCGTCGCTCGCGCGCCCCGACAGGAGCTCGGCGGCGGCGGCGCGCGCCTCCCCGCGGCCCATGTGCCCCCCGGCGGCCAGCCGCGCCGCCGTCCCCGCGATCACCGGCGCCCCCTCCCCGCCCACTCTTCGGCCATGCCGTAAAAGTTGGCCATCACGCGCGCGCCGTCCTCGGTCATTATCGACTCGGGGTGGAACTGCACCCCGTGCACGGGGTGGCTCCTGTGGCTGACGGCCATCACCTCCGAGTCGTCCTCGGCCACCGCCGTCACCCGCAGCGAGCCCGGCATGGAGGAGCGCTCGCCCACCAGGGAATGGTACCGCGTGGCGCGGAACGGGTTGCGCACCCCGGCGAACAGCGGCCGGCTCCCGTCGTGCCGCACCGGGCTCGTCTTGCCGTGCCGCACCCGCGCGGCGCCGACCACGCGGCCGCCGTACGCCCGCACTATCCCCTGGTGGCCGAGGCACACCCCGAGCAGCGGCTTGCGCGGGCCGGCCTCCCTTATCACCTCCATGCAGGAGCCGAAGTACCGCGCGTCCTCCGGGGTGCCCGGCCCGGGCGAGATGACCACCGCGTCGTAGTCCGGGCCGGCCGCCCGCCCCGGCCGCACGCGGTCGTTCCGCACCACGTCGCACTCCGCGCCGAGCCCGCCCAAATACTGCGCGATGTTGTACACGAACGAGTCGTAGTTGTCCACTATGAGGAACCTCACCCGGCGGCCGCCTCCTCCAGCGCCTGGAGCATCGAGCCGGCCTTGTGCCGCGTCTCCGCGTATTCCGCGTCCGGCACCGAATCGGCCACTATCCCGGCGCCGGCCTGCACGAACCCCGCGTCCCCGTCGAAGAACGCGCTGCGTATGGCGATGGCGAAGTCGCAGCAGCCGTTGTGGGAAAAGTACCCGACCGCCCCGGCGTACGGACCCCTCGGGGCCCGCTCCAGCTCGTCAATCACCTCCATGGCGCGCACCTTCGGCGCGCCGGACACGGTCCCCGCCGGGAAGACGGCCCGCAGCGCGTCGTACATGTCGGCGCCGTCCCGGAGGTCGCCGGCCACGTGCGTCACCATGTGCTGCACGTGGCTGAACCGGCGCACCGCCATCAGCTGGTCCACCCCCACCGAGCCGTACCCGCAGACCCTCCCCAGGTCGTTCCGCCCCAGGTCGACGAGCATCGTGTGCTCGGCCAGCTCCTTCTCGTCGCGCAACAGCTGCCCGGCCAGTTCCGCGTCCCGCCGCGCGTCCCCCGTCACGGGCCGCGTCCCGGCTATCGGGAACGTCTCGGCCCTCCTCCCCGTCACCCGCACCAGCATCTCCGGCGAGGCGCCCACCACGGCGCGCTCCCCCTGCCCCACGTGGTACATGTACGGGGAGGGGTTGAGCCGGCGCAGGGCGCCGTACACCGCCGCGCGGTCCCCGCGCGCCCTGAACGAGAACCTCCGGGACAGCACCACCTGGAAGACGTCCCCGGAACGGACGTACCGCTTGGCCGCCTCGACGGCCCGCCCGAACTCCTCCGGGCCGGTCTCCTCCGCAATGCCGGAGACCTCGAACGCTTCCCCCTCCGGCGGGGGGGCAGCCAGGGCCCTCCGGACCTCGGCGAGCCTGTCCGCCCCGGGATAGCTGAAGTAGAAGGTCTCCCCCCTGGCGTTGTCCCGCACTATGCCGTCGTCGTACACGCCGAACTCGAGGAGGGGGCCATCCGGCAGCCCGTGCCTGGCCGGCACGTCCTCCGCGAGCCGCGCGGCGTCGTAGCTTATGGTCCCCGCGGCCCCGCCCGCGTACCGGTACGGCGCGGCGCCGGCCCCCGAGCCGACCATCTCCTTCACCACGGAGAACGGGTCGCCGGTGCGGACCGTCCTCGCCGTTTCGTACCGCCCCGGGCCGTCCGCCTCGAGCACCTCCGTCCTGTCCGCGTACCCCCGTATTATGGCGGGCGGCCCGAACCCCATCACCGAGGTCTCGGCGAGCGCGTCCGGGCCCGACAGGGACTCGAACAGGAACGAGTGGGAGTAGCCGCGCGAGACGCGGCGGTACAGGCTAAACTGGTCCTCTGCCCCGTCGAGGGGCACGAGCGCGGGCCGCGCATCCCCAAAGGCGTCCACCCATGCCGCGTTGCGGCCAGGAGGGTATTTAAAACTTGGCGGCGCGGATGCGTGTAGACTTACGTCCAAATCAAAACCACGCCTAGCGGCAACAATCCGCTCCGCGATCCCACGCCTAGATCACAATGGACGTAAGTCTACACGCGGATGCTTGGCGGGGGAGGGCGGATCCGGGTCCGCCGGGCGGCGCGGGGCAACTTCGCGGGCCGGCGGGGGCGCCCGAGCGGATCCGGGTCCGGGCGGGGGCGCGGGGCAGATTCGCGGACGCGGGCCGGCTCGCTTGGCCGGTTGGCGCCAAACCTACAGCGCTGGACCTCGCAGGACGGGACACGCGCGGCGGCGGGCCTTACAGAACCAATAATAACCAACCATTGGCGACCCGCGCCGTGAAAGCGTTCCACACGGTGGCCGTGCCGCACGACGACATCATGCGGAAGAAGCTCACCATGGACGTCTTTGCGGCCGACCTGTGGGACGCGTTTCGTGGAAGGGGATCGGAAGCGTACACGGATCCGGCGACCTTCTTCAAGAAGACCCACATGACGGCGAATCTCGAGAAGATCATCCGCGGCGTGCAGACGCGCCTCGACGGCGACGGCGGGGACGGCTTCCAGCACATCGAGACGCCGTTCGGCGGAGGCAAGACGCACGCGCTGATCGCAATGTACCACAAGGCGAAGGAGTGGGGCGCCAAATCCGTGGTCGTGGTGGGAACCTCGATGGGCCACGAGGAGACCATATGGGGCAAGATCGAGGAGCAGCTGGACGGGAGGATCGACGTCCTGTCGGGGCAGCTGGCACCGGGGAGGGAAAAGCTGGAACGGGTAATTGAAAAGCACGGTCCCGTCCTGATCCTGATAGACGAGCTGGTGCAGCACGCATCGGTCGCGGCGGGAGTAAGGCTGGGCGACACCACGATGGCGGCCCAGATCATAGCGTTCGTCCAGCAGCTCAGCGAGGTCGCGTCCACGCTGAGCCGCCTGTGCGTGGTCGCCAGCCTTCCGGCGAGCGTATACGAGATGCCAGACAGGAAGACGGCGGAAGACCTGCTGCGGATGATACGCAAGGTGTCCGGCCGCAAGGAGAAGAAGATTACCCCCGTTGACCCCAACGACATTCCGGACATCATACGTTCAAGGCTGTTCTCGTCCACCGAGGACGAGATCAGGGAAGGCTCAGCGGAAGCGATATCCAGATTTGTCGACTACTGCGAAAAAGAGCACATACTGCCCCCCGGCAGGACCGCCGTGCAGTACCGGAAGGAATTCGAAGGCACGTACCCCTTCCTGCCCCAGGTGTTCGAGGTGCTGTACCACAACTGGGGCAGCTTTCCGACATTCCAGAGGACCAGGGGCGTGCTCCGGCTACTCTCGTTGGTGGTATACTCGCTCAAGGACAGCGACAGGCAATACATCACGCTGTCCGACTTTGACCTCAAGGACGACGAAATCAGGAGGGAGTTGCTGGAGCACATCGGCGACGAGTTTGACAGCGTAATATCGAAAGACATAACCAGTTCCGATTCGGGAGCCAGGCGCGCGGACCAGGACGTCGGCCAGGCGCACATGGGGCTTCTCCTCGGCACGAGGGCGGCGGTGGCCATATTCATGTGCTCGTTTTCCAGCGGCGGCACCAACGGCGCAACCATAAACCAGATCAAGCAGGCGGCGTGCGGCACAGGAGAGCTCTCCAGCATGGTTGGAGACGTGGTGGGCGGCTTCAGGAGCAAAATGTCGTACGTAAAGAGCGACGACGATCGGTACCTGTTCACCAGCGAGCCCAACATAAACCGCCTCAAGATCGACAGGATGGAGAGCGTCAAGGAGGAAGAGATGCGCGAAGGCGAGAGGGAGGTTTTGGAGGCCAACGTCGGGTCCCAGCCCATGCGCACCGTTGTGTGGCCCGCCGGGCCGAGGGACGTGGACGACTCGCCCACGCTGAAGCTCGCCATAATGCAGGACGACGACGCGGAGAAATGCGAGAACATGCTGGAAAGCAAGGGCGAAGCGCCCAGAGTGCACAGAAACTCAATGTTTTTCCTGTGCCCTGCTGGCGTGGAAAGAGACCAGTTTGCCGACTCGTTAAAGGGCAAGATAGCGCTGGAGAAGATCTTGGCCGATCCCATAACCCTCAAGCCGGAGCAGAAAAAGGATGTCGAGAACGACTTAGGAAAAGAAAAGGGCGGCCTAGGACACCTGATCAGAAAATACTACAGGATCCTCTACATCCCGAACAGCCAAGATCTGGAGAGGTACGACATGGGCATTCCCATAGCCGGCGAGTCGACTGGAATCGCAGAACAAGTTTTCGAGGCGCTAAAGTCCCAGCAACAGGTGCACGAGAGCATCGGGCCACGGGTCATGAAGACGGAGCATCTAGGGGAACGCGAGCACGCAGAGACAGCAAGCATGTACGAACGCATGCTGAGTATGAGGGGGAGCCGGCGGCCCATTGACAGAAGCGTCGTAAAGGAAGCGATCAGGCAGGGGGTCGACAAGAAGGTGTTCGGCATCGGAACGCTGGTCGACGGATCGCCCGCCTGCACGCATTTCGGCGGCGACGCGCCCGTCGAGTTTTCCGACGGCGAGGTGATCATCAACGCGTCCGTATGCGAAAGGCAGGCGGCGGCGAGGATCGCCGAACAGGGCCCTGGGCATCCTGATCATGGACAAGACGAAGCGGGCGGCGGCGCCCGGCGGTACAATGGCAGCAACGGTGGTGCACCGGATCTCGCCTCACGCGGCGGCAGAAAGGAAATAGATCTCGACTTCGATGTCCCGGAGGGCAAGATGAGCGACGCGTGGGGCATCTTGAAGCTTGTCAACGAAAGATTCCGTTCCATACACTTCAGGATCAACGCCAAGGACGGATCAATGACGGATGTCGACGTTAGCAAGATATCGGAAGCGCTGAGGCAGATGGGAACACAGCACAAGCTAAAGTGACGTGCGCGAATGTGCGTGAGTTCGGGGCGGTAGCCTTGTTTGGTTGGGATCTCTCAAGAGAGTGCTATCCATGATGGTTTCCCGGCTGGAGAGAAAACCGCTAAGCAACCTTGATTCAGGACTTCCCGGATTCGCTTCCACCAAAGCTTGGGCAACCTTGTAAAAAACATCAGATCCCCCAAACCCGCTCTCCTCAAGAATACGCAACATGTTCTGCTTCTTGTTGCACTTCCACAGCAAGGCTGACCTGTGCAGGACATCTATCATCTCGTGCGATCCAATGTCTTCTATCTTGCGCTCATTCGGCTCCAGTACTTTGACGAACGCCTTGTCCTTTTTGATGAGCCCCTTGGAGGACTCGCGCTCCAGATCTAAGCCTACGCTCTGGGCCAGCTTGAGCGCGTCTCCAAACTGTACCCTTGAGTGGCCATAGGCGTAGCGCCACAATACATAAAATCGCGTTATTTGCGACACTTCTCCGCCAAAGCCGCCCCGCAGTACGTGGTTTATGGCATAGTCGGTCACTATCTTGCGCACGTCGTTTAAGAGTCTGATTGTGGTGACCGGTTCGTCGCTGTCGTCAGTCACTTTTTCGTATCGGCCAAAGACCTGTATGGATGCCCCCATGGCAGATATAAAAAAATCGGCTCCAGACATTCGCTGTTTCCAGATCGTTTCCAGCTTGCTCTCAACGCGTGCCGCCATGTCTTTTTTCACATCGCGGTAAAAGCCGTGTTCTTCTTTCTTGCTCTTACGCGCAACCATGTAGATGGAGCTGGCAAGGGCGGCAGAGTCGTTCGCTATCATTCGGCCTTTCATTTCTGTCCTAATTGGCCATGCGCCAGTTATTAGCAAGCCAGATTCCAGAATTGAGTTGATCAACGTCTCCCAGCCGTCGGTCGACTTGTGCGCATATACTATTACCGCGATTCCGTCATTCTTTAATACTCTGTATATTTCTTTAAATGACTGTGAAAGGCCATTTTCAAAGTCGTCTTTTGTCTTGATTGTCGGGATCGCGCTCTTGACCTCCGTTTTTTCTTTTCTGAGAACCAAAGTGAAGTTTGCTACAACTTCATCAGATTTGGGAGTAAGCGGAGTAGAGAACAATTCGGGATACAGGTGTCCTATGCTCCTCTTTAGCCAGACATAGAAAAAATCTGACAGTGTTGAATAGAATATGTTGTCGTAGTAAGGAGGATCGGTAAACACTGCGTCAAAATAGTTGTCCGGATAAGACAGCCCAAGTGCAGATTCTTGCGCTATCTTGGCAGCTGGTTTTTCTATGTTCGACGAATGTTCTACTACTTTCAACACCCAGTCTTGCATGCTCTTCCATCCGCTGTTTGCGAAAGGGTTGATCTCCACATAATGCCAGATCATCGCAAATGATTGGCGTCCAAAAATGCTTTGGATCTTTTCGCCCATTACATCATATCGCGCAAGATTGGAAGCCCTGTCTGCAAGTTTGTCTAGCATGATTCCAAGATATGTGACTACGACACGTGCGTATTCCTCGCCATACCCGGAATTCAGCATCAGGCTGTGGGCTTGTCGGATTTTTTCTGCAAACGTTATCATTGACAGCATCTGCCGCGGGTTGAAAAGGTGCTTCCACCTCGTCAATCCGTACAGCATTATTTCTGTTGTTTGCCAATATATCCCACCCTGTTTGTATTCCGCGCCGTCAGGTGTTTGGATCACCTCGTCGGGGATCGGATCAAGATCATAGTCAGCATACAGAATGTCTCGTTTTGCTTTCAAGTATTCGTGGGCTTCTTTGCAAACGGCCAGATCGGAACTGTTGCTGGGGCGGTATGTCTTGCCCGGCGTGCCGGTTTTACTCAGTATGACCACTATCTGCTTGTCCCAGCTTGCCTTTTTCCAGAAAATTTTTTTCATCGTTTTAGGATCTATCACGCTCCCGCACGCAATGCAGACTGCCGTCGCTTTTGATATTGTGCCCTTGTCGGGATCAAAGCCGCCCGGCATGGGATCGTAGCCGTCTCCTACTATCCGAAACAGAATCGTTCTTCCTTTGGCGTACGGGCATGCTGCCACCTTTTTGTGCGGTTTTCGGGCCAGCCAGTAGTTCGGCATAAGCGGTATCTCGGCACCGCACTCACGGTTCTGGCACGGGACAGTCCTCGCCGTTATGTACCCCGCCGGTTTTGCGGTGTCCGCTTGTGGGTAGAATTTCCCGATCTCTTCAAGCGCCTCGTCCAGTACCCAGTCCGACCATTTTTTGACATCTTTAAGCAGGCCGTTGTCGGCATGCTTTGCGGCCATATTGTTCTCTGTTGATCTGTTGCCGAATTTTTGCGGGAACTCGAGGATGCATTTTTGGATCAGTACCGACACGGGGTTGATGTCCCCCGAATATGTCTCGCAACCCAACCGCAACGCTTCCAGTGGGATCCCCCCCCCCCCCCCCGAATGGATCAAGAACCTTGGGCGGCACGCCGCCGTTGTTATCCAGTATCTCTTTTCGCGCCCTTTCTAAAAGATCGTGGTTCAGGGAGTTTTCCCACTCCGACAACCGCACTACGAAGTCGCTTTGAGATCCACTTTTTGTGTCCGCTTGGAGATTCACCAGCGAGGCGTATATGGTAGCGCGGGACGAGGCGAGCGGGCGCCTAGCCCACCATATGTGCAGGGTTGATATGTGGCCGTGCCGAATGTATTTTTCCCTAGCAGATTGTGAGGAGACTTCTTCGACGGGGAACGCATCCCCTATCAGCCTGCGCTTCATTGCGCCTTTTCACGCATCTCTTCGGCGCTTACGAGGTACTTGACCACCTCCTTGCTTGCCTTTAGGTTTTTTGCGGGATTCTGGAATACGAGCAACTTGGCGCGCTGTTCCTTGCGCGCGTTCCATACCACGTACAGGTAGTACGCATCCCCCATCTGCGATGCGTGGTACCATTCGTTGGTGCTCAGCGCCACCTCGCCCTCCCCCGCCCGCGCCTTGACCTCGATGTACCTAATCCCGCCGTCCGGATCGGTCGACCTCACGTCGAACCCGAGGTTGTCCTTTGAGACGTCTTCCGGCGTCCTGCCGGCGTCGGCCTCGTGCTTGAGCGCCGCCATCATCCCCGCCGCCTCCACGTCCGGATCCCGCCGCATGCCCTGGGTTCCTGCCGCAACAAGCGGCTTTACGCGGATCATCCCCACGAACGACGGCGTGCTCATGGTGAGGCTCTTCTCCTTCCTTATCGATTCTTCAAGGTCGTCCTTGGCCTCCTCGTGCTTGCGCTTCCTGTCGGTCTTGTACCTTATCGCGATGGCCATGTTCTCGCCGGCGTCCCTGCGGTTGTGCAGGTCGATCAGGTCGTTGTCGCATTCTATGATCGACTGGCGGAGGGACTCGACGCCGTACTTTTGCTTTATCGCCGACTGGCGGTCGCGCTCCTTCTGGAGTACCTCGCGGTATCCCGCCAGCGACTCCATGACGCCGGCCTCCGCGCCCGCCTTGATCGCGCCCACGTCCCCGCCCGATCCGCCCCTTTCGTCGGATTCCAGGAGATCCCACACGAGGGTGGGCTGGGCGGGCCTCACTCGGCCGGATGCCAGATCTGCAAAGTGCGCGAAGATCTTCCGGCCCGCCGCCTGTCCCGTACCGTCCTTGATCTCGCCCTCGTGGAAGACTACGTGGCCGTCGGATCCCTCCGGATCCAGAAAGACGGCCCCCTTCTGCAGTTCCGGGCCGAACCTGCGGCCGATCCACTCCAGCACGGCCTCGAAGATCGGGTGGCCGAAGGTGACGAACTCTGCGTCCTGGTGCTTGAAGCCGATCTCCTTGTCGAACGTCGCCTTCGGGTACGCCTTCAGGGCGGAGCCGTGGTTCCTCTTGAACTCCTCCTCGTCGCATATGCGCCTGATCTCGTACGGCACGGAGTCGATCGACGCGAAGCCGTCGGCCCTGTCGCGCATCCTGCCGCCCGCGCGCGAGAGGGCCCTGCTGAAGAGCTGCTTCGTGTACTGCGGGATCAGCTTGTTCTCCATCGCCTTGTTCCTCATCTCCAGGATCGCCGTGTGGTCTATGTATTTGGTCGCGAGGCTGTCGCCGAGTTGGGCCTTGATGGCCTCCAGGCGTTCCGGGTCCTGCACGCCCACGTCTATCTCCCTCAGGATCTCGTCGTGGTCCCGCGTGCTGGCGGCCGCCTCGATCATGAGCTGGGACAGGCTGCGGCCGGGGAGGATCTCGCTTATGACGTCGAACACCTTGTCGCTGTTGAGATCCCTCTTCATCTCGTCCAGTTTTTTCAGCAGCGCGGCCATGACCTTGCCCTCCCTGGTCTCCGATGCCACCATGTTGAAGACGGTCACCTCCCGCTGCTGGCCGTACCTGTGGATGCGCCCCATCCGCTGCTCCAGCCTGTTGGTGTTCCACGGCAGATCGTAGTTGATCATCAAGTGGCAGAACTGCAGGTTTATTCCCTCGCCCGCGGCCTCTGTGGCCACCATTACCCGCGTCTCGTTCCTGAACACCGCCTCCGCCCTTATGCGTTCCTCCAGCGGCATCCCGCCGTGTATGGTGTTGACGGTGTAGCCCCACCGCTCCACCTTCTTCTCCAGGTACGTGAGGGTGTCCTTCGACTCCGTGAATATCAGGATCTTGTCGTCGCGGTGGTCCGCGTCCATCTCGCCCAGCATGCGCCTCAGCTGGGAGAGCTTGGTCTCGTCCCCGCTCTCGATTATCCGCTCGGTGCGCCCGATGAGGCGGACCAGGGTGGCGATCTCGGCCCTCAGCTCCTCCAGGCTGCCCGCCGTGCTCAGGGTCTCCCACATCTCCTCCTCGCGCCACCTGTCGCCCTCGCTCATGTCCTCCACCACGTCGAGCGCCGTGAAGGTGTGATCCTCCCGCTCGCCGCGCGCCCTGCCAGCCCCCTCGATCATCTCCTCCAGCCTCTTCCTCCTCCGCGACAGGGACATCAGCAGCGCGTACATGCTCGATGCGAACCGCCTCTGCAGTATTATCAGGGCGAAGCCGATGTTCCGCTTCTTGAAGGCCGCCAGCGCCCTGTTGTACTGCTCCCTGACGTACTCGGACATCTCGTTGTACAGCTCCTTTTCGTCGTCCGAGAGCCGCACGTCCGGCGTCATGATCCGGCGCGGCACGAACAGGGGCTTCCCCTCGAAGTCCGTCATGTCCTCCTTCATCCTGCGCAGGAACAGCGGGTTGTCCATGTTCCGGATGGACTCCTTTATCATGTCGGGGGTCCTGAAGAATCCCGGGTTCAGCAGGTCCAGGAACAGCCTGAAGTTCTCGGGATCCCCCTTGTGGGGGGTGGCGGTGAGGAACAGCAGGTGCTCGCTGTTCCTGGAGAGGATCTCCCCCAGCCTGTACCTTTCCGTCTTGTCCGTCTTGTCGCCGTACTTTGAGGCGCTCATCTTGTGCGCCTCGTCCACCACTATCAGGTCGAACTCCGAGTCCGCCAGCGGCCGGACCACGTCGTCGCGCTTGGCAAAGTCGATCGACGTTATCATCTGGTTCTCCTTCTTCCAGACGTTCTCGGCGAAGTGGGAGTTCACGTACTCGCGCGAGACCACCACGAACGCCTCCTCGAACCGCTCCTTGAGCTCCCTGCGCCACTGGTCCTTGAGGTGCCCCGGGACGACTATGAGCGTCCTGCGTATGATCCGCCTCATCTTCAGCTCCTTGATTATGAGCCCTGCCATGATCGTCTTCCCGGCCCCCGGATCGTGGGCCAGCAGGAACCGGATCTTGGGCATCCTCAGGACGTAGCCGTAGACCGCCTCGATCTGGTGCGGCAGCGGATCGACCTTGGAGGCGTTCATGGCGAGGAGCGGGTCGTACAGCGACGCCAGGCGGTACCTCTTCGCCTCCAGCGCCAGGAAGACCTCCCGCGCGTCGCTTGAAAAGTCGGTCGGCACGCTCTGGATGCTGACGCGCGCCAGATCCGCGTGCGGGATCATCTGGTCGACGTGCGCGTTGGACGGGACGGTGGACGCCACGAGGCGGACGTACGACTCCCTCGCGTCGACGAACTTGACGGCGATGGGCTCCGGCCACATGGGGCCCACCACGACTATTCCCGGCTTCAGATCGTCCGCCTTCAAGCTTTTGGCGGGGCCCCTCCCGATTATATCATTATTGCGAGGCAGGCGCGTCCACGAACCGCCCCCGGGCCGCGCCCCTCGCCCACCTTCGGCCGGCCTCGCCCGCGCTGCGGCGGATGGCGGGGAGCGATCGCGCGCCTCCGGCCGTCCCGCCGGTCGCCTCCCGGCAGCTGCCGGCCCCGTCCCGCGCGCCACGCGCGGGGCCGGCGGCCACCCGCGGCAGCCGGCAAGACTCCCGTCCCCCGCGGCCCGGATGCCCGCCGTGCGGACAGCGGCCCCGCGGACAGCGGCCCCGCGGACAGCGGCCCCGCGGCTTTGCCTCTTCCCGGGTTTCCCGCAGAACGCTCCAGACCGCGCGCCTTTGGCGGGAGGCGCCGGCAGGCTGCGGCGGCGGGGCAGGCAATCGGCTACACTCCAAGGGGCATTGCGGGGCAGCGCGGTGAGGCCGGCAGGCTGCGGCGCGGGCCCCGGTCCGCCCGCCGGATGCGCCCAAACTGCAGGGCAACACCCCACGCGGCGCGGCGGGGGAACCGGCAGGTCCGCGCCGGCCGCGTACACACTTACCTCCCCCCCCCCCTCCCGCCGCGACTTGGCCGCCCGGGCGGGCCCGCGCGCCGCGCAAGCTTAGGCTGGCCTAAGGGTCGATTTGTATAATTGTGGCGAGTTTGGGCCTGCCGGCATGGCGGAATCCGGGGTGGCGCTGCTGCGCAAGGAACTGGCGGCCGCGTTAGAAAAGATCGCCGGGCTGGAAGCCGAGGCCGCGGAGCGGGCGGCCGAGATCGCGATGCTGAAGGCCAAGTCCACGGAGCAGGCGCTGCTGCGCAAGGAACTTGCGGCCTCGCTCGAAAAGATCGCCGGGCTGGAAGCCGAGGCCGCGGAGCGGGCGGCCGAGATCGCGATGCTGAAGGCCAAGTCCACGGAGCAGGCGCTGCTGCGCAAGGAACTGGCGGCCGCGTTGGAAAAGATCGCCGGGCTGGAAGCCGAGAACGCCGGGCTGAAGGCCAAGGCCGCCGAGCAGGCGGTCAGGCTTGCCGTGTGCGACGGCCCGAACGCGCCCTCGTCGTCCCTCACCACGTACGGCCCCCGGCGGAACGCCTGGCGCAAGGAGCGGGGCTACAAGGGGAGCGACGGGGCCGGGAGCGACGGCAAGCCCGCTCCGGACGGCGGCGCCCCGCGCAAGATGGGCCCGCCCCAAGGGCACAAGGGCGTCTCGCACTGCAACAAGCCCGAGTTCACCATGAAGTGCGGGATCCTGACGTGCCCCGTGTGCTGCGGCCCCCTGGAGAAGTTCGACAGGTGGCGAAAGCTGGTCAACGACTTCGATCAGTTCTGGCGCGTGGTCACCGCGATGATCGAGGTGGAGACGGGCTGGTGCGGCAGGTGCGAGAAGTACTACGAGGCCCAGGCGCCGTTTCCGAAGGGCACCTCGTGCGGCCCGAGGGCGCTCGGCCTCATAATGGCGCTGTTCGAGATGGGCTGCACGGACGCGAGGATCGCCGGCTTTATCGAGTCCACGTTCTACTTCCGCATCTCGGAGGCGGCCGTGGCGAAGGCCCGGAGGGCCATGGCGGGCGCGTCGAAGAAGCAGCTGGAGGAGATCAAGTGGGCGTTCAGCGAGAGCATGTTCGTGCACATGGACGAGACCGGGTTCAAGATCGGCGTGCTGGGCAAGACCGGCTACGTCTGGGTGGCCGTCGTGGGCAACGCCGTGTGGGTGCACTTCGCGCCCACCCGGGGGGCGGCGGTCCTGAGGGAGCACTTCGGCTGGCTGTCCCGCAGGGCGGTGGTGGCCGACGGGCTGCCGGCGTACCGCGCGTGGTTCCAGCATCTGCAGAGATGCTGCAGGCACCTGCTCGCCAAGGGCGAGGCCGTCGCCGTGGACGGCGACCCGGGGGACGAGGCGAGGCACGACTGGATGCAGGGGTACTACCACAAGATACACGGCATCAAGACGCTGGCGCCGTTCACCGTGACGTACCTGGCCAAGGAGTTCCACGACGCCGTGTCGGCGTACCCCGACGGCAAGCTGAAGACGCACCTCGCCAACGCCGAGCCGCACGTGCTCACGTTCATGGGATTCCGCGGCATGCCGCCCCACAACAACCCCGCCGAGCTCGCCATACGCGACCTCATAGTGACGCAGCGCAACGCGCACCACAAGATCTCCACGCCGGAGGGGCGCAAGACGTTCTCCGAGCTGGTCACGATCGGGGGCACCGCCCGCATGAACGGCATGTTCCCGGGCAGGGCCTTCACCGAGATCGCCCGCAATCGCGACTGGAAAATGTTCGACCCCGGCCCGTGGGCCGGGCCCGACTGGTGCGTCTTCGATGACCCCGCATCCGGGCTGGTGCGCCCGCCCGGCTCCGCGGCGGGGCGGGCGCCGGCTCCGGCAGCGGCGTCCGCCTGACCGGCCCCAACGGATCTGCCGGGCGCGCGCGGGCGGCGTCAGCCCGCGTCAGGCATCGGGACGGAGCGCCGTACCGGGGCGGCCGCGCGCCGAAAATGCCCCGAACCCTGCCGCGATCGCGCGGCGCCCGCCGATCGGGGCAGCCCGGGCGCGCGGGGGGCGGCGCCCGCCCGCCGAAGGATCCCCGCTCCGGCCGCGATCGCGCGGCGCGCGCCGATCGGGGCAGCCCGGGCGCGCGGGGGGCGCCGGGAGGGGGGGGGGAGGTAAGTGTGTACCCGGCCGCGGGAGTCACTGTTAATAAGGCCCGCCCGCCCGTACGCGGCCATGGCGGCGTACGCGATGACCATCTCCAGGAACACCATAGACAAGCTCGGCGTCAAGCTGTACGACAAGGTGTCGGACGTCATAGCGGAGCTCATCTCCAACGCGTACGACGCCGATGCCGAGAACGTGACGGTGAGCGTCCCAATAGGAAAGGTGCTGGCCTACAGCAAGGACGGCGAGATCCGGGATCGCGGGCACAAGATAACCATAGAGGACGACGGGCACGGCATGGATCCCGACGAAGCCAACAGGTTTTACCTGAAAGTCGGGACGGATCGAAGGACGGACGGGCGCCGCGGACGCGGGGGGGCCAGATCCCCGCAGAAGAAGCGGGCCGTCATGGGCAGGAAGGGGATAGGAAAGCTTTCGTCGTTCGGGATATGCAAAAAGATCGAGGTCTGGTCGGCCGGGGGCCCCAGGTGGAAAGACGGGTACAGGATATCGCATTTTACGATGTGCTACGACGACATACTGCAGGACACCGATGCCGATTACGAGCCAATGCGGGGCAGCCAGGACCGCTGCTGGTCGGAGACGGCGGGAACGAGGGTAACAATGTCCGACTTCCTCACCAGGAGGATACCAGACATGGACGTATTCGCGCGCCAGATCACCAGGAAATTCAGCCTGGGGCTGCCCGACTTCCAAATCGCGGTGCGCGACACGGCATCCGGGCGGAGGATCGGCATCGCGGACATGAAGATAGACATAGCGGACGGCACGAAGATCACGCTGGACGAGGATCTCGACGCCGGCGGCCAAAAGCTTCACGTCGGGGGATGGGTTGCGTATTCCAAGCATCCGTACAAAAACGAGGAGGTGGCGGGAATCCGGATCTACGCGCGGGGAAAGCTGGCCGCCGTGACCCGGGACTTCGGACACGGGGCGGGGTTTACGGGCGAGCACAGCATACGATCATACCTCGTGGGCGAGATACACGCTGACTGGCTCGACACGGAAGAGGATCTGGTAGCCAGCGACAGGCAGGACATACTGTGGTCGTCCGACAAGGGCGAGGAATTCAAGGCGTGGGGGCAGAAGGTCGTGGGACGTCTGGGGCGAAACGCCGAAAAAACCGTGCGCGACACGACATACCGCATGTTCGCGGACAAGTCGAATTTCGAGCAGGCTGCCAGGGAGCGGTTCAAGGACAAGGAAGTCTACGAGGCCGCAATAAACTTGGGAAAAGCGGTCGGAAGAATCGCCGACAGGGGCATGCTGGACAATCCCGAGTATGTAGACGGCCTGCTGGAACTGATCTTGGCCGTTGCGCCAAGCAAGATGCTGGTGGAAAAACTCGCTTTTATAGCAAACGAGGCAAACCCGCACGCCCTCAAGATCATGTCGTCGCTTTTTGGCGATGCCAAAATCGCCGAAATGGCGTGGATGGGCCAAGTTGCGGACGTCAGGGTGCGAACTCTGAATAGGCTCACGAGCGCGATAAGGGATGATCCAGATCCCGCCGAGAACGAGATGCACAGGATACTGGAAGAGGCCCCGTGGCTGATCAACCCGCGGTGGACCATACTGCAGTCGAACCAAACCTTGGAAAATTTCAGGGAGGCGTTCCAGGCATGGTACAGGAAAAAACACGGCGTCAAGATCGTAACAACCGCGATAAATAGCGCGAACAGGAGGCCCGACTTCGTTCTGATGTCAGCATCCAACGTGATCGAGGTGGTCGAGATCAAGAAACCCAAGCATGTTTTGGGAGACGAAGAAATGGAAAGGCTCAACGCGTACGTGGATGCGATAGACGAGTTCATGTCAGTCCACCAAGTGATTCCTAATGTTGCCAAGTGTCATGTAACGCTTGTTTGCGACGGCGAGAACCTCAAGGGCACCAAGAAAGGCGCATATACCAACTTGGTTAATCAAAGACAGTTGACTCAAATTACGTGGGAGGAGCTTTTGGTAGGAGCCAAAAATTCCCACGAGGACTTTCTCCGCTTCAACAGCAGGCGAGGAAACCGCGCAGATCCGACGCGGGGCAGCGACCGGCCATAGACGGCGGCGTGGCCCGGCGCCTCGCGCTCCCCGGAAATTGGCCGGCAACCAAGGCCTGCGGCTTCCTGCCCCGCGCTTCCACGCCCTTTCCCGCGCGCGAAGGCGCGGAGGTCATGCGGCGGCCCGGGCCCCGCAGCCCCGCCCACGCACCCCGCAGAGCAGGCGGCGCTTCTGGCGCACGCTTCCAGCGCGGTTCCGCGGGCCGGCATTAGTTCGCTCACCCGCCAGCTTCCGGCGCGGACCGCGGCCCCGCGGATTTGCTCCTTGCCAGGTTTTCTCGCGGATTGCGCCAGACCGCGCACCATCCGGGAGGCGTCGGCAGATCCGCGGCGGCGGGGCGTTCAATCGGCCGCGCTCGCGGGCATTTCGGGGCGGCGCGGCGAGGCCGACAGGCCGCGGCACGGGCCCCGGTCCGCCCGCCGGATGCGCCCAAACGGCCGGCCGGCCGGCCCCGCACGCGGCGCGGTGGGGGGAACCGGCAGGTCCGCGCCGGCCGCGGGCGTCACGGTTAATATGCCCGGCGGCGCGCACGCGGCCATGGCGGCGTACGCGATGACCGTCTCCAGGAACACCGTGGACAAGCTCGGCGTCAACCTGTACGACGGGGTGTCGGACGTCGTGGCGGAACTCGTCTCCAACGCGTACGATGCCGATGCCGAGAACGTGACGGTGCGCGCCCCGATGGGGGAGGCGCTGGCCTACAACAAGGACGGCGAGATCCGGGATCGCGGGCACGAGATAACCGTGGAGGACGACGGGCACGGCATGGATCCCGGCGAGGCCGACGGGTTCTACCTGGAGGTCGGGACGGATCGGAGGACGGACGGGCGCCGCGGGCGCGGGGGAGCCAGATCCCCGAAGAAGGGGAGGGCCGTCATGGGCAGGAAGGGGATAGGAAAGCTCGCGCCGTTCGGGATATGCAGAAAGATCGAGGTCCGGTCGGCCGGGGGCCCCAAGGGGGAAAACGGGTACAGGGTTTCGCATTTTACCATGCGTTACGGCGACATGCCGAAAGGCGCCGATGCTGATTACGAGCCAGTGCCGGGCAGCGAAGACCGCCGCTGGTCAAGGACGCCCGGAACGAGGATAACGATGTCGGACTTTCTCGCCAGGAAGGTCCCCGACGGCGACGCGTTCGCGCGCCAAATCGGCAGGAAATTCAGCCTCGGAATGCCCGACTTCCGGATCTCCGCGCACGACGCGGCGTCCGGGCGGAAGTTCGGCATCGCGGGCACGGAGGTAGACGTCGCCGACGGCACGAAAATCGCCCTGGACGAGCGGATCGACGCGGGGGGCCAAAAGCTCCGCGTCGCGGGGTGGGTCGCGTATTCCGAGCATCCGTACGAGAACGAGGAGGTGGCCGGAGTCCGCATCTACGCGCGTGGAAGGCTGGCGGCCGCGACCCGGGACTTCGGGCGCGGGGCCGGGTTCGCGGGCGAGCACGGCATCCGGTCACGCCTCGTGGGCGAGATGCACGCGGACTGGCTCGACGCCGAGGAGGATCTGATAGCCAGCGGCAGGCGGGACGTGCTGTGGTCGTCGGACAGGGGCGAGGCGTTCAGGGAGTGGGGGCGGGAGGTCGTGGGGCGGCTCGGGAGAAGCGCCGAAAAGGCCGTGCGCGACGCCGCATACCGCGCGTTCGCGGACAAGTCGGACTTCGAGCGGGCGGCCGGGGAGCGGTTCAGGGACGAGAAAGTCGCGGAGGCGGCGGTCAGCGCGGGGAAGGCGGTCGGGAGGATCGCCGACAGGGACGCGCTGGACAATCCCGAGCACGCGGCCGGCCTGCAGGAGCTGATCCTGGCGGCCGCGCCGAGCAGGATGCTGGTGGAGAAACTCGCGCTCGTGGCGAGCGAGGCTGGCCCGCGCGCCGTCGGGAACATGTCGCGGCTTTTCGCCGACGCCAGAATCGCCGAAATTGCGCAGATGGGCCAGGTTGCGGACGCGAGGCTGGGCGCTTTGGGGAGGCTCGCGGACGCGGCGGGGGAGAATCACGGTTCCGCCGAGATCGAGGTGTGGAGGATGCTGGAAGAGGCCCCGTGGATGATCAACCCGCGGTGGACCGTGCTGGAGTCAAGCCGAACCTTGGAGAACTTCAGGGATGTGTTTCAATCATGGTACAGAAAAAAACACGGCGTCGAGATCGTGACGACCGCCGCAAACGGCGCAGGCAAAAGGCCCGACTTTGTCCTGATGTCGGCATCCAACACGATCGAGGTGGTTGAAATCAAAAAACCCAAGCACGTTTTGGGAAACGAAGATGTAGAAACGCTCATCGGGTACGTAGATGCAATAGACGAGTTCATGCCGCACCACAGGGAGGCGGATAACATTGCCAAGTGCCACGTAACGCTCATTTGCGACGGCAGGAACTTCGCGGGTGCCAAGAAACGCGCATACAACAACCTGGTTAGTGAAAAGGTACACACTTACCTCCCCCCCCCCTCCCGCCGCGACTTGGCCGCCCGGGCGGGCCCGCGCGCCGCGCAAGCTTAGGCTGGCCTAAGGGTCGATTTGTATAATTGTGGCGGGTTTGGGCCTGCCGGCATGGCGGAATCCGGGGCGGCGCTGCTGCGCAAGGAACTGGCGGCCGCGTTGGAAAAGATCGCCGGGCTGGAAGCCGAGGCCGCGGAGCGGGCGGCCGAGATCGCGATGCTGAAGGCCAAGTCCACGGAGCAGGCGCTGCTGCGCAAGGAACTGGCGGCCGCGTTGGAAAAGATCGCCGGGCTGGAAGCCGAGAACTCCGGGCTGAAGGCCAAGGCCGCCGAGCAGGCGGTCAGGCTTGCCGTGTGCGACGGCCCGAACGCGCCCTCGTCGTCCCTCACCACGTACGGCCCCCGGCGGAACGCCTGGCGCAAGGAGCGGGGCTACAAGGGGAGCGACGGGGCCGGATCCGACGGCAAGCCCGCTCCGGACGGCGGCGCCCCGCGCAAGATGGGCCCGCCCCAAGGGCACAAGGGCGTCTCGCACTGCAACAAGCCCGAGTTCACCATGAAGTGCGGGATCCTGACGTGCCCCGTGTGCTGCGGCCCCCTGGAGAAGTTCGACAGGTGGCGAAAGCTGGTCAACGACTTCGATCAGTTCTGGCGCGTGGTCACCGCGATGATCGAGGTGGAGACGGGCTGGTGCGGCAGGTGCGAGAAGTACTACGAGGCCCAGGCGCCGTTTCCGAAGGGCACCTCGTGCGGCCCGAGGGCGCTCGGCCTCATAATGGCGCTGTTCGAGATGGGCTGCACGGACGCGAGGATCGCCGGCTTTATCGAGTCCACGTTCTATAGCCGCGTAAATAAGTAACTGAGCTAATCGCGGGCGTTCATTCGGGTTGTTTTTGCGGACGCGGCGCGCCGGCACGCGCGGGGCCCGACCGCGCGCGGCGCCGTCAGATGATCTTCGCGACGGGCTCCCTGAACAGAAACCGCGTGACGTCCAGGTGGAACCGGTGCGTCCTCAGGTATTCCATCGACTTCGCGATCCTCGCGTCCACCGTCGGGTAGACCTGGTGCGCGTGCGGCTGCCGCTTGAGCGTGTTCCAGCAGGATTCGACCGGGTTGAGTTCGGGCCACCCGGTGGGGAAGTACCCGATGCGCACGAGTCCCTCGTTGTCCTTTACGAACTCGTTCGTGCCGATCGATCGGTGCGGCGTCGCCCTGTCCACGAGCAGCGCCGCCGGGCCGTGCCGTGCCGTCACGCGCCTGAAGAACTTGATCGTCGTCTCCGTGTCGAACCTCTGCGCGTTCATGAACACCTGGTCGCCGTTCATGGACAGCGCCCCGAAGATCATCCTGCGCGTGTGGTTCCCCGTGTACCACTCGTAGGCCCGCTTCCCGACCAGCGTCCACAAGCTCCGCCTGGGCTGGTAGTCGTGCAGCAGGCTGCTCTCGTCCACCACGAACGGCAGAAATCCGTCGTTTTCCGCCTTTTGGAGCCAATGTTTCAGCCATTTTTGCCACTTTGCTACGTTTTCGACCGACTCCCTCCTGGCGTGCACCGGCTCGGGGACCTTGGGGGAATAGCCGCCGTCGCGCAGCTTGCGGCGCACCGCCCCCTCGCTGTACGCGATGCCGGTCTTCTCCTTCACCTTCTCCGCGAGCAGCTTCGGGAACCTGGACAGCGTGTCCCCCTCTTCCATGAATTCGGTGAGCTTCCGGTTTGTTATCTTGGGCGGGCGGCCGGGGCGGGGGCGATCGCTAAGGCCCTTGAGCCCTTCCCGCAGGTAGCGCTCGTGCCACGCCCTGATCGTGTTGTACGACTTGTACATGATCCTCGCGACTTCCCTGTAGCTTTCCTTCTCGATCACGATCCTGCAGATTCCGTGGATCCTCGTCCTCTTGCGGGGATCCTTTTCCGTCGCGAGGGCGTGCATGAGCTCCGCGCGGGTCAGCATGCCGTGCCCTCGAAAACAATCTAAATGAACGTTCCGGATCGGCCGGGCGTTTTTTCCTAATTATTGCGCAATTTGATCCCTCGCGACTAGGGGCGAGGCACCCGCGAAAAACGGCCCGAATCAGCCCCCAGACTAGCTCAATTACTTATTCCGCCGCCGAAGACCAGCTCAGTTACTTATTTCCGTGGCTATACTTCCGCATCTCGGAGGCGGCCGTGGCGAAGGCCCGGAGGGCCATGGCGGGCGCGTCGAAGAAGCAGCTGGAGGAGATCAAGTGGGCGTTCAGCGAGAGCATGTTCGTGCACATGGACGAGACCGGGTTCAAGATCGGCGTGCTGGGCAAGACCGGCTACGTCTGGGTGGCCGTCGTGGGCAACGCCGTGTGGGTGCACTTCGCGCCCACCCGGGGGGCGGCGGTCCTGAGGGAGCACTTCGGCTGGCTGTCCCGCAGGGCGGTGGTGGCCGACGGGCTGCCGGCGTACCGCGCGTGGTTCCAGCATCTGCAGAGATGCTGCAGGCACCTGCTCGCCAAGGGCGAGGCCGTCGCCGTGGACGGCGACCCGGGGGACGAGGCGAGGCACGACTGGATGCAGGGGTACTACCACAAGATACGCGGCATCAAGACGCTGGCGCCGTTCACCGTGACGTACCTGGCCAGGGAGTTCCACGACGCCGTGTCGGCGTACCCCGACGGCAAGCTGAAGACGCACCTCGCCAACGCCGAGCCGCACGTGCTCACGTTCATGGGATTCCGCGGCATGCCGCCCCACAACAACCCCGCCGAGCTCGCCATACGCGACCTCATAGTGACGCAGCGCAACGCGCACCACAAGATCTCCACGCCGGAGGGGCGCAAGGCGTTCTCCGAGCTGGTCACGATCGGGGGCACCGCCCGCATGAACGGCATGTTCCCGGGCAGGGCCTTCACCGAGATCGCCCGCAACTCCGACTGGAAAATGTTCGACCCCGGCCCGTGGGCCGGGCCCGACTGGTGCGTCTTCGATGACCCCGCATCCGGGCTGGTGCGCCCGCCCGGCTCCGCGGCGGGGCGGGCGCCGGCTCCGGCAGCGGCGTCCGCCTGACCGGCCCCAGCGGATCTGCCGGGCGCGCGCGGGCGGCGTCAGCCCGCGTCAGGCATCGGGACGGAGCGCCGTACCGGGGCGGCCGCGCGCCGAAAATGCCCCGAACCCGGCCGCGATCGCGCGGCGCCCGCCGATCGGGGCAGCCCGGGCGCGCGGGGGGCGGCGCCCGCCCGCCGAAGGATCCCCGCTCCGGCCGCGATCGCGCGGCGCCCGCCGATCGGGGCAGGCCGGGCGCGCGGGGGGCGCCGGGAGGGGGGGGAGGTAAGTGTGTACGTGAAAAGCAGTTGACCCGGATTACGTGGGAGGAACTCCTGTCGGGTGCCAAAAACGCCCACGAGGACTTTCTCCGCCTCAACGGCAAACTTGGAAGCCGCGCGGGACGGGCGCGGGGCGGCGGCCGGTCCGGCCCTCCCCAAGCGCGGGTTTTGAACGCGTGAGCGCGCGGCCGGGGGAGCATCGCGCGAACATCCACGCGGCCAAGCGTTCGGATCTCCGCGGCGGCGAAGCCGGGAGGACGACCCGCGCGCCGCGGCGGATCGCCGCCAAGGCGGAGATCCCGCGCGGAACGCCCGCGGAACCGGGCATCGGGGCGCGGAAGAGGCGCAGGTCGGCGCGCGGGCGGGCCGACTGCGCGCGCCGGGGGAAGAGACGAGGTTCAGGGCAGCCAAGTGCGCCGGGGGAAGAGGCGAGGTTCAGGGCAGCCAAGTGCGCCGGGGGAAAGGCGGGCGGCAACCCAACCGTCCCGCGGCCGGCGCCCTTTTTCGCGATGCTTCCCACGCACGACTCGCGGAAGGCGGCCGCGTCGGCAGACGCCATGGCGGGGCGGGGGCGGGCCCGCCGTGGGCACGTTCGCGGCGCGCGGGGCGCTCCCGGCAACTGCCGGATCGGCGGCGCGCGCGCGGGCCGCGGGCGGCGCGGGGACCGCCCGGATGCCCGCCGCGCCCGTGACCGCCTCGCCGGAGGCCGCGCCGGGGCGGAGCCTCCGCGGGGAGCCGCCGCGCCCTGAAGCAGCGGCGCGCGGGCCGCGGCATCGGGGCGGCGCGGCGACGCCCCTCAGGGGCGGGACCTTCCGGCAGCCCCGCGCCCGTGCCGCGACGTCAGGGCGCCTCCAAAAAAACGCCGCGGCGCGCCGGCTCCGCGGGCGCGGGACGGCGCTTGCCGCGCCCGCCGGAGGATTTCCGGCGCCGCCGCGGCGCACGCCGACGTCAGGGCGATTCCTGCGCGCTTACCAGCACGCCCCTGATGCACGCGGAGGGGAAGTTGAACAGATCGAATATGCCGATGCATGCATCGACGGCGAGCTCGTCGCGTTCCAGCCACAGCTCGTAGGGGGTTTTCACCGCTCTGACCACCTCGATCGGGTCCGTGCGGCAGTTGTGCCGCTCCAAGGCGGGCAGGGGGCCGTCAAACTTTAAGATGCGGCCGCTCGTGCCGTGCAGCCTGATCAGGATCCCCACGCGATCCCCGAAGACGCCCCTGGATGCGAGCCTGGACGCGAACAGGAATATCTCGGTCAGCTGGTGTATCGTGGACCTGAAGTCGAGGAACGGGGGATCGGGCCGGGGATTCTGCCGCGCATAGTCCCACGGGACGAACGGGGGCGGGGCATCGTCCCACCTGTCCTCCGGCATCCCCAAGTGGTGGACGAACAGGCCGCCGCGGTGAAACCTGAACGTGGACAGGTAGAACACGTAGTGCATGGATGACTCTAGGCGCGCATCCACGATTTTGTAATCGCTGAACCGCGTCTTCTTCAAGAACGGGTAGGGCATACCACGGCGCTGCACCTGGCTGTCCTCGATCAGGCGCACCAGCTCGCCGAACGTGGCGTTTTTCCCGTCGGGCCGGTCGGCCCGCGGCCTCAGCACGATCTCCCAGTAGCCGCGTTCTTTGATTTTCTTCATCACCTCGGTTCTCAAGATTCCCTCCCCTCCCCGAACGCGTCTTCGCGTGCACGGTTGTACGATTTGAACCTCCCGAGTTGCCTGAGAATTCCCTTGTCGGTGGCGTCGTCCATGACCTCCCCGAATTCTGCGGCCGACGGGACCGCGACGCTCTCGGCCACGCGCCGGGGCCTCACGCACATCTGGCCGGCGCGTATGCCGCTCGCGCCCTTCTTGAAGGTGACGGGCACGTCGGCAAACTCGCAAATCTGGATCGCAACAAAGTGTCTTTCGCCGTCAGAAAACTCCCGGACGTCTGCATCTATGTGAGGATCGGCGTGAGCGTTCAGAAACTTGGCTACGGCGTCTTTTTTGCAGGTGGCGCTGTCATCTTTGGAAAGGCCGGCGGGGAAGAATTTGTTTGCGGAGGCGGCCTCTTTGACTCCGATTATGATGTACCCGCCGGCCGCGAGATTGGCCATGGCTGAGGCCGCTTTTGTGATCTGCAGTTTTAGGCCTTTCCATGGCAGGCCTTCCTTGTATTCAAGATCGCGCATTTCCGAGATCTGGTTCGCCATCAGGTAATTCCACGGCGCATCCATGTTAGCAAACAACACTCAGTTGTCTACGTACACTGATTTAAACACAGCGAATAAAGCAAGGCGCGAGGCAGGCTTTCTTCGCCGGGCGCGGATCCGGGGCGCGCGGCCCCGCGCCCGGATCGGCAGGGGCGCCCCGCCCGGCCGGCCGGCCGGCCGGGAAAAGCGCGCCCGCGGCGGCCCGCGCGGGGGAGGGGCGGGCCCGGCCCCGGGGCCCAAGCGGCGCGGATCTCCAAGTCGGTATTTATGGCAGCGGCGGCGGCCCCTTGCCATGGCGTCGCGCGGCAGCTACAAGCTGATCGACGTGTTCGCCGGCATGGGATGCGCATCGCTCGGGTTCAGGAGGGCGGGGTTCGAGATCGCCGCGGCCGTGGAGATCGACCCGGCGAGGTGCGACGTCTACGAGAGCAACCTGCGCGTGAGGCCGATCCGGGGGGACGTGCTCGGGGTGGGCGGGGCGCAGATCCTGCGCGCCGCCAAGGCGCGCAAGAACGGCAGGTTCTGCATGGTCGGGTGCCCGCCGTGCCAGTCGTTCAGCAAGCTGTCCGACACCACGCGGGTCGATGCGGGGTCCGATCCCAGGAGCGCGTACGCCGGGAGGTTCGCGGAGATCGCGGAAGAGACGCGCCCGGCCGCGATCGTGTTCGAAAACGTCGCCTGGATGGCGAACGGCCCCGGGAAGAGGTTCTTCCGCTCGTACCTGCGAAAGATCGGGGCGCTGGGGTACGAGACCGTCTTCAGGGTGGTGAACGCGGCGGACTACAGCGTGCCGCAGAACAGGAACCGCGTCATCGCGATATCGATGAAAAAGCGCCTCATGACGGGGCAGGCCAGGTCCTCGCTGGAGAAATTCCTTGGCGGCAAAAAGCTGAAGCGCAGGACGGTCAGGGACGCGATAGGCGATCTCAGCCCGCTCGGGGCCGGCCGGGCGGACGCGGGCGATCGCCTGCATTTCTCCAGGAGCCACGGCCCCAAGGTGCTGTCCATGATAAGGGCGGTGCCGAAGGACGGGGGGAGCCGGTCGGAGATGCCGCGGGAGATGTGGCTGGAATGCCACAAAAAAATCAGCCACGGCGCCGACAGCGTCTACGGCAGGATGCGGTGGGACGCGCCCGCCCCCACCATGACCTGCCGCTGCACCACGCCGGCGTGCGGGCGGTTCATACACCCGACCCAGGACAGGGGGATCTCGGTGCGCGAGGCCATGCGCATCCAGACGATCCCGGACAGCTTCAAGATCGGGATCGAGAGCAGGCGGGCGGCCGAGGAGATGATCGGGGACGCGGTGCCCGTGCTCCTGGCGGAAAGGATAGGGCGGAAGCTGCTGCAGGTGCTCCCCTAGGCCTGCGCCTCCGGCCGGGAGGCCGCGGCGGCGCGGGGCGGCCCCAGCGCGATCCCGCGATGCGCGCGGCCGCGCCCCGGCCCGACTTCCCGCCGCAGCCGCCCCCGCGGCGGCCGCGGCGGGCGGCCCTCCGCGCCCGGAACCGGGGCCGCGCGGCCGGCAGGCTTCCGGGGTAATGAACCGTCCCAGTACGGTACACTTAAATCGCGGGGTTTCGGGGGTCGGGCATGAGCCAAAGACGCAACGGACGCGCGCCGGGCGGCGCCCCGCGCCAGCCGCCGCGCGGCTGGGGCTGGCTTCCGGCCCCGGGCGCCCGGCACGCGGACAACAGCAGCGCCCTGCCCGCCGGGTGCAGCGAGTGCGGGAGGGGCCTGTCCGACGGGTACACGCTGACCGGCTACGCCGCGGGCGGCGGGGCCCCCGCGCTCCTCTGCGAGATGCACCTGCCCGAGCCGGCGGCTAGCCGGCGGGCCGCGTGACGGCGCCGCCGGCAGCCGAGCCCACCAGGGACGCGTATTTCGCGAGCGCGCCCGAGGTGTAGTTGGGCGCGGGCCGCCTCCAGCGGCCCCGCCTCTTTTCCAGTTCCCCCGGATCCACCCCCAGGTCGATCCGGCCCGCCTCCGTGTCTATCGTTATAGTGTCGCCGTCCTCCACCAGCGCGATGGGGCCCCCCTCGAAGGCCTCGGGGGCCGCGTGCCCCACCATGAACCCGCGCGTCCCGCCGGAGAACCGCCCGTCCGTGACCATCGCCACCCTGCGGCCCAGCCCCTGCCCCACGAGGGCGGCCGTGGTCGCCAGCATCTCCCTCATCCCGGGGCCGCCCCGCGGCCCCTCGTACCGTATCACCACGACGTCGCCCTCGCCCACGCCCCCGCGCGAGGCCGACTCGAAGGCGAGCTCTTCCCTGTCGAAGGTGCGCGCCCTGCCCTCGAACCTGGCCATCTCCACGCCGGCGGTCTTGATGACCGCGCCGTCCGGCGCGAGCGTCCCGCGCAGCACGACGGCCGTGCCCGACGGGTGGATGGGGTCGTCCACGCCGCGCACCACGCCGCGCGGCGCCGCCGCCGGCGCGGGGGGGGCGTCCCGCAGGTTCTCCCGCACCGTGCGCCCCGTGACCGTGAGGCAGCCCCCGTCGAGCAGCCCCCGCTCCAGCAGCCGCCCCATCACGAGCGGTATGCCCCCCGCGCGGTCCAGCGAGCTCATGGCGTGGCCCCCGCCCGGCTTCATGTCCGCGATGTGCGGCGTCCTCCTCCTCACGCGCTCAAAGTCGGCGTACTCCAGGCCCACGCCCGCCTCGGCGGCCAGGGCCAGCAGGTGCAGCACGCCGTTGGTCGACCCGCCCACCGCGTTGAGCATCGCTATCGCGTTCTCGAACGCCCCGAACGTGAGTATGTCCCTCGGCCTCACGCCGGCATCCAGCAGCCGGGCGCAGGCCGCGCCGGCCTCCCGCGCCGCGGCGGCGCGCCTCGCGTCCTCGGCGGGGGGCGAGGCGCTGCCGGGAAGGGCGAGGCCGATGGCCTCGGATATCGAGGCCATCGTGTTGGCGGTGAACATGCCGCCGCACGAGCCGGCGCCGGGGCACGCGGCGCCCTCTATCTCGCGCAGCTCCGCGTCCGACAGCTTGCCGGCGCCGTGCGCCCCCACCGCCTCGTACACGTCGACTATGGTGAGCTCCTCGCCCCCCAGCGCGCCGGGCATCATGGTCCCGCCGTACACGAACACGGACGGCAGGTCGAGCCTGGCCATCGCCATCATCGTCCCCGGCAGCGACTTGTCGCAGCCGGCTATCCCGACCAGCGCGTCGTACTGGTGCGCCCTGACCATGAGCTCTATGGAATCGGCGATGACCTCCCGGGAGACCAGCGAGGACTTCATCCCCTCGTGGCCCATCGCGATGCCGTCGCTGACGGCTATGGTGGAAAAGGCGCGCGGGGTGGCCCCGCCCGCGGACACGCCCTCCTTGGCCTCGCCGGCCAGCCCCTGGAGGTGGACATTGCACGGGGTGGCCTCGTTGCCCGTGTGGCACACGCCCACCATCGGCCTCGCCAGGTCGGCGTCGCCGAGGCCCATGGCCCTGTACATGGCCCTGTGCGGGGCCCGCGAGGCGCCCTCCAGCACGTTCCTGCTGGATATGCGGGGCTCGGGGGCCATCGCCGGCCGCCCCCGCCGAGGCTATAATAGTCTTGGAGGGGCGGGGCCGCGCGCCCGCCGGTTGCGGGCGCGAAAACGCCCCCGCCGATCCAAGTTCGCGCCCCCCGGCGGGCCCTGCCCGGCGGGGCCGCTTCGCGCGCGCCCGCCTCCCGCCGCCGCGCCGCGCCCCGCGGCGGCCGGCCCGCGCGCCGCGCCCTGGCCCCTTTCCGGCGGGGGGCCGCTCCCGGAGCGCCCGCCCGCGCCCCTTTTCGGCGGGGGGCTGCTCCCGGAGCGCCCGCCCGCGCCCCTTTTCGGCGGGGGGCTGCTCCCGGAGCGCCCGCCCGCGCCCCGGTTCCGCCCCCGGCCTCCCGGTCCCGTCCCCCGGCGCGGCCGCCTGCCGCGCTCCCGGGTTCGGCCGCCTCCTGCCGGCCGCCGGCGCGGCGGGAACCGATCCGCGCGGCCGGCAAATCCCGCCGTTCTGGCCGCCCGGCCCGGCCCGAAACGGGAGCGCGTTTTCGTCTTCTGGCGCGGAGCCCCCCGCGGGCGCGGGGGTCGCGCGGGTGACCGCCCCGAGGCAGGCGGGCGGGGCCGTCCCCGGGGAGGCGGGCGGGAAAAGGTTCGGCGCGCCGGCGGCGGGCGACGGCGCCGACCATGCCGCGAAGCGCCCGGGGAGGGCCAGGATCGACTGCGGGCGGGGAGGATGGCGCCCGATCTGGAGAGGGCGCCCGAGATCACGCATCGGGCCAGGGCGGCGCAACGCGGGACGTTCCAGGTGGGATTCGAGGCGGCGGGCCCGTCCCGGGCGGAGCCGGAACGCGGGGCGCCGGAGGGGATGCGCCGGTCAGGCGCCGGCACGGTGGCGGCCGACGGCGCGGGCGGCCCAGGGCACGCGGGGAACCCACGCGGCAACGGCGCGCTTATAACGACGCGGGGCGGGGGAAAGATGCAGGAGGGATGGGGGAAAGAACGCCCAACCGCAACTATAAAGGTCAAGATCGGCTGGAAGGTGGGCCAGCGGGCAAGGGAGAGGGGCGGCCGGGCGGCAACAGGCGGCGGACGCAGAGCAGGCGGCGGCAGGCCATAGGCGTGAGGCCCGAGGTGGTGCGATGGCTCGTAGAGGACAGCGGCTGGGACATTGGGGAGCTGGCAGAAAAGATCCCCGTTTCCGAGGAGCAGATCAGGGGCTGGATGGAGGGGGGGGGAGAAGAAAGAGATCGGCCTGACGGAACTGAGAAAGCTGGCAAAGAAAATAAAGCGGCCCGTCGAGGCGTTTCTACTAAAAAAGCCGCCCAAGGATAACAGGCCGACCGACTACAGGATGCTTGCCGGCGCGAACGGGAAGCGTCTGTCCCACAAGACCATCGCGTCGATCAGAGAGGCGCGCTGGCTACAATCGGTCGCAAAGGAGATGATGGAAGAGATGGAGATGTGCACGCGGCCCAAGATTGGATCCGGGACAACGCCGGGCTGGCCCAAGGAGGCGGCCAGAGTGGAGATGGAACGGCTAAAGGCAGCGGCCCCCGGACGCCTCAGGACCGCTGCGTCTAACAAGTTCTATAAAGAACTAAGAAAGGCCATCGAATCCCTCAACGTGCTGGTATTCCAGGCGCCCATCGACGTGGAAGAGGTGCGCGGGCTCGCGCTCTCGGGAGCAGAGCCGAACGCGATACTGGTGAGCAGCAAGGACGGGTACGAGGCCAGGATATTCTCGCTGCTCCACGAATACGGACACCTGCTGCTGCGGAAGGGCGACGGGATGTGCAACCCGGCGGCAGACGGGAGGATGGGCGGGAGGAGTGACGAAGATGCAGAACGGTGGCGCGACCCGGCGGCAGACGGGAGGATGGGCGGGAGGAGTGACGAAGATGCAGAACGGTGGTGCAACCACTTTGCAGCGGAGGCACTCATGCCCGAAGAGGAGTTCAGGGAAGAAATCCGCAGGCACGAAGACAAAGGAATGGATACGCGAGAGATCATCGGCCGGCTGGCCAAAAGATTCAGAACAAGCAAGCAAGCGACTACAATACGCGCCATAAACATGACTAGCGGAAAACGGGCTGACGACTACCGGCACTTTTTGAAAGAGATGCCAAGCGGGCACACATCCAAGTCAAGCGGCGGCGGGGGCGGCCTGAGCGCGGCCAAGAAGTGCGTAATCAGAAAGGGTAACATGTTCGTCTCGCTGGTTTTTGAGGCAAGCGAGCGTGAAAAGATCACCACCAGGGATGTGATCAACTATCTAGAAATCAGCGTGGGGCAGATAGGCGAGGTATGGGAGGCCGCAGGCTGATATGGGCGATACCTACGTCATAGACTCCAGCCCTCTCATAGAACTAGAGAGGCTGTATCCAGTGTGGACATTTCCAACGCTTTGGGAGAAATTTGCCGTGTTGGCGGAGGAGGGGCGCGCTATTGCTCCAATTGAAGTGAGAAAAGAGGTGTGCAGTAAAAAGGGATTTCTCTGTGACTGGTGCAAGGAGCGTGAAGGGATGTTCCATAAAATAGTCGGCGAGGCGTGGAATGCGGTTGAGGAGATCGTTGAAAAATACCCCGGCCACGTATAGCCACGGAAATAAGTAACTGAGCTGGTCTTCGGCGGCGGAATAAGTAATTGAGCTAGTCTGGGGGCTGATTCGGGCCGTTTTTCGCGGGTGCCTCGCCCCTAGTCGCGAGGGATCAAATTGCGCAATAATTAGGAAAAAACGCCCGGCCGATCCGGAACGTTCATTTAGATTGTTTTCGAGGGCACGGCATGCTGACCCGCGCGGAGCTCATGCACGCCCTCGCGACGGAAAAGGATCCGCGCAAGGTGACGAGGATCCACGGAATCTGCAGGATCGTGATCGAGAAGGAAAGCTACAGGGAAGTCGCGAGGATCATGTACAAGTCGTACAACACGATCAGGGCGTGGCACGAGCGCTACCTGCGGGAAGGGCTCAAGGGCCTTAGCGATCGCCCCCGCCCCGGCCGCCCGCCCAAGATAACAAACCGGAAGCTCACCGAATTCATGGAAGAGGGGGACACGCTGTCCAGGTTCCCGAAGCTGCTCGCGGAGAAGGTGAAGGAGAAGACCGGCATCGCGTACAGCGAGGGGGCGGTGCGCCGCAAGCTGCGCGACGGCGGCTATTCCCCCAAGGTCCCCGAGCCGGTGCACGCCAGGAGGGAGTCGGTCGAAAACGTAGCAAAGTGGCAAAAATGGCTGAAACATTGGCTCCAAAAGGCGGAAAACGACGGATTTCTGCCGTTCGTGGTGGACGAGAGCAGCCTGCTGCACGACTACCAGCCCAGGCGGAGCTTGTGGACGCTGGTCGGGAAGCGGGCCTACGAGTGGTACACGGGGAACCACACGCGCAGGATGATCTTCGGGGCGCTGTCCATGAACGGCGACCAGGTGTTCATGAACGCGCAGAGGTTCGACACGGAGACGACGATCAAGTTCTTCAGGCGCGTGACGGCACGGCACGGCCCGGCGGCGCTGCTCGTGGACAGGGCGACGCCGCACCGATCGATCGGCACGAACGAGTTCGTAAAGGACAACGAGGGACTCGTGCGCATCGGGTACTTCCCCACCGGGTGGCCCGAACTCAACCCGGTCGAATCCTGCTGGAACACGCTCAAGCGGCAGCCGCACGCGCACCAGGTCTACCCGACGGTGGACGCGAGGATCGCGAAGTCGATGGAATACCTGAGGACGCACCGGTTCCACCTGGACGTCACGCGGTTTCTGTTCAGGGAGCCCGTCGCGAAGATCATCTGACGGCGCCGCGCGCGGTCGGGCCCCGCGCGTGCCGGCGCGCCGCGTCCGCAAAAACAACCCGAATGAACGCCCGCGATTAGCTCAGTTACTTATTTACGCGGCTATAGAAACCGAGAGCAAGAATATGGCGGATCGTTACGTTATAGCTTTGGCGGCCCACACGGGAGGGCCGTTCAAGCCGGTCATCATCACCCAAGAGAGGGGAAAGAGTCCTACGGGTCCCGACACAGCTGCTGGCGGCCCTCGGCGCAGAGGCCCCGACGGCAGTCAAAAAGAAACGCGGACGAAGATTCCCGACATAGCGGCCGGTTACGGCATAAAATGCGACGACTTGTTCGGGCTATTCAGGCGGGAAGAGTGGATCTTCTGACCCACAAAATGCGCGATCGTGGAGGCCGGGAGTGCGGGCCGAGGACTGGACGCATGCCTGAGGTTGAAAATGCACCCCCGTTTCGTGCCGGGCCGAGCGCCAAAACGGCCGGGATTTGTCGGGCGAACGGATCGGTTCCCGCGGCGCCGGCGGCCGACAGGCGGCGCCCCGATCCGCCGGCACGTTCCGCGGCAACGGCGGGCCGGAGCGCCGATCTCTCGTCGCCGGCCCGCGCGCCGCCCCGCGCGCGCCGGCCGCGCCGTGCAGGACGGCCGCCCCGGACCTGCGCGGCGCGGCCCGCCCACGGATCGGCGCGCCGCCGCGATCCGCGGGCGTGACCGGCCCCGCCCGGGGCCGGAACGGCATCGGGCGCGGGCGTTGCTGCCGGCCGCGCCGCCTCGGCGCGCGCCGGATGCCTGAAACGCGCCAGGTCGCGCGCCGGAGGTAGCGGCCCCGCTTGCCCGTGTCCGTCATGGTGATCTCCAGCGCGAACTTTGCCGTCAGCGTCGCGAATTCGGACGGCGCCCGGCGCTCCTCTGCCGGCCGGCGCCCCGATTCCGCGGCATCCGCATCGGCGGCGCGGTTCGGCGCGCGCCGCGCGTTGCGGCGGACCATGGCGAAGCACACCATGAGCGTCCTGATAGACCGGTTCCTGCCGCTCGTCGCGGGCAGGATCCGCTCGGTCGGCTCGTGGGCGTTCCCTGTCCTCCAGCGTTGCCCGTACGGGCCGGGGACGTCCGTCCTCACGGTCCTCCCGATCCCGCCCTGCCCGGCGCTGGCGGCGAGCGCGGGGTACTTCCGCCCCAGCTTGCCCGTGGCCTCCACCACGCGCTTTTCGACGACCGGCCGGAAGGCGAACTCCGTCCCGCCGTCCGCCTCCGCGCGCCGCGACGCCTTCTTACGCCCCCCGCGCCCGCATTCCGCCGGGGCCTTCTTGATTCCCGCCGCCGTCCCGGCGGGCGCGAGGAACTTCTCCCCGGCGCCGTCGAACGCGGACATCGCGCCGGCCGTGCGGAACTCGCGATCCGCTGGGAAGAGCCTCGGCTTGGGCTCGGCCCGGCGCGGCTCCCCGAACGTCCCCCTGGCGCAGTCGATCATCTTGACCCCGTCGTGCGCGCGGACGGCCCCCGCGCGCCGCGGCGGCGAAGCCGGCATCCGCCGGGCGCGCCGGACGGGGATTGCCGCGTGGTGGGCTTATCTGCCGTATTTGCCGCGGGCGGCGCGGGCCCGCGCCCAAAACCTACACCCGGGACGTACCGGATCGGGGAGCGGCTCGCTGTCGCCGGGCGTGGTTTCGGCCCGGGCGGTCCCGCGCGCCGGCCGGCGCGGGGGAGGCGATCGGTCCGGGCCCGCCGGCCCCGCGCGCCCGCGCCGCCGCGGGGGCGCCGCGCCGGCGGTCAGGCTATTATGGGCTGCCTGCCGAGCTCGTCCAGGTACTGCTGGATCACCTCGGGCGTCTCGCTGCCGTACGTTATGAGTATCCGGTCGCCGTCCTCGAGGACGTAGTCGTTTATGGACTCTACCTCCTCCCCGTTGACGTGGTACCGCAGGGTATAGTCCTCGTTCGTGCAGAACTCGCGCCCGTCGGGGAACACGTAGCAGTCCCCGTCTATCGATATGTCGAGGGTGTCGAACAGGTAGCCCATCGTGACCCCCGTGGAGTGCCTGTGTATGGTGGTGCCGTCCTGCGCCTCGAAGTGTATCCAGCTGTTCTGTATCTGGAAGGAGGGGCCCGAAAAGTCGAACGGATCGCCGAAGATCCTGACCAGTATGGACGCGTGCTCGTGCTCGTCCCCCAGCAGGCCGGCGCCCGGCGGGGTGCCGGGCGCGCTGGAGTCCATCGTGGCGAAGTTGTACGCCGACACGCCCACTATGATCCCGACGGCCGCCAGGATGGCGCCGGCTATCGCCGTGTTCCTGCGCTTCGTCCTGTCCCGCTTCGCGGCGTAGCTGTCTCGCTTTTCCACCCTATCCTTCTTGGTCTTCTTTCCCATCGTGACGGCATCGCGCGGCGGGCGGGGCCCTAATTAAGCGCTTGGCGGGCGGCGCAGTGCAGACTTGCGTCCGTTGTGATCCAGGCGCGAGATCGCGGGGCGGCCTGCCGTCGCTAGGCGCGGTTTTGGCTCGGACGCAAGTCTGCACCTGCCGCCTCCCCCTGGGCGGCCCGCCCCGCGGCCCCCCGATCCCGTCGGCAGGACGGCCGCCGCCCGGAGGCTGGCCGGCGCCGCGCTTCCCGCGATGCGCCGTATCGCCTCCTGGCGCGGACCGCGACAAGCGAGAACGGCGCCGCCGCGGGCGCGGCGGGCTGCCCGGCCGGCATTGGGGCGAAAGTGGCCCCCGCCGCCCGGCCTTTCCGGCCGCCCGGCGCGCCCCGCCTTCCGCGCAGGCATGCTGCCGTCCCGGGGCGCGGCGGGCGGCGGGAAGGCAGCCGCGCACCGCCGCGGCATCGGCGAGCCCGGGATCGCGGCCGGCCCGGATCTCCCCGCGGCGGAGGAATGGCTGTTGGGATCGGCGGCCGATGCCCCACCGGGCCGCGCTGCCGCCTACCCGTGACGCCCCAGTTCCGCGAGCGACTCTTCCTTCTTGGCAAGCGCGTACGGGTCGTCCGGGACGACGTCCAGCCGCCTGTCATAGTGCGCGACCGCCTCCTCGTGCCGCCCCAGTTCCGCGAGCGACACTCCTTTCGCGACATGCGCGCGGGAGTCGCCCGGATCCAGGGCCAGGGCCCGGTCGCAGTGCATGACCGCCTCCTCGTGCCGCCCCAGTTCCGCGAGCGACACTCCTTTCGCGACATGCGCGCGGGAGTCGCCCGGATCCAGGGCCAGGGCCCGGTCGCAGTGCATGACCGCCTCCTCGTGCCGCTCCAGTTCCGCGAGCAACTCCCCCTTTCCGACAAGCGCGTGCGGGTCGTCCGGATCCAGGGCCAGGGCCAAGTCGTAGCACTCCTCCGCCTCCCCGTGCCGCCCCAGCTTTGCGAGCGACTCCCCCTTCCTGACGAGCGCGTGCGGGTAGTCCGGATCCAGGGCCAGGGCCCGGTCGTAGCACTCCACGGCCTCCCCGTGCCGCCCCAGCTCCGCGAGCGACGTCCCCCGCATGGCATGCGCGCGAGAGTCGCCCGGATCCCGGGCCAGGGCCCGGCAGTAGTGCATGACGGCCTCCCCGTGCTTGCCCATCCACGCAAGCGACTCCCCCTTCCTGACGAGCGCGTGCGGGTAGTCCGGATCCAGGGCCAGGGCCCGGTCGTAGCACACCACGGCCTCCCCGTGCCGCCCCAGCTTTGCGAGCGACACCCCCTTCCTGACGAGCGCGTACAGGTAGTCCGGATCCAGGGCCAGGGCCCGGTCGTAGCACACCACGGCCTCCCCGTGCCGCCCCAGCTCCGCGAGCGACTCCCCCTTTCCGACAAGCGCGTACAGGTCGTCCATATCCCGATCCAGGGCCCGGTCGTAGCACTCCACGGCCTCCCCGTGCCGCCCCAGCTCCGCGAGCGACTCCCCCTTCCTGACGAGCGCGGAGTCGTCCCGATCCAGGGCCCCGTCGTAGCACTCCACGGCCTCCCCGTGCCGCCCCAGCTCCGCGAGCGACTCCCCCTTTCTGACGAGCGCGCAGGGATCGTCCCGCCGTACGGCAAGCGCCATGTCGTAGTACATGATCGCATCCACGTACTCGCGCGAACGGGACAGGCCGTCCCCCACGTGCAGGCAGAAATGGCGGTTGCTGGAGTGGATCTCAAGCATGATGCATCTCATGAACGCCAGGACGGCTCCAAAATGCCGGTTGAGCTCGATCGGCGGCAGGTCCGAGGACCCGTGGACCCTGCGATGCCTGTGGACGAACAGGGCATCGAGCGTTGCCCGGCGCGGTCCTCGCAGGCAGCGGTCGAACGCGCGCGGCATGCCGATTTCGTTCAGGATGTTTTTTATGGAATCGACGTTCTGGAAATTCATGGAAAACACGATGCGCCGCGCCAGCGAGTCCCCGCCAGGCGGCTCGGGACTAGGCAGTTCGCCGTCCACAAGCTTGTCGGGGGATACCTTTCCCTCGTCGATCAGCGTTTCGACGGTATGCCTCAGGAACTGCTCGAGCACCGTGACCAGCCCCACGGTGCAGCAGTTCCCCGCAAAGTAGTCGACGCGCTTCATCTTGGACTTGATCCGGCCAAACTCCGCGAATACCGAACCGATGTCCTGCTCGCGCGCCGCCTCGTCGATGCGCCTGAATATTATCCGCATGGTTGCAACCGGCCGTACGGCTCGTTGCTATTTATATGTTTTTAATAGGCGGTACCGGTGGGAAGCGGCGGATCGGCGGACCGGATTCTGCCGCGGGCGGTCGGGGACGGGGGAGGCGGCTAGTCGTCCTCAACCAGCGCGAGTTCCCAGGTCCTGGCATGTTCACGGCGGTACTTGCGTTCATCTTCCCAGTTTCGCTTTTCGTCATTTATGACCATCTCTATGCACCTCCGTGCCGACACTTCGTGGTAGTACGGCCAAGGTTCTGATGATTTTGTCGCTTCCGCGCGCTGTTCCGTCGCCTGCTCCGCGCGCTGTTCCGTCGCCTGCTCCGCGCGCTGTTCCGTCGCCTGCTCCGCGCGCTGTTCCGTCGCCTGCTCCGCGCGCTGTTCCGTCGCCTGCTCCGCGCGCTGTTCCGTCGCCTGCTCCGCGCGCTGTTCCGTCGCCTGCTCCGCGCGCTGTTCCGTCGCCTGCTCCGCGCGCTGTTCCGTCGCCTGCTCCGCGCGCTGTTCCGTCGCCTGCTCCGCGCGCTGTTCCGTCGCCTGCTCCGCGCGCTGTTCCGTCGCCTGCTCCGCGCGCTGTTCCGTCGCCTGCTCCGCGCGCTGTTCCGTCGCCTGCTCCGCGCGCTGTTCCGTCGCCTGCTCCGCGCGCTGTTCCGTCGCCTGCTCCGCGCGCTGTTCCGTCGCCTGCTCCGCGCGCTGTTCCGTCGCCTGCACCATGCGTGGCATGGATCTTGCTCGTATTTAATTTTTGGTTTGGATGCCGGATGCGGGCTGACGCCGCCCGCGCGCGCCCGGCGGATCCGCCGGGGCCGGTCAGGCGGCCGCCCCGCCGCGGGGCCGGGCGGGCGCACCAGCCCGGATGCGGGGGAATCGAATACGCACCAGTCAGGCCCGGCCCAGGGTCCTGGGTCGAACGCGTTCCAATCGGGGTTGCGGGCGATCGATGCCGACCCTGCCTCCGAACGCGCGGTCCGTGCGGGCGGTGCCGCGAGCGCGGCCAGCCCGGAGAACGCCTCGCGCCCCCCCCCCCCCCGGCGCGGGGATCTTGTGGCGCGCCTTGCGCCGCGTCGCCACGTGGTCGCGCATGGCGGGCCCGGCGGGGTCGTCGCGGGGCGGCATGCCGCGGAATCCCGCGAACGCGTGCGCGCGCGGCTCGGCGTCGGCGGGGCGCGTCTTCGGCCTGCCTTCCGGGTGCGCCCAAGCGGCGTCGCGGAACTCCCCGGCGAGGCACGCCGCGGCGGGCGGCGCCAGCGTCCCGTTGCCGCGCGTCCTGCGGGTGCCCCGGGAGCCGGCCGTGCCTCGCCTCGCCCCCCGTGCCGCCGCCCGCGGCGGCGGCCTCGCCCCCGGCGAGCAGGTGCCCGCGGCATCTCCGGATGCCGGAACTCGCCGCGGTACGCCGGCAGCCCGTCTGCCGCCGCCGCCTTACGGGGCATCCGGCCGAAGTGCTCCCCCGGGACTGCCGCCCCGCGGCCGGGCGCGAAGCGCGCCCGCGCGGCGTCGCCCGCGGCGGCCGCCCGGTCGCGGCCTGTCCTGCCCGGCGCGCCGATCTCGAACCCGGTCCCGCCCGCGCGCGCGAACGCGTTCCCGCGGAACGCCCGCTTTGTCCCCCGGCCGCTTCTCCGACGCGCCCGCCGGGGCCCCGCGGGCCTTCGCCACGGCGGCCCCCGGGATGCGTAAGCAGGACGCGGGCTCGACAAAGCCCGCGATCTTCGCGCCCGCGCGGCCCGTCGTGAAGGGCGCCGGGATCGGGCCGAGCGCCCCGGGGCCGCGCGGGGCGCCCTCGGGAAACGGCGCCCGGGCCTCGCGTAACTCCCCGCGCCTGCCGCGCCGGCCCTTCTCCGCCCCGATCGCGGTGGCCGCGCGCCGGCGCTGATCGAAGTCGCCGGCCAGGTTTTGCCACCGGGCGGACTTTTCCGGGGGGCCGCGGCGCACGGGGCGCGCCGGGATCCCGCACCGCGTGGCGAACCGGGGCCAGTTGCGGCGCGGGGCGCCCTTGCGCCCCCCGGGCGGGCCCGCCCCGCGCGGGGCGCCGCCGTCCGAAGGCGCGGGCCCGCCGCCGGATCCCGCCCCGTCGTACGAGCTCATGATTTTGAAGTGGTTTTCCCCGCATCGGCGGCCTCGGCCCCCGGAAGCGCCCTCGTCCCCCCGCTCAGGTACTCGATGCCGAACTCGTAGAAGTCCACCCCGCGCAGCCTGCACGTCTCCTTCACGCTCATCAGGATCGACTGGGATTCGGCGCCCTTCCACGAGCGGCTCCCGCCGCTGATCTTCCGCGCGATCACGCCGGGCCGCACGGCCCGCTCCGCGGCGTTGTCGTGGTACGGGATGCCGGCCACCGCGAACGTGAACGGGCGGTCCCTCTCGCGGCGCAGCCTCTTGACGAACCTACGGCAGTCGGGCTCCGCGTACCCGCGGGAGATCAGCCGGCCCGCCCCGGCGAGGAGCCTGCCCACCGCGAGCTTCCTGCGCCCCTTCCCGCGGAGCTCGGCCGCATCGCGGGAGCCGGGCAGCATCTTCTTGAGCGTGCGCGCGAAGCGCTTGAACTCGCCGCCAGGCTCCTTGTACTCCAGGGTCTCGCGGATCTCGCGCGGGCAGTGCAGTTGGCACTATTGGTGCGAGCCCCCGGAACTGTTGTACGAGCCCAGCGAGTCGCTCGACAGGATGCCCCCGAATCCCTCCAGCATGGCCTCGGGGACGGACGCGCCGCGCGTGTCCCTGATCGCGTACGCGGCGGCCGTGCCGCTGACGAACGCCCACAGCCACGCGGACCTGCCGTCGACCCTCCACGGCGTCTCGTCCGCGCTGATCAGCGAGGCCTTGCGCAGCTCCTTCAGCATTCCCACGTACAGCGGCCAGAACGCCGCGGCCACGCGGTTCACCATCTTCACTATCGTCCCCAGCGCGATGTCGAGCCCCAGCGTCGTGCGGAATGCCAGCCGTATGTTGCGGTGCGACATGCCCGTCATCCTGAGGCAGACCGCCATCATCGTTATGGGTATGTCGAACCCGCTGCCCGGCAGCGCCCCGGGAGTGGCCGGCGTCCGCGTCGTCTTGCACGGGGAGCAGTACTTGATGAACTTGTCGTACCTCACGATCTCGCTGACGATCCTCCTCTTTTCCACCGTGTGCGGGCACATGCCGACGGGGCCGGACAGCTCGCTGCCGCATATGGCGCACTCGTCCTCTTCCACGCGGACTATCCTGTCGGGCTCCGCGCGCGCCCTCGGGGCGCGCCTGCGGGGAGCCGCGCCTTCCTTGCCGCCGCCCTTCTTGGCGGCGGCGCCCTTCTTGGCGGCGGCGGCGCCCTCCTTGCCCCGCGCGTTGGGCCTTATCCCGAGGTTCCTGGCCGAGAGGGCGGAGTTGGTCTTCCTGGCCTGCGCGAGTTCCTCCCCCAGCCGCTTGACGTCCTCCCCGCACGGGCACGGGCTGCCGCCGCGCGCCTTCCCGCACGCCTGCCCCATCAGCCGCCCGATCTCCTTGCGCCGCTTTTCGATCTCCTCGTTCAGCCGCCCGATCTCGCTCCCCCCAGCATCCTTCTTCAGCTTCGCGATCTCCTTCTTCATCTTCGCGCCGTCCTTCTTCATCTTCGCGTTCCCCTCCGCGTCCCCCTTCGAGTCCCTCCTCAGCTTCGCGATCACGCTGCCCTGCTTCGCGGCCGCCGCATCGCGGGACGAAAGTTGCTTGGCGAGCCTCGCGATCTCCTTCTTCATCTTCGCGCCGTCCTTCTTCATCTTCGCGTTCCCCTTCGCGTCCCTCCTCAGCTTCGCGATCACGCGGCCCTCTTCGCAATCACGCGGCCCTCTTCGCGACCGTCGCATCGCGGGACGAAAGTTCCTTGGCGAGCCTCGCGACCGTCGCATCGCGGGACGAGGAGGCCCTGCCGACGGCCTTCTCGCCGAAGCGCTCGAATTTCGCCATCTGTCGGAGGTAAGAATAACGACTCTAAAAGGCTGTCGATTTCATCATATGTAAGTATAAGTATAACTACATAGCTGGGAAAGCCGGATTCTGTCGATCGCGGCAGCGCGGCCCGGGATTTCACGGGTGTGTTCGGAATGCCTGCGAATCCGCTTCAAAAGCGTGAGCTCGTACCTTTTCTGTCGTTTTCGTTACGGGGGGCGATCTGCCGGAGCTCGGCGTCGATCCGGCAGGCAACCGCCCCCGCCTCCCGCGGGCAGGCGGCAGGCCGGGGAGGTGCTCCGGGACCGGGGAAGCGGGGATCGCGCGCCGCCGGGGCCCGCCGGAATTCGCCGCGGCTTGCGGCGGGCGGAGGCCCCGCCGCCCGCCGGACGCGGGCAGCCCGGAGGCCCCGCCCGGCGCATTCTCCGCCAGGAAAGACGCGGAGGCGATCGAGAAAAACATCCCGCGCCGGACAGGGGAGGACGCGAGCGAACAGGCGGCGCGGTTTTAGCACAACGCGCCGCCCGAGCTCGCCGCGCGGCCGCGCGACCCGCCCTCCCGGGCTCCGGTTGCGGCGGCCGGATGCCCGCGGCCCGCCCGGCGCCGCGCCGGCCGGCCTAGCGGGCCGCGTCCGCGCGCGCAACCGCGGCGGGCGGGGGGGACGCGGCGGGCCCCCGCTTCCTCTCAGCCTCGCGCGCTTCGCTCACGGCTCTGTGTGCGGCTATCAGCTCATCCGCGGCGGCGTCGAGATCGGCCGGGGTGACCGGGTCGTGCGGCTCGCCCCAGTGGGTGGGGGGCCTAGAGCTCTCGCGCCTTTTCAGCGCGCCCTTGTACTTTTCCGGGTTCTTCAGGTAGTCCTCCAGGACGGCGCGCGTGGTCTCCCGCGGGATATCGCGCCACTTCGCGAAGGTGTATTCCACGGCCGGTATCATCTCTGCATGCTTCATGCCGCACAACACCGCGTCCTTCTCCACGAGTTCCTCGAGCTTCCAGATCAGCCGAACGGTGTCGTTCTCGTCCAGCTTTGCCGCGCCCATGCCCCGGGTGCGCCGCGGCGGTATTTAAACGGTGATCAGTCCGGCTCGTACACACTTACCTCCCCCCCCTCCCGCCGCGCGCCGCGCGCCCGGACCTCCCCGATCCAGTAGATCCCAGGTGTAGTTTTTTGGGCGCGGGCCCGCGCCGCCCGAACCTGCCGCGCGATGCAAAGATCTATATAGACAAGTTTTCAGATCTCGGCGATGGCGACGCCAAACGGCCCTGACACGCAGCAGATCTCCCGCCCCGCGGCGAAGTTCATGGGAAAGTTGTTCGGGGATCTGGGCATAGGGACGGGGAAGAGGCACAACGCGGTGTACGGGCCGGCCGACTTCGCGCGCGTGGTGATGAAGGCGGGGCTCGAGAAATCCTCCATAGAGGCCGCCACGAGATCGATGCGGCGGGCAGCGGAGGCGGCCGCGGAGGAATGCGGGTCCGGCGCGAAGCCGAAGCGCGTCCCGAACTCCGATCTCACCAGGTCGTCCATCCGCGTCGTGGGCGAGGGAAAAGTGGCCGGGTGCTGCAACAAAAAGCTGGGCAGCACCGTCCGGGCGGCCGGCCGGTCCGGGACGAAGCCCGGCGTGGCGAAGGGCGCGATCGACATCACCGACTACGGGTACCACGGCGAGAAACTGGAGGAGCACACGCGGGATTCCCGCCCGCGCGGGGGGACGTCCACGGCCTTCTCGTACGCGCTACTGCACGGCATCGGCGAGGACGCGAACATCATGCTCAAGGTCAAGCGGTTCCCCCGCGGCTGCAAGCTGGAAAGCATCATGCTGGCGATACTGGCGGCCGCCGCCAGGGCCGGGGTGCTGCCGGAGCTGCTGCTGCTGGACCGCGGGTTCTGCAACGTGGGCTGCATGCTGGCGGCCGGGCTGAGGGGGAACAGGTGGATCATGCCGATGCTCAAGAACGCGAAGGTCAAGCGCCTCATAAGGGAGCACGACGAGGGAAAGCTGCCGCGGGCCGTGGAATACACGATGCGCGGCGCCGGCGGCAGGAGCGTGACGTTCACCCTGCTCATAGTGAAAAAAGCCGCGAACAAGGGGAAGGGGAAGGGGAAAGGCAAAGGGAAAGGCAAGGACGGCGGCGGCGGCGGCGACGCGGTGTCGAGGTACGTCGTGTTCGCCACCAACATGCGGGTCGAGGATGCCGACGCCGCGATCGAGTCGATCCCAGAGGAATACCGCAAGCGGTGGGGGATAGAGACGGGGATCAAGGTGGTCAAGGGCATCACGGGAATCACGACCAGCAACTCGATCGTCCTGCGGCTGCTGCTCTTCTTCGTGCCGCTCCTCGCGTACAACCTGTGGAGGATCGCCAGGTTCGCCATCGAGGCGGCGGATCGCGGCAGCGGGAGAAAGCTGACCGCGAGCATGTTCGTCGGGGGCATCGTGGAGGCCTTGGGATCGTTCGTCATAGACAGGGGCAAGTAGCGCCGGGCGGCGCCCGGGGATCCGGAGCCCGCCAGGCCGCTGGAATTCGAGATGCGCCGGCCGCGGGGCCTCCCCGCCGGCCGCGCTCCCTCCCGCGCGCGGCCCGCCGCGCCCCCGTTTTTTTTTTTTGCGGCGCGCCCCGCCGTCCCGCGCCGCCGCGCCGCCCCGCGCAAAAGCCGATCCGGCTCCCGCGCGGCGCCCCCGCTTGCCGCGGCGTCGAAGCCGGCATCCGCCGGGCGCGCCGGCCGGGGATTGCCGCGTGATGTGCTTATCTACTGTGTTTGCCGCGGGCGGCGCGAGCCTGCGCCAAAAATCTACACCTAGGACTTACTGGATCCCCCCGTTCCACTCCTTTTGCGCGGCGGTCAGCTCCTTCTTCGCGGTCCTTTTCGCGGGGTTCACGGGGGTGATTCCGGGAAGGCGCTTCTCGGATCCCTGGAACCCCGAGTCCCCGATCAGCCTTATCCTCTCCTTCTCGGGCGTGCCCGGATCCGCCATGCTCGGGAACGTCTCGGCCAGCCCTTCCAGCATCACGGTGTGGTTCCTGCTGCCGGGAAGCGTCTCGCTCACGTGCGCGGTCACCGTCCTCCGGTTGGTGACCGTCAGCGTGTTCGTGCAGTGCGTCTTGTTCTTGCGGGTATAGTAGTCCCTCTGCTCCTCCTCGTCGGAAGGCCGCGCGCGGGGCACCAGGGTGCCGTCGACCGTCAGGTCGCCGCCCTTCTTGCCCGGCATGAACTTCTTGCGCTCCTCGTCGGTCTTGCAGGCCGCTGTCTACTTGGAGATGTTCTTGGGCGTGGGCAGCACCTCCTCCATCACCCGCTCGTTCATCTTCAGGTACCAGGAGACGGAGCCCTGGTCCACCGCGAACAAGCCGGACAGCTGCTCCTGCGTCGGGTCGGCCTTGATGCGCATCAGGGAGAGGTACGCGGCGCGCCCGTACTCCAGCTTGCGCCCGTTGCCCCGGGCCGACGCGGTGCTCGCGCAGTTCCTGAACAGCGGGGTCTTGTTCATGCGCTCGATCGCCTCTGTATAGTGGGCCACCACGAGCTTGATCCCCTCCGGCGCCAGCCCGGTCCAGCACTTCGAGTGCGCGGGGTCGTTCATGATGCGGTGCAGCCACTCGGCCGAGTGCATGCGCGCGGGATCGCCGCACTGGAGCCTCCTTTCGGCGGCGGGCGACTTCCAGAGCGCCCTCTCGGCCTCCCGTTCCGCCTCCAGCCGCTTTACCTCGTTCTCGGCCATGGCGAGCCGCCGCTTGAGCGAGTTTGGCATGCCATCCTGTCGCGACGTGGCTCCTCAACCCGCGGTGTGAACTTGTTTTGGCATTTGGTCAATACGCGTAAACCCTATTGTGATCCAGGCGCGAGATCGCGGGGTGGCCTGCCGTTGCCAGGCGCGGTTTTGGCTTGGACGCAAGTCTGCACCTGCCGCCTCCCCCTGGGCGGCCCACCCCGCGGCCCCCCGATCCCGTCGGCAGGACGGCCGCCGCCCGGAGGCTGGCCGGCGCCGCGCTTCCCGCGATGCGCCGTATCGCATCCTGGCGCGGACTGCGACAAGCGAGAACGGCGCCGCCGCGGGCGCGGCGGGCTGCCCGGCCGGTATTGTGGCGAAAGGGGCCCCCGCCGCCCGGCCTTTCCGGCCGCCCGGCGCGCCCCGCCTTCCGCGCAGGCATGCTGCCGTCCCGGGGCGCGGCGGGCGGCGGGAAGGCAACCGCGCACCGCCGCGGCATCGGCGAGCCCGGGATCGCGGCCGGCCCGGATCCCCCCGCGGCGGAGGAATGGCTGTTGGGATCGGCGGCCGATGCCCCGCCGGGCCGCGCTGCCGCCTACCCGTGACGCCCCAGTTCCGCGAGCGACTCTTCCTTCTTGGCAAGCGCGTACGGGTCGTCCGGGACGATGTCCAGCCGCCTGTCATAGTGCGCGACCGCCTCCTCGTGCCGCCCCAGTTCCGCGAGCGACACTCCTTTCGCGACATGCGCGCGGGAGTCTCTAGGATCCCGGGCCAGGGCCCGGTCGTAGTGCATGACCGCCTCCTCGTGCCGCCCCAGTTCCGCGAGCGACACCCCTTTCGCGACATGCGCGCGGGAGTCTCTAGGATCCCGGGCCAGGGCCCGGTCGTAGTGCATGACCGCCTCCTCGTGCCGCCCCAGTTCCGCTAGCAACTCCCCCTTTCCGACAAGCGCGTGCGGGTCGTCCAGATCCAGGTCCAGGGCAAAGTCGTAGCACTCCTCCGCCTCCCCGTGCCGCCCCAGCTTTGCGAGCGACACCCCCTTTCCGACAAGCGCGTACTGGTAGTCCGGATCCATGGCCAGGGCCCGGTCGTAGCACTCCACGGCCTCCCCGTGCCGCCACAGCTTTGCAAGCGACGTCCCCCGCATGGCATGCGCGCGGGAGTCGCCCGGATCCATGGCCAGGGCCCGGCAGTAGTGCATGACGGCCTCCCCGTGCTTGCCCATCCGCGCAAGCGACTCCCCCTTCATGACGAGCGCGTACGGGTAGTCCGGATCCATGTCCAGGGGTGTAGACTTACGTCCATTGCCTAGCCGCGCCTGATGGGGCGCCACCACGCAGGCGAGCAGTGCGCCGGCAGGCGCGGGCGGCCGCCAGAGCAGGCCGTTCCCGCATCGGGGGGCCGGCGGGCGGGCAGGCGCGGGCGGGCAGGCGGGCGCGGACGGCCGCCAGAGCGGGGCTCCGTCCCGCCGGAGGCCCGCCGAGCGCGCCGCGGGTCAACATTGCTTCACCATCTTGTAGCAATGTTTCAGTAGGCACGCTTAAGGATCACCGGTCCGTGACCCCATCCGTGCCAGACTCGGAAACGGTGCTGTTGCGGAGGGAGCTGGTGGCGGTGACCCGGCTCCTGGATGACCTGAAGGCAAAATACGCGAAAGACACGGGGGACATGAGGCTGGAGATTGCCGGGCTGCGGGGCGAGATCGATCGCCTGAATGTCGCGGCGGCGCAGCACGCCGGCTGCTGCGGGGACAAGGCAGAGATTGCCCGGCTGCGGGGCGAGGACAAGGCAGAGATTGCCCGGCTGCGGGGCGAGATCGATCGCCTGCGGGGCGGCAACGATCGCCCCGGGGCAGGGCCGGCGGCGCCGGCGGCGCGGAGCCGCGCGGCGGGGAATGCGGCGCCGGGCGCGCGCGGCGGGGAATGCGGCGCCGGCGCCGGGGGCGATGCTGCCAAGCCGGGGCGGGAGCCCGCCGGGGGTGAGAAGGACGCGGGCGCGATGGCCGCGGAGCTGAAGGATGCCAAGAGGCGGCTCGCCTTGTACGACCACCACAACAGGACCGATGCCAGGGCGTACAACGCCGATCGGGCCAAGTTCCGCAGGGAGAACGGCACGTACGACAGCGACCGCAAGCCGGGAAAGATCGGCGCGCCGGCGGGGCACAAGGGGGCGTCGCACCGGCACAAGCCGGGAAGGAAGACCGTCGCCAAGCTGCACGCGTGTGATTACTGCGGGTCCTGCGAGCACCTCAAGCCGCTGCGGCCGGCCAACAGGATCGCCCTGATTCTGGAAAGCGACGGCAGCATCACGCCCGTCGGCATCTGGGCCGAGCGGGCAAATTGCACGAAATGCTGCAAGATCAGCGAGGCGAAGTCGGAGGCGATTCCGGGCACGCAGCTGGGGCTGGCGCTGCTCATGATCGTGGCCGCGCACGTCGCGAAGGCCCTGCCGGACGCGGACATCGCCGACCTCATGGAGCAGCTGCACGGCCTGAAGATCTCGCCGTCCGCGGTGCTGAAGGCCCGCAGGGCCATCGCCCGCGTCCTGGAGGCAGTGTACCGGCGCATCCTGGAATACATGGTGGCCTACGCCACGTTCGTGCAGTTCGACGAGACCCCCATCAGGATCGCCGGGGCCCAGGGGTACGTCTGGCTGGCCTGCTGGGGGGATGCGGTGTACATGGTGTGCGTTCACAGCAGGAGCGCGGCCGTGCTGGACGCCCATTTCCCGGGGCTGAAGGACAAGCCGGCGGTGACCGACCAGTACTCGGGGTACAACGGCATCAAGGAGAGGCAGGCCTGCATGATCCACATCCTGCGGCATTCCGAGAGCGGCGTGGTCCGCACCAAAGACGCGGACGAGAAGGAGAAGGAGAAGCGGCCGTACGATCGGCTGCGGGGCATGTACAGGACGGTCAAGCCCATGGACACCGCGGGCGAGGCCACGATCAAGGAGCTGGACAGCCAGGTGCTCGACATAGCGGGCGAGTACGGCGAGGGGCACAAGATGCACACGGCCCTCTCCAACGCGCGGCCGAACATGTTCACGTCCCTGAGGCATCCCGGCATGCCGTGCCACAACAACCGGGTGGAGCAGGCCATACACGAGGGGCCGGCCAAGGAAAAGAGGTCGCGCCGCCAGCTGAGGAGCGCGTCCGGCATGCGCTGCCTCGCCGTGACGTGCTCCGTGTTCCAGACGGGGAAGCGCCGCGGAATCTGGCCGGCGCGCATACTGGAGGCCGCCGCCACCGACCCGAACTGGAACATACTCGATCCGCCGGCCACCGGGCCGCCGCCCCCCGGCAAGGGCGGCAGCAGCGGCAGCCGCCCGGCCGACGACGACGACGGCTTGCGCCGTGCCGCCCCGTGCTGAGGCGGCGCAAGCGGTACAACCAGCCCGGATGCCGGCACGGCCCCGGGCGGGGTTCGCCGCGCCGTCGGATCGCGCCGAATGATGCGCCGCGGCGGGGGCGCCCCGCCCGCCGGATGCGGCCGGAGCCGGCCGGACGGCCGGCAGGCGCGCGGCCCGCGAAGCGGAGGGCCAGCCGCGCCGGCTCGGGGCCGCGTTTGGGCGCGGCCGGGCAATGGACGTAAGTCTACACGTCCAAGGCCCGGTCGCAGCACACCACGGCCTCTCCGAGCCGCCCCAGCTCCGCGAGCGACTCCCCCTTCCTGACGAGCGCGTACGGGTAGTCCGGATCCATGGCCAGGGCCCGGTCGCAGCACACCACGGCCTCCCCGTGCCGCCCCAGCTTTGCGAGCGACACCCCCTTCCTGACGAGCGCGCACATGTCGTCCAAATCCCGATCCAGGGCCCGGTCGTAGCACTCCACGGCCTCCCCGTGCCGCCCCAGCTCCGCGAGCGACTCCCCCTTCCTGACGAGCGCGGAGTCGTCCCGATCCAGTGCCCCGTCGTAGCACTCCACGGCCTCCCCGTGCCGCCCCAGCTCCGCGAGCGACTCCCCCTTCCTGACGAGCGCGCAGGGATCGTCCCGCCGTACGGCAAGCGCCATGTCGTAGTACATGATCGCATCCCTGTACTCGCGCGAACGGGACAGGCCGTCCCCCACGTGCAGGCAGAAATGGCGGTTGCTGGAGTGGATCTCAAGCATGATGCATCTTATGAACGCCAGGACGGCTCCAAAACGCCGGTTGAGCTCGATCGGCGGCAGGTCAAATGACCCGTGGACCCTGCGGTGCCTGTGGACGAACAGGGCCTCGAGCGTTGCCCGGCGCGGTCCTTGCAGGCAGTGGTCGAACGCGCGCGGCATGCCGATTTCGTTCAGGATGTTTTTTATGGAATCGACGTTCTGGAAATTCATGGAAAACACGATGCGCCGCGCCAGCGAGTCCCCGCCAGGCGGCTCGGGACCAGGCAGTTCGCCGCCCACAAGCTTGCCGGGGGATACCTTTCCCTCGTCGATCAGCGTTTCGACGGTATGCCTCAGGAACTGCTCGAGCACCGTGACCAGCCCCACGGTGCAGCAGTTCCCCGCAAAGTAGTCGGCGCGCTTCATCTTGGACTTGATCCGGCCAAACTCCGCGAATACCGAACCGATGTCCTGCTCGCGCGCCGCCTCGTCGATGCGCCTGAATCTTATCCGCATGGTTGCAACCGGCCGTACGGCCCGTTACTATTTATCTGTTTTTAATAGGCAATACCGGAGGGAAACGGCGGACCTGATTCTGCTGCAGGCGGCAGGGGGCGGGGGAGGCGGCTAGTCGTCCTCAACCAGCGCGAGTTCCCATTTCCTGGCATCTTCGCGGCGGTACTTGCGCTCATATTCCCATCTTCGCTTTTCGTCATTCATGACCATCTCTATGCACCTCTGTGCCGACTCTTCGTGGTAGTACGGCCAAGGTTCTGATGATTTTGTCGCTTCCGCGCGCGGCGCGCGCTGCTCCGTCGCCTGCTCCGTCGCCTGCTCCGTCGCCTGCTCCGTCGCCTGCTCCGTCGCCTGCTCCGTCGCCTGCTCCGTCGCCTGCTCCGTCGCCTGCTCCGTCGCCTGCTCCGTCGCCTGCTCCGTCGCCTGCACCATGCGTGGCATGGATCTTGCTCGTATTTAATTTTTGGTTTGGATGCCGGATGCAGGCTGATGCCGCCCGCGCGCGCCCGGCGGATCCGCCGGGGCCGGTCAGGCGGCCGCTGCCGGGGCCGGTCAGGCGGCCGCTGCCGGGGCCGGCGGCCGCCCCGCCGCGGGGCCGGGCGGGCGCACCAGCCCGGATGCGGGGGAATCAAATACGCACCAGTCGGGCCCGGCCCAGGGTCCTGGGTCGAACGCGTTCCAATCGGGGTTGCGGGCGATCGATGCCGACCCTGCCCCCGAACGCGCGGTCCGTGCGGGCGGTGCCGCGAGCGCGGCCAGCCCGGAGAACGCCTCGCGCCCCCCCCCCCCCGGCGCAGGGATCTTGTGGCGCGCCTTGCGCCGCGTCGCCACGTGGTCGCGCATGGCGGGCCCGGCGGGGTCGTCGGCGGGGCGCGTCTTCGGCCTGCCTTCCGGGTACGCCCAGGCGGCGTCGCGGAACTCCCCGGCGAGGCACGCCGCGGCGGGCGGCGCCGGCGTCCCGTTGCCGCGCGTCCTGCGGGTGCCCCGGGAGCCGGCCGTGCCTCGCCTCGCCCCCCGTGCCGCCGCCCGCGGCGGCGGCCTCGCCCCCGGCGAGCAGGTGCCCGCGGCATCTCCGGATGCCGGAACTCGCCGCGGTACGCCGGCAGCCCGTCTGCCGCCGCCGCCTTACGAGGCATCCGGCCGAAGTGCTCCCCCGGGACTGCCGCCCCGCGGCCGGGCGCGAAGCGCGCCCGCGCGGCGTCGCCCGCGCGCAGCCTGTCCTGCCCGGCGCGCCGATCCCGAACCCGGTCTCGCCCGCGCGCGCGAACGCGTTCCCGCGGAGCGCCCGCTTTGTCCCCCGGCCGCTTCATCGACGCGCCCGCCGGGGCCCCGCGGGCCTTCGCCACGGCGGCCCCCGGGATGCGTAAGCAGGACGCGGGCTCGACAAAGCCCGCGATCTTCGCGCCCGCGCGGCCCGTCGTGAAGGGCGCCTGGATCGGGCCGAGCGCCCCGGGGCCGCGCGGGGCGCCCTCCGGAAGCGGCGCCCGGGCCTCGCGTAACTCCCCGCGCCTGCCGCGCCGGCCCTTCTCCGCCCCGATCGCGGTGGCCGCGCGCCGGCGCTGATCGAAGTCGCCGGCCAGGTTTTGCCGCCGGGCGGACTTTTCCGGGGGGCCGCGGCGCACGGGGCGCGCCGGGATCCCGCACCGCGTGGCGAACCGGGGCCAGTTGCGGCGCGGGACGCCCTCGCGCCCCCCGGGCGGGCCCGCCTCGCGCGTGGCGCCGCCGTCCGAAGGCGCGGGCCCGCCGCCGGATCCCGCCCCGTCGCTCCCCTCGCAGCCCCGCTCCTTGCGCCAGGCGTTCCGCCGTGGGCCGTTCGTGCCGAGGGTCGACGAGGGCGCGTCCGTGCTGCCGCACGCGGCAAGCCCGGCCGCCCGCTCCGCGGCCTTGGCATCACGCTCCGCGGCCGCAGATTCAAGCTTCGTTCTTTCCGAGCGCTGCCGCCGGTTCCTCGCGCGGCAGCTCCTGCTCCGAGTCCTCGGCCTCCAGTCCAGCGATCTCGGCTGCCCGCTCCGCGTTATTTCCGAGCGCTGCCGCCGGTTCCTCGCGCGGCAGCGCCACCCCAGATTCCGCCACGCCGGCAGGCACAAATCCGCCCCACCGATACGAATCGACTCATGCCAAACCAATCTTGCGCGGCTTGCGGGCCCACCAGGGAGGCCCCGAGGCGCGGCGGGGAGAAGCGCGTGCGGGCAGTACCGGTAGGAAGCGGCGGACCGGATTCTGCTGCTGGCGGCAGGGGGCGGGGGAGGCGGCTAGTCGTCCTCAACCAGCGCGAGTTCCCATTTCCTGGCATCTTCGCGGCGGTACTTGCGCTCATATTCCCGGTTTCGCTTTTCGTCATTCATGGCCATCCCTATGCGCCCCCGTGCCGACACTTCGTGGTAGTACGGCCAAGGTTCTGATGGTTTTGCCGCTTCCGCGCGCGGCGCGCGCTGTTCCCTCGCCTGCACCATGCATGGCACGGATCTTGCTCGTGTTTGGTTTTTGGTTCGGGTGCCTGTGTAGACTTGCGCCCGTCGTGATCCGGGCGCGGGATCGCGGAGCGGATTGTTGCCGCTAGGCGCGGTTTCGGTTTGGGCGCAAGCCTGCACGAGGCGCAGCGCAGGCTCGCGCCCGAGCAGGAACCGCGCCCGGCAGCGGCAGCCGCCCCCCGATCCCGCGCCCGGATCGCGGCGGGCGCGGGCCGGCGCCGCCGCGCGGGCGGTGGGGCTAAATAGCGCGCGGGCCGGCGCGGCGCGTTGGCCGTGTGCGTGTTCTGCGAGGTGATAGCGGGGAGGCGGCCCGGCGTGTTCCTGCACAGGGACAGCGAGGTGGTGGCGTTCATGGACAGGTACCCCATAGACGACGGCCACAGTTTGGTGGTGCCGGTGGAGCACCACGAGAGGCTGACGGACATGGATCCGGCCAGCGTCGGGGCGGTGTTCGGCAGGGTGCCCGGCCTGGCCAGGGCCATACTGGCCGGCACGGGGGCCGACGCGTTCAACGTGGCGCAGAACAACGGCTGGGCCGCCAAGCAGGTGGTCCCGCACGTGCACGTCCACATAATACCGCGGTTCAGCGGCAGGAGCACCGTCTGGACGAGCCGCAAGATCACCGACATCCCCGGCCTGGAAAAGACGGCCGCCAGGATAAGGGCCTGCATGTAGGGCCGGGCTACGCGCCGGCCGAGTGCCCCGGGTTGTACCGCAGCAGGGCGGCCACCCCCCCCAGGCTGGACAGCGTCGATCCGTGCTCGGCCCTCCCGGATATCACCTCCACGCGGGAGCCCGTGCGGGCCGCCTCCATCGACAGGTGGTCCACGAGATCCCTCTCCGAGGCGGCCAGGCCGGCCGCCGTGCCGCAGTTCCGGCACGGGGAGGAGAGCATGGCGGACCTGCGCGGTATGACGTCCGGCCGCGCGGCCACCTCGTCGCGCGACGTGCCGCACCGCGAGCACCTCACCTCGATGCGGTGGAGGTCGGCCGTGTCGGTCACCAGGACGGTCTCGGCCGCGCTGCGGCCCAGCAGGTCCAGGACGTCGCGCAGGCCGTACGCGGCGAGCCCCGAGCGCGCGCCGATCTCCGCGAGCAGCCGGTCCACCAGCTTCTTCTCCTCCACCATGCGGTAGTCGGAGAGTATGTCCGCCGACTTTGCGAACGCCTCCCGCACCCCCTCGCTCCCCGAGTACGACGCGTCTATCGTCGCCAGTATCATCTCCTGGAGCCGGTACTCCAGGTGGCCCCCGTTGACGAACTCCTCCTTTGTCGGCCCCGGGCCCGACACTATGAGGCCCTTGACGCGGTGGATGTCCAGGAACAGCGAGCGCGTGGTCGCGGCCACCCTGGCGTAGTAGTACGACAGCTCCATCTCCCTGAGCCTCTGGAACCGCTTGGCCGACTGCCCCCCCTGCCTGTGCTTGCCGGCCACGCCGGAGCCGGTCTGCTCCAGCACCTCCACCTTGTCCCCGCGGAGCAGGCCCCACCCGGCGTCCTTGGCGTCGATGGCCAGGAACCCGATCATGTCGTCGTCCCGCAGCATCCCCTTGAGTATGTCCACGTGGAAGTGGTCGTCGCACCGGTACAGGAACGTCCTGAGGTCCTTGGGCGGGTCGATCTCGAACGCGCGCACCGTCTCGCTGCCCACGGGCCCCCCGCCCTCCGGCTGGAGCGCGCCGCAAAAGACCACCAGGCCCCTCTCGGGCGTCTTCTTGTGCATCCTCAGGCGCTGCAGCACCTTCGCCAGCGAGCCGATCACGTGCGACCTGGTCAGGTCGGACTTTATGTTCTCGGCCGTCCCCTGCTCCTCCCTGAGTATGCCAATGACCTCGTGCATCTGCTTGCCCTTCGGTATGTACACGCTGATCAGCTCCGTGCCGCGCCCGGCTATCCGGGACAGCTCGTCGAGCGTCCTCCTTATGCGGTACAGCTTCACCGAGTCGTGGCCCCCCTTCCCGCCCACGGCCGCATCGGGGCCGGTTCGAATATTAAGTTTGGTCGGGGGGCGGCGCCGCGCGGTCCCGGGGCCGGGGGGCGGCCCCGGGGCCGGGGGGGCCGGGGCGCTCCCCCCGGCGGGGGCGCCGCGGGCGGCCGCGCCGCCCTTGCCCGCGGCCGCATCCGGGGCGCGCCCGGCCGCGCCGCGCGGCCGGGGCGGGCGGGGGCGCCCGGGAACCCGCGGGCGCCCGCGCCCCCTACGGCCGCGCGGGTGATCCGCCCGCATCGGCGGGGCCCCGTTCCGGCCCGCCCCGGGCGGCTTTTTTTCGCCGGGGTTGAAAAGCCGCAGGCGGCTCCGCCGCGCGCATCTTTCGGCGGCCGGCCCGCCGAACTTCGCGGCCGGCCCCGGCGGCGGGTCCCGCCGCTCCCGCGCTAGCCGCAGTTGGCAACGAACGTGACGGTCTGCGATATGGAGTCGGCCCGGAGCACTTCCAGCGCCACCAGGTTGATCCGGAAGTCGACGTCCACGCTGCCGCCCGGCGGCGTCCCCCCCGGTATCTCGGTGCCCGCGGCCAGCGGGGTGGAGTCGGCCCGCCTCGGGGAGGCGCCGTCCAGGCCCACGGCCATCTCCGTGTACGAGAACGGCAGCGTGGCGCCCGGTATGGGGTCGCCGCCCCTTAACTGCGTCCAGTCCGTGGCGGACACGGACACCGCGGGCATCGGGCCGGTTCCTATGTTCGTCACGGTCTGCCGCACCGGCCTGCTCGTGCTCCCCGCGGTCAGGGGGGGGAGGGCGAGCGCCGACTTTTCCAGGTCTATCCCGCACGCGTCCAGGCCGCGGAGCAGATCGGGGGCCCGCACCCACTCCGCCGCCGTGCCGGACACGGACCACGCGCCGTACGTCACGGGAAACCGCAGGTCGCCGGAGCCGTCCATGCCCGTGCGGCCGAGCGGGCCGCCTTCCAAGTTGGCCGCGCCCGCCACGTTCCCCCCCGCGAGGGACGGGTCGCCCCCGGCCGGCACCAGGGCGCCGCCCAGCACGCGGACGGCCTCGTACGCGGCGTATGCGGGCGTGGCCGATCCGGCGGGCGCGCCCGTGATGCGGTCTATGTAGTCCGTTACGCCGTTGCGATCCACGGCGAACTGGACGGCGGACAGCCGCGTGTCGCGGGCCAGCTGTATGGCCGCCGCATCGGCCAGTATCGCGGGGGACGCGGCCACCCCGTCGCCGGCCCCCGCCCCCGCTCCGCCGGGCGCGAACCACGCGGCCTCCCGCGCCGGGCTGCCGGGCGGCACGCCGCCGGCGAGGGCGGCGAGCTCCGCGTCCGAGCCGACGTACACTACGGCCACGCTCCCGGCGCCCCGGCTCCCGGCCGCTCGCGCGACGGCCTCTTCCACGGGCCCGGCCGCCGCGCCGCCTTCCCGGAACTCGACGGGCGCGCCGAATTGTATCCCGAGCGGCCCCAGGTCCGACGCCAGCGGCCCCAGCAGCCCGTAGTCCGCGCCGCGCAGGCCCGCCTGCACCACCGGGACCACGGCAGCGTGCCCGCCCAGCGCCACCTCGGTCGCGAGGGCCCTGGCCAGGTGCGCCGTCCCGGGCTCCAGCCTGAATATACGGTCGCCCTCCACGGCAAGCGAGCGCGCCGCCGACGAGTGCGATATTACCGTGATGCCGTTCCCCGAGGCGTACCCCGCCATGCCGGCCAGCGCCGCATCGGAGGCCGGGCCCACGTACAGGAGGGGGCCCTCCCCGGCGGCGTGCGCCCCGCGGAGCGCCGCCTCCGCCGCCGCCGCCCCCGCGCCCGGCGGGAGCGCGTACTCCGACGTGCCGACGCAGAACGGGTAGCCGCGCGACTCCGAGACGGCGTTGAAGGCGGAGGCCCCCATCCGCGCCGCCGCCGCCGAGGGGTCGCCGGGGCCGCCATGGAACACGCCCGCCCGCACGAGCGGCTTGTCGTCGCAGGACCCCCCCTGCCCGCCGGTGGACTTTGGGCCGGGGTTCTTGAGGTCGTTCCCGAAGCGGTCCGTTATGTCGGCGGACAGGTAGAACCCGACCGCGGAGCCGGCCGAGGCGGCCGCGCCCGCGCCCCACGACACCACGACGTTGCTGCCGAACGCGTCCGCCCCGGAGGCGCCGCCGCCCCCCGCCGCCGCCCCGTCCACCGTGATGTTCCCGTAGTGGGAGGGGAGCGAGAGCACCGGCTCCGAATAGACGGCGACGACGGAGCCGCCGCCCGCCACGAAGGCCCACAGGAAGGACGGGCCGTCGGAGTCCCGGGCGACCACCAGCGGCGCCCGCTCCCGCTCGTACCCCGCGCGCCCGTTGGTCACGAAGCCGTCGGGCAGCAGCACGGAGGTGGACCCGGGATCCGAGAACTCGGGGCCGGAGAGCGCGCCCCGCCTCTGGTCCGACACGGGCAGCGCGAAGGTCCTGTCCCCCCCGCTCCCGGATGCGGCGGGCGCGACGTCGTCCCCGGACAGGACGGCCGCCGCGCCGCTCCCGCCCCGCACCTCGATCTCCCCTTCTAGCGGCCCCGCCGCCGGCGCCGTCACCGCCTCGTCGAACGTGACTACAAGGCGCCCCGCGCCGCCGCCTTCCGCCAGGCGGAACGCGGCCGCGACGAGGACGGGGGGCGAGGAATCCGGCGCGTACGCGAGCGGTACGGCGGGCCCGCCGTACAGGTTGCCGGACGCGTCCGACACGAAGCCGCCGGGCAGCTCTACAGTAGCGGGGTCCAGGTCCGCCGCGTTGAGCTCTACGCGCTTGGCGCCGGAGACGTCCAGCGCGAACGCGGTATCTCCCGCGCGGCCGGACGCGGCGGAAGGGACGTCCGCGGCCGACAGGGCGACCGCCCCGCCGGCGCCGCGTATGACTATATTCCCCGCGAACGATTGCACATTCGGCGCGGCCGCGGCCGCCTCGCCGAACACGAGGGCGAGCCTGCCGTTCTCGCCGGCCTCCAGGTCGAGGGAGGCGGACGCGAGCGGGGGGGCCTGGCCGTCCGCCAGCTCCTGCCGGTACGCGCCGTCGCCGCGGAGGTTGCCCGCGGGTCCCGTCACCGCCGCGGGGTCCACGGTCACGGAGCCGGTGGCGTCGGGCGGCGCGGGCTCGCCGCCGAACCGCAGCACGTGGGTCTCGGTGCCGCTGCCCGACAGCGTGACGGGCCGGTCCGCGCCGCCTATACTGATCGGGCCGTACGCGGAGGCGCCGGCGCTCGCTGCCGCGTCGTAGCGTATCGTCGCCTGCTGGGGGCCGGTTATCTCGGCCGACAGGACGCCCAGCTCCGCTCCCGGGGCCGCGGCGGCGTACTCTATGGAGAACTGTTCCGCCGCTGTACTGCCGGTGTTGCCGTCGGCCGTATCTTGCGCCGCGTTTTCTGGTATGTCTACGAGTATCGTCCCGTCGGACGTGGGCGAGACCTCGAACGTGTACCTGGTGGCGCTGACGGACACGAAGTTCTCGACGCCGCCGTGGTCGGCCGTCCCCGAGAGCACGATGCCCGTATGATCGAACCCGGTGACGGGGCGGCTGAAGTCGACCCGGAAGGTGATCGTCGAGGCGTTGGTCGGGCTGCCGTGCTCGGTAGTGACGGTCGGGATCGGGGCCGTGGTCGGAGGGATCGGGGCGGGTTCGCCGTTGTACGTTATGGAGAACTGTTCCGCCGCCGCGTTGCCGGTGTTGCCGTCTGCCGCATCCCGCGCCACATTGGCGGGTATGTCTACGATTACCGTCCCGTTGGTAGAGGGCGAGACCTCGAACGAGTACCTGGTGGCGCTGACGGACACGAAGTTCTCGACGCCGCCGTGGTCGGCCGTCCCCGAGAGCACGATGCCCGTATGATCGAACCCGGTGACGGGGCGGCTGAAGTCGACCCGGAAGGTGATCGGCGAGGCGCTGGTCGGGCTGCCGTGCTCGGTAGTGACGGTCGGGATCGGGGTCGGGGTCGGGGTCGGCGGAACTGTGGCGGGTTCGCCGTTGTACGTTATCGATAACGGCATTGCCTCCGCGCTGCCGATGCTGTCGTCGGCCGCATCCTGCGCCGCGCCTGCGGGTATGTCTACGATTACCGTCCCGTTGGTAGAGGGCGAGACCTCGAACGTGTACCTGGTGGTGTTGACGGCTGCGAAGTTATCGATGCCGCCGTGGGCAGCATCGCCCGAGATCACGATGTCCGTTTTCGCGAACCCGGTGACGGGGCGGCTGAAGTCGACTTGGAAATTGATCGGCGAGGCGTCGGTAGTGCTGGACTGCGCGGCCGTGACTGTCGGGACCGGGGCAGGGATCGGGGCGGGTTCGCCGTCGTACTCTATCGAGAACTGTGCCGCCGGCGCGCTGCCGATGCTCCCGTCGGCCGCATCCCGCGCCGCATTGGCGGGTATGTCTACGATTATCGTCCCGTTGGTAGAGGGCGAGACGTCGAACTCGTACCTGGTGGCGCTGACGGGATCAAAGTTTTCGACGCCGTCGTGGTCGGCCGTCCCCGAGATCATGATGTCGGCTTTCGCGAACCCGGTGACGGGAAGGCTGAAGTCGACACGGAAGGTGATCGGCGAGGCGCTGGTCGGGTTGTCCTCCTCGGTCGTGACGGTAGGGAACGGCAGCGAGCTGTCGTAATCTATCGAGAACGGTTCCGACGCTGTGTTGCCGTTTCCGGCATCGTCATCCGCCACGTTTTCGGGTATGTCGACGCGTATGGTCCCGTTGTCCGAGGGCCTGACATAGAACTCGTACGTGGTGGCGTTGACGGGATCAAAGTGTTCGGCGCCGCTGATGGTGTTGCCCGAGAGCTCGACATCAGGCCGCTCGAATCCTTTGACGGGCTCGGTAAAGTTCACCGTGAATCTGATCGGCGATTCGCGGGTCGGGCTCTGCTGCTCGGCCGTGACTCTCGGGATCGGCCTCGTGCCGTCGTACGTTATAGAGAACTGTGGCGCCGCTGTGCTGTCGGTGCCCGCGCTCCGGGCCGCGCCTGCCGGTATGTCGACCTTTATGGTCCCGTCGGACGTGGGCGAGACCTCGAACGAGTACGAGGCGCCGGAGCCCGCGAATCTTTCGACGCCGCGGTGTCCGGTCTCATTGGAGAGCATGATGGCGCTGGCATTGAATTCGGTGACGGGAAGGCTGAAGACGACCCGGAAGGTGATCGTCGCGGCGTTGGTCGGGCTGTCCTCATCGGCCGTGACGGTAGTGGTCAGTAGCGAGCTGTTGTACGTTATCGAGAACGGTTCCGACGCTGTGTTGCCGTTTCCGGCATCGTCCACCACCACGTTTTCGGGTATGTTTACAAGTATGGTCCCGTCCGACGCGGGCCGGACCTCGAACGAGTACGAGGCGCCGGAGCCCGTGAAGTTTTCCACGCCGCGGTGTCCGGTCTCATTGGAGAGCATGATGGCGTCGGCCCCGAACTCTTTGACGCTCTCGCCGAACTCCACCGTGAACGGTATGGAGGGGGCGCCGGTCGGGTCCGGCTGCGTGGAGTTTATGACGGGGGCGGGGGCGATCCTGTCTATTCTGATGCTCTCCTCGTTGGACTCCGCGTTCGCGTTTCCCGCCGCGTCCCGCACGCGGCCTGCAGGCACTCGCACCGTCAGGGTCTGCTGGTCGTCCGGATCATCCACGTCGAAGTCGTACGCCTCATCGAAGGGCCGGATCAGGCCGGCCGCACTTTCGGTCACGTACAGGGCGCCCGAGGCGGGATCGACGGCCACGCCGTACGGCGTGTTGATCGGGTCCTCTATGTCGGCGGCGTGGGTCCAGTCGGGGTGGTATATTCGGACGCGGCCGTCGCCGCCGGTCTCGGCCACGTACACGCGGCCCAAAGCGTCCACCGCCACGCCGGTCGGCCGGTCAAACGGGCCGGGCAGGTCGGCGGCGGCCTCGATGCTGTTGGGGGGGTATACGGGGACGGCGCTGGCGTTGGTGTCGGCCACGTACACGCGACCCAAAGCGTCCACCGCCACGCCGGCCGGGCCGTCGAGCCCGGGGATGTCGTAGATGTGGTTCAGGGAAAAGTCGTACACGCGGATGCGGTCGTTGCCGGTGTCGGCCACGTGTATGCGGCCGTACGGGCCGCCGGCCGCCACGCCGGCAGGGTTGTCGAACGAGCCGGGCAAGTCGGCAGCGTAGGTCCTGTCGGGGTGGTACACGCGGACGCTGTCGTTGCCGGTGTTTGCCACGTACACGCGGCCCGAGGCGGCGTCGACCGCCACGCCGCGCGGGGCGTCGAGCCCCCCAATGCCGTCCACGCGATCCTGGGCCGGGTCATGCACCTGGACGCGGTCGTTGCCGCGGTCGGCCACGTACGTGATTCCCGAGCCGTCGACCGCGATTCCGGACGGGCTGACGAACAGGCCGTCGCCGAAGCCGTCGAACGTCGGGGCGGGGTGCCACGCGGCGCGCAGTTCCGCCACGTTCCCGGAGGAGGGGTCCACGTCGGAGGCCACCAGCGTGGACGCGTTCACGTTCTCGCTGAAGGACAGGCTGAACGGGACCGCCGTCAGGTTGGTGGGGCCGTCCAGCGCCTTGGCGACGGCTGGGAGGGGGAGCTTGCCGTCGTACGTCACGGTGAGCCGTTCTGCCGCGGCGCTGGGGTTGCCCTGCGCGCTGCCCGCTGCGCCGTGCGCCGCGCCTTCCGGTATGTCGACCCGCACGGTCCCGTCCGACGCGGGCGAGACCTCGAACGAGTACGAGGCGCCGGCGCCCGCGAAGTTTTCGACGCCGCCGTGTCCGGTCTCATTGGAGAGCATGATGTCGCCGGCCACTAACCCGTCGACTGGGATGTTGAAGTCGACCCGGAAGCCGATCGTGGATTCGCTGGTCGGGCTCCGCTGCGCGGACGTGACGACGGGGATCGGGACATCTCTGATTACGGAGATGCTCGCCTCGTTGGATTCCTCGTTCCCGTTGCCGGCAAGGTCCTGCACGCCGCCGGCCGGCACTCTCACCGTCAGGGTCTGCTGGTCGGCCGGATCTTCCACGTCGAAGTCGTACGCCTCATCGAAGGGCCGGATCAGGCCGGCCGCACTTTCGGTCACGTACAGGGCGCCCGAGGCGGGATCGACGGCCACGCCGTACGGCGTGTTGATCGGGTTCTCTATGTCGGCGGCGTGGGTCCAGTCGGGGTGGTATATTCGGACGCGGCCGTCGCCGCCGGTCTCGGCCACGTACACGCGGCCCGAGGCGTCCACTGCCACGCCGGTCGGCCGGTCAAACGGGCCGGGCAGGTCGGCGGCGGCCTCGATGCTGTTGGGGGGGTACACGGGAACGGCGCTGGCGTTGGTGTCGGCCACGTACACGCGGCCCAAAGCGTCCACCGCCACGCCGGCCGGGCCGTCGAGCCCGGGGATGTCGTAGATGTGGTTCAGGGAAAAGTCGTACACGCGGATGCGGTCGTTGCCGGTGTCGGCCACGTGTATGCGGCCGTACGGGCCGCCGGCCGCCACGCCGGCAGGGTTGTCGAACGAGCCGGGCAAGTCGGCAGCGTAGGTCCTGTCGGGGTGGTACACGCGGACGCTGTCGTTGCCGGTGTTTGCCACGTACACGCGGCCCGAGGCGGCGTCGACCGCCACGCCGCGCGGGGCGTCGAGCCCCCCAATGCTGGCCACGTGATCCCGGGCCGGGCCGAGCACCTGGACGCGGCCGTTTCCGCGGTCGGCCACGTACGTGTTTCCCGAGCCGTCGACGGCGATGCCGGACGGGCTGGCGAACAGGCCGTCGCCGGTGCCGGGGCCGCCGAACGTCTCGTCGTGGTGCCACGCGGCGCGCAGGTTCGCCACGCTCCCGGAGGAGGCGTTCACGTCGGAGGCGTCCAGCGTCGCGCCGTCGACGGCCTCGTTAAAGTCCAGCCGGAATCCCACCGTCGCGGCGGTAGCCGGGCTCTGATCCCTGGGGCTGACCGTGGGAACGGGGCCGGTCCTGTCTATGCGGATGCCGGCCGCGTTGGATTCCTCGTTCGGGTTTCCCACCGCGTCCCGCACGCTGCCGGCCGGCATTCTCGCGGTGAGCACGTGCCCGGCGTCCGGACTTGCCACGTCGAACTCGTACGCCTTCATGTCGAACGCCCGGATGCGGTCGAGGGGCGTCTCGGCCACGTATATCCCGCCCGACGGGCCGCCCGCCGCCACGCCGTACGGGCTGCTGAACGTGCCCGGCAGGTCGCCGGCGTATTCGTGGGCGGGGTCGAATATGCGGACGCGGCCGTTCTGCGTGTCGGCCACGTACACGCGGCCCGAGCCGTCTACCGCGACGCCGCGCGGGGAGTCAAAGTCGAACTCGGGCGGGGCCTGCAGGGAGCCGTTGCTGGCGAGCGTGGCGGAGTCGAATACCGAGATCCTGCCGGGACCAGGTTCCGCCACGTACAGGCGGCCCGCGGAGTCCGCCGCCGCGCCTTCCGGCCCGTCGAGCACGCCGGCGGCGGTGGAGCCGACGTGCATCATCGAGGAGTTAAAGGCGTGGAGCCGCCCGGTGCCGGCATCGGCCACGTATAGGTTGCCGGAGGAGTCGACCGCCACGCCGGCAGGGTCGGTCATACTGGCGTTCGTGATGTTGGCGAGGCGTTCCCTCCCGGCATCGAATGCCGCCACGAAGCCGCCCCGGTCGGCCACGTACACGCGGCCCGAGGCGGCGTCGACCGCCACGCCGGCAGGGTCGACGAACGGGCCGGGCAACGTGCCGGCGAAGCGCCTCGAGGAGTCGAAGATCTGGACGCGTCGGTTCCCCGAGTCGGCCACGTATATCTCGCCGGACGGGCCGCCGGCCGCCACGCCGGCCGGGGCGTCGAACTCGCCGTCGCCGGTGCCGGGGCCGCCGAAGTGTCCGTCGTGCCTCGGCACCGCGCGCAGGTTCGTCACGTTCCCCGAGGAGGCGCTTATGTCCGATGCGGCGACCGTCTCCGGGTCCACGTCCCCGCCGAAGTCCAGCAGGAAGCCGATCGTCGTGGCGTTGGTCGGGCCCGGCTGCGCGGCAGCGACGGTCGGGGCCGGTCCCGTGCCGTCGTATTCTATGGAGAAGCGTTCCGACGCGGTATTGCCGTTTCCGGCATCGTCCTCCGCCGCGTTTTCGGGTATGTCGACGTGTATGGTCCCGTCCGACGCGGGCGAGACGTCGAAGGTGTACGTGGTGGAGTTGACGGCCACGAGGTTGACGGCCACGAGGTTGGCCGCGCCGGCGGCGGCGCCCGAGAGCGCGACGTCCGCCAATTCGAGCCCGTCGACGCTCTCGGTAAAGTTCACCGTGAATCTGATCGGCGATTCGCCGGTCGGGCTCCGCTGCGCGGCGGTGACTGTCGGGGCCGGGGGCGTGCCGTCGTACGTTATCGAGAACCGTAGCGCCGCTATGCTGCCGGTGCCCGCGCTCCGGGCCGCGCCTGCCGGTATGTCGACCAGTATGGTCCCGTCGGACGCGGGCCGTACCTCGAACGAGTACGAGGCGCCGGCGCCCGCGAATCTTTCGACGCCGCCGTGTCCGGTCGTGTTGGAGAGCGCGATGCCGCTGGCATTGAACCCGGTGACGGGAAGGCTGAAGTTGACTTGGAAGCTGATCGGCTTGGCGTTCGTCGGGCTCCGCTGCGCGGCGGTGACTGTCGGGGTCGGCAGCGAGCTGTCGTACTCTATCGAGAACTGTTCCGCCCGCGTGTTGCCGTTTCCCGCCGCATCCTGCGCCGCGTTCTCGGGTATGTCTACCAGTATGGTCCCGTTCGACGCGGGCCGGACCTCGAACGTGTACGAGGCGCCGGCGCCCTCGACGGTGAGCGCGCCGCCGCGGTTGGCCGTCCCCGTGAGCCCGACGTCGCCGGCATCGAACCCGGTGACGTTCTCGCCGAACTCCACCGTGAACAGTATGGGGGAGGTGCCGGTCGGGTCCGGCTGCGTGGAGCTTATGGCGGGGGCGGGGGCGGTCCTGTCTATTCTGATGCCGGCCGCGTTGGATTCCTCGTTCCCGTTGCCGGCATGGTCCTGCACCCGGCCGGCCGGCAGGCTCACGGTGAGGGTACGCAGGTCGGTCGAATTCTCCACGCTGAAGGCGTACGCTACGTCAAATACGTGGATGCGGCGTGGGCCGCTATCGACCACGTGCAGGGCGCCCGAGGCGGGGTCGATGGCCACGCCGACCGGGTCGGCAAGCTGGCCGCCTGGAATGTTTCTGATCTCGGCGATTTCGGCCCCCGCCGGGTCGTGCACTCTGACGAAGCCGGGGCCGGAGGCGCCGCCGATGCCGCCGGAGCCGGAGCCGTAGTCCGCCACGTATACGCGGCCCGAGGCGTCCACCGCCACGCCGACCGGCTGGGAGAACTGGCCCGGGAGCTCGCCGGCCTGGGTCCCGTTGGGGTGGTACACGCGGACGGCGCCGTTGCCCCGTTCGGCCACGTACACGCGGCCCGAGGCGTCCACCGCCACGCCGTACGGGCCGGAGAGCCCGGTGAAGCTGTGGATTCTCGTTCCGTCGGGGTCGTGCACGTGGACGTTTCCGCCAGATTCGACCACGTGCACGCGGCCGTGCGGGCCGCCGATCGCCACGCCGACCGGAGTGTTAAACGAGGCGGGCAGGTCGTCGGCGCGGGTCATGTTGGGGTGGTACACGCGGACGGTGCCGCGGCCGGCGTCGGTCACGTATATGTCGCCCGTAACGCCGTCGACCGCCACGCCTTGCGGCCGGCTGGGCCCCGTAATGTCGGTTACGTACTCCCGGTCCTGGTCGAACACCCGGACGCGTTCGGTGAAGAGCACATCGGCCACGTACGTGTTTCCCGAGCCGTCGACCGCGATTCCGGTCGGTAGGCTTAACCGGTCGGGGCCGCCGTCGAACGCCGCGTCGTGGCGCCACGCGGCGCGCAGGTCCGTCGCGTTCCCGGAAGAGGCGTCCACGTCGGAGGCCTCCAGCGTGGAGGCGTCCACGGCGCTGCTGAAGGCCAGGGTGAAGGGCACCGCCGTCTCGTTGGTGGGGCCGTCCGGCACCGCGGCGACGGCGGCGGCGGGGGGCGTGCCGTCGTACGCCATGTAGAACCGCTCCGCCGCGTCGCTGGGGTTGCCCAGCGCGTTGCGCGCCGCGCCCGCCGGTATGTCGACCCGCACGGTCCCGTCCGACGCGGGCGAGACCTCGAACGAGTACGAGGCGCCGGCGCCGTCGAAGTTCTCGACGCTGCCGCGGGTCGCCGCCCCGGACAGCGCGACGTCGCCGGCCCCGAACTCGGTGACGTTCTCGCCGAACTCCACCGTGAACCCGATCGTCGAGGCGTTGGTCGGGCTCTGCTGCCCGGACGCGATTTTCGGGATCGGGCCCGTCCAGTTCACGAGGATGCTCGCCGTGCCGGATCCCGCGTTCTCGTTCCCGGCCGCGTCCCGCACGCTGCCGGCCGGCAGCCTCACCTCGAGCACCCGCTCGTTGTCCGGCTCTTCCACGCCGAACGCGTAAGCCGCGTCGAACGCGAGCACGCCGTGGATGCCGGCATCGGCCACGTAGACGCGGCCCGACGCGCCGTCGACCGCCACGCCGCGCGGGGATGCGAACCGGCCCGGCAGCTCGCCGGCGGGCCCGCGGGAGGAGTCGAACACGCGGACGCCGGCGGCATCGGCCACGTAGACGCGGCCCGAGCCGTCTACGGTGACGCCGCGCGGGGATGCGAACGTGCCCGTGAGCTCGCCGTCGGGCTCGCGGGAGGAGTCGAACACGCGGACGCCGGCGGCATCGGCCACGTAGACGGCGCCCGTGGAGCCGTCTACCGCCACGCCGGACGGCTGGTCGAACGTGCCCGGAAGGGCGCCGATGCGGTGCCCGGCGGCGAGATCGTATGCCTGGACGCGGCCGGCGGCCTGGTCCGCCACGTATATCGTTCCCGACGGGTCGATCGCCACGGCGGCCGGGCTGCTGAGCCGGTCGGCGATGCTGGCGGTGTGGTTTCCGGTGGCGGAGTCGAAGACCAGGACGCGGCCGGCGCCATGGTCCGCCACGTATACGGCGCCCAGGAAGCCGTCGACCGCGACGCCGCGCGGGGATGCGAACGGGCCGGGGAGGTAGCCGGCGTGGTGCAGTGTGGAGTTGAACACATGGACGCGCTTGTTGTTCGCGTCGGCCACGTATACGGCGCCCGTGGTGCCGTCTACCGCCACGCCGCGCGGGTCGTCGAACTGGCCGGCGCCCTGGCCGCGCTCGCCGAAGGTCGAGTTGTGCCGGGGCGCCAGGCGCGGGTTCCCCACCTCGCCGGACGAGGCGTTTATGTCCGCGGCGGCGAGGGTGCCGGCGTCCACGGCCTCGCCGAACTCGAGGGAGAACGGCACCACGCGCAGGCCGGTGGGGCCGGCCGCCGCGGCGGCGACGGTGGCCTCCGGGCCGGTCCTGTCTATGCGGATGCCCAGCGTGTTCGTCGCCTCGTTCGCGTTCCCGGCCAAGTCCAGCACGCTGCCGGCCGCCAGGTTCACCGCGAGCGCCCGCCCGCCTTCCGGGCCAATCACGTCGAACGCGTACGCGTGGTCCAGTATGCGGACGCGGCCGGCGGCCGCTTCGGCCACGTGTATCCTGCCGGAGGAGTCCACGGCGACGCCGCGCGGGCCGTCGAACCCGGAAGCGCTGGCGACGGGGCTTCCGGAGGAGTTGAACGCCAGGACGCGGCTGGCGGCCGCGTCGTCGGCCGCGTCGTCGGCCACGTATATCCTGCCCGAGGCGTCTGCGGCGACGCCGCGCGGGGATGCGAACGGGCCCGGGAGCTCGCCGTCGGGCTCGCGGGAGGAGTTGAAGATCTGGACGGTGCCGTTGCCGCTGTTGGCCACGTATATGCTGCCCGAGGCATCCACGGCGACGCCGGACGGGGAGTCGAACGGGCCCGGGAGCCCGCCGTCGGGCTCGCGGGAGGAGTTGAAGATCTGGACGGTGCCGTTGCCGCTGTTGGCCACGTATATGCTGCCCGAGGCATCCACGGCGATGCCGCGCGGGGATGCGAATGGGCCCGGGAGCTCGCCGTCGGGCTCGCGGGAGGAGTTGAAGATCTGGACGGTGCCGTTGCCGCTGTTGGCCACGTATATGCTGCCCGAGGCATCCACGGCGACGCCGGACGGGGAGTCGAACGGGCCCGGGAGCCCGCCGGCGCTGTGCCCGGTGGAGTTGAACGCCAGGACGCGGCCGGCGCCGTCGGCCACGTACGTGAGGCCCGAGGAGGCGTCTGCCGCCACGCCGCGCGGCTCGCTCAGCCGCGCGGCGCCCGCGCCGCCGCCGATCGTCGCGTTGTGCCACAGCTCCAGGCGCAGGTTCCGCACATCGCCGGACGAGGCGTTTATGTCCGTGGCGGCGAGGGTGGCGGGGTCTATGTCCTCGCCGAACTTCAGGCCGAGCGGCACGGCCTGCAGGGCGGCGGGGCCGCGCTGCGGGGCGGTGACGGAGGGCTCCGGGGCCGTGCGGTCGATCGCGATGCGCGCCGCGCCGGAGGCGGCGTTGTATTCCCCCGCGCCGTCCCTCACGCTTCCGGCAGGCATGCTGACCTCCAGCGTCGAGCCGTCCGCCGCGCCTTCCACCTCGAACGCGTACTCGGCCGTGTCGAACGCCAGGGCGTGCGCGCTGTCGCGGAGGGCCGCGTACGCGATGCCCGTGGCGCCGTCGACCGCCACGGCGTACGGGCGGCTGACGGAATCGGTGATGTTGGCCAGGCGGCGCCCCGCGGAATCGTGCACGGCGATGCGGTCGCCGTTGTGCTCGGCCACGTATATGTCGCCCGTGATGCGGTGCACGGCGACGGCGACCGGGTTGTCGAGCCCCGTGATGTTGAGGGCGCTGTTCCAGTTGCGGTCGAACACGCTGACGATGCCGTTGACCGATCCGGCCACGTATATGTCGCCCGAGTCCGGGTGTACGGCCACGCCGGACGGGTCGGTTAACGTCATGTCGTGGATCCTGTTCCCCGCGCCGTCGAACTCGACGATTCTGTTGTTGCCGGTGTCGGTCACGTACACGTGCCCCGTGCCGGGATGCACGGCCACGCCGGCAGGAACGGAGAACGCGTGCGTGATGTTTCTGATGCTTTCCCCCGCGCCGTCGAACACGGCGATGCTGTTGTTGCCGGTGTTGGCCACGTACACGTGCCCCGTGCCGGGGTGCACGGCCACGCCCCGCGGGCCGTCGAGCGAGCCCGCGATGCTGGAGGTGCGGAGTCCCGCGCTGCTGAACACGTCGATGCTGTTGTTGCCGGTGTTTGCCACGTACACGGCGCCGGTCGTGCCGTCTACGGCCGCGCCGCGCGGGCCGTCGAGCGGGGCGGCGGGGCCGCCGAGGGTCGCGCTTAACAGCTGCGGCGCCAGGCGCAGGCCGTTCACGTCACCCTGGGAGGCGTCGATGTCCGATGCGTCGAGGGTGGAGCTGTCCACGGGCTCGTTGAACGCGATGCGGAACGGCACGTCCTGCAGGTTCGTGGGGCTCGGCGCGGCGGCTTCGACCACCGGCGTCAGGCGGACGACGTTGAACGCCGTGGTGGATAACCCGACCGCGGCGCTCGGGTTGCCCGCCTCGTCGCGGGCGGCGCCGGCCGTGACGTTGACTGTGACCGTGCCGTCGACGGTGGGAGCGACCGCGAACGTGTGGCTGTTCCTGCCTTCGCCGTCGCCGCCGGCGCCGGCGCCGGCCGCCGCGAAGCCGATGACGCCGCCGGTCCTGCCCGTTCCCGATACCGCGATGCCCGCTTCGTTGAACTCGTAGACCGGCTCGTCCCAGCGCACCGTGAACCCGACGGCGTACGCGGCGGCGGTCGGGCCGGCATGATCCAGGGCGATGTCCGGTACCGGGGCCCTGCGGTCGATCGCGATGCGCGCCGTGCCGGAGGCAAGGCTGGCGCCGCCGTCCCTGTCCCGCACCGTCGCGATAGGCAGGCGGACCTCCAGCGTCGAGTTGTCTGCCGCGCCCGCCACCCCGAACTCGTACGCGGCCGTGTTGAACGCCGTGACGCGGTCGTAGCCGCTGCTGACCGCGTACGCGGTGTCCGTGACGCCGTCGAGCGCCACGGCGTACGGGCGGCTGACGGAATCGGTGATGTTGGCCAGGCGGCGCCCCGCGGAATCGTGCACGGCGATGCGGTCGCCGTTGAACTCGGCCACGTATATGTCGCCCGTGATGCGGTGCACGGCCACGGCGACCGGGTTGTCGAGCCCCGTGATGTTGAGGGTGCTTCTCCGCGCTGAGTCGAACACGGCGATGCTGTTGTCGCCGGAGTTGGCCACGTACACGTGCCCCGTGTCCGGATGCACGGCCACGCCGGACGGGCCGCTCAGCGAGCCCGCGATGCTGCCGATGCTTCCCCCCGCGCCGTTGAATATGGCGATGCTGTTGTTGCCGGTGTTTGCCACGTACACGTGCCCCGTGGTCGGATGCACGGCCACGCCGGACGGGCTGCTCAGCGAGCCCGCTATGTTTCTGATGCTTCCCCCCGCGCCGTTGAATATGGCGATGCTGTTGTTGCCGGTGTTTGCCACGTACACGTGCCCCGTGGTCGGATGCACGGCCACGCCCCGCGGGCCGTCGAGCGAGCCCGCGATGCTGGAGGTGCGGAGTCCCGCGCTGTTGAACACGTCGATGCTGTTGTTGCCGGTGTTTGCCACGTACACGTGCCCCGTGCCGGGGTGCACGGCCGCGCCGCGCGGGCCGTCGAGCGGGGCGGCGGGGCCGCCGAGGGTTGTGCTTAATAGCTGCGGCGCCAGGCGCAGGCCGTTCACGTCACCCTGGGAGGCGTCGATGTCGGATGCGGCCAGGGTAGCAACGTTCACGGGCTTGTTGAACGCGATGCGGAACGGCACGTTCTGCAGGTTCGTGGGGCTCGGCACGGCGGCTTCGACCACCGGCGTCAGGAAGACGTTGCGGGACACTATCGAGAACGCGCCCGCGGCGCTCGGGTTGCCCGCCTCGTCGCGGGCGGCGCCGGCCGTGACGTCGACTGTGATCGTGCCGTCGGCGGCGGGCGCGACCGCGAACTCGTGGGCGTCGCTGCCCCCGCCGTCGCTGCCGCCGGCGCCGGTAGCCGCGAAGTTGACGACGCCGCCGGTCCTGGCCGTTCCCGATACCTCGATGCCCGTCTCGTCGAACCCGTAGACGGGCTCGCCCCAGTCTATCGTGAACTCGACGACTGCGGCGGGGGTCGGACTCGTCTGCGGCGAGGTGACGTCGGGGCGGGGCGGCGTGCGGTCTATCTTGACCGATGCCGCGCCGGTTGCCGAGCCGTAGTTTTTCAGCGCGTCGTGCACGGCGACGGCGCTCACGGTGACGTTGAGCGTCTGCTGGTCGGTGGCGCCTTCCACCTCGAACGCGTACTCGGACGTGCCGAACGCCGAGACGTTGCCGTGGTTGCGGCTGACCACGTAGACGGTGCCCGATATGCCGTCGACCGCCACGCCGGTCGGCGCCGAGATCGGGCCCGTGACGTCGGCGACGTGGTTCCCCGCGCCGTCGAACGCGGAAAGCCGGGAGCTGCTGTGGGTCACGTAGATGCGGTCATGCGGGCCGTCGACTGCCACCTCGTACGGGCTGGCGAGGGGGCCGGTGATGTTGAGGACGGGCTGCCGGTCGGGGCCGAGCACGACGACGCCGCCGCCGGCGTCCGGAGGGCGCGTTTGGGCCACGTATATGCGGCCCGTCGCGCCGTCGACCGCCACGCCGACCGGGTTGACGAACGAGCCGATGCTGAAGGCGCTGCTGCCGGTCGAACCCTCGAACGCGTGGACGCGGCCGAGGAGCGGGTAGGCCACGTACAGGATGCCCGCGTGGCTGTCGAACGCCGCGCCGACCGGGTTGCCGTCCGGGCCGGCGATGCTGCCCGCGTGGTTGCCCGCGCCGTCGAACACCTCGACGCCTTTGAGGTCCCAGTCGGCCACGTAGACGGTGCCGTCCGTGCCGTCGACCGCTATGCCGTTCGGGCTGGAGAGCGGGCCGGTGAGGCTGCCCGCGTGGTTGCCCGCGCCGTCGAACACCTCGACGCGGCCGTGGTTCGAGCTGGACACGTAGATGCGGCCGGACAGGGCGTCGACCGCCATGCCGTGCGGCGTGGAGAGGTTGCCGCTGCCCGGGCCGGCGCCGAAGTCCCCGTAGTGCGGCCACGCCTGCCTCAGGTTCCGCACCGCGCCCGAGGTGGCCGTGATGTGGGACACGTCGAGGGCCGTGGCGTTCGCGGGCTCGTCGAAGGTGACGTTGAAGTGCACCGTCCGCAGGCGGGAGGGCCCCGGCGTCGCCGGGGCGATCGCCGGGATCGGGCCGGTCCGGTCCACGATGATGCTCGCCTGGCCGGCCTCGTTTCCGTGCCCGCTCCGATCGTCCGCGCTGCCCGCCGGCAGCCTCACGGTGAGGTTCCCCTCGACCGGATCTTCCACGTCGAAGGCGTACGCCGCATCGAACAGCGAGACGCGGTGGTTGTCCCGGCCGGCCACGTACGCGTCGCCCGTGGCGGCGTCCACCCCCACGCCGGTCACTGTGAGGAGCGGGTCGTAGGGGTGGGTGAGGTTGGCGACGTGCTGCCACGCGGAGTCGAACACGGCGACGCGGCTGCCGAAAGCGTCGGCGACGAACACGTTGCCCGCGGGATCCACGTCCACGGCGAACGGGTAGGCGAACGAGTTCGTGATGTTGACGACGGGCTGCCCCCCGGCATCGTACACGCGGACGGTGTTGTTCCCCGAGTCGGCCACGTACACGGTGCCCGAAGAGTCGACCGCGATGCCGTTCGGCTGGTTGTACGGGCCGCCGACGTCGCGGACGTACTGCCCATCGGGGTCGAACATTTGCACGGTGTGGTTCAGCCTGACGGCCACGTACGCGTTGCCCGAGGAGTCGACGGCCACGCCGCTCGGGTTGGCGAACGAGTTCCGTATGTCGTGGACGTGGCGCCACGCGGCGTCGTACACGCGGACGGTGTTGTTGCCGGTGTCGGCCACGTACACGCGGCCGTGCGGGCCGCCCGCCGCCACGTCCTCCGGCCTCAAGAACGGGCCGCCCACGTGGCCGAGGTGGTTGCCCGCCCTGTCGAACACGGAGACGCGGCCGTTCTGCTTCTCGGCCACGTACACGCGGCCCCCGGCGTCAACGGCCACGCCGTGCGGCTCGTCTAACTGGCCGTCGCCCGGGCCGTTGCCGCCGAACGTCGCGGCGTGCGTCCAGACGCTGCGCAGGTTCGTCACGTTCCCCGAGGTGGCATTGATGTCCGATGCCTCGAGGGTCGCGGGGTCTATCGGCTCGTCAAAGCCCATGCTGAACGGCACGTCCCGCAGCGCGGTGGAGTGGAACTGCGCCGGGGCGATCGCCGGGATCGGGCGCGCCGCGTCGTGGACGACCAGGCGCCAGGCGGCGTTGCTGGGGTTGCGCGCGGGATCGAGCACCGCCCCATGCTTGACGCTGGCCCAGATCGTCCCGTCCGATACCGGCGAGACGTCGAACGAGTACGAGTCGCCGGAGCCCGTGAAGTTTTCCACGCCGCCGTGCCCGGCGGTGCCCAGGATCACGACGTCGTCGGACGTGAACCCGTCGACGTCCTCGTCCCAGTCCACACGGAAGTTTATGGTCGGGGCATCGGTGGGGCTGGGCTGCGCGGCGGTGACGGTCGGCGTCTGGGGGGTCCTGTCCACGGTGACGCTCGCCGTGTTGGAGGGATAGTTCCACTTGTTTCCCTCGGCTGCCTTTTGGTGATTCTGCACGCGGCAACCGGCCATGCTTACGGAGAATGTCCCTTCCTGAACCTCCACGTCAAAGGCGTAGTAGTGCTCGAAGACCTGGACTTGGTGGTTGCCGCTGTCCGCCACGTACATGCGGTCCGAGCCGTAGAATGTCACGTCCTGCGGATTGTTGAAGCCTGTGATGTTGGCTACGGGGCTCGTTGCGCCAGTCGCCCAGTCTATGTTTGCTCCGGGGCCCGGGAGTTGCCGGACGACGTCGAATACGTGGACTTTGTCGGTGCCCGCGTCGGCCACGTACATGCGGCCCGCCCTGTCCGCCCCCACGCCGCGCGGGTTGTCAAACGGGCCGGTGATGAAGCCGACGGTCCACCAATTACTGGCAGGGGCAGCTATCCTCACGCGATCGAGGTCCGGCTCGGACACGAATACGTTGCCGCGGAAGTCTGCCCCCACGCCGGACGGTACTGAACGAACGTAATCGGAATTAAAAGCTAATACTGAGCTGTCTATGTCAATGGAGTGTTGGAGGTTCGAATGCCTGTACAGCGCGGTGCGTCCGCCGTGGCCCGCGTCGGCCACCGCCAAGAATTCGTCGGCGATTGCCATGTCCACCGGACTGGAAAGTGTCTGGCCGCCGTAGTGATAACCGTCAGCATTGACTGTACTGTGAAGGGTGGCGACGTGGGTAAGAGCCCTGTCGAAGATCAGGACCCGGCTGCCGCTCGCGTTGGCCACGAATATTCTTCCAGAGTTGTCGACCTCTACGCCCGACGGGTCGGCGAAAGTGAAGGGGAGTTTTCCCTCGTAATTCAGGCTAGAATCAAAGTACGAGACGCGGTCATTTTCCGTGTCGGCCACGAATATGCGTCCCGTGGCATTGTCCACCGCTATGCCGTCAAGCCTTTTGAACTGGCCGTTGCCATCGCCCTCGCTCCCAAAGTTTTCGACGTGGCGCCACGCCGGGCGCAGGTTCTTGACGGTGCCGGAGGTGGTGGTGATGTCGGACTCTTGGATGGTTGCGGGGTTTACGTTCCCGCTAAAACTAATCTTGAATGGTACGGGACTCAGGTTGGTGGGCGAGGTCGTGTCGACGGAGATTACGGGCGTCGGGAACTTCTGCACGCCGCTGCCGGCGCAGATGCTGGGCGCCAGAAAATTCGTGTTCGCGTGCGCGGGCGGCGCGGCGGCGGCGCAGACCGCAAGAAAAAGGGCCGCGGACAGGACCAGGACCGCCGCGAGCGGAAGCGGGCGCCGCGATGCGGGCCTCCCCGCGCGGGGATGTCCTGCTAGCGGCCGCACGGGCCGTCGCCTCCGTCCCTCGTCCCCCGCGCATCTCCCCACACAACTTCGGGCTCCACGTCCCGGCCGCACGGGCCGCCTCCCCCGTCCCTCATACCCCCCCCCCGCAGGACGAAAGGTGTGGCTGCGCAACGCTCACGTTGCGCGAGTGGGGCGAATATAGGTTTTGCCGGGCGGTGCGCGCGGGGCCGGCGGCCCCCGGGCCGCGGGCGGATCCGGATCGGCGGCGTCCTCGCGGCCTGGAGCGCGGCCCCGGGCCGCGGGGCCGGGCGGGGATGCGGCGCCCCGGGGCGGGCCCCGCGCGCGACGGGGGCCCCGGCCCCGGGGCGGCCCCGGAACGGGGGGGCGCCCGGGAGGCCCGGAAAAGGCGGGAGGCCCAGGGCCCCTACCCGGCCCCGCCCTCGATCTCGGCCATGGCCTGCCGGAAGGCCTCGGGCGGCTGGTTGCCCCTTATCTTCACGGCCCGCTCGCCGTCGAACACGAGGAACGTGGGCGTCGCGTCCACCCCCGCCGCGGCGGCGAGCCGCTCCATGTCCAGCACCCTCTGCCCGTGCCGCCCCTCTTCCATGCACGCGGCGAACTCGGCCGCATCGGCCCCCGCCCCGGCGGCGAACCGCGCCAGCGACTCCCCGGTGATCCAGCCGGTCCCCTCGCCGGCCCAGTTCCCGTACAGCGCGCCGTGGTACTCCCAGTACAGCCCCTGGTCGCCCGCGCAGTGCGAGGCCTCGGCGGCCGCCGCCGAGCCGGGCCCGTTGAGCGGGAAGTCCTTGAAGACCAGCTTGGCGCGCCCCGCGTCCAGGTACTCGGCCTTCAGCCACGGCAGGCCCGACTCGTGGAACATGCGGCAGTACGTGCACTGGTAGTCCCCCCACTCCAGTATGGTCACCGGCGCGGACGGGTCCCCGAGGGGCGGGGAGCCGCCGGCGGCGAGGGCCGAGGCCGCGAGCGCGCCCGGCGCCGCATCCGGGGCGCCCGCGCCCCCCGTGGCGGCCAGCACCGCGAGCGCCGCGGCCAGGCCGGCCGCCGCCGGGATCGCCGGCGCCCGCGCGCGGCGGGCGGCGGCCGCCATAAGGCCCACGCGCCCGCTCGCGGGCGGGGCCGCTAAAAGCCTTGGGGTCGCGGGCCGGCGCGGGGCCGCGCGCCCGCCGGCCGCGGGCGCGAAAGCGACCCTGCCGGACCGGACCCGCGCCCGCGGAGCGGGGGCTGCCGGCCCCGCGCGCGGGCCGGCGCGGGTTCAGGCCCGTCGCGATCCGGGCGCGGGACCGGGGAGCGGCCTGCTGCTGCCGGGCGCGGTTTCGGCCCGGACCCGGGTCCGCGCGCGGGCCGGGCCGCCGCGGCCCTGATGCGGGGCCGCGGGACGGCGGGCGCTTGCGCCGCCCCCTCTCCGCGGGCGGCGCCGGCGCCGGCCGGCGCGGGCGTGCACCCGCGGCGGCCGCGCGGCGCGTTGCCGCGCCCGGCGCCGGCCGGCCGCAGGCGCGCTCCACGCCGGCCGGCGCGGGCGGAGGCACGGCGCATCTTTAGCCGCCGGCACCGCCACGGCGGGCGGCATACATGCGGGCAGGCCTGCGGGCTACGGGGACGGGGCCGCGCGCGCGGGGCGAAGCGCGGGCCTGGCCCTCTCCTGCGGGGCCCCGCGTGCCGGAACGCGTGGCGGCAGGCCTGCGGGCCGCCGGGACGGGCATGCGGACGGGCGGGGCGGCAGGCCTGCGCGGCGTGCCAAAAAATCCGGGCCGCCGCCGCCGGCATGCGCACCAGGCGGGCGGCCGGACCGCGCGCCGCCGCGCCGCAAGGCGCAAGCCTGCAACGAATTCCGCGTTACCGCGGCGGAGAGTAGGCGAGCGCCCTCGCGCCCCCCGATCCGAACGCGAAGTCGAGGGTGCCGTTGGCGGCGTGGAACACGCGTACGCGGTCGTCGCCGCCGCCGGCCACCGCGATGCTGCCGCCGTCCGGCGAGTAGGCGGCGGACATGAAATCGTCATATGCGCCGCTGATGCCCCCCACGTTAAAGTGGAAGTCGGGGGCGCCGCTGGAGTGGAACATGCTGATGCGGTCGTTGTAGTAGTCAGCCAACGCAATGCGGTCGCCGCCCGGCGAGTAGTCGACCGAACTCGGAACACGGCCCCTCATTGTGCCGTTGACGAACGGCACTTCGAAACTGCCGGCGAAGGTGCCGTTGGCGGCATGGAACAGTAGGAGGTGCTGGCAGGCGCCAGCCTGAATCCCGTGGCCGCCGTAGTCATAATCGTGGCTGGCGGTGTCGTGCTTGTGATCGTGGCTGGCGGTGTCGTTAACATGATCGTGGTTGTCGGTGTAGTGGCGGTAGTAGTCGTGCATGTGCACATAACTGTAGACGTCATGCTCGTGATCATGAACGGTTGGTATGAGTGGGCACCCGGTCCAGGCGCCCACCGCGATGTGGGTGCCGTTCGGCGAGTAGTCGACGGAGTAGGGATTGGCAAACGACGACACCCCTGCGCTGAGGTTCCCTCCCGATCCGATCGCGAAGTCGAGTGTGCCGTTGGCCGCATGGAACACTTTGATTTTGTGGTTGTAGTAGTCGCCCGCCGCGATGCGGGCGCCGTCCGGCGAGTAGGCGACTGGAATCGGCCGCCCGGAGAAACCCCGCGGGTCGGAGCCCAGCACGTCGAACGCAAAGTCAAAGGCGCCGTCGGGGTAGAATACCCTTACGCCGTGGAAGAAGTCGTTGGATTCGCCCGCCGCGATGCGGGCGCCGTCCGGCGAGTAGGCGACGGAAACCGGCGTGGTGGCGAACGATGCGCTGCGCGACCACGGATACATCCAGTGCTCGAAGCCGGGTTCACCGTGGCCAAAGTCGTGGGCGAACGCGCCGTCGGCGTGGAACACCCGGATGCCGCCGCCGGCGGCCGCGGCGATCATGCCCGACTTCGGGGGCGGGGGATAGGCGACGCCGTCGGCCGGAAGCCACAGCGCGCCGGCAAACTCGCCGTCGGCGGCGAACACCTGGACGCGGCCGTTGCCGCGGTCGGCCACCGCGATGCGGCCGCCGTCCGGCGAGTAGGCCACGGACGCCGGGTTCTTGAACTCCCCCGCGCCGGCTCCGCGCGATCCGAACGCAAAGTCGAGGGTGCCGTTGGCGGCGTGGAACACCTGGACGCGGTGGTTGCCGCGGTCGGCCACCGCGATGCGGCCGCCGTCCGGCGAGTAGGCGGCGGACATCGGGTTCTCGAACTCCCCCGCGCCGGCTCCGCGCGATCCGAACGCAAAGTCGAGGGTGCCGTTGGCGGCGTGGAACACCTGGACGCGGTCGTTGCCGCGGTCGGCCACCGCGATGCGGCCGCCGTCCGGCGAGTAGGCAGCGGACATCGGGTTCTTGAACTCCCCCGCGCCGGCTCCGCGCGATCCGAACGCAAAGTCGAGGGTGCCGTTGGCGGCGTGGAACACCTGGACGCGGTCGTTGCTGCGGTCGGCCACCGCGATGCGGCCGCCGAACGGCGAGTAGGCAGCGGAGCGCGGATCGTCGAACTGCCCGTCGCCCGCGCCGCGCGATCCGAACGCAAAGTCGAGGGTGCCGTTGGGGCGGAACACCTGGACGCGGTCGTTGCCGGAGTCGGCCACCGCGATGCGGCCGCCCGACGGGGAATACGCGACGGAGCGGGGCTTGTCGAACTGCCCGTCGCCGGCGCCCCCCGATCCGAACCCGCGGGCGAGGGCGCCGTCGGGATCGAACACCCGGACGAGGCCGCTGCCGGCATCGACTGTAGCGAGGGCGCCGTGCAGTTGCGGCGGCGGGGGAGGAACGAACGACGCGGAGCGGGGACCGTCGAGATGCCCGTCGCCGGCTCCTCGCGATCCGAACTTGCCGGCGAACGCGCCGTCGGGGAGGAACAGCTGGACGCGGCCGCCGCGATCGGGCACGGCGATCCGGCCGTCAGACGAAAAGGCGACGGCGGCCGGGGAAGAAAACTGCCCGTCGCCCGCGCCGCGCGATCCGAAGCTGCCGGCGAACGCGCCGTCGGGGAGGAACAGCTGGACGCGGTCGTTGCCGGAGTCGGCCACGGCGATCGTGCCGCCGGACGGGGAATACGCGACGGAGCGGGGATCGTCGAACTGCCCGTCGCCCGCGCCGCGCGATCCGAAGCTGCCGGCGAACGTGCCGTCGGGGAGGAACAGCTGGACGCGGTCGTTGCCGGAGTCGGCCACGGCGATCGTGCCGCCGGACGGGGAATACGCGACGGAGCGGGGATCGTCGAACTGCCCGTCGCCCGCGCCGCGCGATCCGAAGCTGCCGGCGAACGTGCCGTCGGGGAGGAACAGCTGGACGCGGTCGTTGCCGGAGTCGGCCACGGCGATCGTGCCGCCGGACGGGGAATACGCGACGGAGCGGGGATCGTCGAACTGCCCGTCGCCCGCGCCGCGCGATCCGAAGCTGCCGGCGAACGTGCCGTCGGGGCGGAACAGCTGGACGCGGTCGTTGCCGGAGTCGGCCACGGCGATCGTGCCGCCGGACGGGGAATACGCGACGGAGCGGGGATCGTCGAACTCCCCGTCGCCCGCGCCGTGCGATCCGAACTTGCCGGCGAACGTGCCGTCGGGGCGGAACACCTGGACTCGGTGGTTGAACGTGTCGGCGACCGCGACCGCGTCGGGCGGCGGCGCGGCCGGCGGCGTCTGCGGCGCAAAGGCGACGGACGTGGGATACCTGAACTGCGCCGCCCCCCCGCCCCGCGACGAGCCCTCCGATCCGAACGCGAAGGCGAAGGTGCCGTTGGAGTGGAACACCTGGACTCGGTGGTTGTCGCGGTCGGCCACCGCGATGCGGCCGCCCGACGGGGAGTAGGCGACGGACCAGGGCTCGTCCAGTTCGCCGTCGAGGGATCCCGGCCGCCCCACCGCGCGGTCAAAGTCGCCGTGCACGCCGAAGATCTGGATGCGGTCCCTGCCGGCGGCGGCCAGCGCGACGCTGCCGCCCGACGGGGAGTAGGCGACGTGCCGCGGCGTGCCGTACGTGTCGTCGCCGCACGGCGCATCGCCGGCGCGGCACCACGACCCGAGGCTGCCGGCGAACGCGCCGTCGGGGAGGAAGAACTTGACGCTGTCGTTGCCGTGGTGCGACACGGCGATCCGGTCGCCCGACGGGGAGTAGGCGACGGAGTACGGAAGCGGGAGCGCGCCGCCGCCGCCCGCTCCCCCCGATCCGAACGCGAATGCGAAGGTGCCGTTCGGGTGGAACACCTGGATGCGGTGGTTGCGGTTGTCGGCCACGGCCACGTGGTCGCCCGACGGGGAGTAGGCGACGGCCACGGGATACGTGAACTCCCCGTCGCCCGCTCCCCCCGATCCGAACGCGAATGCGAAGGTGCCGTTCGGGTGGAACACCTGGATGCGGTGGTTGTTGCGGTCGGCCACGGCCACGTGCTCGCCCGACGGGGAGTAGGCGACGGCCACGGGATTCGCGAACTCCCCGTCGCCCGCTCCCCCCGATCCGAACGCGAATGCGAAGGTGCCGTTCGGGTGGAACACCTGGATGCGGTGGTTCAGGCTGTCGGCCACGGCCAGCGCGCCCGGCAGGCCGTGCTGGCGGTAGGCGGCGGGGACGTCAGGCGCGCTGCTGCCCCCCGCCGCCGCGGGATCGGCCTGGATGGCGCCGGCCTCGACGCCGAGGAATGCGGCCGAGGCCGCGGCGGCAGCGGCAACAAGAACCAGCGCCGGAACGTGCAACACGGCGGCGGGGAAGATGGCGGGTTATTAAGCGCGCCGCAGGCCGGGCGCGCCTGCGTTGCGCGAAAATCGCGTCGCCTGTTCGCCCGCGTCCTCCCTTGTCCGGCGCGGGCCGTTTTTCTCGATCGCCTTCTCGCCCTTCCTGGCGGGGAATGCGCCGGGCGGGGCCTCCGCCCGCCGCGGACCGCGGCGAATTCCGGAGGGCCCCGGCGGGGCGCATACGAAGCGCCGGCCCGGCGCGGGCGGGGCGGCCGCCGACTCCCGCGGCGGCCGCGGCCGCCGGCGGCAGGGCCCGGCAGCCGCGGCCGCCGCGGCGCCTCCCGCGTCCGGCATCGCGGCGGCGGGGGAGGGGGGGCGTGCCCGCGCCAAAAAAAAAACGAATTCGGCCCGGATCTCCCGGCCCGCGGGCCGGCCGGGGCGGTCGTGGGACGCGGCGGCGGGGGGAGGGGCGGGTGGCGGCGGGGCCCGCAGGATGAGAGTTGCGGAAAGCCGTATCCCCGCAACGCTATGCGGGGGGAGGGGCGGGTGGCGGCGGGGCCCGCAGGGCCCGCGCCCAAAACCTGCGCCCGGGGAGTGCCGGATCGGCGCCCCGCCGCGGCACGCCGCCGCCTATCCGAGCCGCTCCAGTTCCGCGAGCGACACTTCTTTCCTGGCTAGCGCGTACGGGTCGCCCGGAACGGCGCCCAGCCGCTCGTCGTAGTGTATGATCGCCTCCTCGTGCCGCCCCAGCTCCGCGAGCGATTCTCCTTTCTTGGCATGCGCGCGGGAGTAGCCCGGATCCAGGGCCAGGGCCCGGTCGTAGCACCCCATCGCCTCCCCGTGCCGCCCCAGTCCAGCAAGCGACGTCCCTTTCATGACATGCGCGCGGGAGTAGCCCGGATCCAGGGCCAGGGCCCGGTCGCAACACTCCACCGCCTCTTCGAATCGTTTCAGTTTCGCGAGCGACTCTACATTTCTGGCGAGCGCGTACGGGTCGCCCGGAACGGCGCCCAGCCGCCTGCCGTAGTGCACGACCGCCTCCTCGTGCCGCCCCAGCCCCGCGAGCGATTCTCCTTTCTTGGCATGCGCGTAGGAGTCGCCGGGATCCAGGGCCAGGGCCCGGTCGTAGCACTCCACCGCCTCCCCGTGCCGCCCCAGCTCCGCGAGCGATATTCCCTTCCTGGCGAGCGCGTACGGGTAGTCCGGATTCCGGGCCAGGGCCCGGTCGCAGCACTCTGCCGCCTCCCCGAATCGTTTCAGTTTCGCGAGCGACTCCCCCTTCCTGGCCAGCGCGTACGGGTAGTCCGGATTCCGGGCCAGGGCCCGGTCGTAGCACTCCACCGCCTCCCCGTGCCGCCCCAGCTCCGCGAGCGACTCCCCCTTTCTGGCCAGCGCGGTGTCGTCCGGATCCGGGGCCCGGTCGTAGCACTCCACCGCCTCCCCGTGCCGCCCCAGCTCCGCGAGCGACTCCCCCTTTCTGGCCAGCGCGTACGGTTCGTCCCTCCGCGCGGCGAGCGACTTGTCGTAATACGCGATCGCCTCCGTGTACTCGCGCGATTGAAACAGGCCGTTCCCCACGTGCGTGTAGAAATGGCGGCTGCTGGAGGGGATCTCGAGCATGATGCAATTCATGAACGCGAATACGACCCCGAAGCACCGGTTGATCTCGATCGGCGGCAGTTCCACGTGCGTGTGGACCGTCTCGTGCCTGTGGTTGAACAGGGTCTTGAGCGCTTCCCGGCGCGGCTCGCTCAGGCAGCGGTCGAACGCGCCCGGCTCGCCGATCTCGTTCAGGATGTTTTTTATGGAGTCGACGCTCTGGAAATTCAGGGAAAAAGCGATGCGCCGCTCCAGCGTGGCCCCGTTGCGCCGTTCGGGACCAGGCAGTTCGCCGTCCACGAGTTCGTCGGGGGACACCTTTCCCGTCTTGAGTTGCGTCTCGACGACGTGCCTCAGGAACTGCTCGAGCACCGTGACCATCTTTACGTCGCAGCAGTACCTCGTCTTGTAGTCGGTCTGCTTCAGCTCCGACATGATCCAGCCAAGTCCCGCGAATATCGAGTCGATGTCCTGCCTGCGCGCCGCCTCGGTGATGCGCCTGAATTTTATCTTCATGCCTGCCGTACGGCCCGTTGCTATTTATTTGTTTTCAGCAGGCATCAGCGCGGGGCTGGCGGCCCCCGCCCCGCGGGCGCGGATCCGGTTCGGCAGCGTCCAGCGCCCCGCGGGCGCGGATCCGGTTCGGCAGCGTCCAGCGCCCCGCGGGCGCGCGGCCCCGCGCCGGAACCGCCGGGAGGAAACGGCGGGCCGGCGAACCGGATTCCGCCGCAAGCTGTTGGAAAAGTGGGGGAAGGCTAGTCGTCGTCCTCGACCAGCACGAATTCCATGGTCCTGGCATGCCTGCGGCGGGAGTCGCGGCCGCTATCCCACTCTTTTTTTTCGTCCTTCTCGTCCATCTCTTTGGAATACTCCTCCATGTATTTGGCTGATTCTGCTTCCCAATCCATGCGTGGCGTAGATCTTGCCCGTATTTATTTTTTGGCATTTGGGATCACACTGCGATCCCGAAATCGTTTCGCAGCCTAGCTAGCAAGATACTACTCCCCCGCGTGCTCGTCTTTGACTGTTTGCCCCCTTTCGGGCATCTTCCGCGCGAGCGCCCTGGCGGGCGCCCCCGGCGCGCCCTGGTCCGGGGAGCCGCGGGGCCCGCCGCGGTTGTACCACTGGACGAACTCGCCCATCCCGCTGAACCGCTCGATCTTCCCCCGGATCTCGCCGTGGAACCTCTCCAGCTTGCCGTTGGTCTGGGGATGCCCCACCCCCGCCAGGATGTGCCTTATGCCCAGCCCGGCGAGCCTCCTCCCGGACTCCGCCCCGCCGCGCTTCCCGGCCTCCGCCTCGGCGCAGGACCGGGACCCGTGGTCGGCCATCATACAGGCGGGCCTGCCGTGCTCGGCCACGGCCTTCTAGAGCACCTCCAGGGCGTGCTTCCCCGCGGCCTCGTCGAACGCGCCGCAGCCCGCGATGAACCGCGAGGCGTCGTCCCGGTGCGCCACGAACCGCCTCCCGTCGGGGAGCAGCTTGTGGTCGGCGTGCCGCGGGGAGTTGGAGAGCGTCCTCCCGTGCCTGATCCGCTCGCGCCTCCCGCTCTTCTCCGGGCGCTCCGCCGCCATCCCCTCCTCCTTCGGCACGCGGCGTATGGTGTTGCGCGGCACGCGGATCCTCGCCGTGACCGCCACGATCCGCCCCGGCCCGGACGCGCCCGTCCTGCACTGGAGGAGCGCCCCTCCGCAGGGATCTTGGCGCGGTCCTGGATCTCCTTCCTCGGCCCGCCCCGTACGCCCGGCGCGGGCGCCTCCCCCGTCCCGCGGTACCGGGCGCATATACGCCGCGCGCGGCGCGGCGAGGCCCCCGCCCGTGCCGCGATCCCGGCGCTCCGGGCCCCCTTCATCTCGCCCGCCACCCGCTTCACCCCGGCGGGATCCAGCTTCGCCACCACTGCGTGCCTCTTTCGCCGAGTTCGTACGCGGCGTTTTCGACATGGGGAGCGCCCGGACCCCCCACGCACCTTCATTTCCGATCCGGCCGCGCGGCGGGCCAGCCCGCCGGCCGGGATGCGAGACGGTTTCGGAACCGCCCCGCCGTCCCCTCCCCCGCGAACCCCCCGTTCCAGTCGTGGATCGGCACGCGGAACGATTTCGGGATTGTGCGAATGGCGTGCGCGGGGCCGGCGGCCCCCGCCCCGCGGGCGCGAGTACAGATCGGCGGCGTCCCCGCGCCCGCGGCCGGCGGGCGCGCGGCCCCGCGCCGGAACCGCCGGGAGGAGACGGCGGGCCGGCGAACCGGATTCTGCCGCAAGCGGTTGGAAAAGGGGTACACGCCTCCCCCCCCCCCCCAACCCGCCGCGCCGGTTCCTTGCGCGCCGCCACCGTCTCTAATTCCTCCATGCCGCGGCACAAATCCGTCATACCAGTACCAACCAACCAAGGAATTCCGCCGTTCGGCTAGGATTGCGCGACGTGCAGGCCAGCCAAGGCGTCCCCAAGGTGCGGCGGGAGGTAAGTGTGTGCGAAAAGGGGGAGGCGGCTAGTCGTCGTCCTCGACCAGCACGAATTCCATGGTCCTGGCATGCCTGCGGCGGGAGTCGCGGCCGCTATCCCACTCTATCTTTCCGTCCGCCAGCATCTCATCGATGTACTCCCCCAGGTATTTGGCTGATTCTGCTTCCCGATCCATGCGTGGCGTAGATCTTGCCCGCATTTAATTTTTGGCATTTGGGATCCCACATGCGCGATCCCGAAATCGTTTCGCAGCCTAGCCGGCAAGATACGCCACCCCGGCGTGCTCGCCTTGGCCGCTTGCCCCCTTTCGGGCATCTTCCGCGCGAGCGCCACGGCTGGCGCCCCCGGCGCGCCCTGGTCCGGGGAGCCGCGGGGCCCGCCGCGGTCGCGCCGCCGGACGAACTCGCCCATCCCGCCGAACCGCTCGATCTTCCCCCGGATCCCGCCGCGGAGCCCCGCCAGCCTGCCGTCGGTCCGGGGATGCCCCGCCCCCGCCGGGATCCGCCTCGCGCCCAGCCCGGCGAACCTCCTCCCGGACTCCGTCCTGCCGCGCTTCCCGGCCTCGGACTCGCTGGCGCAGGACCGGGACCCGTGGTCGGCCATCACAAAGGTGGGCCTGCCGTGCTCGGCCACGGCCTTCTAGAGCACCTCCAGGGCGTGCTTCCCCGCGGCCTCGTCGAACGCGCCGCAGCCCGCGATGAACAGTGAGGCGTCGTCCCGGTGCGCCACGAACCGCCTCCCGTCGGGGAGCCGCCCGCAGCCGGCGTGCCGCGTGGAGTTGGAGAGCGTCCCCCCGTGCTTGATCCGCTCGCGCCTCCTGCTCTTCTCCGGGCGCTCCGCCGCCATCCCCTTCTCCTTCGGCACGCGGTGGATGGTGTTGTGGGGTATGCAGATCCTCGCCGTGACCGCCATGATCCGCTCTAGCCGGGACGCGCCCGTCCTGCACTGGAGGAACGCCTTCTCCGCCGAGATCTTGACGTGGTCCTGGATCTCCTTCCTCGGCCTGCCCTGTACGCCCAGCGCGGGCACCTCCCCCGTCCTGCGGTACCGGGCGCAGATCCGCCGCGCGCGGCGCGGCGAGACCTCCATCCGGGCCGCGATCTCGGCGCTCCGGACCCCCTTCTTCATCTCGTCCACTATCCACTTCACCTTGACGGGATCCAGTTTCGCCGTCACTACGTACCTCCTTCGCCGCGTCACTACGTAACGTTTTCGCCACGGGGAGCGCTCGGGCCCCCCGCACACCTTCATTTCCGCTCCGGCCGCGCGGCGGGCCAGCCCGCCGGCCGGGATGCGAGACGGTTTCGGAACCGCCCCGCCGGCCCCTCCCCCGCGAACCCCCCGTTCCAGGCGTGGATCGGCATGCGAAATGATTTCGGGATTGTACAAATCGGCAACGGCAGACTCGCGTCCGCCGCGATCCAGGCGCGAGATCGGGGGGCGGTTCGCCGTTGCTAGGCGTGGTTTCGGTTTGGACGAGTCCACGCCGGCAGCACTGGAAGGAAATGGCGGGTTGGCGGACCGGATTCCGCCACAAACAATCGGGGGAGGGGGAGGCGGCTAGTCGTCCTCAACCAGTACGAATTCCCAAGTATCGGCATATTCCTGGCGGGACTTACGGGCATAGTCCCACATCTCATCTTTGTCATCCAAGATCGACCTCCTGTCCTTCCGGTTCATCTCTTTGATGTACTGCTCCCTGCACTCCCGCCTCATCTCTTCCATGCACTGCTCCCGGTACTCCCGGTACATCTCTTCAACGCACTGCTCCCGGTACTCCCGGTACATCTCCTCAGCGCACTGCTCCCTGGACTCCCGCCTCACCTCTTCGATGCGCTGCGCCCCGCCCTCACGGTCCACCCCTTCGATGCGCTGCGGCCCATACTTGGATGATCCTGTTGCCCGTTCCATGCGCGGTGTAGATCTTGCCCGCATTTAATTTTTGGTGTTTGGGTAGTCTATCGGGTAGTCTATCGGGTAGTCTATCGGGTAGTCTATCCCACAATCACGCCTGAACCGTACACACTTACCTCCCCCCCCCCCTCCCGGCGCCCCCCGCGCGCCCGGGCTGCCCCGATCGGCGCGCGCCGCGCGATCGCGGCCGGAGCGGGGATCCTTCGGCGGGCGGGCGCCGCCCCCCGCGCGCCCGGGCTGCCCCGATCGGCGGGCGCCGCGCGATCGCGGCAGGGTTCGGGGCATTTTCGGCGCGCGGCCGCCCCGGTACGGCGCTCCGTCCCGATGCCTGACGCGGGCTGACGCCGCCCGCGCGCGCCCGGCAGATCCGTTGGGGCCGGTCAGGCGGACGCCGCTGCCGGAGCCGGCGCCCGCCCCGCCGCGGAGCCGGGCGGGCGCACCAGCCCGGATGCGGGGTCATCGAAGACGCACCAGTCGGGCCCGGCCCACGGGCCGGGGTCGAACATTTTCCAGTCGCGATTGCGGGCGATCTCGGTGAAGGCCCTGCCCGGGAACATGCCGTTCATGCGGGCGGTGCCCCCGATCGTGACCAGCTCGGAGAACGTCTTGCGCCCCTCCGGCGTGGAGATCTTGTGGTGCGCGTTGCGCTGCGTCACTATGAGGTCGCGTATGGCGAGCTCGGCGGGGTTGTTGTGGGGCGGCATGCCGCGGAATCCCATGAACGTGAGCACGTGCGGCTCGGCGTTGGCGAGGTGCGTCTTCAGCTTGCCGTCGGGGTACGCCGACACGGCGTCGTGGAACTCCTTGGCCAGGTACGTCACGGTGAACGGCGCCAGCGTCTTGATGCCGTGTATCTTGTGGTAGTACCCCTGCATCCAGTCGTGCCTCGCCTCGTCCCCCGGGTCGCCGTCCACGGCGACGGCCTCGCCCTTGGCGAGCAGGTGCCTGCAGCATCTCTGCAGATGCTGGAACCACGCGCGGTACGCCGGCAGCCCGTCGGCCACCACCGCCCTGCGGGACAGCCAGCCGAAGTGCTCCCTCAGGACCGCCGCCCCCCGGGTGGGCGCGAAGTGCACCCACACGGCGTTGCCCACGACGGCCACCCAGACGTAGCCGGTCTTGCCCAGCACGCCGATCTTGAACCCGGTCTCGTCCATGTGCACGAACATGCTCTCGCTGAACGCCCACTTGATCTCCTCCAGCTGCTTCTTCGACGCGCCCGCCATGGCCCTCCGGGCCTTCGCCACGGCCGCCTCCGAGATGCGGAAGTAGAACGTGGACTCGATAAAGCCGGCGATCCTCGCGTCCGTGCAGCCCATCTCGAACAGCGCCATTATGAGGCCGAGCGCCCTCGGGCCGCACGAGGTGCCCTTCGGAAACGGCGCCTGGGCCTCGTAGTACTTCTCGCACCTGCCGCACCAGCCCGTCTCCACCTCGATCATCGCGGTGACCACGCGCCAGAACTGATCGAAGTCGTTGACCAGCTTTCGCCACCTGTCGAACTTCTCCAGGGGGCCGCAGCACACGGGGCACGTCAGGATCCCGCACTTCATGGTGAACTCGGGCTTGTTGCAGTGCGAGACGCCCTTGTGCCCTTGGGGCGGGCCCATCTTGCGCGGGGCGCCGCCGTCCGGAGCGGGCTTGCCGTCGCTCCCGGCCCCGTCGCTCCCCTTGTAGCCCCGCTCCTTGCGCCAGGCGTTCCGCCGGGGGCCGTACGTGGTGAGGGACGACGAGGGCGCGTTCGGGCCGTCGCACACGGCAAGCCTGACCGCCTGCTCGGCGGCCTTGGCCTTCAGCCCGGCGTTCTCGGCTTCCAGCCCGGCGATCTTTTCCAACGCGGCCGCCAGTTCCTTGCGCAGCAGCGCCTGCTCCGTGGACTTGGCCTTCAGCATCGCGATCTCGGCCGCCCGCTCCGCGGCCTCGGCTTCCAGCCCGGCGATCTTTTCGAGCGAGGCCGCAAGTTCCTTGCGCAGCAGCGCCTGCTCCGTGGACTTGGCCTTCAGCATCGCGATCTCGGCCGCCCGCTCCGCGGCCTCGGCTTCCAGCCCGGCGATCTTTTCTAACGCGGCCGCCAGTTCCTTGCGCAGCAGCGCCACCCCGGATTCCGCCATGCCGGCAGGCCCAAACTCGCCACAATTATACAAATCGACCCTTAGGCCAGCCTAAGCTTGCGCGGCGCGCGGGCCCGCCCGGGCGGCCAAGTCGCGGCGGGAGGGGGGGGGAGGTAAGTGTGTACCCTGAACCCGACACGGCCCAAGGCAACGATCGCGAAAGGGCGACTTTTGTTGACAATACGGGCCAAAAACCCGCCCGGCCACACCACGGCGCGGCCGAATCCAAGCGCGCGGCGCGCGGCCGGATGCTCGTCCTGCGGAGGGATCCGAGCGAGGGCGAGGAGCTCGAGAGGATGGACCGGAAGAATGTCGGGGCACCGTGCCGGTGCGCCGAGTACATGTTCATGGCCCTGGCGCCGCGAGGCGCACGGCCGGCGCATCGCGCGGGGCCCCGGGGGGCCCGGCCCGTAGCAAACGCGATTAAGAAATGCGTTATTCGACGATCCGCGGCCGGCGCGCCCTGCGGATTCCGGTTTTTCGCGCGGTCGCGGCGGGCCGGACCGCCGCGCGGGGGGCGGATCGGGCCATCGGCGGGGCGTGGAACGGCCGGCATCGCCGCGGGAACGGGGCGCGGAAGGCCGCGGGCGCGGGAACGGGGCGCGGAAGGCCGCGGGCGCGGGAACGGGGGCGGCAGGGAGGCGCCGCGGCCGGCACGTCGGTCAGTCGAACAGCCCGGCGGGCGTCAGTTCCCCCGCGCGGGACGCCTCGCGCGCGGACTCTTCCGCCACCTCGAGCGTCCCGAAGATCCTGCCGGCGGGCGGGCGCTTGATCGCCCCCCGCCGCATCCCTGCGGGGTCAAGCTCCGGCGCGCGCGGCGGCAGGTACTCCAGCATGGTGTCCCCGTCGAGGGATTCCGGGAACTTTTCGGCCTTCGCCGGCTTGCGGTACGGCGCGCTGCCCGCGAACATCAGCACCTTGCCGAACTTGTCGCGGGCGTGCCCCGGGAAGTCTGCGTGGTTGTCGGCGTTCGCCTTGCCGCGGCTCGCGGGAGAACACGCCCGCGGCCGGGATCCCGAAGATCCGCATCTTTTCCCGCGCCGGGCAGGAGCGGGACGGGGCGGCGATGAAGAGCCGGAACCGCCAGCAGCCGGGCCCGTTCCTGGCATTCTCTATGCCGGCGTTGTCGCCGGCCGCCGCCGCGCGGCCCTCCGCGGCCTTTTCCTCCACGAGCTTGCTGGCGCGCTCCCCAGACCCTCCCCGCTTTTTCTTCGAGGCGGCGCCCGGGTTCCTCGGCCGCGGCTTCCCCCGCGAGAACTTCGGCCTTTTCACGATGTCCCGCATCCCCGACTTGCCGCACTCCGCGCCGAACTTTTCCTCGACGCGCAGGAGGGCGGGCCGGAGTCCCGCCGGCCGGACCCGGAGCCGCACTTCTCGGGGCCCTCGTCGAGATCCGCCGCGAGCTGCCTGGGCCGGGCCCCGTCCGGGCGGCATTTCCTCCCGCGCCCCTCGCGCTCGTGCCTCGCGCGCATGCCCCATACTGTGCCCGCGCCAGCCATTCGTGCGCGATGGACCTGTGCCGGTTGACGATGGCGGCAATCTCGCCCGCTGTCTTGCCGTCCTTTCTCTGCATGTTGGCGGTCAGCTCCGCGTTCGCCCTGAGGTTCTTCTCCTTGTGGCACTGCTTCAGGCGCGCCATGCTGGTGTTGCGGAGGAATTCCTTGCCCCTCTTCGCCTTGATCGCTAGTCTTGCCACGGTCCTGCATCGAGGCCCGGGTTGTTAACCGTGCGTGTCAAAAATAATTTACAAATTGGTAAGTTTTTTTTACGTCCCGGCGCGGCATCCGTCGCGGCATCTGTTGGGCGCGCCGGCCGCGGATTGTCGAATAGTCTACTTTTTTGTCGTTTTTGGTACGGCGGCCTGGTCACGGTGTACGCCCGCGCGCTGGAAGACATCCCTCCGGCAGGACGGAATGCTCGCCTTCCGGCAACCCCGCGCCTGCCGGCGCACTACTCGCTTGCGTGGCGGCGCCCCACCAGGAGTGGCCGACAAGTGGACGTGAGTCCACACACCAATCATGTGTTTAGACACACGCGAACTAAAGGTTGAAAGGTTTGAAGATCAAAAGTTTGGGAGTCTAGCACGATGTGTGGTTGAGGCGAATGTCTGCCAGCAACAATCTGCCCAAGATCGCGGCCGACTCGGATCTTCCCACAACAGCAGAATAGTTGTTGGGATCGGCGTCGATGCCCTGTCGTAGCACGTTGCTGTCTATATGTGCCGCCCTAGTCCCGCAAGCGACTCTCTCTTTCTGGCAAGTACGTGCGAGTCGTCCGGATCGGTGTCCAGCCGCCTGTCGTAGTGCATGACTGCCTCCTCGTGCCGCCCCAGTCCCGCGAGCGACTCCCCTTTCATGACATGTGCGCGGGAGTGATCAGGATCCAAGGCCAGGGCACGGTCGTAGCACGCTACCGCTTCCTTGAATCGTCCCAGTCCCGCAAGCGACTCCCCTTTCATGACATGTGCGCGGGAGTGATCAGGATCCAAGGCCAGGGCACGGTCGTAGCACGCTACCGCTTCCTTGAATCGTCCCAGTCCCGCAAGCGAATCTCCCTTGCCGGCAAGTGCGATCGAGTCGTCCGGATCGGTGTCCAGCCGCCTGTCAAAGTGCGTGACTGCCTCCTTGAATCGTCCCAGTCCCGCAAGCGACTTTCCTTTCATGGCATGTACGGGCGAGTAGTCCGGATGCGAAGCAGGGATCCGGTCGTAGCACGCTACTGCCTCCTTGAACTGTCCCATCGCCGCAAGCGACACTCCCTTGCTGGCAAGTGCGTACGAGTCGTCCGGATCCAAGTTCAGGGCACGGTCGTAGCACGCTACCGCTTCTTTGAATCGTCCCAGTCCCGCAAGCGACTCTCCCTTTCTGGCAAGTGCGTGCGAGTCGTCCGGATCGGTGTCCAGCCGCCTGTCAAAGTGCGTGACCGCCTCCTCGTGCCGCCCCAGCCCCGCGAGCGACTCCCCTTTCTTGGCATGCGCGCGGGAGTAATCAGGATCCAGGGCCAGGGCACGGTCGTAGCACGCTACCGCCTCCTTGAATCGCCCCAGTTTCGCAAGCGACTCCCCTTTCATGGCATGCGCGCGGGAGTAATCAGGATCCAGGGCCAGGGCACGGTCGTAGCACGCTACCGCTTCCTTGAATCGCCCCAGTACCGCAAGCGACCTTCCTTTCATGGCATGTGTGCGGAAGTCGTTCGGAACAGTGTCCAGCCGCCTGTCAAAGTGCGCGACTGCCTCCTTGAATCGTCCCAGTACCGCAAGCGACGCCCCTTTCATGACATGTGCGTGCGAGTCGTCCGGATCCAAAGCAGGGATCCGGTCGTAGCACGCTACTGCCTCCTTGAACTGCCCCATCGCCGCAAGCGACTCTCCCTTGCCGGCAAGTGAGATCGAGTCGTCCGGATCGGTGTCCAGCCGCCTGTCAAAGTGCGCGACTGCCTCCTTGAATCGTCCCAGTCCCGCAAGCGACTTTCCTTTCATGACATGTACGAGCGAGTAGTCCGGATCCAGGGCCAGGGCCAGGTCGTAGCACGCTACCGCCTCCTTGAATCGTCCCAGTTCCGCAAGCAACATCCCTTTCATTACATGTACATGCGGGCCGTCCGGATCCAGGGCCAGGGCCAGGTCGTAGCACGCTACCGCCTCCTCGAATCGTCCCAGTCCCGCAAGTGACACTCCCTTGCTGGCATGTGCGTACAAATCGTCCGGATCCCGGGCCAGGGCCAGGTCGTAGCACGCTACTGCCTCCTCGTGCCGTCCCAGGGCCGCAAGCGACTCTCCCTTTCTGGCAAGTACAGAATCGTCCGGATCCCGGGCCAGGGCCAGGTCGTAGCACGCTACCGCCTTTTCGTGCAACCCCAGTTTCGCAAGCGATTCTCCTTTTTTGCCAAGTATGTAAGGATCGTCTGGTCTTATGGCAAGCGACATGTCACAATACATGATTGCCTCTTGGTACTCGCGTGAATGAAACAGGCCCTCCCCCATGTGCCGATAAAAACTGTGGTTGTCGTGGTAGATCTCGGACATGATGCAGTTGATGAGTGTCAGGACTACTCCAAAACATCGGTTGATTTCAATTGGTGGTGATTTCTCGGTTGTGTGGACTATGTCGTTCCTGTGACTGAACAAATCTCGAAGTTTTGCCCGGTATGGTTCACACAAGCAGTCGTCAAACACATGGGACATGCCCATTTTGTTCAAAACGCCTTTTACGGTATCAATATTCTGAAAATTATGGTGTAAAGAAATGTATCGTCCCAGCGATACCCCTTTCAGCTTTTCAGGACCCGGCAATTCACCGTTTATGAAAGGTTGGGGGGGTATTTTTTCCCTCTCGATCAGCGTTTCGAGGGCATGCCTTAGGGACTGCTCCAACACGGTGACCAGTTTTATGATGCAAAGGTCCTTCATGGCGGCATTGGCACCCGTCAAGTTTGCCATGATCCAGCCCACTTCGTCAAACGTCGAACCGATCGACTGCGTGCGCGCCGCCTCGGTGATGCGGCGGCCGAATCTTATCCCCATATCGTGCGTCAGGCCGTCTGCGGCCTGCTACTATTTATGCGTTTTTAAACAGAGTCAGGTATGTGTTGTGCAGAAATTAGATACTCCGGGCGTCCAGATCGGGCCCCGGGAGGGTGTAGACTTACGTCCAAACCGAAACCACGCCTAGCAACGGCAACCGCCCCCCGATCTCACGCCCGGATCACAATGGACGTGAGTCCACACCCGGGAGGAGCCGTCCCGGTAGGGTGGAAATGAGGATGCGCGGGCGTTGGAGGGGAACGCTATCGCCCTGCGGTAGCCCGGGCCCGTGGGAGGAGTGGAAATGAAGGTGCGCGGGCGTCGAAGGGGAACGCCCCACCCGTCGAACGCCGCCGACTGCACGTACTAGTGGAAACGAAGGTGCGCGGGCGTCGAAGGGGAACGGCCGCAGGCATGTCGGGGGCCGCCGGGCCGGGACCGTGGCAAAACTGAACAGGCCCAAGATCGCGTGGACAGTCCGGCAGAAGCGGAAGGGCCAGATGGCGAACCGCGAGATCGCGGTGGCCATGGGCGTGTCGGCCGTCCGGGTCAAGAAACCGCGGGCGCGGCACGAGGGCATCAAGCCCGCCGGCATACCCCCTCCGCGCAGGCCGGGCAGGAAGGCCGGGAGCGCGCCGGGGCGGGGGGAGCACTCCGCGGTGCTGCGGGCGCACGCCGGCAGGCCGGGCTCGTCGTCGTCCGTCCGCGACGCGCCGTCTGGGGATGGAATCAACACATCGCGGCGCGGCATACGCCGCGTGTTGCCGGAGGCGGGATCGGCCGAAGGGCGGCCCGAAAAGTCCGGGAGGCGCAAGCGGGTCAGGTTGTGGGGGAGTATTCCAACTCAATGCGGCACGCCGACTACGAGCTGCCGGACGACGGCGGGCGGTCCGTCGCCTGCCGGGACGATGCGTCCAGCCTCGTCGCGGGGCGCGGCGTCTTCGACCGCGCCGCTGCCGAAAACGCCGTTTCCGTGCTTGGAAACGCAGTTTTTGTGCGCGGAAAACCGGCATCCGTCCCTGCCTGCCGCGGCGGCCGGTCCTGCGCGAACGAAGAGTCGCGCAGGCGCAGGCGCGGGTGCGCGGCCTCCTAGAAAAAGCTCGCGGAGCTCGGCATCTCGCACCGCCTCGCGCGCGCGGGCCGCCCGCAGACCAACGGCGAGTTGGGGAGGTTCCGCGGGGAGCTGCGGCGCGAGCTGCCGATCTTCGTGGCGGCCTCCCGCGGCATCGCGACGAAGGCGCCCCCGGCGGGGTCGATGCGCGCACGGGCGGGCCGCTCTGCACGTCCAAGCCGCGCGGTCCGGCGGAGAGGTACGCGGACCGGCACAACGGCGGCCGGCCGGACGTGCCGCTCGACAGGTCGAAGCGGGAGACCCCCGCCCGGGCCCACGCGAGAAAGATGCCCTCGCCGGATGCCGCCGGGCGCGGCGCAGAGCCGGGCGGACGGCGCCGGACGTCCGGGCCGCCCGCCGGCGGGATGGGCGCGCCGCCGGGCGGGGGCGGCGACGCCGCCCGAAAGCCGCGATTCTCCCGGCACGCCCGCCCCGGCCGGCGACGCCGATCCTGGCCCCTCCCGGGCCCCCCATGGCGCCCCGCGCAGGCAGTCCGAATCCTCGTCGCGGGGAATCTTGCCAAGGGGTCCGTGGCGGCGGGGGCATGCTTATTTCTGCACAACACAAAACGGAGCCGAGTGCGAGGCCGGCGGCCCCGCTCCGCGGGCGCGAATCCCGTTAGGCAAAACCGTTCACGCCCGCAGCCGGCGGGCGGTCAACCGCCCCGTGCTGGCGCCGGTACGAGGCCTCGTACCCGCTGGCCACAGGCGCGAAAGCGCCTTCGTTGATCCGCATTCGCGCCCCCGGAGCTGGGTTGCCGGCCCCGTGCTGGCGCCAGACGGGAAAGAGATGCCGGATTGGCGAATCGGGTTATGCCACGAATGGTTGGGGGGAGGTGAGGCGGCTAATCGTCCTCATCCAATATTAATTCTCTGGTCATGGCAAAATCACGGCTGATCTGGCTGGAATATTCGCGGAATCTCACCCTGTACTCGGAGGGCGTCATTTTGATGCGTCTCGCCATGTGTTTGAATATATCTGTCTGTTGTTCCATGCGTGGTGTAGATCCTGCTCCTATTTAATTTTTGTGTTTGGGTCAGTATGTGTGGGATCCCGCAGGTCGTGCCGCCGGACGAACTCGCCCGTCCCGCCGAACCGCCCGATCTTCCCCCGGATCCCGCCGCGGAGCCCCTCCAGCCTGCAGTCGGTCCTGGGATGCCCCGCCCCCGCCGGGATCCGCCCCGCGCCCGGCCCGGCGAGCCCCCTCCCGGACTCCTCCCTGCCGCGCTTCCCGGCCTCCGACTCCGCAGGACCGGGACCCGCGGCCGGCCATCATACAGGCGGGCCTGCCGCGCCCGGCCACGGCCCTCCCGGGCACCCCGGGGGCGCGCTTCCCCGCGGCGTCCCCGGGCGCGCCGCGACCCGCGGCTGGCCGCGAGGCGCCGTCCCGGCGCGCCGCGGGCCGCTTTACGCCGGGGGGCCGCCCGCGGCCGGCGCGCCGCGCGGGGTCGGAGCGCGTCCCCGCGCCCGGCCCGGCCGCGCTTCCCGCCCTCCCCCGGATGCTTTGCCGCCAGATCCTCCTCCCCCGGCGCGCGGCGCCGCGCGGTATGCAGATCCCCGCCGCGGCCGCCGCGATCCGCCCCGGCCCGGCCGCGCCCGTCCCGCGCCGGCGGAACGCCCCCGCCGGGATCCCGGCGCGGTCCCGGATCTCCTTCCCCGGCCTGCCCCGCGCGGCGCGGCGCGGCGCGGGCGCCTCCCGCGTCCCTCGGCACCGGGCGCGGATCTGCCGCGCGCGGCGCGGAGTGACCCCCGTCCGGGCCGCGATCCCGGCGCCGCGGCCCCCCTCCTCGCCCGCCGCCCGCTTCGCCCCGGCGGGATCCGGTTTCGCCGCTGCCGGGCGCACGCCCCGCCGGGCCCGCGCGCGGCGTTTTCGCCGGGGGGGCGCGGGACCCCCCCCCCCCCCCGCCGGCCAGGATGCGGGACGGTTTCGGGGCCGCCCCGCCGGCCCCGCCCCCGCCAACCCCCCGTTCCGCAACAAACGCGATTAAGAAATGCGTTATTCGACGATCCGCGGCCGGCGCGCCCGGCGGATGCCGTTTTTGCGCGCGGTCGCGGCGGGCCGGACCGCCGCGCGGGGCGGCGGGGCGCGGAACGGCCGGCATCGCCGCGGGAACGGGGCGCGGGAGGCCGCTCGCGCGGGAACGGGGCGCGGGAGGGAGGCGCCGCGGCCGGCGCGCCGGGCAGTCGAACAGCCCGGCGGGCTCCAGTTCCCCCGCGCGGGACGCCTCGCGCGCGGACTCTTCCGCCCCCTCGAGCGTCCCGAAGATCCTGCCGGCGGGCGCGCGCTCGAACGCCCCCGATGCATCTCTGCGGGGTCGAGATCCGGCGCGCGCGGCGGCAGGCACTCCAGCATGACGTCCCCGTCGAGGGATTCCGGGAACTTTTCGGCCCTCGCCGGCCTGCGGTACGGCGCGCTGCCCGCGAACGCCGGCGCCCTGCCGGACTCGTCGCGGGCGCGCCCCGGGAAGTCCGTGCTGCCGGCGTTCGCCTTGCCGCGGGACTCGCGGGAGAACACGCCCGCGGCCGGGATCCCGAAGATCCGCATCTTTTCCCGCGCCGGGCAGGAGCGGGACGGGGCGACGGCGAAGAGCCGGAACCGCCAGCAGCCGGGCCCGTTCCGGGCCTTTTCCGTGCCGGCGTTGCCGCCGGCCGCCGCCGCGCGGCCCTCCGCCGCCTTTTCCTCCACGAGCTTGCTGGCGCGCTCCCCGGACTCCCCGCTTTTTCTTCGAGGCAGCGCCCGGGTTGGCGAAAACGATCGCCTCAAAGACGAGTTGGCGGCGGGGAAGGCAACAAGGCGAAGTACGCGGCGGCGGGGCGGGGCGGAGGCGGCGGCCGCGATGCGGCCGGGCGGAGAGGAGCGCCCCCGCAAAGCCGGCCCCCGCCCCCGCCGCCGCCAAGCCGGAACAGGCAGGGACGGAGCTTGAGGCCGCCAGGGCGGAACGGGACGCGCTGGCCGGGAAGCTGAAAAAGGCCGGGAAGCGGATCAACTCGTGCGACGGCTACAACAAGCCCGATGCGGAAAGGTACAACGCCGACAGGGCCAAGTTCCGCAGGGAGAACGGCACGCACGGCAGCGATCGCAAGCCGAGAAAGAAGATGGGCCCGCCCGTCGGGCACAAGGGGGTGTCGCACTCGTGCAAGCCGGAGGGGGCGCGCTACTACCCACTTTCAGCGTGATGGTACTGCGGGTTGGCCGAGCATCTGTGGGAGCGGCTCTCCAACAAGATCATCCTGCTGCCCGGCATCAAGGGGGCCGCCCCGCGCCGCGCATTCGGCAAGGCCCCATCCGCCCCGCGCGCGGCGGCCCGGTTTGCCGCGGCCGCGCATAAAACCGGCATCCGCTGTGCGTGCGGGCCAAAAACCGCCAGACGGCGTGTCCCTTTAACGCGCGCGCTACGGCATCGGCGCGCCCGGGATCGCAGTCGGCTCGGATCTCCCCGCGACGGCAGAATGGTTGTTGGGATCGGCGGTCGATGCCCTGCCGTATCGCCCTACCGCATTACCCGTGCCGCCCCAGCTCCGCGAGCGATTTTCCCTTCATGGCGTGCGCGCGGGAGTCGCCCGGATCCAGGGCCAGGGCCCGGTCGAAGCACTCCACCGCCTCCCCGTGCCGCCCCAGTCCCGCGAGCGATTTTCCCTTCATGGCGTGCGCGCGGGAGTCGCCCGGATCCAGGGCCAGGGCCCGGTCGAAGCACTCCACCGCCTCCCCGTGCCGCCCCAGTACCGCGAGCGATTTTCCCTTCATGGCACGCGCGCGGGAGTCGCCCGGATCCAGGGCCAGGGCCCGGTCGAAGCACTCCACCGCCTCCCCGTGCCGCCCCAGTACCGCGAGCGATTCTCCCTTCATGGCACGCGCGCGGGAGTCGACGGGATCCAGGGCCAGGGCCCGGTCGAAGCACTCCACCGCCTCCCCGTGCCGCCCCAGTCCCGCGAGCGACGTCCCTTTCATGGCGTGCGCGCGGGAGTAACCCGGATCCAGGGCCAGGGCCCGGTCGTAGCATTCCACCGCCTCCCCGTGCCGCCCCAGTCCCGCGAGCGATTCTCCCTTCATGGCACGCGCGCGGGAGTCGACCGGATCCAGGGCCAGAGCCCGGTCGTAGCACTCCACCGCCTCCCCGTGCCGCCCCAGTCCCGCGAGCGATTCCCCCTTCATGGCACGCGCGCGGGAGTCGCCCGGATCCAGGGCCAGAGCCCGGTCGTAGCACGTTACCGCCCCTCTGAATTGTCCCAGCTCCGCGAGCGACGTCCCTTTAAGGACATGTGTGCGGGAGTCGCCCGGAACGATGTCCAGCCGCCTGCCGTAGTGCAAGACCGCCTCCTCGTGCCGCCCCAGTTCCGCGAACAATTCTCCTTGCATGGCGTGCGCGCGGGAGTCGACGGGATCCAGGGCCAGAGCCCGGTCGAAGCACGCGACCGCCTCCCCGTGCCGCCCCAGAAGATGAAAATGTACTATTTGTTACGTTATTGACGTCGTTATCCGCGCCGCGGGGCCGGCCCGCGCCCCGGAACCGGGGCGCGGGCCGGCCCGCCGGCTCCGTGGCAGCCGCCGCGGGGCCGGAAGCGCGCCCCGGTTCCGGGCCGCGGGCCGGCCCGCCGGCTCCGGGGCAGCCGCCGCGGGGCCGGAAGCGCGCCCCGGTTCCGGGCCGCGGGCGGGGGCGGCCGGAACGGTCGGGGCTTGCCGGGCGTTCGGACGTTCCCCCGACCGCACGGTCCAGAAACAGCCCCGCGCGCCGATCCGCGGCCGGGACGGGGGGTCCGCGGGGAAGGGGCCGGCTCCCGTCGGGAGCGCGCTCCCGCCAGGGGCCGAAACGGCCTAGACTTGTTGAGCGAATGGATCGATCCCCTTGACAACGGCGGTTAATAGGCGAAGCCTCGACCCGCCAGTATGTTTCGAGACAATGGCGGGCCGAAGCTCCAACCTGCCATCTCCGGGAAGGCATTTAACGTTTTGCGGGCGCTGATCGCGGCGCTACCGATCCCCCTGTCGACCAGGCACAACGCGCTGTACGACGACCACGTCCTGATCGCGGCGCTGGTGTTCATGTGCGAAAAGGGGGCGTCGGCCCACGCGGCGCTGAAGGCCATGAAGGTGAACAACGATGGCGTGAGGATCCCGACGGGGCAGTGGCTGCTGGGCATGCTGGGGAAAATGCCGCACGACGTGGTGGAAAAATGCTGCCGGGAAGCGTTGGCCCGCACCGTCAAGTTCTTGATCGAGAACAAGCTCGTCCGCGCGTGCGCCGTGGTCGCGATCGACTTCCACCTGCACCCGTTCACCGGCAAGGACGGCGGCGGCTGGACGGTGAGCGGCAAGCCGAAGGGGGGCGCCACGAAGTTCGACGCGTACCTGACGGCGTGCATCGCGGGCGCGCCGCACGCGCTGCACGTCGGGGCCATCCGCGTGCGCGACGGGGTGAAAAGGGCCGACTACGTTGGGGAAATGCTCGCCGAACTGCGCCGGATAGGGCTCAAGCCGAAGTTGTTCCTCGCGGATCGCGAGTTCTGCACGGTCGCCATGATGTCCGCGTTCGACGCCGCGGGGGAGAAGTTCCTCGTGCCGGCCAGGATGACGACTGGCATCAAGAGGGCCCTGGAGGAATACAAGCGCGGGAAGCGGGGCAGGGCGTCAGCGTACACGATGAAGTCCGACGGCGGGAAGCAGTTCACCTTCTGGCTGGTCATAGAGAAGCGCATGCGCACGGTAAAAGGCAGGAAGAGGCTGCGGCACCTCACGTTCGCCACCAACGTCGCGCCGGACGCGATCGAGCGGACGATGGGCGACGTGCCGGACGCGTACGCGCAGCGCTGGAAGATAGAGAACGCCTACAAGTCGATCAAGCAGATCCGCCCCATGACGACCAGCAAGAACCAGTCCATCAGGACGTTCCTGATGTACTTTGCCATGATCAACTGCAACGCGTGGTACATGTCCAACCGCGCCGCCGGCGCGGATGCGGCGGAATCCGGGGGCCGGCCCGCGCGGAGGCGCGTGACGCTGTCCGTGTTCATGGCGCTGATGCTCGGCCTCGCGCTGGAGATCATAAAAACGGACAAGGCCGAGCGGGAATACTACCTGCAGTGCATAACGTAGGACGCTTCCGACTCCCGGCGCCGAGGCGGCGCGGGCAGCATCACCGTCCCCCGATGCCGTCCCGGCCCCTGGCGGGGCCCGCCCTTCCCGCGTGCCGCGCCGCGCCGGCCCTGGCGCGGCCGGGCGGCGGGCGCGCGGCCGGCCCGCGCGGGGCGCCTGGCGCGCTCCCGGCGGCAAAAACCGGCGCTCCGGCCGGCCGCTGCCGCGGAACGCGCCGGCGGATCGCGGCGCCGCCCGTCGGCCGCCGGCGAGGCTGGGACCGATCCGCGTGCCCGGCAAATCCCGGCCGTTTTGGCCGCCCGGCCCGGCCCGAAACGGGAGCACATTTTCATCTTCTGGCCCCAGTTCCGCGAGCGACGTCCCTTTAAGGACATGCGCGCGGGAGTCGACGGGATTCCGGGCCAGGGCCCGGTCGAAGCACTCCACCGCCTCCCCGTGTTTGTCCATCCGCGCGAGCGACTCTCCCTTTCTGGCAAGCGCGTACGGGCCGCCCGGATCCAGGGCCAGGGCCCGGTCGAAGCACGCGACCGCCTCCCCGTGCCGCCCCAGTTCCGCTAGCGATTCCCCCTTTCTGGCAAGCGCGCACAGGCTGTCCGGATCCAGGGCCAGGGCCCGGTCGAAGCACTCCACCGCCTCCCCGTGCCGCCCCAGTTCCGCTAGCGATTCCCCCTTTCTGGCAAGCGCGGAGTCGTCCCGATCCAGGGCCAGGTCGAAGCACTCCACCGCCTCCCCGTGCCGCCCCAGCTTCGCGAGCGACTCCCCCTTTCTGGCAAGCGCGTAGGGATCGTCCCGCCGCGCGGCGAGTGACTCGTCGTAGTACTTGATCGCCTCCAGATACTCGCGCGAATGGAACAGGCCGTTCCCCATGTGCAGGCAGAAAGGGTAGCGGCTGGAGTGGATCTCAAGCATGGTGCAGTCCATGAATGTCAGGGCGGCTCCAAAACACCGGTCGATTTCGGCCGGCGGCAGTTCCGCGGACGTGTGGACCATGTTGTGCCTGTGGGCGTACATAGCCCCGAGTGTTGTCCGGTATGGCTCGCGCAGGCAGCAGTCGAACGCGCGCGGCATGCAGATCTCGTCCAGGATTTTTTTTATGGCATCGACGTTCTGAAAATTCATGGAAAAGGCGACGTACCGCCCCAGCGAGGCCTTGCCAAGCTTCTCAGGACCAGGCCGTTCGCCTCCCACGAGTTTGCCGGGGGGTATTTTTCCCGTGTCGATCATCGTTTCAACGGCGTACCTCAGGAACTGCTCGAGCACCGTGACTAGCTTTACGGTGCAATGGTCCTCCGTGTCGTCGTCGGCGCGTTTCAGCTTTGACATGATCCATCCGAATTTCCTGAATGTCGAACCGATGTCCTGCCTGCGTGCCGCATCTGTGACGCGTCCGAATTTTATCCTCATGCCGTACCGGCCGTACGGCCCGTTGTTATTTATCTGTTCGTAGTCGGCAACGGCAGACTCGCGTCCGCCGCGATCCAGGCGCGAGATCGGGGGGCGGTTCGCCGTTGCTAGGCGTGGTTTCGGTTTGGACGAGTCCACGCCGGCAGCACTGGAAGGAAATAGCGGGTTGGCAGACCGGATTCCGCCACAAACAATCGGGGGAGGGGGAGGCGGCTAGTCGTCCTCAACCAGTACGAATTCCCAAGTATCGGCATATTCCTGGCGGGACTTACGGGCATAATCCCACATCTCATCTTTGTCATCCAAGATCGACCTTTTGTCCTTCCGGTTCATCTCTTTGATGTACTGCTCCCTGCACTCCCGCCTCATCTCTTCCATGTACTGCTCCCCGTACTCCCGGTACATCTCTTCGATGCGCTGCGCCCCGCCCTCACGGTCCACCTCATCGATGCGCTGCGCCCCGCCCTCACGGTCCACCTCATCGATGCGCTGCGCCCCGCCCTCACGGTCCACCTCATCGATGCGCTGCGGCCCGCCCTCACGGTCCACCTCATCGATGCGCTGCGGCCCGCCCTCACGGTCCACCTCATCGATGCGCTGCGGCCCATACTTGGATGATCCTGTTGCCCGTTCCATGCGCGGTGTAGATCTTGCCCGTATTTAATTTTTGGTGTTTGGGTAGTCTATCGGGTAGTCTATCCCATAATCACGCCTGAACCCGACACGGCCCAAGGCAACGATCGCGAAAGGGCGACTTTTGTTGACAATACAGTCCAAAAACCCGTCCGGCCACACCACGGCGCGGCCTAATCCAAGCGCGCGGCGCGCGGCCGGATGCTCGTCCTGCGGAGGGATCCGAGCGAGGGCGAGGAGATCGGGAGGATGGACCGGAAGAAGGTCGGGGCACCGTGCCGGTGCGCCGAGTACATGTTCATGGCCCTGGCGCCGCGAGGCGCACGGCCGGCGCATCGCGCGGGGCCCCGGGGGGCCCGGCCCGTAGCAAACGCGATTAAGAAATGCGTTATTCGACGATCCGCGGCCGGCGCGCCGTGCGGATGCCGGTTTTGCGCGCGGTCGCGGCGGGCCGGACCGCCGCGCGGGGCGGCGGATCGGGCCATCGGCGGGGCGCGGAACGGCCGGCATCGCCGCGGGAACGGGGCGCGGGAGGCCGCGCGCGCGGGAACGGGGGCGGCGGGGGGGCGCCGCGGCCGGCGCGCCGGGCAGTCGAACAGATTGACGGGCTTCAGTTCCCCCGCGCGGGACGCCTCGCGCGCGGACTCTTCCGCCCCCTCAAGCGTCCCGAAGATCCTGCCGGCGGGCGCGCGCTCGAACGCCCTCTACTGTATCTCTGCGGGGTCGAGCTCCGGCGCGCGCGGCGGCAGGCACTCCAGCATTATGTCCCCGTCGAGGGATTCCGGGAACTTTTCGGCCCTCGCCGGCCTGCGGTACGGCGCGCCGCCCGCGAACGCCGGCGCCCTGCCGGACTCGTCGCGGGCGCGCCCCGGGAAGTCTGCGCGGTTGTCGGCGTTCGCCTTGCCGCGGGACTCGCGGGAGAACACGCCCGCGGCCGGGATCCCGAAGATCCGCATCTCCCGCGCCGGGCAGGAGCGGGACGGGGCGACGGCGAAGAGCCGGAACCGCCAGCAGCCGGGCCCGTTCCGGGCCTTCTCGATGCCGGCGTTGCCGCCGGCCGCCGCCGCGCGGCCCTCCGCGGCCTTTTCCTCCACGATCTTGCTGGCGCGCTCCCCGGACTCCCCGCTTTTTCTTCGAGGCGGCACCCGGGTTCCCCGGCCACGGCTTCCCCCGCGAGGACTTCGGCCTTTTCACGATGCCCCGCATCCCCGACTCGCCGCACTCCGCGCCGAACTTTTCCCCGGCGCGTAGGCGGGCGGGGCCGGAGTCCCGCCGGCCGGACCCGGAACCGCGCTTCCCGGGGCCGCCGCCGGGATCCGCCGCGAGCTGCCCGGGCCGGGCACCGCCCGGGCGGCGCTTCCGCCCGCGCCCCCCGCGCCCGCGCCCCGCGCGCGTGCCCTCCCGCCGTGCCCGCGCCGGCCATTCGCGCGCGGCGGGCTCGCTCCCCAAAGGCGGCCGGCGCGGGGGGGCCCGCCGCCGAGCCCGAACCGGCCAGTCGCGCGCGGCGGACTCGCACCTGCCGACGATGGCGGCAGTCTCGACCGCCGTCTCGCCCCCCCTCCGCGCGCGGGCGGCCGGCCCGTCGCGCGCCCCGGCGTCATTCCCCTTCCCGCGGCGCTGCCCCGGGTACGGCACGGGGGCGTCGGGGGGCATCCGGGCCCCCTCCGCCTCGATCGCCGGCCCTGCCGCGGTCCTGCATCGCGGCCCGCATTGTAAACCGCGCGTGCCGAGAATGACTTGCAAAACGGCGGGTTTTTTTGCGCCCTGCCGCGGCATCCGCCTGGCGCGCCGGCCGCGGGCCGTCGAATGATCCGCCTTCGTCGTTTTCATCGCGTCCTTCCCATGCACGCGGGCGGTCAGCCTCGCGTTAGCCCCGACGTCCTTCTTCCTGCGGCATCGCTTCGGGCGCGCCGTGCCGGCGCCCGGGGGTACCCGGGCCCCTTCCGCCTTGATCGCCGGCCCTGCCGCGGCCGTGCATCGCGGCCCGGGCTGCCAAGTGCGCGCCAAGAACAACCGCGAGCCGGCGAATTTTGCCGCGCCCTGCCGCGGCATCCGCCGGGCGCGCCGGCCGCGGGCTGTCGAACGGCCGCTTTTCTGCAGTTTTTGCCGCGGCCGCGGATCGGCGCGCGGAACTATTTCGGGACCGCGCGATTGCGCGCGGCGCGCCGCTGCGCGAAAACCGCGCCGCGCGCCCGCCCGTGCGCTCCCCCGCCAGGCGCGCGCCGTTTTTCTCGATCGCTCCCGCGCCCGTCCCGGCGGGGGATGCCCCGGGCGGGGCCCCCGCGGCGCCGGCGGGCGGCGCGGCCTCCCCCCGCCGCGGGGCGCGGCGGATCCCGGCGGGCCCTCGCGGCGCGCGATCGCCGCTCCCGCGGTCCGGAATAATCCCCGGCCCGGCGCCGGCCCGCGGGCGGGAGCGGCCGCCTGCCGATCGGCGCCGCGCCCCGGCGGATCCCCCCGGGCGGGGCCGGCCGCCGCGATCCCCCCGGCGCCTTCCTGCCGCCCTTTCCGCGGCCTCCCCGGCCCGCGGGGCGCGGGCCGCCGCCGGCCGGCGCCGCCGCGTTCCCCGGAGCCGCCTCCCGGGGCATGCCAGCGCCCGCTCCGCGGCGCGGACCGCCTTGCCGGCCGGCGGGGCGGCCCCGGGCCGCGCGCGCCGCCGCGCCGGGGCGGCCAGGAGGCGCCGGAGAGCGCCCGCGCGCGGCATGCCCGGGCGGGAGCGGGGGCTGCCGGCGCGCGGGGCCGCGGCGCCCGCCGGCGGGAACGCGGGCGGCGGGGGCGGGAGGCGGGCGGGATCCCCGCGCGGGACCGGCGGGCCCCGGCGCGCCCGGGGAGGCGGGCGGCGATCCGGGGCCCGCCGGGCGGGGCCGGGCGGGATGCGGGCCGGGGCGCCGCCCCCGCGGCGGCGCGCGGATCCGCGGCGGGGGGAAATGGGGCGACCGCTCTAGTTATAGCACGGCCCCCGCCCCCCCGCCGCGTTGGCGGGAACGCAGGGCGGGGGCGGCCCCGCGGGCGTCGGCCTGGACGAGATCATCGACGCGGCCGGCGCGGAGGCGGCGCTGGAGGACGCCGCCGTGGCCAAGATCGGCCGGGCGGTGCAGCGGGGCGGCGGGCCGGGGCTCGCGGACGCCGGCGCGGCCGTGCGGGCCTCCGTGCGCTACCACATGGAGCTGATGCTGCTGGGGAAGTCCGCGCGCCACGCGGACCGCGAGGGCCGGGAGCGGGAGCGCGCGATCGTCCTCGCGGGCAGGAAGTGCAGCGCCGTGCTGGAGGCGTGCCCCGTGCCCGACGATCCGGTGGAGAGGATGGGGCACACCCTGATGCTGATCGCGAACGCGTGCGTCGGGGAAAGGCCGGAGGCCGCGAGGCGCTACCTGGAGGAGAACGCGCGCGCGTGGGACACCGTAGGCGCGGATGCGGGCCGGAACCTCCGCGCGCTGGCGGACGTGTACACGGCCGTGCTGCTCATGGCCTCGAAGGGCTCGCGGGAGGATCTGGAGCGGGCCGCTGGGATCGCGGCGCGGGCGGCGGGCGGGGGGGAGCGCCCGGGCGGGATCGGGGAGGGGCGGGGCGCCGCCGACGAGCTCGCCGCGCTGCGCCTCACGGCGGAGTCGGCGCGGGAGGCCGCCGCGTTCATGCTGGGCGGGAGCCCGGCCGACGTCGAGGCGCGCCGTGACGCGCGCTTCCGGGATGCCGTGGACCGCGGCATCGAGTCGGGGATCGGCGAGCTGGACGTGCTGCTGTCCCTCGTGCACGCGGCGCTGGTGAAGATGACGCGCAACTCGCCGTGGATGATGAAGCTGCGGGGCGGCCGCAAGTCGGGCGAGTTCGCCGGGATGCTGGCGGGGCGGGACCTCCCCGTGCTCGAGCTGTCCTTCCCGCAGAGGGCGGCGCTGGCCGAGGGGTGGCTCATCGATCCGGGACGCGGGGGCGCCGTGGCCTGCCTGCCCGGGCCCGCGAGGGCGCTGGCGGCCGAGTTCCGCATCCTGGAGGCGCTGGAGACCGCGCGGGGCGGCACCGCGGCGTGGGTCGCCCCCGACGAGGCGGCGGCCGGCCGGCTCGCGGCGAGGCTGAGGCGCGATCTCGGGGGCCCGCCGCTGGGCGTGTCGGTGGAGAGGGCGGGCGGGGCGCCGTGCGCCGACGGCTTCGACGAGGACGCCATATCCAGCGGGGCCCGCGCGGACGTCCTGGTCGCCGCGCCGGAAAAGATGCTCGCGCTGCTGCGGCAGCCCGGCTGCGGGCTCGCCGGATCCCTGGCGCTGGCCGTCATAGACGGCGCGGACGGCATCCCCGGCGGGCCCGCCCTGGAGATACTGGTGTGCGAGATCAAGCGCGGCTGCCCGCGGGCGGACCTCCTCGTACTGGCCTCGTCCGAGGCCGATGCCCGCGCGGTGGCGGAATGGCTGGATCCAGGGAACCCGCGGGCCATAGCAGCGGGCGCCGGCTGGCGGCCGAACGATCTGGCCGTCGGGGTGCTCGGCGCCGCGCGCCGCGGGGGCCGGATCGTGACGTCCTTCAGGCCGCTGGCGGCCGGCGGCGGGACCGTCTCCGCGCGGGGGAGGTTCCGCGTGGGATCGGCCGGCGGGGGGGCGCTGCCCGCGGGGAAGGCCGGGAGGCGCGCGCTGGCCTCCCTGCTGGCCACCCAGTTCGATCCGTCGCAGGGCCTGCTGGTGCTGGGGGGCAGCCGCGGCGAGGCGTGGAGGATCGCGGATCTAATATGCAGGGGCCTGCCGGAGCCGGAGCCGGACGCCTGGAGGCTGCTGGCGGGAAGGTTCGTCGCGGCCGAGCTCGGGGGCGGCTTCCCGCTGGTCCGGCACCTGGCCCGCGGCGTCGGGGTCTGCCACGGGGGCCTGCCCTGCGAGGTCAGGGAGCTGATGGCGCGGCTGATGGAGGGCGGCCGCCTCAGGGCGCTGGTGGCCACGCCCGGGATCGCCCGGGGGATCGACTTTCCCGCCTCTGTGTCGATCCTGGCGTCCCGCCCGTACGGGGGCGGCCGGATGCCCGCCCGCGACTTTTGGAACCTGGCCGGCTGGACCGGCCGGATCGACCAGCCGGCCATGGGGGTGGTCGGGATGGTGGCGAGGGACCGCGCCGACGCCGCGAGGTGGTCCAGGTACGCGAGGAGGGCCCCGGGGGATCTGGAATCGTCCCTGGAGGGGATGGTGCGCGGGGCGCTGGAGGGGGGCGGGGCGCTGGACCTGTCCCGGCTGGCGGCGGCGGATGCCGGCTGGTCCCGCCTGGCGCGGTATATAGCGGGCGCGGCGGGCCGCGGCGCGGGGCGGGCCGCCGAAGAGGCCGGGCTGGCGGTGCGGCGGACGTACGGGTACCTCAGGCTCCAGCCCGCGGAGCGGGAGGCCCTCGAGGATGCGGCGAGGAGGTACGCTGGGCGGCCGGGCGCGGGGGGGCCCCCCGGCGCGGCCGGCTTTCCCGCGGAGGCGCTGGAGGGGGCGGCGCGCGCGGCGCGCGCGGCGGGGATAGGGAGCGGCGACTGGAGCGCGGAGGCCCTGTTCTCGTCCTCATCGGAAAAACTGCCGGCCCTCCTGGGGGCCATGGAGGGAATCCCCGGGGTCGGGGAGCGCCTGCGCGCGCCCTCCGCGTCGGGCCGGACCGCCCCGGTGGTCGAGATCGCCTGGGCGATGTCCGGCTGGGCCTCCGGCGCGGGGATCGAGGAGATGGCGAGGGCGCACTTCGGGGGCGGCCGGGAGGGCGCCACGGACTGCGCGGAGGCCGTGTGCGGGGATGCCGCCGGCGCGGCGGCCCTCGGGCTGGCCTGCATCATGGGGATCCCCGGGGTGGGGCCGGATCTGGGGGGCATGTCGCGGGGGGAGAGGAGGAGCGCGCTCAACCTGCCCGCCATGGTGTGCTGCGGCGCGGACTCGGACGAGGCCGTGCTCATGCGCAGGTACGGCGTCCCCAGGAGGGCGGCGCGCCGGGTCGGCGCCGCGTACGCGCGGGAGGGGCGCGAGATTCGCGCGGGCCCCGGCATCATGCGGTGGCTGGAGGAGCTGCCGGACGACGCGTGGCGCCCCCTGTCCGGCCCCGCCGCGCCGGGCGCCGACTACAAGGAGGTCTGGCGCGCGCTGGCCGGCGCGGCGGGCGGGCGCGGGCCCTGAATCCCGGGGCGGCGCCGCCACCGCGCGGGCCCGCGGCGCGGGGCGCCGGCGGGACGGCGGCAGAAAATCCCGGGGGCGGGCGCCGGGTCCGCCTTCGCGCCAACCGTCCGGATCAGTCCGCCTCGCGGCCGCGGCCGCGGCGGGGCGGTCTTTCGCGCCCGAAATTCGAGTTGCGGGGCGGACAAGTCCGGACGGCGGGAATCGCGCGGATGGCGCCACGCGTGCGCCAGCGGCCGGCGCTCGAGCCGAACTCCTCGCGCATTGCCGCCCCGCCCGACGGGGCCCCGCCCGACTCGCCGGCAACCCCGCAGTTCGCCGGGGGCGGCAGGAAGCGCCCGCCGCGGCATCCGAAAGCCGGCGTCGCCCGGGAACTGCGGCGCCCGCGGATCCGCGGCACGGCGCCGCCAAAAAGTTTTTGCGGCGGGCCCGGACAGGAACTCCCCAGCGCCCGAGCGGAACCGGCGCGTCCCCGGGCATCCCGTCGACTTCGCCGCCCTTGCGCCCGCCGTCGGGTAGGCCCGATGCGTGCGCGGCTGCCGCTCGAGCGCGTTCCGGCGGGATTCGGCCGGGTCGGGTTCGGGGCACCCGGCGGGGAAGTAGACGCGCGGGCGTTCCTCGTCGTCCTCGTAGTCCGTGATGCGCGGTTTGTGCGGCGCCGCCCCGTCCGGGAGCAGCGCCGCCGCGCCGGGCCGCGCCGGGCCGGCAGGATCCTGGCGAACCGCGGCGCCGACTCCGCGCCGAACCGGCGCGCCTGCCGGCTCGCTCCCGCCCGTCCGCCGGCCCCCCGATGCGGGAACGGCCCGCCCTGGCGGCCGTCCGCGCCTGCCGGCGCGCCGCTCGCCTGCGTGTAGGCGCCCCGCCAGGCGCGGCCGGGCGATGGACGCAAGCCTGCACAATTCGGGGTTGTGGTCTATCTCATAACTATCCCTGACGGCGCCGGGGCTCCGCTCCTCCCCCCTCCCCTTCCCCCTTCCTCCCCCCGAGTCCCCCTATCCGATCCCCCCCCCCCCCCGAGGCCACGCCGACCAGCCTGTTGTAGAGGGCCACCTTGAGGCCGACCTCCTGGACTATGTTCTTCCACTTCAGGGCGCGCGCGCCGCTCCCGAACAGGCGCTTGACGGCCGAAAAGACGATCTCGACCGCCCGGTGCCGGCCGTACCTGCTGGCCGCCTTCCACGCCTCCATGCTGGCCGCCTTTTCCGCAACGGTCAGGTCCGAGACGTACTTGGTGCCGAAGCCCAGCTGCTCCCGCACCACCCCGCCCCGCCCGTCGCCCTCGCCCTTGCCGGCCGTGGTGGCGTTCTTGCCCATCTTGATGAACGGGACGATCCCGAGCTCCCTGCACGGGGCGACGTTCTTGCGCGACGCGTACGCGCCGTCGGCGTAGATGACTTTCTCCGCCCCCTCCGCGGCCGCCGCGGCCGCGGCGGCAGAGACCGACGCCTCCGGCTCCCGCTCGCGGGCCGTCCCGCCGTCGTCGGCGGCGACCGCGCGCGCCTCGGCCGCTTCCTAGGAGGCGGAGCGCACGGCCTCGGCCGCGATCGCCGCGGCCGCCTCTTCCCTCTCTTCCGCCTCCGCCGCCTCCGCCTCCTTGCCCCGCGCCTCCCCGCGCGCCGCGGCCCCGTCCAGGGCCGCGACCGCCTCGGTGACGAGCGCCTCGAATACGGGCGCGCCGCCGGTCTTCTCGTCGGTCACCTTCAGCGCCAGGACGCGGCGCGTGTCCACGCCCGCCAGCACGTGCACCCTCACGAACCCGCGCTTCAGATTCCACTTCTTCGTTATCCACTCCCCGCGGTCGTTCCGCTGCAGGCCTGACGAGTCGGCGGCCGTCCGCACGGCGCGCTTGCTGCTCGACGCGATGGCCATCCCCCCGCGGATGCCCGCCTTTATCCCGTTGATCCTCCTGCATGTCCGGGCGTGCCTCGGCGTGCCGTCGTCGACCTGCGCCTGCCGGGCCAGGCCCTCCAGGGCCCCGTACGACGCGCCGGCCGTGCGCCTCATGGCCGCCAGGGCCAGGAACACGGGCTCGGGGTACCGGTACGGGGCCCCGACCTTCTTCCGGTTCATCTTCTCGAGCTCCTCGCCCACGTTGGGATCCCTCTGCAGGACGAGCATCCTGCCGCGCGCCACGTACTTGGATTCTGCCACGCCATGGTGTGGCCGGACGGGTTTTTGGCCCGTGTTGTCAACAAAAGTCGCACTTTCGCGATCATTGTCTTGGGCTGGATCGGGTTTCAGGCGTGATTATGAGATAGACTACGGGGTTGGGAAAGGTTATAGACAGGAGCACGATCCGGCGCTTGAAGGCCGATGGCGGACGATCGCACGTACACCATGCAGGTGAACCTCAACGTGCTCAAGCATCTGGGCATAAGCCTGTACAGCAACATTCCCACGGTTCTCGCCGAAGCGGTCGCCAACGCGTGGGATGCGGATGCAGAGCACGTCAGGATACGCACGGACTCCGGCAGGACGATCATCATAGAGGACGACGGGGACGGGATGACCGTGGGCGATGCCAACGAGAAGTACCTGTGCGTCGGGTACGCGCGCCGGGAAAGGGGGGAGACGAGGACCGGCCGCCACGGCAGGCCCGTGATGGGGCGCAAGGGAATAGGAAAGCTGTCGCTGTTCTCGATAGCCAGCACCGTGACGGTGCACAGCGTCAAGGGCGGCGAGAGCCACGGGTTCGAGATGAGGGTGAAGGACATCGAAAGCGCGCTGCACGGCGAGACCTCCACGTACCACCCCGCCAAAGTCGAGGCAGCCGGCGACCTGAAGGCCGGGACCCGCATCACCCTGACGGACATCAAGCCAAGGACATTCTATCCAAAATCCCTGAGAAAGAGGCTCGCACGCAGGTTCAGCGTGATCGGCAACGGGCACAAGTTCGAGGTCACGCTTGACGGAACGGCGATCACCGCGGAAGACAGGGACTACCACAAAAAACTGCAGTACGTGTGGCTGTTCGGCGGGAACGGCCACAGCGAGTTCTCCGGGGCGATGTCCAGGACGTTCCGCCTGGATCCAGAGGTCAGGATAGACGGCACAACGGCGCGCATCGGGGGCTGGATAGGGACCGTGGAGAAGCCGGGCCAGCTGAAAGACGGCGCCAGCGGCGACAACCTGAACCGGATCGCCATCATGGTCAGGGGAAAAATGGCCCAAGAAGACATGCTGGGCTCTTTCGAGGAAGGCGGAGCGTACAGCAAGTACGTGGTCGGGGAGGTGTGGGCGGACTTCCTGGACAGCGACGACATGCCGGACATCGCGACTACCGGCAGGCAGCTGATCGTCGAGGACGATCCCAGGTACGAGGCGCTGAGGGAAAAGATCAGGCGGGACGTCAGGACCGTGCGGTCGAGGTGGTCTGAACTGAGGAACGAGGAGGGCGCCAAGGTGGCGCTGGAGATACCGGGGATTCGTGAATGGTTCGACGGCCTGTCACCGGGCCACAGGAACCCGGCGAAGAAGATCTTCGGGCGCATTAACGCGCTGGCGCTGGACGGCGACGACGTGAAGAGGCAGCTGTTCGTAAGCGGAATACTCGCCTTCGAAAACCTCAAGTTCAAAGACATGCTCGACCGCCTTGACGACATAGACGTCGGCAACCTAGATGTCTTGGCGGATCTGTTCTCGCAGATCGACGACTTGGAAGCCGATGCGTACTACCAGATCACCAAAAACCGCCTGGGGGTGATCCGGAAATTCGGCGACCTGCGCGATCAGAACGCGAAGGAAAAAATCATCCAAAAGCACCTGTTCGATCACCTGTGGCTCCTGGATCCATCCTGGGAGAGGGCCCCCGCCTCGGAAGCCACGGAGTCGGGCATGAAAAAGGCGCTGGACGGCGTGATCGAGGGGCTTACCGACGAGGAGAGGCGCGCCAGGCTGGACATCCAGTACAGGACCGCCGGCAGCAAGCACGTCATAATAGAGCTGAAGCGCCCGGAAGCACGCACGAACATAACGGGACTGTTTTCGCAACTCAACAAGTACAAAGATGCCGCGACCAAAGTACTCAGGGGGCTGGGCAGCGAAGAGCCGGTCGAGATCGTCTGCGTGCTGGGCAGGCCCCCAAAAGACTGGGAAACTTTGGAAGGGCGCAGGGTGGCCAACGATGTCCTCGGGGCGATCTGGGCGCGGATAGTGTTCTACGACCAGCTGATCGAAGGCGCCCAAAAGGCGTACGGCGCCTATGTTGAAAAAAACAGGGAGATTACGAAGCTGGCAACGCTGATCGGCAGGATATCCGAGGCAGACAGGAGCGCGATAGGCCCGTCGTGAACGGGCGCGGCACCGCGCGCTTTCGGCGTCCCGGCCGGCGGCGGACTTTTCGCGGCCCGGCTGCCCGGCGGCCACGTTCCCGGCCTTTTTTGGGCGCCTTTTTCCCGCGGCCCGCGGCCGGCCCCCGGCGTTCAGGCCCGGGCCTCCCGCGCGAGGAGCCCCTCCGCAGGATGCCGCACGCGCCCGCGGCAGCGCGCGCCGCGCCCCGCTTTTTCCCGGCGCGCCGCTTCCCGCCCGCGGATCCGCGGAAGCGCGCGTTCCGGCGGGCCGGGACGTCGCGGGCGGCCGGCCTTCGCGCCAGCGGCCAGGCGACACAAGACGTCGTTGCGCGATCTCGGGCGCAGGCTTGCGTCCGTTGCCCGGCCGCACCCAAGCGCGGCCCCGGGCCGGCGCGGCGGGCCCGCCGCTTCGCGGGCCGCGCGCCTGCCGGCCGCCCTGCCGGCTCCGGCCGCATCCGGCAGGCGGGGCGCCCCCGCCCGCGCCTAGCGCCGCGCCTTCCTGAACTCCACGCCCGAGGCGTAGGCCAGTTCCTTTTTCATGAGGCCGAAGTATTTTTCCTCGTTGTCTATCAGGAACAGGCGGCGCCCCATGTCGTACGCGGCCCTGCCGGTGACCCCGGAACCGGCGAACGGATCCAGCACCAGGTCGCCCTTGAACGAGTAGTACCTTATGATCTTCTCCGCCAGCTTGTAGGGGTAGACCGCCGGGTGCTCCTTGTTGGACGAGGGGTGTATGCGCCACACGTTGGTGACGTCGTAGTCGCCCAGGACGAGTGACTGCCTTATGAGCTCCCTGTCGTGGTGGCGCTTCAGGTTCCAGTCTATCAGCCTGTCGGTCCGCTTCCTGTACACCATGACGTGCTCCGTGACCGGCACGGGCTTGTACTGGAGCGGCTGCCGGTCCGCCGCGAACCTCCTGCCGCGCCCGGCGTTCCAGCCCGCGCCCTCCGGCTTCACCCAGATTATGTCGTCCACGAACTCGAACCCGGCCGACTCCATCAGCCCGTTGACGTCGTAGGGGATCGGCATCCGCCTGCTCGAGGTGCCGCGGGACGTCCTCCTCACCAGGACGGGGGACGTGTTGATCACGAAGAACCTCCCGTCGGACAGGATCCTGTGCGACTTTGCGAACACCCCGCGCAGGAATTCCAGGTAGTCGGGGTACTCGGGGTACTCGGAATACTCGGGCCTCGCGTTGTAGTACGGGGGGGAGGTGACCACGAGCTGCGCCGTGTCGGCGTGGAGGCCGTCCAGCACCTCCGCCGCATCGCCGAGCACGACCGCGTTGCCCGTGGGGTGGGGCGCCAGCACGCCGCCGCCGCCCCGCGCCGCCGCCTTCCTGCCGGGCGGCCTCGCGAGCCGGGACTTCACGATCGAGACGTCGGTGCTGCCCACTATGCGCTTTTTGGAATCCACCCTGATCTCCCCCACGAGGCGGCCCTCGGCGCCCTCCGGCGCCAGCGGGACCCTCCACAGCCCGCGCCTGTCGTCGTATTCGGGCAGCCCCGGGACCGGCGATCCGCCCGGGCCGGAAAAGTTGCGGGCTATCCATTCCCGCGCCACGGGCCTGATCTGGCCCGCCGTCAAGTTCGCCGCGCCGGCGGTCGCCAATATGCCTCGCCCGGCGGCGGAGCCCCGGCGTTAAATGGGTTTGTCCGGCGGGCCCGCGCAGGCTCGCGCCCGAACCGGAACCGCGCCCGGCGGCAGCAATCCGCTCCGCGATCCCGCGCCCGGCGGCAGCAATCCGCTCCGCGATCCCGCGCCCGGCGGCAGCAATCCGCTCCGCGATCCCGCGCCCGGCGGCAGCAATCCGCTCCGCGATCCCGCGCCCAGATCACGATGGACGCAAGTCTGCACGCTGCACGGTATGAGGTCACGTACCCGTCAGTCACGGGCGTGAAAACGCCTTCGCTGATCTGTATTCACGCTTGAGCGGGGGCTGCTGACCTTACGCTGCACAAAAGCGAATAGTTATAACCCCCATACGCTAGCCGCCGGCGACTTGGCTGGCAAGCACAGGCCGGAACTGGTCATCTGCGTGATCGGCGCGCTGGGGACGGACGCGGACTGCGTCCGCGACGCGGTCGCCGAGGCGCTGGCCCGGGTCGGGTACAGTTCGGAAAGCATCGATCTCGGCGCCGTGCTGTCGGAGGTAGCGGGCTTGGGGACGCCCGCGGGGGAGGGCAGCGAGTACGACAGGATCTCGTCCAGGATGGAGCGCGGCAACGAGCTGGAACGCGTTGTGGGGCAGGGCGCCGTCGCGTCCCTGGCAATGATGGTGATTCAGATGTCCCGCGAGCGCATCACGGGATCCGCGGAAAAGCCGGCCGCCGGCCACGCCTACATACTGAAATTGATCACGCGCATCAGCGAGATCAACGCGCTGCGCGACGTGTGCGGCGGGCGGCTCATACTCGTCTCCGCGTACTCGCCGAGGGACGCGAGGGTGAGGGAGCTGGAGAAAAAGGTGGGGGACGCCGCCGAGCGCCTCATAGACAGGGACCACCGCGAGGAGGGCGGCTCCGGGCAGCTGGTGAGGGCCGCGTACCACATGGCGGACTTCTTTGTGGATGCGTCGGATCCGGCCTTCGTCCGGCCCCAGATCCGCCGGCTCGTCGAAATAGTGTTCGGCAACCCCTTCCACACCCCGACCGCCGAGGAGACGGGCATGTTCCACGCGGTCGTAAGCTCCTTCCAGTCCTCGTCCATGTCCAGGCAGGTGGGGGTTGCCTTGCGGGACGCGAACGGGAACCTGATCGCCTCCGGCTTCAACGAGGTGCCCAGGGCGGGGGGCGGGGCGTACGCGGAGGGGGACGGGAACGACCGGCGCGAGTTCAAGATCGGGCACGACTCGAACCAGAAGGAGCGCGAGGGAATGTTCGCGGACGCGCTCTCGCGGATCGAGAAGGCCGGCATGCTCGCGGCGGAATTCAAGGGCATGAGCGGCGAGGAGATCGCGGCCGCGGCGCGCCGAACAGCAGATCTGTCAGGGATGAAGATCATGGACGTGACCGAGTACAGCAGGGAGATGCACGCCGAGATGGACGCCATCGTGGGCGCCGCCAGGCGCGGCGCGTCCGTGTGGGGCGGCATCATGTACTGCACCACGTTCCCCTGCCACGTCTGCGCGAAGCTCATCGTGGCCGCCGGCATGCGGCTGCTCGTATTCGTCGAGACGTACGAGAAGAGCCACGCCGGGGAGCTGTTCGCCGACTCGATCAGCGTGGGAAGCCCGCAGGAGGGCAAGGTGCACTTCAAGCCGTTCGCCGGCATCGCGCCCAGGCGCCACGTCGACCTATTCACCATGGGCAGGCGCAAGGACGCGTCCGGCAGGAAGGCGGAATGGAATGCCGCCGAGGCCGTCCCGAGGCTGCTCCCCTACGGGGAGTACATGAAGAAGGAGGATGCGGTCGTGGCCCGCCTGCGCAAAGCAATGGCCGCAAACGGCCTCACGTCGAACCGTGCCGAATGAGAAGGCTTATACCGAAGCCTTTCCAACCCGTACCATGGAAACAAAACTCAAGAAGGGCTGGCTTAAGGAGCAGATGGAAAAGTCGGCGGCGCGCTTTGCGAAGTTGCCAAAGTGGGAACAGGAAATGCTCCTGTCCCAGTTGACGGATTAGGCCGCCGGGTTTTTTGGCGCGGCGGCGCGGGTACCCGGCGCGCAAGCGAGGCGCCGTCCGCGAGATCGCGTGGGATGCGGCTCCGCCAGGCCGGGGCGCGGGAAGCGGCCCGTTTCGGGAGGCGGCACCGCGGCGCGGCGCGCAGGCTGCTTGAACGGGGAATCCGCGCCGCGGAAGCCCCGGCCCGCGCTTCCGGCCGGCGGGAGCCCCGCCGCGGGCAGCGGCGTTCGGGCGGCGGTTTGGCCAAAAGGCGTGGCCTTCGGCGGGCGGCCGCGCGCCCCGGCGGCTCGTCCCGATGCGAGGCGGGCGCCGCGTGCCGGGGGAGGAGGCCCGGGGGAACGCGGCGGCCGCGCGGCGCGGGGCCGCGAAGCGGTTCGGCGCGCCCGCGGCGATGCGGGCGGGCGGCGGCCCGCGCTCCGGGCTTGGGAGTCCGCGGAAAGGACCGGGAAGGCGCGCGGGGGATCGCGGCGGCCGGCCGCGTCCGGGGGCGATCCGCAGGAGCGCGGCGTCGATCCGGCAGGCATCCGCCCCCGCCTCCCGCGGACCGGCGGCAGGCCCGGGAGGTTCCTCGGGACCGCAGTCGGGGATCGCGCTCCGCCGGAGCCCGCCGGAATTCGCCGCGGTCCGCAACGGGCCGAGGCCCCGCCGCCCGCCGTGCACGGACGGCCCGGAGGCCCCAAGCGCATTCCCCGCCAGGGACGCGAAGGCGATCGAGAAAAACAGCCCGCGCCTGACAGAGGACGCGATCGAGCGGGTGACGTGGTTTTCGCGCAACGCGCGAACCGTGCCGGATGAGAAAGATTATACCGAAGCCTTTCCAACCCGTACCATGGAAACAAAACTCAAGAAGGGCGATCTGAGGAAACAGGTGGAAAAGTCGGCGGCGCGCTTTGCGAAGCTGCCAAAGTGGGAACGGGAACTTCTCCTGTCCCAGTTGACGGATTAGGCCGCCCGGCTTTTTGGCGCGGCGGCGCGGGCGCGCGGGCGAGGCGCCGTCCGCGAGATCGCGTGGGATGCGGCTCCGCCAGGCCGGGGCGCGGGAAGCGGGCCCGTTTCGGGAGGCGGCACCGCGGCGCGGCGCGCAGGCTGCTTGAACGGGGAATCCGCGCCGCGGAAGCCCCGGCCCGCGCTTCCGGCCGGCGGAAGCCCCGCCGCGGGCAGCGCCGTTCGGGCGGCGGTTTGGCCAAAAGGCGTGGCCTTCGGCGGGCGGCCGCGCGCCCCGGCGGCTCGTCCCGATGCGAGGCGGGCGGCGCGTGCCGGGGGAGGAGGCCCGGGGGAACGCGGCGGCCGCGCGGCGCGGGGCCGCGAAGCGGTTCGGCGCGCCCGCGGCGATGCGGGCGGGCGGCGGCCCGCGCTCCGGGCTTGGGAGTCCGCGGGAAGGCGCGCGGGGGATCGCGGCGGCCGGCCGCGTCCGGGGGCGATCCGCAGGAGCGCGGCGTCGATCCGGCAGGCATCCGCCCCCGCCTCCCGCGGACCGGCGGCAGGCCCGGGAGGTTCCTCGGGACCGCAGTCGTGGATCGCGCGCTGCCGGAGCCAGCCGGAATTCGCCGCGGTCCGCAACGGGCGGAGGCCCCGCCGCCCGCCGTGCACGTACGGCCGAGGCCCCGCCAGGCGCATTCCCCGCCAGGAAGGGCACGGAGGCGATCGAGAAAAGCAGCCCGCGCCGGAGAGGACACGATCGAGCGGGTGACGTGGTTTTCGCGCAACGCGCGAACCGTGCCGGATGAGAAAGATTATACCGAAGCCTTTCCACCCCGTACCATGGAAACAAAACTCAAGAAGGGCGATCTGAGGAAACAGGCGGAAAAGTCGGCGGCGCGCTTTGCAAAGCTGCCCAAGTGGAAGCAGGAACTTCTCCTGTCCCAGTTGACGGATTAGGCCGCCCGGCTTTTTGGCGCGGCGGCGCGGGCGCGCGGGCGAGGCGCCGGCCGCGGGATCGCGGGGGATGCGGCTCCGCCAGGCCGGGGCGCGGGAAGCGGCCCGGGGCCTGCCGCGGCTCGGGATGCCCCCGCGCCCCCGGTCGGGCCCGTCCCGCGCGGGCCCGCCGCCGGATCCGGCCCCGCCGCTCCCCCCGGTCCCGCTCCCCGCGCCGGGCGTTCCGCCGCGGGCCGCGCGTGGCGGGGGCCGACGAGGGCGCGTTCGGGCCGCCGCGCGCGGCGAGCCCGGCCGCCCGCTCTTTGGCCTCGGCTTCCAGCTCCGCGATCCTGGAATCCCGCCGCGCGATCTTTTCGGGCGGGGCCGCCGGTTCCTCGCGCGGCAGCGCCTGCTCCGCCGCGCCGGCCTTCGGCGCCGCGATCCCGGCCGCCCGCTCCGACCTTGGCTTCCAGCCCGGCGATCTTTTCGGGCGGGGCCGCCGGTTCCTCGCGCGGCAGCGCCGCCCCGGATTCCGCCGTGCCGGCAGGCGAAAACCCGCCGCAATCGTACAAATCGACCCCAGGCCAGCCCAAGCTTGCGCGGCGCGCGGGCCCGCCCGGGCGGCCGGGCCGCGGCGGGAGGGGGGGAGGCAGGCGCGCGCGGGCGGGCCGCGGCGGGGTTCATATGCGGCGGGCCGCCGCGGGCCGGCCATGGGGACGAAAAGTCCCGGAGGGGGCGGCCGCGGCCGGGCAGCGGGGGGCGGCCGCGGGGCGGCCCCGCGCCCCCCCGCCTGGTCGTTCGGCGCCGAGTTCAAGCGGTTCAGGAAGGCCTATTCCGCGGCAGCGGGCGCCGCCGACGCGTCCAGGATCGGCCGGGCGGTGCGGCCCGGCTCCCCGCCGGGGCCGGGGGATCGCGCGGCCGAGGGGCGCGTCCTGCCGATCTTCTGGGCGGCGATCGCGCAGCGCGCGGGGCCCGCGCCGGGCGCGGGCCGCGGGGCCCGCGGGGCGGCCGACGTCGCCGCCTTGTGCAGGGAGGGGTTCTGCATGCTGGCGGAGCGCCCCCTGCCCGGCGGGCGGGGGGAGGCGATCCCGCACGTCCTGGCGCTGCTCGCGTTCGCCTGCGCGGGGGAAAGGCACGAGTGGATGCGGGGCTGGCTGGAGCGGAACGGGCGCGCGTGGGACGCCCGGGCCGCGCGGGGGTCGGGCCGCGACGGCCGCCTCGCGGAGGGCATCTACCGCGCCGTGCTGCTCATGGCCAGGAGGAGCGGCGGGGATCTAGAGGCGGCCGCGGGGATCCTGGAAGGGCTGGGCGGGAAGGAGCGCCCCGCGGGCGCGGGGGGGCGCGAGCGCGCCTCGCTGCTGCACTTGGCCGAGGCCGCGGGGCTGGTCTGCGCGTACGCGAGGCGCGGGAGCCCGGCGGACGCGGGGGAGCGCGCGGACGCGCACGTCGAGGCGGCCCTGTCCGGCGGGGACGGGCCGGAGGACCTGGACGCGGTCGCCGCCGCGCTGAGGCCCGCGTTCAGGTCGATGGCGCGGAACTCGCTGTGGACGCTGGCGCGGCGGGCGGGGGGCCGGCCCGGCGCCTTCGCCGCGATGCTGGCCGGATCGGGGGGCCCCGCCTCCGAGATGTCCAGCCCGCAGGGCCTGGCGCTGCTGGACGGGGGGCTGCTCGGGCCGGCCCGCGGGACCGCCGTGGCCGTGCTGCCCGCGCCGTGCGGCAGGACGAGGGTCGCCGAGTTCCGGATCCTGCGGGCGCTCGAGTCCGCGCGCGGCGGCACCGCCGCCTACGCCGTCCCTACGGCGGCGCTGGCCGGCCGCGTGACGGCGAGGCTGAGGCGCGATCTCGGGTCCCCGCCGCTGTGCGTGGGGGTGGAAGACGCCGGCGGGCTGCCGTGCGCGGGGGGGTTCGAGGAGGCGGTCGCGGCCGGGAAGATCCGCGCGGACGTCCTGGTGGCCACGCCGGAAAAGCTCCTCGCGATGCTGCGGCATCCCGGCGGGAAGCTCGCGGGATCGCTCGCGCTGGTCGTGGCGGACTGGGCGCACGGGACGGGGGGCGCCGGCGGGCTCGGCATGGAGCTGCTGCTCGCCGAGGTGAGGGACGGCTGCCCGCGGGCCGGCATCCTCGTCATGGGCCAGTCCGCGCCGGATGCCCGCGGGATGGCGAAGTGGCTGGATCCGGGCGGCCCCCCGGCGATCGTCCCGGAACCCGACCCGCGGCAGTGCGAGCGCGCCGTCGGGGTGTGCGTGGCCAGGGGCAGCGGGCGCACGATCGGGGCGCCCCCCGCGCCGCCCGCCGCCCGCCGGGCGGGGGCGTTCATGACGTCGAGCCGCGGGAGCTCGATCGAGTCGTCCTTCATGCCGCTGGATACCGCCGCGGGGACCGCCTGGGCGGACGCGGCGTTCCGCGCGGGACCGGCGCGCCCGTTCAGGATGCCCCGCGGCAGCGCCGTCTCGAGGCGCGCGGTGGCCGCCCTCTTCGCGGCCCGGCTCGATCCGTCCATGGGCGCGCTGGTGCTGGGGCGCGATCCGGGCCAGGCGTGGGAGATCGCGGAAACGATGTGGCTGAACCTGCCGGAACTAGAGCCGGACGCGGACAGGCGGCTGGCCGCGAGGCTCGTCGGGGAGGAGCTCGGGGCCGGCTTCCCGCTGGTCAAGTACCTCGGCAGGGGCATCGGCGTGTACCATCCGGGCCTGCCCGCCGAGGTAGGCGAGGTGATGGTGGGGCTGATGGAGGGCGGCCGCCTCCGCGCGCTGGCGGCCACTACCGAGACGGCGCGGGAGATCGACTTTCCGGTGCCCGCCGTCGTGATGGCATCGCGCTCGTACCGCAGCTCGCCGATGCCCGCGCGCGATTTTTGGAACCTGGCCGGCTGGGCCGGCCGGATCGACGGGCCGCGCATGGGGATAGTGGGGCTGGCCGCGGCGGACGGCCCCGGGGCGGCCAAGTGGGCCGAGTACGCCGAAAAGGCCGCCGGGGCGCCCGCCTCGTCCCTGCCGGGGATGGTGCGCGGGGCGCTGGAGGGGGGCGGCGGGATCGACCTGCGGCGCCTGGCGGAGGGGGGCGGCGACTGGGCCGCCCTCGCCCGGTACGTGGGGCGCGCGGCGGGCCGGGACCCCGGGCGGGCCGCCGAAGGGGCGGTGGCCGCGCTGCGGCGGACGTACGGGTACGGCAAGCTCCGGCCCGGGGAGCGGGAGGCCCTCGAGGCCGCGGTCGGCAGGTACGCGGGGCGGCCCGGCGGGGGGGCGGCGCGCCTCCCCGGCGCGTCCGGCTTCCCGCCGGAGGCGCTCGAAAAAGCGGCGCGCGCGCTGGAATCGGCGGGCATCGGGCCGGGCGGCTGGAGCGAGGGCATGTTCTCGCCCGGATCGGGCAAGCTGCCGGCCCTCCTTGGGGCGATCGAGTCGATTCCGGGGGCGCGGGGGGATCTGGAGGCCGCCTGGCCCGGCGGGGCCGCCCCGAGGGAGGAGGTATGCGGGACCGTATCGGACTGGGTATCCGGGAAGAAGGTATGGGAGATCGCGGCGGCCCGCTTCGGGGGAGGCGGCATCAGGGAGGTGGCCACGTGCGCGGAGGCCGTGCGGGGGCTGGCCGCCGCGGTCGCCCGGGGGACCGCCGCCGCCATGGGGATACAGGGGTACGGGCCGGGCGCGGGCGGGGAGGCGCCCGACCTGCCGGCCATGGCGTACCACGGCGTGGGCACGGGCGAGGCCGCCATAATGCGCAGGCACGGCGTGCCCAGGGGGGCCGCCCCCAGGGTGGGCGAGGCGTACGCGCGGGAACGGCGGGACATACGCGGGGGCGCCCGCGGCATCATGCGGTGGCTGGAGGGGCTGCCGGGCGGGTCGTGGGGCCCCGGGTCGGGTTCCGGCATGTCGGGCGCGGACTACAAGGAGGTCTGGCGCAGGCTGTCCGGCGCGGGCGCGTGAGGCCGCGCGCCCGCCGGGCGCGGGCGCGGAAGCGCTCCCGTCGATCCGCGCGCGCGGGCGGGGTTCATATGCGGCGGGCGGCCGCGGGGCGGCGATGGGGGCGAAAAGCCGGGGGGGCGGCCGCGGGGCGGGGGGCGGCCGCGGCGTCGGGATCGGGGAGCTGGCGAGGATCTACGCGGAGGCGGTGGAGGCCGCCGACAAGCGCAAGATCGGCGCGGCGGTGCGGTCCGGCGCCGCGCCGGAGCCCGGGGACGACGAGGCCGTGGAGCGCGCCCTCGCGCCCTGCTGGGCGGCGTTCATGAACCACGCGGAGTTCGCGCTGGACACGAGCCCCGGGGGCCGCGAGAAGCGCCGCTCGCTGGAATCCATCTGCAGGAGGAGCTTCTGCATCATGGAAGGGCGCCGCGTGCCCGACGGGCCGAGGGCGGCGTCCTCGCACGTCCTGGCGCTGCTCGCGTACTCCCACATGGGGGAAAGGCCGGAGGACATGCGGCGCTACCTGGCGGACGGGGCGAACGCGCGCGCGTGGGACGCCGTGGCCGCGGAGGGGGCGGGCCGGGTCGGCCGCCTCGCGACGGGCATCCTCCTGGCCGTGATGCACATGGCCAGGGGGAACGAGGGGGATCTCGGGCGGGCCGAGGGGATCCTGGAAGGGCTGGAAGGCGGCGGGGCGGCGGGCGCCGGCGGGGCGGCGGGCGCCGGCGGGGCGGCGGGCGCCGGCGGGGCGGCGGGCGCCGGCGGGGCGGCGGGCGCCGGCGGGGCGGCGGGCGCCGGCGGGGCGGCGGGCGCCGGCGGGGCGGCGGGCGCCGGCTGGCTGGAGGTGCTGCGCCGCCTGGCAGAGTCGGCGCGGCTGGTCTGCGCGCACGCCCGGGACGGGAGCCCGGCGGACGTCGAGGGCCGCCTGGGCCAGCACGCCGAGAAGGCCGCCGAGGCCCTCGAGGGCGAAGGGCCGAGCGAACTGGGCGCGACCACTATAGTGCTGCGGCACGTGCTCCTGAAGATGGCGCGGAACTCGCCGTGGACGCTGGCGCGGCGGGCGGGGGGCCGGCCCGGCGAGTTCGCCGCGATGCTGGCCGGATCGGGGGGCCGCGGCCCCGCCATGCCCCACCCGCAGAGGCTGGCGCTGCTGGAAGGGGGGATACTCGATCCCGCCCGCGCGGCCGCCGCGGTGGCGATGCCCGGGCAGGAAGGCGGGGCGAGGGTCGCCGAGTTCCGCATCCTGCAGGCGCTCGAGTCCGCGCGGGGCGGCACCGCCGCCTACGTCGTCCCATCCGAGGCGATGCTCGGCCGCGTAACGGCGAGGCTGAGGCGCGATCTCGGGGCCCCGCCGCTGGGCGTGGCGGTGGAAAATGCCGACGGGGCGCCGCGCGCGGGAGGGCCGGCGGGGGCCGATCCCGGCGGGGCCACGGCGGACGTCCTGGTGGCCACGCCGGGGAGGCTCCTCGCGATGCTGCGGCATCCCGGCGGGAAGCTCGCGGGATCGCTCGCGCTGGTCGTGGCGGACTGGGCGCACGGGACGGGGGGCGCCGGCGGGCTCGGCATGGAGCTGCTGCTCGCGGAAGTGAGGCGCGACTGCCCGCGGGCCGGCATCCTCGCCATGGTCCGGTCCGCGCGGGATGCCCGCGGGATAACGGGATGGCTGGATCCCGGCGGCCCGCCGGCGATCGGCCCGGATCCCGACTGGCGGCTGGGCGACCGCGCCGTCGGGCTGTGCGCCGCCGAGGACGGCGGGGGCCCGATCGGGGCGATCTTCAGGCCGCTGGCGGCGGGCGCGTGGACCGCCCACGCGGATGCGGGGTTCCGCGCGGGATCGGCCGGCCCGTTCTGGCGGCCCGCGGGCGGCGCCGGGTGGTCCAGGCGCGCGGCGGCCGCCCTGTTCGCGGCGCGGCTCGATCCGCCCGGGGGGGCGCTGGTGCTGGGGCGGGATCCGGGCCAGGCGTGGGAGATCGCCGAGATGATGTACCGGAACCTGCCGGAACTGGAGCCGGACGCGGGGAGGTCGCTGGCCGCGAGGCTCGTCGGGGGCGAGCTCGGGGCCGGCTTCCCGCTCGCCAAGTACCTCGGCAGGGGCGTCGGCGTGTACCATTCCGGCATTCCCGCCGAGATGGGGGAGCTCATGGTGGGGCTCATGGAGGGCGGCGGCCTCCGGGCGCTGGCGGCCACGACGGACGCGGCGCGGGAGATCGACTTTCCGGTTCCCGCCGTCGTGATGGCGTCGCGCTCGCGCCGCGGCGGGCCGATGCCGCCCGGCGAGTTCTGGAGCCTGGCCGGCAGGGCCGGCCGGCCCGGCCGGCCGCCCATCGGGGTGGTGGGGCTGGCCGCGAGGAACCGCGCCGACGCGGACGGGTGGGTCAAGTACGTCGGCAGGGCCGCCTACGCGCGGCAGGCCCCGGCCCTGCGGCGGATGGTGCGCGGGGCGCTGGGGGGAAAAGGCGGGATGGACCTGCGGCGACTGGCGGAGGGGGGCGGCGACTGGGCCGCCCTCGCGCGGTACGTGGGGCGCGCGGCGGGCCGGGCCGCCGGCCCCCGGCGGGCCGCCGAGGAGGCGGGGGCCGCGCTGCGGCGGACGTACGGGTACCGCGGGCTGAACGGGCGGGAGCGGGATGCCCTCGAGGCCGCGGCCGGGAGGTACGCGGGGCGGGCCGGCTGGGACTCTGCCGCGGAGCGCATCTCGGATGCGACCGGCTTTTCCCCGGAGGCGCTCGGAAAAGCGGCTCGCGCGCTGGAATCGGCGGGCATCGGGCGGGGCGACTGGAATGCGGGCATCATGTTCGCGCCCGGATCGGGGAAACTGCGGGCCCTCCTGGAGGCCGTGCGGTCGATTCCCGAGGCGCGGAGGGACCTGGAGATCCCCGCGGCGGGGCGGGCCGCCCCGATCGGGGAGATCTGCGGGATGGTGTCGGACTGGGTCTCGGGCAGGGGGATCGCGGAGATCGCGGCGGCCCGCTTCGGGGGGAAGGGGGCGGGGCAGGTGGCCGAGTGCGTGGAGGGCGTGCGGAGGGCGGCCGGCGCGGTAGCCAGGGGGATGTCCGCCGTCCAGGGGATGCCGGGGTCTGGGCTCGACGCGGGCGCGGGCGGGGACGGGGGGGCGCTAAGCCTGCCGGCCATGGCGTACCACGGCGTGGGCACGGAGGAGGCCGCCATAATGCGCAGGCACGGCGTGCCCAGGGGGGCCGCCCCCAGGGTGGGCGAGGCGTACGCGCGGGAGCGGCGCGGGATCCGCGGCGGCTCCGGCATCATGCGGTGGCTGGAGGGGCTGCCGGGCGACGCGTGGCGGCCGGGTTCCGGCTCCGCCGTGTCGGGCGCGGACTACAAGGAGGTCTGGCGCAGGCTGGCCGGCGCGGGCTGAGGGGCGGGCGGGCGGCGGGGCCCGGGATGCCGGAGCCGCGGAACGAGCCGGCGCCGAAGGTCCCGGGGGGCCGCCGCGCGCGGGGCCGGCCGCCTCCCCGCCGGGGCGAATTCGGATCGGCGGGGGCGCCTCCGCGCCCGCGGCCGGCGGGCGCGCGGACTCCGGCGCGCCCGCGTGCTTTTCCCCGCGCTCCGGCCGATCTCCCGGAAGGGGCCCGGTTCCGAGTTTGCCAGCGGGGCCGCTCACGGCAACAGGCGGCGCCCGCCCCTCGCGGGATGCTTTCCCGCGCGCTTTCCCGCGCGCTTTCCCGCGCGCTTTCCCGCGCGCGGGCCTCGCGGCGCGCTCCGCGCATCTACCCTTATTTCTTCCCACGGCGTCAGCAGCCCGGCCTCGGCATCTTTCTTGCTCTTCCGGATCTGCCGCATGAGGTCCTTGTCCGCCATTATGAGCAGGGTCTCCACGAGCCCGTCCGACAGCGCGGGGGGCGTGGTTTTTTTGCCCCCGAAGACGTCGACGTGGATCTTCTCCATGGAGGACACCGGCCGCGGGGAGCACGAGGCATCGGACAGCATGAAGAACGCCGCGCTGTCCACGGGGCCGTCGAGCGTCCCCGCCAGCGCGCCGTAGTCTTCCGGGAAGTTCGGCGGCACGGGGGGCAGCGGAAATTCCGTCGTCCTGCCCGCGATCCTCACCGGCACGTCATATCAGCCCCCGTTCCCTGAGCTCCTTCCAGCCGCTCCCGCGCCGCTCTTCCGTGGTGTACGGCTGCTTTTTCGCCACGCGCGACAGTATCTCGGACTTCGTCATGCCCGGGTAGATCTTCTTCAAGGAATGGATCGATGCGAGGATCTCGAGCCGATCCGCATCGTCCCCCTTGTCCGCCATGAAGCTCGCGAACTCGGCGAACCTGGACCGGACCGCCCCGGAGGCGAACGAGCCGGGCGGCATGATCCCGTAGATCTCCCGCAGCGCGAACCCGTCCCTGGCGAGGCGCGGCGAGTACGGCCCGCGGATGTACCACGAAAACCTGTACCCCAGGTAGACGCCGAACGACTGCAGCAGGTAGACCGTCCCCTGCAGCCTCAGCCTCCCCTCGGGGCTGGACACGTCGAAGTTGCCGATGCTCCGCATGACCAGCCCCAGCTCCAGCACCGCGCGCTCCACCTCCTCCGCCACGCCGGGCGCCCCGCGGCCAACTATTTGTGCATATACTTTCGGGGGTTCCGCGGGGCCGGCGCCCCCGCCCCCCGCCCCCGGATCCGCGGCGCGGCGCCCCGCGCCCGGATCGCCCCGGCCGCCCCCGCTCCCGCCGCGCTCCCGCCGCGGCCGCGGGGCCGCCCGCGGGTTCCCGGGGGCGGGGGGCCCGGAACCCCGGCCGGCGGCGCCCCGGGCGGCCGGGAACCCCGGCCGGCGGCGCGCGGGACGGCGCGCGGGACGGCGCGCGGGACGGCGCGCGGGACGGCGCGGCGGGGTTAATATGCGGCGGGGCGGCCCCGGCCCGGCCATGGGGGCGAAGGGAGGGCCGGGGGGCCGCCGCGGCATCGGGGCGGCGCGGCGCCCCCCCGCCGCGGCGGGGCCCGGCGGAAAGGGCGGCGCCGCGGGGGGGCGGCTGTGGAGCGACTACCGGGCGGCGGTAGTAGCCTCCGACAAGGCCAGGATCAACTGGGCGGTGCGGCCCGGCGCCGCGCCCGGGCCGGGGGATGCCGCGGCCGTGGAGCGCATCCTCCCGAAATTCGCCGGGGCGCTCGCGCTGCACATGGAGCTGGGGCAGTACCTGGATCCCGCGCCGTACTCGGGCAGGGATGTCCGCAGGTCGAGCCGCGACATCGCCGGCGTGTGCAGGGAAGGCTTCCGCTTGGCGGCGGCGCTCCCCCTGCCCGGCGAGCCGCGGAAGATGTCCCTGCACGTCCTGACGGTCCTCGCGTACGCCTGCGCGGGGGAAAGGCGGGAGTGGATTCGGGGCTACCTGGAGGCGAACGGGAACGCGTGGGACGCCGCGGCCCCGGGGAAGGCGGGCGGGAACGCCCGCGCGCTGGCGGCCGTGTACGAGGCCGTGCTGCTCATGGCCAGGGGGGGCGCGGGGGATCTCGAGCGGGCCGCGGGGATCCTGGAAGGGGCGTCGGGGGGTGAATGCCCCGGGCCGGGGAGGGGGAAGGACGCGGCCTCCCGCGAGCTCTACTCGCTGCGCCACCTGGCCAGGGCGGCGGAGCTGGTCTGCGAGCACATGCGGCGCGGGAGCCCGGAGGACGCGGGGGAGCACGCGGACTCGCACGTGCTGGGGGCCCTGTCCTACTACGAGGGGTCGATGCGCGTGGATGCCCCGTCCAACAGGAAGGGGTCGACGGAGGTGGACGCGATCGCCGGGGCGCTGAGGCCCGTGCTCGGGACGATGGCGGCGGACCCGGCGGGGCGGCGGGGCGGGAGGCCGCGCGGGCCGGCCCGCGGGTCCGCCGTGGCCGTGCTGCCCGCTCCCGCCCGCAGGACGGGGGCGGCCGTGCCCCGGATAGCGAGGGCGCTCGAGTCCGTTCGGGGCGGCACCGCGGCCTACGTCGTCCCCACGGAGGCGCTGGCCGGCCGCGTGGCGGCGAGGCTGAGGCGCGATCCCTGGGCCCTGCGGGCGGGCGCGGTCGTGGAGAACGCCGGCGGGGCGCCGTCCCGCCCGGGGGCGGGCCCCGGCGGGATCCGCGCGGACGTCCTGGTGGCCACGCCGGAAAAGATGCTCGAGATGCTGCGGCGGCCGGGAGGAAAGCTCGCGGGGTCGCTCGCGCTGGTCGTGGCGGACTGGGCGCACGGGATGGGGGGCGCCGGCGGGCTCGGCCTGGAGCTGCTGCTCGCGGAGGTGAAGGACAGCTGCCCGCGGGCCGGCATCCTCGTCATGTGCCAGTCCGCGCGGGATGCCCGCGGGATGGCGGAGTGGCTGGATCCCCGCCGCCCGAGGGCGATCGTCCCGGATCTCGACGTGCGGCAGGGCGAGCGCGCGGTCGGGCTGTGCGGCGGCTCGGTCGGCAGGCGCGGGATCCAGGCGATCTTCATCCCGGTGCCGACGGGCGCGATGACCGCCTGCGCGGAGGCGGAGTTCCGCGCCGGGCCGCCGGGCCCGTTCGCGCTGCCCCCTGGCCGCGCCGGGCGGTCGGGCCGCGCGACGGCCGCCCTCTTCGCGTCCAGGCTCGATCCGTCCGCGAGCGTGCTGGCGCTGGGGCGGGATCCGGGCCAGGCGTGGGAGATCGCGGAGATGATGCTCCGGAACCTGCCCGAACTGGAGCCGGACGCGGGGAGGGCGCTGGCCGCGAGGCTCGCGGAGGGGGAGCTCGGGGCCGGCTTCCCGCTCGCCAAATGCCTCGGCAGGGGAATCGGCGTGTACCATTCGGGAATCCCCGACGAGATCGGGGAGCTCATGGTATTGCTGACGGAGGGCGGCCGCCTCCGCGCGCTGGCGGCCACGACCGAGATCGCGCGGGAGATCGACTTTCCGGTGTCCGCCGTGGTGCCGGCGTCGCGCCGGTACCGCGGCGCGCCGATGCCGCGGGGCGAGTTCTGGGACCTGGCCGGCTGGGCCGGCGGGATCGGCGCGGCGCCCGTGGGAGTGGTGGGGCTGTCCTCCGGGAGCAGGGACGATGCGGTCAAGTGGATCAAGTACGCCGGGGCGCCGGCCAGGCGGCCGGCCTCGGCCCTGCCGGGGATGGTGCGCGGGGCGCTGAAGGAGGGGGGCGGGGGGATGGACCTGCGGCGGCTGGCCGAGGGGGGCGGCGACTGGGCCGCCCTCGCCCGGTACGTGGGGCGCGCGGTGGGGCGCGCGGCGGGCCGGGACCCCGGGCGGGCCGCCGAGGAGGCGGGGCTCGCGCTGCGGCGGACGTACGGGCACGGCATGCTCCGGCCTCCGGAGCGGGAGGCCCTCGAGGCAGCGGTCGGGAGGTACGCGGGGCGGCCCGGCGGGGACCCGCGCCCCCCCGGCGCGGGCGGCCTTTCCCCGGAGGCCGGGGCGGCGCGCGCGCTGGAGTCGGCCGGCATCTGGCGGGGCGGCCTGGACGCGAAAAGCCTGTTCTCGCCCGCGGCGGAAAAGCTGCCGGCCCTCATGGGGGCGATCGGGTCCATACCGGAGGTGCGGAGGGACCTGGAGGCCGCCGCGCCGGGCCGGGCCGCCGCGGGGGAGGAGATCTGCGGGACCGTGCGCGACTGGGTCTCCGGCAGGGGAATCGGGGAGATCGCGGCGGCCCGCTTCGGGGGCCGGGGCGCGGGGGAGGTGGCCGCGTGCGTGGAGGCCGTGCGGGGGATAGCCGGCGCGGCGGCCCGGGGGACGGCCGCGGCCATGGAGCAGTGGCCCGGCGGGGGCGTGGAAAAGGGGGCGCCCGACCTGCCCGCCATGATCCACTACGGCGTGGACACGGACGAGGCCGTCGTGATGCGCAGGCACGGCGTGCCCAGGGGGGCCGCGCCCAGGGTGGGCGAGGCGTTCGGGCGGGAGGCGCGGGAGATCCGCGGCAGCTCCGGCATCATGCGGTGGCTGGAGGGGCTGCCGGGCGCGTCGTGGGGCCCCACGTCCGGCTCCGGCGTGTCGGGCGCGGACTACAAGAGGGTCTGGCGCAGGCTGGCCGGCGCGGCCCCCGGGGACGACTGAGGCGGGCGGGCGCCGAATGCCCCGCGCGCGGGGCGCCGGAAGGCCGGCCGCTTTCCGCACACGGCCGAACCTGGCGGGGGCGAGGCCAGGAAGTCGGCGATGCGCGGATCTTCCGAGTCCGTCCCCAGGCCGAACCGGGCGGGGGCGGGGCAAGGCTGGGAAGGCCCGCAGCGGCAGGCCGAGGCGGCCGGCGCGGGATCCTGCGCCGGCCCGCAAGGAAGCGCGTGGCGCCGTCCGCATTCGCGGCGCTTATGATCGGCCCCGCGCCGGCGATTGTCGGGCGGGTGTGGCCGAGCGGAGCCGCCGCCCCCAATGCGCGAAATGGAACACTGTCAACCTTCGATGCGGTTGGCATCGGCATACAGTAAATGCGTGTCTTTGTTTTTTATTCTGAATTTGGTGCCATGGTTGCGTACTGCGCCCGATTCTTTTATTTTGGCATCAAAATCTATCGCTATCCAACCGCGCGCTAACCCTTTTTTAAATTCTGAAAAGCGGAATTTTGAATACCTGACAGCAGCCCTGAATTTTACCGCCCGGCCGCCTTTCGTTTTTTTAGTATCTCCAAACACCAGGATCAGATTACGCAGTTTTGACACGGCGGAATTATTCAAGTCGTCGATGTTCCATGTCGGCGCCACGCGAAGACTGTCGTGTCTCACGGTTACCTTGTCATCGTCTACCTCCACCTTAAAACCGCGGTTTGAACTACCCCAGATAGTATGCCTAAAACTCCTCTCATTTTCAACATTGCCGGGCCAACCACAATTTTGTATTAGGTGTTTTATGACAGACGGTTTTCTGGGTTCGGGGTCTTTGTGGAATAAAGTCACAACCGATTTATTGCTGGTATATTTTAATTCCCAACGTCCCGCATCCGGAAGATCTTGGTTGTTTTCTTGTATATGCAGCAAATTTTCGAGCATGCGTCCCGGCGCGCCTGTCCCCCCATACCCGTGCATGTCGGGGATTGGGTTCCACTTGCCCAATATTTTTTTTATCTCTTCGTATAGATCGTTGTCCCGAACCGCCCGGGTAGTCATTGTAACGCATCAACCAGACGAGGGCTCTTAATCCTCCTGCGCGCCATTTTGCAGTATGTTTGTGACTTGTCAATTCCGACGTATTCGCGCCCCTCATTGATGGCAGCTATTGCGGTTGTTCCAGAACCCATGAACGGATCAAGGATTATCTTCGCATCGGTGGAACCGATGCAGCGCGAAGCCAATTCTAGCGGGAATGGCGCCGGGTGCGGGTTATTTTGTTCTTGCGTTATCGTCCATATGTCGGTAAGTTTGTTTGCGCCTTTTCTCAACTTAAAGGCGGGTTTTGTTATCATGTAAATTACTTCAAAAGTCGGCAAAAAATATCCGGCGTTGAAGTTGATTCCGCCCTTTCTCTGCCAAATGATTATCTGCCGGACAGGAAAACCGTCAACTATGTCGCACCTGTCTTGTAACAGGCCGTTTTGAACGCGCCACTTGTGATTATAAAATATCGCCCCGTCGTCGGCCAAGACCCGCCACATTGCATCTAGGCAGTTCCTTTGCCATTTTACGTACTCGGCGTGGGGCAGCGCATCGTCGTATTCGTCATACCCGTCAATCAGGCGGGCACTGGACCACTTCCCCCCTGAGCCGCATTTTAGACCGTTGCCAGAGGAGTTCTTTATGTTGTAGGGGGGGGAAGTTACTATGAGATCCACCGAGCCCGCCGGCATCGCCGCCATGACTTCCACGCAATCGCCGTGATGTATCACGTTGGTGCGGTTCATTTTCCCAGCGGCCCTCCACTGCCGCCCAAAACGCCGTTTGTTTCTTGAAATCGTGGTGTCAATCTCAATCTTTTGTGCCCACATCCTGACCTCGTTTTTGATGTCCGTGTGCCGCCCAAACGAGGACTTGCACCGGGTTCAAACGTCTTGCTGCTGATGCCGGGACAGTCGTCCCCAGCGATTTGGCGGCGCCGACGAGTCAGCTTCGTTGCCCCCATCACGCGGTAACGATCAGAGGTACGGTTATTAACATTACTGATCATTCCATCGCACTCAAAAATTCCGTTACATTCATATGTGATTGTGTGACGATTCTCGCAATCAGCGCGCGTGTTGCGCATCGCCGGTCAGTTCCGAAGCGTGGGCGCGGCAATCCACGAACTGGCCTTTTTGGCCGCCGAATCGCGCGTGCGCCGCGCGCGAGTTTCCCGCGCCAGCATCCGCCAGAATTTTTCCGCCGCGCCGGTCTCGAGCCATCCGACGGGGAATGCTCTGCGTGCGGGGTCAGCAGCCTCCCCTCCCCCCCTCCCGCCGCGACTTGGCCGCCCGGGAAGCCCGCGCGCCGCGCGGTCCAGGCCGGACGGCTGGATCCCTTGGTTGGCGGTGCCAGCATGGCGGACTCGTGCCGCCGGCGCGGCAGAATCAGGGGCGGCGGCGCGCGGGGAACCGGCGCGGCGGGAGGAGCGGGGAGGCAGGCGCGCACGCCGCGGCAACCGGTCGAGTTAAAAGCGCCGCAGCGATCCCGCGCGTCGTGTTCGCGAACGCGCGCGCGGCGGGCCGCGGGCCGCCGGCGGGCGCGCCGATCGGGGCCGCCCCCCGCGGCGGGAGCGGCATCGGGCCGCCGCCCCCGCGCGGGGCGGCCGGGCCCGGCCCGCCGGCGCCGCATCCCCCCGCGGCGGTCCCGGAGAACCCCGCGAGGGCGGGAGGCGGCGCCTGACGTGGCGGATGCGGACTATGCCCTGGCGGAAATGGCCGACAGGACGAGCGCGGGAGCGAGGGACGATGCCGTCAGGTCCAGGATCGGAAAGGCGGTGCGGCGCGGCGGCGCGGCGGGGCCCTGGGATGCCGATGCCGCGGAAGAGGCCGCCATGCACTACGAGATGGCGACGATCGGGCTGTGGAAGTTCGCGCTGGACGAGAGCCCGGAGGGCCGCGAGAAAAACCGCGCGTTCGTCCGCGCGTGCCGGAAGTGCTTCGGCATGATGGAGGCGTGCCCCGTGCCCGGCAATCCGGTGCACATGATCTCGCACGTCATGAGCATGCTCGCGTACGCCCGCATGGGGGAAGACCCGGAGGGCGCGAGGCGCTACCTGAAGGAGAACGCGCGCGCGTGGGACGTCGGGGCCGCGGCGGAAGCGGGCTGGAACGCGCGCGTGCTGGCGGGCATCTACCTGGCCGTGCTGCGCGTGGCCGGGAGGGAGACCCGGGAGGATCTCGAGCGGTCCGCGGGGATCGTGGAAAAACTGAGGGAGGAGCGGAAGGCGCGCGAAAAGGAGTACTTTGCGGGCATGCGCGGCGGGGACAAGCGCGGGGCCGCCCACGAGCTCGCCTCGCTGTACCACCTGGCAGAGTCGGTGGAGGCGGTCGGCGCGTACGTGCGGGACGGGAGCCCCGCGGACGTCGAGCCGCGCCTGGACGCGAGCTTTCGGGAGGCCAGGGCCCACAGCAGCGCCGCCGGAACCAGGGAGCTGGACATACTGCTGTCCGTCCTGCACCCCGCGTTCAAGAAGATGGCGCGCGACTCGCCGTGGGCGCTGGCGCGGCTGGGCGGCAGGCCGGGCGACTTCGCCAGGATGGTGGCCGAATCGGGCAGCCCCGCATCCGAGCTGCCCCACCCGCAGAGGCGGGCGGTGCTGGAAGGGGGGCTCCTCGATCCCGCCCGCGGGGCCGTCGTGGTGAACATGCCCGCGTCGAGCGGCAGGACGACGATGGCCGAGTTCCGCATCCTGCAGGCGCTCGAGTCCGCGCGGGGCGGCACGGTGGCGTACGTCGTCCCCGCCGGGGCGCGGGTCGGCCGCATCGCGGCGAGGCTGAGGCGCGATCTCGGGGCGCCGCCGCTCGGCGTGCGGGTGGAAGAGGCGGGCGGGGCGCCGCACGTGGACGGCCTCGACGAGGAGGCGGCCTCGGGCGGGGCCGGCGCGGACGTGCTGGTGGCCACGCCGGAAAAACTGCACATGTTGATGCGGCATCCCGGCAGCAGCCTCGCGGAGTCGCTCGTCCTGGCCGTGGTGGACGGGGCCGACGGCATGGACGGGAAGCGCGGGCTCGCCCTGGAGATGCTGCTCTCCGCCATAAAGCGCGACTGCGCGCGGTCGAAGATCCTCCTCATGGCCGCGCCCGTGCCCAACGGCCGCGAGGTAGCCGAGTGGCTGGATCCCCAGAACTCGCTGTCGATCGGCGCGGATATCGACCGGCAGGCGGGCGATCGCGTCGTGGGGCTGTACCGCGCCGAGTGCCGCGGGAGCTCGATCGAGGCGTTCTTCAGGCCGCTGGCGACGGGCGCCGGGACCGCTTACGTGGACGAGGAGTTCCGCGCCGGATCGGCGGGCGGGCTCGCGCTGCCCGCGGGAAACGCCCTGGACGCGAGGCACGCGCTGGCCTCCCTGCTGGCGGCGCAGTTCGATCCGTCCCGGAACCTGCTGGTGCTGGGGCGCGGCCCCGGCGAGGCGTGGAAGATGGCTGAACTGATCTGCCAGAGGCTGCCCGAACTGGAGCCGGACGAGGAGAGGCTGCTGGCGAGGAAGTTCGTCGCGAGCGAGCTCGGGGCCGGCTTCCCGCTCGTCGGGTACCTCGGCAGGGGCGTCGGGGTATACCACGCGGGCCTGCCGGGCGAGGTCGGGGAGCTGATGGAGCACCTGATGGAAGCCGGCCGCCTCCGGGTGCTGGCGGCCACCGCCGACGCGGCGCGGGGGGCGAGCTTTCCGGTATCCGGGATGATCGTGGCGTCCCGCTCGTGCCGGGGCGCGGAGATGCCGGCCCGCGACTTTTGGAACCTGGCGGGCAGGGCCGGCCGGATCGGCGGGGCGCCGATCGGGGTGGTGGGGCTGGTGGCGGGGGACGACTGCGGCGCGGCCGGGGAAGCCGAGTACGTCAAGGGGGCCGCCGGGGTGATGACTTCCGCCTTGGCGGGGATGGTGCGCGGGGCGCTGGAGGGGGGCGGGGCGCTGGACCTGTCGCGCCTGGCGGGGGCCGACGCCCGCTGGTCGATCTTCGCGCAGCACGTGGCGCACGCGAAGAGCCGGATCCCGGACCCGGGGCGGTTCGCCGGGGAGGCGGAGATCGCGCTGGGGCAGACGTACGGGTTCCGCGAGCTTTCGCGGGGGGAGCGGCGCGCCCTCGTGGGCGCCGTCGTCAGGTATGCCGAGCGGCTCGACGAGGACCCGCCCGCGTCGCGCCTCTCCGGCACGGCCGGCTTTTCCGCGGAGGCGCTCGGGGGGGCGATGCGCGCCGCGGGATCGGCGGGCATCGGGCGGGACGGCTGGAGCGCGGGGAGCCTGTTCGCGCCCGCATCGGAAAAACTGCGGGCCGTTTTGGGGGTGGCGGGGTCCATCCCCGAGGTCAAGAAGGATCTGGACGCGGCCGCGCCGGGCCGGCCGGCCGCCGACGGCGAGATCGGGGCGGTGATATCGGACTGGGTCTCGGGCAGGAAGGTGGCGGAGATCGCGGAGGCCCGCTTCGGGGGGAGCGGCGCCGAGCAGGTGACCCGGTGCGCGGAGGCCGTGCGCGGGATCGCCGGCGCGGCCGCCCGGGGGATGGCCGCCGTCCAGAGGATGCCCGGGTCGGGGCTGGATTTCGGGGGCATGACGCGGGAGCAGAGGAAGAGCGCGCTCAACCTGCCCGCCATGGTGTACCACGGCGTGGGCACGGACGAGGCCGTCGTGATGCGCAGGCACGGCGTGCCCAGGGGGGCGGCGCGCCGGGTCGGCGAGGCGTACGGGCGGGAGGCGCGGGAGATCCGCGGCAGCTCCGGCATCATGCTGTGGCTGGAGGGGTTGCCGGGCGGGTCGTGGGGCCCGGGGTCGGGTTCCGGCATGTCGGGCGCGGACTACAAGGAGGTGTGGCGCAGGCTGGCCGGCGCGGGAGCGGGCTGAGGGGCGGGCGGGCGCCGAATGCCCCGCGCGCGGGGCGCCGGAAGGCCGGCCGCTTTCCGCGCCCGGCCGAACCTGGCGGGGGCGGGGCGGGGCCGGGAAAGCCCGCCCGGCCGCGGATCCCGCGCGGTTGATCACCAACACCGGCACCACCTCGCATAGGAGCCAGGAAAGCCCGTCCGGCCGCGGATCCCGCGCGGGCAGGCCGCGCCCCGCAAGCACGGCTTTGGCGGCAGGCGGCCGGGCCGCGCCCCGGATTCCGGAAGGGCGGCTGCGCGGAAAGGCGCGTTTGCCGCATCGGAACCTGCCGCATCCGCGCGCTGCCGCAGGCGCGGGCGGCGGGGAACATCCCGCCCCGGCGCCCGTTCCAGCGCGTCCCGGGCGCGGGTTTCGGGCGCGGGCCCGCGCCGCCCGCGGCATGCGCGGCAGACGAGCCCGCCGCGCGGCAGATCCCCGGCCGGCGCGCCCGGCGGATGCCGGCTCCGCCGCCGCGGCGAGCGGGGGCGCCGCGCGGGAGCCGGATCCGCTTTTGCGCGGGGCGGGGGAGGGGGCGCGGGGCGGCGGGGGGAGGCAAGCGCGCACCGCGTGTAGACTTACGTCCATTGTGATCTAGGCGTGAGATCGGGGAGCGGTTGCCGTTGCTAGGCGTGGTTTCGGTTTGGACGTAAGTCTACACCGCACCGCCGCGGCGGAGTTAATATGCGGCGGGGCGGCCGCGGTACCGCGATGGGGGGGAAGGGAGGGGGGAGTGGCCGCCGCGGCAGCGGGGCGGCGCGGCGCCCCCCCGCCGCGGAATCGGGGGCGGGGCCCGGCGGAAAGGGCGGCGGCGCGGCGAAGCGGCGTGGGAAGGACTACGCGGCGGCGGCGGAGGCCGCCGACAGCGCGGTGCGGGGGTGCCTCGCGGCAAGGCGCGGGAAGGACTACCCGGCGGCGGCGGAGGCCGCCGACAAGGCCAGGATCAACTGGGCGGTGCGGCCCGGCGCCGCGCCCGGGCCGGGGGATGCCGCGGCCGTGGAGCGCGTCCTCCCGAGGTTCGCCGAGGCGCTCGCGCGGCACATGGAGCTGGGGCAGTACCTGGATTTCGCGCTGTACTCGGGCCCGGAGGTCCGCAAGGCGAGCCGCGGCATCGCCCGCGCGTGCAGGGAGGGCTTCCGCATGGCGGCGGCGCTCCCCCTGCCCGGCGAGCCGCGGAGGATGTTCCTGCACGTCCTGACGGTGCTCGCGTACGCCTGCGCGGGGGAAAGGCGGGAGTGGATGCGGGGCTACCTGGAGGCGAACGGGCGCGCGTGGGACGCCGGGGCCCCGGGGAAGGCGGGCGGGAACCGGCGCGCGCTGGCGGCCGTGTACGGGGCCGTGCTGCGGATGGCCAGGGGGGGCGCGGGGGATCTCGAGCGGGCCGCGGGGATCCTGGAGGGGGTGGGCGGCAGGGAATGCCCCTGGCCGGGGATGAGGGGGGAGGACGCGGCCTCCCGCGATCTCTACGCGCTGCGCCACCTGGCCAGCGCGGCGTGGCTGGCATGCGAGCACATGCGGCGCGGGAACCTGGATGACGCGGGGGGGCACGCGGACTCGCACGTGGTGGAGGCCCTGTCCTACAGCGAGTTGTCGATGTACGTGAAGGCCCCGCCCAACGCGGAGGGGTCGACGGGGCTGGACGCGATCGCCTCGGCGCTGAGGCCCGTGCTCGGGACGATGGCGGCGGACCCGGCGGGGCGGCGGGGCGGGAGGCCGCGCGGGCCGGCCCGCGGGTCCGCCGTGGCCGTGCTGCCCGCTCCCGCCCGCAGGACGGGGGCGGCCGTGCCCCGAATAGCGAGGGCGCTCGAGTCCGTTCGGGGCGGCACCGCGGCCTACGTCGTCCCCACGGAGGCGCTGGCCGGCCGCGTGGCGGCGAGGCTGAGGCGCGATCCCTGGGCCCTGCGGGCGGGCGCGGTCGTGGAGAACGCCGGCGGGGCGCCGTCCCGCCCGGGGGCGGGCCCCGGCGGGATCCGCGCGGACGTCCTGGTGGCCACGCCGGAGAAGCTGCTCGAGATGCTGCGGCAGCCCGGAGGAAAGATCGCGGGGTCGCTCGCGCTGGTCGTGGCGGACTGGGCGCACCGCATCGGGGGCGCCGGCGGGCTCGGCACGGAGCTGCTGCTCGCGGAGGTGAAGGACAGCTGCCCGCGGGCCGGCATCCTCGTCGTGGGCCAGTCCGTGCCGGATGCCCGCGGGATGGCGGAGTGGCTGGATCCCCGCCGCCCGAGGGCGATCGTCCCGGATCGCGACGTGCGGCAGGGCGAGCGCGCCGTCGGGCTGTGCAGCAGCGCGGACGGCAGGCGCGGGATCCAGGCGGTCTTCGCCCCTGTGCCGACGGGCGCGGGGACCGCCCGCGCGGGGGCGAGGTTCCGCGCCGGGCCGCCGGGCCCGTTCGCGCTGCCCCCGGGCCGCGCCGGGCGGTCGGGCCGCGCGGCGGCCGCCCTCTTCGCGTCCAGGCTGGATCCGCACGCCGGCGTGCTGGCGCTGGGGCGGGATCCGGGCCAGGCGTGGGAGATCGCGGAGATGATGCGCCGGAACCTGCCGGAACCGGAGCCGGACGCGGAGAGGTCGCTGGCCAGGAGGCTCGTCGAGGGGGAGCTCGGGGCGGGCTTCCCGCTCGCCGCGTGCCTAGGCAGGGGCGTCGGCGTGTACCATTCCGGCATTCCCGCCGAGATCGGGGAGCTCATGGTATTGCTGATGGAGGGCGGCCGCCTCCGCGCGCTGGCGGCCACTACCGAGATCGCGCGGGAGATCGACTTTCCGGTGCACGCCGTGGTGGCGGCGTCGCGCCGGTACCGCGGCGGGCCGATGCCGCGGGGCGAGTTCTGGGACCTGGCCGGCTGGGCCGGCGGGATCGGCGGGCCGCCCATGGGAGTGGTGGGGCTGGCCTCCGGGAGCAGGGCGGGGGCGACCGCGTGGACAAGGTACGTCGAGAAGGCCGCCGGGGCGCCGGCCTCGGCCCTGCCGGGGATGGTGCGCGGGGCGCTGAAGGAGGGTGGCGGGGGGATGGACCTGCGGCGGCTGGCCGAGGGGGGCGGCGACTGGGCCGCCCTCGCCCGGTACGTGGGGCGCGCGGCGGGCCGGGACCCCGGGCGGGCCGCCGAGGAGGCGGGGCTCGCGCTGCGGCGGACGTACGGGTACGGAAGGCTCCGGCCCCCGGAGCGGGAGGCCCTCGAGGCAGCGGTCGGGAGGTACGCGGAGCGGCCCGACGGGGACCCGCGCCCCCCCGGCGCGGGCGGCCTTTCCCCGGAGGCCGGGGCGGCGCGCGCGCTGGAGTCGGCCTGCATCTGGCGGGGCGGCCTGGACGCGAAAAGCCTGTTCTCGCCCGCGGCGGAAAAGCTGCCTGCCCTCATGGGAGCGATCGGGTCCATCCCGGAGGTGCGGAGGGACCTGGAGGCCGCCGCGCCGGGCCGGGCCGCCGCGGGGGAGGAGATCTGCGGGACCGTGCGCGACTGGGTCTCCGGCAGGGGAATCGGGGAGATCGCGGCGGCCCGCTTCGGGGGCCGGGGCGCGGGGGAGGTGGCCGCGTGCGTGGAGGCCGTGCGGGGGATAGCCGGCGCGGCGGCCCGGGGGGCGGCCGCGGCCATGCGGGGGCCCGGCGGGGGCGGGGAAAAGGGGGCGCCCGACCTGCCCGCCATGATCCACTACGGCGTGGACACGGACGAGGCCGTCGTGATGCGCAGGCACGGCGTGCCCAGGGGGGCCGCCCCCAGGGTGGGCGAGGCGTTCGGGCGGGAGGCGCGGGAGATCCGCGGCAGCTCCGGCATCATGCGGTGGCTGGAGGGGCTGCCGGGCGCGTCGTGGGGCCCCACGTCCGGCGCCGGCGTGGCGGGCGCGGACTACAAGAGGGTCTGGCGCAGGCTGGCCGGCGCGGCGTACCGGCGCAGGTAGCCCTCCCAGACCGTAAGGACTACAAGAGGGTCTGGCGCAGGCTGGCCGGCGCGGCGTACCGGCGCAGGTAGCCCTCCCGGACCGTAAGGACTACAAGAGGGTCTGGCGCAGGCTGGCCGGCGCGGCGTACCGGCGCAGGTAGCCCTCCCGGACCGTAAGGACTACAAGAGGGTCTGGCGCAGGCTGGCCGGCGCGGCCCCCGGTGACGACTGAGGCGGGGGGAGGGCGGGGCGCCGGCACGCCGCGGCCGCATGCGTGCGGCGGGGAGACGATCTGCCGGTAAGGAGATGCGGCGGGGGGAGGGGCGCCGGATCGCCGCGGCCGGGCCGGGCGTGCGGGGCTGCCCCGCCCCGCGCGCGGGCGGGACGGGGCCGCGGCCGGCTTTGCCCGATCCGGGCCCTCCGGAGGGAGCAGGGCAGGCAACCGATCTGGTTAAAAACACCGCCCCCATCCACCACGGCGTTGGAGTACACGTGATCGTACACGATGGCCCGCGGTAGCGTGACCGGCGACGGATTGGCTACAGAGAAGCGGGGCCTAGTCGAGTACCTTTCCACCGGGGTGGCCGACATGCACCACGATGTGCGAGGAAGGCAAGATCTGTAAAAGTTGCTGTCGGGAAGAGCCGCTGGCGAGTTTTGGGAAGACGGGGCGGGGAGCATAATTTTCCAGCCCGGCGCCGTCGAACCGTGGAGGATCGGAGAGACGCTTGCGGAATGCTTCCTGGAGGACCGCCAGAATGCGGAGTTTCCGTACCCGGCCTCGCGCAATCAAAAAACCGGCGGCGAGCCGGGGGCCGGCGCGGATCTGGTGGGGTACTCGGCGGGGGGCACCACATCCCTGTTCGGGGAGGTAAAGACGTCCTCGGAACTCCGGTATCCGCCCCCGGCGGCCACTGGGGGTAAGGGCACGCGCTGGCAGCTGGCCCGCCTCGCGTCGTCTGGATGCGTACGGAAGCGGCTGATTCGGTGGATCGCATTCAATGTGTTGGAAAGCGGCGGGGACGGCCTTGAGCGCTGCAAAGCGGCGTTCGATTCCTACGCGGCCAAGAAAAAAGTCACGGCCGCCGGCGTGCTGATCAGGGACGTTCCCCCAGACAGGCGCGACATCGAGTCGGTGTTTTCGCACACGCGTGGCCACACGCGTGAAGGCACCAAGCTGGACGTGCTGGCGCTGTACCTCCCCATACCAGTCTCGGATCTTCCCCGAAGGACAGGCCTGACCTGACATGGAAGAAACGGGCATTTCCCTCGAAGGGTGGATTGGGAAAGCCGGCGCGGCGGCTCACGACGATGCCGTCAGGACCGGGATCAGCAAGGCGGTGCGGCGCGGCGGCGCGCCGGAACTCAAGAATGCCGAGGCCGCAGAACAGGTCGCCAGGAACTACGAGCTGGCGATGGTGGAGTTCTGGAAGTCCGCGCTGGACGCGGGCCCGGAGGACCTCGAAAAAAACCGCGCGCTCGTCCGCATGTGCAGGAAGTGCTTCGGCATGATGGAGGCGTGCCCCATACCGGGCGAACCCGCGAAGATGATCACGCACGTCCTGAAGATTCTCGCGTACGCCTACCTGGGGGAAAAATGGGAGGGCGCGAGGCGCTACCTGAAGGAGAACAAGCGCGTGTGGGACGTCGCGCCTGCGGCGGAAAAGGGCTGGGACAGACGCGTGCTGGCGCACATCTACCTGGCCATACTGCACGTGACCAGGAAGGAGACCAGGGAGGATCTCGAGCAGTCCGCGAGGATCATGGGAGAGATGGAAAAGGGGCGGGGGACGTATGAAAAGGAGTACTTGGAAAAGACGGACGACGGAGACAAGCTCGGAGCCGCCCGCGAGCTCGCCGCGCTGTACCAGCTGGCAAAGGCGGTGGGGCTGGTCAGCACATACATGCGGGACGGGAGCCCGGCGGACGTCGAGGAACGCCTGGACACGCACTTCCAGAAGGCCGAGTTCCACAGCAGCGGCGCGGGAACCAAAGAGCTTGACATACTGCTCGCCATCCTGAATCCCGCGTTCAAGAAGATGGTCCGCAACTCGGTGTGGACGCTGGCGCGGCTGCCCGGCAGGCAGGGCCGCTTTGCCAGGATGATGATGGAATCGAGCCGTCCCGTGTTCGAGCTGCTCTACCCGCAGAGGCTGGCGATGCTGGAAAAGGGGCTGCTCGGTTCCGCCAAGGCCGTCGTGGCCAGCCTGCCCGCGTCGAGCGACAAGACGACGATGGCCGAGTTCCGCATCCTGCAGGCGCTCGAGTCCGCGCGGGGCGGCGTGGCGGCCTACGTCGTCCCCTCGGAGGCGCTGGCCAGCCAGATCACGGCGAGGCTGAGGCGCGATCTCGGGGCCCCGCCGCTCGGCGTGCGGGTGGAAAAGGCGGGCGGGGCGCCGCACGTGGACGGCTTTGAGGAAGAAATGGTCTCCGGCGAGGCCGATCTGGACGTACTGGTGACCACGCCGGAAAAACTTCACCTGCTGATACGGAGTCCGGGCAGCAGGCTCGCGGAGTCGCTCGTCCTGGCCGTGATAGACGGGGCGGACTGCATGTCTGGGGGCGCCGGCGGACTCGGCCCGGAGATGCTGCTCTCTACCATAAAGCACGACTGCGCGCGGTCGGACATACTCCTCATGGCCGCGTCCGTGCCCAACGGCCGCGAGATAGCCAAGTGGCTGGATCCCCAGAACTCGCGGTCGATCGGCGCGGATCCCGACTGGCGGCCCGGCGACCGCGTCGTCGGGCTGTTCCGCGCAGAGGGCCGCGGGCGCTCGATCGAGACGTTCTTCAGGCCGCTGGCGACGGGCGCCTGGACCGTTTCCGCAAACGGGGAGTTCCGCGTGGGATCGGCGGACGGGTTCGCGCTGCCCGCGGGAAAGGTCAAGGACACAAGGTACGCGCTGGCCTCCCTGCTGGCGACGCAGTTCGATCCGTCCAGGAACCTGCTGGTGCTGGGACGCGGCCCCGGCGAGGCGTGGAAGATGGCGGATCTCATATGCCGGAGCCTGCCCGAACCGGAGCCGGACGGGGAGAGGCTGCTGGCAAGAAAGTTCGTCGCGAGCGAGCTCGGGGCCGGCTTTCCCCTCGTCAAGTACCTCGACAGGGGAGTAGGCGTCTGCCACGCGGGCCTGCCCGACGAGGTCAGGGAGGTTATGGAGCGGCTGATGGAGGGCGGCCGCCTCAGGGTGCTGGCGGCCACGACATCCATAGCGCGGGGGATGGACTTTCCGGTCTCCGGGATAATCATGGCATCCCATTCGTACCCGAGCGCCGAGATGCCGGCCCGCGACTTTTGGAACCTGGCGGACAGGGCCGGCCGGATCGGCCAGCCGCCGATGGGGGTAGTGGGGCTGGCCACGGGGAACCCCGACGACGGGATCGAGGCCGAGTACGTCAAGGAGGCCGCCAAAGAGCTGACGTCCGCCCTGACGGGGATGGTGCACAGGGCACTGGACGAGGCCGGGGGCGGCGCGCTGGACCTGTCGCGCCTAGCGGAAGACGACGCCGGCTGGTCGGGCTTCGCGCAGTACATAGCGCACATGAAGAACCGGATCCCTGACATGGGGCGGTTCGTCGAGGAGGCGGAGTTTGTGCTTGGGCGGACGTACGGGTACCGCAAGCTCCCGCAAAAGGAACGGCACGCCCTCGCGGACGCCGTCAGGAAGTATGCCGAACGGCTCTACAAAAACCCGCTCGCGTCGCGCCTCTCCGGCCTTACGGGATTCTCCCCCGAGACGCTCGGGGGGACGATGCGCGCGGTGAGATCGGCGGGAATCGGGCGGGGCGACTGGAATGCGGGGAGCCTGTTCGCGCCCGCATCGGAAAGGCTGTCGGCCCTAGTGGGAGTCATGGCGGAGTCCATCCCCGAGGTCAAGAAGAGCATGGACATTCCCGCGTCGGGCCGGATCTCCACGGAGGGGATGGGCGGGGTGATATCGGACTGGGTCTCCGGCGTGAGAATGGCGGAGATCGCGGAGGCGCGCTTCGGGAGAAGCGGCGCGGGGCACGTGACCGAGCGCGTGGGGGCAATATGCGGGATCGCCGCCGCGGCCGCCCGGGGCATGGACGCCGTCCAGAGGATGCCCGGATCGGGGCTGGATTTCGAGGGCATGACGCGGGAGCAGAGGAGCGCGCTCAACCTGCCCGCCATGGTGTACCACGGCGTGGACTCGGACGGGGCAGTGCTCATGCGCATGTACGGCGTGCCCAGGGGGGCGGCGCGCCGGGTGGGCGAGGCGTACGCGCGGGAGGCGCGCGACGTCCGCGCGGGCGCCTCCGGCGTCCTGTCGTGGCTGGAGGAGCTGCCCGACAAGTCGTGGGGCCCGGGGTCCGGCGCAACCATGTCGGGCGCCGAGTACAAGGAGGTGTGGCGCAGGCTTGCCGGCGCCGTCCCCGCGGCAGGCGGGCGTGACCTTGAAGCCGTTCGGCTGCGCGCGCGGCCGTCCCCGCGCAGCTTGAGCGCGAGATCGGCCGCGGCGCCCGGCAGGAACACGGCGCTGCGCCGTGCCAAGGAATAAAGCCCCCGCGCGGCCCGGCGCCGCCGCTTTGGGGCGCGCGGCGGGGGCCGGCTCCGCGTACAAGAGGACTAAGGGGGCCGGCTCCGCGTACAAGAGGAGGACGGCGGAGGCGTGGGACGAGGTGGCCCCCAGGTACCACCGGCGGTGGGCGGGGGCGGGGGCGGGCCCGTTCGGGGTCGTCCCGCACGTGGTGGAGGCGGCCGGCATCGGCGCGGGCGACCGCGTGCTGGACCTGGCCTGCGGGACCGGCTCCCTCACCAGGGCGATCTCCGCGGCGGTCGGCCCCGGCGGGGCGGTGGTGGGCGCGGACGCCTCGCGCGCGGCGCTGCGGATAGCGAGGAGGTTCGCGGGGGCCCGCAACGCGCGGTTCGTGCAGGCGGACGCCGAGACGGTCCGCCTCCGCGGCCGGTTCGACTCGGTCACCTGCCAGTACGCGCTGTTCTACTTTCCAGACTCGCGCGCGGCGCTGCGCAACGCGGGGCGGATGCTCAAGGAAGGCGGGACGCTGGCCGCGGCCGTGCACGGGGACCGCGCGCCGTTCTTCACGTGCATACTGGACGCGGCGGCCAAGTTCGTGCCGGGATATTCCCCGCCCGGCTCCCCCGACCTGAACAGGTTCGGCAGGCCCGGGGCGCTCGCGGCCGAGGCGGAGGCGGCCGGCTTTTCCGGGGCGCGGGTCGAGAGGATCATGTTCCGGCACAGCCCGGGGACGTTCGGGGACTACAGGAGGGGCCACGTGGGGTACGTGGCCCGCGCGCAGAGGGAGAGGCTGGCCGCCCTCGCGAGGGGCGAGAGGGCCGAATTCTGGGAGGAGGTCAGGAAGAACGCCGCGCCGTACACGGCAAGGGACGGCCGCATCACGTTCCCGTGGGAGGTCCTCGTGCTTTCCGCCCGCCGGTGAACGCGCCGCCTGCGCGGCGGGGCTTACGGGGCCGATCGCTGCCGGCCCCCGCGCTTTCCGCCCACACGTAGGCGCGCCGCCCTACAGCTCCATCAGGCCCTTCGGGAACCGGTGCAGCACGCGGGGGCGCCGGCCCCCGCCGGCCACCACCAGCGAGTCCTCTATGCGGACGCCGAATTTTCCCGGCACGTACGCGCCGGGCTCCACCGTCATGGCCGTCCCCGGCGCGAGGACCGACCCGCTCCCGCGGGAGACGGCCGGCTGCTCGTGCACGTCCAGGCCGATGCCGTGCCCCGTGGAGTGCGTGAAGTACTCGCCGTAGCCCCGCCCCTCCAGCACGTTCCTGCACGCCGCGTCCACGTCCCCGCACGCGGCGCCCCGCACCGCGGCGCGCAGGCCGGCCTCCTGCGCCTCCAGCACGGCCCCGTGCGCGTCCCTCGCGCGTGCGGGGACGCGCCCCAGGCCGAATGTCCGCGTGGCGTCCGTGACGTACCCCCTGTGCCGCAGCGTAATGTCCACCACCACGAGGTCGCCGGCGGCGAACCTCCTGCCGGAGACCTGCGCGTGCGGCAGCGCGCCGTTGGGCCCGCCGGCCACTATCAGCGGGTTCAGCGTGGAGCGGTACCCCGTGTCGAACAGCCCCAGCGCCGCCGCCCGCGCCACCAGCAGCGCCTGCAGCTCCGACTCTTTCATCCCCGCGCGGATCTCCGAGGCGCACAGGCCGAAGAGTTCGTCGACCGCGGCCGAGGCATCCCCGAGCACCGAGATCTCCCAGCGGTCCTTCACCTCCCGCGCCCCGTCGAACGGCGCCCGCGCGGCCAGCGCTCCCGGGGCCGCCCTCCGGAGGCGCGACATCGCGGAATAGTCGCGGCAGTCGGCGCACATCTCCCTGCCGGCCGCCCGGCCGCCGGCGCTCTCCACCAGCCCGCCGACCAGCCCCCGGCCCCTCGGGGCCACCTCGACGGCAGAATCGACGGACTCGGCCTCCGCCCTGCCCGCCTCCAGCTCCGGCGCCACTATCGTGACGGTGCCGTCTTCCCGCAGCACGCCGCCGGCCTCGCCCCAGAACCCCGTGATGTAGAAGAGGTTCTCCGGCTCCAGCGTGACGACGATGCGGCGCCCGCTTCCGGCGCGCCGCAGCACCTCGGCGCGCCTTGCCCGCAGCGCGGAACGGCCCGGTCCCATGCGCCGGGGCGGGCGGGGGGGGCGTTTATGTCGAGCGGATCCGGCCGCCGGGGCCCGGACCCGCGCGCCCCCTTACGATAGTTTAAGTAGGGACCCGACGCCCCGCCGCCCGTGTCAAGTCAGGTCACCAGGCCCGGGGGCATCCCCGCCGCGGCCGTCGCGGTGCTGGCCGCCGTGTTCGTGGCCGGGCTGTTCGCGGCCGGGTACGACCAGGGCCACCTGCACAGCATCGTGCAGGGGGCCGCCGCGTTCGACGACATGTACCTGCACGAGCTCTTCCACGACGTGAGGCACGCGACCGGGCTCCCCTGCCACTGACCGGGTGGCTTTTGTGAGGGCGGCGGCGTTCGTCTGCATCGTCCTCGCATCCGGCGCCGCGGCCGGCGCCGTGCAGGGGGCAGCCGGCATCGCGCTGGCCGGCCCGCACTTGGACGCGGCCGTCGCGGAGGAGAACCGCGCCCTGTTCTCGTCCGGGCAGGAGGAGGACACGCCCGAGTTCGGGGCGCAGCACGCGGAGATCCGCCGGCTCCAGTACGCCGGCCACGTGATCGGCGGCGTGGTGGTGGGCACGTCGTCGGGGGCCCTGTTCGGCATCGTGTACGGCGCGGCCAGGCGGTCCCTGCCGGGCGGCCACGACGTGAAGAGGGCCCTCGTGCTGGCCGGCGTGATGTGGCTCGTGCTGTTCGCCGTTCCCTTCCTAAAGTACCCCCCGTCCCTCCCCGGGGGGGGCGATCCCGGCGAAGGCGGGGAGCTCCGCCCCGCGACCGCGGCGTCGTTCGAGTCGGATGCCGCGGACCAGGCCGCGCGCGGGGCGTCCTACGCCGCCATGGTGGCGGCGTCCGGCCTGGCCGCCCTGGCGTCGTGGATCCTGGCAGGCGCCGCCGGCCTGTCGGGCCGCGGCAGGCTCCTCGCGTCCGCGGCGGCGTACGCGGCGGCGGTCGCGGCCGCGTCCGCCCTGCTGCCGGGCGGCGGCGGGGGTGGCGACGCCGGGTTCCTGGCCGCATCCGCGGCGAGCGTTACCGCCTTCTGGATCGCCGCGCCCCTCGTGCTGGGGTCCCTCTGGCACAGGTTCAGGCCGGACGCGCCACGGCGCGCCCCGGCGCGCTAGCCGGCGCGGCGGTCGCGCGGAGGCGCCCCCGGCGGCAGGCGGGTCGCAGTCATGTCATGGAACGGGAACCGGGAGCGGCGGCGCGCGGTTGCCGCGCCGCGGGGCGGGAACCGGGAGCGGCGGCAGCGCGAGGTCGGCAACCCCCGATCCGCGGGCGCGGATCCGGATCGACGAAGCAGTTTCCGCGCCTGCGGCCGGCGAGTGCGCGACCCCGTGCCGGCGGCGGTACACACTTACCTCCCCCCCCCCCTCCCGCCGCGACTTGGCCGCCCGGGCGGGCCCGCGCGCCGCGCAAGCTTAGGCTGGCCTAAGGGTCGATTTGTATAATTGTGGCGAGTTTGGGCCTGCCGGCATGGCGGAATCCGGGGTGGCGCTGCTGCGCAAGGAACTGGCGGCCGCGTTGGAAAAGATCGCCGGGCTGGAAGCCGAGGCCGCGGAGCGGGCGGCCGAGATCGCGATGCTGAAGGCCAAGTCCACGGAGCAGGCGCTGCTGCGCAAGGAACTTGCGGCCTCGCTCGAAAAGATCGCCGGGCTGGAAGCCGAGGCCGCGGAGCGGGCGGCCGAGATCGCGATGCTGAAGGCCAAGTCCACGGAGCAGGCGCTGCTGCGCAAGGAACTGGCGGCCGCGTTGGAAAAGATCGCCTGGCTGGAAGCCGAGAACTCCGGGCTGAAGGCCAAGGCCGCCGAGCAGGCGGTCAGGCTTGCCGTGTGCGACGGCCCGAACGCGCCCTCGTCGTCCCTCACCACGTACGGCCCCCGGCGGAACGCCTGGCGCAAGGAGCGGGGCTACAAGGGGAGCGACGGGGCCGGGAGCGACGGCAAGCCCGCTCCGGACGGCGGCGCCCCGCGCAAGATGGGCCCGCCCCAAGGGCACAAGGGCGTCTCGCACTGCAACAAGCCCGAGTTCACCATGAAGTGCGGGATCCTGACGTGCCCCGTGTGCTGCGGCCCCCTGGAGAAGTTCGACAGGTGGCGAAAGCTGGTCAACGACTTCGATCAGTTCTGGCGCGTGGTCACCGCGATGATCGAGGTGGAGACGGGCTGGTGCGGCAAGTGCGAGAAGTACTACGAGGCCCAGGCGCCGTTTCCGAAGGGCACCTCGTGCGGCCCGAGGGCGCTCGGCCTCATAATGGCGCTGTTCGAGATGGGCTGCACGGACGCGAGGATCGCCGGCTTTATCGAGTCCACGTTCTACTTCCGCATCTCGGAGGCGGCCGTGGCGAAGGCCCGGAGGGCCATGGCGGGCGCGTCGAAGAAGCAGCTGGAGGAGATCAAGTGGGCGTTCAGCGAGAGCATGTTCGTGCACATGGACGAGACCGGGTTCAAGATCGGCGTGCTGGGCAAGACCGGCTACGTCTGGGTGGCCGTCGTGGGCAACGCCGTGTGGGTGCACTTCGCGCCCACCCGGGGGGCGGCGGTCCTGAGGGAGCACTTCGGCTGGCTGTCCCGCAGGGCGGTGGTGGCCGACGGGCTGCCGGCGTACCGCGCGTGGTTCCAGCATCTGCAGAGATGCTGCAGGCACCTGCTCGCCAAGGGCGAGGCCGTCGCCGTGGACGGCGACCCGGGGGACGAGGCGAGGCACGACTGGATGCAGGGGTACTACCACAAGATACGCGGCATCAAGACGCTGGCGCCGTTCACCGTGACGTACCTGGCCAGGGAGTTCCACGACGCCGTGTCGGCGTACCCCGACGGCAAGCTGAAGACGCACCTCGCCAACGCCGAGCCGCACGTGCTCACGTTCATGGGATTCCGCGGCATGCCGCCCCACAACAACCCCGCCGAGCTCGCCATACGCGACCTCATAGTGACGCAGCGCAACGCGCACCACAAGATCTCCACGCCGGAGGGGCGCAAGGCGTTCTCCGAGCTGGTCACGATCGGGGGCACCGCCCGCATGAACGGCATGTTCCCGGGCAGGGCCTTCACCGAGATCGCCCGCAATCGCGACTGGAAAATGTTCGACCCCGGCCCGTGGGCCGGGCCCGACTGGTGCGTCTTCGATGACCCCGCATCCGGGCTGGTGCGCCCGCCCGGCTCCGCGGCGGGGCGGGCGCCGGCTCCGGCAGCGGCGTCCGCCTGACCGGCCCCAGCGGATCTGCCGGGCGCGCGCGGGCGGCGTCAGCCCGCGTCAGGCATCGGGACGGAGCGCCGTACCGGGGCGGCCGCGCGCCGAAAATGCCCCGAACCCTGCCGCGATCGCGCGGCGCGCGCCGATCGGGGCAGCCCGGGCGCGCGGGGGGCGGCGCCCGCCCGCCGAAGGATCCCCGCTCCGGCCGCGATCGCGCGGCGCGCGCCGATCGGGGCAGCCCGGGCGCGCGGGGGGCGCCGGGAGGGGGGGGGGAGGTAAGTGTGTACCGGCGGCGCGCGGTTCCGTTTAAATAGCTGCGCCGCGCAGCCGGCCCGTTGACGGCGCGCGCCACCCTTCCGCAGCTTAAAAGGTACGACATTACCCAGAGGGTCGTGGAGGCGCTGGCGGACGCCGAGGCCAGGGCCATACTGTTCTCCAGCGTGCGGAGGGGAAGGACCGCGACCGAGCTGTCGGAGGCCCTGCGGATACCGCTCAGCTCCGTGTACAAAAAGCTCGCCGACCTGAGCGAGCTGGCGCTGGTGGAGGTCGAGCGCATCGAGCTGACCGACAGGGGGAGGAGGCTCAAGGTGTACCGGTCCAGGATAAGCAAGGCGGACATCACCATACAGAGGCCCGAGCCGTCGCTCGACCTGGCGCCCAACTAGGAGGCCGCGGCGTGCCGCAGGGTCCAGGCTTCATAGAGCTGAGCGAGTACGACGTGACGCAGAGGATCATAGAGGCGCTCAGCAACGCGTGCACCAGGGCGGTCCTGTTCAGCGTCAGGGACGCGGCCAAGGACGCGGCGAGCATAGCGGGGGAGATCGGCCTGGCGCTGTCCACCGTGTACAAGGCGCTCTCGGCGCTGGAGGGGCTGGCGCTGCTAGACGTGGAGCGGTTCGAGATGGCCGGCAGCAGGAAGACCAAGATGTACAGGAGCCGCATAGGCCGCGTCGAGATAACCATGCAGGGGATGGAGCCGGTCCTCAGCCTGTACCCCGCCCCGGCGGGGCGCGGCGCGCGGCGCGGCTAGGCGGCCACGGCATCCAGCGAGCCGGCGGCGGCGGCCTCTTTTATCTCGCGGGCGATGCGCCGCCCCATGCTGACGGGCTCGCCGTACAGCAGGGAATAGTACGGCGAGCCGTCCATGTAGATGTTGGTGCCGGCCACTATCCTGGCCGAGAACTCGAAGGCGGTGAACCGGCCGTCCGCGCCGTACACGCCCTCTATGCAGAACGGGCCGTTCATGCCGGGCGGCACGAGGCGGCGCGATGCCTCCACGAACCGCTCCCCCATGCGGTACGCCTCCTCCAGGAGCGACTCGCGCAGCACCAGCGGCGAGTTCCCGATGACGTTGAACGAGGGCGTCCACCCCGCGTCCTGCTCGCCGGCCGGGATCCTGGCCAGCCCCTCTATGTCCGACTCGTGCCTCTGGTCCGCCCCGAAGAACTCCACGTCGCCGCGGAGCGGCGAGTGGAAGAACTGCAGGTACGCCAGGACGCCCCGCGCGTACTCCTGCACGTACAGGTCCTCGCCCTCCCGTATGACGCCCCGTCCCACCAGCGCGGCCCTCTTCGCGCGGTAGTCGGCCCCGCTGGACGCGAGGAAGTACCCCCTGCCCCCGGCGGCCCCCTGCCTCTTGGCTATGGAGAGGGTGCGTATGTTCGACGGATCGGGCACGCTGGCCGGGAGCGGCAGGCGCGCCTCGCGCATGAGCTTCTCCTTGAGCCCCCTGTCGGACTCCCAGCGGAGCATGCGGCGGTTGCCGAATATGGGCGAGCCTATCGACTCCATCTGGTCCGGCGAGAGCCGGGCCACCAGCGTGCCGTGCGGGACCAGGACGGCAGGGCCGCCGGGCGCCCCGCGCAGCTCCGAGGCGCACCGCTCCCCGAGCACGTCCTCGAACCGGTCCACCAGGACGATCCTGTCTATGAAGCCGAACCGCCTGTACAGGCTCTCGCGCCTCCGCTCGCAGACGAGCATGGTGCCCAGCCCCTCGTCCTTTGCCCCCTTGAGCACCTGCAGCGCGCAGTGGGAGCCCAGCGTGGCCACGGTGGTCATGCGCCGCTCGGCCGCCCGCCCTGCTGCGCCCCGCCCTGCTGCGCCCCGCCCTCCTTGGCGCCGTCCTGCGGCGCCCCGCCGCCCTCCTTGGCGCCGTCCTGCGGCGGGCCGCCCTCCTTGGCGCCGTCCTGCGGCGCCCCGCCGCCCTCCTTGGCGCCGTCCTGCGGCGCCCCGCCGCCCTCCTTGGCGCCGTCCTGCGGCGGGCCGCCCTCCTTGGCGCCGTCCTGCGGCGCCCCGCCGCCCTCCTTGGCGCCGTCCTGCGGCGCCCCGCCGCCCACCCGCGCGCCGCCCGGGGCGTTCGGCTGCGGCACCACGCCCCCTATTCCTTCCGGCGGGGGGAGGCTGACGACCGAGGTCATGCACTCGTGGACGTCGTCTATGAGGCCGGCATCCACCTCGCCCAGCAGCGCGTCGGGGACGCAATGCATCACAAAGTCGACCATCGAGGCGGCCGGCGGGGGCGGCGACTCCGTCACGGTCTTTACAGAGTACACGGCGAGGGCCCCCGTCACCACTGCCACGGCCCGCTCCCTGGGCGTAAGCGCCACGCGGGGGGGGAGGGCGGCCGGGTATTTATCTGCCGCTGCCCGGCCGCCGTACACACTTACCTCCCCCCCCCCCCCTCCCGGCGCCCCCCGCGCGCCCGGGCTGCCCCGATCGGCGCGCGCCGCGCGATCGCGGCCGGAGCGGGGATCCTTCGGCGGGCGGGCGCCGCCCCCCGCGCGCCCGGGCTGCCCCGATCGGCGCGCGCCGCGCGATCGCGGCAGGGTTCGGGGCATTTTCGGCGCGCGGCCGCCCCGGTACGGCGCTCCGTCCCGATGCCTGACGCGGGCTGACGCCGCCCGCGCGCGCCCGGCAGATCCGTTGGGGCCGGTCAGGCGGACGCCGCTGCCGGAGCCGGCGCCCGCCCCGCCGCGGAGCCGGGCGGGCGCACCAGCCCGGATGCGGGGTCATCGAAGACGCACCAGTCGGGCCCGGCCCACGGGCCGGGGTCGAACATTTTCCAGTCGCGATTGCGGGCGATCTCGGTGAAGGCCCTGCCCGGGAACATGCCGTTCATGCGGGCGGTGCCCCCGATCGTGACCAGCTCGGAGAACGTCTTGCGCCCCTCCGGCGTGGAGATCTTGTGGTGCGCATTGCGCTGCGTCACTATGAGGTCGCGTATGGCGAGCTCGGCGGGGTTGTTGTGGGGCGGCATGCCGCGGAATCCCATGAACGTGAGCACGTGCGGCTCGGCGTTGGCGAGGTGCGTCTTCAGCTTGCCTTCCGGGTACGCCGACACGGCGTCGTGGAACTCCTTGGCCAGGTACGTCACGGTGAACGGCGCCAGCGTCTTGATGCCGTGTATCTTGTGGTAGTACCCCTGCATCCAGTCGTGCCTCGCCTCGTCCCCCGGGTCGCCGTCCACGGCGACGGCCTCGCCCTTGGCGAGCAGGTGCCTGCAGCATCTCTGCAGATGCTGGAACCACGCGCGGTACGCCGGCAGCCCGTCGGCCACCACCGCCCTGCGGGACAGCCAGCCGAAGTGCTCCCTCAGGACCGCCGCCCCCCGGGTGGGCGCGAAGTGCACCCACACGGCGTTGCCCACGACGGCCACCCGGGCGCAGCCGGTCTTGCCCAGCACGCCTATCTTGAACCCGGTCTCGTCCATGTGCACGAACATGCTCTCGCTGAACGCCCACTTGATCTCCTCCAGCTGCTTCTTCGACGCGCCCGCCATGGCCCTCCTGGCCTTCGCCACGGCCGCCTCCGAGATGCGGAAGTAGAACGTGGACTCGATAAAGCCGGCGATCCTCGCGTCCGTGCAGCCCATCTCGAACAGCGCCATTATGAGGCCGAGCGCCCTCGGGCCGCACGAGGTGCCCTTCGGAAACGGCGCCTGGGCCTCGTAGTACTTCTCGCACTTGCCGCACCAGCCCGTCTCCACCTCGATCATCGCGGTGACCACGCGCCAGAACTGATCGAAGTCGTTGACCAGCTTTCGCCACCTGTCGAACTTCTCCAGGGGGCCGCAGCACACGGGGCACGTCAGGATCCCGCACTTCATGGTGAACTCGGGCTTGTTGCAGTGCGAGACGCCCTTGTGCCCTTGGGGCGGGCCCATCTTGCGCGGGGCGCCGCCGTCCGGAGCGGGCTTGCCGTCGGATCCGGCCCCGTCGCTCCCCTTGTAGCCCCGCTCCTTGCGCCAGGCGTTCCGCCGGGGGCCGTACGTGGTGAGGGACGACGAGGGCGCGTTCGGGCCGTCGCACACGGCAAGCCTGACCGCCTGCTCGGCGGCCTTGGCCTTCAGCCCGGCGTTCTCGGCTTCCAGCCCGGCGATCTTTTCCAACGCGGCCGCCAGTTCCTTGCGCAGCAGCGCCTGCTCCGTGGACTTGGCCTTCAGCATCGCGATCTCGGCCGCCCGCTCCGCGGCCTCGGCTTCCAGCCCGGCGATCTTTTCGAGCGAGGCCGCCAGTTCCTTGCGCAGCAGCGCCTGCTCCGTGGACTTGGCCTTCAGCATCGCGATCTCGGCCGCCCGCTCCGCGGCCTCGGCTTCCAGCCCGGCGATCTTTTCTAACGCGGCCGCCAGTTCCTTGCGCAGCAGCGCCACCCCGGATTCCGCCATGCCGGCAGGCCCAAACTCGCCACAATTATACAAATCGACCCTTAGGCCAGCCTAAGCTTGCGCGGCGCGCGGGCCCGCCCGGGCGGCCAAGTCGCGGCGGGAGGGGGGGGGAGGTAAGTGTGTACCGGCCGCCGTGCGGGGTCGGCGGCCTCGTCCCGGAAAGCCGGAGGGCGGCAGGGCGCCGTTTGCCGGCTGCCCGGCCGCCGTGCGGGCGCAAGGAATTTAATCGCGGGGCCGGCCGCGGAGGCGATGGCCGGCGACGAGCTCGGGAGCCTGCGCCGCACCCGCTATTCCGCGGACGTCTCGGCGGGGGCCGACGGGGAGAGGGCCGTCGTGATGGGCTGGGTCGCGTCGGTGAGGGGGCACGGCGCCATATCGTTCATGACGGTGCGGGACAGGGACGGCGACGTCCAGGTGGTGGCGAAGGCCGGCTCGTGCCCCGACGGGGTGCGGGAGCGGATCGCCGGGCTCAAGGTCCACTCCTCGGTGGCCGTCTCCGGGACGGTGAGGGCGTCCCCGAGATCCCCGTCCGGCGCGGAGGTGGTGCCCGACGAGATCCGCGTGTTCTCCGAGGCGGCGCGGACGCCCCCATTCGAGCCGGCCGCGGTGACCGTCAAGAACATAGACACGCGCCTGGAGGCGAGGCACATAGACCTGAGGCGGCGCCCGCTCCAGCACGTGTTCCGCGCCAGGAGCGCCGTGCTCAGGGCCGTGCGGGAGCACCTGTACGGGGAGGGGTTCACCGAGGTCAGCACCCCCAAGATGATCTCCAGCGCCACGGAGGGCGGGGCGGCGCTGTTCTCGATATTCTACTACGACAGGGGGGCGTTCCTGGCCCAGAGCCCCCAGCTGTACAAGGAGCAGCTGACGATGAGCTTCGAGAAGGTCTTCGAGATCGCCCCGATATTCCGCGCCGAGCCGTCCAGGACGGCCAGGCACCTGTCCGAGGCCATATCCATAGACGTGGAGGAGGCCTTCGTGGACTATGCGGACGCCATGGACGGGGCCGAGCGCGTCGTCGGGGCGGCGCGGGGCGCGGCCGCCCGCTACGCGGGGGCCAACGCGGGCTCGGGCCTCGCGGTGCCGGAGATGCCGGCCGGTGGCATCCCGAGGCGCGCGTACGGCGACGTGGTCGACGCCGCGAGGGATGCCGGCGCCGGGGTGGAGTGGGGCGACGACCTGCACCCGTCCGCGCTGAGGAAGGCCGGCCTGGAGGGGTTCTATTTCATAAAGGACTGGCCCGCCGGCCCCAAGCCGTTCTACGTGAAGCCGGGCGGCCCCGGCGGCCCGCGCGCCTCCGAGTCGTTCGACCTCATGTTCGGCGACCTGGAGATCTCCTCGGGGAGCACCAGGATATCGGGGCGCGCCGAGCTGGAGGAGCGCATGCGGAACAAGGGCATGGACGTTGGAGACTTTGCGCACCACCTGGGCGCCTTCGACTACGGCGTGCCGCCGCACGCCGGGTTCGGGATAGGCCTGGAGAGGCTCATGATGGCCCTCACGGGGACCGCCAACATACGGGACGCCTCGTTCTATCCCAGGGACGCGGACAGGCTGGCGCCGTAGCGTGGGGGAGATGGCGGGGCGGGGAGGGGCGCCGGGCGCGGAGGAGATCGCCGGGATCGCCCGCCTGATGAGGCTCGACGTCCCCGATCCCGCCGAGCACGCGGAAAAGGTGGGGCGGATGGTGGAGTATTTCGGGATGCTGGACGAGGCCGGGGCGGAAGGCGCGGGGTGGGGCGGGGGGACCGCCCGCCTCGGCGACCTCAGGGAGGACGAGCACGTCCCGCACGAGTGGGAGGGGGGCCTCGGCGCCCACGTCAGGACGGTGCGGCGCGGGGGGGGGACGTACGTGGCCGCGCCCGGGTCGGGGGGCGCGTAGCGTGGCCGCGCCAGGCGGGACGCTCGAGAAAATGGTGGAGGAGGTGCGCTCGGGCGCGGCCACCTGCGAGGAGCGCGCGCTGGCGGCCGTGGAAAAAACGCGGGAGCGCGACGGGCGGCTGCGCGCGTACATTTCGCTGAACGAAAGGGCGGTGGAAGAGGCCCGCGCCGTCGACGCGAGGGTGAGGGCGGGCGAGGATCTCGCGTGCCCCGGGCTCACGGTGTCCGTGAAGGACAACATCTGCGTCGCGGGCATGCCGGCGACGTGCGCCTCGAGGATGCTGGAGGGGTACGAGCCCCCGTACGACGCGACCGCCGTGGAAAGGCTCAGGGCCGGCGGGGCCGTGTTCACGGGAAAGACGAACATGGACGAGTTCGCGATGGGCCTCACCACGGAGTTCAGCGCGTACGGGCCGAGCCGCAACCCGTGGGACGCGGACCGCGTGCCGGGGGGCTCGTCGGGCGGCAGCGCCGTGTCCGTGAGCGCCGGCATGTGCGACGCCTCCCTCGGCTCGGACACGGGGGGCTCGGTGAGGAACCCGGCGAGCTTTTGCGGGCTGGTGGGGTACAAGCCGACCTACGGCCTGGTCAGCAGGTACGGCCTCATATCGTACTCGAACAGCATAGAGCAGATAGGGCCGCTGGCCCGCACCGTGCGGGACGCCGCGTTCGTCCTGGATATAATGGCGGGGCGGGACCCGAGGGACGCGACCACCGTGGGGCGCGGGCCGGGAAGCATGCTGGACGGCATAGAGGGCGGCGTCGCCGGCGCCAGGGTGGGGATCATACGCCAGATGATGGCGGGCGGGGGCGCCCCGCAGGAGGCGGCCGGGAGGGCCGCGTCCGCCCTGGAGCGGCTGGGCGCCTCGTGCGAGGAGGTCTCGCTGGGCTCGGCGGAGCACGCGGTGGCCGCCTACTACACCATAACGTCGGCCGAGGCGGGGAGCAACCTGGCCAGGTACGACGGCATACGGTACGGGCACTGCGGCATCCCCCAGGAGGGGTACGAGTTCCACGCGTACGTGTCCAAGGCCAGGGGGAGGTTCGGCCCGGAAGCGACGCGCCGGCTCATACTGGGCGGGTTCGTCCCGTCCGCGGGGCACGCCGGCAGGTACCTCCTCAAGGCGCTCGGGGTGAGGCGCAGGCTGGCCGCCGAGATCGGCGCCCTCCTGGAAAGGGTCGACGTCCTCCTGTCCCCGACGGTGCCGGTGCTGCCCTTCCGCATCGGCGAGAAGATAGACGATCCCGTGGTGCTGTTCACCATGGACTTCAACACGGTGGCCGCCAACCTGTCCGGGAGGCCGGCCGTCTCCGTCCCGTTCGGGACGTCCGGCGGCCTGCCCGTCGGGGTGCAGCTCATGGGCAGGGAGATGGGGGACGCCGACCTGCTGAGGGCGGCGCGGGCCCTCGAGGGGGCCGCGGGCCCGCCGGCCGCGCCGCCGGGGGCGCCCCCGTGAGCCCCGGCCCGGCCGCCGCCATCGGCCTCGAGGTGCACTGCCAGCTGACCGGCCTGAAAAGCAAGCTCTTCTGCCCGTGCAGGGCCGACTACCGCGGGATGGCGCCCAACACGAACGTCTGCCCCGTGTGCGTGGGGCTGCCGGGGACGCTGCCGCGGCCCAACCGGCGCGCCGTGGAAAAGGCGCTGCAGGTGGCCGCCGCCCTCGGCTGCTCCACCCCCCCGAGGCTCGCGTTCTTCCGCAAGTGCTACTTTTACCCCGACCTGCCGAAGAACTTCCAGATCACCCAGCTCGACGCGTACGGCCCGAGCAGCGCGGGCAGCGGGGGGCGCGTCAGGTCGGCGGGGAGGGAGGTGGGGGTGCGCCGCGTGCAGCTGGAGGAGGATCCCGGCAGGCTCGTGTACGAGGGCGGCCGCATGTCCAGGGGCGCGCTGGCCGACTACAACAGGGCAGGCGTCCCGCTGGTGGAGATAGTCACGGAGCCCGACTTTGCGGAGCCGGGGGAGGCGAGGCGGTTCCTGGCGATGCTGGCCGGCCTGCTCCGCTCCCTGGGCTCGGATCCCTCCCTGGAGGGGGCCCTCAGGGCGGACGGGAACGTCTCGGTGGGCGGGGGCAGCAGGGTGGAGGTGAAGAACGTCGCCTCGTTCCACGACCTGGAAAAGGCCCTCAGGTACGAGATCACGAGGCAGCGCAGCATGGCGGCCAGGGGGATCCCCGTGGCGCCCGAGACCAGGCACTGGGACGAGGCGCGCAGGGTGACGGCGCCGTCCAGGGGCAAGGAGGAGGACATGGACTACAGGTACCACCCGGAGGGGGACATACCGCAGATAGAGGTGGGGAGGGACGAGCTCGCGGCGCTGGCGGCCGCGATGCCCGAGGCCCCCCCCGCCAAGAGGGAGAGGTACGAGTCCGCCGCGGGCGTGTCCCCCCAGGTGGCCGAGGTGCTCTCCTCCGACGCGTACTGCTCCGCGCTGTTCGACGAGGCGAGCGCGGGCGCCGATCCCGGGGATGCGAGGGAGATGGCCAACCTGATAACCACCGACCTGATGGGCCTCGTGGACACCGCGGAAAAGAGGAAGGCCTCCAAGCTCACGGCCCCCCGCATCGCGGAGCTGGCGCGGGCCGTGCGCTCCGGCGCCGTGACGAGGGCCTCGGCCCGGGGCGCGCTGCGGGAGATGGTGCGCGCGGGCGGCGGGCTGGCCGGGACGGCGGCGGGCCGCGGCGGGGCCGTCGCCGGCGAGGAGGAGGTGGCGCGGGCGGTGGAGTCGGTGATGAGGGACGAGCCCGGGGCGGCCGCCGCGGCGAGGGCCGACCCGAAAGCGGTCAACTACATAGTGGGCCGCGTGATGGCCGCGACCGGCGGCAGGGCCGACCCCGGGACTGCCGTGCGGCTGGTCAGGGAGGGGCTCGCCCGCGGGGCCTAGCCCGCCGGCGGGCGGCGGGCCGGATCCCCCCCCCCCTCCCCGCGCGGCGGGCCTAGCCGGCCAGCCTGAACCGGATCCCCTTCTCGCGCAGCCGGGATATGAGCCGGTCGGCGTCCTCCCTGCCGTGCATCTCCAGGCTCAGCGTGACGCCGGCCGAGCCCGCGCTTATCTCCTGGCTGAACCTGTCGTGGACGACCTCCACGATGTTGGCGTTGGCCGAGGTGATCTCGTCCACGAGCTCCTTGAGGGCCCCCGGCCTGTCCGGCAGCAGGATGAATATCTTGAGCAGGCGCCCCATGTACGAGAGCCCCTTGTCCACCACCTGGCCGAGCAGGTACATGTCCACGTTCCCCCCCGCCAGGACGGCCACCGCCTTCTTTCCCTTCGAGGGCCGCTCGGATATGAGGTGGGCCAGGCTGGCCGCGCCGGCCGGCTCCACCACCGCCTTGGCCCGCTCCATGAGGAGGAACATCGCCTCTATGATCTTCGAGTCGTCCACGAGGACGATGTCGTCTATGAGCCGCCTGATCACCCCGAACGTCATGCTGCCCGGGCTCTTCACGGATATGCCGTCGGCTATGGTGCGCGCCCCGCCGCCCGCCTCGGTCAGCCTGCCCCTCTCCAGCGACTCCTTCATGGCGGGGAACGAGCTGGACTGGACCCCCACCACGCGGACGTCGGGGCGCGACGCCTTCACCGCTATGAGGACCCCGGCGGCCAGGCCCCCCCCGCCTATGGGGACGTACACCTCGTCCACGTCCGGGAGGTCCTCGAGTATCTCCAGCCCTATCACCCCCTGCGCGGCCACCACCTGCGGGTCGTCGAAGGCGTGTATTATGGAGGCGCCCGACGAGGCGGCGATCTCCCGGGCCCTGGCCCACGACTCCTCGTAGCTGCCCCCCGCCAGTATCACGTTGGCGCCGTACCCTTTTGTGGCGGCCACCTTTGCCGGCGAGGCCGACTTTGGCATCACTATGGTGCACGGGATGCCCTCGGCCGTGGCCGCGTAGGCGACGCCCTGGGCGTGGTTCCCCGCCGATGCCGCCACCACCCCGTTCCTCCTCTCCTCTTCGGGGAGCGACCGGATCTTGTAGTACGCGCCGCGTATCTTGAACGAGCCGGTCTTCTGCCGGTACTCCGACTTTAGGTAGATCTCCGAGCCGACCATGCGGCTGAACGCCGGCGAGTACGACAGCGCGGTCCGCCGTATGTACTCGCCCCGCATCCGGCCCGCCCGCTGCACCTCCTCGTACGTGGGCTCCACGCGGGGGCGGCGGGGCCGGATCTATATTTGACTTGGTTTCGCGGGGGGCGGGCCGCCGGCCGCCTCCCCCATTATGCCCGCCAGCCGGCCGAGCCTCCCCAGCAGGGCCGCCCGCGCCGCGGCGGGGATCCTGCGCGCGTCGAACGAGGCCTCCCGGGCGGGCCCCCTGGCCATCTCCAGGTCGAGCGAGAGCAGCAGCCCCTCCTCGCCTGTCACCAGCCGCGCCTCGTCTATCATCACGTCCGTGGTGCTGTACGTCTCCACCAGCAGGCCGTCCAGCTCCCCCAGCAGGGCGGCCTTCCTCTCGGCGGCCCGGCGGCGCCCGGCATCCGCCCCGGCGGCCGCCTCGGCCGCCCTCTCCAGCAGCGAGTCGTCGTTGTAGAGCGCCTCGAAGGCCGCCAGCGCCCCCTCCTCCCCCGGCGCGCCGGCGGCGGCGCCCAGCCCGGCGCCGCGCAGGTGCGAGGCCACCATGCCGTCCGCGGCGGCGGCCGCCGCGGCGGCCGCATCCCCGGACTCGGACCCGGCGATCTCGTCCAGCTCCCTCAGGCACTCCACCACGCGGTAGTCCGGCCTGTAGTACAGCAGGGCGCGGAACTGCACGGACATGTGGCCGGACAGGACGTACCTGCCCTCCGCGGCCTCGAACTTCGAGAAGGTGCGCCGCACGTCGTCGCTGCGGGTGGTCTCCGCATCGCGGACCGACCAGCCGTCGGCCGCCAGGCCGGCCGCCACACGGCCGTAGTACGCGGCGACGGCCCCCGGATCGAACGTGCCCTGTTCGGCGACCGTGCTGTCCCCCAGCATCACCTTCGTCTTTACCGGGCGGACTATCCCGGAGAGCGCCGCGCGGTAGGCGGCGCGGGCGGCCCCGATCCTCGCGCCCGCCTCCGCCACGAACCCGGAGCCGGAGGCGGTGCCGAGGCGCACGAGGGGCGGCGCGCGGGGGCGGCATTAAACCTTGCACGCGGGAGGCGGCGGGGGCCCGCTGCCTCCGGGCGCGGCCCCGGCCCGGGCCCGCGCGGGCGGCGCGCCCCCGGAATCCAGCCGCGGCCCCGATGCCCCGCGGCGGCAGCGCGGGCGGCCCCGTCCCAGGGCCCGGAATCCCGCCGCGGGCGGGGGGGCGCCCTCAGAACCCCAGCGGGCTCGCCGCGGCCCAGATGCCGCTGGTGATCACGGTGTCGACGGCGCCGACGATCATTATCCACTTGAGCATCACCGGATCGTCGCGCCGTATCGCCGACCACGCCAGGGCCGCCCCGATCACGCCCAAGAACACGGGCAGCAGGAACCACCACGCGGACCTGTTCCTGAGGGGCGGCCCGCCGCACTCTAGCATCGCGCGCATCCGTCCACGCGCGGCCTAGCGCGGCCCCGGTTATAACGGCCGCTTAACATTGTTCACCGCCCGCCGCGCCCGCGCCGGCCGCGGGCGGCTCCCCTACGGGAGGCGGCCCGCGGCGCGCCGGGACGGCGCCTCGCGGCTCGTCGCGGCCCGCGGCGCGCTCGGGTAAGCCGCGGGGAAGCGCGCCCCCGTGGCGCCTTACAAGGCCGCGGCCGGGAACGGCGGGCCCGCCTCAATGGCCGACTGCGGGTCCCGGTCCTGCGCCGGGGCGGAGTCCGGGAAGCGCGGCGGGCGGAGTCCGGGAAGGGGCCCGCCGGGGCGGGGGCGGGGCATCCCCGGGCCGGCGGCAAGCCGGGGAGGTCCCGCGGCGGGTTCCGGGGGAATATCGGGCGGTTCGGCGGGACGGACGAGTTCGCCAGGCGGCGCGACCGCGGCGGGCCCCGCGACTCCCCGGACCGGGGCACGCCGGAGGCGCCCGCCGGGGCGTTCGCGCGGAATATGCCCGAAAAGGGGCAAACAGTCAAAGACGGGCACGCCGTGGAGGAGCATCTTGCCGGCTGGGATGCGAAACGGTTTCGGGATCGCGCGGACGCGATCCCGCGTGTCAAGGTTAAATATCGCGCCGCGCATTCGGGCGCAATTGGAGAGCATCGCATGCTGGCACTGCGACGCCACGATCGTCGTGTACTACCACAGCGGGTACAGGGGGATGCGCGGGAGGTGCCCGGGGTGCAAGGTAGACTTTCCGCTGGAGTAGTGCGGCGGGCGATGGGCGGCGGGGAAGAGGAGGGGGGGCGCGGGGGCGGCCCGGCCGCCGGCAGCGGCAAGGGGGACAAGTCGGGCATAGTCGACATGCTGCTCGGCAAGGACATATCCGACCAGGTGGACACGGAGACGCTCATCAACAACGTCCAGAAGAGGGTCTGGGGATCGCTCAAGAGGGGATACCAGTACACGGGGCCCTTCGACGAGTCCGACGCGTTCCTGCGGGCCAACGTCCTGTCCAAGATCGAGATGGGCGTCATGTACGTCGACCTGGTCGGCTCCACGACGATGGCGCTGGAGCTCCCCGAGGAGAAGGTGGCCACCATAATCAGCTCGTTCGCGCAGGAGATGGCGTACGTGGTGAGGCAGTACGGGGGGTACGTGCTGAAGTTCGTCGGCGACGCGGTGATCGCGTACTTTGTGTCCGGGAACAACTCGCTGCTGGTGGCGGACAGGATCGTCGACTGCTCCAAGTCCATGATCAGCGTGATCGACAGGGGCATAAACCCCGTGCTCAACCAGTACGACTATCCGGATCTGGCCGCCAAGATCGGCGCGGACTACGGCAGGGTGCTCATAGTGCAGTACGGCAGGGACGCCAGGCTCTCCCCCGTCGACCTGATGGGCCCGGTCATGAACATAGCCGCGAAGATCCAGTCCCACGCGAGCCCCAACCAGGTGATGGTGGGCGACGACGTGTACACCAGGCTGCACCCCGCCACGCAGCTTTCGTTCAGGAAGGCGGTGTGGAAGGACGGAGGGTGGAAGTACCGCTCCCGGGTCACCGGGAGGATCTACGACGTGTACGAGTACGTGTCGTAGCGGCGGCCGGCCGCGGGGCGCGCGGCATGCCGCGCGGCAGCGCGCGCCCCGCGCGGCGCGGCGCATCAGGGTATCGGCGGGGCGATCGCGGGCGGGGCGGCCGGGCCGCCGCGCGCGATGGTGGCGGGAAGGCCGCGCGGGGCCGTGGCGATCAGCCGAGGCGAGACCTCGCGGAGGATCGGCGGCGCGAACGCGTTGCTGCGGGCGCTCGTCGCCGAGGCGCGCCGCGTGCGCGGTCGAATACCCGCGCGGCAAGGCCGCCCTGCCGTCCGTGCTGGGATTCGGGGGCATCATGGCCGGCGACCCGACCCCCCGCACAACCATACCGTGGGCGAGCGCCAGAAGCGCCGCCCGCGCCGCCCGCGCCAGATAAGAGGCCCGCGAGTTCAAGGATCCCGGGCCCCCGTTCCCGCGCTCCGCGCGCGCCCACGATGTTGCCCGGCTCTCACGAGGCGGCCGCGGGCGGGGGCGCAGGGAAAACCGCTTCAAAACCGTGAGCTCGTACCTGTAGCCGGCTGGCGCGGCGCCCGCGCGCGCGGCGGGCCCGCGCGGGGTAGCCTGCGGCCCCTCCCGGCGCGGCGCGCGCGGCGTGGGCCCGCCCTGCCGGCGATGTTGCCGCCGGGCGCGAGCGCGGATCGGCCGGGGCGCTCCCGCGCCCGCGGGCGGCGGGCGCGGGGCGGTGTAGACTTACGTCCAAACCGAAACCACGCCTAGCAACGGCAACCGCTCCCCGATCTCACGCCTAGATCACAATGGACGTAAGTCTACACGCGGGGCGCGGCAAAAGGCAGAAATATGCGGCTGATGGGGCGCGACTCGTGCAGAGCGAGTCCCCCGCGGATCGGTACATGGATGCCTACGCGCCCGGCCACGCCGCATCCCCCCTCCAGCCCCACCTTTTCCCGAGGATGCCGCCCGGCGTCAGCCCGCCCGGCCCCGGCGCCCCGCCGCGGGCGGCCGGGGCGGCGCCGCGGCGGCTGCCCGGGCCTCCCGGCGCCGATGTCGCGGCGATCCCGCGGCTGGGAGACTATGCGGAGGAATACAGGCGCGCGGCCGCCTGCCTCCTCGGCCACGGCTCCCCGGCCGCCTTCCCCCCCGGCCACCCGCTCTTCTCGGCCACCGGACCCGCCGACGCGCTCAGGGCTGAGAACGCGAACCTCAGGAGGGAGAACGCCGAGCTGAAGAGGCAGGCGGCGGAGGGCGGCCCGCGCAATCCGGGCGCTCCCCCCGACCGCCCGCCGTTCCCGGGCCCGGTCCGCCTCTGAGCGGCCCTCGCAACAGCGCGCCCTCGCAACCCCGCAGGCTCTCGCGCCGGGAGAAGAATCCGGTAGGCAGAACTGTGCCGGAGCGCTCCCGCGGCAACGCGCAGGAGGATGACCGAAGCCAAGGGCACAAGACGCGGCCGGCTGGCAGGGCGGCCGGGAGAATTCGTTCGAACGGTGCGCTCGTGCAGGATCTCCGCCTTGCCCACCACCACCGACTCCAGGCGGCCGGGAGAATACGTTCGAACGGTGTGCTCGTGTGCAATTCAGGACTTTACGGGTATGGCGTTGAATTCTGGGCAGAACTGCTTCAAAAGCGCGAGTTCTTACGCTACAAACCCGGCTGGTGGGATGTGTCGCTGTCCATAAACCCCGCAAGGCCAATCTTGGATGGTGTCCAGTCCGCTCCCGGCTCGAATTCTTTGGGAAGCGTCTTGATTATGCGCTCAGACTCGAGGCCGACGTAAACCGCTCGTTCAATCACCGCGACGATGTCCGTGCCGGTGCACGGGTCATTTATGATTCCATTTTCCTTGTTGGTGGTTATTTTGTACCTGTCTACGACCCACTCCAGAGGAGTCCTACCGTTGATCTTGTAAGTAGTCTGCGGTATCTTGTCAAAGAGGACGACACCGTCGGCGCGCAGTACCGTCGTATTTTTGACTTTCCGGCCCGTGCCGGGATCATTACCTGTGCCGAACGAGAGCTTTGAGAATTTTGTGGGGAAGAACTGCGGTGCACTTAAGGAGTGCCTCACGCATGTCTCAAAGTTCAGGTGGAGATCAGCAAGGTTTTTTCCCGCGTTGCGAAACGCTGCAAAATCAGGCGCCATTGGAATCCGAGGCAGCTCGCGGGTCAGGTTGTTGGCGAATTTTTTCCCGTATCCTGGATGGTGTAAGATACCATAGACATACTGGAAAATGTCCAGCTTCGAGATTGCGGGGTTGTTGTAGTGATTGCGGTACTCCGCCAACGCCGCATCTGTGATGTTGTCTCTTCTCTCTTTGCCACCATAGACATGCAGAGAAAAGCATTGACCGTGATGAACAACTTCCAGATCAGGCGTTATGTCAATGACAAACGCGTAAAATTCTCCGGTAAACTTGTATGGCACCAAGATGGTAGGGTTTCGGGTATTTACGTGCGGGAATAGTTTTGGTATTAAATGTGGCGCTTCGTTGTAAACATGATCGAAGTACATGTATTGCTTAAAAAACGGCCGGTACAGTGCAGTGCGGATCCTGGATTGAACAAAGGGTGATTTTGTCTGTAGCCGCTTCGACAATGCACCGGACCACTTGGCCCGCGTTGGATCTAATGCAGGATTGCCCAGATCTTGCTTGTTGCAGTAGTTGATGTGGCGCTTCATGTTTTTGGCAACTTGTTCTTCTGACGAATTATATACCCAAGAATCACGATTTGTTTTCACACCGTTAGAATAAGTTCTAAAGACAGATCTACTTTTCCTGCCCGCCTTGGTGTCTGTGTCTCCAATCGCGACGTATTTTGCGAAGTCGCCGCCGCGCTGATCTAGCCAGTCGTGATATTTGTCCGGCTTTACAGCCATCCAATCCCCTACTCCATAAACAGATTTTGCGTCGCGCACGATCTTCAGTTTTTGCTCCCTGGTTAGATAGTCGCCTATGTTGTGGTACCGTATGATGCAATCCCGCTTGTGCGGATTCTTTACCAGAATCGTGATGGCCACAGCGGCCCTAGAGCCAGAGCCGAATATCTTGCCTCCTTCGCGCTTGGATGTCTCTCCATGCGTTCTCTGATTGCCACGCAGATCAAAGCACCAAATCTCGTTGAATTCCTCCGCCAGCGACGCTCGGATTCCTGATCCCGCCTCGGATCTCAAAAACCCGGCGTTGGTAATTAACGCCACTATGCCAGAATCGCCTATCCTGTCACTGACCCAGCGAAGAGATCTGATGTACGAGTCATACAAGGATACTTTATTAGATGTGATGCTTCTTTTCAGATATGTTTGTTTTATTCTGGCATCCAGATCTGGATAGTTAATGTTCTGGTTCTGGTCGTTATAGTTGCTCTGCCAAGCTGAGTACGGCGGGTTGCCCACGATTACGTGCACGTGTGAGCCGCGCTGCTCCATGATCCGCTCATGAGCGGCCCGGAACTGACTGTCCAGCCTTGCCTGCTCCCTCCGATGCTCGGCACCTTCGCGGTACCGTGGGTTTATGCGGAGCGTGTCTGTGTAGCTGATCCCTGCAAACGGGACGTATCTGTTTCCCCGGCGCAGGCTAGAGTAAGTCGTCTCAATGTTTACGGCAGCGATGTAGTATGCAAGCAAGATCAGCTCGTCGGCGAACAGATCGTTCTTGTACTTTTCATACAAGTTGTCGTCGATCAAGCCCGACTCCAGCAACCTAGTGAGGAATGTGCCAGTACCGGCAAACGGGTCGAGTATTTTTACGGACCTGTCGTTGAGAGTGACGCCAAAGTGCCTTTTCAGCAGGCGTTCTACGCTGTGTATTATAAAGTCTATGACCTCGACCGGTGTATACACCACGCCGTGCCGCTCAGCCCCCTTTTTGTCGGCACTTTCGAAAAAATTGCCGTATATCTTCTTGATGAAATTCTGCCGCTCCACCCTAGTCCTTATTCCGTCTAGCTCCCTGCCGACGTCCTCGTAGAACCCTTCCAGATCGCGCAGCTCTTCCTTTAGCCCGATCTTTCTGGTGATCTTGTCGAGCACCAACGATATGGGGTTGTGTGCAGTAAACTGCCCTGAAAAGAGCTGGTCGAAAACGCGAGCCAGCACTACGTGCTGCGCGACGGCCGATATCGCGGCGTCAAGTGTTACAGAGTCGTTTATCATCTCCTTCAAGTCCGCATGGAGTTTTTCGATCTCCCGCCTAGTCTCTGGATTTGTTTTCACATGATTGCGTATACGGCCCCCTATGGTGTTCGCAGCAGCGCCAAGTTTTTCTCCGTAGCGGTCGTAGTAGTTGATGTCGCCCACCTTTTCAACGAGTTTTGACTTTATGCTAGAGAAGAATTTTTTGAGGGGCTCGCCTTCAAAGTCCTCGTCAAGTACCGAGACGCTTATCCGCGGTGTGCCCGTGGACTCTGTGTTCTTGTCCAAGACGAGCCTGTTTATCTCGTTCCCAAGGTCCTCGTCGTGGGACCGCAGGGCGTTGAGGACCTGCCAAACCACGCGGAACGTCTTGTTGTCGTTGAGCGCTTCGTGTGACTCCAGCCCGGCCGGTATGGCCACCGGAAGTATGACGTACCCGTACTTTTTCCCCTTCGACCTTCGCATCACGCGACCCACGGACTGGACAACGTCTACACGGGACTTGCGCGGGTTCAGGAACACGACCCCGTCGAGCGCCGGCACGTCTACCCCCTCTGCCAGGCATCGGGCGTTGGAGAGGATCCTGCACGTGTTGGGATCGCCGGTGCTTTGATCCAGCCAGCGCATGCGGTCGCGCCTCTGCAGCGCCCGGGTCTTGCCGTCTATGTGGTCCACCTCGACGCGGTGCCCCGTCGGGTTCCACCTCTCGTACTCGGCCGCTACGCTCGCAAAGCTGCGGTCGATGCCCTCCTCGTCGGGAGCGTGGCCGGCGAACATCATGGACCGGTCTATGCGGTTGGCAAACGCGATTATCCGCTGGAGCAGCCTCGGGTTCTTGTCGTCGTCCGGATGGTTGATGCCGTGCCAGACGGCCGCCAGCAGGGTGCGCTCGTCGAGCGGCATGGATTTTTCCTTCCCGCCCACGGACTGCTGGAACTTTTTGTCCACCTTGTCGGCGGGCACCACGGCGATCTTCACCCTGAAATCTGACAAGATGCCCTGCCTGACGGCCTCCGCGAAACTGAGCCGGTGCAGTTTGGGGCCGTACTTGGACTCGTCGTCCATGGAATAGACGACCCTGCCCGTGCGGGCCAGTATTGTGTCGCTGTACACACGGGGCGTGGCCGTCATGTAGAGGCGCTTCTTCCCCCTCACCTTCGAGTCCCGGTGCACGTCGGTGAAGAACGACTTGTCTTCCGCCCCCGTGGTACGGTGCGCCTCGTCGCAGAGTATGAGATCGAACCACGATCCTCCCATGGCCTTACGCACCACGCCCAGCGAGTGGTAAGTTGAGAACACGACGGTCAGCGCGTCGGGGGGCCTGTTCCGCAGGTACGGCGCCAGGGCGTCCGCGTCAGTTGATACTGGCGATTCCAGCTCCGTTATGGAGCCGTCCTCGCCCGTGCTCTTGTCGGAGCAGACGGCCAGGTAGTAGTGCCGTACGTTGGAGTTGTCCGACCACTCGCGCATGCTCTGCAGGATCAGCGATATGGACGGGACGAGGTACAGGACGATTGCGCCCTTCCTCCCCCTCCCCCCCCCCGTGCGCGCGGCAGTGCCTTTCGGCGATGTGGAGGGACGCCAGGGTCTTGCCCGTCCCGCAGGCCATTATCAGCTGCCCCCGGTCGTGCTTGCCCAGCCCCGCCATAACGTCAGACACCGCCGCCACCTGGTGCGGGCGGAGCTTCTTGGGGCGCCGGGCCGCGATCTTTGGGAAGCCGCTCCAGTCCACCCCGCTGTCGCGGAAGTGGTCGGGTGTCAGTATCTGGCAGCGGTTCTGCTCCAAGACCCGCCTCGCGTTGGCGGTTATGGACTCCCCCGTATAGACCAGCATCCTGTGCGCCGTCCGGAGGCCGGCAGCCTTTGCCAGGAACTTGCTGACCTGCTTGGTGTCCAGGCTGCCGTCGTCGGCGTAGCACTTGCATTGTATGGCGCACAGCCCCCCGTCGTGCTGCTCGGCCACCAGATCGATGCCGGTGTCCGCGCCGTCCCTGCCGGGCCATTCCATCCACAGCCACACGCGGGCGAACCGGTTCCGGTAGTGGTTGTCGGCGGACAAGAAGTCCTTCGTCACCCTCTCGAACCGCCTTCCCAGTTCCGCCTTGTTTGTCGCGCCGTCCCTGCCCGTCGATTCTGCCCTGATCCGGGCCAGCACGCTATCGAACGTCCCGGGTTTTGGGGCCGCCATTCAGGGCCGCCCCGCGGAAGCGCGGGCGTCAGCGGCTCCCTTTTCGCGCCTTTTGAACTCGCCGAGCCCGGAGTGGTTGGGGCAGGACGCGGTTTCGCCCACAGCCGCGTCAGCCATCCGGCGGCTCTCCGATCCCGTCTTTGTGTACTCGGGAAAAGACGGGCCGGATGCGGCCGCACAATCAGTCAAGATTCTCGGGCCACTCTGCCGCTTCCTTGCCGGTGGCAAACGCGCGCCCTGAAAGCTCGGCCAGCGCTTGGCTGTGCCCATCTTCCCCTGCCGACGGCGGGCGGGAATGCGTATCGCGTTTTGTCTCGGACATCGCTTTCTCGCCTCCGCTTGTTACTTATGTGTTGTTGCGCGGGGATCGCGCTGTGTTGTATGAAAATCATGTCACACTAACTCCGGGCGGCCGCGGGGGGTTTTTCTAGGCGTACCAGTAGCAAAGGCAGACGGCGGACTTCCTGACTGACAAGCAGATCAAGTACGCGATCAGGGAGCACAAGAATGGGCGCAGGGTTGCAGAAATAGCCCGGGAGATCAATGAGCCGGAGGCACGTGCATGGGCTGCTCGCAGAACACGGGCGGACTGGCGAGCCCCCCGCGATTCGCCGACCGGGCAGGCCCCCCGCGCCGATCACCGAACAGGAGGCTGATCTGGTGGCTCGGCAGCACGGGGCGGAGCATGCGGGCGTCTGGCGCGCCGCCAAGTCGCCGAGGGCCGGCCACGCCACAAGCTACGGCAGGGCCTGCAAGATCATGAAGGACGGCGGAATGGTGGTGCCGTCTCCGGGCAAGGCGAAGCGCAGGAAATGGGTCCGTTTTGAGAGGAGGTACTCCAGCGCCATGTGGCACGCAGGCTGGCACGAAATTATGGATTCCCGCTTCAGGGGCTCAAATTTGGTCGCATGCCTTGACGATTCGTCGCGATGCGTGACAGGCGCCGGCGTGTTCAGGGAAGCGACCCCGGAGAACGCGGTGGCCGTGCTGCGCGAGGCCGCGAAGCGGTTCGGCGCGCCCGCGGCGATGCTGTCCGACAACGGCTCGTGCTTCGTGGGCCGGGGAGGCCGCAAGAAGGACGGCAGGAAGGCGCGCGAGGGATCGTGGCGGCCGACCGCGTTCGAGAGGGAGCTGCTGGAGCGCGGCATTGATCTGACAAACGGCCGCCCCCTGCCACCCGCAGACCAACGGCAAGCTGGAGGGGTTCTTCGGGACTCTGGAGACGGAGATCAGGCACCACGAGAGCCTGTCGGAATTCGTCGCGTTCTACAACGAGCGGAGGCTCCACTGCTCGCTGGACATTGACAACTTGGAGACCCCGCCCGGGGCATTCTCCACCAGAAAGGCCACGAGAGCGATCAAGAAAAACAGCCCGGGCCGGATGGAGGAGGACATGAACGGGCATGTGACATGATTTTCATACAACACAGCGCGGGGATCGCGCGTGTGGAATCCGAAAAGTAGTTCACCCCCCCTCCCTAGCCGACATCGTACTCCTCTCCCGTCTGCCCGTCAATAACCTTTTCCTCGGCCTTCTTGGGCATCTTCCTCGCGAACGCCTGCACCGGCGTCTCCAGGTTGTCCCAGTCGAGGGACATGTGGGGCCGGTCGTGGTTGTACCACCTCATGAACAGATCCACCGGATCGCTCTTCCTCATCATGATCGCCTCGAACTCGGGCAGCTTGCGCTGGATCTCCCCGTGCAGCCTCTCCAGCTTGCCGTTCGTCTGGGGGTGCCTCACGCCCGCCAGGATCTGGCGTATTCCAAGCTTGACCAGCCTCCTCTCGAACTCCGTCCTGCCGCGCTTCCTGTCCTCGGACTCGTTGGCGTAGAACTGCGCGCCGTGGTCGGTCATGATGGAGGCGGGCTTGCCGTGGTCGGCCATGGCCCGTTCCAGCACCGCCAGGGCGTTCTCCGCGGTGGCCCTCTCGAAGACCCCGTACCCCGTGACGAACCTGGAGGCGTCGTCCTCGTAGCACAGGAACCACCTGCCGTCGTCAAGCAGCTTCCAGTCGGTATGCCACAGCGAATTGGAGTGCTCGCGCTCGTACCGCACCCATTTGCGCCTTTTGGCCTTTTTGGGGTGAGTTTCTGCCATGTTTTCGTCCTTCAGCACGGCGTGTATCGCGCCGTGCGGGATATTCATTCCGGTCTGACTCGCTATGATCCTTTGCAACGCCACCGCCCCGGTGTGCTCCGCCTGCCGCGCGGACAGCACGGCGGAGTGCTCCCTGCGCCCGGGCAGCCCCTGCAGGGGCCTGCCCATCGGGGCAGGATGCGACATCTGGCCGACCGCGCGGGCCTTGTGCCTGGCCCACATCTTTTGGACCCACCGCACGGACACGCCCATGGATTCGGCTATCTCCGCGTTGGTGAGCTCTCCCTTCCTCTTCTGGCGGACTATCCACCGTATCTGCGACTCCTCTAGTTTCATGCCGTTCGGGTGATCCAGGCTCACGTGTTTCCCCAACCTTTTGCGCCAGACCCACACGCCTTTGTCTCCGCTCAAAGTCAGGCCGATGCGCCTGCTTTTGACCGACTTTACATACGATGACAAGGGGTGAACTACTTTTTGGACAATATAGCGCGGGGATCGCGCGGGCCGGCCAAGCCGGGCCGGGGGCGCGGCGGGCGGCGGGGGCGAGCGCGCGCCAAGCAACCCATCCGGCCGGCCGGCCGGCCGGGATCGCGCGGCGCGCGGGCCGGCCAAGCCGGGCCGTGGGCGCGGCGGGCGGCGGGGGCGAGCGCGCGCCAAGCAACCCATCCGGCCGGCCGGGATCGCGCGGCGCGCGGGCCGGCCAAGCCGGGCCGTGGGCGCGGCGGGCGGCGGGAAGGGAGAATGGGAGGTAAGCGCGTGCGCGGGCTGGTACGAGGTCAGCAACCCCCACTATTCAGGCGTGAATCTAGATCAGCGAAGGCGCTTTCACGCCTGTGACTGACGGGTACGTGACCTCATACGCGGGCTGAAAGTTAATCCTTAATTTCCCGGAGGCGCGGTTCGCGCGCATGGCAACCTGCGGCGTGCCGTTCGGCGGCGGCGGGGGCGAATGGAGGTTTGGCGACTCCGTGGCGTATCCCGGACAGGGAAGCGCCGACGGGCGGGGTTCCGCCGCGGATGCGCCGCGCGCAAAACGCCGGGGGGCGCCGGGAAAAGGAGGCGCGCCCGTTTCCCCGCGCGCGAAGAACGGTGGCGCCCCGCCTCGGCGCGCAGGGCCCGTCGATGCGGACGACGCGGGGGGCCTGCCCGGAATGGCGGCTCCCGAAACGCATCGCGCGCGATGCACAAGGCGCGCGCCGTCCCGCGCAGAGCGTGGGGAGGCCGGCGCCGGCAAGCCGCCGGGGGCGTGCCCGGCCTTTGGGAACGCGGGACGCGCGGTTGCGGGGGAATGCCGGCGCGGCCGCGCGTCGGCGGGCCGCGGCGATTGCGAGGAACCCGCGCCGCCGCGGCTCCGGGGGGGCCGCCGCGGCCAGAACGGCGGAGACGCCGGCCTTTTTGGCCGGGCCGCGCGGACGATGCCCCGGGCAAGAGCGCCCGCCGGAGGAGGGCGGCGGGAACACGGGACGCGCGGACGGGGGGGCGATCGAGGGATGCCCAAGCGGGGACGGCGCGCGCGGGGGGGCGGATCCCGCGGCCGGCGGGGCGCGCGCTCCCGGCGAGGATCAAGCGGCGTCCGCGCCACGGCGAGCCCCGAGCGATCCTCGTCCCGCCCGAACCGAGCCTTCGCCCCGCCGCTCCCCGTGGCCGGACCGCGCGCAACGGCGGAGGACGCGAAGCGTGCTTCGTGAACAGTCCGTGCTGGGCGGATTCGGGGCCTCGCTGGTGGGAATCCTGCGCGCCGCGGGGACGGATCCCGGCTCGCTAAAGTCGGCCGCGGGGGATCTGGGCGGCCTGGTGGAGTCGCGCGACATCCCCGCGAGGTACGAGTTCTTCGGCGCGCTCTGCGCGGCGCTGGCGTACGACATAGCCAACGAGCCGCGCGATGCCAGGAGGATGTACCGGCGGCTGGGCGGGCTGGAGCATCCCAGCCTCGAGCACCTGGTGATCTCGGGGGCGAACTCGAGATCCCTGGCGGAGGCCTTCGGCCACATCGGCCTCCGCGAGCGCGGGCCGCTCGCTGCCGACATGTCCCGCGTGAAGTCCAACCTGCGCGAGCACAGGGAATACCTCGAAAAGACCGTGGACGACGGCTTCCGGGACGACTATACTGTGCTGCTCGCCACGCTGAGCCTGTTCGACGGCCTGCTGGGCGCCATCGGGGAGATGGACGGGGGCAGGGTGTCGGAGATAAGCGCCGCCGCGGGCAAGTTTCAGGAGGACCTCGGGCTGTTCTCGCCGGATCCCTGGATCGAGCTGGCCGCCGCGCTCTGCCTGCGGCTGATCCGCGGGATCGCGGGGCGTTCCGTGCTGAACCTGGACGTGCCGGAGGAGACCAAAAAGGCGCTGCACCGCATCGAGTTCACGGAGCTCTCGGCCCCGCAAAAGGCCGCCGTGGACGGCGGTCTCCTGCGGGGGAGGAGCGTGGTGTACTCGTCCCCCCGCGGCGCGGGCAGGTCGCTCCTGTCGTACCTCGCCGCGGGGAGCCGCGAGGCCGGCGCGCAGGTGGCGTACCTGGTGCCCACGCGCCCCCACTCCGAGCGGGCGCTCGCCGACCTGAACCTGGCGCTCGGTTCCGCGCGCGAGATAGCCGCGCCGGACGGGGGCACGGCCGGGCGGGACGATCGCGTGCCCGGATGCGACGTGGTGGTGGCCACGTACGAGGAGATGGGCGCGCTCGTCAGGGGGGGAAGGGTGGATCCGTCGCGCATCCGCACCGTCATAGCCGACGGGATCGACGTACTCGGGGATCGGTCGCTCGGGCTGGGGGCCGACATGATGCTGACCAGGTTCCTGCGGGAGCGCCGCGCGACGCAGCTGATCGGCCTGTCGGGGACGCTAGGCAAGGCCGATCTGGCCCGGCTGTGCGGCTGGATGGGCGCGGTCGGGGTGCCGAGCGCGCCGGAGGGCGCGGGCGTCCGGGAGGGGATCCTCCTAGACGGGACGCTGCATCTCAGGGACGGCGGCGCGGAAAGCGTCCCGGTGTTCGCCGAAGACGGCGCATCCGGGCGCGGGAAAAAGGCGGCGGCCGCGATGCACTACGCCGCGCGCGCCGTGGCGTCCGGCGAGGCGGTGCTGATCTCGGTGGCGGAGCTGGCGGAGGCATCGCGCCTGGCCGCGGAGATCGCGCGGCACGTCGGCGGGCGCCGCCATCCCAACGCGGACGTCGCGGCCGCGCTGTCGGCGAAGAGGCGGATCCACGCCGCGGCGGCCAGGCGGGTGAGGGAGATCGAGCCAGAAACCCCAAAGTTCGCGGCGGATCTCGCATCCATGATGGAGCGCGGCATCGCGTACCACCACGCCGGCCTGCCGCGCCGCTACGGGGAGGTCGTGGAGGATGCCGCGCGGGGCGGTGCGGCGGACGTGGTCGTGGCCGCGCCGGCGGCCGGGGCGGACTTTCCGGCAAGGACCGTCCTCTTTTTTGGCGCGAAATACCACGACGGCCGCGGGTGGAAGACCGTGGAAAACGGGCAGTACCGGGACGTCGCCGGCGGGGCGGCCGAGGCGATCGTCGTCGCCACCACGGAGGGCGAGCTCGACGAGTACCGTAAGGCGTTCTGGCGGGGGCCGGATCCCCTGCGATCGCCCCTCCGCGGCGCGGGCGGCTCCGGGCCGGCCGCCGCCGCGCTGCGCTCGCAGCTCCTGGGCTACGTCGCGGAGCACGGGGGGACCGGCGCGCGGGACGTCCTGGCCGGCCTGCGCGGCGCGTGGTTCTGGAGCCGGTCGCGCTCGAAGGCGGACAGGGACGGCATCGCCCGCTCGGTGAGGTCGTCCTTGGATGCCCTTGCCGGCTGCGGCCTGCTCGCGCGCGAGGGCGGCCGCCTGCGCGCGACGGATCTGGGCCGGTTCGTCAGCGGGTCCACGCTGCCCCCGGACTCCGCCGCCGGCATCGTCGCCGGCCTGCGGCACGTGCTCGCGCTGGAACCGGGCGCGGGCCGCCGCACGGACGCGATCCTGGTCCTGGCCTGCCTGTCGGCGGATCTGCGGGCCCACGCGGGCGGGGCCGGCGGCATCAAGGTCCCGGACGGCATACGAAAGGCGGCGGATGCGCTGTTCCGGGCGGACGGCGCGCGGCTCGAGCCGGCCGAACGCGGGCTCGCGGTGCGGGCGGCGAGCCTCCTGCACTACTGGATCAACTCGTCCACGGGTTCCGAGATCCTGGAGGCCTGCGGGAGCGATCAGCGCTCGGTGCCGCCGGCGGGGGAAGGGATGGCGAGGGACGCGCACCGGACGCTGGAGCAGATCGCGTCGCTCGCCGTGCAGGTCTGCGGCGTGCCGGAGGGCGCGCCGGCCGCGGGCGAGATACGCATGGTCGCCGACTTTTGCAGGACCGGGAGCCGCGACGCGCTGGCCCGCGAGATCCTGGAGGCGGGGCTGGACCACGCGGGCAGGGACTCGGCGATCAAGATATCCAGGCGCGTCGGCCGGGGCAGGAGCATGCGCTCCATATCCGAGGACGAGCTCGTCTCGATATTTCCCGGCAATCCAGTTGCCGCCAGGCTGCTGTTCCGGGACATGCTGGACGCGCGCGGCGGCGGCGCCCCGCCCGCCGGGGCGGGGGCGGCCTGAGCCCGCATCCTCCTGGACGCGCGCTGCGGGCCCGCTCCCCCCGCGCGGCCTTTCGGCGACGGCGCGGCCGCGCCCCGGCCCGCCCCGATTGCGCCGGGCCGCGCCCGGCGGCGCCGGCGGGCGCGTGAACGCCCTCGCCGATCCGGATTCGCGCCGGGCAGGGGGGCGCGGGGGGAGGCGGCATCCCCGCACGCGCGCGAAGCGCGGGAACCGGGAGGCGCGCCCGGCGGCCCCGCCGCGTGCTTGCAGCCGGGCCGAAACCGCGCCCGGCGGCCGCAGGCCGCCCCCCGATCCCGCGCCGGGGGGCACGCTTGTTTCTGCACAGCACAATGCCCGCGCAGGTATGGGGTCAGCACCCCCCTCCCCCACTCCTCAGGCGTGAATCTGGATCAGCAAAATCGTTTTCACGCCTGTGACTGGGGGGTGCTGACCCCATACCGGCGCCGGTGCAAAATCCTTATAGTCCCGCGCCGCCCCCCGCCACCATGGAGGAAGCGCCGGCCCAAAAGTGGTCCGAGGGGATCACCACGTACAAGAACCGCTGCAGGCGGATAGTGGCCTCGTCCGCCTCCGTCCGCTACGCCGGCGTCATCAACGAGTTCGGCCGCACCCTGACAGGGGCACCGAGGCCGGGGATAAAGCCGCTCCTGAGATCGGACCAGGCGAAGAACGAGTTCTTCGTGGCGTCCACCCTCATGTCCATGAGAAAGGAGGCGGTCGGCGTCCTGGGGGCGCTCGACTATGCGATCCTCCGGCACGAGAACGTCTCCATAATCCTGATCCAGCACGGCAGCGACACGTACTACATATCCGTGGAGGCGTCCGAGGAGAGGCCGGAGACCCTGATCACATCCATCCGCACCCTGATTTTCGGGCCCAACTAGGGCCGCATCCCTGCGGGCGCGGGGCGCCGCGGGCGGTACAGGAGATGCCGAACGCCGCGCGGGGCCGCCCCAAGCGCGCCCCGCCCCGCCGCGGATCGATGCGCCGCCCCGCCCCGCCGCGGATCGATGCGCCGCCCCGTTCCGTTCCGCCGCGGATCGATGCGCCGCCCCGTTCCGTTCCGCCGCGGATCGATGCGCCGCCCCGTTCCGTTCCGCCGCGGATCGATGCGCCGCCCCGTTCCGCCGCGGATCGATGCGCCGCCCCGTTCCGCCGCGGATCGATGCGCCGCCCCGTTCCGCCGCGGATCGATGCGCCGCCCCGTTCCGCCGCGGATCGATGCGCCGCCCCGTTCCGCCGCGGATCGATGCGCCGCCCCGTTCCGCCGCGGATCGATGCGCCGCCCGCCTAGACCGGGGTGTACCCGTGGTACCCGCCGGTCTGCTGCGGCTTGTCGGCGAACTCGGGCTCGAACAGCGATATGAGGTAGCCGTCGGGGTCCATCACGATGGCGTTCTTGCCGGCATCCCTCTCCACGATGTCGCGGTGTATGGTCACGTTTTTCTCGCGCATCTCGTCCAGGGCCGACTTTACGTCCCCCACGAGGAACCCGACGGTTATCCCGTTGTCGAACGAGCTGCCCATGTGCTCGGCCGCCGGCGAGGCCGGGTGGAGGCTCAGCAGGGCGCCGGTCGTCCCCAGATCTATCCAGGACTTCCTCTGGTGCTTTATCGGCAGCCCGATTATCTTGTGGTAGAACTCCAGGGACACGTCCATGTCCTTGACCGCCAGGATGACGTTGCCCACCTTCTTTATCTGCACGTGCGGGCCTGCCGCTCACGGCGTTAAAATCCTTGTTATTCGGGGGAGCCGGCGCCCGTTCCCTGCCGGCTCGGGGCCTGCTACCCGTCCGGGGCGCCGGCCCGGATCGGGGCCCCGCGGGCGGCAGTAGCGGGGCCGTGTCCGGGCGATCCGTCGCGATGGGCGGCGGGCGGCGGCCGCGCGAGGCCGCAAGGCGGTTCGGCGCGCCCGCGGCGATACTGTCCGACAACTGCCCGCGCGGGGCGCGCGATCAGGCCGCACTCGGCGCTGGTCGCCATGTCCGTCCTGGTGTGGTACCCGGACACGGGCCCGAGCCCGCCGCCGTTCCCCGCGCGGCCCGCCGCCGTTCCCCGCGCGGCCCGCCGCCGTTCCCCGCGCGGCCCGCCGCCGTTCCCCGCGCGGCCCGCCGCCGTTCCCCGCGCGGCCCGCCGCCGTTCCCCGCGCGGCCCGCCGCCGTTCCCCGCGCGGCCCGCCGCCGTTCCCCGCGCGGCCCGCCGCCGTTCCCCGCGCGGCCCGCCGCCGTTCCCCGCGCGGCCCGCCGCCGTTCCCCGCGCGGCCCGCCGCCGTTCCCCGCGCGGCCCGCCGCCGTTCCCCGCGCGGCCCGCCGCCGTTCCCCGCGCTACCTGTTCCGCAGGGAGATCCTGCGCGTTGCATCGCGCGCCGCCGCGCCCCGGCCCCGGCCCGCCCCGGCTTTCCGCCGCCGCGCCACGGGACGCGCCGCCGGAACCGCCGCGATCCCACCCAACGCCGCACCAGCCCGCCAAACCTCGCGTTTCCTGGAATTTTCGGGCTGGAAACGGCGTACGGGCGGCTTTTGCGTTAACTCCGTCCCGCCTGGCGCCCACCTGCCAGGCCACCTGCTGGAAACGGCGTACGGGCGGCTTTTGCGTTAACTGCTAGCCTGTACGAGGTCAGCAACCCCCACTATTCAGGCGTGAATCTATAGCGCCGTCAAAAAGTCTTTGCAACGGGCTTCCGTGCAGACTTACGTCCATCGTGATCTGGGCGTGAGATCATGAGGTGGCTTGCCGTTGCTAGGCGTGGTTCCGGTTTGGACGTAAGTCTACACTTTTCAAATTTGCAAAAACTTTTTGACGGCGCTATAGATCAGCGAAGGCGCTTTCACGCCTGTGACTGACGGGTACGTGACCTCATACGCTAGCCTGCATAAAATATTTAAATATATGATGTTGTACACATCGGGCATGAGCGGGGACACAACGCGCGACGACATACAGACGCGCACGAATCGGTTGCTGGTAAGCCAGCAACGCAATTTATACGCGGCGATCATGGCGGCCGGGGCCTCCCTCATAGGCATGGGCATCTTCCTGTTCGTCACAAAAGGCGGGGACGAGGACTTCGTCCAGTTCATCATCGGGGGCGGGGACCAGAGCTTCGTCCTGCAGGGAGCTGCGTTTATTATGATCGGGGCCCTTGGCTGGGTGATGGCGCTGACCAACAGCGATATAGGTGCCGGAATCAGGGAGTCCGTAGCGGCCGATGGTGACAAGACGCGCAGCGTCATCGTGGCCGATGGTGACAAGACGCGCAGCGTCATCGTGGCCGATGGTGACAAGACGCGCAGCGTCATCGTGGCCGATGGTGACAAGACGCGCAGCGTCATCGTGGACGAGGGTGCCAAGACGCGCGAGGCAATCACCAAGATGGCGGCCGAGTCGAAGGACGAGTCGGCCAGGACGCGCAGCGTGTTGATTTCCATCAACGATACGCTGGCCACCATGGCCGATGCCATGAAGTCCAACGGGGTAGGGGGCACCCCGCCAGGTGCCGCCGGGCCGCGCGCCCCACTTCCCGGCTGACCCTGCCCCCGATGCAGCGGGCGGCGGAAGGCGTTCCCGCGCCCCGGCGATCCCTCCTGCCCCCGCCCCGCGGTTGCATCGCCCTTCCCCCGGATCGGCGCGGGCCCAGGCGCCCCGCGCGGGGGCGGGCCTCCGGATGCCAAGCCGGGCCGGGGCCCGCACGGGGGACCAGGACCCCGCCCGCGGGCGCGGGGCCGTGCGCCCGCCGGCCGCGGGCGCGAGGGCGCCCCCAATGATCCGCATTGGCGCCCGCGGAACGGGTGCCGCCGATCCCGCGCGGGCGGCGCCGTGTTGCGCAGAAATAAGCGCGCCCCCCGCCGCCATGGCCCCCTCCCCCTTGGCAAGATTCCCCGCGATGTGGATTCGGATTGCCCGCGCGGGCGCCTGGAGGGGCCCGGATCGGCGCTGCCGGCCGGGGCGGATCCGCCGGAAGGACCACGCCTTTTGGGCGGTGCCGTCGCCCCCGTCCGGCGGCGCGCCCGTCCCGCCGGCGGACGGCCCGGACGTCCGGTACCGCCCGCCCTACCCCGCGCCGCGCGCGACGGCATCCGGCGGTGGCATCTTTCTCGCGCGGGCCCGGGCGGGGGTCTCCCGCTCCGACCAGCCGAGCGGCACGCGCGGCCGGCCGTTGCCGTACCTGTCCGCTAACCCCTTCGCCGGATCGCGCGGCCCGGCAGCGCAGGACGGCCCGCCCGCGCGCGCGTCGCCCCCGCCGGGGGGCGCCTTCGCCGCGATGCCGCGGGAGGCCGCCACGAAGATCGGCAGCCCGCGCCGCGGCTCCCCGCGGGACCGCTCCGGCTTGCCGCTGGCCCGCGGGCGGCCCGCGCGCGCGGGGCTGTGCGCGATGCCGGGCTCCGCGGGATTTTTCCCGGAGGCCGCGCGCCCGCGCCCGCGCGGCTCTTCGTTCGCGCGGGACCGGCTGCCGCGGCCGGCAGGGACGGATGCCGGCTTTCCGCGCGCGGAAACCGCGTTTCCAGTCACGGAAACGGCGTTTTCGGCAGCGGCGCGGCCGAGGATGCCGCGCCCGCGGCGAGGCGGGACGCGTCTTCCCCGCAGGCGGCGTACCGCCCGCCGTCGCCCGGCAGCTCGCAGCAGGCGCGCCGCGCGGGGTTGGAGCATTCCCCCCGAACCCGACCCGCTCGCGCCCGGCGCAGCGCGCCGGCGTCGACCCGCACGCCGAAAGTTGGAGCATTCCCCCCGAACCCGACCCGCTCGCGCCCCCGCGGGAGCTCCCGCCACAACGCTTGCGCTGCGGGTTGGAGCACTCCCCCCGAACCCGACCCGCTCGCGCCTCCCGGACTTTCCGGGCCGCTTTTCGGCCGATCCCGCCTCCGGCAATGCTACACGCGTGCCGCGCCGCGGCATGACGATTCCGCCCCCCGACGGCGTGCCGCGGACGGACGACGGCGAGCCCGGCCCGCCGGCGCGCGCCCGCGGCGCGGCGGGGCGCCCCACCCCCCCCCCCCCGCCCCGGCGCGCTCCCGGCCCGGGCGGCCGACGCGCCCGCGGCCCCCGCGATCTCGCGGTTCGCCGCCCGGCCATTCCGCTCCTGCCGGACCGTCCGCGCGATCCCGGGCCTGCCCGGTTTTGCCGCGGTCCCGGTCAGGCGGCCCCCGGCGCGCCAGCAGCCGTTCCCCCCCCCCCCCCGACTCCCGCGCGCCCTCGTTTCCGCCCTGCCGGGGCGGCCCTCCCGGGGCCCGATCCCGGCGCCGGGGGCGCACTCGTTCTCGCACGGCGCGCGCGCGGGCGGCGCCCTGCAACACTTAACCGCGGCCGCGGGCATCCCGGGCGTGGAAGGACGCGCCCTGCACCTCGCCCTGGCCGCGCTGGCGGCGGCCGCGCTGGCGGCGGCCGCGGACGCGCCCCCGTCGCACGCGGCGACCTCCGCGGCCACCCCCGAGGGGCGGCTCGGCGTGGAGCACGCCGAGTACGTCGTCGACAGGCACCGGCACGCGGTGGTGCGCATATCGGGCGAGATCTCCGACACCGACGCGCACTACCGCAGGGACGTCTCGATCGCGGTCACGCGGCCCGACTCGGTCGTGATCGCCAACACGGTGACCGCCACCAGGGAGGGCCTGTTCGAGCTCAGCCTGCCCGTGTACCACAGGTTTCCGGCCGGCATCTACACGGTGGCGGCCTCCGTCGAGTCCAAGGCGGTGGGCGAGGTGGAGTTCCGGCTGGCGAAGGCCGCGCCGCCGGCGCCGCCGGCGCGCGGGCCGGGGATCGACGTGATGACCGACGCCGGCGCGTACGACGCGGGCTCCGACGTGCTGGCGACCGGCGCCGTGGAGGGCCACCCGGATCCCGCGGGCATCGCCGTCGCCATCGCGGTGAGGGAGGAGGGCGGCGGGAGGCTGGTGTACGTGGGGCAGGAGAGGCCGGACGGGAACGGCGTGTTCCGGCACGCGGTCAGCACCGACGGCGGGGCGTGGGAGGCCGGATCCCGGTACAGGCTCAGCGCGATCGCCGCGGGCCACTCGGCGGAGGCGCACTTTGCGCTCAGGGCCGTCCCGGACCCCGCGGCGGCCGGGCTGGCCGGGGCGGGGGCCGGGGCGGCGGGCTCCGTGGCCGAGGGGGCGGCCGGGCTGGCCGAGGGGGCAGCGGAGGCGGCCGGGTCGGCCTCCGAGGCGGCGGCGGAGGCGGCCGGGGCCGGAGCCAGGGCGGCCGGGTCGGCGGCGGACTCGGCCGCGAAGGGGGCGGCCGGGCTGGCCGAGGGGGCAGCGGAGGCGGCCGGGGCCGGGGTCGAGGCGGCGGGGCCGGCAGCGGGCTCCGTGGCCGAGGGGGCGGCCGGGCTGGCCGAGGGGGCGGCGGAGGCGGCCGGGTCGGCAGCGGGCTCCGTGGCCGAGGGGGCGGCGGAGGCGGCCGGGTCGGCAGCGGGCTCCGTGGCCGAGGGGGCGGCGGAGGCGGCCGGGTCGGCAGCGGGCTCCGTGGCCGAGGGGGCGGCCGGGCTGGCCGAGGGGGCGGCGGAGGCGGCCGGGTCGGCAGCGGGCTCCGTGGCCGAGGGGGCGGCCGGGCTGGCCGAGGGGGCGGCGGAGGCGGCCGGGTCGGCAGCGGGCTCCGTGGCCGAGGGGGCGGCCGGGCTGGCCGAGGGGGCGGCGGAGGCGGCCGGGTCGGCAGCGGGCTCCGTGGCCGAGGGGGCGGCCGGGCTGGCCGAGGGGGCGGCGGGGGGACCGGACGCGGGGGAAGCGGCGGCGCGGGCCGCCGATCCCGCCCGATCGGGGCCCGCTGGCGGGAACGTGTACGCGCTCGTCGCCCTGCCCGTCATCCTGATCGCGGCGGCGGTGCCGGTAGTCCTGTACGCGCGCAGGAGGAAGGGGGCGGAGCCGAGGCGCGTCAGCATCGACGAGGAGATCAGGCTCGGCCGCGAGAGGATGCTGGACGGCGGCGCGGGCGCGCCGGGGCCCGGCGCCGATCCCCGCGCCCCGGGAGGATCGCGGCGGAAGGGCGGCCGGAGGCGGCGCGCGTGGCGCGGGCGGTAGAAAAACAGTAAAATGTGCAGTGCGCCCACGGCGCACATGGCATCGCTGCTCGTGATCCCGGTGCTGGTGGTGGTGATAGTCGGGCTTTCGGGGTACCTCATCTACAAGCTCGTCGTGTACGACATGATGTGCGCCAGATCCGTCAACCGCACGCTGCACAGGTACGGCATAAGAAAGACGCCCTTCCAGATAATCGACGAGTACTACCGCAAAATGGACAAGCCCATGCCGGAGAAGGACGTGCGCGGCATGGAAAAGGACTACAGGCAGAACGATCCCGAGCAGTTCCTCTCCATGTACGACGCCCTGATGGAAAAGGACGAGTGAGCCCGCGCGGTCCGCCCCCGGCGGCGAACCGGCGCGGGCCCGCCCCCTCCCCCGCGCCCGGCGCGGGCCCGGATCGGCGGGGGCGCTTTCCCGCCCCGGTCCCGGCCGCGGCGGATCCCCGCGCCGGCCGCCGGGCGGGTGGCGGAGGCCGCCGGGCGGCGCGGGCATACGGCGGGGGGCGGAAGCGCGACCACGGCGGGGCGGCGCCCGCGGGCGACGTCGGCGGGCGCGGGCTTGCGCCCGTTGCGACCTAGCGCGGAATCGGGGGGCGGTTTGCTGCCGCCAAGCGCGGTTTCGGCTTGGGCGCGAGTCCGCGCGCCGGCGGCGGCTCCGACGCGGGGTGGAGCACGTGCTCGTCGACCAAGTTTCGGCTTGGGCGCGAGTCCGCGCGCCGGCGGCGGCTCCGACGCGGGGTGGAGCACGTGCTCGTCGACCAAGTTTCGGCTTGGGCGCGAGTCCGCGCGCCGGCGGCGGCGCCCGCGGGCGGAAGCGCGACCCGGCGGGGCGGCCCTACGGCGAGGACACGGGTATCTGGATGAACGGCGTGCCGCCCTCGCCCACCACGAGCGGGAGCTTGCCGTCCCATTCCTTGGTCTTGAGCCACTCCATGTAGTGCGGGTTCTCGGCCAGCGCCCTGTTTATGGTGGATATGGCCTCCGCCTCGCCCTTCGCCTCCGCTATGTTCGCGTTGGCCAAGCCGACCGCCTGCGCCTCATGCTGCCTGGCCTCCACCTCTATGCGGCGCAGGTCGTTCTCGGCCTTTAGGGCCTTCTGCTCCGCCTCCACTTTCGACTCTATGGCCTTGTCAAAGAGCGGCGAGAACTCAAAGTCGGTGATGGAGATGACCTCGGTCACCACGTTGAACTGGTTCAGCCTGGTCTTTATGGACGCCTCTATGTCCTGCTTCACCTGCGGCCTCTTCGTTATGAGCTCCTCGGCGTTGTAGTTGGCGGTCACCTGCTTTACGGTCTCCTCGATGGCCGGCTGGATTATCCTGTTCTCGTAGTCGAGGCCCAGGTTCTTGTACAGCGTGTGGATATGCTCCTTGCTTGGGTGGTAGTTCACGGTGACCGTGGTCTCCACGGTCTGGAGGTCCTTGGAGGCGCTCCTCGTCTCCCTGTCGTACTTTAGCGTCCTGACCTCTATCTGGACCACGTCGTCCTGGAACGGGACGACGAAGTGCAGACCCTCGTCCAGCGGCGGATGCGACAGGTCGACGGCGTTCCAGTGCAACAGGACCCCGCGGTGCCCGGCATCCACTATCTTCACGGACGAGACCGCCACCACCCCGATCACTATCAGCAGGAGGATGCCAATCGCTACCGCCCTGGCCGCGCCGGCGCTCACGCTGCCTTTCGACTGGTACTTTGACACGATGGCGCCGGCCTGGCCGCGTTATAATAAGCTTGTGAAGCGGCGCCGGCACGGGGTCACGTGCCCGCCAGCCGCTGGCGCGAAAACGCCTCCGCCGATCCAAGTTCGCGCCCGAAGAGCGGGGGTTGCCGGCCCCGCGCGGCGGCCGCGGACCCGGGTCGGCCGCGATCCTGGCGCGGTTCCGGCCCGGACCCGAGCCCGCGCGGGCGGTCCGCCTCGCGACTCTGGATTCGGGCGCGAAAAGCCGCCGCGCGTGGCGCGGGCGCGGGCGCGGGGCCCCGCTTTCCCGCCGGCGGGTCGGCCCCGGCCGGGGGATCGCGGGCGGCGGGCGCCCGCGCCGGGGGGCGGCGCGCGGTACGCGGCGGCGGGGCGGCGGGGCGGCACGCCCCCCGCCGGGGCCGGCCGCGCCGGAGCTCCGGATTCGGCAACGGCGAAGCGCGTTCCGCGGCGGCGGCGGGCGGCGGTCAGGAGCGGCGGCGGGCGGAAAGGCGGCGCAGGGCCGCAACGCCGAGGGATGCGGCAACGGCCGGAGCCGCGACGTAGATGCCGGCGTTGACGAGCACGACGGCCGCACCCAGCGCGAGCGCGGACGGGCCGGGATCGTCGCCGCCCGCGAGGGCCATCAGGTGCAGCGACGTGACCATCGGCGTTATGAGCAGCGCGACGGCCGAGCGCAGCTCGGGCGACGAGCGCTCAAGGTCGGCAACGTGCGGGGAGAACGAGTAGTACACCGAGTTGAACGCTGCAAGGAACGCCGGGCCGTACGCGGTGGCCGACAGGGTGCCGTCGCGCACCTCGCGGAGCATCTGCACCTGCGGCGCGAGCTCCGTCCCGTACGCGGCCGTGGCGATCAGGCATCCGCCGCCAGGTCCGGCCCTTGGCGCATCGTCCGGCGGCAGCGCGGGGGCGGCGGGGGGCGCCGCCTCCGCCCCCGCATCGGGGCCCGCGGAATCCGCAGGCGGCGCCGCGGCGGGGGGCTCCGCCTCCGCCGGGGCGGGCGCCGGATCGGCCGCGGCGGGGGGCTCCGCCTCCGCCGGGGCGGGCGCCGGATCGGCCGCGGCGGGGGGCTCCGCCTCCGCCGGGGCGGGCGCCGGATCGGCCGCGGCGGGGGGCTCCGCCTCCGCCGGGGCGGGCGCCGGATCGGCCGCGGCGGGGGGCTCGGGCGCCCGCGCATCCGCGATCGCCGCGGCGCGGCCGGATGCGCCCGGTTCCGTCCTGCCGGCCCCGGCGTCGTACGCGGCGATCACCGCCAGGCCGGCGCACTCGCCGCCCGTGCGGACGGTCTCGGAAAGGGACTGCACCGCCCTCCCCTCCGCCGCGACCACCGTGACCGAGACGAGATCGTCGCCGGCAAACGGCGCCGTGTACGCGACGCGGCCGGGCAGATCTTCCTGCGGATCGCGCGCGGCGTGCGCTCCGCCGGACGCGGTGAACACCTTCACGTCGGGATCCCCCACATTGCCGCCCAAGAGCACGGTGGCCGAGCCCGCATCGCAGTCCCACGACACGGAATGGATGATCGCCCCGGCGTCCGGGCCTCCCGACTGCGGCAACAGGCCGGTGCGGCCGCCGCCCCCGCCGCCCCCGCCGCCCCCGCCGCCCCCGCCGCCCCCGCCGCCCCCGCCGCCCCCGCCGCCGAACACGAAGGCCGGCGCGGGCCGCGCAACCGGAACGACCTCGCGGTCGACGGGATCGGGCGGCGCGACGGTGCCGTTGCCCGGCGGGGGCATCACGGTGCCGTTGCCCGGCGGGGGCATCACGGTGCCGTTGCCCGGCGGGGGCATCACGGTGCCGTTGCCCGGCGGGGGCATCACGGTGCCGTTGCCCGGCGGGGGCATCACGGTGCCGTTGCCCGGCGGGGGCATCACGGTGCCGTTGCCCGGCGGGGGCATCACGGTGCCGTTGCCCGGCGGGGGCATCACGGTGCCGTTGCCCGGCGGGGGCATCACGGTGCCGTTGCCCGGCGGGGGCATCACGGTGCCGTTGCCCGGCGGGGGCATCACGGTGCCGTTGCCCGGCGGGGGCGCATGCCCGGCCAGGGCCAGCGGTACGTCGGCGATGCCGGCGAGCGCGTTGCCCGACAGGTCCCGGACGGCGGCGGCCCCGATGTCGAGCCGGACCGGCGGGGCCGACGAGTTGGCCGCCGCTATCCCTGCCACGTGGCCCGGCGTGAGGGCGAGGGCGAGTGCGGTGCCGTTCGGGCCCGGTATTGCCGCGCCCCCGAGCTGCACGCGGTTCGCGCCGCCCGCATCCTCCACGGCGAACCGCGACGCGTCGGCTGATGCCGCATCGACGTGCTCGTCGAACCGCATAGTGAGCGTGCCGGCGGCCAGGTTGAGGAGCGGCGCGCGGGAGCTGGACAGCGCGGGCGGCGTCGCGTCCGGGATGACGGACAGGGGGATCGACGCCGCCGTGGCGGACGGGTTGCCCGACAGGTCCTCGAACGCCCCGGCCGACGCGTTCAGCGCCGCGCCGGCGCCTATCCCGGCCGAGACGGCCGCGGCCTTTTGGGCCGGCGTCAGCGCGACCTCGACCTCCTGGGAGCCGGCCCCCGCGGGGCCCGCCCCGCCGGCCGAGGCGGACGCGCCGGCGAGCGAGCCGAGGGCCGCGATGCCGGGCAGCCCGAGCAGCGAAGGATCGGTGGCGGCCGCATCGACGTGCTCGTCGAACCGTATGGCGAGCGTGCCGTCGTTCAGGTCGAGCGGGTGGGCCCCGCCGCCCGGCTCCGGCGCGGTCGTGTCGGGCGTGACGGCGACGGGGCGCCCGGCCACCCCCGCGATGCCGTTGAGCGCCAGGTCCCGGACGGCGCCGGCCCCGATGCCCAGGAACACCTGCCCGCCGGCGGCATCGCGGTGGAGCAGCACGGCGGCCGCCTTTTGGGCCGGCGCCAGCGTTATGGCGGCCTCGTCCGGCCGTATCTCGGAAACCGAGACGGCCGCCCCGGCCAGGCCCGCGGCGCCGGCAGCCGAGGTCAGGTTGAGCAGCGACGGGTCGATCGAGGGCGCGTCGACCGGCTCGCTGAACCGGACGACCAGCGAGCCGCCGTTGAGGTCGAGGGCGGGCGGGTGCGCGGCGGACAGCTCCGGCGGGTCGGCATCGTCGGCGACGTCGATCCGCGCGTCCTCGAGGGCGGCGAGCGCGTTGCCCGACAGGTCCCGGACGGCGGCGGCCCCGATGTCGAGCCGGACCGGCGGGGCAGACGAGTTGGCCGCCGCTATCCCCGCCATGTGGGCCGGGGAGAGGGCGAGGGCGAGGGCGGAGCCGTTAGGTCCCTGCGCGGTTGCGCCCGTCAGGTTCACGCGGTTCGCGCCGCCCGCATCCTCCACGGCGAACCGCGACGCGTCGGCGGATGCCGCATCGACGTGCTCGTCGAACCGCATAGTGAGCGTGCCGGCGGCCAGGTTGAGGAGCGGCGCGCGGGAGCCGGACAGCGCGGGCGGCGTCGCGTCCGGGATGACGGACAGGGGGATCGACGCCGCCGTGGCGGACGGGTTGCCCGACAGGTCCTCGAACGCCCCGGCCGACGCGTTCAGCGCCGCGCCGGCGCCTATCCCGGCCGAGACGGCCGCGGCCTTTTGGGCCGGCGTCAGCGCGACCTCGACCTCCTGGGAGCCGGCCCCCGCGGGGCCCGCCCCGCCGGCCGAGGCGGACGCGCCGGCGAGCGAGCCGAGGGCCGCGATGCCGGGCAGCCCGAGCAGCGACGGATCGGTGGCGGCCGCATCGACGTGCTCGTCGAACCGTATGGCGAGCGTGCCGTCGTTCAGGTCGAGCGGGTGGGCCCCGCCGCCCGGCTCCGGCGCGGTCGTGTCGGGCGTGACGGCGACGGGGCGCCCGGCCACCCCCGCGATGCCGTTGAGCGCCAGGTCCCGGACGGCGCCGGCCCCGATGCCCAGGAACACCTGCCCGCCGGCGGCATCGCGGTGGAGCAGCACGGCGGCCGCCTTTTGGGCCGGCGCCAGCGTTATGGCGGCCTCGTCCGGCCGTATCTCGGAAACCGAGACGGCCGCCCCGGCCAGGCCCGCGGCGCCGGCAGCCGAGGTCAGGTTGAGCAGCGACGGGTCTATCGAGGGCGCGTCGACCGGCTCGCTGAACCGGACGACCAGCGAGCCGCCGTTGAGGTCGAGGGCGGGCGGGTGCGCGGCGGACAGCTCCGGCGGGTCGGCATCGTCGGCGACGTCGATCCGCGCGTCCTCGAGGGCGGCGAGGGCGTTGCCCGACAGGTCCCGGACGGCGGCGGCCCCGATGTCGAGCCGGACCGGCGGGGCCGACGAGTTGGCCGCCGCTATCCCGGCCATGTGGGCCGGGGAGAGGGCGAGGGCGAGCGCGGTGCCGTTCGGGCCCGGTATCGCCGCGCCCGTCAGGTTCACGCGGTTCGCGCCGCCCGCATCCTCCACGGCGAACCGCGACGCGTCGGCTGATGCCGCATCGACGTGCTCGTCAAACCGCATAGTGAGCGTGCCGGCGGCCAGGTTGAGGAGCGGCGCGCGGGAGCTGGACAGCGCGGGCGGCGTCGCGTCCGGGATGACGGACAGGGGGATCGACGCCGCCGTGGCGGACGGGTTGCCCGACAGGTCCTCGAACGCCCCGGCCGACGCGTTCAGCGCCGCGCCGGCGCCTATCCCGGCCGAGACGGCCGCGGCCTTTTGGGCCGGCGTCAGCGCGACCTCGACCTCCTGGGAGCCGGCCCCCGCGGGGCCCGCCCCGCCGGCCGAGGCGGACGCGCCGGCGAGCGAGCCGAGGGCCGCGATGCCGGGCAACCCGAGCAGCGAAGGATCGGTGGCGGCCGCATCGACGTGCTCGTCGAACCGTATGGCGAGCGTGCCGTCGTTCAGGTCGAGCGGGTGGGCCCCGCCGCCCGGCTCCGGCGCGGTCGTGTCGGGCGTGACGGCGACGGGGCGCCCGGCCACCCCCGCGATGCCGTTGAGCGCCAGGTCCCGGACGGCGCCGGCCCCGATGCCCAGGAACACCTGCCCGCCGGCGGCATCGCGGTGGAGCAGCACGGCGGCCGCCTTTTGGGCCGGCGCCAGCGTTATGGCGGCCTCGTCCGGCTGCAGCGCGTGGACCGAGACCGCGGCCCCGGCCAGGCCCGCAACGCCGGCAGCCGAGGTCAGGTTGAGCAGCGACGGGTCTATCGAGGGCGCGTCGACCGGCTCGCTGAACCGGACGACCAGCGCGCCGCCGTTGAGGTCGAGGGCGGGCGGGTGCGCGGCGGACAGCTCCGGCGGGTCGGCATCGTCGGCGACGTCGATCCGCGCGTCCTCGCGGGCGGCGAGCGCGTTGCCCGACAGGTCCCGGACGGCGGCGGCCCCGATGTCGAGCCGGACCGGCGGGGCCGACGAGTTGGCCGCCGCTATCCCCGCCATGTGGGCCGGGGAGAGGGCGAGGGCGAGGGCGGCGCCGTTCGGGCCCGGTATCGCCGCGCCCGTCAGGTTCACCCGGTTCGCGCCGCCCGCATCCTCCACGGCGAACCGCGACGCGTCGGCTGATGCCGCATCGACGTGCTCGTCGAACCGTATAGTGAGCGTGCCGGCGGCCAGGTTGAGGAGCGGCGGGTGGTCTGCGGACAGCGCGGGCGGCGTCGCGTCCGGGATGACGGACAGGGGGACCGACGCCGCCCGCGCGGACGGGTTGCCCGACAGGTCCTCGAACGCCCCGGCCGACGCGTTCAGCGCCGCGCCGGCGCCCATCCCGGCCGAGACGGCCGCGGCCTTTTGTGCCGGCGTCAGCGCGACGGCTGCCGAGAGGACCGCGCCGGCGGGGATCTGGGGGGAGGCGCCGGGGGCATCGCCGGGGGAGGCGGGGCCCGCTCCGGCGCGCGCGCCGGCGAGGGGGATCGGCTGCGCGCCGGCGCCGGCGACCGCGATCCCCGATGCGTCGACCGACGACGCGTTGACGTGCTCGCCGAACCGCATAACGAGCGTGCCGTCGTTCAGGTCGAGCAGGGGGGGCGCGCTCGCGTTGAGCGCGGGGCCGGTGAGATCCGGCAGCACGTCGAGGGCCGCCGATCCTGAGGCGATCGCGTTCGCCGACAGGTCCCTGAACGAGCCGGACGGCACCGAGAGGGAGGCCGGCGCGTCCAGGGCCCAGGCGGCGGCCTTTTGGCGCTGCGTGAGGCGCACCTCGAAGGCAGGCGCGCCGACGGCCCCCGGATCGCGCTGCACCGGCAGGAGGAGCAGGTCCGGCGCCGCCTGCGGCGCCGCCGATGCCCCGGACAGGGGCACGGCCGGCGCGCCGCCGCCCCCGGCGAGCGACGCGTCCAGCGGCGAGGCGGCCGTGGCGTTGACGTGCTCGTCGAAAAAGGCGATGACCGTCCCGGCATCCAAGTCGAGGACCGGCGGCCTCGAGGGGTCGAGGCGCGGCGGCACCGCATCGGCCGCGACGTCCAGCGCGATGCCGGACGCGGCGGCCGCCGGGTTGCGCGAGACGTCCTCGAACGCCCCCGCCTCCAGCGACATGAACGACGCGGCGACGGCCACCGCGGCGGCGGCGTCGGCGGGGGCCAGGCGCACCGTGACCGTGCGGTTCGTCCCCTCCCCTAGCACGGAGGAGAGGGCGAGGGGCACGGCATCCCGGGAGCCGGCCGCCGCGTGGGGATGCAGCGAGATGCCCGGCGCGTACGCCGTCGATGCGTTGACCGGCTCGTCGAACGCCAGCTTCAGGGTCCCGGCCCCCAGGTCCAGCAGGGGCGCCGCGGACGGGTCGAGGCCGGGCGGCACCAGGTCGCGGTCCACGCGCATCCGCACGGGGCCGGACCCGGCCGAGGCCGTCCCCGATGCGTCGGCGAACGCGCCGGGGGCCGCGCGCAAGTGCGTCACGCCCCCGAGCACTGCCGCCTCGACGTCGGCATCGGCGAGCGAGACGACCAGGTACGGCGCGGCCGGGCCGGGGTAGCCTGGCGCGGCCGCGGCCCGCGAGCCCGCGGACAGCGGGAACCCGCCGGGGGGCGGCGGCGCGCCGGCGGAGAGGTTCACGAGGGGCGGCGCGGCAGACGATGCGTCCACGTACTCGTCGAAGCCGACGGTCAGCGTCCCGGCCGCGACGTCGAGGACGGGCATGCCGGCGGCGCCCCCGAGCACGCGCGGCGGCGTGGAGTCGGGGTCCACCGCCAGCGCGCCGCCGCGCAGCCCCCCGAAGTACAGGCGCGACAGGTCCGACACGGCCCTGTCCGTTATGGTCGCCGTGAGCGGGCCGGCCGCCGCCGCCAGCACGGCGTCGTACTTTTGCCGCCCCGTGAGCGACAGGTGCACCGCGTCCGCGGCCGGCGCGGACACGGACGCGCCGGACAGTCGGATGGGCAGGCCGGCCGAGGGGCCCTCCGTGGCCTCCACGGACACGGCCGACTCGTTGACGCTGCCCGCATCGACGGTCTCGTTGAACCGCATGGCCAGCACGCCGCTGCCCAGGTCGAGCCGCGGGTACCCGACGGCCAGCGACGGGGGCGCGTTGTCGGCCGTGCGGTTCAGCGTCGCGCGCATCTCGGCGGCGAACGGCTGGCACGACAGGTCGACGAACGAGTTCTTCGTCAGGAAGATGCTCGCCGCATCGTCCGCGCCGGCCGCCGCGGCGACGGCGGCGTCGATGAGCGCGGCCTGCCCCGCGCTCAGGCTTATGCGCGCGCGCCCGATGCCGGCGTCGGCCGGCTGCGAGGACAGGTCGGTTATCCGGTGGCCCGACGAGTTGTCGACGCGCGAGCCGTGCAGGGTGGCGCCGGGCAGGTAGACCGGCCCGTCGAAGCTGACTATGATGCTGCGGTTGAGGGTGTTGAGCAGCGGCGGCGCGGCGGGGTCCAGCGCGAGCGGCGACGAGTCGGGCGCCACGAGCAGCGGGGTCGGCGGCAACGGCGCGGACGGGTTCCCGCGCGCGTCCGCGAAGGCGCCGGCGCCGGCCTCCAGGCGGACGGCCCCCGTTACTGCCGCCGACAGGGATGCCGCCCTCACGTCCGGCGGGTCGTCGAAGTTGCACCGCGGATCGGGCACGGATGCGGCCACCGCGGCATCCAGGATGCCCGGCGCCAGCCGCACGGAAAGCGCCGAGGGCCCGCGGCCGGCGGCATCCGGCGCGGCGGCGTGCCCGCCGAGGCGGGCGATCTCCGCGCCGCCCGCCGTGACGAGCCGCACCGCCGTGAGGTTGGCCGCCGCCGCATCGACGTGCTCGTCGAACGCGACCGACAGGATGCCGGCGCCCATGTCGAGCGAGGGCCCGCCGGGGCCCGACCGGATAGCCGCGGGGCCCGACGCGTCGGGCGCGACGAGCAGCGCGGCCGGGCCGAACGGCGCGAGGGGGTTTCCCGACAGGTCCGAGACGGCGCCGGCGGCGCGCGCGGCGAGCAGGACGGGGCCCCGCGCGGCCGCGGCCGCGGCCGCGGCGGCCTTCTGGTCGGGCGTGAGCCGCACCGTCAGGTTCGCGCTGCCGCCCGGGGAGGGCTCGGGCGCGGCGCCGCCGAGGGAGGCGGCCAGCGCGCCCGAGGCGTCCAGGAGGAGCAGGCGCGAGGGGTCGGCCGACGAGGCGTTGACGCGCTCGTCGAACCGCACGGCGAGCGTCCCGGCGCCCAGATCGAGTGCGGGGCGGGCCGAGGGGTCGAGGCGCGGCGCGGCCGCGTCGCGGGCGACGGTCAGGGCGGCCTCGGCCGCCGCCATCCCGTTGCCCGACGGGTCGGAGACGGCGCCGGCATCGAACGAGACGCGCCGCGCGCCGGCCGCGGCGGCCTTCTGGTCCGGCGTGAGCAGCAGGCGGATCGCGTCCGCGTCGCCGCCGGCCAGGACGGAGGCGGCCTGCGCGCCGGCGCCGGCGCCGCCCAGCCGCGCCTGGCCCTGGCCGGGGATCAGCAGCGCGATCCGCGACGGGTCGGCCGAGGCGGCGTCGACGTGCTCGTCGAACCGCGCCGTCAGCACGCCCGCGCCGAGGTCCAGCCTCGGCGGGCGGGCGGCGTGGAGGGCGGGCGGCGCGGCATCCGGCTCCACGGCCAGCTGCGCCTCGGCGCCGGCGGCGGGGTTCAGGGCGAGATCGGTGACCGCGCCGGCCGAGATCCTCAGGACCGCGCCCGCGGCGCCGGCCGCCTCCGCGGCCAGGGCCTTCTGCCCCGCGGTAAGCGCCACGACGAGCTCGGAGGGGTCGCCGCCCTGCGCGGCCGGCACGGACGCGCCGCCGAGCGGCACCGCCGCGCCGGCCGCGCCGGGAGGGGGCGCCACCGCCATCCCCGACGGGTCGGCCCGCCGCCGGTCGATCGGCTCGTCGAACCGGACGGCCAGCTCGCCGCTCCCCAGGTCCAGGGACGGGGGCCGCGCGGGGTCCAGGGCGGGCGGATCGGCATCGCTGGCGAACGACACGGCCAGGTCCGCGGCGCCGGCGAACGCGTTGCCCGACGCGTCGCTGAACGCGCCGGCGGCCACGTCCAGGCGGACGGGCCCGTTCGTCGAGTTGGCCGCGAGGATCGGCTGGACGTGGGCGGGCGCCAGTTCCAGCACCGCCGCCGCGCCGCCGGCGCCCCGCACGGTGGCGCCCGACAGGGCGGCCGCCGCCGCGCCGCCGGCGTCCTCCACGGCCACCAGCGACGGATCCGCGGATGCGGCCCCGACGTGCTCGTCGAACGAGAGCGCGAGCGTGCCCGCCGCGAGGTTGAGCAGCGGCGGCTCGGAGGGGTCCAGCGCGGGCGGCGTGACGTCGGCGGCGACCAGGACGGTGGCGTTACGCACGGGCTCGGACGGGTTCCACGACAGGTCGACGAACGCGCCGGCCGTCGCGTTGAGCGACAGGGCCGGGGACGGCGCGGGGCCTGCGCATTCCGCCGCCGCCGCTTTCTGCGCCGCCGTCAGCGCGAATGCGACGCCCGGCGATGCGCCCGGCGATGCGCCCGGGGGCGCAGGCAGCGGCGACGCGGCGGCGCCCGCCAGCCCCCCGGCCAGGGCGGCGCACGCGGGGGCGGCCGGGGCGGCGGCCGGCCCCAAGCTCACCAGAGACGGGTCGGCGGCCGACGCGTTGACGTGCTCGTCGAACCGCATGGCGAGCGTGCCGTCGTTGAGGTCCAGCGACGGCGGGGCATCCCCGTCGAGGCCGGGGGCGGCTACGTCCGACGCGATGCGGACGGGGCCCAGATGCGCGGCGTTGCCGTTCGCCGACAGGTCGGCGAACGCGCCGGCCGTCGCGTTGAGCGACAGGGCGGCGGCCGTCGCGTTGAGCGACAGGGCGGCGGCCGCGGCGGCGCAGGCCGCGGCGGCGGCCTTTTCGGCCGGCGCCAGCTCCAGGATCACGCCGGGCGACGAGCCGGTGGGCGCCGGCGCCGGCGGGGGGGCGGCCGACGCGGCGGCGCCCGCCAGCCCGACGCGGCCGGGGCACGCGCCGCCGGAGGCGGCGGCGGCGGCTGCCGGATCCGCGGCCTCCAGGAACATCCTCGAGACGTTGACGGACGACACGTTGACGTACTCGTCGAACTGCAGCGCCAGCGTGCCGGCGCCGAGGTCCAGCGCGGGCGGCGGGCCGGCGGCGAGCGACGGCGCCTCCGCGTCGGGCGCGACGTCCAGCGCCGCCGAGTACGGCGCGTTCGGGTTGCCGGACAGGTCGAGGAACGCGCCGGCGCCGACCTCGACCAGTACGGCGCCGGCCGCTGCCGCGGCGGCCTTTTCGGCCGGCGCCAGCGCGACGACGGGCGCGTCCGACGAGGCCCGCGGCTGGGGGGGCGAGGAGGGCAGCGGCGGGGGGGCCGACACGGACGACGACCCGAGGGGGATGCGCTCCTGGCCGCCGGCGAGCTCCACGAGCCGCGGCCGCGCCGCCGCGACGTCGACGTGCTCGTCGAACCGGAGCGTGAGCGTCCCCTGCCCGAGGTCCAGGCGGGGCGCCGGCGCGCCCAGCGGGCGCGGCGCGGCCGTGTCCTCGACGACGTCGAGGGCGAACCCGGGAGGCCCCGGGTCGAACGCGTCCCGGCCCAGGCGGATCGGGATGGCGTTGCCGGACAGGTCGAAGAACGCGCCGGCCGCCGACGACGTGATGCGCGACGAGTTTCCCGACACGGCGAGGGCCTTCTGGTCCGGCGTGAGGAGTATCGAGGCGTTGTACCGCGGCGCCGAGCCGTCCGGCGGGCGCACGGCCGCCGCGCCGGACAGCGGGAACAGGCTCGTCTCGGCGTCGTTGACCAGCTCAACCTTGGACGGGTCCGTCAGCGACGCGTTCGCGTGCTCGTCGAGGCTGACCGTCAGCGCGCCGGCGGCCAGGTCGAGGACCGGGCGGGGCGATGCGGCGAGGCGCGGGGGCGTGGCGTCCGCGGCCACGACGAGCGTCGCGTTCTCGGCCCCCGCGAAATAGTTCCGCGACAGGTCGGCCGCGGCCGACGGGTCGATGTCCATGCGCAGGGGGCCGGCCAGCGCGGCGGCGACCACGATAGACGCCTTTTGCGCCGGCGTGATCCCGATCACGGCGGTGCTGCCGGTCCCTGACAGCACCGCGGCGCCGGTCAGGTACGTCGCGTTGCTCCCGTCCGCCCCCTTCACGGCCATGCCGGACGGGCGGATCGATGCCGCATCGACCGTCTCGTCGAACGCCACCGTCAGGTTCAGCGTGTTGAGATCGAGGGACGGCGGCTGGCCCGGCTTTAGGCCCGGCCGCGTCGTGTCGTTCGCGGCGTCGATCTCCAGGCCGGCGACGGCGGCGATGGCGTTGTCCGACATGTCCCGGAACGCGCCGGCCGCGATGTCGAGCTGCCTGGGCGCCGACTGGGCCGCGACGGCCACGAGCTGCGCGCCCGTCAGGCCCACCGCCAGGACGTCCCCGTCGGCCGCCGGCGTCGAGGCGCCGGCCAGCTGGACGGGGCTGGCGCCGGCCGAGTCCCTCACGGTCAGCCCCGACGCGTTGGCGGCCGACGCGTTGACGTATTCCGTGAACGAGACGGCCAGCGTGCCGGCCGCCAGGTCCAGCAGCGGCGGCCGGGCGGCGTCGACGGCGGGCTCCGTCGCGTCGGGAAGCACGTCCAGGGCGGCGCCGACGAGGCCCGCGAACGGGTTGCCCGAGAGATCCTCGAACGTGGCGGGGTTCGCGTCGATCCGCGACGCGCCCGCCGCGGCGGCCTCGGCGGCCTGCCGCCTCGTGAGGTTCACGGTGATCACGTCGGTGTACTTCGAGTCCCCCGGCGGCGGGCTCACCGCGGCGCCGCCGAGCAGCACGTTGGCGAGGCCCGGCGCGTCGCGCAGCACGATGGCCCACGGGCGCACCGTCCCGATGAACTCGTCGAACCGCACCGTCAGCGTCGCGCCGTCCAGGTCCAGCTCGGGCGTCGAGCCGGCCTCCACCGACGGGCGCGTCGTGTCGGCGGTCACGTTGAGCGGGAACGCGGCCAGCCCCGCGTGCTCGTTGAGCGCGGCGTCGACGAACGCCCCGGGCGGGATGCTGATCCGCGCGGCCCCGACCGAGTCGGCGCGGACGAGCTCGTCGAGGTCGAACTCGACGGACACCGCGTAGGCGGCGCTCCCGCGCGGGGCCAGGCCGCCGAGATCCGCCAGCTCCGACGAGCCGGCGTCGAGCACGCGCGCGCCCGCCATGTCGGCGGCCCGCACGCTGACGCTCTCGTTGAACGGGATGGACAGCGTGCCCGCATCGAGGTCCAGCGACGGCCTGGCGCCGGCCGGCAGGCCGGGCGGGGAGGCGTCGCGCATCACGGCGAGCGGCGCGTCGGACGCGCCGGCGAACGCGTGGCCGGCCAGGTCCGAGAACGCGCCGGCGTCGACGTCCACCCGCAGCGAGCCGGCCGCGGCATCCACCAGCACCAGGCTTATGCGCTGCGCCTCGGTCAGCGACACCGTGGCGGCCTCGCCCGAGACGTCCAAGGATGCGCCGGACAGCGCGGTGCGGTTCCCCCCGGCGCCGGACTCCACGGCGATCCCGGCGGGGGCCGCGCCGCCGCCCGCCGCCTTGACGTACTCGTCGAACCGGATGGTCAGTATTCCCGAGGCGAGGTCGAGCGACGGGTTGCCGGGCGGCGCGGCGGCGAGCTCCGGCGGCCGCGTGTCGCCGGCCACGGAAAGGCCGGCGGCGCGCACCGGCGGCAGCGCGTTGCCGCCCATGTCGAAGAATGACGACCGGTCCACCGAGACGGCCCAGTCGCCGCACTGCGCCGATCCGGACACGAGCGCCTCCTTCTGGGCCGGCGTCAGCTTTATCTCGACCCGCGGCGCATCGGCGCCCGGCCGCGCCGCGCCGGACAGGTTGCCGAGATCGATCGCCGCCGGATCGGCCGAGCCGGGCTGCGGCGAGCACGACAGCCGCACGCCCTGCAAGGCCGCCCGCGATGCGTCGATGCGCTCGTCGAACTCCAGGCTCAGGACGGCCTGCTCCATGTCCAGCGAGGGGGCGCGGCCGGGCGGGGAGGTGACCAGCGACGGGGCCTGCCCGTCGGCCACGCGCACGTTGGACGATCGCAGGAAGTAATAGTGGACGCTTTCGCCCGAAAACAGCTGCCCCCTGCTGAAATAGTGCAGCTGGTCGACGCTCATGCGCCCGGTGGCCGACGGCGGCGCGGCCGGCCCGCCGAAGGTCAGCGTGTGCACCGCGGCAGGCGTCTTCACTATCCCGTGGTAGCCGGAGTAAAAGCGGGGGCCCGAGAGGCCGGTGATGCCGCGCGACGACTGGCCGCCGTCGCCGTCGTGCACGCGCAGGCCGGAATAGTCGGACTGCGTCGCGTAGATGGGGGCGCCGAACGTCGCGGTGATCGTGTGCGGCCCCGTGATCTTGAACGAGCCGGAAATGATCTGCCTCCTGGCCGCGTCCGCCTCGGGCAGCAGCGCCGCCGGCGGCGTGCCGCCCTGCCGCGCCCATGGCGGCTCGTGCGCGCCGGGCGGCGCCGCGTCGGGCGCGTGCGGGAGCGCGGGCGCCGCCAGGGCGCCGGCGGCGATCGCCACCGCGGCCAGCGCGATCGCCCGCAGCAGCCGCCGCGGCGGCCCAGATCCGCCGCGGCGTCCCTGCGGCCGCGCTGCCGCCCCGCCCGGCGCATCCGGCGGCCGGCGCGCGCGGTCCGCATCGCGCCGTCCGCCCCGCCCGAAGCGGCCGATCCCCGGATCCAGCACGCCGCGCCCTAGCAGCGCGCCCTAATAAGCGTGGATCGCCGCGGCCCGGGCCGCGCGGGGGGCGCGGCGGTTTTTCGCGCCCGGAGCGGGGGCCGCGGGGCGGGGCGGTTTTTCGCGCCCGGAGCGGGGGCCGCGGGGCGGGGCGGTTTTTCGCGCCCGGAGCGGGGGCCGCGCCCGGCGGCAGCGAGCCGCCCCCCGATCCCGCGCCAGGATCACGGCGGGCGCGAGTACGCGCGCCGGCGAGTACGCGGTCGGCAACCCCCGCTCCGCGGGCGTGAATCCAGATCGGCGAAGTCGTTTTCACGCCTGTGACTTACGGGTACGTGACCACATACGCCGGCGATCCTCTCGAAGGCCTGCGCGTACGCGATGGCCCCGGGTGTGACACGGGTACGTGACCACATACGCCGGCGATCCCAAAATATTCTTTAACCCGGGGGCCGCGACCCGCGCGTGAGGCTCGCAACCGCGTTCGCCCGCGCCCGCCGCGTGAATCGCGAGCACTACTTGGGCGCAATCGTGAGCATCCAGCTTGTCGCCGCCGTGGTCGCCTTGGCGGCCGGCGTGGAGGCGGGCAGCCTCACGATGGGGGTGATCATGATCCCCGCGTGTTATTTGTCATTATACCTGATATGGTGCGTGTTCACCTCCGACGAACTGGCGGACGGCGCGCTGAAGCAGATCGCCGACAAGTTCCTGAGGCCGGAGGACCGCGAGAACCGGGAGCGCCGGCGCCGGGCGCGGCTCGAGCGCCTGCGGGCCGAGCGGGCTGATCCGGGCGCGCGCGGGCAGGCCGGCCGCGATCCGGGCGCGGGATCGGGGGACGGCCCGCCGCAACACGGCCCCGGGGCGGATCCGCGCGCGGCGGCGGGAATGCGCCCCGGGGCGGATCCGCGCCCCCGGGGCGGGCGGGGCGGAGCCGGAGGCCGGGGATGTGCTCCCGCGCCTGGCCGCGGGGAAGCGCCTGCCGCCGGTGGCATCCGCGGCGGCGGCCGGCGCCGCGGCGGCGATCGCGGGGACGGGCGGGGCGGAGATCGCCGCCTACGGCGCGCGGAACGGCGCGCTTTCGGCCCCCGGCGCGGGCCCCGCCCTTGGGCCGCGGGGCGGAAGGGCGCCGGGCGGCCGCGGGGCCCTATCGGGGCGGGGAAGGCGCGGGGCCGCGCGCCAAGTCGCGGGCGCGGAAGCGCTTTCGCTGATCCTAGTTCGCGCCCGCGGGGCGGAAGGCGCGGGGCCGCGCGCCAAGTCGCGGGCGCGGAAGCGCTTTCGCTGATCCTAGTTCGCGCCCGCGGGGCGGAAGGCGCGGGGCCGCGCGCCAAGTCGCGGGCGCGGAAGCACTTTCGCTGATCCTAGTTCGCGCCCGCGGGGCGGAAGGCGCGGGGCCGCGCCGCGGGAAGGCGGGAGGCGCTCACTGGACCTCCACCATGGTCTCCGTGCGCTCCACTCCCCTTATCTTGTGGATCTCGGACGTGACTCCCTTGATCTCCGACAGCGAGCCCACCTGCACGACGGCTATGGCGTCGAACTGGCCGCTTATCGGGAACGAATAGTCGACCGCGGCCACCTTCCGGAGCCGCGCGGCGATCAGTCTCTTCGGCGACTTTACCAGCACGACGGCCCTCACCATCCCATGTCCACCTCCACCTCCATCAGCGTCTCGGTGGTGGTTATGCCCTTTATCCTCTTGAACTCGATCACGGCCGTGTTGATCTCGTCTATGGATCCCTGCAGCACGACGCAGACGTCGGCCCTGCCGGTGACCGTCATCGCCTCTTTCACCATCCTCCTGCGCCTCTTCAGGGAGCGGCGGACGGAGTCCACCTGGCCGGCGCCCACGGTAATCATGCACAGCGCGCGCATGGGTCCAGTGCGGGCGGGCGGCGGATAAACATTTTCATCCCGGCATGGCGGGCCCGCCGCAGCCCCGGGCGGGCCCGCGCGGCGGGGAGCCGGTCGGGATCGCCTTCCGGACAGGAGCGGGCACCGCGCTGCCCCGCCTTGCCGGCCCGTCCCCGATCCCGCGCGGCGCGGCCCGGGCGACCCCGCGCCGCCGGACGGACTACGCGCGCCTAGTCGAACGCTTCTTGGGAGCGCGCTTCCTCAAGGTACGCGCGGCGCTCCTCGTTTATCTTTTCTTTATCAACCGAAATCTCCTCGTCGACTACCACGATCCCAGAGTCGGAGAACGGACGGCGCTTGGATCGCCGCTTGGTCGCGGTCGCCTTCGGCTTTTTTGGCGGGGCCGGCTTCGGGGCGTCGGCCTTCTTAGGCTGTGCCGGCTTCGGGGCGTCGGCCTTCTTAGGCTGTGCCGGCTTCGGGGCGTCGGCCTTCTTAGGCTGTGCCGGCTTCGGGGCGTCGGCCTTCTTAGGCTGTGCCGGCTTCGGGGCGTCGGCCTTCTTAGGCTGTGCCGGCTTCGGGGCGTCGGCCTTCTTAGGCTGTGCCGGCTTCGGGGCGTCGGCCTTCTTAGGCTGTGCCGGCTTCGGGGCGTCGGCCTTCTTAGGCTGTGCCGGCTTCGGGGCGTCGGCCTTCTTAGGCTGTGCCGGCTTCGGGGCGTCGGCCTTCTTCGGCGGGGCCGGCTTCGTGGCGGCGGCCTTCTTCGGCGGGGCCGGCTTCGTGGCGGCGGCCTTCTTAGGCTGTGCCGGCTTCGGGGCGTCGGCCTTCTTAGGCTGTGCCGGCTTCGGGGCGTCGGCCTTCTTAGGCTGTGCCGGCTTCGGGGCGTCGGCCTTCTTCGGCGGGGCCGGCTTCGTGGCGGCGGCCTTCTTCGGCGGGGCCGGCTTCGGGGCGTCGGCCTTCTTCGGCGGGGCCGGCTTCGTGGCGTCGGCCTTCTTCGGCGGGGCCGGCTTCGTGGCGGCGGCCTTCTTCGGCGGGGCCGGCTTCGTGGCGGCGGCCTTCTTCGGCGGGGCCGGCTTCGTGGCGGCGGCCTTCTTCGGCGGGGCCGGCTTCGTGGCGGCGGCCTTCTTCGGCGGGGCCGGCTTCGTGGCGGCGGCCTTCTTCGGCGGGGCCGGCTTCGTGGCGGCGGCCTTCTTCGGCGGGGCCGGCTTCGTGGCGGCGGCCTTCTTCGGCGGGGCCGGCTTCGTGGCGGCGGCCTTCTTCGGCGGGGCCGGCTTGGCGGGAGCGTCGTCCGGCGAGAACTGTCCTGGAGAGGCGTCGGGCGGGGGAGCCGGCCCCGGGGCGGCGGCCTTATTCGCAACTTTTTTCGCGGCCTTATTCGCAACTTTTTTCGCGGCCTTCTTCAGCTGGGCGGGCTTGGCGGGAGCGTCGTCCGGCGGGGCGGGCTGCACTACTACCTGCACAGCATCTTCAGCCTTGCCCATTCCCGCCATGAATGTCGGGAATCGGCACAAATGCCATCTAATTAAACATTTGTTCAAAGCCGGGGTATGAGGTCAGCACCCCCCCCCCCCCCTCCCCCCGCGCCGGCCGGGGCGGCCCGCGGCCGGCCCGCGAGTCCCGCGCGCCGCCCGCGGCCGTTCTTCCCCCATTCTCATGAGATCGGCCGGCCCGCCGCGGCCGGAACCTCCCCCTCCCGGCTTGGCCGCGCGGCCCGCCGGGCCGCGCTTCCGGCCGCCCCGCCGCTAGACGAACTGGGCCTTCAGCTCGTTCCTGCTCGCGGCGGCGCACGCGGCGATCGCCCCGTACGCGCCGACCAGCGCGCCCGCCGCGCCGGGTTTCGCGTCCAGTATCAGGATTTTCATGATGCTGGAGATCGGCAGCGGTTCCCCCCTCGGAATCCTCACTTCCAGATCGCGGACGTAGGCCAGCGACATGGGCTTGCCCGCGGCCTCGTGCGCGTCGCCCTGCTTCGTGGCGAACATGTCGTACTCTACAGGGGCCGCGCCAGCCCGCCGCAGGGCCCCGGCGTTGAACTCCAGCAGGACGTTGCCGAACCTGAGCGCGGATCTCTCCAGCACCGAAAAGGACAAGAACCCGAACTCTTTTCCGGTCTTGTTGCCCCCCCTCGCGGACGGCGGGCCCACCCCCACCGCGCCGTGCTCCAGGATCGAGTCGAGCTCGTCCGCGTGCGTCCCCCTGAACAACAGGGTGTTCGTCTCCAGCATCCGCCGTGAGTTCGCGTTGACTCTGCCCTGATGTTCCAGTATCCTGCGGCGGATGTCCCGGATCTCCCGGCTGTCGCGGCCGGCCGCCGACCACAGCTTGCGCGTCAAGTCCGGATCCGCGTCCTTGGCGTGTTCGATGGTAGGCGACTTGAACAGGCCGCGGATGCGGGAGGGCGGCAGTCCGAACCTCCCGACGTACTCGTCCGCCAGCCCCGACACTTCGGCGATTTCCCAAGCGCTACCAACAAGCGCGTTTATATCATTGAACGCGGCCGTGGCCTTTTTGAACTCCCTGCCATCCGCCGCTCGCCTTTTTCTGACTGCCCGTTCAGATCGGTCGGGAATGCCGGGGCTGCCGCCTCGGCTCCCCGCGCCCCTTGTCGGCGGCGCGCCGGCCGGACCCGGCAGGCGGCGCGGAAGCCCGCGCTGTCCGCGAACACTTGTCACGATACTAGTATGGTATATTGTGGTATTTAATTAGTACGGTATGGCCAGCCTTTCCCGCAACCTCGCCCGAAAGCCGCCCAGCTCGGGGCGACGATCGCGCCGGGGCGGCTTTTTTCGGCGCCGCGGCCAAATGCCCCCCGCCGCGCGGCGCGGCGCCGCCGGGGATGATGCGGGCAGGCCGCCCGCGCCGTCTTTTCGGCCTCCGGGCGCCCGCCCGGGAGCGATGCGCGCGCGTGCGGAAGGGCGGCCGGGGAGATCCGGCCCGAGGCGGCGCTTTGCGGCGGCCGGACGGCACGGCATCGGCGGGATCGGGCGGGGGACTCGGGGGCGGGGGGCGGGCGAAGCCGGGGCGCCGTCCTGGACGGTTGCGAAAGGGCCGCAGCACGATGCCGCGCACCCGCCAGTCACGGGCGCGAAAGCGCCCGCGTTGATCCAGATTCGTTCCTGCGGACGGGCTGTCGGCCTCGCGCGAGCCGGACTGATCACCGTTTAAATACCGCCGCGGCGCAACGCTGGGCATGGGCGCGGCAAAGCTGGACGAGGGCGACACCGTTCTGCTGATCTGGAAGCTCGAGGAACTCGTGGAAGAGGACGCGGCAAGGTGCGACATGACGCCGGCCGAGATGATACCTGCCGTGGAATACGATTTCGCGAAGTGGCGCGATATCCCGCGGGAGACCACGCGCGCCGTCCTGGAGGACTACCTGAAGAACCCGGAAAAGTACGAGGGCATGCTGAAAAGGCGCGAGGGCGGAAGGTTCCCCACCCACCGGGGCGAGCCGCACGACCCGGTCACCCCAGCCGATCTCATGGCCGGCGCGGTTGAGCTGGCGGCCGCCCACAGAGCCGTGACCGAAGCGCGCGAGGCTGAGAGGAAGCGGGGGCCCGCCGCGCCCCCCACGGCCGCCGCGGTTGCGCGCGCGGACGCGGTACGCTAGGCCGGCCGGCGCGGCGCCGGCCGGCGCAACCGGGGCTCGGGAGGGCGGGTCGCGCGCCCCTCCCCCCCGGCGGGGAACGGGACGGCAGGGCAACCGTGGCTCGGGAGGGCGGGTCGCGCGCGCCCCCGCGGGCGGCCGCGCGGCGAGCTCGGGCGGCGCGTTGTACGAAAATCATGTCACCTGTTCGCGCGCGTCATCTGTCCGGCGCGGGCTGTTTTTCTCGATCGCCTCCGCGTCATTCCTGGCGGAGAATGCGCCGGGCGGGGCCTCCGGGCTGCCCGCGTCCCGCGGGCGGCGGGGCCTCCGCCCGCTGCAGGCCGCGGCGAATTCCGGCGGGCCCCGGCGGCGCGCGATCCCCGCCTCCCCGGTCCCGGAGCACCTCCCCGGCCTGCCGCCGGTCCGCGGGAGGCGGGAGCGGATGCCTGCCGGATCGACGCCGCGCTCCGGCAGATCGCCCCCCGGCGCGGCCGGCCGCCGCGATCCCCCGCGCGCCTTCCCGCGGTCCTTCCCGCTGACTCCCCGTCCCGCGAAGCGCGGGCCGCCGCCTGCCCGCATCGCCGCGGGCGCGCCGAACCGCTTCGCGGCCCCGCGCCGCGCGGCCGCCGCGTCCCCCGGGGCCGCCTCCCCGGGCACGCGGCGCCTGCCGCGCATCGGGACGGACAGCCGTGGCACGCGGCCGCGCGGCCGTTGGTTGGAAACTTCGCCCTTTGGGGCCAAACTGCCACCCGAACGGCACCAATCGTGGCGAAATTTTCCCCGGTCGGAACCGCGGGCCGAAGCTTCCGGGGCGCGAATCCCCAGTTTCGCGCAGCCCGCGCGCCGCGCGGCGCCGGAGCGCCGCGTCGCGAAACGGACCCGCATCCCGCGCTCCGGCCCAGCCGGAGGCGGAGCGGCCGGCCCGCATCCCCCGCGATCCCGCAGGCCGCGCCGCGGATCGCGGAGCGGCCGGCCCCCGGCGCCCCGCGCGGCGATACGTGCGGGAGGCCCGCAGGGGCGCCGGAACGCGGCCCGCCCGCCCGCCCGCATTCCGCGGGCAGCTCCCGCGCGCGCCGCCGGGCCGCGCCTTGATCCCCCCGGCCATCCGGGACGCCCTGCGCCCCTTCCCGTGCCGCCTGATCGCGTACTCGATCTGCCCGTAGGCAGGGAAGCCCGCCATCCGCTTTCGTGGCCGGCGCGTCTTGGAAAAACCGCCCGCCGGCCTCGGAGCTAGGTGACGTGATTTTCGTACAGCGCAACAGACTACGGCGTATGAGGTCGCGCACCCGTCAGCCGCGGGCGTGAAAACGACTTCGCTGATCTGGATTCACGCCCGAGGCGTGGGGGTTGCCGACCTCGTACAAAGCCGGGTACGAGGTCAGCAACCCCCGCTTTGCAGGCGTGAACGCGGATCAGCGAAGTCGTTTTCACGCCCGCGGCCAGCAGGTACGTGACCCCATACAAAGTCGGTTAGCGCACGGGCAGCCCGCTCGCTGCAGCATTCCCGCACGAGAATTCCCCGAAATGCGGAGTTTGGCGGGCCGGGGCGGCGCCGGGCGGGATCGCGGCGGTTCTGGCGGCTCGCCCCGGAGCGCGGCGGCGGAAAGCCGGGGCGGGCCGGAGCCGGGGCGCGGCGGCACGCGATGCGGCACGCGGAACCCCGTGCAGCGCGGGCGGCGCGGGAACGGCGGCGGCCTAGCGGTGAACGGCGCGGGCGGTCGCCGCCTGGCGCGGCGGGCGGTCGCCGCCTGGCGCGGCGGGCGGCGCGGGAGGATCGGGAGGACTACGGCGCAACGGGCGGCGCGGCGCCGCGTCCTCCGGGGCCGCCCCGCGGGCGCGCCCGTCGCGCGGCGGGACGAACCCCCGCTGCATGCGGCCGGGTTGAAGCATCGGGGGCGGATGCCTCTCCCCGTGCCGGCCCGCGCGCCGCGTGGCATCGGGATGCCGCCGCCCAAAACCGGCCCGCTTCCCGCGTCACGGGCCGCCGGAGACGGCGCCGCCGGGCCGCCGTCCCCCATGATCCCGCAGGACTTGCCGCAGGCTGCGGCGCGATCCGCCCCCTGCGCCTCGGCGGTGCGCCGGACGCCCGCGCGTCCCTTGCGCGGCCGCGCGGCCGGGCCGGCCGGCCGCTCGGCGATAGGTGCGGGGGGCCCGCCCCAGCGGCGAACCGCGGGCGGCCCCGGGCGGCCCCGCGCGCCCCGGCCACTTTCCCTCGGACCGCCCGGGACGTCCCCCGTTCCTTCCCGCGTTCCCCTGCGGCGCGCTTGATCCGCCGGCGGCCGGGAAGGCGGCAGCGGTAAGCGCGATGAAGAAATGCGCTGTTCGATAACCTGCGGCCGGCACGCCCGGCGGATGCCGGTTTCGCGCGCGGCCGCGGCAGGCCGGGCCGCCGCGCGGGGGGCGGGGCGCGGAACGGCCGGCATCGCCGCGCAAAAGGAGCGCGGCGGGGGGGCGAACGGGGCGGCCGGGGAGCGCCGCGGCCGGCACGCCGGGCAGTCAAGCAACCTGGCGGGCTTCAGTTCCTCCGCGCGGAACGTCTCGCGCGCGGACTCCCCCGCCCCGCAGGGCGTCCTGAAGATCTTGCCGGCGGGCGCGCGCTTGAGCGCCCCCGCCGCGCCTCGATCGGGTTCGGCTCCGGCGCGTGCGGCGGCAGGTACTCCAAAACCATCTCCCCGCAGAGGGATTCCGGGAACGTTTTGGCCTTCGCCGACTCGTGGCACGGCGCGTTGTCCGCGAATGCCCGCGCCTTGCCGAATTTCTCGCGGGCGCGCCCCAGAAAGCCGACACGGTCGCCGGCGTTCGCCCTGCCGCGGGACGCGGAGAAGGACACGCCCGCGGCCGGGATCCCGAACATCCGCGCCGCCTCCAGCGTCGGTCGGGAGCGGGGCGGGGCTGGCCCCCGCGCCGGACGCGGCCGCCGTCGATCCCGCGCTCCCGCAAGGCGTTCCGATTCGCCCTCCCGAAGCGGCGTGCTTCTCAATTCGCCCGCGTCGGGTTCGGCACGCCGCGGCGCGGAGGCGCGGCCGCCCTTTCGGCGGCAGGCCGGAAAGCGCTGCCGGGTAATCGAATCAGCTTGCCGGCAGCCCGGGGAATGCGCGCCGGGACTTTATTCCGATGCCCGTGCCAAACCCGGCGGTTTCCCGGTTTATTCCCGCACGGGTTCCGCGGCTCCGATCGCGCTGCGCCCCGCGCCGCCGGCCGTCCCGCCCCGCGCCGCTACGTCGGGCGGCCGGCGTGCCGCTACCGGCGTGCCGCCTTCGGCGGCCGCGCCGCGCGCGCCCCGCGGGCCGGATTGCGGATCGCGCGCCGCGGAATCCGGCTCCGCGCGGGATCGCGGAGTTTGGCGCCGCGGGCGACGCGCCCGCGACTGCCGCCGCTCGCGGCGGCATCGGGGGGAAGCGCCGGGCCCGCCGGCGCGGCGGCCACGCTCGCGTCGCCGCGCTGGAACGCGCAAGCGCGCCGGATCCGCCGGTTTTTGGTTTTGCGTAAAAAACGCGGTCCCGCGGCCGATGCGCGTCCCCCCGGACCCCGCGGCGCGGCGGCATCCCGCGCGGCGGCGGCCGCCGGCATCCCGGCCCCGCATCCGCGGAGGCGCGGGGCGATCCGGCGCTTCCCCCGGCCGGCCGGCCGGCCGGCCGGCGGGGCCGCGGATCTTCCACGGCGGCCGGGCCGCGCCGGCCGGCGCGGCCCGGAACTCCGCAACGCCGCGGGCGCCCCCGGATGCGGGCCCCAACTAAAACTAGTTATTCGTGCGCCCGCATTCGGGGGCGGTGACTCACGAGTACAGGGACAGGATCTTCATGCGCAAGGACGTCATAGTGAAGCTGGCCGAGCACGGCAGGCTCAACCAGTCCAGGCTGCTGAGCTACTGCGGCCTGAACCTCGCGAAGCACAAGGGGATACTGGACGACCTGGAGGCCAAGGGGATCATAACCAAGGAGGTGCGCATGAGGGGAGAGCAGAAGATAATAACGTACGCGGTCACGGGGAAGGGGATGGATTTTTGCACAATGATATTAAACCCGTACGAGGAGATGTTCCCGAGGAGGGACGGTAACAATGTTAACTAGGGGTTTTAACGGGGGCGGGGCCGCGCATGCCGGGTGACGGCAGCGTGGACGAGGAGGGGGGCGTGCCCCGCAGGGAGGGGATCCTAGACACCATAGACAGCCTCGTGGACCACATGAACTCCAGCAGGCGCGTCTACGCCGTGCTGATCGTGGCGGCTTTCGTCACGGCGCCCGTCCTGATCGCGTTCGGCGTGGCCGTGCTCGTCCCGGACATAGCGACGGAGGTAGGGAGGGACCTCACCATAGACGTGGAGATCGAGGGGGCGCCGGTCGGGTACTCCGCCCACGGCCGGGGCGCCCACGACGTGTTCGGCCGGCTCAACGGCACGCTGGACGGCAGGATGGTGGGGCACGAGGTGGGCGGCGGCGGCGCGCCGGGGGCGGCCTCGGTGTACTACGGTGAGTTCGCCGGGCTCTTCAACGGGATCCGCGGCGCGATGTTCGGCGAGTTCGTCGGCACGTTCACGGGGGAGGCCGAGATGCTGCACCCCGGGGGCCCCGGCGCGGCGGGCGCGGGGGGGCCCGGCATGTACAGCGGCGAGTTCGCCGGCACGTTCACGGGCTCGTTCGCCCCCGCCGGCGCGGGCGGCGCGGAGGCGCTGGCGGGGATGGTGGAGCAGGGCGGCCCCGCGCCGGGCGCCCCGGACCCGGCGGGCGCGCCCTCCATGGCCTACAACGTCCTGGATGCGGGCGGCCTCGGGCCCGCCGGCGCCGTGGAGTACGACGTGAGCTTCGTGCCCACCGACGAGGCGCACGAGGGCGAGTACGCCCCGCGGTTCGTGGCGTTCGAGTTCGACGGGGAGTTCGAGCGGCACACGGACATAACCGAGATCATAGTGGCCATGATAGCCACGATGTGCGCCGTCGCCGCCGTGGTCCTGTACGTGGGCATACGCGAGTTCGTGTTCTATTCCAACTGGACGCCGCGGTTCAAGAGGTACGTGGAGAGGCGCGAGGCCGTGGACAGGGACCTGGGCGGGTAGCCGCGGGGGACGGGGCGCCCCCGGCGGGCGCGCGGATCCGCGCCGCCGGAGGGGCGGCGGCACGCGGGGATTGGTGCCAGGGGCGGGATTCGAACGCGCGACAGCTCGGTCTTCAGCCGAGTGCTCTCCCGGGCTGAGCTACCCTGGCACGCCCGGAAGGGCCCCCGCGGCGAATTAAAGCGTATCCCACGGCCGCGGCCGCGGCCCCGGCCCCGGGCGCGGGAGGCCGCCGCGGACCCGGGCGGGCCCCGGGCGCGGGAGGCCGCCGCGGGCGCGGGAGGCCGCCGCGGGCGCGGGAGGCCGCCGCGGGCGCGGGAGGCCGCCGCGGGCGCGGGGCGGTCACTTTGGCATCCAGGCCGCGTCGGGGACCCCCGCGCGCCGGTTCGCGGCCCTGGCCATGACGAACAGCAGGTCGGAGAGCCTGTTCAGGTACCGCAGGCACGCCGCGTCCGCCGGCAGCGGGCTCCCGCCGGGCCCCCGCAGGGCGGCCACCAGCGCCTCGGCCCTCCTGGCGACGGCCCTCGCGTGGTGGAGCGAGGCCGCGAGCGCGTCCCCCCCGGGAACCACGAAGTTGGCCAGCGGCTCGAGCTCGCCCTCGAAGGCGTCGATGTCCCCTTCGAGCGACCGCACCATGCCGGCGCCCACGAGTCCCGCGCCGGGCCCCGCGTCGGGGGCGGACAGGTCGGCGCCGGCCGCGAACAGATCCCCCTGCACGCGGGACAGGACCGCCGCCATGTCCCCGTCCAGCGCGCGCGAGGCGGCGGCGACGCCGAGCGCCGCGTTGAGCTCGTCCACGCATCCGTACGCGGCGATCCTCGGATCCGACTTCGGGACGCGCCGGCCCCCGCGCAGCCCCGTCTCCCCCCCGTCCCCCGCCCTGGTGTATATCCTCAACGCCGCGGGCCCGCGCGGCCCCGTATTATCTGTTGGACGGCGGCGCCTGCAACCGTTTAATAGCGCCCGGCGGCCCGCCGTCCCGTGCAGCGCGGGGCGGGTGGCGCGCGGTGATCGAGGAGTTCCTCAGGGCCGCGGCGGGGCTCAAGTCCGTGCCGCGCCAGGGGTGGATCGACAAGGCGGGAATAGGGCGCCCCGAGTCCGTGGCCGACCACTCGTTCGCGGTCGCCGCCGCGGCCATGGCGGTGGGCGACGCGTTCGGGATGGACTCGGCCAGGATGGTCAAGATGGCCCTGCTGCACGACCTGGCCGAGTCGGCCACCGGGGACGTCACGCCGGACGCGATGGACCGCGGCGAAAAGGCGGCCCTCGAGGACGCCGCGATGCGCCGGGTGCTGGGGACCCTCCCCGAGCCCCCGCGCGCCGCCTACCTGCGGCTCTGGGAGGAGTATTCCGCGGGGCGCTCGGCCGAGGCCTCCGCGGTGCGGCAGCTGGACAAGCTCGAGATGGGCGCGCAGGCCGCGGCGTACTCGAGGCGGTACCCCGGGGCGGACTTTGCCCCGTTCGAAGAATCGGCGCGGCGCGGGATCGCCGACCCGCGGCTGGCGCGCATCCTGGACGGGCTGCGCGCGCTGGAGGAGCGGGAGCCGGCGGGCGGGGGCGATCCCGATCCGGCGGCGGTCGTCGCGGGGCGGGAGCCGGCGGGCGGGGGCGATCTCGTGCAGGCCCAAAAGCAGGTGATCGCGATACTGTTCGAGGTGGTCAGGAGGCTGCAGCGGAACAACGATCTGGACGAGGAGTACCTCCAGATGGCGGCATCGGGCGGGGCGGCGGCCAACGAAGGGCGCCTCGACGAGATACTGGCGCAGCGGAAGGAGAACGCGGCGGCGGCGGCCGGGCTGCTCTCGCGGCTGGAGCAGTAGCGCGGCCGCGGTTTTTATAGCGACGCGCCGGCGGGCCCGCGTGCAGTACTTTCCGGCCCTGAGGGAGGGCCAGAGGAGGGTGGCCGCGGCCAGGGAGATCCTCGGCGGGCTGGCCGGCGTGGGGGAGCGGGCCATGCCCGCCCTGGCGCTGAAGGAGCAGGGGAAGGGGGGCTCGTGGGAGCCCGTCGGGGAGGAGAGCATGTACGCGTTCGTCGACGAGTCGCCGGGGTTCGTGCTGACCGACACGAGCGGGTCCGTGCTGGCGCTGGTGGACGCGGGGGGCAGGGCCAAGGCCGTGGTGCAGGGCGTGACGGCGCGGCAGAAGGAGCTGCTCGGGGCGGCCCTCGAGGCGGGCGGCGTGCGGGAGTTCAAGGGCAGGGTCACGCTCCCCGTCTGACCCGCCCCGCGCCCGGATCGGCCCCCGCCCCGGCGGGGGGCGCCTTTTCGGCCCCCGGGCGCCCCGCCCGGAGCGAGGCGCGGAAGCGGAATGGCGCGGCCCGGGAGGCCGGACCCGGGGCAGCGCCGGGCGGCAGGACGGCCGGCGCGGGATCGGGCGGGGGGAATCCGGGGGGCGGCACCGGGACGCCGCCGCGGACGGCCGCGGGGCGGGCCGCGCGCGCCAGCCCGTGCCGCGGCGCGGATTTTCGGGCGCAAGAAACCGCCCCGCCGCGGCAGCCGCGGGCGCGGCTGCGGGGCGGGCCGCGCGTTCCCGAACGCTTCAAAATGCAAAAAACCGGCCGGGCCGGGTTGGGCGGGGCGCGGGAGGAAGTCGGCGCTTCCCCGCGACGACGCGAGCGCCGTGCAGTGCTCGCGAATTCCCCCGGGCGCGCCAAGGGGGGCCGCGTTCGGAGCGGGCGGGGGCGCGGGGGCGGCTGGAGGCAGAACGCCGGCACGGCCGACGCCGCGGCGGCGCGCGCGCGGGAATGCCCCCCGCGCATCGACGCGCCGCCCGGCCGGGCGGGCAGAAACTCGCCGCGGCGCCGCCGGGAAAAGCGGGCGGCTTCAACCGGAGTCGGTTCGGGCGATCCGCCGGCATCGGCGCGCGGCTTAACGCGCGAGGCAGCGGGGCGCGGTTCGGCCGGGCCCTCCAGCCGAAATTCCAACGCCCCGCGGTCGGAAGCAGGCGGGGTTGCGGGGGCCCTTCCCGAATCAGGGGGATCGGCGCGACGTCGGCCGCCGGATTGCGGCAAAGATCCGACTGCGCGCACGGATTAAACGCGGCCGCGGGAAGGCGCGGCCGGTTGCGGCTGGCGCCGTCCTGCCCGTTCAGAATCGTGGGCGGGATCCTGTCCCAGCGCGGAGGCGGCCGTTCTGGATCCGTCCCGCGGTTCCGGGACCGCGGCCCTTTGCGCGAACCGGCGCGGCGGCGATGCGGCCGCCACAGGCACAAACCCGTTCCTGGCGCGGTCTGCGCGGGCCAAAACCGCCGGATGCGCGGCGCCGGCCCCGAAAAAAGCCGCGGATGCGGGATGCCGCGCGGCGGGCCTCGCGGGGGAAAGGCGCCCGCAGCTCGCGCCCGGCCCGCCGCCGCGCAGCGCGGAGCGCCGGCAGCCGGGCCCGGTCAGTCTGCTCTTGCGCAGCCCGGAGGCCGCCATCCGGCGGGCCCCCTCCGGCTCGAAGCCGGCCGCGAACCTGCCGGGCGTCGCGCTTTGCAGGACGATCGCAAGCCCGTCAAACGCGAGTTTTGGCCACCAACCCGCGTCGTTCAGGGACGGCGGGCGCGGCGGCGGCGACTCGGAGCCGGCGGGAGCGGAGTTCCCGAACGGCTTGGATTTCGTCCCGGGCGGGGCGGCCGGGAAGCCGCGCGGCAGGTCCGCCGTCGTTCCGGGGGATTCGCGGCGCGTGGGTTCGTGCACCTCGTCCAGGTTTGACGTCGCGGCGACGTCCCCGCCGCGCGCCAGCCGCATCTCGCGCGCGGGGGAGATGCGCCCGTGCGCGCACTGGTTGGAATGCCCCGCCGGCGGGAGGGATGCGGGGGAGATGGACTGGCGCGCCACAGGCGGGACTTGGCATCGCCACCAGCGGGTTGTCCTCGCGGACGCGCGGCATCCGCCGGCTGCCGAGGGACGTTTCGCGCTCGATCCGCCGCGCCGGATGCGCCCGCGGCAAGAACTCGCGCATGCTCGCCAACTGCGCGGAAAAATGCTTCGAGGATGCGGCGACGCACTTTGGCAGCGTGCCCGGGGCGCTCGAGCGCGGCGCCGGGATGCACCACATGATAGGAAATTCCAGCTTTTGCGTGACGCTGGCGCGGTCCGGGCAGGCGTGCGCCGAGATGCCGGGGAAGTGCGGCTTCAGCAACGTGGAGGTGCGGCCCGTCCGCAAGCGGAACTCGAAGAAGGGACTGGCGGAGTTCGGGGCATCAGCCACGCGGAACTATGCCGCCGATTGACTGTTGTGTCGCCCCAAGCACTGCGTTGCGGATGCTTGCAGGTGTAGATCTTGGCGGGGCATGTCCCGAAATGCTGAGACGGCGGTCCTCAGTTCGTCCGCCGCCTCGCGCGGCTCTGACGTGATCAGCCCGTACTTTGCCTGCCTCCAGATCTCCTCGATCGCGCTCAGCTCCGGCCCGGCGGCCGGCAGGCACATCACTTCTGTCTCCGGGTTCCTCTCCGGGTACTTTCTGACCTTCCCGGACTTGTGCCGCGCCGCGTTGTCCATGATCAGCGGCGCCCCTTCCGGGTACTTTCTGCGCACCCGATCCAAGCAATTGACGAAGTTCGCCCCGTTGAACTCGTCGCACGTGCGCATTATCCTCGTGCAGTTGTCCGCGATGCCGCCGTACGCCACCACCTCGTCCCGGTGGCCCAGCCCCGCCGCCTCGATCTTCTCGCCCATCAGGCTCCACAACTTGCTGCCGTTCTTGCCGACCCTGGCGAATGTCGACTCGTCCGGCACGATGACGCGCGTGCCGCGCTCTATAGCAAAAAAATGGACTTTTTCGCGTCTTTTTGCCATTTTTTTACACCCGCCGGATCGGCCGCGTTGCCCGGCCCGGTCACGGACGTCTCGCGCGAGAATCCCGTTGCGCGCATGATCGCCCTCATGTTGACTACGCTGTAGGAGACGTGCAGTTTTTGCCGCACCAGCTCGCGCAGGCTCTTCGGCGTGAGGGCGTTCTTCCTGCTCAGGCTGAGCGCAAGCTTTGCCACCTTGGCGGTGTCGCACTTGGGGGGCCGTCCCCCGCCGGGGAGGTCGCGGAGGCCGTCCACCCCGCTCTCGCGAAATCTTGCCACCCACGACTGCACCGCGCGCTGCGACACGTCCGCAATCCTGGCCGCGTCGAACGTGGAAATGCCCAGCAGCACGGCACGCACTGCCATGATCCTGCAAAGCGTCCGGTTGTCATTCTCGGCGTACATGGCCTCCGCGAGGGTATCCGCTTCGTCCATGCCAGACCCCCAAACTTTTGATCTTTAAACCTTTCGGTTTCCAGATCACGTAAGCGCTTTTAGTTTTAATCGGTGCCATAGGCGCGGCGGGCGGGGTCGGCCCGGAGCGGGCGGGGTCGGCCCGGAGCGGGCGGGGTCGGCCCGGAGCGGGCGGCCGCTCCGGGCGCCCCGCGCAGGCGGCCGCCCCGCGCCCCTCGCGCTCGCGCCTCGCGCGCGTGCCCCCCTCCCGGGCCCGCGCCAGCCAGTTGCGCGCGGCGGGCTCGTGCCGGTTGGCGGTGGCGGCGATCTCGCATGCCGCCTTGCCGCCCTTCCTCCGCGCGTGGGCGGTCAGCCTCGCGCTCGCCCCGGAGTCCTTTTCCCGCTTGCGGCGCCGCTCCGGGTACGCCGTGCCGGTGCTGCGTGGGAATCCCCCGCCCCCCTCCGCCTTGATCGCCGGCCTTGCCGCGGCGCCGCATCGCGGCCCCGGCTGCCAACCGCGCGTGCCGAGGCCAATTCACAAAACGGCGAATTTTTGCGTCCCGCCGCGGCATCCGTCGCGCGCGCCGGCCGCGGGTTGTCGAACGGCCCGTTCATCCGCCGCGCTTGCTGCGGCACGCGGGCGGCCGGAGGGAGCCGGCGAGCGCGCGGGGCGCGCCCGGCTCCGCGGCGGCGGCGCGGGAGGTGCCGCCGGATACCACCTCGAAGAACCGGCCGATCCGGAGCCCGGCGGAGGCCGGATCCGGCGCGGGCGCGGGGACGTCCCCGCCGCGCGGCGCATCCCCCGCCGACTGCCCGGCGCCGCACCCGCGGCAGCCCCTGCCGGCGAGGACCAGGGCGCGATCCCCCGCCGCCTTCCCCAGCTCCCCGATCCCCGCGCCGCGCGGCGGGCGCGCGGGGACGGGCGGGAGCCGCCCGCCGCGCGCGTCGCGCGGCAACCTGATCCCGCCTGCGCGCGCGATCGGCGCGGGCGCGTGGGCGCGGCCGGCTTTTCCGCGGATCCCGCAATCCCCCCGCCGGATCCCCGCATCAGGATCGACGAGGGCGGCGGCGGCGCCCGGCCCCGCGGCGCGTTCCGTCCCGCTGCCGCGGTACGTCCCGGATGCGATCCCGCCGTGCTGCGCGCCCCCTCGCGGGCGCCCCCAGGCCCTTGGCCCCCCACACCGCGGCGCCGGGATCGGCGTTTTCCTGGCCGTGCCCGACCCCGGCCGGCGCCCCGGCGATCGCATCGCGGCCGCGGTCCGCGTCCGCCCCCGGCGCGCCGATCACCACAGCGGCCGGTCCCGGCCCGGGTTTGCCACCCGCGATGCCGCGGGTTGGCACGCGGCGGCTGCGGCCGCCCGCTTTCGCGCCGGGGCACGGGGCCGGCGGCCCCCGGCCCGCGGGTGCCGCCCCGCAAGGTTTTATTCGCGCGCGCGCGGCCGGCGGCCGTTGAGGAGGGGCGGGGCGAGGCAGGAGGTGGAGGCCAGGGGGCACCTGGTGGACTCGTTCATACTCGCCAGGATATTCGGCGCAATCATGGACGCCGACGGGGACTTTGAGGTCTCCGAGATGAGGGTGGGCAGGAGGAAGGGCGACCAGAGCTACGCGAGGCTCCTGGTGCGCGGCAGGAGCCGGAGGCACCTGGACCGCATACTGAACACGGTGTACAGGGCCGGCGCCACGCCCATGCAGCAGGGGGAGGCGGCCCTGCGAGCGGCCCCGCGGGACATGGTGATGCCCGACGGGTTCTACTGCACCACCAACAACCGCACGCAGGTCTTCAGCGGCGGCGCGTGGATGGACGTGGGCCGCATGATGATGGACAAGTGCATAGCGGTGTCCGGCGGGGCCGCCCGATGCGTGCCCGTGAGGGACGTGAAAAAGGGCGACATGATAGTCGTGGGGGAGGCAGGCGTGAGGGTCGCCCCGCCCGAAAAGCCGCGCGAGGGGGGCGGCGTCTTCGAGTTCATGGCCAGCAGCAGCTCCAGCGAGAGGCCCACGCGCCAGATGGCCCGGCGCGTGGCCGCGGACATGCTGCGGACGGAGGCCGCGGGGGGCAGGATAGTCCTGGTGGGCGGGCCGGCCATCGTCCACACGGGGGCGGCCGACGCGGTGGCCTGGATGGTGGGGAAGGGCCACGTCGGCGGCCTGCTGGCGGGCAACGCGCTGGCCGTGCACGACATCGAGAACGCCACGAGGGGGACGTCCCTCGGGATGAGCGCGCGGGACGGGACGCCGGCGCCGCACGGGCACCGCAACCACATGGAGGCCATAAACCAGGTGTTCAGGGCCGGCTCCATACGGGAGATGGTCGCGTCGGGCCAGCTCAAGAAGGGGATAATGTACCAGTGCGTGAGGCGCGGCGTGCCGTTCGCGCTCGCCGGCTCCATCAGGGACGACGGCCCGCTGCCCGACGTGGTTGCCGACGTCACCGAGGCGCAGCGCAGGTACAGGGACGTGCTGGACGGGGCCGGCATGGTGCTGATGGTCTCCACGATGCTGCATTCCATAGCGGTCGGCAACATGATACCCGCCGACGTCAAGGTGGTAGTGGTGGACATCAGCCAGCCGGCGGTCACCAAGCTCATGGACAGGGGGACGCGGCAGGCGCTGGGCATAGTGACCGACGTGGGGGCCTTCCTGCCGATGGTGGCCGAGGAGCTGCGCAGGGCCGGCCCGGGCGCGCGGCGGCCGGGCGGGGGGGCCGGCCGGCGCGGCGGCCGGGCGCGCGGCGGGCGCGGCGGGGCGGCCTTCCGCGCCTAGCCGGCGCGGCGGGGCCCCGGCCGATCCGGATCCGCGCCGGGCGCGCGACCGGCCCCGCGGGCGCGGATCCGTGCCGGCGGGGCGGTTCCCGCGCCCGCGCCCGCGGCCGGCGGGCGCGCGGCCCCGCGCGCCGCGGCGCGGGCCCGCGTCAGTCGCGGCCCAGGCGCGGGATCGCGGGACGGCCCGCCGCTGCCGGGCGCGGCCCCGGTTCGGGCGCGAGTCCGCGCGCGCCGGGGTGTCCAATCTACTTATACGGCCCCCCGGCCGCGGCCGCCGTGAAGGCCGCGTTCGCCGCAGGCTCCTCCGTGGAGGTGAGGGAGGTCGAGGCGCCGCGGCCCGGGCCGGGCGACGTGCTGGTCAGGATGGCCTCGTGCGGGATATGCGGCTCGGACGTCGAGAAGGTGTACGGGAGCTACGGGCAGCCGTCCACGAGGCTCGGGCACGAGCCGGCCGGCGTCGTGGAGGAGGCGGGGCCCGGCGCGGCCGGCGGCCTGGAAAGGGGCGACCGCGTCTTCACGCACCACCACGTCCCGTGCTATTCGTGCCACTACTGCAGGAACGGCAGCGAGACCATGTGCCCGAGGTACTACTCGTCGAACCTGTCCCCCTGCGGCCTGGCCGAGAGGTACCTGGTGCCGGCCTGGAACGTGGAGCGCGGGGGCGTGCTGAGGCTGCCCGACGGGATGGGCTTCGGGGAGGCGGCCATGATCGAGCCGCTCGCGTGCTGCGTCAGGGCGTGGAACAAGGCGGCCCGCCGCGCGGTCGGCTCGGTGGCCGTGTACGGGGCGGGGCCGGCCGGCGTGATGCACGCCATGCTGGCGCGGCGGCGCGGCGCGGAGAGGGCCTTCTGCCTGGACGTCAACGGGTTCCGGCTGCGGTTCGCCGAAAAGGCCGCCGGCTGGGACGGGCTGGAGGCCGTCAGGGCCGACGATCCGGGCAGGCTGGACAGGATGGCGGCCGGCACGGGCGGCCGCGGCGTCGACCTGGCCGTGGTGGCCACCTCGAACATGCGGGCCCTGGACGACGCGATGCGCGCCGTCAGGAAGGGGGGGACGGTGCTCGTCTTCGGCGTCCCGCCCAGGGGGCACGAGATGCGGTTCCGCGTGGCCGAGGCCTACTCCAGGGAGGTGACCTTGGAGTCGAGCTACGCCGCCTCGGACGCCGACACGGCGGCCGCCCTGGGCATGGTGGCCGGCGGGGAGGTGGACGTCGGCTGCCTGATCACCCACAGGTACCGGCTGGACGACTCCGCCGAGGCCTTCGAGCGGGCCCGGAGCGGCGAGGGCGCCATGAAGGTCGTCGTCGGCTCCGGCGAGTGACGTGGGAGACACCTCCCGCGCGGCGGCCCGGCGCGCCGCCGGCCGCTGCCGTCCGGGGGCGCGGCGGGAAGGGGGAGGCAAGCGCGCCGCCGGTCAAAGGCAGTATTTTTAACGCCCGCGCGGGGCGTGGAGGCGTTGGCGCGCCGGAGGCGGGACCGGGCCCGGTTCGCGGCCGGGCCCGCCCGATCAAGCGGCCGGGGCGGTCCGCGGGGGCGCGCGTGCGCGGTCCCGCGCCCCGCGGCCGGGCGGCCCGGAATGCGGCGGGTCCCCGGGCCCGCGGCCGGGGGCGGCGGGGTTCCGGCGGGGGCCGCGTGACGGCGTGCCCAAGAACGGAATCGCGGTCGCCCCCGCACGGGACGTCTTCGACACGCTGAGGTCCGTCAAGGAACGCGCGGCGGCCGTGGTGCTCGATCCTTGGTACAACCGGGGGGTGGGGGGAACGCGCGCCGACTACGACGACTGGCTGGGCAGGGTGGTGGAAGCCTCCTTCGGCGCGGCCGACCACGTCTTTGTCTGGGGCTTTCCGGACATCGTGTGCCGCGTGCTGGGCCGCCTCCCGGAGGGCACGGAACTCGTGGCGTGGCTCACGTGGTACTACAAGAACTGCCCCTCGGTGATACGCGGGTGGCGCCCCGCGCAGTACTCGTGCCTCCACCTGGCCGAAAAGGGCGCGGCCGTGTACCCGGAGCACTTCATGACGCCGGAACAGGCGGAAAAATACCGGGCGGGCGGGATGAGGTACGTCCCGGGTCCGCCGTCCGTGATCGAGGCGCCGCTCAACATAGGGTTCGTCGGGCGCGGCGAGCAGACGGGGCATCCCGCGCAGAAACCGGTCAAGGCGATAGAGCCGCTCGTGAAGATGTCGAGCATGGAGGGCGATCTGATCGTGGATCCGATGTGCGGCGCGGGCACGACGGGGGTGGCGTGCGCGGGGCTCAAGCGCAGGGCCGTGCTGTCGGACGAGTCAAAAGAATACGTCAAGATCACCAAGGAAAGGCTGAAGTCGGCACGCGGGGGGCCCAAGTAGGCCGCGCGGGGATCAGCAAACGGCGCCGCCGGCGCCCGGCCCTTAAGCGGCAGGGGGCGCTCTTTTTCGGCAGCCCCGGAACGGCCGCGGGCGGGGCGCGGCCGATCGAGGCCGCCGGGGATCCCGGCGCCGGCAGGGTCCCCGAAGACCGGCGCCGGGGGAGGTGCCAGAACCGCGCGGACCGCGGCCGCGCGATGCCGGCGCGGAAAAACGCGGGGTTGTCGGGGGTGGGCGGGTACCCCGCGCCGGACGCGGCAAAGCGCCCTTTGTTCGGCGGACGAACTCCGTGAACGTGTCCAGGTGGGCGGGTACCCCGCGCCGGACGCGGCAAAGCGCCCCAATCCAGACGGGCGGGCGCGGCCCGCCCCCGAGCGCGGGCGGCAGCCCGGCCGGCGGAGGAGCCGGTCGCCCGGGGCGCCGTTCCCAGATCCGGATGCCCGGGGGCCGCGCGGCCCGGCGCGGCCGCATCGGGCCGCCCCCGGAAAAAGGCTTAAGACGGGCGCCCTCCCCCGCCACCCCATGGACTGGGGCCTCAAGAGCAGGATGGCCGACATAGTGAGGCCCGAGGACGGCAGGGCGGTCATGCTGGCGGTCGACCACGGGTACTTTCTGGGCCCCACCGAGAGGCTCGAGGATCCGGCCGCGGCCGTCGGGCCGCTCCTGGAGCACTGCGACTCGCTCATGGTGACGCGGGGCGTGCTGCGCAACTGCGTCGATGCGGCGCGCAGGGTCCCCGTCGTGCTCAGGGTGTCCGGCGGCGCCAGCATCGTGGGCGCCGACCTGTCCGACGAGCGGATAACCACCAGCGTGAAGGAGGCCGTGCGGCTCAACGCCAGCGCCGTCGCCATGTCGGTGTTCGTCGGGGCCAGGCACGAGCACCAGACCATAGCGGGCCTCGGCAGGCTGGTGAACGAGGCGGAGGAGTACGGCATCCCCGTGCTGGCGGTCACCGCGGTCGGGAAGGAGATGGCCAGGGACGCGCGGTACCTCTCGCTGGCGTGCAGGATCGCGGCCGAGCAGGGGGCGCGCATCGTGAAGACGTACTACTGCGAGGGGTTCGAGAAGGTGGCCGGCTCGTGCCCCGTCCCGGTCATAATAGCCGGCGGCAAGAAGATCCCCGAGGCCGACGCGTTGCGGCTCGCCGCCGACGCCGTGGCGGCCGGCGCCGCGGGGGTGGACATGGGCCGGAACATCTGGCAGTCGGACAGCCCGGTCCCGATGATCAAGGCCGTGCGCTCCATAGTGCACGGCGGGGCCGGGGCCGGGGAGGCCTACTCCGAGCACCTGGGCGGGCCGGCGGCCTGAGCCCGCGCGGTCCCGGCCGGCCCTACGGCGCCCGGGACATGTGTATGTGCACTATCTTCCACGCGCCATCCCCCCGCCGCACCAGGACGAACGTGGCCCTGCCCTCCACCTCGATGCACTCCCCCGTGAACGACTTGTTGTCGACCAGCATCCCCTTTTGCACTATCCCGAACGCGGCCACCGCCGCCCCGCCGAACACGCCCACCTTGGGCGACCTGATCTCGTAGCTGTAGTCCGAGATGCCCGCGAAGCGGAGCTCTTCCAGGGCTATGGTGGTCCGGAAGTCCTTCAGCCCGTACGGCGGGACGTCGCCGAAGCTCGAGAACCCGGGATCGTCCAGCTGCACGTCGCGGAGCGAGGACAGTTCCTTGGTGGCGCCCACCTCGAAGAACCGGCGCACCACCCCCATGATCTCCCCGCGGTCCGCGTCCCCCTCCCCGCACTCAGGCAACGGCCTGCACGGCGCGGGCGCGGTTAAAAACCAGCCCCCGCGGCGGGAGGGCGGCCCGAACCCGGCGGGGGAGGGCGGCCCGCCGGCTGCCTGGCGCGGGGGAGGGCGGCCCGCCGGCTGCCTGGCGCGGGCGCGCGAGGCCGGCGGGGGCCGCGCCCCGGCGGCGCCGGGGATGCGGCAGCGCGCAAGGCCGGCTGCCCCCACCACCCCCCCCCCCCCCCCCGCGGCCAACGGGTACGCGGCCCCGCGCTGTGTAGACTTACGTCCATTGTGATCTAGGCGTGGGATCGCGGAGCGGATTGTTGCCGCTAGGCATGGTTTCGGTTTGGACGTAAGTCCACACCCCGCGCTGCAGTTAACGCAAAAGTGGCGGAATCCGCCACCGAGGCCGGCGGCGATCCAAGGGGCCGGCCACCGGAAGATGCATAAAGGATAGTCCCTGGCGGCTTTTCAACCACCATGAAGAAAAGCCGCCTGGGACGCATCAGGGGAGTGCCATACCAATATGAACGAATGATCGACATGGTGACCAAAGGCGTGGGCGTCTGCAAGTTCTCGGACGCCCCCAACGCCAAGTACGGGGCGCGCAACCTGGTCGGGTGCATCCTGGAGGCGGCCACGGGCAAGGGCAACATGGCCTGCGCCGCGGAGGCCAGGCGGGAGGCGCAGGAGGCTACCTGCACGGCCGGCGCCGACATGCCGTCGGGCGAGTGGGTGCGCCTGGCGATGCGCGGCGTGACTCCGGGCATGGCGGTCGGGGCGCTGTACGCGCAGATCTGCTACGTGCTGGCGGAGATGCGCCACGTCGGGAAGATCGACGACGAGCTCGACGTGGCGATCGACTTCCACAACGTGCGGCGCTTCGACAAGAAGCCCGGCCCGGAGCTTGTCCGCGGCGGGGACAAGGCGTCAAAGTCCAAGGCGTTCTACGAGACGTACTGCACCATACAGTGCCTCGTGGGCGGCCAGAGGCTCACGCTGGGCATGTTCCCGTACACCTCGGCCGACAGCCACGCCGTGGCCGTGCGCGCCCTGCTCGCCGCCTGCAGGAAGCACGGCGTGCGGCTGGGGAAGGTCATGATGGACCGCGAGTTCTTTTCGCAGTCAATGGTCTCCCTGCTCCAGGAATCGGGCGTCAAGTGGCTCATGCCGTGCCCGAACACGCCCTACGTAATACGGGCCCTCGCCGATTTCGAGGCAGGCAGGCGCGAGCGGGCCTCGGACGCGGTGATCACCTCGTCGGGGGGCCTGAAGTGCCCGTACACGATGGTGGTAACCGAAAGGAGATCCGGGAGCAAGAAGGACGACTGGCGCAAGGAGCCGCACGAAAAATACATCGCGTTCGCCACCAACGATCCGGGCATTGACGTGGACAAGTACTCCAAGCGCTGGGGCATAGAGACGAACTACCGGATGCTGGAATCGATGCGGGTCAAGACACGGAGCACCGGGCACGGTCCCCGGGTCATGTGCATGGCCATCACCATAATGCTCTTCAACGCGTGGGTGCTGGTTGGCGCGCTGGCCGGGCTGCCGGGCGACGCGGCCCGCGCGGGGCGCCCGATCAGGCTGCACTCGGCGCTGGTCGCCATGGCCGTCCTGGTGTGGTACCCGGACACGGGCCCGGGCCCGCCGCCAATTGCTCCGTAGATAGTTTCTCCGCGGGTGGCCGCGCCGCGGGTGGCCGCGCCGCGGGTGGCCGCGCCGCGGCCCGCCCCGATCCTCCCGCGCGGCCCGCCGCGCCCGGCGGCGATCGCCCGCGCCATTCCCCGCGCGGCCGCCGCCGTTCCCGCGCCGCCCGTTCCGCCGGGGGATCCCGCGCGCCGCATCGCGCGCGGCCGCGCCCCTGCCCCGGCCCGCCGCGACTTTCCGCCGCCGCGCCCCGGGGCGCGCCGCCATAACCGCCGCGATCCCGCCCAACGCGGCCGCGGCCCGCCAGACCTCGCGTTTCCGGGGATTTTCGGGCCGGAAACGGCGTGCCGTGCGGCATACATTTGCGTTAACTGGCTGAAAGTTAAATGTTTATTTAGGCAGGAGGCGCGGTTAGCACGCATGGCGGCCTGCAACGCGCTGTTCAGCGGAAGTTGCGGCGCATGGCGGTTTGAAGCATCCGAGATGTCTCTGGGACTGGAAGACGCCGACGGGCTTAGCTCCGTTGTCGAGGAAGCACTGCGCATAAAGCGCCAAAAGGCGCTAGAAGAAGACAGCACGGCACTTTCCTCATTACTAAAGGACTACAACGCCCTGCCATCCGAGCATGCCGAATCCGTCGATGCGGACGACGCGGTGGGCCTGCTTGGGGAGGCGGCATCCGAAATGCATCACGTAAAATGCCGGAAGCATACCCCGTTCTACATAAAGTGGAGAGACACCGGCACCAGCAAGTCGTCTGGGATAGATCTGATCTTTGAGCATGCGGGGCGCCTCGTTGCGGTAGAATGCAAGCATCCCCACGCGTCTGTGAGCAGAAGCGGCTACAAAGCATCCACAATGTTGCGTGCCATCAGGCGGGGCCTTTGGAGCCACAACGACGCCAGAACATGCACTTTTTTGACCAGGCTGTATGAGAGATACCTCAGACAAAAACGCCTATTGGATGCCGGACGCGAAGATTCAAGCCGCGTAGCTGGAAGGATGGCAACAATCAAGAGATGCCTCATGGAGGACGGCGTGTGCGAGGAGGTGGTTCTAGTAGCAGACAAAACGCACGCTCTCGGCGCCGATCACGCCGCATTCATGTCGAGGCTACGCCTCGGGCAATTCCTGACCCGTTCGAACCGCGTCTCGGCCCTGTTACTCTTTGTGGCCGGACTGCACGAAATAACGGAGAATGCAAAGCATGCCGCGTGAACCGTCCACCCGGAGCGGGTTTGGAGCATCGCTGATAGACATCATGAGCGCCGCGGAAACCGATCGCGGCTCGCTCGAGTCGGCCGCAAGGGCGCTGGACGACCTGATAGAGTCCAACAACATACCCAGAAGTTACGAGTTCTTCGGCACTCTCTGCGCGGCGCTGGCGTACGACATAGCGAACGAGCCTTACGACGCCCGGAGGATGTACCAGCGGCTGGACAAATCAGATCATCCGAACCTCGAACACTTGGTGCTCTCAAAGTCAAACTCAAGATCCCTGACGGAGGCTTTCGGCCACATCGGCCTCCGGGAGCACGGACCACTTGCCGCCGGCCTGTCCAAAGTGCTGTCAAACCTGCGCGAACAGGAAGAACACCTCAAGAAGGCGCTGGATGGGGGTTTCCGGGACGACTACATGGTGCTGCTCGCCACGGTAGCCCTGTTCAACGACCTGCTGGGCGCCCTCGAAAATATGGACAGGGGCAGGATATCGGACATAAACGCGACCGCGAGCAAGATTAGCGAGGACCTCAAGTTGTTCTCGCCGGATCCCTGGATCGAGCTTACGGCCGTGCTCTGCCTGCAGCTGATCCGCAGGATCACCGAGCGATCCATACTGAATCTGGACATACCGGAGGAGACGAAAAAGGCGCTGCAGCGCATCAAGTTCACGGAGCTCTGGACCCCGCAAAAGGATGCCGTGGACGGCGGGCTCCTGCGGGGGCGGAGCGTGGTGTACTCGTCGCCCCACGGCACGGGCAAGTCGTTATTGGCGTACCTTGCGGCGGGGAGCCTCAAGGCCGGCACGCAAATGGCGTACCTAGTTCCCACGCGCTCCCTCTCCGAGCAGGTATGCGCCGACCTGCGCAACGTGCTGGGCCCCACGCGCGAGATAGCCGTGTCAAGCAAGGACAGGACAGACCAAGACGATCGCGTATCCGAATGCGACGTGGTGGTGGCCACGTACGAAAAGATGGGCGCGCTCATCGGGAGAAGAAAAATAGATCCGTCGCGCATCCGCAACGTCATAGCCGACGAGATCGACGTCCTCGGGGATCGGTCGCGCGGACTGAGGGCCGAGATGATGCTGACCAGGTTCCTGCGGGAGCCCCGCACGACGCAGTTGATCGGCATATCCGGTATGCTCAGGAAGGCCGATCTGGACAGGCTGTGCGCTTGGATGGGCGCGGTAGGAGTGTCAAGCTCGTGGAAGGGCACGAGGGTCAGGGAGGGAATCCTCCTCGACGGGACGCTGCACTGCATAGAAGGAGACGCGGAAGACATCCCGATGCCCGTCAAAGACGGCGCAACCGGACGCGAGAAAAAGACAGCAGCCGCGATGCACTTTGCCGCGCGCGCCATCGCAGGCAGCGAGGCGGTCCTGATCTCGGTGACGGGGCGCGGGGAGGCATCAAGGCTGGCTCGGGACATCGCGCAGCACGTCCGCAAGCCCCTCCTGCACAACTTGGACGTCGCGGACGCGCTGTCGGCAAAGAAGCGGATTCACGAGGCGGCGGCCGATCGGATAATGGAGATCGAGCCCATGACCCCGAGGTTCGGGCTGGATCTCGCGTCCATGCTAGAATGCGGCATCGCGTACCACCACGCCGGCCTGCCGAGCCGCTACAGGGAGATAGTGGAGGATGCCGTGCGGGACGGGGCGGCAGACGTGGTGGTAGCCACGCCGACGCTGGCTGCCGGAATGAACTTTCCGATAAAGACTGTCCTCTTTTTTGACGCAAAATACCGCGACGGCCGCGCGTGGAAGACCATAGAAAACAGGCAGTACCGGAACATCGCCGGCAGGGCCGGGAGGACGGGGCACCACAGGACGGCGGAGGCGATCGTCATAGCCTCCACGGGGGAGGAGTTCGACGAATACCGGAAGGCGTTCTGGCGGGAGCCGGATCCCCTGAGGTCGCCCCTCCGCAACGTGAGCGATTCTGGGCCGGCCGCTGCCGCGTTGCGCTCGCAACTGCTGGGTTACGTCGCAGAACATCCCGGAACCGACGTGCGGGACATCCTGGAAAGCCTGCGCGGCACGTGGTTCTGGAGCCAGTCGCGCTCGGAAGCGGACAAGGCCGGCGTCGCCCGTTCGGTGGAATCGTCCCTGGACGCGCTCGCCGGCTACGGCCTGCTTTCGCGCGACGGCGGCCGCCTGCGGGCGACCGACGCTGGCCGGCTCGTCAGCGAGTCCATGCTGCCGCCGGACTCCGCTGGCAGCATCATCGCCGGCCTGAGGCGCGCGCTCGCGCGGGAACCGGGCGCGGGCGGGCGCACGGATGCGATCCTGGTCCTGGCCGGCCTGTCCGCGGATCTGTGGCCCTACGCCGGCAGGGCCAAGGGCATCAAGGTCCCCGACGGCGTGCAAAAGGCGGCGGACGATCTGTTCAGGGCTGACGGCATGCTGCTCAAGCCCCCCGAGCGCGAGCTCGCGGTGCGGGCGGCGAGCCTCCTGCACTACTGGATCAACTCGTCCACGGATTCCGAGATCCTGGCGGCCTGCGGGCACGATCGGCACTCGGTGCCGCCGGCGGGGGAAGAAATGGCGAGGGACGCGCACAGGACGCTGAAGCACGTCGCGTCCCTCGCCGCGCAGATCCGCGGCGCGGCCGCGGGCGCGGCGGCCGCGGGCGAGATCCGCAGGGTGGCCGACTTTTGCAGGATCGGAAGCCGCGACGCGCTAGCCCGCGAGATCCTGGAGGCGGGGCTCGACCACGCGGGCCGGGACTCGGCGATCATGATATCCAGGCGCGTCGGCCGGGGCAGGGACATGCGCTCCGTGTCGGAAGACGAGATCGTCTCCGCGTTTCCCGACAACCCGGATGCCGCCAGGCTGCTGTTCCGGGACATGCGCGGCGCGCGCGACGTCGCCCCGCCCGCCGGGACGAAGGCGGCCTGATCCCGAATCCTCCGGGACGCGCCCCGCCCGCGCCCTCAAAAGCACCGCCGATCGATTATGGCGCCGAGGACGTCCTCGGTGGCGCGCCACGCGACGGCGCCGTCGCCCCCCCAGCACGTGAGGCGCAGCCCCGCCACCTCGAAGCTGTGGCGCCCGTGGATCACGGAGAGCTCGACGGCGGCGCCCCCGCCCCCGGCGGCGCCGTACGAGATGGCGCCGTCCGCGGCCAGGCCCGGCCGGACGCCCCCGTACGCGCCGTGCAGGGCTTCCACCTCCTCCAGCCCCATGAAGCGCTCCGCGTAGGCCCCCGGCCCCTCCGGAAAGTACGGGACGAGCGCGTACAGCGACAGCGCGGCGGCGAGGGTGGCCGCGGCGGCGGCCGTGGTCGACAGCACGAGCACCCCGAAGCGATCCACCGCGGGCCGGCGGGCCGCGGCGGCATATTAGGCATCGCCCGCCGCCGCCCCGCGGGCGGGAGGGTTTTTGTAGATCCGCCCCGCCCCGCCGGCATGGCCCGGGGCGCGCGGTGGTGACCACCCTGACCTTCCACGGCGGGGTGGACGAGATAGGCGGGAACAAGATCCTGCTGGAGGACAGGGGCACCAGGGTCTTCATCGACTTCGGGATGCAGATGGGCAGGGCCAACCGGTACTTCGCGCCGTTCCTCCCGCCCAGGAGGCTCTCCGGCATGGGCGACCTGATGGAGTTCGGCCTCCTGCCGCGCATGAGGGGGATATACAGGAGGGACTATTCCAGGCACTCCGGGTACGGCGACCACGCCGAGGACACGGCGGTGGACGGGGTCCTGCTCAGCCACGCGCACGCGGACCACTGCGCGTACCTGCACTACCTCCGGCACGACATACCGGTGTACTGCTCCGAGGCGAGCGCCGCCGTGATGCGGTGCCTCCAGGAGACCGGCGGCGGCGACGAGTACGTGACGTACAGGGAGAACTTCAAGACGTACGCGAAGAGGGGGGGCGGGAGGGCCAGGGCCAGGACGGCCAAGACGCGCGAGGAGGCCCCCCGCGACATCAGGACGGTGCGGCCCGGAAAGAAGTTCCGCATAGACTCCATAGAGGTGGAGGCGGCCCCGGTCGACCACTCCCTCCCCGGCACGTACGGGTTCATAATACACGCCTCCGGCGGGTCCGTGGGGTACACGGCCGACCTGAGGTACCACGGCAGGCGCGGGGGGGACACGAGGGCGTTCGTGGAAAAGTGCGCGGGGTCGGATCTCGACGCGCTGCTGTGCGAGGGCACGAGGATCGATGCCAAGAGGACCCGCACGGAGCTCGACGTCGAGCGCAGGGTCGCCGAGCACGTCGGCAAGGCGGGGAGGAGGGGCGGCCTCGCCGTCTGCACCTACCCGGTCCGCGACCTGGACAGGTTCCTCTCGTTCTACAACGCGGCCAAAAAGTCGGGGCGCCGCATGGTGGTGGACACGAAGCAGGCCTACCTCCTGAAGATCTTCAGCGAGACGGAGGCCCTGAGGGGAGAGTACCCGCCCCCCGACGACGGGCACCTGGGGATATTCGTGTCGAGGAAGTCGTGGGGCCTCCTCGGGGCAGGCGGGGATCCCGCGGAGGGCGACTATCCCGCGTGGGAGAGGGGGTTCCTCGACCACCCCAACATGGTCGACGGCGCGTACGTGCGGGCCAACCAGGGCCGGTGCCTGTTCTACTGCTCGGACTACAGGCTGACCGACCTCATCGACGTGAGGCCGGCGCCGGGATCCGCGTACGTGCGCTCGTCGACCGAGCCGTTCGACGAGGAGATGGCGCTCGACGAGGAGCGCGTCGGGAGGTGGCTGCGCCACTTCGGCCTGATGAGGAGCGGCTGCATGCTAGAGCGCGTCCACGTCTCGGGCCACGGGTCGGGCGAGCAGATACGGAGGGTCGTCTGCGGCGCGGGCGCGGGGTACGTCGTGCCGATCCACACGGAGAAGCCCGGCGCGTTCAGCGGCCTGCACGGCAGCGTCAGGAGGGCCAAGCCCGGAAGCATCATGAAGATCTGACGGGGGGCGCCCCCGCGGGCGCGGGGACGGATCGGCGGGGCGCCCCCGCGGGCGCGGCCCCGCGCCCCTGAACACTTAAAATTACAGGTGCGGCGTTCCGTCATGTCACGGTTGGACGACGGCGCAGGCAAGATGATCGGCGCGGAGGCCCTGATGAGGGCCCTGCGGAAGGAGGGGACCAGGCAGGTCTTCGGCCTGCCCGGCGGCGCCAACCTCCCAATGTACGACGAGCTGTACAAGTCGGACATACGGCACATACTGGTGAGGCACGAGCAGTCGGCCGCCCACATGGCCGACGGGTTCGGCCGGGTCAGCAGGAAGCCGGGCGTCTGCTTCGCCACGTCCGGCCCCGGGGCGACCAACGTCCTCACGGGGATAGCCACGGCGCAGGCCGACTCGGCCCCCATGGTGGCCGTGACCGGCCAGGTACCCGTCAGCATGATAGGCCGCGACGCCTTCCAGGAGAGCGACATCATCGGCATGGCCAACCCGGTGGTAAAGTACGCGTTCCAGCCCAGGAGCGCCGCCGAGATACCAGGCGCCGTGCGCAAGGGCTTCTACATCGCCGAGACGGGCAGGCCCGGCCCCGTCCTGCTGGACATACCAAAGGACGTGCAGCAGAACGAGGCGGAGATGGAGTTCCCCGACGAGTTCAAGATAAGGGGGTACCACCCGTGGACAGACCCCGACATCGCCAGCGTGGAGAAGGCCCTGGGCATGATCCTCTCCTCGCAGCGGCCGATAATACTGGCCGGCGGCGGGACCATCATATCCATGGCCTTCTCCGAGTTGCAGGCGGTGGCCGAGGCCCTCATGATGCCCGTGGTCACGACGTTCAAGGGCAAGGGCTCGTTCCCGGAGAACCACCCGCTCTCGCTGGGGCCCATAGGCATGCACGGGCACGCCGAGGCCAACAGGCTGATGACCGAGGCCGACTGCGTCCTGGCCGTCGGCACGCGGTTCTCTGACCGCTCGGTGGGCACGTTCGAGGAGTTCGAGAAGAGGCTGAAGATAATACACATGGACGTGGACCCTGCCGAGATAGGCAAGAACCAGCGCACCAGCGTGGCCGTGGTCGGCGACGTGAGGGCCTCGCTGAGGGTGATGGTCAAGATGCTGGCCTCGCGGGCGGCCCGCGGCGACGGGGGGGAGTGGCTCGGGCACGTCAGGGAGGTCAAGCGGTACTGGAAGGAGAACCTCAAGATACACCCCGGCGAGATGAGCGCGGCCCGCATACTGCGCAAGCTCCGCTCCGCCCTCCCGCCCGAGGCCGTGGTCACCACGGAGGTGGGCCAGCACCAGATGTGGGCCTCGCTGTTCTACGACGTCATACAGCCGGGGACGTTCTTCAGTTCCACGGGGCTGGGGACCATGGGGTGGGGCTTCCCGGCGGCCATCGGGGCCAAGGTGGCGCGGCCCGGCGTCCCCGTGGTGGACATCGCCGGCGACGGCAGCTTCAACATGACCGAGAACTCGCTGGCGACCTCCGTGCTGGAGGACATACCCGTCATCGTGTTCCTGGTGAACAACTTCACCCTCGGGATGGTGGCCCAGTGGCAGCGCACGTTCTACGACCGCAGGATGATAGGCGTGGACCAGAAGCACTGCCCCGACTACGTGAAGCTGGCCCGGTCGTACGGCGCGCAGGGGCTGAGGGCCCAGTCGCTCGACGAGCTGGGGGCGGCGGTGAAGGAGGCCCTCTCCTCCGAGGTGGCCACCGTGATAGACATACCCATAGACCCCGAGGAGGACGTCCTGCCGTTCGTGGCGCCCGGCACGCCGCTCAAGGACATGATACTCCCGTCGTAGGTGGGGCGCGTGGCGGAAAGCGGCGGCAGCGGGGGGCAGTGGGCCATACTGTCCATACTGGTCGAGAACAGGCCGGGCATACTGTTCAAGGTCACCCACCTGTTCAGGTCCAGGAACTTCAACATAGACAGCATCTCGGTCGGCGTCACCGAGGATCCGGACGTCTCCAGGATGACCATAACCACGTACGGCGACGAGAGGCAGGTGGCGCAGGTGGTCAAGCAGCTGGACAAGATGATCGACACCATAGAGGTGAGGCACCTCGACGAGCACAAGACCGTCTACCGCGAGCTCGTGCTGTTCAAGATAAGGCTGGGCAGCGCCAAGGACAGCATGGAGATCAACAAGCTGGCCGGCGCCTACGGGGCGAAGGTGCACGATGCCAGGAAGGACTCCATAATGGTGGAGCTGGCAGCCGCCCCCGACCAGGTGAGGGCCTTCGAGGAGCTGGCCGCCCCGTTCGGCATAACAGAGACGGCGCGCACGGGGATCGCCGCGCTGCAGAGGAGCGGGTCATGACGCGCGTGAGGATCTTCGACACGACGCTGCGCGACGGCGAGCAGACGCCCGGGGTCTCGCTGTCCCCCGAGCAGAAGGTGGAGATAGCCGCGGCGCTGGACGGGCTGGGCGTGGACGCCATAGAGGCCGGCTTCCCGGTCGTCTCGGACGGCGAGGCGAGGGCGGTCAGGGCCGTCTGCGCCGAGGGCCTCTCGGCCGAGATCTGCGGCCTGGCGCGGACCGAGCGCGGGGACATAGACGCGGCCGCCGACGCGGGCCTGGGGTACGTGCACGCGTTCATAGCCACGTCCGACATACACCTGGAGCACAAGCTGAGGATCTCGCGCGACGCGGCCGTGGAGAAGGCGGTCGCGGCCGTGGAGTACGCCAAGTCCAGGGGGCTGCGGGTCGAGTTCTCGGCCGAGGACGCCACGAGGACCGACGCGGGGTTCCTCGCCAGGATCTTCGGCGAGGTGGCCCGCGCCGGCGCCGACAGGGTCGACATACCGGACACCGTCGGGTACTCGACGCCCGCCCACATGGCCGAGATGGTGCGCGGCGCGGCCGAGGCCACCGGCGGCCTGCCGGTCAGCGTCCACTGCCACGACGACTTCGGGCTGGCCGTGGCCAACGCCGTCTCGGGGGTGCAGGCCGGGGCCGCGTGCGCCCACGTCACGGTCAACGGGATAGGCGAGAGGGCCGGCAACGCCTCGCTGGAGGAGTTCGCCATGGCGCTCCAGTGCCTCCGGTTCGGGGAGGCCTACGAGACGGGGATAGTGCCGGCCCGCATATACGAGGCCTCGCGGCTGGTCTCCAGGCTGGCCGGCGTCCAGGTGCAGCCCAACAAGGCCATAGTCGGGGAGAACGCGTTCGGGCACGAGTCGGGGATACACACCCACGGCGTGCTGAGCAACCCCCTCACCTACGAGCCCATAAGCCCCGAGCTGGTCGGCCGCACCAGGCGGCTCCAGGTAGGCAAGCACGCGGGGATCCACGGCATGAACGCCATGCTGGAGGAGTACGGGATAAGGCCGGACAGGGAGCAGTCGCGGCTCATCCTGGAGAAGGTCAAGGAGGCCGGGGACAGGGGGGCCCACGTCACGGACGTGGAGCTGCTGTCCATGGCCGGCGACGTCATGCGGGACGGCGGGGCGGCGGGCAGCATAGTGAGGCTCGAGGGGTTCTCCGTGTCCACGGGGATAGGCACCATGCCCTACGCGTTCGTGAGGCTGGACATAGACGGGAAGAGGTTCTCGGCCACGGACTACGGCGTGGGCCCGGTGGACGCGTCCCTCAACGCCGTGCAGAAGATAATCGGCAGGGCCTCGAGGATACGCATAGGGGACTACGGCCTCGCGTCCATATCCGGCGGCTCGGGGGCCTCGTGCGAGGTCACCGTCCGGGTGGAGGACGAGAAGGGGGGCAGCGTCTCGGCAAAGTCCGTCGGGGAGGACATCGTGACCACGAGCGTGAAGGCCGTCATCGACGGCATCAACCGCATAATGCTGAAGAGGGCCGTGGGCCCCGGCGCCGGGCCCGGGCGGCCCCCCGCGTAGGTGGCCGCGCGGTGGGCGGGCCGTACGGGATATCGCTGATAACCGGCGACGGGATAGGCCCGGAGATCTCCGAGGCCGTCCTGGCCGTGCTCGGCGCGCTGGGGGGGCGGGGCCCGGCCCTGTCCGTGGAGAGGCTCGAGGCCGGCGACGGGGCGCTGGAGAGGACGGGGAGCGCCCTGCCCCGCGGGACGCTGGAGGCGGTGAGGCGGTCGGATGCCTGCCTCAAGGCCCCCGTGGGCGAGAGCGCGGCCGACGTCGTCGTGGCGCTGCGCAGGAAGCTCGACCTGTACGCCAGCGTGCGCCCCGCCCGCTCGTACCCCCACATGCCGGCGCTCAGGGACGGCATCGACATGGTCATAGTGCGCGAGAACACGGAGGACCTGTACGCCGGGAACGAGTTCGAGGCCGGCGGCGCGCGGCGGGCGGCGGTCGCGCTGCGCATCATAACGGAAAGGGCGTCGGAGCGCATAGCCAGGTACGCCTTCGGGGAGGCCAGGCGCAGGGGCGGGAAGATGCGCGTCACGTGCGTGCACAAGGCCAACGTGATGAGGCTCACCGACGGGCTGTTCGCGGGCGCGTGCGCCGCCGTCGCCGCGGAATACCCGGACGTGGCGTTCGACCAGATGTACGTCGACGCGTGCGCCATGAACCTGGTGCGCAGGCCCGAGTCGTTCGACGTCATCGTCACCACGAACCTGTTCGGGGACATACTGTCCGACGAGTCGTCCCAGGTCGCGGGCGGCCTGGGCGCGGCCCCGGCGGCGAACGTCGGGGACCGGTTCGCCATGTTCGAGCCGGTGCACGGGGCCGCCTTCGACATCGCGGGCAGGCAGGAGGCCAACCCCGCGTCGTTCATCCTCTCGGCCGCCATGATGCTGCGCTGGCTGTCCCACTCGCGCGGCGACGCCGAGTGCGCCGCGGCGGCCGGCCGCATCGAGCGCGCCGTGCACGGCGCCATGGCGGACGGGATCAAGACCGCGGACGTGGGGGGCGACAGGAGCACCTCGGAGTTCGCCGAGGCCGTGGCCGGCAGGCTGGGCGGGGCCCCGGTCTAGGGCGTGAGCCTGTCGGGGTCCCGCGGGTACAGGACTGCCTCCCTCACGTTGTCCAGCCCCGCCAGCACCGTGACCAGCCTGTCCAGCCCCAGCCCCCACCCCGAGTGGGGCGGCATGCCCCACGAGAACGAGGCGAGGTGCCCCCCGAAGCCGGCGGGATCCAGGCCCTGCGCGGCCAGGCGCGAGCGGAGGGCTTCCGGATCGTGCAGGCGCATGCCCCCCGACGAGAGCTCCAGGTGGCCGTACTGGAGGTCGAACGAGCGCGAGAGATCCGGATCGTCGGCGCCCTCGCGTATGTAGAACGGCTTGAGGGCCAGCGGCCAGTCGGTGATGAAGTAGAACCCGGGGTGCCGCCGGCCCAGCACCCGCAGGTGCGCGTCGGCCAGGTCGTCGCCGAACTCCACGGCCTCGCCCTCCGAGGCGAGCTCGTCCACCGCCCGCGAGTACGCGATCCTCTCGAACGGGACAGGGGGGGGCCGCGGGAGGCCTCCCCCCGGCGCCCCGGCGCCGCCCGGCGCGGCCGCCGCGGCGGCCGCCGCGACGACCGACTCGAGCGTCCCCATGACGTCCTCGTGGTCGGCGAACGCCGCCTCCACGTCGACCGACGTGAACTCGCTCAGGTGCCTGCCGGTGTGCGACTTTTCGGCCCTGTAGAACGAGGAGATCTCGTACACGCGCCCCAGCCCCATGGTCGCCTGCTCCTTGTACAGCTGCGGGCTCTGGGCCAGGTACGCCCCCCTGCCGAAGTACTCCAGGGGGAACAGGTCGGCCCCCCCCTCGCTGGCGCTGCCTATTATCTTCGGGGTGGTTATCTCGGTGAACCCGGCGCCCGACAGGCTCCCGCGGATGGCGGCCAGCGCGCGGTGCCTCAGGCGGAACACCGCGGCGGTCCGCGGGCTGCGCAGGTCCAGCGCGCGCGCGTTGAGCCTGTTGTCCAGCCCGCTCTCCAGCCTGCCGGTCGGGTCGATGGGGAGCCTGCCGGCCGCCCTGCCCAGGACGTCTATGCGGGCCGCCTCCACCTCGACGCCGCCGCCCCGGGCCCGCGTCTCCTTGACCGTCCCGGCCACCGACACGGCGCTCTGCCGCGTCAGCCCCGCCAGGGCCCCGCAGGCCTCCCCCCTGGCCACCGCCTGCACCACCCCCGTCTGGTCGCGCACCGTGAGGAACGCCATGGATGAGCCCATGCGCCGCACGTCCTCGACCCAGCCGCACACCACGACCTCGCGGCCCAGCGCGGATGCGCCGAGATCCCCGACGTCGTGGGTCCTCCCAAAGCCCGCCAAAGCCCCCTCCGCCTCCCGCCCCCGCGGTCGCGATAATAGTATTTCCCCGCGCGGCCGGCAGGGGGCGGCCCGCCCCGATCGCGGGGGGCTCACCCGGGGGCGCCGCGCAGCCTCGCGCGCAGGGCGGGCAGCTCGCGGTACAGGTCCATGGCGAACTTTTCGAACTCGTCGAACTCGCGGCCGACGTACTGCTCTATCAGGTCGTACCGCCGATCCGCGTACCATTTCGGGACGGGCGCGCCCGAGCTCTGCTTGTCGGTCATCTCGTGCATGCCGGATCCCCGGAACTCGCCCCTGTTCATCAGTATGGCCACCTGGTGCAGGTCTATGTGCGGGCCGAATATGATGCAGATTCCTGGCAGGCCGTACTTTTCGGCCTTGCCGGACAGGAAGAGGTGCTCGAACCTCAGGTTGTACCCCACGGGCACGAACGCGAACTCGTCGGCGGACGCGATGGCCGTCTCCTTCACCAGGCGCTCCAGCATGGGGCGCTCCCCGCCGCACTCCCACTCCTTGAGCACCGTGAGCTCGCCGGACCTCGCCCCCGTGTACCGGTTGAGCGCGGCGTACTGGACGGTCACTATGCTGTGCGAGCCGGGCTTGACCCCCGTGGTCTCTATGTCCAGGTAAAAGTTCCCCAACGCCGGCTCCTCCCGTCCCCGCCTAATAGGGATTGTGCCGGGATCGCGGCGCCGGTCCCAAAAGCGGCGGCCCCCCATCCCATTCGCCGGACACGATGCTTCCCCCCCGCCCGCTTGCCCGTCACAACACCGGCCCCGGGCGGCGGCATCAGGAATGCCCCGGCGGGCGCCTCTTTTCCCCGCTTCGTGGGCGCGCGCCTCCCGCCGCGGTTGTGCCGCTCGATCAGCCCTGCCGCCGGATCCGTCGGTCCCGACGGGCGGAATGCGTCCCGCGCGCGGCCCGCGGGAGGGCCGCGGACGGTCCTGCGATGCGGCGCGCCGGCGAATCCCGGCAGCCCGCGCGGCAGCTCCCCGCGGAACCGCTCAAGCTTGCCGCCGGTGCGCGGGTGGCCGATGCGGGCCGGCGCGCGCCGTGCGTCCGGCCCGGCCTGCTCCCCGGACTCCGCCCCGCCCCCCGGCCCGGGCGCGCGCGTGCAGGAGGCAGCCGCTTTCGGGAGCGCGCGGCGCCCCGGCGCGCCGGCAATCCTAAAATACGCAGCGCGCGCGGCTCCCGCGTGAAGGTCGGGGTGGCCGGCACCGGGATGCTGGGGGCCGCCGTGGCGCGGCGCCTGCTGGACAGGGGCGCCGAGGTGTCCGTCTGGAACAGGACGCGCGGGAAGGCCGAGGCGCTCGCGGCGGCGGGCGCCAGGGTGGCCCCGACGCCCGGCGGGGCGGCCGCCGGATGCGACGCGGTGATAACGTGCGTGAGGGACGGGGCCGCCGTGAGGGAGGTGGCGTTCGGCGCGGGCGGGATAGCGCTGGGGCCGGACAGGCCCGCCGTCTGCGACATGAGCACCATAACGCCGGAAGAGTCGCGCCGCGTGTCGGCCGGGTACGCCGCGAGGGGCTTCGACGCGCTGGCCGCGCCGGTCATGGGAGGGCCCGACGCGGCCGCCGAGGGGCGGCTGGTCGTCATGGCCTCGGGCAGCGCGGGGGCGTTCAAGCGGTGCGGGGGCGCGCTGGAGGCGGTCGCCGACAGGATCTTCTACCTGGGCGGCGCGGCCGGGGCGGCCCACTCGGTAAAGCTGGCGATGAACCTGCAGATAGCCGCGCTGGCCCTCTCCCTGTCGGAGGGGATAGCCCTGGCCCGCGGCGCCTCGGTGGATCCCAAGTCGTTCCTGGAGGTGCTCAACGCGACGTACTTTGGCACGGGGATGAGCAGGAAGAAGGCGTACCGGATGATCGAGGGGAGGTTCGAGCCCACGTTCACCCTGGGCAACCTGGGCAAGGACCTCCGGGCCGCGACGGAGACGGCCCGCTCCCTGGGGCTGGAACTCCCGCTGTGCTCCCTGGCCGAGGGCGTCTACGCGAGGGCCGAAGAGGGGGGCCTGGGCGGGCTGGACTATACCGGGATACTCAGGCACGTGGAGGGGCTCGGGCGGGAGCCCCCGCGGGGCGCGGGCTAGGCGGCCGGCGGGCTTCCGGGGGCCCGCCGCCGGGCGGGCGGATCGGCGCCGGCCGGGGGAGCGCGGATCCCCCCGCCGGCAGGAGCTGCCTCCCGCGGCGCCGTGCCGGCATCCCCGCCCCCTCCCCCGGCCGGCCCTTTCCGGGATTTTCCCCGGGGGGATGCGCCGGCCGGGCTTCGGCGGGCCCCCTCATTCGTGGCCCTTCAGCGCGATGCCGTGCTCGGCCAGCTTCTTGAGGAAGCGGTCCACTTCCTCCTTTTCCCTGGCCATGTAGTCCCGGCGGTCGGGCGGCCACGGGGGGGCCCGGCGGCATCGCGGCCGTCCCGCCCGCCGGGCGCGCCCCCGCGCTTTCCCGCGGCGAAAAAGTCGGCGTAGCGCCCGGGCGAGATGCCGGCGTACGGCCTGAGGCGCACCACGCCCGCCTCAGGACCCCCCTCGGCGGCCGGGCCGCCGGGCCGCGCGCCGGCGCGGCCCTTCGGGCCCGGCGGGGCGGATGCGGGCGGCCGCGCGGCGGTCCGCGGCGCGCGCGGGGATGCGGCGGGGGAACGCGGGAGCGCCAAGCGCCGGCCGGCGCCCCGGCGGCCGCGCCGCGGGCGCCGGCGCCCCGGCGGCCGGTTCCGGCCCGCGCCTGCCATCCACGATGCGGGCAGCCGGCGCGGCGGTTATGGGTGCTCGCTTTCGCGCCCCGCGGCGCCCCGCCGGCCGGCCCGCGCGCGGCCCCGTCCCCGCCCCGCGGGCGCGGATCCCGCCGTCGGGATCGCCTTCGCGGCCGCCGGGCGCGCCGCCCCGCGGCCGGCCCCCCCGCCACAGATAATTAGGACCGCGGCCCCCCAAAGGCATGCGGTTGCAGGGCAAGGTGGCCGTCGTCACCGGCGCCTCGAGCGACATAGGCGCCAGCATCGTGGGCAGGTTCGTGCGGGAGGGCGCCAAGGTGGCCCTGCTCGGGAGGAGGCTGGAGGCCCTCGAGGCCGTCAGGTCCGGGATAGGCGGCGCCGCCCGCGAGTCGACCGCGTCCGTCGTGTGCGACGTCACCGACGAGGGGCAGGCCGTCCAGGCCGTGGACATGGTAACCGGCAGGTACGGCAGGATAGACGTGCTCGTGAACGGGGCCGGCGCCCTCAGCGATCCCGTGCACTTCCACTCCATGAGGACGCAGGAGATAAAGAGGCTCGTGCACGCCAACATGCTCGGGGTCTTCTTCCCCACGAAGGCGGCGCTGGCCAAGATGTACGAGGCCCGCGGCGGCTCCATAGTGAACATCGGCTCGGTCTCCGGGAGGCGGGCGGTGCCGCGCGTGCACCTCGCCGCGTACTCGTCGACGAAGGCGGCGGTGGCCATGTTCACGAAGTCGATAGCCGTCGAGTACGCGAGGAGGAACGTGAGGTGCAACTGCATAAACCCGGGCATAGTCAACTCCGGGATGATAAAGCCGTACCTCGAGGATCCCGGCGCCAGGAAGGTGCTGGAAGACAGCCTCCCCCTCAACCGCATAGGCGAGCCGGAGGACGTGGCCAACGCCGTCCTGTTCATGGCGTCCGACGAGTCGAGCTGGATAACGGGGACGGTGCTCGACGTGGACGGCGGAAGATCGGCCGCCTGACGCTACCCGCCGGCGGCGCGCCCGCGCAGCATGGCGGCCCTGGCGAGCAGCCTCGCCAGGCGTATGGGCTCCGGCGCGGCGCCCTGCAGGGTCACCGAGTCGAGCAGGCGGCGCGCCTCGCCCGAGGTGCACCCTGCGGCGCGGACGGAGACCTCGCCCGAGGTGCGCAGCCCCACGCGCCGCCTCTCCCCGAGCGCGCGGTACGCGGCGATCCGCCCGGCCGCGCCGCCGGGGAACCGGCGCCCCGCCATGGCGCCCCTGTCCAGCGGCGCGCCGCGCGGCGCCCCGCGGCCCACCGAGACGACGGGCACCCCCAGGGCGCCGTGGATCCGCCGTATGTCGGCCACGTTGTACATGGACATCACGGGGCCGGAGATCAGCGCGTACCGCACGTCCGGCCGCGCGAGCCTGGCGCACATCTCCAGTATGGAATCGGTGGCGTCCGTCCCCCAGACGGTCGCCCCGCCCAGCGCCATCCCGTCCACCACGCGGTCGCCCCGCACCACGACCGCGGCCAGGAACGACCTGGCCGAGCGCCGCTCAAAGCTCTCGGCTATCCCCAGCCCGCGGATCCCCGCCTTGCCGGACGCGAGGCCGCCGCGCATCAGCGGCCCCCGCCGCCGCGCCCGCGCGCGAACAGCCGGTACCCGAGCGCCGCCGCGCCGAGCAGCGCGGCCGACGCCAGCGTCCAGGCCAGGAACGCGCCCGCGTCGAGCTCCGCCATGCCCCGTTCCGGGGTCAAACACCTAAATACATTTGAGGCCTGGGAATCCCGTGCCGGAGCTGGTCTGCGAGGAATGCGGCAAGAGGATGTTCCACGAGAACGAGACCACCCTGAAGGTGGAGGCCAAGATACACGGCAAGTTCTGCAGGAAGCGGGAAGGCTCCGCGCACAGCTACATGCACCGCGACCCGCTCCACCCCGGGCCGTTCGATCCGGAGCGCCAGGCGGACACCGACGGCTCCCCCGTGCTCAAGTGAGACGCCGCCCCCCGGCCCGGATCGGGGGAGGCCGGCCCCCGCGCCCCCGTTCCCGGCCCGCGGATCGCCCGCCCGGCCCGCCCCGCGGCCCGCGCGCGCGGGAGGGGCCGCCGCCTGGAGCGCGCCCGCACGGCAAGACAGATTTACCGCCCCGCCCCGGCCGCGCCGTTGGCCGAAGAGTCGTACGACGTGGTGGTGGTAGGGGCGGGCCCCGCGGGCTCGTCGGCGGCGCGGTGCGCGGCCGCCGCCGGCGCGCGGGTGGCCCTCCTGGAGAGGGAAGAAGAGGTGGCCGCCACCGTGAGGACCAGCGGGGTCACGTGGGTGGAGGACGCCGAGGCGTTCGGGATACCCCGCCGGTGCTACAACGCCGTGAGCAACTACGGGTTCTGCTCCCCGTCCAACAGCGTAGTCGTGAGGGGCGCCGGGCCGGGGGCGGCCGTCCTCGACGTGAGGGGGACGTACCGCTGGCTGGCCGGGAAGGCCGAGGAGGCGGGGGCGGAGATCCGTACCGGGACGGCCGCGACGGGGGCCGTCGTGGAGGGCGGCAGGGTCGTCGGCGTGGACGCCGCCTCGGGCGGCTCGCGCCGCAGGTTCCGCGCCGGGGTGGTGGTCGACGCGAGCGGGTTCCATTCGGTGGTCGCCAACTCGGCCGGCCTCGCCGCCCCGTGGAGGAGGTTCGGGGCCGGCGCGGAGTACGAGGCGCGCGCCGAGCGGGCGGATCCGGACACGTGGTGGCTGATGGTCGGCAGCGCGTACTCGCCTGCCGGCTACGCCTGGATATTCCCGCTCGGGGGGAGAATGGTGAGGGTGGGCGTCGGGGTGGGCAAGCCCGACTCCGCGGTCGATCCGGCGCGCCGGCTGGACGAGCTGGTGCGGGACAGGCCGGGCCCCCTGGCCGGCCTCGGCAGGCTCGACGTCGTGGAGTCGCACAGGGGGCTCATACCCAACGGGGGCCTGGCCAGGAGGACCGCGTACGACGGCCTGCTGCTCGCCGGCGACTCGGCGGGCCAAGCCAACCCCCTCGTGCTGGAAGGCATAAGGTACGCCATACGGTTCGGCGGCGATGCCGGCCGCGCGGCCGCCTCGGCGGCGGCCTCGGGCGACGCCTCGGCGGCGGCGCTCGGCGCGTACGAGGCGGGGTGGAGGGCCGCCGTCCAGTCGAGGATACGCGCGGCCGGGAGGGTGCAGGACAGGTGGATGCGCCTGGACGACGCGCAGTGGGACAGGGAGCTGGACGCGATGAGGGGCCTCAGCGCGGACGAGTTCCTGGACTTCATACGGGCGGACTTTGGGCTGTTCGGGATGGCCGGGATGGCCGCGCGGCATCCGGGGGCCGCCGCGAAGAGGCTGTTCTGGATGGTGAGGGACGCGGCATCGCGGCGCCCCGCCGGCGGGGGGGCGCCGCGGCACGCCACGGGCTAGCGGCCCCCGCCCGCGGCGGGGGGGCGCCCGTCCCGCCGATCCCGGGCGCGCCCCCGCGCGGCGCGGCCGGCGCCGGCTTTTCCGCCGCGGCCGCCCCCCGCGGCGGCTTCCGCCGCCCCCCCGCGGGGCCGGGCTCCGGCGGTCCCCACGGATTCGCGGCTGCCGGGGATCGCGGCCGGCCCGCCGCGGCCGCGGCTCGGGCGGCCCGGCGCGCCCGCGATCGGGGCGCCGCCCGGCTTTTCGCGGGACCCGGAACCGGGGCCGCGGCGGCGCGGGGCGCGGCCCGCGCCAGGCGTCACGGCCGGCGGCGGCGCGGGGCGCGGCCCGGATGCGCGGCGATCGCCGCCCCGGCCTTTTTTCGGCGCCCTTTCCCGCGCGCGGGCCCGCGCCCGCCGCGATCCGGGCGCGGGATCGGGGGGCGGCCCGCTGCCGCCGGGCGCGGTTCCGGCTTGCGCCCGAGCCCGCGCTTTCCCGCGGCCCGGGGCCGGTTCCGGGCGCTGCGGCCGGGGCCTCTTGGCCGAAAAGCCCATCCTGCGCATGAAGCCGTACGCGGTGCCGGCGGAGTACGTCACGCCGAATTTTTCCTCGACGTGCAGCGCGAGCAGCCGCGCCGTCCACGCCTCCCGCTCGAACCCGCAGCTTCGCGGGCCCGCTGCCAGGTCCGCGCGCAACTGCTCCCGCTGCCCCGGATCGAGCCTGCTCTGCGGGCCCGCCGGGGGGGCGACGCGCCGGCCGTCGACGCCCGACCGGGCGGCGCGCGCGAGCCAGCCGCGGACGGTCGAGCGCGGCTGCTTCAGCGAGGCCGCTATCTGCCGCACCGACGCGCCGTCCTTGCGCAGGGCGCACGCTATCAGCATGACCGCGTCCCCGGGATCCGTCGCCGCCTTTTGCATCCTTTGCAGGATATCCACGGGCGTGCCGGGCAGGAACTCCTCGCCCGCCGGTATCGCGGGGCTGCCGGCGCTCATGGCGCCGGCCGCGCGGGGGCCCTGGCGCCGCGGCAGGGAGCGCGCCGGTTCGGCGGCTTGCTGCAGATCATGCCCGCTGCTCCCGGTCCCCCTCCCCGCACTCGCAGTTCCCGGCGGCCTTGGCGGCGCCGGTGGCGACCACGGCGCCGTCCCGGTCCAGTATGGCGGCCCCCGCCCGCCCGGACGGGGAGGTCGATCTCTCGGAGCTTGCCGCCGCGTGGAACATGCCGTACTCGTCCGCGGTCGGCCGGATGGACGTGTCCCCGAACACCAGCCTGATGAACCGGTCGACGTGCGGCCGCGCCTCCACCCCGTCGGCGGGAGGGACGAAATAGTCGCCCATTTTGAAGGCCGCGTCCAGGTCGTACCCCCCCTCCGTCCCGCCGGCGCGCCGGTCCCGCCGGACGAGGGCCTCCGCGCGCGGCCCGAGCCTCGCCACGAGCGCCGCGAGTTGCCCCTCGGACATGCGCGCGGAGATCAGCAGGAGGCGTTCCCCGAAGGTCTTCCTGAGCAGCTCCACCTCCGCGGGGTCCCGCACCGTCATCATGACGTAGGCGTGGCCGCCGCGCGGCATCTCGCCCGAGCCCGTCGCGCCCTTCCTCAAGCGCCGTACCTCGGCGATGCCCAAGGCGGCCACGGCGCCCGCGCCCTCCTTGGCGCGCAGGGCGTCCGCGCGGTCCAGCGCCGACTCCAGCCAGGCGCCGCCCCCCGGCCCCCCCGGCCCCTGGACGGCCCCGTCGAGGGATATCGGCTCCGAGGTGAACCCGAACCGCCCGAGGGACTCCGCGACGTGCCCGTATATGGTGTCCAGATCCGCCCCGAGCGCCCCGATCAGCCCGACGACCAGCTCCGGCCTGTACATCCCGCCCACGGCGCGGGGGCGCCGCGGCTGGCTATAATCATTTGTTTCCGGGATTGCGCATTCCCGGTAGTGCGTGGGGTCACGTGCCTGCTGGCCGCAGGCGTGAAAACGACTACGTTGATCCGCGTTCACGCCTGCGGGGCGGGGGTCGCCGACCCCGTGCCGGGTAGCCCGTCCCGCAACCGCGCCCGCGGCGGCCGCGGCGGGGCGGTTTTTCACGCCCAAAATTCGAGTTGTGTGGCGGGCTATTTCCGGGGGCGGTGCGGGGCCGGCCGAACTCCGCTTTTTCGCGGAAAGTCGCGATTCGGCCGCCGCTGCGCGCGGCCGTAGGCCGTGCGGCGCGGGCAGGCGCAAGGCGTGCGGGGGACCGGAGCCGGAGGCGGCCCGCCGCGACGCGGACGAGCGGAAGGCCGGGCGCGGCGGGCCGGATTCCAAGCGCGGCGGGCGGTGCAGTTGTGGATCGCGAGATTCCGCGCGGGCGGGGTGGGCGGCCTCCACGGCCTCCCCGGAAGGGGAAAGCGCCCGGAGTGCGACGCCGACAAGGTGGCAGGGCTTGCGCCCAGCCCGAGCAGGAAGAACGCCCCCACGCCGGAGAGCCTGCGCGAGCTGGCGCGGCGCAGGCTGCACGTCTCATGCAGCGTGGTCAACATGAGGGCGATCATGCACAAGGCGGGATTCCCGCGCAAGGCGTCCGCGGCCGGGCCGGGCAACGCGGCAGATCCGGCCGATGTGGAAAAGTGGCAAAAAGGCGCAAAAGGTCAATTTCTTTTGCCACAGAGCGCGGCGAGCGCGTTGTCGTGACGGACGAGCCGGCATTCGCCAGGGCCGGCAGGAACGGCGGCAAGCTGCGGAGCCCGCCAGATTGCTGCCGTGCCCGAGCCAAGCACGCAGCCCGGTCGGCAGGAACGGCGGCAAGCCGCGGAGCCCGCTAGGGGAGAGGATCGGGCGGCGAGGCCGGGCAGCCGGGACAAGGCGGCGGCGTACGGCGCCGTCGCGGGCGACGGCACGGGGGTGATGCGCGCGTTCGACAAGTTCGGCGGGGCGAACTTCGCCAACTACGCAGATCGGTCGCGCGGGAAGTGCCCGGAAGGGGCGCCGGCGATCATGGACAGCGCGGCGCGGCGCGGTTTCAAGAAGGTCGGGAGGCACCCGGAGAGGAACACGGAGGCGGGGGCGCTGCGCCTGCCGGCCGCCGGGCCGGTGCCGAGCGCGATCGGGGGGATCCGGAGGCGGGCAAAGCGCGGGCTGATCACGCCGGAGTCGCGCGAGGCGGCGGGCGAACTAAGGGCAGCCGTCTCGGAGCATTTCAGGACACGCTCCGTCAAGATCGACGTCTACGAGTATCCGCAGCGCGGCGTTTGGGACAGACTGACAGCCAATAGGCAGCAAAGTTCGCCCCGCGCCGCAGGGGCGGGGGCGGCGGGGCGATCGGCGCGCGCGCGGGCGGGCACGGGGGATGCGCGGCCGCGGGCGGCCGCCGCCCGCGCGGGGCGTTCGATCCGGGCGGAAAGCGCCTGGACCGCAGGTCCCGCTGGCCGCGCGACGCCGGGCACGCCGCGGGCGCGCGCGGGGCGCGTCCGGACGCGCGCCTCCCGGCCGAGGACCTGCCGCGCGCGTGCGCGTGAGCCGTCCTGCCGCGCGCCGGCGGGGCGCCGTCGGCGCGGCCGCGTCGGGCCGCGGAGCCGGCACTCGGAGGCGCGCCGGACCGGCGCGGGGGCCCGGTCGGCGGGCGGCTGGAAAAGCCTGCCGCCGGGATCGACGGGGCCGTGCCGATCCTGCTCGCGTTCCCGGAGTACCCGGAGGCGGAGCCGGCCGACGACTCTCCGGGGCGCGCCCTGCGCTGCGACGTGGCGCTCCGCGGGACAAGCAGGCAGATCGGGGGAGGCCCGGCACCCACGGGGCGCATGCCCGGCTTCGTGGCGCGCGTCCTGGCCCGGAGGGCGCGCGGCAGGGGCGCGGCCGCGGAAGTGGCAAAGCCGGCCCGGGCGCGGGGCGCAGCAACCGGCGCGGGGGGGCGCTGGCCCCATACCGCTTATGAAAGCGAATAGTTATAACTGCTCGATATCAAACGCCGGTATCTTGGACGACAAACTCAGGCCGGAACTGGTCGTCGGGGTGATCGGCGCGCTGGGGACGGACATGGGCCGCGTCCGCGATGCGATCGCCGTGGCGCTGGCCCCGGTCAAGTACAGAACGGAAGACATAGATCTCGGCGCCGCGGTGTCGGAGGTCGGGGGCCTGGGAACGCCCGCGGGGGGCGGCACCGAGCACGACAGGATCTCGTCCAGGATGGAGCGCGGCAACGAGCTGGAACGCGCCGCGGGGCCGGGCGCCGCCGCGTCCCTGGCGGTGGCCATGATGCAGAGGTCCCGCGAGCGCGTCGCGGGATCCGCGGAAAAGCCGGCCGCCGGCCGCGCCTGCGTGCTCGGGCCGATCACGCGCCCCAGCGAGATCAAGGTGCTTCGCGGCGCGTACGGCGGGCGGCTCCTGCTCGTCTCCGCGTACTCGCCGAGGGACGCGAGGATCAAGGAGCTGGAGAAAACGGTGGGGGATCGGGCCGGGCTCCTCGTCGACAGGGACTACCACGAGGAGGGCGGCGCCGGGCAGTCGGTGAGGGATGCGTTCCAGGTTGCGGACTTTTTCTTGGTCGTGTCGGATCTGAAATCCGTCCGGCGCCACACCGGCCGGTTCTTCGAGCTGGTATTCGGCAACACGTTCCACACCCCGACCTTGGAGGAGTCGGGCATGTTCCACGCGTTTGCGGCCGCCCGCCTGTCCTCGTCCATGTCCCGGCAGGTAGGGGTGGCCGTACAGGACGCGAGGGGGAATCTGCTCGCCACCGGCGTCAACGAGGTGCCCAAGGCGGGAGGCGGCGTCTACGCTGCCGGGGACGAGCCCGACTGGCGCGAGTTCAGGCGCGGGTACGACTCGAACCGGAGGGAGCGCGACGCGATGCTCGCGGACGCGCTCTCGCGCCTCGGGCGGGCCGGCCTGCTCTCGGCGGAATGCGGGGGCATGAGCGGCGAGGAGATCGCGGCCATGGTGCGGCAAACCGCCGATCTGTCGGGGATGAAGATCATGGGCGTGACCGAGTACGGCAGGGAGGCGCACGCCGAGATGGACGCCCTGGCGGGCGCCGCCAGGCGCGGCGTGCCGGTATGCGGCTGCATCATGTACTGCACCACGTTCCCCTGCCACGTCTGCGCGAAGCTCATCGTGGATGCAGGCATACGGTTGCTCGTATTCGTGGAGACGTACGAAAAGAGCCACGCCGGGAAGCTGTTCGCAGACTCGATCAGCGTGGAAAGCCCGCAGGAGGGCAAGGTGCACTTCAAGCCGTTCATGGGCATCGCGCCCAAGCGCTACATAGACCTCTTCACCATGGGCAGGCGCAAGGACGCGTCCGGCAGGAAGGCGGAATGGAATGCCGCCGAGGCCGTCCCGAGGCTGCTCCCCTACGGGGAGTACCTGAAGAATGAGGATGCGGTCGTGAAACGCCTGCACAAAGCAATGGCCGAAAACGGCCTCTCGCCGAACTATGCCGAATGAGAAGGCTTATACCGCAACCCGACCAGCACTAACCGTGGAAGAAAAACTTGAGAAAGGCTGGCTGAAGGAACAGATGGAAAAGTCGGTAGCGCGCTTTGACAAGCTGCCCAAGTGGAAGCAGGACATGCTCCTTGCCCGGCTAGAGTACGATCTGCGGGAAGAGTAGGCAGCCGGGCGCGCCGCTTCCCGCCCGCTGATTCCCGGAAACGGGCGGCGCGGGATCGCGGCGGGCCGCCGATCTGTCGGGGACGGGATCGCGGGCGCGGCCGGGCACGGGAGGGAAGCGCGCGCCGGGACGGACGGGATCGCGGGCGCGGCGTGCCGGCAAGGGACCGCGCCGCGCCCGCGCGAAGCATGCGGCGGCCGCCGGCATGCGGCGGCCCGCCTTCGTCGGGACGCGCGGGAACAGCCGCGCAGGGGAGCCGTCCGCCGGCTCGATCGGCGCGGAAAGCCCCCGGGAGGGCAGGGCGCGCTTCAAGCCGTTCGCGGGCATCGCGCCCAAGCGCTACATAGACCTCTTCACCATGGGCAGGCGCAAGGACGCGGCCGGCAGGAAAGCAGAATGGAATGCCGCCGAGTCCGTCCCGAGGCCGCTCCCCCACGTGGAGTACCTGGAGAAGGAGGATGCGGTCGTGGACCGCCTGCGCAAAGCAATGGCCGAAAACGGCCTCTCGCCGAACCATGCCGAATTGTGTTGTATGAAAATCATGTCACACTAACTCCGGGCCACGAGTGGGCAGTTTTGCCAGTCTGTGCCAGCCGAAGCGGATGGCCGGCTTCCTGATCGGCAAGCAGATCGAATACGCAAGAAGGGGCGCAAGGCGTCCTGGACGGCCCGGGAGATCAGGGTGACCCCGGGGCACGCGCGAAGGCCGCTCGCGGAGTGCGGGCGGGCCTCCCGCGGTTCGCCGGCAGGCCGGGGCCCCCGCGCAGATCAGCAAGCGGGATGCCGTGCCGGTGGCGCGGCAGCGCGGGAAGGCGCATGCGGGGGGTTTTTCCAGGCCATGCTGGCCGCAAGGCGGACGGCCGGCTTCCTGACCGACAGGCAGATCGAACACGCGGCAAGGCGACACGGGAAGGGGCGCAAGGCGTCCGGGACGGCCCGGGAGATCGAGGCCCCGGGGCACGCGCGAAGGCCGCTCGCGGAGTGCGGGCGGGCGGGCGGGCGGGCCTCCCGCGGTTCGCCGGCAGGCCGGGGCCCCCGCGCAGATCAGCAAGCGGGATGCCGTGCCGGTGGCGCGGCAGCGCGGGAAGGCGCATGCGGGCGTCCGGCGCACCGCCGGTGCGCTGGGGGTCGATCACGCTACAAGCTGCGACAAGGCCCGCAGGATCGCGAGGGACGGCGGACCGGCGGCGCCGTCCCAGGCCGAGCCGGGGCGCGGGAGACGTGTCCGGTTTGAGAGGCGGCACTCCGGCGCCATGCAGCGCGCGGGCCGGCGCTAGACGAAGGATTCGCGCTTCGAGAGCCCCTGCCTGCGCTGCCGACCGGTAAAAATTTCGCCGCGAATGGCGGTGTTCAGTTAGCAGTTTGGCCCCGAAGGGCGAAGTTGTTAGTGAACGGCGGCACGGCCGCGCGTCCCGGCGATTCGTCCCGATGCGCGGCGGGGGCCGGCACGTTGGGGGATGCGGCCCCGGACGGCGCGGAGGCCGCGCCGCGCGCGGCCGCGAAGCAGTTCGGCGCGCCCGCGACGATGCTGCCCGGCGGCGGCTCGCGCTTCGCGGGCCGGGGAGGCCGCAAAAAGGGCGGCAGCGGGGCGCCCCGCGGATCGTGGCGGCCGGCCGCATCCGGGAGCGGACTGCCGGCCGGCGGCACTGATCTGACAAACGGCCGCCCCTGCCGCCCGCGGACCATCGGCAAGCTGGGGAGGTCCTTCGTGACCGCGGAGGCGGAGATCGGGCACCGCGAAAGCCTGTCGGAATTCGTCGCGTTTTACAGCGGACGAGGGCTTCGCTGCTCGCCGGACGCCGCCAGCTTGGAGACACCGCCCGGGGCGTTCTCCGCCGGGGAGGCCGCGGGAGCGATCAAGAAGAACAACCCTCGCCGGACGGAGGAGGACGCGAGCGAGCAGGCGACGTGATTCCATGCGACGCGGCTGCGCGGGGGCCCCGACCCGTCGGCGAACCGCTGGAGGCCCGCCCGCCCGCCCGCCCGCCCGCACTCCGCAAGCGGCCTTCGCGCGTGCCTCGGGCTCACCCTGAACTCCCGGGCCGTCCCGGACGCCATGCGCCCCTTCCTGCGCAGCCTTGTTGCGTATTCGATCTGCTTGCCGATCAGAAGCTCGCCGGCGGCTCTGCGCTGGCATAGCCTAGCAAAACCGCCCGCCGGCCGCCCAAAGTTAGTGTGACCTAATTTTCATACAACACACGAACCATGCCGAATGAGAAGGCTTATACCGCAGCCCGACCAGCACTAACCGTGGAAGAAAAACTTGAGAAAGGCTGGTTGAAGGAACAGATGGAAAAGTCGGTAGCGCGCTTTGACAAGCTGCCCAAGTGGGAACAGGACATGCTCCTTGCCCGGCTAGAGTACGATCTGCGGGAAGAGTAGGCAGCCGGGCGCGCCGCTTCCCGCCCGCTGATTCCCGGAAACGGGCGTGGAGGCGCGGTTAGGAGCGCGGCGGGCCGCCGATCTGTCGGGGACGGGATCGCGGGCGCGGCGCGGAGGCTCGCGCCTGCAAGGGACCGGCCCCGTACCGCGCACGTTCCCCCGCCGCGCCCGCGCGAAGCATGCGGCGGCCCGCCTTCGTCGGGACGCGCGGGAACAGCCGCGCAGGGGAGCCGTCCGCCGGCTCGATCGGCGCGGAAAGCCCCCGGGAGGGCAGGGCGCGCTTCAAGCCGTTCGCGGGCATCGCGCCCAAGCGCTACATAGACCTCTTCACCATGGGCAGGCGCAAGGACGCGGCCGGCAGGAAAGCAGAATGGAATGCCGCCGAGTCCGTCCCGAGGCCGCTCCCCCACGTGGAGTACCTGGAGAAGGAGGATGCGGTCGTGGACCGCCTGCGCAAAGCAATGGCCGAAAACGGCCTCTCGCCGAACCATGCCGAATGAGAAGGCTTATACCGCAACCCGACCAGCACGTACCGTGATGGAAAAATTCGAGAAGGGCGAGTTGGGGAAACAGATAGAAGAGTCGGCAGCGCGTTTTGAGAAGCTGCCCAAGTGGGAACAGGACATGCTCCTTGCCCGGCTAGAGTACGATCTGCGGGAAGAGTAGGCAGCCGGGCGCGCCGCTTCCCGCCCGCTGATTCCCGGAAACGGGCGTGGAGGCGCGGTTAGGAGCGCGGCGGGCCGCCGATCTGTCGGGCGTGTTGTGTGAAAAATAGGTCGCACCATAGGTTGCAGGCGGGCGGTTTTGCCAGGCCATGCCAGCCGAAGCGGATGGCCGGCTTTCCGATCGGCAAGCGGATCGAATACGCAAGAAGTGGGGCCGGAGGGACGCAAGACATCATGGTCGGCCCGGGAGATCAAGTGGGCCCCGAGGCACGCGCAAAGGCCGCTCGCGGAGTACGGGCGGACGGGCGAGCCGCCCACGATCTGCCGGCCCAGTATATCCTAGGTGTAGGTTTTGAGCGCGGCTCCGGCGCGGCTCCGGCGCGGCCCCGGCACCTTGCACGCACTCGTCCTCCCCCCCGTCCCGCTACCCGCCGCGCCTCCTGACGGCTGTGGCCGGCCCGCGCGCCGGGAGTTCCGGGCCGATTCAGTTTTTTTTTTTTTTTTTTTTGCGCCCGCACTTCTTCCATCCGCCGCCCCGGCGCCGGACGCGGGCAGGCGCCGCCCCGGCGCGCCCGGCGGGTCCCGCCGCCTGCGGCCGGGGCCGGGGCCTGCGGCCGCCCCGTCCCGGAGCCGGGCCGATGCCTCGGATGTGTTCCGCGCGCCGCCCGCGCCGTGCGCTATTTTCCGCGATCGCCGACGAACGATCCCAGGGATTCCACGATGCGCTCCGCGGACTGCCCATGGTGGGCTTCTCGCCGCCACGCGCGCGTAGTCGGCAGTCCCGCACGCCGCGTTGTGCCTCTTCCCCGTTCCGATGCACAGCATCTCGAGCAGCCTGCACGCGGCCTTCGGCGCGAGGAAACCGTCATGCCGGTTCGCGGGCATGCCGCCTGGCCTCGCCGTCGCGGAAATCAAAATGCGCGAATGCGTAGATCTTTGCGCAGCAGCGCCGGGGCCGAGGCCGAAGCCCGCGCCGGGGATCCGCCGGGGCGGCCGCGGGGGCGGCCGTTCCGGCGGCGGATCAGCGCACCTCGAAAAAGTCCGTGACCGACATGTCGTGGTACGTGAGGCGCACCGCGTGCATGCCGGGCCCGAACCGCGAGGCGTCTATGGAGAGCGAAAAGTGCCCCGCCGCCGAGTCGCGCAGGGCCTCCTCGTGGACCTTTTCCCCCCGCTGGTCGTACACGTCCAGATGCATCTCCTCGCCGAACGCGATCGCCTTCTCCACCGCGCCCGACACCACGAGGCGGGAGCCGGCCGCGTCGTACGAGGCCTCCACGGCCGCCGTGGGCAGCCTCTCCGGCAGGTAGCGGTCTATGGCGGCCCGCAGCGAGGCCAGCCCGCGCTCCGCGCGCCCCGCGTCACCCGATCCGACTGCCTCCCGCGCCTCGGCGGCCGCGGCGGCCACCTCGCTGCTGCCCGCGCCGCCGAACCGCGCGGCGAACCCCTCCAGCTCCTCCAGCTCGCGCGCGGACGCGGACGCGGCGGCGTCCCGCTCCGTGTACTCGTAGGCCGGCTCCTCCGGCACGTACACGAGGCGCGAGGCCCGGTGGCCGTCCCACTCCAGCATCGCCGCGTACAGGCCCGGCTCGGCCGGCGCGCGCCACCTGGTGTGGAACGCGCCCTCGCGCGTGTCCGTGAACTCCAGCGTGCTGTGCAGCGCGGCGTCCTGGTCGCGCACGGAGACCCGCACCTCCTCGCGCTCCCGCACGCGCTTGTCCAGGTGCCCCGAGAGCACCCACGAGTCGCGCTCCGCGTCGTATTCTATGTCGTACATTATCTTCGGGTGCCCCTGGGCCAGGTTCTCCTGCAGGAACGCGCCGACGGCCGCTATGCGCTCCTCGGCGCCCGCGAAGTCCCCGCCGTCGATGGCGGCCGTGGCCGACCTCTCCAGCTCGGCGTACTCGCCCTCGTGCGGCCCAAAGTCGGCGCCGCGGAAGTTGCCGACCGCCGCGGCCATGGCGCCCAGCCGCGCGCGCAGGTCCTGCCTCTTCAGCCCGTCCAGGCTGTATCCCGACTCGGAGCCGCGCGGGTCGTCCGCGTAGGCGCCGGAGACGGCCTGCCACTCCTCGAACAGGGCGCGCACCGCCGCGTCGGCGGCGTCCAGGTCCCCCGCGATCACCATGTTCCGCGCGCCGTCCAGGCGCGAGTCCACCGAGCCGGCGAACTCGGTGTACCCCGGCAGGAACCGGTTGCTCTGCACCCCCAGGCCGGCCAGGTCCTCCAGCGACTTCGCGCGCTGCAGTATGTCGCCGGCCCTGGCGCGGCGGGCCTCGTCGGTGTACGAGTCCAGCTCCTCCCGTATTACGGGGGCCGACTCGCTGGCCCACGCCAGCAGCACCTCGATGCGGTCGATGCGGGCCGCCGACGGGCTGCCCGAGCGCATGCCCTCCGCCGTCGCCACGACGCGGAGCGCGTCGTCTATGCGGGCCAGGTTGGCATAGTCCGCCTGCATCTCGGCCTTGGCCCTGAGCGTCTCGTACTCCAGGCGCAGGACTGCCAGAGGGCTGCGCCCCTCGCGCAGCTCGGTGAGCGTCCCGTCGAACTCGGCCACCGCGCCCAGGATCTCGCCCGCCGAGCGCGCCGCCGAGACCCTGGCGAGCAGCTCCTTCCACTCCTGGACCGGGGCCGCCCCCCCGGCGGACCGCGACAGCTCTATGACCTTGGTTATCCTGGAGGAGATCTCCACGGCGGACCGCATGTCGCGGATCTCCGCCGCCGAGTCCAGTATGTCGTCCACCGACGAGGCCGACCCCATGCGGCCCACGAGCCTGTCCCAGTCCGGGGCTATCGCGCGCACCAGGTCGGAGCCGCCCGCCGCCGCGCCGGCCCTCCCCCCGTCCACGAACCTCTTCACGCCGTCCAGATCCCGCAGCAACCGGGCGGCCTCGTGCAGCCGGGCCACCTTCGGCCCCTCGGCGAGCAGCGCCTCCAGGTCCGGCGCCGCTGCCAGGCCGGGCAGCGCGGACTTCCACTCGGCCTGCACGAACCCGTACAGCGTGTTGTTCTTCCGGGACACGATCTCGAGGTACCGCATCTCCGTCATCATGTCCAGCGCCCTGCCCAGCTCGTCCGCGTACAGCGGGGCCGTCCCCCTCGCGAACACCAGGGCGAGCTGCTCCTTCACGGCGCCGCTCACGAACGGGCTGGTCTTGGTCATCAGGTTCTGCACGGACTGCTCCAGCTGGGCGTACGTGGGCTGCTTGCGCGCCGCGCCCTTTTCCGGGTCCAGGTTGCGTATCGCCACGTACGCGTCGCTCATCCGGTCGGCGGCCGCCCCCCGGTCCCCCATCATGTAGTAGAACGCCGCCGCGTACGCCTCCTTTTCCACGCGTAGCGCGGCGGCGCCCCCGTCCTGGGCGTCCAGCGCCTGGACGGCCGACTCGAGCGCGGGCCTGAACCGCCAGTCCAGCGAGTGCGTCGCGCCGTCCGGCTGCCGCGGGCCCGTCCACAGGTCCGCGTATATCCCCGCGAGCTCCTCCAGGTGGGCCGCGCCGCTGCCGTTGCCGGCCGCGGCCAGGCGCTTCCTGTACGGCTCCGCGTCGGCCGCGCGCGCGGCGTCGATCGAGGCGATCTTCGCGTTCACCAGGACCGCCGCCGCCGCGGCGCGCTGCCGGTCGGACGGCTCCGCGCGCTGCTCGCCGGACAGCGAGAACCGCGCCTCCGCGGAATGTTCGCCGTAGAACATGAGCGCCCTGTACTCGCCCGGCAGCCCGCACGCGGACCCCCTCAGCGGGATGCTCTCCGTGATGAACGCCCCGCTGCCAAGCGGCGAGAGCTGCTGTATCCTGCACAGGTTGCCGGCGGGGTTCACGACCTGCAGTATGAGGTACGAGCCGGGCTCCGCGCGCGCTATCTTCCCGAACAGGAACGCCGACTCTCCCCGGGAATACGCCTCGCCGCCCCCCAGCACGGAGATCGCCCCGGAGGAGGGCTGCGCCTCCTGTGCCGCCGCCCCCGGCGCCGCCAAGATCGCGGCGGCTGCCGCCGCCAAGATCGCGGCGGCTGCCGCACGGCCCGCTTGCATCACCGTCCGCGGCGGTCCGGCCTTACTTAAGATTTGGCCGCTGCCCGCCGTGCGAGGTCGGCAACCCCCGCTCTGCAGGTGCGAATCCGGATCAGCGAAGGCGTTCCGCGCCCGTGACGGACGGGTGCGTGACCCCGTGCTGCCCGCCGCCCCCGCCCCCGCCGCCGGGCGCGGACCCGGATCGGCGGAAGCGCCTCCGCGCCCGCGCCCGCGGCAGGCGGGCGGGCGGGCGGCCCCGCGCCGCGAAGGCCGCGCCGTCCCCGCGCGGCGGGGCGGCCCCGGATCCTCCTCCCGGCCCGGCATCGGCGAAGCCCGATGCGGCGCGCGGCGCCGCGGCGCCGGCACCCCCCCCCCCCCCGCGCCCGGGGCCGGGCCGGCCGGCACGCGCGGGGCCGGCCGGGCGCGGGCCCGCGTCCTCCGCGATCCGGGCGCTGGATCGGGGGCGGCCCGCCGCCGCCGGGCGCGGTTCCGGCCAGGGGCGCGGGCGCGCGCCCGGCCGGGCCGCCAACCTTGAAATCGCGGCCGGCCCGGGGCGCGGCGTGGACGCGGTGGGGAGGCTGTTCGACGAGTGGGCGGGCAGCGGCAGGGCCGGGCTCATGGAGAGGGAGCACGGGAGGAGCGTGCGGGCGTTCCTGGCGGGGGTCAGGCTGGGCGGGCCCTCGTTCTCCTTCCTCGACGTGGGCTGCGGCAACGGCTGGGCCGTCAGGATGATCGCCCGCGCGCCCGGCTGCGGGGCGGCCGTGGGCATAGACAAGAGCGGCGGGATGGTGCGGCTGGCCCGCTCGCTCGCCGCGTCGGAAAAGGAGGAATACGCGGCCGCCGCCCTGGAGGAGTGGGACGGGGGCGGCAGGATGGGCCGCTTCGACTACGCCTTCGCGATGGAGTCCCTGTACTACGCGGACTCGATGCCCGCGGCCCTGCGCAGCGTGCGGAGGCTGCTGAGGAGGGGCGGGACGTTCTTCTGCGGGACGGACTACTACGGGGAGAACGCGGCGACTGCGGGCTGGGGCGCGAAAGTGGGCCTGCGCATGCACAGCATGCCGAGGGCCGGGTGGAGGCGGCTGTTCAGGGACGCCGGGTTCGATGCGGCCACCAGGCTGGTGAAGGATCCCGGGAGCCGCAAAAAGTGGAGGCGGGAGATGGGGACGCTGTTCGTCACGGGGACGAAGCGGTAGGGCGGCGCCCGCGCCGGCGGCGGGCCGCGACCGCCGCCGCGACCGCGGCGGCGGCGGCTGCCGCAACGGCGGCGGCTGCCGCGGCCTCCCCGCCGGCGCCGCCCTGCCGCCCGCCGGCATCGGGCGCCTCCGGCCCCGCCCCTGGGAGGGGCGGCGGCCCGGGCGGCCCCCCTCCCGCGGGATCGACGGCCAGGAAGCTCACCGCGTGCCGGTCGGGGCGGAGCACGCCGTCCGAGACCGCGAACAGCTCCAGGTCGTTGGCCCCCAGGCCCAGGCGCGCCGTCTCGCCCCCGCCCAGCCGTATCGCGGCGGAGCCGGACGAGACGTCGGCCGCGCCCGACGCGATCTCCCGGCCGGCGGGATCGGACACAAAGTAGCGCAGCGCCGTCGAGTCGGCCGCCTCGACCTCCACGGACAGCGGCTCCCCCCTGAGCGCGGTGTCGGGCGCGTATACGGCAGATATGCGCGGGAACCTGACGTCCTCCAGCCGCTGCCACGTCCCCGCGGGGAACGGGTACGAGTCGTCGGCGAAGGCGCGCGCCAGCATGGTGCGGGACTCGGGGGCGTAGCCTTCCAGGTAGAACGGGCCGTTGCTTATGACGGCGTGGCCCCTGTCCGCTATCCAGCCCAGGGAGGCCGAGTACCTGCCGGCAAAGTACTCCGCGTCCCCGAACCGCGCCAGCGGCGGGGGGGGCTCCCCCGACCCGGCCATCGAGCGCAGGGCGCCGGCCACCAGCGCCGCGTCGTTCGGGACCACCAGGGAGAGCCACCCCGCGCCCCTGCTCGCCGCGCCCGACTTGGAGAACGAGGCGCGCCCGTCCAGCACCACCTCCTCCATCGCCGCGTAGATCTCCCACGGCATCACGGCCCACGGCGAGGCCCACGAGGCGATCTCGGACTCGTCGAAGTGCCAATAGTCCACGTACACCTCCATGGTGTCCCCGTCGAGCGGCCTGACCCCCACCAGCGTCCCGGCCGACGGGGCGGCCCGCGGCGTGTACTCGGAGTCGAAGGTGTCGTCCCCCTCCCCTCCCCCGGTGCCCCACTCCGAGGCAAAGTACACAGAGTACAGCACGTCGTTCATGTCCATCGGCTCCCCGTGGTGCCAGTCGGACAGCGCGAAGTCGAACGTGACCCTGGCCCCGGCGCCCGTCCCGGGCGGCACCTCCTCCCAGTCCCGCAGCTCCGGGCTCCACCGGATAGCGCCCTGCGGGACGGCCACTTCCAGGCCGCGCCCCGGCGCGTCCACGCCCCATTCCGCGCGCACCGGCATGCTCTCCCCGGAGTGGGGGTGGCTGAATATCGCGGGGTCGTACAGCGCGTTCCACACGTGCCTGCTGTAGCTGTCCCCCAGCCCGGCGACCGGGTTCCAGGCGCCCTGGTAGATCTGCTTGACGCCCACGTCCAGCGAGCCCGACGCGGTGCGGGCGTTTATCGGGGTGAACCTGCTCGGGACGCCGGCGGCCAGGTCGTTCACCACCCCCTCCACGCCGTCCGAGGCCACGTACCGGTCCACCTTGGCGGCCAGGAACACGCGGACGGACTCGCGGATCCCCGCCTCGGTCGCCTCGCGCACGAGGGCCGCCCGCTCCCCGGCCGAGCCGAACCCGCCCGAGTATATCGCCCTCGTGACGTCGTCGAGCCCCTCGTTCTCGTAGTTCCAGTACGAGGGGTCGTTGAACCCCGGCATGGACGAGAACCACGGCGCGTACATCTGGCTCAGCCCCACGGAATCGTACCGGACGAACGCCGAGCGGCCGCCCCACCCCTCGGTGTACAGCGACCATTCCATGTCGGCCGGATCCGACCCGTACACGACGGCGAAGGCCTTGTTCAGGTCGCCGTAGTCCCGCTCCACGGAAAAGCCGGCATCCTCCAGCTCGGCGGCCAGCACCTCGCCCACGGACTTCCTCACGGGGTCGTCGCTGCGTATGAACAGCCGCACCACGACGGGCTCGCCGCCGTGCTCCCACGCGCCGCCCGGGCCGCGCGAGGCCCCCGCCGCCTCCATGGCCCCGCCCGCCATGGAGCGGGCCAGGGCGGGGCTGTACTCGAAGTTGAACTGCCGGACGGCCTCCAGTATGTCCATGTAGTCCGGATCGAACGGCCCGTAGTTGGACACCATGGGCACGCCGTACCCGCCCATCAGCTCGTTCACCACGAGCCCCCTGTCCACCATATAGTTGAGCGCGAACCGCACCTCCCGCAGCGAGAACGGGTTGAGGGCCCCCGAGGCCGGCTCCGCGGGGTTCGCCAGGATGCTGTACGAGCCCCCCGTGGAGTCGTACACGCGGAGCCCCTCCCTGTCCCGCGGATCCTCCACCCTGTCGGGGGGCACCGCGTGGTAGTACACGTCCAGGTTCCCGGCCCTCACCTCCTCGAGGGCGGTGTTCTCGTCCAAATACTGCACGAACCGGACGGAGTCGACGTGCGTCCCCTGCGCGGCCCAAGCGGCGGCGGGGGCGGCCAGCAGGCAGCAGGCGGCGATGGCGGCCGCCGGGAGGGGGGGCGAGGCCCTCACCGCAGCAGCAGGAGGCCCGCCACGAACAGGGCGACGCAGCCGGCCATGAACGACTTTGAGAGCAGCAGCGCCCTGTCGAGGGCCGCGGTATAGTCAGCGAATATCTTGGGGCCCATCACCTTCACGCGCGTGCTGCTCTCCAGCACCTCGAAGGTCGCGGGGCGCACGTCGGCCTCGGCCCTGCGCGCCATCTCCAGGTACCAGCCGGCTATGCGCTCCATCGGGGTCACCAGCCCGAACTGGTAGTAGCCCTGCTTGGTGCGCACCGTCGTCTGCGAAAAGTGCGTGTCCGACGTGCAGATCTCCAGCAGGCGGTGCCCGCGCTCCCCCAGCCGGGACACGACGTACTCGCGCACCCCGTTCTCCATGTTGTTCGAGTCGGCCCACCCCAGGAGGTACCGCCTGCCGCCCAGCCGGAGGCAGAGCATCCCCAGCCCCCCCATCCCCAGGTCCTCCGCCGCGTCCGTCCCGTCCGCGCCGGCCGAGCCGGCGTAGCCGAACTCGAAAGGGTGGTCCTCCCTGGCCATCAGCGTGTCCAGGCACGACTTTGCCGCCTTGAGCATGTCCCCCGCGTCGGGCCCGGATATCTCCCCGCCCATCGCGTTGTGGCAGTCGACCAGCATGGCCCTCCCGAAGCCGCGGTTCCTGGCGTACGACTCCACCTCGCTCTTCATCTGCGTGGGCAGGTCCTCCATCCCGTGCGGGGACAGCGAGAGGAACAGCAGCGCGTTCCGCCCGAACCTAAGCCCGAGCACGCGGGAGCGGTTTATCTGGACGGCGACCGGCTCCGTGCAGGAGGGCCCGCTGCCGCCGGAGGCGCGCCGCGCCGCCGACAGGCCGCTCAGGTAGCTCTCCACCTGCTTCCGGGACGGGAGGTTGAGGGCGTGGTCGGAGATGCTGTGCATGACCATCGCGGAGCTGCCCAGGCTCCTGCATATGAGGTACGGTATGTTGCTGCCCCCTATCGGGTGGTACGGGCCCGGGTGTATCCCGGGCAGCACGAGCCGCACGTCGGGGCCTCCCCCCCGCGGCACGAGCCTCAGCTGGGAGGTCGACACGCTGGAATGGCGCGAGGAGCCCTCTATCATCTCCTCGATCTCCGCGTGGTCGCTGCTGCGGGACGAGAGGTACGCCTGCACCAGGCGGTGGGTGCTCCTCACCCCCGGCCTGCCCGCCCTGTCCGTCAGGCGCGACCACGCCGTCGTTATGCCGAGGAAGGCCAGGCCCAGGCCGGCGGTCGCCGGATCGGCCAGGAGGGCCGCCCCGGCCTCCGGGCCCGCCACGGCCAGCAGCACCGCCACCGGCTGCGCGAGGCAGATCGCCCAGGCCCTCCGCAGGCCCACCCCGAGGGTGGTGGTCAGTATGCCGAGGCGGAAGCTGGCGAAGACGAACGCCCCGAGCGCCGCCACCTCGGCGGGCGCGCCCTGCCCCCCGCCCCCCAGCACCGCGTGGGCCGCCAGCCCGGACAGGCAGACCAGCAGCCAGACCACGCTGCCGAACAGCGACATGTGCAGCGCCTTGGAATACTCCTTGTTGCGTATGATCCGCGAGTCGGCCGCCTGCGTGGCGGCCAGCGCCGCGGCGGCCGCCGCCACCGAGGCCAGCAGCGGCAGGTGGCCCCCCTCCTGCCCCCACCCCCAGCCGGCCCCGTACCACGCGTGCACGACGGCCGCGACGGCCGCCACGAGGCCCACGGACATGGCCAGCGACAGCAGGTACGATGAGGGGGTGAGCAGGGTCAGCGAGTACTTTGCGTGTATCCTCGACACGTCGCCGCTTGCCGGCATGCTCTCACGGGACCAGGAAGATGTCCATGAGCCACGAGGCCACGATGAGGCTTATGGGTATCGTGATCACGATCTTGGGGCTTATCTTGAACCCCTTGGTCTCGTCCTCGAAGAACCGGAGGAGGCCCGCGCTCGAGGCCGGGAGCGGCGCGCCCTTTTTCTTGCTGCTCATACGCGACGGTGGGGCCAGATCTCGGCTTAAAAATCTTGTCCGGCGGGCCAGGGTACGCGCTCGCCGCAGAACGCGGAGAATTCCGGCGGGCTCTCGCGGCGCGCGATCCCGCCTCCCCGGCCCTGAAGAGACCCCCCCCCCCCCGGCCCGACGCCGGACCGCGGGCGGCAACGGCGGCCGCTTGCCAGATCGGCGCCGCGCTCCGGCAGATCTCCCCCTGGCGCGGCCGGCCGCCGCGATCCCTTTGGAGCCTTCCCGCCGCCCTTTCTGCGGCATCCCCGGCCCGCGAAGCGCGGGCCGTCGCCGGCCGGCAACGCCGCGGGCTCGCCGGACCGCTTCGCGGCCCCGCGCGGCGCGGCCGCCGCGTTGCCCGGGGCCGCCTCGGGCATGCCGGCGCCCGCCGCGCATCGGGACGGGTCGCCGGGGCGCGCGGTCGTGCCACCGTTCACCGAAAACTTCGCCCTTTGGGGCCAAACTGCCGCCCGCGCGGCACCGCCCGCGGCGAAATTTTCGGCGGCCGGCAGCGCGTGCCGAAGCTTCCGGGGCGCGAATGCTTCATTTCGCGCAGGCCCTCGCGCCGCGCGGCGCCGGAGCGCCGCTTCCCGCGCCCCGGCTCGGCCGAAGACGGCGCCGCCTGTCCGCATCCTCCGCGATCCCGCAGGCCGCGCCGCGGATCATGGCGCGGCCGGCCCCCGGCGCCCCGCCCGCGCCGCCGGATCGGCCTCCCGCCCGGCGATCCGCGCGGGAGGCCCGCCGGGGCGCCGGGGCGCGGGCGGCCCGCCCGCCCGCATTCCGCGGGCAGCCCCCGCTCGCGCCTCCGGGCCGCCTCGATCTCCTAGGCCGTCCCGGACGTCCTGCGCCCCCCTTGCGCTTCCTGTTCGCGCGTTTGATCCGCCCGTCGATCAAGAAGCCCACCGTCTGCTTTCGTGGCCGGCATGGCTAGAAAAACCGCCCGCCGGCCGCCCGGAGTTAGCGCGGCCTGATTTTCACGCAACGCAAATGCCAGCGCCGGCGACGAATGTTTATATATTAGAAAGAGGATCCGGGGCGGCTTTGGCGGGGAGGAGGAGCGCGAAGGGCAGGTGCCCGCGGTGCGCGAAGGGCGCGGTGCTGACCGACGGGGGCACCGGCGAGAGGTTCTGCGGCGCGTGCGGGTACGTCGTGACGGACAAGGCCGAGGAGCCGGGCCCCGAGTGGCGCTCCTTCTCCAAGGACGACCGCGGGAGCAGGAGCAGGGCCGGCGTGCCCACCTCGCTGGCGATGCACGACATGGGGCTGGCCACCGTGATCGGCCCCGCGGACAGGGACGCGACGGGAAAGCCCCTGTCCGCATCCATGAAGAGCACCATAGACAGGCTCCGCACGTGGGACAGCCGCAGCCAGGTGCACGAGCCCGTGGACAGGAACTTCCGGCAGGCGTTCGGCGAGCTGGACAGGCTCAAGGACAAGCTGGCCGTGGGGGATGCCGTGGTGGAAAAGTCCGCGTACATCTACAGGAAGGCGCTGGAGAAGGGGCTGGTCAGGGGCCGGTCCATATCCGCCCTCATAGCCTCGGCGCTGTACGCGGCCTGCCGCAACACCGAGACCCCGCGCACCCTCAAGGACGTGGGCAGCGCGAGCAACATAAAGCGCAAGGACATAGCCAGGTGCTACAGGCTGCTCATCAGGGAGCTCGACCTGAACATGCCGGTGGTCGATCCGGTCAAGTGCGTGTCCAGGATAGCCAGCAAGGCCGACCTCACGGAAAGGACCAAGCGCGATGCGGCCCGCATACTGCGCACCGCGGAGAGGAGCCGCATATCGGCGGGCAAGGACCCCATGGGGCTGGCCGCCGCCGCCCTGTACGTGGCGTGCGTGAACAACAACGAGGGCAGGACGCAGCGCGACGTGGCCGAGGCGGCCGGGGTGACCGAGGTCACCATACGGAACCGGTACAAGGGCCTCAAGACCGCGCTCAACGTGTAGGCGCGGGCCGGCGCTCAGGGCGCGGGTTCCGGGCCGGGATCCCGCCCCGGGCCCGCCTCCCGGGCCGCGCGGCGCGCGGCCGCCGCCTGCGCCGCCATGAACGCGGCGGCGAGGGCCCCGGCCGCCACGAGCAGCGCCTCCAGCGACGCCATCGCGGGATGCGAAAAGGCCTCCCCGATCGTGACGGATGCCAGCTCGGCCACGAGCAGCGCGTGGGCGTACAGGAAGTAGTTGGCCGCCCAGTGGACCACGAGCGCGGGGGCCAGGCCGTAGCGGTAGTAGACCCACCCGAGTATGAGCCCGCTGGCCGTCGCCTGCGCCAGCTTGCCGGCGCCCCACCCGTCGCCCGAGGCCACGTGCGACGCGCCGAACAGCGCGGCGGTCAGCACTATCATGGCGGCGGCGGCGCGGGAGCCGCGCGCCCCGAGCTCGGCCCGCGGGTGCCACAGGGCGCGCAGGAACGAGCGGGCCGAGGCGCCGGCCCCCGAGAAGAACAGGTACATCGGGATGCCGATCAGCATGACGCGGAACCCGATCTCTTCGGCTAGCGGCGCCGCGGTGATTCCGAGGAACCGCTCCAGGTCGCTGCCGGCGGGGGGCGGCTCTATGCCCACGCCCGCCAGCTCCTGCGCCGCCCCGATGGCGGCGGAGGCGGCCACCAGCACCGCGAACCACGCGATCGCCGCCACCATGTAGTTCGTGCGCCCCCCTTCCCCTCCCCCGAGCGCGCCGCGCGCGCGCCCCCCCGACATGATGCAGGACAGCTCGGCGAGCATCGTCCTGCGCGGGCCCATCGCCGCCACCGCGAAGACCACGGCGTGCGCGCACCACGCCGCGACGAACGCGTCCCCCAGGAGCACCCCCGCCGGGACGCTCACGCCGATTCCCGCCACGAACACGTCCAGCGTCTCCAGCGGGTACCCGTGGTCCACGCCCCCGCCCGCCGTGTTGAAGACCACGTACGCGCCGGCGGGGAACGAGGCCAGCATCATGCCGAACACGACGGCCGCCGCCGCGCAGAACGCCGCGCCGAGGGGCCGCGCCGCCGCCCCCACCCTACGCCCCCCCGCGCCGGGCGCCCCGGCCCGCAGCGGCTGACGCCAACGGCCCCCGCATCCCTGGCTAGTGCAGCTCTATGCTGGACTCGGCGAACCCCAGGTTCACCAGCGTGGACTTTATGGTGTCGCGGTGGTCGCCCTGTAAGAAGACGTACCCCTCCTTGGCGGTCCCGCCGCACGCGTACCTGTTCTTGAGCTCCTTGGCCACGTTGTCGAGGTCGTTGAGCTTCGGATCGAGGCCCTCTATCATGGTGCCCTTTTTCTTGAAGCGGCGGGTCTCCAGCCGGATGACGATCTTGGTGCTGTCCTTTGCCAGATCGTAGCAGGCGCACAGGTCCTCCGGGAGGCCGCAGGTGTTACAGATTACCGCCATTCGTCCGCGGTTCGCCCGCCCCGCTCACTATTAAAGCCTATCCGAGCGGGCAGCGCAGCCCGCGGCCGCGCCCGCGGCGGCCGCGGCGGGCGGCCTTTCGCGCCCGAAAGCGGGGCGGGGCCGCGCGCGGGCTCGCGCCCGCCGCCCCCGAAAGCCGCCCCGGGCCGGCGCGGCGGGGCCCGCCCCCGCGCCCGCCCGCATCCGGCAGGCGGGGCGCCGCCCGCGCCGGGGCGCCGCGGCATCGGGATCCGGGGGCCGGGCCAACCCCGCGCGGGGCCGGCGGGGATCCGCGTCAGCCGCGGACCGGGCGCGGGATCGGGGGGCGGCTCGCCGCCGCCGGGCGCGGTTCTGGCCCGGGCCCGCCCCCGCGCGGCCGGCGCCCGGCGGGGCGGGGCCGTCCCGGGGACGAAGCCGCGGCTGCCGGGCGGGCCGCATCAAAACGGCAGGCCGCCGCATCCCGCCGGCTTTTCGCCCCCGCCGCGGTCTCCCCGATCGGGGCGCGCGGGGCCGCCGCGGGGCCGCATCCGCCGGCTTCCGCCGCCCCCCGCGGCCGGGACGATCCGGCAATTCGCCCGCCCCGCGCGCGGCGGGCGGCCGGAACGCCGTGCCGGGCGCGGCGGCCGCGGCGCGCGAGGCGAGCCGGGCGGGCGAAGCACGTCGATGGAAACCGGCGCGCGCGATCACCGGCATGCCGGGATGCGCGGGCAGCGCTCCAAGCCGGCGGCATTGCCCCGGGAGGGAGTGCGGCGCGGCCGTCGCCGGCATGCCGCAAAGCGGGAGCGGGGCGCGCGGCGGGATCCGCGCGCGCTACGCGGTAAAAAAAAAAGCGGGGCAGGCCGGCCTCCGACACGGGCATGTCGGCGTCGAGCGCATCCGCCGCGCGATTCCACACGCTGCTCGCGCGCGTTGCCCGGCAGGGAACACGGGCTTTTGCTGCGGCGTGGCGGCGGCCCGGGAGCCGACGCCCGGGGCAAGCACGGCGAAGAAACGGATCATTCAGCAATCTGCGGCCCGCGCGCCCGGCGGATGCCGGTTTTGCGCGCGGTTGCGGCGAGCCGGAGCGCGGGGCACGGCGGGATGCGCAGGCAGGGCGCCGACGTGGCGGTGGCCAACGACGTGGGCGACCCCGGGCACGCGGGGAACCCGCGCGGCAACAGCGTGCTTATAGTGACGCGGGCGGGAGAAAGAGGCGGGCAAGATGGCAGAAAAAGGAGCGCGTGGCCGCGGCCGCGGGGGCCGAGATCGGCAGGCAGGCAGGCCGGCGGCGGGAGAGGGAGGCGGTTGAGCGGGAGAAGGAGGCGGCGGGAGACCATAAGCATGGAGCCCGAGGTCGCGCGGTGGCTCATAGCGGGCAGCGGCTGGGACGTCAGGGAGCTGGCGGAAAAGATCAGGGTCTCCGAGCCGCGGATCACGGGCTGGATGGAGGGGGAGAAGATCAGCCTGCCGCAACTGAAAAGGCTGGCAAGGCGCGTAAAGCGGCCCGTCGCGCTGTTCCTGCTGAAAAAGCCGCTCGAGGAGAGCAAGGCGACGGACTACAGGATACTCGCCGGCGTGGACGGGGAGCGCCTGTCCCACGAAACCATCGTGTCGATCAGGAAGGCGCGCTGGCTGCAGTTGGTCGCAGTAGAGATGATGGGAAGGATCGGGATGAGCGGGCGGCCCAAGATCGGATCCGGAACTGCGCCGGATGAGCTCCCCAAGGAGGCGGCCCGGAGGGAGATGAAGCGGCTCAGGGCCGCGGCACCCCAGCGCCTCAAGGCATCCAACGCCCGCGAGTTATACGGGGAACTGAGGATCGCCATAGAATCCCTCAACGTGCTGGTGTTCCAAGCGCCTATCGACGTGGAACAGGTGCGCGGGCTCGCGCTCTCGAGCACGGAGCCGAACGCGATACTGGTGAGCAGCAGGGACGCGTACGAGGCCAGGATGTTTGCGCTGCTCCACGAGTACGGACACCTGCTGCTTCGCAAGGGCGACGGGATGTGCAACCCGGCGGCGGACAGGGAAGGAAACGGCAGGAGTGGGAAAAGGGCGGAACGGTGGTGCGACGAATTCGCGGCGGAAGCGCTCATGCCGGAGGAAGAGTTCCGCGGGGAGCTCCGCAGGCACGAAGACGCGGGCGCAGATGCGCGGAAAATAGCCGAACTGCTCGCCAGGAGGTTTGGGACGAGCGGGAGGGCGGCCACGATACGCGCCGTAAAGGTGGCAGGCAAAAGGCGGGCGGGCGCCTACCGGCGCCTTTTGAAAGAGCCTCCAAGCCCAGATGCCCGCAAGACGGGCGGAGGCGCCGGCGGTGCGAGTCCAGCCACAGCGTGCGTAAGCAGACGGGGAAGAATGTTCGTCTCGCTGGTTTTTGAGGCGAGTGCGCGCAGAACTATCACCACCAAGGACGTGATCGACTTCCTGGGAGTCGGCCTGAAGCAGGTAGACGGGGTGCGGGAGGCCGCAGGCTGACATGGGTTGCACGTACGTCGCGGACGCCGGCGCCTCCATGGATCTGAACGCGTGGCATCCAAAGACCGCGTTTCCGTCGCTCGGAAAAATTTGGCGAACCGGCAAAGGCGCGCATCGTCTCTCCAGGAGAGGCGGGAGACGGGACAGACGGGAGCAATGACGTCGTCTGGAACTGGTGCCATAAGCGCGAGTGGGCGTTTCGCGAGGCAGATAAAGACGCGTTAATAACAGTAGAAAAGACCACTCACGAATACCTACTCGACGCAGGGGCCGGGATCGGCGGGGAGGCGGGCCGGCGGAAAGGAGGGGGGCGGCCGGGCAGCGGCAGGCGGCGGGCGCGGGGCCGGTAGATCCCGGGCGTAGGTTTCGGGCGCGGCCCCGGCGCCACTATGCAGATATCTGCACGGTCAAGTATTCTGATTTTCGCGATGGCGAGGCCAAACGGCACACCCGCGCGCTGGCAGGACCGTTTTCTCGCGCCGAAGGCCGCGTGCAGGCTGTGCAAAAGGCCGGGCATCGGGACGGGGAATAGGGCGAGTGCGTGCAAGGTGCAGGGGCCGCGCCCAAAATCTGCACATAGGATCTACCGGCACGGCGGGACGACGCGCGAGAGCCCTGGGGCGCGCCGGGGCGGGCGCGGCAAAGTCCGCCACACCTCGCGTTCAAATAAGAGGCCGCGGTGCACCCGGCGTGGAAGTGAGGGGGGAAACGGAGCGCGTGGTGATAGGGCTGGGGGTGGTCATGCGGAACATCGGCAACTTCGACATGTCCAGTTTCGGGGGGAGGACGAGGCTGCAGGCGACGGTCTACCTGCTGCAGTCATTTGGCCTCTATCTGGGGTACGGGTTCTCGTGGTACATCCGCGGGCCGTACTCGCCGCACCTTGCCAGAAACGGGTTCGCGCTGCAGGAAGACTACGAGAACATCCCGCCGGGCCCGTTTGCCTCCAGGGCGGCCAGGTCCAGGTTCGCCAAGTTCGCGAGATTCATGGCCGACAAAAAGGACGATGCTGACCGGCTCGAGGCGCTCGCGTCGATCCACTTTTTGAAGAGGATCCGCCCCGGCGCGGCGAAGTCTCTGGTACTGGCGCGCGTGAGGAAAAAGCAGCCTTATTTCTCGGGGGAGCAGATCGAGGGCGGCTGGAAAGAGCTCGCGGAGCAGGGGTTGTTGCCCGCGGACGCACCCAAGCGCGGTCGCGGGCACACGGCGGCCGGGAGGAGTCCCGGGGACGGGAGTCGCCGCAGCGCGCCGGCGGGGCTCGAGGGCAGGACGACTGAGTTCCCGCAGTCGGCGGTGGCGCCGGGCCTCCCGAAAGACTACCGCGCGCTGGCGAAGACGCTCGGCGGTTTCGAGGACCGCGCCGCCTTTTTCATGCTGTACGATGCCGCGTGTTCCCCGCGGCCGGCGGCCGCCATAGAGAAAATCCACGTCGACGTCTTCAAGAACAGGAGAATCACGCCCCCGGAGATGTCGGAAGGCCTCGTGGAGACGGTGCGCATCATGGCGGACAAGGCCCTCATGCGGCAGATCAGGGAGAGCCAGAAGGAGGTGGATGCGGGGCTGGTAGTGCCGTGGGAAGAGATACGGGATGACGCGGAAGATGCGGGCGGCGGGGCGAGGGCGCGGGGAAGCGCGGCCGCCTGCGTCCGGCGGGCGCGCTAGCGCGGGCCGCGGCCGCCCTGCCGGCGGGCGCTCCCGCCCGCACCGGATCCGCGCCCCGCCCGGCGCCGCCGGCCCCGCGCGCGGCCGGCGGGGCGGCCCGCCGGCGCGGGAAGCGCGCTACGACATGTCCACTATGACGGCCGCCCTGCCGGGGGCGGCGGCCCCCGCCCCGGGGGCGGCGCCCGTCCCGACCTCGGCCATCACGGCCTCCAGCATGTGGGCCGGCGAGGTGAGCCCCGAAAAGTCCATCATCTGCATCTCGTTGACGAGGCAGACCTGGGGGGCGATCCCCGAGCCGCGCGACTCCAGGTAGTCGTCCAGATCCTCCACCAGCGATATGGCCCCCCCCTGCATCACGCGGCCGTTGCGGTACGAGAGCTTCTGCCTGCCGTGCCGGTCCAGCACCACCACGTGGTGCCTGTTCCTCCTGCTGAACAGCCGCTTTTCCGTGGCGTGGCCGACGAAGACCATGTGGTGGCCAGACTCGAACGGCATGTCCACCTGGTCCGGATCCATCCCCATAATCTCGGCGGCCCGCAGCCGCGCCTCCTCCGCGCCGAACCTGCCGCGGCCGGCCGCCCACGGGGCCGCCGCCCCGTCCATCCCCACGCTGCCCACGGCCGCCACGCGCAGCACCGACTTTTCCGGGAAGAACTCGCTGTCGACCACCACCGACTCCGGGACGGCGCCCTTGGCCACGATGGCCTCGTGTACCTTCCTGTGCGCCCCGGACACGAGGCCCGGCGACGGCTCGGACATGGCGACCTCGGCCTCCTCCCGCATCATCGACGAGGCCACCCCTATGGAGGAGATCACCTCGGCGTGCGCCGCCTTTTCGTACGGGATCCCGAGCCGCTTGGCGACGAACGGGACCAGGACGGACGCCCCGCCCCCGCCCCCTATTATCCGGGCGGCGGAGCGCTTCATGCGGAACTCCTTGAGCGCCTTGGACACGGCGGCCGTCACCTCGAAGGCCGAGATCTGCATCACGGAGAACGCCGCCTCCGAGTACGAGACGCCGACGGCATCCCCGAGCTTGGCGAGGGCCGCCCTGGCCGCATCCCCCCCCGCGTGCGCGTAGTCGCCCTCCTCCACCAGCCCGAGCGCGTTGGCCGCGCAGGTGTTCGTTATCGCGTACGTCCGCCCGCCGGCGCACTCGATCGCCGCGTACTCCTCCTCGTCCCCCTCGCGCGGGGCCACCTTCACCACCCTGCCGCCGCGCAGCTCGCCGGGGTCGGCGTAGCACGAGTACCGCATGCCGGCCACGTGCGCGCTGCGGGGGCCCACCCGGTCCACCCTGCCCCCGCGCAGCGCCACCATGCTCCCGCCCGCCACGCCCAGCACCCGGACGTCCAGCGAGCGCACGCACGTGGGGTGGTCCTTTATGGTGACGTAGCGCATCTCCGGCCTGCCGTTGCGTATGACGCACACGTTCGTGCTGGTCCCCCCGACCTCCACGAACACGGCGTTGCTGGCCCGCAGGTACAGCAGCGCGCCGGCCACGCTGGCCGCCGGGCCGGACAGCACCGTGAGTATGGGGGTGGTCCTGAAGGTCTCCATGCTGGTCACGCCGCCGTCGCCCTTCATCACCATCAGGGGCGCCCGCGCGCCGGCGTCCCGCACGGCGCCCTCCACGTACCGGGCGACCCTGAGCGTCTTGGGCAGCACGCTGGCGTTGACGGCCGCCGTCAGCGTCCTGATCTCCAGCCCGTACGCGCCGGATACCTCGTGGGAGCACGTCGCCGGGAGGCCCATCTCGGCGGCCCGCTCCGCCACGAAGTCCTCGTTGGACGGATCGTCCACCCCGAACGCCTCGGCGGCCACCACCACCTCGGCCCCCTCGCCGCGCAGCCCGTCCACCGCCGCCCGCACGTCCTCGCCGGTTATGAGGCGGGAGGTGTCCAGGAACCGGTGGGCCGAGCGCAGGCCGCGGCGCCCCGCCCCCGTCCCGCCGCCGCCCAGCCTGGTCCTCTTCACAACGTCCCTCTTTTCCGGCCCCACGCCCATCGCGACTATGCCCACCTTGTGCGTGTCGGACTCCAGCAGGGCGTTTATGGCCTGCGTGGTGCTGTGCGAGATGAGCTCGATCTCGTCCAGCCGGATCCCCGAGCCGGCCACCAGGCGCCCCAGTGCGTCGACTATCCCCTCCGAGACGCCCCGCTCCGCCGAGTGGGTGGTGGGAACCGTGGAGCTGGCCAGGATCTCCCCCGTCGCGGCGTCCAGGGCGACCCCCTTGGTGAACGTGCCGCCCACGTCCATGCCGACCCGGATCCGCCTCCGGCCGCCGCCATCCGCGGGGCCGCCATCCGCGGGGCCGCCATCCGCGGGGCCGCCATCCCGCCCGCTAGGCACCGCCGGCGCCGCCCCTGGACTTGCGCATGCCCGCCACCATCCTCTCCTTCCGCGGGCGGAGCACCAGCACGTACGTGGATGCGGCCACGTACACGCCGCACAGGACCGCCTGCGCCACCACCGTCTCCAGCGTGGGGTATATGCCGGTCATCGTGGCCATGTTTATGTCCAGCCTCGGCACCGTGCCGATCATGCTGGTGTACGGCACGATGTCGAGCACCTGCAGCTCCCGCACGGCGTTGCCCAGGAACGCTATGGACAGGTAGGCCCCTATGCCCATCGTGAGGCCGAACAGGACGCGCAGCGGGAGGCGCCGGCCCAGCCTGCGCATCACGTAGTACAGGAGCAGCAGCGAGGCCATGCCGGCCACGAAGCCCAGCCCGACGTACGCCTCCATGTACTTTGCGAACCCGAGCATGGCCTGGTAGAACAGGACCGTCTCGAAGCCCTCCCTGTACACGGTGAAGAAGGCGAGCATGACGAAGACCATGACGCTGCCCGTGGTGGTGGCCTGCCAGACCTTGGCCTTGACGAACTCCATCCACTTTTTGTGCTCGATCTTGTTCAGTATCCAGAAGCTCACGTAGAACAGGACCGCCGTGGCGGAGAGCGCCGCCACCGCCTCGATGAGCTCGCGGCTCGCGCCGGATATCTCCACCACGTACGAGGCCGCGAACCAGGTGGCCGCGGTCGCCCCCACGGCCGCGAGCACCCCGTAGTACACGTACGGCTTGAAGCGGGAGTTCCTCGAGGCCTCGAGGTACGTCAGTATGGCGCCCAGTATCAGGACCGACTCGAGGCCCTCCCGGAATATTATGGCGAAGGACGCGGAGAACGCTATGGCGGGGGCCAGCTGGCCCGTCCCGGTGACCAGCCTCTCGGACTCGTCGAGGTTCCGCTCTATCCTCGTGGCCGCCTCCCGGACCTCCCCGTACGGGGCCTCCCGCTTTATGAGGTTGCGCAGGTCGGCGAACAGGTACTCCACCTCCAGCGTGAAGTCCGGGTCTATGGGCCGCAGCGGGATCTCCACGTACTCGTAGCTGTCCAGGTACGCGGTGCGGGCCGTGGCGTACGCCGACTGGACGTCCCCGGCCTCGTAGTGCGCGAGCATCTCCCCCAGGCTGGCCCGGATGGAGTCGATCTCGCCGCGCACCCCCGACCGCTCGTCCTCCGTGGTCTCGCCCGCCCCCTTCCTCACCCCGCCGAACGAGGGGGAGGCCAGGGCCTCTGGGTACGCGGACGCGAGCGCCGCGACCTTGGCCTCGCCCTCGTCGAGCGAGGGGAGTATCGTGCCCTCGAGGAACGCGCGGATCTCGGCGGGGTCCCCCCCCTCCCGCACCATGGAGCGGAGGTCCTCCCTCATCTGCACCTCCAGCCGGTGCATGTGCTCGGCGTCGGCCGCCTCGAGCTCCGGCTCCAGGTACTCGAAGTTCTCGAGGTACGCCTCTATGGCCAGGTCCTCGGCCTCGGCGTAGTCCCCCGCGTCCACGGCCACCAGGAGGCGGCCGTACAGGGCGCGTATGTTCTCGTACAGGCCGGCCGAGTCGTGCAGCAGCGTCTCGGTGCCCAGCAGGTCCCTCTGCACGGCGCTGACCAGCGATCCCACCCTGGAAAAGTCGCCCCTGGCGGCCGCCGTCGACTCGATGGAGTCGAGGAACGAGATCTGCTCGACGTCCAGCATCGACCCGGGATCGGCGTCGGCCTCGAACACCGCCTTGGATCTGGAGAACAGGGCGGCGGCTATGCGGTGCGCCGCCTCCGACTCCCCGCCGCCCTCCGATGCCAGGGCGTACTGCTCGTCGGCCGCGTTGAGCATCATCACCACCGCCTGGCGCGGGCCGCCTGCCGGCGCGGCGCCGTACCCGCCCACCATGGACGCGGCGGCCGCGATCCGGGCGGCGGCATCGGTCCCCGGGATGGACGGCGGGACATCCAGCAGCGCGACGTGGATCTCGGCGGCCGGCGCGCCCCCCTGCCCGGGCGGCGGCAGCCCGGACATCCCGGCGATGAACTGCCGCGAGGCGAACTCGGCCGCGTGCGCCGCCCCCGCCTCGTCGCCCTCCCCCAGGAGGGCCGCGGCCACGCTCAGCCCTATCCCGGCCTCCTCCAGCGCGGCCGGCGCCGCCGGGGGCTCCTGGGACGAGGCGGCGGGGAGCGAGGCCAGGGCCGCCGCCGCGAGGGCCGCCGCCGCGAGGAGCGGCATCGCGGGCGGACGTTGGGGCTTCACGCGGTCGCCCGCAGCGGGCGGAATATTAATCAGTTTTCGGATCAAGTTGCACCGGGTCAGGGCGGGGCCGAGAGCCGGAGGCCCGGGCGGGCGGAGGCGGCGGCTACCGCCGCGACGGCGGCCGCGGCCAGGACGATCACCGCCACCGTCCCGAACTCTGGGACTACCGCGGCCACCGCGTTCATCTTGTCCAGCACGGCGTCGATCTGCGCCTCCACCTCGGGCACCGGGGCGCCGTCCCGCATCATGCCGCGCAGCTCCTCGCGCATCATCACCTCCACCTCCTCCATGAGCTCCCGCTCGCCCGCCCGGACGAGCGGCGCCTCGAGGAACTCGTAGTTGTCCAGGTACGCCTTCGTGGCGTAGCTGAGCGCCAGGTCCTCGTTGCCGGCGCCGTACGCCGCCCTGGCGTCGGCCAGCAGCGCGTTGATGTTCTCGACGTATTCCAGCAGGCTGGCCTCCTCCGCGCGCATCCCGGCAGCCTCGTCGAGCTCGCGCATTATGGCGCTGGTGGCATCGTCCACCTCGCCGGGCGGGGCGCGGGCCGCGTACGCCGCGTCCACGCTGTCGAACAGGCCGTCTATATCGCCGGCTACCCCGGCGTCCACGTCGCCCCTCATGCCCTCGAATATCTCGCCGGCGCGCCACACGAACGCGGAGCCGTCCTGGAACTCGGCCATCTCCACAATGGCGCCGCCCTCCACGGCCTCGCCGTACTCGGCTATCGAGGTCTCGAGCAGCCCCTTCATGAGCATCATGCGGAACACGGGATCGGAGCTGAGCGGCTCGCCGACCACCGCCCGCCTGGCCGCCTCCACCGCCTCCTTGGCCTCGTCGACCGCCGCCTGGGCCCGCGCCCGCGGCACGTCGGTGCCGGCGCGGTCCTTCAGGCCCTCCAGGATCCCGGCCACGCGCCGGTCCAGCTCGGGATCCGCGGATGCCAGGGCGGGCTTCATGGCATCGTACAGCTCGGCCACGGGGTGGGTGGCGTGGGCCGCGGCGAGCCCGGCGTTGCCCTCGTCGAGGTTGAGCTCGAGCGCCCGAAAGTGGCCGAGCATCTCCTCCAGGCCCGAGGCGAAGTCCAGGCGCTCGCCCGCGTAGGCGACCTCCCAGAGCTCGTGTATGATCCCGCCCGTTATCGCGGCCACCTCGCCGGGCGGGGCGCGGGCCGCGTACGCCGCGTCCAGGTCGGAGAACAGGCCGTCTATCTCGCCGGCCGCCCCGGCGTCCACGTCGCCCCTTATGCCCGCGAATATCTCGCCGGCGCGCCACACGAACGCGGAGCCGTCCTGGAACTCGGCCATCTCCACAATGGCGCCGCCCTCCACGGCCTCGCCGTACTCGGCTATCGAGGTCTCGAGCAGCCCCTTCATGAGCATCATGCGGAACACCGTGTCGGAGCTCAGCTCGTCGCCGACCACCGCCCGCCTGGCCGCCTCCACCGCCTCCTTGGCCTCGTCGACCGCCGCCTGGGCCCGCACCCGCGGCACGTCGGTGCTGGCGCGGTCCTTCAGGCCCCCCAGGATCCCGGCCACGCGCCGGTCCAGCTCGGGATCCGCGGAGGCCAGGGCGGGCTTCATGGCATCGTACAGCTCGGCCACGGGGTGGGTGGCGTGGGCCGCGGCGAGCCCGGCGTTGCCCTCGTCGAGGTTGAGCTCGAGCGCCCGAAAGTGGCCGAGCATCTCCTCCAGGCCCGAGGCGAAGTCCAGGCGCTCCGCCGTGCTCAGGCCGTCGGCCGCGGCGTGGGCCGGCTGCGGCATGGCGGCGAGCGCGAGCGACATGGCTGCGGCCACCGAAACCGCGCCGATCGCGTGCATGCTCACGCCCGCCCGCGAAACTGGTAGCGTTATAAGTCGTCGCCGCCGCACGTGCGGGTATTACACGTTCCTGTAACGACCCAGGTTGCGCCGGGGCGCATGCAGGAAGATGCGGCGGGCGGGGGGCGCCCCGGCCGCGCAGGCAGGACCGCCGCCGCGCGGCCGCAGCGGCGCGCGCCCGGGGCCGGCGCGGCGCCGCTTAATTCGCAACGTCGCGCGCGCCCGGGGCCGGCGCGGCGCCGCTTAATTCGCAACGTCGCGCGCGCCCGGGGCCGGCGCGGCGCCGCTTAATTCGCAACGTCGCGCGCGCCCGGGGCCGTAGTCTTCCCTGCCCCACAGGGGCGCGGGGAAACGCCGTGGGGGAGGGCGCCGCCCGCGTGCCGCGGGCGGTTCACGGCGCCGAACGGCGGGGGCGCCGCCCGCGTGCCGCGGCAACCGGGGCGCGGCGCCGGAAGCGCGGCGGGGTATCCGAGGCGGGCGGGGCCCGCCGCGGGAACGGCCGGGGCGGCAGCTGGGCGGCGCCCGCCGCCCGCACGCGGCGCGACAGAATCCGCCCGCGGCGGCGCGCCCGCGCCAGCCGGGGCACCCCGCGGCCGCCGGGCGCCGGCGGGCGGGCGGGCGCGCCGGCGGACGGGGAACGGGGGCGCCCCTGCCGATCCGGATCCGCGGCGGGCGGGGCCCGCGGCGCGGCGGGCGGCGAATTTTTTTATTGCGGCGCGGGATGCGGCCCGCGTGGACGGCAGGGAGGCGGCAAAGGAGGCGGCGAGGATGCTGCTGGACGGCGCCACGCTGAAGAAAGAGCCGTGCCCGTACTGCGGGGGGGTCAGGGTGATGCGGGGCGGGCACGCCCTGTGCGTGGGATGCGGAAGGAAGCCGGAGGCCGGAAGGCAGCCGGGCGCGGCCGGGGCGGCGGAAGCGCGCAAGGGCGCGGCCGGGGCGGCGGAAGCGCGCAAGGGCGCGGCCGGGGCGGCGGAAGCGCGCAAGGGCGCGGCCGGGGCGGCGGAAGCGCGCAAGGGCGCGGCCGGGGCGGCGGAAGCGCGCAAGGGCGCGGCCGGGGCGGCGCTACAGGCAGGGCTCGCGGCCCTGGTCGACGAGCTCGGCCGCGAGGGCGATTCCGGGGCGCGGCGCGGGATCCTGAAGGCCATACGCTCGGCGGCGAGGGCCGCGGAGGCGCTGGAAGGGGCGGGCCGGGGCCGCGGGCCCCCGCGCGGCGCGGGGCCGCGGGCCCCCTAGCCCCCGGCGGGGGCGCCCCCGCTACGGCGCGAGGCCCGGCATCAGGGCGGCGATCCTCCCGCACAGGGCCGGCTTTTCGTTCCGCGCCAGGCAGTACCGCACGTCCGCCTCGTCGTCGATGTCCATCATGACGCGGCGCGCCAGCACGAGCGAGGCGTTGCCGCCGGCCGCCCTCCGCCCGGCGTCCAGGTGGATGCGGTAGCTGTCCTCGTCGTAGTGCGTGCGCATGAGGCGCGGCGGCGCGCGCAGCAGCGCGTTGGTGCCGTCCAGCCTGCGGGACGGCACCACCACGACGCACGGGCGCGGGGTGGCGAGGCGGCGCAGGAGGTCTATGTCGCCGGGCGTGACGAACGGGGCGTCCTGCGGCAGCACGAGCGTGGCGTCGGCGGCGCCGTCCAGCGCGGCGTCGGCCAGCGCGACCGCGGCGTTGACCCCGGCCTCCGAGCCCTCCCTCACGGGCTCGGCCCCGAACCGTTCCGCCATGCGGAGCGCCTCGGCGTCCGCGGAGACCACCACGGACGAGGAAACCCCGGGGGAGAGCGAGACGGTGCGAAGCACCTCCTCCAGCATGATCCTGCACAGCTCCTCCCTGCCCCGCCCGGAAAGGGCCGCGAGCCGCGACTTTGCGCGCGGGAAGCCCTTCACGGGGACTATCACGGACAGCCGCGGCAACCTAGACGCGCACTTGCTTTATGATGAAGGATGCGAGGGCCTGCTCGGCCGCCTTTGTCCTCATCAGTATGCGGGTGTCGTACACCTGCACGTCCAGGTTGCGTATGCGCTTGGCCATGGCGCGGTCCTTTGTGTCTATCACGATGTTGGCGCAGACGTCCGAGTACATGGTGGCCAGCCCGTACGGGCTGGTCTCTATGCCGGCCGCCGCCATGTAGTCGCCGGCCGGCCCGCTCACGGCGCTGTCCCCTATGAGGGGGCTGACCGCCACCACCTTCTTCCTTATCTTGACCAGCTCCTTGCGGACGCCCTTGACCTGCAGCATGGGGCCGATGCTGGTGAGCGGGTTGCCCGGGGCCAGTATCACCAGATCCGAGTCGTGCATGGCGTTTATCGCCTCCGGGTTGGGCCTGGCCTTCTCGCACCCCACGTACTGGATGCCCTCCACCTTGTCGCGGCCGCGGTACTTGACCCAGAACTCCTGCAGGTGCATGTCCCCCTTTGACGTGGTTATGCGCGTCTCGACGCTGTTGTCGGTGATCGGTATTATCCTGGTGCTGACGGCGAACCTCTCGCACATCCACTTGGTTATGTCAGCCAAGTTGCGGCCGTTCTTCAGCATGTTGGTGCGTATGAGGTGGGTCGCCGTGTCGCGGTCGCCCATGCGGAACCACGTCTCCTCGCCGAAGACCTCCATCTGCCGCAGGAAGTTGAACGTGTCCTTTTTGATCCCCCACCCGCGGTCGTAGTCCAGCAGGTCGGCCAGGCCGTACACGATGGTGTCGATGTCGGGGCACATGTACAGCCCGTACAGCCAGTAGTTGTCGCCCACGTTGCTCACCACGGTGACGTCGCCCGTCTTGCCCACCAGGCCGCGCACGAGCTTGACCGAGCCCGTCCCGCCGGCCAGTATGGTGATCACCGCGTCGCCGCTCCGCACAACACGGGGGCCGGCGCCGCCCCCGCACATATTACCCTTTCAAGGGGCGCGCGGCGGGGCCGGATCCTGCGCGCGAACGCGCTCGACTCCACGTGCACGGCAGGACGCTTCCGAGGGGCGCGCGGCGGGGCCGGATCCTGCGCCCCCGGGCCCGCGGCGCGTTCCGGCGGGGCCCGGGCGGCGGGGGCGGGGGGCGCGGCCGGCCCGGGCCCGCGCCCGCGTGACGGGCGGCCGGCCCGCCGCCAAGCTGCCAGCGCCTGGGGGGCGCGGCCGGCCCGCCGCCGGAGGGCGCGGTTCCGGCGGGCGCGCGGCCCCGCGCCCGCCAAGCCGGTTTTTAATACCGGTTCGGGGTATACTTATTATGGCCTCGCGGAACAGCGCGCGCGTGAACGCCGCGGCCTGCACGCTCGGCATCCTGCTCGCCGGCATCGCCGTGGCCGCCGGCTCCGCCCCCGGCGAGGCCCGCGCGGCCCAGCTGGACGCGGTCATAAACCCGAACGAGGAGACCTCCGAGTTCCGTGTCACGTACCAGAGGACCGCGCTGGTCACGTACGGGGAGGAGGGCAGCGTGGGCGAGATGCTCAGGGGCGGCTCGTGGACGTACGCCGCGTCCGGGTCGTCCGCCAACGACACCGACGTGGCGGCCTTCAGGGACGCGCTCAACGCCAAGATCGCCGCGGACGGCAGCGGCGCCAGGATCGCCGAGATGTCCGTAGAATACGCGGCCGACATGAGGGGCAGGCAGACCAACGCCGCCATCGACTACAAGCTGGTCATAAGCGGCGAGCTCGCGGACTACAACATCGCCAAGGCCGGCGGGGTGAGCGGCCAGACGCTGGTGGACCTCGGGTGGAGGGGCCTCTCCGTGGGCGGCCCCGTCGAGATAGGCGGCGTGGAAGTGAACATGCCCATGTCCGCCATAGCCGAGAACGAGCCGGAGCTGCGCGCGCAGATGAGGGGCTCGGAGGCCGAGGAGGTGCTGAGCACCCCGCTCGTGAACGCCGAGGCCATAAGGGACCAGCCGCTGGCCAACTGGCACTTCCTGTTCGACCCCACCGGGATAGGCGCGGATGCCGGGACGTTCGGCCTGTCCGACACCATAAAGGGCTTCGTGCTGTCCGCGTACACGATGGGCGAGAGCAGCCTGAGGGAGGGGCGGCAGGTGGAGGTGGAGCTGCACGGCGGGTTCTCCTCCGACAAGGAGTACGACGTGAGGACCGTGCAGTCCTCCGACTCGGCCACCCTCAGGGTAATAGGCCTCGCCGTCATAGACAGTTTGGGGGACCTGGAGATAGTCGGGGTCACCCCGACCGCGCCGGAGGGCTACGGCCAGACGGCCACGGGCGACTTTCCGGTGGCCATCATATACGGGATGGCGGGGCTGGCCGCCGTCGGGGGCGGGGCGTTCTTCGTGTTCAGCAGCAGGCAGCTGAAGAAGGAGGCGGGCCAAGGCCAGACCGGGATAGACCCGGCGAGGCTCACCGGGTACCAGACGAGCGCCAGCGCCGGAGGGTACCGGACCAACAGGGGCGAGGCGCAGCTCGCCGACGACACGGACTACAGGCAGACCAGGAGCGTGTACGATGCGGCCGAGGCGCAGCCCCCGCGGCAGGCGCCCCCGCCCGCGTCGGCGGCGGCGCCCGCGGAGGACGCGGCGCCCGCGGAGGACGCGGCGTGCGGATGCGCGGCCTCGGCGGACTCGGGGAACGAGTGCGACTGCCAGATGCAGGCGCACTGCCTGTGCGATGCCGCGTGCGGATGCGGGTCGCCCGTGTGCGCCGAGGCCGTCCGCGACATGTGACGCGCCGGCCCCCGCCCCGTTCCGCCTTTGCCGCCCGCCCGACCGCGATTCCGCCCGCCCGACCGCGGGTCCCCGCCCCGTTCCGCCCGCGGCCGCGCGGCCCGCCGGCGGCCGCCTGCCGGCGCGGGCGGGATGCCCCGGCGGGGGCCGCGCAGGCGGCGGCCGTTCTTTGAATGCGGGCGCGGACTGCGCCGCGCCCGCCGCGTGCCAGGAGTAACCCTCCTTCTGTTCTAGCGGCATTACGCTTTGCGGCCCACCCGAGCCGGGTGCAGGATCCCGTGGCTCCGTCCGGCCTTGCTCCGTGCGGGGCGGTTGTTCCATTCCGCGCTTGGAAACCTCAGGCGTCCCGCCATCACCGTGCTCCAAGCCGGATCCATTTCTGTGCCGTTGCCGGCCATCTCTGGCCACCCATCTCCGGATCGCACATCCTGCATGGAGGGAGGAGTTTCCTCTGCCGTAGCAGCAGCCGCGCTCTGGCTCGCGCCCCACGCACCGGGAGGGCAGGATTTGAAAGTTGCGGATCCCGGGGCGCGCGAAGCCGGGCCGCTTCACGGCCATCATGCCGGCGCCTTCGGCATTATTGCTCGCTTTCCGCCCCGCGGCCGCATGGTCCCGAAACCGGCCCGCTTCCCGGCGGGCGCGATGCGCCACCCCCGCGGCCCCGCCCCCGGCCGTTTGGCCCCTTTCGGGCATCCGCGCGAGCGCCCTGCCGGTCTCCGGCGCGCCTTGGCCGGGGGGCCGCGGGGGCCGCCGCGGCCGCGCCGGCGGGAGGATCCGCCCGGCCCGCCGGGCCGCATCGGTTTCCTCCGGCTCCCGCCGCGGGATCCCTCCGGCCCGCCGTCGGCAGGGGGATGCCGGGCCCCGGCCCTAGCGCGCCGGCATCCGGCCGCGGGGCCTCCTTTCGAGATCAGCATCCCCCCGCCGCCCCGTCCACGCCCCGGCGCAGGGCCGGGACCCGCGATCGATGCGGGCTCGCCGTTCCCGGCGGCATTTCCCGGCGCGCGGCGGGCCGCGTTCGGCGGGGCCGCCCGCGGCCGGCCTGCCGGCGGCCGTCCCCGGGCGCGGCCGGCCGGCGCTGCGCCGGAGTGCAGACTCGCGCCCAAACCGGAACCGCGCCTAGCAACGGCAACCGCCCCCCGATCTCGCGCCCGGATCACGGTGGACGTGAGTCCACGCGCGCCGGAGGCGCCAACGTTAATAGCCGTAGCTCCGGCCCCCGCGCCGTGGGCGGCGGGGCGCGGGGCGGGGCGGTCGCGGCTGTCGCGGTCGCGGCCGGGCTCGCGGTGGCGGCGGCGGCGGGGCAAGCGGCTTGGGCGCAGGAGCCGCAGATCGCCACGTTCCAGGAGACCGTCCAGGTGATAGCGGATCCCGCGGGCGGCGGGGCGTCGGCGTCGATCGTGCTGCAGAGCACGAGCCCGCAGGAGATCAGGGTGCCGGCCGCCCTGGAGTCGAGGATACTCGAAGACGGCAGGATCACCGCCATAGTAGTGACCAACGAGGACGGATGCGTCCTCGGGGTGCGGGGCGAGTCGTGCGTGATGATCAACACGGAAAGGGATCCCGAGTGGGGGGGCATCGAGGGCACGCAGGAGCGGGCCTCCGCCATAGGCCGCGAGTTCGTGGGGGCGGTAAACGAGCTGCTCGACGTCGACGCGCGGTACCACTCCACGTTCGTGCACCACCGCGACGAGGCCAACGTGGCCCTGGACACGTCGGGGGCCGTCTCCGGCAGGAACACCGTCTCGGCCGTGTTCACGATGCCCATGGAGGCGACCGACTCCATGTACGCAAAGGCGTCCGCCCTGCTGCTCTCCCGCCAGATAAGGGAAGCGGGCGGGTTCTACGACGCGGCGGCGGCCCTGTCGTCCAGCGAGAGCGCCAAGATGTCCTTCTCGATGATACCGCACGGGACCGGCATCCTGTACCAGCTGAAGATCACCGCGTACCACGAGGATGCGGCGGCGCCCGGGGAGGCCCTGAGGCCGCTGGAGCTGCTCGGGGCCGGGGAGCTGTCGAGGTCGGACCACTTTTCGGACGGCTTCTACCCGTTCAACTCCATAGTGAGGGTCCAGGTGCTGGGCGGCGGCGCCGTCTCCGGGGCCGAGCCGCCGTTCGTCGAGTCCAGGACGGTGGACGGCATGCAGGTCCCCGCCGACATCGGCGGCTCCGGCTGGCTGTCCGCCTCGGAGCCCGGCCAGCCGCCGGCCGAGGCGGTGTTCCTGTTCGGGGACCTGCAGTCGGTGCGCGACGGCCGGCTGTCGGTCACGCTCGCGCCCCCCGCGGGCGGGGAGGGGGCCGGGGCCGGGGAGGGGGCCGGGGCCGGGGAGGGGGCCGGGGATTGGATAAGCCACGAGCAGGCCATAGTGGCCGCCGTCGCGATAGCGGGCGCCGGGGGCGCGGCCGCCTTCTTCCTCAGGGGGTACGGGCGGGCGCGGGGGAGCGGGTCAGACTAGCAGGCACGCGGCGGCGAACACCGTAGTCCACTTGCCGTCCTTGTCGCCCACGGCGGTCTGGGTGACGTTCTGCGTCCTGTATATCGCACCGGATATGTTCCACTGCTGCCGCTTTTCGTCCCAGCTCTTGTCTATGTCGAACGGTATGCCGAGGGAGGACGCCAGCATCTGCGCGGCGACGTCCTCGGCGTAGTCGCCGGCCGTCTTTTCCGACTGGCCGAAAGAGTCGTACTCGGAGAGGTACCCGTACTTGCTGGGATCCTTGGGCCGGGCCACCCCCACCGACGCGGCCACGAGCCTGTGGGGCTCGCTGGTCTGGTTCTTCGAGTATATGGTGAACAGTATCTGGCCCGGCTTTATCTCCTTGAGCCCCTCGTTGCGCGACAGGAGCTTGGCGTTGGGCGGGAATATGCTGGAGATGAGGACCAGGTTGGTCCCGGCTATCCCCGCGGCCCGCAGCGCGTACTCAAAGCTGGTCAGCTTGTCGTCGTGTATCCCCTTGCCCTTGGTGAGGAACAGCCTCTTGGCGACCAGGTCAAGCATTCCGGCAGGGCGGCCGGCGGTAATTATTTATGTTTTCGCGGGCCGCGGGAGCACGAGGTCGCGTGCCCGCGGTCACGGGCGTGGAAACGACTTTGCTGATCCAGATTCGCGCTGGGGAGTGGGGGGTGCTGACACCATACCCGCGGGAGCGCGAGGTCGCGTGCCCGCGGTCACGGGCGTGGAAACGACTTCGCTGATCCAGATTCGCGCCTGAGTGGGGGCTGCCGGCCCCGCGCCCGCGGGCGGCGCGGGATCGCGCGCCCGCCGGCCGCGGGCGCGGAAGCGCCCCCGCCAATCCGGGTTCGCGCCAGGGGGGCTGCCGGCCCCGCGCCCCGGCCGCGCCCCGCTAGCAGTTCACGCCGTACGTGACGATCTGCGATATGAAGTCGGCCTCGAGATCTTCCAGCTCCGACAGGTCGATCCGGAAGTCGACGTCCACGCTGCCGCCCGGCGGCGTCCCTCCCGGTATCTCGGTGCCCGCCGCCAGCGGGGTTGAGTCGGCCAGCCTGGGGGAGGCGCCGGCCAGGCCCACGGACATCTCCGTGAGCGAGAACGGCAGCGGGGGCCCCGGCAGGGGGGCGCCGCCACGGAACTGCGACCAGTCCGTGGCGGTCACGGACACGGGGGGCATCGGGGCGGCTCCCGTGTTCGTTATGGTCTGCCTCGCCGGCCCGCTCCTGCTCCCCGGCGACAGATCGGGCAGGGCGAGCTCCGACTTTTCCAGGGCCATCCCGCACCTGTCTATGCCGCGGAGCAGATCCGGGGCCCGCTCCCACTCCGCCGCCGCATCGGAGACCGACCACGCGCCGTACGTGATGGGCAGCCGCAGGTCGCCGGAGCTGTCCATGCCCGTGCGGCCGAGCGGGCCGCCGTCCAGGGCGGCCGCCCTCGCCACGTTCCCCCCCGCCTCGGACTGGTTGCCCCCGGCCAGCGCCAGGGCCCTGCCGATCACGCGCGCGGCCTCGTACGCGGCGTACGCCGGCGTGGCCGATCCGGCGGGGCCCGGCGGGCCCGCGGCGCCGTACGCTACGTCGTCAACGTAGTCCGTCGCGGCATTCCGCTCCACGGCGAACTGGACGGCGGACAGCCGCACGTCCCTGGCCAGCTGCACGGCCGCCGCATCCGATATCACGAGGGGGGACGCGGTCACCCCGCCGCCGGCCCCCGCCCCCGCGCCGCCGGCCGCGAACCATGCAGACCTGTCCCGCACGGGGCTGTCCCCCCGCATGCTCCCCGCGATGGCGGCCAGTTCCGAGTCCGAGCCCATATACACGACGGCCGCGCTCCTGGCGCTCCCGCTCCCGGCCGCCGCCAGGACGGCGGCCTCTATAGATGCGGCGGCCGCGCCGCCCCCGCCTTCCGCGAACTCCACGGGCTCGCCGACCGGTATCCCGAGCGGCGCCAGGTCGGATGCGAGCGGCCCGAGCAGGCCGTATTCCGGGCCGTACAGGTCGGCCTGCACCACGGGGACTATGGCGCCGTACCCGCCCCGCGCCACCTCCGTCGCGAGGACCCTGGCCAGGTGCGCCGCGCCGGGCTCCATCCTGTATATGCCGTCCCCTTCCACGGCCAGCGAGCGCGCCGCCGAGGAGTGCGAGACCACGGTGATCCCGTTCTCCGAGGCGTATTCCGCCATGCCGCGCAGCGCCGCGTCCGAGGCCGGGCCCACGTACAAGACAGGGCCCCTCCCGCCGCCGTGCGCGTCCCGGAGCGCCGCCGCGGCGGACGCGCCGTCCGGCAGCGCGTGCTCCGTGACGCTGACGAGGAACGGGTAGCCGCGCTCCGACGACAGGGCGTTGAAGGCGGCCGCCCCCAGCCGCGCCGCCCCCGCGGTGGGGTCGCCCTGGCCGCGCGAGAACGCGCCCACCTGCACGCGCATCTTGCTGCCCGCCCCCTGCCCGTCCGTGGACTTTTGGCCCGGGTTCAGGAGGGGGTTCCCGAAGGCGTCGGTGACGTTTCCGGACAGGTCGAACCCCACGGCGGAGCCGGCCGATGCCTCCGCGCCGGCTCCCGCGTTCCACGACACCACGACGCTGCTCCCGAACGCGGCCGCCGCGGATGCGGCATCGCGGTTGCCTTCCGCGGGGATGCCGTCCACCGTGATGCCGGAATAGTGGGAGGGGACTGTCAGCACCGGCTCCGTATAGACTACCGCGACGGAGCTGCCGTTCAGCACGTGGGCCCACGCGAAGGACGGGCCGGCGCCGTCGTCGGCCGCGGCCAGCGGCGCCGGATCCGGCGCGTAGGCAGAGCGGCCGTTGGAGACGAAGCCGCCGGGCAGCAGGACCGTGGCGGGCGGCGGATCGGGGAGCCCTGCCGCGGCGAGCGCTTCCCGCTTTGCGCCGGACACGAGCAGCGCGAATGTCCTGTCCCCCTCGCGGCCGGATGCGACCGCCTCGACGTCCGCGCCGGACAGGACGACCGCCGCGCCGCCCCGGACGCGGATCACGATCTCGCCGGCGAGCGGCTGCACCTCCGGCGCCGTCACCGCCTCGTCGAACGTGAGGACCAGCCTCGCCGCGCCGCCCTCGCCCGGCGCCAGGTCGACCGCCGCCGCGGCGAGGCGCGGGGGCGAGGGATCCTGCACGTATGTAAGCGGGACGGCGGGCCGGCCCCCCGCGTACGGGCTGCCGCCCAGATCGGAGACGAAGCCGCCCGGCAGCGTGATGCTGGCGGAGCCCAGGTCCGCCGCGTTGAGCTGTATTCGCTTGGCGCCGGACACGTCCAGCGCGAACTCCGCGCCCCCCGTCCTTCCGGACGCGATCGAGTGGACGTCCCCCGCGGACAGGGCGACCGTCCCGTCGCCGCCCCGTATCGTTATGTCCCCCTCGAACGACTTTACGTCGGGCAGCGTGGCCGCCCCGTCGAATGCCAGGGTGAGCCGGCCGTTGCTGCCCGCTTCCAAGTCGAGGGAGGCGGACTCGAGCGCGGGGGCCGGGGCGGCCGGCGCGCCCGCGTACGTCACGGAATGCCGGGCGGCGGCGCTGCTGGGGTTGCCCGCGGCATCCCGGGCCGCGCCAGCGGGGACGTCGACCAGTATGGTCCCGTTGGTCGTGGGCGAGACCTCGAACGAGTACGAGGCGCCGCCGCCCGCGAAGTTTTTTACGCCGCCGTGGGCGGCCGTTCCCGAGAGCCGGACGTCCTCCCGTTCGAACCCGGTGACGGTCTCGTTGAAGCCCACCGCAAAGCCGATCGGCGAGGCGCTTGCCGGGCTATGCTGCGCGGAGCTGACGGCAGGGGCCGGCGGCGTGCCGTCGTAGGTCATGGAGAACCGCTCCGCCGGGTCGCTGCCGAGGCCTCCCGCGTCCGCCGCGTCTTCCGGTATGTCGACCAGTATGGTCCCGTCTGACGCGGGCGAGACGTCGAAGGTGTACGTCGCGGCGTCGGCGGCCGCGAAGCTGGCGACGCCGCCGTGGGAGGCCGTACCCGAGAGCCGGACGTCGCCCTGGTCGAACCCGGTGACGCCCACGTTGAATTTTACCAGGAAGTTTATGGTGGCGGCGTTGGTAGGGCTCCGCTGCGAGGCGTTGATGACCGGGGTCGGGACCGCGCTGTTGTACGTTATAGAGAACCGTTCCGCCGCGGTGTTGCCGTTCCCGGCATCGTCCCGCGCCGCGCCCGCGGGGACGTCGACCAGTATGGTCCCGTCGGACGCGGGCGAGACGTCGAAGGTGTACGTCGCGGCGTCGGCGGCCGCGAAGCTGGCGACGCCGCCGTGGGTGGCCGTACCCGAGAGCCGGACGTCCTCCCGTTCGAACCCGGTGACGGTCTCGTTGAAGCCCACCGTAAAGCTGATCGTCGGGGCGCTTGTCGGGCTCCGCTGCGCGGACGTGACGGCGGGGACGGGGGCGGTGCGGTCTATCTCGACGGCCACCGTGTTGGAGGCATCGTTCGCGTTTCCCGCCGTGTCCCGCACGAGGCCTGCCGGCAGCTTCACCTCGAGGCGCCCTTCGGGCGGATCCGCCACCTCGAAGGCGAACGTCGTGTTGAACACGAGTACGCGGCCGTGTATGTTGTCGGTCACGTATACGGTGCCGGACGAGCCGTCGACCGCCACGGTCTGCGCGGTCCGAATGCCGGGGTCGAGGGTGGCGACGAGGCGCTTGTCGGTGTCGAACACCTTGACGTAGTTGTTGACCGAGTCGGCCACGTACGTGGTGCCGAGCGAGTCTACCGCCACGCCGCGCGGCTGGACGAAGCCTTGTGTGATGCTGTCGATCTGGTGCCTCGCGGAGTTGTATATCTTGATGATGTCATTCCTCGAGTCGGCCACGTACAGGTTCCCCGGGCCGACCACCGCCATGGCGTACGGATCGTCGAAGCCGCCCATGTCGGCGACGTGGCCCCAGCCGGAGTCGAATACCCGGACGCGGTCGTTCCGCGTGTCGGCCACGTAGATGGTGCCGGACGAGTCGTCGACCGCCACGCCGTGCGGGCGGCTGAACCCGTGCGAGACGGTGTTGATCGGTTCCCCGGCGGGGCTGAACACCCGGATGCGGTTGTTGAACGTGTCGGCCACGTATATCCTGCCCGAGCCGTCGACCGTCACGCCGCCGGGCTGGTTGAACGGGCCCGGAAGCGCGCCGACGCGCTGCCTGTCGCGGTTGACTATGGTGACTTGGTTGCTGCCATCCCACGAGTTGGTCACGTATACGGTGCCGGACGAGCCGTCAGCCGCCACGCCCTGCGGGCTGTGGAAGCCGCCGATGTGCCCGTCGTGCCGGAGCAGCGCGTGCAGGTTCTGCGCGGCGCCCGGGGTGGCGCTGATGTCGGATGCGTCGAGGGTCGCGAGGTTCACGCCCTCGTCGAATTCCAGCCGGAAGGCGATCTTCGTGGCGTTGGTCGGGCCCGGTTGCGCCGCGGAGACGGCGGGCGCGGGGGCGGTCCTGTCTATGGCGATGCTCACGTCGTTGGAGGCCTCGTTCGCGTTCCCCGCCACGTCCTGCGCGCGGCCGGCCGGCAGCCTCACCACGAGGCGCCCTTCGTCCGGACCCGCCACGTCGAACGCGTGCGCGGCATCGAATACCCGGATGCGGTGGTTCCGCGTGTCGGCCACGTATATCGTGTCCGAGGAGCCGTCCGCCGCGACGCCCAGCGGGTCGTCGAACTGGCCGGGGCCGAATGTGTGTATGAGGCTCCTGGTGGCGGCATCGAACACATAGACGGAATCGTCGGGCAGGTCGGCCACGTATATCGTGCCGGAAGAGGCGTCCGCCGCGACGCCGAACGGGGCGTCGAATGTGCCGGGCAGGTTGGCCACGTGGATCCTGGCGGAATCATAGACCGCGACGGTCCCGTTATTCGTGTTGGCCACGTATATCGTGCCCGAGCCGTCGACCGCCACGCCGGCCGGGCCGTTTAATCCGGAGATGGTGGCGATCGTGTTCCCGGCCTGGCCGTAGATCCGGACGCGGTTGTTCCCCCTGTCGGCCACGTATATGCTGCCCGAGCCGTCGACCGCCACGCCGTACGGGCTGCTGGCATTGATGCTGAGGACTACGTTCCTGGCGGAATCCAGGACCGCGACCCTGTTGTTCCCCGAGTCGGCCACGTACAGCTTGCCCGAGCCGTCGACCGCCACGCCGTACGGTGCGCTGAACCCCCCGATGCTGTCGACGTGGCTCCTCGTGGCAGCGTCGAACACCTGGATTCTGTTGTTATCCCTGTCGGCCACGTATATCTTGCCCCTGGGGCCGTCGACCGCCACGCCGGACGGCAGGTCGAATTTCCCGTCTTCCGAGCCCTCGCTGCCGAAGTTCGCGAGGGGCTGCCACGGGCCGCGCAGGTTCTGCACCGTGCCCGAGGAGGCGTTGATGTCCGACGCGGCGAGGGTCGAGGCGCTTACCGGCTTGCTGAATTTCATGGCGAACGGCACGGTCTGCAGGTTGGTGGGGGAAGACGCGCCGCTCGAGATCTCGACTGTCGGTTGGTGGCCGTCCGCGTGCGCGTGCGGCAAGGCGGCGGCGGCGCAGCAGCCCGCGAGCAACGCGGCGGATGCGATCAGGACGGCGGCAAGCGGCGGCCGCGGCCGGGATCCGGAACAGCCCCGCGTCCTTGCCGGCGGCGCGGGCGCGGCGGGGCCAGGAGTTTTTGTCATCGGCGCGGGCGTGCGCCTTCCCCCCCCCCCCCGCCCCGGGGCGCCGGCCGCGCGGCCGCAACCGCCTCCCGCGCCGGCCGTCCCGGCGCCGATGCCGGCCCAAGGCATCAGGCGCGAGGATTCCCGGGCCGGCGTCCCCGGGCTGTCCCAGTCCGGCAACATGCGCGCCCGCCGTCCCGCCGGTAGATAAATCCGCCCATGGCGCCAGTGTGTAGACTTACGTCCAAACCGATCCCACGCCTAGCGGCAACAATCCGCTCCGCGATCCCACGCCTAGCGGCAACAATCCGCTCCGCGATCCCACGCCTAGATCACAATGGACGTAAGCCTACACGCGCCAGTCTGCCTCGCAACCACGCCTGCGGCGGCCGCGGCGGGGCGGTTTTTCACGAACAAAATCCGGGTTGCGGGACGGACTACGCGCCGGCGGCCCGCGCCGGGCCGCCGCGCGTCCCGCGCCGCGGCGCGCTCCCCCCAGGCCCGCCCGCCCGGGCCGCCCCGGCCTGCCGCCCCCGATGCCGCGCCGGGCCGCCGCGCGTCCCGCGCCGCCGCGCGCGCCCGCCTCCCCCCTCCGGCGCCGGCGGCCCGCGGGATCCCGGCCGGGAGGCCGGATCTTCCCGGCCGGCGCGCCCGGATCGGGGTGTTCCCGGCGGCCGCGGCGCCGGCGGGCCCCCGGGAGCGCCGGCGTCACTCGCGGCGGTGCCGCTTCCGCCGCTTCGCGCGGGGGTCCGGCTCCTGCGTCAGCAGCATCCAGCCCGTCACCCCCCCTATGCACACCAGCGCGGTGCCGAACGCGGTCATCATGAACCCGCCGCCCTCCGCCAGCCCCATTATTATCCCGAGGCTGCCCGAGCCGAAGAACAGGCCGGTGAGTACCTTGAGTTTTTTGGGAGGAAGGCGCTTCAGCCTCACGCCGGCCGCACGGGGCGTGACTATAAAAACCAAGTTCGGGCCGGCGCCGGCGGGCCCCGGCCGGAATCCCGGCGCGGAAGGCCGCCGCGGCGCGCGTGGACAGTCTTTATACCGCCGCGCGGCGCGCGATGCCGCGCCAATGTAGCTCAGCCCGGCAGAGCATTCGCCTTGTAAGCGAAAGGTCGGGGGTTCAAAGCCCCCCATTGGCTTTCGCCCTTTCCGCCTCGGCCCGGTACACCTGCCCCAGCGAGGCGCCCTAGGTTCAAAGCCCCCCGTTGGCTTTCGCCCTTTCCGCGCCCCGCGCGCCCGCCGGCCGCGAGCGCGGAAGCGCTTTCGCCGATCCGGGTCCGCGCCTGCGGGGCGGGCTGCCGGCCCCGCGCGGGCGGCTCCGGCAGCCCGCCCCGCAGGCGCGCCCGAAACCCGGCCCGGCCCGGGACGACGATCGCGAAAAGGCGGTTTTTGCCGACATTGCCTGGCAAAAACCCGTCCTGCCGCACCATGGCGCGGCCGAGTCCGGGCACGCGCCGCGCGGCAGGCTGCCCTGCCCGCGGAAGGATCCGAACGGGTGCGGGGAGCTCGAGGAGGCGGGCCGTGAGGTCGGGGCGCCGTGCCGGCGCGCCGAGTCCCCGTTCCCTGCCCCGGCGGCCGCGAGGCGCCCGGCCGGCGCATCGCGCGGGGCCCCGTGCCCCGCAGCCGCCGGGCGACGGCGGCGCGCGGGGGCGCGCCCCGACGTGCGGGAGGATCGACGGGGCGAGGCGGGCGCGCGCGGGGGGACGGCCGCGGCGCCCGGCCGCGTTCACGCCATGCGGGTGGCCGCCGACTAGCCCGGCCCGCGGCGGCGCGCCCGCGGGGAGCGGGCAAGGAACGGAAGATCAGGCGCGGGTTCGCGGGGGCGGGCGCGCGCCGCGCGGGAGCGTCGCCCCGCGCGGGGAGCCCGGCATCGTCCCGTTCGTCAAGACGAGCAAGGCCGCCGCGGCCGGCGGGGCGGGAGCGGCCGGGCTTCGGCGCCGAGCGCGCCCCGGACCCGGCCGCCGCGGAAGAGGCGGCCGGGGCCGCCTTTTCGGCCTCCGCGCGTTCGGGAGCAGCGCGCGCCACGGAGCGGGAGAGCGTTCCGGGAGGCCGGCCCCGGAGCGGCGCCCCGCGACGGGCTGGCCGGCGCGGCCGCGGGCGGGATCGGGGGTGCCCGCGGGTGGGAGCGGGTGTAGACTTACGTCCAAACCGAAACCACGCCTAGCGGCAACAATCCGCTCCGCGATCCCACGCCTAGATCACAATGGACGTAAGTCTACACGGGAGCGGAGCCCGGGCGCCGCCCGGGACGGTTGCGGGGCAAACCGGGCCCCGACAAGCGTTTATTAGGTGCGCCGGAACCGCCACCCCGTAGGATGACGGCGGGGCGGCAAGGGCTCTTCTGCCATTGCCCAGAGAATGAAAGAAATGACAAAGTTTGAGGAACTCGGAATAAAGCAGAACGTGCTTGATGCCATAAGGGACATGGGGTTCTCCGAGGCGTTCCCCATACAGGAGGCGGCCATCCCGGTGCTGCTCACCGGGAGGGACGTGGTGGGCCAGGCCCACACGGGCACCGGCAAGACCGCCGCGTACTCCATATCGATGCTGCAGGACGTGGAGGCCAACGGGAAGATACAGGGCCTGATACTGGCCCCGACCCGGGAGCTGGCCGTCCAGATCACCGGGGAGGTGAAAAAGTTCGCGAAATACACCCGCGTGCGGGCCACCACCATATACGGCGGGCAGAACATGGGCGTCCAGCTGGCGGCGCTCGACGGCGGGACGGAGATACTGGTCGCGACCCCCGGCCGGCTCATAGACCACATAAAGCGCGGCTCCATAGAGCTCAACGACATAACCCACGTGGTCCTGGACGAGGCGGACACGATGCTGGACATGGGCTTCATAGACGACATACACTTCATACTGGACCTGACGCCCGAGGAGAAGATCATGTCGCTGTTCTCCGCCACCATGCCCGTGGAGATCCTGCGCCTCTCCGAGGACTACCTGAGCAACCCCAAGCAGTTCCTGCTCGACGCCGACGACCTGAGCGGCGAGGGGATAGACCAGTCGTACCTGGTCATCAGGGACAGGGAAAAAATGGACCACCTCATGAACTTCATCCGCCAGAACAAGGAAGGGCAGACCATAGTGTTCTGCTCCACGAAGTACAGGACGAGGGACGTGGCCAGGGATCTGCACAGGAACCGCATGGGCGCGGTGGCCATAGAGGGCGACATGTCGCAGCACAGGCGCGAGGAGTCGATGGGGAAGTTCAGGACGGGCAAGGCGGAGATACTCGTGGCCACCGACGTGGCCTCCAGGGGCATAGACGTGCCGCAGGTGGCCCTCGTGGTCAACTACGACGTCCCCAACCAGGAGCTCGTGTACTTTCACAGGATCGGGAGGACCGCGAGGGCCGGCGCCAAGGGGCGCGCGGTGACCCTCGTCTCGTACTCGTCGGTGCCGGACTTTAACGTCATCAAGAAGCAGATCAAGGCGGAGATGACCGACCTGAACAAGGAGATGGGCATAGAGGTCAACATACCCGACCCGCTCAAGAGGCAGGTGCCCGGGAGGGGACGCGGGGGCGGGGGCGGCGATGCCAGGGACGGGCGGTTCGGCCGTGGCGGAGGCGGCTACCGGGGCGGCGGCGGGGGCCGCGGAGGCGGAGGCGGCTACCGGGGCGGCGGCGGGGGCCGCGGAGGCGGAGGCGGCTACCGGGGCGGCGGCGGGGGCCGCGGCGGCGGAGGCGGCTACCGGGGCGGCGGGCGCGACGGCGGAGGCGGCTACCGGGGCGGCGGGCGCGACGGCGGAAGCGGCTACCGGGGCGGCAACGGGGGCCGCGGAAGCGGAGGCGGCTACCGGGGCGGCGGGCGCGACGGCGGAAGCGGGCGCGACGGCGGAAGCGGAGGCGGCTACCGGGGCGGCGGGCGCGACGGCGGAAGCGGGCGCGACGGCGGAAGCGGAGGCGGCTACCGGGGCGGCGGGCGCGACGGCGGAAGCGGGCGCGACGGCGGAAGCGGAGGCGGCTACCGGGGCGGCGGAAGCGGGCGCGACGGCGGAAGCGGGCGCAAGCGGTACAGTCAGGGGGATCGCGGCGGCAGGTAGGCCCGCGCCGCCTGGCCGCTTAAGACTTAAAGACGAGTGGTGGGATGTACAACGAAGGGCGTGCACATAGGATACATTCTGCTCAACTGCGATCTGGGTGCGGAGGAGTACGTCGTGGAAGAGCTGAGAAAGATCCCCGGCGTGGACGGGGCGCACTTGACGTTCGGCGCGTACGACATCATAGCGGAGATCCACGCCAAGGACAGGGAGGAGTTCGAGCGGACGGTCTCCGCGAAGGTGCGGAGGCTCTCGAGGGTGGTCAGCACCATGACGCTCAACGTGATGGAACCGGCAAAGTGACCGCCGGGGAAGGAGGCCGGCGCGCGTGGTAGGCTCCGGGGGCGGGGGTCCGGAGCGCGGCCCCGGCGCCATAGAGTACGAGGGCACGGTCTGGGCCATCAACCACAACAACCCGGAGCATCTCGTAGCGCACTCGCTGAAAAAGCTGCAGGACCACGGGGTGCGGAAGGAGGACATCGCGCTTACCGACGCGCCCGAGAACGTCAAGATCGGCGAGATAGTCGTGGAGATATGGCCGCACCACCTCGACGTGACCCGCGTGAGGACCATCCGCAACGAGTCGTTCATCAGCGGGACGGTGATGACCATAGATCTCAACATGGACGCGGACGGGCGGTACGTCGATTGACTATCTTAATATAATCACGCCGCCGCCGCGGCCTTGACATGGAGCAAGGTACCGTGAAGTGGTTCAACCGCACCAAGGGCTTTGGTTTTATCGGGAGGGAGTCCGGAGTCGACCTGTTCGTCCACAAGACGAACGTCGACGGGTTCCTAAATGAGGGAGACAAGGTCGAGTTCGAAGTCGGGGACAGTCCGAAGGGCCCCAACGCCGTCAACGTGAAAAAGACGTCGTCGGAGTAGAAGGGCGTCCCGCGCGGCCCACCATCGATTTTTTCTTTCCCGCACGCTTGGCGGCCCCGCCGGCCGGCGCCGGCCCGGATCGGCGGGGCCGCTTGCGCGCGCGGGCGCGGGCGGCCTTTCCCGGTTGCCGGAGGCGGGCGCCGCGGCGGCGCGCCGGATCCGATCCGGGCCCGCGGCGGCACCTATAATACGAGGCGGGGGCGGGGGGCGGCGCTTGCGGGGCAGGGCGGTGGCGCTGGGCGCCGCGGCGGTGCTGATCGCCGCCGTCGTGGGGTACAACTACCACGTGGACCAGGTGAAGGCGAGGGGCGCCGCGTTCAGCGCGGACATCGTGGGCATACAGGACGACCTGAACGCGCTGCAGGTGGGGTTCGACGCCGACCTGGCCGCGCTGCGCGGCGGGGGCATCGCCCTGGACGGGTTCAGGGAGAGGGCGGGGGAGCACTTTGCCGGCATGGGGGGGATCCTGGAAAGGTACGACCGCCTGGATCCCCCGGGGCCGTTCGCAGACTCGGTGGCGATATTCAGGCTGTCCGCGGAGGCGCAGCTGGAGAGGGACAGGGAGACGCTCCTCTGGCTGGAGACGGGGGACGAGTCGCACGACGCGAGGGCCGACGAGCTGCACCAGGCCGCGTTCGCCCACGAGCTCGCCGCCCTGGCAAAGTTCAAGGAGGCGCAGGCCGGGGGAGGCTGAGCGGGCGGGCCGCCGCGGGCGGGCCCTCCCGTAAAGGTTTAACAACTCGCGCCCGGCACGGCGTGGGTGAGGTTCCTGGCCCCCGCCGTGGCCGCCGCCGTCGCGGGCGCCGCGCTGGCGATCGCGCCGCCCGCGGCGGCCGAGGGCGTCTACATAGAGAACGACGGGATGTACGTGGGGAGCGACGGGGCGCTGCACATACTGGGCGAGGTCAGGAACGGGCTGGACGTGCCGTTGCGCCGGATCGAGGTGAGCGCGTCCCTGCATTCCGGATCCGGCAGCCCGCTGGGCGGCGCCACCGCCGGCTCGCCGGTCAACAGCATAGTGCCCGGCATGAGGGCGCCGTTCGAGGTGGTGGCGGCGGGGGCGGAAGGCGTGGAGGGGTACGCGCTGGATCTCGGCTACGAGGTGGACGGACCCAAGGGCCGCGCGATAGGAGTCGCGTCGTCGAAGATGGCCGAGGACGGCTTCGGCAACCTGATCATAACGGGGAGCGTGGTGAACAACGGCGGATCCACGGCCAACGCGATCTCGGTGGTGGCCACCCTGTACGGCAGGGACGGGAACGTGGCTGCCGTGTCGAGCGCGCACGCGGAGCCGGACTACCTGAGGGCGTCCGAGGAGGCGTTCTTCCTGGTGGCCGTGCCCGGCGGGGCGAGGCTCCCGTCCGGCCCCGTCGCCTCGTACGCGGTAGTAGCCGAGTCGGAGGAGTACGCGGCCGTGCCCGAGTTCCCGCCCGGGGCGGGGGCCCTCCTCGCGGCCGCGGTCGCGGGGCACGTGCTGATGGCCAGGCGCTGGGGCCGCGCCGCGGCGCCCCCGCCGGCGGCGTGACGGCGGGGGGGCGGCCACGGCACCGCATCCCCGCGGCCCCGCCCGCGGGCGGCACCGCGCGGGAAGCCCGGGCGCAGGCCTGCCGGATGCGGCAACGGGTTCGCGCGGCCCGCGGGGCGGGGGGCTTGGCGGCAAAATGAAGCGGACTAGCGATTTTTTGATGATTTCCCCCGGCAACGGGGCGCTGCTGTACCCGGACAGGCGGCTGAGATCCGACGGGTACAGGGGAGCCCACCACTCCCAGCACAACAGGCACGTGATGGGCGACGTGGTCGACATACTGAACCTGCTCTCGCGGCACGCGCGGGGGGACGGCACGCTCCCGATAAGGACGGCCGACATCTCTGAGGCCCCGGCTCAAGCCCGAGGAGGCGATCTACGCGGAATTTTGTGACAGCGTGAGGAGGAAGATCAAAAAAGGGTCGCAGGATGCGATGCGGAAAAACTACTTTCCGGACTTCCACAGGATGGGGCTGATCGACAGGTATGACGAGGGCATGAACCCGATCGGCCCGCACGGCGGAAAGCGGCGCGTAAAGTGCGTGGCGCTGACCGAGGCGGGGAAGAGGCTCGCGTCCGCGGGGGCGCTGGACGCGTATTTCGCGTATTCAAGATGCATCGACCGGCTGCTGGGCGGGCAGATCAACGTCGTGTTCCGCATACTGAGGGACAGCGAGCTGGACTGGATCGACCACGCCGAGTACGCCTTTTTCGCCTCCGGAATAGAGACAAGGTCGGACTTTTCCGTCTCCGTGCCGGAAGCCATAGATCTCATAAAGGAATACAGGTGCCTGACCCGCGCCCAGCGCCGGATGCTGCGCGTGACGCTCCGCGGGGACCTGGAGCCCACCATGTCGGCGCCGCGCAGGCCCGACAAGAGGGATCTGCACAACTGGCTCAACGAAGCGCGCCAGGTCTTTTCGCTGCCGGGGCAGACCGCGTACTTTGACGCGCGCGGCGGGCGGCTGGCCCTGACGCGGGCGCGGAGCACGACGGCGGGCCTGGCCAGGATGCTGCTCTCCAAGAGCCGGATGAAAAACTACTTCCAGAACCACGCGGCATCCAGGCGGCAGGGGTTCGAGCTGCACCATATAGTGCCCCTCGCGTGGTCGGAATCAGAGGCGCAGTTTGGGATCCTGGACGACTGGAAGAACGCCCTGTACGTGGACGGGCCCAGCCGCGCCAGGATCGCCCGGAACGGGAACGGGAACGTGATCATGGAACCGAGGGGCGACGACATCGTCCTCAAGGACCCCGCGGGCGGCGAGGTGTGCCTGGAAAGCGGGAAAAACGCGGCGTACGACGCGGCGAAGCAGGGCGCGCTGCTGGAGCACAACAGGAAGATCCTGGATGCGTGGCAGGAATAGTGCGGCACGCGGGATGCGCGCGCGGGGCAGGCAGGCGCGGGGCAGCGCGCGCGGGGCCGCGGGCATCCTCCCGCTTTCCCGCTCCCGCGGCGGCCGGCCCGGCGCGCGCCCGGCGGGGCCGCGCGGGATGCCTACAGCAGGGAGCGCTCGTGCAGCATGTCCAGCACCGGCGCCAGCTCGTCGCGCAGCGGGCCGCCGTCGAGCGGCACGGGCCGCGCGAACGGCACGGGCAGCGTGATGGCCAGCATGTCCTGGTCCGTGTGGGATATGTGCACCGTGTGCGAGCCGAACCCCGCGAACGCGACCAGCTCCTTCCACGCGGATATGCGATCCTGCACGGAGCGGATCTGCCCCTCCAGCCCCCGCAGGTCGGAGGAATAGTCCCCGTCGAATATGCCGAACTTCGCCAGCCCGACCATGAGGTACCCGCCCGGTATGCCGTCGCGGTTCTCCCACATCGCCTCGATGATCTCCTGCTCCTTGTCCTTCGGGAACGCGTCCCCGTAGTCGGGGTCGAAGTAGCCGGCTATCCGCTTCTTGGAGTCGAATATCCTGAAATAGTACTCCTCGCGGTCAAGGCGCCACAACTCACCCCAGCCTCGAGTCCAGGAAGGACTTGAACGTGGAGTAGGGCTGCGCCCCCGTGATCATGGCGTACCCGCCCTCGTCGTTCCCCACGAAGAAGGTCGGGGTGCCAGTCGCCCCGAAGCTCCCGGCCTGGTCGGCGTCGGCCCGCACCTCGGCAGCGGCCTCGGGGGACGCGGCGCACTCGGCGAACGCGGCCGCGTCGAGCCCCAGATCCTCGGCGTACTCCAGGAGCCTCGCGTCGAGGGCGCCCCCGTCCAGCCCGCCCCACCCGCGCTGCTTCTCGAACAGGACGTCGTGGTACTCCCAGAACGCGCCCTGCTCGTCGGCGCACTCGGCGGCGGCGTGGGCCGGCGGCGCGTTGGGGTGCGTCTCCAGCGGCAGATCGCGGTACACCAGGAGGAGCCTGCCGGTGTCCACGTACTCGCTCACTATGCTGGGCATGGTCTCGCTGTAGAACCTGGCGCAGAACGGGCACCGGAAGTCCGAGAACTCCACCATCACGAGCGGGGCATCGGGGTCGCCCATGGAGGGATCGTCGTCGACCAGCAGCGGCGTCAGGGGGCTCGGCGTCCGCCTGTCCTCCCCCCCGGAGGCGCTCATCTGCATCAGCATCGCGGCCAGATCCTCGTTGGTGACCGACGGCTGCGGATCCTGCGGATCCAGAAGATCGGAGGCGCCGAGCAGGTAGCCCCCCAGAAAGGCGGCGACGGCCACGGCCACGGCGAGGCCCTTGGCCGTCTCCGAGGCGCCGCCGCGGCCGGGCGGGGGAGGCGGCGGCGGAAAGGCCAGGCTGTCCTGGCGCGGCGGCCGCCCGGGGACTTCTGGCGCATCCGCGGCATCGGGATCCGCTGCCGCCGGGGCGGCGGCATCTGGGGCGCCGCGGCCGGGCGCATCGGCTTCGGGCGCGGGGGAGTCGCCGCCGGCCTCGGGCGCGGGCGCGGGGGAGTCGCCGCCGGCCTCGGGCGCGGGCGCGGGGGAGTCGCCGCCGGCCTCGGGCGCGGGCGCGGGGGAGTCGCCGCCGGCCTCGGGCGCGGGGGCGGCCTCGGGCGCGGGGGCGGCCTCGGGCGCGGGGGAGTCGCCGCCGGCCTCGGGCGCGGGGGAGTCGCCGCCGGCCTCGGGCGCGGGGGAGTCGCCGCCGGCCTCGGGCGCGGGGGAGTCGCCGCCGGCCTCGGGCGCGGGGGCGGGAGGAGTGGAATCGTGAGAGGAAGCCGCCGGAGAAACCATGGTTTTCCGTGCAACGGCCTGCCGCGGGCCCTAAATAGTCTTGGGACGGCGGCGGGTGCAGGCTTGCGTCCATCGCGATCTAGGCGCGGGATCGCGGGGCGGATTGTTGCCGCCAGGCGCGGGATCGGTTCGGGCGCAAGTCTGCGCGGCGGCGGGCGCAGACTTGCGTCCGAACCGAAACGCGCCCGGCAACGGCAAACCGCCCCGCGATCCCGCGCCCGGATCACGACGGACGCGGGTCTGCGCGGCGGAGGCGCGCGTTAGGCGGCCGCGGCCCGGGGGCGGGGCGGGATCCGCGGGGCCGCAGCGATGCGGCGATCCTCCGCACGGCGGCGTTCGCCTCGTCCCCGAGGGATCGGGGCGCGCCGCCGCCGGCCGCGCCGTCGAACAGCGAGGCCAAGTCGGAGACGTCCCCCTTCCCCAGCCGCGAGACCGGGAGCACGGGGAGATCCAGGAGATCGCCCGGCTCGAACTTGTGCAGGCCGTTCCCGTACTCCCGCCGGTAGTACACCTGCACGGCCGCGGACAGATCCGAGTTCAGGTAGCACAGCAGCGCCTTGATCGCGGCGGGATCGGGGGACTTGGGGTAGATGCCGTGGTACGACGCGAGGTTGAGGCACTTTGCCCTGTTGTGCACGAACCTCATGTAGTCCCTGCTGAACGCGGTGGCCAGTATCGGCGCCGGCTCCCTTTTTTCCACGGAATACCACGGGGCCCTGTGCGCGCACAGGTACCGCTCGTGCACCCCCATGCCCTCCCCGCGCGCGATGTATTTTTGGGCGCTCTCCGACGGGCTGCCCGCGCAGCAGAACAGGTGCACCTTCTGCCCGGCGCGCCCCAGCTCCGCCATGTCGCGCCGGGTCACCGCGTACCCGCGCGCCTGGGAGGCCCTCGACACGACCGGCGCGAGGAAGCGGTCCTCTATCCCCCACTCCGCGCGCTCCCGCTCCGACACGGTGAAGAATTCGTTGGAGCCGGTGGCGATCCCCCTCTTCACGCCCGCCTCCTCGCGCAGCGGCACCAGCCCGTCCGCCAGTTCGGGGATCCCCGCCCCGGGAAAATAGCGCTGCCACTTCGCGTCGGGATCCATGGAGCCCTGCCGCGTCCCGCGCGCCGCCGCGCGCCGCCCGAGCGCCGACGCGTCGGCGGCCCTGACGAACTTCACCCGGTGGCCCTTCCCCGGCCTCCTGTTCACCATGAGGGTTATCGTGGCGGTGGTGAGGACGCCGGCCCCGAACGCGGGCCTGCCGAAGTCGAACGTGACGAAGCTGTCTATGGTGAAGTTGCCCAGGAGGAAGCGCTTCAGGGCCTTCCCGTACCCGGTGTAGAGGAACTCCGACGGGGTTATGAACGCGATCCTCCCCCCCGCCCTCACCGATCTCCCGGCCCTGACCATGAACAGGGCGTAGATGTTTGTGAGCGCGCTGAACCTCACCCCCGCCTCCTCCGATGCCCGGCGGATCAGGCCGCGGTCGAAGCGGTGGAAGTTGAGGTAGGGCGGGTTGCACACCAGGAAGTCGACCTTTTCGGGATCGTCGTAGCCCGACAGGTAGTCCTCGTTGCGCAGCTCGAACCTCCCCGCCGCCCCGCCGGCCGTCATGTCCAGGTGGCAGGCGTTAACCATGGTCGGATCCGAGTCTATGCCGGTCACGCGGTCGGCCCCGAGCGAGAGCGATTTTTTCATGAATATCCCCAGCCCGCACGCGGGATCCAGCACGGTCCTGGCGCCCCCCGCCAGCCCGAACCTCACCATGAACTCCGCCACCCCCGGCGGCGTGAAGAACTGCCCCCGCCGCCTGCGGCGGGCCGGATCGGTCATCTCGTAGAGGGACGTCAGGTCGCTGTCCGGGAACGCGCCGCCCGGCGCGGCCGCCTGCTCCACGGGCAGCCGTATCCCGAGCAGCCTGGCGCGGGAGCCCACCTCCGACCGGAACCCTTCCACCGACACGCGCCCCGCGGAGTCCGCCCGCGGCGGGATCGGATCGCTCGCCACGGCCCGTCCCCCGCGGCGAGTCTTTTTAACGTGGCCGCCCGGCGCGGGGGGGGGCGCCCCGCGGCATCCGCCTCCCCGCGATCCGCGCGCGCGGGCCCGCGCGCGCGAGGCCGGCAGCCCCCGCCCCGCGGGCGCGAACCCGGATCGGCGGGGGCGCTTTCGCGCCCGCGGCCGGCGGGCGCGCGGCCCCACGCGCCCGCGCGCTTGAAATACACAAATATGCGGGCCCGGTCCCCGCGCCGATGGCCATGTCCGAGGACACTAGGAAGTACATAGACGGCCAGATAGACTACTACATCAGCGAGGCCGGGTCGTACCGCCAGATGGCCGAGGCGTACCGGCCCGAGGTGGGCTCGGTCGCGGACGCGGCGTTCGGGATAGTGGCGGGATGCATACACGCCGCGTTCCTGCAGGTCTGCCAGGGGCGGCAGCAGGGCCCCTCGCTCGTCGAGGTGCAGGAGCTGGGGCGCATGCTCAAGGAGAGGGCCCCCCTGATAAAGAGGGCCATAATGGAGAGCGGCGGGGCGGACGCGGCCGCTCCCGCGCGGGCGCGGGAATGAAAAGCCACATAAGCCGAGCGGGCGCCCCGCGCGCCGCATGGAGGGGGGCAAGATCATATTCGGCCTCGGCGTCGGGGGGTCGGTGCTCCTCGCGGTGTTCAGCTTTGCGATGGCGATGCGCTAGGCTCCCCGCGCCGCGCCGCCGCCCCGGAGGCGGGGGGTAGTTGCAGGGCAAGGGCGGCGCCATGGCGGACGCGAACGAGTTCAGGATCCGCCAGATAGTCGACAACGGCAAGATGATCCAGCTGTTCCTCGTGGAGAACGTCAACACTGAGCCCATATCGCAGAAGCAGATGATAAGGGAAAAGGTGGCCAAGACGCTCGACTCGGACACGCGGGGGCAGGTCATGCCGCTGCTCGACGCCATACTGCAGGCGCAGCCCACCATAAACATGAGGAGCTACCAGCAGACGGCGATCAACATCACGATGCCCAGCAAGAGGTACGAGCAGATGGGGCGCCCCCAGGTCGGGCAGATCGTCGCCATCGACATGAGCGTGAAGAAGCGGCTGAACCCGTTCAGGTAGCGTGCGGCCCGTGTTCGGCAGGGACATAGAGGACGAGTTCAGCCACGGCATAAGCGACATCTCGGGGCGCGCGGGGCCGGACGACGCCGGCGCCGGCGCGGAGTGGTGGCCCGTGCCGGGGCTGTTCGCGCTGCTGCTGGCCGGCTTCGAGTCGTTCCTGGGGGCGGCGGGGCTCCTGCTGGCCCTGTTCAGGCTCAGGTAGCGCCGGATCGCGCCGGCTCCAGGCGCTCGAGCACCTGCCGCGGGTCGTCGAGCCGCGGCGAGCACGAAAAGTCGCGGCACACGAACGCCGAGTCGCCCGCGCCGAACTCCTTGCCCCTGAACATCTCGTACCCGGACAGGGCGGCCAGCTGGGCCGCGTCCCGCACCGTCACCACCGCGGCCTCCGGCGCGTACGCGCCGGACAGCGCCACGGCCATCCTCCCGCCGGCGCCCATCACCGTCACGTCGACGGGCCCGCCCTCGCGCGCGCAGGCGGCGCAGAGCAGGTGGCCGAACGCGAACGGGTTCTCGGCGGCCCTGCGCGCCTGCGACTCCAGCGCCTTCGCGGCCGCGGCCTCCATCTCCGGCTCGCCCGCGATGCCGTGCAGCCGCGAGAACGCGTGCACCGCCGCCGAGCTGCCCGACGGCAGCGAGAGGTCGTGCTCGCTCCGCGGCCTGACTATCAGGTCCTCCGCGCCCTCGGCCGTCATGTAGAAGCGCCCCCCGCCCGGATCCCAGAACCTGTCCAGGATGATGCGGCACAGCCCGCGGGCCCGCTCCAGGTAGCGGGCCTCGGGATCGACCTCGAACAGGTCCAGCAGGGCCGCCGCGTAGAACGCGTGGTCCTCCAGGTACCCGCCGATCCCGGCCCTCCCGTCCTTGTACGCCCGCATTACCGAGCCCGACGGGCCGGACAGCCGCGACTCGACGAACCGCTCGCACCGCCTGGCCGCCTCCAGGTACGCGGCGCGCCGCGAGGCGCGGTGCCCGCGGGCCAGGGCCGTTATGGCCAGGGCGTTCCACGACGCTATCGCCTTGCCGTCCAGCCCCGGCGCCTCCCGGGCCGAGTTCCTGTGCTCCAGCAGGGCATCCCTCCCGCGCCGCAGCGCCGCCTCTACCTTTTCCTCCGTCAGGCCGCACCGGAACGCCACCGCCTGCAGGCCCGCGGAGTTGCTGAGCACCGTGGATCCCTCCCAGTTGCCGCCGTCCGTCACGCCGTAGTACAGGCAGAACGGCTCGGCGTCGGCCGCCCCCAGCAGGCGCACTACCTCGGGCTTGGTCCACGCGTAGAACGCCCCCTCCTCGCCGCCCGCGTCGGCGTCCTGCGAGGAGCAGAACCCGCCCTCCGGCGTGGCGAGCTCGCGCAGCACGTAGTCCAGCGTCCTCTCCATCACGTCCAGGTAGCGGGCGCTGCCGGTCGCCTGGTACGCCTCGGCGTAGTTCGCGGGGATCAGGGCGTTGTCGTACAGCATCTTTTCAAAGTGGGGCACGAGCCAGCGCGCGTCCGTGGAGTACCGGTGGAAGCCGCCCCCCACGTGGTCGAATATGCCGCCCCGCGCCATCCCGTCCAGCGTCTTCAGCGCGAACGCCGTGAACGCCGGGATCCCGGACAGCCGCCCGTACCGCAGCAGGAACGAGACGCAGGCGGCGTTGGGGAACTTGGGGGCGCTCCCGAACCCGCCGTGCGCCCGGTCCCCCGAGTTCAGCAGGCCGACCGCCGCCTCGTCGAGCGCGGCGCGCCCGAGCCGCTCGGGCCCCGGCCGCCCCTCCGGCCCGTCCCGCAGCGACAGGGCGAACCGCCCGGCGGCCCTCGCCACTTCGGCGGGGTTCTCGCGCCAGGCCTGCGCCATGCGCCTCAGCAGGCTGCCGAACCCGGGCCGCCCGTACGAGTCGGACGGCGGAAAGTACGTCCCCGCGTAGAAGGGCTTCAGGTCCGGCGTGAGGAAGACGCTGAGCGGCCAGCCCCCCTGCCCCGTGGCCGCCTGGCACGCCGCCTGGTATATGTGGTCGATGTCCGGCCGCTCCTCGCGGTCCACCTTCACGTTCACGAAGTGCTCGTTCATCACGGCGGCCACCCCCTCGTCCTCGAACGACTCGCGGGCCATCACGTGGCACCAGTGGCACGAGCTGTACCCCACGCTGAGGAATATCGGCTTGTTCTCCTCGCGCGCCCTCTCCAGCGCCGCGGCGTTCCAGGCGTGCCACCGCACGGGGTTGCGCGCGTGCTGCAGGAGGTACGGGCTGGACTCGCCCGCCAGGCCGTTCTCCGCGCCGCCGCTGCTGCCGTCCACGCGCGGCGGCAGCGCGGGCGGTATTTGAGGATGGCGGCTGGGCGGGGGCGGGGGCGGGGGCGGGAAAAGCCCGGCCCCGGCGCGGGGAGCGATACTGACGCGGCCGGCGCCCCGAGGGGCGGCGGCGGAGGAAGAGGCGCGCGGCGGCCGGGGCCGGAACGCGCGGATCGTCCCGGTTAGGCTGCCGAAAACAGGTTGCTCGCGACTCGGGAGGCCTAGCGGCGCTTCTTCATCGCGGTTATGGCGAACCAGTAGACTAGCCCTGGCGCCAATCCGACAATAAGAGGAATCCAAACCGGCCATCCGTCAGCTGCACTTGCCATGGATTGGGGTCAAACCAATGTTATTTAAATCCACCTTAGGCGCCTGCCCGGTTTTCGGCATCGCGCGAAAAAACGCGCGCGCGATGATGATGTGCTCCCCCGCAGGACGCGCCGCGCGGGCGGGCGCGGGACGGCCGGGAGGACGGCGGGGGCGGGACGAAGCAACGCGGGCGGGCTCGTGTCCGAGCCCCTCGACATGGAGTCGTGCGGGAGGATCCTCCGCACGCTGCTCGGGATGGATCCCGGCGAGGACCTCCCGCCGTCCCTGACCCACTCGCTGGAGTTGAAAAGGAAAAAGGGCGGCGCGGCCCGCGGGGACGGCGGCGCCCCGAAGAAGCGGGAGGGCGGGCAGGGACCGCCTGCCGGCCGGGGCGCGGGACGGGACAAAGGCGGCGCCCCGAAGAAGCGGGAGGGCGGGCAGGGACCGCCTGCCGGCCGGGGCGCGGGACGGGACAAAGGCGGCGCCCCGAAGAAGCGGGAGGGCGGGCAGGGACCGCCTGCCGGCCGGGGCGCGGGACGGGACAAAGGCGGCGCCCCGAAGAAGCGGGAGGGCGGGCAGGGACCGCCTGCCGGCCGGGGCGCGGGACGGGACAAAGGCGGCGCCCCGAAGAAGCGGGAGGGCGGGCAGGGACCGCCTGCCGGCCGGGGCGCGGGACGGGACAAAGGCGGCGCCCCGAAGAAGCGGGAGGGCGGGCAGGGCAGGGAAACGCCGCGGAGGCGCGGCCCGGGGCGCGCCTGACGCCCGGGGGCGCGGCGGGCCGGAACGGCGGAGGACGGGAACGCGCGGGGCCGCGGCGCGTGGCGAGCGCCGCCCGGCCCGCGCGCCGGGGAGCCCTGGCCAGGGGGCCGCGGCGCGTGGTTGAGGTGGACTGAGGGGGATTTGAACCCCCGATTCCCCGCGTGCAAGGCGGGTGTACTACCAGGCTATACTATCAGCCCACGGCGCGGTTGCGCGCGTGCCGATTTTAATTCTTGCTAGCGGGCGGGCGGGCGGGCGGGCGGGCGGGCGGGCGGGCGGGCGGGCGGGCGCGCCGTCCCGAAACCGCCGCGCGCCGCCGCGGGGTCCCCGGCCCCGCCCGGCAAGGGTTTTATGGGCGCCGCCCGCGGGGGGTGCTCATGTCCCCTTGCGGCGCCCCCGTATGGCTGACCAAGATGGAGCGGCTGGCCGGCGACTACTACGACGAACCCGGGCGTTCCTACGGGGACGCGGCGTTCAACGCCACCCTCGCCTCCGGCGATCTCTGGCGCGGGCTGTTCGGCGAACTCGTGGAGCACGCGGAGGGGGCGCGGCCGGAAGCGGAACCGGGCGAAGTGCTCGCCATAATACAGCATGCGTATCCCGAAATATTCCGCCAGATAGTCGATTTCGCCGGCCACGTAAGCGACCGCGAATGGAACGAGGCGAAGCGGGCCGTCGAACTGGCCGTCGCCGCCGTCGACAAGGCGGGGGGCCCGGACTGCGTGATGCGGCGCCTGAGGGACGGCGCGAATTCCAGCGAGGGGCGGAAGCTGGAGGCCGAGGCATGACTGCCGCTCTCGATCACCTCGACTGCACTACCTGCTACCATTCCTTGCTGGCCCACTGGCCGGCAGGCAAGTGCAAGGCGACGAACGGCGTGCGAGGCTGCCGCTGCGCGCGCTTCGTGGGGACCGACGGCAAGAACTCCGACGACTGGCCGGGGGAGAAGGCATGACCGCCGCCGATCACCTCGACTGCACTACCTGCTACCATTCCTTGCTGGCCCACTGGCCGACCGGCAGTTGCAAAGTGTCGGACGGCATGGAAGACTGCCACTGCGAGCGCTTCGTGGGGACCGACGGCAAGAACTCCGACGACTGGCCGGGGGAGAAGGCATGACCGCCGCCGATCACCTCGACTGCACTACCTGCTACCATTCCTTGCTGGCCCACTGGCCGACCGGCAACTGCAAAGCGACGAACGGCGTGCAAGCCTGCGGCTGCGAGCGCTTCGTGGGGACCGACGGCAAGAACTCCGACGACTGGCCGGGGGAGAAGGCATGACCGCCGCCGATCACCTCGACTGCACTACCTGCTACCATTCCTTGCTGGCCCACTGGCCGACCGGCAACTGCAAAGCGACGAACGGCGTGCAAGCCTGCGGCTGCGAGCGCTTCGTGGGGACCGACGGCAAGAACTCCGACGACTGGCCGGGGGAGAAGGCATGACCTACGGCGATCCCACGGCCTGCGCCACCTGCTACCATTCCATGCTGGCCCACTGGCCGACCGGCAGTTGCAAAGTGTCGGACGGCATGGAAGACTGCCACTGCGAGCGCTACATACGGGACGACGGCGGGAACTCCGACGACTGGCCGGAAGCGAAGGCACGATCTACGACGACGGCCGGGACATAGTCGACAATCCGGAGGCCGCCCCCGAATCGTACGGCGAGGACGGCGAGGACGAATCCGACACGATCGAGCACGGCGAGCACCCCGACTATGACGAGTTCCAAAAATGCCACGAGGAGATCGAGCAGCGCCAGGGATTCTACCACGACGACGCGGAGCGGGGCCGCGGCGCGTGGCGGGCGCCGCCCGGCCCGCGCGCCGGGGAGCCCCGGCCCGGGGGCCGCGGCGCGTGGCTGAGGTGGACTGGGGGGATTCGAACCCCCGATTCCACGCGTGCAAGGCGGGCGCACTACCGGGCCATACTGTCAGCCCACGGCGCGGTTGCGCGCGTGCCGATTTTAGTTCTTGCTAGCGGGCGGGCGCGCCGTCCCGAAACCGCCGCGCGGCGCCGCGGGGTCCCCGGCCCCGCCCGGCAAGGGTTTTATGGGCGCCGCCCGCGGGGAGCCCGTGGCCGTTACGGAATCCAGGAGGGTGCTCGTGGCGGGCGACGGCGCGCCGGACTTTGATCTGGAGGGGATCGACGGCGCCAGGCACTCGCTTTCGTCGTACTCTGGGTACGACGCCCTTCTCGTGGTGTTCATGTGCAACCACTGCCCCTTCGTGAAGGCGAAGGTGGAGGCCATGAAGGAGATCCACGGCAGGTTCAAGGACAGGGTGGCCGTGGTCGGGATAAACAGCAACGACGCGGCCAGGTACCCGGACGACAGTTTCGAGAGCATGAAGAGCGTGGCGGCGGAGAAGGGAATCTCCTTCGACTACTTGGTGGACGGGACGCAGGACGTGGCCAGGAGGTACGGGGCATCCTGCACGCCGGACCCGTTCCTCTTCGACGGGGACAGGAAGCTCGTGTTCCACGGCAGGATCGACGATGCCGCGAATCCCGACGACGCGGCCACGGAGAAGACGATGGTCAACAACATCGCGGCGCTTTTGGACGGCAGGGGGATCGAGAAGGACTTCGATCCGTCCGTCGGCTGCTCCATAAAGTGGAAGGAGTAGGCCCGCCGGCCGCGGGCGGGGGAAGCGGGCGGCGGCCCGGCGCGTCCGCAAAACTAGACTTAAATCCAACCGCCCGGATGTCCCCGTTGCGGGCCGGTAGCTCAGCTTGGCTGGAGCGTTCGACTGATAGTCTCGGTCAGGATCAGAGATCGAAAGGTCGTGAGTTCGAATCTCACTCGGCCCACCAGAATCCCTCCCGCGCGGCGGGCCGGGCGCGCGCGAAAGGGGGCATCGGCGGCGGGCGGGGACCGGCGGGCGGCGGCTGCCGGGCATGCCGGGAAAAACGCCGCGGGCGGGGGGGGCGCCGCGCCGGGATGCCGCCCGGGGCGGGCCCGCTTCCGGCGTCCCGGCCCCCGCGATCCTTCGGGCCCTTCCGCGGCCCGCCGCCGTCACCTCGCCGCCCCCTCGTACGCCGTCTCGAACCACTGCAGCACCGTGCCCAGATCCCCGGCGGCCAGGTCCGAGCGGGCGGGGGGCGCCCGCCCCGACGGCCCGCACAGGACGAGGCGCACGTTCCGCCCCGCCCCCGCCCTCGCCTCGTTGACGTGCCCCGCGAACGCCCTCAGGGCCTTCTCCGTGTCCCCGAACACGGCGACCATCATCAGCCCGCGCCGCGGCTTCCATATGCGGCCGAACAGCCGCACCAGGTCCAGGTCCAGCAGCACGCTGTCCGACTCGGACATGTCGCCGAGCAGGGCCACGCGCCAGCGCGAGCTCTTCAGGGCGGCCGCCGCCGACTCGCACAGCAGCGCGCTGGCCGGATCGGCGGCCATCAGCACGGCGTTCTTGCGGGGATCCGGATCCGGGGGGGCGGGGACGGCCGCGCGGATCGAGCCCGACATGATGCTCCTGGCCAGCGCGAGCTCCGAGCCGCCTATCCTGCCGTCGTCGTACGCCCGCCGGGCGGAGCGGTCGGCGGGGACCACCACGTCCGCCATGAGCCGCGGGACGCTGGCCCCCGAGCAGATGCAGCTGCGCACGAGCGCCTGCGCCTGGTCCTCCGAATGCGACATGACCAGCTCCTGGTACCGCTCCTGCGCGCGGTAGTAGTCGTCCGGGAACCGGTACGCCTCCGAGCCCTGGTCGACGTGCCACACGGTGGCGCCGCCCGCGCCCCTCTTCCTGACCAGCCCCTCCGCCGCGAACACCTCCAGGTACTTGGACGCGGTGATCCTGCTCATGCCCAGCCTCGCCGAGATCTCCACCCCCGAGAGCCCCGTCCTGGACTCGGAGAGCGCTTCCACCAGGCGCCGCCGAACGTCGTCCCTGCCGTACTCCCGGGCCATGCAGGCGGCGCGCTTCCGATCCGTATAAGCCTAGTTTCGGGGGCGGGGGCGGGGAGCGGGCGCCCCGTTCCCCCTCGAGGCCAGCGAGGACGGCCGCGGGTTCCTCTCGGCGGGGGCGGGGAGCGGGGAGCGGGCGCCCCGTTCCCCCCCTCCCAAGGAATGCCGGGATGCCGGATGCGGGCGCAGCCGGCAGGGGCGCACGCGGCCTAGCGCCCGGACCCCCCGCAGGCGGCAGGCAGCCGGGCGCCCAGACTCGCAGAATTCGTCCGCTATCTTTAAAGCGGCGCCCCCCCCCCCGCAGGCGGCAGGCAGCCGGGCGCCCAAGCCCCCCTCCGGGGCGCAAAAAATAACAGTTATATAGTTACCAGAATATACGGTAAAGCACGAGTAAAATGCCGAAACCAGGTTTCAAGTCGATAACCGTGGCCGAGCAGGTCTACGACAAGTTCCACGAGATCTATTCGGAGAACAGGATCGCCCTCGCAATGAAGGGCGTCAACAGTTTCGCCGGATACGTCACGTACAAGATGGAAGAGATGATGGAGAAGGACAGGGTATTCGCCAAGTACGCCCCCAGGATGGAGCGCGTATCGATGGACGATGACAGGGTCATCCTGAAGGACAACGCACAGGACAGGATAATCGAGGTCAGCATAGAGGAAGGCGAGCCATACTGCCAGTTCTGCGAAAAGTGGGACTGTCCGCACATCGGGTTCGTCTGGTCCATCCCCGACGTATACGAGGCCCTGGACGCTCGCGGGGTCAAAAAGCACTAGCTCGGCATGCACGGTACGGGCGGCGCCCAGCGCCGCCCCGCCACCTTTTTGAAATTGTTCTAGTGGAGGAGACGGGATTCGAACCCGCGAACCCCTGACGGGACAGGATCGCTCATCGGCAGATCTTAAGTCCTGCATGTCCAAAAGCGTCAGCTTACTTTGGCCGGGCTTGATTACTCCTCCGGCGCGGCGGGGGCGCGCTGCCGGATTTAACGGTTTAGGGGCGGGCCCGGGGCCGGGGGCCGGGGGCGCCCGCCGATCCGGGCCCGCGGCGGGAGCGGCCCGGCGGCCGGAACGGCCGGGGGCGCCCGCCGATCCGGGCCCGCGGCGGGAGCGGCCCGGCGGCCGGAACGGGCGGGGGCCCCGGGGCGGGAGCGCCCCCGCCGATCCTGCCGGCGGCAACCGGAACGGGCGATCGCCGCGGCCCGGCGGGAGGAGGGGGGCGGCAACCAAGAATTATAAGGATTTTTTTCCGAGGGGGCGCGTGCTTCGATAGCTCAGCCTGGTAGAGCGTTACCTTGGTAAGGTAAAGGTCACGGGTTCGGATCCCGTTCGAAGCTCAGAAATTCCTGATCAGCAGCTCGTGGTGGCCCGACCTGCCGGACGAGTCGGAGTTGATCAGCCTGTTGGCGGTGAGCTTGGCCACGTTCCACCCGCCGAAGAGCCTGCGCACCGGCTCGGTGTCCGAGTTGGAGAGGACCACGCGGCACCCCGCCCCGTCCAGGCGGGCGTACTCGGAGGCCAGCCTCTCCAGGTCGGCGGCCACAAAGTCCCCCCCGGTGTACTGCGTAAAGCTGGCGGTCGCGCTCACCGGCTGGTAGGGCGGATCGAGGTAGACAAAGTCGCCCTCCCCCGCGCCGGCCAGCGCATCCGCAAAGTCGCCGGACGAGATCCGCACGTTCCCGGATCCCAGCAGCCGGCTGGCGGCCCGCAGGCCCTCCTCGTTCACTATGTTCGGGTTGGCGTACCTGCCCATCGGCACGTTGAACTTTCCGCGGCGGTTCACGCGGTACAGCCCGTTGAAGCACGTCCTGTTCAGGAACACCAAGCGGGAGCACACAGACACGGGATCCGACGGCTCCTCGCCCCGCACGCGGTAGTAGTACCCGGAACGGTCCTCCGCGTAGCCCGCGGCGTGGCCCCTGAGCGACTCTATGAGCTCGTCCACCCTGTCGCGCACCACCGTATACGCGAGGATCAGATCGGCGTTGAGATCCGAGACGAGGCAACGACGGCCGGGATCGAGCAGGAGCGTGTAGAACAGGACTGCCCCGCCGCCCAAAAAGGGCTCGAAGTACCTGCCGAACTCCCTCGGAAAGTACTCGCTCATGGCGGGAATGAGCCGCCTCTTTCCCCCGGCCCACTTTACGAACGGCCGCGGGGCCCTGTCTGCCAGATGCTGCTTGGGCAACGCGCGCTCTCCCGGGCGGGCCGATTTAAGTCGTTGAGGGGCGGAGCGGGGCGTCCCCGCAACCGGCGGGCGCGCGGGGCGGCGGGCGGTCCGCTTCCCCGCCGCCCGGCGGCCCGGCGGGGCGCTTCCCGCTCCCGCGATGCCCCCGGGCCGCGGCCGGCGGACTGCACGATCGCGGAACGGCGGGGGCCGCGGGGATGCGGCGGAACGGCGGGGGCCGCGGGGCGGGATGCCCGGGGGCTCATGAAAATGAAAAGGGTGGAGTGATCAGTCCCACTTGGACCATGCGGCCATCCATCTGTACGTCCAGGTGTTCAGTTTGACACCTAACGCTGCCATGGTGACCGACAAGACAGCACCAGCGCCAGCACCTAACGCCACCGGACTGTTATAGAACTTCCCGACTTGGGGTTCTATTGGAGTCATGTACGGGGGCAACGTGGGACGCGGGTACTTGAATGCCGTCTCCAGCGGGTCTGCCACTGTGATAAGATTTACCATGTTGAACAACGGCAACGACATGCCGACCAGCACGCCGCCGAACAGTATCAGCGAGTGCTTGTTCCGCTTTGTCGCCCAGTACGCCAAATCCAACAGCATCGCCGATGGAAGCCACACCGGAGTGACGATGAAGTCGTACGGGTAACCAAGTGCGAACCAAGCGCCCTTTGCCACCCAAGTGTACACCGTCATGATTAGCGCGTAGTACGTCGCCGTACCTGGAACGCCCGTGAACGTGAGGTAGTACGTTGCGCCTACGACCAGCATCAGGGTTTGCGATATGGAGAACACCGTGTACGACGTCCATGCCCAATCAGTGTAGAAGATGTAGTCTCCTGCGTTAATTGTCAACAGGGTCGAGTTCACTGCAACCACTATTATGAACAAGTAGTGCGTGCACCGCCTAAGCCAGACCATTGCTGGATTGAAAAGGAGGTCAGTATATAAAATTTTAGAAGCGCTCTAGGCCGGCGCCTTTTGGCCGGATCCCGCCCCGCAGGGGCCCGCCGCGCGCCTTTTCCCCGCCGGCGGGGGCGGACGGCGGTTCCTGCGCCGGCGGGGGCGGGGCTGGAGGCACCCGCCGGCGGGACGGGGCCGGCTCGGGCGGGCTGCCGCGTCCCGGGCCCTCTCCGGCCGGCTCGGGCGGGCTGCCGCGTCCCTGGGAGCCCGCTCCGGGCGGGCTGCCGCGTCCCTGGGAGCCCGCTCCGGCCGGCTCGGGCGGGTTGCCGCGCGCGAACGGCCCGGCCGCAGCTGCCGCTCCCCCGCACGGGCACCGGTGCTAATGCCCACAGGCACGGATAGAGAAAAATGCGAGGGTCGGAGACTCAGTTGCCCACGAACAGCGAGATCAGCACCGTGCCGATCGCGGTACCGCCGAGCGTTACGCCCACGAGACCATTGCTCTTCTTTGTAGAGCCTTCCTCCGACACCTTCACGCTGAAGAGGTAGCCGATGGCTTCCACGATAGTCAGCACGATGAAGGCATAGTGGCCGCTCGGAGTGGGGTACGCCCAAGGATAGTAGTAGTATCCAGCAGCCGTACCGCCAAAGGTGGCAAGCCAAGCCGCGATGTAGGAAATCGTGATAAGACCCGTCATGTTTTCGACGCGCCGGCCGATCATTCTCTCGACGTCTGCAGAACCCGTGCCTCCGGCACCGCCCGATCCAAATCCCTTCGGAAGAGTCATTTGGACTGACGCAATACTGAATATATTAAAATCTTTCCTTGCTGAATCCGCGTTATATACTGCGCCGGGAGGCGCTCCCGCCCGCGTCTGCGAGCGGGCGCGGCAGCGGCCGGCAGGTCCCGCCCGCGGCCGCCTCCCGGAGCGGCCGGCTCCCTGGCCAGGCGCGCGGCGGAACGCGGCGGCGGGCCCCACGGGTCCAAGGCGCGCGGGCGAAGGGGCCGCGCGGCCGCTTCGTTTCCGCCAAGCGGCCAGCCGCCAGGCGCGGTTCCAGGCGCGCCCGGCCGTCGCCGGCAGGCGGCGGCATCCCATCTGCCGCGGCGCGGCCTGCGCCCCGCGGTCCCGCCCCCTCCCGCCGCGCTGCCTGCCGGCGGAACCGGCGATCGCGCATCGCGCCTAGGGCTTGGACGACCTGGCAGCTTTGGCAGCGGCGGCCCGCGCGCCGGCGGGCGGCAGCATGCAGGGCGGCATCAGGAGGCCGAAGGCGGGAGGCCGGCGGGGAGGGGGCGGGAGGCCGGCGGGGAGGGGGCGGGAGGCCGGCGGGGAGGGGCACGTCCGCCCCGGGGCCAGGCCGGGCAGGGCAGGCCGGCGGGGAGGTGGCGGGAGGCCGGCGGGGAGGGGCACGTCCGCCCCGGGGCCAGGCCGGGCAGGGCAGGCCGGCGGGGAGGTGGCGCTGGCGTCCGGACGCCCGGGGTCGGCGCCTGCCGGGTCAGGGGCGCGAAGTGAAAAGGGCGCTGGCGCTGCCGGGGTCCGCAGGCAATCGATCCCCGCTTGCGGACGGGCCGCACCTCCACGTTGTTGAAGGCGCTGGCGCTGCCGGGGTCCGCAGGCAATCGATCCGGCGGCGCTGGCACGTGCCGAGTTTCGCGCGGTTCCGGCGGCCGCGAACGAACCCGGGAGCCGCCGGCGGGGCGGACGGCGGGCGCCGGGCATCCAGTAGCGCCAGGAGCGCGGTTCCGGCGGCGGCCGGTGCCGCTCCCCCGATGCGCCGTTCGGCAAACCAGAGGCCGGAGGAAAGAACAGCGGCGGCCCCTGACGGGGGGAGCGGCGGGCGGGCGGACCCGCGCGGCGCGCGGGCCGGAATGGCGCGGCGCTTTTCGCGAGCGGAACGGCGCCCTGTTCCCGCGGGCACCTCGCGCGGCGCGCGGGCCGGAATGGCGCGGCGCTGCCGCGGACGCTCCGCGGGACCGTCCCGCATTACGCAACGGCGCCCGCCGCGGCGCGCGGCCCGGCAGATGCTTTTCCCCCGCGTCCCCGCCGGCGGCCGCGGGCGGAAGGGCGCGCGGCCCCGCGCGGGGCCGGCCCGGAAAGGGCGGCGGCGGCCCGGCTGCGGGAGGCCGGATGCGGCGCGGATCCGCGCGCCGCGGTCACGGGGCCGGCAGGGGGCCGCCGGCCGGGGAGGCGGATCCTCTCCGCGGCGGCCCGCCGCCCGTCCCGCGCCGGCAGGGGGCCGCCGGCCGGGGAGGCGGATCCTCCCCCACCGTCAGCAAAGAAAAAAGGCCGTGCGAAAGCGCGACCTGCGGTTATGGGATTGAGCGGCTGTACAGCTTGCCCTCTAGGGCCATCTTGTACATTTCCGCGACGTACGGGTTTTCGCCGGGCGTCTCCGCCCCGAGCTCGACCAGCCGCGCGTACACCCTGACCACGTAGGCCAAGGCGCCCATGAAGGCCACCACCACGCCCATGTTGAACATCCAGTGGTTGGGAACGGCGAAGATCTCCTCGACGAACCAAAAGTGCCACATCTCGTTGACGCCGATCGTGAACATGGTGGCAAGGTAACCGAGTATGGTCATCTTGAGCCCCGTGTTCATCGAGTTGTTCGGGCCTCTGAGTATGGGCACCCTTCTGTCGTAGATTGCGACCGCACCCCATCCCAGCGGCAGAGCCACGAAGTGGGAGTACAGCCACCAGTGCGCCGGTGTGAACGCGCTGTCCCTTATGGACGTCTGGTGCAGCGAGCCGTCGACGAAGTTGTCAACCTCGACCGACGCCGCGGTGGAACCCATTGCGATTACGATGAGCCAGATCTTTTTGAGCCTCTGGATCTCGACCTCTTTTGGGATCAATGCAGGCATTTGTGCCATTGGCTACCAGTCTGCCACGCGACGTATAAGGCAATAGGGCCGCGGCCCGCCCGCGAACGATCAAAAAACCACACCCGCAAAGGCGGGAGTGATGCTATTAATGCAGGAATGACACATATGAAGATAATATTTTAGGCCAGTTTTCGCCCCCTCCTCCATGCTAACCATCAATGATAAGCACTCACCCGCAAGGTAAAACATATAACGTTCCATGTTGGGCGGCAAGAATCAAGGGATAGCAATGATGGACAAGAAGATACTAGTGATAGGACTCGGCGCCGTACTGGCCTTGGGCACGCTCGGCTTCAACTGGATCGAGGCCGTCCTGCCCACGGTGGAGGCGCACGGCGTCCAGGCGCAGCTGCAGAGCCGCTTCGTGAGGATAGAAGACGAGACGTTCAACAGGCAGTCCCTCCAGACGGGCGAGACCCTGTGCCTCTCCGGCCAGTTCGTCAGCTTGGTGGAAAGGGACATGAGGGCGTGGAACTCCATATTCTCGGAGTCGACGAACGCCGGCAACCGCTGGGAGATCCTCTCCAGGGACCCGCCCGGAAACGTCTTTGATCTTCCAGGCAACTCCGTAGTTCCGTACGAGATATGCGCCAAGGCGCTGGAGCCTGGCCTGTACCACGTCCACACCCAGCTCAATGTGGCGCAGGTCGGCCCGGGCCTCGGCCCAGGGCAGACGGTGGTCGTTGACGGGGAGTACATCGTGAAGGAGATACCTTACGTGAACATTGCGTACCAGTCGATCATCATCGGCGTCGGTTACGTGATCACGTTCGCGACGAGGCCCTGGCAGGTCATCTGATCCCACCTATTTTCATTTAGCCCGGAGGCCGAAGGCCGCCGGCCCCTCCATTCGGGGCCCGACTTGCGGGCAGAGGGGCGGGCCGCCCCGCGCTAGGCGCGCGGGACCTGGCGGGGGGGCGGGCCGGCCGCGGTGCCGCATCGCGGCCCCTCCAGCTCCGCGACCTCGTTCCTTGCGCGACGAAGGCGGGCCGGCCGCGGTGCCGCATCGCGGCCTCCCCCCCCCCCCCGGCCCAAGGACGGCGCGCGGCGCCCGGAGTGCCGCGGCTTCCGCCGGCCCGCGCGGGGCCGGCAGGCCGCCCGTCCGCATCCCGGCGCGGGGCCGGCAGGCCGCCCGTCCGCATCCCGGCGCGGGGCCGGCAGGCCGCCCGTCCGCATCCCGGCGCGGGGCCGGCCGCCGAGCCTCCGCGGCCGCCGGGCGCACGGGCCCCGGCGGAGGCGCGGCAGAAATTGATTTTACGCCCGGGAGCGCGGCGTGCGGCATGATAGCCTTCGGCATCGTCCGCCTCGACATCGGGCAGGGTTACTTTTTCGGGACGGTCGAAAGGGGCGGGGAGGAGTACAAGATCAACGTGCAGAATGAGAGGAGGGGCAAGGTGCTAAAGCTGCCCGCGGGGATGGCCCCCAAGAGGGACAGGGTCCTGGTCAGGCTCTCCGGAGGCGACGCGTTCGTGGAGGACGTGCTGCCGTACTCTGGCGAGTCCGAGTGGGTGGAGATCGACTCGGACGAAATAACTTTCTTCGTGGCCGACAACCAGGACGTCTTCGACACGCTGGAGGTGATCGACGATGGTCCCTAGGGCTCCGGGGGGGCCGGCGGGCGGGGGCGCGGGGACCAGACCGGCTCGCTCGCCCGGCTCCGCGGCCTAGCCGCTCCGGCGTGGGCCGGCGGGCGGGGGCGCGGGGACGGATCCTGGCCGGAGCGCTTCGGCTATGCGTTATGCGCGAATCCAACGCACGGGTGCCTTGCAGCAACAGGAGGAACTTGGTCGGGGGACGGCCTCCGGCAACCGGCGGCGGCGGGGGGCGGAGAGGCTGAAGCGAGGCAGCGGGCGGCCTCCGGCAACCGGCGGCGAGGTAGCGGCGAGTCCGGGCAGGGGAGCGGCGGGCGGCAGGGGCGGCGAGTCCGGGCAGCCTCTCCCCCAACATCTCCTTTTGGTATTCCCCGAGGGAGCGGCGGGCGGCAAAGGCGGCGAGTCCGGGCAGGGGAGCGGCGGGCGGCAAAGGGGCGGGGCGGCGGAACGAAGCGGCGGGCGGGCGGAAGCGAAATGGGGCGGCGGGCGGGCGGGCAGCCTTTCGGCAGGAGGCGCGGGCAACGCGGCACGGTCAGGCGCAGGCCGTAGGCGCGCTGCCGCGGCCGAAGCACGGCATGCGGCAGGATGCACGCCGTGCAGTCCACCAAGGCCGCACGGCGGAAGCGCGGCGGACGGCACGCCGGCCCGAGCCGCCGCGGTGCGGCCAGGAACGGAGAGTCTGGCGGCCCCCGGCAGGGCCCTCGGCGTGCGGGCGGCCGGCGCCCTCCGGCAGGCAGCCTGGAAACTGGACGATCCGGCCGGTTTGGGCGCGGATCCGGGCCGATCGCGGCAAACAGAAATGTATATAACGAACAAATAGAGACCGCTGAGGCATGACTCCGATACTGGGCACCTTCCTGAGCGTCCTATCCACGCTGACGGGCCAGCTTGGGCCAAACTACGACCCGCTGTTCTACGACGTGATGATCTACATCTTCGGCACCATCATGTTCACCGTGTTCCTGCTTGGAATCATCGCGTTCTGGTTGCGCGTCCACGGGTGGGGGTACAAGGACAACCGCGAGAGGTGGATCGACGAGCTTGACAGGCACTTTGAAAGGGAAGGCATAGGCCTGATTCCGGACAACGGAAAATACTGGTAGCCTTTTCTCTTTTTCATTATTTTGGCGCCCCCTCAGGGCGCTTTTCGCCGCCCGTCACCTGGCTTTAGCATCCCGCCGGCAGGACCCGGCCGGCGGCGGGAAGGACTAGGCGCGGCGCGGAAAGGGAACGCGGGTCGGCGCCCGGCAGGAGCAGGCGCGAAAACGCCCTTGCCGATCCGGGCCGGCGCCCGGCGGGGGCGGCGGCGCGGAGGGACGTGCCGCGGCATGGCTCGCCTTCGCGGGAAACAGGAACGCGTTCCTTCAGAGCAACGGCGGCGCGGAGGGACGTGCCGCGGCACGTCTCGTCCCGGCGGGGCCGGCCGCCCCGGCCGCCCGGCGCCGGCCCTGATCGCGAGGCGCCCGCGGCCGGCGCGCGCCCCCGCGGGAAGCGGCCCGCCGATCACGCGTCGGGGGGGAGAAAGTCGGTGTCCTTGCTGTCGTCGTACGACTTTGTGGTGAACTCGGCCACGTAGTGCGAGCCGTCCACCAGCGGCGCCCGTATGAACTCCCCGGCCACGCGGCCGTCCACCGTGATCCTCGACTTGGACTCCTCCATGTCGCGCAACGGAAAGTCAAACACCCACAGGAAGTGGCCTATCTCGAACGGGTACTCCTCCTCCCACGCCGCGTGGATGGTCCCGTCGTCGGAAAGCGTGTAGAGGCTCCTCTGGCATCCGCCCTCCTCGAACCCGGCGTTCGCCGGTATTACCGCCTCGTTCCCGTCCACTACGAGATCCAGCGTGGCGGTGATCCGGTACGGCGTGACCCTGTCGTTGATGCAGACCTTGAGGGGGTTGTCCCGGTCAAAGTACTGCTGGACCAGGGTGCTCCCGGCGGCCACGGAGATCCCGATCACCGCCGTGATTATCAGGAACCTTATGGTCTGCTTCCGCTTGCGGGGATCCCCCATGCCGGGCCAGATCATGCCGCATGCCGGAGGCGAATTCCTTAAAGCCGTTTCCCTGCCGAGGCGGCGGGCGGTCACGTAACCGGTTCGCCTGGCCGGGGGGGGCGCTATCCCGAAATCGGTTCGCCTGGCCGGGGGGGGCGCTATCCCGAAATCGTTTCGCCTGGCCGGGGGGGGCGCTATCCCGAAATCGTTTCGCCTGGCCGGGGGGGGCGCTATCCCGAAATCGTTTCGCCTGGCCGGGGGGGGGCGCTATCCCGAAATCGTTTCGCCTGGCCGGGGGGGGGCGCTATCCCGAAATCGTTTCGCCTGGCCGGGGGGGGGGGCGCTATCCCGAAATCGTTTCGCCTGGCCGGGGGGGGGGGGCGCTATCCCGAAATCGTTTCGCCTGGAAGGCGGGGCGCCCGCGGGCCCGCGCCGGGCAGGGCCGGGGGGGGCGCGCCATCCCGAAATCGTTTCGCCTGGAAGGCGGATCAATGGGAGGAGATGGAGCGATCCCGAAATCGTTTCGCCTGGAAGGCGGGGCGCCCGCGGGCTGCCGCAGGAAGCAAAGCCGGCGCGGGGCGCCCGCGGGCTGCCGCAGGAAGCAAAGCCGGCGCGGGGCGCCCGCGGGCCGCGTCCCGCCAGGAGGGCGCCTCCCCCCCCACCCACTTGGTCATCTTGGGCGGGCGGCCGGAGCGGGGAAGAGGGCCGCGTCCCGCCAGGAGGGCGCCTCCCCCACCCGCCCCGCCAAGCCGCGGCGGATGGGGAGGCGCGCGGGCTACGGAAAGGGCAAGGGGCGGGCTTTGCCCGCTGGAAAATAGAAAAAGAGGTTTCCCGGTCGGCGCGCTGCGCTGCGCGGCTAGCCCCTTCCCTGAGCGGCGTACTTGCCGGTGCGCGACCTGAAGAACAGCGCTCCGGCTATTCCCCCGAACACGGCGCCGGCGATCGCCGAGGAACCAAGGACGCCGCTGGCGTCAAGGTACGGCGTCCCCGAGCCGGACTGGGGGTTGGCTTCTGCGTAGTTGACCCTGTCCCGGGCGAGCCTGAGCGTCTCCTCAAGCGTGTTCTGGCCGGTCTCCCCCGCGTCGCCGACGCTGCCCATGTACTGCGCGTGGGCGAGGCCGACGAAGCCGAGGCTGGCGAACCCTATCACGGCAAGCATCCCTGCCAATAGTACAGACCTAATCATACCGTTTACTGCCCACGTACGGGCCTCCGACTTAATTAACCTTTATCCCCGGCCGGATCCGGGCAAGGTTTAATTCGGAAGGCCGGCGGCCGGCGCCATGGGCCGGCTCCACTCCCACATGCACGGCAAGTCGCATTCCATACGGCCCGCGGATGCCCCCGTATGGGACTGGCTGGAGGGGGAGGAGGCCGGAAAGGCCGCCGAGGAGCTGGTGGTAAAGTACGCGAAGGACGGCATGTCCCCCAGCCAGATAGGCGTCAAGCTGCGCGACCAGCACGCCGTCCCCCTGGTGAAGCGGGTGGCCGGGAAGCCCATGAAGCGCATACTGGAGGATGCCGGGATCGTCCCCGAGATGCCCGAGGACCTGGAGAACATGGTGAAGAAGGCCGTGGGCCTGCAGAGGCACCTCAAGGCCAACAGGGGCGACAGGCGGAACGTCAGGTCGCTGGAGCTCATAGAGGCCAAGGTGCACAGGCTGGCCGTATACTACAAGAGGACGGGCAGGATACCCGCGGGCTGGAAGTACAAGTCGACGGTGGCCCAGCTGGAATAGGTGGCGGGGCCGTGGCCAGGAGTCTCGCGGAGGCCCTGTCGCGGCTGGCCGACTCCGTGGCCGACTGCGCCAGGGCGGGCAGGCAGGTCTCCGTGACCACCCACATAGACTGCGACGGCCTGGCAGCCGGCGGCATACTGGCGAAGGCGCTGGCCAGGGCCGGCGCGCCGTTCACGGCGTCGGCGGTCAGGGAGTTCGGCAGTTCCGCGGTCGAGGCCCTGCGGGCCGGGACCAGGGAGTTCCACATAGTGGCCGACCTGGGAAGCGGGGCGGCCTCCATGATGGATAAGGCCCTCGGGGAGGACTGGTTCGTACTGGACCACCACCAGATACCCGACGAGGAAATGGACGACGCGAGGGTGGCCAACGCGTGGGCCTTCGGGATGGACGGCGGGACCGGCGTGTGCGCGGGCGGCATGGCGTACATGGCGGCCAAGGCCATGGACGGGGGCAACGCCGACCTGGCCCCCGCGGCCGTGGTGGCCGCGCTGGGCGACAGGCAGGACTCGGGGGAGCGCAGGTCCCTGTCCGGCGCCAACGGCGACATAGCCGCCGAGGCGGAGGAGGCAGGGCTGCTGGACGTGTCCACGGACCTGCTGCTGGTGGGCAGGGAGACCAGGCCGCTGCCCGACGCCCTGGCGTACACGTCGAGCCCGTTCATAGAGGGGATAACGTGGAGGAGGGACGCCTGCGCGGCCCTGCTCTCGTCCGCGGGCATCCCCCTGAAGTCCGGCGGGAGGTGGCGCGTCCCGGCCGACCTCACCGAGGAGGAGAAGAGGTCGGTCGTGGAGGCCCTGGCGGGGCGCGCCGCCGGCGACTCGGTGGACGGGCTGGTGGGCAGCGCGTACACGTTCCCCGAGGAGGACGCGCTCACCTTCCTGAGGGACGCCAGGGAGTACTCCACGCTGCTCAACGCCTGCGGCCGGACGGGCCGCACGGGGACGGGCATGGCCGTGTGCATGGGCGACCGCGGGCGGGCGCTGCGCGGGGCCGAGGAGGCCCTGAAGGAGTACAGGAAGAGCATCAGGACCCAGATGGACGCGCTCACCGGCCAGGGCTGGAAGAGGGTCGACGAGGAGGCCGGGGAGGGCCTCGTGGTGGTCAACGGGGAGGGGGTCGTCCCGGAGACGATGTCCGGCACGCTGGCCTCGCTGGTGGCCGGCGCGCCGGGCAGGGCCGGGAAGATAGTGGTCCTGTGGACCGGCTCCGGGGGGGATCCCGGGAAGGCGGCGGGGGAAAAGGGGGCGCCCGGCGGCTCGGTGAAGATCTCGTCCAGGATGTCCGCCTCCTGCAGCACGGGGGCCAACCTGGGCAGGATAATGGGCGAGGCGGCCGCCGAGTGCGGCGGGGTCGGCGGGGGGCACGCCAGGGCGGCCGGCGCCAGGATAACTAGAGACAAATTGGGCCGGTTCCTCGGGATGGTCGGAGGGCATGTCGCTAAGGTGCACGGTGCGGGTGGCGCTCAATGACGCCGGGGAGGCGCGGGCGCGCGCCGTCATGGAGGCGCTCGGCCCCGACAATTCCGGGTTCCCCGACGGGGTGTCCATGGAGATGCTGGCGGAGAAGGGATGCCTCGTCCTGCTGTTCCGCGGCGAGGGGGATGCGGGGGTCGCCGGCGCCTTGGCGTCCACCATAGACGACGCGCTGGGGCACGCCCAGGTGGCCCTCGGGGTGACCGAATGATGCTGGACCCCAGACTGTACAGGGAGGAGCCGGGCAGGGTCCGCCGCATGCTGGAGGCCCGCCGCTCCGGGTTCGACCTGGACGCCCTCGTGCGGGCGGACCGCCTCATGAGGGACCGCTCCAGCGCCGTGGACGGGGCGAGGAGGAGGAGGAACGAGGCCGGGAAGACAATAGCGCGGCACAAGGGGCGGGGCGGGGAGGCCGAGCGGCTGCTGGGGGAGATGAGGGGGATGGCCGGCCGCCTGGAGGAGGCCGAAAAGCGGAGGAGCGCCGCCGAGGCCGAGTGCATGGCGCTGGCCAGGACCATACCCAACATGCTGCACGAGTCCGTCCCGGACGGCCCCGACGGCGCCTCCAACGTCATAGTGAGGAGCTGGGGCGAGCCCCGCCCCGCGGAGGGGGCCAGGGACCACGTCAGCATAGCGGTGGGCAGGGGCCTCGTCGATCTGGAGGGGGCGGCCAGGGCGGCCGGCGCCAGGTTCTACTACCTGAAGGGGGGGCTCGTGCGGCTGAGCCAGGCCCTCGTCTCGCACGCGCTGGACCTGCTGGAGGGAAGGGGCTACGAGCCGGTGCAGCCGCCGTACCTGATAAACCGCAGGTCGATGGAGGGGGCCGTCATAGCCGAAGACCTCGAGGGCGCCATATACGGGGTGGAGGGGGAGGACCTGTACCTGATAGGCACCTCCGAGCACGCGGTGGCCGCCATGCGCGCCGACTCCATAATGGACGGGAAGAAGCTGCCGGCCCGGTACGCCGGCGTCAGCCCCTGCTTCCGGAAGGAGGCCGGGGCGCACGGCGACCAGAAGGGGATATTCAGGGTGCACCAGTTCGACAAGGTGGAGCAGTTCGTGTTCTCCAGGCCGGAGGAGTCGTGGGCCGAGCACGAGAGGATGCTGGGGATAGCCGAGGAGTTCTACAGGAGCTTGGGCATACCGTACAGGGTGGCGCTCCTCTCCAGCGGGGACACCGGCAGCGTGGCCGCCAAGACGTACGACATCGAGGCGTGGATGCCCGGGCAGGGCGCGTACAGGGAGGTGGTGTCCTGCTCCAACTGCCTGGACTTCCAGTCGAGGAGGCTGATGGTCAGGTTCAGGGACAGCACCGACGCGGCCACCTCGTACGCGCACACGCTCAACAGCACCGTGGTGGCCACCACCAGGGCCATGGTCGCCATAATGGAGAACTTCCAGGAGGACGACGGGCGCGTCCGCGTGCCCGACGCGTTGCGGGACCGCGCGGGCGCCGACTACGTGTGAGCTCCGGGCGGGCCACAACGGTAATTATTGCCCGCGGCGCATCGGCGCGCGTTGAACGTGCTCTCCGTAGCCGGATCCGACCCGTCGGGGGGGTCCGGCGCGCAGGGCGACGTGATGACGCTCGCCTCGCTGGGCTGCCGCGGCCTGACCGCCGTGACGGCAGTGACGAGCCAGGACACGTCGGGGTTTGCCGGGGCCGAGCCCGTGTCCCCGAAAATGCTGGGGGCGCAGCTGGACTCGCTGCTGGCCGACTTCGACGTGGCGGCCGTAAAGGTGGGGATGCTCCTCACGGCGGCGGCCGCGCGCATAGTCGGCCGGCGCATCGCGGAATACGGCGGGCCCGTCGTCGTGGATCCCGTCGTGCGCTCCACGACGGGGGGCGTCCTGCTGCGGCGCAGCGCCCTGCCCGAGTTCAGGAGAAGCGTAGTGCCTGCCGCCACCGTGATAACGCCGAACGAGCAGGAGCTGCTCGCCGTATCCGGAAGGCCCGGCATGTGGGAAGGGGCGCGGGCGCTCGCGGGCATGGGGGCGCGCTGCGTGGTGGTGACAGGGGTGGCCGGCCCGGGGACCGTCTCGGACGTGGTGTTCGAGGGAGGAAAATCGTACCGCCTGGGCGGGCCGGCCATGGGGGACGGCCGGATACGCGGGAGCGGGTGCGCGCACTCGGCGGCGCTCGCCGCCTACCTCGGGGAGGGGCGCGGCATCGGCGAGGCGGCCCGCGCCGCGAGGCGGTTCGCCAGGCGCGCCATCAGGAGCGCGTCGCGCGCGGGCGCCGGGATCCCGGTGGCCGGCCGCGGGGCCCCGCGCCCGCCGGAGGGCGGGAGGAGGGGGCTGGCCCTGCTGGAGGCCGTGCGGGAGCTCGCCCGCACGGACGGCATCGGCAGGCACATACCGGAGTGCCAGACCAACTTCGCGTTCGCCCGGCCGGGCGCCAAATCCGTGAAAGACGTGCTCGGCCTGGACGGCCGCATAGTGCGGTGCGGCCCGCGCAGGGAGGGGGCCGCCGTAGCCGGCCGCGTGAGGTACGGCGGCTCGCGGCACGTGGCCGCCGCCGTCCTGGAGGCCGGCAGGAGGTTCCCGCAGATCCGCTCGGGGGCCAACATGCGGTACGACGAAGACGTCGTGCGGGTGATGGAGGGGGCAGGCATGTCGGTCGCGCGGTACGACAGGGCGGCCGAGCCGCGCCGCGTGCGGGAGGAGGAGGGCGCGTCGGTCCCGTGGGGGGTGCGGGAGGCGCTGGCCGGCCTCGCGGCCCCGTGCGATGCGGTCTGCCACGCGGGGGCCCACGGCAAGGAGGCCATGGTGGTAGTGTTCGGGAGGGACCCGCCCGACGTGCTAGAGAAGATCCGCCGCGTGGCCGCGGCGGCTGGCCGGCGGTAAGCCGTCCGCCCGCCGCGGATCTGATCCGGCGGGGGTAGCGGCGCGCCCGAGGCGGCGGGGAAGGTTGCGGCACGATGCGCCTAGCAGTTTATCCCGTACGTCACCGTCTGCGTTATGCTGTCCGCCTCCAGCAACCCGACCGCGGAGAGGTTTATCAGAAAGTCGACGTCCATGCTGCCGGCGGCCGGAACCCCCGACGGTATGGCCGTCCCCGGCGCCAGCGGGACGAAGCTGGCCACGGCGCGACGCTGGGAATGTAGAGCGAGTTCATTTCGAGCGCGATGCCGTAGGTGTCTAATCCCCCGAGCAGCGCGCCGGGGACGCTAAGCCATTCCGGCGCGGCCGTCCAGTTGACCAAGCTCGCGTTGACCTGCCCGCTTGGTGCCTGCTGCCAGCCCGTCAAGACGATGGAAGGCACGGACCAGGCGCCGTAAGTGATAAGCAACCGCAGATCGCCGGCGGCGTTCAGGACTATCCTGCCCGTCGGGCCGCCGTCCGCGTCCGCCGCCTCGTGCACGTAAGAGCCGGCCTCTAGGATCGCCTCCCGCTAGCACCAGCGCCCTTCCCAGCATGCGCGCGGCCTCGTACGCGGCGTACGCAGTAGCCGCCGCGATGCCCGGCGCGGCCACCCCGGCCGCGCCGTCTATGACGTCGGCCATGTTGTTCCGCTCCGCCGCTAGCTGCACCGCGGCGAGTCCCGTCCACCGGGCGAGCGTCGGCGCCGCCTCGCCTTTTGGAATCGCGCCGATGACCACCTCGTCGCGCCTTCCCCACGCCAGGCCCGACCACTTGCCGGACTTTGACATCTCGGCCATGCCCGGGATGGTGAACTGGATGCTTGCGGAGAGCGGCCCCTTTTCAAGCTTGACGCTCGTGATCTGATCGTAGGAACAGTCCTCGACGTTTTCGCCGAGGCCGAGCTTTGTGGGGTTGCGCATCGCGATTCTCTTGCGGGTCACAAGGATGGTGTCGGGCGTCAGTGCCACCGCACCCCGTTATGTGTATACGCACAGCATACAGTCCAAAAGATCACAGTCAAAAGATCCTGCATTTAAACCAAAATTTGGTGATGGGCAAGCCCACCAAAACAGGCCCAGGGGTGAAGCGCGGCGGGTCAGGCGTGCACAAAAGAACAACGCGTGATCAGCATCACATACCAAATCCAGACTCCTTCAAGGCATCTTCAATCGATTTGCCTTCACGGTGTTTCTCGTTGTATGCTTTTTGATCTGTTATTTTATACTTGCCAAAATCTCCCAACTCTACAAAATAGTTGTCGCCGCCTTCTCCCATGGGCCCCAGATGAGATTTCCCCACGTGCACGACAATATCCTCTCCGATTTCGAACTCCGGCTCATGTGAACTGATGTAGTATTTGTCGTCTATTTTTTCTGAATCCAGGTAGAAAGTAAACGAGTCACCGCGTTTGTAGCTTTCGCCTTCGACGTTCTTTGTGTTTGTCACAATCTCGATGGTGATTGGAATTGCCCCGTGTGTTATCCCAACATTGTCATGCCAGTCCACTGGCTTGCCAACATCCATCACTGTTCCTCTAAATGTTGCTACGACTGTGTGCTTGATCCTAGAAATATCTGTGGTTTTCCATGATGCTGAGCTTGGAACAACTATGAAATTTTCACTAATTTTTGTTATATTTGATGGGGTGTAGGAAAATTCTCCAGAATGCGGCACATAGCCATCTTCATACACGAACTGATCAAATAACACGATGCTGGCTAGGGCGATGATTATGGCAGTTATGCCAATTGAAAATATCGTCCTTTTCAACCTAATACACCCCATTGGTTTGTTCCTTGTCGGTGGTTTTTATTGTGGCACATCCGGGAGTACAGTCAGATTTCACAATTGTGTGTGAATCTGAATCAGAATCAGAATCAGGCGCATGACCAAGACCCGCAAAATGTCCAAGCTCGTGATTTGCTACATATTTGATGTTTTCGCCTTCCCACCAATTGTGCGGGATCCCAAAAGTGGCGACCCTCCCTTCACCTGACACGATACTGTTCCCCCGTCTGCTTGTCCGTCACGATCTTGGCCCCGGGCGGCGGCAACTTCCGCCGGAATGCCAAGGCAGGCGTCTCTCTCCTCTTTTGAGGGACATGTGCCTCCTGTCGTAGTTGTACCACTTGATCAGCCTGGCCGCCGGATCCGTCTGTCCAGACGAGTTGTATATGTCCCCCGCGCGGCCCGTACGCGGGCCGCGGACGGTCTTGTGGCGCGACGCGCCGATGAACCTGGCAGCCTGCGCTGCAGCTCCCCGTGGAACCTCTCCAGCTTGCCGATGGTCTGGGGGTGGTTGATGCGTGCCAGCGCGTGCCGCATGCCAGGCCTGGCCAGCTCCTTCTCGAACTCCGTCTCGCCCCTCCTCCCGGACTCCGACTCGTTGGCGCAGGACTGGGACCCGTGGTCGGTCATGACGGATGCGGGCCTGCCGTGCTCCTCCATCGCCTTCCCGAGGACATCCAGCGCGTGCTTCCCAGCGGCCTCCTCGAACACGCCGAAGCCGGTTATGAGGCACGAGGCATCGTCCATGCACTCGATGAACCATCTCCCGCCATACAGCATCTTGCAGTCGGTGTGCCACGCGTAGTTGGAATGCGTCCTCTCGAACCTGACCCGCTCGCGCTGCCCGCTCTTCTTGGGTTGCGCCTCCGCCATGTCCTCGCCCATCAGCACCTTGTGTATGGTGTTGCGCGGTATATGTAGGCCGGTATCCTCCTTGTTGTCCTCCTCCAGCCCGCGTGCCCCGCACTCGTTCCTGTGCCTGCCGGAGCACGGCAGAGTGCTCCCTGCGTCCGGGGATGCTGCCGGCCTGCCCATGCGGGCGGGGTACGCGATGTCCTTGGGCTCGCAGCCCCCGTACCTCCCCCACAGCCTCTTGACCCAGGACGCCGAGACCTTCATGGCCTCCGCCATCCGCGCGTCCGTCATCTCGCCCTCGCGCTTCTGGCGGACTACCCACCTGACGCGGCCCTCGTTCAGCTTCATGGCTCCGGCCTGCCGTGCCCCGACTTATTGCTTTGGATCGGGGCAAAGGCCGACCCCCCGCCTTCATTCCCACTCCGCGGATCACCCGTTCAGCACGCCTCCGTCGTCCGGCTTGGGCGCACGCGCGCGCGTGCAGAAGGGGGTCACTGCTTTTGGGACTACACAATCCGGGGCCGCCGCCGCGGGCGGCCGCGCCCCGCCTCAGAATAAATAGAGAACGCGCGGGGCCGCGCCCGTGAGATCCGTGATACTGGCCGGCGGCCTCGGGACGAGGCTGCAGCCGTACACCATGTTCCTCCCCAAGCCCATGCTCCCCCTCGGCGAAAAGCCGCTCCTGGAGCACCTCGTGGACTGGAACAAGAGGAACGGCGTCCGCCACATAGTCATGTGCGTGAGCTACCTGAGGAAGACCATACAGGACTACTTTGAGAACGGCGGGAGGTTCGGCGTGGAGATCGAGTACGCCGTCTCGGACAGGCCGCTCGCGACGGCCGGCCAGCTCAGGACGGCCGCCGGCCTGCTCGACGGCGGGGGCGGGCCGTTCGCCTGCATGTACGGCGACTCGGTATTCGATTTTGGGCTGAGGGGCATGGCGAGGCTCCACCGGAAGAGGGGCTCGTTCATCACGATGGGCCTGTACGAGTACAGGACGAGCCTCCAGTACGGGGTGATCGAGACGGACGCGGGCGGGACGGTCACGAAATGGGACGAAAAGCCCGAGATCAAGGCCCGCATAAACATGGGCTGCTACATCATGGAGCCGGGCGTCATGGACTACATACCGGCCGGAAAGCCGTACGGGATGGACGGCCTGGTGCGCGGGGCCATGGCGGCGGGCAGGCCCGTGGGCAGCTTCACCACGAAGAAGGGGTTCACGGACATCGGCGACAAGGCCTCGTACAAGAAGGCGTACCAGCGGTTCCTCGAAAAGCTGGGCAGCATATGAGCGGGATCGTAATACGGAGGGCCGCCGAGGGCGACGTCGCCGGCGGGCTGCTCAGGTCGCTGCGCAGCCTCAGCGCCTCGGCGGGAAGCACCGGCGAAAAAGAGGGCAGGGCCGCCCTGCGCCGCATAGGATCCAACCCCCTCCACACCGTATTCGTGGCCGAGGCGGGGGGGGAGGTGGTCGGGGCGGCCACCATCATCGTCGAGCCAAAAGTGATACACGGCGGCGGGGCGGCCGGCCACATCGAGGACGTCGCGGTGCGGGAGGACGCGCAGGGGAAGGGCGTGGGAAAAATGCTGGTCAGGGCGTGCCTGGAGCGCGCCGCCGAGGCCGGCTGCTACAAGACCATACTGGACTGCGAGGACGGGGTGGTGCCGTTCTACGAGGGAATGGGGTTCAGGCGGCGCTCCAACGGGATGAGGTTCGACCACGGGGCCGGCGGCAGCGGCTAGGCGCGATCCCTTTCCCGCGGCGGGCGGGACCGCGGCTAGACGTACTCTTTCTTTTGCCGGCGCTTCCTGGTGCGCAGGAGCAGCGCCCCGATCGCCATCACCGGCAGCGAGGCGGCCATGAACAGCGGCGCCACCACGGGGACCATGTCGCTCTCGTACGCCTCGTTTATCCCGCCCGCCATGGAATGGGCGGCGGCCATGCCCGCCAGCATGGCGGCCCCCCCCGCCATTATCATGGCGGCCACGGGCCGCGAGCCGTAGCGCCTCGACATTATGTACGAGACGCCGGACATCACCATGGCGGGCGCCGCGCCGATCGATATGAACTGGAGTATCTTAGGGTCCGGCTCCAGCACGAACGCGGAGGTCCCCACCGGGTCGTCCTGCATGAAGTTGTACAGCGTGACTATCTCGCCGGCGAACATGCAGAACAGCCCCAGCCCCGCGGCGGCGATGTATTTTTCGACCGCCATGCGGGCCGGCGCCGGCCGCCGATAAATAAACCATGTCCGGGCGCCGCGGCGCGGGCCCGCGCCAAGCGGCGGCGGGCCGCCCCCGGGTCCCGCGCCGCCGCCGGCCTACTCTATCCCGACCAGCCGGGCCATCTCGCGCCGCGCCGCCGCGCCCAGGACTGCCGCCGCGTCCTCGGGCGAGGTGCCGCTGACGAACACGCCGTAGCCGCGCTCCAGGGCGGACTGCGCCTGGGTCACCGGGTACACCTCTATGTGCCAGTGGAGCTGCTTGGTGTTCCTCTTTTCCGGCGAGAGGTGGAACGCCAGGCTGTACGCGGGGCTGCCGCACGACTTGGACAGGCCCCCCAGCGTCGAGCGCAGCATGAGCGCGAGATCGTTTATGTCCTTCTGCGTGGCCATCGCGAAGCTCGTGGCGTGCCGCATGGGACATATCCAGAACTCGTGCTGGTGGGACGGGGCCCACGGGGTGAACGCCACGAACCCCTCGGTCTTGAGTATCTCCCGGGGGCCGCCCGCCTCGGCCTCCACCATGCTGCATATGGGGCAGACCCCGAGCCTGTCCAGCGTGCGGTGGTGCGAGACGATCTCGGCGTCCACCACCGGCGGTATGGTGGAGAGCGTCATGATGTTGAGGTGGGAGTGCGGGTTGCGCGAGCCGGCCTCCTCCCCCTGGTTGGCGTACACGGCCACGTACGTGACCCCCCTCTTCGTGTAGAGCCACCTCAGGCGGTCCTGCACCACGACCATGGCGTTGGACCACTCCTCGAGGGTCAGCGTGGTCAGCGTGGAGGCGGGGTTGGGGGATGCGACCACCACGTAGTGGTACCCGTACGCGGGCTCGCTGTAGTGCGGCATGTCCCCGTACAGGGTCCCCGGATCGAGGGTCACGGCCGGCGTCGAGCTCTCGAAGACGCGCACCAGCCAGTTCTTCACCACCTGGCCGTCCGCGTCCTCCAGCCTCTGCAGCATCCCGTCCCTGGACACCAGGGACAGCACCGACGGGTTGGTCTTCGACTCGCGCCCGGGCGCGAACGGGGAGTTCTTCGGATCGGTCACGCGCGGGCCCGGCTTGGCCACTATGCTGAACCTGCCGCCCACGTAGTCCTTCCGTATGCCGGCCATCGCGGCCCGGCCGCAGCGGCGCGTTAAAACTTTTTCACGAGCGCCGCCGGCGCGGGGCCGGCGGCCCCGTCCCGGGCGCGGGAGGCCGTTGCGCCGTAGCCGCGGGGGCCGGCGCGCGGATCGGCGCTGGAAGGTTTAAAGAGCGCCCGCCGCGGCGCCGGGCGGGGCTGATTGTAACGCCGGAGAACTCGGTCCGCATGGTGTACGTCCTGCTGGACGGGGTGGGCGACCTCCCGCACCCGGACCTGGGCGGCGCCACCCCCCTCCAGGCGGCGAGCACCCCCAACCTGGACCGGCTCGCCGCGGGCGGCGCCATGGGCAGCGTCGTCTCCGTGGGGAGGGGGATAGCCCCCGAGTCCGACATCGCGGTGTTCAACATGCTCGGGTACAGGTTCCGGCACGCCGACTATGCCGGCCGCGGCGTGATAGAGGCCATAGGGGAGGGGATCGACTTCAGGGACGGCGACCTGGCCCTGAGGGGCAACTTTGCGACGCTGGACGGGGACGGCATCATAACCGACAGGAGGGCCGGCAGGACGATAGAAAAGGGGGATGCCGTGGCCGCGGCCGCCGAGCTGGAGGCCGGCGTGAACCTCTCGCATCCCGGCGCTTCCGTGGTGGTGGCCCACACGGTGGGGCACAGGGTCACGGTGAGGATAAGGGCGGGGGGCAGCCTCTCCCCGAACGTCACCAACACGGATCCCGCGTACGCCAGGGTGGACGGCATGGGGATAGCCAAGGCCGTGGGCGACTACATGAGGATCGAGAGGTGCCTCCCGATGGACGGCTCCGAGGAGGCGAAGCTGTCGGCCCGCCTGGTCAACGAGTTCACGTCCCAGTCGCTCGGCATACTGGCGGCCAGCCAGATCAACGTACACAGGAAGGCGGAAGGCAAGAAGCAGCTCAGCTGCGTGCTGCTGCGGGACGCCGGCAGCAGGCGCCCCAGCGTGAGGCCCATAAACGACGAGTACTCCATGCGGTTCTCCTGCATAGTGGACATGCCGGTGGAGCTCGGGATATCCAGGGTGCTGGAGATGCGGGCGTTCGAGGCCGGCGGCCTCGGCGACTACGAGGAAAAGGCGCGCGCGGCGGCGCGCGCCCTGGAGACGCAGGACGCCGTGTACGTACACATCAAGGGGCCCGACGAGTTCGGGCACGACGGGGACGCCCGCGGGAAGACGGCGAGCATCGAGGAGATCGACGGGCGGTTCTTCGGGACGCTGCTCGGCCTCATAGACCTGTCCCGCACGGCGGTCGTCGTGTCCGCCGACCACTCCACCCCGTGCATAAGCAAGGGCCACAGCGACGACCCCGTCCCCCTCCTCGTGTCCGGCGGGGGCGCGGCCCCCGACGGGACTATACGGTTCACCGAGGAGGAGGCCGCGAAGGGCGGGATGGGAACCCTGGAGGGCGCGCAGGTGGTGCGCGCCGCGCTTGACCGCGTGCGCGGCGGGGGCGGGGGCGGGGGCGCCCCCAGATCCTGAACGGCGGGGCCCTTCCCGATCGGCAGCTCGCGCCACAGCTCCCCGCGGAACCGCGCGCCCTCAGATCCTGAACAGCGAGGCCCTTCCCGAGGCCCTCATGCCGGAGATCAGCGACCTCACGCGGTCCACGTCTATGGCGTGGTACGACCCGCGGTAGCCGCCGATCTTCTCCAGGGCCCTGCCGAACATGTTGATCCCCACGCCGTTGTCGTTCTTCTGCATGTGGGCGAACGCGACAGCGACCAGTATTATCCCCTGCACCAGCAGCTTTTCCTCCCCGGAGCACTGCTTCCAGGCCCCCTCCCACGCCTCGTGCGCCTCCCAGAACCGCTCGCTGTTGAAGTAGGCCACGCCCTCCCGCATGCCCTCCTCCTTGGGGACGGGATCCTCCTCGGCCACGTGGCGGACGTTGTCCAGCGGGCCTATCGGGGCCAGCCTCGCCGCCACGTCGTCGAACATCTCCGGCTCCACGGACACGTCCAGCTCCACGAACGTCGTGGCCACGCGGGCCACCCGGACGGACGCGCCGGCGGCGGAGCACAGGAACCGCGCGCGGTGCACTATGCTGCGCGAGTCGGGCGGGCCGTACCGCCCGTCGTTCGCCAGGTGCACCATGTAGCGCTCCACGCGGGCGGCGGGCCGCCGTTTCCTTAAATTTCTTGTTCGGCCGGCGGCGCGCGGGGCCGGCAATCCCCGATCCGCAGGCGCGAATCCGGATCGAGTCCGTTTTCGCGCCCGCGGCCGGCAGGCACGCGGCCCCGCACGGAATGCCCCTTACCCCACAGCCATCCTCGACGGCGCCCGGGCCCCGCTCCCGCCGCTCCCCGCCACCCGATCTTCCCGTCCGAACCCCCCGATGCCGTGCCTGCCGGCCTGCCGCGGGGCGCCGCCCCGGGTTCGGCCGCCCGGGCTGCGTTGTCCCCCCCCCCATCCGGGCCGCGATCCCGGCGCTCCGGCCCCCCTTCTCCACCTCGTCCACCATCCACTTCGCCTTGTCGGGATCCGGTTTCGCCATCACTGCGTACCTCCTTCGCCGTGTCACTACGTAACGTTTTCGCCATGGGGAGCGCTCGGGACCTCCACACACACCTTCATTTCCGCCCCGGCCGCGCGGCGGGCCAGCCCGCCGGCCAGGATGCGAAATGATTTCGGGATCACCCCGCCGGCCCCTCCCCCGCGAACCCCCTGTTCCTGTCGTGGATCGGCATGCGAAATGATTTCGGGAGTGTACACGGTGAACTAAGTTATACAAGACTTAAATGCTGCACAGAAGAATATAAGCATTGGACGCCAAAGGGGTGCCAAGCACGTTGCTGTTTGCTTTTTTGATTGCGGCAGTTATGTCATTTGGTGTTGTAGGATCTCACACGGCAGAAGCTGCAAAAACACCATATACATTAGTTGAAGTAGATCGCGCCTTTCAAAACTCCGAGGGGTATGTTACGTATGACAGCGCGGGGAATATGGTCCCCAATTGAGATTTTTCATTTTGAAGCCTAGACGCCTCGTCGTTGCCGGGCTCGCGGTTTCGATGCTTCTTGCGGCCGTCGCGTTCGTCCAGGCCACGCACTACGGTTCCTTGATGACGCCGCAGTTCCTGGACGACGCCGGCTTTCGGATAAGCTGCGACGAGCATTTTCTGCAGTCCCCGACGGACTGCAGGATCACCGACAAGGAGTCGGGCGAAACGCTGTCCAACGATGAGATGGGGCGCGAGGAGTTCGGCCCGTTCGAAGGCTGCTGGTACATGTACGACGGCATCCACATGCTTCCCTGTACCGATGCCAAAAGTGGGAGTTGATTTCTTTCACGCTGGCACGTGTACGACGGCATCCGCGCGGTTCCCCGCCGGATCCCGTGATCATCCCGCATCCTGGCCAGCGCGATGTGCCGCCCCCGCGCACTCGCCTTTTTGCCGCCTGCCCCTTTTCGGGCATCCCGCGCGCGGGCGCCGCGGCCGGCGCATCCGGCGTGCCCCGGCCCGGGGAGTCGCGGGGCGCGCCGCGGGTGTGCGGCCGGACGGGCCAGCCGATCCCGCCGAACCGCCTGATCCGCCCCCCGATCCCGCCGCTGAGCCCTCCGGCCCGCCCCCGGCCCGGCGATGCCCCGCCCCGGCGATGCCCCGCCCCGCCGGGATCCGCGCCGCGCGCATCCGCGCCGCGCGCGGGCTGCCCGGTGGGATCGGAGTCCGGGGCGCGCCCCGCTTTCCGCCGGCCGGGCCCGCGCTCTTTCCCGGTTGCCCCGTCCTCCCGCACGTCAGGGCGCGCCTCGGCGTGCCGTCGTCGCCCAGCGCCTGCCGGGCCAGGCCCTCCAAGGCCCGGTGCGGTGCGCCGGTCAGGCACCTTGTGGCCGCCGGGGCCAGGAACACGAGCTCGGGGTCCTGCACGGGGCCCCGACATTCTTCCGGCCCATCCCCTCGAGCTCCTCGCCCCCGTTCGGATCCCCCCGCAGGACGAGCATCCTGCCGCGCGCCACGTACTCGGATTCAGCCGCGCCATGGTATGGCCGGACGGGTTCTTGGCCGGCATTGTCAAAAGCCACCCGTTCGCGATCATTGTCTTGGGCTGGATCGGGTTTCAGGCGTGATTATGATATAGACTAGACTTGGGCCAAGATAAGGTTGCGCAACGCGCGGGCCCGCCGGGGCGGCAGAGTCGCGGCGGGAAGGGGGGTTGTGCACGAACCCCGTGTTGTCCTTGCCGAACATCCCGCCGGGGCGGCAAAGTCGCGGCGGCGCCGGCGGCCGCTCGCAACCGGGCGCCGTGGGAATCCCGCGGATCTATAGGTTTTTGAATTCTGAACGCAGTCTTTCCGCGTATCTTTCCCGATCGAAAACGAGGTAGCCGTGTGCGGCCGGCGATCTCAGGGTCAGTCGCGTGAGCGCCTGCACCGCTATGTCTTGCGGCAAGTTGTCAGCGTACTTTGTGGGGCGGCTTATGGCGCCCACGTCGTAGGGCCACGTCGCGTGCACGTAGTCCCGCACCACGTCCTCGCCCGTCACTTTGTGGACGATCTCGCGGAAATTCCCGCGATCGTGCGGGGGAGCGGCGTTGTCCTGTTTGCGCCCCGCATCCGCCCCGAACCGCCCGTCCCCGCCAAACCGGCCGGAAGATGCCGCGGGCGGTTTGCTTTGGCCCGCCGCCTTCGCATCCGGCGGAACCGCGAGGGCGAACACCTTGTACACGTCTACGCTCACCCCGAAGTTCACCTCGTCTACGTTGAGATTCCTGTAGGTGTTTTCAAGCATCTCGGTGTCTTTAATGCGGGCCTCCAGCATGTACCTGTCGCACTTTTCGTCGCCGCATTTAGCGGTCAGGGGGTTTATGTAGACTATGGAATCGAGGGAGTTTTTGCTGATGCGCCCCTCCACCTCAACCAGATAGCGCTGCGAAGCGAGATCTTTCGCGTCCAGCACGAGGTCGGTGCCGTCTCGTTTCCACAGGTATTTTTGCTCTTGAAGGCCCACGTCGACCATCCGGATCAGCCCGTATCCCTCCGGTGTCGGGATCCTCACCTTCCTGGAGCTCTTCCGCCAGCCTGCGGGAACGGTGATCTGGAACCCAAGCCGGGCCGTTCTTTTTGAAAAATTTATGGTCATAGCTACTGCTTCCGGCCCGAAGTCCGTAAAAAACTCCCTGAGTCGGTCGTGCAGGTCGATGATGGCGGTGGCGGTGCCGGGAACGGCGCTAGGATCCAATCACCATGTCCTCGGCGTTCCAGTACGCCGCGCTCTCGTCGATGCCGACCACTTTCAGCGGGATTTCCACCGCCGCGCCTCCCGGGGATTCGCGCTTGTCGATCAGTTCCACCGTCCGTTCTACCGGATCGTACTCGTTGCCGAGCGCGTCCTTGTAGCGCAACCGCACGTCCATCTTGGTGGCCGGGGGCCGGATCTGCGCGAGTACCGTGGTTGTCGATTCCAGCCGGCAGTTGCGGCTTAGGTAGCGGCTGAAGCTTTCCGAAGTGAACCGCGCCAAGTGCGACTTCATCGCCTCGCGGAACACTCCCGCGACATTCCGCTTCTCTTCCTCGCTCATCCTGCGGAGCATGCCCGCGTGCTCGTCGTCCAGGCGGCCCTCGGCAAGCAGCCTTTGGATTCCGGCGTCGGAGAGGAATTCCCCCATGGCTTTGGCGATCGGCTCCGCATAGTCCCCGTTCGTGATCACTTCGTCCGCGGGGCGCCCGCCGTCGAAGGCCATGCTTTCTCCGATCAGCCTGAGAAACGCCTCGTCAAGCGCGGAGGTTCCCGCCGAGACCACCGCCCCGCCGATCCGGCACTCGACCCGCAGGGTGACTTCCCCGAATCCCGAGTATTTCAGCCGGATGGGAAGGCAGATCCCGTCGCTTCCCCCGGCGAGAGTCACGCTCCCGGGGACCTCCAGATCCAGCAGGGGGCGGAATATCCTCGCGCGCGCGTAGCCGGTCTCGGCCGTCCCGTCTAGGTACCGGAACGTGACCGGTATCGGGATCTCCCTCGCGAGCTCGTCGAACGGCTCGCGGGTGGCTATGACTATACCAAAGTAGTCGTAGTCGCGATGCCGGGATTTTTTTATCCCGCTGACGACGATCCGGCCGCTTGAGGAGCATTTCCTCACGTTTATCGTGTCCACTACCCGAAAGCAGGCGGGCAGGTCGATCTCGACGTGCTTCAGCCTCGGCACCAAGTCGTTGTTGATTTCCACGTGCAGCGGGATCTCCTCCCTCGGCAACGCCCACCTCCGGCAAGTTATGTCGAACTTTGCTACCTGCACGCGGTAGACCGGCCGTACTTGCATATATAGATTGAATTGGGATGCCGGTACGGGGTCACGCGCCCGCCGGCCGCGGGCGCGAAAGCGCCTCCGTTGATCCGGATTCGCGCCCGAGGAGCGGGGGTTGCTGGCCCCGTGCGGATGCCGGTACGGGGTCACGCGCCCGCCGGCCGCGGGCGCGAAAGCGCCTCCGTTGATCCGGATTCGCGCCCGAGGAGCGGGGGTTGCTGGCCCCGTGCGGATGCCGGTACGGGGTCACGCGCCCGCCGGCCGCGGGCGCGAAAGCGCCTCCGTTGATCCGGATTCGCGCCCGCGGGGGAGGGGCGCTGGCCCCGTGCGCATCCTGCCGCGGACGGGCCAAATCGCGGGGCGGGGGACGGCGGGTTACCCAAGCGGCCAAGGGGCGGAAGCGGCGGCGCGGGGCCGCCTGCCCCCCTCCGCCGGACGCGGACCCGGATCGGCCGCGGCGCTCCCGCGCCCGGCAGATCCGCCGTTCAAGGTTTATATGAATACCCGGGGCGCGGGGCCACATGTCCGCCATCGAGACGGTCAGCGACGTCGAGAACGCCTTCCTGTCGAGGAGGGAGATCACGTGCGTGTTCGCCGGGCTGGGCGGGAGGCTGGGCAAGCTCGAGGCCGCGGGGATGGTCTCCGAGCGGTTCGGCCTGGGCGGCAAGACCGTGATACCCATGGGGCTCAAGAACCACGTCGGGAGGCCGGCGGTCACGGGGACGTTCTACGTGTACGGCGACGAGGCCAAGGCAAAGGCGCACATACGGCCGGCCGTGTTCGAGAGGCTTGAAAAGGCCAGGAAGGCCGCCGAGGAAAAGGCGGCCGGCGGGGCCGCGGGGCCGGACGGCGGGGAGTGAGCGGGTCGGCCGGCAGGAAGGGATCGAGCCCGAAGATCTCGTCGTACTACAAGGTGAAGGACGGCGCGGTGACCAGGCTGAGGAAGAACTGCTCGCGGTGCGGCAAGGGCGTCTACATGTCGGACCACGCCAACAGGCGCACCTGCGGCAAGTGCGGCCTCACCGAGTTCTCTAGGTAGCTGGAAGGCCGCGTCAGCCGGGCGCCCCGGCGCGCCTCCCCTGCATGCGGAGGCTCTTCTCCGCCATGCCGGCCAGCCGCTCCGCGAGGCCGTCCCCCAGCCGCATCCTGGAGATGGCCCCGGCCGGGAGCCTCGCCGTGTTCGAGTCCAGTTGCACGGCGGTGCGCGGGAGCCCCCCGCCTATCCAGAGATCGATGGTCTTCCGCTCCAGCCGCGCGTCCCTGAACCCCGCGGGGAACCTCTTCGTGACGTGCGAGACCAGGGTGCGGTCCCGGAACACGGCGCCCGGCTCGAACAGCCGCCCGCGGTCGGCGTGCGCGCTCTCGAACACGCTCCCCGTCACCTCGTCGGAGAGCATCCCCATCCTGGACGCCCTGTGCACGAGCTCCAGGAAGTGCAGGAACTCGTGCGCCAGCACGGCGTGGATCGTCCCCTTGAGGCCGTACGCCACCAGGGGCGCCGAGACCTGCACCACCACGCGCACGTCGCCGCCGAGCACCAGCGGCACCGTCCTGGCGAACAGTATCCCGCGCGCCATCGAGGACGGGTCGGGGGCGGAGACCACCGCGGAGGGCTCCACGTAGGCCACCGGATACTGCAGGCCGGAGGCCCGCTCTATCCTGTCTATCCCGGACACCACGAGCGGGAACCGCGACGCCACGGCCGCGTGCGCCGCCTCCGGCAGCAGCCCCTTCCCGAACGCCTCGCGGACCTTGAACAGCGGATCCAACAGGGCGGCGGGCCGCGGTTGCCGTAAAATTGTTTTCCCGGCGGCCGGCCTAGGCGCTACCGCGCCCGCGGCTTGCCCCGCTTGGAGGTCTTCGCGGCGCGCCTCGCGGCGCGGTCGTCCGCACGCCTGTGGTGCTTGCCCTTCTTCCTCGGAGGCACGCGGCGGCGCCTGCGGCTCTAGTTATTTGTGTTTAGTCGGCGCGGCCGGCCGCGATCCCCGCCCGGCGCGCGCGGGATCCGCCGCGGCGCGCGGGGCCCCGCCGCGCGCCGCCCTGCCTGGACAGCCCGACCACGCGGACGCCGCGGAAGTCCAGGCGCTCGCACGAGCAGGGGGCCCCCAGCAGGTCGGGCACGTTCGGGAACACCTCGCCGCCCTCTATGAGCCGGCGCAGCGGCAGCCCCCCCTCCGCGTCCACCACCATGGTGAACGAGCCCGGGGCCCCGCCCGGCGCCCTCCCCAGCAGGCGGAGGGACCTCTCCGAGCGCGCCCCGGCCCCGTCGTACGAGGCCACCGTGCAGTCGGACAGCGCGTCCAGCCTTCCCAGATCGCCCTCGGGGACGGGCCCGCCCAGGCGGGAGCCGTCCCCGCCGAGCACGGCCACCCGCGCCTCGGCCACGGAGCGGAACCGCACGGGGCGCCGCGGGATCGACCGCACGCGGCGCAGCCCCGCCACCGCCACCCCGCCCAGATCCGCGGCCCCCCCGCCGAGGGGGGCGTCCCTCCTCCTGGGATCCAGCACCTGGGCGAAGAACGGCCTCCCGTCCCCCCCCACCAGGCTGTCCCTGTCCTCCCCCCCGATCCAGGTCACCTTCACGCGCCCCCCCGAGAACTTCTCGCGGAGGAACCCCGCCACGAGGCCCTCCACGCTGCCGGGGCCGGCGGCGGCGCCGAGGAACGAGCAGGCCGCGCAGCCCTTCCCCGCGCACCCCGCGCACGGCGCCTGCCTCTGCGGCAGGCCGCGGGATGCCTTGGCGTACCGGCCGGCCAGCACCACCGGCCGGGAGCGCACCGAGACCGAGCCGTCCCTAAAGTCGACGGTCGCCGCGAGGTCCGGCGAGGAGGCGACCGCGGCGGATCCCGTCGACGCGGCGAGCGCCGCGGCCAGCGCCGCCGAGACCCCCGCCTTCACGCCCCCCGCCCCGGCCAGGCCGTGCCGCGATCGGACGCGGTCGTCGCGCTCCAGCATCGAGGCCTTGAGCGTCACGCCCACCAGCACCGAGGAGAACCGGTACCCCGCCGCCGCCTCCAGCACCCGCGAGTGGAACGGCGCCAGGCCGTCCATGAGGCCGCGGCACACGCGGCAGGGGGCGGCCGGCGGCCGGCGGCGGGCGGCGGCGGCGCGCAGCCTCGCGCCCAGCCGGCGGTGCGACGAGAGCATCAGGCTGTTCGCGAACAGGCGCCCCAGGCAGTGGTCGCACAGGGGGCCCGCGGCCAGCACGCCCCGCGCCCGGGAGGCGGCAAGCTCGAACGCCCCCCTCCGGTCCACGGCCCGCGGGGGCCGCGCCGTTATTACTACCATGGGGGCGGCCGGCCGGCCGCGCGGGGCCGCGCCCGCATCGAAGCCGCGCCCGGCGGCGGCGGCCGCCCCCCGATCGCGCGCCCGGATCGCGGCGGACGCGGGCCCGCGCCCCTCCCGCCCCGCCGCCGGCCTAGCGCGGCAGGAACTCGGCCGGGTTCCTCCCCTCGCGGAATTGCGGCATCGATCTGCAATATTCGAGCCTAGTACGGCAGGAACTCGGCCAGGTTCCTCCCCTCCTGGTTTATCGTGACGTGCCGGTTCCTGCCCACCTTCTCGACGTCCACGAGCCTCCACTGCAGGAGCGGCTGTATGATGTTCTTGTCCAGCGTGGTGTAGCGCACCACCGCGTGGTTCTTTTCTTGCGCGTTGACCTGTATGATCCCCCTCTCCTCGGCCACCTCGGCGAGCCTCTTCTTGGTCATCCTCCCCCCGCCCTCCTTTATGACGTGCAGCGTCCTGACCAGGGCCTCCTTGGGGGTGCGGATCTCGAAGGTCGGGAGCGGGTTCACCCCCTTCACGCCGCTCGACTGCTGCCTCCCCTCGAACCCCGCGTACTCCTCGGCCTCGGCGTAGAACGGCTTGATCTCCCGGCCCCCGGCCTGCATGGTCATGCACGCCATCATGCACCCTATGGCCTGGATCTTCGATCCGGAGGCCGCGTTGACGTACACTATGTTGTCCGCCGGCTCGTCGGCTATTATCTTGCGGGCCGCCCTGATTATGCCGAACAGGCTGAGCCGGTCGGCGTAGGCCTCCCTCGCCTGTATCTTGGACTTTTTCAGGCGCTTCTTGATCTCCTCGGCGAACCGCAGCGCCTTGTCCTCGGCCCGGTTGTCGTGCACGAGGAGCCAGACCCTGTCCGCCTTCAGCCGCCTGGCCGGGATCACGATCCTGTCGATCTCGAACCCGACGGGGGCTATGTGTACGCGCTCGCTCTCGAGTTGTGCCATGGTACTATTCCTAGTATCAATAGTATATTGATGGTATATAATAATTTCGATCCCGCGCCCTCAGGCATGGACGGCAGAACCGCGGTCAAGGTCGCGCTGGATTCCTGCGTGGTGATAGACGTGCTGAACGGCCGGCACGCGGCGGTGGCATCGGCGCTGAAGGGCGAGCGCGTCGTCCTGGTGCTGTGCGAGACCGTGCTGCGCGAGGTCCGCCGCGTGAGGGGGGTGGAGCCCGGGGAGACGGCGCGGCTGGTGGGCGCCAGGCTGGGCAGGCGCGTCGAGACGGTGTGCTCCACGCCGGGGCACAGGACGGAGGCGCGGCGCCTGTCGTGCAGGCTGCTCCACTGCCACGCGGGCGACGACATGATAGTGGCCGCGTGCATCGACCTCAGCTGCATCCTGATCACGTCCGACCGCAAGCTGCTGGACGTGTGCGGCATGGTCGGCGTCACGGCGCGCCGGCCGCGCGGGCGGCGGGGCCGTTGACCGCCGCGCGGGCGGCGGGGCCGTTGACCGCCGCGCGGGCGGCGGGGCCGTTGACCGCCGCGCGGGCGGCGGGGCCGTTGACCGCCGCGCGGGCGGCGGGGCCGTTGACCGCCGCGCGGGCGGCGGGGCCGTTGACCGCCGCGCGGGCGGCGGGGCCGTTGACCGCCGCGCGGGCGGCGGGGCCGTTGACCGCCGCGCGGGCGGCGGGGCCGTTGACCGCCGCGCGGGCGGCGGGGCCGTTGACCGGCGCGCGGGCGGCGGGGCCGTTGACCGGCGCGCGGGCGGCGGGGCCGTTGACCGGCGCGCGGGCGGCGGGGCCGTTGACCGGCGCGCGGGCGGCGGGGCCGTTGACCGGCGCGCGGGCGGCCGCCCCGGCCGCGTTCTACCCGCGGATAATACGCGAGTTCGACGACGGGCCGGACGAGGAGCCCATGCTGTACAGGCGCGGCCGCCCCGGCCGGGCGTAGGCCCGCGTCCGCCGCCGCCTGGCGCGGCTTCGGTTTTGGCACGGGCCCGCGCATCCGGCGCGGCCGCGGCGCGAGGGGGGCGGCCGGGCGCCCGCCGGCGGGCGGGCCCTCAGCCCAGCCCCATGCGCCGCAGCGTGCCCTGCAGCTGGCGGCCCCTGGACGACTTCATCACGCCCTTGGTGGTGCGGTACGCGGCGAGCATGGCCTTGACCTCGTGCTCGGACCGGCCCGAGCCGCGCGCCACCCTGCGTATGCGCGAGGCGTTGAACAGGTCCGGGTCGGCCTTTTCCCCCGCGTTCATGCTCTGCAGGATGGAGCGCCACTTGCCCATCCTGCCCTCCAGCTGGTCGAGCTGGCCCTCGGAGACCGCCCCGGACATCCCCGGCACGTTCTCCAGGATGCTGCGGAACGAGCCGGCCTTGCCGACGTCCTCGAGGTTGCTGTAAAAGTCCTCCATGTTCATCCTCCCCCCGGCTATCCTCTTGAGCCTGGCCTCGCTCCCCTCGCTCTCCAGCCGCCTCGCCATGTCCAGCACGGCCTTGACGTCCCCCATCCCGAGCAGGCGGCCCACGAACCTCGTCGGGGAGAACTGCTCTATGTCGTCTATGCGCTCGCCGGTCCCGATGTACATCACGCGCGCGCCCGTGGCCGACGAGGCGGCCAGCGCGCCGCCGCCCTTCGCCGAGCTGTCGAGTTTCGTGACCGCGATGCCCCCCACGGGGACGGCCCCGTGGAACGCCTCGGCCTGCGAAAAGCAGCGCCGGCCCATCGTGCCGTCTATGACGAGCAGCGACAGGTCGGGCTCGGCCGCCGCGCCTATCTCGGACATCTCGTCGAGCAGGCCGCGCTCCTCCTTGTGCCGGCCGGCCGTGTCCACTATGACGACGTCGGGGGACGACTCCTCGAAGTGCTTCAGCCCCCTGCGCACAACGCCGGCCGAGTCGCCGCGGGGGGCCCCGTCCTCCCCGTACACCCCCACGCTGGACCGCTCGCACAGCGCCCGCAGCTGCGCCAGCGCGCCGGGCCTGTGCGTGTCGGCGCCGACGGCCCCCACGGAATACCCCTGCCTCGTGAGCATCTTTCCGAGCTTGGCGGCCATGGTGGTCTTGCCGCTCCCCTGTATGCCCAGCATCAGGACGCGGTTCGTGCGGCCCGGCTTGAACGAGAACTCGGCGGCGCCGTCCCCGAGCATCCCCGCCAGCTCGTCGTACAGTATCTTGACGATGTGGTCCTTGCGGGACAGGCCCGGGGGGGGCGCCTCGCCGAGCGACCTCTCCCGGAGCCTCTCCGTGACCGGCAGGACTATCCTCGCGTCCACGTCCGCGCGTATCAGCGCGGTCTGGACGTCGCGGGCGAGCTCGCGTATGAGCTCCTTGTCGACCCCGGACGAGCCGACGACCCTCTTGATGGCGGCGCGGAGGCCGGTCCGCATCCCGTCAAGCACGGCGCGGGCCGAGCTCGGCCTCTTTTATTTCCAGCCGCCCGCGGCACCCGTCCCACGCGGCCGCGGACCGCAGTATGCGGAGGGGGCGGGAGAACATGGGGCAGTCCAGCACCAGCGTCTCGGCCTCCCCCCCCTCGAAGTCCAGGCCGAAGCCGTGCCGCACGGACAGGCGCTCCAGCTCTCCCAGCGCCGCGCCGTCCACCTCGCGGCCCAGCCACTCCCTGCCGAGGCCCCCGGCGGCCACCCCGGTCACCGCGAACCTGAACCCGCCCGCGAGCAGCCCGCGCATGTACGCGCGGGCCTCCTCCCCCCACACGGGCGAGAGCGCCGCCAGGCCCAGCGCCCCGCACGCGGCCTCGAACCGCGACCTCTGGAACCGGCTGCGTATCCCGCCGTGGACCACCCCGCGCGCGCCGTGCTCGCGGGCGGCCTCCCCCAGCGCGGAGGCCAGGGCGGAGGCGTCGCTCTCGCCCCTCCCCTGCTCCGCGTACACGTGCGGCAGCCCCATCGACTCGGCCTGCAGCGCGGTGAGCCGTGTACAGGGGTGGTGGAACAGCCAGCTCTCCTCCGAGCGCGGGGCCACCGTGACCAGGCACGCCACCTCGTGCCCGCCGCGGCCCGCCGCCCTGTGCGCGGCGCAGGCGCTGTCCTTCCCCCCCGAGAACAGCGCGGCGACCCTCACGCGCCCCCTCCGGCGCCGCCCAAAATATCCCATGCCCCCGCCGCCGTGTGTGCGGGCGCCTCATCACTCATAATCCCCATCACCGATCAGACGGCTTTTCCGCTCATCATCGGCGCCCCGCGGCCCCCGCGGTAGCGCTATTTTAGTCAGCCCCGGCCCGCGGGAACGGCCCCGCCGGCCCGCGCGGCCGCGGGGCGGGGGCCGCCGGCCCCGCGCCGGCGGCGTCAGGGCGAGTCCTGCCGGTACCCGCTGATCTCGCGGTGGAAGACCCAGTCCTTCACCTTGGACAGCACGAGGATCCACGCGGCCACCATGCCCACGGCGGCGGCCGCCTTCACGGCCGAGTCGACCAGCGGGCCCGCATCCCCGAACCCGGGCAGCGACAGCGGGCCCAGCACCAGGACGGCGATGCCGCCCCCCGCGATCATCAGCAGCCACATGGCCGCCATGAACACGTAGACCGACCGGAGCGCCACCCGCTACCACCACCGCGCCCACGTGTGGGATCCCGCCAGCAGCGTCATCGCGGCGGTGGCCACCGCCAGCGCGGCCGATGCGGCGGCCAGCTTCAGCACCGCCGAGCAGACCTCCCTCTCGCCCATGCGGTCCCTCCCCAGTATGAGCCGCACCAGCGTGACCGGCGCCTCCCTGAACGCGGTGGCCTCCATGCGCATGTCCTCCAGTATGCGCACGTCCCTGGCCTTGACGTGCCTGTACTCCATGACCTTCCTGGTGCTGGCCAGGAACAGGAACGAGTTGGCCACGGCGGGGAGCAGCGCGACGGCCGCTATGACCTCGACGCCCCCGGCCACGGCGATCGCCCCGAACATGGCGCCCATCGCCAGCGCGCCCGAGTCGCCCGGGAATATGCGGCACGGGTACCGGTGGAACTTCCAGTACGCTATGGACGCGGCGGCCAGCGGGAGGGCCGCGGCAGCCACGGTATAGTTGCCCAGCACGAGCAGGGCGGCGACCAGGGCGAGCCCGGATATGGCGGTGAACCCGCTCAGCACGCCGTTCATCACGTCTATGGAGTTCATGGTGTTGCCGGTTATGGCTATCACTATGGGCGGCACCGCCAGGTACAGCAGCGGTATGTGCACGTCGCCGAACAGCGGGAAGGTGAGGTCGGGATCGTACGCGCCGAGCAGCAGGAGCGGGGCCGAGGAGGCGGCCAGCGTCGCCGGCTTGAACCACCCGCCCATCCTCTTCCAGTCGTCGACGAGCCCGGCCGCGAACGCCCCGGCCGTCGTGGCCGCTATGGCCGCCACCGCGGGGGACGGGACCGCGGCGTACAGCGCGCCCTCGGCGGCCAGCAGCGCGGCGGCTATCGATATCCCGCCGGGGCGCGGGACCATCACCCTCCCCTTCTTGAAGACGTCCCTCACGCAGCTGCCCCGCGCCTCCAGCCACCGCGCGAGCGGGGGCGTCGCCGCCAGCACCACGGCGGCGGCGATCGCCGAGGCGGCGGCCGCGCCCGCGGCGAGGGCGAGCGGATCGGCGGGCTGGGTCATGGCCGCCGCCGGGAGCCGGGGGGGCCCGCTCCCGATCCTGGCGCGGCGCGCGCTTTTGTCCGGATCGCCAAGCTGGCCCCGCGCGCCCGGCGCGGATAAATAATCTTGCGGCCGCGGCGGTTTCACGCTCCCGGAATCCGGGCCGCGGGACGGGCCGGGCCTCGGCAGTTGCCGACATGATTATTATTTGCCCGCCCGGCGGGGGTGCGCCATGGAACCGTCCGGAGTGGAAGGCGGCCCCGGAAAGGAGCCTCCCGGAGGGGAGCCGCGGGGCGAGAGCGCAGAGCAGCCCGGAGGGGAGCCGCGGGGCGAGAGCGCAGAGCAGCCCGGAGGGGAGCCGCGGGGCGAGAGCGCAGAGCAGCCCGGAGGGGAGCAGCCCGGAGGGGAGCAGCCCGGAGGGGAGCAGCCCGGAGGGGAGCAGCCCGGAGGGGAGCAGCCCGGAGGGGAGCAGCCCGGAGGGGAGCAGCCCGGAGGGGAGCAGCCCGGAGGGGAGCAGCCCGGAGGGGAGCAGCCCGGAGGGGAGCAGCCCGGAGGGGAGCAGCCCGGAGGGGAGCAGCCCGGAGGGGAGCAGCCCGGAGGGGAGCAGCCCGGAGGGGGCGCGGGGCCGGCCGGGGGGGAGCCCGGCGGCAGGGGCATCGCCGAGCTCGTGAGGCCCGGGCCGGCGGCGGCCGCGCCGCCCCGCGAGATAGAGGAGCTCAACGCGGGGGCGGAGGAGGCCTCGCGCCTGCTCGCGGACATGCGCGCGGAGGTGGGCAGGGTCATAGTGGGCCAGGATGCCGCCGTGGACAAGCTGATCATCGCGCTGCTCTCTCAGGGCCACGTCCTGCTGGAGGGCGTCCCGGGCCTCGCCAAGACGCTCCTGATAAGGACGCTGGCGGAGTGCATCGACTCGGGGTTCGTGAGGCTCCAGTTCACCCCCGACCTCCTCCCCGCGGACATCACGGGGACGAAGGTGTACGACCACGGGACCGCCTCGTTCACGACGGTGAGGGGCCCCATATTCTCCAACTTCGTGCTGGCCGACGAGATCAACAGGGCGCCGCCCAAGGTGCAGTCGGCCCTGCTGGAGGCCATGCAGGAGGGGCAGGTGAGCATACAGGGCGAGACGCACGGGCTGGACAGGCCGTTCTTCGTCATGGCCACGCAGAACCCCATAGAGTCCGAGGGGACGTACAGGCTGCCCGAGGCCCAGGTGGACCGGTTCATGTTCAAGCTGCTCATGTCGTACCCGAAGAGGGAGGAGGAGGAGCGCATAATCGAGCGGTTCACCGAGGGCATAACGGCGCGCGCGTCCAGGGTCGTGACGGCGGCCCAGCTGCTAGGCATGCAGGAGGCGAGCAGGAGGACGCACGCGGACGCCGAGATAAGAAAGTACGCGGCCAGCCTGGTCGACGCGACGAGGAGGCCCGGGGCGTACGGGCTGGACGGGGAGGCGGCCGGGATGATCGAGTTCGGCGCGTCCCCGAGGGCGTCCATATGGCTCACCCTCGGGGCAAAGTCCCACGCGCTCATGCGCGGCAGGGGCTACGTCACGCCGCAGGACGTGAGGGAGGTGGCCGCCGACGTCCTCAGGCACCGCGTCCTGATCACGTACGAGGCCGAGGCCGGGGGTGCCACCAGCGACGATGTCATACGGGAGATACTCGACAGGGTCAGGGTTCCCTGACCGCGCCGGGCGCGGCGCGGCGGCAGCGCCGGGCGCGGGGGCCGCCGCGGCCGCGGCGGCCATGCTGGGCAGGGCGAGGAGGCTGGAGCTGGCCGCCAGGAAGCCGGCCGACGGGCAGGCCGCCGGGGACTACCGGTCGGCCTTCAGGGGGAACGGCATCGAGTTCTCCGAGATGCGCGAGTACCGGCCGGGCGACGACGACGTGAGGGCCATAGACTGGAAGGTGACCGCCAGGCTCGGGCGCCCCCACGTGAGGCAGTTCGTCGAGGAGCGCGACCTGCGCGTGTACGTGGCCGCCGACCTCTCCGGGTCGGGCCGGTTCGGCAGCGGCCGCGCAAAGTCGGCGCGGGCCGCCGAGGTGGCCGCCTCCCTGCTCGCGGCCGCGGCGCGCGGCAGCGGCGCGGTCGGGGCGTTCTTCATGACGGACTCGGTGGAGCGGTCCGTCCCGGCCAGGAGCGGGACGGGGCACGCCCTGAAGGTGCTCGCCGAGATGCTGTCGTTCGAGCCCCGCTCCGCGCGCACGGACCTGGCCGCGTCGCTGCGCCACGTCGCGGGGGCCCTGCGGAGGAGGAGCCTGCTGTTCGTGCTGTCCGACTTCATGGGGGCGGGGGACTATTCGCGGCCCCTCAGGGCGCTGTGCGGCAGGCACGACGTGGTGGCCGTGAGGGTGGCGGACCCGCGCGAGCGCGAGCTGCCCGACGTGGGCCTCATACAGCTGGAGGACGAGGAGACCGGCGAGCAGGAGCTGGTCGACACGTCCGACGCGCGGTTCCGCGCGGCGTACGCGGAGGAGGCCCGCCGGTGGGAGGCCGGGCTGGAAGGGGAGATGGGGCGGGCGGGGGCCGACATGGTGACCGTGATGACGGACGACGGGGCGTACGAGGCGCGCCTGAGGGGGCTTTTCCGGCGCAGGGCCGGCGGGCGGGGGCGGCGCTAGTGGCAGGGTTCGAGTCGCCCGAGATCCTGCTGGGGCTCCTGGCGCTGCCCCCCGCGTACGCGCTGTACCGCCGCGTCCTGTCCAGGAAGAAGAGCGAGGCGGTGCGGTTCAGCAGCCTGGCCTTCGTCAGGACGGCCATGGGCGACGCGAGAAAGTCCAGGAGGGGATCGCTCATGTTCCTGCTCACCGCGGCGGCCGCGGCCCTCATGATCGCGGGGCTGGCCGGCCCGCACGTCCCCATAGAGCAGAGCAGGGAGGGGGTCAACGTGGTGCTGGTGATAGACGTGTCCGGCAGCATGCAGGCGCGGGACTACGAGCCGAGCAGGCTCGAGGCGGCGAAGGGATCGGCCGCCGTGCTGGTCGGCTCGCTCCAGCCGAAGGACCACGCGGGGATAGTCACGTTCGAGACGGGGGCCACCACGGCCGCCTACCTGAGCCCGTACAAGGACAGGGTGCTGGACAGGCTGGCCAACATAGCGCCGCGCGACGGGCAGACCGCGATGGGGGACGGGCTCAGCCTAGGTATAGAGATGGCCACGTCCATACCCAACAAGAGGAAGGTCGTCATACTGCTCAGCGACGGGGTGAACAACGCCGGGATAATACCGCCCGAGGAGGCCGTCGCGTTCGCCCGGGCCAGCGGCATCACGGTGCACACCGTGGGGATGGGGACCGAGGAGGAGGTCGTCATAGGGTACGACTTTTACGGCAGGCCGCAGTTCGCGGAGCTGGACGAGGACACGCTGCGCTCCATAGCCGGCAGGACGGGGGGGACGTACTACAAGTCGGTCGACTCGGAGACCCTGGACGAGATATACGACGGCATCGGCCAGGACATCGAGCGCGAGGTGGAGGAGTCGGACGTGTCCAGCTGGTTCTTCGCGGCGGCGCTGGCGGCGCTGGGCGCCGAGGCGTACGGGCGGTACGGCAGGGGAAGGGTCATACAGTGAGGGGCCGCGCGCGCGCGGCGGCGCTGCTGCTGCTGGCCGCGGCGGCGGGGGCGGCAACGGCGGGGGCGGGGGCGCCCGCGGCGGCGGCCCAGGGCGGGGAGGCCATCGAGTTCACCGTGGAGCAGTCGGAATACTATTTCGTCGCGGGGGGCGAGGCGGTCATAGATATGGAAGTGCGCAACGAGCACGGCAGGAACGTCGGCGGGACGCTCTCCCATACCGTGACGGAGACCGTGTCGTCCGGCGGGGCGGCGGCACAGATGAGGCGGTCCGACGCGGTGCCGTTCACGGTGGCGGCCGGGAACAGCAGCGTGCGCATAGACCTCGGGGCGGGCGCCGTCCCGTCCACGAAGCTGTTCGAGCTGTCCTTCACGTACACCGAGGGGGCCGTGAGCAGGTTCGTCGCGCTCGGCCCCATAACCATACACACGGTGGCCGACGAGTCCCAGGCGGACAACCGCCCCGATCCCGTGAGCGGGCGCTCGCAGCAGGGGGCGCCTCCCCCCCAGGGGCAGCAGGCTCCCCCCCAGGGGCAGCAGCAGGGCGGCGCGGGGCAGCCGCAGGGGCAGGGGCAGCAGCCGCCGCGGCCGCCCGACCCCCACAGCAGGCTCCAGAACAACCAGATGGACCAGGACAGCTCGGCGCTCAGGAGGCAGATACAGGAGCGGGTGGAGGAGGAGGCCAGGGAGAGGGACGCGCTCGCGGAGAGGCTGTTCGCCGACGAGAGGTTCGCCGAGAGGCACGCCGAGCTGCTCGAGGAGGGATACGCCGTCACCAGGAGCGCCGTGGATCCCGCGCCGGGCGGGGGGCGGGAAGATCCGGGAGCGGGCGGCGGGCAGGATCCGGGAGCGGGCGGCGGGCAGCAGGATCCGGGAGCGGGCGGCGGGCAGCAGGATCCGGGAGCGGGCGGCGGGCGGCAGGATCCGGGAGCGGGCGGGCAGGATCCGGGAGCGGGCGGCGGGCAGCAGGATCCGGGAGCGGGCGGCGGGCAGCAGGATCCGGGAGCGGGCGGCGGGCAGCAGGATCCGGGAGCGGGCGGGCAGGATCCGGGAGCGGGCGGCGGGCAGCAGGATCCGGGAGCGGGCGGCGGGCAGCAGGATCCGGGAGCGGGCGGCGGGGGCGGCAGCTTCGAGGTGGAGTACGAGAACGCCGAGGGCGAGTGGGCGTCGGTCAGCGGGCAGATGGAGGAGGGCGCGGTGACCGAGATCGAGACGCAGACCCAGGATCACCAGGAGCGCGTGGCCGAGGCGCTGCGGCAGGACGAGAGGTTCAGGCAGTTCGAGGCCCAGCTTGCCGCGGCGGGGTTCTCCGAGTCGGGCATGGAGTTCGCCGGGGACGCCAACGGCACCACCACCGCGACCGTCAGGTACGAGTCCGGGGGCGGCGCGGGGGCGGGGGAGGAGGCGGAGATCACCGCGGTGTTCGAGGACGGCCGCGTGGTGGAAGTGGCGCTGGAGGGCGGGCCGGAGGAGGAGGAGAAGGACTGGGAGGAGTTCCTGGCCTCGGCCGGGATCGCGGCCCTCCTGGCCGCCGCGCTCGGCGGCGCGGTTGCGGCGGCGCTGCGCGCCTCGAGGAAGGGGGGCGCCGCGGAGCCGGCGCCGGCCGCCGCGCCGGCCGCCGCGCCGCGGCCCGACCGCGCGGCGGCCGCGGCCGGCCTGATGGCGGAGGCCAAGAGGCTGCACGGGGAGGGCGACGAAAAGGCGGCGTTCGCCGCCGCCGGCAGGGCGGTGAGGCTGCTCCTGGCGCGCGGGCGGGGGATCGGGGGCGAGGTCTCCAACGAGGAGATCTGCGAGGAGATCCGCCGCGCGCCGGAGGGCGGCGGCCCGCCCGCGGGGGAGGTAGAGGGGTGCCTGCGGACGGCGACCCTCGTGGAGTTCGCCATGGCCGAGCCCGCGGGGGGCGACTTTGCGCGCATCGACTCGCTGTTCTCGCGGCTGGAGGAGGCCGGCCGCGGCTAGCGGCTCCCCGGCGCGGCCGCGCGCGCCGAACGGCCGCGCGGCGCGCCGCGGGGGCGGGGCGCGGCTCGGGACAGGCCGGCCGCGGCGGGACCGGCCCGCGCGCCGGCGGCGCCTACTGGCTCTTCACCCGCATTATCTTGGTGCGTTCCATTACCTTCCAGTACTCGACGTTCTGGCCGTTCTCGAGGCTCCCGCGGAGGTCGCCCTCGACCAGCGTGACGTCTATGGTCTCGAAGGTCTCCGAGTCCATCACTTGTACTATGTCGCCCGTCATGGATATTATCTGGGCCGTCCTCTTGTCGATGAGGGGCACGTGCACCTGCATGCTTACCGGCCCCACGTGCGGCCGCTTTTGGCCGTCAAACACGCCGACCCCGACTATCCTGGCCTTGGCGGCCCCGTGCTTTCCGGGCTTGCTGGTGTCGTACTCGGAGATCCTGCACGGCTCGCCCGTGGCCTGGTCGCCCACCGGAAGCAGTATGTAGGATCCAATCTTGAGGGAACCCAAGTCGGCGGGCTTGCTCATGGGATGCCGGCCCGGCGCGGCGTATTTAACCCATGCGGGGGCGATCCCGGCGCGCCGGCTCACTTGAGCGACTCGAGTATGGAAAAGCTCACCAGGTTGGTCATCGTGATCCCCTTGCGGCACACGTCCCTCCGCGTCTTCTCGCAGTACTTGTTGACGCTCTGGTGGTTCTTGTCGCTGGAGACCTCCAGGACCACTATGTGGTCCCTGTACGGGAAGGTGAACCTCTGCGGGACCGTCGAGCAGACGTCCATGCGCCCGATCCCCGCCCTGCCCACCTTGTCCCTCCTCGCCACGGCCAGCGCCACCTCCCCGACGTCCTCGTCCGACTCGTTGTACTCCAGGTAGTACACCGAGACGAAGTTCATCCTGGCGGCGGCCTCGCGCATGAACAGGTCCTCGTCCACGCTGAACATGAACGAGGAGCCGGCCTGCCTGTGCCGCTCCAGATCGCGCATCATCCTGGCCCCGTCCCGGAACTCGGCCAGCACGTAGTGGTTGGCGGTGGAGGACAGGTACGATCTCCCCTCGTCGGAAAAGGTGGCCGTGACGAAGTACATGCTGCCTATGTTCTTGGAGCCGTGCCACTCCTCCTTGATGTCCACCGAGCCGTGGTCGTGGGTGTACGGGGCGCAGACGTACCCGCCGAGCTGCCGCAGCGGCTGCCGCCTCGCGCGCGTCTGTGACACGGTGGCGCCTCCGGGCGTGCGTATTTAACGATTCACGGTTCCGGCGCGCGCGCCGCGGCCCGCTTCGGCGGGAGGGGGCGCGGGCCGCCGCGCGCGCTCGCCTCCCCCCTCCCGCCGCGCCCCGCGCGGCGGCGCCGTCCCCGATCCCGCCGTGCCGGCGCCGCGATCCGCCGTGCCGTCGCCGACCAGCCGGCGGATCCCGCCGCCCGGCCGGGATCGCGCCGCGCGCGGGCCGGCCGGGGCGGCCGCGGGGCGCGGCGGGGGGAGGCAGGCGCGCGCGGGCCGCCCGGCGATAGTTATTTAATGCCGGCGCGCGGCGGAGCGCCGTCCCAAGCTAGCTCAGCCTGGTAGAGCTTCCGGCTGTAGATGTCGGCTTTCGGCTGACCGTACGACAGCATATCAGGCCAACAGAAACCGGGTTGTCGAAGGTTCAATTCCTTCGCTTGGGACCACACAAGCGGCCGGCGGGGGGGCCCCGCCGCGGTCAGGGGTTGATGATCGCCCTGCCGGTGAGCCTCCGGGCCTTGAGATCCTCCAGGGCCCCGTTGGCGCCGTCCAGGCCGTAGCGCCTCGCTATGCGGGGGCGGATCACGCCCTTCCGCGCGAGGCCGACGAGCTCCACCATGTCGGCGTAGCTTCCCGTGTACGCCCCCTGTATGGTGATCGCCCTGAGCGGGATCGTGACCAGCGAGACGTCCAGCTTGCCGCCGAACAGGCCGACCAGCACGAGCGTCCCGCGCTTCCGGAGCGACGAGAGGCCGGTCCTCGCGGTGGCTGGGGCGTTGACGAAGTCGATCACGCTGTCCGCCCCCTTGCCCCCGCACAGCCCGGTTATCCTGCGCGCCACCTCCTCGGGGCCGGCGCCCGCGCCGGAGTGCACCGTGTGGTCGGCCCCCATCCTTTTCGCGGTCTCCAGCTTGGCCTCGTCCAGATCGACGCACACCACCTCGGCATCGGTGACCGCCTTGGCTATCTGCACGCCCATGAGGCCCAGGCCGCCCGCGCCGATCACCACGATGAACCCGGGGGATGCGGCCGCGGCCTTCTTGACGGCGGTGTACGCGGTGAGGGCCGCGCAGGCCAGCGACGTCGCCTCGTCGGGGTCCAGCCCGCCTATGCGCGCCAGGTACCTGTGGCTCGGGATCAGCACCTTCTCCGCGTAGCCGCCGTCCCTGAACAGCCCCATCGAGCGCGGCTCGTCGCACAGGTTCTCGCTCCCGGCCCTGCACGTGGGGCACCGGCCGCACCCCATCCACGGGTACACCAGGACGGCATCGCCCGCCGAGTATCCCGCGGCCCGCGGGCCGGCCGCGGCCACGGTGCCGGCGATCTCGTGCCCCGGCGTGACGGGGTACCTGACCCCGCGGTCCGTGACCTTCAGGAACGCGCCGTCCCCCATGTCGTACCCGCCCTCCCACAGGTGCAGGTCGCTGTGGCAGACGCCGGCGGAGCGGACGTTCACCACCACCTCCTCGCCCTGCGGGACGGGATCCTCGACGTCGGATATCTGCAGCGGCTTCTGGGGCTCTACGATTCTGGCCGCCCTCAACGGCGGCGGGCGGGCCCGCGACAATATAAGTTGTGGACGGGCGGCGCGCGGGTCCGGGCGGCGCGCGGTGCGTATTTGGGCGCCCGGCGCGGTGCGTATTTGGGCCGCGCGGGCGGGGGCCGCGCGGGCGGGGGCGGGTTCGGCGCGGGGGAGGCCGCGGCGCGATTCGGGGCAGGGGGGCCGAAACGCGGCAAAAACGGAAAAAAACGCGGCAAAAAGCGCGAAAAATGCAGGGGGCGGATGCAGGGATCGCGGCGCCCCCGCGGCGCCGGCGGAACGGCGGGCCGGCCCGCGGCGCCGGCCGATGCGCCCGGGGCCCGCGGCCGGGCGGGCGGCGGACCGCATCCCCGGCGGCCCGCGCGCGGCGCGGCCGCCGGGATGCGCGGCGCGGCGGGGGGGGAGCGCGGCCCGGCGGGGGGGCGCGGTGCGCAGTACGGGCGGCGGCCTGGACCTGCGGCCCCCCGCCGCGGCGGCGGCGCGGTGCGCGGACGCGGCCCGCCGGATCGCAAAGGGTATTAGCAGGATGGGGGCACGTGATGCATGGGAGGGCAGGAGGCGGCGGCGGCCGGCGCCGCGGCGGCGGCCGGCGAGGAGCCGAACATATCCAAGGCGCCGGTGAACATACTGTTCGACACCCCGTCCATATCGAAAAAGGACGTGTGGGAGATCGATCTGGTGAAGATACTGGACGTCATGATCGGGATACTGGAGAGATCGGAGGAGAAGGATCTCAGGGTGGCCGGGATGGCGGCGCTCTCCTCGGCCATCATATACAGGATGAAGGTGGAGAGCATATTCGCGCTGCAAAAGGCGGCCGCCGAGAGGGCCCCCCCGAGGCGGAGGACCGACGTCGACATCGAGATCGTCGGCGTCCCGTACAGGCACGAGCCCACGTACCCCGTCACCCTGGACGAGCTCCTCGGCATACTGCAGAACCTCATAGGATCCATAGCCAACCCGAAGGAGCGGGCCGGCAGCATCACCGTCGTGCCGGCGGAGCCGGACTTCAAGGAGTACTTCATATCGCTCGAGAGCGCCATAGGCAGGTACGAGGATCTGGTCGCCTCCAAGCTCGCCGGGGCGGGCACCGGGCTGCTCAGCGCGCTGTCGGCGGGCCTGGATCCGGCCGACTCGCTCAAGTGCTTCTTCGCGGTGCTGTTCATGGCGCGGGACTCCAAGGTCGAGCTGGCCCAGGAGGGCGACGACATCAGGGTGACCCTGGCGGGAAGGGGCGGCCCGGCGGGCGGGCCGGCCTAGCCGCGCGGGGGAGGGAATGGGGCGCTCGGCGGCCGCGGGCGGGGCCGGGGGCGAGAGGGAGGCGGCGGCCAGGATCGAGGCGGCCCTGTACTCGGCGGGGAGGCCGCTCACGATGGACGAGCTCGTGAGGGCCTCGGGCACGGGCTCCCGCACCAGGACGGGGGAGATCCTCCTGGGCCTGGTCAAGAGGGCGAGGTCGGCGTTCAGGGCCATAGAGATCGCCGCGCTGCCGGACGGCTCGTACGTGTTCCAGCTCAAGCCCGAGTACAGCAGCGTGGTGAGGAGGTACGCCTCGAAGCCGATCCTCCCGAAGGCGACGCTCAAGACGCTCTCGTACATCGCGTACCAGCAGCCCATATCCTCCAAGCAGCTCGTCGAGACGAGGGGCACCGGCGTGTACGCCCACCTGAAGGAGCTGAGGCAGATAGGGTACGTCTCGCACCAGAACGTCGGGAGGCTGAAGATCTACGGCACCACGGAAAAGTTCCAAAAGTACTTCGGGATACGGGGCGACCAGGACACCCTCAGGGAAAAGCTGTTCAGCAGCGTGCGGCGCACCGCGGGGACGGCGCCCGGGGCGGGCGGCTCGGGGCGCGGCTCGGGGCCGGCGGGCGGCTCGGGGCCGGCGGGCGGGCCCGGCGGCGCGGGGCCGCGGGGAGCCGATCCGGGCCCGGGCCCGGCGGCGCGGGGCCGCGGGGAGCGTACGAGGTCAGCAACCCCCGCTACCCAGGCGTGAATCTGGATCAGCGAAGGCGTTTTCACGCCTGCAATTGACGGGTACGTGACCCCATACGGGGAGCGTGTAGACTTACGTCCATTGCCCGGCCGCGCCCAAACGCGGCCCCGAGCCGGCGCGGCGGGCCCTCCGCTTCGCGGGCCGCGCGCCTGCCGGCCGTCCGGCCGGCTCCGGCCGCATCCGGCGGGCGGGGCGCCCCCGCCGCGGCGCATCATTCGGCGCGATCCGACGGCGCGGCGAACCCCGCCCGGGGCCGTGCCGGCATCCGGGCTGGTTGTACCGCTTGCGCCGCCTCAGCACGGGGCGGCACGGCGCAAGCCGTCGTCGTCGTCGGCCGGGCGGCTGCCGCTGCCGCCGCCCTTGCCGGGGGGTGGCGGCCCGGTGGCCGGCGGATCGAGTATGTTCCAGTTCGGGTCGGTGGCGGCGGCCTCCAGTATGCGCGCCGGCCAGATTCCGCGGCGCTTCCCCGTCTGGAACACGGAGCACGTCACGGCGAGGCAGCGCATGCCGGACGCGCTCCTCAGCTGGCGGCGCGACCTCTTTTCCTTGGCCGGCCCCTCGTGTATGGCCTGCTCCACCCGGTTGTTGTGGCACGGCATGCCGGGATGCCTCAGGAACGTGAACATGTTCGGCCGCGCGTTGGAGAGGGCCGTGTGCATCTTGTGCCCCTCGCCGTACTCGCCCGCTATGTCGAGCACCTGGCTGTCCAGCTCCTTGATCGTGGCCCCGCCCGCGGTGTCCATGGGTTTGACCGTCCTGTACATGCCCCGCAGCCGATCGTACGGCCGCTTCTCCTTCTCCTTCTCGTCCGCGTCCTTGGTGCGGACCACGCCGCTCTCGGAATGCCGCAGGACATGGATGAGGCAGGTCTGCCTCTCCTTGATGCCGTTGTACCCCGAGTACTGGTCGGTCACCGCCGGCTTGTCCTTCAGCCCCGGGAAATGGGCGTCCAGCACGGCCGCGCTCCTGCTGAAAACGCACACCATGTACACCGCATCCCCCCAGCAGGCCAGCCAGACGTACCCCTGGGCCCCGGCGATCCTGATGGGGGTCTCGTCGAACTGCACGAACGTGGCGTAGGCCACCATGTATTCCAGGATGCGCCGGTACACTGCCTCCAGGACGCGGGCGATGGCCCTGCGGGCCTTCAGTACCGCGGACGGCGAGATCTTCAGGCCGTGCAGCTGCTCCATGAGGTCGGCGATGTCCGCGTCCGGCAGGGCCTTCGCGATGTACGCGGCCACGATCCCGAGCAGCGCCAGCCCCAGCTGCGTGCCCGGAATCGCCTCCGACTTTGCCTCGCTGATCTTGCAGCATTTCATGCACTTCGCCCGCTCGGCCCAGATGCCGACGGGCGTGATGCTGCCGTCGCTTTCCAGCATCAGTGCGATCCTGTTGGCCGGCCGCAGCGGCTCCAGGTGCTCGCAGGACCCGCAGTGCTCGCACGCGTGCAGCTTGGCGACGGTCTTCCTTCCCGGCTTGTGCCGGTGCGACGCCCCCTTGTGCCCCGCCGGCGCGCCGATCTTTCCCGGCTTGCGGTCGCTGTCGTACGTGCCGTTCTCCCTGCGGAACTTGGCCCGATCGGCGTTGTACGCCCTGGCATCGGTCCTGTTGTGGTGGTCGTACAAGGCGAGCCGCCTCTTGGCATCCTTCAGCTCCGCGGCCATCGCGCCCGCGTCCTTCTCACCCCCGGCGGGCTCCCGCCCCGGCTTGGCAGCATCGCCCCCGGCGCCGGCGCCGCATTCCCCGCCGCGCGCGCCCGGCGCCGCATTCCCCGCCGCGCGGCTCCGCGCCGCCGGCGCCGCCGGCCCTGCCCCGGGGCGATCGTTGCCGCCCCGCAGGCGATCGATCTCGCCCCGCAGCCGGGCAATCTCTGCCTTGTCCTCGCCCCGCAGCCGGGCAATCTCTGCCTTGTCCCCGCAGCAGCCGGCGTGCTGCGCCGCCGCGACATTCAGGCGATCGATCTCGCCCCGCAGCCCGGCAATCTCCAGCCTCATGTCCCCCGTGTCTTTCGCGTATTTTGCCTTCAGGTCATCCAGGAGCCGGGTCACCGCCACCAGCTCCCTCCGCAACAGCACCGTTTCCGAGTCTGGCACGGATGGGGTCACGGACCGGTGATCCTTAAGCGTGCCTACTGAAACATTGCTACAAGATGGTGAAGCAATGTTGACCCGCGGCGCGCTCGGCGGGCCTCCGGCGGGACGGAGCCCTGCTCTGGCGGCCGTCCGCGCCCGCCTGCCCGCCCGCCCGCGCCTGCCCGTCCGCCGGCCCCCCGATGCGGGAACGGCCTGCTCTGGCGGCCGCCCGCGCCTGCCGGCGCACTGCTCGCCTGCGTGGTGGCGCCCCATCAGGCGTGGCTAGGCAATGGACGTAAGTCTACACCGGGGAGCCGGGCCAAATGTTAAATTAGCGCCGCCCCGCGGGCCGCGCGTGAGGAAATCCGTCGAGAACCTGGCCACGAGCAAGCTCACGGGCGGCAGGCGCCACCCGCTCCGCACGAGGCGGAAGTACGAGATCGACAGGTACCCCAACGAGGCCCTGAACGGGGCGCAGGAGACCGTGACCAGGAAGGTGCGCGGGAGGGGAACGAAGACCGCGCTGAAGGCGGTCGACTTCGTGAACCTCGCGTCCGGCGGCAGGGTCGCCAAGGCGAAGATCCTGAAGGTGCTGGAGAACCCCACCAACAACGACTACAGGAGGCGCGGCGTCATAACCAAGGGCGCCGTGCTGGAGACGAGCGAGGGGAGGTGCAGGGTCGTCTCCAGGCCGGGGCAGACGGGCACCGCGAGCGCCGTCCCCGCCGGGCCGGCATGAAGGACTACGACCACGTCGTGGTGTGGCTCGACTACTACAACAAGCACCTGACCAAGGCGCAGGGGCGCAGGGTGGCCAAGGAGGGGTGCGTGTTCGATCCCTCGCTCAAGGAGCTGTCCACGGCGGCCGGGGAGGCCGGCATCAAGGTGGCCGAGTCGTCCGAAAAGGCCCGGTTCCCGAGGCGCCCCTACGTCAGATCCGGCTACATAGCCGTCCCCAAGGGCCAGGAGCCCAAGTCGGGGGCCCTCGGCCGCATATCGGGCAAGCTGGTGGCGGGCAGGGCGAAGCGGGCCAAAAAGCGGTGAAAATGTTTCAGCTTCGTGTGAGCTGATTTAGATCGAACAATATGTTAACTGCCGGTTCCAAGGGTAGCCGATGCAGGATGCAGGAGAGCTGACCCACATGGCAAGGAGCGGCAGGGTCATCGTGCGGCTCGCCAGGGCGCTGCCCGAGGGCCAGATACTGTGCGACGAGAGGTCGCGCAAGGTGGCCAAGGTGATGGAGATCATAGGCCCCGTCTCCAGGCCGTACGCCTCGGCCGTCCCCCTCACGAACAGCATCGAGAAGCACATCGGCCGGAGGCTGTTCGTCCAGCCGCCCCCCGCGGGCGCGCAGAAGGGGCGGGGGAGGAGGAGATGAGCGGGATGGAGAGCCAGTGCTGCCCGGAGTGCAGGTCCGCGCTGGTGGACGACGAGCACAACGGCGAGGTCATCTGCTCGTGCTGCGGCATAGTGGTGACCGAGCAGACCGAGTACCACGGCCCCGACGCGAGCATGGTGGACGAGGGCGGGCTGATCAAGAACACCAGGACGAGCGGCCACGTCACGTACGCCATGCACGACCTGGGGATGACGACCGAGATCTCCATAGGAGGCAAGGACTTCAGCGGCAAGGCGATAGGCAGGAAGGTGGCCAGCCAGGTGAAGCAGATGCGCATGTGGCAGCAGAGGGTCCGCGTCACGTCCGCCAAGGACAGGAGGCTGACCAACGTGCTCATGAAGATCGGCGAGATCTGCAGGAGCGCGTCGCTGCCGGAGAACGTGGTGGAGACGGCGGCGATGGCGTACCGCGACCTGGACGACCGCCTCAGCCTGAGGTGCAAGTCCATATCCGGGGTGGCCATGGCCGTCACGTACATGGCGTGCAAGCGGTGCGACGTGGTGAGGTCCATAACCGAGATGTGCATGAGCACGTACGCGCCCGACGAGGAAAAGCCGGGCAAGGAGATCAAGGCGAAGGCCAAGCTCGCGGCCAGGTACTACCGCGAGATGGTGATGGAGGCCGGCCAGTACAAGACGCCGGCGATGTCGCTGGGCAAGTACATCGCCAAGATCTCCAACATGACGAACACGGACGCGCGCGTGGAGAGGCTGGCCCTGGAGATGGCCGAGAAGACCGAGGATTCCGAAAAGTCGGGGGGCAAGTCCCCGAGCGGCATAGCCGCGGCGTACCTGTACGTCGCGTCGATCCTCATGGGCCAGCCGATGGTCCAGCGGGAGGTCTCGGCCGTGGCGGGAGTCACCGACATCACCATACGGAACCGGTGCAAGGAGATGCTGGCCGGCCACAGGCTGAAGATCGTCCTGCGGCCCTCGCTGGCGAGGCGCCGGACGGGCCTGAAGCTGGACTGAACCGAGGGGAGCCGCCCGCGGCGGCGACCTACCCCCTTTTTTTGCGGCGCCGGGGGGCCGGCCGCGCCCGCATTAGGGCAAGCTAAAATCCGCCGGCAATATATTACCGGGCCGGGCCGGGCGGCCCGTGGCGGAGCTTGAGATAAGGGACCTGCGCGTGTCGAGGGACGGCAAGGAGATACTGAAGGGCGTCAACCTGAAGACGGGGCCCGGGGAGGTGCACGCGATAATGGGCCCGAACGGCTCCGGGAAGAGCACGCTGGCGTACACCCTGCTCGCCCACCCAAAGTACGAGGTCACGGGCGGCGACATACTCTTGGACGGCTCCAGCATACTGGGGACGAGCGCGGACGAGAGGGCCAGGAAGGGCCTGTTCCTGGGGTTCCAGTACCCGACCGAGGTCTCCGGCGTCGGGTTTTCCCACTTCCTGCGCACCTCGTACAACTCGCTCAGCAAGGCGCTGCAGGGCCAGGACAGGGAGGTCTTCATCACGGTCAGGGAGTTCCAGAAGTACCTGAAGGACAACCTGCGCCAGGTGGGCCTCAAGGACGAGTTCCTCGCCAGGTACCTCAACGAGGGGTTCTCGGGCGGCGAGAAGAAGCGCTCCGAGGTGCTCCAGATGGCGGTGCTAAAGCCGCGCATATCCATACTGGACGAGCCGGACTCGGGGCTGGACATCGACTCGGTGCAGGCGGTGGCCGGCGCGATAAGCGAGGTCTCGGCGAGCGACTCCACCGTCGTGGTGATAACGCACTACGCCAGGATACTGAAGTTCCTCAAGAAGCTCGACCGCGTGCACGTCTTCGCCGGCGGGAGGATACTCAAGAGCGGGAGCGCCGGCCTGGCCGACGAGCTGGACGAGCGCGGGTACGACTGGGTCCTGGAAGGCGCCAAGCAGGAATAGCGGAGGCGCCGCATCCCGGTGCGGGGGCGGGGCGCCCGCGGCGCGGATGCGCGGCCGCGATAGCGACGGCCCGCAGGCCGCGGCGGACGCGTTGGACAGACATCTCATCCTCATCATGCAGGAGTTACTGAGGTGGAGGCACGCGCACATGGGCGAGACCGCTCTTGGATCGGCGTGATGGGCAGCACTATCTGCGTCTAACTGTAGGCCGTGCCCAACGCTAGATGATTGGAGTTCGCACCCACCACGGAGTGGCAGTCTTGCTGTGGTGCTTTAAGCGGCTATTCGGCCAAGCGGTAGCGAGTAGCGGGCGTACCACGGCGAGTTCGCGCAACTGCAGAGGTGCCGTGGGCACACGCTTGCTCAGAACAAGGCCGCGGCAGGCAGCGATGCGGCGGATGAGGCGAGGCACGATCGGCTACTGGTCTTTTACCGCAAGTTATGCGGAGTGAAGACGCACCTCGCCAACGCCATACCGCACATGTTCACATTCCTATAGCCGCGTAAATAAGTAACTGAGCTAATCACGGACGTTCATTTGGGTTGTTTTTGCAGACACGGCGCGCCGACTTGCGCGGAGCCCGACCGCGCGCGAGGCGCCGTCAGACGATCTTCGCGACGGGCTTCCTGAACAGAAACCGCATGACGTCCAGGTGGAACCGGTGCGTCCTCAGGTATTCCGACGACTTCGCGATCCTCGCGTCCACCGTCGGGCAGGCCTGATGCGCGTGCGGCTGCCGCTTGAGCGTGTTCTAGCAGGATTCGACCGGGTTGAGTTCGGGCCACCCGGTGGGGAAGTACCCGATGCGCACGAGTCCCCCGTTGTCCGCGACGAAGTCATTCGTGCCGAGCCATCCGTGCGGCGTCGCCCTGTCCATGAGCAGCGCCACCGGGCCGTGCCGGGCCATCAGGCGTCTGATGAACTTGATCGTCGACTCCGTGTCGAACTTCCGCGTGGTCATGAACGCCTGGTCGCCGTTTACGGACAGCGCCCCGAAGATTATCCTGCGCGTGTGGTTCCCCGCGTACCGCTCGTAGGCCCGCTCCCCGACCAGCGTCCACAAGCTCCGCCTGGGCTGGTAGTCGTGCAGCAGGCTGCTCTCGTCCACCGCGAACGTCAGAAATCCGTCGTTTTCCGCCCACATGAGCCACGATTTCAGCCATTTTTGCCATTTTGTTACGTTCTTGACCGACTCCCTCCTGGCGCGCGCCGGCTCGGGAACCTTGGGGGAATAGCCGCCGTCGCGCAGCTTGCGGCGCACCGCCCCCTCGCAGTACGCGATGCCGGCCTTCTCCTTAATGAAAACGGCAGAAAAGTGGATTATTCGAAGATCCGCGGCCGGCGCGCCCAACGGATGCCGCGGCGGGACGTAAAAAAAAACTAGCCATTTTGTAAATTATTCTCACTGGGCCGTGCCCGACTGGTGCACCCTCGATGCTCCCGAATCAGGGCTTGTGCGCCCGCTCGGCTCCGCGGCGGGGCATCTGCCGGCTTCTGCAACAACGGCCGCTTGACCGTCCGCGGCCGGTCCTACCGGACGCGCGCGGGCGGCGTCAGTCCGTGCCCGGCGCCGGAACGGCGCCGTACGGAGACGGATGCGCGCCGAAAGATCCTGAACCCGGCCGCGATCACACGCCGGTCGGGGCGGTCGGGGCGGTCCGGGGGCGCGGCGGGCGGCGGGAGGGGGGGAGGTGAGTGTGTACGCGAGATCGTATGAAGTCAGCACCCCCCCCCCTCCGCGCCGTCGGCGTCCCGCGATCAACTAGCTGGAGAAGCAGGTGCTAGAGACAGCCCGGGGCGGGGAGCCTCCCCGCCGCCGGCGTCGGTCCCGCGCCGGCCGCGGTGCTTCGCCTAGGCCGGCGCGGGGGGAGGCTCCCCGCCCCGGGCCGGCCCGGGCGCGGGTCGCTGCGGCCGGCGCGGGGGGGGGGTGCTGACCCCATACACGAGATCTTACGAAATAGTTTTAAAGAGTGAGTTGTGTGCTTAGGCATGTCGTATGAAGACTACAATGTGCATCGCCTATCATTAGACAACCTGCTCAGTAATTACACGTTTGATGTTCCATCCTACCAAAGAAGCTATGCTTGGGATGCTGATAACGCCGAACGGCTGTTTGAGGCCCTGGTAGAAACATCGATCACCGAGCGTGGGGCCCGGAACTCCACCAACTTGCTCGGAGCAATGGTTGTGCTTGTTAAAAAGAGGGGTTACGCGATGTTCGAGGTTGTCGATGGCCAACAGCGCCTCGCAACACTCTCTATGATATTTGGCTCTATGCGTGCACACTTGTCTCATTTCAAGCAGATGCACCAACCTGGTATGGGCGCCGCCGTTGAAGAAGCTGTGAGCGAGCTTAGTGAAATGTTGGAAATTGAGAACAACTGCCCCCGAGTCACATTAGGTGAGTCTGATTCTAAGCTGTTCAAAGAGATCATAACTAGTGATGATCCTAATTATGCGGATCTTTGTAAAAAGTTACGATCTAGATACCAAAACGGAAAGAAAAGAATAGCAGAGTCGCACTTGTCGCTTATAAACAACTATAGAATATTGTGTGAGAAAACAGGCAAGTGGATACAAGAGTTCCAACTACAAGAGGCCATAGACCAAAAAGATATGGCGGCATTTATGCTCTCGCTCGGTAAACTGAAGAAATGTATTAAAAAGATGAAGGATCAGAACCACTTCGCATTTGTCGAAGTGCGCACGAGAGATGCGGCATACAAGATATTCAACACATTCAACTCGAGAGGCCAACACCTCACACATGTAGATCTAGTAAAGTCGCATCTTTTAAGCAATGTAGAACCAGATCAGGGTAAAAAAGTGATTGAGAATCGTTGGCGGGATATATTTGACGAACGTTTAAAAGATCGCGATCGCTTCTTGTACGAGTCGTTGTCTTCTAGACACCCGACAGGAAATGTCGACGGCGTCAAAATAACCATAGACAACATATTCAGAATCAATGAGCCGCGTATAAAAGATCTCCCTAGCGCAGAAAAATATGTTGAAGAGCTTAACACCGACGCCAAGTTCATTAAACAGATGGACTATCCAGGAGATCTTCCAGATGAACAACAATACGATAAAATCAAAAGCCTCCTTTACGGGATCTTACTACTTAATGCCAGATACATTCGCGTGCCCATACTTGCGGCATGTAGGCGGTGGGGCGGCCTGGAAAACAACGACCTACGAGATCTAGTAGACTGCCTTCTCACTTTTTTCTTCAAGTTCAAATTCATAAACGACGGCACAGCAGAAGATGTTAGGTCTATAGCCAACGCGATTACAAAAAAGATAGAAAATGGGGAAAAATTACCAGAGATCATCTACACTGTGCTAGTAAATGAAGACGTTCCAGGAGATCCGGTGAAGCGAATAGATGACGAAAGATTTGCAGATAACTTTGCCCCCAAGATGTTCAAGTTGGCAAAAAATACTGCAAAGTACATCTTGTTGTCTATGGAAATTCACACACGGAATGAGATGGGAAAAGAATGCGTGTACCTCAACTCGCGCTTTGAGTTAGAACACATACTTCCGACGCATCACCAGAAGCATTGGGATGAAAAAAAATTCCTAGGCCAGAATCCAGAAAGTGGGGACATAAGCAAGTACAAAAACCGCCTAGGTAACCTCACTCTCCTTTCTAAAAAATGGAATCTGAATATAGGAGCGAAAGAATTTTCTGTCAAACGCGATAATGCTAGCGGGTACGCAAAGTCTGACTTTATGATCAACAAGAAATATCTTAAAGATTACAACGAATGGACTGCAATCAACCTACAACACAGAGAAAATGATCTTTGTGAAATTGCTTCCAAGGTGTGGTCACTAGACAAGCATTACGCGTATCTCAAGCATAGCGGATACAAAGATCCTAGTCAGTAAGGTTTCTGCTAATAGGCCCATAGCGCCATCAAAAAATCTTTGCAAGAGTTCAAATCAATCCTGTCCTGTGTGCAAGTCAGATCTGTACGTTCTCACGCAAATCGCCATTAGGGTTTACGCGTATTGACCAAATGCCAAAACAAGTTCACACCACGGGTTAAGGAGCCATGGCGCGACAGGATGGCATGCCAAACTCGCTCAAGCGGCGGCTCGCCATGGCTGAGAACGAGATAAAGCGGCTGAAGGCGGAACGGGAGGCCGAGAGGGCGCTCTGAAAGTCGCCCGTCGCCGAAAGGAGGCTCCAGCGCGGCGATCCCGCGCTCATGCACTCGGCAGAGTGGCTGCACCGCATCATGAACGACCCCGTGCAGTCGGAGTGCTGGACAGGGCTGGCGCCGGAGGAGATCAAGCTCGTGCTGGCCAACTACGTCGAGGCGATCGAGCGCATGCGCAAGACCCCGCTGCTCAGGAATCGCGAGCACCGCGTCGGCCCGGGGCAACGGGCGCAAGCTGGAGCACGAGCACGCCGTGTACCTTTTCCTGATACGCATCAAGGCCGACCCGACGCAGGATCAGCTGGCTGGCCTGTTCGGGGTGGACCAGAGCTCCGTCTGCAAGTACCTAATGCTGAACGAGCGGGTGATGGAGGTGCTGCCCACGCCCAAGAACATCTCCGGGGAGATAGCGGCCTGCAAGACCGACGAGAAGCGCAAGAAGTTCATGCCCGGCAAGAAGGGCGGCGACCTGACGGTCGACGGCACCCGGGTGCCCCGCGCGCGGCCTTCCGACGAGGCGGAGCAGAGGGACTACTATACCCGCAAGAACAAGACGCACTGCACGAACACGCTGACGGTCATCAACCGGAAGACGGTGACCGTGCACATGAGCAATACGCTTCCCGGCAGCAGGAACGACATCGTGATGCTGGAGGAGCTGCCGAGGTGTTCCCTAGCATGGCGGATCCGGGCACGCCCGAGGAGAGGATAAGGCTGATCGGGGACTCGGGGTTCCAGGGATCCGAGAAGCGCCTTCCCGGAATCATCCCCGTGAACCCCGCGAAAAGTACCGCGAACATGGACCTGGCAGCGGCGCAAAAGGAGTGGAACGCGAAGATCAGCAGGACGAGGTACAGGATCGAGAACACCTACACGGACATGAAGCACAACCAGATACTCCGCAGGCCGTTCAGGGGGACCCCTGAGCACTTCAACAGAATATTCAACATAGTGGCGGGCCTGCGCAACTTCGTCCTGCCGTTCAAGGAGATAGCCGCCGGCACCGGCCTGTACGGATCCATGATGGCCAGGTGGCGCGAGGCGCGGCTGAAGCGGCCCCCGTGCCGCCGACGCGGGATTCCCGCCGCGCGAAACCGCCACGCCGCACAGATTCCGGGGCATCCTGCAATGGAGATAATGCGCATTCGCACGAGTGACAAATGACGCGCTTTGCGCGGTGCGTATTTGCGCCGCGCGGGGAACAACCGCGCAATTTGCCGATCCGGGGCGCGCGGGCTCGCAGCACTGCAAAGTGCCCCGGAATGAAACGCGATGCTGCCCTGGCCGCGGGAATTCCCGGCGCCGGGAGTCCCGCGCTGCGTCAGCGGCGCGGGGGCCGCTTCAGCCGCTGCCCGCGCCACTTGGTTGCCAGGGACCCGTGCAGGCCGGCGCCGCTGGAGATCTCGTCGAACGCCCGGACCAGGTTGACCAGGCCCCCCACGGTGTTGAATACGCGGTGGAACTGCTCCGGGGTCCCCTCGAACGGCACGCGGAGTATCTTGTACCTCTTCATCCTCTCGAAGATGCGCTCGATCAGCGACCTCATCCTGCTGAGCTTCCTGTTCGCTTCCTTCCGGGCCGCGGTGAGATCCTTCCCCGGCTTCCTCTTGTGCGGGGTCACCGGGATTGTCCCGGGAAGGCGCTTCCCCAATCCCTGGAACCCCGCGTCCCCGACGACCGTTATCCTCTCCTTCTCGGGCGTGCGGGGGTCCGCCATGCTCGGGAACACCTTGGCCAGCCCGCCCACCATGACGATGTCGTGCCGGCTGCCGGGGAGCGTCTCGCTGGCGTACAGCAGCATCCCACTCGGGCTGGCGCCCGCCACCGTGTTGAGGCAGCGCATCTTGTTCTTGCGGGTGTAGAAGTCCTTCTGCTCTTCCCCGTCGGAGGGCCGCGCGCGGGGCGTCCGGGTCCCGTCCAGCAGCATCTTGCCCTTGCCCTTGCCCCTGCCCTTGCAGCCGTCGGTAAGGAACTTCACGCGCTCCTCGTCCGTCTTGCACGCGGCTATCTCCTTGGAGTACTTGTCCGGCGTGGGAAGGATCGCTTCCAGGATCGGCATGCACGCCTTGATGTACCTGCAGACGGTGCTCTGGTCCACCCCGAACTGGACGGACAGATGCCCCTGCGTCGCGCCGGTCTTGCAGCGCATGATGACGAGGAGCAGGGCGTGCCTGCGCTCGAGACTGCACCTGTTGCCGGGATCCGACGCGCCCGGGCCGCCGTCCCTGAACAGCGGGGTCTTTTTCCTGCGCTCGATCTCCTCGACGAACGGGGGCAGCAGGTAGTCGAAATGCTTCCGCGTCATCCCGGTGCAGGCCTTCAGGAGCTTGTCGCTGGCCAGGATGGTGTCCAGCATCGCGAGCGCGTGCATGAGCTGGGGGCAGTCCCGCGCGAGCCTGCCCGCGGTGGAGGGCGACGGCCAGAGCGCCCTCTCGCCCTCCAGCTCCTCCTTCAGCCGCTTGTTCTCGTTCCGGAGTATCGCCGCCTCCTGCTCGGCCGAGTTCGGCATGCCATGGTATCGCGGGCGGGGGCTTTAACCTATCGTGTGAGCTTGTGTCGACAATATGGTGAATTCTGCATTACCCCCAATGCTGCAAGTCCGCGCGTCCCGGGCCGGCAGATTGCGTTGTTATTCTCCAATGGCGCAACATTCGGGCCGCGCAGGGCAGGCAGTCGCCGCAACGAGCCAAGCGCATTAACTCTACTGGCCGGACTCAAAGCCGCACCGCTCGGGGCCCTTGTCGCGATCTGCCGCGAGTTGCTTTAGCTGGTCCACGTCCAGGCGGTATTTCCCCCCGCGCCCCTTGTGCTCGTGCCTCGCGCGTATGCCTACGCGTTTTCCGATGTCGCATCACCGAACATTACTGACGATTGGCGATAATTTCGTATCAAACACCGCGTTTCAGACACGCGTGAATGTCGAACTTGATGGAGCATTAGAAAGGATTGTAACTAAATTCGTCTCACGCGATCTAAAAACCGAAAGGTTTAAGCAGCAAAAGTTTGGGGGGTCTGGCATGGACGAGACAAACATCCTCACGGAGGCCATGCGCGCCGAGAAAAGCATTAAGCTGTATACCAGGATCTCGGCAGTGCGTTACGTGCTGCTGGGACATTCCACGTCAGACGCAGCCACACATGCGGACGTGACGCAGCGCACGGTGCAGTTGTGGGTCGAAAGATTCCGCGCAGACGGGGTGGACGGCCTCCGCGACCTCCCCGGCAGGAGGGGCCACCCGAAGTGCGACCCAGCCAAGGTGGCAAAGCACGCGCTCGTTCTGAGCAGGAAGAACGCGCTCACGCCGAAGAGCCTGTGCGAGCGAGTGAGGAGCAAGCTGCACGTCCGCTACAGCGTAGTCAACATGAGGGCGATCATGCGCGAGGCGGGATTCTCGCGCAAGGTGTCCGTGACTAGGCTGGGCAACGCGGCCGACCCGGCCGATGTAAAAAAATGGCAAATAGAGTAATAGCTCACGATTTTGAGGCAGTTTTGCCCGCATCCGCGTCCGCGTCCGCGGGCTCGGGGAACGGCCACGCCTCCCCGCCGGGCGCCGGCCCGGCCGCCGCGCGGCGGGACGCCTCCGGGGACCCCCTGTCCAGGTACTTGACGCAGAACTCGTAGAAGTTCAGGCCGTTCATCCTGCACGTCTCCTTCACGCTCATCAGCACCGCGTGGCCGCGCGCTCCCTTCCGCGAGCGGCTCCCGCCGGTGATGTTCCGTATGATCACGCTGAGCCGCAAGGCCCGCTCCGCCCTGTTGTTGTCGCTCGGGATGCCGGCCATTATGAACGTGAACGCGCGGTCCCTCTCGCGCTTCAGCCTCTTGACGAACCGCTTGCAGTTGGGCTCGTCGTAATCCTTGGAGATCAGCCTGTCCAGCCGGGCCTGTAGCCTGGCCGCCCCGCGCTTCCGCTCCTCCGGGTCCGCGCGCGCGGCCACCTCGCGGGAGTCGTGCAGCATCTTCTTGAACGTGCGCGCGAAGCGCCGGAACTGGGGCCCGGGATCCTTTAACTCGAGGGTCTCTTTTACCTCGCGCAGGTAGTGCACGTGGCACTTTTGGTGCGAGTCCCCCACGTGGTTGTACGGGGGATGCGAGTCGCTGGTCATGGTGCCCTTGAATCCATCCAGCAGGGACAGCAGGACGGACGCGCCGCGCGAGTATTCGACCTTGAACACGGCGAACCGCTCGGCGACGAGCACCCACAGCCACGCGTTCGCGCCGTTGATCCGCCACGAGGTCTCGTCGCCGTTTATCGCTTTGGCCTTGCGCAGCATTCCCGCCATCGCCGCGTGCAGCGGCTCGAGCGCCCTGGCCGCCCTGCCCACCATCTTCACGATCGTCCCCGCCGCGACGTCGATGCCCAGCACCGTCCGGAATATGTCCGCTATGTTGCGGTATGACATGCCGCACATCTTGAGGCTGACCGCCGCCATCTGCGTGTTCAGGTCGTGCCTGCAGCCGGGCATGGCCCCGGGGGTGTGCGGCGTGTGCACCTTGTTGCACCGGGGGCAGCGCCTCTTGACCTTGTCGTACCTCACGTTCTCCGTCTCGATCTTCAGCCTTTTCACAGTGCGCGAGCACCTGCCTTCGATCCCCGCCAGCTCGCAGCCGCAGTCCTGGCACGCGCGCGGGTCGACCTCGACGATCCTGTCGGGCTCCTCGCAGATCTTCCAGGCGCCCCCCCTCTTCTTGGCCTCGCCCTTCTTGGCCTCGCCCTTCTTGGCCTCGCCCTTCTTGGCCTCGCCCTTCTTGGCCTCGCCCTTCTTGGCCTCGCCCTTCTTGGCCTCGCCCTTCTTGGCCTCGCCCTTCTTGGCCTCGCCCTTCTTGGCCCGCACGTTGGGCTTTGCCCTGATGAGCTTGGCCGAGACGGCGGAATTGATCTTCCTGGCCTGCACGAGATCCTCCTTCAGCCGCTTGTTTTCTTCCCCGTACGGGCACGGGCCGCCGCCGTGCGCTTTCTCGCACGCCTGCTCCTTCAGTTTTTTGTTCTCCTCCTTCAGCTCGCCGTTCTCCTTGCCGAGCTTCGCGACCTCCGCGTCCCGCGCCGAGAGGGCCCTGCCGAGCTTCGCGACCTCCGCGTCCCGCGCCGAGAGGGCCCTGCCGAGCTTCGCGACCTCCGCGTCCCGCGCCGAGAGGGCCTTCCTACCGGCCCTCCTGCGGGAGCGCTTGGACTTCGTCATCTGCGTGGGGGTAAATATACGCAGCAATAAACTTACCCATTCGAGCCGTTCCGGGACGGCCAGGAAAGCCCGCTCCGGCCGAACGCCGTCGCGCAGCGCGGGATTTCGCGGGCGTGCCCGGAATGCTTGCCGATCTGCTTCAAAAGCGCGGGATTTTGCGGCCCTGCTTGGATCTCAAAGCCGCGGTTGCGAGGCAAATCGCCTCAAAATCGTGAGCTATTACCAAATAGACGCATTTGATGCCATTTCTAGAGCGAAAAGGCGCGGCAAGCGCATTATAGTGGTAGATGAGTCAATATTCGGCAGGGTCGGCAAGAACGGCGCCAAGTTGTGGAGCCTTGTGGGCGAGAGGATCGAGGTGGTGAGGGAGGGCTACCGTGACAAGGTGGTGGTGTACGGCGGCATCGCGGACAACAACACGAGCATAATGCGCACGTACGACAAGTTCAACGCGGCGAACTTCGTCAATTACTTGGCTCAGTTGCTCAGGAAGTACCCGGAAGGGGTGCTCCTGATCATGGACAACGCGGTGCAGCACAAGTCCAAGAAGGTCAGAAAGTACCTGGAGAGGAACCCGGAGATGGAGGTGCTGTTCCTGCCGGTCGCCAGGCCGGAGCTGAGCGCGATCGAGGAGATCTGGAGGCGGGCAAAGTACAGGCTGATCACGTCGAAGTACTACAAGTCCTCCGCCGAATTAAGGACCGCCGTTTCGGAACATTTCAGGACATGCTCCATCAAGATCGACATCTACGCGTATCTGAAACGCAGTGTTTGACACGAAATAATTACCAATCGCCAATATTGCTCCGTCAAGATCGACGCCTACGCGTGCCTGAAACGCGGTGTTTGATACGAAATTATCGCCAATCGTCAGTAATGCCTGCCCTGTCACACATCGGGACGAATCATCAAGACATACGGCCAGATTGAGGCTCCTAAAGCGCGAATCAATCACCTCGCGCCAGCCTGCGTGCCACATAGCGTTGTAGTACCGCTTCTCAAAACTGACCCATTTCCTGCACCCCGGCCTGGCCAGAGACAGCACCACCAGCCCGCCGTTCATCATGATCTTGCAGGCCTTGTTATGGATTATGGCGTGATCGACCATTAGCGCGCGTAGATAGGTCCATTGCGATCTAGGCGTGAGACCAGGGGGTGATTTACTGTTGCTGGGCGTGGTTTCGGTTTGGGCGTAAGTCTACACTCAGCGCATTGGCGGTGCGCCAGACGCCGGCATGAGCCTTCTTGCGTTGCCGCTCCATCAGTTCGGCTTCTGCTTGGTGATCTGCGCGAGGGACCTGCCCGGTCGAAGAATTGGGAGCGGCTCGCCCGTCCGTCTGTATTCCACGAGCTGCTTCTGCACGTGCCTCAGGGTCATTTTGATCTCTTAGGCCATCTCGGACGTCTTGCGCCCCTTCTTGTACCCCCTAATCGCGCATCTGATCTGCTTGTCGGTCAGGAGGCATGCCATCTGCTTTGTGACTGGTATAGCCTAGAAAAACTGTCCGCTAGCCGCCCGGAGTTGGGGCGACCTAATTTCCACACAACGTAAGTCACGGCGCAGTGGTTAACTTTTAATCTACAAGTCCCTAGCGCCTGAGGTAATCGTCCAAAACCATCCCCCAGTGGAATCGCGTGTTTGCAAGATCTTTTCGTTTTTGATCATTTGGTTCTTCGTCCTCATAGCGCGCCCAAGAACCAAGCAACAGCAGGAGTCCTATCTGCGCGTCTTTGAGTCTTCGGATCGCATCTTCCCGCCCAATGTCGTCATCAAAGTCGTCTAGAAGAGTGATGAAGTTTTTGTATGCGTTGTGGTTCATGTTTAGTTTTATGACCTCGACGCCGCCTTCAAGGCTTAGGTCAAAAAGCTGTGAGCCACTTAGCGCGGCCTTTGTGAATACGACTTGGAGGCCATCCTCTATGATCTTCTTGACTTTGGTGTCGAGGTCCTCACCCGTGAGCAGGTCGCTTAGTGTGTTCCGAAGGGCAACAGAACGCTTTGCATCTGGAAATGCCTGTCGGTCTTCACCGGTGTGGCTTGTGTGCCCCTCTTTTTCCCTGCGTTTTGATGCCTCATCTACATGGTGACGCCGCTTCGGATCTGTGGTTTGCGTCTTTTCCTGCTGCATGATCTGGGTGCGCATGTGCCGAATCCGCATTATCAGTGTTTTTACAATAGTGGCCATGTCGTGATCTTCAACTTCGTCGTAGGGCATGTCTGTTGCAGACTCTTGAGCGCTGCGAGCTCCCATGATCTTTGTCATGGTGGAAAAGTTGGTCGCGTACTGCTTGTTGTTGGTGACGCCGAAGAATTCGTCAAGTCCTGGAGGGAACTCTATTTCCGCACCCCACCATCGTTCTCGTGGATTGTATGTCTGGAGTAGGTTTTGATCGATATCGATCTCGCGATCAGCCCTCATAACGGAAACTCCGAGATTTTTGCTAGCGTGTATGCCGTGCGGAAGTGTGCCAGCTAGCTTACCATCGATTTTTTCTCTAGCCGTGTTGCTAGCAAACGCAAATCGCAGTTTGACCTGATGTGTGGTTCCGTCGTTGCCAGTAACGTCGAATGTGACTTCTGGCTTTTCTCCATCAAGTTTGAACATGGGCGTGGTATCCCATGGCGCTGGAGTAGATGATGGAACCATCTGATATAGTGGATCATTGGGGAGCACGTCAAACTCTTCTTTTATATCGTCCGCTTGAGTTATCGATGCCATTCGTATGCGAAGCTTTTTCGAGTGCAAGAACCGGCGATAAGTCCGCCCGGCAATATTCTTTGAGTTTCGGATGATCGTTGTGGATTTTTTCCACATGCAACGATCTAGTTTTGACCAGACGACTATGGTTCCCGTAGGGGCAGGGAGGACTTTCGAGGCAGAGCGCCACGAGTCTGGCATTGCCACTTCTGTCGGGATGGGAATTTCGCGCAACTGGTTCTTTTTGATCTCGTCAAGATCCATGTGCGTCGTGATGATGCAGTCTTGATTCCTCCAAGTGTACACATCAACCCTGCTACATTGTGATATAGATGCGTACGGTAGCCCCATGCCGAATCTTCCGATGCCGCGACGTGCGGTTCGCGTACCCACGCCCAGCCGCAGTGCGTGCCACAGCTCGTCTTTTGACATGCCGGACCCGTTGTCAAGTACGGCGATCTCGTTTATACGCTCTACTGTGTTCTGTTTGTATTGTTCTACGCGATCCTTGCAGAGGACCTCAACTTGTGTGGCTCTCGCTTCAAACGAGTTGTCGATCAGCTCGGCCAAGGCGGTAGCTGGATTAGAGTAGCCGCCGTATCTCATCGAGTCAATGAGACCAGGAGACAGGATGGAATGATCGTTGTTTAAGCTCAATCCCACACGTCTTCCCAGTTGCCAAATGCGCTGACCATGCTGTCAAAGCCCGGCAGGCTTGTATCTACTACTGTAGCGATCGTGCATCTTTTTGTCCCACCCACCTTTGGTCCGCGTATGGCCCTGCCAACCATCTGGCTGTAGAGGACCAGAGACTTGGTCGGCCTTGCGATCAGTACAGCAGTTGTTTTGGGAGCATCGAATCCTGCAGTTAATACCCCAAAATTGCACAAAATTATTGGTGACTCCGAGTCGGACTTGTACTCGCTAATGGCCCTGTTGCGGATCTCGCCCGGCGTTGCCGCGTCTATGTAGGAGGAGCGGTGGCGGCGCGCATGCAACGTCATAGAAATGTCTTTGGCGTTGGCCACGCTAGTCGCGAAGTATATGATCCGTGTATGGCCTTTGCTGATCATTTCTTCGAGTTTCGATATGATCATGATGTTGCGCGCTATATCTCTTGCGAGCTTGTCTAGTATGTGTTGCGGGATATCAATGTCAAGGTGTAGCCGCTCGAGGTCTTCGGGAATGAGGTGATCTTTGTATTCTAGCCGTTCCATAGCTTGTCTTGCGATAAACTCGTTTTTGACCAGAAAATCGATCGGACTTTCTGTATTCAACGTAACCTTGTTGCGATGAAAGAACAGTGCTAGCTTCTCGTCTTTTAAGCGGTCATTCCACGTACGACCCGGCGTTGCGCTTAGGCCCAGGAGCCTTACATTGTGTTTTTCTACCAGTGAGTCCAGTATGAATTCATAGGTTTCAGCGATCGCCTGGTGAGCCTCGTCTATTACGACGAGGGACATCCTGTCAGCAAGCGTGGTTAGGAACATGTCATGTCTTTGCGCCAAGCGGAACATCTTCGAGAGACCCGCCACTATAAGGCCCGTCCGGTGGGCCTTAGACAGTAGGTCGGGCGCGTGGTTTCCGTAAAGGCGGTAGACTCGCACATCTTGGTTTCCCACGCTCCCCCATGTTGCTACAAACTCTTCAATGGCCTGCTCGCAAAGCTCTTCACTGTGGGCCAGCCAGATCACGAGCGCGTCGGGATCGTTTAAGAACACGTCAGCGACGTACATCAAAGCCGTCTTCGTCTTGCCGGCCCCCGTCGGCATGTGAAGCAAGGCCCTAGCACCAGGCTTGTCAAGCTTCCGCTTGATCGTTAAGATCGCGGCGATCTGGTGATCAAACAGTGGCTTTGCAGGTCTAGCCGTGTCTATCGAGCTGACGACAGCAGGACTTTCGTGCTCTTCCCAAACCACTTCGAAGAACCCAAAAAGCACCCTCTCGCTGTTGGAGTTTTTGCGAAACGACATGCGGCATATCTTGGAGTACAGGTCGTCGCCGTCTGCGCATGCGAGTTGGAGTTCGCGTGCAAGTCCCACTATCCTCTTTCTTGTTAGGGCCATTATCAACGCCGATCGCATCGCCTTGTCACGCAACATAGCGCTTTGCGAGACCCTTTCAAGGACGATCTGCCGGAGGCGCTCTGGCTCGATCGACACAGGATCGAGTGTTTTGAGCGTCTCGATGCAAGCCTTGCTCAGAAATACCTCTTGCAACCTGTGTTCGCCCATATTTACGAGCGTACTCTCTATCTTCATCGCAACTGCCCTCACACGTGGCACAAAGTGCACGAAGCGCTTTCTTCTTCTTCGTCGAGAGCGTCAGACAATACATCAACCAAGGGCAAGTTTTTGCGCTTCATCTTGGCTCTTTTGAGGTTTTCCTTGTGGCGCGCCATGATCTCGTCCTTACGCTCGAGCAGTTGTAATAGCGTCTCGCCCTGCGACCACGTGTAGTTGCCACTCTTCATGGCGCTAGACTTAAACGATGCATCTCTGCCCGCTCCTGCGTCCTTTAGTATTTTTTGCTCTATAGCCACCGCTCTCTTGAAGAGATCCGGGTGGGTGTCTGCTAGTCCGACCCATTCGGACTTGCGCTGAAAGAAGCAGAAGTAGCAACCCGACCGTGTCCGCCATTTGTAGTAGTCGGGCAGGTTCAGTCCTGAGTCTTCAAGTATGCGGATCACTCCCGCATGGTCTATTTCGTTGTCTATGAACGGAAACTCGGTTTTGATGTTCGGCTTGGTCGAGATGTAGCCCTTTCGGTTGTTCTCGTCGGCCCGTATAGCAACATAAGATACGACATCTTCGTTTCCTATCCACTCTTCCAAGGGCTTTATCTTTAGGAGGGTGGTGCACCATCTCATCTGCGGAGAAGGCAACGTGCCACGGAACACCTCAAAGTAGTGATCGAACCCGCGGGTTGAATTCAGGCGGGTTATGGGCTTGCCCAATACGACTTCAAGCTTGGCCAAGTATGCGTATGTCTCCGGCAACTCCGCCCCCGTATCGCAGAAAAAGTACTCCATGTCGGAGATTTTTTTGCGCATGTATATCGCCAAAGCGCTCGAGTCTTTTCCACCCGAAATGCCGCATATGTGCCTCACGGATCAGGCGGGGTTTGGCTCCTTAATAAAGATGGGGTGTGTTTAGGGGTATGAGGTCAGCACCCCCCCCCCCCCGCGCCGGCCGCGGCGCCCCGCGCCCAGGCAGCCCGGGCGGGGAGCCTCCGCGCCGCCGGCGTCCCGCGATCAACTAGCTGGAGAGGCAGGCACTAGAGGCAGCCCGGGCGGGGAGCCTCCGCGCCGCCGGCGCTTGCTGCGGGAAGCGCCCCGACGAGTACGACGAGAAGGGCTCGGAGATCCAGCCTCCGCGCCGCCGGCGCTTGCTGCGGGAAGCGCATCTCCGATCCCGCGCGAGGCCGGCCCGGGCGCGGGAGGGGTGCTGACATTATACAAGAGTAGGCCTCCCGGCATGCCGTTTTCAGCCCGAAAATTCCAAGAAACGCGAGGTCTAGCGGGCCGGGGCGGCGCTGGAGGGATCGCGGCAGTTCTGGCGGTGCGCCCCGGGACGCGGCGGCAGGAAGTCGGAGCGGGTCGGGGCAGGGACACAGCCGCGCACGATGTAGCGCGCTGAATCCCCCGACGGAACATGTAGCGCGGGAATAGCGGCGGCCGCGCGTAGAATGGCGCTAGAGATCGCCGCCGGGCGCGGCGAGCCGCGCGGGAGGATGGGGCAGGCCAGCTACGGCGCAACAGGCGGTGGGCTCGGGCCTGGGCCCGGGTACCACACCTGGACGGCCATGTCAACCAGCGCCAAGTGTATCCTGATCGCACGCCTCGCGCAGTCCGCATCGCTTGGCAGCCTAGCCAGCGCACCAACCAGCACCCGCGCGTTGAAGTGCATAGTGGAGCGAATATGTTTTTCAAAGAGTGGCAAATGACGTAATATAGCCGCGTAAATAAGTAACTGAGCTAATCGCGGGCGTTCATTCGGGTTGTTTTTGCGGACGCGGCGCGCCGGCACGCGCGGGGCCCGACCGCGCGCGGCGCCGTCAGATGATCTTCGCGACGGGCTCCCTGAACAGAAACCGCGTGACGTCCAGGTGGAACCGGTGCGTCCTCAGGTATTCCATCGACTTCGCGATCCTCGCGTCCACCGTCGGGTAGACCTGGTGCGCGTGCGGCTGCCGCTTGAGCGTGTTCCAGCAGGATTCGACCGGGTTGAGTTCGGGCCACCCGGTGGGGAAGTACCCGATGCGCACGAGTCCCTCGTTGTCCTTGACGAACTCGTTCGTGCCGATCGATCGGTGCGGCGTCGCCCTGTCCACGAGCAGCGCCGCCGGGCCGTGCCGTGCCGTCACGCGCCTGAAGAACTTGATCGTCGTCTCCGTGTCGAACCTCTGCGCGTTCATGAACACCTGGTCGCCGTTCATGGACAGCGCCCCGAAGATCATCCTGCGCGTGTGGTTCCCCGTGTACCACTCGTAGGCCCGCTTCCCGACCAGCGTCCACAAGCTCCGCCTGGGCTGGTAGTCGTGCAGCAGGCTGCTCTCGTCCACCACGAACGGCAGAAATCCGTCGTTTTCCGCCTTTTGGAGCCAATGTTTCAGCCATTTTTGCCACTTTGCTACGTTTTCGACCGACTCCCTCCTGGCGTGCACCGGCTCGGGGACCTTGGGGGAATAGCCGCCGTCGCGCAGCTTGCGGCGCACCGCCCCCTCGCTGTACGCGATGCCGGTCTTCTCCTTCACCTTCTCCGCGAGCAGCTTCGGGAACCTGGACAGCGTGTCCCCCTCTTCCATGAATTCGGTGAGCTTCCGGTTCGTCATCTTGGGCGGGCGGCCGGGGCGGGGGCGATCGCTAAGGCCCTTGAGCCCTTCCCGCAGGTAGCGCTCGTGCCACGCCCTGATCGTGTTGTACGACTTGTACATGATCCTCGCGACTTCCCTGTAGCTTTCCTTCTCGATCACGATCCTGCAGATTCCGTGGATCCTCGTCACCTTGCGCGGATCCTTTTCCGTCACGAGGGCGTGCATGAGCTCCGCGCGGGTCAGCATGCCGTGCCCTCGAAAACAATCTAAATGAACGTTCCGGATCGGCCGGGCGTTTTTTCCTAATTATTGCGCAATTTGATCCCTCGCGACTAGGGGCGAGGCACCCGCGAAAAACGGCCCGAATCAGCCCCCAGACTAGCTCAATTACTTATTCCGCCGCCGAAGACCAGCTCAGTTACTTATTTCCGTGGCTATAGTTCACGATTTTGAGGCAGTTTTTCCCGCGTCCGCGTCCGCGTCCGCGGGCTCAGGGAACGGCCACGTCACCCCGCCGGGCGCCGGCCCGGCCGCCGCGCGGCGGGCCACCTCCGGGGACTCCCTGTCCAGGTACTTGACGCAGAACTCGTAGAAGTTCAGGCCGTTCATCCTGCACATCTCCTTCACGCTCATCAGCACCGCGTGGCCGCGCGGTCCCTTCCGCGAGCGGCTCCCGCCGGTAATGTTCCGTATGAGCACGCTGAGCCGCACGGCCCGCTCCGCCCTGTTGTTGTCGCTCGGGATGCCGGCCATTATGAACGTGAACGCGCGGTCCCTCTCGCGCTTCAGCCTCTTGACGAACCGCTTGCAGTTGGGCTCGTCGTAATCCTTGGAGATCAGCCTGTCCAGCCGGGCCTGTAGCCTGGCCGCCCCGCGCTTCCGCTCCTCCGGGTCCGCGCGCGCGGCCACCTCGCGGGAGTCGTGCGGCATCTTCTTGAACGTGCGCGCGAAGCGCCGGAACTGGGGCCCGGGATCCTTTAACTCGAGGGTCTCTTTTACCTCGCGCAGGTAGTGCGCGCGGCACTTTTGGTGAAAGGTCTCAACGCGGTCGTGCGGGGGGTGCGAGTCGCTGGTCATGTTGCCCTTGAATCCCTCCAGCAGGGACAGCAGGACGGACGCGCCGCGCGAGTATTCGACCGTGAACACGGCGAACCGCTCTGCGACGAGCACCCACAGCCACGAGTTCGCGCCGTTGATCCGCCACGAGGTCTCGTCGCCGTTTATCGCTTTGGCCCCGCGCAGCATTCCCGCCATCGTCGCGTGCAGCGGCTCCAGCGCCCTGGCCGCCCTGCCCACCATCTTCACGATCGTCCCCGCCGCGACGTCGATGCCCAGCACCGTCCGGAATATGTCCGCTATGTTGCGGTATGACATGCCGCACATCTTGAGGCTGACCGCCGCCATCTCCGTGTTCAGGTCGTGCCTGCAGCCGTGCATGGCCCCGGGGGTGTGCGGCGTGTGCACCTTGTTGCACCCGGGGCAGCGCCTCCTGACCTTGTCGTATAGCCACGGAAATAAGTAACTGAGCTGGTCTTCGGCGGCGGAATAAGTAATTGAGCTAGTCTGGGGGCTGATTCGGGCCGTTTTTCGCGGGTGCCTCGCCCCTAGTCGCGAGGGATCAAATTGCGCAATAATTAGGAAAAAACGCCCGGCCGATCCGGAACGTTCATTTAGATTGTTTTCGAGGGCACGGCATGCTGACCCGCGCGGAGCTCATGCACGCCCTCGCGACGGAAAAGGATCCGCGCAAGGTGACGAGGATCCACGGAATCTGCAGGATCGTGATCGAGAAGGAAAGCTACAGGGAAGTCGCGAGGATCATGTACAAGTCGTACAACACGATCAGGGCGTGGCACGAGCGCTACCTGCGGGAAGGGCTCAAGGGCCTTAGCGATCGCCCCCGCCCCGGCCGCCCGCCCAAGATAACAAACCGGAAGCTCACCGAATTCATGGAAGAGGGGGACACGCTGTCCAGGTTCCCGAAGCTGCTCGCGGAGAAGGTGAAGGAGAAGACCGGCATCGCGTACAGCGAGGGGGCGGTGCGCCGCAAGCTGCGCGACGGCGGCTATTCCCCCAAGGTCCCCGAGCCGGTGCACGCCAGGAGGGAGTCGGTCGAAAACGTAGCAAAGTGGCAAAAATGGCTGAAACATTGGCTCCAAAAGGCGGAAAACGGTAATAGCTCACGATTTTGAGGCGATTTGCCTCGCAACCGCGGCTTTGAGATCCAAGCAGGGCCGCAAAATCCCGCGCTTTTGAAGCAGATCGGCAAGCATTCCGGGCACGCCCGCGAAATCCCGCGCTGCGCGACGGCGTTCGGCCGGAGCGGGCTTTCCTGGCCGTCCCGGAACGGCTCGAATGGGTAAGTTTATTGCTGCGTATATTTACCCCCACGCAGATGACGAAGTCCAAGCGCTCCCGCAGGAGGGCCGGCAGGAAGGCCCTCTCGGCACGGGACGCGGAGGTCGCGAAGCTCGGCAGGGCCCTCTCGGCGCGGGACGCGGAGGTCGCGAAGCTCGGCAGGGCCCTCTCGGCGCGGGACGCGGAGGTCGCGAAGCTCGGCAGGGCCCTCTCGGCGCGGGACGCGGAGGTCGCGAAGCTCGGCAAGGAGAACGGCGAGCTGAAGGAGGAGAACAAAAAACTGAAGGAGCAGGCGTGCGAGAAAGCGCACGGCGGCGGCCCGTGCCCGTACGGGGAAGAAAACAAGCGGCTGAAGGAGGATCTCGTGCAGGCCAGGAAGATCAATTCCGCCGTCTCGGCCAAGCTCATCAGGGCAAAGCCCAACGTGCGGGCCAAGAAGGGCGAGGCCAAGAAGGGCGAGGCCAAGAAGGGCGAGGCCAAGAAGGGCGAGGCCAAGAAGGGCGAGGCCAAGAAGAGGGGGGGCGCCTGGAAGATCTGCGAGGAGCCCGACAGGATCGTCGAGGTCGACCCGCGCGCGTGCCAGGACTGCGGCTGCGAGCTGGCGGGGATCGAAGGCAGGTGCTCGCGCACTGTGAAAAGGCTGAAGATCGAGACGGAGAACGTGAGGTACGACAAGGTCAAGAGGCGCTGCCCCCGGTGCAACAAGGTGCACACGCCGCACACCCCCGGGGCCATGCCCGGCTGCAGGCACGACCTGAACACGCAGATGGCGGCGGTCAGCCTCAAGATGTGCGGCATGTCATACCGCAACATAGCGGACATATTCCGGACGGTGCTGGGCATCGACGTCGCGGCGGGGACGATCGTGAAGATGGTGGGCAGGGCGGCCAGGGCGCTCGAGCCGCTGCACGCGGCGATGGCGGGAATGCTGCGCAAGGCCAAAGCGATAAACGGCGACGAGACCTCGTGGCGGATCAACGGCGCGAACGCGTGGCTGTGGGTGCTCGTCGCCGAGCGGTTCGCCGTGTTCAAGGTCGAATACTCGCGCGGCGCGTCCGTCCTGCTGTCCCTGCTGGATGGATTCAAGGGCACCATGACCAGCGACTCGCATCCCCCGTACAACCACGTGGGGGACTCGCACCAAAAGTGCCACGTGCACTACCTGCGCGAGGTAAAAGAGACCCTCGAGTTAAAGGATCCCGGGCCCCAGTTCTGGCGCTTCGCGCGCACGTTCAAGAAGATGCTGCACGATTCCCACGAGGTGGCCGCGTGCGCGGACCCGGAGGAGCGGAAGCGCGGGGCGGCCAGGCTCCTGGCCCGGCTGGACAGGCTGATCTCCAAGGATTACGACGAGCCCAACTGCAAGCGGTTCGTCAAGAGGCTGAAGCGCGAGAGGGACCACGCGTTCACGTTCATAATGGCCGGCATCCCGAGCGACAACAACAGGGCGGAGCGGGCCTTGCGGCTCAGCGTGATCATACGGAACATCACCGGCGGGAGCCGCTCGCGGAAGGGAGCGCGCGGCCACGCGGTGCTGATGAGCGTGAAGGAGACGTGCAGGATGAACGGCCTGAACTTCTACGAGTTCTGCGTCAAGTACCTGGACAGGGGGTCCCCGGAGGCGTCCCGCCGCGCGGCGGCCGGGCCGGCGCCCGGCGGGGAGGCGTGGCCGTTCCCCGAGCCCGCGGACGCGGACGCGGATGCGGGCAAAACTGCCTCAAAATCGTGAGCTATTACGGAAAACGACGGATTTCTGCCGTTCGTGGTGGACGAGAGCAGCCTGCTGCACGACTACCAGCCCAGGCGGAGCTTGTGGACGCTGGTCGGGAAGCGGGCCTACGAGTGGTACACGGGGAACCACACGCGCAGGATGATCTTCGGGGCGCTGTCCATGAACGGCGACCAGGTGTTCATGAACGCGCAGAGGTTCGACACGGAGACGACGATCAAGTTCTTCAGGCGCGTGACGGCACGGCACGGCCCGGCGGCGCTGCTCGTGGACAGGGCGACGCCGCACCGATCGATCGGCACGAACGAGTTCGTAAAGGACAACGAGGGACTCGTGCGCATCGGGTACTTCCCCACCGGGTGGCCCGAACTCAACCCGGTCGAATCCTGCTGGAACACGCTCAAGCGGCAGCCGCACGCGCACCAGGTCTACCCGACGGTGGACGCGAGGATCGCGAAGTCGATGGAATACCTGAGGACGCACCGGTTCCACCTGGACGTCACGCGGTTTCTGTTCAGGGAGCCCGTCGCGAAGATCATCTGACGGCGCCGCGCGCGGTCGGGCCCCGCGCGTGCCGGCGCGCCGCGTCCGCAAAAACAACCCGAATGAACGCCCGCGATTAGCTCAGTTACTTATTTACGCGGCTATACCTCACGATCTCCGTCCCGATCTTCAGCCTTTTCACCGTGCGCGAGCACCTGCCTTCGATCCCCGCCAGCCCGCAGCTGCAGTCCTGGCACGCGCGCGGGTCGACTTCGACGATCCTGTCGGGCTCTTCGCGGATCTTCCTGGCGCCCCCTCCCTTCTTGGCCTCGCCCTTCTTGGCCTCGCCCTTCTTGGCCTCGCCCTTCTTGGCCCGCACGTTGGGCTTTGCCCCGATGAGCCTAGCCGAGACGGCGGAATTGATCTTCCTGGCCTGCACGAGATCCTCCTTCAGCCGCTTGTTTTCTTCCGCGTACGGGCACGGGCCGCCGCCGTGCGCCTTCCCGCACGCCTGCTCCTTCAGCTTTTCGTTCTCCCCCTTCAGCTCGCCGTTCTCCTTGCCGAGCTTCGCGACCTCCGCGTCCCGTGCCGAGAGGGCCCTGCCGAGCTTCGCGACCTCCGCGTCCCATGCCGAGAGGGCCCTCTTGCCGGCCCTCCTGCGGGAGCGCTTAGACCTCGTCATCTGCGTGGGGGTAAATATACGCAGCAATAAACTTACCCATTCAAGCCGTTCCGGGACGGCCGTGAAAGCCCGCCCCGGCCGAACGCCGTCGCGCAGCGCGGGATTTTGCGGGCGTGCCCGGAATGCTTGCCGATCTGTTTCAAAAGCACGGGATTTTGCGGCCCTGCTTGGATCTCAAAGCCGCGGTTGCGAGGCAAATCGCCTCAAAATCGTGAGCCATTACAACTTCACGCGCTCCTCGTCCGTCTTGCACGCGGCCATCTCCTTGGAGTACTTGTCCGACGTGGGCAGTATCTCTTCCAAGATCGGCATGCACGCCTTGATGTACCTGCAGACGATGCTCTAGTCCACCCCGAACCGGGCGGCAGTTGCCCCCGCTTCGCACCGGTCCAGCAGCGCATGAGGGCGAGGAGCAGGGCGTGCCTGCGCTCGAGCTTGCACCTGTTGCCGGGATCCGACGCGCCCGGGCCGCCGTCCCCGAACGGCGGGGTCTTTTTCCTGCGCTTGATCTCCTCGATGAACGGGAGCAGCAGGTAGTTGAAATGCTCCCGCATCAACCCGGTGCAGGACTTCAGGCACTTGTCGCCGGCCATGACGGCGTCCAGCATCGCGAGCGCGTGCATGAACAGGGGACAGTTCCGCGCGAGCTTGCCCGCGGTGGAGGGCGACGCCCAGAGCGCATCCTCGCCCCCCAGCTACGCTACGACCCGGCGTTGCGCTTAGGCCCAAGAGCCTGCGACGCCCAGAGCGCATCCTCGCCCCCCAGCTCCGCCCCCAGCCGCTTGATCTTGTTCCGGAATATGGCCATCTCCTGCTTGGTCGAGTTCGGCATGCCATAGTATCGCGGGCAGGGGATTTGCCCTGTCGTGTGAGCTTGTGTCGGCAATATGGCGCATTGTGCATTACCCCCAATGACTTCTTTAGTTCGTCACTGTGGCCATTCAACAGCGCGGAAGTGTGTTGGTCCTTATCAGATTTTTCTTCCATTTCAGATATTTTGGATCAGGGGGGTACCGCGCATCTTGTTTTATGCTTAGTTCTGCAGGAATGGGATCAATCCACGACCTTACAACATCCTCTCGTCTCTCTCTCAAGCATTCGGATATTGTTATTCCCAGATCCGCCTCAACTGTTATGGAGCCTTTTTCAAAAGCAACATCACAAAGCCGACACAGTAGCAACCCATTGACAGGATTCATGGCGTTTTTGGGATCCTCTTCTCGCATTATAGAATAGGGGACAATGTGTGCGCCTATCATGTATGTGGGAATCTTAAACCCACACAGCGCACACATGCCATACTCTGCCAAAAGTTCATTTCTAAAGGCGTTTTGCTTTGCCCTGACGTATACTGTGTGCAGGTGGTCGTCAGAACGAAAATTTTTGTTTTGCATTTCTGATTTAGCCCATCCACATACAAACGTGTCAAGCCTTGTCTTATCAAGACGCCATATTCCCATTCCTTTTTGTTTATTTTTGTCGTACATCCAATCAATTATGACTTTATCTTTTCGCAATCTTCCTATCTCTCTAGTCACCTTACCATAAAATGGGTTGTGGCGTGTCTTTGTCGGGTAATCGCCCAATTTTAGACCCAACGCATTTGCCACGTATTCGTCCAACCATTTCTTGCTGTGCCAGATCGGTTTGTCCTTTGACTCTGTATGTTCAGGATCACCACGGACATTTCGCCCCTCTTCGTCCCGTATCTGCGATATAGTTCTTCCAATAGTGTTTAGTCCCTCCCAGACAAATTTTTCTAAGCCCTCAAACTCTGGGTTAGCAATATGTTGGGGCGTCAGCATTGGCACTTCACAGTTACGTGGTTTGTCGCATATATAAGTAAGTGACGTTGTGTTAAAATTTGTCTGCAACTAGTGCTACCTTCCCTGCGGTGTTCGAGAACCAAAAGAGTTCTGCGCCGTACAGCAACATGTAAAATAGCAGATCAGGGCAGAGTGATAACAAAAGGCAGCTACTGTGGCACGGGCGGGCGACAGCCACGCATGTGAAGCCCATAGCGGCTGGTGCTGGGCGGAACCCGATCGTGGCCCCGTGCCAATCTGCCACATGCAAGCCCTGCTAGCGTGCGTCCATCATCACCCACACCGAGAATCTGGCGCGTTCGCATGCGTGTGCATGGATCCTCGCTCCACAGGTGCGAAGCTGTGCAGCGGCAAGATGCATTAGTGCCGGAGGAACGGAGGAACCAAAACGCACGTGATCACATTCCGATGCGACCCGCCCAACCCGTAGACACAAACGCACGCGTTCGTGCTTGGTTTTATCAGTCAGCCGCCCTTCAAGCCGGTGGCCATAATGTGTTTGCTGGAGCGATCGGCGCAGGCGGCCTGCGGCCGGAGGTGACGCCACTCTGCTACAAGCCCGCACCCGTGCGCGGCTACGGCGGTTCGGCTGCACGCTCAGCGGCGTCAAGAACTCCGTCGGACGAGATGCGGGTACTTAGCTCAGCCAAGAATGCTCGTAAGTGGTCGTCGGTGTATCCCTTGCCACGTAGGTCGTTGATCGCGCGGTCTGCCATTTCTTTGACATGGCGCCTTTTGGATGGCGGCAGCGATACGATGGAGTTGTCCTCGCGGCCGTCGGCATGCGTCACCGTCAAGCGGTAGGCAGGCTGTGCATAGCTGTCTGACACGTCCGCAAACCGCATCGATGACAGACGAGCAAACCGCGCAGAGATGTACTTTAGGTTGTTGGTAAACAGGATGCGCTGTTCGTCGCTCCAGTTAGAAGGCGGCACGCCGGTGAGCGCGAGCGCCACGTATTTTATCCAGTCCATGTCGTGCTCAAGCACGTCGTTTGTGACTGCGGTCAGGAAGATCTTCATCTCGTGATCTAGAACGGCCGGTGCCACTGTCGCCGCCGCCTTGGATAGCTTTTCGCGAGTCTGTATCAAGGTCGACTTTAGAAGAGTCTGCACAAGATCATCTAACATTCTGTCAAACGCCGATCCCAGTTCGGCTACAGACTTTGCGAGGTCGGTGGCAAACTTTTCGGCTTCAGCCCCCCTGTAGCGGTTGCGGGCGAGCGGCGTGTGGCCGAGGGCTCGAGGCAAGGAATCAAGCAACAGCGTGTCCGGCTCGACGGCCGTCTCAATGGCAAGACGGACGGCGAGAGTTTTTTTGCTGAGCATTTTTGTTTTTTTGATGTGTGGCGAGAGAGCGGCGTACACCCTGACGAGGTGTGATACGATGGAGAGAACTGATGTGCGCGCGGCTTTTTCCTCCCCCTCCAGGCCGAGCTCGCCGGCGATGCATTCGAGTGTGGCCCGGTTTGCCGCCCCGTGCTCAAAATGTTTTACTTCAAAATGCGCGGGGTTTCGCACCAGACGCTCGGCGATCTCTAGCGTGAGTGCGCGACAGTACGTCCCGTGCTCATACAGGGCCATGCGATCTCGGCGCACGAGCAGGACAGAGACCAAGATCACCGGCAACAGGCCAGCTTTGACGCCGTATGGAGGCTTTGAGAGCGTTTCGTACAAGGAGGCCACAGGGACGCGCTTGCCAGCATCCTTCGCCATGCTGACGATCTTTCTCCACGAGTGCTTGAGGTGTGCATCAGAAGGCGCGTGCAGGCCAAATTCAAAGCCGGAAGCGCGGTGTATTCCGGTTCTGCCCAGCACTGCCTCATACATGGCTCGCTCTGGGCCCCACCCATCCATCCCCAAGACGGGCCTATCAGATCGCTCGATCATGGCCCCCAGCAGTTTGTTCAGGGCAGTCGACCCTTGCGCGGTCAAGGCGTTGCGGGTGATCATCTCGTTGAATATGCGAGGCGCTTGCGAGTACTGCTCGTCACAGAGGGCCGACACGGTATGGCTAAGCGTCACTTCCGGCCTGCCGCGCCTAGCGCCTCCGCGCCCCGACGCCGCCACGGATGCCGTCTCGAACGCTCTTTCGAGTGACGACTCGGCCCAAGCCAAGCGCTCTGCCAGCTCACTCTGCGAAACCCAGTCCGCCTGTATTTCAGGGCTGTTGTTGCGTACGTCTCGTATGGACGCCACTTCAAGGGCCGCCTCGCGCAAGTCCTCCAGATGTGACAGCCTTATGTAGTTCGCGGGCATTTTTCGGCGCTCGGAGGGAGGCGTCGGGCCCGTCAAGTATACTATCACGCCGTCGAATTCAGACTGCGGCTCGACGGGCGCGGAGTCGGGCTGATCCGCAAACACTCTCTCGAATATGCGGACGGTGCCCGTCTGCAGGGCGTGCCTGGCAGCCACAACTGGGTCAAGCTGCAGCGTCGACTCAAGTATGTCTGTGAGCGAGGCGGCGGCCAGCTTGCGGCGCGCGATCTCGAGTTTTGCCTGTATGTCGACATCTGTGCCGTGCCATATGCGGTATTCGTCGGAGTGGCGGCGGTACGTCACGATGGATCGCCGTTCAAGGGCCTTTAACGCCTTGTCGGGGTTGGCGCCGATCGCGTACTCTATCATGGTCCTTGATGCGCGCAGGCGTCCGGCGCGCCCGACCAAGTTGAGGATGCCTATAGACTTGAGCACGGCCGTCTCTTTGTCTGACAGCCCTTGCGTGTCTCGTATGATGGTCTCTATCTCCAAGAGCCGCGACGTTTTTGACGATATGGAATGGACCAGTGGCGATCCGGACACGAAATAGTCGTACAGCGCGTCAAGGCGCACCAGCGGAAGGGCGCCCCTACCGTCCCACGACGCACGGTCGATGAAGCGCGACACCGTGTGTTCTCCGCCGCCGGTAATGAACGAGATCAGGGTGCGTTCGTGCTGGCCGTACCGCGAGCACAGCTCGGGAATGACTTCCAGCGCGAGCGGGTGCAGCGGGTAGCAGGCCAGCAGCAAGCCGGCGTTCAGATCGCTTCCGAGTCCTACAGATGCCGCTTCCCGCGCCTGGGACCTGGCCCATTTGTCAATGGCGCGCTTTGCGGTCCCGGCGCTCCGGCCGCCGGCCATTTGGAGCATGCTTGTTATGAGCAACCGCGTCTGCTCGGGCGAGTTTGCGAACGGTATGTCGTCGAACCTGCCTTGGACCTTGGCCCACTCCTGCTTTAGCGCCGAGGATGCCCCCGTCGCGTATTCCTCAAAGGCCATGTGCTGCAGCGTTATCATGAACAGCGGGACATCACGAGTTCCGCCCGACATCTCTGCAAGCTCCTGCAGCAGAAACAGGTCGCCCTCGTGCGTGTTTTCGTCGGTAAAGTACTCCACGTTCTTGCCGAATTCGTCTATGACCATCAGAACGGGACCTACGGCGCACAGCCCCCTGACGACGTCGGTTATGGAGGCAACATCCGGCGGCACCCCGCGGGCGAGCCCCCGCACCATCCGGTTGAGGGCGGCCGCCCCCGAAAAGCTGCCCGCGCGGTACTTGCCAAACCTTTGCCTCGCCCCCGCATCTAGCGCGCGCAGGATCGTTGCAGCTATCGGCTCTCGTCTGGACGTGACGAGGCAGCGGATCATCCCGCTTCGCTTGACTCCCAGCGCCCTCCTGGACCTGTCAAACGTGTCGGCGAGCCTAGGGTCGGACCTGCGCAGGATGGCTTTGGCGGCCTTCCACTCCTTGCTCGTAGACGGCGCAACGAGCCCGTCGAGAAATACGCACATGGTCGATTTTCCCGAGCCGTACGGACCGGTCACGGAGATTGCGTGGCCGCGCTTGCCGCCGCGCATTCCGGCGCCGAGCCTGGCCACGGTCTCAAGCGTTCCAGAGCCCGGTATGTAGTCTTCTAGCGTCTTTATGTTCCGATCCTGCTCGATGCTGATCGAGGCGTACGCGGGCGGCCTCGCCTCGACAATCCTCGTCAGCGGCGTGGCCCTAGCCTGCGGGAGCGACTCCTGGCGAGTCACGCCGCCATCGTCTCCTGCCGCGCCCGCGGCCTTTCCTTGGGGGGTCGGCGCCCGTACAGGCTGTGCAGTACCGCGCGCTTAGCGTCCTCCGCGCCGTCCTTGAACGACAGGCTGGGCACGCCGTTGACGTTTTGCACGGCGATGGCGCCGCAGGCGTCGGCCGCCTCCGTGAGAAGATCAGAAACGTCCGCCTCGTCTAGCCTGAATACCCTTCCCGGGCCGCCCGCCTCCATGGCCAAGCGGTGCACTGTTATCGTCCTTCCCTGCGACTCGGCGCGGTCGACAAAGTCGAGGCACGCGAAGGCGACGGCGAGCGGAGCCATGCCCGGCTTGCGGCCGGACACGAACCTCATTTCGTCTCGGGTGTTCTGCCGGAGCATGCGCAAGTTCCGGAACGGGCAGTCCAGGTAGTCCTCGATCATCGTGCGGCCCCTCTTTGACGAGTAGGTGTGGACGAACACGTCTAGATCCTTGTCGACGGAGAGGAGGCTGGGCGATTTCCACCGTTCGACCCCCTCGACCGCGGCCCGCACGCGTTTCTTGAGCTCGACTGTATCGATCACGGTGGCCAGCATGTCGTTCATTATAATCCACCACGCGGGCAAGAGGCACGGCGGCGCAAAGATGAGCCAGTGCAGGATCCAGAGCGTGCCGGGATTCTCCATGTACGGATCGAGGCCGTCCTTGTCGTCGAGCACGGCGCGGCCGAGCGCGGTCGGTTCCACGATCTGCGCTTTTTTGTCGGCCCTGTACATCTTGGTTGCCAGGCCCCAGAAGCGCATGGACCTTACCATGTTCTTGCCGACGCCGAGCCGGACGGTGGCATCGTCGCGCAAAAATATGCGGTTGTCCTTGAGCAGGCCGTCGTACCCCTTTTTGAGCCACCCGTATCGCAAGTGGAATGTCTCGTGGCGCGCGAATGATGCCGCGGGCGCGGCTTCGTCGGGGCGCATCAGGTGGCCGACCCCCGCGCGGAGGCCGCCTGCCCCGATGCAGGCGCCGTGGCCGCAGACGCAACCAATTCGATCCTGCGCAAGCGCGCGGCCGCCGCGGCGAGTTCTTTCACGGCAGTGCGGACGTCGGGCTCGGCGGACGGCCTGCCGAACGAGACTCGCACGCACTCGTCGGCCGCCGTCCTGTCGCGGCCCATCGCGAGTAGCACGTGTGACGGCTCAACGGTGGCCGACGTGCACGCGCTGCCCGTGGCGATCTCGATGCCCTTGGCGTTGGCCAGCACGGCGTCGGCAAACACGCCGTCGATCCTCACGTTGGACGTGTTGGGCAGGCGCTCGGCGCCCTTTCCGTTGACGGTAACGCGAGGCACCGCTTCCAAAAGATCGTCCTCGAATCGGTCGCGCAACGCGGCCTGATGCGGCGCGCCGCGAAGGCCTTCGTCCAGGGATATCTCGCACGCGACGCCGAACCCCACTATGCCTGGCACGTTTAGCGTGCCGCCGCGCATCCCGTTTTCCTGCCCGCCGCCGTGCAGCACGGGCCTGAGCAACCGTCGCGCCTCCCGGGTGGCGACGAGCGCACCGCATCCCTTTGGGCCGTACATCTTGTGCGCGCTGAGCGTGACCATGTCGACTCCGAGATCGCCCGCGTCGAACGGGATCTTCCCGGCCGCCTGCGTCGCGTCGCAGTGGAACAAGGCGCCGTGCGAGTGGGCAATGCTGGCCGCATCTCTGACTGGGTGAATGACCCCGGTCTCGCTGTTGGCCGCCATCACGGACACGATGTCCGCCCCGGGGCCGCCGTCGCCGTGGCCCGATGCCAGCATGTCCCCTAGTGCCGACAGGTCGAGCGTGCCGCCCGAGTCGACGGGCACGGTGTTCAGAGTAGAACCCTCGTCGGCCAGCGATCTGCACGCCTCGAGGACGGACTTGTGCTCCGTCGCGCCGGCCAGCATGCGTATGGGCCTCCCCCTGCCCTTGCGCAGCCCCGCCACGGCCAGATTGTTCGCCTCGGTCGCGCCCGATGTGAAGATGACGTCTCCCTTGCTCATGCCAACCAGTTTGGAGACGCGGCCGCGCGCCTCGCTGACCAGCGCTGTGGCCTCGCGTCCCGTGGCGTGGCCTGCGCTTGACGGGTTGCCAAACCGCATCCCGAATACGGGGATCATCGCGTCAATGACGCGCGAATCCGTGGGCGTAGTTGAATTGTAGTCCAAGTATAGCGGGGCGGCCGCGGTGCCCGTCTCCGCGACTGTGGAGATTGCCATGCACTGTTGAGCGGCACAACGTAATTAAGTTGTATGAAAACCGTGCCGCCTGCCCATTTCCGTCCCGCCTCGTCCCCCGTTACGCCGGACAGTGGCCGGCGGCGCGCCGCGGGATCGCGTGAGGGCTTTTCGCGCCGCCGCGTCGGTAAGGTGAGATCGCAACCCGACGATCCGGCCCCTGAGCGCCGCCCGGCGAAGATGCGGCGCCCGGACCCGCCAGGGCGGGGGGCGGGGGCGGCCCGCGGCGCGCGCGGCGGCAGGCCGGCGCGCATTCCCGCCGGCATCACGGGGAGCGGCCGCCGGCGCCCCCGATCCCGGCCGGGCGGGCGGCATCGCCGGGCCGGGCGCCAGGATTACCGGCGCCACGGAGGCCCGCGCGGGATCCCGAAAGGCGAGGTTCCGCCCCCACGGATCCGCCGGGGCGGGGCGGGGCGGGGCGGGGCGGGGCGGGGCGGGGCGGGGCGGGGCGGGGCGGGGCGGGGCGGGGCGGGGCGGCGCCCCCCGGCTCCGGCGCCCGCGGGACGGGCCCTTCCGCGCGCGGCGATAGCCGCCGGCATCGCCCCCATCCTCCCCGGCCGCGGCATCGGCCGGCGGATCGGCGGGGCCCGCGGCATCGGCCGGCGGATCGGCGGGGCCCGCGGATCGCCGGCGGGCCCTGCCGGCCCCGGCGCGGGAGGCGGCCCCGGCTAGCAGTTGACGACGAACGTGACGGTCTGCGATATGAGGTCGGCCCGGAGCACGTCCAGCTCCTCCAGGTTGATCCGGAAGTCGACGTCCACGCTGCCGCCCGGCGGCGTCCCGCCCGGTATCGCCGTGCCCGCGGCCAGCGGGGCGGAGTCGGCCCGCCGCGGGGGGGCGCCGTCCAGGCCCACGGCCATCTCCGTGTACGAGAACGGCAGGTGTGCATCCGGTATGGGGACGCCGCCCAGGAACTGCGTCCAGTCCGTGGCGGACACGGACACCGCGGGCAGCGGGACGGTTCCCGTGTTGGTTATGGTCTGCCGCGCCGGCCTGCTCGTGCTCCCCGCGGTCAGGGGGGGGAGCGCGAGCGCCGACTTTTCCAGCTCTATCCCGCAGCCGGTCAGGCCCAGGAGCAGCTCGGGGGCCCTCACCCACTCCGCCGCCGTATCGGACACGGACCACGCGCCGTACGTCACGGGCAGCCGCAGGTCGCCGGAGCCGTCCATGCCCGTGCGGCCGAGCGGGCCGCCTTCCAGGGCCGCCGCGCCCGCCATGTTCCCCCCCGCGAGGGACGGGTCGCCCCCGGCCAGCGCCAGGGCGCCGCCCAGCACGCGGACGGCCTCGTACGCGGCGTAGGCCGGCGTGGCCGACGCGGCGGGGCCGCGCGGGGCCGCGATGCGGTCGATGTAGTCCGTTATGGCGTTGCGCTCCACGGCGAACTGGACGGCGGACAGCCGCACGTCGCGGGCCAGCTGCACGGCCGCCGCATCGGCCAGTACGGCGGGCGACGCGGCCACCCCGCTCCCCGCGCCGGCCCCCGCGCCGCCGGCCGCGAACCATACCGACCTCTCCCGTATGGGGCCGTCCTCCGGCACGCTGCCGGCCATCGCCGCGAGCTCCGCATCCGAGCCCATGTACACGACGGCCACGCTCCTGGCGGTCCCGTTCCCCGCCGCTTCCAGCACGGCGGCCCCTATGGGCGCGGCCGCCGCCCCGCCCCCTCCCCCCGGGAACGAGACGGGCGGGCCGACGGGTATGCCGAGCGGCGACAGGTCGGACGCCAGCGGCTCCAGCAGGCCGTAGTCGGGGCCGTGCAGGCCGGCCTGCACCACGGGGACCACGGCGCCGTATCCGCCCCGCGCCACCACCAGCGCGAGCGCCCTGGCCAGGTGCGCCGCCCCCGGCTCCATCCGGAATATGGCGTCGCCCTCCACGGCAAGCGAGCGCGCCGCCGACGAGTGCGATATTATGGTTATCCCGTTCTCCGAGGCGTAGCCGGCCATGCCGCCCAGCGCTATATCGGAGGCCGGGCCCACGTACAGGGAGGGGCCCTCCCCGCCCATGTGCGCGCCGCGCAGCGCCGCTTCCGCCGCGGCCGGCGCCGCGCCGGCCGGGAGCTCGTGCTCCGACACGCTGACGTAGAACGCGTACCCGCGCCCCGCCGAGAGGGCGTTGAAGGCGGCGGCCCCCAGCCGCGCCGCCCCCGCGGAGGGGTCGCCGGGGCCGGCCGAGAACACGCCCGCCCGCGCGTGCGGCTTGCCGTCGAGCCGGGTCCCCCCCTCCCCGCCGGTGGACTTGGGGCCGGGGTTCGCGATGGGGTTCCCGAAGGCGTCCGTCACGCTGGCGGACAGGTCGAACCCGACCGCGGAGCCGGCCGAGGCGGCAGTGCTCGCGTTCGCGTTCCACGACACTACCACGGTGCTCCCGAACGCGGCGGCCCCGGAGGCCCCGCCGCCGCTGCCCCCCGCCGCGACGCCGCCCACGGTGATGTTCCCGTAGTGGGCCGGGACGGTGAGCACCGGCTCGTCGTACACGACGGCGACGGAGCTGCCGTTCAGCACGAAGGCCCACAGGAAGGACGGGCCGGCGGCATCGCGGGCCACCTCCAGCGGCGCCCTCTCCCGCTCGTAGCCCGCGCGGCCGTTCGAGACGAAGCCGCTCGGCAGCGACACCGTGGTGGACGCCGGGTCCGCGAACTCGGCCGCCCCCAGCGCCGCCCGCGCCTGGCCGGGCACGAGCAGCGCGAAGGTCCTGTCCCCCGTGCGGCCGGACTCCACGGACATCGCGTCGCCGGCGGACAGGGCGAGCGTGGAGTTGCCTCCCCCGCCCCGGCCGCGGATCTCGACGGTTCCCTCGAACGACTGCACGTCCGGGACGGTCACCGCCTCGTCGAACGTCACGGTGAGCCGGCCCGCGCCGCCGCCGGCCGGCGCCAGGTTGAACGTGGCCGCGGCGAGGACGGGGGGCGTGGGATCCGGCGAGTATTCCAGCAGGACGGGCGGCTGGCCCCCCTCCCCCGCGTGCGGGTTGCCGGCCGCGTCATGCACGAAGGCGCGCGGCAGCGCGACGGCGGCGGATCCCAGGTCGGCCCCGTTGAGCTCCACCCGCTTGGCGCCCGACACGCCCAGCGCGAACGCGTTATCCCCCGCGCGGCCCGACGCCACGGAGGGGATGTCGCCGCCGGACAGCGCGGCCGCCCCGCCGGCGCCCCGCATCGTTATGTCGCCCCCGAGCGACCGCACGTCCGGCGCGGCCGCCGCCGCCTCGTCGAACGTCACGGTGAGCAGGCCGTTGCTGCCGGCCGTCAGGTCGAGGGCCGCGGATGCGAGCAGGGGGGCCTGGCCGTCGGCCAGCGGCTGCCGGTATGCCCCCCCGCCGCCGAGGCTGCCGCCGGCGGGGCCGGTTACCGCCGCCGGGTTTATGGTCACGGCGCCGGTGGCGTCGCGCGCCGCGGCATCGCCGCCGAACCGCAGGACGTGGGCGTCGGTGCCGCTGCCCGACAGCTCGGCCGTCCGGTTCGCGCCGCCCACCTCGATCGGGCCGTACGCCGAGCCGGCGGCGTCCGCGTCCGCGTTGTAGCGCACCGTCGCCTGCTGCGGGCCGGTGATCGCGGCCGACAGGACGGCCAGGCCGGTGCCCGGGGCCGCGGCGCCGTATTCTATCGAGAACCGTTCCGCCGCCTCGTTGCCGTTGCCGGCGCGGTCGCGCGCCGCGCCCGCGGGAACGTCGACCAGTATGATCCCGGGCGATTCGGGCGAGACGCCGAACGCGTACGCCGTGTCGCCGGCGGCCGCGAAGTTTTCCACGATGCCGGGGGCGGTGCCCGAGAGTTTTACGTCTCCCGGCTCGAACCCGAGGACGGGCTCGGAAAAGTTCACCGTGAAGCCGATCGTCGGGGCGCTGGTCGGGCTGTCCTGCGCGGCCGTGACGTTCACGGTCGGGGCCGTGCCGTCGTATTCTATCGAGAACCGTTCCGCCGCCTCGTTGCCGTTGCCGGCGCGGTCGCGCGCCGCGCCCGCGGGAACGTCGACCAGTATGGTCCCGTCCGATTCGGGCGAGACGCCGAACGCGTACGCCGTGTCGCCGGCGGCCGCGAAGTTTTCCACGATGCCGGGGGCGGTGCCCGAGAGTTTTACGTCTCCCGGCTCGAACCCGAGGACGGGCTCGGAAAAGTTCACCGTGAAGCCGATCGTCGGGGCGCTGGTCGGGCTGTCCTGCGCGGCCGTGACTCTCGCGGTCGGGGCCGTGCCGTCGTATTCTATCGAGAACCGTTCCGCCGCGTGGTTGCCGTTCCCGGCCTCGTCGCGCGCCGCGCCCGCGGGAACGTCGACCAGTATGGTCCCGTCCGATTCGGGCGAGACGTCGAACTCGTACGTCATGTCGTTAGCGGTACGGAAGTTGACCACGTCGCTGCTGGAGGCGATTCCCGAGAGCACGACGTCCCCCGCCGTGAACCCGGGGACTGGCCTGCTGAAGTTAACCGTGAAGCTGATCGTCGCGGCGTTGGTCGGGCTGTCCTGCGCGGCCGTGACGATCACGGTCGGGCCGGTCCTGGTTACGTAGATGCTCGCGGCGTTGGATGCCGCGTTCGTGTCCCCGCCCGCGTCGCGCGCGCGGCCGGCCGCCATGCTTACCGTGAGGTCCTGCCCGTCGGCCGGATCGTGCACATCGAACGCGTACGCGGGGCGGAATGCCTGGACTTGGTTGTTTTGCGAGTCGGCCACGTATACGTAGCCCGCGGGGCCGCCGGCCGCCACGCCTTCCGGGCGGAGGAACTTGCCGGGAAGATCGGCGGCGCGCGCCAAGGAGGAATTGAACGCGCGGACGCTGTCGTTGTACGTGTCGGCCACGTATACCGCGCCGGAATGGCCGTCGACCGCCACCCCGTGCGGGGATGTGAGCCCCGTGATGTTGCCCGCGGTGTTCCCGGCGTGGTCGAATATCTGGACGGTGTAGTTTCCGGTGTCGGCCACGTATACGTAGCCCGCGGGGCCGCCGGCCGCCACGCCTTTCGGGCCGTTGAACTGGCCGTCGATGCCGGCGACTCGGTGCAGCGTGGAATTGAAGGCGTGGACGCGCGTGTTGTTCTTGTCGGTCACGTAGACGGCGCCCGTGGAGCCGTCGACTGCCACGCCGAACGGTTGGTCGAACTGGCCGGGGAGGTCGGCGGCCTGCGCCCCGGAGGAATCGAACACGCGGGTTTTGTGGTTGAACGTGTCGGTCACGTAGACGGCGCCGGAAGAGCCGTCGACGGCCACCCCCGACGGGCGCGAGAACGGGCCAAGTTCGGCGGCGTAGTCCCTGGCGGAGTCGAACACCTGGACGCGGTGGTTTAGCTTGTCGACCACGTACACGCGCCCGGAAGAGCCGTCGACCGCCACGCCGGTCGGCTGCTTGAACCGGCCGTCGCCCGCGCCGTTGCCGCCGAAGGTCGCGTCGTGCAGCAGCGCCGGGCGCAGGTTCTGCACCGTGCCCGAGGAGACGACAAAGTCGGACGCGTCGAGGGACGAGGCGTCCATCCTTTCGCCGAATTCCACGAGGAACGGCACCGCGTCCGGGCTGGGCAGGCCGGACTCCGCCAACGTGATGTTCGGGACAGGGTGCGTCCCGTGGCGCGTGATCGCGAGCCTGGCCGCGGCCTCGTTGCCGTTCCCGGCCTCGTCCCGCGTTATGCCGGCGGGAATGTCGACCACCACGGTCCCGTCCGAGGTCGGCGAGACGTCGAACGTCCACGTGGCGTCGGCGCCCGAAAAGTCGGCGATGCCGCCGCGGGCGGCGGTGCCCGAAACGACGATGTCGCCGGATTCGAACTCTTCGACGGGCTCGGAAAAGTTCACCGTGAAGCCGATCGTCGCGGCGTTGGTCGGATCCGGCTGCGCGGCCGTGACGTTCGCGGTCGGGGCCGTGCCGTCGTACTCTATCGAGAACTGTTCCGCCTCGTTGCCGTTTCCGGCCTTGTCGCGCGCCGCGCCCGCGGGGATGTCCACGCGTATCGTCCCGTCCGATTCGGGCGAGACGTCGAACGTCCACGTGGTGGCGTTGGCGGCCGCGAAGTTGGCGGCGCCGCCGTGGGTGGCGTTGCCCGAGAGCGTGACGTTCGCGGCCGCGAACCCGAGGACGGGCTCGGAAAAGTTCACCGTGAAGCCGATCGTCGTGGCGTTGGTCGGGCTGACCTGCGCGGCCGTGACGTCCACGGTCGGGGCGGTGCTGTCTATGTGGATGCTCGCGGTGTTGGATGCATTGTTCGGATCCCCGCCCGCGTCCGTCGCGCGGCCGGCCGGCAGGCTCACCGTTAGCGTCTGCCCGTCGGCCGGATTGTACACGTCGAACGCGTACGCGGGGCGGAACGCGTGGATGCTGTGGCCGTTCCTGTCGGCCACGTACGCGAACCCCGAGGGGCCGCCGACCGCCACTCTCGTCGGGTTGTCGAACGGGCCCGCGACGGTGCCGGCGTGGTTCCCGTCAGAGTCAAAGACCTGGACGCGGAGGTTTCCGGTGTCGGCCACGTATACGGAACCGGTGGCGCCGTCGACCGCCACGCCCGAGGGCGCGTAAAGTCCCGTGATGCTGTAGTCGTAGTCCCCCGCGGGGTCGAAGACTAGGACGCGGTGCTTGCCTTTGTCCGGCACGTACGTGGAGCCCGCGGGGCCGCCTACCGCCACGTCGGACGGGTGTGTGAACGAGCCGGTTATGTTCGAGGCGTAGTCCCCCGCGGGGTCGAATATCTGGATGCGGCTCTTGTACGTGTCGGCCACGTACACGTGGCCCGAGCCGTTGACCGCCACGCCGGACGGGTTGTTGAACGCGTCGCCGGGCGGGCCCGCGATGGTGCCGGCGTGCTCCCCGGCGGGGTCGAAGACCAGGACGCGGTGCTTGCCCGTGTCGGCCACGTACACGCGGCCGGAGGAGGCATCGACCGCCACGCCGGACGGGTTCCTGAGCGAGCCTGTTATGTTCGAGGCGTAGTCCCCGGCGGAGTCGAACACTTGGACGCGGTCGTTGAACGTGTCGGCCACGTACACGCGGCCGGAATGGCCGTCGACCGCCACGTCGGACGGGTACTCGAACTGGCCGGAGGCGTTGCCGCGGCCGCCGAAGGTCGCATCGTGCAGCAGCGCAGGGCGCAGGTTCCGCACCTCGCCCGAGGAGACGACAAAGTCGGACGCGTTGAGGGACGAGGCGTCCATCTTTTCGCCGAATTCCACGAGGAACGGCGCGGGGTCCGGGCTGGCCGGGCCGGACAACGCCGGCGTGATGTTCGGGACCGGGGGCGTCCCGTGGTGCACGATCACGAGCCTGGCCGCGGCCACGTTGCCGTTCCCGGCCTCGTCCCGCGCCACACCAGCGGGAATGTCGACCACCACGGTCCCGTCCGATAAGGGCGAGACGTCGAAAGTCCACGTAGCGTCGGCGCCCGAAAAGTTGTCGATGCCGCCGCGGTCGGCGGTGCCCGAAACGACGATGTCGCCGGATTCGAATTCTTCGACGGGCTTGGAAAAGTTCACCGTGAAGTTGATCGTCGTGGCGCTGGTCAAGCTGTCCTGCGCCGCCGTGACGTTCGCAACCGGGCCGGTCCTGTCTATCATGATGCTCGCGGCGTTGGACGCCTCGTTCTCGTTCCCGGCAGCGTCCTCCGCGCGGCCGGCCGGCAGGCTCACCGTGAGGTTCTGCCCGTCGGCCGGATCGTACACGTCGAACGCGTACGCGGGGCGGAACACCTGGACTTGGTTGTTTCCCGAGTCGGCCACGTATACGTAGCCCGCGGGGCCGCCGACCGCCACGCCTTGCGGTTTGTCGAACGAGCCGGGAAGATCGGCGGCGCGCGCCAAGGAGGAATCGAATGCGCGGACGCGGTTGTTGCTCGTGTCGGCCACGTATACCGCGCCGGAATGGCCGTCGACCGCCACCCCGTGCGGGGTGAGAAGCCCCGTGATGTTGCCCGCGGTGTTCCCGGCGTGGTCGAATATCTGGACGATGTCGTTTCCGGTGTCGGCCACGTATACGTAGCCCGCGGGGCCGCCGGCCGCCACGCCTTTCGGGCCGTTGAACTGGCCGTCGATGCCGGCGACTCGGTGCAGTGTGGAATTGAAGGCGTGGACGCGCCCGTTGTTGCCGTCGGTCACGTAGACGGCGCCCGTGGAGCCGTCGACCGCCACTCCGGTCGGCCTGTGGAACGGGCCGGGGAGATCGGCGGCGTAAGCCCCGGAGGAATCGAACACGCGGACTTTGTCGTTGAACATGGCCACGTAGACGGCGCCGGAGGAGCCGTCGACCGCCACCCCCGACGGAAATGAGAACGGGCCTGGGAGATCGGCGGCGTAAGCCCCCGTGCGGTTGAACACTTGGACGCGGCTGTTAATCTTGTCGGCCACGTACACGTGGCCGGAGGCGTTTGCCGCCACCCCCGTCGGGTTTCTGAACTCGCCGCCGCCCGAGCCGGGGCCGCCGAAGGTCGCATCGTGCAGCAGCGCAGGGCGCAGGTTCTGCACCTCGCCCGAGGAGACCACGATGTCGGATGCGGCCAGGGTCGAGGCGTCCATGACGTCGCTGAACTTCACGGTGAACGGCACGGCCCTCAGGCCGGACGGGCCCGGCTGCGCCGGGGCGACCGTCGGTACCGGGGGCGTGGCATCGTACTCTATCGAGAACCGTGTCGCCGCGCGGCTGGGGTTTCCCGCATCGTCCCGCGCCGCGCCCGCCGGGATGTTGACGAGCATGGTCCCTTCCGATTCGGGCAAGACGTCGAAATGGTACGTGGAGTTGCCGCCCGAAAAGTTGGCGACGCCGCCGTGCTCGGCAGTGCCCGAAAGGTCGACGTCATTCCGGTCGAACTCGTCGACGGGCTCGGAAAAGTTCACAATAAAGTTGATCGCCGCGGCGCTGGTCGGGCTAGACTGGACGGCCCCGACGGCGGGGATCGGGTCGGTCCTGTCTGTTCTGATGCTCGCGGCATTGGATGCCTCGTTCCCGTTCCCCGCCGCGTCCTCCGCGCGGCCGGCCGGCAGGCTCACCGTGAGCGTCCGCCCGTCGTCCGGATCTGCCACGTCGAACGCGTACGCCGTGTCGAACGCCTGGATGCGGTCGCCTCTAGGGTCGGCCGCGTATACGGAGCCGGAGCCGCCGACGGCCACGCCGGACTGGTTGCCGAGCGCGGCGGCGGCGGTGGCCACGCGCTGCAGGGTCGAGTTGAAGGCCAGGACGGCGCCGCTGCCCGCGTCGGCCACGTATATGGTCCCCGTGGAGCCGTCGACCGCCACGCCGGCCGGGCGGACGAACGGGCCGGGCAGTTCGCCGGCGTGGCGCCTGTCGGAGTCGAACACGCGGACGGTGCCGTTGCCCGCGTCGGCCACGTATATGGTCCCCGTGGAGCCGTCGACCGCCACGCCGGCCGGGCGGACGAACGGGCCGGGCAGTTCGCCGGCGTGGCGCCTGTCGGAGTCGAACACGCGGACGGTGCCGTTGCCCGTGTCGGCCACGTATATGGTCCCCGTGGAGCCGTCGACCGCCACGCCGGCCGGGCGGACGAACGGGCCGCCGGGCGGGCCGTTGATGGTGCCGTTGGCGCTCCCGTCGGAGTTGAATACCCGGATGGTTCTGTCGTCCGCGTAGGCCGCGTATACCGTTCCCGTGAAGCCGTCGACCGCCACGGCGGACGGTTCGCTGGGCGGGCCGGCGATGGTGTCGTCGTGGCGCAGGGCGGGGTCGAACACCTGGATGCGTCTGTTGTCCGCGTCGGCCACGTACACGTAGCCCGAGCCGTTTACCGCCACGCCCGTCGGGTTTCTGAACTCGCCGTCGCCCGCGCCGCTGCCGCCGAACGTCCCGTTGAGCTGCAGCATCGTGCGCAGGTTCCGCGCCTCGCCCGAGGAGACGTCAAAGTCTGACGCGTCGATGGTCGAGGCGTTCACGGCCTCGCTGAACTTCGCTGTGAACGGCACGGCCCGCAGGCTGGTCGGGCCTGGTTGCGCAGTAGCGACCGTCGCGGTCGGGGGAGTGCCGTCGCTCGTGACCGAGAGCCGGGCCGACGCGGGGTTGGGATGGCCCGCCAGGTCCCGCGCCGCGCCCGCGGGGACGTAGGCCTGTATGGTCCCGTCCGATTCGGGCGAGACGTCGAAATTGTACGTGGAGTTGCCGCCGGAAAAGTCGGCGATGCCGCCGCGGGCGGCGGTGCCCGAAAGGTCGACGTCATTCCGGTCGAACCCGTAGACCGGCTCGGAAAAGTTCACCGTGAAGCTGATCGTCGTGGCGTTGGTCGGGCCGGCCTGGGCCGAGGCGATTTCCGCGATCGGGAACATTGTGTCGTACGAGATCGTGAAGCGGGCCGCCGCCTCGTTGCCGTTCCCGGCCCTGTCCCGCGATGCGTTGGCGGGAATGTCCACGCGTATCGTCCCGTCCGATGCGGGCGAGACGTCAAACGTCCACGTGGTGGCGTTGGCAGCCGCGAAGTTGGCGATGCCGCCGCGGGCAGCGGTGCCCGAAAGGTCGACGTCATTCCGGTCGAACCCGTAGACCGGCTCGGAAAAGTTCACCATAAAGTTGATCGTCGTGGCGTTGGTCGCGTTCGGCTGCGCGGCGGTGACGGCCGGGACCGGCGCGGTCCGGTCAATGTATATTTCCGCGGCGTTGGATGCCTCGTTCGCGTTCCCGGCCGCGTCGCGCGCGCTGCCGGCCTTCATGCTTACCGTGAGGTTCCGCCCGTCGGCCGGATTGTGCACGTCGAACGCGTACGCCGTGTCGAACGCCTGGATGCTGTGGTTGTGCGTGTCGGCCACGTACACCCTGCCCGAGGTGCCGTCGACGGCGACGCCGTACGGCTGTTTGAACGGGCCGGTAAAATTCGCTACGGGATCCAGGGACGGGTCGAACACCCTGACGCGGTGGTTGTCCGTGTCGGCCACGTATATCCTGCCCGAAGAGCTGTCCACCGCGACGCCGGACGGGCGGCTGAACGGGCCGGGGAGATCGTGGCCGCTGCTCCTGCCGGGGTCGTACGCCCGGACGCGGTCGTTGTCCGTGTCCGCCACGAACATCCAGCCCGAGGAGCCGTCCACCGCGACGCCGGACGGGCGGCTGAACGAGTCGCGGAAATCGCCCACGCGATCCCGGGCGGAGTCCAATATGCTGATGCGGTCGTTGTACGTGTCGGCCACGTATATGTAGCCCGTGGAGCCGTCTACTGCCACGCCGGACGGGGTGTCGAACGGGTCTAAGAACCCGCCGCTGATGGTATTGACGGGATTGCCGTCCGGGTCGAAGATCCGGATGCTGCCGGACTGGCCGACCACGTATACGTCGCCCGTGGCGGCGTCGACCGCCACGCCGTAGTGGAGGGATGGCGCGCCGGGCAGGTTGCGGACGTGGTTCCAGGCGGAGTCGAACACCTGGACGGTCTCGTTGGACGTGTCGGCCACGTATATCCTGCCCGAGATGCCGTCGACCGCCACGCCTTGCGGTAAGTTGAAGGTGCGGTTGCCCGCGGCGGAACTGCCGAACGTTCCGTTGAGCTGCAGCATCGCGCGCAGGTTCCGCGCCTCGCCCGAAGAGACGTCGAAGTCCGACGCGTCGAGGGTCGAGGCGTCCATGGCCTCGCCGAACTTCGCGGCGAACGGCACGGCCGTCAGGTTGGTCGGGCCCGGCCGCGCGGCGTCGAGCGCGGGGACCGGGGGCATCGCGTCGTACTCGATCGAGAACCGGGCCGCGCGGCTGGGGTTTCCCGCCTCGTCCCGCGCCGCTTTGTCGGCTATTCTGACCAGTATCGTCCCGTCCGACGTCGGCGAGACGGCGAACGTCCACGCGGTGGAGTTGGCGGCCGAAAAGCCGGCCACGCCGCCGTGCGCCGTGCTGTTTGAAAGCGTGACGTCCCCGTGCTCGAACCCGCGGACGGGCTCGCTAAAGTTCACCGTGAAGGCGATCGTCGTGGCGTTGGTCGGGCTGGGCGGTTCCGCGGTGACGGCCGGGACGGGGGGCGTGCGGTCGCTGACGATCGTGAACCGGGCTGCCGCCTCGCTGGGGTTGCCCGACGCGTCACGCGCCGCGCCCTCGGGGATGTCCACGCGTATCGTCCCGTCAGATTCGGGCGAGACGTCGAACGTCCACGCGGTGGCGCTGGCGGCCGCGAAGTTGGCGATGCCGCCGTGGGCAGCGGTGCCCGAAAGGACGACGTCCCCCGACGCGAACCCGCGGACGGGCTTGCTAAAGTTCACCACGAAGTCGATCGTGGTGGCGTTCGTGCGGCCGGACTGCGTGGAGTTGACGGCGGGAACGGGGGCGGTCCTGTCGACGTACACGGCCGCCGCGTTGGATTCCACGTTCTTGCCCCCGTCCGCGCCCTGCACGCGGCCGGCCGGCAGGCTCACCGTGAGCGTCCGCCCGTCCGGCGCATCCGCCACGCCGAATGCGTACGCGGCGTCGAACGCGTGGACGCGGCCGGTCTCCACGTCCGCCACGTACACGCGGCCCGAGGAGGGATCCACCGCGACGTCGGTAGGTTCGCCGAACGAGGCGGTGATGTCGGCGATGCTGCGCCCCGACACGACGGGGACCAGCGGCCCGCCCGCGCGATCGCCGGGCGGGCCGGTCGTGTCGGCGATGTCGCGCCCTGCAATGTCGAGCACCGCCACGCGGTCGTTGTCCGAGTCGGCCACGTACGCGTAGCCCGAGGAGGGATCCAGAGCGATGCCGGACGGTCTGCTGAACGGGCCGGTGATGTTGGCGATGCTGCGACGCGCGGAGTCAAACACCGCCACGTGGTCGCTGCCCTCGTCGGCCACGTATATCAGGCCCGAGGAGGGGTCTACCGCCACGTCCCGCGTCGTTTCTAGCGTGCCGCTGATGTCGGCGACGTGCTGCCTCGCGCTGTCGAATATCGCGACGCGTTTGTTGGCCCAGTCGGCCACGTACGTGCGGCCCGAGTCTACCGCCACGCCTTGCGGGAAGAAGAACGGGAGCGTGGCGTTCGCGGTGATGTTCGCGATGTTCCGCCCGGCGGAGTCGAACACCGCCACGTTGTGGTTGCCCTGGTCGGACACGTATACCTCGCCCGAGGACGGATCCACGGCCACACCGGTCGGGTTGACGAGCGGGCCGGCGATGTTCCGCGCGTGGCGCATGGAGGAGTCGAACACCTGGACGCGGCCGTTGCGTATGTCGGCCACGTATATCTCGCCCGTGGTGGGATCCGTCGCGATGCCGGTCGGGCCCCCGAACTCGCCGTTTCCCGAGCCGGGGCCGCCGAAGCTCGCGGCGTGCGGGAACGCCGGGCGCAGGTCCCGCACCGTCCCCGAGTCGGCGTCGATGTCGGACGCGGCGAGCGTGGAGGAGTTTACGGACGCGTTGAAGTGCAGGGTGAACGGTATGATGCGCAGGCTGGTCGGGCCTGGCTGCGCGGCCGCGATCCTCGGGATCAGCGGGGTGCTGTCGTACGTTATGTTGAACTGCTTCGCCGCGATGCTCGGGTTCCCCGCATCGTCCCGCGCCGCGCCCGCCGGGATGTCCACGCGTATATCCCCGTCCGATGCGGGCGAGACGTCGAACGTGTACGTCGTGGCGTTGGCGGCCGCGAAGTTGGCCACGCCGCCGTGGGTGGCGTTGCCCGAGAGCGTGACGTTCGCGGCCGCGAACCCGCGGACGGGCTCGGTAAAGTTCACCGTGAAGGCGATCGTCGCGGCGCCGGTCGGGCTGGACTGCTCCGCGGTGACGGCCGGATGGGGGGGCGTGCGGTCGCTGACGATCGTGAACCGGTCGGCCGCGGCGGTGGGGCTACCCCCCGTGCCGTTCCGCGCCGCGCCCGCGGGGATGTCCACGCGTATTTCCCCGTCGGACGTCGGCAGGACGTCGAACGTGTACACGGCGCCGCTGCCCGAGAAGTTGGCGACGCCGCCGTGGGTGGCGTTGCCCGAGAGCGTGACGTTCGCGGCCGCGAACCCGGTGACCGAATGGGTGAAGTTTACCACGAAATTGATCGTCGTGGCGTTGGTCGGGCTGGACTGCGCTGCGGCGACGACGGGGAACTGCACCATCCGGTCTATGCCTATCGCCTCGGCGTTGGATGCCTCGTTCGCGTTCCCCGCCGCGTCCTCCACGCGGCCGGCCGGCACGCTCACCGTGAGCGTCCGCCTGTCGGCCGGGTTGTGCACGTCGAACGCGTACGCCGCGTCGAATACGCTGACGCTGTGGCCGGCCGTGTCCGCCACGTATACGGCGCCGGAGTTGCCGTCGACGGCCACGCCGTTCGGGCGCTGGAACTGGCCCGGAAGATCGGCCACGTGGCTCCCGGCGGAGTCGAATATGCGGACGCGGTCGTTGGACGCGTCCGCCACGTACACGGCGCCGGAGGAGCCGTCGACGGCCACGCCGTACGGGCTGCCGAACGGGCCCCGCATGTCGGCGACGTGGCTCAGGGCGGAGTCGAATATCCTGATTCTGCCGTTGGACGTGTCGGCCACGTATATCTCGCCGGAGCGGCCGTCGACGGCCACGCCGTACGGGTTGGCGAACCCGGTGATGTTGGCGACGTGGCTCAGGGCGGAGTCGAAAACCAGGACGGTGTCGGTGGCCGTGTCCGCCACGTACACGGCTCCCGAGGAAGCGTCGACGGCCACGCCGGACGGGCTGCCGAACGGGCCCCGCATGTCGGCGACGTGGCTCCTGCCCGAATCGAACACCCGGACGAGCCCCCTGGTCGAGTCGGCCACGTACACGGTGCCCGACGATCCGTCCACCGCCACGCCCATCGGGTAGCTGAACGGGCCGGGAATATCGGCCACGTGCACCCCCGAGGAGTCGAAGGCCTGGACACGGGAGTTCATCGAGTCGGCCACGTATACCATGCCCGAGGATGCATCGGCCGCCACGCCTGACGGGTAATGGAATTCGCCGTTGCCCGAGCCGCGGCCGCCGAACGCCCCGCCCTGCTGCGGCGCTATTCGCAGGTCGCGCACCGTGCCCGAGGAAGCATCAAAGTCTGACGCGTCGAGGGTCGCGGCGTTCACGGCCTCGCCGAACTTCACGGTGAACGGCACGGCCGGCAGGCCGGTCGGGCCGGGCAGCGCGGCGTCGATCACGGGGACCGGGGGGACGACGTCGCGCGCGATCGAGAACCTGGCCGCCGCATCGCTGCGGTGGCCCGCCGCGTACAGCGCCGCGCCCGCGGGGATGTCGACCAGTATCGTCCCGTCGGACGTCGGCGTGACGACGAACGCGTACGCGGCGCCGCTGCCCGCGAAGTTTTCCACGCCGTTGTGGGAGGCCGTCCCCGAAATGGCGACGTCCCCCAGCCCGAACTCGGTGACGGGCCCGCCAAAATCCACCACGAAGTTGATCGTCGTGGCGTTGGTGGGGCCGGGCTGCGCGGCGGTTATGACGGGGACCGGCGCCGTCCTGTTTATGGATATGCTTACGGTGTTGGACGCCTCGTTCGCGTTTCCCGCCGCGCCCTGCACGCGGCCGGCCGGCACGCCCACCGTTAGGTTCTGCCCGTCGGCCGGATTGTGCACGTCGAACGCGTGCGCCGCGTCGAACGCGCGGACGCGGTGGTTCCCCGTGTCCGCCACGTACACGGAGCCCGAGACGTCGACGGCCACGCCGTTCGGGCGCCGGAATGGGCCGGGGAGATCGGCGATGCTTTCCAGCGTGGAGTCGAACACGCGGACGCGGTCGCCGCCCGGGTCGGCCACGTATACCCGGCCCGAGCCGTCGACGGCCACGCCGTGCGGGTGGGCGAGCGGGGTGTGGATGTCGGCCACGTGGTTCCTGCCGGAGTCGAATATCCTGGTGCGGTTGTTGAGCGCGTCGGCCACGTACATCCGGCCCGAGCCGTCGACGGCCACGCCGTACGGGTTGGCGAACCCGGTGACGTTGGCCTCGTGGCGCCCGCCGGAGTCGAATACCAGGACGGTGCCGGTGGCCGGGTCGGCCACGTGTGCCCGGCCCGAGCCGTCGACGGCCACGCCGTACGGGCTGACGAACGGGCCCCGGATGTCGTCCACGTGGTTCCTGCCGGAGTCGAACACGCGGACGAGCCTCAGGGCCGAGTCGGCCACGTATACCCGGCCCGAGCCGTCGACGGCCACGCCCGCCGGGTAGCCGAACGGGCCGGGCAGGTCGGCCACGTGTAGCAGTGTGGCGGAGTCGAAGGCCTGGACGCGGGCGTTTATCGAGTCGGCCACGTATATGATGCCCGAGGATGCATCGGCCGCCACGCCGGACGGGTAATGGAACTGGCCGTTGTCCGAGCCGCGGCCGCCGAACGTCCCTCCGGGCTGCAGCGTCGCGCGCAGGCTCACCGCGCCGGATGAGGCGTTGACGTCGGACGCGTCGAGGGTCGAGGCGTTCACGGCCCCGCCGAACTCCATGGTGAACGGCACGGCCCGCAGGGCGGTGGGGGAGGTCGCGCTGCTCGTGATCTCGACGGTCAGCGGGTTGCCGTCCGCGTGCGCGGGCGGCGCGCCTGCGAGGCAGCACGCGAGGAGGGCGGCGGACGCGAGCAGGATCGCGGCGGGCGGCGGCGGGCGCCGGGGCGCGGAAGGCCTCGGGATCGCCGGCGGGGCCGTTCCGCGGGCGGCCCGGGCCCGGGCGGGCGGCCCGCGCCCGCCGCGGTTTCGGCCGCCGGCGGCCGCTCCCGGCGGCGCGGCGGCGGCCCCCGTTCCCCCCTCCCCGGCCCGCCCGGGGCCGCTTCCTTCCGCGGGCCGCGTCCCGCAGCGCCCGCCGGCGCGCCCGCGCGCCGGCCCGGGGGCGCGGGCGCGCTTCCCGCCGGCCCGCGCTCCGGCGATCGCGATGCCGGCCCCGGGCATCCCGCGCGCGGATGCCCGGGCGTCACCTCCCTGCCCCCGTTCCAGCAACATCTGCTTCCCGGTGCCCGTTCCGCCGGTAGATAAACACACACATGCCGCAAAACGTGCAGACTTGCGCCCAAACCGAAACCACGCCTAGCAGCAACAATCCGCTCCGCGATCCCACGCCCGGATCGCAACGGACGTAAGCCTACGCCGCAAAACCGCGCGCGCGCCGCCGGCCCCCCCCCCGTCCCGGAACGGCCCCGGCCGGCGCGCGGATGCCGGGGCGGCATCTCCCGGCCCCCATCCCGGCAGCATCTGCCTCACGATCCCCCGTCCCGCCGGCGGACGGGCGCGCGCGCCGCAAAACCGCGCGCCCGCCGCCCTCCCCGGCTCTGTCCGATTAAATAGGGCCGCCCGGCGGGGGCCGCGTGGCGGGCCGGTACTTTTTCAGCTTTGCGTTCTTCAGGATAGATCCGAAGTGGAGGTGGATGGCCGACATGGCGAAGGAGGAGTCGGCCAAGGAGATCCAGAACGTGATGGCGAGATCCGGCGCGCGGTTCAGGTCGTACTCCACCCTCGGCCTGCGCGGCGACTCGGATCTCCTGTTCTGGTTCGGCGCGCCAAGCGTGGAGGAGATCCAGGGCGCCGCCGCCAGGGTGTATTCCACGGTGCTCGGCAAGTACCTGCTGCCCTCGCGCGCGTACCTGTCGTGCACCAGGCCGTCCGCGTACGCCGAGAAGGGGGGCCTGCTGCCGTTCGAGGCGGGCGCGCCCCCCAGGAGGTACGCCGTGGTGTACCCCCTCACCAAGACCAGGGAGTGGTACCTGCTCCCGGCCGCCGACAGGAGGAGGATGATGGACGAGCACATACGGGTGGGCCAAAAGTACCCGGGCGTCCTGCTCAACACGACGTACTCGTTCGGCCTGCACGACGAGGACTTTATGCTGGCGTTCGAGTGCGACGATCTCCCGCTGTTCCAGGACCTGATAGTGGAGCTCCGCGAGACGGCGGTCTCCGGGTACGTGGCGGCCGACACTCCCATGATCGTGTGCGTCAGCAAAGATATAATCCCCCTGGTGGCCAGCCTGGGATAGTGCGGGCGCTGAAGGAGTGGGCCTCGGCGGTCGGGGCGCTGGAGGGCGGCGAGCAGACCGTAGTGCTGAGGAAGGGCGGCATACTCGATCCGGCATCCGGCCTCGCGTTCCCCGGCGGCGAGTTCCTGCTGTACCCCACGCGGGAGCACCAGGATGCGGCACACCTCAAGGAGCGGTTCAGGGCGCTCGCCGCGCCCGCCCCGGAAGGGGCGCCGGTCCCCATAACCTCCTACGCGGTGGCCGCGGGGGAGGGCGCCGTCGAGTCGGACGCGGCGATCGCGGCGCTCTCGCCGTTCCACGTGTGGAGCGACGAGTACGTGCGCTCCAGGATGGAGTGGATGCCGCAGAGGCCGCTGAGGGCCGCGTTCCTCAGGGTGTACGCGATGGACCGCCCCGCGGAGGTGGCCCCCGGGCCCGAGCACGCCGGATGCAGGTCGTGGATAGACGCCGCCGTGCCGGAGCCCGTGCGGGGGCGCCCCGTCCTGGGCGATGCCGAGTCGGGGCGCAGGCTGGAGCTGTTCGGGGAGGCGCTCGCGCGGTGAGGTACAGGAGGCTCGGGAAGAGCGGCATCAAGGTCTCGGAGATAGGGTTCAGCGGGTGGACCATCGCGCTGAACTGGTGGGGCAAGGAGGTGGGGGAGGACGAGGCCCTCCGCATGCTCAAAAAGGCGTACGACGCGGGCATCAACTTCTTCGAGACCGGCGACATGTACGGCAAGGGCAAGAGCGAGAGGCTCATCGGGAAGGCGTTCGCCGGCGCGGGGGACGACGTGGTCATATCCACGAAGTTCGGCTACGACTTTGCGGGCGCCGAGCAGGTGGGCCACGCCGAGCTGCCGCAGAGGTTCGACGAAAAGTTCGCGAGGAGGGCCCTGGCGGCGAGCCTGGAGAGGCTGGGGACGCGGCGCGTCGGCGTGTACGGGCTGCACAACCCGAAGATGGCCCACCTGCGGGACGACTCCGTGTTCGGGACCCTCGACGCGCTGGTGGCGGAGGGCAGGATAGGCGCCTACCAGGCCGCCCTGGGGCCGGCCATAGGCTGGGCGCGGGAGGGGCTGGAGGCCATGGGGCGGCCCGGCATCAGCGCCGTGCAGACCGTGTACAACGTGCTGGAGCAGACCCCCGGCAACGAGCTCGTGGCGGAGGCGGCCCCGCGCGGCGTGGGCGTGCTGGCAAGGGTGCCCGACGCCTCGGGCATACTCACCGGCAAGGTCGGCGCGGACACCGTGATAGACGAAAAGGACCACCGCTCCGTGAGGAAAGGCGAGTGGATAAGGGAGGCCCTCGGGAAGGTGGAGCAGCTCGGGCCCATAGCGGAGAGGAACGGCGTGGGCATGGCAGAGCTGGCCGTCAAGTTCCTGCTCACCAAGGGCGTCGCGTCCGTGATACCGACGGTCGTCAGCGAGGATGAGGTGGAGCAGTTCGCCGCCATGTCGGACGGCAGGCACATCGGCGAGCGGGACATGGCCGAGATAGCGGACCTGTACGCGGGCTGGCCCCCGTACGCGCTCAAGGGATCCGAGGCCTGAGCGCGGCGGCGAAGTCGCGGGCTGCGGCAGCCCGCGCGCGCCGGGGGGATCGGAGGCCAGGGCGGTGCGGCGCGGGAGTCGCGGGCTGCGGCAGCCCGCGCGCGCCGGGGGGATCGGAGGCCAGGGCGGTGCGGCGCGGGAGTCGCGGGCTGCGGCAGCCCGCGCGCGCCGGGGGGATCGGAGGCCAGGGCGCTACGGCGCGGCGGGGATCCGCGGCTCGAAGCGGTGCTCCACAAAGTACTCCACGCGGGTCTTCTTGAACTCGCGCGCGCTGAACAGTATGCGGTACTCGTCCACCCCCACGTGGCCGCGTATCGTCTCGGCCATCTCCACGGCCTCGCCCTCCGACCTGCAGTGGATCATCGAGAAGACGTTGTAGGGCCAGTCGGGGTACACCGGCCTCTGGTAGCAGTGGCTCACCTGGGGGAAGGATCCCAGCTTTCTCCCGACCTCCTCTATGCGCCCCTCCGGCACCTTCCACACGATCATGCCGTTCGCGGTGAAGCCGGCGTCCCTGTGGCGCAGTATGGCCGCGTACCGGCGCATCACGCCGATCTCCTCGTACCGGCGCAGCTTCTCGAAGACCCGCTCCTCGGACATGCCGAGGCTCCGCGCCGCGGCCAGGAACGGCCTGTCCGTTACCTCCAGGTCCTTCTGCAGCTGCCTGACGAACTCCCTGTCCTCCTCGGAGGGGTCGAACCGCCCGCCGGCACCCGCGCCCTTCGCCTCCTCGGTGGGGGCCACCTCGCTCTTCTTCCCGCCGACCATGTCCAGCTTTACGCCTATCTTGAAGAGGCGCAGGGTGGGCAGCATCCTCACCGCCCGTATGCCCGGCGCCCCGCCGAACTTGGCCAGCTCGGACTCCAGATCGGAGCCCGGCGGGACGGCCAGCGTGAACCACAGGTTGAACCGGTGGTTCCTCTCGTAGTTGTGGCTCACGCCGGGATGCCCGTTCACCATCGCGGCCACCCGCTCCAGCATGCCGGGCTCCACGTCCATGGCCACCAGCGAGCTCTTGTACCCGAGCCGGCGCGTGTCGAATATGGCGCTCAGCTGCCGCAGCACGCCAGTCCGCTTTAGCCGCGCGAGCCGGGACTTTACCTCTTCCGCCCCCACGCCGAACCGCTTCGCCAGCTCGTCGTACGGCCTGGCCGCCAGCGGGAACTTCCACTGGATCTCGTTGAGGATCTCGCGGTCGAGGTCGTCCATCGCGGCGGCCCCGCCCGGCTCGGCCGCCTCCCCGCCCATGCGCGGACGCCCGGGCGCGCGATTAAAAACGTACCGCGGGCGCGGCCCCGGATCCCGGCCAATACCGCAACCGCGGCGCGGCGGCCTTTCGCGCCCAAGATTCGGGCCGCGCGGCGAGCTGCGGGACTTCGCAACACCCGAATACCAACCGCGCGCGTGATGCGCATGGCCGAAACGGATCCCGATGCGCATTCGCCCCCCCTGTCGGAGGAGGAAGTGGGAGGCATAGAAGTGGCGCTGGCCGAGACTTCAGAACGCGTGTTTGCTAGCAACAAGGAAGCGTCGGAGTGGCTCAAAAGTCGCGCCTGACAGAACAGCCGAGTTCGGACCGTCTTTTCTTAGCGAGTGTGACAGGACGGGATCGGGGCAGCGCAAGAGGGCGGACGGGGCAGCGGGTGAAATCATGCCCAGTTCCAACCCTGCCGAGCTCGCCGCGTTCAAAAAGCGCGCCAGCGCATTCGTGCACGGGTTAAGCAGAAAAGACGGGACGGTGTTCGCCCCATATCGCGGCAACAGCGCACATCTTTCCGCGCCTGCGCGACCGCAAGCGTGCACGGCAAAGGCCAAACAGCCTCGCCGGCCAGGCGGCGGCGATCCGCCCGGAGTTTCCCGGCCACTAGCCCGGAGTTTCCGCCGGCCGCGCTTTTTAAGCAGATCTGCCTGGCGCCGCGCCGCGCGCGGGCAAAGCCGCGGCCCGCGCGGCGCCGCCCGGCCCGCGGGGTTTTTCCGGCCGCCCCGCCGGACGGTTTCTGCCGGCAGGCTTGGCACGGGGCCGCGCGCCCGCCGGCCGCGGGCGCGGGGGCGCCTTTGCCGATCCGGACCCGCTGCTGCGGGGCGGCGGCCGGCCTCGTGCCAAGTCCGCGGGCGGGCGCGGGCGGCGGGCCCCGAAGCTTCCAAAAGGCGGCCGCGCGGGAAGGCGCGCGCCCCGCCGCCGCCGCGCCGGCCAATTTTAAAATAGAATCCCGCGCGCCCCGCCGCCGTGATAGTCGACCTGCACCTGAGGGGCCGCCTCGTCATAGTTGTGGGCGCGGGAAGGGAGGGCATGCGCAAGGTCGAGGCGCTGCTGGGCCAGGACTGCGAGATCCTGCTGGTGGCGGAGGAGTTCGGCCCCGCGGCGGAAGCGCGCGCGGCGGAGGGCAGGGTGACCCTGGAGCGCGCCAGGCTGGACGGGGCGGGGTTCCTGGAACGGCGCGACCCGTACGTGGTGATGGCGGCCACCGACGACCGCGCCCTGAACCGCGCCATATCGGAGAAGGCCAGGGCATCGGGCTGCCTGGCGTACGCCGCCGACGATCCTGACTGCAGCGACTTCGCCCACCCGTCCATAGCCAGCGCCGGCGGCGGGACTGTCCAGGTGGCCGTCTCGACGGGGGGCAGGAGCCCGGCCATGGCCGGGAGGATACGGCGCCGGCTGGAGGGCATCCTGGCCGAGGCCGTGACGGACGAGGACGTGCTGCACATAAGGCTGCAGGAGGCGGCCAGGAGGGAGGCCAAGGCGGCCATCGGCGCCCACGCGGAGAGGAGGCGCTACCTGTACGCGGTCATGGCGGACGGGCGCGTCAAACGGTTAATAAAACAAGGCGACCTCGCGGGGGCCCGGAGGCGCGCGATGGAGATTCTGGGCGGCTGGGGGGATCGGGGACGGAGCTAGTCAACGTCAGGATCACCTTCCGCGGCTCGCCCATACACGTCCTGGAGAGGTTCACGTTCAGGGACGTGCGGCCGGCCCTCGCCGCGTTCAGGGAGCGCTCGGGGCTCGGCGAGTGCGTCATCGTGCAGACCTGCAACAGGGTGGAGCTGTTCGGGGCGGCGCCCGAGGGCCTCGACCTCGGCGGGGTGAGGAGGGCGTGGGCGTCCATGACGGGGCTGGACGAGGCGGCCTTCGCCAAGAACGCCGAGTACGGCAGGGGCAGGGAGGTCGTGGAGCACCTGCTGAGGATGGCCGCCGGGCTCGACTCCATGGTGATCGGCGAGGAGCAGATACTGGGGCAGGTCAAGGGGGCGATCGCCGCGGCCAGGGAGGAGGGCGCGTCCGGCGACCGGCTCAACGCGCTGTTCGACAGGACCGTGCGCGCCGGCGCCAGGATCAGGAACTCGACGGGCATAGGGAGGGGGGGCGTCTCGGTAGGATCGATGGCGGTGCGGCTGGCCGAGGAGAACGTCGACGGCATGAAGTCCAAGAGGACCCTGCTGATAGGCACCGGCGAGGTCTCCACGCTCGTCGCCAAGTCGCTCTCGAGGAGGGGGTACCCGTTCAGCGTCGCCAGCAGGACGCTGGGGCGCTCCAGGGCCTTCTGCGGGGCGCTCGGCGGCTCGCCGGTCAGGTTCGAGGAGGTCGTCCCCGGCTTCAAGGACTACGACGTCCTGTTCGTCGCCACGGCCGCCCCGTACTTCCTCGTCACGTACGGCCGCATAGCGGAGGCCATGGAGGCCAAGGGGCAGGGCGGCGGCATGATGGTGATGGACCTCTCCAACCCGAGGACCGTCGACGAGAGGGTGGCCACCCTGGGCGGCGTCAAGCTCATGAACCTGGACCAGATAGCGGAGATGGTCGACAAGAACGTGAGGAGCCGCGTGAGCAAGGCCGCGGAGGTCGAGGCCGTCATAGGCGAGGAGATCCCCGTCATAGAGGCGGCGCTGAACAGGCTGGACGCCGAGCCGCTGGTGAAGGGCGTCTTCGCCTCGGCCGACGCGATGCGGGAGAGGGAGACGCGGAGGGCCCTGCGCATGCTGCGGGAGGAGGATCCCGCGAGGGTGAGGATAATCGAGGACCTCACCAGGTCGGTCATGGAGGGGATAGTGGCGGGCCCCATGAACAACGTCAGGAAGGCCTCCGAGCTCGGCGACTCGGCCACCACCGAGGCGGCCGCGAAGATATTCGGCCCCGCGGACCGGGCGGACGCCCGGGACGGCGGGCGCGCCGCCGAGGCGCCGGCCGAGGCGCGGCCCTAGGATTATATTTGAAGTGCAGGCGGGGGCGGCCATGCCGCCCCCGCCTGCAAGGCGGCTCCGGAGGCTTCGCCGTTCCGAGGCGATGCGGGGCATGCTGCGCGAGACCGCCCTCTCCCCGTCGGATCTGGTCTGCCCCATCTTCGTCCAGGAGGGGGCGGACTCCAGGACGGGCGTGGGCCCGATGCCCGGCGCCGAGAGGATCCCCGTCGGGGAGGCGGCGGCCGAGGCCGGCGCCGCCGCCGACTTGGGCATACCGGCCGTCATGCTGTTCGGCATACCGAAATCCAAGGACGAGGCCGGCTCGGGGGCGCGCGCCGCGGACGGCGCGGTGCAGAGGGCGGCGGCCGGCATAAAGGGCGCGCTCGGGGACCGCATCGTCGTGATGGCCGACGTCTGCCTGTGCCAGTACACCTCGTCGGGGCACTGCGGCCTGGCGGACGCCGGCGGGAGGGGCATCGACAACGATTCCAGCGTGGCGGCCCTGGCCGAGGTGGCCGTCAGCCAGGCGGACGCGGGCGTGGACGTGGTCTCGCCCTCGGCGATGATGGACGGGCAGGTCGCGGCCATCCGCGCCGCGCTGGACGGGGCGGGGTTCGGCGGGGTCGCCGTGATGTCCCATTCCGCAAAGCACCGCTCCTCGCTGTACGCGCCGTTCCGCGGCGCGGCCGAGTGCGCCCCCCGCTTCGGGGACAGGTCGACGTACCAGGTCCCGTACACCAACCCGCGGGAGGCGATGGCCGAGGTCCGGTCCGACGTCGAGGAGGGCGTCGACATCGTGATGATAAAGCCGGCCCTCGCGTACCTGGACCTCATAGCGGAGGCCCGGCGGTCGTTCGGCGTCCCCGTCGCGGCGTACAGCGTCTCGGGCGAGTACGCCATGGTGAAGGCGGCCGCCGCCCGGGGCTGGCTGCGCGAGGAGGACGCCGTGCACGAGATACTCTCGTCGATAAAGAGGGCCGGCGCCGACGTCATAGTGACGTACTTTGCGATGGAGGCGGCCGCCGCCATGGCCGGCGGGAAAAGACGGTGAGGGACGACCAGCGGTTCGAGGTGGAGAGGGCGTTCGACCTGCTGCCCCACGTGGTGGGCGCCAGCTGGGCCGCCGTCTGGTTCCGCATGTCCGGGAACAAGAGCCCCGGCAGGGAGGAGTTCAGGGAAAAAGCAGCGGAGTACCTGGGGATGCTCGAGCCGCTGTTCCGGGCGCACGGGGACGACCCGGGGTTCGGCGAGATGGCCCGGTACATCCGCAGGAGGAGCGCCGAGGAAAAGGCGAGGATACTTGAGGGCCGCAACGGCGAGGTGGAAAAGAGGTACGACAGGTACGTCGACTACGGCTAGGCCGCGCGCTGGCGGTACTGCGCACCGGCGGTACTGCGCACCGGCGGTACTGCGCACCGGCGGTACTGCGCACCGGCGGCGGCTACAGCCGCCACAGGCGCGGCCTCACGAACCGGATCCGCCTCTCCCGTATGAGGACGGTCCAGTTGACCGAGGCGAACAGCACGACGGAGGCCACGCCGGCCGCGTCGGCCACGAGTATGCCGACCAGCCTGTCCTCGAAGAGCTGCAGCAGCGGCGCGAGCACGAAGCCGCTGATCGACACCATCACGTAGTACGAGACCGCCCTGCCCGCCCAGAACCCCAGGTACAGGCCGATGCCGCGGGCGCTCATCAGCCCGTACGCGACGAACAGCATGTTGCTGGGCAGCGGCGTGGCCGCGAACAGGAACGATGCCAGCGCGTAGCCGTGCCTCTTCCCGTTCAGGTACCCCCCGACGGCATCCAGGTGGGACCGCTGCTCGGCGCCGGCCAGCCTCCGGAAGGCGCCGCTGGCCCGCTTCAGCGCGAACCGCCCCAGCGTGGCCCCCGTGGCGCCCACCAGGGCCAGCGCCAGCGGGTCCAGCGACGCGGGATCCAGCGCGTGGAACGAGGCGAGGATGATCCACGTGGGCGGCATGAGCAGCGGCGCGGCGTTGGCCGCGACCAGCAGCAGGAATATCCCGGGATACGAGAGATCCGCCAGCGCCTCCAGCACGGCGTCGGCCACCCCGTCAGGCCCCCCGCGGCCCGCGGGCGGCGGGAAGTTCCCCGAACGCGGCCCCGCGCCGCGAAAAATTCACGCTTTCCGCCGCACGGTTCATTTTATGCACGAAACTGGACGATTTGTCCAATATATTTATAGGCAAGCGGGAACCACGGGAAACATGCACTCGTCTCCGTGGAAGTGCTACAGGTGCGACCTGTTGTTCAGGGACGAGGACCACGCGGGCATGCACAAGGACATCTCCGGCCACTCCGTCACCAAGTTGAGGGCCGCCGCCGGCCGGCAACCCGCCCTCCCGCGGAGGCTCGATCGTCCGCCCGAGGCGGGGGCCGCCGCCGGCCGGTAGCCGGCCGGCCGCGCCGCCGCGGGTCAGGCGGGGCCGCCCGGGCGGCGGACCAGCCTCGCGTTCGCCGGATCCAGATCGGGCCACGCCACGCCGTACCCCAGCCGCTCCAGCAGGTCGGCGTGGCACTCCCCCGGGATCCCGCACCCGTCCAGCAGCCGGCACGCCTCGGCGAACCCCTCCGCGCCGCCCAGCGCGGCCGCGGCGGCCGCGGCCGCCTCCGGCGGGACCAGGTGGCCGCCGCACTCCAGGTGCTCCGGGTTGCCGGCGCGCAGCAGCTCCAGCGCGGCGGCGCGCGGCACGCCGTGCCGCGCGGCCTCGCCGGCCACCGATATCACCCCCGCGCCCGCGGCGGCCGGCTCGATGCTGGTGGCCGCGACCTTTTCGCGCACGATCTCCTCGTCTATGCCGCGCAGGTGCTCCAGCACGGGCCCCACCGGCACGTCCTTCCTGAACCAGAACACCGAGCAACCGGCGGCCGAGGCGGCCGAGGCCAGCGCCGCGGCCGCGGCGCCGCCGGCGGCGGCCTGCGAGCAGGACAGGGCCGAGTCCACGGCCACCAGCACGTCGGGCCTCCCCTTCCCGCCCGCCGCCGCCGCGAGCTTCGCCGCCTTGCGCTCCAGGTACTCCCTCGTCCAGAACCCCACGATCTCCAGGTAGACCTTCCTGCCGAACCTCTCCAGCAGGAAGTCCGGTATGAGCGCCCTGCCGCCGGCCACCAGCGGATCGGGCTCGCGCGATATGCTCCAGGCATCCGGGTCGCCCCCCGCGCGCCGGCGGAACTCCCTCTCGAACCTCTCCTCCACGGAGCTGTCGTACGTGCCGGGGCCCGGCCCGGGAGGGGCCCTTCCCGCCCGCGCCGCGCCGCCCAGGAGCCTCCCGTCGGACCCGGCCGACAGCTCGAACCTGTACTCCCTCCTCTGCGCGTCGCCGCCCACCTCCCGCACCACGGTCCCGGATACCCGCCAGTCCCGGGAGGCCGCCACGTGCGGGAGCAGCCTGGCCATGGACGTCCCGTACCTGTCGGTCATCCGGAACAGGCTGAGCGGCCCCTCTATGCGGCACCGCAGCGATCCGGCCGCGCCGCCGCCCTCCCCCTCCAGCCAGTACATCAGGCCGTTCCTCTTCACCTCGCGCAGGACGCGCTTCCAGTCGGCCCCCCCGGCCACGCTGAACTCCATGCCGGTGCATCTGAACAGCATCGTCTGCGCCAGCGACAGGTTGTACGACGCGAGCAGGGCGCCCGGCCGGGACGGGGGATCGTGCCGGATCATGACCAGGTTCTCGTCCGAGTCCGCCCACATGGCGGCCTCCAGGCCGGCCGGCTCGACGCCCATGCGGCCCGCCACCAGCCGCATTATGGCGGCCCGGCGCTCCGCCGTGAGCGCCCCGCCCTGCCGGGCCGACTCGCGGAACAGCTCGCGCCTCGCCGCCGCCGGATCCGCCGCGGCGCCCGGCGCGACCGCGAACTCGGACCTCCGATCGAGCAGGGCGAACAGGCCCCTCACCAGCCTGTGGTCGTGGGAGCCCTCCAGCCGCGATGCCTCCGAGAGGAGGTCGCCCCTCTTCCTGCCCTTCCCGCCCGCGAACAGCGAGGCGAGCGAGCCGGCCAGGGCGAGGTCGGATCCGGGCGCCGCCGCGGGCGCCGCCGCGGGCGCCGCCGCGGGCGCCTCCTCCAGCCTGTCCGGCCCGGGGTCGCAGAACGCGGGGACTATCCTCCCGCCGCGGGCCGCCGCCCGCAGCAGGTCAAGCGGGAGCACGCCGGCCGGCCCCCCCGCCGCCGCCCTCGCCCCTGGCCAGCGCGGACATCCTCCTAGAGCTCGCGGAGGTCTCGCCGGTGCGGCGCGACACGATCTCGATTATGGTGGCGGCAGCGCCGCCCGGCTTGGGCCGGAGCAGCCGGCCCAGCCGCTGGATCATCTCCCGCCCGCTGCCCGTCCCGCTCAGCACGACGCCGAGCTGGGCGTCGGGCACGTCCACGCCCTCGTCGAGCACCTTCGAGGTGGCCACCACGCCGTACCGCCCCGACCTGAACCCGTCCAGCACCTCCCTCCTCTCCGGCCTGGGGGTCCGGTGCGTTATCGACGGCACCAGGAACTCGTCCGATATCCTGCGCACCATCCTGTTGTTCTGCGTGAACACGATGGTCCGCGCCCCCGCGTTCCCGGCCAGTATCCCGCGGAGCTCCTCCACCTTGGCGCTGCTGTTCAGCGCTATCTCGGCCGCCCTGTTCCGGGCCAGCAGGGCCTCCCTGGCCGCCCTGCTCCTGTTGGACATCATTATCAGCCGCCGCAGGCTGCCCATCGAGGGCGCTCCCAGCCCGAGCTCCCGCATCCCCGACAGGAACGCCGAGCGGCACCGGTCGTGCTCGGACCGCTCGGCGGGGGTGAGATCGACCCTCCTCCGGTCTATGGTGTAGTCCGCCAGGTACCCCCCGCCGGCGAGCTCGCGGGGCCCCATCCTGAACACGACCCCGCCGGCCAGGGCCGGCACCAGGGAGTGCAGGCCGTCCTCGCGCTCCAGCGTGGCGGTCAGGCCCAGCCGGTACGGCGCCGTGAGCTGCTCCGCTATGGAGCGGTAGCCGCGGGCCGGGAGGTGGTGCACCTCGTCGAATACCGCGAGCGCGAAGCGGTTACCGATGGCGGCGGCCCTGGCGTACGCCGAGTCGTACGTGGCCACGGTCACCGCCCGCACCTCGGCATCGCCCCCGCCCAGCCGCCCCACCCCCACCGCGCCGCCGCCGTCCGCGCGGAGGTGCCCGGACAGCGAGGCGGCCCACTGCTCCATGAGGTCTATGGTGGGAACCACGACCAGGGCGGCCGCGCCGGCCCGCGCCACCGCCGCCATCCCCACGGCGGTCTTGCCCGCCCCCGTCGGCAGCACGACGCAGCCCCTCATCGAGGCGCGCGCCCACGCGGCCAGGGCGCGGCGCTGGTAGCCGCGGAGGGACAGCCCCTCCGTCCTCATCGGCGGCGAGGGCACCAGGTCGCGCGCGCGGTCCTCGAAGTCCAGGCCGCGCCCCTCCAAGTGCGCGGCGATCTCCGCGTAGTGCATGCCGTACGCGCGCAGCGCCCCGCCTTCCCGCCCGTCGGGCTCCGCGTGGGGCACGCCCCGCAGCCCCCCGCCGCCCAGCAGCCGCACCGTCCCCCGCTCGTACTCCAGCACGATCCGGCCCTCGCCCCCGTCCGGGACCCCCGCCCCCATCGCCGCGGCGCCGCGCCGCGCCCGGTATAACCACCTTGCGCTGGTGCAGGGGGCGGGATTCGAACCCGCGAACCCCTGAGGGAAAGGATCTCCCGTCTGGCGATCTTGAGTCCTTCTCGTTTGGCCAGGCTGCGATACCCCTGCGCGGCATCCCCGCGGCGGCCGTATTTGTCAATTGCGCCGCCCGCGGCGGCCTTTCGCGCCCGAAATTCGGGCTGCGGGCAGGGCCCGCCTCCGGCCCGCCGCCTTTCCCGCCTCCGGTGGCATCCCCGCGCCGCCCGGCGATCGGCCGCCCTTCCCGCGGGCCGGGCGGGGCGCGGAAACGCCGCGCCGCGCCCGCCGGGGGCGCGATCGCGAGATAAACTAGCGAATAAAAAAACTTTATAATTGCCGCAAATCGCGCCCCCGGCATGGCAAATGTGAACACGGAACAAGCCAAGAAGATGAGGAGTGGTATCGATATAGAAGGGACCATACAAAAGAAAGGAGAGACCAGGACGGTCAACAAGAAGGCCGGCGGCCAGATCGACGTGTGCGACGCGTACATTACGGACGAAGCCGGCGAGATGAAGTTCACGCTCTGGGGCGAGGACGTGGCCAAGGTAAAGAACGGCGACAAGGTGAAGATCACCAACGGCTACACCAACACCTTCAAGGGCGAGGTCGGGCTTGCGAAGGGCAAGTACGGCGACATGAAGATCCTGCCCTGAACGGGCGCGCTCAACCCCTCCAACTAGGGCGGCGGCCCTTTTTCCGCCAGTCATACACGCTGACCACGGCGCCCGCCGCGATCACCGCGATGCCCGCGATCAGCGCGGCCCCCGCGGCGGCCAGCGGGAGCAGCAGCGAGTTCAGCGGCGAGTCGGGGTCGTTGAAGAGGCGCGAGTTCTCCGGATCCTCGAGGAACACCATCGAGACGGCCACCCGCCTGTCCCCCTCGTTGAGCACCACGAAGCCGAGAGTCCCGGGCCCCGGATCGGGCAGCGCGTTGAACGCGGCCGGGCCGGACATCCTGAACTCGCCGGCGTCCCGCCCCCGCGCGTCGGAGACCCCCACCGACAGGCGGTCGCCCTCCTCGTAGTCGTCCGTCTGCACCCCCCACATCAGCGGCGCCCCCCCGTCCGAGACCGAATAGCTGAACTCGGCGCTCTCGCCGGGATGCAGCGGCACCCGGTCGGTCACCTCGTCGAACATGCCGTCGAGCAGGTCGGGCAGGAACAAGCTCTCCCCGTTCACGGTCACCATCCCCGCGTCGGAGACGACGGCCAGCACCACCAGGAACGAGGCCCCCGTGACGAACACGCCGGCCAGCCCGATCGCCGGCCCCCGCTTCCTCACCACGCCGCCCGCCCCGCTGCGGCGCCCGCAGGAGGGGCGCGGCAGGAGGGGCCGACCCGCCGCCGATCCCGATCCTCCCCCGCGCCAAGCACCCCCGCGCGCCGGGAGTCCGGGCGCCATTATTCAAGATTTGCGTGCGGGCCAGCCTGGCCGGGCCGGGCCGGGCCGGCCCTAGCGCCGCGCCTTCTTGGCCGCCGGCTTCTTGGCCGCCGGCTTCTTGTAAGAATTAATCCACATGCTATCCCCGTCCTCGAAAATCTTGGCCGCCGGCTTCTTGGCCGCCGGCTTCTTGGCCGCCGGCTTCTTGGCCGCCGGCTTCTTGGCCGCCGGCTTCTTGGCCGCCGGCTTCTTGGCCGCCGGCTTCTTGGCCGCCGGCTTCTTGGCCGCCGGCTTCTTGGCCGCCGGCTTCTTGGCCGCCGGCTTCTTGGCCGCCGGCTTCTTGGCCGCCGGCTTCTTGGCCGCCGGCTTCTTGGCTACAGTTCCCCGCCCGGCAACGGCCTGCCTTGCTCCCGCGGGCGCCTTTTTCGGCCGCGGCGCCGCGGTTGCGGGTTTGGCGCTCCGCCGCCCGGCCTCCTTCCCCTTTGACGTCCCCCGTCCGGTGCGGCGGGCGGCCTTCTTCCTGGCGGCCTCCTCGCGCGCCGCCTGTTCGGCCGCCAGCCGTTCCCGCTCGGCCTTGCGCGCGGCCTTCTTCCTGGCGGCCTCCTCGCGCGCCGCCTGTTCGGCCGCCAGCCGTTCCCGCTCGGCCTTGCGGGCCGCAGCGGCGGCCTTCTTCCTGGCGGCCTCCTCGCGCGCCGCCTGTTCGGCCGCCAGCCGTACCCGCTCGGCCTTGCGCGCGGCCTTCTTCCGGGCGGCCTCCTCGCGCGCCGCCTGTTCGGCCGCCAGCCGTTCCCGCTCGGCCTTGCGGGCCGCGGCCTCCGATTTTTTCCGGGCGGCCTCCTCGCGCGCCGCCTGCTCGGCCGCCAGCCGTACCCGCTCGGCCTTGCGCGCGGCCTTCTTCCGGGCGGCCTCCTCGCGCGCCGCCTGCTCGGCCGCCAGCCGTACCCGCTCGGCCTCCCTGGCGGCGGCCTCCGCCTTTTTCCGGGCGGCCTCCTCGCGCGCCGCCTGCTCGGCCGCCAGCCGTACCCGCTCGGCCTCCCTGGCGGCGGCCTCCGCCTTTTTCCGGGCGGCCTCCTCGCGCGCCGCCTGCTCGGCCGCCAGCCGTACCCGCTCGGCCTCCCTGGCGGCGGCCGCCTCGGCGGCCTTGCGCCTCCGCTCCTCCTGCGCGGCCAGCCTGGCCTTCGCTTCCTCCAGTTCCGAGGCCGCCCCCTCCGCGCGCTTTTCCTCCGCGGCGGCGAACTTTTCGGCCCGGCCCGCGGCCCGCGCGCCGTCCCTGGCCGACCTTTTCAGGCCGGGCAGCTCCGCCTCGGCCGCCTTGATGCTGGACGAGAGCGAGGCCTCCGAGGCGGCGTACTTTGACATGGCGGCGGCGAACTTTTTGGCCGCCTTTTCCCGCATTGCCAGCCCGTCTGCGATCTCCGCCGCCCTCTGCTCGGCCCCCCCGGCCGGCGCGCCGCCGTCCTGCCCGGCCTGCGCCTGCGTCGCCTTTTCCCGCGCAAGGGAGGCCTTGGCGGCCGCCACGAGGCGCTGCGCGCTGTCCAGCTGCGCCCTTTTTTGCGCGAGGGGCACGGCCATCTCCGCGAGATCCTCCCGCGCGGCCGCGAGGCTCCGCTCGGCCGACGCGAGGGCCGCCTCGGCCTCGCGGCCGATCGAGGAGGCCGCGGCCGCGTCGCGCCTGGCCTTCTGCGCGGAGGCCGCCGCGTCGCGCCCTTCGGCCCCGAGGCGTTCCACGGTCCTGGAAAGCGCTTCCATCAACATGCGTGTGGGCGGGGCTTGTTAAGTTGTCGTGATGAGGCGTATTTGACAAACCGGTAAACAAAATTTGCTCAAAAACGGCCCCGCCGCGGCGGCCGGCGCCCCGCGCATCTGCGGCCCCGCCGCGGCCCCGCGCCCGCGCGCTCGCGTCGCGCGGAAGCGAGAATCCGCGGCCCCGCGCGCGAGGCCGCGCACCGCCAGTCACGGGCGCGGAAACGCCTTTCGCCGATCCGGATTCGCGCCTGCGGGGCGGGGGCTGCCGACCGCGTGCGCCCCCGCGCCAAGCCAAGTAATATTTAGGCGGGCGGGGCCCCGCGGCCAGTGAGCGAGTCTCGGCCCCCCGGCGGCGCGCCGCCCGGCCGGCCCCCGGCGCGGGACGGGCCCCCGCGGCCGCTGGACAGGGCCCAGCTCTCGGGGATCCCGCTGGCGAAGGTCTTCGACGTGTCCGACGTGGAGGGGGCGGAGAGGGCGGCCGAGGAGATGGTCCGCATGGGGTTCGCCGGCAGGAAGGACGGGTTCAAGGTGCTGATGCCCAAGGAGAAGATGCTGGCCAAGCGCATAGGCTTCACGGTAGTCACGGGGATCCGCCACGGCCTGCGCCGGTCGGGGCGGGACTCGGACGTCGGGCACTGGACGTACCACGAGGACGCCGGCCACTACGCGATACTGCTGGCCGGCGCCGACGCCCTGGAGGGCTGCGGCCTGGCGCGGCGCGCCGGCTAGCCCGGGGCCGCGCCGGCCGGCCCGGTGCTGCCGGGGGCCGGCGGGCCCCCCGCCGCGGGGGGCCGGCGGGCTCCCCAGGGCCGGAGCCCCGTCTTCTTCCCCACCGCGCCGGCCAGCAGCGCGCCCAGCACGCCGCTGCCGACGACGTCCATGGGGTAGTGCTCCATGAGGTATATGCGGCTGAGCGCCATCAGCGCGGGGTACAGCAGCAGCAGATAGCAGCCGCGCGGGAACCTCTCCGACAGCACGAACGCCAGCACGATGCCGAACACGGCGGCCCTCCCCACGTGGCCCGACGGGTACGATGCGCCGAGGCCCCCCGCGCAGAACAGCGAGAACGTGTCGCCGCTCAGGTCCAGGACGAACGGGTGGCCGGCGAACTCCAGCCCGGGCCGGTCCCTGTCCACGCCGCACTTGACGTACCCGGTGACCAGCGTGCTGAGCACCAGCAGTATCATCAGCACTATCCCGATCCTCCTGGTCCTGCGGACGATTATGAGCGCCACGGCGAAGGCCAGCATGTAGAATACGTCGCCGACCTCGGTGACCGACTCCATGAACAGGTCCGCCGCCAGGTTCCCCGCCAGCCCGTGGAAGTACGACGAGACGGCGGCGTCCGCGCCCGCCGTGGCCCCGGACGCCACCAGCAGCGAGGCGGCGGCGAAGGCGGCGGCCAGCAGGACGAACGGCCTCGAGCGTACGTCAAACAGCCATTCCTGCAACCGCCGCCCGCGCCCGCCGTCGTATTTTATTCCATGCGGCGGGGGCGCGCCCGGCAGCGGCGGGCGCCCGCCCCCCGATCCCGCGCCCGGCTCGCGGCGGGCGCGCTCCCTGCTCAACGGTTTTAACCCGGAGGAGCGGGCGCGCCGCGTGGGCATGCTCACCCTTGACGATCTGGAGACGGACGGGCGCACGGTGTTCCTGAGGGTGGACATGAACAGCCCCGTGGACCCCGCCACCGGCGGCATAACCGGGACGGGGCGCATAGAGGAGGCCGTGGAAAGCATAGAGGCCCTGGGGGGCGCCAGGCTGGTGGTGGCCTCGCACCAGGGGAGGGTCGGCAACGGCGACTATATTGGGATGTCCGAGCACGCCAAGGTGCTGCGCCGCCTGCTGGGCGGGGGCCGCCGCATAAGCCACGTGGAGGACGTCATAGGGGAGGCAGCGCGCGGCCGCATAGCCGGGCTGGAAAGGGGCGAGGTGCTCCTGCTGGACAACCTGCGCCTGTGCGCGGAGGAGAACTACGAGTTCCCGCCCGAGGAGGCCGCCCGCACCATGATGGTGAGGAGGCTCAGCGGCCTGTTCGACCTGTGCGTGCTGGACTCGTTCCCGAGCGCCCACAGGTCGCACCCGTCGATAGTGGGGTTCTCCCACGTGCGCCCCGCCTGCGCCGGCCGCACCGTGGAGAGGGAGGTCAGGGAGCTGGACGAGATAATCACGGTGGCGAAGGCGCCCCACGCCATAGTGCTGGGCGGCTCGAAGGTCTCGGACAGGCTGGAGGCCACGCGGATGCTCATAAAGACGGGCAGGGCCGACCACATACTGCTCACGGGGCTCATAGGCAACGTCTTCATGAGGGCCCAGGGCAGGGTGAAGGCGCCCCTCGGCATACCCAGGGAGGACGAGGCCGTCGAGAGGGCCCACGCGCTCATCGGCGAGTACCCCGACGTCTTTTCGACCCCGGTGGACGTGGCCATAGACAAGGACGGGGACCGCGTCGACCTGGACGTGCGCGACCTGGGCAGGGGGGACCGCATACTGGACGTCGGGCCCAAGACGGTGGAGCACTACAGCAGGCTGATCTCGGGGGCGGGCACCGTGTTCATCAGCGGCCCCGCGGGCCACTTCGAGAACGAGAAGTTCAGCTACGGCACGGAGAGCCTGCTCAGGGGGGTCGCCGACTCCATGGCCACCACCATAGTGAGCGGGGGCCACCTCACGTCGGCGCTGAGGAGGTACGGGCTGGACGGCAGGATCAACCACTTGAGCACCGCCGGGGGCGCCCTGGTCAGGTACCTGACGGGAAAAAAGCTCCCCATGATCCAGTCGCTGGAGCGGGCCGCCGAGAGGCACGGGCCCTCGAGGGGGGCGGGGCGGCGGCAGAGGGACGGCGGCGCGTAGGGCGCCGCATCCCGCGGCGGCGCGGGCGCTTTATCGACTCGCCGATCTTGGCGCGCCGCATGGCGCGGCGGCGCGCGGGGCGCGGGCGCTTTATCGACTCGTCGATCCTGGCGCGCCGCATGGCGCGCCGCATGGCGCGGCGGCGCGCGGGGCGCGGGCGCTTTATCGACTCGTCGATCCTGGCGCGCCGCATGGCGCGCCGCATCCCGCGGCGGCGCGGGCGCTCCCTCGTGACGCTTCCCTCCGCCTTTGTCGTGGCGCCGCATCCCGCGGCGGCGCGCGGGGCGCGGGCGGCGGCAGGATCCCGCTGCGGCGCGCTGGCGGCAAGCGCAAGCGGCCGGCCGCCCGCCCGCTCCGGGGGGCGGCGGCAGGATCCCGCGGCGGCGCGCGGCGCGCCGGCGGCGGCCGCCCCCCGATCCCCGCGATCGCGGATCCCCGCCGCATACGGGGCGCCCCCGCCGGGCCGCGGGAGGCCCCCTACGGCCGCACGTGGAACGCCGCGTCGAGCGCTATGGCGGCGAATATGACGGTGAGGTACGGCGCGGTCACCTTGTACGCCTTCCACGCAAAGTCCGGCGTGGGCGTCCTGGTCAGCCTGTAGTGGTACGCCAGCATGAGGCCCCCGGCCGCGGCGGCGGCGGCGACGTACAGGAGGCCCATCCCGAAGGCGTACAGCACGAGCGAGTACGGCAGCAGTATGACCGTGTTGGCCAGTATGTATTTGGAGGTGCGCTGCATCCCCACCACCACGGGAAGCATCGGCACGTTGGCCTCCTGGTAGTCGTCCCTCATCTTCATGGCCAGGCACCAAAAGTGCGAGGGCGTCCAGACGAAGACCAGCAGCCCCACCAGGAACCCGAGCGCGTCCAGGGTGCCCGTGGCGGCGGCCCAGCCCGCCCACGAGGCCGCGCTGCCGGCCACGCCGCCGATCACGATGTTGGACGTGTTGAGGCGCTTGAGCCAGGCCGTGTACACCACCACGTACGAGAATATGCCGAGGGCGATGAACGCCGCCGCGAGGGGGTTGAGCGCGACGTACCCGTACGCCACGGATGCGGCGCTCGCGGCGAGCCCGTACGCCAGCACGGCGCGCGGGCCGATCCGCCCCGAGGGGATGGGCCGCAGGCTGGTGCGCTTCATCTTGGGATCGATGTCGCGGTCGTAGTAGTGGTTGAGCGCGCTGGAACCCGCCGAGGCCAGGGCGCCGGCCAGGGCCAGGTGCAGGTACGCCTCGATGCCGGGGCCGGGGCCGGGGCCGCCGGAGAGCTCGGCCCCCGCGTACATCGAGGCCAGCGCGGTGATCACCAGGAGCACGATTATGCGCGGCTTCGACACCTCGGCTATCTCCCTCGCGCCCACGGCGCGCGCGGGCGGCGCAGGTGATTTAATTTGTTCGCACGGGCGGCGGGCGCGGGATCCCCCGCCGCCGGGCGCGGATCCGGATCGGCGGCGCCGCGGCGGGGGGGAGGGCCGATCCGGGGCGCGGCGCGGCGCGGGCGGCCGCGCGGCGCGCCGCCGCTTCAAAAGGATTAAGTATTCTGCGGCGGGAGGCGGGCAGCGGCATGAGCAACTGGGACCTTATGATGCCCGGGATGGGCCTTACCTCGCTGGGCCTGGCCGGGGTCGTCATATCGTACGCCGGCATAGCGCACACCTTCATAGACGGCATGCACGCGCTGACGGGCCTCACCATGTTCGTGGGGCTCATCTTCCTCTCCGCCGGCGTGCTGGAAGGCGGCGTCTCCACCAGCAACCGCGCAAAGGCGACGGTGCTCGTGGTGGCCGCCATATCGCTCTCGTTCGGCACCGCCGGGTTCGTGTTCAACACGGTCAGCACCGTCCCCACCTTCGCCGCCGTGATGCTGATACTGGTCACGCCGGCCGTGGTCATAGCGTACGTGGCCACCAAGATGCCCCAGTACACGAGGCCCGTGGGCCTCATATTCGCGCTGGCCGCCGTGGCCGGGGTCGGCTCGTTCGTGGCGTTCGGCTTCGTGGGCCCCGGCACGTACCTCGTGCCGGAGGAGCCGGAGGAGGAGCTGGAGGAGCCGGCCGCGGCCGTCCCCGAGGGCGAGCCCTTCCTCGCCGTGTCCATACTCGAGGGTTCCGACGCGGAGGGCGCCCCCGACTACGAGCCGGACGCGGCCGCGGCGGAGCGCGGGATGCTCGTGGTGTGGACCAACGATGACGACGCGTTCCACACGGTGACCAGCTCGGCCGACGGGGGAAAGATGTTCGACTCGGGGATGATGGCCGCCGGGGGCGAGTTCATCCTGGACACCTCCGACATCCCTGATGGCGAGCACGAGTACCTGTGCCTGGTCCACCCGTGGATGATCTCCACGCTCACCGTGACCGGCGGCGCGGGGGGCGGGGGCGGGATCTCCCCGGCCGCAGAAGGATAGCGGTTGCGCGGCACCCTGTACTTGGACGCCGGGGTGGACGCGTCGCTCAGGGCGCACGCCGCGCGATGCGAGCCGGACGAGGCGTGCGCGCTGCTGCTGGGCAGGTCCCTGGACGGCGGCCGCGGGGCCGAGGTGCGGGAGGCGTTCCTGGCGCGCAACGCGGCCCGCTCGCCCCGCAGGTTCGAGGTGGACGGGGGCGACCTGCTGGATGCGTACGCGGAGGCGGGGCGCAGGGGCGTGGACGTGGCGGCGATATTCCACTCGCACCCGCTCTCGGAGGCGCGGCCGTCAGCCGCGGACGAGGAGTACATGCGGATCAACCCCGTCCCCTGGCTCATCTATTCCCCCGCGGAGGGGCGGTCCAGGGCGTGGCTGCTCGGCCCGGAGGGCGCCGAGGAGGCCGGCGTGGTCGTGCGGCGCGGCCCGTCCGGCCTTCGAGCCGCGTAAAAATGGGGGTGGGGGCGGCCGGAGCCGCCCCGGTTGTTCGCCGTTTGCACGGCGAATCGTTCTTGAGCGCGTCTGCTAGCGGGGGCGGCCGGAGCCGCCCCGGTTGTCCGCCGTCCCGGCCGATCCGCGCTGCCGCGCCGCGGTGCTGCCCGCCCGCCGGCGCGCGCTGCCCGCCCGAGGGCGGATCGTTCGGGGGGCCGGGCGGCTCGCCCGCCGGCGCGCCGCGCGCCGGGGCCGGCATCCGCGCGCCGCCGCGTCCCGGCGGGGGCAGGAGTGGCGAATTCCGGCCCGAGCCGGGCTTGCGGCGCCCCCGTCCCGGCGCCTGGCGCCGCCGCCTGCCCGCCGCCTGACCCGGATCCGCGCGCCCGGTTGCCTGCGGCGGCGCTGGCCCCCGCGGCGGGGCCGGTCGGGCAGCTCCGCCCGGCCGTGCCCGTCTTGGTGGCCCGCGGCGGATTCCGCTTCCGCGGTGGCGCTGCCCCGCTCGGGAGCGGCCCCGCCTTCCCGCGCGGGCCTCCCGCGCGGCGCGTCCATCCCGGCCTCGATCCCGGCGGGCCCCTCGCTCGCGCGCGCCTCGGCGGGGTCCGGCTCGGCCACGCCGGGGCCGTGCCCGCGCGTCACGTAGTCGGCCCCGGCGCCCGGCCGCGCCTGCAGTTCGTTCGGCTCGGCGAGATGCTTGGCGCTCGGGGCGTGGCCGGGCGCCCGCATCGCAAGGGCGGGCGCGATCTGCGCCTGCTGCTTGTCGCGCTCGGTCGTCGCGGCCGCCAGCCGCTCCCCCGTCGCGCCGGGCTTCTCGCCGGCTGGGCCGGGCGTCTCGAGCCCGGACCCGCGCCCGGCCGGGACCGCCTCGTGCTCGGCCCGCAGCGCATCCGTCTCGCCGCCGAATGCTCCCGCCGGATCGGTGCCCGCCCCCGGGCCGCGCGCCTGGTCGCCTCCGGCGTCCGCGGCGGCGCCGGGCCCCGCGGCCGCGGCGGCGCCGGCCCGCGCATCCGCCGCGGCGTCAGGCGCCGCCGGCTGCCCCGCCGGCCCCGGCTCGGCGGCGGCCTGGGCGGCCGCGCCGCCCGGGAGCAACAGCGCAACGGCGGCGGTTACCGCGATCGCCGCCGCGGCCAGGCCGAGCAGCCTGGCCGCGGCGGTCGTCTTCGTGTCTCTCATTGCGCACGGTTGAGCCCGGTTGAAATAAAGGACAGGCACACATTGTGAGTTAACAAGGTTAGCTGCGCCGCGGCTCTTGTTCGCGCGCGGAAAACCGCCGCGGCGGGCGCCTGGTTCCTCCGCCCCGGCCGCATCCCCGCGTTCCGCCCCCCGCTCGCCCGCTCCCGCGCGGAGTTGCCCGGGGCGCGGCTGCTTGGGCGGTGGGGCGCCGGGGAGTCTGGAGCAGCGGGGCAGCGGCACGGCCCGGGCGGGCGCGGCCAGGGCGGCCTTCACGCTGTGGAAAAATAGGGGCGGGGGCGGGCGCGGCCAGGGCGGCCTTCACGCTGTGGAAAAATAGGGGTGGGGGCGGCCGAAGCCGCCCCGATTACTCGTCGCCTTGGCCGATCTGCGCCGTCGTGCCGTAGTACTGCTCGTCCGCCGGATCGTACTGGTCGTACTCCCCGTCGGCCGGCACGTCCTGCTCGTCGGCCGGGCCGCGTTGCCCGTCCGCGGGCGGGGCGTACTGCCCGCCAGCGGGCGGGGCGTACTGCCCGCCAGCGGGCGGGGCGTACTGCTCGTCGCCCATCGCGTACTGCTCGTCGCCCATCGCGTACTGCTCGTCGCCCATCGCGTACTGCCCGCCAGCGGGCGGAGCGCCCGCGGCGTTCGGCGGGCCGGGCGGCTCGCCCGTGGGCGCGCCGTGCCCGGCGGGGGCGGGCGTCGTGAATGCCTGCCCGTACTCGGCCGCGTCGTACTCTGGCTGCAGCGCCTCGGCGCCCGGTGCCGGCCCCTGCTCGGGGTCGGCCCCGGATCCGTGCGCCCCGATGCTTGCGGTGGCGTTGGCTTCCGCGGCGGCGCCGGCCCCCGCGGTGGCGTTGGCCCCCGCGGCGACCTGCTCTTCAGCGGAGGGCCCCGCCCGCGCGGTGGCGTTGCCGCCGCCCTGCTCGGGCGCGGCCTCGGCCTCGCGCGCGGGCGCTTCGTACAGCGCATCCATCTTGGCCGCGATCGCGGCCAGCCGCGCGTTCATGCGCGCCTCCTCCTCCTCGGAGAGGTCGGGCGTGGCTATGTCGAACCCGTACTCGCGCATTATGGCGTCTGCCTCTGCCTCCATCCGCGCCTGCAGCTCGTCCAGCTTGGCGAGCTGCCCGGCGGTCGGGACGAAGTCGGGCGCCAGCGTCTCGAGGTCCGGCAGGATCTGCGCCAGCTGCCTGTCGTACTTGGTCGTCAGGGCGGCCAGCCGCTCTTCCATCTCCGCGAGTTTTTCGTCGGTGAGGCTGGGCGCATCGAACCTGAACCCGTACTCGGCCAGGACCGCGTCGTACTCGGCCTGCAGCGCATCCATCTTGGCCGCGAATGCCTCCAGCTCGGGGTCGGAATCCGGGCCGTGCGCCCAGGCGCCTCCGGTGACTGCGGTGGCGTTGGCCCCCGCGGAAACGTTGGCGCCCGCGGTGGCGTTGGCCCCCGCGGAGACTCGCGCTTCCGCGGCGGGCCCGCGCCCGGCAGTGGTCGCGGATCCCGCGGTGTCGTTGGCCCCCGCGGTGGCGTTGCCGCCGCCCTGCTCGGGCGCGGCCTCGGCCTCACGCGCGGGCGCTCCGTACAGCGCATCCATCTTGGCCGCGATCGCGGCCAGCCGCGCGTTCATGCGCGCCTCCTCCTCCTCGGAGAGGTCGGGCGTGGCTATGTCGAACCCGTACTCGCGCATTATGGCGTCGGCCTCGGCGGCCATCCGCGCCTGCAGCGCGTCGATCTTGGCGAGCTGCCCCGCGCTCGGGGCGTGGCCGGGCGTCCCCGCCCCGGCGTCTGGCAGGATCTGCGCCATCCGCCGCTCGTACACCGACCCAAGGGCGCGGAGCCGCTTGTCCATCTCGGCCCACTGGTCCTCGGAGAGGTCGTCCGGCTCCACGAACCTGAACCCGTACTCGGCCAGGACCGCGTCGTACTCGGCCTGCAGCGCGTGCAGTCTGCCCCCCGCCGCGTCGGCCCCCGTCCGCGCCGCATCCGCCGTGTCGTTCAGCGCCTCCGGCCCCGGCTCGGCTGCGGCCTGGAAGGCCGCGCCGCCCTGGAGCAGCAGCGCAACGGCAAAGGTTGCGGCAATCGCTGCCGCGGCTAGGCCCGTGGGCCTGGCCGCGGCGGTTGTCTTCGTGTCTTTCATTGCGTGTAGTATGGCCTACTTGAAATAAAGGGCTGGTACACATTGTGAGTTAACAAAGTTAGCCGCGCCGCGGCCCCCGCCCGCGCGCGGGGGGCGCCGCGGCGGGAGCCGGGCCCGGCCGCCCCGGCCGCATCCCCGCGCTTCACTCCGGGCGAGCCCGCTCCCGCGCGGGGCGGCGGCCCGGGGGCGCCCGGGGCGGCGCGGCGCGCCCGGCCCCTGCGCCGTGGAAAAACGCGGGAGGGGCGGCCGGGGCCGCCGGGTCATTCGCCGTTCCTGCGGATCTGCTGCGCCGTCGCGCAGCCGCCCGGCTCGGCGGGGGCCCCGCCGTGCAGCGCATCCATCCTGTCCGCGATCGCGGCCAGCCGCTCGTTCATGCGCGCCTCCTCCCCCACGGAGAGGTCGGGCCTGGCTATGACGTACCCGTACCCGCGCATGATGTCGTCGGCCTCGGCTGCCAGCCGCGCGGACAGCCCGTCCAGCTTGGCGAGCAGCTCGGCGCTCGGGAAGTAGAAGATCGTCATCGTCTCGGAGACGGGCAGGACCTGCGCCATCCGCCGCTCGTATATGGACTCCAGGGCGGCCAGCCGCTCCTCCATCTCGGCAAACTCCTCGGCTGCGAGGCGGGGCGCCTCGAACCAGAACCCGTACTCGGCCAGGACCGCGTCGTGCTCGGCCTGCAACGCGGCCGTCCCGGCAGCGAGTGCCGCCTCCCGCTCGGGGTCCGCCTCCCGGCCGTGCGCCTGGGCGCTGCCGGCATCGGCCCCACGGGCGGCGCCGCGGCCGCCCGGCTCGGGCGCCGGCGCGCCTTCCGGGCCCCAGAACAGCGCATCCATCTCGGCCTCGATCTCGGCGAGCCGCTCGCGCATGCACGCCTCGTCCTCCTCGGAGAGGTCCGGGTTGGCTATGACGAACCCGTACCCGCGCATTATCTCTTCGGCCTCGGCGGCCATCCGCGCCTGCAGCTCGTCCAGGCTGGCGGGATGCCGGGTGCCCGGGGCGTGGTCGGGCAGCCTCGCCCCGGCGTCGGGCAGGATCGCCACCTGCCGCTCGTACTCCAGATTCAGGGCCAGCAGCCGCTTCCCCATCTCGGCCAACTCTTCCTCGGTGATGTCGTCGGGCCACTCTGACCTGAACCCGTACTCGGCCAGGACCGCGTCGTGTTCCTCCTGCAGCGCGCGCAGCTCGTCCTCGACCGCGTCGGGCAGCCCGCACTCGATGCTGCACTCGGGCTCGTCGCCCGGCAGCGCGCGCGGCTCGGCCCCTGCCGCGCCGGCCCCGGCCCCTGCCGCGCCGGCCCCGGCCCCTGCCGCGCCGGCCCCGGCCCCTGCCGCGCCGGCCCCGGCCCCTGCCGCGCCGGCCCCGGCCCCTGCCGCGCCGGCCCCGGCCCCTGCCGCGCCGGCCCCGGCCCCTGCCGCGCCGGCCCCGGCCCCTGCCGCGCCGGCCCCGGCCCCTGCCGCGCCGGCCCCGGCCCGCGCCGCATCCGCCGCGGCGCCGGGCGCCGCTGCCGGCCCCGGCTCGGCGGCGTCCAGGACGCCCGCGCCCCCGGGGACGGCGGCGGCTGCGGCGATCGCTGCCGCGGCGAGGCCCAAGAGCACGGCCGCGGCGGTCGGCTTCGCGTCCTTCATCGCGGACTGCCGGGCCCCGTCGGAATAAAGGACCGGCACACATTGTGAGTTAACAAAGTTAGCCGCCCCGCGGCCCCCGTTCGCGCGCGGAAGGCCGCGCGGCGCGGCCCGCCCGGCCCTCGCGCGGTTGAAAAATGGGGGAGGGCGGCCGAGGCCGCCCCGGTCATTCGCCGTCCCGGAGGATCCGCCGCGGCGGCGCCGGCCCCCGCTCGCGGGAGGCCCGGACGGCCGCGCCGCCCGGGAGCGGCAGCGCGACGGCGGTGGTTTCGGCGATCGCTACCGCGGCGAGGCCGAACAGCCTCGCCGCGGCGGTCGTCTTCGTGTCTCTCATTGCGCACGGTTGGGCCCGGTTGAAATAAAGGACCGGCACACATTGTGAGTTAACAAGGTTAGCCGCGCCGCGGCCGCGGGGCAGGCTGCGGCGCCGCTCCCGCGCGGATCCGCGGACGGGGGGCGCGGGGCGGGGGCGCGGGAAGCATCCGGCGCGCGGCGCGGCGCGCTCGGGGAGCATCTGGCGCGCGAGGCGAACGACGGCGCGGCGCGGGAAGCATCCGGCGCGCGGCGCGGCGCGCTCGGGGAGCATCTGGCGCGCGAGGCGAACGACGGCGCGGCGCGGGAAGCATCCGGCGCGCGGCGCGGCGCGCTCGCCCGCGGATTCGGGGCGGATGCGGGCGATCTGCAGGATGCGGGGCGCGGGTGCATCCCGCCCGCGCCCGCCCGCGGGGGCGAGGCGGCGGCCCCCACGGCCCTGGCGCGGTTGAAAAATGGGGGAGGGGCGGCCGATGCCGCCCCGGTCATTCGCCGTCGTACTGGTTCGGTTGCGCCGTCGCGCTGCGGTGCCGCGCGTCCGCCGGGGCGTGCTCCCCGTACAGCGCGTCCATCCTGGCCTCGATCCCGGCGAGCCGCTCGTTCATGCGCGCCTCCTCCTCCTCGGAGAGGTCCGGCTCGCCTATGACGAACCCGTACCCGCGCATTATCTCGTCGGCCTCGGCGGCCATCCGCGCGGACAGCCCGTCCAGCTCGGCGAGCTGCTCGGAGGTCGGGACGTAGCCCGGCACCCACGTCGCGTAGGTGGGCATGATCTGCGCCAGCCGCCGGTCGTACGTCGACATCATGGCTGCCAGCCGCTCGTCCATCTCGGCGTACTCCTCCTCGGAGAGGTCGGGCGACTCGAACACGAACCCGTACTCGGCCACGACCGCGTCGTATTCTGCCTGCAGCGCATCGATGCCAGCGGCGAATTCCGCCGCCCGCCCTGGGTCGGCATCCCGGCCGTGCGCCGGGGCGCCCCCGGTGCCCGCTATCGCGCTCGACACCGCGCCGGCTCCCGCCCCCGCGGCAGCGCTGCCGCCGCCCCGTTCGGGCGGGGCCTCGCCTTCCCTCGCGGGCGCTCCCGTCAGCGCGTCCATCCTGGCCTCGATCCCGGCGAGCCGCTCGTTCATGCGCGCCTCCTCCTCCCCGGAGAGGTCCGGCCTGGCTATGTCGAACCCGTACCCGCGCATTATCTCGTCGGCCTCGGCGGCCATCCGCGCCACCATCTCGTCAAGCTTGGCGAGCTGCTCCGCGCTCGGGGCGTAGCCCGGCAGCATCCCGGCATCGGGCAGGATCAGCGCCAGCCGCTTCTCGTACTCCGACCCCAGGGCCCGCAGCCGCCCGTCCATCTCGGCGAGCGCCTCGTCGGTGATGCCGCCGGGCGGCTCGAACTTGAACCCGTACTCGGCCACGACCGCGTCGTACTCGGCCTGCAGCGCGCGCAGCTTGCCCCCCGCCGCGTCGGCCCCCGCCCGCGTCGCATCCGCCGAGGCGTCCGGCGCCGCCGGCTGCCCCGCAGGACCCCGCTCGGAGGCGGCCTGGACGGCCGTGCCCCCCAGGGACAGCAGCGCGACTGCGGCGGTTACCGCGATCGCTGCCGCGGCGAGGCCCAAGAGCCTCGCCGCGGCGGTTGTCTTTGTGTCCTTCATTGCGAACTGTTGGGCGCGCTTGGAATAAAGGGCTGGTACACATTGTGAGTTAACAAAGTTAGCCGCCCCGCGGCCCCGTCCCGGGGGCGGGACGCGGCATCCGCCTCGCCTTTTGGCGATTAGCGGCGCTGGCCGCCCCGCGGCCGTGTTCCAGGGGCGGAAAACCGCCGCGCCGCGAACCTTGAAATAAATATGCCCGCCCCCGCGCGGCGGCATGGAAGTACACGTGTACGACACGTACGTCAAGGCGAAGGACGGGCGCACCATGCACTTCGACGTCATCACCGGCAAAAAGGACCACGCGCAGGCCATCGAGTACGGCAAGCAGTGGCTGGAGAGCGTCGGCGAGGGCGGAGCGGAGATGACCCAGAACGAGTGCCAGTTCTGCCACTCGCAGGGCGCCCCGGCCCCCGTCGCCAAGTCGATAGAGGAGCAGGGGTACTACATCCAAAAGATGGAAGGCTGCTCCTAGCGCTTTCCTCCGACGACGTTTTTCTTTTCCTCCCGCGCAGGTGGCGCCGCCGGCGCCCGCGCGCGGGCCCGCCGCGGCAAGGCAGGGCCCGGGAGCGCGCCGGATCGCCCGCGCGCGCTTCCTCCTCCCTCGTTCAACATCCCCCTTGTTGAGCAGGGCCCGGGAGCGCGCCGGATCGCCCGCGCGCGCTTCCTCCTCCCTCGTTCAACATCCCCCTTGTTGAGCAGGGCCCGGGAGCGCGCCGGATCGCCCGCGCGCGGGGCGGCGGGGCAGGAGGGGGGGCGTCAGAGCGCCAGCACGGCGACGAACGCGGAGACGAAGACTATGGCTATCGTGTTGAGCAGCTTTATGACGGTGTTGAGCGCGGGGCCGGCGGTGTCCTTGTACGGGTCGCCGATTATGTCCCCGACCACCGCGACCTTGTGCTCCTCGGAGCCCTTCCTGCCCTGCATCTCCACGAGCTTCTTCGCGTTGTCCCAGGCCCCGCCGGTGTTGGCCAGGTGGTACGCCAGGAATATTCCCGTCACCACGGAGCCGGTGAGCAGCCCGGCCACCGCGGTGGGGCCGAGCACCACGCCCAGCACTATGGGCGAGGCTATGGCCACCGCCGCCGGCTTCCACAGCTCCCTCATCGACGCCGCCGTGGCAATGTCCACGCAGCTCGCGTAGTCCGGCTTGGACTCGCCGGTCAGTATCCCGGGGTCCGCCTTGAACTGGCGCCGCACCTCGTCCACCATGCGGCCGGCGGCGCGGGAGACGCCGTCTATGAGCTGCCCCGTTATTATGAACGGTATCAGGCCGCCCACCAGCAGGCCCACTATGACGGCGGGGTTGGTGAGCCCGTAGTCCAGCTCCATCACGCCCGAAAAGACGTGGGCCGCCTCGAACTGGAACGCCTGGATCATGGCGAGGGCGGCCAGGGCCGCGCTGGCGATGGCGAAGCCCTTCGTCACGGCCTTGGTGGTGTTCCCCACGGCGTCTATCTCGTCGGTCACGCGGCGGTTCGACTCGCCCATGCCGGTCATCTCGACTATGCCGCCCGCGTTGTCCGCGATCGGCCCGAAGGCGTCTATGCTCAGCACTATGCCGGCCAGGCTGAGCATCGCCATGGCCGTCATGGCCGTGCCGAATATCCCGTACAGGACGGGGTCCGCCCCGGGGGGCGCGGCCGACGAGGAGACGGCGTACGATACCACGATGGCGGCCACCAGCGCTATCATGAACGGGCCGGTCGACTGGAGCCCCTTTATGATCCCCGTGAGGGTCAGCGAGGCGTACCCCCATTTCGCGGAGGCGGCGATCTCGCGCACCGGCCCGTACTTGTAGTTCGTGTAGCGGTCGGTGATCTTCTGTATTACGGGCACCAGCGCCACCCCGATCACCGTGGCGCCGAACAGCCCGTGCGCCACCGGCCCGTCGCCCAAGAGGTGGGTGGCGAACACGTAGTTGAGCGCGATGGCTATGCCGGCGGCCACGTAGAACGAGAGGTTGAGCGGCTTCATCACGTCCGTGATCCCCCTCGAGCGCACGATGAGCACGCCCACTATGGAGGCGATCATGCCGGCGGCCCCCACCATTATCGGGAACAGGAACAGGTCGGGCGCCCCTATCAGCGCCGCGATGAGCAGGGCCGCGAGTATGGTCACCACGTACGACTCGTACACGTCGGATCCCATGCCCGCCGCGTCGCCCACGTTGTCGCCCACGTTGTCGGCTATCGTGGCCGGGTTGCGCGGGTCGTCCTCCGGTATGTTCGCCTCCACCTTGCCCACCAGGTCGGCGCCCATGTCCGCCGCCTTCGTGAATATGCCGCCGCCGATCCTTATGAACAGGGCTATGAGGCTCGCCCCTATCCCCACGCCCGCTATCACTATGGGATCGCGGTACACCATGTACAGGCCCGTTATGGCCAGCAGCGCCATCGCCGGGACCGCCAGCCCGACGGTCGCCCCCCCGCGGAACGCCATCGCGAACGTGCCGCCCAGGCCCCCGCCGCTCAGGTTGGCCGCCCTCACGGCCGCCTTCACGGTTATCTTGAGCGATATGAGCCCGGCCACCGCCGAGAGGGCGGCGCCGACCGCGAACGCTATCCCGTTGGACGGCTGCAGGAACGCGCCGATGACCACCGCGAGCCCGACGGCCACCGGCACGATCACCTTCATCTCCCTGCGGAGGAAGGCGGCCGCCCCGACCCGCACCGCGTCTGATATCTCCACCATCTCCTTGGTGCCGGGAGGCTGCCTGATTATCCAGACCGCCAGCGCCGCCGCGACCACGAAGGAGGCGATGCCGGCCCCGATGGCCAGCAGCTCCGGCGGTACTTCCATCTGCCGGGCCGGCCGGCGCGGGAAATATAAATCATGGATGGAAAATCGCTGTCCGCGTTTGGGTTTCGGCCCGCCCGGGCCCGGTGCGCTATTACCGGGCGCGGCCAATTCCGCAATCCGCCGCGGCGGCCGCCCCGCCGCGGGACCCGCGGCCGCGGGGTTAGACATTTTAGAGAAGGGCGGCGCCGAGCGCCATGCAGGGGTCTGGCGTCGCGGCCGGCGGGGCGCTCGGGGCCGCGGCGGCCGTCATAGTCCTGGCGATCGCGCTGGCGCTGGCGGCGCCGCAGGCCGCTCCCGACCCGGCGCCCGCTCCCGCCGCGGTGCCGGCTCCCGCCGCTCCCGCCGCGGTGCCGGCGCCCGCTCCCGCCGCCGCGGTGCCGGCCCCCGACCCGGCGCCCGCTCCCGCCGCCGCGGTGCCGGCCCCCGACCCGGCGCCCGCTCCCGCCGCGGTGCCGGCCCCCGCCGCCGCGCCGGCCCAGCTGCTGGCCGCGGCCGGCGGCCCCCTGCCGCTGGTGGAGATATTCGAGGCGACCGAGGTGGGGACGGTCAGGGTCGAGGTCAGGCGCGGCGTGGCCCTGCCCGGCGCGAGCGGGGTCGGCTCGGGCGTCGTCTTCGACACGAGGGGCCACATAATCACCAACTCGCACGTGGTAAGCGGGGCCGACCGGATAATAGTGACGTTCGTGGACGGCCGCGCGCAGGAGGCCTCCCTGGTCGGGCGCGACCACTACACGGACATCGCCGTGGTGCGGGTGGACTCGCCCGGCGAGGCGCGGCTCGCGCCGCTGCGGCTGGGCGACTCGTCCAACCTGAGGGTGGGCGAGCCCATAGCCGCCATAGGCAACCCGTTCGGCCTGTCCGGTTCCATGACGTCCGGGATAGTGAGCCAGCTCGGGAGGCTCCTCCCGTCCAGGGACAGCGCGTTCCAGATCCCCGACGTCATACAGACGGATGCCGCCATCAACCCCGGCAACTCGGGCGGGCCGCTGCTCAACATGAGGGGCGAGGTGGTCGGGATAAACACGGCCATACGGTCGGGGACGGGCGAGTTCGCCGGGGTCGGGTTCGCCATACCCTCGCAGACGGTGGCCAAGATCGTCCCCAGCCTGATAAGGGAGGGCTCGTACGACCACCCGTGGATGGGGATATCCGGCAGGGACCTCGATCCGGCCCTGGCCGGCGCCCTCGGCCTGGACGACACCAGGGGGTTCCTCGTGGTCGACGTGGTGGACGGCGGGCCGGCCCAGGCGGCCGGCATGCGGGGCTCGCCGGGGACGGTCACCGCGGGCAACGCCACGTACCCGGCCGGCGGCGACATCATCGTGGCGGTGGACGGGAACGAGGTGAGGAAGATAGACGACATACTGGTGCACCTGCAGAGGCAAAAGTCGGTCGGCGACGCCATGCAGGTGGAGGTGGTCAGGGACGGCAGGACTACCGTCATGGAGCTGGAGCTCGGCGAGCGCCCCGACCCCCCGCCCCCGCGGGGGTCGCAAAGGTAATTAGCCGCCGGGGAAGCCCCACCCCGTTGAGCCTTCTGCGCCAAGAGGTACTGGAGGCGGCCGCGGGGGGTGGCCGCGGCCCGTCCAGGGACGAGGCGGTGGGCCTGCTCGGGGAGGCCGCGGCGGGGAGGGACGGCGGCGCCCTGCTGGCGGCGGCCGCGAGGATCAGGGACGCCGAGAAGGGCCGCACGGTGACGTTCTCGAAGAAGGCCTTCTTCAACGTGACCAACCTGTGCAGGGACTACTGCGCGTACTGCACGTACAGGAGCGAGCCGGGCGCGGCCGGCGGCGCGATGATGGGGCCGGGCGAGGTGGCCGCGCTCGCCCGCCTGGCCGCCGGGAGCAGGTGCGTCGAGGCGCTGATGGTCGCCGGCGAGAGGCCCGAGGAGAGGTACGCGGAGGCGCGCGCGTGGCTGGGGGAGCGCGGGTTCTCCGGCACGGCCGAGTATTTGGTGCACTGCTCCGAGGCGGCCCTGGCCGAGGGGCTGTTCCCGCACACGAACGCGGGCAACCTGGAGCGGGGCGAGATGAGGGACCTGGCGGCCACCAACGCGAGCATCGGGCTCATGCTGGAGACCTCCAGCCCCAGGCTGTCCGGGGAGGGGGGGCCCCACCGCATGGCGCCGAGCAAGGATCCGGCCGCCAGGATGAGGGTGCTGCGCGACGCCGGCGACCTCGGGATACCGGTCACCACGGGCCTCCTGCTGGGGATAGGCGAGGACTGCGCCGAGGCGGTCGACTCGCTGCTGGCCGTGAGGGGGCTGCACGCGAGGCGCGGCAACATACAGGAGGTCATACTGCAGAACTTCCGCCCGAAGCCGGGCACGCCCATGCGGTCGCGCCCGCCGGCCGGCGCCAGGTACCTGGCCGCGGTGGCGGCCCTCGCGAGGGTGCTCATGCCGGGCATGAACCTGCAGGTGCCGCCCAACCTCCTGCCGGGATCGTACCACGAGGCGCTGCGCTCCGGGATAAACGACTGGGGCGGGATATCGCCGCTCACCCCCGACCACGTCAACCCCGAGTTCGCCTGGCCGCGCATACGGGACGTGGAGGAGCGCACCGCGCGGGCCGGCCTGCGCCTGAAGTGCAGGTTCCCCGTGTACCCCGAGCACGCCGGCTCCGCGCCGCGGGCGCTCCGCGACAGAATGCGGGCCGTGGCCGACGGGGAAGGCCACGTGGCGGAGCGGAGGTGGCGTGGGCCCGAGTGACGGCGCCGCGGCCGACGCGCTCCTGGGGGGCGCGGACCCGCTGGTGGCCGCCGCCCTCAACCGCGCCCTCTCCGGGAAGGCGGTCACCGCCGGCCAGGGCGCCGCGCTGCTGGAGGCGGGGGGCCCCGACGCCCACCTGGTCGGGATGGTCGCGGACGAGCTGAGGCGCCGGAGGGTCGGGGGGACGGTCACGTACGTCGTGAACAGGAACATCAACTTCACCAACGCGTGCGTGAAGCGGTGCGGGTTCTGCGCGTTCAGCAGGGACGCCAGGTCGGCGGCCGGCGAGGCGTACATGCTGCCCACGGAGGAGATAGTGCGCCGGGCGGCCGAGGCCCGGAAGCTCGGGGCCACCGAGGTCTGCATACAGGCGGGCCTGCCCCCCGACATGGACGGCGGGACGTACGAGGGGATATGCCGGGCCATAAAGAGGGAGGTGCCGGGCATCCACATACACGGCTTCTCCCCCGAGGAGGTCGCGTACGGCGCGTCCCGGTCCGGCGTCGCGCCGGAAGAGTACCTGGCGAGGCTCAAGGAGGCGGGGGTGGGAACGCTGCCGGGCACCTCGGCGGAGATACTGGACCAGCGCATACGCGACGAGATATCGCCCGGCAGGATAACCGTGCGGGAATGGATCAGGGTGGTCAAGGCGGCGCACCGCATGGGGATCCGCACCACCTCCACCATGATGTACGGCCACGTCGAGGGGCCCCTCGACAGGGCGAGGCACCTGGAGCTGATACGCGGGATCCAGGAGGAGACGGGCGGGTTCACCGAGTTCGTCCCGCTCGGGTTCGTGGCGGAGGAGGCCCCCATGTACAGGGAGGGCGTGCGGGGGGTCCGGATGGGCAGGCCGGCCCGCGCGATGGACGCGCTCCTCACCCACGCCGTGTCCAGGATAATGCTGGACGGCGCCATCGACAACGTCCAGATGTCGTGGGTCAAGGAGGGCCCCGGCATGGCGCAGCTCCTCCTGCAGTGGGGCGCCAACGACTTCGGTGGGACCCTGATCAACGAGAGCATATCCACGTCCGCCGGTTCCGGCCACGGCCAGCTGCTGCGCCCGGGCGAGATGCGGCGGCTCGTCAGGGCCGTCGGCAGGACGCCGGCCGAGAGGGACACGGAGTACAACATACTGAGGGCCTTCGGCGACGGCGGGGAGGAGGGGGAGGAGGGCGGCCTCGACGCGGTCGCCGATCCCGGCGGGCGGTTCGGCTCGTACTTTGAGCTGGTGGGGGCCGGCAGGTTCAGGTACAGGGGGCGCGGGCGGCGCCTCGGGAATCCGCGGGCGCGGGGCGGCCGGGCGGGGGCCGCCCGTCCCGCCGGGACGTAGCGGCGGCGGATCAGCCGGCGAGGAACGCGAACGCGAGGTACGCGCAGTACGCCGCGACCAGCGCCGCCCCGGCGGGGCGCCCCAGCGCCCCGGACCTCAGCCCGACCAGCAGCGCCAGGCTGAACCCGATCATCACCGCATAGTCCGCGAACGTGCTCTCCGCCACCGCTATCCCGGCCATCGCGGCCGCCACGCCCGTTATCATGAGTATGTTGTAGATGTTGCTGCCGATTATGTTGCCGATGCCTATGTCCGTGTGCCCCTTCCGTATGGCTACGACCGAGGTTACGAGCTCGGGCAGCGACGTGCCCACGGCGATCACCGTTATGCCGATCAGCCTCTCGGACAGCCCGAACGACTGCGCCAGGACCACCGCGTTCTCCACCGCGAGCCACGCGCCGGCGCCGAGGAGCGCCACCCCCGCGGCGATCTTCGCGCCCGGCCCCGCGTAGAACTTGAGCGCCCCCGCCGCGGGGGGCGCCCCCGCTGCCGCGGGCCGGCCCGGCCCCTCCCCGTCCCCGCCGCCGTCGGGCGGGCCGCGCACCTTCCAGGCGCGGCGGTACGCGTACGCCGAAAAGGCGGCGAGCGAGACGATCAGGAACGCCCCGTCGTGCCGCGAGATCTCCCCGTCCGCGGACAGCGCCACCAGCAGCATGGAGAACCCGATCATGATCGGCACGTCCGCGGTCAGCACCCCGCGGCGCACCACCACGGTCGCCGCCACCGCCGAGACCCCGATCACCATCCCGACGTTGGCGATGTTGCTGCCCACCACGTTGCCCAGTATGAGCCCGCCGTGCTCGCCGGCGGCGGCGATGCTGGCGGCGAGCTCGGGCGTCGACGTCCCGTACGCCACGACGGTCATGCCGATGACGAACGGGCTTATCCGGAGCCGCCTGGCTATCCTCACCCCGCCGTCGACCAGCCAGTTCCCGCCCACGCACAGCATGCCGAGCCCCACCGCGGCCAGGGCGGCCGCCGCCTCCACCCCGATCATGCGGGGCGTGGGGGCTGCCGCCGTTTAAAGCAGGCGCTGCCGGCATCCCTAGCCGCGCCCCTCCCCCGCCCCGGCGCAGGCGCCGCCGCCGCGGCGGCGGGCGCGCGGGCGGGGGCGGCCGGCGCGGTACTCCGCAACGGCGGCGGCCGGCGCGGTACTCCGCAACGGGGCCGGGGGCGGGCGGGCGGCCGGCGCGGTACTCCGCAACGGGGCCGGGGGCGGGCGGGCGGCCGGCGCGGTACTCCGCAACGGGGCCGGGGGCGGGCGGGCGGCCTGCCCCCGCGGGGCCGCGCCGGTAGGGTAAATAGAGACGGATCTTCCGGCGCCGCATGGCGGGCAGGTTTCCCGAGGCGGAGGTCTTCGAGATCGGGCCGGAGGGCGGCGGCGGGCCGGACATCAGGAACCCCACCGTCTTCGCCGGCTTCGTGGGCGCGGGGCTGGTCGGGCCCCTCGCGGTGGGGTACATGATCGAAAAGCTCGGCATGCGGGAGGTGGGGTACATGCGGTCCAGCCACCTGCCGCCCTCGACCGTGTTCATCAGGGGGAGGCTGCGCCACCCGTTCAGGTTCTGCGCCAGCGGGGACGGGAGCATCTGCGCGGTCATATGTGAGGTCACCCTGAGGATGGACGGCCTGTACAGCATGGTCTCCACCATACTGGACTGGGCGGAGTCCAAGGGATCCACGGAGATCGCCATACTCGACGGCGTGGCCAGCGACGACCACGACGACAGGGCGTACGGCGCGGCCGAGGTCGACATGTGCAGGGTGATGGAGGACAGGGACATCAGCATGATACCGCAGGGGTTCATCACCGGCGTGCCCGGCGGCATACTCAACGAGTGCCTCCTGCGGCGCATCCGCGGGGTGACCCTGCTGGCCAAGGCGAACAAGAGCTTCCCGGATCCGCTGGCGGCCGCGACGATAGTGGAGGCGGTCAACCGCCTCTACGAGCTCGACATCAGCACGGACGGGCTGCGCCGCGAGAGGGACCGCATAGGGGACGACTTTATGGACATGTCGCAAAAGTACGCCGAGCACCGCAAGGAGCTCTCCGGGATGTACATGTAGCGGGCCGGCGGGCGCGGGGCCGGTAGCCCCGCCCCGCGGGCGCGAATCCGGATCGGCCGACTCGCTTCCGCGCCAGCGGCCGGCCGGCCCGGGAACCGCCCCCGGCCGCCCGCTTCCCTCCCCGCGCGGGCGCGGGTTGCCGCCGCGCGCCCGCTACCCCGGCTCCCCGCTTCCCGGCGTTCCCGTCCAGCTTTCCGATCCCCCGCCGGCTTGCGGCCGCCGCGCCGCGATGCGAGGGCCCCGCCGCGGGCCCGCCCGCGGGAGCGCCCGCGGGAGCGCCGCGCTTCCGCCCGCGCGGGGCGGGAGCGCGCATCCGCGGGCCCGTCGACGAGGATCGCGCGCAGGCTCGGATCCAAGCAGATGCCGCGCCCGGCGGCGGGGCAGGCCTCCCCGATCCCGCGTCCGGATCGCGACGGATCCGGGCCTGCGCGAAACCGCCCGGCGGCGCGGCCGGGAAGGCCCGCCCCGATCGGGCGCCGCCGCGCAACTCGGGGCTCCGGGGACGCCGCTGGATGCGGGCGGATCGGGCACCAAGGGCCCGGGATCGCGCCTCGGCTTTTGGCGGGACGCGCCGGCGGCGGGGGCGGGGGCGGCGGCCGGGCCTCAGGGTCGGGGTTCCTAGTAGTCGACGGGGTAGCGCGGGGGCGCCGTGTCCTTCAGCCACTGGGGGATCTCTGCGGCCAGCTTTTGGCACTCATCCAGCTCTTTCTGCAGCCAGCCCTTCTCGAACTTCACCATGGGAGGCGCCGACCAGTATTCGTCGTCGCCGGGGTGATCGGGCCGGGCCTTCTTGAACTTCTCCAAGGAAGGAGCCGACCAGTATTCGTCGTCGCCGGGGTGATCGGGCTTGGGCGTCTCGAACTCCATGGCCGGCATTGGCAGGACTTTGGTATAAACCCTCCCGTTCGGCATCGGCGAAGGTCGGCCACCCCCTCAGCTTGGCGCGAACCCGGATCGGCGGAAGCATTCCCGCGCCCGCGGCTAGCAGGAGCGCGAACTCGAGCCGGCAGCGTTCGCCGAATGACCGCCTCGGGCCAAGTCTTCGGCCAGGCGGTCCGCGACCACGATCTCACTCATCAGGGACTTCCTGTAGCCGGGCAACCTCGGGACGGCCTCGGCGGCAACCCAGCGCATCCGCCTGCCGGACGCGTCCTTGCGCCTGCCCATGGCGAAGAAGTCGACGTAGTGCAGGGGCGAGATGCCGATGTACGGGTCAAAGTGGACCCTGCCCGCCTGCCGGTCGCCGACGCTTATCGAGTCGTCGAACAGCTTCTCTGCGTGGCTCTTCGGGTACGGCTCGATGAAGACGACCCGCCGTATGCCGGCGATCACGATGTGCTTCGCGCAGGCATGGCAGGGGAACGTGGTGCAGTACATGGTGCAGCCCCTCACTGACGCGCCGCGCCTGGCGGCGCCTGCCAGGGCGCCCGCCTCGGCGTGCGCCTCCCTGCCGTACTCGGTCACGTCCATGAGTTTCATGCCGGAGAGGTGGGGCGATCGCATGGCCATGCCCGCGAGCTCCTTCCCGTCCATGCCCGCGTATTCTTCCTTGTGCCAGCCCGCCCGCCCGAGCCTCGACAGCAGGTCCGCGAGCATTTCCTCCCTCTCCCACTGGTTCGAGTCGTGCCCCCGGACAAACTCGCGCTGGTCTTTCTCGTCACCCTCCGCGTAGACCCCGCCCCCGGCCTTGGGCACCTCGTTGACGCCGGTGGAGACCGGATCCCCCCACTCGTCAATTATGACCGCCCCCGTCTGCCTCGACATGGACGACGACGAGAGAGAACTGGAATACGCGTGGAACATGCCAGACTCTTCCGCGGTCGGGGTAAGGAACGGGTTGCCGAAGAGCCTCCCCGTGTGGCGGTCAAGATGGACCTGCGCGTCTGCGAGATCCGACGCGGCGATGAAGCAGTTTGCCATCGGGAACGTGTCCCTGACGGACTGCCCGGTCACGCCCCCTTCGTGGTAGTCCCTGTGTGCGAGAGTCTCTGCGCGAACCCCCAGCATGTCCTTCAGCGCCTTGAACCTCATGGATCTTGGCGCGTATACTGAGATGAGCTGGAACTGCCTGTCGAACATGTCGCGCATAATCCTGACTTCGTCGGGGTGCTTGATCGCCCCCACGATGTACGCGCAGCCGGCGGCCGGCTTTTTTTCGGATCCCGTGATGCCTTTGCGCAGTTTTAGCATCTGGGTCACCGCCAGGGCGGCGCCGGCGCCCGTCCCCGCCCTCCGCCTCAGCTCGTTGGCCCTGTCCATTCCGGACTCGATCCTGCCGTACTCGGTGTCGTCCCTTGCCGGAGTTTCCAGGCTAGAAATCTCGGACAGCGCGTCGTCTAGCGCGATATTCAGCGGGACGTACTTGACGGTGCCCAGAGATCTGGAGAGCATGCGGCGCGCGGCGCCCAGATCCGTCCCCAGCAACCCGGTCACGCCGAAGACCAGCTCCGGCCGGTACTCGCCGTTCATGGTACCAGCATGTTGCGCGAGTGTGTTATATCTGTTTGTTTTTGGGTAGTCCATCCCATAACTCGAGTTTTAGGCGCGAAAAACTGCCCCGCCGCGGCCGCCGTAGGCGTGATTGTGAGATAGACTATTTTTGGGTCAAGCACGAGGTCTCGGCGGCCCCCGGCCCGCGGGCGCGAGCCCCGACCGACGGGGGCGCTTTCACGCCCGCGGCCGGCGCGCGCGCGGCCCCGCGCGCCGGCGTGTAGACTTACGTCCAAACCGAAACCACGCCTAGCGGCAACAAACCGCCCCCCAATCCCACGCCCAGATCACAATGGACGTGAGTCTACACGCGACGGCGGCCCGCAAATTCTTTTATCCGCCCCGGCGTGGGCCGTGCCGTGGCGGCGGGCATGACGTACAGGGGCGCGGGGGTCGACGTCGGCGGGATAGCGGGGAGCAGGGCGCGCATAGGCAGGATCATATCCCGCACGCACGGCGCCCAGGCCGCGGCCAGGGTGGCCCACGGGTTCGGCCACTACGCAGGGATAGTCGACGTGGGCGGCGGCACCCTGCTGGCCACCCACACCGACGGCGTGGGCACGAAGGTGCTGGTGGCCGCCGCCATGGAAAGGTACGACACGGTGGGGATCGACTGCGTCGCGATGAACGTCAACGACGTGGTCTGCACGGGGGCCGTCCCTGTCTCGTTCGTCGACTACATAGCGGCCAGCAGGAACGACGGGGACGCGCTGGCCGCCATCGCCCGCGGGCTCGCGAGGGGGGCCAGGCGGGGGGCGGTGCCCATAGTGGGCGGCGAGACCGCGATAATGCCGGGCCTGTTCGGCCGGCGCGGGTTCTCCTTCGACCTGGCGGGGACCGTCGTCGGGCTGGTCCCCAAGGGGGGCCCCGTCCTGGGGGGCGGCATAAGGAAGGGCGACGTCGTAGTGGGGGCCCGCAGCAACGGCCTCCACTCCAACGGCTACTCGCTGGCCAGGAAGGCACTCTCCAAGTTCCCGCTGGGGGCCAGCGCGAGGGGGGTGGGGCGCGTGGGCGATGCGCTGCTGGCGCCCACCAGGATATACGCCAGGCCGGTGCTGGAGATCCTCGAAAAGTGCGAGGTACGCGGGCTGGCGCACATAACTGGCGGCTCGTTCGCCAAGCTGTCGCGGCTCAACGCGGGGGTGCTGTTCGACCTGGACTCGCTGCCCAGGCCTCCCCCGATAATGCGGCTCATAGCGGAGCAGGGCGTGGACGAGGCGGAAATGTACGGGACGTTCAACATGGGGGTGGGGTTCTGCGCGGTAGTCCCCCGCGGGGAGGAGGGCGAGGCGGTGCGCATATTCAGGAAGCACAAGATCGGCGCGCTGCGCGTGGGGACGGTGGCGGCCGGCAGGGGCGTCGTGGCGGGCCGGCACAGGCTGGCCTGAACCGGCGGGGGGAGGGGGCCCTGCGGCCCCGCGGGGGAGGGGGCGCCCCGGCGCGCGGACTCGCGCCCAAGCCGAAACCGCGCCCGGCGGCGGCGAGCCGCCCCCGATCCCGCGCCCGGATCGCGGCGGGCGCGGGCCCCGGCCCCACATCCGATTATATGTGATCGCGGGAGGCGCCCCGCAAGGGCATGGCGGCAGAGGCTGAGTTCATCCAGACCATAATAGGGGTAGGCATACTGCTGTTCGCCGCAAAGCTGATGGCGGAGCTCTTCCTGAGGCTAAAGCTGCCCATAGTGCTGGGGGAGCTCCTGGCGGGCATGATAATCGGGCCGTTCGCGCTGGGGGCGTTCCTGGTGTACGACGGGGAGAACCTGCTCAACATCGACGGGGAGCTGAAGGTGCTGGGGGACATCGGCGCCATAGTGATACTGTTCATGGCGGGGCTGGAGATGACCCCCAAGGAGTTCCTGCGGGGGGGCAAGATGTCGTTCACGGTGGGGACGCTGGGGGTGGTGGTCCCGTTCTTCGCGGGCCTGTGGGTGCTGCAGGCGTTCGGGTTCGACGCGCTCCAGTCGATGATGATAGCGACGGCCCTGACGGCGACCAGCATAGCCATATCGATCCAGGTGCTCAACGAGTTCGGCAAGATAAAGACCCCGGAGGCGCGGCTCATCATCGGAGCCGCGGTCGTGGACGACATACTGGCCATAGCGGTGCTGTCCGTGGTGACGTCGCTCGTGGGCGGGGACGGCAGCGGGCTGGAGGACATCGACATAATGATGGTCACGTTCACCATACTGGAGGTGCTCGGGTTCTTCGCGGCGATGCTGATCGCCTCGGTCTTCCTCATACCCAGGCTGATAAGCTCCCCCGTGTGGAAGGCCAAGGGGAGCATAGAGGGGATAGTGACGGCGGCGTTCTTCGGCGCGGCGGCGCTGGCCGGGTACATCGGCCTCTCCCCGATAGTCGGGGCGTTCGCGGTCGGGATGGCCCTGTCGACCACCAGGGTCTTCGAGAAGGTGGAGCACTTCATCGAAAAGATCGGCCTCATATTCGCCCCGCTCTTCTTCGCCATCATCGGGGCGCAGGTGGACTTCCGCGAGGTCAACCTGGACATACTGATGCTCAGCGGCGTGGTGATCGTGATAGCCATAGTGACGAAGCTCTTCGGGTGCGGCCTGCCGGCGTGGATGTTCCTGAAGGACAGGGCCAGGGGCATGAGGGTCGGGATAGGCATGATATCCCGCGGCGAGGTCGGGCTGATAGTGGCCGGCGTCGGCGTCTCGTCGGGCGTGCTCACGGGCAGCGTCTATTCGACCATCGTGATAATGGTCGCCGTCACCACCATAATAACGCCGATCTGGCTGAAGATGGAGTACCGGAAGGAGATCAGGTCCGTGGGGGGCGGCGATGCGGAGGACGGCGATGCGGAGGACGGCGATGCGGAGGACGGCGATCAGGGGGCGGCGGGCCGCGATGCGGAGGGCGGCGGCGGGCCGGAAGCGGGGGCGCGGCCCGAGGCGGCCAGGTGAAAGGGCGTTTGGCCGGGGCGTGAAAAACCTCACGGCCGCAAGGGGAGGAGCGCGCACGCTTGAAATACGCCGCGCCCGCAGGCCGCGCATGGAGACCATATACGTGCTGGTGCAGTGCGACGTGGGAAAGGAGAGGGGGATCATAGGCGCCCTGGAGGAGATGCCCGGGGTGGAGGAGGTCCGCGGCACCTACGGCGTATACGACGTGTTCTGCAAGATCCGGGGCGAGACGAGGGACGCGCTCGACTCGACCATAGCAGAGATACGGCGGATAAGCAGGATCCGCTCCACCGTCACGCTGCACTGGATACCGTCCCAGGGGGGAAAGGGATGATAGAGAAGAGGTTCGACGCGGAGATGCTGTACAGCAGGATAGTGCACTACTACGTGGACAAGCGTGGCTATTCCAGGGACAAGGCCAACGCGATAGCCCAGGGGATCATAGAGAGGGAGGCGATGCGCAGGGAGTGCAAGGACGTCAGGTGCGGCCACTCCATGAACGACCACATACGCAACGCCGAGACCTGCCTGGTCGTGAAGTGCGAGTGCCGGCGGTTCGCGGCCTGAGCGGGGCCGGCGGCCCGCGAGGGCGGCCCCCGGGGCGCGGATGCGGGCCGCTCACGAAAAGCTTTCCAGGGCGCCCGCGCGCAGCGGCCTGGCGTCTATCCCCATGCTGCCCAGGTGCGAGGCGAACTCGTCGGCGAAGCCGTGCGTCGTGTATACGGTCTCCGCGCCCGACCGGCTCACCATGCGCACCAGCTCGGCAAAGTCGCAGTGGTCGCTGAGCGGGACGGAGTGGTCGCACCTGCGCCCCAGCGGGAACCGCGACCGCCCGGCGGCCCACCCGCTGAACCCCACCGTCACCGCGCCGTACCTGGACTTCATCTCCCGGACGAACCGGCTCCGCGCGGGCAGCATGGGGGCGACCATGACCCAGGGCCCCGAGGCCAGCAGCCCAGAGGCCTCGGCCTCCGAGTGGCCCGGCGCGTCCCGGAGGGGCACGCCCAGGCTCCGGTGCATGTCGTTCATGCGCTTTACCGAGTCGTGGTACACCAGCGGATCCCAGTGGCCGAACAGGTCGCTGAGGGTCTGCGCCTTGCCGAGCTCGTAGCCCATCAGCACGGCCGGCCTGCCGGCCGAGTACAGGCCGGATATTATCGCGTTGACGCGCGAGACCACCTCGCCCACCACGGGGAACTCGAACTCGGGCAGGCCGAAGGTGCACTCGGTTATCAGCGTCCGGCACCGCGGGACGCGGGCGGCGCGCAGGAACCCGCGGCTGCGGGTGCAGATGTCCCCGGTGTAGAAGACCTCCCCGCCTATGAGCAGCCCCCTCGCCCCGAGTATGTGCCCGCTGTCCACGAGGGTAAAGCCGTCGGCGCCGTCCGGGCCGCTCCCCATGTCGACGCCGCGCAGGCCCGCTATGCTGCGCGTCTCGCCCGAGGCCAGGATGCGGCAGGAGGCGGCGGAGGCGGCGCGCCTCTTCGCCGGCAGGTGGTCGGCGTGCGCGTGCGAGACGAAGTTGAGCGAGGCGCCGGCGTCGGCGCGCCTCGGATCCAGCGCGACGCGGCCCTCGCGCGTCGCGCAGACTATGCCGTTCCCGGTCATCGCGACGCCGCGCTCCAACGGCACGGAGCCAGGCCGTGTTGATATAAATTGCGGGATTAGCCCGGCGTTGACCCGTTGTTGAGGCTCGGCATACTCGTGTCCGGGAGGGGCTCGAACATGGAGGCCATACTCAGGGCGGCGAAGAGGGGCCGCATTCCCGCCGAGCCCGTGGTGGTCGTGTCCAGCAGGCCCGACGCGGCGGCCCTGGCCGTAGCCGAGAGGATGGGCGTGGAGACGGAGGTGGTCGGCTGGGCGGGGGACAGAGACGCGCACGACCTCGCCGTGGATGCCGCCCTGCGCAGGCACGGCGTGGTGGGGGACGGGGGCCTCGTGTGCCTGGCCGGGTTCATGAGGATCCTCGGGCCGCGGTTCGTCTCCGCCCGCAGGAACCGCGTGATGAACGTGCATCCCTCACTCCTCCCCGCGTTTCCGGGGCTCGACGCGCAGGGGCAGGCCGTGCGGTACGGCGCCAAGGTCTCCGGATGCACGGTGCATTTCGTGGACGAGGGCGTCGACACGGGGCCCGTCATACTGCAGGCCGCCGTCCCCGTCGCGGAGGGGGACACGGCCGAGGCGCTGTCGATGAGGATACTGGATCAGGAGCACCGCATATACCCGAGGGCCGTCGAGATGTTCGCCAGGGGGAGCATACGCGTGAGCGGAAGGCGCGTGGTGCGCGCCTAGTCGGGGCGCGCGCCCCGCGCGCGGGGCCGGCGGCCGCCGATCTTCCAGGCGCGGATCCGGATCGGCGGGGCGGCTTCCGCGCCCGCGGCTGGCGGGCACGCGGCCCCGCGCCGCCCCGCACTGGAAAGAGTTAGTAAGACCCGGCGGCGCACCGCACGGCACATGCCGGGCGTTAGGATGGACGGCAGGATGGTAGCGGGGCTGGTCGCCGAGGGCGTGAAGGCGGAGGTGGCCGGGATGAGGGCGCGCGGGATCGCCCCGTGCCTCGCCACCGTGCTGGTCGGGGACGATCCGGCCTCGGCCGCGTACGTGAGGGGCAAGCACGGCGCGTGCGCGGGGGCGGGCATCGAGAGCAGGGACCACAGGCTGGGCGCCGGCGCGACGCAGGGGGAGCTGGAGGGGCTCGTGCGCGGGCTGAACGCCGATGCCTCGGTGCACGGCATACTGGTGCAGCTCCCGCTGCCGGGCGGGCTGGACGCCTTCGCCGCGGTCTCGGCGATACGGCCCGACAAGGACGTCGACGGCCTCACCCCCGCCAGCGCGGGGCTGCTCGCGGCCGGCAGGGCCCCGCTGGCGCCCTGCACGCCGTCCGGCGTGATGGCGCTGCTCGACCACTACAAGGTGGGGCTGCGGGGCGCCGAGGCGGTCGTGGTGAACAGGAGCGGGCTGGTGGGCAGGCCCCTGCACCACATGCTGCTGCAGAGGGACGCGACGGTCACGGTATGCCACTCCCGCACCGCGGACGTCGCGGCGCACTGCAGGAGGGCCGACGTGGTGGTCACCGCGGTGGGCGACAGGTCGAGGTTCGTGCTGACGCCGGGAATGGTGAAGGAGGGGGCGGCGGTGGTGGACGTGGCGATATCCAGGCGCGGGGGGCGGCTGGCCGGCGACGCGGACTACGAGGGGATCATCCGGAAGGCCGCGTACGCCACGCCCGTGCCCGGGGGCGTGGGGCCCATGACCGTGGCCATGCTGCTGAGGAACACCGCGAGGGCGGCCGGGGCCGCGGGAGGGTAGGCGGCGGTGCGGAAGCCGGGCGGCGCCGTGGCGGCCGAAAAGGCGGCCCTGCGCGGGATCCTCCTCGCCAGGAGGGACTCCGTCTCGCACGACATGGCGCGCATAGCCGGGAGGAGGATACTCGGGGCGGTCGCGGGCTCCCCCGAGTTCTGCGGGGCGGGGACGGTGGCGTGCTACTATCCGGTCGGCAGCGAGGTGCCCACCCAGGACATAATAGGCGAGGCGGCCTCCCGCGGCAAGCGGGTCTGCCTGCCCAGGATGGCCGGCGGCGCGCTGGAGTTCAGGACTGTGGACGGCCCCGGCGCGCTGGAGCGGGCCGGCAGCGGGCCGTTCGGCACCACGGAGCCCAGGGAGGGCTGCCCCGCGTGCGGGCCGGGCGAGATGGACCTCGTGATAGTGCCGGCCGTGGGCGTGTCGATGGACGGCACCAGGCTGGGGCACGGCGGCGGCCACTACGACAGGTTCCTCGCGGGGCTGGGCGGGAGGGGCGGCGGCGGGCCCCCCGTGATGGCCCTGGCCTTCGCCAGGCAGGTCGTCGGATCGATGCCGGCGGCGCCGCACGACGTGCCCGTCGACGTCGTGGTGACGGAGAGGGGCCTGTTCAGGACCCGCCGCTGAGGCCGCCGCCCTCCCGCGCCGGCCCCCCCGCCCCGATGTCCGAGCGCATGCGGCTGCCCGGCCACGACACGCGGCGCGCCTCCCCGTACGCCGCGGAGACGGCCGACCGGAGCGAGTCGCCGAGCGCGGCCACCCCCAGCACGCGGCCCCCGGAGGCGAGGATGCGCCCCCCCTCGCGGCGGGTGCCGGCGTGGAAGATGCGCACGTCCCGCGCGGGGGGGCGGTCCAGCCCGGATATCTCCCCGCCCGAGTCGTGCCTTCCGGGGTAGCCGCGCGAGGCCACCACCACGCAGGCGGCGTGCCGCGCGAGCCACCGCGGCGGCGGCATGGATGCCAGCCTGCCCTCCGCGCAGGCCTCGACGTACTCGAACAGGTCAAAGTCCATCCGCATCACTATCGGCTGGCACTCGGGGTCGCCCATGCGCGCGTTGAACTCCAGCACGCTGGGGCGCCCGTCCGCCCCCACCATCACCCCCGCGTACAGGAACCCGGAGAACGGGCAGCCCTCCCTCCGCATGGCCGCGACGGCGCGCTCGATTACCCCCTCGCGCACGGCCCTGGCGGTCTCCTCCCCCTCGACGGCCGGCGCGGGCGAGTACGCCCCCATCCCGCCCGTGTTGGGCCCGCGGTCGCCGTCCAGCGCCCGCTTGTGGTCCCGGCTGGAGGCCATCGGGACCGCCGCCTCCCCGTCGCACATGGCGATGTACGAGGCCTCCTCCCCCTCCAGCCGCTCCTCCACGACTATCCGCGAGCCGGCCCCGCCGAACTCGCCGCTTACCAGCATGCGGTCCACGGCGGCGTGCGCCTCGTCCGCCCCGCCGCACACGACCACCCCCTTGCCGGCGGCCAGGCCGTCGGCCTTTACGACGACGCCGCCCCCTTCCGCGAGGGAGTCCACGAGCCGGTGGGCCGGCCCCGGCTCGCCGAACGCGCCGAACCGCGCCGTCGGTATGCCGTTGCGCGCCATGAACTCCTTGGCCCACTCCTTGCTGGACTCGAGCCGCGCGGCCGCCTTGGTGGGCCCGAACACGCGGAGGCCCCGCCCGGCGAACAGGTCGACTATCCCCATGGCCAGGGGCGCCTCGGGGCCCACCACGGTGAGGCAGCCGCGGTCGGCCGCGAAGTCGGCCAGGCCGCCCAGGTCGTCCGCCGCGATCGGCACGTTGTTCTCGGTCCCGCCGTTGCCGGGCGCCGTGTAGACCGCGTCGACCCTCGGGCTGGCCGCGAGCTTCCAGCCCAGCGCGTGCTCGCGGCCCCCCGACCCCACCACCAGCACGTTCAACGGCCCGCCCGGCGGCGCGCCTCATATATTCGGGGCGCGGCCCCCGGGGTACACATTTACCTCCCTTCCCCCCCTCCCGCCGCACCTTGGGGACGCCCGGGCTGGCCTGCATGTCGCGCAATCCTAGCCGAACGGCGGAATCTCTTGGTTGGTTGGTACTAGTATGGCGGATTTGTGCCGCGGCATGGCGGAGTCAGAGACGGTGGCGGCGCGCAAGGAACTGACGCGGCGGGAGGAGGGGGGGAGGTAAGTGTGTGCACTACCTGTATGTAGTCTATCTCACAACTATCCCGGACGGCGCCCGGGCTCCGCTCCTCCCCCCTCCCTTTCCCCCCCTTCCTTCCAAGTCCCCCTATCCCGTCCCTCCCGCCGCCATGCTGACCATCCTGTTGTAGAGCGACGCCTCGAGGTTGACCTCCAGGACTATGTTCCCCCACCTCAGGGAGCGCACGTCGCTCCCGAACAGGCGCTTGAAGGCCGCAAACGCGGTCTCGGCCGTCCAGCGCCGCCCGCACCCGCTGGCGGCCTTCCACGCCTCCATGCTGGCCGCCTTTTCAACATATTTTTAAACCCGGCCTGTGGTAATGCGGGCATGTCGGTAGCACCAACAGGCTCTGGATTTCCCAGCAATACCGCCGCGGCATCGTACGCGGAGCACGACATGACGCCCGGGGCGACAACCGCCGCGGCATCGTACGCGGAGCACGACATGACGCCCGGGGCGACAACCGCCGCGGCATCGTACGCGGAGCACGACATGACGCCCGGGGCGACAACCGCCGCGGCATCCGCCGCGGCATCGTACGTGGTGCACGGCCCCACGACGCATGCGCCGCCGTCCCGTCCGCGGGACATGTACGTCGTGACAGTCGAAGACGGCGAAGACGGCATGTTGGTGGCAAAGTGTCAGCAGCTCAACGTGATAACGCAGGGCAAAACGATGGACGACGTGCAGCGCAACGCGATCGAAGCCATAGAACTAATGCTGGAAGCGATCGGGAAACCCCGCGAGTTTTACATGCACGTAAAAAGAAAGTTTTGACGCGCATTCCCGTTATTTCTTCGCACGAATTGATAAGATTTCTCAGTAAGCGAGGCTTTCTAGTTACCCGCCAAAGGGGCGGCAGCATCGTGAAACATCCGGACGGCAGGTGCGCCACCGTGCCGCAACATGCCGAACTTGACAGAAGAACATCGGGGGCGATGCCGCTTCAGGCGAGCGAACTATAGCCGCGTAAATAAGTAACTGAGCTAATCGCGGGCGTTCATTCGGGTTGTTTTTGCGGACGCGGCGCGCCGGCACGCGCGGGGCCCGACCGCGCGCGGCGCCGTCAGATGATCTTCGCGACGGGCTCCCTGAACAGAAACCGCGTGACGTCCAGGTGGAACCGGTGCGTCCTCAGGTATTCCATCGACTTCGCGATCCTCGCGTCCACCGTCGGGTAGACCTGGTGCGCGTGCGGCTGCCGCTTGAGCGTGTTCCAGCAGGATTCGACCGGGTTGAGTTCGGGCCACCCGGTGGGGAAGTACCCGATGCGCACGAGTCCCTCGTTGTCCTTTACGAACTCGTTCGTGCCGATCGATCGGTGCGGCGTCGCCCTGTCCACGAGCAGCGCCGCCGGGCCGTGCCGTGCCGTCACGCGCCTGAAGAACTTGATCGTCGTCTCCGTGTCGAACCTCTGCGCGTTCATGAACACCTGGTCGCCGTTCATGGACAGCGCCCCGAAGATCATCCTGCGCGTGTGGTTCCCCGTGTACCACTCGTAGGCCCGCTTCCCGACCAGCGTCCACAAGCTCCGCCTGGGCTGGTAGTCGTGCAGCAGGCTGCTCTCGTCCACCACGAACGGCAGAAATCCGTCGTTTTCCGCCTTTTGGAGCCAATGTTTCAGCCATTTTTGCCACTTTGCTACGTTTTCGACCGACTCCCTCCTGGCGTGCACCGGCTCGGGGACCTTGGGGGAATAGCCGCCGTCGCGCAGCTTGCGGCGCACCGCCCCCTCGCTGTACGCGATGCCGGTCTTCTCCTTCACCTTCTCCGCGAGCAGCTTCGGGAACCTGGACAGCGTGTCCCCCTCTTCCATGAATTCGGTGAGCTTCCGGTTTGTTATCTTGGGCGGGCGGCCGGGGCGGGGGCGATCGCTAAGGCCCTTGAGCCCTTCCCGCAGGTAGCGCTCGTGCCACGCCCTGATCGTGTTGTACGACTTGTACATGATCCTCGCGACTTCCCTGTAGCTTTCCTTCTCGATCACGATCCTGCAGATTCCGTGGATCCTCGTCACCTTGCGCGGATCCTTTTCCGTCGCGAGGGCGTGCATGAGCTCCGCGCGGGTCAGCATGCCGTGCCCTCGAAAACAATCTAAATGAACGTTCCGGATCGGCCGGGCGTTTTTTCCTAATTATTGCGCAATTTGATCCCTCGCGACTAGGGGCGAGGCACCCGCGAAAAACGGCCCGAATCAGCCCCCAGACTAGCTCAATTACTTATTCCGCCGCCGAAGACCAGCTCAGTTACTTATTTCCGTGGCTATAGAACGTTTTATATGCAAGCGGGGTTAGTGCCAACCGTGTCAAGCATAGAGGCGAAGGAGGTAGACTTTGTTGTTCTGAAGGAAGATTACAGCAGGTTTGTACTGGCAGGCGATGGAACGATTCTGAGGTCAAAGGAGGTGGTGAAAAAAATATTCTTTCACCCGCAGACTACCCCCGAAGGATACCCAAAATCCTACGGAGTAGACTCCGTGAACATAACGTCAGCACTGGTGCCCTCCTCGCTAAAACGTCAACCTAGCTCCGAGCCGTGGGATCCCGATAGGGACATGGGCGAAGAGATGCGGTTTGACGAACAAAAGGCGGGGATCCAAGAGTACATGACCCACGACGGGTTCAGGGTGACCCTCAGGCCCGTGCTGACCAAAGTCTTCAAGTATCAAAAGTTTAACAATTTTGGAGAGCCCATATACTCTGTCCAAATGCAAACGATCACAAACGTAGAAAAAACGACGAACGCGGCATAGCCACGACAGAGGCTGTCCGTGATTCGCCAACAGGTCAAGACGAGTCGACGCTGCGGGTCCGTCCCCGCGCGCGGTACTGCGTCGCGCAGAACTCGATCGGGCGGCAGAACGCGTGCTCGCGGACAGGCGCGGGCGGCCGGATGCGGAGCTGCGGCGCGGGCGCAGTCTCCGTAGGCCGCCCTCCGCCAAAAGCAGGCTCGCGCGCAGCGATCCCGGCCCCGCGCCCCCCCCCCCCGCTAGCCGCGCCCGGATGCCGCCCCGGCGGCCCCGCGCGCCGCGCAATCACGGCCGGGCTGCGGGATGCTCCGCAGGCGGGTCCAGGCCGGAACCGCGCCCGGCGGCGGCAAGCCGCCCCCCGCCGCCGGGCGCGGTTCCGGCTCCGGCCCGGGCCCGGCGGCCGGGCGCATCGCATATACCACGGCCCGGCCGGCGCCGGCGCATGGAGCGGCTCCGCAAGGAATTCGACGCCAGGGCCATACAGCGCGATGCCGTGGAGCAGATGGCGGGCATCGACCTCCGGGCGGAGATCGCCGCCTCGCCGGGCCCCGGCGGCGGGCCGCGCCGCGCCTCGGCGTTCATCGAGGGCCCCCCCACCATGAACGGGGCCCCCCACGCGGGCCACCTCAGGGGCAGGGTGATCAAGGATCTGTGGTACCGGTACGCGACGCTGCGCGGCGGGATGGTCGCGTTCAACGCGGGCTGGGACACCCAGGGGCTTCCCGTGGAGCTGCAGGCGCAGAAGGAGCTCGGGACGGAGGGCGGCGGGAGGGAGGCGGCCGGGTCGGCTGGCGCCGGGCGGCTGGCGGCACGGTGCAAGGCACTCGTGGAGAGGTACAGCGAGAAATGGATCGCCGTCGACCGCGCGCTCGGCGTCTCCCTGGACCACTCCGGGGCGTACTGGACGCACAGGGACGGCTACATAGAAAGGGAGTGGCAGTTCCTGAAGAAGGCCCTCCGCGACGGCATACTGGAGGACGACCACACCGTCATCGCGTACTGCCCGAGCTGCCAGACGTCGCTGAGCCACGCCGAGGTGAACCAGCGGTACGAGGAGGTCTCCGACCCGTCGCTGTACTACAAGGTGCGGCTGGCGGGCAGTGGCGAGTACCTGGTGGTGTGGACCACGATGCCGTTCACGCTGGTGACCGACGCCATGGTGGCGCTGAACCCGGACGAGGACTACAACTACGTGGAGGTCGGGGGCGAGGTGTGGGTGGTGGGCGCCTCGCGGATGGAGGCGATGCTCGGGGAGATCGGGATAAAAGAGTACGGCGTGGCAAAAACGGTCAAGGGCTCCGAGCTGGAGGGGGCCAGGTACGAGCACCCCCTGTACGAGGAGGTGCCCAGGCTGAGGGAGCTGGCCGAGGGCGGGGGGTACCACGTGGCCGTCGCCGAGGGCTTCGTCGATGCGGGCGCCGGCAGCGGGATAGTGCACCTGTCGCCCGCCAACGGCGAGGAGGACATCGCGGTGGCCAAGAGGCGCGGCCTGCGCGCGTTCTGCCCCATAGACGACGGGGCGAGGTTCACCGCCGAGGCCGGCAGGTACGCGGGATCGTACGTGAGGGACGCCGACAGTGCGGTGGTGGAGGACCTGCGGTCGCGGGGGGCCCTCGTGAAGGCGGGCCGCCTGCGGCACAAGTACCCGCTGTGCTGGCGGTCGGGCCACCGCGTGGTATGGCTGGCGCGCAGGGGGTGGTTTTACAAGCTGGACAGGCTGGGCGACAGGGCCGTCAGGGCGGCCGAGGCGGCGCGGTACTTTTTCGAGCAGCCGAGGAACCGCTTCCTCGGGATAGTCCGGGAGAAGCACCCGTGGTGCATATCCAGGGAGAGGTCCTGGGGGTGCCCCATGCCCGTGTGGAACTGCGGCGAGTGCGGGAACAGGGACTGGCTGTTCTCCAGGGGCGAGATAGTAAAAGCGGCCGCCGAGCTGCCCGACGGGCCCGGCTTCGAGCTGCACAGCCCGTGGATAGACCGCGTGACGGTGAGGTGCTCGGCGTGCGGCGGGACCGACACGCGCAGGGAAAAGTACGTGCTGGACACGTGGCACAACAGCGGCGCGGCGCCGTTCGCGTCCATGACGGACGAAGGGTACGCCGCGAGCGTGCCGGCCCCGTTCCTCACGGAGGGCATAGACCAGACCAGGGGGTGGGCGTACACGCTGCTCATACAGAACGTCATACTGGGGGGCGGGGCGGGGGCCCCGTTCGCGTCATTCCTGTTCCAGGGGCACGTGCTGGACGCGGACGGCGGCAAGATGAGCAAGAGCCAGGGCAACGTCATAGACGCGGCCGCGCTGCTGGAGGAGCACCCGGCCGACCTGGTCAGGCTCTACTTCGTCCGCAAGTCCAGCCCGATAGAGCCGCTCAGCTTCAGCGCCGGCGAGATCTCGTCCAGGCCGTACCAGGTGCTCAGCACCCTGTACCACATGCACCTGTACTACGCGCAGAACAGCGCGTACGACCGGTTCGATCCCGGCGAGCACACCGTGGAGTGGGCGGGGCGCGAGGGCCTGCTGTCCCACCCGGACAGGTGGGTGCTCTCCAGGCTGCAGCGGCTGGCCCGCGGCGCCGCCGAGGCCAACGACTCGTGCCGCTTCCACGAGGCGGCCAGGGCCGTGGAGGAGTTCGTGGTGGGGGCCGTCAGCCAGACGTACGTGCCGGCCGTGAGGCGGGAGCTGTGGGACGAGGGGGGCGGGGGCGGCGGGGAGGGGGCGGGGCGCAGGAGGCTGGCCATATACGCCGTGCTGCGCCGCGTGCTGCTCGCCGCCGACGTGATGATGCACCCGGCCTGCCCGCACACCACGGAGTACCTGTACCGGCGCGCGCTGGGCGGCCCCAGGCGGAGCATCATGCTGGAGGGGTGGCCCGAGGCCGACCCCGCCCTCGAGGACGAGGGGGTGGAGCGCTCCTTCGAGGCCCTCGGCGAGGCCGCGTCGGCCTGCGCGGCGGCGCGGATGAAGGCCGGCCTCAAGCGCAGGTGGCCGCTGGACGGGGCGATCGTCTGCGTCGCGGAGGGGGGAGCGGCGGGCGGGGGCGCGGGGCCCGCGGCGCCGGGCCCCGTGACGGCCGCGGCCCTCGAGTCCCTGCCTGGCGGGCTGCTCGACTCGCACCTCAACGTGGAAAAGCACGAGGTGCGCCGGCTGGCCGGCGCGGGCGGGTGGGACGGGCCGGGGGCGGCGGCCGAGATGCTCCGCATGGGGCTGCCCGTGGAGCCGCGGGCCGCGCTGGACCGGAAAAAGGCGGGCCCCAAGGCCGGGCGCATGATGCCGGGCCTGCTGGCCGCGCTGGACGAGATGGGCCCGGCGGAGGCGGCGCGCCGCCTGCTGGCCCTGCCGGAAGGCGCGCCGCTCGAGGTGGACGCGGGCGGGGGCGGGACGGTATCCCTGTCCGCGGGCGACTTTGGCATCTCGGTGGAGGCGGCCGCGGGGCACGCCGCCGCCGCCCGCGGGAACGTGATGGTCATAGTGCCCACGTCGCGCAGCCGCGAGCTGACGGCGCGCGGGCTGGTCAGGGACGTGGCGCGGCGCATACAGGCCCTCCGCAAGGAGGGGGGGCACGAGCCGACGGCCGTGCTGGAGGGGGCGGCCGTGCTGGGCCTCGAGGGGGAGGATGCGGAGATGCTCGGGGAGAGGAGGGACGAGCTGGCGTTCCTGGTGAGGGTGAAGAGGGTCTCGCTCTCCCCGTCCGGGTTCCCCGGCGCGTCGTACAAGGACGAGGAGATCGACGGCCGCGCGATAAGGATAGCCGTGGTCGCCTAGCCCCGGGTAACATTGTTACTTAACAATGTTAGGCAGCACTTTATTCGCGCGGCATCGCATCCGCGGCATGATGCGCGAGGATGCGGCCGGGGCGGGCGCGGAGTTGCCGGATAAATACAAATCCGGGGGACAGCAGGTGATGGCCAAGCAGGCGGACCTGGACTCGTGGCAGGAGGACAGGCTGGCGGAGCTGCTGAGGCGCGGCTCCCGGGAGGTGCGCAGGGGCGGCGGCGCGCCCATCGTCCTGTACAGGCAGACCCTCGAGGAGGAGGACGGCTCGTACGAGGAGGTGGTCTGCACCCTGACGGCCGGCTACGTGGTGGAGCAGCTGGTGACGTCGGGGGGCGTGATCCCGCCGTCGTTCCACGAGCAGGCCGTGTACAGCGTCGAGGAATACCCGCGCAGGCTGATCAGGAGCAGCAGGGACAGGTTCCGCGAGGTCGTCGAGTTGCTCGAGTCCCAGGTCTAGGCCGCCGCCGCCGCGGGCGGGCCCCTCGCCGGCCCGCGGCGGAGGAGGCGGCCGAGGCGCCCGGGGCGCAGCGCGGCCACGGCGAGCATGGCGGCCAGCGACAGCAGGACTATGGTCCCCGAGGGGGCGAGGTCGAGGTAGTAGGACAGCAGCATGCCGCAGACCGCCGCGGCCACGGCCAGCGACACGGAGACGGCCGCGGTCTGCGCCAGCCCGCGGCCGAGCATCATGGCGGTCACGTTGGGTATGACGATGAGCGCGGATATGAGCAGTATGCCGACCAGCCGCATGGAGGTCACTACCACGACCGATGCGATCACCACGAACAGGTAGTTGGTCAGCGCGACGTTCACGCCGGACAGCCTGGCCAGCTCCTCGTTGAAGGCCACCTGCGCCAGCCTTCCCCGCATCGCCAGCAGGGCGGCGGCCGCCGCGGCGCTGACGGCCACCATGGCGGCGGCGTCCCAGTCCCCGACCAGCAGGATGCTGCCGAACAGGAACCCCATGACGTCCACGGAGAACCCCCCCGAGGCGCTCACCAGCGTGACTCCCGCGGCCAGGCCGGCGGCCAGCATCACCGCGGTGGCCGCGTCTCCCGAGATGCGCGTGCTGGACCGGAGCTTCTGCAGCCCGAGCCCCCCGGCCACCGCCGCCGCCAGCGCCGTCCACAGCGGCAGCACGCCGAGGAACAGCCCCGCGGCGACCCCCCCGAACGCCACGTGCGATATGCCGTCGCCGAACAGCGAGTAGCGCCTGAGCACGAGGAAGAGCCCGGCGAGCGCGCAGACGGCCGCCACGGCCGCCCCGGACACGAGCGCCTTCTGCATGAACCCGTAGGAGAGCGCCTCGAGCACGGCCGCGCCCCTCAGCGGTGGCACTCGGCCGCGTGCGCGGCCGACTCGGCGTACGCGCCCACGGCCCGCCCGTCCGCGAAGAACTTCCCGCACGGCCCGTGGAACAGCAGCTTCCGGTCCAGGCAGGCCACGCTCTTGGCGCGCCCCTCCATCGCCTCCATGTCGTGCGACGACCACAGCACGGTGATGCCGCGCTCGTCGTTTATGCCGCCCATCACGTCGTAGAACTGCTCCTGCGACTCGGCATCCACGCCGGCGACCGGCTCGTCCAGTATGATCAGGGGGGGATCCTTCACCAGCGCCCTGGCTATGAACACGCGCCTCTGCTCGCCGCCGGACAGCTCCCCGATGCGGCGCTCCGCCAAGTGCGACAGGCCGGCCGCGCCCAGCGCCGCGTCGGCCGCCTCGCCCGGCCCGCGGGCCCGGCGGCGCGCATCCCCGCCCCCCACCAGGGCCTCGCCGGCCCTGGCCAGCCTTTTCGGTATGGCCCCCATCGCGACCACGTCCCTGACGCTGGCCGGGAAGTTCGGATCCAGCGGGACCGACTGCGGGACGTACCCGATGAGGGGGACTATCGGGCCGAACTCGCCCGGCCCGCGGCCGAACAGCAGCACCTGCCCCTTCCAGCACGCCTGCATGCCGAGGATCGCCCGGAACAGCGTGGTCTTGCCCGACCCGTTCGATCCCAGCACGCCCAGCAGGTCGCCCTCCGGGACGGCGAGGCTCACGTCGTCCAGGACGGTGCGGCCCCCGCGCTCCACCGTGAGGCCCCGCACCTCCAGCGCGGGGGCGGCTACCGGCAACGCAGCGCCGCCCTGAGGCTCTCTACGTTGCGCTCCATGCCCTCCAGGTACGTCGATCCGTCGGCGGGCGGCGTCTCCATGTTGCTGAACTGCAGCGTGCCGACTCCCGCCTCGGAGGCCACCGCCTCGGCCAGGCGCGGGTCCAGTTCCGCCTCGTCGACCAGCAGCGCCGGGGCGCCCGACTCTTTTACGCGGTCGACGAACCTCGCGATGTCCGATGCCGTCGCCTCGGCGCCGTGGTGGGTGTCGCCGCCCAGCGCCGCCTGCTCCAGCCCGTACCTGGCGGCCAAGCGGGAGAACGCCGGATGGTACGTGATGAAGACGTCCAGCTCGCACGCGGACAGCGCCTCCTCCGCCCGCCGATCCAGCTCGCCCAGCAGCAGGATGTACGAGGCCGCGTTGTCGGCGTAGTAGCCGGCGTTGGCCGGATCGGCCGCGGACAGCCCGTCCCGTATGGCGGCGACCTGCAGCATTGCGAGCTCCGGATCCAGCCACACGTGCGGATCGATCCCGCCGGTGTGGTCGTGGTCGGCATCGTGGTCGGCATCGTGGTCGGCATCGTGGTCGGCATCGGCATCGTGGTCGGCATCGGCATCGTGGTCGGCATCGGCATCGTGGTCGGCATCGGCATCGTGGTCGGCATCGGCATCGTGGTCGGCATCGGCATCGTGGTCGGCATCGGCATCGTGGTCGGCGTCGTGGTCGGCATCGGCGTCGTGGTCGGCATCGGCGTCGTGGTCGGCATCGTGGTCGGCATCGTGGTCGGCATCGTGGTCGGCATCGGCGTCGTGGTCGGCATCGTGGTCGCCGTCGTCGGCAGCGGCCACGAACGGCACGTCGTCGGCATCGGAGGCGGCCACGAACAGCACGTCGTCGAACTCACCCGACCGAATCGCCCTGTCCACGTAGGCTTCCAAGCCCATGCCCCCGTGCACAAAGACGTCATACTGCCCGAGCCTGACCACGTCGCCTGGGCTCGGCTCCCAGTCGTGTACCTCCTCCCCCGCGGGCATGTACTGCTCCACGTCGGCCCTGTCCCCCGCCACGTTCCTGGCAAACTCATAGTACGGGAAAAACGACGCCGTGACGCGGAGGCGCTGTTCTCCTTCCCCTCCCGCCGCGGCCGGCTCCGCGCCGGGAGGCTGCGCCGGGGCATCGGCCGGCTCCGCGCCGGGAGGCTGCGCCGGGGCATCGGCCGGCTCCGCGCCCGGCACGTCGGCCGGCCACGCCGCGGCGACGGCGGCCAGCGCCGCGGCGACGGCGACTCCCGCGAGCGCCGGTACCGCGTACTTTCTTGCCACCGCCATGCCGCGAAGCGGGGCCTCCAGTATATAACTATAATAGTCCCGCAAGAAAAATTATTAACAATTCAGCCGCGGGGCGGGGAGCGGAGCGCAGCAGTTGTGAAAAAATATGGTATTCTTAAATAACCGCTGGCCGGCGGGGAGGCGTGGCGGTGGTCTCGATTTCGCTCAGCGACGCCCTGCTGGGGGAGATGGACAAGCTGCGGGAGGGCGGCAGGTTCTCCGGGCGCTCGGAGATCATCAGGGCGGGGCTGCGGTCGTTCCTCGAGGAAGAAAAGCAGAGGCAGGACATGCGCGGGAAGCGCAGCGCCATACTCATGGCCGTCCACGACGAGCGGTTCGACGGGCAGGTGGTCGGGATAAAGCGCGAGCACGAGGACCTCATAACCACGCACCTGCACAGCAGGATCGGCGGCGGCAGGTGCGTCGAGATGTTCCTGCTGGACGGGGACGGCAGGAGGATAGAGACGGTCACCAGGGGGTTCGTCGCGAGCAAGAACATGGACAACGTCCGCCTCGTGGTGCTGTAGGCGCGGGCCGCGATCGGGCGCGGGCCCGCGCCCGGACCGAAGCCGCGCCCGGCGGCGGCGGGCCGCCCCCCGATCCCGCGCCCGGATCGCGGCGGGCGCGGGCCCGCGCGCGATCGGCGCGCCAAACTATTATAGGGATCGCCGTTGCGGCGCGCCGTGCGCCTGCTGGAGTACCAAGCGAAGGAGCTCTTTTCCGAGTTCGGGATACCCGTGCCGGAGGGCCGGACGTCCCGGGACGCGGCGCAGGGCAGGAAGGACGCCGAGGAGCTCGGCTACCCGTTCGTGGCAAAGGCGCAGGTGCCGGTGGGCGGGCGCGGCAAGGCCGGCGGCGTGCAGAAATGCTCCAGCGCCGAGGAGTTCGAGCTCCGGTACCCCGAGATCCTGGGCATGTCCATAAAGGGCGAGAGGACGAGGGCCGTCCTGCTGGAGCGCGTGGCCGACGTCTCGAAGGAGCTGTACCTCTCGCTGTTCCTGAACCGCAGCAAGCGGTGCTATACCGTGATAGCGTCCGCGGAGGGCGGCGTGGAGATAGAGTCGGTCAGGAACCGGGCGGTCAGGGAGGTCGGCTCGGGCGAGGTGGGCGAGGGCGAGGCCCGGGCGGTGGCCGCCGAGCTGGGCCTGGACGGCGCGGCGGCGGCCGACTTTGCGGGGATACTCGGGAGGCTCTCCGAGCTCGCCGTGAAAAAAGAGGCGGAGCTGGCCGAGATCAACCCGCTTGCCGTGCTGGCCGACGGCTCGCTGCTGGCCCTCGACGGCAAGGTGATGACTGACGACAATTCCAACTTCAGGCACCCCGAGATGGCCAAGTACAGGGAGATCTCCGAGCTGGAGGAGAGGGCGGAGAGGAGCGGCTTCTCGCTGGTGGAGCTCGACGGGAACGTGGCGGTGGTGGGGAACGGCGCGGGCCTCGTGATGTCCACGCTGGACATGCTGGCGGACAGCGGGGGCAGGGCGGCCTGCTTCCTCGACGTGGGCGGCGGGGCCACCGCCGAGTCCGTGTACGAGGCCCTGACGCTGATCGGCGGGATGGGCAGGGTGGACGGGATACTGGTGAACCTGTACGGCGGCATAGTGAGGACCACCACGGTCGCCGAGGCGCTCGTCAGGGCGTACGGGGACGGGACGGTGGGCGTCCCGGTATTCGCCAGGCTCAAGGGCGCCGAGTCGGACAGGGCCAAGGAGATGCTGGCCGGTTCCAAGACGGGCATCTACGAGGACGTCGAGGAGGCCATAAGCGCCGCGGTGGTGGGGGTCAGGAAGTGAGCGGCCCCCCGCCCGTGCTGGACATCATGGCGGGGGCGCCCGGGGACGCGGACTACCGCAGGAAGCCCGTGATCATACAGGGGATCACCGGCAAGTTCGGCTCGCGCCACGCCAGGCTGATGGTGGAGTACGGCACCAACGTGGCCGCGGGGGTCACGCCGGGAAAGGGGGGGCAGGAATTCGACGGCGTGCCCGTGTACGACACGGTGGGCGAGGCGGCCGCGGCCACCGGCGCCAGGATCTCCGTCGTGTTCGTGCCCGCCAGGCACTTCCTGGCCGCCGCGAAGGAGGCGCTCGAGGCCGGCGTGAAGCTGCTGATCGCCATACCCGAGCACGTCCCGGTGAGGGACACCCTGGAAGTGCTGGAGCTGGCGGGCCGCCGCGGGGCCACCGTCGTGGGCCCCAACACGCCGGGCATAATAGTGCCCGGCATCATAAAGGCGGGCATCATGCCGGCCAGCCCCTTCAAGCCGGGGAACGTCGCGGTGCTCTCCAAGAGCGGCACCCTCCTGTACGAGATCTCCAACGCCCTCACCCAGGCCGGCTTCGGCCAGGCGGTGACCATCGGCATAGGCGGCGATCCCATAAACGGCACCAGGCTCACCGACGCGTTCGAGATGGTGAGGGGCATTCCGGGGCTCAGGGGCCTCGTGGTGGTGGGCGAGATAGGCGGCGATGCCGAGGAGCTGCTGGCCGAGAGGATAATAGACTCGGGGTTCGGCGCGCCCGTGGTCGCGTACGTGGCCGGCAGGGCCGCCCCGAGGGAGAAGAGGATGGGCCACGCGGGGGCCATAGTCATGGGCGACTACGGATCGGCCGAGTCCAAGGTGTCCATGTTCAACAAGGCCAACGTCCCGGTGGCGCGGCGCCCCGCCGAGGTGCCCGTCCTGCTGGCCACCAAGATGGAGGGCGGCGGCGGGGGGGCCGGCCCCGGCCCCGGATCCGGTTAGGTTATTAGAGGCGCCCCGGCGGCCGATGCGAATGCCCATAACGGACGTGGTAAAGAAGCAGATAGCGCAGAAGGCGCGCCTGCACATGAAGATATGCTTCTACTGCGGGGCGCGCAACGCGATCGCCGCCACCAGGTGCAGGAAGTGCAGGAACGGCAACCTCCGCCTGAAGAACAGGAACGTCGGGGCCAAGAAGTAGCGCCGCGCGCCTCCCCCCGCCCCGGCGCGCGCCGGCAGAATACAAAGGTACAAAAACTTCGGCCGGCGAGCGGCGCACGGACCGGTTGTCTAGTGGCTAGGATGACGCACTCACACTGCGTAAGGGCGCCGCGCGCCCCGCAAGGGTCGTGGGTTCAAATCCCATCCGGTCCACCACCCACACGAGCGCGGCCGGCGGGCCGGGGCCGGATCCGCCGCTTCCCGGGCGCGGGATCGCGCTGCCCCGTAGTCGTCGAGCGGCGACTGCGCGGCCGGGCATCCGGATCCCCGCGGCGGGGCCGGGCGGCCGGCCGCGCGCGGGAGCGCCCCGCCGATCCGGATCCGTGCCACGCGGGGGCCGCCGCGCGGCGGGGCCCGGGGCCGCCCCGCGCCTAGCCGTCCGCCAGCGCCTGCGGGGCCGCCGCCGAGTCGCCGATGGCGCGGCCCACGGGTCCGGTTATCGCGGTCTGGTTTATGGCGATGGTGCCGGTGGCGTTGTCCGGCGCGGCGGGGCCGGCGAACGCGAGGGCGTGGGCGGCTCCGCCGTTGCCCGAGAGCGGGTTGCTCGCGTAGGCGCGGGCGATGCCGTCCACGACGAGCGCGCCGTAGGCCAGGCCCGCGGCTGTCGCGGGCTTGTCGTACCGTATGATTACCCGGTCGGGGCCGGTCACGGCGGCCGAGAGTATCGCGGGCGGCTCGTTGCCCGCCAGCGCCTGCGGGGCCCTCGCCAAGCTGCCGAGGGCGTTTCCCGCGGAGTCGGTCACGCCCGGCTGGCCCACGTACAGGGTGTCGGGGTCGGCGCTCTGCATCAGCGGATGTTTGAACGCGAGGACGTGGACGTCCCCGCCGTTGCCCGACAGGGGATTCCTCGGGTACGTGTACCTGATCGGCTCGCCGACAACCATGCGGATGAGCCTGTCGCCTGGCTGGGTGCAACGTACCTCGTCGGGGCGGTTAATCACGATCAGGGAATAGCATGTCGGCGTGCCGTACGCGTCGGCCGTGACGGTCACGGGCTCGCTGTAGCGTATGGTCAGCTGCTGGGGGCCGGTGACCATGGCGAAGGTTATCCTCGGCGCCTGGCCGTCCGCCAGGGCCCGCGGGCGTGCGGCCGAGGCGCCGAGCGCGTTGCCCGCGGAGTCGGTTACCGCGGCCCGGTCTATGGTTATGGTGCCGGTGGCGCCGGTGGGCACTGATGCGCCGCCGCCGGCGAACTCGAGTGCGTGGGAGGCGGTGCCGTTTCCCGAGAGCGGATCGGCCGCGTATGCGCGGGCGATGCCGTCCACGACGAGCGCGCCGTAGGCCGAGGCCGTGGAGTTCACGGGCTCGCTGTAGCGTATCGCTATGCTGCCGGGGCCGGTCACGGCGGCCGAGAGCAGCCTGAGCGCCTGGCCGTCCGCCAGCGCCTGCCGGTACGCGGCCGAGGCGCCGAGGGCGTTGCCCGAGAGGTCGGCCACCGCGGTCTGGTCTATGGTCACGGCGCCGACGGCATCGGTGGGCGCGGCGGGACCGGCGAACGCGAGGGCGTGGGAGGCGGTGCCGCTGCCGGAGAGCGGGTTGCTCGCGAAGGCGCGGGATCTGCCGTCCACGGCTAGCAGGCTGTAGGCCGAGGCCGCGGCGGTCACGGGCTCGCTGTAGGTTATGGTCACCCGGTTGGGGCCGGTCACGGCGGCCGAGAGCAGCCTGAGCGCCTGGCCGTCCGCCAGCGCCTGCGGGTATGATGCCGAGGAGCCGAGGGCGGTGCCCGCGAGGTCGGCCACCGCGGTCTGGTCTATGGTCACGGCGCCGGCGGCATCGGTGGGCGCGGGCGCGCCGTCGGCGAACGCGAGGGCGTGGGAGGCGGTGCCGTTTCCCGAGAGCGGATCCGCCGCGTAGGCGCGGGCGATGCCGTCCACGACGAGCGCGCCGTAGGCCGAGGCCGCGGCGGTCACGGGCTCGCTGTAGTTTATCGTTATGCGGTTGGGGCCGGTGACCGCGGCCGATGTTATCCTTGGTGCCTGGCCGGGCAGCAGCGCCTGCTGGTATGCCGCCGAGGCGCCGAGGGCGTTGCCCGAGAAGTCGGCCACCGCGGTCTGGTCCATGGTCACGGCGCCGGTCGCATTGGCGGGAGCGGCGGCGCCGGTAAACGCGAGGGCGTGGGAGGCGGTGGTGCCGCCCGAGAGCTTGTCGGACGCGTAGGGGCGGATCTCGCCGCCTATGGTGAGCGCACCGTAGGCCGAGGCCGCGGCGGTCACGGGCTCGCTGTATGTTATCGTTATGCGGTTGGGGCCGGTCACGGCGGCGAATTCCACGCCCGGCGCCTGGCCGTCCGCCAGCGCCCGCTGGTATGATGCCGAGGAGCCGAGGGCGTTGCCCGAGAGGTCGGCCACCTTGGGCTGGCTTATGGTCACGGCGCCGGCGGCGCCGGTCGGCGCGGGCGCGCCGCCGGCGAACTCGAAGGCGTGGGAGGAGGAGGCGCCCGGCGGGAGATCGCGCTGGTGGGCGCGGGGTATGCCGTCCACGGCGAGCGGGCCGTAAGCCGAGTTCTTGGCGGTCACGGGCTCGCTGTAGCGTATGGTCACTTGGCGGGGGCCGGTGACCTCGGCCGAGGTTATCTCGGGCGCCTGGCCGTCGGCCAGCGCCTGCGAGTGCGATGCCGAGGCGCCGAGGGCGTTGCCGTCGGAGTCGGTCACCGCGGCCTGGTTTATGGCGACGGCGCCGGTCGCATTGGCGGGCGCGGCGGCGCCGGTAAACGCGAGGGCGTGTGAGGCGGTGCCGCTGCCCGAGAGCTTGCCGGACGCGTAGGAGCGGGCCTCGCCGCCTATGGTAAGCGTGCCGTAGGCCGAGGCCGTGGAGTTCACGGGCTCGCTGTAGGTTATGGTCACCCGGTTGGGGCCGGTGACCTCGGCAGAAGTTATGCCGGGCTTCAGGTTGTTGTCCAGCGCGCGCTGGGTCGTCGTCGAAGTGCCGAGGGCGGTGCCTGCCGCGTCTGTTACCTCGGGCTCCTGCAGGAGGAGGGTGCCGGTGGAGGTGTCCCCGGCCGTGCATCTGGCGAACGCGACGGTGTGGACGGCGCCGCCGTTGCCCGAGAGCGGGCTGGCCGGGTAGGTGCAGAACCCGAAGTCTATGCGGAGCCTGGTGCCGGGCTGGCGGCATGACGACGAACCTGGCTGGACACCGGCGGGGCAGTCCGGCAGGCCGTACGCGTTGAGCGTGACGGTCACGGGCTCGCTGTAGCGTATGGTCACCTGCTTGGGGCCGGTGAGCGCGATCGAGGTCACCGTGGGCGCCTGGCCGTCCGCCAGCGCCCGCGGGTGTGCCGCCGAGTCGCCGAAGGCGTTGCCCGCGGCGTCGGTCACCGCGGTCTGGTTTATGGACACGGCGCCGGTCGCGTAGGCGGGCGCGGCGGGGCCGGCGAACGCGAGGGCGTGGACGGCGGTGCCGTTGCCGGAGAGCGGGCTGGGCGCGTACGCGCGGGTGGCGTCGTCCACGGCGAGCGCGCCGTAGGCCGAGGCCGTGGAGTTCACGGGCTCGCTGTAGCGTATGGTTATTTGGTTGGGGCCGGTCACGGCGGCCGAGGTTATCTCGGGCGCCTGCCCGTCGGCCACCGCCTCGGCGTGCACCTCCGAGGCGCCGAGGGCGATGCCCGCGGGGCCGATCACCGCGGTCTGGTTTATGGTCATGACGCCGGTTGCGTGGGTGGGCAGGCCGGCGCCGCCGGACAGCGCGAGCACGTGGACGGCGCCGCCGTTTCCCGAGAGCGGATCGACCAAGTGGGGGTCGGCCGCGCCGCTCGCGGCGAACGCGCCGTACGCCGCGCCCGCGGCGGTCACGGGCTTGTCGTACCGCACGGTTATGCGGTCGGGGCCGGTGACCGCGGCCGACAGGACGGCGGGGGGCTCCAGGGCGATGTCGACGGCCACCACATTGGATGCCTCGTTCGCGTTTCCCGCCGCATCCATCACGCGGCCGGCCGGCACGCTCACCTCGAGCCTCTGCCCGTCCGCAAGATCCGCCACGTCGAACGCGTACGCGGCATCGAAGGCCAGGATGCGGCCGCTGCCCGTGTCGGCCGCGTATATCCTGCCGGAAAATCCGTCGACCGCCACGCCGTACGGGCGCTCGAACTGGCCGGGCAGGTCGGCGAGGCGGCTCCCGTCGGCATCGAAGGCCAGGATGCGGTCGTTGGACGCGTCTGCCGCGTATACGGCGCCCGAGCCGTCGACCGCCACGCCGTACGGGTAGGCGGACGGGGCGCGCATGTCGCCGGCGTGGCGCAGGGCGGAGTCGAATACCCGGATGCTGCCGCTGCCCGCATCGGCCACGTATATGGATCCCGAGCCGTCGACCGCCACGCCGTACGGATCGTCGAGTCCCGTGATGTTGGCCACGTTGCTCCCGTTGGAGTTGAGTACCAGGACGACGTCGGCGGCCGCGTCGGCCGCGTATATCCTGCCGGAAGATCCGTCGACCGCCACATCCGACAGGCGGCCGAACGGGCCCGGGATCACGCCCGTGCGGTTCCCGGCGGGGTCGAAGACCAGGATGAGCCCCTCGGCGGAGTCGGCAACGTACACGCTTCCCGAGCCGCCCACCGCCACGCCCACCGGGTGGCCGAAGGGGCCTAGGAAGTCGGCCACGCGGTTCCCGGTGGTGGAGTTGAAGGCCCTGACGCTGGCGCCGATCGAGTCGACCACGTACAGGGTGCCCGAGGAGCCGTCGACCGCCACGCGGGACGGGCGGTCGAATTGGCCGCCGAAGGCGGCGTCGTACAGCGGCGCCGCGCGCAGGTTCTGCACCGTGCCCGAGGAGGCGTTGACGACGGATGCGCCGAGGGTCGAGGCGTTTATCGCCTTGTTGAACTTCATGCCGAACGGCACCGTCTGCAGGTCGGCGGGGGAGGCGACACCGGTCGAGATCTCGACGTCGAGCGAGTGGCCGTCCGCGTGCGCCTGCGGCGCGGCGGCGCAGCCGGCAAGGAGGGCCGCTGACGGGATCAGGGCCGCGGCGAGCAGCAGCCGGCTCCGCGATGCGGGATGCCCCTGGGTCCTCGTCAACGGCGCGGATCCTCCCCTCCGTCCGCAGCCGCCCCGCCCCGACGCGGGAGCGCCTCCGCCCGGGGTCGGCCACTGCCGCCGCCCCCCGCGCGGCTGCCGCCCGCGCCCCCGCCGAGGGGCGCCCGGCCCTGCATTCCACGCCGCCCCGCGCGCCCGGGCCGCCATTCCAGCAGCATGCGCGGCCGTCGTCGCGCCGGTAGATAAACTATCCATGGAGCGGGCGGTATGAGGTCACGTACCCGTCAATTACAGGCGTGAAAACGACTTCGCCGATCCGGATTCACGCCTGAGGAGTGGGGGGTGCTGACCTCGTACAGCGGGCGGCATGAGGCCACGGACCCGCTGGTCACAGGCGTGAAAGCCACTCCGTTGATCCGGATTCGCGCCCGGGGAGCGGGGGTTGCCGGCCCCGTACAGCGGGCGGCCCGGCCTTTTCCCGCGAAACCTCGCGGCCCGCCGCCCGTCCCGGGGCGGCGCGCCCCGGCGGCCGCGGCGGCCGGTTTTTCGCGCATAAAATCCGAGTCGTGTGATGGACTGCGCGATTGCGAGGGTTTAAATTTTGGCCCGCGGCAGGCCCGCCGACATCGGTTCAAACCGACCGGGGAAACACGGCTGGCGGCCAGTGCGTTGTGCCGCCAGCCATTCATTTCACGCGGGAGCCCCCGCCCGTCCCGCGCGCGGCGCCGCGCCGCGGGGCCGGCGCGGGGATGCCCCGCCGATCGGGCCCGCGCGGGGCGGGGAGGCCGGCGGCCCCGCGCGCCCGAGACCAGCTGGGGGATGCGAGCGCCGGCCGCGTCTCCGCCGGGCGGGGAGGCCAGCGGCCCCGCGCGCCATACACTAGGCCGACCGCTCCAGCTCGCCCACCTGCCCCGATATGTAGTCGAAGCCGTCCTGCCAGAACCGGCCGGACGACACGTCCATGCCGTGCTCGGCGAGCAGCGCCTCGGGGTTCCTCGAGCCGCCCGCGGCGAGTATCTCCTCGTACGAGCGCGCAAAGTCCCGCCCCTCCCTCTTGTACCTCTGGAACAGCGAGAGCGCCAGCAGGTTGCCGAACGAGTACGCGTAGCAGTAGAACGGGGCGTGAAAAAAGTGGGGTATGCAGGCCCACTCGTCGGCAAAGTCCTCCGAGACGTCGACCGAGCCGCCGAACTGCTCCCTCAGGCCCGACAGGTATGCCCGCGACAGGTCGCCCGGCGCCGCCGAGTCCGTTATCATGCGGTGGGCCTCGACCTCGAACGCCGTGAAGTGCGACTGGCGCATGACCGTGGCGTACAGGTCGTCGATCTCCTCGGCCAGCATGGCCCTCCTCTCGCGGGCATCCGCCTTTTCCGACAGCGCGTCGTGCAGCAGGAGTTCGGAGAACGTGGACGCCGTCTCGGCCAGGGGAAGCGGGGCCTGGTGGACCAGCGCCGAGCGCCCCGCGGCGGCCATGCTGTGCACCGCGTGCCCGAGCTCGTGCGCCAGGGTGAACACGTCCCGCGAGCACCCGGTAAAGCTCAGCAGGACGTACGGCACGACGTCGGGGGACGGGGAGCTGCAGAAGGCCCCGTCCCGCTTGCCCGGCCGCACCCGCCAGTCCACGTGCCCGCCGTCCACCACCCTCCTGGCGTGGGCGGCCAGCGCCGGGCTGAACCCCCCCAGCGATTCCAGGACGAGCCGCGCGGCGGCGGCGTACCCGTACCGCTTCCGCGGGCGGCGGCCGGGCGGCGGGGCCGGCGCGTACAGGTCGTACCTGCGCAGCCTGCCCGCCCCGATCATGCCCGCCTTTGCCTTGAAAAAGCGGCGGAACACGCCCGCGTTGCCCCTGCACGATTCCAGCAGGGCGGAGACGGCCCCGTCGCTCACGTCGTTGTCCGCGTTGCGGACGGACAGGGGGGTGCGGTGCTTCCTGATCTCCACGCCCTCGTCCGACCAGTTGCGCGCTATGTTCTGGTATATCTCCCCCAGGACGCCCCTGCTCCCCGAATGCGCGGAGAGCAGCGACCTGTACGCCGCCCGCCGCGTGGAAGCGGACGGGCTCCGGATCAGCGCGGCCACCTCCTCCCGGGTCAGGCGCGCCCCGCGCCCCCGGCGCGGGCCCCCGGCGGCGCCCACCTTATACCGGAACGCGCCGGTGATCTTGTCGTACAGCCTGGCCATCGCGGAGGCGCCGGTGGCGTCCAGCGTGTTGATTATCTTCTCCTCCGGCTCGGCCAGCGAGTGCCTCGCCAGGCGGCGCTCGTGCGCCAGGTGGTCCCGCAGCTCGCCCGACCCGGCCATCAGCCTCTCCGCGTTATCCCCGTCGATGCCGTTCTGCCACCACAGGTCAAAGTACACGCTGCGGTTGGACACGTCGGCCCCGACCTTGGCCATCCTGCCCAGGAGGGCGGTGGCGGGGCCGGACTGCGTGTCCGCCGAGTGCAGCAGCGACGCGTAGCCGTGCAGCACGCCGGCATCCCTCGCCAGCCGGTCCAGCATGCGGAGCAGGCGGGCGAACGAGGCGGCATCCATCCCCGGATCCAGCGAGCCCCTCTCGCGGGCGAACGAGGCGGCCCGCCGGCGCAGGGCCGCGAGGCGCTTCTCCAAGCCGGGGGCGCCCACCAGCTCGTCGAGGTCCCAGCCGCCCGCCCCCACGCCGCCCGCGGCCCGCCCCATGCCGGCGGCGGGGCAGGCCGCTAAAAAAACGGTGCGGGCGCGCCGCGGCCCAAGACTAGCCGTACTCTTCGTGCGCGTAGCACCAGCGCCAGCGGCCGTCCGGCGCCGCCTCCATCACGGGATGGCCCGTCTCGGCGAAGTGCTTCGCGGCGTGCCGGCCCACGGACGAGTCGCAGCAACCCACGTGCCCGCACTCCACGCACACGCGGAGGGCCACCCACGGCAGGCCCTCCTTTTCGCACTTCGCGCAACCGCCCGCGGAGGCCCCCGCCCGGCCGGCCGCCGCGAGGTGCTCGCACGCGCCCATGCGTCGGGGCGCGGGGGGGGCGAATTAAAGCCTCCCGTCCGCGGCTCGTCCCGCGATCGCGCCTGCGGCGCGGCCGTTTTTCGCGCCCGAAAACGGGATCGCGGGCAGGGCCGCCGCGGGCGACATTCGAAAGCGGAAATGCCTCGGGGTTGCTTTTAGAAAGCGGCGCCGGCTAGTCGCACGAGAAAGAGTACGCGACGGTCTGGTTCATGCTGCCCGTGAGCGCCGGCGCCCCTTCCAAGTTGACGCGGAACGAGATCTCCGCGGATCCCGCGGAGGCGATGTCCGATAGGACGGGCATGAGCACGCCCGGCGCCGCGAGATCCGTCCAAGCGCGGTTGCCCGCCGTGCTGATCTCCGTTATTGACGACGGGAGCATCGCCGAGTTGGCGAACATCCACGAGGTGGAGTTCAGCGTGACCGAGCTGACCGCGAGGGTGCCCATGTTGGTTACGGTCTGGTTGAGCGCGCCGGACGTGGCGCCCTGGGCCAGTTCGTCGAAGCTCAGCCCGCCCGTGGCCAAGCGTATCCCGCACGAGTCGGGACCCGTGACCGTGCCCGACTTTACCCAGCCGTCCGGACCGAACACGAACTTGCCCAGCCTGTTCGGGGTGTGCAGGTCGCCCGCGGCGTCCAGCGTTATGCCGGGGCCCAGGGCCCCGTCCAAGTTCGTCGCCGCGGCGTGCACTTGGTCCTTCACGTCCGCCGAGGTGATGAGCGAGGCGTTGGGGGCGGGGGCGGCGGCGCGCGCCATGCCGATCGAGTCGCCGATGAGGAACAGCGAGTCGTACGCGGAGTAGGAGAAGACCGTCGTGTAGACCTCCCCGTTGGTGTAGTAGTTCACCAGATCGTCGATCCTCTTGTTCTGGGGCACGTCGAGCTCGAAGGTCGTGAGGTTGGCCGTCCTTGCGAACGCCTCCGCGTTCGCGCCCAAAAGCTCGGCGCGCGGGGCGTACAGTATGCCGCTGGGGACGAACCAAGGCACGCCGCCGGCCGAGCTCAGCCGGACGTACGGCTTGGCGGCCTCGGCCATGGACTCAAAGTCGCCTTCAAAGCCGGCGAACAGAATCGCCACCGTGCCGCGCGGCTCGGTGGCGAGCGTCCTGTCCAGCCTCGCGTTCAGGTCGGCGGCGAACGAGTCCCAGTCGTACGCGCCTGGCTGGAACGTGTACCCGGCCAGCGTGTCCAACCCCAGCATCGGCAGGAGCTCCGACACCGAGGAGTTGAACGTCGTGCCGTACGTGTCGTTGCGGACCACCGGGATCACCTTCTTGATGCCCGCCTCGTCAAGCGCCTGCGCCATTATCGGCGCCTCCTTTGCCGTGCCGAACGTCAGCCGGAACACCGAGTCGACGGACCTGAGGTCCGCCGCCGAGGACGTCGAGTACGGGCTGACCAAGACGACCCCCGTCTCGTCGGAGTACCGCTTCGCCGCGGACAGGGCGGAGCTCGTCGTGGGCCCGACGTACGCCAGCGGGCCGTCGGCGCTGCCGCTGGAGTTGTGCAGTGACTGCAAGCCGGCTGCCGAGCTGTCGCCCCTCACCAAGTTGAGGTAGTACCGGCCGGTGTCGTTGGCGGCCAGATCCGCGAACCGCCCCTCCTGCCTCTTGTTGAAGTCGTTCACGGCCACGCGGACCGCCTCCCACTGCTCGCGGTCGTACCTGGGCTCCGTAGAGAACAGGCCCCCGACGTCGATGCACTCAACCGTGTTGGCCTGGTCCGCGCAGTAAACGTTGGTCACGGAGGCGACGGACTGCCTTACCCACTTTTGCTCCGCGTCCGACACGCCGAACACGGCGTAGTTCTGCGGGAGCCGTATGTCGCCGGCCTCGTTGAGGACTATGTCGCCGAGGGCGCCCGTGTAGTTGCGCGCCGCGTCCGTCACGGCCGCCCTCACCGCCAGCGGATCGTAGCTTCCGTCCTCCGCTATGACAGCCTTGACCGCGGCGCCGAGCACGCCCACGGCGTCGTACGCCGAGTTCGAGTACTGGGTGCCGATCGAGATCAGGCGCCTGTTGATGTCGTTGGGGGCCACGTCGTACAGGACGCCCGTGAGGTTGACCGAGCGGGCGAACTCCAGCGCCGCCGGCGTGCCTATGGCTTCGGCGCTGTTGGCCGTGCCGTCGGGGACGTACCACGCGACGTCGTCCATGGCGGAATTGGCGGCCGCGTGGGAGGCGATGCTCGCGAACTCGTTGCCGAACCCGATGAAGACCACGGCGATGCTGCTGTTGTCGTGCTGCGCCGTGGCGGCATCGATCGCGGTGCTGAGGTCGGACGCGATGTCGGCCCAGTTCGCTCCCGACTCCGCGTACCGTATCCTGTCGGCCACCGCCGCGCCGTTGACCTCGAACGTGGCGGATACGGCGGTGTCGAGGCCCCGGCCCCACACGTCGTCGCGTATCACCGATATGATGCGCGTGATGCCGTCCTCCTTTATCAGCTCGGCCAGCAGCACGCCCTGCTTCGTGTCGTCGGGGACGAGCCTGTACAGGCTGTCGTCGGGTATCGCCAAGGCGGGAGCGGTCGACGAGTGGCTTATCAGCAGGAGGCCTTCCGCGTTGGCGTAGGCCAGCACGCGGCCCGTGTTGCCGCTCGTGGACGGGCCGATGAACAGCGTGTAGGCGTCCGTCTCGTGCGCCTCCGTTATGCCGGCAAGGGCATCGGGGGCGCTGGACCTGGCATCGGGGCTGATGCGGATGTTCTTCGTGTGCATGTCGAGGTAAAAGTCGCCGATCAGCTCGTGCACCGTGTTGAAGTCGTCGACGGCGAGCCGCATGGCGAGCAGTTCCTTGTCGTCGGTGTAGACGAGGTTGTCGTCAAGCAGCAAGAGGGCTCCAAAGTCGACGACGGGCGTCCCCATGTAGGTGTCCGTCTTGGCCCACTCGTAGCCTCCGCCGGCCGCGTCCCGCACCTCCCACTTTGCGTAGCTGTTCGGCGTGCGCAGGTCGCCCGCCGCGTTGAGCACGATGTCGCCTAGGGCGCCCGAGTACTCGCGCGCGGCGTGCCTGAACGTCTGCCTGACGTCCTCCGGCACGTGATCCCTGCCCTCCGCGGCCGCCGCCTCTTTTGCCTCCTGGATGGCGCGGCCCAGCACGAATATCGCGTCGTACGACGAGAACTCGTATATGGTCGGGTCGTCCACGCCGGCCGCCTCGAGCTTGCCCATGACCTCCGCGAACTTTGTGTTGTTTTCCACGTCGAATATGGTCGCGGTCAGGTTCACCGCCTCGGCGAACTCGCCCGATTCCAGTATCGACGGCTTCGCGGCTATGCCGTCGGTGCCGAACCACGGGACGGTCTTGATCTCCGCATAGTTGTCGGCCACTGCGGCCAAGTTGTTGAAGTCGCCCTGGAACCCGATGAACAGCACCGCCACGGGGTCGGTGGCGGAGGCCGCGTGCAGGCGGGTGATGATCCCGTCAAGATCCTCGGCGATGGCCGTCCAGTTGGCTCCCGTCTCCGGTATGGTGACGTGCTCCACCTCCACCAAGTGCACCGCCAGCCGCTCGCTAGTTGAGGCGTTGAGGCCGGTGCCCCACGTGTCGTCCCTGGTCACCGTCACTACCCTCTCGATGCCCGTCTCGTTGAGCAGGCTGGCCAGCAGCGCTCCCTGCTGGTTGTGGACTATGTCCGCCAGCACGACGCCCTGCTGGTGGTCGTTGGGCACGAGCCGGAACAGGCTGTCGTCCCTCACGGCCAAGGACGGGGCCGTCGAGGACGGGCTCACCAGCACCAGATCCAAGTCGTTGTCCTGGGAGTAGTCCAAGGCCCTCTTGCTGTTGCCGCTGGTCGACGGGCCCACAAAGTACGACGGGCCGCCCTCGCCGCCGAATGCGGCGGCCAGCACGGAGGTCACGTTCGGGAGAGAGGCGGTCGCGGCCGCGGGGGAGATGCTGATGTTGCTCGGCTTTAGGTTCAGGTAGACGTCGCCCAGCCCCTCCTGCTCTATGTTGAAGTCGTCCACGGCCACCTCGAACGCTATTCCCCTCCTGTCGTCGTTGAAGCCCTCGCCCCTCACCAAAAGCGCCCCCACGTCGACTACCGGCGTCTCGTACCTGATCTTCGTGTCGACCCAGTCGCCGCTCGTCGCGTTGAGCTGCCATACGGCGTACTTGTCGGGGGTCCTGAGATCGCCCTTTGAGTTCAGTATGATGTCGCCGAGCGCTCCCGTGTACCCCTCGGCCGCGCCCGGAATCGCCGCCCTCAGTTCGGCCGGCCCGTACCCGGGATCGGCCGCGCGCGCCGCCTCGGCCGCCAGCGCCAGCACGTGTACCGCGTCGTACGTGGAATAGTCGTACGCCGTGGGCGCCAGTCCCGCGGCCTCTATAGCGGCATCTATGCGGGCGGTCTTTTCGTTGGGGGCGATGTCCAGCGACAGGGACGTCAGGTTTACCGCCTTTGAAAAGTCCAGGACCGCGCCCGCCTGCAGCGGCTGGGGCGGGTACACGACGGCGTCCGGCAGGTACCAGTGGACGGACCGGAGGGCGGTGCTGGCGTTGGTCGCCCCCGCCGCCACCGCTTCAAACTCGCTGTCGAACCCGAGGAACGCCACCGCCACGTCGGCATCCGACCTGGCGTTCTGCGCTGCCGTTATCTCCGACTGGACGAGGTCGTTCATCCGCGGCACCAAGGTGTCCCAGTCCGCATCGGTGTCTGGGTACGACATGCCGGGAGCCATGGTGATGCCGTCGAGGGCCACCACCGCCGCGGTGAGCGTGTCGTTCAGGCTCGTGCCGTACGCGTCGTCCACGAATATGGGAACCAGCACTTCCACCGACGCATCGGAGGCCAAGTTTGCTATGACTCTCGCCTCCTCCTCGGAGCTCACCGCGATGCGGAACGCGTTGTCGCCGGCGATCGCCAGCGAGGGCGCCGTCGAAGTCGGGCTCAGGAATGTCAGATCGGCATCGTGCGCTATCGCCTCCGTCAGATCGGCGCTGGTGGACGGGCCGATGTAGTACTGGAGATTTTCGCCGTCCTCCTCAAGCTCCGTGATTACCTGGTCCGAGGTGTGGTGGGCGGTCATGTTGCCCAGCACCATGTCCAGCCGCAGCTTGCCGGCCCACAGCGCCGCCTCGTTGTAGTCGGATACCGCCGCCTTTGCCGACTCGTGCCTGTTCAGGTCGTTGAACTTGTCGGTCGCGTTGAGATCGAACAGGGCCCCAAACCTCAGGGTGGCCGGCGTGTGATCGTACGCCCGCGTGGAGCCGTTGGCGCTGAGCACCAGCACGTCGCCGCCCGAGCCGACGGCCACGTCCTGCGGCTGGAAGTCCTCCGGAAGAGTCACCTCTGCCAGCAGCGTGCCGTCGGAGCCCCTGATCACCGCGAGCGCGGGCGGGGGGACGCCGCCGTCTGCGGCGTCCGTGCCCTCGGCGACGGCGTAAACCAGTCCTAGGCCGGGATCAGATGCGGAGGAGACGGAGACGTTTCCCGGTATCGTGACGTCGCTCATGTGGGCAGGCGCCGCGGGATCCGATACGTTGTACACGGAGATCTTTTTCTCCCCGAGCACGAAGAGTTTGCCGGACGCCGCCTCGACGCCCATTACCATCCCCTCGGCCGGCACGTCCGCATTGCCCGCGTTCGCGTGGGTGTATTCGCCGGTAGCAGGGTCCGCTACGGTGATCACCTGCACGGTGTTGTGCGCCGCGTCCGCCGCCGGCTTGTGCGTCGCGATCCCGTAGGCGTGGCCCGACGGGCCCGCGGCTATGTCGGTAAAGTTGTAGGCAAAGTCGTAATCAAATGCGGCAGTTCCGGCGGCGAGCTTGTCGGTGCCGTTGATTACCGCCACGTTGCTCTCGGTAGCCACGTAGACTAGGCCGTTGGCCTGGTCTATTGCAAGCGCTCGCGGGTCTGCCGCATCCACCATGTCGCCTGCACTGTCCCAGACTTGCACGGCTACGGTGCTGCTGATCGCGTTGCTGCTGTCGATCACGCCCACGCGGGACGTCGTCGCGTTGCTCGTGGCGTCGGTCTCAGTGTACAGGACGTACGCCTTGTCGGCGCCGTGGTTTACGGCGATGTCCACAATCGCCACGGTGAAACTGGCGTTGCCCACATTGACGTTTTCTGCGCTACTACCGTCGGAATCCAGCACCCGCACCGTCCCGGAACCGGAGTCGCCAACGTAGATCGTGCCGGTATCGGCGTTGGCCGCTATTATCTGGCCGGCGCCGCCCGCCTCGAACGTCTCCACCGTATAGCACCCGTCGCAGGCGGCGTGGGCCGGCTGGAGGCCGAGCGCCGCCGCTGATGCTGCTACTGCGACTGCCAGCAGTACGATCGTGGTTGCTGGCCTCCATGCGCCTGTCATGAGTTGGCGAACCGCCGAATACAGAGTTAATAAAGCTTCTTTTGAGAAAACGGCGTTCGCGCGGCATCCTGGCGGATCCGCGCCCGGCGATGCGGCGGATCGTGCGGAAGCGGGGCGCGCGCAAGAGGCGGCGCGCGCCGGGCCTGCCGCGCGCGCGGCGCGAAGTTCCGCCGGTTGCGCTTTTGCGGTCCGGCCCGCGGTCCCGGGACCGGGGCGCCCCGACCGGGGCCCGGCGGCCTGCGGCCCCGCGGCATCCTGCCGGCGGACGCGGCCTCGCGCCGGGAGCGCCCGTTCCCGCGGGGCGCGGCCGGCCGCCTTTGCGGCGTCACGCCCCGGCATCCCGCGGCGGACCCGCGGGGATCGGGCCGCGCGGCCTGCGCCCCACGGATCGGCGCGGCGGCGCGCCCCCGCGGGCGGCTCCCGCCCGCATCCTTTGCATCGCCGCGCCGCGCGGTTCGTCTTGCTGTTGCCGCGCCGGCGTCGCCTTGGGAGAGGCAGGCATCTGCGGGCGCGGGGGAGCGGCAACCTTCCCGCGGCGCGGCCCCGGACGGCGGGCAGCTCCAGCCGGCATCCGCGGGCGCGGGGGGGCGGCATCCCTCCCGCGGCGCGGCCTCCCGGCCGGCCGCCCGGGGGCGGGGGGCGCGCCCGGATGAACTGGCGGCGGGGGCAGACAGAATACGCGGCGGAAAACAAGTCGCGGGGGCGGGGGGCGCGCCCGGATGAACTGGCGGCGGGGGGGCCTGGGCCTCCCTGTCCGCATTTTCCCGCGCGGCCGCCCCGCGCGGGCCGGGCGGCGGGAGCCGCGCCGCCTCGTTTTGGGCGCGCGGGCGGGGCGGTGGACGGGCGGCGCCCGCACGCGCGCCGCGCGGTCCAGCCGATCCCCGGAGCGGCGCGGGCGGCGCTTTTGGCGCGCGCATCCGTCGCGGTCCTGCGCGCCCCGCGGGCCGCGCATTATAACGCAATCAAATCACCCCCAACGGCGCGCGGGACCTGCCCGGCGCGGCCTCCGGCGGCGCGCGCGGCGGTCCGGCCGCAGGCGGGTGCCCGAGCCGCGCATTCCGACTCCGGCGCGCCGGGGCGCCCCGCCGCCGCCCCTTCCGCCCGCGCCCCGCGGCCGCCCCGCCGCCGCGCATCGGTTCTGGCGCCTCCCGCCCGGCCGACGGCCCGGAGACGGCCCCCGCCAGGACGCCCGGCCGGAGCACGGGGAGAACCCCGCGGTGCGGCGCGCCCGCCGCCCGGCCGGACTGCGAGGGCATTCCCGCAGTGCGTGCGCACGGGCGTGGGGCGCGGGCCGTGCGCCAAGTTGCAAGCCACAGCCTCGGCGGGCATCTTCCTGCGGCGGCGGATGCACGCGTCGTTCTGCCGCCGGCTCGGCCCCTTGCGCTCCGGCTGTGCCGGCGCCCTGTTTTGCGCCCCTAGTCCGCGCGCCGTTTTGCCCCCAGGCCGGCGCCGCCGCAACGCCGGCAACACGGCGCGGGCGAAAGCCGGCGCCGGTCGACGGAATGCTACACCCCGATCGCCCAAGTGGATGGCGCTGCGGGACGGCGAAGCATCCGGGCGCGGCCGGCCGCGGGCGCTTCCTGTCAGTCGTCGGGCGGAGGACTAGGCTTGACCGGCCTTAACCCCGTGACCGGGTCAAGCGCGGCATCGGGTATGAGCATCGCCATGCTGCCGTAATAGTACTCCTTTTCTTCCCTTTCCTTCTTTTCTGGCATTCTGTGTATGAGGCCACGTGCCCGCAGCCGCAAGCGTGAAAGCGCCTTCGCTGATCTGGATTCACGCCTGGGGAGTGGGGACTGCTGACCACGTACCATGCTGTCTTGTTTCTTGCCGCCTTTTTAAAGCAGATGTTATTGCCGACTAGCGCAAAAGCCGGTGCCCGGCACGCCGTTTCCATCCCGCGGATTCCCGAAAACGCGCGGCTTGGCGGGACGGGACGGCGCCCGGCAGGATCGCCGCGGCTCCGGCGGCGGGGGACCCCGGCCGGCCGGGGCCGGCGCGCGGCGCGGCATTCGGGATATTCCTGGCAGGACGGGCGGCGCGGGAACGCCGGCCGCGGCGCGGGCGGGGGCCGGCGGCCGCCCGCGGAATGCCGCGGCTGCGCCCGCTAGGATCGGCGGGGCGCCGCCGTTCCCGCGGACGGCCGGCGGCCGCCCGCGGAATGCCGCGCCCGCGCTCGCCCTGCCGGGCCGTGCCGCGGGGCAGCGGGGCATCACGGTGCTGCCGGACGCGGGCGCTTCCAGCCGTCCGCCGGGCCCCGGCTTGCCGGTTTTTGCCGCCGGGTTCGGGCCGGGCGGGGCCATGGGCATCCCGCGGCCGCGGCGCCGCGGCCTCGTCCCCGTCCCCTTCCGGCGCGCTGCCCCGTTTGCCTCCGCCCATCCGAAGCGGGCGTTCCCCGACGGCGCGCCGTTTTGCCGATGGCGGCCCCGCCGCCGCATCGGCTTCCCGGCGCGAAGGCCGGCGCCCGCGGAATGCCGGGGCGCGGCGGTCAGGGCCGCGCCGCGCCGGGGGCGGGCCCGACCTCCGCGCCGAGGAGCCGCAGGTGGTCGAAATAGTCGGGGTACGATATGGCCACGCACCCGGCGTCCCGCACGACGGCGCCGCGGCCCGCTATCCCGAACAGCGACAGCGCCATGGCGATCCTGTGGTCGGAGACGCCGCGATCGCCCACGGCGCTAAAGTCGTGCGGGCCCCCGAGCGCCCCCGCGCCGCCCCCGTGGACGGTCATCTCGTCGGGGCCCGACTCGGTCCTGATGCCGTGCCGGCCCAGCTCCCTCTCCATGACGGCTATCCGGTCGGTCTCCTTTTCGCGGATCTGCGGCACGCCGTGCAGCCGGGTGCTGCCCCGGGCGTGCGCCCCGAGGACGGCCAGCACGGGAAGCAGGTCCGGCGCGTCGGCCAGGTCCTCGTCGACGCCCTCGAGATCGCTCGGCCCCGCGATCCTCACCGCCGCGCCCCCGCCCGTGTGGCGCGCATCGGCGCCCATGCGGCGCAGCACCTCCACCACGCGCCGGTCGCCCTGCGCGTCGCCGGGGTCGAGCCCCCCCACGGTGACGTCGGACTCGGCGAGGCAGGCGGCCGCCATGAGGAACGCGGCCTGGGAATAGTCGCCGGGCACCGCGTACCGCGCCGGCGGCCGCGGCTCCTGCCCGCAGCGCACGGCGTACACGCCCCCCGAGCGGGCGGCGCGGATGCCGAACCGGCCCAGCACGTCGATCGTCACGTCCACGTACGGCCCCGAGACCGTCGGCCCCCCCGTGCGCACCTCCACGTCCGACTCGGCCAGGGAGCCGACCATCAGCAGCGCCGTCACGTACTGGGAGCTCTTGGGGTTAGGCATGTCGGCGCGCCCGCCGCGGAGCCCCCCCGGCCCCGCCCTGACCGGCGCGTACTCTTCCGTCGCGCCGGAGGCGCCGGGGCGCCTCTCCCCGCGCACGTCGGCCCCCAAGTCGTTGAGCGCCCGCACGAGCTGGCCGGTGGGCCTGTTCCGCAGGGACGCGTCGCCGGTTATGGTGGCCGAGCCCCGCGAGGCGGCCGCCATCGCCACGGCTATGCGCAGCGCCGTCCCCGAGTTGCCCACGGACACCTCGGCGCCTGCCGCGTCCGGGCCCCCCGCGCCGAACCCCGTGACGCGGAGGGCCGGCCGCGGGCCGCCCCCCTCCCATGCGGCGCGCGCGCCCATCGCCCTGCAGGCCCCGACCATGGCCGCGTTGGCCTCCGAGTTCGACGGGTTCTCTATGAGGGTCTCGGTCCCGTACAGCGAGGCGGCGGCCACCGCGCGGTGCGTGTACGACTTTGAGCCCGGCGCGTCGACCCTCCCGGAGAGGCGCTTCGCGCCCCCCACCAGCACGTCCACGCGGCGCGGGGGCCCCGCGATCTAATTAACCCTTGGCGCGGCGGCCCCCGCGCGGCGGCCGCGGCGGGCCGCCCTGATCCTGGAGGTCGCCAGCCACGCGGCGCAGGCGGGGGCGGCCACGTACATGCCGAGTATGGCGGACAGGGCCAGCATTCCCAGCAGCAACGCGGCGCCCTCGCCGCCCTCCTGCCAGTCGGCCAGCGGCGACATGGCCGCGTGCGCCACCAGAACCATCGGGGCGACCAGGGCGCGGACGGCCCCGCGGAGCTCCGGGCTCTGGCGCTCGGCGTCAGCCACGGCGGGCGAGAACGAATAGTACACGCTGCTGAACGCTGACATGAACGCCGAGCCCGCGCCCGTCCGGAGCAGCGGGCCGTCGCGGATCTCGCGCAGCTGCTGCACCTGGGGCGCCAGCTCCGTCCCGTACGCGGCGGTGGCGATCAGGCACCCTCCCCCGCTCTCCGTGGCCACGCAGGTGCCGTCCCTGAGCTCCGTGCCGGGGCCGCATTCGGGGTCGCCGGCGGGAGGCTCGGGCTCCGGGACCGGCGCGGGGGGCTCGGGCGTCGGCTCGGGCTCCGGGGCGGGCGCCTGCGGCTCGGGCTCCGGGGGCTCCGGGACGGGAGCGGGAGCGGAAGGCTCCGGGACGGGAGCAGGAGCGGAAGGCTCCGGGACGGGAGCGGAAGGCTCCGGGACGGGAGCGGGAGCGGAAGGCTCCGGGACGGGAGCGGGAGCGGAAGGCTCCGGGACGGGAGCGGGAGCGGAAGGCTCCGGGACGGGAGCGGGAGCGGAAGGCTCCGGCGGGGGCGCCTGCTCGGGCTCGGCCGGCGGGGGCGCCTGCTCGGGCTCGGCCGGCGGGGGCGCCTGCTCGGGCTCGGCCGGCGGGGGCGCCTGCTCAGCAGGCTGGGTCGCCCGCTCAACCTGCAACCCGGCCTCCCTCTCGACGGCCGCCCTGCGGGCGGCCGCCTCCGGATCCTCGGGCTCCGGCGCTGCAGGCGTCGGCTCCGTTGGTTCGTCGCTCACGCGGCCCACGGGCTGGATCGGCTGCTCCGGGGCCTGCGCCGGCGGCGGGTTCTCGCCCGCCTGGCTCGGCTGGGGCGGCAGCTGATCGCACATCTGCCGCTGGCTAATGGGATCCGACGTGACCGTGACGGTGAACGCCTTGCGCAGTTGAACGGTCTGCGAGGCGCCGGGCACCTCGGGCGCCGCCGTGGCCGTGCCCTCGTACTCGCCCGGCGCCGCGTCCGCCGGGACGGCCATGTGAATCCTGCTGAACACCTTGCTCTGGCTGGCCGTAATGGTCACGCTCGCCGGCACGGGGGTGACGAACTGCGCCGCCTCCCCGGCCACCAAGAACCGCACCACTATGCCCGCGTCGGGGATCGCGTCGGGCTCGGTCTCCTCCACCACGAAGGTGCCGAAGGCGCAGCCGCCCGCCGAGATCGTCTTGTCCAGCGAGTAGAACGGCCCGACCTGGGTCAGGAACGAGGCATCGGCCTGGCGCGGGGGCGCGAGGAACGCCTGGTCCCCGCCGTTGTCCGCCGCGGGCTGCAGCAGCAGCGCGACGGCCGCCACCGCCAGGGCAGGGGCCGCCCTTGCGGCTAGGCGGGCTCCGCGATGCATGGCAACGCGCTCCCGTCCGCGATTCCTGTATATATGCGATCAGTTGGGCGCCGCATCAGGCCCAGCGGCTCCCCTCCTCGGCCTCGTATATGGCCGAGTTGAGCTTGGCCAGCAGCCTCTTCTTGGAGCGCTCGGCCTTCCCGCTGTGGCCGTAGTCCTTCTTCTCCACGAGCGACTGCAGCCGCCGGAGGTCGCCCAGCGGCATCCCCTTGAGCCCCCTCTTGGCCACGACGCCGAGCAACCGCACGCGCTCCTTGTCGTCCGGGGTGAGCCGGTAGTCCACGCCGCCCCGCCCGCCGGCGAGCCGTTTAAGCGTGGCGGCGCCTGGCGCCCGCCGCTGGAAATGTAAAAATATCGAGGGCGCCGCCGCGGCCGCATGGCCAAGATGCGCGCCATGGTGCTCTCAAAGCTGGGGCCCGTCGAGGGCGACCCGCTGCGCCTCACCGAGGTGGACAGGCACGAGATCCGCAGGCCGCGCGACCTGCTGGTGAAGATAGAGGCCTGCGGCGTGTGCCACTCCCAGCTGCACGCCATAGAAGGAGACTGGAAGGAGTACGGCATCCCGCCGCAGCTGCCCACCGTCCCGGGCCACGAGGTGGTGGGCAGGGTGGCCGAGGCGGGCAGCGGCGTCACGCGGTTCGCCGTCGGCGACAGGGTCGGCATCTCGCCCCTGCTGGAGTCGTGCATGGACTGCGCGTACTGCAGGGAGGGCAAGGAGCAGCTGTGCGAGTCCATGGACGTGCTCGGCGAGTCGCTCAAGGGGGGCTACGCGGAATACGTCACCGTGTCCGAGGACTTTGCGACGCGCGTCCCCGACGGCATGGGCGCGGCGTACGCCGCCCCCCTGTTCTGCGCGGGGATAACCGCGTACAAGGCGGTCAAGGCCAGCGAGGCCGGGCCCGGATCCACGCTGGCCGTGTTCGGGATAGGGGGGGTGGGCCACATGGCGGTGCAGTTCGCCGGGATCGGCGGGGCCGCGGTGGTGGCGGTCTCCAGGGGGGACAGGCACCTGGAGGTCGCGAGGAGGCTCGGCGCCGCGGCGGCGGTGAGGTTCGACGGGGGCGACGTCGGCGGGACGGCGGCGGCGGTGAAAAAGGCCGCCGGCGGCGCCCCGCCGGACGCGGCCGTGGTGTTCGCCCCGTCCCCCGAGGCGACCGAGTGCGCCATACGGTCGGTGAAGAAGGGCGGCACCGTGGTGGTCGCGACGGTCGGGAAAATAGGGGGGTTCCTGGCGTTCGAGGAGAAGACCGTGCGCGGCACCCTGATCGGATCCAGGAAGGACATGGAGGAGGTGGTCAGGCTGGCGCACGAGAAGGGCCTCGAGGTGGTCACCGAGGAGCATCCCCTGGAGGAGGCCAACGAGGTGCTCCGCAGGCTCAAGGCCTCCAGGATAGACGCCAGGGCGGTGCTCATCCCGTGAGCCCCGACGGGGATGCAAAGGCCGCGCTGGCCGCCGCGTGCGACTCGCTGCTGGAGGAGCCCGGGATGCGCTTCGCCGGCGTGGTGAACAGGATGGGCAGGCTGGTCGTGGGCCGGTTCAGGGAGGGGGTAAAGTCCCACCTGGACGACAAGGAGGACGGCATGGCGTACATGGAGTTCGCCATGGAGGTGTTCCTCAGGACGGAGTTCGACGACAAGCTCGGCGCCGTCGAGTACGTCCTGTCCAAGAGGAAAAAGATCAACGTGATCAGCATCCCCGTCGGGGGGCACGTGGTGCTCGTGTCCACCGAGCCGGGCGCGGACGTGGAGGGCATAGTGGGCCGCGCCGGCGCGGCCTTCGCCGCCGCGCGCCCGGGGATGCCGCCGCACGGGGGCATGGGGGCGTAGCGGGCGCGGCCTGCCGGGGCCCGGCGGGCGGGGCGCGGGCTCGCGCCCGAGCCGAGGCCGCGCCCGGCGGCAGCAAGCCGCCCCGCGATCCCGCGCCCGGATCGCGGCGGACGCGAGTCCGCCCGGCGGGCAGCCGCAGCATTATAACCGGAGGGCCCCGCCGCCCCCCCGTTGCACTGCGGCAGATGCCACCACGCCGACGTGGCGCACGGGGGCCCGGACGGGGACATGTCGTCGTCCGTGCTGGGCCTCGGCGCGTGCGGGGTGCCCGGCTGCGCCTGCCCCAGGTACGCGGACGCGATGCGCAAGATAGACGAGGAACTGGTCTAGCGGGCCGGCCCGGTGAAGAGACATATAGGCACGCGCGGCCGGCGGGCCCGTGGCCCGACGGCACGCACCGGCAGACGAGATGAGGAGCGACATCGACGCGATGCTGTCCAAGGTGAACGCCCTGGAGGTCGCATCCGCCGACGAGGTCCAGCGCGGGACGGCCAAGGTGCTCAGGGCGCTGGCGGAGGGCCAGCTCCACTCGATCAACGAGTTCGAGCATCTGAAGAAGGCCATAGACCTGCTCACGCTGCAGATGTTCGAGGCGCGCAGGGCCGCATCGGCGGCGGGCGGCGGCCGGCCGCCCGGGTAGCGGCGGTCAGGCGCCGGGGTCCCGCTTGGGAACCGTGTTGCTGAGGCCGCATCCGGCGCACCGCACCAGGACGGACCTCCCCAGATCCCTCTCCGCCGCCATCCTCCCGCCGCAGCACGGGCAGCTCGCGCCGGCGCCCCCCGCGGTCAGGGCCGCCGCTCCTCCCCGCCGGATCCGTTGCACGCGGGCCGGTAGCTTGACACGATCCTGTCCACGACCCGCCGCCGCTCGCCGCGGCTTGCCCCGAACATCGGGAGTATGCACAGGTACATCCGGTCGTCCCGGCGCCCGCACCCCTCCAGCCAGCACTTGAACAGGTCGCTGCCGGTGAAATAGTCCTCCTCGCCGGTGCTCTCGCAGTCCCCCGCGTACACTATGGCGAACCGGTCCTTTTCGTCCCGGGACATCACCAGGTAGACGACCTTTTCCATGGGAGGCCCCCACTCGGAGAGCCGCACGGGGCCCAGGAACTCGTACTGGAGTATCATCACGCTCAAGCGGCGACGCCGCGCAGCCGCCGGATTTCTGCCTTTCTGCGCGGGGCGCCGGGGCGCGGCCCCGTGCAGTATGAGGCCGCGCGCCGGCCGGCCGCGGGCGCGGAAGCGACTCCGATCCGGATTCGCGCCCGGGGAGCGGGGGGCGCCGGCCCCGCGCGCCGCGCTCCCGTAAAGGGTTAAATTCCGCGCGGGGCGGCGCGGGTTCCAGATGGCCGATCCCCACAACTACAGGAAGGTCGGCTACTCCATGATAGTGGTGTCCGCCTCGCTCGCCGCGATCGGCCTCGTCGGCCTCGCGATAGGCGGTGACGTCCTGTACGCGGACAAGATCCAGAGGGCCAAGACGGCCCACTTCGAGGAGTGCGTCGAGACCGGGTTCGCCTCGGAGAGCTGCCGGCCGTACGAGGTGCACATGAAGTTCGAGCGGTGCGTCGCGGAAAAATCCCTGGACGACGAGTCGTGCCTCAGGTACAGGACGTGGGTGGAGTCCGCCATATTCGAGGAGTGCAGGGCGGACAGGGACAGCAGCAGCCGCGCGTGCCAAAAGTACGAGGGCCTGTACTGACGGGCGGGGCCGCGCGGGAGGGCGCCGCGCGGGAGCGGGCGGCCCCCGCGCCGGCGGGCCCTAGAGGCCGCACGAGAGCGGGCTGCCCGGCTTCATGATCTCCCTCATCACGACGGTCGCGAACGAGCCCCTGCCCAGCGTGAACCGCGCCGTGCAGGCGCTCCCGCCCCCGCCCTCCTCGACGGCCGCGCCGCTGCACCGCACCCGCATGGCGCGGAACCCGCCCTCGGCGCCGATCTCCGGCATTCCCCCGACGGCAAAGTCCGCGTGGCGCACCCCCTCGCGCGAGAGCGCGGCCGAGACGGCCCCGTCGAACCGCGTCTTCGGGTAGTACGCGTAGCCGGCCGTCGGGACGGCCGGCACGTGCCGCGCCGCCGAGGCGGCCGGCCCCGGCCTGCCCAGCCCGCCGTCCGCGCCGAAGCAGACGTCGCCGTCCCGCGGCTCCAGCAGGCCGGGGGAGGCGCCCTCGGACTCCCAGTACGAGCTGAGCGCCTCGTTGAACAGGAACGACTGGTACGCCTGGACGTAGAACCGCCTCGCGGCGACCGGCAGGGCGGCGAAGGCGGCCCTCGGGTCGCCGTGCCTCACGAGCCCGGACAGGACGGTCCTCTCCAGGTCCATGCCGCGCGGGAGCGCGGCGAGCGCCGCGGCGCGGCGCGCCGGATCGGCCATCATGCCGCGCAGGCGGCGGCGCTCCGGCCCCTCGCCCGGCGGCGCGAACGACAGCATCAGGCCGACGGCGCCGGCAAAGTCGCCGCGCACCAGCGCCCTGCCCACCAAGTGCGTGACGGGCCTGGACGAGCCGAACCGCCGGTGGCCGAAAAAGTTGAGCACCCGGCCAAAGTGCGCGAACGATGCGGCCTCCCGCGCGCGGCACCCCGACACCGCGATGCGGAAGGCGTTGCCCAGCATGTCCCTGGCGGAGAGGGGCCTCGCCGCGAACCCGATCCGCTCCAGCCGCACGCCGGGCGCCTCGAAGAGGGGCCGGGTGGGCGCCCTGCGGCCGGTCGCGCATGCGTACTGGACGGTCGACGCGTCGGCGTCCTTCAGGCCGAGCGCCTTGAGGCGCATCCCCGTGGCGGCCCGCACCTCGGACAGCGCGTGGGCCGTGTCCACGCCCCTCTTGCGCAGCAGGTATACGGCGTAGCGGCCCCCGCCCTCCCTTATGGCGGCGGCGGCCCCCTCCCGCAGCACCTCGCGCACTTCGAAGTCCCCGGGCCCGGCGCGCAGCCTCCCGCCGGCCCCCCGGCCCGGCGTGCTGTACGCGCGCATGCCCACGTTGCGGTCCTCGGCGGGGACCTCGGGGGCCTCGCCGTCCATGGCCGCGCCGCTACGGGAGGACCGTCACGGTGACGTACCTCGAGACGGTCGCGTCGCCGGTCGCCACGCCCAGCAGCACCTTGTGGTCGGCCGCCAGCGCCGAGAGCCGCGGCGTTATGGAGACCTCCACGACGGCGGGATCGCCCGGGGAGGCGGCGAGCCGGTACGCGTCGGCCTCCACGGCCAGCTCGGAGAACTGCGTCGTGTCCGACGTGACCAGCGAGCCGGAGGCGGGCCCGCCCGCGGCGCTCGCGGTCACCGTCACCGTGGCCGTCTCCCCCTTCCCCACCGAGACCGCCGCGGGATCGACGACCACCTCGAACGGCGGCGGCACCGAGGTGTCCAGCACGCCTATGCGGTTCTCGACCCACTCCGTGAACCAGACCTTCTCGCCGTGTATGGCGAACCCGAAGACCTGCGCCAGGCCGCAGTCCGCCAGGCCCCCGCAGTCGCCCCACGCGGGGTTCTTCGAGGGGATCACGTACTCGACGAGCGACTGCTCTTCCGGATCGAACACGGCTATCCGGTTGGCGGTCTGCTCGTTGAACACGACGCGGCCCTCCCCGTCCACGTCCGCCCAGTACGGCCGCGTGACCGGGAGCTTTATCAGGCCGCTGGCGTTGCCGAACGCGGAGTTCGGGGGGTCGGACGTCACGTACTGGGTGAACTCCTCCGCGTCCGGATCGAACCGGAAAAAGTAGCTGCTGGACGTGTCCATTACCCACAGGGAGCCGTCGGGGGCGGCCGCGAGCCCGTTGGGCGTGGTGGCGACCGCCGGCATCTGGTACGTCTCCAAGTACCCCTCCGTGGGGAGCTCGGCGGCCGAGGGGGAGGGGGGCGCGGCCCCGGCCTCGGCGGCGTGGGCCGCGTGCGCGGCTTGGTCGAACCTGACCAGCACCACCTGGTTCTGGAAGACCCAGTTGGTGAACCACAGGTAGCCGTCCCCGTCCACCGCGACGTCCCCCGTGAACCCGCCGTCGAGCGGGGCGCGCAGCACGGACGGGGGCGGGGGGCCGTCCCCCTGCGAGGGCGGCGCGCCCATCGCGTCGGCCCTAGCCAGCACGGGGTCGAAAAAGGCCACCTTGCCGCCGGTAAAGTCGTTCACTATGACGCGCGAGCCGTGCGCCTCGAGGCGCTGCGGGAGCGAGTCGGCCGACGGCGGGAACGTGAGCGCCTCGTACCGCCCGCCGTCTATGTGGAACTTCCACACCAGATCGTGGGCCTCGTCCGTGTACCACAGGGAGCCGTCCGGCAGGTAGTCCAGCCCCCACACCATGGAGCGGCCGGACGGCGGCCAGGACGGGTTCTCGTATTCCGTGAAGCGCTCCGATTCCGGGTCAAACCCGGCTATTCGCCCCGTGTTGGACTGGGCGAACCAGACGGTCCCGTCGGGGGCGACCTCTATGGCGAGCGGCTGGGTGCACTCGGTCGGCACCGCGTACTCCGTCACGTACGGGGTCAACCCCGGGTCGCCGTCCCCGCCGCAGAACTGCGGCCTCTGATCGTCCGGAAAGTTGTCGGCCGGCGTCCCCGTCACGGTCATGGCCGCATCGCCGCCCGGCGGGAATATGGTCGGCATGCTGGAGGCGGTGGCCCAGAACATGAGGGAGCCGCCGAATATTACCAGGAATATCAGCCCCTTGGTCTGCTTTTTCAACTGCCGGGCGCCGGCGCACGGCTATATCTTTTGATCGCAGGATCGCGCCGGCCCCCGGCGCCCCCGCCCGCCGGGGGCGCCGCGCGGGGATCGCGCCGCGCCGGCGCGGGGGGGGGCGGGAAGGCGGTCAGAGCAGGCGGAGGCCGCCGGTCACCCTGTCCACCACCTCGGCCGGCGCCGGCCCGAGCGAGACGCACGTGAGGGTCCCCGGCTCCAGCTGCGTGAGCCCCGCATCGGCCACCTCGCACCACGGTATCCCCAGCAGCGCGGCCCCCTTTACTATCTCGCGCGCCTCCCGCGCGTCCCCGGCCCTGACCACCACCTTGGCCTGCCCCGACCGGCGCCACTCCTCCAGCCACTCGGGGCGCGACCGCCCCGCCCGCTCGCACCCCATCACGCACGCGTGCCCCACCTGCGCGGCGATCTTGCCGCGGCCCATCCCGAGATCGGTGCGGACGGCGATCACCTGCTTCATGCCGGCCATGCGGGCGCGGCCGGCTCCCGCAAGAAAAACCTTGGGCCCGCGCGGCCGCGCGGGGCCGGCAGCCCCCGCGTCGCGGGCGCGGCGGGGATCGGCGGGGCCGCTTTCGCGCCCGCGGCCGGCGGGCGCGCGGCCCCGGGCGCGCGGCCGCCCCCGCGGGGGGCGGGGCGCCGCCGGGCGGCCGCGGGCCGGATGCCGCCGGATGCCAGGCGGGGCGGGCCGGCGCGATCGCGGCGCGGAGAACGGTGCCGGCGGCGGCGCGCGGCCGGCGGCGGCCCGGGCGCGGCCGCCCCGGCCCGCGGGCCGCGGCCCCGATGCGCGCGGCGGTTCCCCTTTCGGGAGCCGGCGCCCCGGCCCTCCGCATCCCCCCCGCGCCTCGTAGGCATCGCGCGGGCCGGGGCGCGTCTCGAATGCGGATTCGCGGGGCCGGCGGGGCGCGGGCCCGCGCCGCGCCGGCCGGCGCTAGGTAGATAACGCGCGGGCGCCTCCTCCGCCCGTGGGTTACGACGTCGTGGTGGCCGGCGGCGGGATAGCCGGGCTGCTCTGCGCCAGGGAGATCGCCTCGCGGGGGCACGGCGTGCTGGTGGCCGAGGAGGGCCACGAGGTGGGCACCCCCGAGCACTGCGGCGGGCTGGCCAGCATCGCGGGCTTGGACGAGATGGGCCTCGCGCACGGGGCGGGGGAGGGCGGCCACGCCATAGCGTCGGCGCTCGTCGCCTCCCCCTCGGGAAAAGAGGTGGAGATCGGCGCGGCCAGGCAGGGCGTCCTGGAGCTGGACAGGCGCGGCCTGGACAAGACGGCCGCCCGCCAGGCCGCCCGGAGCGGCGCGGAGATCAGGACGGGCGCCGCGTTCAGGAGGAGGGAGGGGGGCGCGGCCACCGTGGGGAGGGAGGAGGTCGGCTGCAGGATAGTGGTGGATGCCAGGGGAGCCCACGCGGCGATGCGGCGGGACGGGTCCGGGGCGATCCCCGCGGCCCAGTACGAGGTGCACGCGGACTGGATAAGGGGCGGGAGGGTGGAGGTGCTGCTGGATGCCGAAAAGTACCCGGGGTTCTTCGCGTGGGTCATCCCGTCCGCCCGCGGCGGGGGGAGGGTCGGCGCGGCGGGCAGGGGGATAAACGCGGGCGCGGCCCTGGAGGCCCTCCTGGAGTCGAGGGGCCGCTTTTCGGTGACCCGGAAGGTCTTCGCCCCCGTCTGGGTGGGCGGCCCCCTGGAGGCCGTCCGCGGCGACACCGTGGCCGTCGGGGACGCCGCCGGCCAGGCAAAGCCGACCACCGCCGGCGGGATATTCTCGTGCGGGATGGGGGGCGTCCTCGCCGGGAGGGCCATATCCGCGTACCTGGACTCGGGCGACAGGAAAGACCTGCTGGCGTACGAGAGGGCGTGGAAGGGCCGGTTCGGGGCCGAGTTCGGCAGGCAGCTGGCGGCCAGGCGCGCGCTGGAAAACCTCGACAACGCGGCCCTCGAGGGGCTGTTCGCGGCGATCGCGCCGGGCCTGGCGCGCGAGGTCTCCGGGAGCGGCGACTTTGACTTCCACGCCGCGTCCATCGCGAAGCTGCTGGGGATCAGGGGGGTGCTGGGCGCCGCCAAGGCCGTCCTGGGCGGGAAGATCCGGGGGGCGGTCCGGCCGGGGCCGGCGCGCGCTTCCCCCCCGCCCCGCCGCGCGGGGCCGCCCGGCAAGGTATAAATCGTGCCGGCGCCGGTTCGCGCCACATGTCGTCGTCGGCGATATCGCTTCCCGTGTGCAGCTGCTGCAGGAGGCCGGTCATGCCCAACGACAAGTGCGTAAAGTTCCACTGCCCGAGCTGCGGGGAGGACCTCGTGTGGAGGTGCCAGAGCTGCAGGGAGGCCGCCCGCGGGTACGAGTGCGGGTCGTGCGGTTTCGCGGGGCCCTGACCATGGCGCAGCTGCTCATAGTCGCGAAGATACTCCCGGGGGGGCCGGAGGTCGACCTGGACCGGCTGGCCGCGGACGTCGGCAGCTCGCTGAAGGACGGCATCTCCATGAGGAGCCACCGCAAGGAGCCGCTGGCGTTCGGGATCCATTTCATAAGGGCCGAGTTCGTCCTGGACGACAGGGAGGGGCAGATGGACTCGCTGGAGGGCTCCGTCAGGTCGTGCGCGGGGGCCGGCGAGTTCGAGGTGCTCAACATGAGCCGCATGTCCGTGGACATGAAGTAGCGGCCGGTCGTATGGCATCTCGCGTGCGCGGCGCTGCGGGCAGGGGCCGCCGGCGGCAGGGGGGTGCCGGGCTCGGCGCGCGGTAGCGGCGGGGGCGGGGGCCGCCCCGTCCGGATGAGGGTGGCCGAGGCCAAGCGGAGGGACGTGGGGAAAAAGAGGGCCCGCGTGGGCCCCGAGGCCATGGGCAGGCTCGGGGCGGCGGCCGGCGATGCCGTCCTGATAGTGGGGCCGCGATCGGGATCCAGTTGCGCCGCGGCGTGGCCGGCCGACGAGGACGGCAGGGGCGGGGACACGATACGGATAGACGGCCAGACCAGGAGGAGCGCGGGGGCCGCCGTGAACGACGCCGTGGAGGTCAGCAGGGTCGATGCCAGGCCCGCCAGGTCCGCCCTGCTGTCCAGGGAGGGCGGCGGGGCGGCGGCCGCCGCCGACGGCGAGTTCGCCGAGTTCGTGAAGGGCAGGCTGAAGGGCGTGCCGGTCACCGAGGGGGACGAGATCTCCGTGACCGTGCTCGGCGACCCCATGGACTTCCGCGTCGGCGCCACCGTCCCCGGCGGGGTGGTCGAGATAGTCGCGGCGACCGGCCTGGAGATACGGGACCCGGAGGATGCGCGGCCGGCCGCCGCGGGGGGCGGCCGCGGGGCCACCTACGAGGAGGTCGGCGGGCTGGGCGCCGAGATCAGGGCGATGAGGGAGATAGTGGAGCTGCCCCTGCGCCACCCCGAGCTGTTCGGCAGGCTGGGCGTCGAGCCGCACAGCGGCATACTGCTGTACGGGCCGCCGGGCTGCGGCAAGACCCTGATCGCCAGGGTGCTGGCGGGCGAGTCAGGGGCGAGCATGCACCTGATAAGCGGGCCGGAGATAATGAACAAGTACTACGGGGAGACCGAGGCCAGGCTGCGCGGCATATTCAAGGAGGCGAAGGACAACTCCCCGGGGATAATATTCATAGACGAGATCGACGCCATAGCGCCCAAGAGGGAGGAGGCGCACGGGGACGTCGAGAAGAGGGTCGTGGCGCAGCTGCTCTCCCTCATGGACGGCCTCACCGACAGGGGCAACGTCGTGGTGCTCGGCGCGACGAACAGGCCTGGCAGCGTCGATCCGGCGCTGCGCAGGCCCGGCAGGTTCGACAGGGAGGTGGAGATCTCCGTGCCCAACGAGGACGGCAGGCTGGAGGTGCTCCAGATACACACCCGCGGGATGCCCGTGGCCGGGGATGCCGACCTGGCGGGGCTGGCCGCCGAGCTGCACGGCTACACGGGGGCGGACATCAAGTCGCTGTGCAGGGAGGCCGCCATGAAGGCGGTGCGGCGCTACCTGCCGGAGATCGACCTGGAGACCGACAGGATCCCGGCGGGCGTCCTGCGGTCGATGGAGGTGAGGCTCGGCGACTTCCGCGAGGCGATGCACGAGGTAGTCCCGACCGCGATGCGCGAGTTCTACGTGGAGCGCCCCAAGGTGTGGTGGTCCGGCGTGGGCGGGCTGGACGGGGCCAAGGAGGCCCTCAGGGACAGCCTCATGGCGGCCGTGCGCGACCCGTCGCGGTTCGCCCGCATGGGCGTCAGGGCCCCGCGGGGCGCCCTCATATACGGGCCGCCGGGCTGCGGCAAGTCGCTGCTGGCGAGGGCCCTGGCCAGCGAGAGCGGGGCCAGCGTGATGCTGGTCAGGGGGCACGAGATACTCTCCAAGTGGGTGGGCGAGTCCGAAAAGGCCGTCAGGGAGGTGTTCAGGAAGGCAAAGGCGGCGTCGCCGTGCGTGGTCGTGTTCGACGAGCTGGACTCGCTGGCCGGGCCCAGGGAGGCGGGGGGCCCCGGCGGCGGGTCCGGCGGCGGGGCCGTGCTCGGCCAGCTGCTCACCGAGATGGACGACTCGGCCCCGTCCAGCGTCTGCGTGGTGGGCGTGACCAGCAGGCCCGACCTGCTGGACGGGTCGCTGCTCCGGGCGGGCAGGCTCGACCTCGCGGTGTACGCCGGCCCGCCGGACGAGGCAGGCAGGCTGGAGATAGCGGGAATACTCGCGGCCGGGATGCCGCTGGCCGACGACGTCCGCCTCGGGGAGGTGGCGGCCCGCACGGGCGGCTTCACGGGGGCCGACCTGTCGGCCCTGTGCAGGGAGGCGGCCATATGCGCCATGCGGCGCGACGACGAGAAGGTGGGCGCGGCGGACTTTGAGGCCGCGTTGGGCAGGATCCGCCCGTCGGTGACCGAGGAGGCGAGGCGGTGGTACGACGCCGCGAGGGACGGGATGGGCGCGGTGCCAAAGTCTTTAGATAGCCGGTTCTACGGGTGAGCGCGTGTCCCCGCTGCCCCCCAGGAATGCCATACACGAGAAGATCGTCGAGGCCGGATCGCTCACCGACGTGGAGCTGGCCAAGGCCATGGCCAAGGACGGCATGGTGCTGCCCGAGGACAGGCTGAACAAGACCCTCCTGGACCTGGAGATACTGGGGCTGGCCAAGGTGTACTGGCTCACCAAGGACACGCGCAGGATAGAGGCCGTCTCCCAGGCGGGCGACTCCGAGGACGAGGTAGACGCCCAGGGCAGGGAAGCCGGCGAGAGGGACTACGAGGCGAGCTTTCCCGGCGCGTGACCGGGCGGGGGCCCGCGGGGCGGGCGGGGGAGGGCGCGTTTTCGGCTTCCGGCGCGGGCGGGATGCGGCGGCGCCGCGGGGCGGGCGGGATATCGCGGTCAGTACAGGCCGGCGGCCTCTTCCTTCAGGCCGTCCGCGTCCCCGTCCCCGCCGCACTTGGCCAGGTGCGAGTACAGGGCGTATTTCAGGACCTTGAGCGAGAGCAGGGCGCACTTTATCCGCACGGCCTGCAGGTTCTCGAGGCCCAGCTCGGCGAGCACGTCGTCCTTGCCTATCAGCCTGGCCTCGTGGACGGTCTTGCCCTTGGCCGCCTCGGTCAGCACGGACGAGCACGCCATGCAGATGGCGCATCCCTTGCCGTCGAACTTTATGTCGGATATCCGCTCCCCGTCGAGCCTCAGGTGCACCTCGATGCTGTCGCCGCACAGGGGGTTGGAGTCGTGGTGCGTGGCGTCGGGGCTGTCCATCTTCCCGTAGTTGAGCGGGTTCCGCGAATAGTCGACTATCATCTCGTGGTATATGCCGGCGTTGCCGCTACTCAAGCTTGAACAGCTCCGCCACCCTGTCCAGCGCGCGGACCAGCGCGTCCACGTCCCCCCGCGTGTTGTACACGTAAAAGCTGGCCCTGTTCGTCGCGGCCACGTCCAGCCTCTCCATCAGGATCTGCGCGCAGTGGTGGCCCGATCGTATGGCCACCCCCTCGCCGTCGACGATCTGCGCCACGTCGTGCGGGTGGACGTCGGCGAAGTTGAACGATATTACGCCGCCGGTCCTCGAGGCGTCGCGCGGGCCGTACACGGCGATCCCCCTCACCGCCGAGATCTTTTCCAGCGCGTACCGCGTGAGCTCCTCCTCGTGCCGCCTGACGTTGTCCATGCCCAGGCCCTCCAGGTAGTCGACCGCGGCCCCCAGCCCCACCACGTCCGCGATGCTCGGCGTGCCGGCCTCGAACTTGTACGGCAGGTCGTTCCACGTCGAGCCCGACTTGCGGACCTCGCGGATCATGTCGCCGCCCCCGTGGAACGGCGCCATCGACTCCAGCGCCTCCTTCTTGGCCCACAGGACCCCCACGCCCGTCGGGCCGAGCATCTTGTGGCCCGAAAAGGCGAAAAAGTCGCACCCCAGCGCCCGCACGTCCACCCGCATGTGGGGGACGGCCTGCGCGCCGTCGACCAGGGTGGCGGCCCCCGCCTCCCCGCACGCGCGCACGATGCGGGCGGCATCGGTTATGGTGCCCAGCACGTTGGAGACGAGGCTGAACGCCACGAGCTTCACTCCGCCGCCTGCCAGGTAGCGCTCCAGCTGCCCCAGATCGAGCTCGCCGCTGCCCGCGTCCACGTCCACGTATTCCAGGCGCGCCCCCTTCTCCTCGGCCAGGAGCTGCCACGGGACTATGTTGCTGTGGTGCTCGTATTCCGTGGTCACTATGACGTCGCCCTTTCCCACGTTCGCGCGGCCCCACGAGTGCGCCACCAGGTTGATCGCCTCGGTGGTCCCCCGCACGAACACGATCTCCTCGCGGCGCGGCGCGTTGACGAAGCGGGCTATCCTTTCCCTGGCCGACTCGTACGCCTCCGTGGACTCCTCGGCGAGGGCGTACACGGCGCGGTGCGTGTTGGCGTTGCTGTTCCTGTAATAGTCCGAGACCGCGTCTATCACGGCGGAGGGCTTTTGCGTGGTGGACGCGTTGTCCAGGTAGACGAGCGGCTTGCCGCCGCGCACCGTCCTGCCCAGCACGGGAAAGTCCCGCCGCACCTCCTCGGCCGAGAACCCGCCGGCGCGCCGCATCTCCTGCCGCGCGAGGAGGCCGGAAGCGGCGGGGGCGGGCGGGGGCGGCGCGGCCGCCGCGATCCCGTCACCCCCGCCGCCCAACGCCTATACCTCCGCGAAGATCTCGCCGCCGTCTATTTTAACATTGTAAGTGCGCAGCGGCTCTTTTGCCGGCGGGTTGCGCGGGGCGCCGCTCTCCAGGTCGAACTCGGAGAGGTGGAGCGGGCAGCGGACGCCCCCCGGCCCGAGGAACCCGTTGGAGAGGTCGGCGTCCTCGTGCGTGCACGCGGCATCGGCCGCGAAGAGCTTCCCGCCGTACGCGCACACGAGTATGCGGCGGCCGCCCTCCACGTCGAACGCCTCCATCCGCCCCTCGCCTATGCTGCCTTCCCCGCACAGCCGCACCCACCTGCCGCCCGTCCCCGCATCACCTGTACTTGTAGTGCTGCTCGATCTCGGCATCCTCGTTGTAGCGCGTCTCCTCCACCTCGACGAACCGGCGCAGCTCCTCGTCCGTGTTTATGGACAGCTCGCGCCCCTCCCACTTGGACTCCACGAGGTAGGCTATCCACGCCCTGACCTGGTACGACATGCGGCGGGAGAGCGGCTCCAGGAAGCCCTCCACTATGGTCCTTTCCGCCTCCCTCCGCGCCAGGCACCTGGACTGGAGGTAGAAGATCTGCTCCTCGTCTATCTGGGCGACCGATGCGGAATGGGTCGCCTTCACGTCGTTGGTGAGGATCTCCAGGCCGGGTATGGCGTCGGACTTTGCGCCCGGATCCAGCAGTATCGAGCGGCCGGACAGGTAGGAGTTGGACTTGGTGGCGGACTCGCCTATGCGGATCATCCCCTTGAAGACGGACCGCGAGCTGTCGCGCAGTATGGACTTCTGGGTCACGCGCCCTTCCGTGTGGGGCGCATCGTGGAGCAGCCTGGACTGTATGTCGAACGACTGGCCGCCGCTGCCGAAGGCCACCTCCGAGTCGGAGGCCGAGGCCCCGGGGCCGGACAGGCGGTAGTCCACGCGGTACCTGGACAGCGCCGAACCGAACAGGCCCAGGTACCAGTTCACGCCGGCGTCCCGCGAGACGGCCGTGCGCCTGGTCGAAAAGTTGACCGACGCGCTGCCCATCATCTGCAGCGTGGTGACGTCCAGATGCGCCCCGTCCGAGACCGTCGCGTTGAGCATTTCCAGGTAGGCCTGCTGCGGCCCCTCCCCCCCGGGCCCCGCGGCCGGCTCGGGCGAGTACAGCTCCTGCACTACTGTGGCGCGGCTGCCGCGGCCCGCGTGTATGACGTTGCGCGAGACCACGGACGAGCCGTCCTCCGGCAGGCACGTCAGTATGTGGACGGGCTTCTCCAGCGTTGCACCGTCCGGTATCCCCAGGAACACGCCGGAACGGAACGCGGCGTTGTTCAGCGCCGTGAACCTGTCCTCCCTCGGGTCGGCCGCTTCCAGGGCCTCCCTGGCCATGTCGGGCGAGTCCCTGAGCGCGTCCCCTATGGACGAGAGGGCCAGCCCGGGGGCGCCGTCGGAGCCGACGCGGTGTATGCCGGAGCCTATCTGTATTATGCACGTCTCGCCCTCCAGCTCGCCCAGCCGCCTCTCGAGGAAGCGGGGGACGCGCGAGGCGTCGTCCTCGCCCCCGCGCAGCATCACCCTGCCCGGATCCATCCTGGCGGCGTCCGTGTACTTGCCGTACAGCGGGGAGGTCTCGATGGGCAGCTCGGCGTAGGCCTCAGCGGAGCGCAGCCGGAACTCGGCCAGCCAGCCCGGCTCGCCGCCCTCCGAGGATATGCGCTCCACGTCGCCCCTCCCCAGTTCGGAGAGCGCCGTCGCCCGCTGGCGTCCCGACATGGTGCGCGCCCCCGACAGCCCGGCCCGGTCAGCCGACCGAGTCGTCCATCTCGAGCTTTATGAGCCGGTTGAGCTCCACCGCGTACTCCATGGGGAGCTCCTTGGTGAACGGCTCCATGAAGCCGTTGACGATGAGGCTCAGCGCGTCCTCCTCGCTGAACCCGCGGGTCATCAGGTAGAATATCTGCTCGTCGCCTATCTTGCCGACGGTGGCCTCGTGGGTGATGGTCGCGTCCTCCTGGTTTATCTCCATGTACGGGTAGGTGTCCGTCTTTGACGTGTCGTCCAGGAGCAGCGCGTCGCACCGGACGGTCGACTTTACGCCGGTGGCGCCCTTCGCCACGTTGAGGAGCCCCCTGTACGTGGAGCGGCCGTCCAGCCGGCTCACCGACTTCGAGGTGATCTTCGAGGTGGTGTTGGGCGCGAGGTGGACCATCTTGGCCCCCGTGTCCTGGTGCTGCCCCTTGCCGGCGAAGGCTATGGAAAGGGTCTCGCCGTACGCCTTTTCCCCGAGCAGGTACACGCCCGGGTACTTCATGGTTATGCGGCTGCCGATGTTGCCGTCTATCCATTCGACGGTGGCGCCGTCGTACGCGTACGCGCGCTTGGTGACCAGGTTGTACACGTCGTTGCTCCAGTTCTGGATCGTGGTATAGCGCAGCCTCGCGTCCTTGTGGGCCACCAGCTCGACCACGGCGGAATGGAGCGACTCGGAAGAGTACACGGGGGCCGTGCAACCCTCGATGTAGTGCACTTTGGCGCCCTCGTCCACCACTATGAGCGTCCTCTCGAACTGGCCGATGTTCTCGGCGTTGATCCTGAAGTAGGCCTGCAGCGGCATGTCGACCTCGACGCCCGGCGGCACGTAGATGAACGAGCCGCCGCTCCAGACCGCGCTGTTCAGCGCGGCGAACTTGTTGTCTTCCGGCGGGATCACCTTGCCGAAGTACTTCCTGAACAGCTCGGGCTGCTCCTTCAGGGCCGAGTCGGTGTCCAGGAACAGGACGCCCTGCTTGGCGAGGTCCTCCCTGAGGTTGTGGTAGACGACCTCGGACTCGTACTGGGCCCCCACGCCGGCCAGGAACTTCTTCTCGGCCTCGGGGATCCCGAGCTTGTCGAACGTCCTCTTCACGTCGTCGGGGACGTCGTCCCAGCTCTTCTCGGTCTTCTCCGAGGCCTTTGCGTAGTAGTATATGTTCTGGAAGTCTATCGTGCTGAGGTCGGCCCCCCACGTGGGCATGGGCTTCTTCATGAACGTCTCGTAGGAGCGGAGCCTAAAGTCGAGCATCCACTGCGGCTCGCCCTTCATGCGGCTGATGCTCTCCACGACCTCCTTGGAGAGGCCCTTCTTGCTCAGGTGGACGTACAGCTCGGTGGAGTCCTTGAAGTCGTACTTCGAGTAGTCCATGTCGAGGTTCTCGGTGGCCATCCCGACCTAGCGTCCGCGATGCCGCTATAAATGCATAAGGAAAATAAGGGCTAGCTAACGCTGCCGGCCAGGGCGGCCCCCGCGGCGGCGCGCCGGCCTCCCGCACCGTCGTCACCACCGGCTAGCTGGCGCTGCCGGCCAGGGCGGCCCCCGCGGCGTCCAGCGCGCCCGGCACGGTATGCACCCCCGCCGACACCACGCCCTCCGCCCCCAGCCCCTCCAGCTCGGCGGCGGTGAACGGGCCGATGGCCACCGGGAGGGTACCCCCCAGCATGGACAGCACCTCCCCGCGCCCGCGGCCGCGCCCCATTATCTCGAAAAAGGCCCGCGCCGAGGAGGCGCTCGTGAATATGACGGCGTCCACCCCGCCTTCCCGCAGCAGGCCGGCGAAGCGGCCCCACTGCCCCGCCCCCGCCGAGGAGGCGCGCACGTCGTACAGGTGGATCTCGCTCACCTCCAGCCCTATCTTTTCGAGCAGCTGCCTCAGGAAGGGCGTGGAGGCGCCGCTGCGCGGTATGACGGCCTTCTTTCCCGCCGCGTGCAGCATCGTGAACAGCTCGCCCACCCCCACGGAGGAGTACCTCTTTTCCGGCGAGTGCGCCACCCGTATGCCGCGCCCCTCCAGGGCCGCCCTGGTCTTGGGGCCCACCGCCACCACCGCAGTGTTGGCCACGGCCCGCCACAGCTCGCCGCCCTCTTTTCCGGCGCCGAGCAGCAGGGCGGCCGCTTTCGAGCTCATGAATACGGTATAGTCCGGATCGTCCTTTTTCACGCGGTCGAGGAAGCGGGCGGCCATCGCGCCCGGGTCGCCGTCCCGGGCGACGAGCTCTATGGTGGGCAGCGGCAGCGGCGCGGCGCCGCCCCGCGAGGCCAGCCGGACGAACTCGGCCGCGTCGTCCCCCGATCGGGTGATGGCTATAGTCCTGCCGCGCAGCGCGGCTTCGCTCACTTTCCGCTCCCCCCCTGCTCCGTGGCGGGGAGCGCGGCCACGCCGCCGATTATGATGTTGGCCGGCGGGCGTATTCCTTCGCGGGCCACCGCCCCGGCTATGTCAGATAGCGTGCCCCGCACGGAGCGCTGCCTGGGAGTGGTCCCGTCCTGTATGACGGCCACAGGGGTGCTGCCGGGCATCCCGCCGGCCTCGAGCTCCCCGCATATGAGGCCTATCCGGGACAGCCCCATCATCACCACTATGGTGTCCACGGAGCGGGCCAGCCACCTCCACTGCACCCGCTCGCCGCCCTTCTGCGGGTCCTCGTGGCCGGCCACGAACGCCACCGACGAGGAGACGCCCCTGTGCGTGAGCGGTATGCCCACGCTCGCCGCCGAGCCGATCCCCGATGTTATGCCGGGTATGATCTCGCAGTCCACCCCGTTGCGGGCCAGGAACTGCGCCTCCTCTCCGCCCCTGCCGAATATCGTCGGATCGCCGCCCTTGAGCCGCACCACGACGCCCCCGCGGCGCGCCCGCTCCAGCATGGCGGCGTTCGTCCCGTCCTGGTGGTCGGCCGCGCCCCCCACCGCCCTTCCCACGTAGACCCTCTCCGTTCCTTCTGGGACCAGCGCCATCACGCCCCTGCCTACCAGGCGGTCGTACAGGACGACGTCCGCCATGCGGATGAGCTCGGCCGCCCTCACGGTAAGCAGGGCCGGATCGCCCGGGCCGGCGCCCACCAGGTACACCTTCACGCGCTTCTTGCCGCGCGGCAGCGCCCCGGCCTCCTCCGCCCCGCTCACCGCCGGTTCCACTCCCGCACGAGTTCCCGCCATCCCGCGGCCAGCGCGTCGGCGCCGCCCCTTCTCAGGTCCTCCCCCGCGAGGCGCCCGAGCTCGGCGCATCGCGAGGCGGGCCCCTCCCTCACGGCGCGCACCTCGGTGCGCCCGTCGGCCGAGAGGGCCGCCGCCGTTATCGACAGGGAGCCGCCCGCGCCCGCCTCCGCGTGCGCGCCCACGGGGAACCGGCACCCGGATCCCACCGCGGCCGAGAGGGCGCGCTCGGCGTCGGCCCCGCACCGCGAGGGCCGGTGCTCCAGGCCCGCCAGCATCCTCACGACGGGGCGGTCGTCCATGCGGGCCACCACGGCCAGCGCCCCCTGGCCCGGGGAGGGCACGAACTCGCCGAGCGGGAGCGGCTCGTATTCCGCAACGCCCAGCCTGTCCAGGCCGGCCTGGGCCAGCACCAAGGCGTCGCACTCCCCCCCGCGCATCTTCCGCAGGCGGGTCCCCACGTTGCCGCGCACGGGCCTCACCGCGAGGTCGGGCCTCAGCCGCCGCACCTGCGCGGCCCGCCGCAGGCTGCTGGTCCCTACGGTGCCGCCGCGCGGCACCGAGCCCAGGCCGCCGCCGCTGCCGCGGCGCGCGACCAGCGCGTCGTTGGGCGCCGCCCTGGGGGGCACGCACGCGATGGCCAGCCCGCCCGGGATTCCGGCGGGCACGTCCTTGAGGCTGTGGACGGCAAAGTCGACCCGCCCCCCCGCCACGGCCTCGTCTATCTCCCTCTCGAACACGCCGCGGCGCTCCGTGGCGAACAGCGGCTCCGCCGAGCCCTGCGAGGCATCCCCGCTGGTGCGTATCGCCACCGCCTCGCACGTGGATCCCGGATCGGCCCCCTCCACCATCGCGGCCACCTCCCCGGCCTGCGCCAGGGACAGCGGGCTGCCCCTCGCCCCCACGCGGTACGTGCGGCCGCTCACCGGCCGCGCGCCGCCTCCCGCATGGCGGGGTGGTACGCCTCGGCGGCCCTGCGCAGCTCCGCCTCGCCGTGGGCCGCCGTGATCATGGCCGCCTCGGACCCCGACGGCGCCGCGTATATGCCGCCGGACAGGAGCGCCCCGAACATGCGGGCGAACGCCGCCCTGTCCGACCCGCGCGCCCCCGCCGCGTCCCTGACCGGCCCGTCCGCGAAGAAGACCTGGAACATCGAGGCTGCGGCGTTCACCGCGTGCGGCAGGCCGGCGGCGGCGGCCGCGTCCGAGGCGGCCGAGGCCAGGGCGGCGGCCTTCCTGCGCAGTTCCGGGTACATGCGGCCGGCCCTCCTGCGTATTACGCGGACGGAGGCCAGGGCGGCGGCCACGGACACGGGGTTGCCCGCGAAGGTGCTCGCCTGGTACACGGGGCCGGCCGGCGCGAGCGACTCCATGATGTCGGCCCTGCCGCAGACCGCCGCTATCGGGAAGCCGCCCCCCAGCGCCTTTCCCAGCGTGGTGACGTCCGGCCTCACCCCGTACGCCTTTTGCGCGCCCCCTTCGGACAGGCGGAACCCCGTTATCGTCTCGTCGAACACCAGCGGGACGCCGGCGGCCCGCGTGATGCGGCGGACGGCACGCAGGAACCCCCTTTCGGGGGGTATGACCCCCATGTTGCCCATCACGGGCTCCATTATCACCCCCGCGAGATCCCCGCCGCATCTCCCGACGGCCCCCTCCAGGGCCACCATATCGTTGAACGGCACCACGACCGTGTCCCTGGCCGCCCCCGCCGGCACGCCGGCCGACGAGGGCGCGGCATCGGCGGATCCCGAGCCGGCCGCCGCCAGCATGGAGTCGTGCGCGCCGTGGTAGCAGCCGTCGAACTTGATCACCTTGTCCTTCCCCGTGAACCCGCGGGCCAGCCGCACGGCGGCCATGGTGGCCTCCCCGCCCGTGTTGACGAGCCTCACCCTCTCGGCCGACGGGTACAGCGACGAGATCTCCTCGGAGAGCTCCACCTCGGCCTCCGTGGGGGCGCAGAACAGCGGGCCGCGGGCCGCCGCGCGGGCCGCCGCGCCCACGATCTCGCGGCGCGCGTGCCCCAGCACGACCGCCCCGTACCCGCAGCACAGGTCGACGTACCTGCGCCCGTCCGCGTCCCAGACGTGCGGCCCCTCGGCGCGGCCCACGAACAGCGGGTGGGGCCCGTAGTAACGCACGGGGCTGTTCACCCCGCGGGGGATGCGCCTGCGGGCGCGCCGGTACAGCCCGGCCGACCTGCCCCCCCGCCACGCGCTTCCGGCCAACGGCGCGGCGGGGCGGCCGGGATTATTATTCGTAGGGCCGCGGCGCCGGCGCGGACTCGCGTCCGTCGCGATCCGGGCGCGGGATCGGGGGATGGCGCGCTGCCGTCGGGCGCGGTTTTTGTTTGGGCGCGAGTCTGCGGCGCCGGGCATCGCGGCGGGTGCTCCTCCGGCCGATGCCGGCCCGGGCGGGCGGGACCCCCCGGAGGGCGCCGATCGCGGGGGGCCGCGGGGCGATCGGCGGGGAGTACGCAAAAAGCCGCGGGGCGGGAGGGCGCCGCGCATCGCGGACCGGGCGGTTGCGCCACAGATGCCGGGCCCCGCGCGCGCGGCGCGCGCTCGCCCGCACGCGGCCAGCGATCCGCAAGCGCGGGGGATGCTTCCCGGTCCCGGATCCGGAAGCCCGCGATGCTTCCCGGTCCCGGATCCGGAAACGCCCGAACCTGAAAAAGGCCGCCGACGCGGACAGCTCATATAGTTGCGCCGCGCATGATCTTGGAATGGTTGCGGGGGACGCGAATGCCGCGGTGGTGGGCCTGGTGGCCACGTGTCTGGTTGCCACGGCGGCGCTCATGCTGCTGGTCCCGTCGGAGCCACCGCACATGCAGCGGGCGTCGGGGCTGATTGGTTCGGACTGGGATCCGGCCATGGCAGGCGAAGATCCCGTGGATCCCGAGACGGAGCGGCAGATCTACGAGACCCTGGAAGCCGTGGAACGGCTGAGGACGCAAAACATCCAACTGCGCGAATCGCCGGCGGACGGCAGCGGGGACGCGCGGGACGCCGTAGAACAGAACGAAGAGGCCGCGCGCCGCTTAATGGAGCGGCTTGACGCGCTGTCCCCGCCGATGGAGGTCGTGGAGATCTCCGAGGCCGACGAGGCGAAAATGAACGCGGCCATGATGATTCTCATGCTCAGCGGCATGCCCGTGCTGGAAATGGGGATTGATCATGCCACCGGCACGCTGGGCGTGATGATCGACGTTGACCGGGCCGATCGGAACACGGAAAAAATCATCAGGGGAATCGCGGCAGGCGTCGACGTAACATTCACGTACGGCAAGGATCGTGCGACGTTTCAGAGCGCCCGCGGCCAGCCTGCCTTGCACTGAGGCCCGTCTGCAGGAGGCACGCCCGGAGAAGACTGGCATCGGGGAAAGGGCCGCGGCGTCCACCCCGGATGCGCCTAGCAGTCCATCCCGTACGTGACCGTCTGCGCGATGTACGCGGCGTCGAGCGCGGGCACCTCGGCGAGGTTCAGCCGGAAGTCGACGCTCACGCTGTCGCCGGCCGGCGTCCCGGCAGGTATGGACGTCCCCGCCGCCAGCGGGTCGAACGCCGCCGAGTCTATAGATATCTCGGTGAGCGAGAACGGCAGCGTGGCCCCCGACCCGGAGCCGTCGGCCCCGTGCAGCGCCCAGTCCCCTGCCGCGATCGACACCTCGGGCATCGGGACGGTTCCCGTGTTGGTTACGGTCTGCCGCGCCGACCCGCTCGTCCGCCCCGGGACCAGGGCGGGCAGGGCGAGCGACGGCTTTTCCAGGGCCATGTCGCACGTGTCCACGCCCCGGAGCAGCGCGGGGGCCCGCTCCCACGCCGCCGTCGTATCGGAGACCGACCACGCGCCGTACGTTATGGGCAGCCGCAGGTCCCCCGAGCCGTCCAGGATCACGCGGCCGAGCGGGCCGCCGTCCAGGTCGGCCGCCCTTGCGACGTGGCCGCCCGCCTCCGACGGATCGCCCCCGGCCAGCGCCAGGGCCCCGCCGAGTATGCGCGCGGCCTCGTACGCGGCGTAGGCGGGCGTGGATGCCGTGGCCGCGGCCGCGGCGACGGCGCCGTCTATGCCGTCGGTCATGCCGTTCCGCTCCACGGCGAACTGCACCGCGGTCAGCCGCGTGTCCCTCGCCAATTTCAGCGCCGCCGCATCCGACAGCAGGAGGGGGGACGCGGCAACCCCGCCGCCCGCCCCCGCTCCCGCGCCGCCGGCCGCGAACCACGCCGACCTTTCCCGCACGGGGCTGCCCGCGCCCGTGCTCCCGGCGATGGCCGCGAGCGCCGAGTCCGAGCCGACGTACACGACGGCCACGTTCCTGGCGGTCCCGCCCCCGCCGGCAGCCAGCACGGCGGCCTCTATCGATCCCGCGGCGGCGGATCCGGGCGTTCCGGAGAACTCGACGGGCTGCCCTACGGGTATGCCGAGCGGCTCCAAGCCGGATGCCAGCGGCCCCAGCAGGCCGTGCGCGAACGCGGGGATGCCGGGGCTGCCGGCTGCGGGCCCCGCATCGGGAGCCAGCACGTGCGCGGACCCCGGGCTGCCGGCGACGCCGGAGCCGTGCAGGTCGGCCTGCACCACCGGCACGACCGCATCGAACCCGCCCCGCGCCACCGCGTGGGCGAGGGCCCTGGCCAGATGCGCCGCTCCCGGCTCCAGCCTGTATATGCCGTCCCCTTCCACGGCCAGCGAGCGCGCCGCGGACGAGTGCGAGACGAGGGTTATCCCGCTGGCGGCCGCGTACCCCGCCATGCCGTGCAGCGCGCTGTCCGAGGCGGGGCCCACGTACAAGGACGGGCCGTCCCCGCCGTCGTGCGCGTCCCGCAGCGCCGCCGCCGCGCCCGCGCCGGCCGGAGTTGCGTATTCCGACACGCGGACGAAGAACGGGTACCCCCGCTCCACGGACAGGCCGTTGAAAGCGGAGGCCCCCAGCCGCGCCGCCTCGGCCGACGGGTCGCCGGGGCCGCCAGAAAACACGCCCACGGGCACCTGCGGCTTGTCGCCCACCACGATCCCGCCCGGCCCGGCCAGGAGGCCCGGCTCGGCGCCCGGATCCGGCAGGGCCAGGTCGGCGGCCGTCCCGTTCAGGGAGGATACCGAGCCGCCGTTGAGCGCGAGCGCCCCCGTCCCGGAATAGTCAAGGTCGGCGGCCGAATCGCCCGGCTGCACCACGTACCCGAACACGAGCGAGGGCGTGCCGGAGCCGCCCGCGTACGCCGCGGCGGCCCCCGGCGCGCCGGCTTCCAGCAGCAGTTCCGGCGAGCCTTCCACCAGGACCGGCTCCGAAAAGCCGACCAGTATTCCCACGGTCTGGCCCTCCCCGTACACGCCCGCGTCGGCGACGGAGACATCCACCACGTGCGGGATGCCCGGAAGGCCGGGCGGCCCCGGGTCGGGCGGCCCCGGAAGGCCGGGCGGCCCCGGAAGGCCGGGCGGCCCCGGGTCGGGCAGCTCCAGGTAGGCCCCCCGGTTGTCGGCCGCGCTCCGCACCGTGCACGGTTCGCCCAGCGCGTGCGGGCCGGCATAGTCGGGGGCCGCCTCGCCCGGCTGCACCGCGTACGAGAATGTGAGGCGGTCCGTCCCGTTCCCCGACGCGTACGCGGCGCTCCCGCCTCCCTCCATCTCGAGGGACGGCAGGAGGGAGCCCGGCGCTTCCCCGGACATGGCGGCCGTCAGCGCCACCGGGTGCGAAAACTCCACGTGCACTTCCACCGCGGAGCCCGGCTCCCGCGTCGCGCCGTGGTCGGCCCACGCCCGCACGGCCGACACGGGGACGTGCGGGTCGTCCGACCGCACCACGGTCACGCCCTGCTCGGCGGTTCCGGGGTTGCCCGAGTAGTCCATGGCCAGCCACGATACCGCGGTGGTGTCCCCGACGGGGAAGTACTGGGGGGCGTCGCTCAGCAGGAGGACGCCCGAGACCGCGTCCTCGGCGGAGGCCGCGCAGTAGTCGCTTGACGACAAGAGGACATCCGCGCCGGCAGCGCGCACCGTGTAGCCCGCCGGCGGCGCCACCGAGGGCGGCGTCGTGTCGAGGACGGCCACCAGCTGCGTGTCGCTGTCCGACTTGCCGGTCGCCGTGTCGGTGGCGGTCCACGTCACCTCGGTGGTCCCCGGCGGGAACGACCGCCACTGCGGCTCGCGGGTCACGGCCAGCCCCGCCGCGGGGTACGTCGCCGGAGCGCCGAGGTCCGCCGAGGCGCCGCCCGGCGACGCCGCCTCCGCCCTTACGTGGCCGGGGGCCTCGATCGCGGGGCCGGCGGGCGTGCCGGTGAGGGTCACGTCGTCGATGATCACGAACGGGTAAAAGAAGTCCTTCGCCGCGAACTCGATGCGGAGGTTCTCCACGCCCATCAGTCCGGCCGGCAGCGGGATCGTCTCCGCCCGGAATTCGGGCTCCTCCCCGGCCGCGCTCCATTCCTTGATCAGGTGCCAGTCGTGCTCGTCGTCCCACGCGTAGGCCCTCAGGTACGAGCCCTCATACATGGACGGCAGGTAAAGGAGCAGCCCGAGGCTGGCCGACGAGTACGCGGTCATGTCGATGCCGCGATCCAGGAACACGCTGCGCTCTTCCCCCGCCTCGAACAGGACAAGGAATGGGTCGTAGGAATCGGGCGTTATGATCCCCCACTCGTCGAAGTAGTAGGGGCCGGAGCCGGGCTCGCGCGTCCAGTCCGCGAAGCCCCTGTCGAACGTGGCGCGCAGCTGGACGGGGGCCCATTTCGGGGGTTCCGTCACCGTGACGTCGACGCGGGCCAGCTCGATCTTCCCCGAGGAGTTGGCGCGCACCGCGACGATGTTTTCCCCCACGTCGGCCCTGGCCGGGTTCAGGATCAGCGTCCCCGTGCCGTCCCCGTCGTCGTCCACGGCGGCTCCGTCGTGGAGCCAGTCGTGCTCGCGCTCGAACCCCTGGCGCACGCTTAGCGCCGTCGCGGCGCCCCCGGGCGAGTAGGCCGACACCGGCACCTCGGCTTCCCCCGTATGGCTGACGGTTGCGCCGGGGACCGGGGCAACCGCCGGGAGATCCCCCGGGCTGAACGGCATCCGGTGCAGGTCCATGATGTTGGCCATGCTCCCGATCCCCTCCTGCCTTTCCCACCGCGCGTAGAACTGCTCGGCGCTCTGCGGGCCGTCCTGGATGATGCGGATGATCTCGTCGGCTCCCATGTGGAGGTCGTCCAGGATGCCCCCTTCCCAGACCAGTTCCTCTTCGTCCCACGCCCTCTTGCGGTCGTGCACCTCGTCCGCCGGCCCGTCGTACACGTCCCAGAGGGCCCCCGCCACCTGTATCTCCGTCTGCCTGTCGAGGGAGTCGTCGTAGTCGAACAGGGGGATGACGCCGTTGTCGTTCACGATCAGCTCGCTTTCCATGTCGATGAAGGTGTGCCTGAGCTCGCGCAGGAACGGGGAGCCGTCCACCGCGTGCGGGAAAAAGTCCGCAAAGCCCTCGCCGAACGCGCATCCCGGGGACAGTTTCTGGGTGAGGTAGTGCCTGCATCCCTCGGATGCACCCCCGAGGTGGTTGTGCGCGTGGTGGGCGTACTCGTGCAGTATGACGTACCTGCTCTCCGACATGTCGTGCGACGCCCTCGACTCCCGCCCGTCGAGGAATATCCAGGAGAGGCCCGATATGTAGAACGCGTCGCCGTCGAGCCCCCAGGCCTCGGCGACGCTCTCGCCGTACTGCCAGTGCACGTCGACCGGCGGGATCTCCGCGCCGACCTCCCCCCTGATGAAGGCCCTCGCGTCCGACACTGCGTCCACTATGCGCGCCGCCCCGTTCATCGCGCCCGTCTCCACGCGCATGTCGAGCCACACGTGTCCGGCTCCGCGATCCTCCAGGTAGTACGGGGCGCCCTCGGAGTACAGAAAGTCCAGGCTGTTCCAGACGCGCACGCCGTCGCCGTACGAGAGCACCCGGATGGTCGGATCCGGCCCCGTCCCGTCCCCGTCCGGATCGGCGCCGTCCAAGGGCCCCAGCGCGTACAGGCCGTGCTCGTTAGTGAACGTGCAGGCGGGCGCCCCGTCCTCGTACGCCATCAGCGTCTCGCCGCCGTCCTCCACGTTCCAGTCGGTGGCGCACACGCGCAGGCCGTGCGCGGGCCCCGCAGCGTCCGAGTACGGGAGATCCGACCAGACCATCCCGTACAGCACGAGATCCCCGGCATCCGCGGCCGCCGCGCCGCTGCGTCCGCCGTGGCCGCGGGAGCCCGGGCCGCCCGCGGCGGGCTCGGGCTCCGGCGGCGCGGGGCGCCCGTGCCAGGCATGGGCTGCGGCGGCGGCGTGCCCCTCCCCGCTTCTCGCAAGGATCCCGGGAGCGGCGGGCGCCGGGACGGGCGCGCTGGCGCGGGACGCCTCGACGGCCGCCATCACGGCACCCTCCGGGCCGGGGCCGCCTGGCGGCCTTTCCCTCGGCAGGGCGCCCGGGCCCGGCGGATCCGGCGCCGCGGGGGACGGCGGCTGCGCCGGGGCGCCGCGGCCGGCGGCGGCTCCGAGCCCCGTCCCGCCTCCCGCGATCTCGGGGGCGGGCGAGCCCGCGCGGAGGGCCTCGACGGCGGCCATTATCGCGCCCTCCTTGCCCGGGCCGCCCGCGCGGAGGGCCTCGACGGCGGCCATCATCGCGTCCTCCGGGCCCGGGGCGCCGGGAGGCACCTCCCCCCGCGGGCCCGCCCGTTCCGGCGCCGCGGCGGACTGTATCTGCCCCGCGGCGTCGCGGCCGGCCGCCGGCGCCACGTCCAGGACCAGCCGTGCGGCCCCGCGCATGAACCCCGCCGCGTCGATCACGGTGACGCCCTCCTCTGACGGGACGACGGAGAACTCCAACCGGTACTCCAGGCCGGGAGTAGCAGCCAGCGTCCCCCCGATCTCCGTGTACGAGTTCCCGCCGGCCTCCCCGTACGACGGCGCGCCGAGGGCCGGATCGGACGACAGCACGGTAACGTCCCCGCCGAACAGCACGTGGACGGAGGTGTCGGCCTCGTCCTCGTATGCGTCGGGGAACTCGATCTTGCCGATGGTGCCGTTCCCGTGAAGCACCATGGCCGTCGGGGGAAGCGTCGTGGATAGAACCACGGTAAGCGGCTCGCCCGCGACCGGCGGGGAGGACGCGGAGATCGTCGTGTTGGACGGGTTGGGGAGATCCGCGTACCGGGACGACGCGCGGGGCGCCGCGCCCTCCGGCGGCGGCCGGGCGGCCGCGGGGGGCGGGCCCCCCGCGCACGCCGGATCCGCGGGATCCAGCATGCCGCACGCGGCGCCGGCCGCCCCCGCCTCGCCATGTTCTAGCGGGAGGGCTGCCGCCAGGACTGCCGCCGCGACGGCTACGGCGGCCGTGGCAACGGGCAGCATGGGCGCGGGGCGCCGCGGCGATGCGGGTGGTTCGCGTGATGTCGTGCGCGGGCGCGCGTGAATCAACATATGAATGTTTGGAATTGTGGATGTCCAATGCCGCGTCCGCCGCCCGGGCCGCCGCTCGCCGCGGGCGGCTGCACGCGCGGTCGAGCCGCGCGCTTCCAGCCGCGCCGTCCGGCAGGATGCCGGCGGGCCCGCCGCGCGGCCGGCAGGCGCCGTCCCCGGCGGGCATCCCGCCGCCGAACGGATGCGGCCAAGTACGCGGATCCGGCCCCGCGCCGTCCACGGCCGGATCGGTCCCGCGGGGGCGCGGCGCGCGCGGGCGGGCGTCCGGCCCCGCATCATGCGGGCATCCCGGAGCCGCATCGCGGATCCGTGCGAGGCGCGCGCGCGGGCCGAAGTGCGGGATCTCTCGCCGGATCCGCCCGCGCGGCGCGATCGACTCGGTTGGTGATGGCCGCAGACCGCCGGCAGCGGATCTCCCGCCGGATCCGCCCGCGCGGCGCGATCGACGGCTTCCGCATCAGCCGCTGCGGCTGCGGGAGCCGGGGCCGCCCGCGGCGTGCTAGGGTTCCGTCGGCGCGGCGGGCGGATGCCCGGCCGGGCCGGCATCGTCGGGCGCCTTCCAGCCCCCCGCGGGGATCTCGTGGCCGGCGCCGGCTGGAATCGGGACGGGCGGGCTGGCGCGGGGCGACTCGATGGCCGCCCTGATCTCGTCCTCCAGGCTCGGGGCGGCAAGAGGCCCCTTTTCTCGCGGGTCCTCGCGCTCCGGCGGATCCGCCGCCGCGGACTGCTGCTGGCCCGCGGCGCCCCGGCCGGCGGCCGGCGCCACGTCGAGGACAAGCCGGGCGGCCCCGCGCATGAACCCCGCCGCGTCGATCACCGTCACTCCCGCCTCGGACGGGAGCACCGTGAACTCGAACCGGTACTCTTGGCCGGGCGTCACCGGCAGGGTCCCCCCGATCTCCGTGTACGAGTTCCCGCCGGCCTCCCCGTGGAACGGCGCGCCGAGGGCCGGATCGGACGACAGCACGGTAACGTCCCCGCCGAACAGCACGTGGACGGAGGTGTCTGCCTCGTCCTCGTATGCGTCGGGGAACTCGATCATGCCTATGCTGCCGTTCCCGCGCATTACCGTCGCGGTGAGGGGAAGCGTCGTGGCGACGACCACGTCGAACGGCTCGCCCGCGACCGGCCCGGAGGACGCGGAGATCGTCGTGTTGGACGGGTTGGGGAGGGCCGCGTACCCGGACGAGGCGCGGGGTGTTGCGAACTCCTGCGGCTGCAACTCCTGCCGGCCGGCGGCGCCGTCCGGCTGCCCGCCCGCGGGGGCCGCGGCGGGCGGGCCCGCGGGGGCCGCGGCGGGCGGGCCCGCGGCGCACGCCGGATCCGCGGGCGCCTGCCCATCGCCGCACGCGGCAGCGGCCGCATCCGGCCCGGCCGCATCGTGCTGGGGCGGGAGGGCCGCGGCCAGGGCGGCCGCCGCGACGACGACCGCGGCGGCGGCAACGGCGGCGAGCAGCAGGGGCGCGCGGCGCCGCGGCGCCGATCTCCCGTGCCCGCGCGAAGCCATGCCGGGGGGCGGCGGCGCCGAGTAATAAAGCAGCGCAAGGGCCGGCGATCCGCGCCGGGCTGCCGCCCCGCGGCCGGCGGGGCGCGGGAGGCGGCCCCGGCTAGGAGCAGTTGACGACGAACGTGACGGTCTGCGATATGAAGTCGGCATCGAGCGCGTCCAGCCCATCCAGGTTGATCCGGAAGTCGACGTCCAGGCTGCCGCCCGGCGGCGTCCCGCCGGGTATCTCGGTGCCCGCGGCCAGCGGGGTTGAGTCGGCCCGCCTGGGGGAGGCGCCGTCCAGGCCCACGGCCATCTCCGTGTACGAGAACGGCAGCTGTCCCTGCACGGGGACGCCGTCCCTGAACTGCGCCCAGTCCGTGGCGGACACGGACACCGCGGGCATCGGGGTGGTTCCCACGTTCGTCACGGTCTGCCGCGCCGGCCTGCTCGTGCTCCCCGCGGACAGCTCGGGGAGGGCGAGCGCCGACTTTTCCAGATCTATCCCGCACGAGTCCAGGCCCCGGAGCAGCTCGGGGGCCCGCGCCCACTCCGCCGCCGTATCGGACACGGACCACACGCCGTACGTCACGGGCAGCCGCAGGTCGCCAGCGCCGTCCACGCCCGTGCGGCCGAGCGGGCCGCCGTCGAGGGCCGCCGCTCCCGCCACATTCCCCCCCGCGAGGGACGGGTCGCCCCCCGCCAGCACCAGGGCGACGCCCAGCGCGCGGACGGCCTCGTACGCGGCGTAGGCCGGCGTGGATGCCGTAGCGGCGGCGGCGCCGACCGCGCCGTCTATGGCGTCGGTCGCGCCGCTCCGCTCCACGGCGAACTGCACCGCGGACAGCCGGGTGTCCCTGGCAAGCTGCACGGCCGCCGCATCCGAGAGCACCAGGGGGGATGCGGCCACCCCGCTGCCCGCCCCGGCTCCCGCGCCGCCGGCCGCGAACCACGCCGACCTCTCCCGCACCGGGCTGGCCGCGCCCGTGCTCCCGGCGATGGCCGCGAGCCCCGAGTCCGAGCCCACGTACACGACGGCCACGCTCCTGGCGGTACCGCTCCCGGCGGCCGCCCGCACGGCGGCCTCTACGGACCCGGCGGCCCCGGACGCGTCCGCGAACTCGACGGGCGGGCCGACGCGCACGCCGAGCGGCTCCAGGTCGGATGCCAGCGGCCCCAGCAGGCCGTACCCCGGGGAGGGGCCGCCGGCGGCGGCGGAGCCGTACAGGTCTGCCTGCACCACCGGCACGACCGCGCCGAACCCGCCCCGCGCGATCTCGGAGGCGATGACCCTGGCCATATGCGCCGCGCCCGGCTCCAGCCTGTATATGCCGTCCCCCTCGACGGCCAGCGAGCGCGCCGCCGACGAGTGCGAGACGAGCGTTATGCCGTTGGCGGCCGCGTACCCCGCCATGCCGTGCAGCGCGCCGTCCGAAGCCGGGCCCACGTACAGCGCGGGCCCCCGCCCGTTATCGTGGGCGCCCCGCAGCGCCGCCTCGGCCGCCGCCCCGGACGCGCCGGCCGGCAGGCCGTATTCGGAGACGGCCACCAGGAACGGGTACCCCCGCTCCGCCGACAGGGCGTTGAACGCGGAGGCCCCAAGCCTCGCCGCCTCGGCCGACGGGTCGCCGGGGCCGCCCGCGAACACGCCCACGCGCACGTGCGGCTTGGTGGCCACCGCGATTTCGCCGGGCCCGGGCAGCAGGCCCGGCTCGGCGGCCGGATCCGGAAGTTCCAGGTCGGCCGCCTCCCCGTGCGGCGAGGACACGGAGCCGCCGTTGAGGACGAGCGCCCCCGTCCCGGAATAGTCAAGGTCGGCGGCTACGTCGCCGGGCCTGACCGTGTACACGAACGCGAGCGAGTGCGTGCCGGAGCCGCCGGCGTACGCGGCGGCGGCCCCCGGCGAGCCGGCATCCAGCAGCAGTTCCGGGGAGCCCTCCACCATGACCGGCTCCGAAAAGTCGACCCGCATTCCTATGGCCTGGCCCTCGCCGTACACGCCCGCCGTGGCGTTGGAAGATACTTGCACCACGCGCGGGACGGTGGCCACGGTGATTTTGCCTGGCCCGGGCAGCAGGCCCGGCTCGGCGGCCGGATCCGGAAGTTCCAGGTCGGCCGCCTCCCCGTGCGGCGAGGACACGGAGCCGCCGTTGAGGACGAGCGCCCCCGTCCCGGAATAGTCAAGGTCGGCCGCCGCGTCGCCTGGCCGCACTACATACACGAACGCGGGGGAAGAAGTGCCGGAGCCGCCGGCGTACGCGGCGGCGGCCCCCGGCGAGCCGGCATCCAGCAGCAGTTCCGGGGAGCCCTCCACCAGGACCGGCTCCGAAAAGTCGACCCGCATTCCTATGGTCCGGCCCTCGCCGTACGCGCCCGCGGGGGCGTCCGAGGATACGGCCACCACGCGCGGGACGGTGGCCACGGTGATTTTGCCTGGCCCGGGCAGCAGGCCCGGCTCGGCGGCCGGATCCGGAAGTTCCAGGTCGGCGGCCGCCCCGTGCGGGGAGTATAAGGAGCCGCCGTTGAGGACGAGCGCCGCCGTCCCGGAATAGTCAAGGTCGGCCGCCGCGTCGCCTGGCCGCACTACATACACGAACGCTAGCGAGTACGTGCCGGAGCCGTTCGCGTAGGTAGCGGCGGCCCCCGGCGAGCCGGCATCCAGCAGCAGTTCCGGGGAGCCGCTTACCACGACCGGCTCCGAAAAGTCGACCCGTATCCCTATAGTCCGGCCCTCGGCGTACGCGCCGGCGCCGGCGTCGGAGAATACGTCCACCACGCGCGGGATGCCCAGCGGCCCCGGAAGGCCCGGCGGCCTCGGGTCGGGAAGCTCCAGGCCGGCCCCCCGGTTGTCGGCCGCGCTCCGTATAGCGCACGGCCCGCCCAGCGCGCCCGCGCCGGCATAGTCGGGGGCCGCCTCGCCCGGCTGCACCGTATACGAGAACGTGAGGAGGTCCGTCCCGTTCCCGGACGCGTATATCGCGCTCCCGCCGCCGTCCATTTCTAGGGACGGCACGAGGGAGCCCGGCGCCTCCCCGGGCATGGCGGCGGTCAGCGCCACGGGGTGCGAGAAATTCACGTGCACCATCAGGGTGGATCCCGGCTCGCGCGGCGCGCCCGGGTCGGCCCACGCCCGCACGGCCGACACCGGGACGCGCGGGGCGTCCGACCGCACCACCGTCACGTTCTGCTCGGCGGCTTCGAGGTTTCCCGAACGGTCGGCGGCCAGCCACGATACCGTGGTGGTGTTCCCCACGGGGAAGTGCAGGGGGCCGGCGTACAGCATGATGACGTCCGAGGCCGCGTCTTCGGCGGCGGCCGCACAATAGTCGCCGGCGGACAGGGAGACCTCCGCGCCGCCGGCGTATGCCGTATAGTCCGCGGGCGGCGCCACCGAGGGCGGCGTCGTGTCGAGGACGGCCACCAGCTGCGTGTCGCTGTCCGATTTGCCGGTCGCCGCGTCGGTGGCGGTCCACGTCACCGCGGTGGTCCCGAGCGGGAACGACTGCCCCGGCGGCTCGCGGGTTACGGCCAGCCCCGCTGCCGGGTACGTCGCCGGAACGCCGAGGTCCGCTATGGCGGCGCCGCCCGGCGACGCCGCCTCTGCCACCAGGTCGCCGGGAGCCTCGATCGCGGGGCCGGCGGGCGTGCCGGTGATGGTCACGTCGTCGATGGTCACGAGCAGGTCAAAAAAGTCGACCGGCGCGCCCTTCGCCGCGAACTCGATTCTGAGATCCTCCGCTTCCATCAGTCCTGCCGGCAGCGGTACCGCTTCTGCCCGGAATCCCAACGTCGACTCGTTCGCGCCCCATTCCCTCACCAGATGCCGATCGTACGAGTCGTCCCACGCGTAGGCCCTCAGGTACGAGCCCGCCTCCAGGGGCGGCGAATGGCGGAGCAGCCCCAGCTCGGCCGACTCGTACGCGGTCATGTCGATGCCGCGATCCATGTACACGCTACGCTCTTCCGCCGCCCAAAACATGTAGAGGTCGGGATTGTCGAAATTGTCAAACGATGTGATCTTCCACGTGTCGTAAAAGCCGGAGCCGATCTCGCGAGACCAGTCGGCGAAGCCCCTGTCGAAGGTGGAGTTCAGCTGGACGGGGGCCCACTTCGGGGGATCCGTCACCGTGACGTCGACGCGGGCCAGCTCGATCTTCCCCGAGGAGTTGGCGCGCACCACCACGAAGTTTTCCCCCACGTCGGCCTCGGCGGGGCGCAGGATCAGCGTCCCCGTGCCGTTCCCGTTGTCGTCCATGTCGGCGCCCCCGTACTCGTAGTCGCGCCAGTGCTCGAACCCCTGCCGCACGCTGAGCGATATTTCGGAGCCGTTGGGGCGGGTGGCCGACACCGGCACCGCCGCCTCCCCCGCATGGCTGACGGTTACGGCGGGAATGGCGTCAAACGCGGGAAGATCCGAGGAGTTGAACGGCATCTGGTGCAGGTCCATTATGTTGGCCATGCTCCCGAGCCCATCCTGCTTTTCCCACCGCGCGTAGAACTGCTCGGCGCTCTGCGGGCCGTCCTGCACGATGCGGATGATCTCGCCGGCCTCCACGTGTAGGTCGTCCAGATTCTCGTCATACACCATTACGTTATCATCGACCAGATCCCACCTGAGGTCGTACAACTCGTCCGCCGGCTCGTCGTGCACGTCCCAGAGGGCCCCAGCCACCTGTATCTCCGTCTGCTTGTCGGTGGAGTTGTCGTAATCATACAAGACGTCAACGCGGTTCCCGACATGACGAAGCTCGCGCTCCAGATCGATGTATACGTCTTCGTACATGCGCAGGTACGGGGAGCCGTCCACCGCGTGCGGGAAAAAGTCCGCAAAGCCCTCGGTGAACGCGCATCCCGGCGACAGTTTCTGGGTGAGGCGGTGCTCGCAGCCCACGGGATCTCCCCCCAGGTGGTTGTGCGCGTGGTGGGCGTACTCGTGCAGGATGACCCACCTGTTCTCCGACAAGTCAGACGTCGTATTGGAGTCCAGCCCGCTGAGGAATATCGTTGAGTTGCTCGCAACGTAGAATCCATCGCCGTCGCCCGCAGGTTCCGGCCAGGCATCCGCGACGCGCTCGCCGTGCTGCCAGAACGCCGTGACCGGCGGGATCTCTACGCCGATCTCCCCCTTGATGAAGGCCCTCGCGTCGGATATCGCGTCCACTATCCGGGCAGCCCCGTTCATCGCGGCCGCGTCCACGTACATGTCGAGCCGGGCGTTTCCGGCCTCGCGATCCGGCAGGTAGTGCGGGCTTCGCTCGTGGTACAGCGACCCCTCCTTGTCCCTGACAGACGCCCCGTCGCCTGACGAAAACACATCGATGCTCAGATCCGGCCCCGACCCGTCCAAGCCGGGATCTGTCCTGTCGAGGGGCCCCAGCACGTACAGGCCGCGCTCGTTCGTGTACGTGCAGGCGTGTGCCCCGCCTTCGTACATCACCCACGTGTCAATGCCGTAGTCTACGTCCACGTCGGTGGCGCACACGAGCAGGCCGTGCGCGGGCCCCCTCGAGTCGGAGTACGGGAACTCCGACCAGACATGCCCGAACAGCACCAGATCCCCGGCGTCGGCGTCGGGGGAGACGTCCACCACGCGCGGGATGCCCGGGGGCCCCGGAAGGCCCGGCGGCCCGGGGTCCGGCAGCTCCAAGTCGGCCCCCCTGTTGTCGGCCGCGCTGCGTATAGTGCACGGCCCGCCCAGCGCGCCCGTGCCGGCATAGTCGGGGGCCGTCTCGCCCGGCTGCACCGTATACGAGAAGGTGAGGCGGTCCGTCCCGTTTCCGTACGCGTATATAGCGCTCCCGCCGCCCTCCATTTCGAGGTGCGGCTCGAGGGAGCCGGGCGCCCCCCAAGGCAAGAGCCACGGGGTTATCACGGCGATGGGCGAGGCCAGATCCCAAGTGTTGTCAAGGGCGGCGGTCAGCACAACGGGATGCGAGAACTCCACGTGTATCATCAGGGTGGAGCCCGGCTCCCGCGGCGCGCTTGGGTCGGCCCACGCCCGCACGGCCGACACCGGGACGTGGGGGGCGTCCGACCGCACCACTGTCACGTCGTGCTCGGCGGCTGCGGGGTTGCCCGAGCGGTCCATGGCCAGCCACGATACCGTGGTGGTGTTCCCCACGGGAAAGTACGCGGGGGCGTCGTTCAGCACGATGACGTCCGAGACCGCGTCCTCGGCGGAGGCCGCACAGTAGTCGTCGGCGGACAGGTAGACCCCCGCGCCGGCGGCGTATGCCGTATAGTCCGCGGGCGGCGCCACCGAGGGCGGCGTCGTGTCGAGGACGGTCACCCGCTGCGTGTCGGTGTCGGATTCCCCGGTCGCCGCGTCGGTGGCGGTCCACGTCACTTCGGTAACCCCGAGATCGAAGAACGGCCACTGCGGCTCGCGGGTTACGGCCAGCCCCTCCGCGGGGTACGTCGCCGGAGCGCCGAGGTCAAACAAGATGGCGCCGTCCGGCCACGCCGCCTCGGCCTGCACGTCGTCGGGGGCCTCGATCGCGGGGCCGGCGGGCGTGCCGGTGATGGTCACGTCGTCTATGGCGGCGGTGAAGTCGTGCAATAATGGGTCGGCCGGCAGGCCCTTCGCTTCGAACTGGATGACTAGGCTTTCCGCGCCCATCAGGTCGTCCGGCAACGCGATCGTTTCCGCCCGGAATCTGTTCGTCACGCTGTTCCCGTCCCACTCCTCGATCAGTAGCCAATCAAGCGCGTCGTCCCACGCGTAGGCCCTCAGGTACGAGCCCGCCTCCAGGGGCGGCGAGTAGCGGAGCAGTCCCAGCTCGGCCGACTCGTACGCTGTCATGTCGATGCCGCGCTTCAGGTACACGCTGCCTTTTGCCTCGTCACTGAACCCGACGTGGGGGGAGGACGATCTGCTGCTAAAAGCGGGCTCCCACCAAGCGCCCGATCTGGTCCAGTCAGTGAATTTCCTGTCGAATGTGGCGTTCAGCTGGACGGGGGCCCACTTCGGGGGGTCCGTCACCGTGACGTCGACGCGGGCCAGCTCGATCTTCCCCGAGGAGTTGGCGCGCACCACCACGAATCTTTCACCCACGTCGGCCTCGGCGGGGCGCAGGATCAGCGTCCCCGTGCCGTCCCCGTTGTCGTCCATGGTTGCCCCCCCGTACTTGTAGTCGCGCCGGATGTCGAACCCCTGGCGCACGCTGAGGGATGTCTCGGCGCCCCCGGGGGAGGCGGCCGACACCGGCACCGCGGCTTCCCCGGTATGGCTGACGGTCACGTGGGGGATCGGAGCGAACACCGGGAGGTCCCCTGAATTGAACGGCATCCGGTGCAGGTCCATTATGTTGGCCATGCTCCCGATCCATTCCGGGCTTTCCCACCAGAGCGGCACCGGGCCGGGATCCGTCGGTGTCGGGTCAGGATCCGTCGGTGTCGGGTCAGGAACTGTCGGTGTCGGACCGGGATCCGGCGGCACCAAGCCTGGATCCGGCGTCACCAAGCCTGGATCCGGCGGCACCGGGCCGGGATCCAGCGGCACCAAGTTGCCCACGCTCCAGATCTCCGCCTGCCTTTCCCACCGCGCGTAGAACTGCTCTGCGCTCTGCGGGCCGTCCCGCACGATCTGGATGATCTCGTTGGCCCCCATGTGGAGATCGTCCAGGATGCCCCCTTCCGTGACTGTTCGCTCGCCGTCCCACCACCTCTTGCGGTCGTGCACCTCGTCCGCCGGCCCGTCGTACACGTCCCAGAGGGCCCCCGCCACCTGTATCTCCGTCTGCTTGTCGGTGGAGTTGTCGTAACCGTACAGGACGTCAACGCGGTTCCCGAAATAACGAAGCTCGCGCTCCAGATCGATGTATACGTCTTCGTACACGCGCAGGTACGGGGAGCCGCCCACCGCGTGCGGGAAAAAGTCCGCAAAGCCCTCGCCGAACGCGCATCCCGGCGACAGTTTCTGGGTAAGGCGGTGCTTGCAAGCCACACCATCTCCCCCTAAGTGGTGGTGCGCGTGGTGGGCGTACTCGTGCTGTATGACCCACCTGCTCTCCGACACGTCGCCCGTTGTCGGGACGGCATCCAGCCCGTTGAGGAATATCGTGGAGACAGACGCCCTGTAGAACGCGTTGCTGGTGCTGCCGCCCGGGCGCGGCGGCCAGGCATCTATGATGCGTTCGCCGTACTGCCAGGACACCAGGACCGGCGGGATCTCTGCACCGATCTCTTCCTTGAATAAGGCCCTCGCGTCCGATATCGCGTCCACTATCCGGGCGGCCCCGTTCATCTCTGGAGTTTTCACAACCATGTCGAGCCGCTCGTTTCCGGGCGCGAGATCCGGCTCGTAGTACCGGCCGGCCTCGCGGTACAGCCGCCCCTCCTTGTCCCTGACAGACACCCCGTCGCCGTACGAGTACGCGCGGATTCCCGGATCCGGCCCCGTCCCGTCCAAGTCGGGATCTGTCCCGTCGAGGGGCCCCAGCACGTACATGCCGTACCCGTTCGTGGACGTGCAGGCATCCGTCCCGTCCGCGTTGTATATCAGCTCAGCGAGGCGGCCTTCCGCATTCACGTCAAAGGCGCACACGGACAGGCCGCGCGCGGGCCCCAGCAAGTCCGAATACGGAAGCTCCAGCCAGATCGTCCCGTACAGCACGAGATCTCCTGCGTCTGCATCCGCCGCGCCGCTGCGGCTGCCGGGGCCACTCGCGGCGGACTCGGACTTCGGCGGCGCGGCGCGCGGAGGCCCGGCCGGGGCGGAGCCGGAAGGCGCCGGGGCGGGCGCCGTCCAGCCTCCCGAAGGGATGCCGGAGCCGGAAGGCGCCGGGGCGGGCGCGCTGGCGCGTGGCGCCTCGACGTCCGCCCTGATCTCGTCATACAAGCTCGGGCCGGCCGGAGGCCCCATTTCTCGCGGGTCTTCGCGTTCCAAGGGATCCGGCGCCGCCGCCGACTGCGGCTGCCCCGGGGCGCCCCGGCCGGCCGCCGGCGCCACGTCCAGGACCAGCCGGGCAGCCCCGCGCATGAACCCCGCCGCGTCTATCACCGTCGCGCCCGCCTCGGACGGGAGCACCGTGAACTTGAACCGGTACTCGCGGCCGGGCGTCGCCGCCAGCGTCCCCCCGATCTCCGTGTACGCGCTCCCGCCCGCCTCCCCATATGACGGCGCGCCGAGGGCCGGATCGGATGACAGCACGGTAACGTCCCCGCCGAACAGCACGCGCACCGATGTGTCCGCCTCGTCCGTATGCCCGTCGGGGAACTCGATCGCGCCGATGGTGCCGTTCCCGCGCATTACAGTCACCGTCGGGGGAAGCGTCGTGGCGACGACCACGACGAGCGGCTCGCCCGCGACCGGCCGGGAATGCGCGGAGATCGTCGTGTTGGACGGGTTGGGGAGATCCGCGTATCCTGACGTGGCGTAGGGCGCGGCGGGCTCCGGCAGCTGCCGCTCTTGCCTGCCTAGAGCGCCGTCAGGCGCCCCCCCCCCCCGACGGAGCGGCGGCGGGCGGGCCGGCCGCGCACGCCGGATCCGCCGGCGCCTGCCCCTCGCCGCACGCGGCATCGGCCGCCTCCGGCACGGCCGCATCGTGCTGGGGCGGGGGCGCGGCCAGGGCGGCCGCCGCGACCATGACCGCGGCGGCAACGGCCGCGGCGGCGGCGGCTCCGAGCAGCAGGGGCGCGGGGCGCCGCGGCGCCAATCTGGGGCGTTCGCGCAAAGCCATGCGGGAGGGCCCGCAGCGTCTAGTAATAAAGCGGCGCGGCGGGCCGGCGATCCGCGCCGGGCTGCCGCCGGGGGCGCAAGAGGAGAAGGGCCGTCCCGGCCGAGGCGCGGCGGGCCGGCGATCCGCGCCGGGCTGCCGCCGGGGGCGCGGGAGGAGAAGGGCCGTCTCGGCCGAGGCGCGGCGGGCCGGCGATCCGCGCCGGGCTGCCGCCCCGCGGCCGGCCGCGGCGCGGGGGGGGCGCCCGGGATGCGCCTAGCAGCTCACGCCGTACGTGACGGTCTGCGATATGAAGTCGGCCTCGAGCCTGTCCAGATCCGACAGGTTGATCCGGAAGTCGACGTCCACCCTGCCGCCCGGCGGCGTCCCTCCAGGTATCTCGGTTCCCGCCTCCAGCGGGGCGGAGTCGGCTTCCCTGGGGGAGGCGCCGGCCAGGCCCACTGATATCTCCGTGTACGAGAACGGCAGCGGGGGCGCCGGCAGGGGGGCGCCGTCCCTGAACTGCGTCCAGTCCGTGGCGTGTATGGACACCGCGGCCGTCGGGACCGTCCCCGTGTTGGTTATGGTCTGACGCGCCGGCCTGCTCTTGCTCCCCGGGGACAGGGCGGGAAGCTCCAGTGACGACTTTTCCAGCGCTATCCCGCACGCGTCCATTCCGCGGAGCAGCGCGGGGGCCCGCTCCCACTCCGCCGCCGTGCCGGAGACAGACCACGCGCCGTACGTCACGGGCAGCCGCAGGTCGCCGGAGCCGTCCACGCCCATGCGGCCGAGCGGGCCGCCGTCCAGGTCGGCCGCCCTTGCGACGTGGCCTCCAGCCCCCGTCGGATCGCCCCCGGCCAGCGCCAGGGCCCTGCCAATCACGCGCGCGGCCTCGTACGCGGCGTAGGCGGGCGTGGATGCCGCGGGGGTGGCCGCGGCGACGGCGGCGTCTATGCCGTCGGTCACGCTGTTCCGCTCCACGGCGAACTGCACCGCGGCCAGCCGCGTGTCCCTGGCCATCTTGAGCGCCGCCGCATCCGACAGCACGAGGGGGGATGCGGCCACCCCGCTCCCCGCGCCGGCCCCCGCGCCGCCGGCCGCGAACCACGCCGACCTTTCCCGCACGGGGCTGCCCGCTCCCGCATTCCCGGCGATGGCCGCGAGCGCCGAGTCCGAGCCGACGTACACGACGGCCACGTTCCTGGAGGTCCCGCTCCCGCCGGCCGCCAGCACGGCGGCCCCTATCGATCCCGCGGCGCCGGATCCGGGCGTTCCCGAGAACTCGACGGGCCGGCCTACCGGTATGCCCAGCGGCGCCAGGTCCGATGCCAGCGGCCCCAGCAGGCCGTACCCCGGGGAGGGGCCGCCGGCGGCGGCGGAGCCGTACAGGTCTGCCTGCACCGCCGGCACGACCGCATCGAACCCGCCCCGCGCGATCTCTAGGGCGAGGACCCTGGCCATATGCGCCGCGCCCGGCTCCAGCCTGTACATGCCGTCCCTTTCCACGGCCAGCGAGCGCGCCGCCGACGAGTGCGAGACGAGCGTTATGCCGTTGGCGGCCGCGTACCCCGCCATGCCGTGCAGCGCGCCGTCCGAGGCCGGGCCCACGTACAGCGCGGGCCCCCGCCCGCCGTCGTGGGCGCCCCTCAGCGCCGCCGCCGCTCCCGCGCCTGCCGGCAGGCTGTACTCGGATGCGTCGACGAAGAACGCGTATCCCCGCTCCGCGGACAGGCCGTTGAAAGCGGAGGCCCCCAGCCGCGCCGCCTCGGCCGACGGGTCGCCGGGGCCGCCCGAGAACACGCCCACGGGCACCTGCGGCTTGGTGCCCACCACGATCCTGCCCGGCCCGGCCAGAAGGCCCGGCTCGGCGGCCGGATCCGGCAGGGCCAGGTCGGCCGCCTCCCCGTGCAGTGAGGATATGGAGCCCCCGTTGAGTTTTAGCGCCCCCGTCCCGGAATAGTCCAGGTCGGCGGCGGCATCGGCGGCCCGCACCGCATACTCGAACGCGAGGGAAGAAGTGCCGGAGCCGCTTGCGTAGGTGGCGGCGGCCCCCGGAGCGCCGGCATCCAGCAGCAGTTCCGGCGAGCCGCTTACCGCGACCGGCTCCGAAAAGCCGACCCGCAGCCCCACGGTCCGGCCCGCGCCGTACACTCCCACGCCGGCATCGGAGGTGACGTCCACCACGCGCGGGATGCCCGGAGGCCCAGGGTCGGACGGCACCAAGGCGGCCGCGTCCGCGAGCGCGGGGGCCGAGGCCGGGAACGATCTCCGGGGCGGCATCATGGCAGCCGCGTCCTCGAGCGCCGGGGCCGAGGCCGGGAACGATCTCTCGGGAGGCCCCAGGGAGGCCCCGTCCGCAAACGCGGGGGCCGAGGACGGGAACGATCTCTCGGGAGGCTCCAGGTCGGCCGCGTCCGCAAACGCGGGGGCCGAGGCCGGGAACGATCTCTCGGGAGGCCCCAGGGAGGCCCCGTCCACAAGCGCCGGGGCCGAGGCCGGGAACGATCTCCGGGGCGGCATCAGGTCGGCCCCGTCCGCAAGCGCGGGGGCCGAGGCCGGGAACGATCTCTCGTGAAGCCCCAGGGAGGCCCCGTCCGCAAACGCGGGGGCCGAGGCCGGGAACGATCTCCGGGGCGGCATCAGGTCGGCCGCGTCCGCAAGCGCGGGGGCCGAGGCCGGGAACGATCTCCGGGGCGGCATCAGGTCGGCCCCGTCCGCAAGCGCCGGGGCCGAGGCCGGGAACGATCTGGGGGGAAGCTCCAGGTCGGCCCCCCTGTTGTCGGCCGCGCTGCGTATGGTGCACGGCCCGCCCAGCGCGCCCGTGCCGGCATAGTCGGGGGCCGTCTCGCCCGGCTGCACCGTATACGAGAACGTGAGGCGGCCCGTCCCGTTCCCGGACGCGTATGCGGCGCTCCCGCCGCCCTTCATTTCAAGCGACGGCCTGAGGGAGCCCGGCGCCTCCCCGGACATGGCGGCGGTCAGCGCCACGGGGTGCGAGAAATCCACGTGCAGCATCATCGCGGAGCCCGGCTCGCGCGGCGAGCCCGGATCGGCCCACGCCCGCACAACCGAGACCGGAATGTGGGGGGCGTCCGACCGCACCACCGTCACGTTCTGCGTGGCGGTTCCCGGGTTGCCGGAACGGTCAAGGGCCAGCCACGTCACCGTGGAGGTGTTCCCCACGGGAAAGTCCGCGGCGGCCGAGCCGCCGGAGGGATCGGGGTCCGCGATCCAGACGGAGTTCTCGCCCGCGGGCGGGCCCGCGGTGGCGTTGTGCAGAACGACGACGCCAGATACCGCGTCCGTTGCGGAGGCCGCGCAGTAGTCGTTCGCCGACAGGGTGACCTCCGCGCCGCCGGCGCGCACCGTATAATCAGCGGGCGGCACCACCGAGGGCGGCGTCGCGTCGAGGACGGCCACCAGCTGCGTGTCGCTGTCCGACTTGCCGGTCGCCGCGTCGGTAGCGGTCCACGTCACTTCGGTGGTGCCGAGGGGGAACGACTGCCACGGTGGCTCGCGGGTTATGGCCAGCCCCTCCGGATCCGCCCTCGGCGCGCCGAGGTCGACCGCGGCGGGGCCGCCCCGCGGCGACGCCTCCGCCGCCACGTCGTCCGGGGCCTCGATCGCGGGGGCCGCGCTACGCGTGCCGGTAATGACCACGTTGTCTATGAGCATGCCGGACGCGTGAAGGGGGTTGGCCGGCAGGCCCCGCGCCGTAAACCTGATGCCGAGTTCCTCCACGTCCATGAGGTTGGCGGGCAGCGCGACCGTCTCCGTCTCGAACCTGATCGTCTGCTCGCCCGCGCCCCATTCTTCTATCAGCTGCCATCCCGTGCCGTTCCACGCGTGGGCCTCCAGGTACGATCCCGGCGACATCTGCGGCGCGTAGCGGGACAGTTCCAAGCTGGCCGACGAGTACGCGGTCATGTCGATGCCGAACTTCGAGTACGCCTCGTGCGGCTCCGAGCCGTAGGACTCGAGGTGGGGGGATGACGGGTCGGCGCTCTCGACGATCCCCCACCCGGCGCCCGGCCGGATCCAGTCGGCGAGGTGCCTGTCGAACGTGGCGTTCATCTGGACGGGGGCCCATTTCGGGGGATCCGTCACCGTGACGTTGACGCGGGCCAGCTCGATCTTCCCCGAGGAGTCGGCGCGCACCACCACGAAGTTTTCCCCCACGTCGGCCCTGGCCGGATTCAGGATCAGCGTCCCCGTGCCGTCCCCGTTGTCGCGCATGGCGGCTCCCCCGTACCCGTCGTTGAGCAGGCTGTCGAACCCCTGGCGCACGCTGAGCGACGTTTCGGCGCCCGGGGGGGAGGCGGCCGACACCGGCACCGCCGCCTCCCCCGCATGGCTGACGGTCACGGCGGGAATGGCATCGAATGCCGGAAGATCCGAGGAGTTGAACGGCATCCGGTGCAGGTCCATTATGTTTTCCATGCTGCCGAGCCCCGGCTGCCTTTCCCACCGCGCGTAGAACTGCTCGGCGGTCTGCGGGCCGTCCCGCACGATCTGCATGATCTCGTCGGCCCCCATGTGGAGGTCGTCCAAGTTGTCCCCCTCCGGGAACACCACGCCCGTCGGGTCGCCGAAGTTGTCGACATTCACCACGGTCTTCCTGCGGTCGTGCACCTCGGCCGCCGTCCCGTCGTAGACGTCCCAGAGGGCCCCCGCCACCTGTATCTCCGTCTGCTTGTCGGTGGAGTTGTCGTAGTCGAACAGGATGTAGTACGCGTTCCCCGAACGGTACAGTTCGCGCTCCATGTCGACGTAGGTGTCCTCGTACTCCCGCAGCACCGGGGAGGCATCCACCGCGTGCGGGACGAAGTACGCGAGGCCCTCGCCGAACGCGCATCCCGGGGATATTTTTTGCCTAAAATGATGCTTGCAGCCCTCGGCCTTCCCCCCCAGGTGGCTGTGCGCGTGGTGGCCGTACTCGTGCTGGATGACGTACCTGCTCTCCGACATGTCGCCCGTCGTCGGGACCGCGGCCAGCCCGTCGAGGAACATCCTGGAGTAGAATGCCTGGTAGTACGCGTGGGAAGTGCTGACGCGTGCCTGCCCCGGCCAGGCTTCTATGATGCGCTCGCCGTGCTGCCAGTATACCGCGACCGGCGGGATCTCGGCGCCGATCTCCTTTACGAAGAAGGCCCTCGCGTCCGATATCGCGTCCACTATCCGGGCGGCCCCGTTCATCGCGGGCGTCCCCACGTCCATGTCGAGCCGCGCGTTTCCGGCCGCGCGATCCCGCAGGTGGGTGGTGGAGTTCTCCGAGTACAGCCAGTCCGTCGCGTTCTTGTTCCTGACGAGCACCCCGCCCCCAAACGAGTACACCTCGATGCGCAGGTCCGGCCCCGTCCCGTCCCCGTCCGGATCCGTGTTGTTGAGGGGCCCCAGCACGTACATGCCGTACCCGTTCGTGAACGTGCAGGCATCCGTCCCGTCCTCGTACCCCACGTGCGAGGAGCCGCCGTCCGCGCCCACGTCGGAGGCGCACACGCGCAGGCCGTGCGCGGGCCCCGTCGAGTCGGAATACGGGAGATCCATCCGGATCTGCCCGTACAGCACGAGGTCCCCGGCGCCCGCATCCGCCGCGCCGCTGCCGTTGCCGGGGCCGGTCCGGGCGGGCTCGGGCCCCGGCTGCGCGGCGCGCTGATGCCCGGCCGGGGCGGCGCCTGCGCCGCCGGCGTGCCCCGCCCAGCTTCTTGCGGGGATCCAGGGGGCGGCGCCGGCGGGCGCCGGGACGGGCGCGCCCCCGCGGGGCGCCTCGAGGGCCGCCCTGGCCGCATCTGCCGAAACCGGGCCGCCTGGCGGCCCCGCGCCCCGCGGGCCCGCCCGCTCCGGCGGATCAGGCGCCGCGGCGGGCTGCGGCTGCCCCGCGGCACCCCTGCCGGCGGCCGGCGCCACGTCCAGGACCAGCCGGGCGGCCCCGCGCAGGAACCCCGCCGCGTCGATCACGGTGATGCCCTCCTCGGCGGGAAGCACTGTGAACTCGAACCGGTACTCCCGGCCGGGCGTCGCCGCCAGCGTCCCCCCGATCTCCGTGTAGGCATTCCCGCCGGCCTCCCCGTGCGACGGCGCGCCGAGGGCCGGATCAGACGACAGCACAGTAACGTCCCCGCCGAACAGCACGCGGACGGAGGTGTCGGCCTCGTCCTCGTATGCGTCGGGGAACTCGATCGCGCCGATGGTGCCGTCCCCGCGCATTACCGCTGCGGTGAGGGGAAGCGTCGTGGCGACGACCACGGAGAGCGGCTCGCCCGCGGCAGGCCGGGAGGACGCGGCGATCGTCGTGTTGGACGGGTTCGGGCGATCCGCGTACCCGGACGAGGCGTAGGGCGCCGCGCGCTCCGGCGGCCGCGGCTCTTGCAGGCCGGGGGAGGCCCCCTGCTGCCCCTCTGCGAGCGCTGCGGCAGGCGGGCCCGCGGCGCACGCCGGATCCGAGGGCGCCCGCCCCGCGCCGCACGCCGCGTCGGACGCTGTCGGCCCCGCCGCATCGTTTTGGAGAGGCAGGGCCGCGGCCAGGGCGGGCGCCGCGACGGCCGCGGCTGCAATGGTGGCAACGAGCAACCAAGGCGCGGGGCGCCGCGGCGCCGATCCGGCGCGCTCGTGCAGAGCCACGAAGGACGGTATGCGGCGCCGAATAATAAGGCGGCGCAGCGGGCCGGCGATCCGCGCCGGGCTGCCGCTTCGGCTTCGCGCACGCGCCGCCCGCGGGGGCGCAGCGGGCCGGCGATCCGCGCCGGGCTGCCGCCTCTTCACGCCCCGCACGCTGGCAATCCCCTCGGAGGCGCAGCGGGCCGGCGATCCGCGCCGGGCTGCCGCCCGGCGGCCGGCGGGGCGCGGGAGGCAGCCCCGGCTAGGAGCAGTTGGCGACGAACGTGACGGTCTGCGATATGATGTCGGCCTCGAGCGCGTCCAGGCCCCCCAGGTTGATCCGGAAGTCGACGTCCACGCTGCCGCCCGGCGGCGTCCCCCCGGGTATCACGGTGCCCGCGGCCAGCGGGGCGGAGTCGGCCCGCCGCGGGGAGGCGCCGTCCAGGCCCACGGCCATCTCCGTGTACGAGAACGGCAGCTGTCCAGGTATGGGGACGCCGTCCCTGAACTGCGCCCAGTCCGTGGCGGACACGGACACCGCGGGCATCGGGCCGGTTCCTATGTTCGTCACGGTCTGCCGCGCCGGCCTGCTCGTGCTCCCCGCGGACAGCTCGGGGAGGGCGAGCGCCGACTTTTCCAGATCTATCCCGCACGCGTCCAGGCCCCGGAGCAGCTCGGGGGCCCGCGCCCACTCCGCCGCCGTATCGGACACGGACCACGCGCCGTACGTCACGGGAAACCGCAGGTCGCCGGAGCCGTCCATGCCCGTGCGGCCGAGCGGGCCGCCGGTCAGGGCCGCCGCGCCCGCTATGTTCCCCCCCGCGAGGGACGGGTCGCCCCCGGCCCCCACCAGGGCGCCGCCCAGCGCGCGGACGGCCTCGTACGCGGCGTAGGCCGGCGTGGCCGATGTGGCGGGGCCGCGCGGGGCCGCGATGCGGTCTATGTAGTCCGTCATGGAATTGCGCTCCACGGCGAACTGGACGGCGGACAGCCGCACGTCGCGGGCCAGCTGTATGGCCGCCGCATCGGCCAGTATGGCGGGCGACGCGGCCACCCCGTTCCCCGCGCCGGCCCCCGCGCCGCCGGCGGCGAACCACGCCGACCTCTCACGTATGGGGCCGTCCGCCGGCACGCTGCCGGCCATCGCCGCGAGTTCCGCATCCGAGCCCATGTACACGACGGCGACGCTCCTGGCCGTCCCGCTCCCGGCGGCCGCCGCCACGGCGGTTTCTATGGGCGCGGCCGCCGCGCCGCCGCCGCCCCCGGCGAACGCGACGGGCTCGCCGACGGGTATCCCGAGCGCCTCCAGGTCCGATTCCAGCGATTCCAGCAGGCCGTACCCGGGGCCGTGCAGGCCGGCCTGCACCACGGGGACTACGGCGCCGTACCCGCCCCGCGCCACCTCCGTCGCGAGGGCCCTGGCCAGGTGCGCCGCGCCGGGCTCCATCCGGAATATCCCGTCGCCTTCCACGGCCAGCGAGCGCGACGCCGACGAGTGCGATATTATCGTGATGCCGTTCTCCGAGGCGTACCCGGCCATGCCGGCCAGCGCTATATCGGAGGCCGGGCCCACGTACAGGGAGGGGCCGCTCCCGCCCCCGTGCGCCCCGCGGAGCGCCGCCGCGCCGGAGGCGCCCGCCGGGAGATCGTGCGCGGACACGCTGACGTAGAACTGGTAGCCGCGCTCCTTCGAGACGGCGTTGAAGGCGGCAGCCCCCAGCCTCGCCGCCTCGGCCGACGGGTCGCCGGCGCCGCGCGCGAACACGCCCACCCGCACGGGCTGCTTGCCGGCCTGCCCGGTCCCGTCGGGCCCGCCGGTGGACTTTTCGCCGGGATTCTCTACGGGGTTCCCGAAGGCGTCCGTGACGTTCGCGGACAGGTCGAATCCCACGGCGGAGCTGGCCGAGGCGGTCGTGCTCGCGTTCGCGTTCCACGACACTACCACGTTGTTCCCGTACGCGGCCGCCCCGGAGGCGCCGCCGCTGTTCCCCGCTGCCGCGGCGCCGCCCACCGTGATGTTCGTATAGTGGGAGGGGACGGCAAGCACCGGCTCCGAATAGACGGCGGCCATAGAGCTGCCGTTCAGCACGAAGGCCAGCAGGAAGGACGGGCGGTCGGGATCGCGCGCGACGTCCAGCAGCGCCCGCTCCGGCGCGTGCGCCGCGCGGCCGTTGGTGACGAAGCCGGCGGGCAGCAGCAGCGTGGTGGACTCCTGATCCGAGAACGCGGCCGCGTCCAGCGCTTCCCGCACCCGGTCGGACACGAGAAGCACGAAGGTCCTGTCCCCCGTGCTGCCGGACTCGACGGACAGTATATCGGCGGCAGACAGAGAGACCGCGGCGTCGCCTCCCCAGCTCCGGCCGCGGATCTCGATCATTCCTGGGAACGACTGCGCGCCGGGCGCGGTCGCGGCCTCGTCAAACGTCATGACGAGCCGGCCCGCGTTGCCGCCGGCCGGCGCCAGGTTGAAGGATGCCGCGGCGAGGCGCGGGGGCGATGGATCCTGCACGTACGCGAGCGGGACGGCCGGCTGGCCGCCCGGCGCGTACCCGTTGCCGGATGCGTCGGACACGAAGGCGGCGGGCAGCTCGATGGTGGCGGAGCCCAGGTCCGCCGCGTTGAGCTCCACGCGCTTGGCGCCGGAGATGTCCAGCGCGAACGCCGCGTCCCCCGCGCGGCCCGATGCCACGGAGGGAATGTCGCCGCTGGACAGCGCAACCTCCCCGCCGCCTCCCCGTATTACTATCTCCCCCGCGAACGACCGCACGTCCGGCGCGGCGGCGGCCGCCTCGCCGAACGTAATAGTGAGCCGGCCGTTCTCTCCGGCCGTCAGGTCGAGGGCGGCGGATTCGAGCAGGGGGGCCTGGCCGCCCGACGGCCCCGGGTCGGGCAGCTCCAGGTCGGCCCCCCTGTTGTCGGCCGCGCTCCGTATAGTGCACGGCCCGCCCAGCGCGTCCGTTCCGGCATAGTCGGGGGCCGTCTCGCCCGGCTGCACCGTGTACGAGAAAGTGAGGCGGTCCGTCCCGTTCCCGGACGCGTACGTGGCGCTCCCGCCGCCCTCCATTTCAAGGGACGGTTTGAGGGAGCCCGGCGCCTCCCCGGACATGGCGGCAGTCAGGGCCACGGGGTGCGTGAACTCTACGTGCATCGTCATCGCGGAGCCCGGCTCGCGCGGCGAGCCCGGATCGGCCCACGCCCGTACGGCTGACACGGGGACGTGCGGGTCGTCCGACCGCACCACCGTCACGTCCTGCGTGGCGGTTGCGGGGTTGCCTGAACGGTCCAGGGCCAGCCACTTTACCGTGGTGGTGCTTCCGACGGGAAAGTACAGCGGGGCATTGTCCGGTATGATGACGTCCGAGACCGCGTCCGCGGCGGTGGCCTCGCAGTAGTCGTCTATGTACAAGGCGACGTCTGCGCCGCTGGCGCGCACCGTATAGTCAGCGGGCGGCGTCACCGAGGGCGGCGTCGTGTCAATGACCGTCACCCGCTGAGTGTCGCTGTCGGATTCTCCGGTCGTCGTGTCGGTCGCGGTCCACGTCACTTCGGTGGTCCCGAGCGGGAACGACTGCAACTGCGGCTCGCGGGTTATGGCCAGTCCCGTTTGGGGATCCGTCGTGGGCGCGCCGAGGTCTGCTATGGTGGTGCCGCCGGGCGAGGCCGCTTCCGCCCTCACGTCGCCCGGTGCCTCGATCGCCGGGTTTCCGCCGCGCGTGCCTGTGATGACCACGTCGTCGACGACCACGCCGAACTGGTCCAGGGGGTCGGCCGGCAAGCCCCTCGCCACAAACACTATGGTAAAGTCCTCCACCATCAGGTCTGCCGGCAACACGACAGTCTCTGCCTCGAATCCGCCCGTTGCCGCATCCGCGCCCCACTCTTCGATCTGCTCCCACCCGCCCGTGCTGTTAAACGCGTATACCCGCAGGTAGGAGCCCGCCTCCAGAAGCGGAGCATCGCGGAAAAATTCCAGGGTGGCCGACGAGTGCGCCGTCATGTCTATGGGAGTTGATAATACGCATCCCAGGTTTTCTGACCTAAACGCGAGGTGATAGTCGGGCGTGTCGCCAGACCATACGATCCTCCACTCGTCGCTGGCGCTGCAACCCGTTCCTTGGATCCAGTCGACAAGGCCCTTGTCGAATGTGTCGTTCAGCTGGACGGGAGCCCACTTCGGGGGATCCGTCACCGTGACGTCGACGCGGGCCAGCTCGACGTTTCCGGAAGAGTTGGCGCGCACCACTACGAATTTTTCCCCCACGTCGGCCCTGGCGGGGTTCAGGATCAGGGTCCCCGTGCCGTCCTCGTTGTCGTCCATGGCGGCCCCAACGTAATGCAAGTCGTACTCGTTTTCGAACCCCTGACGCACATCGAGCGATACGTCGGCGCCCCCCGGAATGGTAGCAGACACCGGCACCGCGGCCTCTCCGGTATGGCTGACGGTTACGGGAGGGATCGGAGCAAACGCCGGAAGGTCCCCCGTGGAGTTGAACGGCATCCGGTGCAGGTCCATTATGTTTTCCATGCTGCCGAGCCCCGGCCGCCTTTCCCAGCGCACGTAGAACTGCTCGGCGTTCTGAGGGCCGTCCCGCACGATCTGGATGATCTCGTCGGCCCCCATGTGGAGATCGTCCAAGATTCCACTTTCCGGAACAGCTTGCCCGCCGGCCCACAACCTCTTGCGGTCGTGCGTTTCGTCCACATGCTCGTCGTACACGTCCCAGAGAGCCCCCACCACCTGTATCTCCGTCTGCTTGTCGGTGGAGTCGTTGTAGTCGAACAGGGTGTAATAGTCGTCGCCTACGCGGTACAGTTCGCGCTCCATGTCGACGTAGGTGTCCTCGTATTCCCGCAGTTCCGGCGCGTCGTCCACCATATGCGGGACAAAGTACGCGAGGCCCTCGCCGAACGCGCATCCCGGGGATATTTTTTGATCGAAACGGTGCGTGCAGCCCTCGGGCGGCCCTCCCAGGTGGGCGTGCGCGTGGTGGCCGTACTCGTGCTGGATGACGTACCTGCTCTCCGACATGTCGTGTGTTGCAGATGTGTCCAATCCGCCTAGGAATATCTCGGAGTCAAGTGCAACGTAGAACGCATCGCCGCTGTCTGCATGTTCTGGCCAGGCATTTGCGACCCGGCTACCGTAGTGCCAGAATACCGTGACCGGCGGGATCTCGGCCCCTAGATCTTCTTTGAAGTGGGCCTTCGTGTCCGATATTACGCCCACTATGCGGGCGGCCCCGTTCATCGCATCCGACTCCACGTCCATGTCGAGCCGCGCGTTTCCGGCCTCGCGATCCCGCAGGTAATGCGGGCTGGGCTCGTAGTACGGCAGTCGCGCGCTGTCCCTGACCGACACCCCGTCGCCGAACGAAGATACATCGATGCTCAGATCCGGCCCCGTCCCGTCCCCGTCCGGATCCGTGTTGTCGAGTGGCCCCAGCACGTACCAGCCGTGCTCGTTCGCGAATGTGCAGGCAACCGTCCCATCCGTGTAGTTCAACAGCGTCTCGCTGGCATCCACAAGGTTGTAGTCGGTAGCGCACACGAACAGGCCGTGCGCGGGCCCCCTCAAGTCGGAGTACGGGAGCTCCATCCGGATCTCCCCGTACAGCACGAGATCCCCGGCGCCCGCATCCGCCGCGCCGCTGCGGGAGCCGTGGCCGCCCGTGGCGGGTTCGGGCCCCGGCAGCGCGGCGCGCTGATGCCCTGACGGGCCGGGGCCGCCTCGCCCCGCCAGGCTGCCCGCTGGAATCCCGGAGTCGGCGCCGGCGGGTGCCGGGACGGGCGCGTCCTCGCGGGGCGCCTCGAGGGCCGCCCTGATCGCGTCGTCCAAGCTCGGGCCGCCTGGCGGCCCCGCGCCCCGCGGGCCCGCCCGCTCCGGCGTATCCGGCGCCGCGGCGGACTGCGGATTCCCCTGCGCGTTCCGGCCGGCGGCCGGCGCCACGTCCAGTACAAGCCGGGCCGCCCCGCGCAGGAACCCCGCCGCGTCGATCACCGTCGCGCCCGCCTCGGTGGGAAGCACCGTGAACTCGAACCGGTACTCACGGCCGGGCGTCGCCGCCAGCGTCCCCCCGATCTCCGTGTACGTGTTCCCGCCGGCCTCCCCGTGCGACGGCGCGCCGAGTGCGGGATCCGATGACAGTACCTTGACGTCCCCGCCGAACAGCACGTGGACGGAGGTGTCCGCCTCGTCCGTATGCCCGTCGGGGAACTCGATCTCTCCGATGCTTCCGTTCCCGTGCATTACCGCCGCGGTGAGGGGAAGCGTGGTAGTGAGAACCACGGAAAGCGGCTCGCCCGCGACCGGCTTGGAATGCACGGAGATCGTCGTGTTGGACGGGTTGGGGCGATCCGCGTACCCGGACGAGGCGTAGGGCGCCGCGCGCTCCGGCGGCCGCGGCTCTTGCAGGCCGGGGGAGGCCCCCTGCTGCCCTTCTGCGGGCGCTGCGGCAGGCGGGCCCGCGGCGCACGCCGGATCCGCGGGCGCCTGCCCCGCGCCGCACGCCGCGTCGGACGCTGTCGGCCCTGCCGCATCGTTTTGGAGAGGCATGGCCGCGGCCAGGGCGGCCGCCACGACGACCGCGGCGGCAACGAGCAACCAAGTCGCGGGGCGCCGCGGCGCCGATCCGGCGCGCTCGTGCAAAGCCACGAAAGATGGTCGGCAACGCCGAATAATAAGGCGGCGCAACGGGTAGTCTCTCACAACCACGCCTACGACGACCGCGCCGGGGCAGTTTTCACGCCTAAAATTCGAATTACGGGACGGGCTAGCGGCTGGACGGCGATCCGCTCCGGGCTGCCGACAGGACAGGATCGATCGGGCCGGCCGCGGCCTTTACTAGCAACGGCCAGAGATCCGCGCCGGGCTGCCGCATTTCCGCCGCCGTCCTTTTCACCTGCACCTCGGCGCTAGCAACGGCCAGAGATCCGCGCCGGGCTGCCGCCCCGCGGCCGGCGGGGCGCGGGAGGCGGCCCCGGCTAGGAGCAGTTGACGACGAACGTGACGGTCTGCGATATGAAGTCGGCATCGAGCGCGTCCAGGCCATCCAGGTTGATCCGGAAGTCGACGTCCAGGCTGCTGCCCGGCGGCGTCCCTCCCGGTATCTCGGTGCCCGCGGCCAGCGGGGTTGAGTCGGCCCGCCTGGGGGAGGCGCCGTCCAGGCCCACGGCCATCTCCGTGAGCGAGAACGGCAGCTGTCCCTGCACGGGGACGCCGTCCCTGAACTGCGCCCAGTCCGTGGCGGACACGGACACCGCGGGCATCGGGGTGGTTCCCACGTTCGTCACGGTCTGCCGCGCCGGCCTGCTCGTGCTCCCCGCGGACAGTTCGGGGAGGGCGAGCGCCGGCTTTTCCAGATCTATCCCGCACGAGTCCAGGCCTCGGAGCAGCGCGGGGGCGCGCTCCCACTCCGCCGAGGTATCCGAGACCGACCACGCGCCGTACGTCACGGGCAGCCGCAGGTCGCCGGAGCCGTCCATGCCCGTGCGGCCGAGCGGGCCGCCGACCAAGGCCGCCGCGCCCGCCACGTTCCCCCCCGCGAGGGACGGGTCGCCCCCGGCCAGCACCAGGGCGCCGCCCAGCGCGCGGACGGCCTCGTACGCGGCGTAGGCCGGAGTGGCCGATGTAGCGGGGCCGCGCGGGGCCGCGATGCGGTCGATGTAGTCCGTTATGCTGTTGCGCTCCACGGCGAACTGGACGGCGGACAGCTGTACGTCGCGGGCCAGCTGCATGGCCGCCGCATCGGCCAGCACGGCGGGCGACGCGGCCACCCCGCTCCCCGCGCCGGCCCCCGCGCCGCCAACAGCGAACCATGCCGACCTCTCCCGTATGGGGCCGTCCGCCGGCACGCTGCCGGCCATCGCTGCGAGCTCCGCATCCGAGCCCATGTACACGACGGCGACGCTCCTGGCCGTCCCGCTCCCGGCGGCCGCCGCCACGGCGGCCCCCACGGGCGCGGCCGCCGCGCCGCCGCCCCCCGCGAACGCGACGGGCTCGCCTACGTGTATCCCGAGCGGTTCCAGGTCCGATTCCAGCTGTTCCAGCAGGCCGTACCCGGGGCCGTGCAGGTCGGTCTGCACCACGGGGACTATGGCGCCGTACCCGCCCCGCGCCACCTCGGCCGCGAGGACCCTGGCCAGGTGCGCCACGCCGGGCTCCATCCGGAATATGGGATCGCCCCCCATGGCAAGCGGGCGCGCCGCCGACGAGTGCGATATTATTGTTATCCCGTTCTCCGAGGCGTAGTCGGCCATGCCGGCCAGCGCCGTGTCGGAGGCCGGGCCCACGTACAGGGAGGGGCCGCTCCCGCCGCCGTGCGCCCCGCGGAGCGCCGCCGCGCCTAGAGCGCCCGCCGGGAGATCGTGCTCGGACACGTCGACGTAGAACGCGTAACCGCGCTCCACCGATACGGCGTTGAAAGCGGCGGCCCCCAGCCTCGCCGCCCCCATGGAGGGGTCGCCGGCGCCGCGCGCGAACACGCCCACCCGCACGGGCTGCTTGCCGGCCTGCCCGGTCCCGCCCGGCCCGGCGGTGTACTTTGCGCCGGGGTTTTCAAGCGGGTTACCGAAGGCGTCAGTGACGTTCGCGGACAGGTCGAATCCCACGGCGGAGCCGGCCGCGGCGGTCGTGCTCGCGTTCGCGTTCCACGACACTATAACGTTGTTCCCGAACGCGGCCGCGTCGGAGGCGCCGCCGCCGTTCCCCGCCGCCGCGGCGCCGTCCACCGTGATGTTCGCGTAGTGAGAGGGGACGGCAAGCACCGGCTCCGAATAGACGGCGGCTACGGAGCTGCCGTTCAGCACGAATGCCAGCAGGAAGGCCGGGCGGTTGGGATCGCGCGCGACGTCCAGCGGCGCCCGCTCCGGCGCGTGCGCCGCGCGGCCGTTGGTGACGAAGCCGGCGGGCAGCAGCAGCGTGGTGGACTCCGGATCCGAGAACGCGGCCGCGTCCAGCGCCGCCCGCGCCCGGTCGGACACGAGAAGCACGAAGGTCCTGTCCCCCGTGCTGCCGGACTCGACGGACAGTACGTCGTCGGCGGACAGGGTGACCGCGGCGTCGCCTCCCCCGCTCCGGCCGCGGATCTCGATCATTCCGGGGAACGACTGCGCGCCGGGCGCGGTCGCGGCCTCGTCGAACGTTATAACGAGCCGGCCCGCGGCGCCGCCGGCCGGCGCCAGGTTGAAGGATGCCGCGGTGAGGCGCGGGGGCGAGGGATCCGGCACGTACGCGAGCGGGACGGGCGGCTGGCCGCCCGGCGCGTACCCGTTGCCGGATGCGTCGGACACGAAGGCGGCGGGCAGCTCGATGGTGGCGGAGCCCAGATCGGGCCCGTTGAGCTCCACGCGCTTGGCGCCGGAGATGTCCAGCGCGAACGCCGCGTCCCCCGCGCGGCCCGATGCCACGGAGGGAATGTCGCCGCTGGACAGCGCAACCTCCCCGCCGCCTCCCCGTATTACTATCTCCCCCGCGAACGACCGCACGTCCGGCGCGGCGGCGGCCGCCTCGCCGAACGTAATAGTGAGCCGGCCGTTCTCTCCGGCCGTCAGGTCAAGGGCGGCGGATTCGAGCAGGGGGGCCTGACCGCCCGACGGCCCCGGGTCGGTCGGCCCCGGGTCGGTCGGCCCCGGGTCGGTCGGCCCCGGGTCGGTCGGCCCCGGGTCGGTCGGCCCCGGGTCGGTCGGCCCCGGGTCGGGCAGCTCCAGGTCGGCCCCCCTGTTGTCTGCCATGCTCCGTATAGTGCACGGCCCGCCCAGCGCATCCGTTCCAGCATAGTCGGGGGCCGTCTCGCCCGGCTGCACCGTATACGAGAAAGTGAGGCGGTCCGTCCCGTTCCCGGACGCGTATGTGGCGCTCCCGCCGCCGTCCATTTCAAGGGACGGCAAGAGGGAGCCGGGCGCCTCCCCCGACATGGCGGCGGTCAGCGCCACGGGATGCGTGAACTCCACGTGCATCGTCATCGCGGAACCCGGCTCGCGCGGCGAGTCGGGGTCGGCCCACGCCCGCACGGCCGACACCGGGACATGCGGAGTGCCAGACTGCACCACCGCCACATTCTGCGTGGCGGTTCCTTGGTTGCCCGAATAGTCCAGGGCCAGCCACGTCACCGTGGAGGTGCTCCCCACGGGGAAGCCCGCGGCGGCCGGGCCGCCGGAAGGATCAGGGTTCGCGATCCACGTGGAGTTCTCGCCCGCGGGCGGGCCCGCGGTGGCGTTGTGCAGCACGACGACGTCCGATACCGCGTCTGTTGCGGAGGCCGCGCAGTAGTCGTTGACGGACAGGGAGACCTCCGCGCCGCCGGCGTATACCGTATAGTCCGCGGGCGGCGCCACCGAGGGCGGCGTCGCGTCGAAGACGGTCACCCACTGCGTGTCCGTGTCCGATTTTCCGGTCTCCGGGTCGGTAGCGGTCCACGTCACTCTAGTGGTCCCGGGGGAGAAGGGCCCCTGCGGCTCGCGGGTTATGTCCAGCCCCGATGCGGGATGCGTCGTCGGCGCGCCGAGGACGACCGCGGTGGTGCTGCCCGGCGACGCCGCTTCCGCCTTCACGTCGTCGGGTGCCTCGATCGCGGGGCCGGCAAGAGTGCCGGTGATAGCCACGTCGTCTATTCGCACGCTGAACGGGTCAGAGGAGTTGGCCGGCAAGCCCTTCGCCACAAACGCAATGCGGAAGTTATCCACCAACAAGTCGGGCGGCAGCACAACTGACTCTTCTTCGAATCCAACCGTCACGTTGTCAGCGCCCCATCTGCCGATCAGCCACCAGTTCTCAAACAACCACCACTCTTCGACGGTCACCGCGTAGATATCCAGGTACGAGCCCGCCTCCAAGAGTGGCGCGCTGCGGAGCAGTCTCAACTCAGCCGATGCGTACGCAGTCATGTCTATGCTGCGTCTCATAAACGCGTCGCTCTCTCCATTGGCCTTGAACCGGAGGTGTGGAGCAGACGAGCCACCTTCCTGGTCGATCCACCACCCGTCGACGTCGCTCCACCGTGTGGAGAGCCAGTCGGCATCGTCCCTGTCGAAGGTGGAATTCAGCTGGACGGGGGCCCACTTCGGGGGTTCCGTCACCGTGACGTCGACGCGGGCCAGCTCGACGTTTCCAGAAGAGTTGGCGCGCACCACCACGAAGTTTTCCCCCACGTCGGCCCTGGCGGGACGCAGGATCAGCGTTCCCGTGCCGTCCCCGTTGTCGTCTATGGTGGCACCCCCGTACGGGTCGTCGTGCTTGTCGTCGAACCCCTGGCGCACATCGAGTGATACGCTGGCGCCCCCCGGATGGGTGGCCGACACCGGCACCGCGGCCTCTCCCGTATGGCTGACGGTTACGGCTGGAATGGCGTCAAACACAGGGAGGTCCCCCGTGGCGTTGAACGGCATCCGGTGCAGGTCCATTATGTTGGCCATGCTTCCCAAATCCGCCTGCTTTTCCCACCGCACGTAGAACTGCTCGGCGTTCTGCGGGCCGTCCTGCACGATCTGGATGATCTCGTCGGCCCCCATGTGGAGGTCGTCCAAGATTCCACTTTCCGGAACAGTTTGCCCGCCGGCCCGCGACCTCTTGCGGTCGTGTGTTTCGTCAACATGCTCGTCGTACACGTCCCAGAGGGCCCCCGCCACCTGTATCTCCGTCTGCTTGTCGGTGGAGTTGTCGTAGTTGAACAGTATGTCAATGTAAGTACCATAATATGCCACCTCCTGCTCTATGTTAACGAAGACGTCCTCGTAGTCTCGCAGTTTCGCGGCGCCGTCAACCATATGCGGAATAAAATATGCGAGACCTTCGCCAAACGCGCATTCCGGGGATATCTTTTGCTTGAAATGGTGCGTGCAACCCTCGGACGGCCCTCCTAAGTGGGTTTGCACATGGTGGCCGTACTCGTGCTGGATGGTGTACCTGCTCTCCGACCAGTCGTACGATGCGTTGGACTTCAACCCGTCGAGGAATATCCCACGTTGGGTGTAGAATGCCGTATCGCCGTCGTCCGCAAGTTTCGGCCAAGCTTTTGCGACGGGTTTGCCGTAATGCCAGAACACGTCGACTGCCGGGATCTCGATGCCGAGCTCCTCCTCAAAGTAGGCCTTTGTGTCCGATATCGCGTCCACTATGCGGGCGGCCCCGTTCATCGCGTCATCCTCCACATCCATGTCGAGCCGCGCGTTTCCGGCCTCGCGATCCCGCAGGTAATACGAGCTAGCTTCGTAGTACGGCAGCGTCGTGTTGTCCATGACGTACATCCCGTCGCCGGCAGAAAGCACGTAGATGCTCAGATCCGACCCCGTCCCGTCCCCGTCCGGATCCGTCCCGTCAAGGGGCCCCAGCACGTACCAGCCGTGCTCGTTCGCGAATGTGCAAGCGGCCGTCCCATCCGTGTAGTTCAACAGCGTCTCGCTGGCATCCACAATGTTGTAGTCGGTAGCGCACATGTACAGGCCGTGCGCGGGCCCCGTCAAGTTGGAGTACGGGAGCTCCATCCGGATCTGCCCGTACAGCACGAGATCCCCGGCGCCAGCATCCGCCGCGCCGCTGCGGCTGCCGGGGCCGCCCGGGGCGGGTTCAGGCCCAGGTAGCGCGGCGCGCGGATGCCCGGACGGGCCGGGGCCGCCGCGCCCCGCCAGGCTGCCGGCGGGAATCCCGGAGTCGGCGCCGGCGGGCGCCGGGACTGGCGCGCCCGCGCGGGGCGCCGCGAGGGCCGCCCTGATCGCGTCGTCCAAACTCGGGCCGCCTGGCGGCCCCCCGTCCCGCGGGCCCGCCCGTTCCGGCGGATCCGGCGCCGCGGCGGACTGTTGATTCCCTTGCGCGCTCAGGCCGGCGGCCGGCGCCACGTCCAGTACAAGCCGGGCCGCGCCGCGCAGGAACCCCGCCGCGTCGATCACGGTGACGCCCTCCTCGGCGGGAAGCACCGTGAACTCGAACCGGTACTCTTGGCCGGGCGTCGCTGCCAGCGTCCCCCCGATCTCCGTGTACGCGTTTCCGCCTGCCTCGCCGCGGAACGGCGCGCCAAGGGCCGGATCCGAGGTCAGCACCGCGACGTCCCCGCCGAACAGCACGTACACCGAGGTGTCGGCCTCGTCCGTATACCCGTCGGGGAACTCGATCACCCCAATGCTTCCGTTCCCGCGCATTACCGCCGCCGTCAGGGGAAGCGTCGTAGTAACGACCACGCCGAGCGGCTCGCCCGCGACCGGCCGGGAGGACGCTGAGATCGTCGTGTTGGACGGGTTGGGGCGATCCGCGGACCTGGACGATGCGTACGGCGCTACGGGCTCCGGCAGCAGCTGCTCCTGACGGCCTGTAGTGCCGTCAGGATGTCCGCCCCCCCCCCCCCGAAGGAGCCGCGGCAGGCGGGCCCGCCGCGCATGCCGGATCCGCAGGCGCCTGCCCCGCGCCGCACGCGGCGGCAACCTCCGGCGCGGCCGCATCGTGCTGGGGCAGGGCCGCGGCCAGGGCGGCCGCCGCGACGACGGCCGCGGCGGCAACGGCAACGGCGGGCAACCAGAGCGCGGGGCGCCGCACTACCGTTCCGGCGCGCCCGTGCAAAGCCATGCCGGAGGGCCCGCAGCGCCGCGTAATAAACCGGCGCAACGTACAAGCGATCCGCGTCCGGCCGCCGCCCGGAGGCCGGCCCGCCGATGCCGCCGCCGACTCGGCCCGGAGGCAGCAGCCGCGGGCCCTGCCGAGGGAGCGGCCGCGGGCCGCCCGGCCGCGCTTCGCCGCCGCCCGCAGCCGGCCCCCCGCCCCCGCCAGCGCGGGCAGCCCCCGCCGAGGCGCAGATCCTCCGGACCCGGAAGGGATGCGGCGGCGTGCCCGGCAGTCCGCGCGCGCGATCCGGCCGAAAAGGCGGGCTTTTTGCCGGCGAACCGGCGCGCGGGCTGGGACGCCGAGGCGCAGCGGGAGTATCCCGCGCGCCTCGCGGCGCGCCGCCGGGACGATCCCGGGGCTCCCCTCCCGCTCCCAGGCCAAAGCGCGCGCCGGCGGGCTGCCGCAGCGAGCGGGCCGCCCCACACGCGGGTACGGCGCCCGGCGCCGGACGTGATCCCCGCCATGTACAGCAGGCAACGAGCGGGCCGCCCCACATGCGGGTACGGCGCCTCCCAGATAACCCCGAACCGGCAGCCAGTCCGCCCCGCCACGCCGTCCGGGAACTCCGGCGGCGGCGCACGCGGCGGCGCGGGTTGCGCGGCCCGTCCCCCCGCCCCCGATGCCGTGCGACGCGGGCGCCTCCCCCCGCCCGCCCCGTCCGCCGCGCGCCCGGCTCCCCCGTCCCGCGCGGCTCCCCGCCCGGCCGCGCCCGCGCGCCCTCCCGCCGGCACGGCTCGCGCGGCCCGCCGGGCCGCGGCCGGGACGCGGCAACCTTCGCCGGGCCGGAGCCCGCGCCGATCGCGGCCCCGCCCCGCCCCCTGCCGCGAGCCGGGTCCGGCGGCCCCGCGCTGCCGCCGCCCCGCCCGTCCGGGACGGGGGCGGGCGGATGCCTTCCCGCGGGCCCGGATCCGCGCGGGGCCGCCCGGGCGCCGCGCGGGGCCGGCGTCCCCCGCACCGCGGGCGCGGGCCCGGATCGGCGGGATCGTTTTCGCGGGGGCCGCGCCGCGCCCGGCCGCCGCGCGGGAACAGGCGCGATTCCCGGGCGCGCCCGCCGAACGTTTTTTTAGATCGGCGGCGGGGGCCGCGCCGTGCCCGGCCGGGACTGGATCAGCGAGGTGAACCGCCTGGCGGGCATCGTCGAGGAGGGGATCGCCCTCAAGAACGCCGGCAGGTGCGGGGAGGCGATCCGGCGCTACGACGAGGTGCTGGAGGCCGCGCCGGATCACGCGGCGGCCATGGCGAACAAGGGCGTGGCCCTGGAGATCATGGGCAGGCACTGGGAGGCGATCCGGTGCTACGACGCCGCCCTGGAGTCCGACCCGAACATGCTGAGCGCAAGGGTGAACAAGGGCAACGCGCTCGCCGCGGCGGGCATGCACGCGGAGGCGGCGCGGTGCTACGACGCGGCGATGCGCATCGATCCCGGATCGGGGGCGCCGCACCTCAACAAGGGAATCATGCACCACAGCCGGGGCCGCCACGCCGAGGCGCTCGAATGCCTAGAGGCCGCGCTCCGGCGGGATCCGGAAAACGCCCGCGCGGCGGCGCTCGCGGGCAGCGCCCTCTCGGCGCTGGGGCGCCACGACGATGCGCTCCCGTTCCTCGAGAGGGCGCGCCGGCTCGGGCCGGGCGACGCCGTGGCGGCGATGGAGGCGGGCGCCGCGCACGTGCGCGCGGGCAGGCGCAGGGAGGCCGCCGGGTGCTTCGAGGAGGCGCTGCGCCTCCGGCCCGGCGGCATCGACGTCCACATGTACGCCGGAGCGGCGTACCACGACGCGGGCATGTACAGGGAAGCCGCGAGGCACTACAAGCGGGCGCTGCGCATCGAGCCCGGCAACGCGAGCGCCACGCTGCTCATGGCGGCCGCGCTTGGATGCTTCGGCAAGGGCGGCGGGGCGGCGGGGCGCTCCGGCGGCGCCAGGGACTCGATCCCGGCAAGGCGGCGGCGCGCCCGAAGGGCGCCGCGCTGAGGGGCGCGGGGCGGCGCCGCACGCGCCGGGCCGGAACGAGGCGGCCGGCTGCCCCTGGCGATCGTTGTTGCCCGGGCCGCGGCGCGCCGGCGCCACATAGGCCGCGGGACTCGCGTGCGCGGGGCCGGGGCGCATCGGCGATGCCGCGTCCCGCCGCTCCGGAGGCGCGGCCGGCCGCGGGAACCGGCCCCTACTGGTTGGGATCGCGCGAGGCCTTGGACTGGAGCTCCTCGGGGGACGGGATGGTGCCGTACACGCGCTCGTACTCCTTTACCAGGTTCCCGAGCCACTGGTGGGTGCTCTTCATCTGCACGGGATCCAGCACTATGGAGGCCTCCAGCGTGCGCATTATGACGGTCCTCCCCATGTTGGGCGGCTGCGACTCGAGGGCCTTCACAAAGTCGGACTCCTCGGAGTACAGCGTGGCCTCGAGCCCGTACGGGCGCACGCCGCCTGTGACCCCCGCCACTATGATGCGCTTGAAGCCCTCGGCCCTCCTGCTGGAGAATTCGGGCTGTATGGACACGGCGGGACGGCGCGGGCGCGCTATTTTAACTAGGCGGGCCCGGCGCCCCCGCCGCGGGGCCCGCGCTGCGGATCGGATCCCGCGCGCGGCGCGAACCGCGCCCCGTACGCGGCGGCGACCGCCAGCGAGCCGGCGAACGGGGCCGTCCAGTACAGCCACAGGTGGCCCGTCATCCCGGACACGGCGGCCGGCGCCAGCGAGCGGATCGGGTTCATCGACCCTCCGGAGACGGGGCCGAACAGCGCGACGTCCAGCGCCACCGCCCCGGCTATGGCCGAGGCCGCGGCCCAGACCGGGAGCCCCCGCAGGCTCGCTGCTACGAGTATGGTCCCCATCAGGATCGCGGTCGCCGCGGCCTCGGCGCCGAACAGCACCGCCGTATGATGCGATGCGGCGTCGGGGACGCTGGCGCCTAACCCCGCGTAGTCGCCCACCACGTGCAGCACGAAGAGGCTGCCCGGCACGGCCCCGGCCGCCTGCGCCGCGATATACGGCAGGACCAGCCGCGGGCGGATGAGCCCGGCCAGCGCGAACCCCACCGTCACGGCGGGGTTGAAGTGCGCCATGGAGTACCTCCCGAAGGCGGCCACGAGCACGGCCAGCCCGGCAAAGTGCATCGCGGCCACGAACGGCAGGCCCAGCGAGAACCCGGCGCGGGCGTCCAGCACGATGGAGCCGGTGGCGGCCACCACCAGGCCGAACGTGCCGGCGGCCTCGGCGCCGAGCGCCCTGGCAGCAGCGCCGGCGCCGGGGCCGGGGCGGGGGCCGCTCAACCCCGGCCGCCGCCCGGATCCCCCGCCCCGGCCGCCGGCCCGCCGCGCGCGGTCAGGGGGCGCCGCCGCCGGGCGGGGCCTGCGAGCGCGACGGCCTGCGGTGCCTGCCGGTCACTATGTAGTTGACGGCATCGCTCATGAACAGGGCGTGGTCCGCTATGCGCTCCAGGTACCGCAGCAGCAGCGCCTCGGCCAGCGCGCACTTCGTGTCGTCCGTGGCGAGGAGCTCGGAGAGCCGCTCGTGGTACGTCCTGTCCACCGTGTCCTCGGCCTTGCGGATCTCCACGGCCTTGCGTATGTCCAGCTCGGAGAACGAGCGGATCGCGTCCCGTATCATCCCCTGCACCCTCTCGGAAATGTCGCACAGGGCGGCGGTCTTGCAGCCGGATATGTCGCCGAAGTGGTCCCTGACCAGCGTGATGTCGTACGCGTACCTGCCGAACCGCGAGTAGGCGTACGATATCTCGATGGACGAGCGCACCATGCGGTAGTCGTCGGCCAGCGGCTGGTACCTCAGCATCATCTCGAAGGTGAGGTCGGCCACCTCGTAGTACCGCCCCATGATGCGGCCGGAGATCTCGTGGACGCGCGCGGACGTGCCGCGCTCCCCCAGGTACGATTCTATGGCCAGCGCCACGCACTGGGTCGCCATCTCCCCCATCTCGGAGAGCATCGCCGAGAGCTTTTCCAGGGAGGGATCTATGAGCCTGCCCACCGCTCCCGGCGCGGGCGGCTGGGTTTAAGCGTAGCTCGCGGCGGCATCCGGGCGGGGGAGGGGCGCCCGGTCCCCCCCTAGCGCCCCAAGGCCGCGCGGTCCCGGCCCGGCGGCAATGTATTTTTGGCTGGCGTTTTCAGGGCGGGCGGCTTTGGCGGGCGATGCGGGATCCGAGGAGGCGCCGGAGGCGCGGTTGCCGAGGGGGGAGAAAGGGCGGGCGCTCGAGGGAAAGGAGCGGGAGCTCGAGGGAAAGGAGCGGCAGCAGGACGAGACGGATCGGCTGCTCAGGAGGAGGTCGCGTTTGCTCAGGAAGAGTGCGCGGCTGTCCAGGAGTAGTGCGCGGCTGCTCGGGGCGATAGAGCAGCAGCAGGACGAGATCGGGCGGCGGCAGGACGAGATCGGGCGGCGGCTCGAGGATAAGGAGCGGCGGCTGGAAGAGGTGGGGCGGCGGCTCGAGGAGAAGGAGCGGCGGCTCGAGGAGAAGGAGCAGCAACTGGAAGAGATGGGGCGGCTGCTCGAGGATAAGGAGCGGCGGCTGGAAGAGAAGGAGCGGCTGCTCGAGGATAAGGAACGGCCGCTCGAGGAGGGGGAGGCGCGCGGAGGGGACGCGGAGGAAGCCCGGACCGCGGGAATGGGGGCCGGGATCGCCGGGCGCGGGGCCGCGCCTGGCGGGAGCGTTTCCGGGCCCGCCCCGCCCGCGGATGCGGGCGCGCATCCGTCGGGGATCCCCCGGCCCGGCGCCCAGAGGAGCAGGCCCGGCGGGCGGTGGGGAAGGGGCGGGGGGCCGGCGCCCCCGGACGGCGGGGCGCGCCGCGCTCGAGTCTGATCCCCAGGGCGCCCCGCGGGACGGCGGAGTGCGGGGCCGCGCCGCGGCGGGCTGCCGGGAAGCGCGATCGGGGGCGGCCCGGCCCGCGGCCCCGGTTCCGGGCCGGGGGCGCCGCCGCGCGATATAGTAGCGGATACAAACGCTTTATTTAGAACGGGCCCCGCGCGGCCGCATGTCGGAGCGGTACGCCGCCGTGAAAAAGCAGGAGGCGGCGAAGGTGAAGGCGCTCAAGGCCCAGGCCAGGGACGCGCGGGCCAGGGCGAGGCAGGCAGAAAAGGATGCGAAGGCGAAGATCCGCGGGGCCAGAAAGGCGGACGCCAAGGCCGCGAAGGATGCGAAGGCGAAGATCCGCGGGGCCAGAAAGGCGGACGCCAAGGCCGCGAAGGATGCGAAGGCGAAGATCCGCGGGGCCAGAAAGGCGGACGCCAAGGCCGCGAAGGATGCGAAGGCGAAGATCCGCGGGGCCAGAAAGGCGGACGCCAAGGCCGCGAAGGATGCGAAGGCGAAGATCCGCGGGGCCAGAAAGGCGGACGCCAAGGCCGCGAAGGATGCGAAGGCGAAGATCCGCGGGGCCAGAAAGGCGGACGCCAAGGCCGCGAAGGATGCGAAGGCGAAGATCCGCGGGGCCAGAAAGGCGGACGCCAAGGCCGCGAAGGATGCGAAGGCGAAGATCCGCGGGGCCAGAAAGGCGGACGCCAAGGCCGCGAAGGATGCGAAGGCGAAGATCCGCGGGGCCAGAAAGGCGGACGCCAAGGCCGCGAAGGATGCGAAGGCGAAGATCCGCGGGGCCAGAAAGGCGGACGCCAAGGCCGGGGCCGGGGAGCCCGGGCTGGAAAAGGGGCGGGCCGGGCGCGGGGCCGGGAAGGCGAGGCCGTCCAAGCGGCCCGGGGAGGCCGCGGGGGGCGCCGAGCCCGGGAAGCGGGCGGGGCGCCGGCCTACGGCCTGATCAGCGAGACGAGCCGCTCGTAGCCGCGCAGCCTCTCCCTCCTCGCGTCGCGGATCGCCGCGTCGAGCGCCGGGGATCCCCCGGTCCTCTTCCGCAGGTCCTCCAGGCACCCCGCGGCGGCGTCGCAGTCGCGCACCGCCCCCAGCACCCGCTGGAGCCGCTTGAGCTTGGCCAGCAGCGGGATCGCGGGGGCCCCTTCTCCGGGCGGCGCGGACGCCACCTCCAGCAGGTACCTCAGCTTTTTGCAGTCCTTGCGCAGGCGGTGCAGCCGCTCGACCAGCGCGGGATCCGAGGCGACGGCAGGCATGTCGCGCCCCATGCGGCGGATCAGCCTGACCGCCTCCCTCTCGAACCGGGCCTGCGCGCCGGCGTCCGGCCCCGCGCCGCCGGGGACCCCGGGCGGCGGCCCGCCCGCGAGCAGGGCCGAGGCGGCCCCCCGCGCCCGGCGCAGCGCCCTCCCCCTGAGCTCCTCCAGGACGGCGAGCGGGGCGGCGGCATCCTCCCCCGCTCCGCGCAGCCGCTCGGCGGCCGCGTCCATGTCGCGGATCGGGCCGCAGAGCCCGAAGAGCCGGCGGCAGCGCCGCCGGAACGCGGCGGGCCCGGATCCGGCGCCCCCGCGCGCGCGCCTCGGGAGGAGCTTCCACGCCGCTTCCAGGCGCCGCGCGGCGGTGCGCACGCCGCGGGCGCTGCCCGGCCCCGGATCGGCGGCCCACGCCGCGGTCCGCTCCGCCACGCGCGCGGCGTGCCGGCCGAACGCGGCCGCCGCCGCCCCCGCCTCCACGCTCGGCGCGCCCGCCCCGCTCCCCCCCTAGGCGTGCCGCCCCAGGTAGGAGTCGATCCTGCCCTGGAGGGCCGCGCTGGTGTCCTCTATGCCCCCGCTGCCGTCTATGGTGATGAGGCCGTACTTTTTCTGCATGGACTTGAACTCGCGCGCCAGCCTGCCCTGGTACACCATGAACGACTCGAACATGTCGTCGGATATGCCGAGGTCGGCCCCCGACTCGTAGTGGTCCAGCGACATGTGCTTCTCGAAGACGCGGTGGACGAGCTTGGGCGGGTCGACGTCCAGGTAAAAGACCAGGTCGGGGACCATCGCAAAGCTGTACAGGTCGTGCGACCACCTGCGGCTTATGCCGCGGACGGCGTTCCTGGCCATCAGCGTGTAGACGTACCTGTCCGCCAGCACGACGAACCCGGCCTGCAGCGCGGGGATTATCTTGTGCTCGAGCTGGTCGGCAAAGTCCGCCGCGTAGAACAGCGCCAGCGTCCTCTTGCCCAGCGAGACGTTCCTCTTGGCCTCCAGTATGCCCCTGCCCATCAGCTCCGAGCGCTTGAGGCCGGTGTTGAGGACGGCGTGGCCGTCGGCCTCCAGTTTCGCGGTTATCCGCGTTATCTGGGTGCTCCTCCCCGACGCGTCCGGCCCCTCCACCACGATCAGCCGGCCCCCTATCTCCAGGTCGTGCAGGTAGGGTATGCCGTCCTTGAGGCCGTCGCCGTACCAGCGTATGGGCCGGTGGCCGCCGCCGCTCCGAACGGCGCCCCGCGCCGCCCCCATACTAGGGCGCCCCCCCTGCCGGGAGCAGCGGCGCGACGCGCTCCCTCATCGCCGACTGCTGCTCCCTTATCCCCGCCGCCGCGTCGATCACGGCGAACCCCTCGGGGCCGGCCATCGACTCGTACTGGTCCACTATGCGGCTCTGGAATATGCGGTAGCTCTCGTACGGATCCCGGCTCAGGTCCAGGTCCATCCCGGCCTCGTAGTACTTCAGCTTGGGCCTCCCCACCAGGATCCTCGATATGGCGACGTCCACGGGGACCCGGAAGTAGAACGCGATGTCCGGCTTCAGGGCGAAGCCGTATATCTTCTTCACCCACCGCGGGTTGCACCCGCGCGTGATGTCCCGGGCGTACGCGGTGTAGATGTACCTGTCGGCCAGCACGAAGTATCCGGCGCGGAGCAGCGGCAGGATGTTCCTCTCGTACCTGTCCGCGAAGTCCGTGGCGTGGAGGAGGCTGAACGTGGTGGGCGTCAGGTTGGCCTTCTTCTTGCCGCGCGACGTGATCTCCCTCACCATCTCCGACGAGTTCCACTCGGTCAGAAAGACGTCGTGGCCGCCGTGCCGGAGCCACTTCTCCATCAGCCTGATCTGGGTGGACTTGCCGGAGCCGTCCACCCCCTCCACCACCACGAGCTTGCCCGGTATCTCGTACCGGCTGGAGCTGGCCGGCGTGTGGCGCACTAGGCCCGCCCCCCGCCCCGCCGGCCCGCGGCGGCCTCCGGCCGCGGCGCGCCGCCCCGCCGCGGCGCGCAGGCGACCTCCAGCCCCAGCGCGCCCGACAGCCGGGAGCAGGCCTCCCCGAACAGCGCCCACGGGAACCCGCTCCCGGCCCCCGGCAGCCCGATCTCCGCCCCTCCCCGCCCGTCCAGCGACACCCGCGCGTCGGTCCCCGCCCGCTCCAGCACGGCGCAGGCGGCGGCCAGCGCCGAGATCTTGCGCACGGACCGCGCGCGCCACTCGCCCAGCACGGCGCCGTACCTCTCGAACAGCCCCTCGGCCACCTTCCTCCTGCGCGAGTGCACGGCGGCCAGGGCGGCCACGAGCTGCTCCGCGTGGGAGAGGTGGCTGTCCTCGTCGAGCAATACGCGCAGCAGGGTCTCCAGGTTCCCGAACGAGTCGAGGCGCGGCACGTACCGGAGGGACTGGGCCAGCACGGCCCGCTCCGATCCGGAAAGGAGGCCGGCGGCGGCCAGCGGGGCCGCCAGGCTCTCCGCGTGGCGCGGCGGGGCGTCCGGCTCGCAGGCGAACCGCACCGAGTCCTGCACCTGCACCGTGTGCGGCACGGTCTCGCCGGAGAACTCGTGCGGGAATGCGAGCGAGGCGGCCAGCGCCCCCTCGCGGAGGCCCTGCGCCCCCACTATGATCTCCCTCGACCCCAGCTTCCCGGCCAGCGCGTGCGCCACGCACGCGCCCGCCGCGACGGTCTCCGCCCTGCCGGGGCTCACCGTCCCCAGCAGGGCCGCCCGCTTGGGCCCCATCCGGGCCAGCGCCCCGCCGATGGACCCCGCCGACCCGGCCCGGAGGCGGTAGTTGTGCACCTTGCCGAGCGGGTAGCCGCGGGCAGCCTGGTCGTGCTTCGCCACCGCCCGCAAAGAGCCCCCCACCCCCACCAGCGCGGGCCGCGGGCCGCCGCCCAGGCCCAGCTCCTCGGGGCCCGGGAGGGACGCGGCGACGTGCTCGGCCATCCGCCCGTACGACTCGGCCGTGAAGGCGGACTTTTTGTCGGCGAACCGGCGCGTGAGCCGGAGGGCGCCGAGGCGCAGCGAGAGCACCTTCCTGACCTCGTAGTGCTCCGCCGAGACGATCTCGAGGCTCCCGCCGCCCAGGTCAAAGTACACGGCGGTGGGCTGCCGCAGGGAGCGGGCCGCCCCCATGTACGAGTACAGCGCCTCCTCCCTCTCGGAGAGCACCCTGAACCGGTAGCCCGTCCTCCCCGCCACGTCGTCCAGGAATTCGGCGCCGTTGGCCGCGTCCCTGACGGCGCTGGTGGCCACGGGGACCACGTGGCTTATCCCCTCGCCCCTTATGATGTCGCGGTACAGCGCGAGCGCCCCCGCCGTCCGCTCCATCTGCTGCGCGCCGAGCTCCCCCGTCTCGTGCAGATCCCCGCCCAGCCTGGTCCGCGCGCCCTCCTGCCGGTACGGCGCGCCCGGCCCGTCCGGCCCCACCAGGAACGCGGCCATCTTCACCGAGTTGGAGCCCATGTCGATCACGGCCGCCCGCCCGATCACAGTCCGCCCCGCCCCCCGCCGCAAGCCAAGTCCAGCGGCCCCGCGCCGCCGCCGCCCTATTTATTCAGGACGGAGGCGGGCGCCGGCCGCCTCAGGGCGCCCCCGCCGTTCCGCCGCGGCCGGCGCGGGGGCCGGCGGGCTCCCGGGGGCGCGCGCCGCGCAAGGCCGGCGCCGCCCCGCCCGGGGCCGCCGGCGCCCGCGGGCGCACGCTTTAATCCGCGCCCCCGGGATGCCCCGCGTTGGACGTGTTCACCAAGGAAAAGCGATCCGAGGTGATGTCGAAGATCAGGAGCAGCGGGACCTGGCCGGAGCGGGAGGCGGCGCGGCTCATGAGGGGCGGCGGGATCCGGTACAGGTCCCACCCGAGGCTGCACGGCTCGCCCGATTTCATCGTGGAGGGCAGGCTGGTCCTGTTCTGCGACGGCTCGTTCTGGCACGGGAGGGACTGGCCCGGGCTCAGGGCGCGGCTCGCCGCCGGCAACAACCCCGAATACTGGCTGCGGCACATAGGGGGCAACAGGAGGCGCGACAGGAGGGTCAACGCGCGGCTGCGGAAGGACGGCTACCTGATCCTCCGCCTCTGGGACTCGGACATAAGGAAGCGGCCGGAATGGTGCGTGCGGGCGATCCGCGCGGCGCTGGACGGGGGGCGCCAGGGCGCCCGATGCCGCCCGCGCGGGCGGGGGAGCGGGGAGCGGGCCGGCAAGCCGGCCGCGCGCGCCGGATCCCCCGGCGCGGGGGCGGGCCGGCCGCGGCGCCCGGATCCCGCGCCGCGCGGGCGGGCGGCGCCGCGGGGGCGCGCGTAGGCCCGGGCCCGGGCCGGAGCCGCCCCCGGCAGCGGCAGGCCGCTGCCCGATCCCGCGCCGGATCGCGGCGGGCGCGAGCCCGCGCCCGCGCGCCGCCGCCGTCTTAAAATACCGCGCGGGGCGGGCGCGCGCATGGCGCAGGTTGACGGCCGCCCCGGATCCGCGAGCCGCGCGGCCAGGCGCCGGCACTTGACCGTCCTGGACCTGTTCTCGGGACCCGGCGGGATGTCCCTGGGCATCAAGGCCGCCCGGAACCACGGTTTCCGGTTCAAGGTGGTAGTGGCCAGCGACTACGACGAGGGCGCCGAGGCCACGTACACGAAGAACCACGGGGACGTCGAGTTCGTGCGCGGGGACATCACGGAGGAGGGGACGAAGAAGGCGATCATCGCGGCCGTGAAGCGGCGGACCGGCGGCGGGACGGTGGATCTGGTGACCGGCGGGCCCCCGTGCAAGGGATTCTCCATAGAGAACAAGATGACCAGGCACATGGGGAACCCCATGAACCACCTCGTAACGCACTACGCCGACATGATAAGGCGCACCGGGCCCTCCGCGTTCGTCATGGAGAACGTGCCGGGCATACTCGCGATGCAGAAAGGCGCGGTGGTCGACTCCCTCGTGCGCAAATTCGTGGGCATGGGCTACCGCAACGCCGCCCCCTGGCTGCTCAACGCCGCGGACTACGGCGTGCCGCAGCTGCGGAAAAGGGCCTTCATAGTCGGGTCCAAGGGCGGCTCCGCGATCGCCCCGCCGAAAAAGACGCACGGCGGCGGGGCGGGAAAAAACCAGATGCCGGAATACGCCAAGCTTGGCGATGCCATAGGCGATCTGCCCGGGATCGCTCCCGGGGAGGCCGCCCCCGGCACCGACGCGTACGCGGCGGATCCGAAGAACGGCTTCCAGAGGAGGATGCGCGCGGGGTCGAGCCGGGTCACCGACCACGTGATCACGAGGAACAGGCCCCCTGTAGTCGACAGGATAAAGTCGGTCCCGCCGGGAGGGAACTGGAGCAGCGTGCCCCCCGAACTGATGCGGGCGGACGGCAAGTACGCCAAGCTGGGCCTGGCGCACAGCATGATCTACAGGAGGCTGCTCCGGGACAGGCCGTCGGTCACCATCACGAACTTCAGGAAGGCCATGATCATACACCCGGACCAGCACCGGCTGCTCTCCGTCAGGGAGGCCGCGAGGATCCAGACCTTCCCCGACCGCTACAAGTTCGGCGGGGGCATAAGCGGGATGCAGCAGCAGGTGTCGGATGCGGTCCCGGTCGACTTGGCCAGAAGCGTCGGCAACGCCATGCTGCTCCACATGCACGGGATCGCGGAAGCCGCCCCCGTTCCCGCGACCCGGAGCCGGCGGGGCGCCTAGCGGGTGGCCGCCTTGGGAAAAGAGTTCGGCACGGACATGGGCACCACGCACGCCTGAAGGATTTTCTGGATGCGTGCGACGACCACCCGGAAATCGTAGTGACGGAGGCGGCCGCCAACGCCATAGACGCGAAGGCCGCGCGGGTCGACGTGGAACTGAAGACGCATTTCGACGACAAGGCGATCTCGTTCCACAACGACGGGCCGCCGATGAGCGAGGAGCAGTTCAGTGACTATCACGTGATAGCCCGATCAAGCAAGTCGAGGGGGACGGGCATAGGGTTTGCGGGCATCGGCGCCAAAGTGTACCTGGCGGCGTGGGACAGGACGGCCATGCGGACGGAGACTTCCGACGGGAACGCCGCGCTCGGCTCCGAGATGTACGTCAAGAACGGCAAGCTGAAGGCCACGTACACGGACTCCGCCATGAGAAAGCGCGGGACGCTGTACCGGGTTTCGCTAAAGCCTGACGACTACGCCTACCTGGAAAAAAACGCGCACGGCCTGATCTCCGACGCGTTCGATCCCGCGATATCGGGAAAACTCGCGGTGACCCTCAACGGCAGGCGCATCAAGCCGTGGAATCCCAGGCGCGGACTCAAAAAATCGTTCACCGTGACCGCGCAGGGCGAGAAATTCCGGGTCCTGCTGTCCGTGACGGAAGACGACATGGAGGCCAAGAAGCTGCACGTGCAGTACCACGTGAGCGGAAAGGTGATATCGACCAAAAGGCCGGACTGGATCCCGGAGGTAAAGCCCGAATACGCCAGGCGGATCCACGCGTACGTGGATGCCGTGGCGAACTCCCAGCATCTCAACCTCAACAAGACTGGCTTCAAGGCGGGCACGTCGCGAGCCGTCGGGCTAATGTTCAAGGAGGTAGACCGCCGCGTGTACGACGTGCTGAAAAATGAAGGATACGTGGACGGCGATCCGATGAGAAAATTCGAGAGGACCAGTCTTACGAGGTTCTTTGAGCGCCTCTTCAAGGATCCCAAATACGCGTTCCTCAACCCGAACGCCCGAGGAGGGCGCGGACCGGGAAGCGGCCCCGGCGCCGGCGGCGCGGGGGGCGGCGGCCCCGGCTAGGAGCAGTTGACGACGAACGTGACGGTCTGCGATATGAAGTCGGCCTCGAGCGCGTCCAGCCCCGCCAGGTTGATCCGGAAGTCGACGTCCACGCTGCCGCCCGGCGGCGTCCCCCCCGGTATCACGGTGCCCGCGGCCAGCGGGGTAGAGTCGGCCCGCCGCGGGGAGGCGCCGTCCAGGCCCACGGCCATCTCCGTGTACGAGAACGGCAGCAGTCCCTGCACGGGGACGCCGTCCTTGAACTGCGCCCAGTCCGTGGCGGACACGGACACCGCGGGCATCGGGCCGGTCCCTATGTTCGTCACGGTCTGCCGCGCCGGCCTGCTCGTGCTCCCCGCGGACAGGTTTGGGAGGGCGAGCGCCGACTTTTCCAGGTCTATCCCGCACGAGTCCAGGCCCCGGAGCAGCTCGGGCGCCCGCTCCCACTCCGCCGCCGTACCGGACACGGACCACGCGCCGTACGTTATGGGCAGCCGCAGGTCGCCGGCGCCGTTCACGCCCGTGCGCCCGAGCGGGCCGCCGTCCGAGTCGGCCGCCCTCGCGACGTGGCCTCCCGCCCCCGACGGATCGCCCCCGGCCAGCGCCAGGGCCCTGCCGAGTATGCGCGCGGCCTCGTACGCGGCGTAGGCCGGCGTGGCCGACGCGGCGGGGCCAGGAGCGCCCGCTGGGCCGTACGCGGCATAGTCGACGAAGTCCGTCGCGGCGTTCCGCTCCACGGCGAACTGCACCGCGGACAGCCGCACGTCCCTGGCCAGCTGCACGGCCGCCGCGTCCCGCAGCACTAGGGGGGACGCGGCCACCCCGCCGCCCGCCCCCGCCCCCGCGCCGCCGGCCGCGAACCATACGGACCTGTCCCGCACGGGGCTGCCCGCCCCCGCGCCCCCCGCGATGGCGGCCAGCCCCGAGTCGGAGCCGGCGTACACGACGGCCACGCTCCTGGCGGTCCCGCTGCCGGCCGCCTCCCGCACGGCGTCCCCTATGGGCGCGGCGGCCGCGCCGCCCCCGCCTCCCGAAAACTCGACGGGCGGGCCGACGCGCACGCCTAGCGGCCCCAAGTCGGACGCCAGCGGCCCCAGCAGGCCGTATTCCGGGCCGCGCGCGTCCGTCTGCACCACCGGCACGACCGCGCCGAACCCGCCCCGCGCGATCTCGACGGCGAGGACCCTGGCCAGGTGCGCCGCGCCCGGCTCCAGCCGGTATATGCCGTCCCCCTCCACGGCCAGCGAGCGCGCCGCGGACGAGTGCGACACCAGGGTTATCCCGTTCGCCCCGGCGTACCCCGCCATGCCGCGCAGCGCCGCATCCGAGGCCGGGCCCACGTACAGCGCGGGCCCCCGCCCGCCGTCGTGGGCGTCCCGGAGCGCCGCCCCGGCGGCGGCCCCGGACGCGCCGGCCGGGAGCGCGTATTCCGTGACGTTGACGAGGAACGCGTAGCCGCGCTCCTCCGAGAGGGCGTTGAAGGCGGCGGCGCCGAGCCGCGCCGCCCCGGCCGAGGGGTCTCCCGGGCCGCGCGAAAAGGCGCCCACCAGCACGCTCCGCTTGTTGCCCTCCTGCCCGCCCGCGGACTTTGGGCCGGGGTTTTCGATGGGGTTCCCGAAGGCGTCGGTGACGTTCCCCGACACGTCGAACCGCACCTCGGAGCCGGCCGAGGCGGTCGTCCCGATGCCCGCGTTCCACGACACCACGACGTTGTTCCCGAACGCGGCGGCCCCCGAGGCGGCGCCGCGGTTGCCTTCCGCGGGGGCGCCGTCCACCCTGACGTTGGAATAGTGGGCCGGAACGGCCAGCACCGGCTCGTCGTACACGGCCGCGACGGAGCTGCCGTTCAGCACGAAGGCCCACACGAACGACGGGCCGTCGGAGTCGCGGCCGGCGGACAGCGGCGCCGGCTCCCGCTCGTGCGCCGAGCGGCCGTTCGTGACGAAGCCGTCGGGCAGCGACACGGTGGTGGACAGCGGGTCGGAGTACTCGGCGGCCCCGAGCGCCTCCGCCTTCGGGCCCGGCACGGGCAGCGCGAAGGTCCTGCCCCCCTCGCTGCCGGATGCGGCCGACTCGAAGTCGCCGGCGGACAGGGCCAGCGTCGCGTCGCCGCCCCCGCTCCGGCCGCGGATCTCGATCTCGCCCGCGAACGACCGCGCGTCCGGCATCGTGACCGCCTCGTCGAACGTGACGGTGAGCCGCCCCGTGCTGCTGCTTCCCGGCTCCAGGTTGATCGCCGCCGCGGCGAGGCGCGGGGGCGAGGGATCCTGCGCGTGCGCGAGCGGGACGGGGGGCAGGCCGCCCCGCGCGTACGGGCTGCCGCCCGCATCCGACACGAAGCCGTCGGGCAGCGACACGGTGGCCGAGCCCAGGTCCGCCCCGTTGAGCTGCACCCTCTTGGCGCCCGATATGTCCAGCGCGAACGCCGCATCCCCCGGGTGGCCCGACGCGACGGAGGGGACGTCCGCGGCGGACAGGGCGACCTCCCCGCCGCCGCCGCGTATCACGATCTCTCCCGCGAACGACCGCGCGTCCGGCATCGTGACCGCCCCGCCGAACGTGACGGTGAGCCGGCCGTTGCTGCCCGCTTCCAGGTCTAGTCTGGCGGCTTCGAGCAGGACGCCCGCGGCGGGGGCCGCGCCCTCGTACGTTATCGAGAACCTGGCCGCGCCGGAGCCGATGCCCGTCGCCGCGCTCCGCGCCGCGCCCGCGGGGACGTCGACCAGTATGGTCCCGCCGATCGTGGGCGAGACGTCGAAGGAATACGAGTCGCCGCTGCCCGCGAAGTTGGCCGCGCCGCCGTGCGCGGTATCGTTTGAAAGCTCGATGTCGCCTGCCTCGAACCCGGTGACGGGCTCGGTAAAGTTCACCCGGAAGTTGATCGTGGTCGCGTTGGTCGGGCTCTGCTGGGCAGCCGTGATGGTCGGGGTCGGGACCGAGCTGTCGTACGTTATCGAGAACTGGTCCGCCGCGGTGTTGCCGTTTCCTGTAGCATCTTGGGCTGCGTTCGCGGGGACGTCGACCAGTATGGTCCCGTCGGTCGCGGGCGAGACGTCGAACGCGTACAGGGAGCCGCTGCCCGAGAAGTTGCCGACGCCGCCGCTGGAGGCACTCCCGGAAAGCTCGATGTCGCCTGCCTCGAACCCGGTGACGGGCTCGGTAAAGTTCACCTGGAAGTTGATCATCGCCGCGCCGGTCGGGCTCCGCTGCGCAGCCGTGATGTTCGGGGCCGGGGCCGTGCCGCCGTATATCATCGAGAACTGTTTTGCCTGTGTGTTGTTGTTTCCGGCAGCATCTCGGGCTGCGCCCGCGGGGACGTCGACCAGTATCGCGCCGTCGGCCGTGGGCGAGACGTCGAAGGAGTACGAGGCGCCGCTGCCCGAGAAGTTGCCGACGCCGCCGTGCGCGGTATCGTTTGAAAGCTCGATGTCGACTGCCTCGAACCCGGTGACGTTCTCCTCGAATTTCACCTGGAAGTTGATCGTCGCCGCGTTTGTAGGGCTCTGCTGGGTAGCCGTGATGTTCGGGGCAGGGGCCGTGCCGTCGTACGTGATCGAGAACTGGGCCGACTTGGTGCTGCTGGTGTTTGTTGCCGCACTCCGCGCCGCGCCCGCGGGGACGTCGACCAGTATGGTGCCGTCGGCCGTGGGCGAGACGTCGAACGTGTACAGGGAGCCGCTGCCCGAGAAGTTGCCGACGCCGCCGTGCGCGGTATCGTTTGAAAGCTCGATGTCGCCCTGTTCGAACCCGGTGACGTCATCCTTGAATTTCACTTGGAAGTTGATCGTCGCCGCGTTTGTCGGGCTCTGTTGGGCAGCCGTGACGGTCGGGGTCGGGACCGAGCTGTCGTATGTTATCGAGAACTGGTCCGCCGCGGTGTTGCCGTTTCCTGCCTTGTCCTGAGCTCCGTCCGCGGGGACGTCGACCAGTATGGTCCCGTCGGTCGTGGGCGAGACGTCGAAGGAGTACGAGGCGCCGCTGCCCGAGAAGTTGCCGACGCCGCCGTGCTCGGTATCGTTTGAAAGCTCGATGTCGCCTGCCTCGAACCCGGTGACGGGCTCGGTAAACTCCACCGTGAACGGGATGGTGGCGGCGCCGGTCGGGCCGGGCAGCGCGGAGGTCACGTTGGGGGCGGGGGCGGTCCTGTCTATGCTGATGCTCGCGGTGTTGGAGGCCCCGTTCGGGTTTCCGGCCGCATCCTGCACGAGGCCGGGCGGCAGGCTCACCGTGAGCGCCTGCCCGTCGGCCGGATCCGCCACGTCGAACTCGGCGCGCGCCGCATCGAACAGCGTGACGCGGTGGTTGTCCCCGTCTGCCGCGTACACGCGGCCCGATGAGTCCACCGCCACGCCCGTCACGTTGTTGGGCGAGTTGGCGAGGCTGGCGACGGGCTGCCCCGCTGAGTCGAACGCCCGGACGCGGCCGTTGCCGGCATCGGCGACGAACACGTTGCCCGCGGGGTCCACGTCCACGGCGGACGGGGAGCCGAGCGAGTCGTAAATGTCGCGGACGGGCTGCCCCGCGGCATCGTACACGCGGACGCTGCCGTTGTTCGAGTCGGCCACGTACACGCTGCCCGAGCCGTCGACCGCGACGCCGCTCGGCTGGTCGTGCGGGCCGCCGACGTCGCGGACGTGCCGCCACGCGTGGTCGAACACCTGGACGCGGCCGTTGCCCCTGTCGGCCACGTACGCGTTGCCCGAGGAGTCTACCGCCACGCTGCTCGGGGCGCTGAAGTTTTCGATGTCGTGGACGTGTTCCCACGCGGAGTCGAATACCCGGACGCTGTTGCCGCCGGCGTCGGCCACGTACACGCGGCCGTACGGGCCGCCTACCGCCACGTCCAGCGGGGACGCAAGGCCGCCGATGTCGCCGGCGTGGTGCCCCGCCCTGCTGAATATGGAGACGCGGTGGTTGCCGGCGTCGGCCACGTATATGCGGCCCTCGGCATCCACGGCCACGCCGCGCGGCCCGTCGAACTGGCCGCCGCCCGAGCCGGGGCTTCCAAAGTCGGCGCCGTGCGGCCACACGGTGCCCAGGTTCTGCACGGTGCCCGAGGAGGTTTCCATGTGGGAGGCCTCGAGCGCGGTCGCGTTCACGGGCTCGCCGAATGTCAGGTTGAAGGGCACCGCCGCCAGGTTGGTGGGGCCCGGCTGCATCGGGGCGATCGCCGGGGCAGGGGGCGTGCCGTCGTACGTCATCAGGAACCGGGTTGCCACGTCGACGGGGTTGCCCGGCGCGTCCCGCGCCGCGCCCGCGGGAATATTCACCAGTATGGTCCCGTCTAACGCGGGCGAGGCGCCGGGCGAGGGCGAGACGTCGAACGCGTACGAGGCGCCGCCGCCCGAGAAGCTGCCGACGCTTCTGCCGGAGGCCGTTCCCGAAAGCTCGATGTCGCCTGCATCGAACCCGGTGACGTTCTCCTCGAATTTCACCTGGAAATTGATCGTGGCCGCGTTGGTCGGGCTCTGCTGGGTAGCCGTGATGGTCGGGGCAGGGGCCGTGGTGTCGTGTATCATCGAGAACTGTTTTGCCCGTGTGTTGTTGTTGCCGGCCGCATCTTGGGCTGCGCCCGCGGGTATGTCGACCAGTATTGTCCCGTCGGATTCCGGCGAGACGTCGAACGCGTACGTCGTGGAGTTGAGGGCCGAGAAGTTGGCCGCGCCGCCGTGCGCGGCAGTCCCCGAAAGCTTGATGTCGCCCTGCTCTAACCCGGTGACGTTCTCCTCGAATTTCACCTGGAAGTTGATCGTGGCCGCGTTGGTCGGGCTCTGCTGGGTAGCCGTGATGGTCGGGGTCGGGGCCGTGATGTCGTACGTTATCGAGAACTGTTTTGCCGGGGCGTTGCCGTTTCCGGCCTCGTCCCGCGCTCCGCCCGCGGGGACGTCGACCAGTATGGTCACGTGCAACGTGGGCGAGACGTCGAAGGAATACGAGTCGCCGCTGCCCGCGAAGTCGTCTACGCCGCCGTGCGCGGTATCGTTTGAAAGCTCGATGTCGCCTGCCACGAACCCGGTGACGTTCTCGTTGAATTTCACCTGGAAATTGATCGTGGCCGCGTTGGTCGGGCTCTGCTGGGTAGCCGTGATGGTCGGGACCGGAGCCTTGCCGTCGTACGTTATCATGAACTGTTTCGCCGGGGCATTCCTGTTTCCGGCATCATCTCGGGCCGCGCCCGCGGGGACGTCGACCAGTATGGTCCCGTTGGTCGCGGGCGAGACGTAGAACGTGTACGAGTCGCCGCTGCCCGAGAAGTTGCCGACGCCGCCGTGCGTGGCGGTCCCCGAAAGATCGATGTCGCCTGCCTCGAACTCGGTGACGGGCACGCTGAAGCTCACCTGGAAGATGATCGTGGCCGCGTTGGTCGGGCTCTGCTGGGCGGCCGTGATGGTCGGGACCGGGACCGTGGTGTTGTATATTATCGAGAACTGTTCTGCCGCGGTGTTGCCGTTTCCGGCATCATCTCGGGCCACGTTCGCGGGGACGTCGACCAGTATGGTCCCGTTGGTCGCGGGCGAGACGTAGAACGTGTACAGGGAGCCGCTGCCCGAGAAGTTGCCGACGCCGCCGTGCGCGGTATCGTTTGAAAGATCGATGTCGACTGCCTCGAACCCGGTGACGTTCTCGCCAAAGTCCACCGTGAACGGGATGGTGGGGGCGGCGGTCGGGCCGAGCAGCGCGGACGTTACGTTGGGGGCGGGGGCGGTCCTGTCTATGCGGATGCTCTCCGCATCGGAGGCGGCGTTCGCGTTTCCCGCCACGTCCAGCACGCGGCCGGCCGGCAGGCCCACCGTTAGCGTCCGCCCGTCGGCCGGATCCGCCACCTCGAAGGCGAAGTCGCGCGCCGCGTCGTGGGCCTTGATGCGGTGGGCCGGCCTTTCGGTCACGTACAGGGCGCCCGAGGCGGGGTCGACCGCCGCGGCGTGCGGGCCGCTGAGCCCCGCGACGTCGACGGAGTGGTCCCACGAGGAGTCGTACACGCGGACGCGGCCGTTGTCGAAGTCGGCCACGTACGAGTAGCCGGAGGCGTCCACGGCCACGCCGTACGGCTGGCCGAACGGGTCCGCGGCGTCGGCGATGTCGGCGACTTTGGTCATGTTGGGGTCGTACACGCGGACGGCGTGGGCGTTGGTGTCGGCCACGTACAAGTAGCCGGAGGCGTTGACCGCCGCGCCGCGCGGCTGGCTGAACCCGGTGATGTCTCCGACGCGGGCCAGGGCGGAGTCGTACACGCGGACGCGGTTGTTGCCGTAGTCGACCACGTAGGCGTGGCCCGACGGGCCGCCGACCGCCACGGCGGTCGGCTGGGAGAACCCGTCCGTGATGTCGGCGACTTTGGTCCTGTTGGTGTCGTACACGCGGACGGCGTGGGCGTTGGTGTCGGCCACGTACAGGTAGCCGGAGGCGTTGACCGCCACGCCGTTCGGCCAGGCGAGCCCCGTGATGTCGGCCACGTGGCCTCCGGCGGAGTCGAGCACCTGGACGCGGTTGTTGTTCCTGTCGGCCACGTATACCGCGCCGGAGGCGTCGACGGCTATTCCGGACGGCTCGTCGAACTGGCCGGGGCCCGAGCCGGGGCCGCTGCCGAAGGTCGCGTTGTGCCGCCACGCGTCGCGCAGGTTCCGCACGGTCCCCGAGGTCGCGTTTATGTCCGAGGCCTCGAGGGTGGACGCGTTCACGGGCTCGCTGAAGGTCAGGTTGAAGGGCACCGCCGTCAGGTTGGTGGGGCCGGGCGCCTCCGCGGCGAAGGCGGGGACGGGGGCCGTGCCGTCGTACCTTATGGAGAACCGTTCCGCCGCGGTGTTGTTGTTCCCGGCCTCGTCCCGCGCCCCGCCCGCGGGGACGTCGACCAGTATGGTCCCGTCGGCCGCGGGCGAGGCGCCGAACGCGTACGAGGCGCCGCTGCCCGAGAAGTCGGTCGCGTTGCCGGGCGCGGCCGCCCCCGAAAGCGCGACGTCGCCTGGTTCGAACCCGGTGACTGGCTCGCTGAAGGCGACCGTGAAATTGATCGTCCTGGCGTTGGTCGGGCCCCGCTGCGCGGCCGTGATGGTCGGGGCCGGGGCCGTGCCGTCGTACGTCATCGGGAACTGGGCCGACTTGGTGCTGTTGATGCCCGCATCAATCCGCGCCGCGCCCGCTGGGACGTCGACCAGTATGGTGCCGTCGGCCGTGGGCGAGACGTCGAACGTGTACGAGTCGCCGCTGCCCGAGAAGTTGCCGACGCCGCCGTGCGTGGCGGTCCCCGAAAGCTCGATGCCGTCTGCCGTGAACTCGATGACGGGTTTGCTGAAGTTCACCTGGAAATTGATCGTCGCCGCGTTGGTGGGGCTCTGCTGCGTGGCCGTGACGGTCGGGGTCGAGACCGCGCTGTTGTACGTTATCGAGAACTGGTCCGCCGCGGTGTTGATGTTTCCGGCCCCATCATGGGTTACGTTCGCGGGGACGTCGACCAGTATGGTCCCGTTGGTCGCGGGCGAGACGTAGAACGTGTACGAGTCGCCGCTGCCCGAGAAGTTGCCGACGCCGCCGCTGGAAGCATTCCCCGAAAGAACGATGTCGCTTGCCTCGAACCCGGTGACGTTCTCGCCAAAGTCCACCGCGAACGGGATGGTGGGGGCGGCGGTCGGGCCGGGCAGCGCGGAAGTTACGTTGGGGGCGGGGGCGGTCCTGTCTGTGCGGATGCTCTCCGCATCGGAGGCGGCGTTCTCGTTTCCCGCCAGGTCGTGCACGAGGCCTGCCGGCAGGCTCACCGCGAGCACCTGCCCGTCGGCCGGATCCGCCACGTTGAACTCGACGTGCGGCGCATCGAATGTCCGGATGCGGTGGGCGGTCCTTTCGGTCACGTACAGGGCTCCCGCGGCGCCGTCGACCTCCACGCCGTACGGGCCGCTGAGCCCGGTGATGTCGGCGACGCGGGCCCTCGAGGAGTCGTACACGCGGACGCGGTCGCTGCCGTAGTCCGCCACGTATATGCTGCCGAAGGCATCTACCTCCACGCCGTACGGGCTGCTGAGCCCGGTGATGTAGCCGGCGATGGTAAAGTTGGGGTGGTATATGCGGACGCGGTTGCTGTCCCTCTCGGTCACGTACATGATGCCGGAGGCATCCACCGCCACGCCGAACGGTTTGTTGAACCCGGTGATCTCGCCGACGCGGTTCAGGGAGGAGTCGTACACGCGGACGCGGTCGTTGCCGAAGTCGACCACGTGTATGCGGCCCGACGGGCCGCCCACCGCCACGTCGGACGGCTGGGCGAAGTCGTCGTCCAGTAGGGCGACTTGGGTTCTGCGGTGGTCGTATATGCGGACGACGTCGGCGCTGAAGTCGGCCACGTATATGCGGCCCGACGGGCCGTCGATCGTCACGCCGGTCGGGTGGTCGAGCCACGGAATGTGGGCGACGTATCCCTTGGAGGAGTTGAGCACCTGGATGCGGTTGTTTTCCCGGTCGGCCACGTAGATGTTTCCCGAGCCGTCGACGGCGATGCCGGACGGCGTGTCGAACTGCACGGGGCCGGATCCTTGGTCGCCGAAGGTCGCGTTGGGCGGCCACACGCTGGTCAGGTTCTGCACCGTTCCGGAGGAGGCGACGACGTCCGAGGCCGCGAGGGCGATCGCGTTTGCGGGCTCGCTGAAGGTCAGGTTGAAGGGCACCGCCGTCAGGTTGGTGGGGCCGGGCGCCTCCGCGGCGAGCGCCGGGACCGGGGCCGTCTCGTCGTACGTGATCGAGAACCGTTCCGCGGGGGCGTTGCCGTTTCCGGCCTCGTCCCGCGCCCCGCCCGCGGGGACGTCGACCAGTATGGTCCCGTCGGTCGAGGGCGAGGCGCCGAACGTGTACGAGGCGCCGCTGCCCGCGAAGTCGGTCGCGTTGCCGGGCGCGGCCGTCCCCGAAAGCGCGATGCCGGCCAGTTCGAACCCGGTGACGGGCTCGCTGAAGGCGACCGTGAAATTGATCGTCCTGGCGTTGGTCGGGCTGGACTGCGCGGAGGTTGTGGCGGGCATCGGGGCCGTCCTGTCTACGTCGATCTCCGCCGTGTTGGATTCCTCGTTCCCGATCCCGGCCGTGTCCTCCACGAGGCCGGCAGGCAGGCTCACCGCGAGCCGCCCGTCGGCCGGATCCGCCACGTCGAACGCGTACGCGAGATCAAGCGCCTTTACGGTGTTGTCGCTTGTCACGTACAGTGTGCCCGAGGAGTCGTCGACTGCCACGCCGCGCGGTTCGCCAAATCCGGTGATGTTGGCGGCCGACTGCAGTGCGGAACTGTAGATCCGGACCGTGTCGCTTCCCGTGTCGGCCACGTATATCGCGCCCGAGCCGTCGACTGCCACGCCGCGCGGTTCGCTAAATCCGGTGATGTTGGCGGCCGACTGCAGTGCGGAACTGTAGATCCGGACCGTGTCGCTTCCCGTGTCGGCCACGTACACGGCGCCCGAGCCGTCGACTGCCACGCCGCTTGGCTGGCTGAGCCCGCTGATGGTGTCGGCGCTGCTCCCGTCGGGGTTGAACTTGCGGACGTTGCCGGCATCCCTGTCGGCCACGTACACCGCGCCCGAGCCGTCGACTGCCACGCCGCTTGGCTGGCTGAGCCCGCTGATGGTGTCGGCGCTGCTCCCGTCGGGGTTGAACTTGCGGACGTTGCCGGCATCCCTGTCGGCCACGTACACCGCGCCCGAGTCGCTTACCGCCACGCCGGTTGGTCTGGTGAACCCGGCAATGCTGCCGTTGTAAGTCCCGTCGGGGCGGAATATTTGGACGCGCGAGTTGTCTTGGTCGGCCACGTGTATGAAGCCCGAGCCGTTCACGGCCACGCCGCGCGGATCTCCGAACTCGCCGTCTCCGCTGCCGGGCGCGCCGATGGTGCGGGTGTGGAGCGGCGACACGCGCAGGTTCTGCACCGTGCCGGAAGAGGCGCTTATGTCGGACGCGTCGAGGGTCGCGGGGCGTATCGGCTCGTTGAATTTCAGGCGGAATGGCACCGCCGCCAAGTTGGTGGGGCCGGGCTGGGCGGGGGTGGTGATGGTGGCCGTCGGGCTCCTCTCTATGACGATCACTTTCGTGTTGGATGCCTCGTTCGCGTTGCCGCCCGCATCCTGCACGCGGCCGGCAGGCAGGCTCACCGTGAGCCGCCCGGCGGCAGGATCCGCCACGTCGAACGCGTACGCGGTGTCGAATATCCAGATGCGTTCCACACTCCCATCTGCCACGTATATCTTGCCCGTGGCGCCGTCGACGTCCACGTCGCTCGGGAATTGAAACGTGCCGGGAAGGTCGGCGACGTAATGCTGCGTGGAGTTGAATATCTTGACGCGTCTGTTGCTCGAGTCGGCCACGTATATCGTGCCAGAGGTGTCGTCGACTGCCACGCCGTACGGCCCGCGGAATGTGCCCGGGAGAAGGCCGGTGCTCTCGCGGGCCGAGTTGAACGTATCCACCGTGTGGTTGTCCGTGTTGGCCACGTATATCGCTCCCGTGCCGTCGACGGCCACGCCGGACGGCCTGGTGAACCCGGTGATGTTGGTGACGTAGTTCCTGCCGGAATCATATATGCTTACTGTGTTGGTATCCCTGTCGGCCACGTGTATGTGGCCCGAGCCGCTCACCGCCACGTCGGCCGGCCTGGTGAACCCGGTGATGTCGGCGACGTGGCTCCCGTCGGAATCGAAGATCCTGACGCGGCCGTTCCACGTGTCGGCCACGTATAGGGAGCCCGAGCCGTCGACCTCCACGCCGTACGGATAGCTGAAAGATGGAGAAGATGCGACGATGCTGGTGGCGTGGCTCCCGTTGGAATGGAAGACTTGGACGCGGTGGTTGTACGTGTCGGCCACGTATATCCTGCCGGACGTGCCGTCTGCCTCCACGCCGCGCGGCCGGTCTATCTGGTCGGTGCCCGAGCCGCGGCCGCTGAAGGCTGCGTTGAATTGCGGCATTACGCGCAGGTTATGCACGGTGCCCGAGGAGGCGACGATGTCTGACGCGCTGAGGGTCGTGTAGTCTACGCCCTTGTTGAACTTCATGACGAACGGCACGGACGCCAAGGCGGTGGGGGAGTCCGTGCCGTTTGAGATCTCGGCGGTCAGCTGGTGGCTGTCCGCGTGCGCGGGCGGCGCGGAAGCGGGGGCCGCGAGGAAGAGGGCCGCGGACGGGATCAGGACTGCGGCGAGCAACAGCAGGCGCCGCGATGCCGACGGCCCCGGGATTTTGGAGGGCGCGGCCCCTTCATTCTTTCCGTTTCCCTCCCCCCCCCCCCGCCTGGACGCGGGATTGCGCGCGCCGGAGGATCGCCCCCGGCAACCGCTTGGCGCGGCCTTGCCGCCGGCGCGCGCGCCCCCGCCCGGAGGCACGGGGCGCCGCTTTTCGCCGGCCCGCGGGATCCCGCGCGCGGATGCCGCGGCAGGCAACCCCAAGCCATCCCGGTCCCGCGGCATGCGCGCCCGTCGCGCCGCCGCTAGTTAAACATGGCTGCGGGCGCGGCGGCGCGGGGAGGCCCGCGGCGCTGCGGGCGCGGCGGCGGATGCGCCCTGCGGCGCGGCGGCGATCCGCCGCGCGGGGGGCGATCCGGCACCTCCCCGGCGCGGACTTCGGGCGCGGGATCGCGCGGCCCTGCAGTTATTGCGCAAAAATCCGCGCTGCCAAGCATTCGGATCCCCGCGGCGGCGGAGCCGGGCGCCGGCGGGCCGGTTTCCGCGCGCCGGGGAGCCCGCGCGGGGAGCCCGCGAAGCCGGGCATCGGGGCGCCCGGGGCGCGGCGCGCCGGCCCCGCCGCGGGAAGGGCGGGGCGGCCGGGAGGGAACGCGGGTCCGGCGGGCGGGAGGCGCGGCGCGCCCCGGACGCGCCCGGCCGCCCGCGCGCGCCGCGGATGCGGGCGGCGCGATCGGGCCCCCCGGCGGGCGCCGCCGCCGGCCGCCGCGGGTCACGCGAGGCGCCTCAGCTGCCTCGGCGTCGCCAGCCACCGGAGCTGGCCCCGCGGCGCGGGCGAGAGCGAGAGCATCCGCAGCTTGGCCATGCCCCCCTTCTTCACGGCCAGCGACGGGGGCGCCCGCCCCGCCCGCGCGGCGGGGCCGGCCGCCGCCATGATGCTGCCCACCAGCGCGCCGAGGCCCGGCTCGTGGCCCACCAGCAGCGCGGACGGGCCGAACGGCAGCCCCGCTATCCGGGACAGGGCCGCCCCCGGCGCGGCCTCCGGCTTGAGCTCGTCCCACAGTTCCACGCGGCGGCGGCCCTTCCGGCCCGGCGCCACGATCTCGGCCGTCTGGACCGCCCTGCTGAGCGGGCTGGACGCCACGAAGTCGAACGCGATGCCGGCCCGCGCGAGCGCCGCCGAGATCTCGGCCGCCTCCGCTTTCCCGGCCGCGTTCAGCGGGCGCCGCCCGTCGTCGGGATGGGGCGATCCGGCCCCCGCCTTGCCGTGGCGCATCGCGAACAGGTCCGTCAGGCGGCACCCCCGGTCGGGCGCGGGCCGTGCATGCCCGTTATGATGTAGGAGACGGAGGCGCTCATGAACACGGCGTGGTCGGCCAGCCGCTCCAAATACCTGAGCACGAGCGTCTCGGCCAGGGCGCAGGCCGTGCTCTCCGAGCGCATCAGCACGGGGAGCCTCTCCCGGTACATGCGGTCCACGAAGTCCTCCCTCCGGCGTATCCGGCCGGCCCTGCCGGCGTCGAGCTCGGCGAAGGAGTACACGGCGTCGTTTATCATCACCTTGACCTCGCCGGCCACCCCGGACAGCCACCCCTTGTCGCAGCCGGAGAGGTCGCCGAACCGGTCCCTGACCAGCGCGATGTCGTAGGCGTAGCGGCCCAGCCTGGAAAAGGCGTACGATATCTCCGTGGACGACCGTATCAGGCGGAACTCCTCGGCGGCCGGCTGGTACGTCAGCATCATCTCGAAGGTGAGGTCGTCCAGGCGGTAGTACCCGTCCCGTATCTCGTCGGACATGCGCTTCACCTCGTGGACGGCGTTGTTGCCCGCCAGGTACGAGTCTATGGCCAGGGTGGTGCACGCGATGGCCTTGCGGCCCATCCCGGACATGAGGCCGGAGAGCGTCCGCAGGGACGGGTCTATGAGCCTGGCCGCGGCCGTCCCCCCCGGTCTACCCGAACTGGCCCTGGACGTACTTGGAGGTCAGCTCGTTGCGCGGCTGCGTGAATATGCTGGTGGTGGGCCCGAACTCGACGAGCTTGCCCAGGTACATGAACCCGGTATAGTCGGAGCAGCGGACGGCCTGCTGCATGTTGTGCGTCACTATGATTATGCAGTAGTCCCGCTTCAGCTCGGTTATGGTCTCCTCTATCCTCTGCGTGGCTATCGGGTCCAGCGCGGAGGCCGGCTCGTCCATGAGCAGCACCTCGGGCTGGATGGCCAGCGCCCTCGCTATGCACAGCCTCTGCTGCTGGCCGCCGGACAGCTCGATCGCCGGCTTTTTCAGGCCGTCCTTCACCTCGTCCCAGAGGTACGCCATCTCCAGCGTGTCCCTGACTATCTCGTCGAGGATCCGGCGGTCGCGCACGCCGTTCAGGCGCACGCCGGCCACCACGTTGTCGTACACGGACATGGTGGGGAACGGGTTGGGCTTCTGGAAGACCATGCCGACCTTCCTCCTGTGGTATATGGGGTCCACGCCGCGGTCGTACAGGTCGGCGCCGTCTATCATCACGCGGCCCTCGACGCGCGCGCTGCTCGTCATGTCGTGCATGCGGTTGAGGCAGCGCAGGAACGTGGTCTTGCCGCAGCCGGACGGCCCTATCAGCGCCGTCACCGACCTCTCCGGGAACGACGCGGTCACGCCGCTGACCGCCGGGATCCCGCCGTAGTACACGCTGACCCCCTCGGCCGTCATCTTGGGGCGGGCCGCCTGCTCGGCGGCCCCGCCGCGGCCGCTGCCGCGCGCCGCCCCGAGCGCGGCGGGCGCCGCGGCGCGCCTCGCCCCCTCAGTCACCGCCGCCATTCCGCCGCTCCCGCCGCCGAGACCCTGGACATTAAACCCTTTCCCCCGCCGCCGCGCAGGAACCAGAACCTGACGCCCACGTGTATGGCGAGTATGAGCAGGACGAGCACGAGGGCCGCGCCCCAGCCGGCCAGCCTGGCCTCGTCGTACGGCTGCAGCGAGAGCCGCCACACGCGCAGCGGCAGCGCGTCCATCGGGCTGTCCAGCCCCGCGAAGAACTGGCTGCTGCCCAATACCGTCATTATGAGCGGCGCCGTCTCCCCGCCCACCCTGGATATGGACAGGAGCACGCCGGTCACTATTCCCCTCTTGGCGGCGGGCAGCACCACCCTGGTTATGACCACCCACTCGCGCAGGCCCAGCGCCGCGCCGGCCTCGCGGAGCGAGCGCGGGACCATCTTCATGGCCTCCTCGGTGGAGCGGGCCACTATCGGGAACATTATCAGCGACAGGGCGAAGGCGCCGGCCCACAGCGAAAAGTGCCCCAGCAGCAGGACGATGGCCAGGAACGCGAATATTCCCAGTATTATCGACGGGAACTCCATGAAGACGTCCATGAAGAACCGCACCTGCCGGGCCAGCCTGCCCCTCCCGAACTCGGCCAGGTAGACGCCCCCCATCACGCCGACGGGCAGCCCGAGCGCCGAGGAGAGGCCTATGATTATCACGGTCCCCTGGAGCGCGGGGCCCACCGCGAGCGGCACCCCCGAGCCGACGGCCCCCGGCGTCTCGGTGAGGAACTGCCAGCTCAGCGCCTCGGCGCCCCCCGCGAACAGCGTGGCCAGTATCCACACGAGCGGGGCTATGGCCAGGAGCGCGCACGACATCACCACCCCCGTCATCACCCGGTCGACGGCGAGCCTCCTCCCCACGTTCGCCTTGAACATGGCCCTGTACCTGGCGCGCTTCTCGCCGCGGGAGGCGCCCACGGCGGGCGGCGGGATCACGCGTTTATCGCCCCCTCGCGTATGCGGAGCATCCGGACCACCAAAAAGTGGGCCGCGACGTTCACGGCTATGGCCACCAGCAGCAGGACCAGCCCCACCGCTATCAGGGCGGGCACGTGGAACACGAGATCGGCCTCGATGAACTCGTTGGCGATGATGCTGGCCATGGACTGGCCGGGGTCGAAGAGCGACCCCGGTATGGCCCGCGCCCCCGTCGCGTTGCCGATGAGCATCGTCACGGCCATCGTCTCGCCGACGGCCCTCCCCAGGCCCAGCACCGAGGCGCCGATGAGCCCCGCCTTCGAGTACGGGAACACCGCCAGCCTGAACATCTCCCAGGTGGTGGAGCCGAGCATGTACGCCGCCTCCCTCTGCTGCTGGGGGACGGCCGTCATGACCTCGCGCGAGACGGCCGATATGGTGGGTATTATCATTATGGCCAGTATGATGCTGGCGGACAGCACGTCGAGGCCGAACGGGGCGCCCGAGAACAGGAATATCGAGTCGCCGAACGCCTCGTGGAGGGGCGCCTCGATCCAGTCCCTCAGGTACACGCGGAACACGAACAGGCCCCACAGCCCGAACACGACGCTGGGGACGGCCTCTATGAGCTCGACCAGGTACCCGAGCGGGGCCCCTATCCGCCTGGGCGCGATCATCACGAACATCGCTATGCCTATGCTCAGCGGGACGCCTATCGCCATGGCGATCCCCGCGGTCAGGAGCGTGCCCACCACGTACGGCAGCGCCCCGAACGAGTCCCTTCCCGGAACGGGGTTCCAGTCGGTCCCCCACAGGAACCCGGCCCCCTCCTTTTCCCATATGGGGACGGACTCTATCCCGAGCTGCAGCACCACCACGAGCACCATGGCCAGGACGTAGGCGCCGGCCAGCGTCGCGCCCCACTTGAAGATCTTGTCCGTTATCGGCCTGCCCGCCGCCGCCGGGGGTAGCCGACGCCGCGCCGGGCGCGCCGCTGGTGCCGCCACGCCGCCGTACGGGCGGGCGGGGTGGTTATCTGGGGTTGGGGGGGGTTTTACCGGCGGGATATAGTGCTATATAGATCACCTGCCAAACCGTAATAGGAGCCACGGATCCACGCGGGGCGTGGAACCGGAGGCGGGCGGGAGGCAGGTGAGGAGGCTGCAGGTGAGCGGCGGCTCCACGTTCACGGTGTCCCTCCCGAAGGCGTGGGTCGAGGGCATGGGCATGGGCGCCGGGGACGGGGTGGCCATATCGAGGGGCTCGGGCGGCTCGCTCGTGCTGAACCCCGACTCGGATGCCGCGGGCGCGGGCGGGCGGGCGGTCGTGACGGCCGGGCGGAAGGACGCCGCCGGGTCGCTGGGCCGCAGGATCGTCGCCACGTACCTGGCAGGGTACGGGTCCATACTGGTGAGGTCGGGGGGCGGGGCGATCCCGCCGGGGCACGCGCGGGAGGTCAGGGATCTGGCGAGGTCCTCGCTCATAGGAACCGAGATAGTCGAGGAGGGCCCCGGGGCGATCACCATGCAGGTGCTCACCAGGCTGCCCGATCTCTCGTTCGATGCGGCGATGAGGAAGATGGCCCTCACCGCGGCCTGCATGCACAGGGAGGCCGTGGAATGCCTCGCGGCGGGCGACGCGGCGCGGGCCGCGGGCGTGGCGGGCATGGGCGAGGAGGTGGTCAGGTTCAGCCTGTACATGAGGAGGAACCTCTCCCTTGCCGTGCAGGACGCCGGCGTGCTGGCCTGCATGGGGATAGCCAGGCCGGCGGACTGCCTCGGGCACAGGTACGCGGTGGGCAGGATAGAGCGCGTGGCCGGACTGGCGGCCGCGGCGGCCGCGAGGGCCGGCGCGGGGGGCGGGCCGCTCGGCGCGCGCTCGGCGGGGAGGGTGAGGGGGCTCTCGCGGGGGGCGCTCGCGGCCCTCGAGGGCGCCATATCGGCCCTGCTGGACAGGGACTACCGGCTGGCCGAGAGGACGGCCGGCAGCGTGGCGGAGATAGTCGAGTCGGTGAGGGAGATCGCGGCCATGGAGCCGCCGCGCGGCGCGGCCGCGGCCGCGGCCAGGCTCGCGCTGGAGGACGTGCGCCGCACCGCGGAATACGCGGGCGACATAGCCGAGGTGGCCATCGACGAGAGCGTCGGGAGCGTCATACTGTCCGGCGGCGCGGGGGCGGGGCCGCGCGCGGCCGGGTAGCGCGGGGGCCGGGCGCGCGGCGTCCCCCGCGGCGCGGGGGCGCGATCGGGTTTCGGGGGGAGCGCGGGGGCCGGGCGCGCGGCGTTGTGTAGACTTGCGTCCGTTGTGATCCGGGCGCGGGATCGCGGAGCGGATTGTTGCCGCTAGGCGCGGTTTCGGTTTGGGCGCAAGTCTGCACGCGGCGTTCCCCGCGGCGCGGGGGCGCCCCCGCCGATCCGGGTTCGCGCCTCCCGGCCGGCCGCGTGCGGGTCGCACAGCTGCAGAGCGCGGGGGCGCCCCCGCCGATCCGGGTTCGCGCCTCCCGGCCGGCCGCGTGCGGGTCGCACAGCTGCAGAGCGCGGGGGCGCCCCCGCCGATCCGGGTTCGCGCCTCCCGGCCGGCCGCGTGCGGGTCGCACAGCTGCCGAGCGCGGGGGCGCCCCCGCCGATCCGGGTTCGCGCCTCCCGGCCGGCCGCGTGCGGGTCGCACAGCTGCAGAGCGCGGGGGCGCCCCCGCCGATCCGGGTTCGCGCCTCCCGGCCGGCCGCGTGCGGGTCGCACAGCTGCCGAGCGCGGGGGCGCCCCCGCCGATCCGGGTTCGCGCCTCCCGGCCGGCCGCGTGCGGGTCGCACAGCTGCCGAGCGCGGGGGCGCCCCCGCCGATCCGGGTTCGCGCCTCCCGGCCGGCCGCGTGCGGGTCGCACAGCTGCCGAGCGCGGGGGCGCCCCCGCCGATCCGGGTTCGCGCCCGCGGGAGGGGGCCGCCGGCCGCGTGGGCGCGGCGCCGCGGGCCGGCGAAAGGCGCGGGGATCGGTTGCGGAAGAGCGCGGCCCGGCCGTGACGGGCGGCGCCGCGGGCCGGCGAAAGGCGCGGGGATCAGACCCGCAGTATTCCCTGCGATATGAGGTACTGGATGGCCGCCGCGAACTCGGCGTCGGTTATGTCCCCGGCCGCCCACCAGCCGGCGGTCGACTTTACCCACCCCGGTATCTCGATCTCCGGCTCCCCGGGCGGCCACACGGCCTCGCCGCCGTAGGTGGCCCTCTGCAGGCCGGCCTGCCCTATCGCGGCGACGCTGCCGGGCAGCGGCACGTACAGCAGGGACGGGGAGAACTCCTGGCCGTCGGTGATCATCCAGTTCAGCAGGTGCACGGTCGCCGCGGCCTCCTCGGCCGACTTTGCCACCTTGCCCAGGTCCTCGTACAGCAGCAGGTAGGTGAACGAGGATATCGGGTACGAGCCGGGGCCCGGGGCGCTCACCATGGTGACCCCGCTCCAGTCGCCCTCGGCCGGCGGCAGCCCGCCGGCGGCGAGCCCGTCGGACGCGGCCGACAGCGACTCCAGCGTGGGCTCCACGAATGCCGTGCCGTCGGCGTTGCGCACGTGCGCGTACGCGATCCCCGACTTGAAGGCGTAGGCCAGCTCGACGTACCCCACGGAGTACGGGGTGGTCTTGATCACCCCCGCCACCCCCTCGTTGCCGGCGGCCCCGCGGCCGGCCGGCCACGGGACGCTCTTGCCCTTGCCCACGGCCGCGTCGAAGGCGGGGCTCACGCCGGCCAGGTAGTCCGTGAACACGAACGTCGTGCCGGAGCCGTCGGAGCGCTGCACCGTGGAGATGGACCTGGACGGCATGTCCAGATCGGGGTTCAGGGAGGCTATCGCCGGGTCGTCCCACTCGGTTATCTCGCCCAGGAACATCCCCGCGATGGCCTCGCCGGTGAGTTTTAGCCCGCTGCCGGGGATCTCGGGTATGTTGTAGGCCACCACGACGCCGCCGATGGCCTCGGGTATGTGCAGCGTTCCGGGCGCCTGCCCCGCCTCGGAGCCGCTCATGGGCTTGTCAGAGGCCGCAAAGGCCACCGTCTTTTCTATGTGCTGCTTTATGCCCCCGCCGCTCCCTATCGACTGGTAGTTCAGGTTGACGTTGTCGTGCAGCTTGCCGTACTCGACGCGCCACAGGTCGATGAGCGGGAAGGGGAACGACGCGCCCGCCCCGTTGATCGTGAACTGCTGCGATCCGGAAGGCTCCGGGGGCCCCTCCCCGAACGCCGCCTGCGATCCCGCGGGCAGCGCCGCGGCCGCGACCAGCGCCGCGGACAGGAGCACGGCCGCGGCATGTCCCGTTTTCATCGCCCAAGGGCGGGCGGCGGGCTATATACGGATTGCACGCATAGATTACGTAGTCAGTACGCCCGCGGATCCGGCCCGCCCGCGCGGTCAGGACTCGCACGCGGCCGCCAGATCGCCGGCATCCGGCACGGGCCTGCCGGGCGCGCAATAGTCGCCGGCCCCCGGCCCGCCGTCCAGTATGTCGGCGCCGGCGCCGCCGTGCAGCCTGTCGTCGCCCGACTGGCCGCGGACGACGTCGTCCCCGGCGCCGGCCAGCACGCAGTCGTCCCCGGCGCCGGCCGATATGACGTCGGCGCCGCCCAGCCCGAATATGACGTCGGGCCCGGCCGTGCCGGAGAGGACGTCGGCGCCGGCCGTCCCCGCCACCACGTTGTAGCCGTCGGCCGGCGCGCCGCAGGCGAGGACGGCCACCGTCTGGACGGCCGTGGCCGTGTTGTTGGACAGGTCGGTGGCGGTCCAGGTCACCGTAGTAGTGCCGAGCGGGAAGACCTCGGGCGCGTCGCTGGACACGGAGGCCACGCCGACCGCGTCGGCGGCGTCCGGCTCGCCCAGGGACGGGATCGCGGTGAGCGGGGCCTCGGCCTCTACGGACACGTCGGGCGGCGCCGCTATCGAGGGGGGCGTGGTGTCCCGGACGGCCACGGCCTGGACCGCCGTGGCGGTGTTGTTGGAGGCGTCCGTCGCCGTCCACACCACGGCGGTGCGGCCCAGCGGCAGGACGGGCGGCGCGTCCCCGGTCACGGCCACCGGGCCCGCGGCATCGGCGGCGGGAGGGGGCCCGAGTTCGGAGGACGGGACGCCTCCCGGCACCGAGGCCTCCAGCACGGCATCGGCCGGGGCGGTTATTGCCGGCGGGATCGTGTCCAGGACGGCCACCGTCTGGACGGCCGTGGCCGTGTTGTTGGACAGGTCGGTGGCGGTCCAGGTCACCGTAGTAGTGCCGAGCGGGAAGACATCGGGCGCGTCGCTGGACACGGTGGCCACGCCTACCGCGTCGGCGGCGTCCGGCTCGCCCAGGGACGGGATCGCGGTGAGCGGGGCCTCGGCCTCTACGGACACGTCGGGCGGCGCCGCTATCGAGGGGGGCGTGGTGTCCCGGACGGCCACGGCCTGGACGGCCGTCGCGGTGTTGTTGGAGGCGTCCGTCGCCGTCCACACCACGGCGGTGCGGCCCAGCGGCAGGACGGGCGGCGCGTCCCCGGTCACGGCCACCGGGCCCGCGGCATCGGCGGCGGGAGGGGGCCCGAGTTCGGAGGACGGGACGCCTCCCGGCACCGAGGCCTCCAGGACGGCATCGGCCGGGGCGGTTATTGCCGGCGGGATCGTGTCCAGGACGGCCACCGTCTGGACGGCCGTGGCCGTGTTGTTGGACAGGTCGGTGGCGGTCCAGGTCACCGTAGTAGTGCCGAGCGGGAAGACATCGGGCGCGTCGCTGGACACGGAGGCCACGCCTACCGCGTCGGCGGCGTCCGGCTCGCCCAGGGACGGGATCGCGGTGAGCGGGGCCTCGGCCTCTACGGACACGTCGGGCGGCGCCGCTATCGAGGGGGGCGTGGTGTCCCGGACGGCCACGGCCTGGACCGCCGTGGCGGTGTTGTTGGAGGCGTCCGTCGCCGTCCACACCACGGCGGTGCGGCCCAGCGGCAGGACGGGCGGCGCGTCCCCGGTCACGGCCACCGGGCCCGCGGCATCGGCGGCGGGAGGGGGCCCGAGTTCGGAGGACGGGACGCCTCCCGGCACCGAGGCCTCCAGCACGGCATCGGCCGGGGCGGTTATTGCCGGCGGGATCGTGTCCAGGACGGCCACCGCCTGGACGGCCGTGGCCGTGTTGTTGGACAGGTCGGTGGCGGTCCAGGTCACCGTAGTAGTGCCGAGCGGGAAGACATCGGGCGCGTCGCTGGACACGGAGGCCACGCCTACCGCGTCGGCGGCGTCCGGCTCGCCCAGGGACGGGATCGCGGTGAGCGGGGCCTCGGCCTCTACGGACACGTCGGGCGGCGCCGCTATCGAGGGGGGCGTGGTGTCCCGGACGGCCACGGCCTGGACCGCCGTGGCGGTGTTGTTGGAGGCGTCCGTCGCCGTCCACACCACGGCGGTGCGGCCCAGCGGCAGGACGGGCGGCGCGTCCCCGGTCACGGCCACCGGGCCCGCGGCATCGGCGGCGGGAGGGGGCCCGAGTTCGGAGGACGGGACGCCTCCCGGCACCGAGGCCTCCAGCACGGCATCGGCCGGGGCGGTTATTGCCGGCGGGATCGTGTCCAGGACGGCCACCGCCTGGACGGCCGTGGCCGTGTTGTTGGACAGGTCGGTGGCGGTCCAGGTCACTGTAGTAGTGCCGAGCGGGAAGACCTCGGGCGCGTCGCTGGACACGGAGGCCACGCCGACCGCGTCGGCGGCGTCCGGCTCGCCCAGGGACGGGATCGCGGTGAGCGGGGCCTCGGCCTCTACGGACACGTCGGGCGGCGCCGCTATCGAGGGGGGCGTGGTGTCCCGGACGGCCACGGCCTGGACCGCCGTGGCGGTGTTGTTGGAGGCGTCCGTCGCCGTCCACACCACGGCGGTGCGGCCCAGCGGCAGGACGGGCGGCGCGTCCCCGGTCACGGCCACCGGGCCCGCGGCATCGGCGGCGGGAGGGGGCCCGAGTTCGGAGGACGGGACGCCTCCCGGCACCGAGGCCTCCAGCACGGCATCGGCCGGGGCGGTTATTGCCGGCGGGATCGTGTCCAGGACGGCCACCGTCTGGACGGCCGTGGCCGTGTTGTTGGAGGCGTCCGTGGCGGTCCAGGTCACCGTAGTAGTGCCGAGCGGGAAGACCTCGGGCGCGTCGCTGGACACGGAGGCCACGCCGACCGCGTCGGCGGCGTCCGGCTCGCCCAGGGACGGGATCGCGGTGAGCGGGGCCTCGGCCTCTACGGACACGTCGGGCGGCGCCGCTATCGAGGGGGGCGTGGTGTCCCGGACGGCCACGGCCTGGACGGCCGTCGCGGTGTTGTTGGAGGCGTCCGTCGCCGTCCACACCACGGCGGTGCGGCCCAGCGGCAGGACGGGCGGCGCGTCCCCGGTCACGGCCACCGGGCCCGCGGCATCGGCGGCGGGAGGGGGCCCGAGTTCGGAGGACGGGACGCCTCCCGGCACCGAGGCCTCCAGGACGGCATCGGCCGGGGCGGTTATTGCCGGCGGGATCGTGTCCAGGACGGCCACCGTCTGGACGGCCGTGGCCGTGTTGTTGGAGGCGTCCGTGGCGGTCCAGGTCACCGTAGTAGTGCCGAGCGGGAAGACATCGGGCGCGTCGCTGGACACGGTGGCCACGCCTACCGCGTCGGCGGCGTCCGGCTCGCCCAGGGACGGGATCGCGGTGAGCGGGGCCTCGGCCTCTACGGACACGTCGGGCGGCGCCGCTATCGAGGGGGGCGTGGTGTCCCGGACGGCCACGGCCTGGACGGCCGTCGCGGTGTTGTTGGAGGCGTCCGTCGCCGTCCACACCACGGCGGTGCGGCCCAGCGGCAGGACGGGCGGCGCGTCCCCGGTCACGGCCACCGGGCCCGCGGCATCGGCGGCGGGAGGGGGCCCGAGTTCGGAGGACGGGACGCCTCCCGGCACCGAGGCCTCCAGGACGGCATCGGCCGGGGCGGTTATTGCCGGCGGGATCGTGTCCAGGACGGCCACCGTCTGGACGGCCGTGGCCGTGTTGTTGGAGGCGTCCGTGGCGGTCCAGGTCACCGTAGTAGTGCCGAGCGGGAAGACATCGGGCGCGTCGCTGGACACGGAGGCCACGCCTACCGCGTCGGCGGCGTCCGGCTCGCCCAGGGACGGGATCGCGGTGAGCGGGCCCTCGGCCTCTACGGACACGTCGGGCGGCGCCGCTATCGAGGGGGGCGTGGTGTCCGAGACCATCACCTGCTGGACGGCCGACTGCTCGTTCCCCGCAGCGTCCGCGGCGATCCACGTTACGGCGGTGGGGCCGATCGGAAGGACGGGGGGAGCATCGTTGTGGATGGACACGACGCCGACCAGATCGGAGGCCGTCGCCTCGCCCAGATCCGCCGGCGCGCCTCCCGGCCCCGTCGCCTCGGCAGAGACGGACCGCGGGGCGTACAGGGAGGGGGGGGTCGTGTCCACTACGCTGATCGCCTGCGAATCGGACGCGGCGTTGCCGGACTCGTCGGCGGCCGTCCAGGTCACCACCGTGACGCCAACCGGAAACGCGTCAGGGGCATCGTTGCGCACGGATGCGACGCCGACCAGATCGGAGGCAGCGGCCTCCCCGCCGCCCTCCAGCTCTACTATGTTCGCGTCCGCGGACGTGGCTTCCACGGTGATTCCCTCCGGGGCGGTCATGGCCGGCGGCACGGTGTCCCGGACGGTCACGTTCTGGACCGCCGTCGCGGTGTTGTTGTGCAGGTCGGTAGCGGTCCAGGTCACGGCAGTGGAGCCTATCGGGAACGACTCGGGCGCGTCGCTGGACACGGAGGCCACGCCTACCGCGTCGGCGGCGTCCGGCTCGCCCAGGGACGGGATCGCGGTGAGCGGGCCCTCGGCCTCTACGGACACGTCGGGCGGCGCCGCTATCGAGGGGGGCGTCGTGTCCCGGACGGTCACGTTCTGGACCGCCGTCGCGGTGTTGTTGTGCAGGTCGGCGGCCGTCCAGACTACGGCGGTGGAGCCTATCGGGAACGACTCGGGCGCGTCGCTGGACACGGAGGCCACGCCGACCGCGTCGGCGGCGTCCGGCTCGCCCAGGGACGGGATCGCGGTGAGCGGGCCCTCGGCCTCTACGGACACGTCGGGCGGCGCCGCTATCGAGGGGGGCGTCGTGTCCCGGACGGCCACGTTCTGGACCGCCGTCGCGGTGTTGTTGGACGAGTCCGCCGCGGTCCAGGTCACGGCGGTGGTGCCGATCGGGAAGACCGCGGGGGCGTCGCTGGACACGGAGCCGACCCGCACCGCATCGGAGACGGCCGGGGACCCCGGGTCCGCCGCCGTCCCCTCGGCCGAGGCGGCCTCCACCGCAATGTCGGGAGGCGCCGCTATCGAGGGGGGCACGGTGTCGCGGATCTCGACCGACTGGGCGGCCGTCGCGGTGTTGTTGAAGCGGTCGGAGGCCGTCCAGGTCACGACGGTGGTGCCGAGCGGGAACGATTCCGGCGCGTCGTTCGCGAGGCGGGCCACGCCCGTCGCGTCGTCCGCGCCGACCACCCCGAGGTCGGCCGGGCCGCCCTCCGGCGTCTCGGCCTCCCCGACTATCCTCCCCTCCAGCGACAGCGACGGCGGGACGGTGTCCCGCACGGTCACGTTCTGGACCGCCGTCGCGGTGTTGTTGGACAGGTCGGTGGCGGTCCAGGTCACTACGGTGGTGCCGATCGGGAAGACTTGGGGGGCGTCGCTGGACAGCGCGAATTCCTGCGCGTCGGAGACCGCCGGGGCGCCGATCTCCACGGGGCCGGGATCGGCCGAGGCGGCCTCGGCGATCACCCCGGCGGGGGCGGTTATGGCCGGCGGGATCGTGTCCCTGACGGCCACCGTCTGGACGGCCGTGGCCGTGTTGCTGGAGGAGTCCGTCGCCGTCCAGGTCACGGCAGTGGCGCCTATCGGGAAGGCCTCGGGCGCATCGCTGGACACGGAGGCCACGCCTACCGCGTCGGCGGCGTCCGGCTCGCCCAGGGACGGGATCATGGTGAGCGGGCCCTCGGCCTCTACGGACACGTCGGGCGGCGCCGCTATCGAGGGGGGCGTCGTGTCCCGGACGGTCACGGCCTGCGCGACCGCGGCCTCGTTGCCCACCACGTCGCGCACCGTCCAGGTCACCTCCGTCGTCCCTAGCGGGAACAGCTCCGGCGCGTCGCTCTCCACGGACATGACTCCCACCGCATCGGCGGCAGGCGGCGGCGCGAGTTCCACCCTGTTGCGCTCCGGATCCTCGGCCTCCACCGCGACGTCCGCGGCGGCGCCCACGGTGGGGGGGACGGTGTCCCTGACGGTCACGGTCTGCGTCGCCACCGCCATGTTGCCCGAGCCGTCGATGGCGGTCCAGATCACGGTGCTGATGCCCAGCGTGAACGTCTCCGGGGCGTTGCTCTCGAGCGACTTGATGCCGCTCCGGTCGTCCGTGGCCACCGCCAGCCCGACGCTGACCGGCGTGAGCGCCCCCGTCGCCTCCACCAGCAGGTCCGCCGGCGGGGTGATCGTCGGCTTTGTCAGATCGCCCGGCACGGCCGCCGCGGGGTCGGGGGAAGCCGGGGCCGGGGCCGGGGCGGGGGCGGGGGGCGGGGGGGCAACCGCGGGGGCGGGGGAAGCCGGGGCCGGGGCGGGGGGCGGGGGGGGCGGTTCCTCGCCGGCCGGCGCCGTGACGCGGAATTTTTGGATGCGGTGCCCGCTGGTGTCCACCACGTACAGGGCGCCCGCCGAGTCCGAGGCCACGTCCTTTGGCATCTTGAACTGGCCCGCCCGTATCCCCTCGCCGCCCCACGCCGCCACCGCCGTCCCCCGGGGGTCGAGGTGCAGCACGCGGTCGCTTAGCGAGTCCGCCACGTACAGGCCCCCGCGGCCGTCGCCGTGCAGGCCGTGGGCCCGCACCGCGCTGCCGCCGACGCTGGAGTCGTAGTCCGCCGCGAGGCTCCCCGACGGGCCGAACTTTTTGATGCTGCCGCTTCCGGGATCCGAGACGAACGCGCTGCCCGACGCGCCGATCGCCACGCCCACCGGCGAGACCAGCCCGGCGCCGGAGCCGAACTCGCGCAGGTACGTCCCGTTGGGGGAGAACGCCTGGATCCGCTGGTTCCCCGTGTCCGCCACGTACAGCGCGCCGGCCGGATCGGCCGCTATCCCGTTGGGCAGGAGGAACTGGCCGGGGCCGGAGCCGCGCCCGCCCCACTGGACCACGAACGTGCCGTCCGGCCCGAACGCCTGCACCCTGTCCAGCTGGCTGTCCACCACGTATACGGTGTGGTTGGCCCCCACGGCGATCCCCGCCGGCGACTTGAACTGGCCCGCGCCGGAGCCCTGCCCGCCCCACGAGGCGAGGTAGACGCCGTCGGCGTCGAACTTTTGGACCCGCATGTTGCCCAGATCCGTCACGTACACGCTGCCGTCGGGCCCCACGGCCGCCGCCTGGGGGCTCCTGAAGTGCCCCGGCGTGGAGAGCCCCGACTGCCCCCACTGCAGCTCGAACCGGTGCTCCGAGGAGTGCGCGGGGAGGCTGGCGTACGCCCTGTCGTGGAGGGGCCCCGCGCCGGGGCCGCCGTCCTGGGCGGCCGCGGCCAGGGCGAGCAGCATCAGGGCGCCGCCGGACGCGGCCCAGGCTGTGGAGGAGGCCGCGGGCTTCACGGCACTCGCCTCTACGCGCGCGGAAAAAGGGGGCCGTGTCAGCAGTTTTTGCCCGTTTTGTCAAATTTGGCGCACCGGCTCGCGCGCCCGCCGGCCGCGGGCTCGGGGGCGCCCGCGCCGATCCGGGCCCGCGCCCGGGGGAGCGGGCGGCCCCGGGCGGCCCGCCCGCCCCGCGTCTTCGGGGCCGGGGGGGCCGGCGGCGGTCGCGGGGAGCGGGCTGCCCGCCCGCCCCGCGCCTTCGGGGCCGGGGGGGCCGGCGGCGGTCGCGGGGAGCCGGCGGCCCCGGGCTGCCCGCGGGCCGGGACGCGGGCGGCCCGGCTCAGAACGGCTTGTTCACCTCTCGGGTGAAGACGTACCCGGCGGCGGCCGTCACGGCCAGGACGAAGGCCGCGACGATCCCGATGTTCAGCAGGGCCGCGGCCCCGTCGGCCGTCCCGGCCATGAGATCCCTGACCACGAGGACGGTGTACGTGACGGGGTTGAGGGACGCGGCGGCGGCCAGCCATTCCGGGAGCAGCTCCAGGGGGAACAGGGCGGGGCTGAGCATGAACAGCGGCATGCCCAGGAAGTTGATCGTCCCCCAGAACGTCTCCTGCGAGCGGGCCGTGGCCGCCACCGACACGGATATGCCCGAAAAGCCGAGCGAGAACAGGACCACTATGGCCAGTATGGGGAATATGGCCAGCGGGTCTGGGAACCGCACGCCGAGCGCCATGGCGATCCCCACTATGAGCAGGGCCTGGAGCGCGGATATCACGGATATTGCCAGCATCTTGCCCAGCGCGATGGCCGGCCGGGACATGGGGGAGGCCAGGACCCTGTTCATGAACCCGTACCGCCTGTCCCACAGCGTGTTGACCCCCCCGAATATGCTGGTGAATATCGCCGTGAGCACGATGACGCCCGGAGTCATGAACTCGATGTACTCGCCGTCGAACCCCACGGACTGGATGAGCGGCTGCGTGCCGGCGAAGATGTTGCCGACCACCACTATCCAGACGGCCGGCTGGATGAGCCGTATGAGGACGCCGCTGCGCGACTTGCGGTACCGCTTCATCTCCCGCCAGAACACCGCGTACGCGTCCGAGGCGAACGCGCCGGCGGCGCCGCCCGCGCGGCGGGCCCCCGCCGCGGCCGCGCGGCCGGATGCGGGGCCGGTCACGCCAGCAGGCCCCTCTTCCGGGGCCCCCCCGTCTTGCCCGCCTCGGCCGCGGCGGACCGGCGGCGCCAGCGGCCCCCGCGGTCCTCGCGCGCCGGCGCGTCCCGCAGCTCGCGTCCCGTGTACGAGACGAAGACGTCCTCCAGGGTGGGGCGCGATATCGATATGGACGACACGCGCACCCCCATCCGCTCGGCCAGGCCGAATATGCGCGGTATGGCGGTGGCCGAGTCGTGGGCGAACACGGTCACGCCGGGGCCCCCGCCCGGGGGCGCGGAGACGCCCTCCACCCCGTCGGCGGCCCCCAGCGCCGCGGCGAGCTTCTCCCTGGCCGCGCCGTCCCCGTCCAGCTCCAGCGCGACCGCCTCCCGCCCGAGGGCGCCCTTCAGCCTTCCGGGGCTGTCGATCGCCTGGATCTTCCCGTAGTCTATTATCCCCACCTCGTCGCAGAGGCGGTCGGCCTCCTCCATGTAGTGCGTGGAGACGAACACGGACATGCCCAGCTCGTCGTGGAGCCTCCCGATGTACTCCCATATGCGCCGCCTCGTCTGTATGTCCAGCCCGACGGTCGGCTCGTCCAGGAACAGCACGCGGGGCATGTGGAGGAGGCCCCCCGCTATGTCCAGCCTCTTGCGCATCCCCCCGGAATACCCCAGGACCGGCTCGTGCTGCTTGTCCGCGAGCTCTATCAGGTCCAGCATCTCGTCTATGCGGGACGCGGCGAGGCCGGACGGCATGCGGTTCATCCTGGCCTGCAGCGCCAGGTTCTCGCGCCCCGTGAGGAACTCGTCGGCCGTGCTCTCCTGCTGGACGTACCCTATGCTGCGGCGCACGTCCCCGGGGCTGGCGGCCACGTCGTGGCCGGCGACCAGGGCCCTGCCGGACGTGGGCTTTAGCAGCGTCGTGAGGATCATCATGGTGGTGCTCTTGCCGGCGCCGTTGGGACCCAGGAACCCGAACACCTCGCCCTCCTCGACGCGCAGCGATATGCCGTCTATGGCCCTGACCCCGCCGAACTCCTTGGTGAGCGAGGCGGTCTCCACGGAATACACGCGGGGCGGGGCGGGGCGGCGGGTATAAATCGATGGCACGGCGGGCGCTCCGCGGGGGATGCCGCGGGGGATGCCCGCGGCGTTGAGAAAAATGGGCCGGCCTATGCCAGCTTTTCGAACTCGCGCTTCTTGATCCTCAGGATGATCCGCTCGCCTATCCCGTGGATCTCGCTGACCGACACGACCTTGGAGCCGAACAGCCCGTGCGAGACGGTTATGGACTCCAGCTCGTTGGTGTCGGACGTGCGGTTGAGCCTCTTGACCTTGCCCACGCGGTGGCCGTCGATGTCGTCCACGCGCACCGCGCGGCGCACGGGCGGCGCGCTGAGGAGGAGCGTCTCGTCGGTGAACCGCTCTATGAAGGTCTCGGGGATAAAGTAGTCCTTGCGGAAGCCGTGGTGCACCGTGGCGCCGGAGACGGCGAGGGTGTCCCTGTTGATGTGGATGTGCTTCACCCTGCCGAAGTTGGTCCCCTCGCGGTCGACCACCCTCTTGCCCACGAAGGTGTCCGCCGTGGCCAGTTTCTGCGGCATCCCGTCCAGTTTCGCATGCATGCCACCCATTCTGGGCGTTCCCTTATCAGCGCGGCGGCAAGAAAAACCCACCAAACGGGTTAAATTACTTGACACGGCCGCCGCCGCGTGAGGCCCCGCGAGGGCGGCCCGTTCAGGGCGGTGCTGACCACCTTCGGGAGGAGGACGGGCCGGCCGCACGCCGTCGAGCTGCTCGCCGTCCTGCACGGGGGCAGGATCTACTTTTCCAGGCGCAGGCCCGACTCGGACTGGTTCAGGAACGCCGAGCGCAACCCCAGGGTGCTCGTGGATGCCCCCGCCCTGCGCATCGGGCCCGGCGCCGAGGGGACGGCCGCCGTGGTGCGCGACGCCGGCCTGGCCGCCGCGATCTCGCGGCTGAAGTACCCGGGCCAGGAGAGGGCGGCCGAGGCGAGGGTCGCCGTGGGGGTCGCCTTGCGCGGGGCGTGACCGCGGCGGCGGGGCGTCACGTCACGTGCACCAGCGTGGAGACGCCGCGCTTGTCGAGCACCTGCCCCTGCGCGTCCAGCTCGTTCACCGTGACCGTGAACGAGATGACGTCGCGCGGCGCGCAGGCCGTGGCGTCCAGCCTCAGGGCCGCGTCCATGAGCCCGTAGGCGCCGCCCGGCAGGGCCGACTCGTCCAGGAACGCCCGCGCGGTGGATTCGAGGCGGAACCGGTCCCGCTTGAAGTGGAACCCCAGCGAGGTCAGCCGGCCGTCCCTCCCCGCCGCCTTCACCCCCACGCTTATGACGCCGGGCCGCGCGGCCGTGTACCCGGACGCCCCGTTCACGAACACCCCTATCTGGAAGGGCCGCCCGGCCGTGGCCTCGGCCATCTTCTGTATGCCGTCGTTCATCACCACGTCGACGGCGCGTATGGTCTGGGCCACCCTGGCTATCCAGTCGCTGGTGCGGCGTATGGTGGAGGCGATCTCGGCGCGGCGCCTGGCGTCCTCCTCGGCCGGCAGCGAGTATCGGTCCACCCAGGCCAGGTAGTCCGCGGATATGTCCCTGATGAAGTCCATGCACGTGACCCTGTAGCTCCCCACGTCGTCCGTCCTCTCGGACTCGTCGCGGGAACCGTCCACGGGCAGCGCCATGCCGGGCCACGTTTTTAGGCGGCTAAAAAGCCGATCCCGCGTGAGCTTTTCGGCGATCGCGGCAGACCTGCAGGCGGCGCTCAAGTCCAACCTGCCCCAGATCAGGTTCCTGCTGGGCAGGGACCCCGGCGCGTGCTATTCCAGGATCGTCGGGGTGGGCAAGGGCGTGGGCGCCAAGCACGGCATGAACCTGGTGGTCAACTTCCCGAAGGGGGGGCGCATAGCCGAGTTCGGCATGTACGGCAGGCGCGACCTGAGCCTCATAATGGACCTGAAGAGGACGCGGTTCCCCGTGGGCAGGGACGAGGTGAAGGGGGCGGCCCTGCGCCTCCTCCCCGGCTGCAGGACGGAGGACGCGTACATGTACGAGGGCAAGGAGGGCGTCAAGGTGTTCCTGGAAGGGGGCGCGGGGAGGATAGACGTCCTGCCCCATTCGCTCCACGTGTGGTGCGAGTTCGCCGGGCCGGTGGCGGAGTACTGCGACTGGCTCATGGGAGCCGTCTACGGCCGCCCGGCGCCCGCCGCCCCGCCGGGGGGATAGCAGCTCGCCGCAGCTAGGCGCCGCCGCCGCTCCCTATGCGGTCCATCATCCTGCGGGCCGCCGCTAGGCGCCGCCGCCGCTCCCTATGCGGTCCATCATCCTGCGGGCCGCCGCGTTGTCCCTGTCCACGTCCAGGATCCTCCTGCAGCAGGAGCGCGCCTCGCGGTTGTTCCCGAGCGCCTCGTGCACGTTCGCCTTCAGCAACAGCGTCTCGGTGTCCGAGTCGTGGATCCGCAGCGAGCGGTCAAAGTAGTGCAGCGCGCGGTCCGCGTTCTCCAGCAGGTAGTGTATGCTCCCCATGATGAACAGGAAGTCCGGATCGCGCGCGTGCCTCCCCTCTATGCTGGCGCCGAACTCCAGCGCCTCCCTATAGTCCCCGTTCTTCACCATCTTGCGCAGCTTGCGCTTCGGGTAGTTGAACATCCCCGTCACCGCGCGCGCACCAACGCGGGGGGCGCGCGCCGGCGAAAATATAATTGGATCCGTGCCGGCGCGGGGGGCCGCCCGCTCCCCGGATGCGCGGGGCCCCGCCGGCCGGGGCGGCGGCGGCGGCGGCGCCGCTACCCGACCGACATCACGCCCGCGCGGATGAGGTACTGGAGGGCGCTGACGAACTCCGAGTCCGCGGTCAGGCCGTCCGCCCAGAATCCCGTGGTGGTCTTCACCCAGCCGGGTATGGAGATCCCGCCGCCGCCGCCCTGCCCGTCCCCCGCGGGGACGGCGATCAGCCCCCTGCCTATGAGGTACTCGATGGCGCTGACGAACTCGGCGTCTGACGTGGCGCCGTCCACCCAGTAGCCGGCGGCGGTCTTTATCCAGCCGGGTATGGGCTCCGGCCCGGCGGGGGCCGGGGCGGGGGCCGCGCCCGGCGCCACCTCGACGTCGAACAGCAGGGAGTCGGGGGCCGACGACGGGACGATGTGCTCGGGCGAGACGCCGTATATCACCAGGGCGTAGTGCGCCGTCCCCGGATCCTCCTCAACGGTGACGAACGTGCGAACCTGCCCCGACGAGGAGAACAGGAAGCGCCTCGCATCCTCCCCGGCTACCGAGCGGACCTGCCTGCCGTCCCCGTCCAGCACCAGTATGTCGTACTGGAGCTGGTGGAGGAACTCGGTCTCGTCGAACTTGTTGTGGAAGTTTATGATCAGCTCCATGTCGCACCCGGACGCCGGGTTCTCCGGCCCGTACTTTAGGTCCACCAGGTAGTCGTGGTTGGCCGTCGCCTTTCTGACCTTCACGAGATCGTAGTTCTTCTGGCAGCCGAGCACCTCCCGCTCCTCCGACGTGTCCTCTATGTCCAGGAACGGGTCCTCCGAGACGCCCTCCTCGTAGTCTAGCAGCTCGAAGCGGTACTCCTGCGGGGGCACGCCCTCGGAGACGTGCGTCCACGTGCTGGCCTTCACGGGGAACGGGAAGCCGTCGACCACCCAGATCTTGCTGATCGCGCCGCCGGTCTTCCAGGATATGACCACCGCGTCGAACTCGCCGGCGCGGGTGGAGACCGTGTCCAGTTCCAGGGGCCTCACCTGCTCGCCCCCGATGTTGGCTATCTTCCCCCATGACGGCCTGCTGAACTCCTTGGGCCCCTCCTGCCCCGCCCCGTGGTGGGCCGTGGCGAACGAGGACAGCCACACCAGCGAGGTCTTGAACACGCCGCGGTGGGACGCGATGTTGGGGGTGCCGCCGGTCGGCTCGGGGGCGATCTTGCCGAGCTCCATGTTGCCCTTGTACACCCTGCCGCCGTCGTACACCACGGCCTGCACCAGCCACTTGGTCTCCGTGCCGGTGCGCACGTCGCCCTCCACCCACAGCTCCATCTCAAAGTCGGCGCAGTCGTTGTGATCCACGTGGCAGATGACGTAGTAAAAGTAGTCGCCGCGCTTGAGGCCCTCGCCGGAGTACCAGGACCCCTCCTTGTCCACCCCCCCGCCGAACTCCTGCGCGCCGGCATCCGGAAGGTGCGCGGGGACGAGCAGGGCGGATGCCAGTCCGAGAAGCGCCGCCGCGGCCGCGGCGGATGCCCGCGATGTGCTCAAGCGAGTTCCGGGCCCCGCTTCACTAGTTAAATCTTGCCGGCGCGGGCCGGTACGAGGTCAGCAACCCCCGCTCCTCGGGAGCGAATCCAGATCAGCGAAAGCGTTTTCACGCCTGTGACTGACGGGTGCGCGACCCCATACGCGGGCCGGGGCGCGCCGCCGCCGGCCCCGGGCGGGGGCCGCGCCGCCGCCGGGTGGACGAGCGGGACGGGATGGCGGACGTGGGCATGCCGCCGGCCCCGGGCGGGGGCCGCGCCGCCGCCGGGTGGACGAGCGGGACGGGATGGCGGACGTGGGCATGCCGCCGGCCCCGGGCGGGGGCCGCGCCGCCAGAACCGCCGCGATCCCGCCCGGCGCCGCCCCGGCCCCCCAAACTTCGCGTTTCCGGGAATTCTCGGCCGGGAACGCCGTGTCGGGCGGCCTGCCCTTGCGTTAACTGCTGACCAGTCCATCCCACAACCATGCCTGCGGCGGCCGCGGTGGGCGGTCTTTCGCGCCCGAAATCCGAGTTGTGGGATGCCCTACTCCCGACTGCACGCCGGCGCCGGCCGCGCGGGCCGCGCCGGCGCCTCCCGCCCGGCCGCGGCCGCGCTGCCCGTGCTGCGGCCGCCCCGGGCGCAGCCGGCCAGGTTGCGCGGCCCGCGCGGGGCGCCGTGGGCGCCCGGGAACCGCGGGCGCCCGCGCTTTCGGCCGCCGCGCCGATCGCCCGTTCGTGCAGGCAGGGCTCCGCCCCGGGCCGCTTTTTTTTTACGGGGGTCAAAAAGACGCCGTGACTCCCTCGCGCATCCTCCGGCGGCCCGCCCCCCGGGGATCGCTGCCGCCCCCGGCGGCGGGTCCCGCCGCGCGCGCTGGCCGGATCCAATCAGTAGGCTTTAATACACAAATGCAGTCCGCCGGGCGGGCAGTCGTAGTATAGTTTGGTTATTATTCCAGCTTGCCAAGTTGGTGACCCGGGTCCAAATCCCGGCGACTGCACCATCCGCCACCGCATCGCCGGCGCCGGGCCCTCCCCCGCCGAACCCCGCCCCGCCCGCGGCATCCCCGCCCCGGCCGCTAGGCGGGCGGCCGCCCCTTCCCGCCGCCGCCCCCCGCCGCCAGGCCCTCCCGTATCATGCCCAGCGCGAGCTCCACCCGCTCCCTCTTCGGCAGCTGGATCGCGAACATCTTTTCCGCGCTCCCCCCAGAAGGGAGGAAGGCGATCGTCATGCTGCTCGCCATCAGCTCGAAGAACTCCAGCGAGTCGGCCGCGTTTAGCAGCACCTTCTCCGCCCCGCCGCATCCAGGGAACTTGAAGGACACCTCCACGTAGACGTGCCCGAGGCCGTCCCTCATGACGTCCAGGCCGGTCTCGGCCGCGACCGGCCTGCCGGCCGCCGCGGCCACTATGCGGTCCAGCCTCTCCCTGCCGAGCATTATGCACGGGGCGCGCCCCGCCTCCCCGCCCATGTCTATGGCGCCCGTCCCCCCGCGGTGCACCCTCCCCTCCATCTCCTCGATCCCGGCGCCCGGCATCCCTCACCGCCCGCCGGATCCCGCGGGGGGCCCGGCCGCCGGCCCCGCGGCCCCGCGCCCGGCGGCCCCCTTCGCCCCGGCCACGGCATCGCCCAGCCTCATCATGAACGGGGCCATCACGGCGGTGAGCAGCGAGACTATCCCGACCAGCGGGAAGACGAACGCGCTCACGACCCCCAGATCGACGCCCACCTTGGCTATCACTATGGAGAACTCGCCGCGGGGGGCCGCCAGCGTGAACGCCGCCTTCGCGGACCGCCGCCGCTCCTGCCGCATGGCGAAGCTGCCCAGCAGGTTGCCGCCCAGTTTCGTGGCCGTGGCCGCCACTATGAGCACCACGGCCAGGAGGACGTAGCTCTCCAGCTGGCTGACGTCCATCAGCGCCCCCACGGACACGAAGAAGACGGCCACGAACATGTCCTTGATGGGGCTGGAGAGCATCTTGGATACCTCGGCCGACTTGGACTCGGCCACCAGGACTCCCGCCAGGAACGCGCCGATGGCCACGGACAGCCCCACCATGCTGGCCAGCAGCGAGTACCCGAAGCAGACCCCGAGCACCCCGAGCAGCAGTATCTCCCTGTTCTCCACGGCGGCCACCCTGTCGATGAGCGGCGGGACCACGCGGATCCCCACGGTGAGCGTCCCGGCGATCAGCCCGACGGCCACCAGCACCACGGCCACCACCTCCTCCACCGAGACCGTCCCCACCAGCGCGATCGACTGCAGCGAGGAGATCAGGATGACGGCCACCACGTCCTCCACGATGAGCACGCCCAGTATGAGCAGGGACGAGTCCCTGCCCATCCGGCCCGCGTCGGTCAGTATCTTGACTATGACGGCGGTGCTGCTTATCGAGAGGGCGGCGGCCACGAACAGCGAGTCCATGAACCCCATGCCCATCGCGCCCCCCACCACGAGCACGACGCCCATGGTGGAGAACAGGCCGGCGGTCCCCATGCCCACCGCCACCTTCCCGATGGAGCGTATTCGGGCGAACGGGAACTCTATCCCTATGACGAAGAGCAGCAGGATGACGCCGATCTCGGCGAACAGGTCGAGCGACGGTATGTCGTACAGTATGCCCCCCACCCCGTCCCCGCGCGGGCCTCCCTCGGGGAGGAGCCAGGCCCACAGCGGGGAGAGCGGGCCTATGAGCATGCCGGCGAACAGGTAGCCGATTATCAGCGGCTGCCTTATCTTGAAAAAGGCGAGCGTGACGGCCGAGCCCACTATCATTATGATGGCCAGGTCCGTGGTGAACGCGGTGTGCGGGAGGTTGGCGGCGATGCGGTCGACCGCGGCCGAGACGCCCTCGCTTATGGATCCCTGTATGCCGGAACTCGCCTGCAGGGCGATCTCGCGCATGCGCGTGCGTCCGCGCGTCGGGTTAAAACATTGACGGTGCGCGCGGGGCCGCGGTCCGGGCGCGGCTTCTGCCTGCCCCGGCCCGTGCCGGGCGGGGCGGCGGCGCGCCCGCGGCCGGGCGGGGGCGCCGCGGACGATCCCGGGCCCGCGCGGGGCGGGAAAAGCGGCGGCGCGCCCCCGTTCCCCCCCCCCCCCCCCGCCCCTCGTGGGCGCGCGCCCCGCGCCGTCCAGGTACCCGCGGGAAAAGCGGCGGCGCGCCCCCGTTCCCCCCGCGGCCCGGCCGGGCGGGAAAAGCCGCCGCGGGCGCGGGGCGTGCAGGGCCGGCGCGCCTCAAACCTCTTTATTCCCGGGGCGGGGGGCGGCGCCGGCGGGATGAGGAGCGGGCAGCTGACCGCGGTGATGAAAGACGCCTGGGGTATCCGACCGCCTCTGCCCCCGCCCGCCCCGGGCGCCCGGCCCGCGCCGATGCCCCCGCGGGAGGGGGGAGGGGCACCGGCACCGTTTTTAACTTCCGCGGCCGGCGGGGGCCGTGGACGAGGATCTTCTCCGCGCCGTCTCGGCCAAGTTCGGCGAGGTGGAGGGGCGCGGGGACGCCGTGCTGTTCCTGCTGGAGCGCATGGGCGGCCCGGCGCCGGACCGCGGGTCGTTCCTGGCGGGGGCCAGGGCCGGCATGATGCTCAACTCGTTCCACTACCAGTGCAGGCGCATAAACGGCCGGGATCCGACGGGCGCCGAGATGGAGGAGTTCGCCCGCCTGATCGCGGGGCACGAAATGTTCGGGGGGTGACCGGGCGCGGGGATGCGGCGCGCGCCGATCGCGATGCGGGAGGGGGGGCCTACTGCGCCGGCGCCTGCGCCCCGGCCAGCGGGATCACCCGCACCGTCGGCGTGCCCGGCAGCTTTACGCACGCGTGCTTCAGGGCCTTCTTGGTGTGCTCGAGGTGCTCCTTTTTCACGTGCGCCTCGTATATGACCTGGCCCCTGTTCACGCGGGCGCCCAGGCTGACGGCCTTGCCGAACGCGCGCCTCATCCCCTCCTGCAGCCTGTCCGCCCCCGCCGCGGCGATCATCTTGTTCTCCCGCAGCAGGACGTGCGGGTATATCCGGAGGCGCGAAAAGTACCCGGTCTCGCCGGTTGCCTTTTCTATGGTCTTGTTGGCCGCCAGCCTCGTCGACTCTATGGCCATGTGGCGGATCTGCGCCTTTTCGTTTATCAGCAGCTGCACGCAGTAGTCGTAGCCGACGCCGGGCCTGCCGGTCTGGAACTTTGCTATCTTTATCTGCGGCTTGCCCTTTATGTACTGCTTTCTGGCGTACGGCTGGCCGTTCCCCCGCCTGTAGTTGGCCCCGTGCATCCAGCCCGCCGGGCCGCGCTCCCTATTTTAACGGTGGGGGCGGCGCGCGCCGGGGCGCCCCGCCGATCCGCGCGCGCCCGGCGTTTAGTTATATGGCGGGGCCCCGGCGGGCCCCCCGTTGGCAGCCGCAAGGCCCGGGCCGCGGGCGGGGGGGGAGCGCGCGCGCGGGGCGGGGCGCGCGGCCGCCGAGGAGGACGAGCCGCGGGCGGGGGGGGAGCGCGCGCGCGGGGCGGGGCGCGCGGCCGCCGAGGAGGACGAGCCGCGGGCGGGGGGGGAGCGCGCGCGCGGGGCGGGGCGCGCGGCCGCCGAGGAGGACGAGCCGCGGGCGGAGGGCATCCTGGTGGGGGACCGCGCGCTGGTCGCGGACGGGGAGGCGCGGCGCGCGCTCGAGAGGCGCGGGTACGGCGAGGAGGAGAAGGGCGGGTTCTTCCTGGATTCCTCCGAGGCGCTGTACCTGGTGTACCGCGGGAGCCTCCGGCTCCGCCGGCGCGGGGGGCGGGGCGGCGAGGTGGGGTTCGAGTCCCTGATGCGCTCGTGCAGGAGGCGGGACGCGGAGGCCCTCTCCAGGTTCCTCATATACAGGGACCTGCGCTCGCGCGGGTACGCGGCCAAGGGGGGGTTCGGGTTCGGCTCCGACTTCCGCGTGTACGAGCGCGGGCGCTTCGGCGAAAAGGGCGCCCGCTACGTCGTGTTCGCGATGAGCGAGGGCACCGGCGAGAGGATAGGCGAGCTACACAAGAAGGTCTCGCAGATAACGCGCATGGGAAAGGAGCCGGTCATGGCGGTGATAGAGCGGCGGGGCGAGGTGATATACTACAGGGTCTCGAAGGCCTCGTTCCCGCGCAACCGCGAGGCCGCGCGGCGGGAGGAGGACGAAGAGGCCACCGCGGCGCTCGCCCCTAGTGCTCTGCCCACGCGAACGCGTAGCTGAGCAGGTTGTCGCGCTCGGCGCGGGAAAAGTCGTGCACGCTGACATGCTCCGTCCTGTCGCTCCACAGGTTCTCAAAGTCGCGGATCTTGGTCTCCACCCTCCCCGCGTCCTCCCACGACGTGAACACGTCCACGGACTCGAAGTTGGCGCTGGCCTCGCCGAACGTCTGGTTGGACGTGCCGTTGAACGCCACCGCGTCGCCGGCGGCGTCCCTGAATATGCCCACCCGTTCCGCGAAGCCGCCCCGCGCCGGCTCGCCGTCGGGCACGGCCACCCGCACCATGATCCTCCCGGCGTCCGCCATCCCCCGCATCACGTCCTCCGGCGTCGGCGCCCCGCCCCGCGGGGCCCCGCGCCGGCCCCGCCGCTTCCCGGCGAGCAGCCGCGAGGTGTAGTCGAGGTCCGACGCGAAGAACCTGTGCCCGCAGACCGCCCTCAGCCTCGCCCCGCCGCGCGCGAAGCCGGCGCCGGCGCCGGCGACCAGCGGCGCCAGCCCCCTGAGGGAGACGTACTCGGCGCAGCGGTCGTACTCGGCGCAGTTGTTCAGGCACGGGACTATGAGCTCCGACACTATGTCGTTCCGGTCGAACCTGTACTCCTGCCTCAGCGGTATGTCGCGGAGCGCCACGCGCCCTTCCCTCCCCGTTGCCTAATAAACGGCGCGGGGCATGGCGCCCCCCGGCCGAACCGGCCCCGGCGGCGGGCCGTCGCGGCCGGCCCCGCGCCCGGGCCGCGGGGGGCGCGGGCCGCGCGGTTCCGGCCGATCCCCCCGCCGCGGATCGCGGGGGGCCGCGTTCCCGGTGCGCGCCCGCCTTGCCCGCCCGCCCGCCGCGCCGGTTCCTCGCGCAGCGGCGCCGTCCCCGGTCCCGCCGTTCCGGCGGCGCGGATCCGCCGTGCCGGCGCCGGCCAAGGGATCCCGCCGTCCGGCCGGGATTGCGCGGCGCGCGGGCCCGCCGGGGCGGCCCCGGGTCGCGGCGCGGGGGGGAGGCAGGCGCGCGCCGTTCCGGCCCGTAGCCCACCCCACAACCGCGCCCGCGGCGGCCGCGGCGGGGCGGCCTTCCGCGCCCGAAATTCGAGTTGCGGGACAGGCTGCCGGCCCGCATGGGTTATTATGCGGCCGAAGGATCCGCCGGCCGTGAACAGCGAGGACTTTAGGCTGCTCAGGAAGAGCGTCCAGGAAGCGTACGACATGACGGGGGAGATGAAATCCATGGCGGAGTTGGAGTTCAGGAAGGTGGACGAGGCGTTCAGGAAGGTGGACGAGGCGTTCAAGATTGCGGATCTGCGGCTGTCCGACATGGAAAAAAGCGCCAAGAGGATGAGGCGGCGGATCTCCGACCTGGAGTCGGAGGCGGAGTCGACGAAGCGGCGCATCACCTACCCGGAGGAGGCGAGGCGGCGGATCTCCGACCTGGAGTCGGAGGCGGGGGAGGCGAGGCGGCGGATCTCCCGCATGGAAGGGATCTTGGAGATGCGCGGGGCGGGCGGCGCCGGGGAGGCCGCCGGCGGGATGCCGGAGGCGGACCGGGACGGCGCCGGCCCGGGCCAGAACCGAGGCCGCGCCTGACGGGCGCGGGCCCGCGCGGGTTATTACGGCGGGGGGATGCACGGTCCCCGTGTGCGGCGAGTACGGCGAGGAACGCGAAAAGCACGCCATGAAAATATTCGAGTTGGCGGACAACATGGGATCCATGATGAATATGCTGGGGGAGGAGGCGAAGGGGGTGATCGGGGACTTGGGGCGGCACATCTCCGACCAGGAAAGGAAGGCGGGGCGGGCGGAGCGGCGGATCTCCCGCATGGAGGCCGCGGCGGCGGAGGACGAGCGGCGGATCTCCCGCATGGAAGGGATCCTGGAGATGCGCGGGGCGGGCGGCGCCGGGGAGGCCGCCGGCGGGATGCCGGAGGCGGACCGGGACGGCGCCGGCCCGGGCCAGAACCGAGGCCGCGCCTGACGGCAGCGGGCCGCTCCCCGACCCCGCCGGCCGCGGCGGGCCGGGGCCCGCGCGGCTCCGGGCGCGAGGTCAGCAGCCCCCGCTCCGCAGGCGTGAACGCGGATCGACAGAGTCGTTTTCACGCCTGCGGCCAGCACGTACGTGACCCCACACGGCTCCTGGCTCGCACGAGTTATTACGAAGGGGGGGATGCCCGGCACCCGTGGGCGGCAAGTACGGCGAGGAACGCGAAGATCAGGAAACGAAGATACTCCAGACGATAGACGACCTGAAATCCATGATGATGTCTGTGGAGAAGGATGTAGACGTGGCGATAGAGGATGCGTTGGCGAGGATATCCGACCTGGAAAAGGGGGGGAAGCAGGCGAAGCGGAAGATCTCCGACCTGGAGTCGGTAGTGGAGAAGGGCAGGCGGCGGATCTCCCACCTGGAAGAGATCCTGAAGACGCGCGGGGCAGAACAGGGGACGGGCTCCTAGGGGCAGGGCGGGAAGGCGGGCTCCGCCCGGGCAGGCGGCGGCGGCCCGGGCCGCCGAATACGCGTGCCGCCGGCAGGCGGTTCCCGGTGCCGGCTCGGGTCAGGACCGAAACCGCGGGCGGCGGCGGCAGGCCGCTCCACGATCCCGCGCCCTGATCGCGACGGACGCGGCATGCGCGGTTCCCGCCCCGCGCGGGCTGTTGCGGGAACGGGGGATCCGTCCGCCGCGAACGGTGGGGTCTTCCCGCCCTGCCGCGCGCAAGAGATCACGGCGCTGTACCAGATGCTGGAGAAGGTGAGTTCCACGGAGGCGGAGACGGCGGGCGAACTAGGCGGGATGGAAGAGGAGTCGAGAGGGCAGTTCTTCGGTCCGGAGCGGGGATGGCGGAGACGAAGAGGCGGATCTCCGGTCCGGAGGGTAGGATGGACGAGGCGGAGCGGCGGATCTCCGGCTTGGGGGGGGATGGTGAAAGAGATGCGCGGGGCGGGGGATGGCGGAAATTCCGGCGGAGGCGCCGGGCGGGGGAGCTGGCGGCGCCGCGGAGGCCGCCGGCAGGATGCGGGAAATCGACTAGCCGCGCGTCTCTTGCGGCATGGCCACCGCACCACGGAACGGTCGTAGGCGAAATGCGGTAAGAAGGCAAGAGGGCAGGCTAACGGGGGCGATCCTGCGCAGGCAGCCAATTTTGCCGCAGGCGCAAGTTGCGTGCATCCTGTTGCGAGATGGCGGAGACGAACCTACATCAATGGTAGTATTTGCAGTTCATTAGACATGGTGCCTGCCCGCGAGCAAAACCTTGGGGGGTTACGCCGCAGGCAGGCGTGATGGTGGTTACCTTTCAGGTTATAATTGTAGTCTGGCCAAAAGTTTTGACAGATCGTCCATAGTGCAGGCAAAGACATTACGTTTGTTGGATGCTTGGCGGAGACTCTCGATCTTGGTAGCGCCGCGGATCGTATTCGGCAGGTTGTAGTATGGGCCGTCGGCTATGGCGACGAATGCATCATCAGACGAATGGGACTCGTTGGCTTCCTTTATGAACAGGTGAAGATCGCTGTATTGGTTGTCTTGCGCGCCGCCGCTTTCCTTGGTGTATTTGTGGGTGGCATAAACGGTGTATTTTCCAGTTTGCCACTGAAAGTCTATAGTCTTGGCAGCCGGATTACCTCCCCTTTGTGTTAGTTCCTTCCTAGTCATAACTAGTCCGGCGCAGATGGATTTGTCAGAGTTGTGAAGATCAACAAAATCTCTGACAGCATCCATTTCTCGAATGTGCTTGGCGGCCAGATTTTCGTAAAAGTTTTGTTTTTTTGGATCTTTCACGAAAAACCACCTGAAGATGGGGTCACGTCGTATCTTGGCCTTTATCTGATCTTCTGACAATCCCGTCATGTCCACAAACGATTTGATTTTTCGGGCCGCGTCAGACAGTCTGAACGCTTTGTAGTTTTCGACCCGTGCTCGCTGGAGTTCGGCTTCCCAGTCAGGAACCATACGCGATCACAAACTTGCGTGCCAAGCCGTAGTCAAGTCGCCTCCGATACATCCCGTCTTTGCGGAGCCCTTTGAACGGTGTCAGAAATACGTCAAACGTATTCTTGCGAAACGTTGTGAACCGGCGATTTAGTTCTTCTATGTTTGGACGGCTTATGCCGCTAATCCGTGTAATTGACCTGGAACTGAACTTGATGTCGTGGGAGATCCCCCCCCCCCGCAGAATCGTATGGATGGCCCCACAGTGTTGTCTATGCCGATGAGCCCGAGGTTGCCGTTCTTGTCGTTGAATCTGACGGACATCCTCTCGTTGGGTTGCGGTATGAAACGCTCTAGGTTTTTCACGGTGTCGGCGTAGCAGTTGTCATAGTACACGCGAGTGTCCCGAACTGGGTCTCCGAAGAGCGCCAAACAGACAGGATTCTCAGTGTCGTCAAATGTCTTGCTGTTGAGGAATATGATGTGGGACAGCCTGTCCCTGAAAAGGCCGCTTTGGAGGAATGATGCGGGGATGATGAAACCCACGTACCGGCAGTGCTCCAGCGCCAGCTCAAGGCAATGCTTGTAGAGGTCGTCAAAACCTATGTCGGGGTAGTGGATCTTCCGGCGGCGGGCAGAATACCGGCCTAGCCACGGCGGGTTGCTTATGCATACGTCGTAGCCGTTCGGGAATTTGGTCAGCGTGTCCTGCTTGCGGACATGGGGGGATGCAGGTCTTATGTCGTATGACGCGAATCGCCTACACTGATCGGTGCTCTGGAGCATCCTGATCAAGTTGTTCCTTCCGGCAAACGGCTCCAAGACCACCCTCTCCTTCATGCGGATCTTTATGCCCCATCTGCGAAAGGGCCTCAGTTTGAATGGATTGCCCTGCGTGTAGTAACGCCCTTCCTCGCGCTTTTGCCGCTCCATGCAGAAGAATGTCCGGGTCTAGGGTAATTAAAAATTTCATGATAGACTAGTTCTGCGCACAATTTAAATATGAAACAGGGATGTGCGCAACATGGACAAGATGATGGCCGGCACGATCGGGGCGATCGGGGCCATAGCCGCGCTGGTGGTCGCGTCATCCCTGGCGTCCCTCGACGATCCCGCCGTGGCCCAGCAGCCGGCGGCCGCCCCCGAGTACGCGATCAGCGTGCGCGGCACCGCCTCGGCGGTGGTCGAGCCGGATCTGCTGCGCGTGTCCTTCGGCGTGGAATCGATAGGCGACACGGCCCACGAGGCCCTCCGCTCCAACTCGGAGACGATGACCGCCGTCATGGAGGCCATGGCCGGCGCGGGGGTGCGGGAGGACGAGATAGGCACCGCGAACCTCAGGATACACCCCAACCACAACTACGATCCGGAGACGGGGGAGGTGACCACCACGAACTACGGGGTGTCCAACATGATCACCGTGGAGACGGGCAAGCTCGACTTGGCCGCCGACATAGTCGACTCGGGGGTGGAGGCGGGGATAGACAGCGTGAGGAGCGTCCAGTTCACGCTGTCCGACCAGAAGCGCCTCGAGTTGCAGGACTCCATGGTGGGCGAGGCGATGCTGGACGCCGAGGCCAGGGCCGAGGAGGCCCTGCGGCCGCTCGGCTACGTGGTGCTGGGGATAAAGTCGGCTACCGTCGATCCCGCGGACCATTCCCCGTACGGCTTCCCCGAGTCGGGCGCCCTCGCGATGGCCTCGGCCGACTTCCGGTCGCCCACCCCGCTGATGGCATCCGGGCAGACGGTGACCTCCAATGTGCACGTGACGTTCCTGATCGGGGCGGCCTGAGTTCGCGGAACGGCCAGAAAATGCGGACGGCGCGGAAAGCGCGCGGCGTTCCCGATCGTGGGGCCCGGGTTCGCGGAACGGCCAGAAAATGCGGACGGCGCGGAAAGCGCGCGCGGCGCTCCCGATCGGGGCGGCTTGGGTTGGTGCTCCCGCCGGGATTTGAACCCGGGATCACTGCCTTGAGAGGGCAGTATGCTTGGCCGGACTACACCACAGGAGCTAACGCGGACCGCCCCCGGTGACAATTTAAATCGTGCGCGGTTGCGCGCCGCGTAGACTTACGCCCGAACCGAAACCGCGCCCGGCGGCAACGAACCGCCCCCCGATCCCGCGCCCGGATCACGACGGACGCGAGCCTGCACTGCGCGCCGCGCGGATGCATCCGCCGCGATCCGGGCGCCGGATCGGGGGCGGCCTGCCGCCGCCGGGCGCGGTTCCGGCTCGCGCGCGGGCCCGGGCGCGGGGGGCCGGCGCGATCAGCCGAACGCCGCCAGCCCGGTCCGGCGCATCTCCTCGGACGCGCCCACCACGGCGTCGTGCTGCCTGCGCTTCCTCTCCCCCAGGAGCAGGCGCAGCCGCTCGTCCGCGGTGGCCAGGATCTTCACCGCGTAGAGCGCCGCGTTGGCCGCCTTGTTCACCCCCACGGCCGCGACGGGGGATCCCGTCGGCATCTCGGTGATGGACAGGAGTGAGTCGAGCCCGCCGAACGCCGAGAACGGGCGCCGCCCGCCCTCCCCGTCGCCCCCGTCGTTGTACGCCATTATGGGCACGCCGATCACCGGGACCGACGCGAACGAGGCCACCATGCCGGGCAGGTGCGCCGCCCCCCCCGCGCCGGCGATCACCGCCCCGAAGCCGCCCCGCTCAGCCCTCTCCGCGTACTCGGCCAGCCTCGACGGCGTGCGGTGCGCCGACACTATCTGGTCCTCGTGCGCCACCCCGAACTCGTCCAGCACGGCGGCTGCCTTGCGCATGATCCGCGCGTCCGAGGCGGATCCCATTATTATCCCGACCCTGGGCGCGTCCGTGCCGCCTCGCATGGCCCGCGGGGGCGCGGGGCGTTATTATCTATAGCTGATCGGCGGCCGGCGCGGGCGGGGCCGCGCCGGCCGCGGGCGGGAAAGGAAAAGGCGGCCGGCGCGGTTTATACGGGGATCCCGCCCGGCCGCGCCGTGGAGTTCGTGGCGGGGCTGCTCGGGGATCTCTCCCTGGACGGCTTCCCGGCGGGGGTGGGCGGGTGCCGCGGCCCGGCGGGCGGCGCCCCGCACGGCTGCTGCGAGTACGACGTGTCGGTGTTCGACGAGAGGACCGAGCCGGACACCATAGTGGAGATCGGCGGCGGGGGGCTCGCCGCCGTGCACCACTGCACCCTCAGCGAGACCCGCTCCAACGTGCTCGCGCAGCTTGCCGACCTGCACGTGGTGCGCGACGAGCGGTGGGACCTGCGCATGATGCTCTCCCGCGTGAGGGCGAGGAGGGGCCGCATATACAGGGACTACATGAGGAACTGCCTCGTCGACGCCCTGTTCTGCATCACGAAGGCGCGCGGGGGGCTCGCCGCGTCGGACCCGCTGGCCCCGTGCTGGACAAAGTGCGCCGCGTTCTACCTGGCCGACGCCGTGCTGCTCGGCAGGGGGATCCGCCCCAGGCCCTCGCACATGCTGGGCGACGCGCGCGCGCTGGGCCCCGGAGGGGCGGCGGGGGGCTTTTCCGTGGTGAACGAGTGCGTCGGCACGGAGAGGGCCACCCCCGTCCTGCTCGAGCGGATGGCCGAGTCCGCCGCCGGCCTCTCGGACGAGGCGGAGGGCAACGGGCGCTCCCGCATAATCCGCGCGAAGGCAGCCTACCTGATCCGCAGATCGCTGCTGGCCGACTGCTACTTTTACCTGGGGTACGTCGGCCGCAACAACCTCGTCATGGTAAAGGACGGCATCGCGTCGCGCCCCGGGATGGTCCACCTGCTCCGCGTGGCGCTCGACCTGGAGGCCGACCCCGCGGCGGTCGAGAGGCACGCGGGCGCGCTGCACGAGGCCGTCAACAGGATGCTTTCCCAGTAGCGGCGGGCGGCTCCCCACGCGGCCGGGCGGCTCCCCCGGGGGCGGCTCCCCACGCGGCCGGGCGGCTCCCCCGGGGGCGGCTCCCCACGCGGCCGGGCGGCTCCCCACGCGGCCGGGCGGCTCCCCCGGGGGCGGCTCCCCACGCGGCCGGGCGGCTCCCCCGGGGGCGGCTCCCCCGGGGGCGGATCCCCCGGGGGCGGATCCCCCGGGGGCGGATCCCCCCCCCCCCGCAAGGAGGCGGCTCCCCACGCGGCCGGGCGGCCCCGGGCGGCTCCCCCCCGCAAGGAGGCGGCTCCCCACGCGGCCGGGCGGCTCCCCCGGGGGCGGCTCCCCTCCCCCCCCCCTCCCACGCGGCCGGGCGGCTCCCCCCCGCAAGGAGGCGGCTCCCCACGCGGCCGGGCGGCTCCCCCGGGGGCGGCTCCCCTCCCCCCCCCCCTCCCACGCGGCCGGGCGGCTCCCCCGGGGGCGGCTCCCCTCCCCCCCCTCCCACGCGGCCGGGCGGCTCCCCCCCGCAAGGAGGCGGCTCCCCACGCGGCCGGGCGGCTCCCCCGGGGGCGGCTCCCCTCCCCCCCCTCCCACGCGGCCGGGCGGCTCCCCCGGGGGCGGCTCCCCCCCTCCCACGCGGCCGGGCGGCCCCGGGCGGCTCCCCCCCTCCCACGCGGCCGGGCGGCCCCGGGCGGCTCCCCCCCCCCTCCCACGCGGCCGGGCGGCCCCGGGCGGCTCCCCCCCCCCCCCTCCCACGCGGCCGGGCGGCCCCGGGCGGCTCCCAGGGAGCGGCTCCCCTCCCCGACGGGGCGGCCGGGCCGCGCGGCGCTGTGATAAACCTTTAAAATCCACCAAGAGAATAGCAACGCATGTCAGATGCGGCATGCGGATGCGCGGCGCAGGCGGAGAATGGCACCGAATGCGACTGCACCATGCAGAGCGAATGCTATTGTGACTCCACTTGTGACTGCAAGCTCGACCTCTGCAAGAACGCAGAGCGCTGAGCGAAGGCACGCTCAAGAGCCGTTTTTTTGAATCCAGGGTCCGCCGGATCGGGCGGGGACGCTCGGGCGCCTTTCCCGCGCCCGGCCCCCCGAACGCGGCGATGCGCGCCGGGACCCTCGATCCGGGCGGCGGCCAGCCCTTGCCCTCGCCGTCGACCGTCCCCGCGTCCGACGCCGGGAGGAGGCCCCGATCCGGGCGGCGGCCAGCCCTTGTCGTACTTTCTTGCCCCCGCCATGCCGAGAAGCGGGGCTTCCAGTATATAACTATAATAGTCCCGTAAGAAAAATTATTAACAATTCAGCCGCGGGGCGGCTCGCGGGGCGCAGCAGTTGTGAAAAAATATGGTATTCTTAAATAACCGCGGGCCGGGGGGGAGGCGTGGCGGTGGTCTCCATATCTCTCAGCGACGCCCTGCTGGGGGAGATGGACAAGCTGCAGGAGGGCGGCAGGTTCTCCGGGCGCTCGGAGATCATCAGGGCGGGGCTGCGGTCGTTCCTCGAGGAAGAAAAGCAGAGGCAGGACATGCGCGGGAAGCGCAGCGCCATACTCATGGCCGTCCACGACGAGCGGTTCGACGGGCAGGTGGTCGGGATAAAGCGCGAGTACGAGGACCTCATAACCACGCACCTCCACAGCAGGATCGGCGGCGGCAGGTGCGTCGAGATGTTCCTGCTGGACGGGGACGGCAGGAGGATAGAGTCGGTCACCAGGGGGTTCGTCGCGAGCAAGAACATGGACAACGTCCGCCTCGTGGTGCTTTAGGCGCGGGCCGGGCCGCGATCGGGCGCGGACCCGCGCCCAAACCGGAGCCGCACCAAGCGGCGGCGGGCCGCCCCGCGATCCCGCGCCCGGATCGCGGCGGGCGCGGGTCCGGGCGCGATCGGGTACACACTTACCTTGCCCTCGCCGTCGACCGCCCCCACGTTCAACGCCGGGAATAGGCACCGATCCGGGCGGCGGCCAGTCCTTGTACTCGCCGTCGACCGCCCCCGCGTCCGACGCCGGGAATAGGCACCGATCCGGGCGGCGGCTAGTCCTTGTCTTCGTCCTCGTCCTCGAAGCCCCAGGATTTGATCAGATCCTTCTGCAGCTTGTCCGCCTGCTTGCTGTTCAGGCTTGCCCCGCAGTTCTTGTGGGTGGGCACCACGATCATCCCCTCCAGCTTGTACTCCACCTCGTACAGGTGCACCTTCGGGCAGTCGCACATGGCGCCAATTCCGGCGGCTCCTCTATATTGCTTGTGGGGCAGCGGGCGGCGATCGCAGCGCCGGTTCGCGGCGCGGCGCCCGGCCGGCGCGCCCGGCGGGGCGGCGCCGGCGCGGAACGCGCGGCCCACGGCGCGCATCGATCCGGCGGATTACTGCGCGCCGGCCCGCGGGCGCTGCCGATCAGTCGCCAGGCGCGGAGCTGGACTCGCCGGGCCCCATCCCCGAGTTCGGGCCTAACGGTGCCCGAGGCACGGGCACCTCGCGGCCGTGATAGGACGTCTTCGTCTTTCTTGTCCTCATTTTCTGGAATGTTGTCTTGTCTGCTGTCATTTATTTAAAAATGCGACGGGACGGCAGTTAACGCAAGGGCAGGCCGCCCTGCACGCCGTTTCCAGCCCTGGAATTCCGCGAAGCGCGGAGTCTGGCGCCCCGGGGCGGCGCCGGGCGGGATCGCGGCGGTCCCGGCTGCGCGCCCCGGGGCGCGGCGGCGGAAAGTAGCGGCAGGCCGGGGCAGGGGCACGGCCGCGCGCGATGCGGCGCGCGGAATCACCCGGCGGAACGGGCCGCGGCGGAGGCCGAGGATGCGCCATTTCGCGCACCGCGAATGGCGGCTCCTCCAGGCCATGCCCGCCCCGACGATCGGCGGAGCGGGGCAGAACGTCGCCGCGGCGAATGCGGACGGCGGCGGGCGCGGGAGCACGTTTTCGGTTTTTGGCGGAGCCCGCGGCCGCCGGGGGCGCGATCGTGGGACGGCCGCCGGCCGCGCTAGTATTTTATAGTACGGTATTATACCTCGTTACATGATCACCTGCAGATGCTGCTCGAGGGACTTTCCGCCCACCAAGGACGGCCTGGCGGCGATGACCATGCACGAACTCATCCACGCCGCGGTCATTACGGACTGACCCGGAGCCCAACCCAACTTTTTTAACCGTTGCGGGGCGTTTTTTCGCATGGCAGCGAAGGCATCCCCGAAAAGGCCGCAGGGCGGCGGTTCCGGGGCGGGGCCGGGGGCCAGGGCCAAGCGGGAGGCCGCGGGGCCGGGGGCCAGGGCCAAGCGGGAGGCCGCGGGGCCGGGGGCCAGGGCCAAGCGGGAGGCCGCGGGGCCGGGGGCCAGGGCCAAGCGGGAGGCCGCGGCGGCGAAGGCCAAGCGGGAGGCCGCGGGGCGCGGGGGCGGCCCGTCCGCGGGGCGCCGCCGAGCCGCGGCGCCCCCCGGCGGGGCGGGGGGGAGGGATCCGGCGCGGGGCGCCGTCGAGTCGGCGCTGCTCAGGATGGCCGGCACCACGAAGTCGCTGTTCGCCGAGGTGAAGGCCGTGTCCGACTCGACCAGGGCGGTGGCCAGGGAGGTGAAGGCGGTGGCCAGGGAGGTGAAGGCGGTGGCCAGGGAGGTGAAGGCGGTGTCCGACTCGACCAGGGTGGCGTCGCGCGAGGCCAGGGCGATGGCGGGGATATTCGCGGAGAACCAGAAGATCCTCGTCTCCATGAGGTCCATGATGGACGCGCTGACCTCGGCCACGGAGCAGATCCAGGGGCAGTTCTCGAGGGTGGCCGTGCTGGAAAAGGACGCGCAAAAGCTGTACGCCGGGCTCAACTACGCGAAGGCCCAGTCGGCCGCGGTCTCCAGGATGGGCGACCAGGCGGCCAGGCTGCAGGAGAGGATGGAGAAGATCGAGAAGGACAAGGGCCTGGCGGACGCGGGGAGCATCGCGCGCAAGGTCTCGGACAGCGTGGACGCGGCAAGGAACAACGCGGTGATGATAACCAGGATAGGGAGGCGCCTGGACGAGGTCGGGAAGGAGGTGAAGGCGGTGGCGGGCAAGACGGACTCGGCGCTGGCGGCCGGCCCCGGGATCGACGCGCTGGGTTCCAGGCTCGAGGAGATCAGGGCCGGCGCCGAGTCGTCGAGGGAGGCGGGGGAGAGGGAGGCCGAGTCCCTCCGGGACCAGATGCGGGCCCTGGCCGAGAGGATGCAGCCGGTCTCCGCGGTATCCTCCCAGGTGGCCGGGCTGTCCGCCGAGGTGGCCAGGCTGCAGGCGATGGCCGGCGAGGCGGCCGGGGGGGCCGGCGCGCTCGGGGCCGCGATGGACGGCGTGAGGTCGGAGGTGCGCGAGGCGGCGGCCAGGGCGGAGGTGCTGGCGGGGATGGCCGGAAAGCTGCAGGCGATGGAGTCGGAGGTGGCCGCGCTGGCCAAGCGGGCCGACGCGACGGCGTTCGCGGGCGAGGGCCTCAAGGCGGTCGAGTCGGACATCGCGGAGATGAAGCGGGACATGCTGTCCAGCTCCGCGTCGGTGCGGGACAGGGTCTCGTCGCTGGCCGCGGCGGCGGAGAGGTCGGGGGCCGCGGCGGCCGAGTCGCGCGCGAGGGCCGAGGGGGCGTTCGCGGAGATCAGGGCGCTGCGCGAGGATGCCGCCGCGTCGTCCGACGGCTCGTCCAGGGAGATGATGGCGCTGCTCAGGCTCGCTGGGTACCAGTCGGGAATCAGGATGAGGGCCGAGTCCAAGTACGGCGGCATCGGCGAGCTGAGGGGCATGGTGGAGCAGACGGCCGAGATCGCCGCGCTGTTCGGCAGGCTGTCGGCCGACTCGGCCGGCCGGATGCCCATGCCCCGCGAGGTCTCGCAGTGGGCCGTCTCGAAGATCCTCGACTGCGCGGACAGGTGGGAGGTGAGGTTCTCCGAGGTGTACGGGCTGCTCAAGGACGGCCTGGGCCGCGACGCGCTGAGGGAGGCGGCGGGGGCCAGGCAGGTGAGGGAGATATACGGATCCAGGGCGGCCGAGGAGATGAGGGCCGACCTGGAGACCGGGGACGCGGCGGCCGGCGGGCGGGACCCGGGGCGGGCGCCGGCGTAGCCCGCGGGGGCGCCGCCCCCGGCCGGGGTTCGCGGCGGGCGGATCCCGGCCCGCGCGGCGGCCCGCCGCCGCGGGCCGAGCGCGCCTGGAGGGGGGGGATCGGGGCCCGGGGGCGCCGCCGGCCCCGCGCGCCGCGCCGCCGGATCCGGCCGCGCCGCCTCGGCGCGGAGAATGCGCCCGGAGGGCGGCGGCCGCGTTCCCGGGGGCGGCCGGCCTCACGCGTCGCGCGCCGCGTCGTACCGCTGGATCTGGTCGCGCCGCCTCTTCAGCACGGCGAATATGCCCACTATCCCGGCCACCCACATGGCGCTGAACAGCATGGTGTAGGGGTTGACGTACATGTAGGGCGTGGCGTTGCTTATGCTGGAGCGCAGCTCCAGGGCCGAGGCCTTGATGTTGGACATGCCGGTGTGGTATGCCGAGCTGTCCACGGGCGAGACGGAGATCCCGGTCGCCGTGGCCGCCATCGAGTCCAGGTGCGCGTGCATTATCCCCCAGTCGGTGTCCGACGTGCTGAATATCCACACGGGGTTGCCCGACTCGGGCAGGTGGGCCCTCACGTCCTGCACGAGGGACGCGGCGGCGAGCGGCTCGGTGGTGCGGGCTATCTCGGTGAGGTGGCCCCGCGCGAGGTCCAGGGGGTACACGCCCTTCGCGTACCCGTCGAGCGCGACGAACGCGCCGAACGCGATCAGCGCCACTATCCCGGATACTGCCATCTTGTAGGCGACGTCGGCCATTCTCTCCTCCCTTCCCCGATGCCCCGCCGGGGGCCGCCCGTCCCTTTTAAACCTAGAGTGGGCGAGGCTCATGTAGGCGATGAAAAAGTAGCCGGACGTCTGCAGCCCGATTATCGGGGCGAAGACGGCGTTGTTGGAGAATATCGCGACGAAGACGCCGAGCACCCCGTACACGCCGAAAAAGGCCTCGAGCAGGGTGGTCTTGGTGAACGGGAGGTTGTACGCCTTGTCGCGCCAGCCGTCGGTGTTCTTCACTATGCCGTACTTTGGGGTGCGCAGGAACTCGTTCTTCTTCCCCACCAGCGCGTCGAACACGGCCACCGTGTTGTTCACGGACATGCCGAAGCTGTACACGAGGAGCGCCGGCAGGATCTTGGCCTTGGAGCGCCACGTCCCCCCGTACATGCGGTGTATCACCATCAGGTACGCGCCGGGCCCCATCGCGAGGTAGATGGCGATGGTCACGGCCGGCAGGAAGCTGACCAGGTGCATGTTGACGTCGGAGGCTAGCAGTATGGGCAGGGTGAGGAACTGCACCAGCATGAGCGGGAAGACGATGTGGCGCGTGAGCTGGACGAACGCCTGGATCTTGGCCTCGGCGGCCAGGCCGCGCTTGACCACGATGTCCACGAGCAGCTTCAGCGCGCACTGGATGGAGCCCTTCGCCCAGCGGAACTGCTGCCGCTTGGCCGCGTTCATCTGCACGGGCAGCTCGGCGTCTATGACCATGTCCTTGAGGAACAGGCACCGCCAGCCGCGCATCTGCGCGCGGTAGCTCAGGTCGAGGTCCTCCACCAGCGTGGCGGTGTGCCAGCCGCCGGCGTCCTCTATGCATTCCCTCCTCCATATGCCGGCGGTCCCGTTGAAGTTCATGAACAGGCGGGAGTCGCTCTTGGCCTTCTGCTCGACCAGGAAGTGGAAGTCCAGGCTGAGCGCCTGCGCCTTCGTTATGGTGGAATAGTTCTCGTTCACGTGGCCCCACCGGCACTGCACCATGCCTATGTTGGACTCGGCGAAGTGGGGCATGGCGCGGCTGAGGAACCACTTGGGGGGGATAAAGTCCGCGTCGAATATCGCGACGTACTCCGTGTCCGTGGTGCGCATGGCGTGCTTCAGGGCGCCCGCCTTGTAGCCGTCCCTGGTGCCGCGCCGCACGTGCTGTATGCGGAAGCCCAGGCGCCTGTACCGCTCCACCAGGCCCTCCACCATCTGGACGGTGCCGTCGTCCGAGTCGTCCAGCACCATTATCCGCATGCGGTCCTTCGGGTAGTCCATTGCGCAGACGGCCTCTATGAGCCGGGAGGCCACGTACTTTTCGTTGTATATGGGAAGGTGCACGGTCACCGCCGGCTCCCCCACCTGCGCTGTGGCGTGCATCCCGGTGCGCCGGGCCGAGAGCAGCGCGAGGTAGTAAAAGTTGCACGTGTACAGCGTTATCAGCACGGCGGACGTTATGAACACGTTGAAGATCATCATGGTGAACGGGTTGACGTCCAGAAGCATGCGGGATGGCGGGCGCGTGGCCGTATTTATGTACGGCGCGGCGCGGCGGGCGCGAGGTCGCGTACCCGCCGGTCGCAGGCGCGAAAACGCTTCCGCTGATCTGGATCCGCGCCTGCGGGGCGGGGGTTGCCGGCCTCGTGCCGCGGCGGGCGCGCGGCCGCGGGGCGGGGGCGCGGAAACCGCCCCGCCGATCCGGATCCGCGCCCGCAAGGCGGGGGCCGCCGGCCCCGCGCCGCGGAGGGCGCGGGCCCGCCCGAGCCGGATCCGCGCCCGCAAGGCGGGGGCCGCCGGCCCCGCGCCGCGGAGGGCGCGGGCCCGCCCGAGCCGGATCCGCGCCCGCAAGGCGGGGGCCGCCGGCCCCGCGCCGCGGAGGGCGCGGGCCCGCCCGAGCCGGAACCGCGCCCGGATCGCGGCGGATGCGGGCCCGCGCCGCGGCGGCCTACTTTTGCCCGAATATCTTGACGGCCTTCGGCGGGCAGATGCGGGCCCGCGCCGCGGCGGCCTACTTTTGCTCGAATATCTTGATGGCCTTCGGCGGGCAGACGCGGGCCCGCGCCGCGGCGGCCTACTTTTGCTCGAATATCTTGATGGCCTTCGGCGGGCAGACGCCCTCGCAGGCCAGGCAGAATATGCAGTCCGGCTCCTTGGACATGAGCGGCTTTTTGTCGGAGGCCGCGTTCCCCGGCGTGTCGAAGAACTCGTACACGCTCACCGGGCAGGCGTCTATGCACGCGCCGTCGGCGACGCAGATGTCGTAGTCGACGGAGACGAACTCGCCCCACACCCCCATCACCTTGTTGTCCGAGCCCTTGCGGCCCCACGTCTTGATGGTGTGGTCGCCCGCGCCGAACGGGGAGGATGGCGGGATCTTGGTCTTGAAGGACACGTCGATGGGGCCCGGCTTGGCGCCGTCCACGTCCCACGTCACCGGCACGTCCGCGCCGCCCGCGGCCGCTGCGGCGTCCGCCGGATCCGGCATCTTGAGCTTGGGCTTCGCGTCGGGGACTATCTTGGCCAGCGGGGTAAGCTCGATCAGGCGGGCCGCGGCCCCCTCCTCCGAGAGATCCTCGGCGGCGGCCAGGCGCTTGGTCATCTTGTCGGCCAGTATCGTATTGCGCAGTATGGTGTCCATCACCATCTTCGCGAAGTGGTCCGCCTTTTTCCTGTAGTCGCGGACCCACTGGCGGTCGCCGAACCTCTCCACGGGGAACACCTGGTAGATGATGTCCACCACCTCGCCGGTGACGATCTCGACGGTCACGCTCAGCTCGACCTCGTCGTACCCCGGCGCGCCGGGATCGTCCGAGCTGCGCTCCGTCCAGCGGTACGTGGCGTACACCCTGTCGGCGTAGCGGTCCATCTCAAACGTCTTCTTCAGGCCGTCGTGCACGGACGCGATCTCGTCCGGATCGTCAAGGGTTATCGGCAACCGGTACAGGCCGAGCTTGTAGCCGTGCAGCGGATAGACGCCCCGCTTCGCGGTGGGGGCCTCCATGGAATACACGCGGTCCTTGAGCAGGAGGGACATCCAGCATGTGTGGGAGGCGCGCCGTTAAAAACCTTCCAATCGGGGGGCATGATGATGCCGGCGCAGGGGCGCCCCGAAGGCGGGGCGCGGCAGGGGCGGGGCGGCGGCGTGTTGAAAGGGCCCGGGGGGCTTCGATCCCCCGACCTGGCGGTCCGGAACCGCCCGCACTGTCCAGACTGTGCCACGGGTCCGGCCTCCGCCGGCAGGGCCGCGTAATTAACCTTGGCGCCGGCGGCGGCAACCGGCATGCGCGCCTGCCAGATTCCCAGGCGCTTCCCCGTCCGGAACGCGGAGCGCGTCACGGCGAGGCGGCGCATGCCGGCCGCGCTCCCCGGCCGGCGGCGAGGCCCCTTCCTTGGCCGGCCCCGCGCGCGTCGCCCGCCCCGCCCTGCCGTTCCGGCGGGATGCCGGGATGCCCGGGGGACGCGAGCGCGTGCGGCCGCGCGCCGGGGAGGGCCGCGCGCATCTCGTGTCCCTCGCCGCACTCGGCCGCCATGCCAGGCACCACGCCCTCCGGCTCCCCGATCGCGGCCTCGCCCGCGGTGTCCGCATGCCCGACCGTCCCGCGCGTGCCCCGCGGCCGATCGTGCGGCTTCCCGTCCCCGTCCCCGGAGCGGACCGCGCCGCCCTCGGAATGGCGCGGGGTGCGGACGAGGCAGGCCCGCATCCCCTTGATGCCGCCGTGCCCCGAGCACCGGCCGGTCGCCGCCGGCTCGTCCTTCAGTCCGGGGAAATGGACGTCCAGCACGGCCGCGCTCCTGCCGGGAACTCGCGCCGCGCGCGCCGCATCCCCCGGCGGGCCAGCCGGGCGCACCCCCGGGCCCCGGCGATCCCGATCGGGGCCGCGTCGAACTGAACGAGCGCCGCGCGGGCCGCCGCGCGTTCCGGGATGCGCCGGCACGGCGCCCCCGGGACGCGGGCGGCGGCCTCGCGGGCCTCCGGTACCGCGGACGGCAGGATCCCCGGGCCGCGCGGCTGCTCCGCGAGCCCGGACGCGCCCGCGTCCGCCGGGGCCTTCGCGGCGGGCGCGGCCGCGATCCCGGGCGGCGCCGAGCCCGGGCCAGTCCCTCCCGTGCCAGAACGAGCCGTCGCAGAACAGGACCAGCCTGCCCTCCACGATGAAATCGGGCGAGCCGTGCAGCCTTGGGTGGGACCTGTACCGGATCCCGCCGCCCCTCATGAGCCGCGCCGCCTCCCGCTCCGGCCAGGTCCCGCTGCTCCTGATCTTCGACATCACCTCGGATCGCTTTTCCTTGGTGAACACGTCCAACGCGGGGCATCCCGGGGGCGCGGATTAAAGCGTGCGCCCGCGGGCGCCGGCGGCCCCGGGCGGTACCGGCCCCACAAGGCGCGCGCCCCGGGGGCCCGCCGGCCCCCGCGCCGGCCGCGGCTCCCGGGAAATTGTCTCGCGCCCCGTGGGCCCGCCGCGACAACGGCCGCCGGCCCCCGCGCCGGACGCGGCGCCCGGGAAACTCCGGCCCGCGCCCGTCAGGGGCGGTTCCTGCGGTCGTGCCCCGCGATCTTGTAGCACGCGTCCGCCTCGTCCAGCCTTCCGGATGCCTCGAGCATGATGCCCTTGTAGAAGTGCGATTTTTCGTATCCCGGCTCGGACTTTATGGCCGCGTCGCACCAGCTTACGCCCTCGCCGCTCCTGCCGAGGCCGAAAAGCGAGAAGCCTTTTTCCGCCATCGCCCACGCGCAGCCCGGCCGCAGCCGCAGCATCGCATCGGCGCATTCGGCCGCCTCGGCGTGCCTGCCCATGCCGTTGAGCAGGCCCGACTTGCACTCCAGCGCGACGGCGTTTTCGGGGTCCAGCTGGAGGGCGCCGGAACAGTAGGACACGGCATCGTCGATGCGCATCAGCCTCGCGCACGCGCGCCCCATGAGCGCCATGGTTGCGGCGTGCCGCGGCTCGAGCCGCAGCGAGCGCTCGAAGCAGGCCGCCGCCTCCCCGTCCCGGCCCAGCGCGCACAGCACCAGCCCCCTGCTGCTGTGGACGTAGGCGTCTTCCGGCTCGAGCCGCGCGGCCACGTCCAGATGCCGCAGCGCCTCCTTCATGCGGCCCAGCGCGACGAGGGCCACCCCGATCTCGATCCGCGCATCAGCGCGATCGGGCGCCGCCCGGATCGCCCCCTCGAGGCACCGCACGGCCTCGGCGTGCCGCCCCGCGCCCTTCAGCGCGGCCCCCTTCAAGCACGCCGCATCCGCGTTTCCCGGCTCGAGCCTGACGAGATCGAAGCACCCGGCCGCCTCCCCGTGCCTGCCGAGGAGGACGAGGACGATCGCCTTGCACCTCATGGCGCCCGCGTTGCCGGGCTCGATGCGCAGCGCCCGCTCGTAGTGCTCCAGGGCCTCCTCGTGCAGCCCCGCTCCCTGGTGCGCGTTTCCCACGAGCACGCGGGCCTCGGCGCCGTCGGGCCCGAGGCGCAGCGCCTCGTCGAGGCACGCGGCTGCCTCCCCGCGCCTGCCCGCGCGCAGCAGCGCGGCGCCCAGTTCCCTCGCCGCATCGGCGCTGCGCGGATCGAGCCGGCGCGCCTTCCTGAGGAACGGGATCGCGTCGCCGTGGCGCCCCAGCGCCGCGAGCGTGCTGCCCGCGAGCAGCGCCGCCTCGGCGCTCCCCGGATCCAGCCGGCACGCGGCCGCGACGTACCCGAGCGCCTCGCCGCGGCGCCCCAGCGTCACGAGGGCGCTGCCCGCGAGCAGCGCCGCCTCGGCGCTCCCCGGATCCAGCCGGCACGCGGCCGCGAAGCTTCCCAGCGCATCGGCGTGGCGGCCCCGCCTGCCGTGCGCGCGCCCCTTGTTCACGTGGGCCTGCGCCGACCCCGGATCGATGCGCAGCGCCGCGTCGTAGCACCGCATCGCCTCCGCGTGCCTGCCAAGCTCGGAGAGCGAGTTGCCCTTGTTCATGATCGCGCTGAACTTGTTCGGGTCGGACTTTAGGACGGCATCGTAGCACCGCACCGCCTCCGCGTGCCTCCCCGCGAGCTCGAGGGCCACGCCCTTGTTCACCATGGCCGCCACGTGATCCGGCGCGGCCTCCAGCACCTCGTCGTAGCGCCGGATCGCCTCCCCGTGCCTGCCGGCGTTCTTGAGGGCGATCCCCTCCTCGACGATGCCCGCCAGGCGGTTCACCTCGCGGATCCATTCCCGGCTTGGCACGGTGCGCTTGCCGCCGCCGATCTAAAAAATGATCCGGCGCGGCGCCGTGCGGGCGGCGGCTCGGCCCCGAAGGGCGGGGTTTTTGGAGAGCGTCGGCGCGGCCGGGCGCCTCGGCGGCCCGTCCCGATGCGCGGCGGGCGCCGGCATGCCGGGGGAGTGCGGCGGCCGCGCCCCGCCGGGCCGCGGGGCGGGGCGGTCCGGCGCGCCCCCGGCGATGCCGCCCGGCGGCGGCCGCGCCCCGCGGGCGGGGGGGGGGCCGCGGGAGGGAGCGGGGGGATCGCCGCGGGCGGCCGCGCCGGGGAAAAGCCGCCGGAGCGCGGCGTTGATCCGGCAGGCGGCCGCTACTGCCGCCCGCGGACCGGCGGCGGGCCGCGGAGCCTCTCCGGGACTAGAGAGGCGGGGATCGCGCGCCGCGGGGGCCCGCCGGAATCAGCCGCGCCCCGCGGCGGGCGGCGGGGCCCCCGCCCGCCGGGCGCCGCCGGTTCGGGGGCCCCGCGCGGGGCATTCCCGGCCGGAAAGGCCGCGGGAGCGGGCGGGAAAAGCGGCCCGCGCCGGACGGGGGAGGGCGCGGACGGGCGGGCGGGCGGACGGGCGGGCGGGCGGGCGGCGCGGTTTCCGCGCGGCGCGCGGGGCGCGCGCCCGCGTCCAAGCAGGAACCGCGCCCGGCAGCAACGAACCGCCCCCCGATCCCGCGCCCGGATCGCGGCGGGCGCGGATCCGCGGCCCCGTTTTCTGGCGCGAAAAACCGCCGCGCTGCGGCCGCGGGATGCGCCTCCTCCCCGCCCGCGCGGGGCGGGGCGGGCCGCCTCACGCCCGGCTGCCGCCGTCGCTGCCGCCGCCGTCCGGGCAGGCCCCCCCGCGCAGGGCGGCGTACCGCTCCTCCAGCCGCGCGGCGCGGGCGAGCACGACGTCCAGCCCGTGCTCGCCCTTCGGGAAGAACCAGCGGATCGGGACGCGGCGCCCCGCGCCGTCCGCGCCGCGCACCACGCCCATGTCCGCCTCGGCCCCCGCCTCGGCGTCCACGGCGCGCTCCCTCGCCTCCAGCCCCCGCCTGGTGCCGTCCTCCAGCACGAAGAACCCCCCGGAGTCGGCCACCGTGTAAAAGCCGCCCCTGGCCAGCACCCTTCCCCCGCGGCCGGCGCCGCCGCCCATGCTAGCCCCTTTCGACGGGGTTGCCTATCATGTTGCCCCACTCGGTCCACGAGCCGTCGTAGTTGCGCACCCGCGGGTACCCGAGCAGGTACTTGAGGACGAACCACGAGTGGGACGACCGCTCGCCTATGCGGCAGTAGCAGATGACGTCCCTGTCCGGGGTGATCCCCGCGGGCTCGTAGTTGCGGCGCAGCTCCTCCGGCGACTTGAACGTGCCGTCCGAGTCGTTGACCGCGGTGGCCCACGTTATGTTGCGCGCCCCGGGTATGTGCCCGCCCCTCTGCGCGTTCTCGGTGGGGTACTCGGGGGGCGCCGTGACCTCGCCGGTGAACTCCTTGGGGGAGCGGACGTCGACCAGCGCGGAGCCCTCCCTGCCCAGGGACCTCCGCACGTCCGGCAGGTAGGCCCTGAGCCCCTCGTCGGGCGGCGGGGCATCGTACGCGGCGGCGGGGACGTCCGGCTCCGCCTCGGCGTACGGCCTGCCCTCCAGCTCCCACTTTTTCCGGCCGCCGTCCATTATGCGCACCTTTTCGTGCCCGTAGTACTTCATGACCCAGAACGCGAACGCGGCGAACCAGTTGTTAAAGTCCCCGTACAGCACCACCTCCGTGTCGGGCGATATGCCGTTCCTCGACATCAGGCCCGAGAACGCCTTCCTGCCCACGATGTCCCGGGTCACGGGATCGTTGATGTCGCGGCTCCACCACACCAGCGTGGATCCGCCAATGTGGCCCCTGCGGTACGCGCCGTCCGGATCGTAGTCCACCTCGACGAGCCGGCGGCCGGGCGCCGGAAACGCGGACGAGACCCATTCCGTGTCCACCAGGACGTCGGGGCGCGCGTAGCCGCTCACGCGCGCCGCCCCTGGGGCGCGTGCTTTATTGCTTTCTGCGCGCCCCCCGGGGCGTTCCCCGGGGGCGCGGCCCGCCGATCCGCCATGATTTTAAGGCCGGCGGGGCCCCGGAGGCAGGTTGAAGCTGCGCAGGGTGGCCGTGGTGGGCAAGTTCGGCTCCGCCCAGGCCGAGGCGGCCGCCGCGTCGGTGGCCGGGAAGTTCCTCGCCATGGGCGGATGCTCGGTGTACACGATATCGCCCACGTCCGTGCGGGGGGCCGAGATGGTCGGCGCCGTTCCCGACCTGAGGGGAAAGAGGCCCGACCTCGTGGTGACGCTGGGCGGGGACGGCACCACGCTGCGCGCGTTCAGGGGCCTCGAGGACGAGACGCCGGTGCTGACGGTCAACGTCGGGGGGAACAGGGGGATCCTGGCGGAGGTGACCCCGGAGGGCGTGGACGGGGCCCTGCGGCAGATCGCCGCCGGCAGCGTCATACTGGAGCGGCGGACCAGGGTGGTCGCCTCGTGCGGCGGCGAGGAGTTCCCCCCCGCCCTGAACGAGATCCTCATACAGCGCAAGAACCTCACCAAGACGGCGGAGCTGGAGATAAAGTTCCAGGACGACACGGTGAAGCAGAAGATGGACGGGGTGATAGTGGCCACCCCCAGCGGGTCCACGGGCCACTCGTTCTCGCTGGGGGGCCCCATACTGCACGAGAGCCTCAGCGTGCTGATAATCACCCCGATCGCGCCGGTGTACAGGCTGGAGTCGATAGTGGTCCCCGACGAGAAGATCCAGGTGACCAGCTCGCACGACTGCAGCGTGGTGATGGACGCGCAGGTGGTCAGGTCGGCCGGCTACGGCGAGCCCATAACGGTGAGGAGGTACGGGAAGCCGGCCGTGTTCGTGCGGCTGAAGAGGCGCGGGCTGAGGCAGATGAGCAGGCTTGGCTTCTAGGGTGCTCGACGCCGGCGCGTTCTACGCCGGCCTGCCGTTCGCCTCGCGGGCCGCGTGCCACACCACCCCGGCCATACTCGGCGAGGTGGGGCACGTCAAGGGCCGGCACGGCATGGTGGACGCGCTGGTGGGGGCCGGGCGGCTCGTCCCGCGCGAGCCCGGGGCCGCCTCGTCGGCCAGGGCCAGGGCGGCCGCCGAGGCCACCGGCGACGCGGCGCGGCTCTCCGCGGGCGACCTGTCCGTGCTGGCGCTGTGCCTGGATCTCGGCGATGCCGAGCTCGTCACCGACGACTACGCGGTGTCCAACGTGGGGGCCTTCCTCGGCATACGCGTCTCCCCCGTCGCCACCGCGGGGATAAGGCGCGCGGGCAGGTGGACGCAGCGCTGCCCGGGGTGCGGCGCGGAGTGCGGGGCGAACGCCCCCGAGTGCCCGCGGTGCGGGGGGCGGCCGGCCCGCAGGCTCGCCGCCGGGGGGGGGCCCCGCCGCGGCCGGCGCCGGCCGCCGGCGGGCTAGCCGCCGTTCAGCGTCCGCTGCGCGGGCGGGCCACCCTCGGGCGCCTCCCCGGCGTCCAGCATCCCCCTTATCCGCCTGGCCCGCGCCCCCCCGAGCCCCTCGATCTTGGCCAGGTCGGCGGAGGTCGCGCCGAGCGCGGCGATGGGCGTGCCGAACCTCGCCAGCATGCGCGCGGCGATCTTTTCGCCGACCCCGGGCAGGCTGGCCAGCGACGAGAGCTGCTGCCGGCGCAGGTCGTCGTGCTTTCTTATCTTCTTCAGGAACGGCCCGCGCGGGGGCGACCCGCCGGCGCCGGCGCCCTCGCAGCACCGGGCGGCCAGCGCCACCAGCAGCCTCGCCGTGTGGTCGGCGCTGGGCGTCGGCACCACGGGGATCCTAAAGTCGATGGCCACGCGGGACAGCGCCCCGTACAGGACCATCGGGTTCTCGGCCACCTCCGCCATCTCGTCCACATTCCCCTCCACCAGGAGGACCGGCGACTCGAAATGCTCCCTGAGGCGGCTGCACTGGTCGAACAGCCTCCCGTCGAACACGGACGACACGAGATCGTGCATGCTCTTCCTCTCGGCCACGGTCTCCGGCGCCACCACGTAGTCCCCCACGGGGAGCGTCCTGACCTCCGCCCGCACCCCCGCCTTCGCGAGAAGATCCGGTATCCCGCTCTTCCTCTCCCGCTCGTCCGCCACTATGCGCAACCGGGACAGGTTCACGCTGCCGCGCGGCCCGCTCGCCTAATAACTGTGCGCGGCGCGCCCTAGGCGCGGGGCGGGGCCTGCGCGCCGGGTTGCGGGCCCGCGCCCCCGCCGAGCATCTTCCTGATGCTCTCCTCCTGCTCCTTCAAGCTCTCTGCGAGCCGCTTTTCCTGCTTGTCCAGCACCTGCTGCCTCGTGGTGGCGAGGAGGGCCCGCTCCTCGAGGGAGGAGACGAGATCGGCCTTGCTGGTGCGCACGAGTATGGTGCCGGTGTGCCTGTACACGACCTGGTCGTCGGCGGCCTTTTTCAGCTCCTCCATCGCCGCGTCCGAGGACATCTTGTCGGAGTTGAGCTGCTGCTTTTGCGCCTGCACCGAGCGCAGATCGTACTCGGCCTGCCGGAACTTCGCCAGCTTTTCGCGCAACCACGGGGGGGTCTCCTGTCCGGCCGACATGCACGGGGGGGGCGCCGGTTTTCTTATATCTTTACCGATCCGCCGCGTGTGAGGTCACGTACCCGTCAGCCGCGGGCGTGAAAACGACTTCGTTGATCCGCGTTCGCGGCCGCAAAGCGGGGGTTGCCGACCTCGCGCTCCGCCGCGCGGGGCCGGCGGCCTCCTTCCCCCCGCCGCGGGCGCGAGCCCGGATCGGCCGCGGATCGGTCCCGCCTAGGGATCGCGGGCGCGCCCGCGGGACCCGCCGGGCGCCCGGCGGCGGCGGGAGCGCGCGGCCGGCGGCCCGTCCCCCGGCGGGGCCGCCGCGATCGCGCCGCAGCCCGCCTGGACGAGCCTCAGCGCCGAGCTTATCCCGGCGCGCAGGTGCGGGAGCTGGTCCGACTCGATCTCCAGCGCGGCCGCGTCCCCGCCCGGGCCGCGCTCCATGCGGACGGCGGTGCGGGTGGGCCCCTCCGGATAGTACAGGTAGTCGGCCTCCAGCGACAGGAACAGCGGGGCGGTGGCGGGGCCGGCCTCGGCCCTCACGACGGCGCTAAACCTTGACGTCATACGCGGTGCCGGCCACCTTCAGGCCGCACTTGCCGCACGCCCATATGCCCACCGCGGCGCGGCCGAACCGCCGCGAGCCGCACTCGGGGCAGGCCCTGCCGGCCTTCAGCTTGAAGTGCACCTTTGTGTACTCTTTCCTGATCTTTATCCCGTAGCGGGCGCCGAGCCCCTTGAGCGACTTTTTCTTAGCCATCGCCGCGGACGGCCGCCCCCTTCGCGCGTATCTGCTCCCTGACGCGGGAGCCGACGGAGACCGAGAGCTCCGAGCACCTCACGAGCTCGTCGTACGTGAACCCCGAGCTGCCGCCCTTCTGCAGCGCGCAGACGTTCCCGTCCGAGTTGGTGGTTATCGTGACGCGCGCGTCCATGACGCTCCACTCGTCCTGGTTCGGGTCCACCACTATGCTGTCCCCTATCTTGGCCATCGTCACGGACGCGGGTATCGTCGTCACGGGGGCGTCGTACTCCTCCCCCTCGACGCGCGCCGGCGCGTCGCCGCGCATCTCCCACTTTGGGATCCTGGCGGTGAGCAGGGCCGCCGTCGAGGCGTACGAGCAGGCGTCGAACAGGTTGCCGTCCACGTCTATGACGCTGTTGTCCGCGAACACGCCCATCACCGACTTGTTCTTCTCCAGCACGAGCTGCGAGAGGTCGATCATGCCGCTCTCCCGTATCCCCCTGTCCACCACCCGCGCGAGCTCGATCACCGCGGGGTTCGGGGGGCCCGTCTCGATGTCGGGGTGGGCCAGCGGGAGTATCTCGGCCGTGCAGATGAATATCCCCCTGTCGCCCACGTCCGGGAAGGGCCTGTCGGGCTGGATCTTGACGCCGGCCACCACCTCTGTGTTGCCCAGGAATACCCTCGCCGAGCCGCTGGCCTTGGGTATGGCGCCCGTCTCTATGCGGACGGGGCGCTGCTCCTCCATGCCGCGGCCGTCGGCGCGCCTGCCGTCCCCGAGCATCTTTGTTATCTTCGAGCGCGTGAGCTCGTCGATTATGGTCTTATGCACCATCGCCGGATCCCTCCTTCCCGCCGCCGCCGAAGAACCGGTCGGCCAGGGCCTTCTTCTGCACCTCGTACACCTGCCTGCACCCGTCCACCGCCGTCCTGACGCACCTCTTGTACTCGTCGGGCGTCAGCACGCCGTCGAGCTGTATGAGCGTGATCCTGTCCATGTTGGGCATGTAGCCGACGGGCATGTCGGCCTGGCCCGCCTGGTCCTCCTCGTTGTTCACGTCCAGGACTATGGTGTCGGCGACCTTCCCGGCGGCGCAGGCGCAGACCATGTCCCTCATGGGTATTCCCGCATCGGCCAGGGCCACCGAGGCCGCGGACAGCGCGGCGCACCGCGATCCGCCGTCGGCCTGGAGCACCTCCATGAAGACGTCCACCACGGTGCGGGGGAACTTTTCCAGCATCAGCGACGGCTCGAGCGCCTCCTTTATGACCTTGGATATCTCTATCTCCCGCCTGGACGGGGCGGGGTTCTTGCGCTCCGTGACGGAGAACGGCGACATGTGGTAGCGGCACCGCAGTATGCCCGTGTCCGTGTCGGACATGTGCTTGGGGTGGACGTCCCTGGGGCCGAAGACCCCCGCCAGTATCTTGTTGTCCCCGAACTCGATGTACGCCGAGCCGTGGGCGTTCCGCAGGACGCCGGCCCGTATCTCCACGCGCCTGGTCTGGTCTATCCTCCTGCCGTCGCAGCGCACGCCGTTCTCGTCCAGCAGAACTACGTCGGTGTCCCTTCCGCCCATGCCGCTACCCGGTCTCTAGCATAGACCGCACCCTCTCGGAAATGCCGGCCTCGTGCGCCCCCTCGTCAATCATCCGGACGGCCCTTTCGGCCTTTAATAATCCATCGGGATCGTCGGCGGTGATCACGACCCACCCGTTGTCCCCCACCGCGAGCGTGGCCCTGCACGACTCTTCTATGGCGCGTATGGTGGAGCCGTTCTTTCCTATGAGGTGCGGCACCTTGCCGGGCGCGAGCGAGGCGAGCTCCCCGATGTCGATCTTGCCCAAGTCGCGGTCCTGGACGGTGAGCAGCGGATCCCGGGTCCTGTCGAAGTTGGCCACGCGGGCGGCGACCATGTCGCCCTTCGCCAGGTGGGAGGTGAGATCGTCGGCGTGGGCCGAAAAGTCCCTGCCGAAGACGTCCGAGGCGGGGAGGAACCCCACGTAGCACGAGTTTATCTCCAGTTCCCAGGACAGCGACGTGTGCGAGACCACCTTCCCGATGACGAAGTCCTTCACCCTCGGGTAGTACATCCCGGCCAGCGGCACCACGCGCACCGAGTCGTCGCGTATCTCCGAGACGCCGACCGCGGTGGCCAGTATGCGCTTGCCGTCCAGCACGGTGTGCTCTTCCGGCCTGTACGGCCCCGTCGTGATGACGTCCCCCGGCATGACGTTCTGGTGCCGGGCCCCGGCCATCACCGGCGGACCTCCGCGGTGGCGGTGCCCTTGGTGACGGAGCCGAGCCTGTCTATCACGCGCGGCCGCGCGGCCGCAGGTATTTCAAGTATTGCTTTTAGCGAGCCGTTCGGGAGCCACTCCTCGGACTTTATGGTGCCGGCCGACTTCAGCGCCGAGTACGACTGCGCCGCGTACTGGGGCGGCACCACCACCACGAGCTCGAGGTTCTCCGACCTCAGCGGGATCACGCCGCGGATCTTTTCCACCACGTCCTTCACCTGGTCCTGCGCGCCCCTCTGCGGGTCTATCGAGACCCTGGCGTCCTTCATGGCCCGCTCTATCCTCAGCGGGGGGTGCGGCAGGTGCGAGCGCGGGTCGACGAACGACTTTGCTATGCTCTCCACCACCTGCTTCCGCTTCTCCTCTACCAGCCTCCGCCTCTGCTCGGTGGTCATGTTGATCTCCCCCTTTTCCAGTATGATGCGGGCCGCCGCGGCCGCATCGGTCGTGCCGAAGGCCCTGGCCAGCTTTTCGGCCGGCGGCTTGGTGCCCTTGCCCGAGTCGGAGTATATCTCGTCCGAGACGAGCACCTTCGAGAGGTCCCCGCCGCCGCCCTTCCCCCTGCCCAGCTTGTAGTCCAGGGCGGGATCCGGCCTCACCAGGATCTCGAACTTCTCCCCCTCGAAGGAGTAGCGCGCCACGGTCACGTCCGCCATGCCCGCGGGTGGGCGGCCGGGCTATTTATCTCTGGTTCGCGGCTAGGCGGCATATATTGTCCAAAAAGTAGTTCACCCCTTGTCATCGTATGTAAAGTCGGTCAAAAGCAGGCGCATCGGCCTGACTTTGAGCGGAGACAAAGGCGTGTGGGTCTGGCGCAAAAGGTTGGGGAAATATGTGAGCCTGGATCACCCGAACGGCATGAAACTAGAGGAGTCGCAGATACGGTGGATAGTCCGCCAGAAGAGGAAGGGAGAGCTCACCAACGCGGAGATAGCCGAATCCATGGGCGTGTCCGTGCGGTGGGTCCAAAAGATGTGGGCCAGGCACAAGGCCCGCGCGGTCGGCCAGATGTCGCATCCTGCCCCGATGGGCAGGCCCCCGCAGGGGATGCCGGGGCGCAGGGAGCACTCCGCCGTGCTGTCCGCGCGGCAGGCGGAGCACACAGGGGCGGTGGCGCTGCAAAGGATCATAGCGAGTCAGACCGGAATGAATATCCCGCACGGCGCGATACACGCCGTGCTGAAGGACGAAAACATGGCAGAAACTCACCCCAAAAAGGCCAAAAGGCGCAAATGGGTGCGATACGAGCGCGAGCACTCCAATTCGCTGTGGCATACCGACTGGAAGCTGCTTGACGACGGCAGGTGGTTCCTGTGCTACGAGGACGACGCCTCCAGGTTCGTCACGGGGTACGGGGTCTTCGAGAGGGCCACCGCGGAGAACGCCCTGGCGGTGCTGGAACGGGCCATGGCCGACCACGGCAAGCCCGCCTCCATCATGACCGACCACGGCGCGCAGTTCTACGCCAACGAGTCCGAGGACAGGAAGCGCGGCAGGACGGAGTTCGAGAGGAGGCTGGTCGAGCTTGGAATACGCCAGATCCTGGCGGGCGTGAGGCACCCCCAGACGAACGGCAAGCTGGAGAGGCTGCACGGGGAGATCCAGCGCAAGCTGCCCGAGTTCGAGGCGATCATGATGAGGAAGAGCGATCCGGTGGATCTGTTCATGAGGTGGTACAACCACGACCGGCCCCACATGTCCCTCGACTGGGACAACCTGGAGACGCCGGCGCGGGCGTTCGCGAGGAAGATGCCCAAGAAGGCCGAGGAAAAGGTTATTGACGGGCAGACGGGAGAGGAGTACGATGTCGGCTAGGGAGGGGGGGTGAACTACTTTTCGGATTCCACACGCGGCTAGGCGGCGGGCGGGGGCGCGGCGATCTTGGATATGGCGTCGCCGAACTCGTCCAGCCTGCTCTGCAGCTCGGCCACGCCGGCCAGCACTATGCGCTCCGGCGGTATGGATCCGGTGGACTCTACGGTGAGGATCTGGTCGTTCCCGTCGTCCGCGTCCACCAGCACGGAGACGTTCGACGAGTTCCACTTTGCGTGCTCGGTGCCCCTGCCCAGACGCGCGTACGCCTCGACCTTGATCTTCTGGCCCGGCGCCAGCTGGACTATCGGGATGGCGTCCGAGATGGGCTTGACGTAGCTGTCCTCCGAGACCAGGTCGCCCGAGATCACCGTGCGGGTCTTAAAGTCCCCGCCAGAGTCCAGCGTCAGCATTATCCTGTTGGCCGGATCCTCCACGTCTATCTTTCCCGCGTCGGTGAACTCGGTGAGGTCGGTCTTGAGGGGCACGAGGCCCAGCCTGTGGGCCAGGCCCTCGTCGGCCAGCACCGACGTGTTGTCTATCACGTCCACCTTGTCTATGGCGAACACGGGCACGCCGTTGAGGCAGATCCGCCGCAGCGCGTTGGCGTACTGCGCGGGAATCCCCTTCAGCCTCACCGATATTCTCCGCTCGTCCCTTTCCACGACTTTGAGAGATGGCAAGTCCGGGTGGCAGGCCCGGCGGTTCCAATAAAAATCTAGCTCGGCCGCGGCGGTGTGGGCTTATGTCCAAACCGAAACCACGCCTAGCGGCAACAATCCGCTCCGCGATCCCACGCCTAGATCACAGTGGACGCAAGTCTACACCCGCGGCGAGCGCCCGGCGAGTGCACATGTTATATTTGGGTTCAGGAGGGAGGGTGCCCTATGGTGCGGAGCGGCAGGACGGACCAGACCGTCCAGCGCATGGCGCGCGATCTCAAAAAGGCATCGAGGAGCAGCGGGGCCCCCATATGGTCGCGGCTCGCAAAGCTCGCCCTGAAGCCGACCAGGGCCAGGAGGACGGTGAACGTCAACAGGCTGGCCGGCCTCACCAAGCAGGACGACGTGGTCGTGGTGCCGGGAAAGGTGCTCGGGACGGGCACCATCTCGCACGGCATCACGCTGTGCCCGTTCTCTATATCCGCCGCGGCGGCCGGCAAGATCAGGGGGGCGGGCGGAAGGGTGGTCGGGTTCGACGAGGTGATACAAAAGTCCCCGACCGGAAGGGGGGTAGCCCTGCTTGCCTGAGCGCGGCGGCGCCGGCGGGGACCCGCCGCGGGACGGGGAGGAGCTGGGCGGCCCGCCGCCGTCCGGGGCCGCGGGGCCAGAAGGGGGCGCGGAAGAGATGGCGGAGGAGGACGCCGAGGAGGAGAGGGCCGCCGGGGCCGCGGAGGAGATAGCCGCGGAAGAGATGGCGGCGGAGGACGCCGAGGAGGAGAGGGCCGCCGGGGCCGCGGAGGAGATAGCCGCGGAAGAGATGGCGGCGGAGGACGCCGAGGAGGAGAGGGCCGCCGGGGCCGCGGAGGAGATGGCGGCGGGGGTCGACGAGTATGAGACGGCCCCGAAAGAGGTGACGGCGGGGGTCGACGAGGAGGAGGGGGCCGCGGCCGCGGCCGCGGGAGGGCCGGGGGAGATCGGGCTGGATGATGCGGACGTCGATGCGGAGATAAACGCAAAGCTTGCCGAGATCGAGGCGGAGGTCGCCGCCAAGACAAAGGCGGGGATGCCCGAGGACGAGGCACGCGCGGAGGCGGCGGCCCCCGCGGCGGAGGAAAAGCGGCCCGCGGTTCCCGGCGGCACGCCGGGAAAGGACAGGCCCATAGTGGTCGACGCGACGGACCACGTGGCCGGCAGGCTGGCGTCCCACGTCGCCAAGCTCCTGCTGAAGGGGAACAGGGTGTCCATAATCAACTGCGAAAAGATAATGATCAGCGGGAGCAGGAGCAGCATAGTCGGGGAGTACAGGGACTTCCTCAAGATAGCCAGCATCCTCCACCCAAAGCACGGCCCGTTCCACCCCCGCAGGCCCGACACCATAATCACCAGGATGGTCAGGGGGATGCTCCCGAGGAAAAAGCCGTCCGGGAGGGCGGCGCACTCCAGGCTCAGGGCGTACGTCGGGTCGCCGAGGCAGCTGAGGCCGTTCGAGAGGGTGCGGTTCGAGAAGGCGCTCATCACGAGGCCGTCGGCTCGGTACACCACCATGTCCGACCTCGGCGAGACCGTGGGATGGACGAAGGCGGGGGGCGGCGGGGCGTGACCACCCCCAAGACCGAAATATACTTCGCCACCAGGAAGGCGGCCAGCGCGCACGTGTACATAACGAAGGGCGCCGGCAGGGTGAGGATCAACAACGTCCCGGTGGAGATGATCGGCCACGAGCCCGCGCGCGAGGCGATCATGGTGCCCTTGGAGATAGCGGGGGACGCCAGGGGCGAGGTGGACATATCCGTCAGGGTGAGGGGCGGCGGGTTCATGGGCCAGGCGGGGGCCGTGGCCACGGCCATATCCAGGGCCCTCTCGGGCTGGACAAAGTCCAAGAACGAGCCGAGGGACCACCCCCTGCCCAAGCACGTCAGGGACGACATCAGGGCGAGGCTTTCGGAGTTCGACAAGTATTTGGTGAGCGGCGACGCCAGGAGGAAGGAGCCGAAGAAGTTCGGGGGCCCCGGCGCGCGCAGGCGCAAGCAAAAGTCGTACAGGTAGAAGTGAAAGCGGTAATCCTGGCGGGCGGCAGGGGGACCCGCGGCAGGCCGTACACGGACTTCGTGCCGAAGGCCATGATCCCCGTCCTGGGCAGGCCGCTCGTGGCCCGCGTGGCCGAGTTCCTCGCCTCGTCCAGGGCGGTGAGCGGCGTCGTGGTGCTGGCGGACATGGGGGGGATGGGGGCCCAGATACGCAACTACATGGAGCGCGGCGGGGGGCGCGGCGTCGCGTTCGTGCAGGATGCCCAGTCGGGGACGGGGGGGGACCTGCTGTGCCTGGAGGAGGAGCTGGCCGGCGAGTCCGAGTTCCTCCTGTGGTTCGCCGACAACCTCTGCTGGGTGGACGTGGGGGCGATGGCCCGCAAGTTCAGGGAGTCGGGGGCGGCGGCGTGCGTGGCCACCAGGTCGAGGAGGAGGGAGGCCACCGGCTTCGCCGAGGTGGACGGCTCCGGAATGGTGGCGCGGTTCGTCGAAAAGCCCGAGGCGGATCTGCCCATGCCGGAGTGCCTCGGGGTGTACGTCCTGTCCGCCGGCGTGCTCGACGTGGTAAGGGGGAAGGCGGCGCGGAAAAAGGGCGGCGTCAACCTCTCGTACGACGTGCTGGAGGAGCTGGCGGGGAGGGGGGAGGTGAGCGCCTACGACATCGGGGACAGCCCGTGGGTCGACGCCGAGTCCCCCGCGGCCCTGGACAGGAACGCGGATGCGGTCAGGAGGATAGTCGGGATGATGGAGGCCGGCCGCGCGGGGGGGCGCGCGACTCGAACTCGGAGATCGCCGCGCCGTGCTCCTCCAGCGTGAGGGCCACCTCGTCCAGCCCCTCCAGCAGGGCCCTCCGGCGGTGCGGGTCCACCGCGAACCGGAACGGCGGGAGCGGGGGGGCCGACACGGTGAGCTCCCCCAGGTCGATCTCGGTGCGGGGGGCGGCGCGCAGCGCGGCCGCCTGCCCTTTCGTGACGCGGACCGGCAGCACGCCGTTCTTGAAGCAGTTGGAATAGAAGATGTCCGCGAACGAGGGCGCCGCCACCGCGGTGAAGCCGTGGTCGCGCAGGGCCCAGACGGCGTGCTCGCGGCTGGAGCCGCAGCCGAAGTTCTCCCCGGCCAGGAGTATCGGCGAGCCCGCGTACGCGGGATCGTTCAGCACGAATTCGGGATCGGGGCTGCCGTCGGGCAGGTACCTCCAGTTGTAGAACAGGTACCGGCCGAACCCCGAGCGCTGCACCAGTTTCAGGAACTGCTTGGGGATTATCTGGTCGGTGTCCACGTCGGCGCGGACCAGCGGGACGGCCGGCCCCGAGGCGCGGCGGAACGGCCTCATCCCTTCCCTCCCGGGGGCGCGGGCGTCCCTACACCCACTCCCTCGCGTCCACGAAGCGGCCGGCGACGGCGGCCGCGGCCGCCGTCACGGGGCTCACCAGGTGGGTCCGGCCGCCGGCCCCCTGCCGCCCCTCGAAGTTGCGGTTGGACGTGCTCGCGCACCTCTCCCCGGCGGAGAGGACGTCCGGGTTCATCCCCAGGCACATGCTGCAGCCGGACTCGCGCCACTCGAAGCCGGCCTTCTCGAACGCGGCGCCCAGCCCCTCGGCCTCCGCCTCCCGCTTGACCTCCTGCGAGCCGGGAACGACCATGGCCCTCACGCCAGGCGCGACGGAGCGGCCCTCCACCATGCCGGCGGCATCGCGCAGGTCCTCCAGCCGCGCGTTCGTGCAGGATCCTATGAAGACGCGGTCCAGGCGCACGTCCGTGATCGGGGTCCCCGGCTCCAGGCCCATGTACCGCAGCGCGGCCCTGGCGGACTCCTCGGCGGCCGGGTCGCCGGCCCCGTACTCCTCCGGCGCCGGCACCGCGTCCGTGACGTCGCAGGTCATGCCGGGGCTCGTCCCCCAGCTCACCTGGGGCGCCACGGCGCCGGCGTCCAGCCGGAACGACTTCGCGAACTTGGCGCTCCCGTCGGTGCGGAGTTCGGAGAGCCAGCCCGCGGCCGCCGCGTCGATGTCGTCAGGGGCGTACCTTTTCCCGCGGAGGTACTCGACGGTCTTTTCGTCGGGGGCCACCAGCCCGGCGCGCGAGCCGGCCTCGATGGACATGTTGCAGACGGTCATCCTCTGCTCCACGGACATTCCCGATATGGCGCTGCCGCGGTACTCCACTATGGTGCCGGCGCCGCCGGCCGTCCCGATCATGCGTATCACGGACAGTATGACGTCCTTGGCGGCCACGGCCGGGCCGCGCCGGAGCGAGCCGTCCACGCGTACTTCTAGCGGGGCGGGCCTGTCCATCCAGACGGTCTGGGTGGCCAGCACGTGCTCGACCTCGCTGGTGCCTATGCCGAAGGCCAGGGCCCCGAACGCCCCCTGGGTGGCGGTGTGGCTGTCGCCGCAGACTATGGTGGAGCCGGGAAGCGGCAGCCCGAGCTGCGGCCCTATCACGTGCACTATGCCCCTGCCGGGGTGCCCCATGCCGAACAGCTCCACGCCGAACTCGGCGCAGTTGCGCTCCAGCGCCTCCAGCTGCGCCGCCGAGTCCCCGTCCACCACGCGCAGCGGCCCGCCCCCGGTGGGCACGTTGTGGTCGGCGGTGGCCACCGTGAGGTCGGGCCTGCGGACCCGCCTGCCGCCCTCCCTGAGCCCCTCGAAGGCCTGCGGGGACGTCACCTCGTGCACCATGTGGCGGTCCACGTACAGGAGGGACTGGGCCCCGCGCCTCGCCACCTCGTGCGAGTCCCACACCTTCTCGAACAGCGTCCGGCCGGCCGCCACCGGGATCACCCGTCGAGCCCGGCCTTGAACAGGCCGCCCGCCGCTATTATCCTGGATATTATGTCCGAGAAGGGGCGTGTCGGGTAGCTCTTCCCCGCCGCGGCGATGGTGCCGGCCCCCGTGTCTATCTCCAGCTCGTCCCCGTCGGATATGGCCGCGTACGCCTCCCCGCCTATCTCCACGGGCAGCAGGAACGCGCCGTCCACGCAGTTGCGGTAGAATATCCGGGCGAACGAGAGCGCCGCCACCGCCCGTATGCCGGAGCGGGACAGGGCTATCGGCGCGTGCTCCCGGGACGAGCCGCACCCGAAGTTGCGGCCGGCCACTATTATGCTCCCCCCCGCCGCCGCCCTCTCGCGGAACCGCGGGTCGAGCCCCTCCATGGCGTGGCGGCCCAGCTCGTCGTAGTCGTGCACCTTGAGGTACGCGCCGGGTATTATCACGTCGGTGTCGATGTTGTCCCGCTCGTACTTTATGGCGCGCCCCCTCAATCCAGGTCCCTCGGATCGGTTATGCGCCCCGTCACGGCCGAGGCGGCGGCCACCTGCGGCGAGGCCAGGTACGTCCGCGACTCGGGGTGGCCCATGCGCCCCGGAAAGTTGCGGTTCGTCGTGCTCACGCAGACCTCGCCCTTGGCGAGCACCCCCATGTGGGCCCCGCAGCAGGCGCCGCAGGTGGGGGGGCCCACCACGGCCCCGGCCGCCGCGAATATCCCGACCAGCCCCGACTCGACTGCCCTCCTGTATATGGACATGGCCGCCGGCAGCACCTCCGTGCGCACCTTCACGGTGCGGCCCTTGAGCACGCGGGCCGCCGCCTCGAGGTCGTGCATCTTGGCGCCCGTGCACGAGCCGATGTACGCCTTGTCCAGTTCCACGGACGAGGAGTCCCTGGCCGGCCCCACGTTGTCGGGCGAGAAGGGGCTGGCCACCATCGGCTCCAGCTCGGCCGCATCGTACTCGCGCGTGCTCTCGTACGAGGCGTCCCCGTCGCCGTACGCGGCGCCGGCCTCGGCCGCGCGCGCGGCCCCCGCCCCCGCCCGCTCCCCGATGTAGTCGAAGACCCTGCGGTCCGGCTCTATTATCCCGTTCTTGGCCCCCGCCTCGGTCGTCATGTTGGTCAGCGTGAGCCTCTCCTCGACGGGCATGCCGTACACGCCGTCCCCCGCGAACTGCATGGCCCCGTACGCGGCCCCGTCCGTGCCGATGTCGCCGAGTATGCGGAGTATGAGATCCTTGGCCATCACGTGGGCCGGCGGCGCGCCGCGCAGCACGAACAGCGCGGTGGGGGGCACCTTGAACCATATGCGCCCGTGCAGCAGGACGTACGCCACGTCGGTGTGGCCCAGCCCGCACGCGAACGCGCCGAGCGCGCCCGTCGTGTTGGTGTGCGAGTCGCCCCCCACGTAGACTTCCCCGGGCATCACCATGGCCTCCTCGTGCGAGAGCGTGTGGCATATGCCGTACTGGCCCATCCCGTACTTGAAGTGCCTCCCCACGCCGTACTTTTCGGCGAAGTCCTGCAGCTTTACGATGTTCTCGGCCGAGGCCTTTTCCGCGGACGGCACGAAGTGGTCCTCGGCGATCCAGACCCTCGACGGGTCCCACAGCCGCCCCGTGTCTATGCCCTGCTCCCGCAGCCGCTCGAAGACCTTGATGACCCCGGGGCCGGACACGTCGTGCACCATGGCCTTGTCCACCCCCGCCACCACCACGTCGCCCGGCTCCACGCGCTTCCTGCCGGACGCGCGCGCCAGTATGCGCTCGGTCACGTTCACGCGGGGCGGATGCGCGGTTCCGATTAAAATCTTCTTTTTCGGCGGGGGCGCCCCGCGGCTCCCCGGCCGGCAACAGTAAAAAGCGGACGGGCGGCGGGGGCGGCGTGCCCCTCACCGCCACGCCCGTCCCCGCCAGGAGGGAAAAGGAGAGGTTCGACCTGTTCGCCGCCGTAGAGGCCGCGCTGCACGAGGCCGGCCTGCGCGCATCCGACGGCGACGTGCTGGTGCTGTCCAGCAAGTACGCCGCCGTCTCGCAGGGGCGCGTCCTGGACCTGGGCGGCGTCCGCGTCTCGCGCGCCGGCGCGGCCCTCGCCAGGAAGCACGGGATGAGCCCGCGGCTGGCCGAGGTCGTCCTGAGGGAGTCTGACCACATACTGGGCGGGATGGCCGGGTTCGTCATGGCGGCGGTGGGCGGGATGGTGGCGCCCAACGCGGGGATAGACCGGTCCAACTCCGGCGGCGCCGGCGCCGTAGTGCTGTACCCGGCGGAGCCGGACAGGCTCGCCGAGCGGGTGAGGAGGAAGGCCCTCGTGCGCTGGGGGGCCCGCATAGGCGTCATAATATCGGACAGCAGGATCATGCCGGCCAGGGCGGGGACGGTCGGCGTGGCGGTCGCGTGCGCCGGCATCGAGCCCGTGGACGACATGAGGGCCTCCGCGGATCTGGACGGCAGGCCGCTGAAGGTCACGCGGCGGGCAACGGCCGACGGCCTGGCCACGGCCGCCAACCACGTCATGGGCGAGGGGGCCGAGTCGGTACCCGTCTGCCTCGTGGGGGGGGCGGGGGGGGCCCTGGCAGGCCGCGGCGCGACGGCGGCCGAGGCCGCGATCCCCCACGACCAGTGCGTGTATTCCAGGGCGCTGGGCGGCCCGCGGGGGCGCGGGCGCCCCCGCGCGGGGGCGGCGCCGGCCGGACTGCTATAAATAGAGCCGTCCGGGGCGCGGCGTACGATGGAGTACTTCACCAGGTACCCCAGGACGGTCGCGCTGTCCGGCGGCGGGGGGGAGAAGGAGAGCATACGGGTGGATGCGAGGGCCGGCGTGGAGCACCTGCACGTCGTGGTGAAGAGGAACGTGGACGAGCTGGTGAGGGTGTTCAGGAGCGAGGGGTTCACCAGCGTGAAGTTCGAGCACAAGAAGCCCTCCCAGATAGGCCACGGCCTGAACCTGAAGCTGAAAAAGCCGTGGGAGATGCACGTCAGGTTCGTCGAGATAAAGAAGGGCCTGGTGGCGATACAGGGCGAGGTCGAGGTGTCCAGGGACTACCTGCAGCACCTGTTCTGCCAGAACACGCCCGTGGTGTACGAGATAGAGGACCTGCTGAAGAGGCACGGCATAGCGTGCCGCATGTGGAACTCTCGCATAAGCCGGTACGTCCACTCCGTCGTGGACAACTACAGGATAAAGCTGGCCACCCCCAGCATGCCGGTCTTCGCGTGGAAGCCGATGGTCGCGTGCATCGGGACGGTCGGCGCGCTGTACCTCTGGAAGTACGTCAACACGGTCTGAGGGCGGGGCCGCGCCTGCGATCAAGGTTTAATTACGAACCGCGGCCCTCCGCCGCGTGAGCGGGCAGCCGCGGGCCCTGGAGGCATCGATGAGGTCGTACGGCGTGTCCCCGTGGGAGCTTGAGGTGGCCTACGGCTACCTCAACGGCAGGTTCTCCGTGCGGCAGGAGGAGATGGGCGAGGGCGAGCCCGGGTTCGTCAGCGTGCTGGAGCTGGGGATCCCCCTGCCGTTCTCCATGGAGTTCTTCGAGTGGTTCGAGTTCCGCCGGTGGGAGAGGCTCAAGGCGCTGTTCCGGGAGATGAAGAGGCGGAGGGGCGGGGGCCGCGGCAGGGCGCTCATGGTGCGGGTGGACTTCGGGGGCGAGCCGGCCGTCTCGTTCGTGGCCGACGCGGACGAGAAGCAGCTGTTCGACAACGCCGTCGAAAAGATCGACTTCGTGCTGGAGCTGCTGCCGTACCACCTGAGCCCGGACAGGCTGCCGGCGGGAGTCACCCGCGTGGTGTACCGGTACGACACGGGGGCGCGCAGGTGGAGGTTCGGGGAGGCGCTCGCGGGCGGCTGGCGGTTCGCGTTCTCGGGGGACGGCTGGAAGAGGGAGCGGGAAGGGGGCTGACCGGCGGGGTCAGATCTCCAGCGAGCCCGGCTTGCCGGAGCGGATCCCCTCGGCCCCGTCCCCGAACTGGCCGGCGGGGTCAGATCTCCAGCGAGTCCAGCAGGGCCGAGACGTCGGTCGACGGCTCCGTCCCGGTCAGGCCGGGCCCCGCTATGCGCTGCGCGGCCGGCGGGTTCTCCGCATAGTTGGGTATCGCGTCCGTTATGCGCCCCTCGTACGGCGTTATGATCTCGTTCCTGTAGAATACCCCGGTGGGTATGCGGTCCCCCCATTCCAGCGACTTCACCAGCGCCTGGCTGAGCCTCGCGTTCACCTCGGACTCCTCGCTGAAGTGGACCTCGGGGTCGTAGTCGGTGTCCTCCAGCTTGTATATGCGGGAGTGGCGCGCGGCGGCCTCGCGCTCGCCTTCCCCGCCCTGCTCCGGGCCGCAGCCGGCGCCGGCGTACCAGTCGCGCGTGTTGATGTCGTTGTACGTGGGGCACGGCTGGAGCACGTCCAGGAATGCCAGGCCGCGGTGCCGCACGGCCGCCACGATCAGGTCCTTGAGGTGCCGCACGTCGTAGGCGTAGCCCCTGGCCACGAACGTGAACCCGCTGGCCACCGCCAGGCCTATCGGGTTGACCGCGTAGTTCGTGTTGGGCGAGGGGAGCGACTTTGTCTTCTCGCCGAGCTTCAGCGTGGGCGAGGCCTGCCCCTTGGTTAGGCCGTACACGCCGTTGTCGAATATTATGTACGTCATGTCGACGTTGCGGCGGCCGGCGGCCACGAAGTGCCCCGCGCCGATCCCCAGCCCGTCGCCGTCCCCCCCGGCCGCGAGCACCGTGAGCCCGGGGTTCGCCAGCTTGGCCCCCTGCGCGAAGGTCAGGACGCGGCCGTGCAGCGTGTGTATCCCGTACACGTTGACGAAGTGGGAGGTCTTTCCCGAGCAGCCTATCCCCGAGAACAGGACAGTCCGGTGCCGCGGCAGCCCCATCTCGGCCAGGGCCATCTGCATGGCGCTCACTATCCCAAAGTCGCCGCAGCCGGGGCACCAGTCGTTGTGCACCTGCGTCTTGTAGTCGGCCAGCCTAGGCGCCGTGCACCAGCACCTCCCTCTTGCCCGCCTTGCCCGACACGATGCGGCGGAGCGCCCCTAGCAGCTCCGTGCAGGTGATGGCCCTCCCCGTGTACTTTGAGATGTAGTGGTCCGGATCCCTGCCGAGGCCCTGCCGCATGAGCGCCCCGAGCTGGCCGGTCTGGTTGGCCTCCACGTCTATTATGACGGAGGCATCCTCCAGCAGGGAGCCGAGCAGCGCGGCGGGGAACGGCCACAGCAGCTTCACCTGCACCAGCCCCACATCCACGCCGTCCTCCTCCTTCAGCATCGAAATGGCGTCCAGCGCGGGCCCCTTGGCCGAGCCCCAGCACACGACGGTGTGCCCGCGCACCCCGTACGATGCGACCTGCTCTTCCTTGGGGACCTCCTCCAGTATCCGCCCCTCCTTCATGAGCCGCTTGTCCATCATCTCGGCGCGCACCACGGGATCCTCGGTGATGTGGCCGCGCTCGTCGCTCTCGTCGCCCGTGTTCCAGAATATGCCGTTCTCCAGCCCCAGGACGGAGCGCGGGGACACGCCGTCCTCCGCACGCGCGAACCGGCGGTAGCCCCCCTCCGTCGGCGGGACCTCGCGGAGCAGCTTGCCCCTCCGCACCGAGACCCTGGACGGATCGAAGCGCGGGCAGGTCGTCACCGAGCTTGCTATGAGCTTGTCCATCATGTGTATGACGGGCAGCTGGTACTTTTCGGCGTAGTTGAAGCACCTCCCCGTGTCGTAAAAGCTCTCCTCCACGTCGCCCGAGGCGTACACCATCCTCGGGAACTCGCCGTGCCCCGCGTGCACGGCGAACAGCAGGTCGTCCTGCCCGTGCCGCGTGGGGAGGCCGGTGGACGGGCCGCTCCTCTGGTAGAGCGTCACCACGAGCGGGACCTCGTTTATCCCCGCCCAGCCGAGCATCTCGGCCATGAGGGAGAACCCGGGGCCCGAGGTGCACGTGGCCGAGCGCGCTCCGGCCAGCGCGCCGCCTATGGCCATCCCTATGGCGCAGATCTCGTCCTCGGTCTGCACCACGAGTGACGAGCCGGGCCGGTGGCCGCGCACGCTCAGTATCTGGTTCGACTCCAGGTACACGCTCTCGTCGGAGGCGGGCGTGATGGGATAGTACGGCTGCATGCGGCACCCGCACACCATCTTGCCTATGGCCGTCCCCTGGTGCCCCTGCACGAGCATGGTGCGGGTGGCCTTTTCCGCCCCCGCGAGGGGGCCGCACGGGCTGTCGATCTCCTCGCCGCGCCCGTACGCGATGCGGGCCGCCAGTTTGTTCAGCTCCGCCACCTGCGGCTTTTTTGCGAATATCGCCCCGATGGCGTCTTCCAGCGGCCCCCGCGGCGCCCGCATCAGGCCCAGCGACAGCGAGACGCCCAGCACGTTGAACATGCGCTTCATGCCCTTCAGGCGCGGGTTGCCGGCCTCCTCGGCGAGCCGTTCCAGCAGCGCTCCGAACTGCACGGGGACCACGCTGGCTCCGGCCGCGGCGGCCTCGGCGAGCGCCCCCGGCACGGTGCAGGGGCGGCCGGCCGAGGAGAGGCGCTCCTCCAGCCTGGCCCGGAACGGGCCGTCCAGCGTGCGCACGTCCCCCGTCGACACGTCGTCCAGCGCGGAATCGTACAGGACGTCCCCGCCCTGCGCCATGTCTATGGCGTGCCTGAATATGGTCTCCGCGTCGTACGAGACCATCACTGTCACCCCGCTCACGTTGGAGCGTATGATACGGTCGGCCACCCGCACCGCGAAGTAGCTGTGCTCGCCCTTTATGTTGGAGTAGAACTCGCGCTTGCCGTACACGCTGTACCCCACCGAGGCGCAGACGCGCGAGAATATGTTGGCGGCCGACTCGACCCCGCTCCCCTGGGGGCCGCCTATCAGCCACGAGACGTCCGTGCCCATTCGCGCGCTTCCGCGCCCCGCCAAATATTAACACTGCCGCATGCGGCGCGGGCACCCGCCCCGCCCGGGCGCGCGGCGGCGGCGCGCCCAGGATCCCGGGAGCGCAGCGCGGGCCCCTTCCCCGCGGCAATAGTCTGCAAACGCGGGCAGGAGACGGCGGGAGGACGAAGGCCGTGCGGGAGCAGATCGGGGCGCCGCCCCGGCGCATGCGGTGCGTGGCAACCATGGCGCGGTTTTACTTTGCGCGTAAGGGATTTGCGGGATCCCAGTTGCGGCGACGCCCCCGCCCCTTCGCCTGCGCGGTTCCAAAGGTGGCATTCCCCTTCTGCGCGCGCGTCCGAGTCGGAGAATGGGGGCGGGCCGAACGAGTGATCTGCGGCGGGAACCGGGGTGCGGGAATCCCCAGTTCTGTGCCAGCGGGTCGGAGTCGGGGGGGGCGGGACGAAGCCCGGCGGGCCGGCCGGGCCGGGCACGCGGCGCGCGCTAGCCCGCATCAGCCGCCCGCAGGCCAACGGCAGGCTGGAGCGGTTCCGCGGGGAGCTGCAGCGCGGGTTGCTCGTGCACGTCGGAGCGCCACGCCGCAAGGCCGTCCGCGGCCCGCCAGCAGGACGTGCGGGGGACGTACTCCGCCCGTCGGGACAGACCGAACCGGCGGCCGGGCCGATCAAACGGCACGACCGCGACGAGAAGCGCATGTCCACATGGCAGGGGAAGGATACGACCGCCCGGGCGTTCCTGAAGTCGCCGCCGCCCGAGGCCGTGGTCGTGACGGACAAGCGGGCGGGGAGCAGCATCGTGTCGGGTGAAGGGGCGCGGGGTCACTGCTTTTGGGATCTCACAACCAAACTATATAGTTATAAAAATTAAATACGGGCAAGATCTACGCCACGCATGGATCATGCAGCAAAATCATCCAAACGTAGGGCGCAGTACGTCAAAGAGATGAGGCAGAGGAGGAGGAACAGAAAGTCGACGCCGGAGAGCAGAGAGAGACTCTGGAAGTATTCCCGCCCGTTCCGCCGTGACTATGCAAGGACCATGGAATTCGTAATCGTTGAAGACGACTAGTCGCCTCCCCCTTCAACCGTTTGTGGCGGAATCCGGCTCGCCAGTCCGCCGTTTCCCTCCGACGATGCCGGTACGAGGCCACGCGCCCGCCGCCCGCAGGCGCGAAAACCGCCACGTTGTTCCGGATCCGCGCCCGCGGAGCGGCTGCGGCTACCGGCCTCGTACTGTCGCCAATCGCAAACAGGCAAATAGCAGCGGGCCGTACGGCCGGTGGAAGACATGAAGATGAATTTCAGGCGCGTCGACGAGGCGCGCGGGCAAGACATCGGCACGGTATTCGCGTATTTTGGCCAGATCATGTCGAGGCTGAAACGCGCCGACGACTACACGAAGAACTGCTGCACCACAGGGCTGGTCACGGTGATTGAGCAGTTCCTTAGGCATACGGTCGAAACGCAACTCGAGGCAGGAAAGGTATCCCCCGGCGAGATTGTGGACGGCAAACTGCCTAGTCCCGAGCAGCATGACGGGGCAACGCTGAGGCGGCATATTGTTTTTGACCTGAATTTCCAGAATGTCAAGTCCATAAAAGACATCCTGAATAAAATCGGCAAGCCGGGCGCGTTCGACCGCTGCCTGAGCGAGCCGCGCCGGGCAACGCTCGAAGCCCTGTTCGCTCGCAGGCACTGCCTAGTCCACACGACCGTGAGGCAGCCGCCGATCGATGTCAACCGGTGTTTTGGAGCCGTCCTGACATTCATAAACTGCACCATGCTTGAGACAAACTCCAGCAGACGCCATTTCTACCTGTACATGGGAAACGGCCTGTTTGACTCGCGCGAGTACCGGGAGGCGATCATGTACTACGACATGTTGCTTGCCGTACAGCGGGACGATCCCTACGCGCTTGCCAGAAAGGGGGAGTCGCTTGCGGTGATGGGGCGGCACGAGGAGGCGGTGGCGTGCTACGACCGGGCCCTGGATCTGGACGACTCTGCGCTTGCCAGAAAGGGGGAGTCGCTTGCGGAACTGGGGCGGCGCGAGGAGGCGGTGGCGTGCTACGACCGGGCCCTGGCACTGGATCCGGACAACCCGTACGCGCTTGCCAGAAAGGGGGAGTCGCTTGCGGAACTGGGGCGGCGCGAGGAGGCGGTGGCGTGCTACGACCGGGCCCTGGCACTGGATCCGGACGACTCGCATGTGCATGTCATGAAAGGGAAGTCGCTCGCGGGGATGGACAAGCACGAGGAGGCGGTTATGCACTACGACAGGCGGCTGGGCATCGATCCGGACGACTCGGACGCGCTTGCCAGCAAGGGGGAGTCGCTCGCGGTGATGGGACAATCCAAGGAGGCGGTGGCGTGCTACGACCGGGCCCCTGCCTTGGATCCAAACGATTTGCTTGCACATGTCATGAAAGGGGTGTCGCTTGCGGATGTGGGGCGGCACGAGGAGGCGGTGGCGTGCTACGACAGGGGGCTGGGCATCGATCCGGACGACTCGTTCGTACTTACCAGCAAGGGGGAGTCGCTTGCGGAGATGGGCAAGCACGAGGAGGCGGTGGCGTGCTACGACCGGGCCCTGGCACTGGATCCGGACGACTCGCACGTACATGTCATGAAAGGGATATCGCTTGCGGAGATGGGCAAGCACGAGGAGGCGGTGGCGTGCTACGACAGGGGGCTGGGCATCGATCCGGACGACTCGATCGCACTTACCAGCAAGGGGGAGTCGCTTGCGGAGATGGGCAAGCACGAGGAGGCGGTGGCGTGCTACGACAGGGGGCTGGGCATCGATCCGGACGACTCGATCGCACTTACCAGCAAGGGGGAGTCGCTTGCGGAGATGGGCAAGCACGAGGAGGCGGTGGCGTGCTACGACCGGGCCCTGGCACTGGATCCGGACGACTCGATCGCACTTACCAGCAAGGGGGAGTCGCTTGCGGAGATGGGCAAGCACGAGGAGGCGGTGGCGTGCTACGACCGGGCCCTGGCACTGGATCCGGACGACTCGCACGTACATGTCATGAAAGGGAAGTCGCTCGCGGAGATGGAGCGGCACGAGGAGGCGGTGGCGTGCTACGACAGGGGGCTGATCCTGAATCCAGACTACTCGCACGTACATGTCATGAAAGGAAAGTCGCTCGCGGAGATGGAGCGGCACGAGGAGGCGGTGGCGTGCTACGACAGGGGGCTGGCACTGGATCCGGCCGACTCGATCGTACTTACCAGCAAGGGGGAGTCGCTTGCAGTGATGGGACAATTCAAGGAGGCGGTGGCGTGCTACGACCTGGCCCTGGCCCGGGATCCTGATTACTCTCGCACGCATGTCATGAAAGGAAAGGCGCTTGCGGAACTGGGGCGGCACGAAGAGGCGGGCACGTGCTACGACAGGGGGCTGGACATCGATCCGGACGACTCCCATGCGCATGTCATGAAAGGAAAGGCGCTTGCGGAACTGGGGCGGCACGAAGAGGCAGTCATGTATTACGACAGGGGGCTGGACATCGATCCGGACGACTCGGACGCGCTTGCCAGAAGGGTGGAGTCGCTTGCGGAATTGGGGCGGCACACATAGACGGTAGCGTGCTACGACAGTGCATCGGCCATCGATCCCAACAACTATTCTGCCGTTGTGGGGAGATCCGAGCAGGCCGCGATCTTGGGTGCGTTGATGCTGGCAGACATTCGCCCCAACCATGCGTCAGTGCCAGATCCCAAGCCTTTGATCTTTGAGCCTTTCTGATTTTAGATCGCGTGAGACGAAATTAGCGCCAATCGCCGCCATAAAACCGCGGTTGCGATGCGCGGTTGCACGCGTAGGCCCGCAAAAACAGCGCCGCGCGGGGGCCGGCAAAGCGCGCGCCATGGTGTGCAAATCTGCGCAGGGGCTTCCGGTCTGGAACTAGCCGTAAAGCGAGATGCTCTGTAATAGCTCACGATTTTGAGGCGATTTGCCTCGCAACCGCGGCTTTGAGATCCAAGCAGGGCCGCAAAATCCCGCGCTTTTGAAGCAGATCGGCAAGCATTCCGGGCACGCCCGCGAAATCCCGCGCTGCGCGACGGCGTTCGGCCGGAGCGGGCTTTCCTGGCCGTCCCGGAACGGCTCGAATGGGTAAGTTTATTGCTGCGTATATTTACCCCCACGCAGATGACGAAGTCCAAGCGCTCCCGCAGGAGGGCCGGCAGGAAGGCCCTCTCGGCACGGGACGCGGAGGTCGCGAAGCTCGGCAGGGCCCTCTCGGCGCGGGACGCGGAGGTCGCGAAGCTCGGCAGGGCCCTCTCGGCGCGGGACGCGGAGGTCGCGAAGCTCGGCAGGGCCCTCTCGGCGCGGGACGCGGAGGTCGCGAAGCTCGGCAAGGAGAACGGCGAGCTGAAGGAGGAGAACAAAAAACTGAAGGAGCAGGCGTGCGAGAAAGCGCACGGCGGCGGCCCGTGCCCGTACGGGGAAGAAAACAAGCGGCTGAAGGAGGATCTCGTGCAGGCCAGGAAGATCAATTCCGCCGTCTCGGCCAAGCTCATCAGGGCAAAGCCCAACGTGCGGGCCAAGAAGGGCGAGGCCAAGAAGGGCGAGGCCAAGAAGGGCGAGGCCAAGAAGGGCGAGGCCAAGAAGGGCGAGGCCAAGAAGAGGGGGGGCGCCTGGAAGATCTGCGAGGAGCCCGACAGGATCGTCGAGGTCGACCCGCGCGCGTGCCAGGACTGCGGCTGCGAGCTGGCGGGGATCGAAGGCAGGTGCTCGCGCACTGTGAAAAGGCTGAAGATCGAGACGGAGAACGTGAGGTACGACAAGGTCAAGAGGCGCTGCCCCCGGTGCAACAAGGTGCACACGCCGCACACCCCCGGGGCCATGCCCGGCTGCAGGCACGACCTGAACACGCAGATGGCGGCGGTCAGCCTCAAGATGTGCGGCATGTCATACCGCAACATAGCGGACATATTCCGGACGGTGCTGGGCATCGACGTCGCGGCGGGGACGATCGTGAAGATGGTGGGCAGGGCGGCCAGGGCGCTCGAGCCGCTGCACGCGGCGATGGCGGGAATGCTGCGCAAGGCCAAAGCGATAAACGGCGACGAGACCTCGTGGCGGATCAACGGCGCGAACGCGTGGCTGTGGGTGCTCGTCGCCGAGCGGTTCGCCGTGTTCAAGGTCGAATACTCGCGCGGCGCGTCCGTCCTGCTGTCCCTGCTGGATGGATTCAAGGGCACCATGACCAGCGACTCGCATCCCCCGTACAACCACGTGGGGGACTCGCACCAAAAGTGCCACGTGCACTACCTGCGCGAGGTAAAAGAGACCCTCGAGTTAAAGGATCCCGGGCCCCAGTTCTGGCGCTTCGCGCGCACGTTCAAGAAGATGCTGCACGATTCCCACGAGGTGGCCGCGTGCGCGGACCCGGAGGAGCGGAAGCGCGGGGCGGCCAGGCTCCTGGCCCGGCTGGACAGGCTGATCTCCAAGGATTACGACGAGCCCAACTGCAAGCGGTTCGTCAAGAGGCTGAAGCGCGAGAGGGACCACGCGTTCACGTTCATAATGGCCGGCATCCCGAGCGACAACAACAGGGCGGAGCGGGCCTTGCGGCTCAGCGTGATCATACGGAACATCACCGGCGGGAGCCGCTCGCGGAAGGGAGCGCGCGGCCACGCGGTGCTGATGAGCGTGAAGGAGACGTGCAGGATGAACGGCCTGAACTTCTACGAGTTCTGCGTCAAGTACCTGGACAGGGGGTCCCCGGAGGCGTCCCGCCGCGCGGCGGCCGGGCCGGCGCCCGGCGGGGAGGCGTGGCCGTTCCCCGAGCCCGCGGACGCGGACGCGGATGCGGGCAAAACTGCCTCAAAATCGTGAGCTATTACGATGCTCTCCGCCCCGCCCTGCCGCCAAACAGCATCCGCGGGCAGAAGCGGGGCGTTCTCTTGCGGGCTGCCCGGAACGGGGCCCGCAGCGGCTAGCCGCCCGTGGCCGCGTCGCCCAGGGCGCACTCGCACCTGTCCCTCTCGCCGCAAAAGGCGCAGACGCACTGGCAGTTCTCCAGCGGGTTGCCGCATTCCACGCATATGGCAAAGTCGTCGGCATCCGGAATCATGCTCTGTGTGGGGGGCGCGATGTTATAAATTGGTTGTAGGCCGGGCGCCCGCCCCATGGGCGACCGCATCCTGATCACGGGAAGTCTGGACGGGCCGTCCCTCGGCATGCTGCGGGAGAGGCACGATGTCGAGGTGTACGGGGGGAAGCTGCCCATGCCGCGGCGGCGCCTGCTGGAGCGGCTGGCCGGCGCCGACGGGCTGGTCTGCTTTCCGTACGACCGCATAGACGGGGAAGCCATGGATGCGGCCCCCCGCCTGCGCGGGATATCCACGTACAGCGTGGGGTACGAGCACGTGGACGTGGCGCACGCCGCGAAGAGGGGGATCAGCGTGGGATACACCCCGGACGTGCTGACCGATGCCACGGCCGACCTTACGGTATCGCTCATGCTGGACCTGTTGAGGAGGACGGCCGAGGGCGACAGGGCCGTCAGGGCCGGCAAATGGAAGAGGCCGTGGGCCCCCATGGAGTACGTGGGAACGGAGGTGGGCGGCATGACGCTGGGCATACTCGGGATGGGCCGCATCGGGACGGCGGTGGCGAGGAGGGCCGCCGCGTTCGGCATGAGAATAGTATACCACAACCGGCGCGCTTCCCGGACCAGGCTGGCCAGGCGGGCGGGGAGCCTGGAAAAGCTGCTGGAAGAGTCCGACGTGCTCACGCTGCACGTACCGCTCACCGGTGAGACGAGGGGACTCGTGGACGCGCGCCGCCTGGGAATGATGAAGAGCACCTCGTATCTGGTGAACACGTCGAGGGGCGCCATCGTGAACGAGCCCGACCTCATAAGGGCGCTGCGGGACGGGGCGATAGCCGGGGCGGCGCTGGACGTCTTCGCCCGCGAGCCGCTGCGGGCCTCCAGCCCCCTCGCAAAGATGGAGAACGTCGTGCTCACGCCCCATGTGGGCAGCTCCACGGCGCGGACCAGGGCCGCCATGGCCAAGCTCACCGCCCTGAACATCATGGGCTCGCTCGAGGGCGCCGGGCCGGTGCGGCCCGTCCCGGTCACCTGAACAGCAGGTCGAAGGCGCGCCTCGCGCCGCTCCGCAGGGGGCCGCGGCCGTGCGGGATGGTGGGGGTCGGCTTTTCGACCATTATGCCCTGCGGGCGGTACAGCAGCACCACGAGCAGGATCACCCCCAGCAGCAGGAAGTCGAGCCACGCCACGTCGAACGGGACGGCCGGCGCCAGCGAGTCCTTGTGGAATATTATGACCTTGCGCAGCGTGACGAATATGAGCGTGCCCACCAGTACGCCCTTGTTGTTGGCCAGCCCCCCGATGAGGATCATCAGGAAGGGCCAGAAGGTCCAGCTCGCCCTGTCGTACGCGAAGGCGATGACGCCCCCGGCGTAAAAGGCGTACAGGGCCCCCCCTATGGCGGCCAGCGCCGCCGACACCATTATGACGCGCGTGCGGATGCGGATCGTGTCCTTGCCCAGGGCCCCGGCGGCCACCTCGTCGTCGCGGACGGCGCGCAGCATGCGGCCCAGCGGGGAGCGCATGGTCCTCTCGCTGTACACGTACACGCACGCGGCTATGGCCACGAGCCCGATGGTGGCGACCGGGAACCGCACCTCGCCGGGCAGGAACGAGAGCGGGTCGGGCACCTGCACCCCGAGCGTGCCGCCGACCAGCGGCGAAAAGTTGTTCCCCACCACGCGGATGCTCTCCCCGAAGGCCAGCAGGGTGATGGCCAGGTAGTCGCCCCGCAGCCGTATGACGGGGTACGAGGTTATCAGGCCGAGGCCCGCCCCGGCGGCGGCGGCCAGCCCCAGCGTCATGAAGAAGACGGCGAACCCTATCCCCGTGTTGTCCACCAGCCACGCGTTCACGCCCGACACGACGGCGATGTTGTCCCGGATGTAGTCGCCCTCTATGCCGGCCATCCCGGCGAATATGCGCCCCGGGACGGCGGCCGCGACGAAGGCCCCGCCCCCGACGGCCAGCACCTTGCCGAAGTTGGGTATCCCGGTGTAGCCGAACTCCATGTTCAGGCTGAGGTTCACCACCACGTACACGGCGAATATGGCCATCAGGTCCGCGAGGAAGACGATCTCGGTGCCCAGCGCCGTGCCTTACCGCCCCCTCCCCTTCCCGGGCACGGCCAGCCGGCGCAGGGCCGCCCCCGCGCGGCTCCAGCGTATCCCGGCCAGCCCGCGAGGAGCCAGCATCAGCGTGGCCACTATCACGACGAGCGGTATGAGCGGCCGGTACGCGAGGAGCCAGCTGCCTATCTCCCCTGCCAGGAACCGCGTCCCGAGCACCTCGGCGAACCCCACTATCAGCCCTCCCGCTATGGCCCCGTATATGCTCAGGAAGCCGCCGGCTATGCTGGCCGCGAAGACGCTGGGGATCATCAGCGGCCCCAGGTTGGGATCCCCCTGGAACCACAGCGACATGAGAGCCCCCGCCACGCCGGCCAGCCCGCCCCCCAGCATCCAGGAGACCCCGTACACCACCTTGACGTTTATGCCCACGGCCCCGGCCAGGTCGGGGTTCTCGGTGGCGGCCCTCATCGCTATGCCGAACTTCGTCCTGCGCAGCACCACGTGCAGCGCGAGCGCGATCGCAACTATGGCCAGCGGCGCCACCAGCACTATCATGGGGAACCCGGCCAGCTCGGCGTCGTAGCTGCGCAGCGTGAACTCCCGGGACGTCACGTGGTACGTGCGCACTATGAAGTCGGCCAGTATGTTGATCGACGCTATCAGCACCAGGTCGAAGGCCAGCGTGGCGATCATGAGTATGGCCTGCGGGGATCCGCGGCGGATCAGCGGCTTCAGTATGAGCACGTACAGCCCGACGGCGGCAGCCCCCGACGCCAGGAAGGCGACGGGGACGGCCACGTACGGCGTGGTGTTCCAGAGGTGGGTGGCCACCAGCGCCAGGTACACGCCCAGCGTGGCGAACGATGCGTGCGCGAAGTTCGGCACCCTGGTGGTCATGTACGTGAGGGTGAGGCCTATGCTCAGCAGCGCCAGGAGGCTCGCGAATATCATGGCATCCGCGTAGATAGGATCGTACCCCAAACAGCCCGCGGGGGGCGGGCCCACTATTAACCGATCCGGGCGCGGGACGCGAGATGCGCGCGCGGCCGGGCGCGCCGCCCGGGGGCGGCCGCGTGTGAGGTCAGCAACCCACACCGCAGGCGCGAATCAGGATTAACGAAAGCGCTTTCGCGCCCGTGACTGACGCGTGCGTGACTTCACACGGCGGCCGCGCATGAGGTCACGTACCTGCTGGCCACAGGCGTGAAAGCGACTTCGTTGATCCGCGTTCACGCCTGCGGAGCGGGGGTTGCTGGCCTCGTACGCGGCCGCGGACCGCGGCTTTAATTAAGAGTGCCGCCCGAGGGGCCCCGTGGCCGGGTACAGGGAAGCGGCGATAGCCGTCCTGCGGGATGCGGGAGGGCCTCTAAAAGTCAAGGAGATCACGAGGCGGGCCATCGACAGGGGGATTCTCAAGCCCGGCGGCGCCACCCCCGAGGCGAGCATGGGCTCCAACCTGTACACGGACGTCAAGAAGAACGGGGAGGCATCCGCGTTCAGGCGGGTGAGCCGGAACGCGTTCGAGCTGCGCCCCGGACCCACGGGCCTGCCGCCAGACTCCCAGCGGATCGTGACGGCGGGCGAACTGCGGGCGATGAGCGAGCTGCTGTTCCGCGGGTACGGGGCGGACAAGTGCAGCATCGACGACGGCATCGACATAAAGGCGAGCAACGGCTACGACAATTTCGACATACGGGTGAGCGCGGCCACCAGGAACGAGGACGGCGGGTACGTCACCAGCATAAGCAAGCGCCAGTTCGGCAAGAACGACGCGCCGCACATGCGCTACGTCTTCGTCCTGCGGGATCCGGGAAACGATCTCGACTTTGTGATCATGCCGTCCGGGGAAATGAAAAAAATGATCGACGACGGGGACATCTCGTCGGACCAGTCAGGGTACAAGACCAGTTTCAAGAGGGACGGCGGCAGGATCTTCCTCGGAACGAGGGACGTGGAATCGTACAGGAACGACTGGGATCTCTGAGATCGGGGCGCGCCGGGAAAAGCCGGCGGCGGAGACGGGGGGCCGCGCCCGCCCGCGTTCCCGGAGCTCCGGAGGGGACAGGCCGGCGGCTCCCCCGCGCGCCCCTCGCCGCTCGGCGTTCCGGGCAGGCGTGAAGTGGGCGGCTCTTCGGCCGCGGGGCGCGCGCCCCGGCCCGGAGGGCGCGGCGGGGCGGCCGGAGTCCCTGACGATCGGGGCGCGGGATCGCGCGCGCGGCGGGAGCGCCGGCCCCGGGCGCGGCGCGGGCCGAAGCCTTTATCACACAACGGGCCGCGGAACCGCCGTGGCCGGCATACTGTCGGTCTCCCGGGTGGCCAAGCACTTCGGGGGCATCGTGGTCCTGGACGGGATAGACATGGAGGTGGGCAGGGGCAGCATACACCAGCTCATAGGGCCCAACGGCTCCGGCAAGACCACGCTGGTCAACGTCATAACCGGCCTGGTCAGGCCGGACGGGGGCACCATCACGTTCGACGGCACCGACATCACGGGGATGGACCTGTACGAGACGCACGAGGAGGGCCTGGTCAGGACCTGGCAGATACCGAAGCCGTTCCGCAGCCTCACCGTCATAGAGAACCTGCTGATCCCCGCATCCAACCCGGGGGAGTCGTTCCAGAACGCGCCGCTCAAGTCCAGGTGGAGGGACGGCGAGCAGGAGGCCATAGACGGGGCGCTCGCCGTGGCGGACACGGTGGGGCTGGCGGAAAAGATCGACACGAGGAGCATGGAGCTGAGCGGCGGCCAGATGAAGCTGCTGGAGCTCGGCCGCGCCATGATGTCGGGCGCCGCCATGATACTCATGGACGAGCCCATAGCCGGCGTCAACCCCACGCTGGCCCACGAGATCCTGGAAAAAGTGACGGAGATATGCAAGGCGCAGGGGATAACATTCCTCATAATCGAGCACCGGCTGGACATCTCGCTGCGGTACGTGGACGGCGTCTTCGCCATAGACAAGGGGGTCGTGATAGCGGAGGGCGGCCCCGACGAGGTGGTGAACCACCCCGGCGTGGTGGAGTCGTACCTGGGGGCGTGAGCGGTGGCGGGCAAGGAGGCGGGCGGCGCGGTTCGGGTGAGGGCGCTGGAGGCCGGCTACGACAAGAGCCACATACTGTTCGGCGTCGACTTTGAGGCGGCCCCCCGCGAGATCACCGTGATAGTGGGCCCCAACGGGTGCGGGAAGAGCACGCTGCTCAAGAGCATCTTCGGGATGTGCGCCGTCTATTCCGGGGAGATCCTGCTGGACGGCGCATCCATAACGGGGATGGCCCCGCACCAGGTGGCCAGGAAGAGGGTGGCCTACCTGCCCCAGGTCAACAACGTCTTCGCGAACCTCACCATACGGGAGAACCTGGCCATGGCCGGGTACACCGTCGACCGCGACGCGGCGGCGGAGAGGCTGCCCCACACCATGGAGACCTTCCCCGACCTGAAGGCCCACGAGAGATCCAAGGCGAGCGTCCTGAGCGGCGGGCAGCGGCAGATGCTGGCCATGGCCATATCCCTCATCAGGCGCCCACACGTGATGCTGTTCGACGAGCCCACCGCCGGCCTGTCCCCAAAACTCGCCGAGCAGGTGATCTCCAAGATAAGGCAGGTGAACGAAGAGTACGGCATCACCGTGATACTCGTGGAGCAGAACGTCAGGCGCGCCCTGAGCATGGGCGACATGGCCTACCTGCTGGCGAGCGGCAAGAACGTCTTCAGCGGGCCCCCGAAGGAGCTGCTGGGGCATCCCGAGCTCGGCAGGATGTACCTGGGAATAGGGGGCGGCCCCGCGGGGGGCGGCGCGGTGAAGGGAGGGAAAGGGGGCGGCCCCGCGGCGGGGGAGGAGGCAGGAGCCGGCGCGGGGAAGGGCGGAGAAAAGGGCGGAGCCGGCGCGGGGAAGGGCGGAGAAAAGGCCGGAGCCGGCGCGGGGGAAGGGGGCGGCCGCGGCAAGGACGGCGCGGGGGAAGGACGGCCCGCGGCGGGCGGCGTCCGCGCCTAACTGCACGAGTCGGAGCCGCAGTCCCCCTTTAGGCAGTCGGTGCCCACCGGCCGGACGGCGGAAAAGCGCACCGCGCCCGCCGGCAGCCGCCCTCCCGCATCCCCGCCCTGCATGCTGCGGACCAGGCGGCCCATCGCGCCGCGGTGCCTGCCGCACACGACCCCCACCATGTACTCGTCCCCGCCGCCCGACAGCACGGACACGACGAACTCGGGCGGGCTGGGGCACCGGCCGCGCCCCTCGCGCACCGAGCACCTGTCCGGAAGCGGCATCGGCGCGCGCGGGCGGCGCGCATGATATTAACCGTAGGCGGCGGCGCTAGGCCCCGGGTAGCGCCCCCGAAGCCTCCCCGTAGTCCCAGCCAGGCTCGGCCCCGCGCGGGCGCGCGCGCAGCCGGCCGGCGAGCCCGTCCAGCATGCCCCTCTCCCGCATCTTTTTCACGGCCATCGCCGCGTACGCGGGGGCGCCCGTCGCGCCGGGCGAGTTGTAGTTCACTATGTGGAACGAGTCCCCCTCCAGCCCTTCCAGCTCCATCGCGTCGTGGACGAACCTCCCGTCCGGCGATATCACGGGGGTGCGGATCCCCGCCGTCCCCCTCCCCGAAAAGAACCCCGGCTCCACGCGCGGCATGAACCGCCGCACCCTCCCCACCATGGCCGCCTTCGAGACCGAGCTGGCCAGCTCCGCGCACACCAGCGAGAGGAACTCGGGGTTGGCCACGAGGCGCAGCACGCCGGGCGAGGCGGCGGCCCGCGCCGCGCGCGAGAGCGCCGCGGGCACGTCCGCCAGGCCCCGCCCGTACGCGTGAGGGGCGTGCACGGGCACGGCGTTGGGGCCCACCTCCGCCCTGCCGTCGGCCCTCCTTATCCAGTGCGGGTCCAGGAACGGGAACCCGGCGAACCTCGCGACGGAGTACACGTTGGTGCCGGCCAGCCCGGAATGGGCCGCGTCGGCCGTCCAGTACTCGCCGCGGAAGTGCAGCGCGGAGAACCGGCCGGCCAGCCCGAACATCCGCGCCACCTCCAGCGAGCTCCCGCCGGCGCAGTTGACCACCAGCCCGGCCGCGAGCTCGCCGGCGGGGACTCCGCCGGGGCCGGCCAGCCGCAGGACTATCCCGCCGCGCCGGCGCCCCGCGGACGCGACGCGCCGGCCCAGCGCGAGCTCGGCCCCCGCGCCGGCGGCCGCCCCGGCCAGGCGGCGGGTGAGCGCGCCGTAGTCGGTGGAGGCATCCAGCGCGCAGTGCAGCGCCGAGGCGCACCGCACCTCCGGCTCCATCCGGGAGACCTCGGAGGGGCCGAGCAGCCGCAGGGCGCCCTCGGGGACGCCGTTCCTGGCCCCCCACTCCATGTGCCTCTCCAGCGCGGCCACCTCCCGCTCCTCGGCGGCCACCTCCAGCGTGCCCACGCCGGCCCACGGCACCCCGTGCCGCGCGGCGAACCGCTCCCACATGCCGCGCGAGGCGAGCGCGGCCGCGGCCATCGCGCCCCTCCTGTCCGGATCCATGTAGAACGGGGTGTGCACCACCCCCGTGTTGCGGCCGCTCGCGTGCGCGGCCACCTCCCCCTCGCCCTCCACCACGCAGATCCTGGCATCGTACAGGTCGGCCATCCAGTAGGCCACGGCCGCCCCGAGCACGCCGCCGCCTATCACCGCGACGTCGCACTCGCGCATGGCGCGGCGGGCGCCGGCGCGCAATTAACGGTTGTGGGCCGTCCGGCGCGCGGGGCCGGCAGCCGGCGCCCCGCGGGCGCGGATCGGGATCGGCGAAAGCGCCTTCGCGGCCGCGGCGGCCGGCGCGCGGCCGCGCCGCGCGGCGGAACTGTGATGGCGCCGGGAGGGAGATTCGAACTCCCGATCCCTTGCGAGAACGCGCTGTGCGGCCGTCAGGTTTCCAGGCGCGCGCCCTACCAGGCTAGGCGATCCCGGCACGGGGCGCCCCCGCGCCGTTGCTATATAACAGGTGGGAAGGAGGCCGCGCTCAGCGCAGCACGTTCACCGTGGCCGAGGCGGACTCCTCCCCGCCCCCCGGGGCGCGGGCCGAGGCGGAGACCCTGTACGTGCCGGGCGCGGCCGGCGGGCCGTCCGGCGAGCCCTTCGTCTGGTTCCACGTCACGAAGGCCTCCTCCCCCGGCCCGAGCGCGGCCGGCGGGCCGCCCCGCGGGGGCTCGTACAGCACCGCCCCGTCCAGCTGCGTCACCCGCAGCCCGTACGACGAGTCGCGGAACTCCAGCGGGACGCTGCCCGCGTTCGCGAGCACCACCACGACCGGCTCGCCGGGGGCGTGGTCCCGCTTCTGCGGCACGACCGACAGCGACGGGCCCTCCGCGGGCGCGGCGCGCTGCCGCTCGGCGCCGCTCCTGACCTCCTCCAGCGCGAGCCCCAGCGCGGCCATCCCCGCCATCCCGGCCACCACGGCCAGGCCCAGCCCCCTCGGGATCAACCCGCGCCGGCGCCCGCCGCGCCCCCGGCCGCCGCCGCGCCCCCGGCCGCCGCCGCGCCCCCGGCGGCGCCCGCCGCGCCCCCGGCCGCCGCCGCGCCCCCGGCCGCCGCCGCGCCCCCGGCGGCCCCCTTGGTGCGCCACCCCCTCGGGTACGTCCCCGGCTCCATGATGATCCTCTTGGTCTCGAACGCGTGCCCCTTCACGTTGTCCGTCATGCCGTCCTCGTCCATGCGGGCGGCGGCCAGCGCGACTGCCTCCCCCTTCATGGTGTACACGCCCGCGAGGTCGCCCTTGCTTATGCCGTGGGAGACCTGCAGTATTCCCGGTATGGCGAGCTGGGCGCCGTGGCACATGGCATCGACGGCCGAGTCGCGTATCACTACCGACTTCAGGCCCGCCAGCGCATCCTCGACGGGCCGTATCATCCCCGCCAGCGCCGCGGGATCCCCGCTCTCGCTCCACCGCGCGCGCGCGTCCGCCAGCTCGTGCATCGTGACCAGGCCGTCCCGCTCGGTGAACCGGTCCACCCTGGTGCGGCGCAACTCGATCATCGTGGCGCCCGGCCCGAGCACCTCGCCCACGTCGTAGAGGAGCTTCCTGACGTACGTGCCCGACTCGCACTCCACCCGCAGCAGGACGAGCCGCTCCCTGGACTCCAGCAGCTCCAGGCCGAGGATCCTCCGCGTCCGCGTGCGCCGCGCTACGGCGGAGCGCTGCGGGGGCCTCTGGAATATCTCCCCGGAGAACTCCCCGAGCACCCCGTCCAGCCTCTCCTTCCCGGGGAGCGAGTGGAGCCGCCCCAGCGCGTGGTACTCCTTCGGGCCCAGCAGCAGCGCCCCGAGCGCCTTGGTGGCCTCGCCCAGGCCCAGCGGGAGCACCCCGGAGACCTGCGGGTCCAGCGTCCCGCTGTGCCCCGCCTTGGGCACGCCCAGTATGCGCTTGGCCCACGCCACCGCCTCGTGGCTGGTGGGCCCCGGCGGCTTGTCCAGCAGTATCAGGCCGTACCGGAGGAGCTGCTCTATGCTGCGGCGGTCGTACCTCGTCCCGTGCGCCTCGTCCGTGACGTCCTGGTCTATGACGCGCAGGTCGTCCAGCTGCGCGAGGGTCAACCGCCCAGCATCCCCGTCACCAGCGACTCGGCGCGGCGGATCACCTGGTCCGCCCCGAGGCCGTCCGTGTCTATGCTGATGTCGAACACCCCGGGGTCGGCCCCGAACTCGAACTTGTACAGCCTGCGGTACAGCTCGCGGTTCTCCGAGTAGCGCCGCCCGGTTATCCGCACGGCCTCGTCCAGGCCGATGTTGTCGCGCCCGCGCATGCGGCTCGCGCTGTTCTCGGGCGAGCCGCCCAGCCATATCTTGATGCCGCCCCTCACCAGCCAGGGCAGGGTGTAGCTGGTTATGACGGCGCCGCCGCCGTAGAACGTCCTCTTCAGCTTTTCGTCCACGGCGCGGTCGAACCCGTGGTCCTCGGCCCGCCGCCCCAGGAACCTCATCCCCTCCTCGGTGTCCCACCAGTCGCTGCCCCCCGGGGCGTACCCCTCCTCCAGGGCTATCTCCTTGAGGACGTCCCCGCCCCCCGTGTACCTCAGGCCGAACCTGGAGGCCAGCGCGCGGGCCAGCGTCGTCTTCCCCACGGCGGGCGGGCCGGATATCACGACGGACGTCGCCGCCCGGGAAGGGGCGCCCGCTCCGCCGCTTTCCGCGGCCGGGGGGGCCGCCGCCTCGGGGGTCAACCGAGATCCATCGAGGTCTTCGTTACCTTCATGATGAGGCCGCTGAACGCTATCGACGACAGAAAGTACCACGCCCACAGGTACAGCGCGTTCTCCACCTGGCAGACGTGCTCGGGGTCGGCAGCCTGCTCCGCCGTGCAGGTGAGCTGGAAAAAGTCCCCCGGTATGACGTTTAGCGGTATGGGCGAGAGGGCCACCGTGTACGAGAAGAGCTGCGGCAGGACGAAGTAGAATATCAGTATGAGCGGCACGAAGGTGATCATCATCGGGCGCATGTTCATCTGCATCATCTCCATGCTCATCTTGTTCATGTACGACGACTTTTTGTTCAGCTCCGCCTGCCTCTCCAGGTTCTTGGAGCGGAAGGCGGCCATCCTCTCCTTCTGCCACGCGCGCGTCTCCTTCATTATGCGGCGCAGTTTCGCCTGGTCGATCATCTTCTTCCGTATGGCCGAGTTGAATATGTTCAGCAGGACGCCGAACCCGGCCACCGCGAACAGCGTGGCCACCGTGCCCTTCACCATCGGGTCGTCGCTGCCGAACGCGCCCCCCTGGCCCATCCCGAAAAAGTCGCCCTGCAGGAACGCCCCCTCCAGGAACAGCGGGATCCCGCCCAGCATCGGGGCCAGCAGCGCGGCCGCGGCTGCGGCCAGCTCAGCGGCGGGCGTTCTTCCCCACCCCCACCGCCTCCATCACGGCCGACGATGCCTGCCATATGCCGCCCTCCGGGTTCAGCACCGCCTTCACGGGGGCGCCCGAGACGACCGAGCACGCCGAGATCATCGACTGGTGGAACGTCAGCTCCGTCTTGATGCCGCCTATGGACACCTTGTCCCTGCTCCTCGTGGCATCCTTGAGCCTCCGCGTGTATATGTCCTCGGGGCTCGCGTACACCGACACGATGGTGGCCGGCCGCAGCGCCTCCAGCACGTACACGGGCAGGCCCGGATAGTACCCCGACGGCGTCACGATGAACGCGTGCGTGTCCACTATCACGAACTCCTCGTCGAACAGGGCTATCCGCTCCGCGGCCGTCCGCTGCAGGCCCCGCTGCTCGTCTATGGGAAGCTTGCGCAGCAGGTCGCGGTCCGACAGGCCCTTCTTCCTGGCCTCCTCCAGCATCATGGTGCCGAAGCTCACCACCCTGGCGGTGCGGCCGCCGCGGGTCAGCTCGTCCACCAGCCTCGCCACGAGCGTGGTCTTGCCGACCCCCGGTATCCCGACCATCGCTATGCGGCGGCTCTCCCCGCCGCCGCCGCCGCTATCTTCGCCCAAGCAGCGCACCCAGCCGCGGCATGACCACCTCCACCTGCTCCCGGACGAGCTGGTTGTAGTAGTTTATGAGGATGTCCACCATGAGCAGGACCCCTATCCCGCTGCCGAAGACCCCCAGCACGTCCGAGGCGCCGGCCAGCGCCCCGAGTATGAGGGACCCTATTATGGTGACCGACGGTATGTACCGGTTCAGGAGCACCTCGATGGGCTGGTTGGAGCGCCGGAACCCCGGCACCTGCACGTCCGCGTCCAGGAGGTTCTTGGCCGCGCTCTTCGGCGAGAGGCCGCCCAGCTCCACCCAGAGCCGGCCGAATATCACCACTATTATCATCATGAATATGACGTAGCCGACGGCGCGCATCGGGTCCTGCGCGGCGAGGTCCAGGCCGCGCGGCGGCGTCATGTAGTAGACGAGCCCGCCTATCGGCGTCGCGGGGTTGAGCAGGTCGAACTGGCCCAGCAGGTTGAAGAACACGTGGTCGTTGCGCGGGTTGAGGTTGGACCAGAGCATCTGCCCGATGAATATGGCGTTCGCGGTCAGGGCCGAGGCCAGTATCACGGGTATGTTCGAGACGTACATCAGCTTTATGGGGTAGGTGGCCGAGAAGCCCCTGTACTTGGTGGAGACTATGGGTATCTCCACCTTCATGCCCTGCGTGTACACCAGTATGAGCAGCACGCCGGCCGTGAGGAGCAGGCCGAATATGCTGGGCAGCTGGTTGTACCTGAAGAAGACGTCGGCGAACTCGCCGATCCCCCCGGCGGCCCACTGGCCCGCGAACGGTATTATGCCTATGGAGAACCCGTCGTTGGCCGGCAGCGGGCTGAACATGCTCCACAGGATCTGCTGGGCCACGCCGGCCATTATGAACAGGCTTATGCCGCTGCCCAGCCCCCAGCCCTTCTGGATCATCTCGTCCAGGAACATGATTATCACCGAGGCGGCCATCATCTGGCCGATCAGTATGTACAGGACCCCGGGATCGGCGATGTTCGGGCCGTACACGGCGATCCCGTACACGGAGGACTCGGCTATTATGACGACGTACGTCACTATCTTGGTGGCCGTCTGGAAGATGCCCCGCTCCTCGGGCTTCTTGAAGTCGAACTTCAGTATCTCGGAGCCGCGGAGCAGCTGCATCAGGAGGCCGGCCGTCACTATGGGGCCTATGCCCAGCTCCACCAGCGTCCCCTGCTGCGAGGCGAATATCACGCGGGCGAACGCCAGGAAGTCGAACTCGGGGACGGTGGCGCCGAACAGGGGCGTCTGCGCCATCACCATGTAGATGAGCAGCGCCAGGCCGCACCAGAGCAGGCGCGTCTGGAGGGTCAGCTTTTTCTTGGGCTTGGGGACCTGCGGCAGGTAGGGCTCCGCCACCACCACCATCTTGCGTATAAGCGCGGTAGCCGAGCCCTCAGCCATCCCATCACCCGCGCAGTATGCGGCCGCCCGCCCCTTCGACCTTCCTCTCGGCGGAGGCGGTGCACTTGCCGACCTTCACCGCGTACCGGCCGCCGGGCGCGGGGCCGCCGCCGAGGAGCTTGCCGCAGCCGGCCGCCGCCAGGTCTATGGTGCGGGAGCCGTCCGGCCCCTCCGAGCCGTGCCGTTCCGACAGGGCGTCCAGATCCCTCACGTTGGCCGTCCAGCCGGGCGGGGGCCCGCGGCGCGGTGGCTTCATGGAGTCGTGGCCGAAGTGCCCCGGATCGTCCCGCAGCATGCTGCTGAAGTGGTGCTTCAGCTGCCCCGACACCCCGAGGCCGCCCTTGTGGCCGCTCGCCCTGTGCTGGCCCACCTGGCCCCAGCCGTGCGTGCGCGAGCCCCTGAGCCTGCGCGTCTTGCGGAACCGCGTCGGCATCAGCCCATCATCCTCCGCACGAGCCCCGGCAGCTCCCTGTTGGCGCCGAGCACCCCCTTCTGGCCGTACAGGCGCTTGGTGCTGCGCCCGAACCCGCGGCGCGGGGGGGACAGGGCGAACCAGGGCTTCACGAGGGGCCGCAGCCCGCTCAGGGAGACGCGGCCGCCGGAGAGCGCGTTGGCCAGCTCGCCCACCGAGCGGTAGTCCTCGCGGCCCTCGAGATCGGCCTCGGAGAGCTTCCTGTACCCGCGCCCGCGGCCCTTTTCCAGCAGCAGCTCCCTCGTGAGCTCGGGGTCGGCCTCGTGCCACGAGACGTAGTGCTTTACCTTGTCCAGCATCCCCAGCGTGTTCTCCCTGGCGGGCACTATGGTGGCGCGGTACTTTTTCTCCAGGCAGAGCAGCCGCATGGTGGTGGCCGCCCAGTGGGGGACGTCCGCCTGCCCCTTTATCCTGACCACGAGGTACGCTCCCGCCATTGCCGCCCAGCCCCTCCCGCCATCAACCCTGGCTGAACGTCTGCCGGAGGCACTCCAGGACGGCCTTTGACGTGGAGTTCATCGTGGGCGTGGATCCCTTGGCCGTGGTGTACGCGTCCCTGAGCCCCGCCATCGCCAGCAGTTTCCTTATCTTCCCGCCCGCGACCAGCCCCAGCCCGCGGGGGGCCGGCAGTATCTCAATGACCACGCTGCCGCCCTTCCCCCTGACCCTGAACGGGACGGAGTGCTTCTGGTCGCACCTGCACTCCCAGCTGCCGCAGCCCAGCTTTATGGGGCTCACGTTCAGCAGCGCCTGGTTGTTGGCCTTTTCTATCGCTATGCGCATCTGCTTGGCCTTCCCCTGCCCCACCCCCAGGTAGCCGTCCTCGTTGCCGGCGGCCACTATCGCCTTGAACCTCGTGGACTGGCCGTTGGACGTCATCTTTTGTATTATCCCCACGTCCACCACCTCGGTCTTGAGCCCCGGCAGGAGCTTCTTTATGACCCCGGCCTCCTGTATGCGCCCCCCCTGCTCCAGTATCTCGCCGAGCGAGGTGATCTCGCCGGAATGCACCTTTTTCCCCAGGGCGGTCTTGGGCACCCACGGGGCCTCCTCCCTCGGCTCCCTGCGGCGCCTGGGGCGGTCGTCCCGCCTCCGCGGCGGCCCGCGCGCGCCGTTCATGCGGATTCACCGTCTATGGCGAGCCGGGCCGCCCCGACGTCGTTCTTCACGGCCAGGTGCTCGCCGTTGATCCTCGCCTCGTCCGGGAACGTCCCCGGATCCACGGGGACGTCCATCCCCGCATCGACTATCCCCTTCAGGGCGGCCGACATCCTCTCGGTGTACCGCCTCGTCCCCGCGTACATTATGGCCCTTCCGGCCCCTCCCCGCACGGCCCTCTTCCCGGCCAGGTACCCGGTCAGGTACGAGGCCGGGACGCTCTTGCGCGAGCCCTTCCAGCCCGCCGCCAGCAGGTACCTCGAGTGGGCGGAGGCTATCACCACGTCCCCGCCCATCCTGGGCGCGTGCACCTGCACCTGCGTGTTCTCGTTGCTGATGTGGACGGTGACGAAGTCCCTGCGGCCCATCAGCATGGTGCCGCGCTTCTTGTAGTTGGTCTTTTGCTCGCGAAGGCGGCGCAGTATGCGGGAGTGGGCCATGCCTAGCGGCGGGCACGGATCTGCTCTTATAAATCTAGGATCGCGGAGGTCGCGCAGACTCGCGCCCAAACCGGAACCGCGCCCGGCGGCGGCGGCCGCCCCCCGATCCCGCGCCCGGATCGCGGCGGACGCGGCCTACGCCGGGCGTTTTCCGTTCCCGCCGCGCGCCGCGGATGCGGGGCGCCGGGGGCCGCATCGGGGGGCGCCGGGCCCCAGGAGCGCGAGCAACAGGGCCTTTTGCGAGTGGAGCCGGTTCTCCGCCTCGTCCCAGACCGCCGACTGGGGGCCGTCGATGACCGCGGCCTCCACCTCGCGGCCGCGCGTGGCCGGGAGGCAGTGCATGAACACGGCATCCTTCTTGGCCTTCCCCATCAGCCGCCGGCCGACCCTGTACCTGGGGAGGAACGCGGCGAGCCGCCCCGCGTCCTCGTTGTGTATGGACTTGAACGTGTCGGTCGCCACCACGTCCGCCCCGCCGGCCGCCGCGGCCGGATCGGCCGAGACGTCCACGCGCACGGCCTCCCGCGACTCGCGGACGACCCATTCGAGGGGCTCGAAGCCCTTCGGCGCGGCGACCGAGACGTCCATCCCCGTCCTGGCGCAGCCGAGTATGAGCGAGTTGCAGACGTTGTTGCCGTCCCCTATCCACGCCAGTTTCAGCCCCTCGAGGCTCCTCCCGCCCCGCCCCGAGCCCTTTTTCTCGCGCACGGTCATCAGGTCGGCCAGGGTCTGGCACGGGTGGAACGCGTCGGACAGGCCGTTGATCACCGGGATCGACGAGCCGGCCGCCAGCGCCTCCACGTCGGAGTGGGCGAAGACCCTGGCCAGCACGGCGTCCGCGTACCGCGACAGCGTGCGCGCAGTGTCCCCGAGCGTCTCCCCCCGGGACAGCTGCATGTCGCCCGGCGCCAGGGCGACCGCGTGCCCGCCGAGCTGGTGCATCCCCACCTCAAAGCTCACGCGCGTCCTGGTCGAGGGCTTTTGGAATATCATGGCGAGCGTCCTGCCCGCCAGGGGCGCCTTTTTCCCCCCCGCGGCGCCGCGCTTCAGGCGCGCCGCCAAGTCGAGCAGGCGCGACGTCCCTGACGCGTCGAGCTCGGCGAACGTGAGGAGGTCCCTGGTCCCCGCCCTCACCGCCAGAACACCGACCGCTTCTTTTTGGCCCCGCCGCCCTCCCCGCCGGCGCCGGGGCGCCCCCGCGACACCCAGAGCCTTATGCTGGACGCCATCCTGCCGGCCTCTGCATCGGTCTCGGGCAGCGGGACGCCGTGGAGATCCGCGTACCTGCGTATGTCGTCCGTGTCTATCCTGTCGAACGGGTCGCTTGGCGCGGGCTCTTGCTCCGCGGCCCGCGGCTCCGTGGCGGGGGCGGGCTCCGGGGCCGGGGCGGGGGCGGGGGCGGGCTCCGGGGCCGGGGCGGGCTCCGGGGCCGGGGCGGGCTCCGGGGCCGGGGCCGGGGCGGGCTCCGGGGCCGGGGCGGGCTCCGGGGCCGGGGCGGGGGCGGGCTCCGGGGCCGGGGCCGGGGCGGGCTCCGTGGCGGGGGCGGGCTCCGAAAGGCGCTCCGCGATCCTGGCATCGAGCTCGGCCGGCCTCTCCACGCTTCCGAAGATGGTCTCCAGGAACTCCGCCTTGCTGAACGCCCTGAGATCCCCGTACTCCTGCCCCACGCCAACGTACATGACGGGGGTGGAGGTGATCTTTACCACGGAGAGCGCCGCTCCCCCCCTGGCGTCCGCGTCTATCTTGGTCAGTATGGAGCCGTTGAACCGGACGTGCTCGTGGAACTCGCGCGCCTGGCTGACCGTGTCGTTCCCGGCCAGCGAGTCGCCCACGAATATCGTGAGGTCGGGGCGGACGACCGACGCGATCTTGGACATCTGCTCCATGAGGTTCCTGCTGGTCTGCATCCTGCCGGCCGTGTCGACCAGCACGCAGTCCGTCTTGTGCGATCTCGCGTACAGGACGGCGTCCCGCGCCACGGCGGCCGGATCCGCGCCGTAGTTCTGCGCTATGAGCTTCAGGCCGAGCCTGTCCGCGTGCTCCCTGATCTGCTCTATCGCCCCGGCGCGGAACGTGTCGGCCGCGGCCAGCGCCACGGAGAACTTCGCGCGCTGCAGCATGTGCGCCACCTTCGCCAGGCTGGTGGTCTTCCCGGTCCCGTTGATGCCGACGAACACCACCACGTACGGGTCGGGCCTGCCGGCGGCGGCGGCCTCCGCCTTTTTCCTGGATATCCCCCCCGGCAGATCCACGCTCCCGGCGCCGTCGAGCAGCATGGAGACGAACTCCACCAGGCTGCCCCGCACGAACGCCTCCACGTCCCGCCTGCCCACCGACGCGCCCACCAGCCTCTCCTTGAGGTCCGACTTTAGGCCGTCCACGACCTCCAGCGCCACGTCCGAGTCGAGCAGGGATGCCTCCAGGCCCAGCAGCGCCTCGTCGACGTCCTTTTCCGCGAGCTCCCGCTCGCCGAGGCTCTTGGCCACGCCCTGGAACGCCGAGCGGAGGCTGTCGAACATGCCTACCCCCGGCCGGCGGGATCCTGCGCGGGCCGGGCCTGCGCGCCGGGCGCCTCCTCGTGCCGGAACATGCCCCTTACCTGCTCCAGCCTCGCGCCGGCATCGGCCATCCGCGACGAGTTGTCGCGCATGAGCGCATCCAGCCCGGCGAGCCTGGACTCGATGCTGCCGATCGCCGACTGCCTGTCCATCTCCATGAACGCGCCGCTTCCCACGTGGACCACGAGTTTTTCGTCGCCGCGCATCGAGGCCTTTGCGAACACGGAGGAGCCGAGCGGCACCAGCGCATCCAGCCGCCCGTCCTCCCCCGGGGAGCCCAGCCCGTCGATGGCGGCGATCGCGCCGGCCATGTCCTTGGCCGCCTCCCGCAGCGTGTTCTCCTTGGCGGCCAGCTCCGCGTAGTGCGCCTCGAGCTGCCGCATGTACTGCAGCGCCTGCGCGGCCTCCTCCTCGCTCACGGGCGCCGGCCCCGCCCCGGCGTTATAAGTCAATCACAGCAACCGCGGCCTTCCGGCCGTGGCGGGATAAGAAAAAGTCGGCGCCGGCCTAGCGCGCCCTTGCGAGCCTGGCATCGACCTCGTCCCAGTCGACGACGTTCCACCAGGCGGATATGTAGTCGGGCCTCCTGTTCTGGTACTTCAGGTAGTACGCGTGCTCCCACACGTCGCAGCCCAGCAGCGGGACCAGCCCCTCGGTCCTCGGGCTGGTCTGGTTGGGCATCGACCTGTACTCCACCTTGCCGGAGGACGGGCTGTACGCCAGCCAGCCCCAGCCGCTCCCCTGTATGACCGCGGTGGTCGAGGAGAACTTTTGCTTGAACTCGGCAAAGCCGCCGAACGACGCGCCGATCGCGTCGGCCAGCGCGCCGCCGGGCTCGCCGCCGCCGCCCGGCTTCATGCCGGCCCAGAACAGCCGGTGGTTGTCGTAGCCCCCGCCGTTGAAGTTGACCGCCCCGCGCTGCGCGTCGGGGACGCCGCCGATGCCGGAGAGGATCGCCTCCACGTCCCTGTCGCGGATCTCCGCGGGGCAGGCCTCTAGGGCCGCGTTCAGCTTGTCCGTGTACGCCTGGTGGTGCTTCGTGTGGTGTATCTCCATCGTGCGCGCATCCAGATGCGGCTCGAGCGCATCGTACGGGTACGGCATTTCAGGAAGTGTGTGTTTTCCCATGGCGGCCGGCGGGCAGCGCGCAATTTATGGGTTGGCATGCGGGCGGCGTACACACTTACCTCCCCCCCCCTCCCGCCGCGACTTGGCCGCCCGGGCGGGCCCGCGCGCCGCGCAAGCTTAGGCTGGCCTAAGGGTCGATTTGTATAATTGTGGCGAGTTTGGGCCTGCCGGCATGGCGGAATCCGGGGTGGCGCTGCTGCGCAAGGAACTGGCGGCCGCGTTGGAAAAGATCGCCGGGCTGGAAGCCGAGGCCGCGGAGCGGGCGGCCGAGATCGCGATGCTGAAGGCCAAGTCCACGGAGCAGGCGCTGCTGCGCAAGGAACTTGCGGCCTCGCTCGAAAAGATCGCCGGGCTGGAAGCCGAGGCCGCGGAGCGGGCGGCCGAGATCGCGATGCTGAAGGCCAAGTCCACGGAGCAGGCGCTGCTGCGCAAGGAACTGGCGGCCGCGTTGGAAAAGATCGCCGGGCTGGAAGCCGAGAACTCCGGGCTGAAGGCCAAGGCCGCCGAGCAGGCGGTCAGGCTTGCCGTGTGCGACGGCCCGAACGCGCCCTCGTCGTCCCTCACCACGTACGGCCCCCGGCGGAACGCCTGGCGCAAGGAGCGGGGCTACAAGGGGAGCGACGGGGCCGGATCCGACGGCAAGCCCGCTCCGGACGGCGGCGCCCCGCGCAAGATGGGCCCGCCCCAAGGGCACAAGGGCGTCTCGCACTGCAACAAGCCCGAGTTCACCATGAAGTGCGGGATCCTGACGTGCCCCGTGTGCTGCGGCCCCCTGGAGAAGTTCGACAGGTGGCGAAAGCTGGTCAACGACTTCGATCAGTTCTGGCGCGTGGTCACCGCGATGATCGAGGTGGAGACGGGCTGGTGCGGCAAGTGCGAGAAGTACTACGAGGCCCAGGCGCCGTTTCCGAAGGGCACCTCGTGCGGCCCGAGGGCGCTCGGCCTCATAATGGCGCTGTTCGAGATGGGCTGCACGGACGCGAGGATCGCCGGCTTTATCGAGTCCACGTTCTACTTCCGCATCTCGGAGGCGGCCGTGGCGAAGGCCAGGAGGGCCATGGCGGGCGCGTCAAAGAAGCAGCTGGAGGACATCAAGTGGGCGTTCCGCGAGAGCATGTTCGTGCACATGGACGAGACCGGGTTCAAGATCGGCGTGCTGGGCAAGACCGGCTACGTCTGGGTGGCCGTCGTGGGCAACGCCGTGTGGGTGCACTTCGCGCCCACCCGGGGGGCGGCGGTCCTGAGGGAGCACTTCGGCTGGCTGTCCCGCAGGGCGGTGGTGGCCGACGGGCTGCCGGCGTACCGCGCGTGGTTCCAGCATCTGCAGAGATGCTGCAGGCACCTGCTCGCCAAGGGCGAGGCCGTCGCCGTGGACGGCGACCCGGGGGACGAGGCGAGGCACGACTGGATGCAGGGGTACTACCACAAGATACACGGCATCAAGACGCTGGCGCCGTTCACCGTGACGTACCTGGCCAAGGAGTTCCACGACGCCGTGTCGGCGTACCCCGACGGCAAGCTGAAGACGCACCTCGCCAACGCCGAGCCGCACGTGCTCACGTTCATGGGATTCCGCGGCATGCCGCCCCACAACAACCCCGCCGAGCTCGCCATACGCGACCTCATAGTGACGCAGCGCAATGCGCACCACAAGATCTCCACGCCGGAGGGGCGCAAGACGTTCTCCGAGCTGGTCACGATCGGGGGCACCGCCCGCATGAACGGCATGTTCCCGGGCAGGGCCTTCACCGAGATCGCCCGCAATCGCGACTGGAAAATGTTCGACCCCGGCCCGTGGGCCGGGCCCGACTGGTGCGTCTTCGATGACCCCGCATCCGGGCTGGTGCGCCCGCCCGGCTCCGCGGCGGGGCGGGCGCCGGCTCCGGCAGCGGCGTCCGCCTGACCGGCCCCAGCGGATCTGCCGGGCGCGCGCGGGCGGCGTCAGCCCGCGTCAGGCATCGGGACGGAGCGCCGTACCGGGGCGGCCGCGCGCCGAAAATGCCCCGAACCCTGCCGCGATCGCGCGGCGCGCGCCGATCGGGGCAGCCCGGGCGCGCGGGGGGCGGCGCCCGCCCGCCGAAGGATCCCCGCTCCGGCCGCGATCGCGCGGCGCGCGCCGATCGGGGCAGCCCGGGCGCGCGGGGGGCGCCGGGAGGGGGGGGGGAGGTAAGTGTGTACCGGGCGGCGTGTGGACTCACGTCCACTTGCCGGCCGCGCCTGACGGGGGGCCGCCACGCAGGCGAGCAGTGCGCCGGCAGGCGCGGGGCTGCCGGAAAGCGGGCATTCCGCCCTGCCGGAGGGCCGCGGGGCGCGCTGCGGGCCAGCATTGTTTCGCCACCTTGTCGACGGTTGTCAGCACGCGCGCTTGAGGCCCGCACGCGCGTAACACTAGACATGCCCGACTCAAACGGTGCTGGTGCGGAGGGAGCTGGTGGCGGTGACCCGCCGCTTGGCGGCCCTGGAGGCAAAACGCGCGGAACTCGCCGAGGACAGGCGGCTGGAGTCGGCCGAAACGCGTGGCGAAATCGGCCGCCTCGGGGCCGTGGAGGCGCAGCACGCCGGCTGCGCCGAGAACAGGCTGGAACTTGACAGGCTGCAGGGCGAAAACGATCGCCTCAGGGCCGAGTTGGCGGCGGCGCTGGGCAACAAGGCGGAGAACGCGGCGGCGGGGCGGGGCGGAGGCGGCGGCCGCGATGCGGCCGTGGCGGAGAGGAACGCCGCCGCCAAGCCGGCCGCCCCCGCCCCCGCCGCCAAGCCGGCCGGGCGGAGAAGGGCGCCGCCTGCGCGGGGTGCGGCGAGCTGGCCGCGAAGCTGAAAAAGGCCGAGAAGCGGATCAACTCGTGCGACAGTTACAACAAGCCCGATGCGGAAAGGCACAACGCCGACAGGGCCAAGTTCCGCAGAGACCACGGCGCGCACGACGGCGATCGCAAGCCGAGAAAGAAGATGGGCCCGCCCGTCGGGCACAAGGGGGTGTCGCACTCGCGCAAGTCGGAGGAGGCGCGCTACTGCCCCCTTTTGGCGTGCGGGTACTGCGGGTTGGCCGAGCATCTGCACGCGGAGCGGCCCCGCAACAAACAATACGTCGAGCTGGACGGCGCCGGGAAGATCGGGGTCTCCCGCATCTCGGCCGGGCGGGCCTGGTGCGCGAGGTGCTGCAGGATCAGCACGGCAAAGTCGGAGTCGATTCCGGGCACCCACATGGGAGCAGGGCTACTCGGGTCCGCGGTCGCCTGCATCGCGAAAGCCATGCCGTACGCGTCCGTCGCCGAGCTCGTGGAGGAGCTGTACGGCGTCAGGATGGCGCAGACCGCCGCCATCAGCGCCCACGAGGCCGCCGCCAACCTGCCGGAGCCGGGAGACCGGCGCGTCGCGGATCACGTCCGGGACAGCGGCGGATGCGGGCAGGCCGACGAGACCCCCTCCAAGGTGCGCGGAAAGCGGGGGTACGCGTGGCTGGTCTGCTGCAGGGATGCGGTGCGCGTGGGGTTCCCGGGCAGCAGGGCGGCGGCCGTGCCGGGCCTGTACTTTCCCGAGGTGAAGGGCAAGCCGATGGTGACCGACGGGTACTCGGGGCACAACGGGATAGACGTGAGGCAGATCTGCCTCACCCGCCTGCTGCGGCGCGCCGAGAGCTTCGCGATCCGCTCCGCGGGCGGGGAGCGCGGGGAGCTGCACCTGCTGCTGTGCCTGCGGCTCCGCTACACGTACCGGAGGATCTCCCGCATCGACACGGCGGGCGAGGCCGCCATCCGGGAGCTGGAGAAGCAGGTGCTGGAGATCGCGGGAGGGTACGGCGGGGAGCACGCGATGCGCACCGCCCTCGTCAACGCGCTGCCCTGCATGTTCACGTTCTTGGGGCATCCCGGCATGCCCTGCCACAACAGCCGCGTCGAGCAGGCGGCACGCGAGGGGCCGGCCAGGGAAAAGAGGTCGCGGCGCCAGCTGAGGAGCGCGGCCGGCATGCGCCGCCTCCCCATAACGTGCACCGTGTTCCAGACGCGCGGGCGCCTAGGAATCTGGCCGTCGGCCGCGCTGAAGGCCCTCCGCGCCGACCCGGAATGGGACATGTTCGCGCATCCCGCCACCTGGCCGCCGAGGGCCCCGGCGGCGGTAGCCGCCTGACCGCCGGCAGCGGCCCGCGCGATGCCGCCGCGCGCGCGCCGGGATAGCGCGGGCGGCAGCATCCGCCCCGGATGCCGGCACGGCCCCGGGCGGGGCCCGTCCCGGCGGCGGATCGGGCGCGATGCCGCGCCGCCTTGTCGGGGGCGGGCCCCGCGGCGCCGGCCGGCGGCAGCTTTCGGGCGCGGCCGGCAAGTGGGCGTGAGTCCACACCTGCCAGAACTACCAAGATTTATTAAGAAATCAGTTGGAGGGGACGGCAGGGTCTCAGCGTCACGGCTTTCATCATCCGATGTCAGCTAAACGCCCGTCATGACGCTCGGCCCTTTTTGTAGCCATCATTGACCCCGCCGTCCCGTGGGTTGCCAGATTGTAGCATTTTGTTTGTTACCTACGCATCTATGTGTAGACTTACGTCCATCGTGATCTGGGCGTGAGATCATGAGGTGGCTTGCCGTTGCTAGGCGTGGTTCCGGTTTGGACGCAAGTCTACACTTTTCAAATTTGCAGAGACTTTTTGACGGCGCTATACTGTGTTTGCCGCGGGCGGCGCGAGCCTGCGCCCAAAACCTACACCTAGGACGTACTGGATCGGGCGCGATGCGGCGCCGGCTTGGCGGGGGCGGGCCGCGCGGCGCCGGCCGGCGGCAGCTTTCGGGCGCGGCCGGCAAGTGGACGTGAGTCCGCGCCGGGCGGCGCGCGGGCTCGGGTCCGCCGCGATCCGGGCGCGGGATCGGGGGGCGGTCCGCCGCTGCCGGGCGCGGCTTCGGCTTGGGCGAGTCCGCGCCGGGCGGCGCGCGCTGCCCCCCCCCCCCCTCCCGCCGCGTCCCACGGCGGCCGGCCCGCGCGATCGCGGCCGGACTCGGGGCGTTCCGGCGCGCCGGGGCGGTCCGGGAATGCGGCGGGGGGAAGGGGGAGGCAAGCGCGCGCGGCGGGCGCGCAGAATGAGTTTTTAGCCGCCGCTCCGCGCAGGGGGCGTGCGGGCGCGGCGGCGGCGGGCGGGGGCGGCGGCGGCGGCGCTCGTCCTGCTGCCGCCCGCGGCGCTGCTGCTCGCGCTGGCCGCGCCCCCCGCGGAGATGCGCGGCGATGCGGGCGGCCCGCCGCTCGCCGCCGCCGTCGACCGCAGCGTCCCGTACGTGGGGGCCGGCGGGGAGGGGCAGCCCACCGGGAAGGGGGTGGTGATAGCCGTGATAGACACGGGCGTGGACGGCTCGCATCCGGACTTCGCGGCGGGCGGCGGCTCCAGGGTGGAGGCGGCCCACGACCTGTTCGGCGGCGGGAGCGGGAACGACACGGACGGGCACGGGACCGGGGTGGCGGGGGTCGCGGCGGCGGGCGGCGCGCTGCGCGGGGTGGCCCCGGACGCGCGGATAGTCTCGTACAGGGTCTCGGACCACGGCGAGTCCGTCTCCTCGGATCTCATAGTCGAGGCCATAAGGCGCGCCGTCCTGGACGGGGCCGACGTGATCAACATAAGCCTGGGGGTCAACCGCAGCAACTCGGCCATAGACGCGGCGGTGAGCGAGGCCGCCGCGGCCGGGGCGGTGGTGGTGGCCGCGGCCGGCAACGACGGGCCCGCCCCGGGATCGATAGGCAGCCCCGGCATAAACCGGATGGCGATAACAGTGGCGGCCACGCACAACGACCTCGAGACCAGCGCGGTGGCCACCCTGGAGGCGGGCGGCAGGCACTACCAGGCGCTGCCGATGCTGGACGCCCCGGTCCCCGGCGGGCCGGTCAGCGGCCCCGTGGCGGAGGGGGGCCACGCGACGGAGGCGGACCTGGAGGGGGGCGGGTACGCGGGCAGCATACTGCTGGCCGAGCGCGGCGGGGGCGCGGGGGGCGGGCCGGTGTACTTTTCGGACAAGGAGCGCAACGCGGCGGATGCGGGGGCCGCCGCGCTGGTCGTGTACAACAGCGGGGACGGCCCGTACCTGGGCGAGCTCGTCCACGAGTTCTCCCCCGAGGGCTACTCCCCCAGGATACCCACCGTGTCCATGTCGGGGGAGGACGGCAGGGAGATCGCGGGGATGCTGGCCGGGCGCGGCGGGGAGGGGCTGGAAGGGACGCTGCTGGTCCTGCACGACCCCGATGCCGTCGCGCAGTTCAGCTCCAGGGGCCCCGTCTCCCCGTTCTACGTCAAGCCCGACCTCGCCGCGCCCGGCGCCTTCATCAACACGACGCAGGCGGGGGGAGGGTACAACTTCACCAGCGGCACCAGCTTCGCCGCCCCGCACGTGGCCGGCGCCGCCGCGCTGCTGCTGGAGAGGAGCCCGTGGCTGCGGCCCGAGGAGGTGAGATCCATCCTGGTCTCCACGGCGGATCCGTCCGGCGCCGGCCTCGGGGCGGCGGGCGCGGGGCGGCTGAACGTCACCGCGGCCCTCGGGGCCTCGCTGGCGCCGTCCCCGTCCCACGTGTCGTTCGACCTGTCCCCGGCGGGCCCCGAGGACTCGGCCGGGCTGCTGCTCGAGGCGGTGCGGGGGCGGGCGGGGGCGGGCGGGGGCGGGCCCCCGCGCGTGGAGGTCGACGCGCCGGACGGCGTGCTGGCATCGCACGAGGTAAGGGACGCGGGGAACGGCTCGTGGGCCGTGGACGTCTCGGCGCGGCTCGCGCCGGATGCGCCGGCCGCCCCCGGAACGGGGGAGGGCATGGTGACCGCCCGCGACGGGGCCTCGCGCTACTCGGTGCCGGCCATTTTCAGGATCGCCGAGGGGACCGTGCTCGCGTCGGAGGAGGGGGGCCGCGTGTCGTTCGCCGTGGAGGGCCCCGGCGGCTGGAGGTACGCCAGGATCACCGCCACCGACTCCGAGACGGGGCGCGCGTACGCGGCGGCGGCCAGGCCCGGCGAGCCGGCCTCGGTCGAGGTGGCCCGCAACGGGACGTACTGGGTGGAGGCGGAGATACGCCTCGGGGAGGGCGGCGCCGCCGCGGCGTTCGGCGAGGTCGAGGTGCGCGGGGCGCGGGAGGGCGCGGCCGGCTGGGCGGCCGGCTGGGAGGACGGCCACGGCATCCCCGCGAGGGCGGCGCTGGCGGTCGGCGCCGTCTCGGCCGCGGCGCTGGCGGCCGGCGCCGCGGCGGGGAGGGCGGCCGGGCCCCGGCGCCCCGTCAGGCGGCCGGGCCCGCCGCCCTGACCTCGGGCGGGGCGTCCGGGAACTTTTTGAAGTTGTCCGCGAACATGTGCGCCAGCTTCCTGGCGGACAGGTCGTACGAGTCCTTTTCCTGCCAGGTGCCGCGCGGGTCCAGCACGCTGCGGGGCACGCCGGGGCACTCCTCGGGCACGTCCAGGTTGAACAGGGCATCGTGCCTGTACCGGACTATGTCCAGCCGCCCCGAGAGTATGTCCGTGACCATCGCCCTGCTGTGCCCTATGCTTATGCGCCTGCCCACCCCGTACGGGCCCCCGGACCACCCCGTGTTGACCAGGTACACCACGGTGTTGTGCTCGGCTATGCGCCTGCCGAGCAGCCCCGCGTACACCGACGCGGGCCTGGGCATGAACGGGGCCGCGAAGCACTCCGAGAAGACGGCCCTCGGCTCCTTTATCCCCCTCTCGGTGCCGGCCAGCTTGCTGGTGTACCCGGACATGAAGTGGTACATGGCCCCCTCCCGGGTGAGGCGCGAGACCGGCGGCAGGACCCCGAGGGCGTCGGCCGTCAGGAACACTATCGTGCGGGGGTGCGTCCCGATGCTGGGCGCGGCGGCCCCCGGTATGTGGCCGAGCGGGTACGCGGCCCGCGTGTTCTCCGTTATGCTGCCGTCCGCAAAGTCCGGCCTGAGCGTCCGGGCGTCCACCGCGACGTTCTCCAGCACCGCCCCCGGCCGGATCGCCCCCCATATCTGCGGCTCGGCCTCCCTGCTCAGGTTGATGCACTTGGCGTAGCAGCCGCCCTCGAAGTTGAACGAGCCCCTCTCGGACCAGCCGTGCTCGTCGTCCCCTATGAGCATCCTGTCGGGGTCGGCCGAGAGCGAGGTCTTTCCGGTGCCCGACAGCCCGAAGAACAGCGCCGTGTCGCCGTTCCTGCCGATGTTCGCCGAGCAGTGCATGGGAAAGACGCCGCGGGGCGGCATGACGTAGTTCATGACGCTGAACAGCGACTTTTTCACCTCGCCGGCGTAGCTGGTGCCGCCTATCAGCACCACCTTCCGGCTCAGGTCAATCAGTATGAAGGCGGCCGAGTTGGTGCCGTCCTCCTCGGGCACGGCCTCGAAGCCGTTGATGCACATCACGGTGAACTCGGGCTCGTGCGCCTCGAGCTCGTCCTCGGACGGGCGTATGAACATCTGCTTGGCGAACAGCGACTGCCACGCGCGGTCGTTTATGATCCGCACGGGAAGCCGCGCCTCCGGGTCCGCCCCGACGAACCCGTCGCAGACGTACAGCGTCCTTCCGGACACGAACCTGCGCATCTTTTCGAACATCCTGTCGAACCGCCCCGCGGGGAACCGGCGGTTTATCTTCCCCCAGTCCACCGTGCCGTGGGTCATGTCGTCGTACACTATGTAGCGGTCGTCCGGGGAGCGTCCCGTGTACCTGCCCGTCCTCACGGAAAGGGAGCCGGTGCTGGCCACCACCCCCTCGCCGGCCTCCACGGCGAGCCGCGTGAGCTCCTCCGGCGGCAGGTTCCTGCGCACCGCGCCCGGCGCTATCCCGAACTCGCGCAGCTGCGCCGCGAGCCGCCCGCTGCACGCCATGCTGCTCTCGCTCAAGCGCGTCCCGCCGCCGTCCGCCCCGCCCCGCCAGCCGTAGACATAAGCAAGTCAAGCCGGCCGGAAATTCCTTATTATCTCTTTTCAAGAAAACGGGGCGGGGTTGCGGGTCAGGCGCCCGGCACGGCCTGGTACGACGCCGTCTTCCTGTCCTTGAACGGGCACGTGCCGCCGTCCGATCCGCCCCCGTGCGCCTCGCCGTCCACGGCCGCATCCCGATCCTCGGGGGGCGAGGCCGCCGCATGGTCAAGCGAGGGGGCCGCCAGCGCGAATATGGCCGCGAACGCGAGCGCCGCGAGCGCGGCGGTCTTGGCATCCATGCGGGGCGTGGGGACCTCTTTGATTTAAGCATTTGCCAGAGGGATCGGTGTAGACTTACGTCCATTGTGATCTAAGCGTGGGATCGCGGAGCGGATTGTTGCCGCTAGGCGTGGTTTCGGTTTGGACGTAAGTCTACACAGGGATCGGCGCGGGGCCGGCGGCCCCCGCCCTGCAGGCGCGAATGCGGATCAACGGGGTCGTTTTCACGCCCGTGACCGACGGGCGCGTGACCCCGTGCGGGGATCGGCGCGGGGCCGGCGGCCCCCGCCCTGCAGGCGCGGATCCGGGTCGGCGGAAGCGCTTTCGCTCCTGCGGCCGGCCGGCATCCGGCCCCGCGCGCGCGGGGTCAGCGGCCCCCGCCCTACAGGCGTGGATCCGGGTCGGCGGGACGGTTTTCGCTCCCGTGGCCGGCGGGCAGCTGGCCCCGTGCCGGCGCCTCGCCCCGCGCGGCAGGATCGGCATCCGTCTTTCCCCTTTCCGCGGCACCGTCGCGCGCCGGCAACCATGCCGCCAGGGGAGTATTGCTCTGGCCGGGTTCCCGCATCCCGCCCACGGCCTCTTCGACTTCGCCCAGCCGGTACTCCACGTCGCCCTTTTCCTCGCTTATCCTCCACTCTAGGTCGGAGATCCGGTCCGTCGCATCCAGCCCGCCCGCCACCTCCTCCTTCAGGTCGGAGATCTGCTCCTTCGCGTCCTCCAGCCCGCCCGCCACCTCCTCCTTCAGGTCGGAGATCTGCTCCTTCGCGTCCTCCAGCCCGCCCGCCACCTCCTCCTTCAGGTCGGAGATCTGCTCCTTCGCGTCCTCCAGCCCGCCCGCCACCTCCTCCTTCAGGTCGGAGATCTGCTCCTTCGCGTCCTCCAGCCCGCCCGCCACCTCCTCCTTCAGGTCGGAGATCTGCTCCTTCGCGTCCTCCAGCCCGCCCGCCTTCTCGTCCAGGCTGTCCGATATCGCCCCCACCGCGGATGCCAGCTCCCCCAGCTGTTCTCTCATTTCTTCGACCGCTTGCTCGAGATACGGCAGGCTGTACTCGTCGCTCATGGCGGACGGATCTATTCCCGGCGTAATAACTCGTGTGCGGCCGGGACCGCGGGGGGCCGCATGCCCGGCTGCGGCGAGCGCGGAAGCGTTTTCGCCGATCCGGATCCGCGCCAGCGGGGATCCGCGCGCCCGTTGCGCAAGAACAGGCATGCCCCTCCGAGGCGCGGATCCGGATCGGGAGTGCCCCCGCCCGCGGCTGGCGGGCGCGCGGCCCGGAGCCGCGGATCAGCGGGCCGCCCCTCCCCGCCCGCGCAGCCGGCCGGCCGGCCGCCGCTTTTTCCTTTTGGCCCGCCGGCACCGTACTAGGTCAGCAACCACCGCTCCCCGGGCGCGAATCCGGATCAACGAAGCGGTTTTCGCGCCTGCGACTAGCGAGTGCGAGACCTCGTGCCCGGCACCCCCGCGGCGGCGGCGTCCCGCCGCCCCGGACGCCAGCCGTCACTTTTTCTTTTTGGCCTGCCGGTACCGGCGCACCTACGCCTTTACCCGCCTGCGGTGCTCGGGATCGTCGCGGTGTTTCCTCCGCACGCGGTAGCGGCGCAGCTTCATGGTCTCCGGCTCCGAGGTACCGCGCATGGTTCTCGCGCTCGCGCTCGCGGAACTCGGCATCCGTCTGGCGCACGGTGCGCGCCTTGGCGCGCCTCCCGCGCTTGCATTCCCCCAAGCCGCGGAACAGGCGCGGGCGGCCGGGCTGCCTCTTCGCCGGCACGCGGAACTCGGTGCCGCACGCCACGCGCGCCACGGGCAGCACGGCCTTCCCGGCCGCCCCCCGCGCGCTTCGCCTTTCCGGCGCCGCCCGCGCCGCCCGCGCCTTCCTCCGCACGCCGTTCAATGCGGAGGTCGCGGGGCCCGAGGCGCATTCGGCGTTTTCACGCGCCTGCCGCCGAAAGCCGCGCGGATGCGGCGGCGGGCAGTGCGGCGCGGCGCCGCCCGGGCCGGCGCGCGGCCGGATGCGGGGCGCGGCGCCTCCCCGATGCGGCGCCCCCGGAGGCGCCGTACACACTTACCTCCCCCCCCCCCCCTCCCGGCGCCCCCCGCGCGCCCGGGCTGCCCCGATCGGCGCGCGCCGCGCGATCGCGGCCGGAGCGGGGATCCTTCGGCGGGCGGGCGCCGCCCCCCGCGCGCCCGGGCTGCCCCGATCGGCGCGCGCCGCGCGATCGCGGCAGGGTTCGGGGCATTTTCGGCGCGCGGCCGCCCCGGTACGGCGCTCCGTCCCGATGCCTGACGCGGGCTGACGCCGCCCGCGCGCGCCCGGCAGATCCGCTGGGGCCGGTCAGGCGGACGCCGCTGCCGGAGCCGGCGCCCGCCCCGCCGCGGAGCCGGGCGGGCGCACCAGCCCGGATGCGGGGTCATCGAAGACGCACCAGTCGGGCCCGGCCCACGGGCCGGGGTCGAACATTTTCCAGTCGCGATTGCGGGCGATCTCGGTGAAGGCCCTGCCCGGGAACATGCCGTTCATGCGGGCGGTGCCCCCGATCGTGACCAGCTCGGAGAACGTCTTGCGCCCCTCCGGCGTGGAGATCTTGTGGTGCGCATTGCGCTGCGTCACTATGAGGTCGCGTATGGCGAGCTCGGCGGGGTTGTTGTGGGGCGGCATGCCGCGGAATCCCATGAACGTGAGCACGTGCGGCTCGGCGTTGGCGAGGTGCGTCTTCAGCTTGCCGTCGGGGTACGCCGACACGGCGTCGTGGAACTCCTTGGCCAGGTACGTCACGGTGAACGGCGCCAGCGTCTTGATGCCGTGTATCTTGTGGTAGTACCCCTGCATCCAGTCGTGCCTCGCCTCGTCCCCCGGGTCGCCGTCCACGGCGACGGCCTCGCCCTTGGCGAGCAGGTGCCTGCAGCATCTCTGCAGATGCTGGAACCACGCGCGGTACGCCGGCAGCCCGTCGGCCACCACCGCCCTGCGGGACAGCCAGCCGAAGTGCTCCCTCAGGACCGCCGCCCCCCGGGTGGGCGCGAAGTGCACCCACACGGCGTTGCCCACGACGGCCACCCAGACGTAGCCGGTCTTGCCCAGCACGCCGATCTTGAACCCGGTCTCGTCCATGTGCACGAACATGCTCTCGCTGAACGCCCACTTGATCTCCTCCAGCTGCTTCTTCGACGCGCCCGCCATGGCCCTCCGGGCCTTCGCCACGGCCGCCTCCGAGATGCGGAAGTAGAACGTGGACTCGATAAAGCCGGCGATCCTCGCGTCCGTGCAGCCCATCTCGAACAGCGCCATTATGAGGCCGAGCGCCCTCGGGCCGCACGAGGTGCCCTTCGGAAACGGCGCCTGGGCCTCGTAGTACTTCTCGCACTTGCCGCACCAGCCCGTCTCCACCTCGATCATCGCGGTGACCACGCGCCAGAACTGATCGAAGTCGTTGACCAGCTTTCGCCACCTGTCGAACTTCTCCAGGGGGCCGCAGCACACGGGGCACGTCAGGATCCCGCACTTCATGGTGAACTCGGGCTTGTTGCAGTGCGAGACGCCCTTGTGCCCTTGGGGCGGGCCCATCTTGCGCGGGGCGCCGCCGTCCGGAGCGGGCTTGCCGTCGCTCCCGGCCCCGTCGCTCCCCTTGTAGCCCCGCTCCTTGCGCCAGGCGTTCCGCCGGGGGCCGTACGTGGTGAGGGACGACGAGGGCGCGTTCGGGCCGTCGCACACGGCAAGCCTGACCGCCTGCTCGGCGGCCTTGGCCTTCAGCCCGGCGTTCTCGGCTTCCAGCCCGGCGATCTTTTCCAACGCGGCCGCCAGTTCCTTGCGCAGCAGCGCCTGCTCCGTGGACTTGGCCTTCAGCATCGCGATCTCGGCCGCCCGCTCCGCGGCCTCGGCTTCCAGCCCGGCGATCTTTTCGAGCGAGGCCGCAAGTTCCTTGCGCAGCAGCGCCTGCTCCGTGGACTTGGCCTTCAGCATCGCGATCTCGGCCGCCCGCTCCGCGGCCTCGGCTTCCAGCCCGGCGATCTTTTCCAACGCGGCCGCCAGTTCCTTGCGCAGCAGCGCCACCCCGGATTCCGCCATGCCGGCAGGCCCAAACTCGCCACAATTATACAAATCGACCCTTAGGCCAGCCTAAGCTTGCGCGGCGCGCGGGCCCGCCCGGGCGGCCAAGTCGCGGCGGGAGGGGGGGGGAGGTAAGTGTGTACGAGGCGCCGAAAGATACCTATTTATCCCAAATTCCAAGATCGGGGCCGTGCCGGCAAACAGGGAGGCCTTGAAGGCCAGGAACGAGGCGGCGGCCCGGAGGCCGAAGTTCGTCCGCCAGGAGAGCTGGCGGTACAAGAGGATAAAGCCGGCGTGGAGGAAGCCCAAGGGCGTCGACAACCACCAGAGGAAGCAGAAGAGCCGCGGGAGGCCCGGCCTCGTGAAGATAGGGTACGGCGGCCCGAAGGAGGGCAGGCACCTCCACCCGTCGGGGTACACGGACAACCTGGTGCACAACGTGAAGGGGCTCGACGGCCTGGATCCCGCGAGGGACGGCGTGAGGATAGGCCACAGCGTCGGGACCAGGAAGAGGAAGGAGATAGTGGGCGAGGCCATCGGGCGCAAGTTCAGGGTGTTCAACGCGAGGGTGAAGGCGCCTGGTAGTTAACCTGAGGGCCAAGAAGCGGCTGGTGTCCCGTATAACCGGGGCCGGAGTGCACAGGATAAGGTTCGATTCCGAGCACCTCGACGAGATCTCCGACGCCATAACGAGGAACGACATCAGGGGCCTCATCGCGGGAGAGAGGATAACCGTCAAGCCGATAGTGGGGACCTCGCGCGGCAGGGCGCACCGCAAGAGGCTGCAGAGATCCAAGAGGGGCGCCAAGGCGGGGGCCAAGCAGGGGAAGGCGGGGGCCCGCACGGTGAGGAAGCGCGCGTACGTCAGGAAGGTCCGCGCGCTCAGGCACCTGCTCAAGGTGGCCAAGGACAGGAAGGACATAACGAACCGCGAGTTCTGGGGGCTGTACAAGAGGGTGGGCGGGAACACGGTGCGCAACAAGGCGCACCTGATCCAGCTGATGGCCGAGGCCAAGGCGGCCAGGGCCAAGGCGGCAGGCGCCTAGCCGCGGGGCGGAAAGGGCGGCCCGCGCCGGGCGCCGATCGACGCCTGGAGTTGGAGGACGACTTTGACTTGGACGACAAGCGGAAAGGGCGGCCCGCGCCGGGCGCCGATCGACGCGGGGCGGCATGCGGAAAGGGCGGCTTGGGGGAGGCCCGTTTCGCGGTAGGTCCGGCGGGGGAAAGGGCGGGCGCCTAGCCGCCGAGGGGAAGGAACCGCCCGCGGGCAAAGTCCACCACGCGGCCGCCGCGCACCTCCACGCCCTCGCCCGCCAGCATGGCCTCCTTGCGGGGCGTCCCGTGCGCGTACCCGCCCACGCGCCCGTCCGACATCACGACGCGGTGGCACGGGACGATCCCCGGGTACGGGTTGTCCCGCATCATGCGGCCCACGGCGCGCTGGCCCCCGGCCATGCCGGCCGCCCTGGCCAGCTCGCCGTACGTGGTGACGCGGCCCGGGGGCACGGCGCACAGCGCGGCGTACACGCGCTCGGCCGCGCGGCCGCCGCGGCGGCCCGGCGGCCCCCCCTTCCCGCTCACAGGCGGATCACCTCCAGCCCGGTCCCCTCCAAGAGGCCGAGCACCTCGCGCCTGCGCGCGCCGAGTCCCTTGTCGTCGACCAGCGCGGCCGAGGCCCCCGCGTTGCGCTCCAGTATGTGCGAGAGCAACCCCTCGTCCAGGAGCGCCAGCGCGCGCTTCGGGACCACCGTGCCCAGGGCGAACTCCCCGCGCGCCGCCTCGTCGGTGAACTTCTTGGAATAGTGGGGGCCCCCGAAGCAGATCCCGAACCTGGGGGAGGGGCCGGCGGCCGCCTCCGCCACCGCCTCGCGGGCCAGCCCCGCCACCGAGCCGCACAGCGCGTCGTCGCGCCACTCCCTTTCCGTGGTGCCCACCTCCACGAACGCCACGGGCCTGTCGAGCGCCGTGGGCCCGTGGTGCGTCGCCTCTATGGTCACCTCGAACCCCGGAAACTCCCCCCTGCGCTCCCACAGCATGCGCATGAACGACTTTTGCAGCGCGGGGTACGGCACGGCCACCTCGCCCTCGCGGCCCCCCAGGGAGGCGGGGCCGACGTTGCCCGTGCTGTGGCAGGTCAGCGCCGGGATCCCGGACGCGGCAGAGTGCCTGGAGAGGAACACGAACCCGCCGTACCCGCCGTACCCCTCCTCGTCGGCCAGCCAGTCGGCCGAGACGGCCGGCGTGTCGATCACCAGCAGGTCGAAGCCGTCCCCCCTGCGCAGGGAGCCGCGGCCGCCGGGCGCGGCGCCCGCCTCCCCCATGCCCGCGGCCAGGGACGCGGCCATGCGCGAGCCCGCCGGATCGCCGCCGTGCGCTACCAAAAGATCCATGGCCGACCGGACAAGGGATATATTGGCGCCATATGAATCACGGCCGTGAACCCACGGCAGACCGTGAAGAACATGGTGAACACCATGAAGATGGCGAAAAAGTCGGACAAGGAGGACTACGTGCAGCACCTGAGGCTGGTGCTGCTCGGCATATGCGGCGTCGGAACGATCGGGTTTATAATTCAGTTCGTGTTCTCGGTGGCTACGTTTGGTAACTGAGCTGTCGTCGGCCGGGGCGGGATCCCACCTATTCGCGGTGAGGACCACGGGCGGCCAGGAGAAGGTAGTGATGAACGCCTTGGAGGCCAAGTCCCGCGTGGGCAAGGCGGGCATACAGGCCGTCCTGCTGGTGGACAACCTGAGGGGCTACGTGGTGGTGGAGGCCACCGACCCGAGCGCCGCGTACCAGGCCATCGACGACATCAGGCACGTCAGGGGCCAGCTGCGCGGCGAGCTCGCGTTCAAGGACATCGAGGGCTACCTGATCAAAAAGTCGGCAGTCACCTCGCTGGAAAAGGACCAGACCGTCGAGATCTCGGGCGGCCCCTTCAAGGGCATGAAGGCCACCATAACCCGCATAGACCACGGGAAGGAGGAGGCGACGGTCGTGCTCCTGGACGCGTCGTACCAGCTTCCGGTCACGGTGGACGCCAACTACCTCAAGGCCTCAAAGTAGCCACGGCCGGCGGCTCGTCCCGCGGCGCTGGTTGCTCGCAGTTCGGCAGGGCGGCGGCGCGGGTTGCTCGCAGTTCGGCAGGGCGGCGGCGCGGGTTGCTCGCAGTTCGGCAGGGCGGCGGCGCGGGTTGCGCGTTACGCCGGGGCGGCATCCTGCCGGCGGCGCGGCCTTCCGGCGGCGCGGGTTGCTCGCAGTTCGGCAGGGCGGCGGCGCGGGTTGCGCGTTACGCCGGGGCGGCATCCTGCCGGCGGCGCGGGTTGCGCGTTACGCCGGGGCGGCATCCTGCCGGCGGCGCGGCCTTCCGGCGGCGCGGGTTGCGCGTTACGCCGGGGCGGCATCCTGCCGGCGGCGCGGGTTGCGCGTTACGCCGGGGCGGCATCCTGCCGGCGGCGCGGGTTGCGCGGTACGCCGGGGCCGGCCGGCGGATGCGCGATCGGGGAGGAGGCGCCCTGCAGGCTTCCCCGCGCGGCCCGCGGGGCCGGCCGGCGGCGCGTGCCGAAAGCGACGCCCCCGCGGGATCGGCGGGGCCCCGGGCCGCCGGCTCTCCCCCGGCGGCCGCGCGCGGTGCGATGCGCGGGCCCTGCCCGGGCGGACGGCCCCCGCCCCCTGGCAGGGAATCCCCGATGCGGGCCGCCGCGCGCCGGGAGGCCGGGCCGCCGGACGGGCCGCCGCGCGCCGGGAGGCCGGGCCGCCGGACGGGCCGCCGCGCGCCGGGAGGCCGGGCCGCCGGACGGGCCGCCGCGCGCCGGGAGGCCGGGCCGCCGGACGGGCCGCCGCGCGCCGGGAGGCCGGGCCGCCGGACGGGCCGCCGCGCGCCGGGAGGCCGGGCCGCCGGACGGGCCGCCGCGCCCGCGCGGGAGCCGCCGGCGCGGCCGAAAGCGCGCCGGGAGCAAGGGTTAAATTTTCGCCGCCGGGCCGCCCCGCATGGGCGAGCCACAAAAGATCGCGGCGCTGGTGACGGGCGGCAAGGCATCGGCCGGCCCGCCGCTGGGCCCCGCGCTGGGGCCGCTGGGCGTCAACATAATGGAGGTCATAGCGGCGATCAACGAGAAGACTGCCGACTTTGACGGCATGAAGGTGCCCGTCACGGTGGCCGTGGATCCGGGCACGAAGGCCTGGGAGATCGAGGTGGGGATCCCTTCGGCCGCGGCGCTCCTCCTCAAGGAGGCCGGCATCCAGAAGGGGTCGGGCGCATCGGGCACCGAGTGGGCCGGGGAGATCGGCATGGACTCGGTGGTGAAGGTGGCCGGCGCCAAGATCGACTCGCTGTACACCTCGTCCGCCAAGGCGGCGGCCAAGGTGGTGGTCGGCACGTGCCTGCCCCTCGGGCTCAAGGTGGAGGGAAAGACGCCCAAGGAGATCACCGCGGAGATCGACGAGGGCAAGTGGGACGAAAAGTTCGCCTAGGCCGGCGGGCAGCCCGCGAGGTACGCGGGATCCTTGTCGGTCTTTTGCAGCTCCACGAACGTCTCGGTGCTCTGTATGCCGTCTATCCTGCCTATCTTCTTTATGACCACGGAGTGCAGCTCGTCCAGGTCGGCCGCCGCCACGCGGATCATGATGTCGAACCTGCCCGTGACCTCCGAGATCGAGACGACCTCGTCCGCCCCCATGAGCGCGCGGTGGATCGACTCCTTCATCTTGGGATCGCGGTTGATCCCCACCGCGGCCATCACCCCTATGCCGAGCATCGACTCGTCCACGACTATGGTGAACTTTTTGATCAGGCGCCTCTTCACCATCCGCTTGATCCTGCTGTACAGCACCGACGTGTTCGTCCCGAGCTTCTCGGACAGGCGGGGGACGGACACGGAGCCGTCCGTGGCGAGCTCGCGCAGGAGCCTCTTGTCGAGATCGTCCGGCTTGTGCACGGATGGAGCCGCCGCCCGAGGGTATTAACGATTTTCAACGCGGTCCGGCCGCCCCCCTCCGCCCGGCGCGGATCCGGATCGGGGCGTTTTCGCGCCCGCGGCCGGCGGGGGCGCGGCCTCGCCCGCGGCCTCGCGCGCGGCCGCCGGTCCAATACATAAATACGAACCGCCCCGCCGCGGGCCGTTGCGCGGAGACGGCCCGGCGGGGCTCCAGGGACGGTGGACGGCGGCGGCGATCGCCGCGGCCGCGCTGGCGGTAGCCTGCGCGGCGCCGGCGGCGTTCGCCGACGGGGAGGCGCGGCCGGGCGAGACGGTGGTGGCCGAGAGGTGGACCATGGTGGAGGCGCTGGTCGCCGGCAAGATGTGGGGCGGCGAGGCGATAGTGATACTAGGGAGCGCGGACGGGCCGGTCTCGGTGACCGTGAACCCGCCTGGCGGCGGCGAGGCCCTAGAATACTCGGCGAAGCCGGGGCCCGACGGCAGGCTGGACGCCAGGATAGACGCCGGCGGGATCGCGTGGAGCCTCGACGGCACGTACGGCGTGGTGCTGAGGCAGGAGGGCGATCCCGCGCGGGCCGACCGCGTGGGGATAAGGATGGCCGGGGGGGAGGCCGTGCCCGTGCCGGGGATGGCCGGGAGGCCCCTGCCCGCCGGCCTGCCGGCCTCGCTCGCGGACGCCAGGCTGATCGACGAGGAGTGGAAGGTGATAGAAGAGGTGGCCGTGAGGCGCGCGGAGGGGAGGGATGCCGTGCTGGTGCGGGGCTCCGCCCCGGAAGGCGGCGCCTCCGTCTCCGTCGCGGGCCCCGGCGGGGAGAGGGTGGCCGGGCCGCACTCGGCTGGCCCGGATGCCGGCCCCTTCGAGGCCGTCGTGTACGTGGACGGCGGGGGGTGGCAGCGGGACGGGGCGTACGTGATCACCGTGCAGGCCGGCGGGCACTCCGACCCGTTCCTGGTGGACGTTGCGGGCGGCAGGGTGGACCTGGGGCCCGGCGCGGCGGCCGAGGTCGGGGCGATCAACCTGGGGACGAGGTGGAACGTGGTGGAGGGCGTCTCGGTGGCGCGCCTGGGCGGCGCCGAGACCCTCATAGTGAGGGGGACCACCGACAGGCCGCAGGAGCCCGTCAGCGTGGAGGCCTCCCCGCCGGGCGGCGGCGCGCCGGCGTTCGGGGGGACCGTGATGCCGGATCTGGACGGCGGCATCGAGGCGAGGATCCCGCTGGAGGGGGAGGCGTGGGGGCTCGACGGGGCGTACGCGGTGGTGCTCAGGCAGGGCGGCGCGCCGCCGTACGCGGACGGCTTTCCCGTGCTGATGGCGGGGGGAAGGGCGGTGCCCACCCCGGAATACGGCGGCGCGGAACCGCCGGAGGGGGCCAGCATATACGAGGATCTCAGGCTGGTGGACTTTGCGTGGAGCCTCGCGGAGAGGGCCTACGTGGAGAGTTTCGAGGGCCGGCCCGACCACATAGTGGTGGAGGGAATAACGGACAGGCCCGCCGAGGAGGTGGCCGTGGTGGTCAGGGCGCCCGGGGGCGCCGTGGTAGTTGACGAGAACGTCGGGCCAGGCTCGGACGGCCGCTTCGCCGCGCGCATCATAGTGGGCGGCGAGGACTGGGCGGAGGACGGGACGTACGGGGTGGCCGTCTCGCAGGGGCACCTGGGGACGGGGCCGCCGGACCGCATCGCGGTGGAAGTGGCCGGGGGCAGGGCCGCTCCGGGGCCGGGCGCCGCGGACGACGGCGGGATAGAGGGGGAAGGGGGCAGGATCGCCGCCATCGGGTACGGGTGGAACATGGTCGAGGCGGTGGCGGCCGCGAGGGTCGGCGGCGAGGAGACGCTCGTGGTGGCGGGCAGGGCGGATCCGGCCGGCGGCGCCGTCGCGGTCTCGGTGACCTCGCCCGGCGGCGAGGAGGCCGGCGCCGCCGTCGCAGTTCCCGGGAACGACGGCCGGTTCACGGCCAGGGTGGCGGCCGGCGGGGACGGCTCCGGGTGGGGGGCGGACGGGACGTATGCGGCGGAGGTCTTGCAGGAAGGCGCCACGGGGGGCGCCGACGCGCTGTCCTTCACGGTCAGGGGCGGGAAGGCCCTGGCGGTCCAGGAGTTCGAGGGCCTCGCGGCCCCTGCCATCGAGGGCGACTTTGACGAGGTGAGGGTGCTGGTCGACCGGTGGGTGCTGGTCGAGAGCGCCTTCGTGGAGCGCAGGGGCGGCACGGACACGGTGGTGGTGGCCGGCACCACGGACAGGGCCCACATCCCCATCGGCGTCAAGGTGAGGGCGCCCGGCGGCGGGACGATCGCCAGCTACGCCATCGGGGCCGATCCCCGCGACGGCGGGTTCGAGGTCAGGGAGCGCGTGGCCGGAAAGTCGTGGGAGCAGGACGGCACGTACAGGATCACGCTGGTGCAGGGCCAGCGGCCCGCGTTCACCGATCTCGTCCTGGTGGACGTCGCCGGAGGCGCCGTCGTCCCCGAGTTCGGCCCCCTCGCGGCGGCGGCGCTGGCCGCCGCGGTCGCGGCCGCGGTGATCGCGGCGTCTTGCAGGGCGGGGGCGGGCCCCGCCGCGCGCTGGGCATCCTGAGGCGCTCCCGCGGAGGCCGCTGGTCGGCTGCCGCTTCGCGCGTGGCAGAATGCCGCGGAGTGCACAGTTCAGACCCGCAACATGGCGGCCTGGTGCATGCAGCGCGGCGGACCAGCCGCCGCAACCCACGCTGTACGCTCAAAAGTTACGTCTGGAAACTGCCGATGTTGATCAAAAATCACCCAGTTGGCTAGCTTTGTCAACAGATCAGCCGAATACAGAGGCGCAAGGACGCCCGCTTGAGAACCTGATAGATGTCCGCCTCTCAGAATTCTCGGTTGTTTCTACGACTGATTTTGTTGCTTTCGAGTTAGCTGCGCATCACGCAGTTTTTGATTTCGCCAGATCGATCTCTTTAAGCATCTCATCCCCAGTGGTGGTTATTATCTTGACAGCGATCCTACCTGTCTTGCTTGTGAACGGAACAGATTTCAAAGACGTGAACGCATTCCACTGATCTTGATCTAAATCACGTCCGAGCATCGTCCTGATCGCATCCATCTGACTCTTTGCCCACTGGGGCACTGTGTTTGGAATGTGCACCATGCGGGCATAGAACGATTCGCGATCATAGTCAGTGTCTATCATCCAACAGTCCACGTCGCTACTTTCTCCACGCAGCACATTGCCGGAGATTGGATCGTACGCGTTGTATCCATCAACTTCGACCGACCAGAGATTGCCAGATTCTCGGCTGACCTTGATGCGTGGATCCGCAATCATGACTAACGCTCGGTCAATTTGTGACTTATCTAGTTCCTTTTGCATGAGTGCCCTGTTTATTACCACTTTTCTCACCTCAAATTCTTTAGGGGGATTGTCCGCGAGTGGCTGGAATTCGAACGCAACTGCGATCAGTGTGTTCAGATTGTTACGACGTGCACCTTGGCTTGCTTCTTGGATCATGCGGTTGTCAACAGCCCGGAATTCAGGTGCAATCAGCAGAGCCACGTCGGCGCCACCCATTTTTCCCACATGCGTGTAGCCCCTGCCTGCAGGCATTGGCATTATGTCGGCAACGCGGATACATTCATCTCCCGACTGTGTGTCTATTCCGTTCTTCATCAACGCATCCATTATGCGTCCCGAGAACTGCTCGTATTCATCTGGATTGACCAGCGAGAGGGTATACGAGATGGTCTCCGATTCTACGGTGAACGGTCCAGTGACGCGCTTCACGCCGGGAAGCTTTTCTGGTTTGTCTACGATGAGAATCGGGGGGGCGGCTTGCTCGCGGGTTAATGTGCCAGCCGACACATCAGGACACCTGGCATATACGAACCCAAAGGCAGGATCGTTGGTGAATTTTCCTCTGGAATTCAACGGCTTGCCTCCAAGTTCCTTCTCCCTAGCAACGCCGACTTTGCTGTCTTGAAGCAGGTACCATTCGTATGTTTGAGCGGCAAGATAGTGACGCATCGTAGCAATCGCAACAGGCGACGAATCTATGACAACCCAGCGCCGGCCATGCCGTTCTGCCGCTACTGCGCTGGCACCAGAACCTCCCGTTGGATCAAGCACCAGATCACCCGGATCACTAGTCATGAGTATGCATCTCTCTACGACCAGTTCGCTGGTTTGAACGGCATAGCGAAGTGTTTGGGGGCGAGACATTGATGCCCATTGGTTGCTTATTCTTTTGCCGGGAATCTCGATCTCGTATTTCTTCCAACTCAGAGAGCCACCGCCAGAACTGATCAGCCTGTTCATTTTGGCCAATTTGTCCATTTCGGTTATTCCGATGCTCCAGTGTCTCCCCGGTGAGCATTTGTAAGTAGTTCCTTTCCAAACATAGTCTTCGCGTCTTGACGAATGCTCACCTTGCGATTCAAGCCGGTCTCTATAAAAAAGCCTACATCCGTCTGGGATTTTTCGGGTGTCGTGTTTTTCTTCGGGAGTGAGCAGGCGCGAATTTTTGTTTGGTTCTTCAAGCATGATATAACTCATCTTCGATTTTACTAGTTCCTGGCGAGTTAGAGGTTCGTAGAGTTGATGATGCTTGACATGATTCTTGTCCTTAGCGTACCAGAGCAGAAAATCCGAGCCTTCCGGCATGGTCGAACTCGATGTCCCACCCGATTTCTTGAACATGATCGTGGTCACTGCATTGTCGTGACCGAATACCTCGTCTAAGAGTAGCGCCATCTTATGCACGTTTGCTGATCCGATCTGGACGAATATGCTTCCGGTAGCGTTGAGAAGATCTCTCATTATGTTTAGGCGGCGCAGAATCGCATCCAAATAGCTGTCAAGTCCCCTTTCCCACGTGTCACAAAACGCCTCGCATGTGGTGGGATCTTTGGTCAGCATCTGCTTGTCTGTAACTTTGGATCTTTTCACGCCTTGCATGGATGGAGCGTAGTTGCTGTTGAACCTTATTCCGTAGTAAATCTAACTACTTACGGACTAACAGATCTGCGGCCCTTTAAGCATGACGTTTAGATATCAGCGCTGCCAGCACCGCGAATGCCAGCGGGCCCGCAACGCCACAGGCGGGAAATCCCCGACCGGCGCGCCCGCAGATCGCCAAAAAAAAAAGCCGGAGGCGGCAACGCGCCGCCTAAGACAAATAAGAACTCATTTTGGCGATCTTGACCTCGCCCTTGCGCAGCATGGCCAGCATCGACTTTTCCATCGCGCCCGCGCTGTCATGCAGCATGTTCGCGGTCGCTTTCCGGAACATCTTCCACTGCCCCTCCACGGGGTTGAGTTCCGGCGTGTAGGGGGGCAGGTACATGAGGATCATGTCCCCGCCGAGCGAGTCGACGAACTTCTTGACCCCCGCGGATTTGTGGTAACTGGCGTTGTCGAGGACCACGATCGACTTGCCGTAGCGCTTGTGCAGGTAGCTCAGCATGTCTATGATCGCGGCGGTGTCCATCTTTCCGTAGAACTCGGAGTCGAAACCGCCGCTGTGCAGGGCGCCCAGCATGTAGACCCTTTCGCGCGACAGGCTGATCGGGCACGAGATGGGCAGGCCCTTGAGGTACCACGCGTATTGGATGTTCCAGCCGGCGATGAACCACGCCCCGTCTATCGCGAACTTCTTGTGGTCCGGGTTCGCGGCGGCCACGGCCTCAACTTTTTTTTTGAACGCGTTTTTCTGGCGGGTCGAGGCCGATTTCGGGTGCTTCGGCCTGGGCTTCCTGCACGAAAAGCCCAGCCTGTGCAGGACGACGTACATGCTGGAGCGGGCGTACGCCACGCCGAACTTTTTCTTGACGTGCCGCATGAGCAGCGGCACCGTCCACGCCCCCGACTCGAACCCGCAGGCGCGCGGGCCCGCCACCAGGTCCGCGTGCAGCTGCCCCTGCTGCCCCGGGCTGAGCTTGTTCGGCGCGCCTTTCTGGGGGATGCTGTGCCGGCCGTCGACTCCCGACTGGACGGCGCGCACGAGCCAGTTGCGGACGGTCGAGTACGATCTTTTGAGCGAGTCCGCTATCTGCTGTATAGTCATGCCGTCCTTGCGCAGGTTGTACGCTATCAGCCTGACCGCGGCTTTGGGATCCTTCTCCGCCTTTTGCATCTTTTTCAGGCGATTCGAGGACGTGCCGGCCAGGAATTTGTCGCCTGTTGGTATCGAAGATTCGTCGGCATTCATCGTGTTGACCGTGCTAGGGTCCAAACGTCGTACTTAAAAAAGTATTGATTTTTCCATTCCTTATTAGTTGGATTTACTACGTACGGCGGATCGAAAAAAATAGTCTGCACATCACCCCGATAGCTTTCAAACGCACCAAGCGTGGCCATGACCCTGGCCGAGTCGCCGCGTATCATCCTGTTCTGCCATTTCCCTCGTGACTTGTGGTTGTAGTACTGATACTTGGAGCCCGGCTCAAACCCGTTAAAGTCGTCAAATATCTTCGTCTGGGCCTTCTGCTTTGAAAGCATCGTGATCATCTCTTGCGGACTGAATTTTTCCCGTATGTGCAGCGCATGCGCGTGTTCTTTGCCTTGCGTGTCGCATCGACGATCCCATTGCAGTCGCGGCTCTTTCGCCCCCACAGGCCTCATGTTTGCTGCGTACTCTCTCCCTTCCAAATCTACATCCCTTTCTGTCTGTTCAGTGGGAATGCTGAGCCGTTTTTTGCCGAGGTGATCATACACTTTAACGTCGCGCTTGGACTTTCGTTGCGGCAAACGTCATTCACCTCCGGCCCATGTATTTTTTTTCAACGTTCGTTGCAACTCCCGATCACGTCGTCCAGCGCAGAAATTACTTCGTCCTCGTGCCCGACTTGCACGAACGCCCACTCGCCGTAGGTGCGCTCTGCGTTTATCGCCGGGATCCATAACTTATCCGCAAAATGCGCTTTTGCCCTCGACGCATCGTCATCTACCCCCTTGGCCTCTACCAGACAAAATATGCTCCGCCCTCTCGCTTTTAGCCGAGCCACAAAGTCCGGCTGGTACATCCTCCACCCATACTCGTAATAGTATGGGATGGTCCATCCTATCTTTGGGTGGTTCCTCACCCATGCAGTCACTCTAGGATGTGCGTCCAGATTCTTGGCCACGCGGGCCTCCAGCCCACTGTGGAATGCGGCTTTGGTGTGGGAGCATTTGGCCTGATCCGCGCAGACGCGTTCGGCGTCTGGCACGGTAGTCACATACGGTTTGTCCAAGGTGCTTTCCACCAGATCCACCCTTGGGCGCGGCACGACTGCTTCTCGGCTGTCGGGCACTCTGACGTCGCATGCTAGTCGTATCTTCTCCGCCACTTTGTCCGTGTTGGAACCAGCACACAGCCATGCTATTTCGGAGCCGATGTTCGGCGTGGCCAGGTCCAGCCACCTGTGCACGATCGGAACAAGCTGGTAGTACAACGAGACCCTGTCAGCATCCATCCCGCTTGTGAGTTTTTTGACTACCGCACCCGCCAGAAACGTGGCGACGCTGTCGGGATCGTCGTACTCGGACGGAACTATGCGTCCCGACTTTCCCGTTGTCCCCTCAAGCATCTCGCTCTTCACATCGTACCTTTCCACCTTGGACTCATTCAGGCTTACTTCCGCGTCTGCCGATCGAACCCAATCGTACCTGCTGACCATGGGAAACTCGATAGCAAGGCCGGGATCCGGCGACGGATCTGCCGTCACCGGGATGCCGGGAGGAGCCGGAGGCGCCGGGTTGTCTATGTTAAGCATGTAGTCAAACGGGACGCCGAATATCTCCGCATACGACGGTGTCTCGTACCAGCCACCGGACTCCGTGTCTTGGCGCCGCAACGCTCTGCCGGCTACCTGCTCGCAGAGGAGCTGCGTGCCGAACTTGCGGAATCCGAAAACGTGTGTGACGTTCTTGGCATCCCAGCCCTCCGTGAGCATTGAGACGGACACCACGCATCGTACTCCCCTTCCCGGACGGCCTATTTTGCCAACGGTGTCGAGGATCCTGCGCAGTGCGGTTCTCTTGTTGCTCGGGTTGCTGACACTCGTGAAGACGGAATCGTCTCGTACCAAATCTGTGACCTTGTCTGGGATGTCGTCTTCCTTCAAATCGCTGTGCACCACTATGGTCCGAGGCGGATGGTTCGGATCGTTTGACAGTAAATCAAACTTGCCGGGAACCCACGAGCCTGCCACTTCGTGACCTGCTACGTGCGCTGCGAGCGCCTCTGCGTTCTCTATGGTGTTGGCTACAATTATGAAAACGGGAGGTATTTCCCACCCTGCCCCACTCCATTCCTCGAAAACGCTCGCATAGCTGCGATACAGCGCGCGGAGGGGATCATCGACAGAAGACGGCAACGCATCCACGTCAAGATTGCGCTCCGAGTCAGGAGTGTTGTCGAACACATTGCGGCACATGTCTCCAGTCATCATGCCCCCGCTGACCGGGACACGTGGTATCTTTACCAGCCCCGACTCTATGGCATCAGTCAGCGGAAAGTCTGAGACTGTCCACGGAAACAGGGAATCGGTGCTGGCATCACCACGCTCTATGAACCGAGGCGTGGCCGACAGGTCGTGCACGCGCAGCAGTCCGTTCCCCCCGTTCTTCATTCCCAAGATTGCCTTGAACCAAAGAGCGGCTCTTTCATGATCCTCATTGCTCACGCCGCGGCGCCGCGCCGTTCCCGGCTTGTAGCAGTGGTGCGCCTCGTCGTTGATAACCACGAACGGGGACGAAAAGTCGATCATGCCGCCCAGCACGCGCCCGAGCATGGCGGACGTGTCTTCTTCTGGGACGTCGGTCTTGGATCCGACCAAGACGCGCCTTTCTAGCGCTCTAGCACCAAGCCGGCTCAGCACATTTCTTTTTTGGAATGCCTGGTACGTTCTGATCTCTACGGTAGCCACTTTTACGCGGCTTTTCATCATGGGGGGCAACAGCGCCATCCGATCGTACACGTTGGCGCCAGTGCCGGGGTCAAGCTCCGCAAGGCGCTCGCGTATGGTCGTGGTCGGAGAGATCACCACGAACTGCGACGCGTACCTGTCCGGATCAACGCCAGCGTTGCATGCCTGCCACGCTATTATCATGGCCATAACGACGGTCTTGCCAGTCCCCGTAGCCATCTTTGATGCCAATCTGGGGATGCCGTTGCTGTGGACGGCGTTGAATTTAGCCACATCTTCCATGATCTCGCGTCCCTCGTCTGTCTCGGGGGCGACCTCGAACGCCCAAACGAGCGTCTCGATGGCCTCCAGTTGGGCCCAGTACGGGCGCTGCTCTTCCCCGTCGCACCAGTGTGCGAGAAGGGTCTTTGTCGCACTCGTGGCCCCGCGCCAGCCGCCTTTCCGCCACTGCGACACCAAGCGGCGCGTTCGGTTTATCCTCTCGTGCGTGTTGTCGCTATCAAGGTTCGGGGGCCTGTCGCCCGGGACCATGACCAACCCCGGCGACGATTCTCGCCTGCCGCTAATGATGTTGGCAACGGCCCTTCCGTTCTGATCAATGTCCCAGTGCTTGTCGGGTTCTGAATACGGATTGCAGATTATCGGGCATCTTTCGGGGTCGGGATCGACAGACGCTTGCGAGCCCATCTACGCTTTCTCCCCCCCCCCCCCCCGACGGGGAGCGCTGCTAGTGACCGGCGTGGCTCCGCATAGATGCCTAGGGCGTTCTGCCCACAAGCGGCGTAATCAGCGCCGCGCGTGGGAGGAATGCGCCTCAATCGCTCGCTAGGCACGATCTTCACGGACGGCCCCCCCTTGCGGGGTTTGTTTTAACATTGCGGTGCGGCAAAACGGGTGTGTTGTGCGGCAAAACGGGCGCCCAAACCCAAAATTGATTACCACAAGGATCGCGTCCGGCCGCGCCCGTGGCCGTCGCCCACCATGCTGTTTCGCCGTCCGCACACCGGCGTTTCCGCCGCGGAGCGGCACGGCCTTCTCTAGCCGCCCCGCGCGTCGATTTCCACTCCGGCTTGGCAACCGGCGCGCGAATGCCCGCGCTGGCGTCTCCGGGTTGCCTGTCCGGGTTGCCTGTCCGGGTTGCCTGTCCGGGTTGCCTGTCCGGGTTGCCTGTCCGGGTTGCCTGTCCGGGTTGCCTGTCCGGGTTGCCTGTCCGGCGGCACGCATGGCCTTGCACCGATCCGCCAGCAGAAGATCGTCCGCGCCGCGGAACGGGCACAACCAAGCCTTTCCTCCCGCAGGACCTCCCCGTCTAGCCGTTAGCGCGGGGGCGTTCACCGCAGTACGGCCGCCGCCGGAGGCCGACATTCCGCACCACTACAGCACGTCGGAGCGGGCCGTGCGGCCAAACGCGGCCACACGCGGGTTCGCGGGCGGGAGCCGCACAGGGAAGGGCGCGCGCCGCCGCGCCAACGGGCGCGGGAGCGGCGCGCAGGACTCGCTGGTTCGCCGCGGAACGCCTCCTGCCGTCCGGGGGGCCGCCGCGTGTTGCGGTGGCGGCGCGCAGGACTCGCTGGTTCGCCGCGGAACGCCCGGGGGCGGGAGCGCTCCAAAAGCGGCCCGCCGCGCGGCGGCCGGGCCCGCGCCCCGGGCCGAGGCGCCCCCAGAGCAGGGCCGCGGCGGGGGCAGGCCGCCCCAAAAGCGCGGGATCCCGCAACCGCCCGCCGCCGTACGGTTTTAAAAGGGGCGCGGGCGGCCACGCTCATGGCGGTTGGCGAGTCCGAGCTCGCGGAGATGATAGGCAGGGCAAAGTCGGGGGGGAGGAAGCGCAAGTTCAAGCAGGCCGTGGAGATGATCATCGTCTTCAAGGACATCGACGTGAAGAAGGGCTTCGCGATAAACGAGACCGTGCAGCTCCCGAAGACCGCCTCCCCGTCCACCGTCTGCGTCATGGCCTCGGGGGACATGGGCGCCAAGGCCAAGGATGCCAGCGCGGACATGGTGCTCAGCGCGGAGGAGCTGCAGAGGCTCGGCGCCAACAGGCGCGAGTCCAGGAAGTTCATCAGCAGGTACGACTTTTTCCTGGCAGACACGAAGATGATGCCCGCGGTCGGCAAGGTGCTGGGCCAGATGCTGGGCCCCAGGGGCAAGATGCCCACCCCCGTCCCGTTCAACGCGCCCATCGGGGCGTTCCTGGACAGGTTCAGGTCGTCCATAAGGATCAGGGTGAGGGGGTCGCTGTCCCTGTCGTGCAAGATAGGCGACGAGACCATGGACGACTCCAGCCTCGCCGCCAACGCGATGGCGGTGTACGGGACCGTCGAGAAAAAGCTCCCCAGCGGCGACAGGAACGTGAGGAGCGTGATGGTGAAGACCACGATGGGCGGGCCCGCCAGGCAGGCGAAGGCGTAGTGCACGAGAACAGGACCGAGTACCCCGGGCAAAAGGCCGCCATGTACGAGAGGCTGCAGAGGCTCCCGAGGAGGTACAGGGTGGTGGCCCTGGTGAGGATGGAGAAGGTGAGGGCCTCGCAGATACTCCCGCTGCGCAAGAGGCTGAAGGGCGAGGTGGTGTTCGTGAGCGTGAAGGACCGCGTGGCCGGCAAGGCGTTCGCGGCCGTCTCGGACGTGCCGGGGCTGGCCAAGGCGATGGGCCGCCTCACCGGCCAGTGCATGCTCGCGTTCACGGACATGTCCCCGTTCAAGCTCAACGTCCTGCTGGCCAAGAACAGGGTGATGCTCCCGGCCAGGGCCGGCGACATCGCGGACATGGACGTCGTGGTGCCCGCGAAGAACACGGGAATAGCGCCGGGCCCCATGCTCACGGAGTTCAAGGAGGCCGGCATACCCACCAAGATAGACCAGGGGACCATCTGGATCACGAAGGATACGGTCCCCGTCAAAAAGGGGGAGCCGGTGGGCGAGAGGCTGGCCCCGCTGCTCGGAAAGCTCGACATAAAGCCGGTCGAGGCCGGGATATCCCTGGAATCGGCCCTGGAGGACGGCGAGGGGTACGGCAGGGAGGATCTAGCGGTCGACGTGGAGGCCGCGCGCGAGGGGCTGGCCGCGGCCCACCTCGAGGCGCTCTCCCTGTCGGTGGAGGCGGCGTACGCCGTCCCCGAGAACGCGGCGCTCCTGCTGGCCGCGGCGGCGCGGCGCGCCGAGGCCCTCGCGGTCGAGTCGGCGTTCATGACCGCGGAGACCGGCGGAAGGGTGATCGCGGCCGCCGGCGCCCGCGCCAGGGGCCTCGCGGCCGCGGCCGCCGGCTATTCCCCCGGCGAGGACTAGCCGGGCGCCCCCTCCGGGCGGGGACCTGAATAGGCCGGGGCGCCCCCGCCCCTCCCCGCGCGCGCCGGCGGGAGGACTCGGGAAAAACGCGCCGCGCCCGCCGTGGCGGGCCGCAGGGGATTGCCGCGGAGTAGGACGGCAGCAGGACACAAAGCCCACGACGCGCAGGGTTGCGGGCGCGGGCAGATCAGGCGGGAATGATCGCCTGCTCGACGGGGGGATCGGGAGCGACGCGATCAAGCTGCGGGCGCGGGCAGATCAGGCGGGAATGATCGCGGCGCGGGAAAAGCGATTCCGCTAGCCGAACAGGGACGACAGGCCTTCCATCGCCTGCTCCTCCGACTTTGAATCGTCCTTCTTCTCTTCGGCCTTTTCCTCCGCGGCGCCGCCCTCCGGCGCTGCCGCGGCTGCTGCTGGCGCCGCCGCTGCCGCGACCGGCGCCGCCTTTACCGCCTCGTCAATGTCGACGTCCGCCAGGGCCGCCACCAGCGACTTTACTTGGGCCGCGTTGACTTCGGCGCCGGACGCCTTTACGACCGAGGAAAGGCTTTCCTCGGTGACATCCTTCTTGAGCTTGTGGAGCATAAGCGCCGCGTAGACGTATTCCATGCGTACGGCGCGCAATCCGTGAGCAATATAAAACTATGGCGCGCGGTAGTTCGAAAAACCGTCCCGCCGCGGCCGCCGTAGGCGCGATTGTGGGATAGACTAGCGCGCGGCGGCGCGCGGACTCGGGTCCGCCGCCCGGCCGTGCCCGAAAGCGGCTCCTGGACGGCGCGGCGGGGCCCGTCCCCGCCGGGGCATCGCGATCCGTGGCACGGACGAACCCCGCCCGGCGACGCGACGGCGGCGGGGGCGGGTGCTGCCGCTCGCGCCGCCTCGGCAGGCGCGCGGGGCGGCGGCGGGCGATCCGGGCCGGCGGCGGGCAGCTGCCCCCCTCCCCCCCCCCCTTCCGGCGGGCGGCGGCCCGGCGGCCGACTGCGCGGCGCGCAGGCCATCCGGGGCAGCCTCAACGCGCGGCGAGGGGGGGGGGCAAGCGCGCGCGGAGGCGCGGCGAAAAGCAACAAATACCGCGCGCCGCGTGCTGCGCCGCGATGGAGCGGGACGACGAAGGCGATCAGATCGTGGAAATGGAAGGAAGGCACCACAAGTCGATCTACAGGTACGACAAGGACAACAACCTCATTTCAGTCAAGACCGTCATGAAAAAGGACAGCGCGGCCACGGAAAAGGACTGACGCGGCCGGCCTCCCGGCTGCGGGCCCCGGCCGATCCGGGTTTTTCGGGCCCCGGCATCCCGCCCGGCGCCGCGGCGGCCCCGCTACTCCTGGCCGGACAGCACCCGGAGGCTCCGGCACACGGAGTACAGGTTGCGCCGCAGGTCCTTGTCCAGCAGCGTGTCCATCTTCTGCTTGAGCGCCCGCCTCGCCGCGTCGCGCTCGTCGCCCTGCGGCAGCGACAGGACGCCGTTGATCATCTCGGGCAGCTCCTCGCGCACCCAGCCGTCCAGCACCGCGTACGATCTCGGGGAGATCAGCTCGACCCTTTCCCTCCCGGCGTCCATCACCTCGGTGAAGTTGTCGTGCTCGATGCGGTATATCAGGCAGTGTATGCAGTTGGTGGGCGTCGGGTTCGCCAGTATCTCGGCCGAGCGGGGGCCGGCCTTGCCCTGCATCACCTTGTTCCTGAGGCCCACCGGGTTCACGAGTATGCCGTTCACCCCTATCTTGCCGCCGTCCACGCCGGTGACCACGCCGAACAGGAAGTCGCGGTAGTCGCCGTTGGGCCTGGTCGAGAAGACGTGGGCGCCCTCCTTCCACCCGGAGGGCCTCCTGCCTAGCACGGCCCGTCCGCCTTGAGCGCAGAGACGAAATCATAGAACGCCACAAACCCGGAGGGCCTCCTGCCTAGCACGGCCCGTCCGCCCCCGCGCGGTATTTAATTGATCTCAGACGAGCCCGGGGCCCGCGGCGTGGGCGGGGGGCGTCCCCTCGTACAGCACGAGCACGGTCACCTGCGGCTTGTCGCCGTGGACGTGGGTGGAGATCCTGACGTCGACCACCTTGACGTCCTTGGCGAACCGGTTGACCGATCTCTCCACCACGTAGTCGACCCCGCTGAATATCTTCACCGGCACGCGGGGGCCCCGCCCCGGAATTATATCATCGTTTCTGGCGCGCCCCCGCCGCGGATCGGCCCCGCCCGGGGCGGCGGGGGAGATGCCCCCCGGCCCGCGCGGGGCCCGGGCGCCGCGCCGGCGGCCCCGCCCGGGGGAGGGCCGCGCGCCCCGCCCGGCGGAGCGCGTCGGTTTTCTTTTTATTCCCCGCGGCCGCGGGGCCGCGGATGGACAAGCGGCGGCTGCTGGCCGAGTTCTCGGCGGAGCCGGACGCGCACTACAGGGTGGAACTGTTCGGGGAGGAGGGCTTTTCCAGGAAGGGCTGCCCGCGGTGCGGCCGGTTCTTCTGGTCCGCGGGCGGGGAGGAGGGGGAGCTGTGCCCCGACGACGCGGCGGGGGCGTACTCTTTCATCGGCGACCCGCCCACCCCGAAGCGGTTCGACTACGCGCGGGCCTGGAGGGAGGTGGAGGGGTTCTTCGTGGAGAACGGGCACGAGTCCGTGCCCAGGTATCCGGTGGTCTGCAGGTGGAGGGACGACCTGCACTTCACCATAGCGAGCATAGTGGACTTCCAGCGGGTCACGGGCGCCGGCATCGCGTTCGAGTTCCCCGCCAACCCGCTGGTGGTGCCGCAGACCTGCCTCCGGTTCAAGGACCTGGAGAACGTCGGGGTGACCGGCAGGCACTTTTCCTCATTCTGCATGGTGGGGCAGCACGCCGTTCCCGGCGAGGGCGGCGGCTACTGGAAGGACGAGTGCATCAGGCTGGACTACGAGATGCTCACGGGGCGGTTCGGGATACCCGGCGGGGAGATAACCTTCGTGGAGGACGTCTGGGCGGGGGGCGGCTCCTTCGGCCCCTCGCTGGAGTACTTCGTGGGGGGGCTGGAGCTGGGCAACGCCGTGTTCACCGAGTTCCGCGGGGACGCGGAGAGGCGCGAGAGGCTGGGCAGGAGGGTCATAGACATGGGCGCGGGGCTGGAGCGCCTGGCCTGGATCACGTCCGGCACCCCGACGGCGTACGACTGCTGCTTCGGCCCGGTGTCGGCCCGCCTCGCGGAACTGGCCGGCGCCCCGGCCCCTGGCGGGGAGCTCGCGGGGTACTGGGCGGAGGCGGCCCGCGCCGGGGAGGGCGCGGGAACCGCGGAGAGGGGGGCCAGGGCGGAGGCGGCCGGCCTGGGCGCGGATGCGCTGGCCCGGGCGGAGGCGGCGTACATGGTGGCCGACCACACCAGGACGCTCGTCTTCGCCATATCGGACGGCGCGCTGCCGAGCAACGTGGGCGGCGGGTACAACCTCAGGATGATGCTGCGCCGCGTGGTCGGCGCGGCGGAGAGGCTCGGGATGAGGCTGGACCTGGACGAGCTGGTGGACATGCACATAGACTACCTGCGCGGCACGTACCCGGAGCTGGAGGAGGGGAGGGCCGACGCCAAGGAGATACTCGGGATAGAGCGGAGGAGGCACGGGGAGTCGCGGTCCCGCGTGGAAAGGATAGTGTCCAAGCTCCGCGGGCCGCCGGACGCGGCGGGGCTGGTCACGCTGTACGAGTCGGACGGGATAACCCCGGAGCGCCTCGTGGAAGAAGGCGTAATTCCAGAGGTGCCCGCCTCGTTCTATTCCAGGCTGGCCGACCTGCACGAGGCCGGGAAGAGGGGCGCCAGGGGGACAGGCGGGGAGGCGCCCCCCGGGCTGGGGGGCCTCCCGGATACGGAGCTGCTGTTCTACGGGAGCGATCCCGCGTCGTTCGAGGCGACCGTGCTCAGGGCGGTCGGCCCGGAACGGGGGGCCGGGGCCGGGGCCGGGATAGTGCTGGACAGGACGTCGTTCTACGCGAGGGGCGGGGGGCAGGAGCCGGACCGCGGCGCCATAGGCGGGGCGAGGGTGGCCGACGTCACAAAGCACGGCGGGGTGGTGCTGCACCGGCTCGAGGCGGGCGGGAGGCCGCCGGCCGAGGGGGAGCGGGTGCGCTGCGAGGTGGACCGGGACAGGAGGCTGGCCGTCTCCAGGAACCACACCAGCACCCACGTGCTCAACGCCTCGGCGCGCCGCGTGCTGGGGTCGTGGGTGTGGCAGCACTCGGCGTTCAAGGACGCCGACCACGCCAGGCTGGACATCACCCACCACTCCCCGCTGTCCGCGGAACAGGTGCGGGAGATAGAGGGGGCCGCCAACGAGGCGGTGCGGGCCGACCTGCCCGTGGAGGCCAGGACGTACGCGAGGGGCGAGGCCGAGCGCGCGCACGGCTTCAGGATATACCAGGGCGGCGTGGTCCCCGTGGGCAGGGTCAGGATAGTCACCGTCGGCGACCTGGATGCGGAGGCCTGCGGCGGCACGCACGTGCCGAGCACCGGGAGGATAGGGTCAATAAGCATAACGAGGACCAAGAGGATACAAGACGGCGTGGTCCGGCTGGAGTTCGAGTCGGGGCCGGGGGCCGGCGCGGCCGCGGCGGCCGCGAGGGGCGAGGCGGCGCGGAGGAGCACCGCGGAGGAGGAGGCGGCCGCGGGGCGCGCGGGGAGGAGGGCCGCCGAAAGGGAGGGGGACAGGGAAAAGATCCCCGAGATCCTCGGGATGGTGGCGGCGGTCCCCGCGGGGAGCCGCGCGGACGTGCTGGGGATACGGGTGGATGCGTCCGGCCCCTCGCCGGCCTGCTTTACGGACGATGCGCGGTACGGCGAGAACTTCCACGTCGAGTTCGGGAAGAGGCTCGTGCGCGGCGACCCGGGCGCCTCGTACTGCGGCATGTTCAAGTCGGGCACCTCCGTGATGGTGGTCGCGCACGTGGGGGAAAAGGCGGCCGGCGATGCGGCCGCCGTAGCGCGGGAGGCCGCCGCCGTGCTGGGGGGCTCGGGGGGCGGCACGCGCGCGTTCGCGCGCGGCGGCGGCAGGGACGCGCGGCGCGCGGCCGAGGCGGCGCGCGCCGCCAGGCGGGCCCTGTTCGGGGAGGGGGCGCCGTGACGAAGGGCGTGGACTGGGCCGCCGTCGAGGAAAAGTGGCGCCGGCGCTGGGCCGGGCGGGGCGACTTCGAGGCGGACCCGGACGGCGCGAGGCCGAAAAAATTCATCACCGTGGCGTACCCGTACCCCAACTCGCCGCAGCACGTGGGGCACGGGAGGACGTACACGCTGGCCGACGTGCACGCGCGGTACTCCAGGATGAGGGGGTTCAACGTCCTGTTCCCGATGGGGTTCCACTACACGGGGACGCCCATACTGGGGATGGCCAGGAGGGTGCAGGAGAACGATCCGGACACCATGGGGGGCCTGCGGGGGGCGTACGGCGTACCAGAGGAGGAGATCGAGAAGTTCAAGGAGCCGCTGAACATAGCGCGGTACTTCCACCGCGAGATAAGGGCGGGGATGGTCGAGATGGGCTATTCCATAGACTGGCGCCGCGAGTTCACCACGATAGACCCCGCGTACTCCAGGTTCGTGGAGTGGCAGGTGGGGGCGCTGCGCGACAAGGGCCTCATAGTGCAGGGCTCGCATCCCGTGGGGTGGTGCCCGCGCGACCAGAACCCCGTCTCCCAGCACGACACGCTGGGCGACGTCGAGCCGGACTTTACCGAGTACACCCTGGTGAGGTTCGCCGGGGAGGGGGGCGAGATCCTGCCGGCCGCGACGCTGCGCCCCGAGACGCTGTTCGGCGCCACGAACCTGTGGGTCAACCCAGGGGCGGAATACGCCAGGGCGGAGGTGGACGGGGAGGAGTGGGTGGTCTCGCCGGAGTGCGCACGCAAGCTGGAGTTCTTGGGCAGGAAGGTCGAGGTGAAGGGGACCGTGGCGGGGGCCGACCTGGTGGGCACGCGGGTTGCGGTCCCGGCCGCGGGCGGCGCCGGAGGCAGGAAGGTGCCCGTGCTGCCGGCCGGGTTCGTCGAGCCGGGGACGGGCACGGGGCTGGTGATGTCGGTGCCGGCGCACGCCCCGTTCGACTGGCGGGCGCTGGCCGACCTGCGGGAGGCCGGGGACGCGGCCGCCATGAAGCTGCGGCCCGTCCGGGTGATAGAGTCCAAGGGCCCCACCGCTGAGGAGGCCTGCCGGAGGGCCGGGGCGCGCAGCCAGGCGGATGCGGGGGCGCTCGAAAAGGCGACCGCCGAGGTGTACGGCGCCGAGTTCTACGGCGGGACGATGGCGGCCGGGGGGGCCGTCCCGGTAGAGCTGGCCGGCGCCGCGGCGCGCGGGGCCAGGGAGTCCGCGAAGGCCGCGCTGGGCGCCGGCCCCGCCGGTGCCGCGACGATGCTCGAGCTCACGAACGCGCCGGTCAGGTGCCGGTGCGGCTCGGAGTGCGTGGTAAAGGTGCTGTCGGACCAGTGGTTCCTCGACTACGCGAACGGCCCGTGGAAGGAAAAGGCGCGGAGGTGCCTCGGCTCTATGAGCGTGCTGCCGCCCGAGATACGCGGCGAGTTCGACCACGTGATGGGGTGGCTCAGGGAGAGGGCCTGCGCGAGGCAGCGCGGCATGGGGACGAGGCTGCCGTGGGACGGGGGCTGGATAGTGGAGAGCCTCTCGGACTCGGTCATATACATGGCGTACTATACGATAGCGAGGTTCGTCAACTCGGGAGCCCTCCCCGCGGGCTGCCTCACCCCGGCGCTCCTGGACCACGTGTTCCTGGGCGGCGCGGCGGCGGGCGACGCGGCCGCGGCCGCGGCGGCGGGGGCTGACGCGGCGGCCGTGCGCGCGGCGAGGGAGGAGTTCGAGCACTTTTACCCCGTGGACGCGCGCCACTCCGGCAGGGACCTGGTGCCCAACCACCTGTCGTTCTTCGTGCTGAACCACGCGGCGATATTCCCGGAAAGCCGCTGGCCGCGCCAGATAGTGGTGAACGGGTCTGTGCTGATGGGCGGGAAAAAAATGTCCAAGAGCATGGGCAACGTGATGCCGCTCAGGGACGCCGTGCGCCGCCACGGGGCCGACCCGATTAGGCTGGCGATAATATCGTCGGCCGAGCTCCTCCAGGACGCCGAGTTCGCACCCGAGTCGGTCGCGGGCGCGGGGGGCAGGCTGGAGGCCATGCTGGCGGGGTGCTCGAACCTGGGGCCCGGGCCGCTGGCCGGCGGGGCCGCCGAAGCCGAGGACCGCTGGCTCCTCTCCAGGCTGCGCGGCGCCGCGGCGGATGCGGCCGCCGCCGTGGAGAGGATGAGGCTCCGCGAGGCGCTCCACTCCGTGCTGTTCTCGCTGGACGTCGACCTGCAGTGGCACGCGAGGCGGGCGGCGGCCAAGGGGAGAAGCGGCGAGGACACCGCCCCCGTGCTGCGCCGCGTGGCGGCGGCCAGGGCCTCCATGCTCTCCCCGTTCGCCCCGCACGCGGCCGACGAGATGTGGGAGAGGCTGGGGCTGGAGGGGGCCGCGTCGCTGTCCAGCTGGCCCGAGTTCCCCGAGGGCTGGGACGATCCCGCGGCGGCGCAGGCGGAGGGCCTGCTCAGGAGGACCGTAGAGGACGTGTCGAGGATAACCAGGGTGGCCGGGATCGGGTCCCCCAAGAGGATACTCGTGTACGCGGCCGGCGACGCGAAGCGCGCGGCGCATCGCGCCATACTGGAGATCGCGGCGGGCGGGGAGGGGGGCGGGAAGGGCGCCATGGGGGCCGCCATGAAGGCCCTGGCCGCCGACCCGCTGACGGCGGGGCTGCGCAGGGACCCGGGCTTCGTGCAGAAGGCCATCCGGGACGTGCTGTCCGAGACGCCGGCCATGAGGGAGGCCATGCGGCGCGCGCCGCCCGGCGGGTTCGACGAGCTGGGGACGCTCGAAAGGGAGCTGGGCGGCCTGGCGGCGGCCGCGTTCGGCGGCGCCGAGGTTGCCGCGTTCTCCGAGTCGGATCCGGACGCGCCCGATCCCGGGTGCAAGGCGCGCCACGCCAGGCCGTTCAGGCCGGCGATATTCGTGGAGTGAGCGGGAGCCCACGCATGTTATAAGGGGATGCGGCGAGGCCGTCACATGCGGGGCGGCGGAAACAGGCGGCGGCCCCGCTTGGCGGCATCCTGCACGGCGGCGGCCTTGGTGCTCGCGCTCGCGCTGGCGGCCGCGTCCGGCCAGTTTCCCGCGCAGCCGGCCTCCGCCGACGAGCCGGACGAGCCGCTGTTGCTCACCGCCACCGACGTCTCGCCCACCGAGATAGAGCTGAGGTGGGAGGCGCCCGAGGACGACGGCGGGAGCCCCGTCACGGGGTACAAGATAGAGAGGAAGGAGTTGGGGAAGGGCGTCTATTCCGTGGTGCAGGCAGACACGGGAAACAAGACGACGTACAAGGACAGGAACCTCAAGACGGGGACGGCCTACGCGTACAGGGTGTACGCCATAAACGAGGACGGAACGGGCGAGCGCTCGGTGGAGGACAGCGCGACGCCCACCGCCTCGTCGAAGCCCCTGAAGAGGGAGCCGCCGGCGGCGCCGAGCTCGCTGGCCGCCAGCGACGTCTCGCCGACGGAGGTGAAGCTGGCGTGGGAGGCGCCCGACGCCGAGGGCATCCTCGCGGTCACCGGCTACAAGATCGAGCAGAAAAAGGCCGGAAAAGAGTACTCGGTCAAGGTCGAAGACACGGGGAGCGCCGCCACGTCGCACACGGTGTCGGGGCTGAAGACCGGGCAGGCCTACGTGTTCAGGGTGTACGCGATGAACCCGGCGGGGACGAGCCCCGCATCCGCCGAGGCCGGGGCGACCACGACGGCCGAGTCGGTCAAGAAGCCCGACCGCCTGGCCCCCGGCGCGCCCAGATCCCCGAAGGCGGCCGCGCTGTCCCCCGTGTCGATCATAGTCACGTGGGAACCCCCCGCCCCCAACGGCGGGCCGTCCCCGTGGTCGTACGAGGTGCACGCCAGGAGGAACAGCGGCGAGTTCGAGCGCGCCGGGACGGTGGACGCGCCGGCCACCTCGTACGTGGCCAAGGGGCTTGACGGGAACAGCCGCTACGCGTACAGGGTGGCCGCCGTGAACGAGGAGGGCCCCGGCCCGCTCTCCTCCCAGGCGGGCCCCGTCCGGCCGGAGCACACGGACGCGCCCACGCGCCTCGCGGCGGCGGAGGTCTCCCCGACCAGCGCGCGCCTGGAGTGGTTCCCCCCGTCCCAGACGTACGGGATGAAGATACGGGGGTACGAGGTGCTGGAAATGGTAGCAGACAGAGGAATCAAGGCGGGCAGCACGTCGGGGGCAGGGTCCACGTCGCACCTGCTGACGGGGCTCAAGACCGGCAAGGAGCACGCGTACGCGGTCAAGGCGCTGTTCCCGTCCGGCTCGTCCCCCGAATCGGACGTCGTCGAGTTCACGCTCACGAGGGACTCGGGAGGCGCCGCGGCCAAGCCGCCGGGAAAGCCGATCGGCCTGGCCGCGGAGGCCGCCTCGGCCACCGCGGTCAACCTGACGTGGGCCGAGCCGGCCTCGGACGGCGGCTCTCCGGTCACGGGATACAAGGTGGAGGCCAAAAGGTCCGGCGAAAGGTCGTACGGGGTAGTCGTGGCCGACACCGGCAGCGCGCGCAGGGCGTACGCGCATGCTGGCGCATCCCCCGGCACCGGGTACGAGTACAGGGTGTACGCGATAAACGCGGCGGGGACGGGGGCCGCATCCGATGCCGCCGGGGCGACCACGGGAAAAGCGGGGACGGGGGCCGCCGAGCCGCAGGACGGGGGCGTGGAGGCCGCGGACGGCGCCGGCGCGGAGCCGCCCTCCCCGCCGCGGGATCTCAGGGCGGAGCGGACGGCGCGCGAGACCGCGCTCCTCACGTGGGGCGCGCCGGCCTCGGACGGCGGTTCTCCGGTCACGGGATACAGGGTGGAGGCCAGGAAGGATCCCGGATCCTACGCCACGATAGCCACGAACGGGGCGGATGCCACGTCGCACCTGCACGGGGGGCTGGACGGGGACTCTTCGTACACGTACAAGGTGTACGCGGTGAACGCGGCGGGGGAGAGCAGGCAGTCGATCCCCACCACCGCCCGCACCATGGGGCCGGCGGCCGCCGGGCCGGCGGAGCCCGCCGGAGCGGGGGCCGATCCGGCGGCGCTCGTTCCGGGGTTCCCGGATCCGGGCGTGGATCCGGCCGCATACGTGGAGCGGTACGAGAACGAGATCCCGTTCAGGGAGTGGTTCGATGCGACGTTCCCCGGCATGACCATACAAGAGGTGGTGGGCGCCCCGCAGGCGGGCGTCGGGCAGGGCGATCCGGCGGCGCTCGTTCCGGGGTTCCCGGATCCGGGCGTGGATCCGGCCGCATACGTGGAGCGGTACGAGAACGAGATCCCGTTCAGGGAGTGGTTCGATGCGACGTTCCCCGGCATGACCATACAAGAGGTGGTGGGCGCCCCGCAGGCGGGCGTCGGGCAGGGCGATCCGGCGGCGCTCGTTCCGGGGTTCCCGGATCCGGGCGTGGACCCCGGCATCTACGCGGAGCTGTACGGGACGGATGCCGGGTTCAGGGAGTGGTTCGATGCGACGTATCCGGGCATGACCATACAAGAGGTGGTGGGCGCCCCGCAGGCGGGCGGAGGCGGGCTGGTCGATCGGGCGGCGGTGCTCGCCGAGTTCCCGGATCCGGACGTGGACCCGGCCGTATACGTGGAGCTGTACAGGACGGAGATCGAGTTCAAGGAGTGGTTCGACGCGTCGTACCCTGGCCGCACCATACGGGAGGTGGTGGGCGCCCTCGCGGCAGCCCCGCCCGCGCCCCCGGAGGAGAGCTCCCTCGCGCGGTACTACCAGGACAGGTACGATGCGGAGCCCCCGTACAAGGAGTGGTTCGACGCGCGCTTTGGGGGGAAGGCGGTGGCCGAGGCGATCCCCGACTCCGCCTCGTTCGGCGAGTGCGGCAGGGGCACCGAGCTGAAGGACGGCATATGCCAGATCCCGCTGGAGTGACGGCGGGCCGGCGGCGGCGCCGCGCCGAGAGCGGCCGCCCCCGGCCCGGGGCGCCGCGCCCGGCGAGCGCTCAGAGGCCCGCCGGCGGCAGCGCCCTGCCGGAGTTGCGCAGGTAGTCCCCCACCAGGATCCTCCCGAGGCCGCTCCCGTCCGTCGCGTACAGCCTGCCCCCCGCCTCCCTCTCGAACCCCCTCGCGAACTCCAGCAGCTCGGGCTCCCCCCCCACCACGACCGTGTCGATCCTTATCCCCGCGCGCGCGCACCTGCGCGCCTCGGCGACCGTCCGCTCCCGTATCTTGGGATCCACGGCCCGGTGCCGGTAGCACAGGTACACGAGCCCCGACGCGCAGGCGGCCGAGTCCCCGTCGGGGGAGAGCCCCAGTTCCGTCCCGACGCGCGAGGCGGCGGCCGCGTCCGGGACGTAGAACGTGGAATACGGCTTGGCGGAGACCATGTCGGCCCTCTGCGCCTCGCCGTCCACCATGCAGGCGGTCGGCTGCCCGTCGGTGACCAGCACTATCCGCCGGTTGGCGCCGGCCGCCGCGGCCCGGCCCCTCCCGAGCAGCCGCGCGGCCAGCCTGATCGCCGCCTGGTAGTTGGTGTAGTGGAACATGCCGTCGCCCGAGCCGTACGTGCGGAGGAACGGCACGCCGAGCGGGTCGGCGCGCATGGCCAGCGAGGCGAAGCCGACCACCTGGACCGAGTCGGACGGGAAGAACCGCCCGTGCATGACGCACAGCGCCCACAGGGCCCTCTTGGCCTCCTCCATGCGGCTCCGCCCGGAGCCCAGCATCACGCGCATCGTCGAGCTCATGTCTATGCAGTACACGGCGGCCGAGGCCGCGTCCCGCAGCGTCTCGTGCTCCTCCAGGTCCTCCGGCTCCACGTCCAGCGGGAACCGCGCGCGGCCCCCCGACCGCGCGATCCTCGCGATGCAGTTGGAGACGGTCGCCGCGGCGCTGATCCCGGACGCGTCGCCCCCCGGCTCGTACGGCCTCGTGCCCTCGCCGAGCTCGCCGCCGGGCCCGGCCAGCGGCGTCCCGTGCGGCCCCGACCCGTGCGGGCCCGCGTCCCTCAGCATGTCGCGCAGCAGCCGGCCGCCCGCCTCGAGGAACCCGCGGCGCGTCAGCCACCGGCGGCCGCCGCCGCCGCGCAGGTACCCGGCGGCGCGCAGCATCTCCACGATGGGCCTCCCGTCCCCCCCGCCAGGCGGCGCCCCCCCGCCAGGCGGCGCCCCCCCGCCAGGCGGCGCCCCCCCGCCAGGCGGCGCCCCCCCGCCAGGCGGCGCCCCCCCGCCAGGCGGCGCCCCCCCGCCGGAGCCGGCGGCCCCGGCGCCGAGCGACCGGCGCAGCGCGCGCTCCATCCCGTCCAGGTCGCCCGGGGGCCTCTCCTTGACCGCCTGCGCGGCCAGCGCGTCGAGGGCGGCGGCCTCCGCCTCCGCGTCCCCGCGCGGGCCCCGCCCTGCGCCGCCGCCGCCCCTTCCCGCGGGCCCGCCGCCGGCCACGCCGCGGGGCGCAAAGTACTCGAAGCCCCGCGCCCCGTCACGCTGCCGCATATCCCGCGTCCCGCCTGTCCAGCGTGCGGGGCCTCGTCCAGCGGAGGGCCTCCAGGAGCATCTCCGCCACGGCGGAGAGCAGCCCGTCGGACCCGGGGGCGGCCACCATGGAGGCGTTGGCCATCCCGAGCGAGGCGGCCGCGCCGCGCAGCTCCTTCTGCAGCGCCCCCGCCGCGCGCGCCCCCTCCTCTATGAGGCCGAGCAGCGACGGGTACCGCTCCGCCTGGGCGCCGTACGAGCCCTCCCCGCCGCCCCCCCACGCGGCCTCCTGCGACACGGTAAACGGGCCGGCCCCGGAGAACTCGGCGCGCACGGACGCCAGGACGCCGCTCCCCGGGTCGCCCAGCAGGTCCAGGGCCGCGCCTTTCAGGGCCTCGTCCACCGCGCCGCAGAACACGGCATCGCGGTTCTTCGGCGTGTCGTCAAGCTCGGACAGCTCGAACTTGGCCACCTGGCCCAGCGCGCGCAGGTCGGAGGGCCTCGGGACCGCCGGCGGGCCGTGCGGCGGGCCCCCCGCCCGCGCGGGCCTGGTGCGCAGCGCCTCGCCGGCCAGCACCTCCAGCCCGTGTATGCCCAGCCTGGTGCTGACGCCCCGCTGCTGGTCTACCTGCGCGCTGGCCCTCATGGAGGCCAGCACGGAGGCCAGCAGGCGCAGGACGGGCTCGGCCACCGCCGTGCCCGCCGGCAGCCTGGCCTCCTGCAGCATTATCATCATCTCGTCCCGGACGGAGCGGGGGTACCTGGTGCGGACGTGGCTGCGCAGCCTGTCCAGCAGCGGCTCTATCACCCTGCCCGAGTGGGTATAGTCGACGGGGTTGGCCGTGGCGAATATCAGGGCGCGCGGCTCGAAGGCCACGGGGTAGGGGCCCGTCGTGAACGTGCCCTCCTGCAGGACGGAGAGCAGCGAGACCTGCTTGCGCGGGTCCAGCACCGGGAGCTCGTCTATGCACAGCACCCCGTGCTTGGCCTGCATCAGCTTGCCCGGCGAGTACGAGTCTATGCGGTGCGCCTCTATCCCCCGCCGCGCCACCCGTATGGCATCGACGTACCCCACGAGGTCCTTCACGGACGTGTCGGGCGTGGCCAGGACGTACCTGTACCGGGACAGCCCGTCCCTCCACTCCACGGGGGTCCCCGGCCCCATCTCGCGGATCGTCCCGGCGCTCTCGGGGCTTATATGGAACGCGGGCGGGCCGGCGGGGGCCCCCTCCCGCGGGTCGTCGCCGCGCATGAGCGCGGCCAGGTCTTCCATGGGCAGGTCCATCGGGCAGTCGTTGGTCACGCTGCCTCGCACCACCGGCATGGGCGAGAGCAGCTCCCGCGCGACCGTCATGGCGAGGCGCGTCTTGGCCTGCCCGACCTGCCCCACGAGCAGGACGTCGTGGCCGGCCAGCAGCGCGCGGTCCAGCGCCGGCACCACGTCGCCGCCGAACCCGATTATCCCCCGGTAGACGTCGAGGCCGCGGCGCCGCGCGGACAGGAGGTTGCGGCGCACCTGCTCCCGCGCGGGGAGCGGCGCGTACCCGGCGCCCACCAGGTCGCCCAGCGTCCCCATCCTCCCGTGCCCCTCGGGCACCCCGGCCGGCAGCCCCTCCACGTCGGCCGGCTCGGACTCGTAGCACCGCCGGAGGTCCTCCGCCCCGCACTGGCCCGGCATCGCGGCGCGGCGCCCTGCCGGGCTTAAGAACATACGTTTTTTCCCGCCGCGGCCGGGCGCGGCCGGCCTCGGCGCGCGGGACGGGCCGGGGGGATCGGGAGGCGCGCATCCGGGAGGGCCGGCGGGGGGCAGGAAGCGGCCGGCCGGCGCCTCCGCGGCGCGCCCCGCCGCGCCGCGGCGCTCCGCAGAGCACGAGAGCTGGGAGGGAGGGACGCGGAAGGGGCGCCTGGTTTTGACGCGCGTTCCGGCTCGCCGCGCGCCGAGGGCGCGGCGGCCTGACCAAACGCGGGGCGACGCCCCGCGCCGATGCGCTCGCGCCAAGTTTAAGACTCGCGACGCGGCCGAGGCGGGCGTTGTATTGCCTGTTCATAGACGAATCAGGAAACGGTGGAATTGTCTCCAACCTTACGAGCGGCAACTTCGACCGCGAGTGGTTTACAGCCGGCGGAATAATAGCGGTGGAGGACATTCCGAAGTTTGGGCGCGCGCACGATTCCATCACGCGCAAGTACTTTACGGACAGAGGCACGCCCCTGCCGCCGAACTTCAAGCTGCACTGCCACGAACTGAGGCGGAATGCGCATCCGCATGATCAGATATCCCGGCAGGAATGCCGCGACTTGGCGGACGTGGTGTTCGGGGCGATGAGAAGCATAGGCTGCAGTCTCGTGTCAGCCACCGCACACAAGCCAAGTCACACTTCCAAGTACCCGCAATACGGCAGTGCCGGGGCGCGCACGCTGCTGGTGCGCTTGGAGAGGTTCGGGTATTTTTTAGGAGATCGCGGCGACGGCGGACCGGCGGTTTGCGAGAGGTTCGCTGCCGGCCTGCGGAAAAGGACGGGCGGGGAGTCGCGTGTTCTTCGTTCCGCATCGGCATTCCCACACTTTGCCAACCCGGACAAAATCAAAGGCCGCACAGTCGACGGCGATCCTACAATACGTGTGGTGCCGCAGTTCTCAGATTTTTTCGCCTATGCGCCCCACATCAAGATGGTCGCCGGGCACGGGTGCAGCTCGCGTTGGGACGAAACAAAGGACAAGCACTACTGCGTGGACGGTCCGCGGAACAGGCGCGGGTTTGTTGTGATTTGAGATGTCGATTCCTCGGGCTGCTCCCGGGGCGCCCGCAGCTTCTTGCAAAGCGGAATCGTGATTTGAGATGTCGATTCCTCGGGCTGCTCCCGGGGCGCCCGCAGCTTCTTGCAAAGCGGAATCGTGATTTGAGATGTCGATTCCTCGGGCTGCTCCCGGGGCGCCCGCAGCTTCTTGCAAAGCGGAATCGTGATTTGAGATGTCGATTCCTCGGGCTGCTCCCGGGGCGCCCGCAGCTTCTTGCAAAGCGGAATCGTGATTTGGGGTAGAACGCAGCAACATATAGTCTTTGCTTATTGACGCGTATTGTGTTGTGCGAGAATTAAGTCACACTAACTTCAGGCGGCCGGCGGCGGTTTTTAGGCCGTGCCAGCCGCAAGGGCGGGCGGCTGGCTTCCCGGCCCGCAGGCGGATCAAGCACGGGGCATGGGAACGCGGGAAGGGGCGGAGCGCCCGGAGCGGGACGAGGAATGGGGGCGACAGGGGCGCGCGGAGGTCACCAGCGGGGTGCGTGCCATTCAGCATGCTGTGCGGCCGGCGACCTCCGGCGCGCATCCCGACGCTGGGGCGGGCGGCGGCCGTCGCGGGGGGCGCGGCCGGCGCCGCATCCCGCCGATCTGCTCCCGCGCAGCACCTGCCCGAAAACGCGCGCGGATCTGCCAGCCGCGCCCGCCCTAGAGAAAATGCGCGGGCCCGGTCCCGGCGGGGCGGCCCCCGGGCGCCCGGCGTTTTACGCGCCCTTCCTTATCGCCCGCTTTCTTCTCTTTTGCTCGTTAAAAGCCCATTCCATGTCGCTGTTCAGCACCGTGTCGCGCCCCCTGATCACGCTGAACCTTATCGCATCCTTGCATATCTGGGCGAGGTCGGCAGGCGAGTACTTGCCGGTGTTCCTCGCCATCCGCTCCAGGTCGCAGTCGGGGTCGTGCCTGGCGTAGCCCAGGTATTTTTCCAGGATCTCCCTCCGCTGTCCGGGGCCGGGAAGGTCAAAGTGCAAGATCTCGTCGAAGCGCCTCCAGACGGCGCCGTCCAGCAGATGCGGGTGGTTGGTCGCCGCTATTATGATGCTGTCCCCGTCGTACGTGTCGAGCATCTGCATGAAGTGGTTGACGACCCGCTTGATCTCGCCGTGCTCTGTGGGATCGTCCCGGCTCTTGCCCACTATGTCGAACTCGTCGAAAAGCGCGACGTACCTGCCTTCCTCCACGAACGAGAAGACCTTGCGCATGTTGGTGGCCGTCTCCCCCAGCAGCGACGAGACGATCGAGTCGAACAGTATGTAGGCGAACCGGTAGCCGATCATGCTGCTCATGATCCTGGCCGAGAGCGTCTTGCCGGTGCCCGGGGGGCCGCAGAACAGGATCGTCCGCTTGGGCTTCAGGCCCAGCGCGCGCAGGTCGTCCAACTTTGCGTTCTCGTCGACTATGTACTGGAGGCGCTCCTTCACGTGGTCGCCCAGGACGAGATCGTCCATCAAGCGGGCCTCGCTGCTCAGCCGCAGCAACGGGAGCCCCCTGTCCGCGTCGTGGGGGATCTCCACGCGGGGCGGCGGGGCGGGGCGGCGCGCGCTCCCGAGCTTGACCGCTGGCGCCCCGTCCGCTCCCGTCCGCTCACCCAGCGGCAGGCTGGTTCGGCGCGCGCTCCCAAGCCTGGGCCTTCCGTTCACGGGCGCGCGGTGCTTTCCGCCTCATGTAAATATTCTCGCCCGGCCGCGGTACACACTTACCTCCCCCCCCCTCCCGCCGCGACTTGGCCGCCCGGGCGGGCCCGCGCGCCGCGCAAGCTTAGGCTGGCCTAAGGGTCGATTTGTATAATTGTGGCGAGTTTGGGCCTGCCGGCATGGCGGAATCCGGGGTGGCGCTGCTGCGCAAGGAACTGGCGGCCGCGTTGGAAAAGATCGCCGGGCTGGAAGCCGAGGCCGCGGAGCGGGCGGCCGAGATCGCGATGCTGAAGGCCAAGTCCACGGAGCAGGCGCTGCTGCGCAAGGAACTTGCGGCCTCGCTCGAAAAGATCGCCGGGCTGGAAGCCGAGGCCGCGGAGCGGGCGGCCGAGATCGCGATGCTGAAGGCCAAGTCCACGGAGCAGGCGCTGCTGCGCAAGGAACTGGCGGCCGCGTTGGAAAAGATCGCCGGGCTGGAAGCCGAGAACTCCGGGCTGAAGGCCAAGGCCGCCGAGCAGGCGGTCAGGCTTGCCGTGTGCGACGGCCCGAACGCGCCCTCGTCGTCCCTCACCACGTACGGCCCCCGGCGGAACGCCTGGCGCAAGGAGCGGGGCTACAAGGGGAGCGACGGGGCCGGGAGCGACGGCAAGCCCGCTCCGGACGGCGGCGCCCCGCGCAAGATGGGCCCGCCCCAAGGGCACAAGGGCGTCTCGCACTGCAACAAGCCCGAGTTCACCATGAAGTGCGGGATCCTGACGTGCCCCGTGTGCTGCGGCCCCCTGGAGAAGTTCGACAGGTGGCGAAAGCTGGTCAACGACTTCGATCAGTTCTGGCGCGTGGTCACCGCGATGATCGAGGTGGAGACGGGCTGGTGCGGCAAGTGCGAGAAGTACTACGAGGCCCAGGCGCCGTTTCCGAAGGGCACCTCGTGCGGCCCGAGGGCGCTCGGCCTCATAATGGCGCTGTTCGAGATGGGCTGCACGGACGCGAGGATCGCCGGCTTTATCGAGTCCACGTTCTACTTCCGCATCTCGGAGGCGGCCGTGGCGAAGGCCCGGAGGGCCATGGCGGGCGCGTCGAAGAAGCAGCTGGAGGAGATCAAGTGGGCGTTCAGCGAGAGCATGTTCGTGCACATGGACGAGACCGGGTTCAAGATCGGCGTGCTGGGCAAGACCGGCTGCGCCCGGGTGGCCGTCGTGGGCAACGCCGTGTGGGTGCACTTCGCGCCCACCCGGGGGGCGGCGGTCCTGAGGGAGCACTTCGGCTGGCTGTCCCGCAGGGCGGTGGTGGCCGACGGGCTGCCGGCGTACCGCGCGTGGTTCCAGCATCTGCAGAGATGCTGCAGGCACCTGCTCGCCAAGGGCGAGGCCGTCGCCGTGGACGGCGACCCGGGGGACGAGGCGAGGCACGACTGGATGCAGGGGTACTACCACAAGATACACGGCATCAAGACGCTGGCGCCGTTCACCGTGACGTACCTGGCCAAGGAGTTCCACGACGCCGTGTCGGCGTACCCCGACGGCAAGCTGAAGACGCACCTCGCCAACGCCGAGCCGCACGTGCTCACGTTCATGGGATTCCGCGGCATGCCGCCCCACAACAACCCCGCCGAGCTCGCCATACGCGACCTCATAGTGACGCAGCGCAACGCGCACCACAAGATCTCCACGCCGGAGGGGCGCAAGACGTTCTCCGAGCTGGTCACGATCGGGGGCACCGCCCGCATGAACGGCATGTTCCCGGGCAGGGCCTTCACCGAGATCGCCCGCAATCGCGACTGGAAAATGTTCGACCCCGGCCCGTGGGCCGGGCCCGACTGGTGCGTCTTCGATGACCCCGCATCCGGGCTGGTGCGCCCGCCCGGCTCCGCGGCGGGGCGGGCGCCGGCTCCGGCAGCGGCGTCCGCCTGACCGGCCCCAGCGGATCTGCCGGGCGCGCGCGGGCGGCGTCAGCCCGCGTCAGGCATCGGGACGGAGCGCCGTACCGGGGCGGCCGCGCGCCGAAAATGCCCCGAACCCTGCCGCGATCGCGCGGCGCGCGCCGATCGGGGCAGCCCGGGCGCGCGGGGGGCGGCGCCCGCCCGCCGAAAGATCCCCGCTCCGGCCGCGATCGCGCGGCGCGCGCCGATCGGGGCAGCCCGGGCGCGCGGGGGGCGCCGGGAGGGGGGGGGAGGTAAGTGTGTACCGGCCGCGCGGGGATGCGCATCCTGGCGGGCCCGTGCAGCGCCGCTCCGGTCCCGGGGGCGCCCCCCGCGGCGCGGGGGCGGATCCGGGCGCGGGCGCGCCGCGCGCGGAGCGAGATCCGGCCGGGAGGCGGCGCGGGCGGTCCGCCCGGGAGGCGGCGCGGGCGGTCCGCCCGGGCCGCCCGGCGGATCTATTCGCGCGGCAGGGCAACGCCGTCCCGCCCGCGGGAGGGCGCCAGAGCGCCGGCCGCGCGGACTTGGCGCCCGCCCCGGGCCGGGGCGTCGCTCCCGCCGCCGAAGCGCAACCGGCCGCATATGCAACCCTCCTTTATGGGCGGCGTGCGGTGCTGGGAGAACTCGTTGGCGATGTCGACGTACGAGACGGACTCGCGCCCGCCGCCCCCCTTCCCGCGCGGGCCCAGCAGCGAGAGGAGCTTGTCCACGGCCAGGCACGCTGCCCACGTGGTGAACGTGACGACGGCCGGCTGCCGCGGCTCGTAGTACCCGAGGGCGCGCTTTTCCTCCCTCTGCCCTTCCGGAAGGAACTCGTGCCCCAGCCTGCGCGGATCTATCTGCCCCGTGCACCACAGGCACGGCGTGTCCGGCGAGACGAGCTGCGCGCATATGGTCGCCTCCAGCCCGCCCTCCGCGGTGACGTGGCAGCCCGCGTCCACCAGCGGCTTGTAGTATACGAGCGCCGCCTCGTTGAGGTAGTCGCGGCTCCTCAGGTTGTCCGTGCAGCACATCACGACGTCGGATCGCGTGACCGTCCAGAGGTTGCGGGGATCGCGCACGTCCCCCCGCACCGCCCGCACGTCGGCGTCGGAAAACGTTCCAAGATGCTCCGCGACGATCTCTGCCTTGGACCGGCCCACGTCCCCCGGCCTCGAGCCGTGGAGCCTGCTCACGTTGCTCTCCTCCAGCCTGTCGTGGTCGACCAGAATTATGCGGCCCGCGCCGAGCCGCGCGAGCTGGACGGCCACCGCCGATCCCACCCCGCCCACCCCCGCCACGGACACCGCGAGATCCCCCAGCCGCGCCTGCGTCTCGGGGCCGAGCAGCGCCTCCTGCCTCTCGTGCGCGCGGGAGCGCGGCGCGGCGGCGGGCGGCGGCGGCCGCAGGTAGCGGCGCTCCAGCGTCCTCCCGACCACGTCTATGCTGGCCGGCACGTGGTCCTTCCCTTCGTGCCGGATCGCGGCGTCGGTCATCCCCGCGCCGCTCATGACCATGCTGCCCAGCGGCCTGCCGTCCAGCATGGGCGAGACGTCGTCGAAGAACCGCTCGTTGGCGAGCTCGTCCGCGCGGCTGAACCGCGGCGAGTGCTGCGGGAGCGGGTGCGTGTGCACGAAAAGCAGGCAGGCGCCGGCCGACTCCGCCCCCATGATCGCCCGGTTCAGGTACGCGGACGACGCGTCCAGCCTGTGCTCGCCCTGCTCGTTCCAGGATTCCGCATCGGGCGGTATGATCGACCTCGCCAGCAGGTGCGATGGCGCCGACTCGTGCCAGGCGGCCGTCACGTAGCAACCGTTCTCGCGCGGGTGCGTTGCGGCCAAGAGCCGCGCGAGCCCGTCGTGGAGGCCCCTCGGAAAGACTATCCGCCACAAGGTCAATCGCCGTTCATGAACCTCTGATCCACGTACGCCATGAAGGTGCCCAGATCGTCCACGGCCGGATCCCACGGGGTCTCCTGGTAGGGGTGGATGCTCCACTGCAGCCAGGCGCTGTGGGGGCCCGCGCGCGGCGCGCCCCCCTCCCCGGCGACGTTCCGGGAGTAGAATTCAAAGAGTGCTGGAGGGGGAGGCCAAGAGGATGTGCCTTTCGGAGCCGCCCCGCCGGCCAGCCTCGTGCTGCCCGGCGTGTAGAACATGTCGAACGCCGTTTTTGGATAGCCCGTTGTGTTGCAGACGGCCAGATCTGTCGTCCGCACGTCATACCGGTCGGATGGTATGGGATAGTCCACGAATACCGTATAGATCAGCTCGCCGTCCTCGACGCACTTGTAGACGAGTTTCCGCTCGCGGCCAACGGCTTCCAGATCCCCCGCCAGTTGTGAGGGAATCATCAGCCGTACGGGTTGGATCTTCGCACTGCGTTGAACTTTACGCCGTCCTCCACGCTTACCGGGCCGTCTGGGTCAAGCCGCTCTGCTGTGCCCCCAGATATGAGGAACAGATCGTAGTCCTCCTTTGGGTATCCAGCCTGCCCCATCAGTTCCCCGACGATCACGCCAGCCTGCCCCTCTTTTGCGTCCACAGTTATCTCTTTCTTGTTTACGAGCACCCTGATGGCCTCCCCGTCACTTTTTTCATTGACACTGTCCATGCACTGCGTGATGCCTTCCGGCTAATAAAGATTGGTTAAGAGTGTCGGTATGAGGTCACGCACCCGTCAGCCGCAGGCGTGAAAACGCCTCCGCTGATCCGGATTCGCGCCCGAGGAGCGGGTGCTGCTGACCTCGTACGAGTGTCGAGGCCAGCCGCTCCCCCCCCCCCTCCCCCCGCTAGGCGAGGACCCGAACAAGCGAGGGCATCTTAGTACCACGCCTACCATGACCACCACGGCGAGGGCCCCGCTAGGCGCGGACCCGAACAAGCGAGGGCATCCAGGCTCCCGCGGCCAGCAGGTGCGCGGCCCCGTGCGGGGGGGCGCAGTGGGCCAGCCGCTCCCCCCCCCCCTCCCCCGCTAGGCGCGGACCCGAACAAGCGAGGGCATCCAGGCTCCCGCGGCCAGCAGGTGCGCGGCCCCGTGCGGGGGGGCGCAGTGGGCCAGCCGCTCCCCCCCCCCCCTCCCCCGCTAGGCGCGGACCCGAACAAGCGAGGGCATCCAGGCTCCCGCGGCCAGCAGGTGCGCGGCCCCGTGCGGAAGTATGCGAGGTTGATGGACGCATGCACGAAAATGCTTGCGATTGGTGAGTACGTAGACTCGGAGCGGTATGCTTACTATTTGACCCACAAGCACGGATTTGCCGGCATCGCCTGCCGAGAGCCGCCCGTCAAGCGCGTTCCGCCGGAAAGGAGGCAGTGAAGCCGCGGTGGGCCGCACGACAAACAGTGTGGGCGCCAGTGCCGTGTTTTGGGGAAGAACAGCGAGGCCGTCCAGAACATCACTCCGCCGCGGAAAGACGGCGAAGCATGGTGGATTAGATTGTAACGGCCGCAACATTTGCGGCAGATGGCCATCCTGCGTGCGCAGGCGGGAAAAAACGCCGGCCTGCGGCCTTGTAGCACCCCCCATCCCCACCCACAAAAAAGTAGTGGCCGGAAAGCGTACGGCATCAACCATGCAACTTATTAGGAGGGCTCGCCCCGAGAGGCCGGATCACGCAATGATGCACATCGACTACGGCGCCATACTCGTGAGTTCGGCCATACTGGCGGGCTTTTTGGGGTTTGGATCGCTGGTAAGCCTTAGATTCAGGCCCATGGTCTACACAGCCGGTAATACATTACTCAAACTGCTATACGCGTGCGTAGTGACTATAATCGGAATCCCGTTGGGGATAATGATCCTTGCGGTAGCTGGCATTTACTTGCCTTTGGTACACGCCATAGCCTTGGCCGTCATGCTTGCGCTCATAGTGTTCATCGTGGTTTTGATAGTGCGCTTGCGGGTGGTGGAGAATAGATACTATAGGCAGAGTGTCAAGCAGGACCGGCCCGGTGGCGGCGGTTAGAGGCCTGCGCAATGCGCCAGAATCGCAGGCAAACCGACGATTTGCGTGGCGGGATGCGCCGGTTATTGAAGAAATGGGCAGTGTGTGCGACGAGAACTGGACTGTGGAGAATATGCGACCGCCCGCCTGCGTGCACGCCCCGCTTTTTGTAGGACAGCAACCGGCGCGGCGGCGGCATTCGTGCTACAGGCGTTCTCCGTTGCGCGGCATAGACGCGCCCGCGCGAGCCGGTCACGTTTCTGATTTCTGCCGGACGCATCTCAAGACCAACTAGCCTCGTCGCCACGGCACTTCGCCAGCCTGCTAGCTGTGACTGCCAAAAGCGGTCCTCGCCCGCCCCCTTCCGATCTGCCGGATCAGGCAGTCCCCGCATCCGCCCCTCGGCAAATCTCGTTGTCGATCACGGACCAGATCGGAGAGCGCCAGCTGGCGCGTGTGCCGCCATGCAACAGATTAAACTGCCTGTCAGGATTCTACGGCAGTGACATCGTCCGTGCTGCACAGCTCGTCGTCTCCCGTCCAGATTGTGGTTCCCGCAGGCTTCATACAAGCCCAACATGTGCAAGCCGGCGCACGCCATGTCTTCGCCCTCCCCTTCCCGCCCAGGCATGAAAACGTCCTGTCACCACTAGTCTATCTCATAACTATCCTAGACGACGCCCGGGCTCCTCCCCCCCCCCCCGAGTCCCCCCATCCGATCCTCCTCGAGGCCATGCCGACCAGCCTGTTGTGGGGAGCCGCTTTGAGGTTGACCCCCCGGATTATGTTCTTCCACTTCAGGGCGCGCGCTACTACCAAACATGCACTTGAGGGCCGAAAAGATGGTCTTGATAGTCCAGCGCCGGCCGTACCTGCTGGTCGCCTTACACGCCTCCACGCTAGCCACCTTTTCCGCGGCAATCAGGTCCAAGACGTACCCCATGCCGAAGCCCAGCTGCTCCCGCCCCGCACCGCCCCGCACCGCCCCGCACCGCCCCGCACCGCCCCGCACCGCCCCGCACCGCCCTCCGCTCCCACCCTTGTCGGCCGCGGTGGCGGTCTTGCTCATATTGATGAACGAGACGATCCCGAGCTCCTTGCACGGAGCGACGTTCCTGCACGACGTGTACGCGGCGTCGGCGCAAATGACCCTACCCGCTTCCGCGGCCGTCGCGGCCACGGCAGCCGAGACGGACGCCTCCGACTCTCGCTCATGGGCCTTCCCGCCCGCGCCGGCGGCCGCCGGCCGCGGCCGCGATCGCCGCGGCCGCCTCTTCCTCTTCATTCTCCTCCGCCTTCGCCATCTCCGTCTCCGCTTTCGCCGCCTCCCTACCGCCCGACGCATCCCCCGCGGGCCTAGGCCCTGTCCAGTGCCGCGGCCGCCCCGGTGACGAGGGTCTAGAAGACGGACGGGCGGGCCGCCCGCCCGCTCGTCGGTCACCAGCGCCAGGACATGGCGCGTGCCCACCCCCGCCAGCATGCGCGCCTTCACGAACCCGCGCCTGAGCTTACACTTTTTCCTTATCCACTCCCTGCGGTTGTGCCACTGCAGGCCGGACGTGCCGGCGGCCGTCCGTATAGCGTGCCAGTTGCCCGGCGCCACGACAGTCCGTATAGCGTGCCAGTTGCCCGGCGCCACGACAGTCCGTATAGCGTGCCAGTTGCCCGGCGCCACGACAGTCCGTATAGCGTGCCAGTTGCCCGGCGCCACGACAGTCCGTATAGCGTGCCAGTTGCCCGGCGCCACGACAGTCCGTATAGCGTGCCAGTTGCCCGGCGCCACGACAGTCCCTCGGAGATGTCCACTCGGAGATCCGTATGCGTCTCTGCACATGCTCTATACCCGGCGCCACGGCCGTCCCCTTGCAGATGTCCACCCTTGTCCCGTTGATCCTCCTGCACAACTGGGCGTGCCTCGACGCGTCGTCGTCGCCCAGCGCCTCCCGGGCTAGGTCATCCGTGGCCTCGTGCGATTCCACGGCCATGCACCTCATGGTCGCCAGGGCCAAGAACGGGGACTCGGGTACTATAGCCGCGTAAATAAGTAACTGAGCTAATCGCGGGCGTTCATTCGGGTTGTTTTTGCGGACGCGGCGCGCCGGCACGCGCGGGGCCCGACCGCGCGCGGCGCCGTCAGATGATCTTCGCGACGGGCTCCCTGAACAGAAACCGCGTGACGTCCAGGTGGAACCGGTGCGTCCTCAGGTATTCCATCGACTTCGCGATCCTCGCGTCCACCGTCGGGTAGACCTGGTGCGCGTGCGGCTGCCGCTTGAGCGTGTTCCAGCAGGATTCGACCGGGTTGAGTTCGGGCCACCCGGTGGGGAAGTACCCGATGCGCACGAGTCCCTCGTTGTCCTTTACGAACTCGTTCGTGCCGATCGATCGGTGCGGCGTCGCCCTGTCCACGAGCAGCGCCGCCGGGCCGTGCCGTGCCGTCACGCGCCTGAAGAACTTGATCGTCGTCTCCGTGTCGAACCTCTGCGCGTTCATGAACACCTGGTCGCCGTTCATGGACAGCGCCCCGAAGATCATCCTGCGCGTGTGGTTCCCCGTGTACCACTCGTAGGCCCGCTTCCCGACCAGCGTCCACAAGCTCCGCCTGGGCTGGTAGTCGTGCAGCAGGCTGCTCTCGTCCACCACGAACGGCAGAAATCCGTCGTTTTCCGCCTTTTGGAGCCAATGTTTCAGCCATTTTTGCCACTTTGCTACGTTTTCGACCGACTCCCTCCTGGCGTGCACCGGCTCGGGGACCTTGGGGGAATAGCCGCCGTCGCGCAGCTTGCGGCGCACCGCCCCCTCGCTGTACGCGATGCCGGTCTTCTCCTTCACCTTCTCCGCGAGCAGCTTCGGGAACCTGGACAGCGTGTCCCCCTCTTCCATGAATTCGGTGAGCTTCCGGTTTGTTATCTTGGGCGGGCGGCCGGGGCGGGGGCGATCGCTAAGGCCCTTGAGCCCTTCCCGCAGGTAGCGCTCGTGCCACGCCCTGATCGTGTTGTACGACTTGTACATGATCCTCGCGACTTCCCTGTAGCTTTCCTTCTCGATCACGATCCTGCAGATTCCGTGGATCCTCGTCACCTTGCGCGGATCCTTTTCCGTCGCGAGGGCGTGCATGAGCTCCGCGCGGGTCAGCATGCCGTGCCCTCGAAAACAATCTAAATGAACGTTCCGGATCGGCCGGGCGTTTTTTCCTAATTATTGCGCAATTTGATCCCTCGCGACTAGGGGCGAGGCACCCGCGAAAAACGGCCCGAATCAGCCCCCAGACTAGCTCAATTACTTATTCCGCCGCCGAAGACCAGCTCAGTTACTTATTTCCGTGGCTATAGTACGGGGCCCCGGCCTTGCCGCGGTTCATCTTCTTGGGCTCCTTGCCCGCGTTCGGATCCTTGTGCAGGACGAGCGGCCTACCGCGCGCCACGTACTTGGACTCGGCCACTCCATGGTGTGGCCGGATGGGTTTTCGGCCTGCAAGGTCAGCAAAGTTGTCCTTCCGCGATCATTATCATAAGCCGGGCGGGTTTTAGGCGCGATTATGATATGCGCTAGTCACCACGCTGTTCCACACCGAGGTGAGGCGGCGACCCAGACGCGTGCGCCAAACCGTGGGGGTCACGTACCCGTCAGTCACATGCGTGAAAGCGCCTTCGCTGATCTAGATTCATGCCTAAGGGGGGGCGCTGACCTCGTACACCAAACGTACGAGGTCGGCACCCACCACTCCCGCCGGGCGCGGATCCGGGGCGCGGATCCGAGCCTAGATCATCTTGGCCACTTCCGCGGCCACGCTCTTGCTGTGCGCCTTCCAGATCAGGACGCGCGCCACGAAGCTGGACATGCGCCTCACGGCCACTAGACTACCCTTGATCTGCCTGCTTATCTTGCAGAGCACCACGGCGTAGCGGAGCGCGCTCCGAGGAGTTGTTGGTCGGCTCCGCCTCCAGATGCTCCAAGAACGTGAACAGGGCCGGCAGGACCATCCCGATCCGGGCCGCCAGTTTTTCCAGCCGCTCGTCGCCCGATCTCGCGTGCCCGACCAGCGTGCCCGACCAGCATCACCTCCATGTCCAGGCTCAACCGCGCCGACGCCGCCCCAGTAGTCTATCTCATAACTATCCCGGACGGCGCCGGGGCTCCGCTCCTCCCCCCTCCCCTTCCCCCTTCCTCCCCCAAAGTCCCCCTATCCGATCCCCCCCGAGGCCATGCCGACCAGCCTGTTGTAGAGGGCCACCTTGAGGCCGACCTCCTGGACTATGTTCTTCCACTTCAGGGCGCGCACGCCGCTCCCGAACAGGCGCTTGACGGCCGAAAAGACGATCTTGACCGCCCAGCGCCGGCCGTACCTGCTGGCCGCCTTCCACGCCCCCGTGCCGGCCGCCTTTTCCGCGGCGGTCAGGTCCGAGACGTACTTGGTGCCGAAGCCCAGCTGCTCCCGCACCACCCCGCCCCGCCCGTCGCCCTCGCCCTTGCCGGCCGTGGTGGCGTTCTTGCCCATCTTGATGAACGGGACGATTCCGAGCTCCCTGCACAGGGCGACGTTCTTGCGCGACGCGTACGCGCCGTCGGCGCAGACGACCTTTTCCGCCCCCTCCGCGGCCGCCGCGGTCACGGCGGCAGAGACCGATGCCTCCGGCTCCCGCTCGCGGGCCGTCCCGCCGTCGTCGGCGGCGACCGCGCGCGCCGCGGCCGCCTCCCCGGGGGCGGAGCACATGGCCTCGGCCGCGATCGCCGCGGCCGCCTCTTCTTTCTCCTCTTCCGCCTTCGCCGCCGCCTCTTCCGCCTTCGCCGCCGCCTCCTTGCCCCGCGCCTCTCCGCGCGCCGCCGCCCTGTCCAGGGCCGCGACCGCCTCGGTGACGAGCGTCTCGAAGACTGGCGCGTCGCCGGTCTTCTCGTCGGTCACCTTCAGCGCCAGGACGTGGTGCGTGTCCACGTCCACCAGCATGTGCACCCTCACGAACCCGCGCTTCAGCTTCCACTTCTTCGTTATCCATTCCCCGCGGTCGTTCCGCTGCAGGCCTGACGAGTCGGTGGCCATCCGCACGGCGCACTTGCTGCTCGACGCGATGACCATCCCCTCGCAGATGTCCACCTTTATCCCGTTGATCCTCCTGCATATCTGGGCGTGCCTCGGCGTGCCGTCGTCGCCCAGCGCCTGCCGGGCCAGGCCCTCCAGGGCCTCGTACGACGCGCCGGTCAGGCACCTTATGGCCGCCATGGCCAGGAACATGGACTCGGGGTACCGGTACGGGGCCCCGACCTTCTTCCGGTTCATCTTCTCGAGCTCTTCGCCCTCGTTCGGATCCCTCTGCAGGACGAGCAGCCTGCCGCGCGCCACGTACTTGGATTCTGCCACGCCATGGTGTGGCCGGGCGGGTTTTTGGCCCGTGTTGTCAACAAAAGTCGCCCGTTCGCGATCATTGTCTTGAGCTGGATCGGGTTTCAGGCGTGATTATGAGATAGACTACGCCCCAGGGATCATTTTAATAGTCGTAGGCTGGTGGTTTCATATGCTGTCAGCGATGGATGCGGTCGTGGACGATGCCATGATCGCCCAGACACTAGAGATCATGCGAGAAGAAAAAGCGAGGCAGAACGGACGCAACGAGCACGCGCACCTGCGAGTGGCGAGGGATGCCCTAGACAGGATCGTCTGGACCAGAGAATACGCGTTCGGCAAGAAGTTGTTCGCGGAACTCAAAAAGGAGTTCTCGGAGATAAAGTCCGAGCTGGAGGAGATGCGCGATATGTGCGAGGATCTGCAGCGGTCCGCCAAAAAGTGATTCGGGGGGGGGCCAGCACGCGGGAGGCGCGGCCTCCGCCCGCCCTATCCCGCGCCCGCGCGGCCCGGCAGGCGGGCGCGCGGCCGCGGGGGTTGCCTCAGAGCGAGCCGGATCCGATCGCCCGCGGCGCGCGGGGGGCGGGCGCGGAAGCGCCGGGGGCCGGATGCCGCGCCCGCGGGGAACGGCGGCGGCCCCGCCCCGCGGGCCCGCAGTGAGATCGGGCCCTGGCGTGGAAGGGGGCGGCCGTGGCGCGATGCGGCCGCCGTGAGGGGCGCGGCGGCCCCCGGCGCGCCGGGATCCGCGCCCGTTCCAGCATGGTTTTTAACGGGGGCGCCGCGCCGCGTGCGCACATGGGCTCCCAGGAGTACAAGCACATAGTCAGGATAGTCGGCAGCGACATACCGGGGGAGAAGAAGATCCTCATAGGCCTGACGCAGGTGCGGGGGGTCGGGTACAACTTCGCCACGGCCGTCCTCGACTCGCTGGGGATAAGCCCCGATGCCAACATCGGCTACCTCTCGGACGCGCAGGTGGCCTCCATAGAAAAGGTGCTGCGCGATCCCGGAGCCGCCGGGTTCCCGGCGTGGTTCCTGAACAGGAGGAAGGACGTCGCGACCGGGAAGGACATGCACCTGCTCACGTCCGACATTGAGTTCACCGTGCGGAACGACGTGGAGAGGGAGCGCGCGTCCGGGAGCTGGAGGGGGTTCCGCCACATGTTCGGGCTGAAGGTGAGGGGGCAGAGGACGCGCACCACGGGACGCAAGGGCGGGGCGGTCGGGGTCGCCAAGGGCGGCAAGGTCATGCCGGCCAAGGGCGGGCCGGCCCAGGCCCCCGCGGCGGATGCGGCCCCCGCGGCCGAGGCGGCGGCGCCGGCGGCGGCGGAAAAGTAGGGGGCGGGCGGGACGGGCGATCCGAAGCTTCCGAGGCGGGCGTGGAAAAAGCCGAAGCGGCCGCTCAACTACGACCTGATGATGGAGGAGCTCAGGACGCTCGGGACGTTCGGCCTGAGGACCAAGAGGGAGCTGTGGAAGGCGCACACGGAGCTGTCCAGGGTGAGGAACCAGGCGCGCTCGCTGCTGGCCCTCGGCCGGGAGGTGAGGCAGGAGAGGGAGCCGGTCCTGCTGAGGTCGCTGGCCAGGATAGGGCTGGTCGGGAAGGGCTCCACCCTCGACGACGTGCTCAACCTGCAGGTGACGGATCTCCTGGCGAGGAGGCTGCAGACGGTGGTCTCGAAGAAGCTCGGGTTCAAGACCCCGTACCAGGCGAGGCAGGCCGTCGTGCACGGGCACGTGATGATAGGCGACAGGGTCGTGACGATCCCGTCGTACACCGTGGACGCGGACGAGGAGGAGCGCGTCAGGCTGTCGCCCGGCTCCGCGTTCGAGGGGATCCTGAAGGCCGAGGAGGCCGAGGAGCCCGAGGCGGCGGAGCCCGCGGAAGGGGCCGCCGGGCCCCCGCCCGAAAAGTGACGCGGCGCACTACACGCAAATAGGGCGCGGGCGCCCGCGCGCCCGTGTGCTCCATAATAGGGTACGCCGGCCCCGCCGGCGCCGCGCCCATACTGGTCAGGGGGCTCAGGCGCATGGAGTACCGCGGGTACGACAGCGTCGGCGTGGCGACGAGCTCCGGCGGCAAGATGTCGCTGGAGAAGGGCGTGGGCCGCGTCTCCGAGGTCAACGAGGCGCGCGGGCTGGACGCGCTCCCCGGGACGGTGGGAATAGGCCACACCCGCTGGGCTACCCACGGGGGCGTGACCCGCGCCAACGCGCACCCGCACAGCAGCAGTTCCGGCGCCGTGGCGGTGGTGCACAACGGAATAATAGAGAACTTCGCCGAGCTCAGGGAGGCCCTGGAGGCCGGCGGCTTTTCCTTCTCCAGCGAGACGGACACCGAGGTCATATCGAACCAGCTGCAGAGCGACCTGGAGGCCGGCGGCGGGCCCAAGGAGGCCATGGTCAGGACGCTGGCCCGGCTGCGGGGGCGCTACGCCTTCGTGGCCATGTTCGGGGACGGCACCCTGGCGGCGGCCCGCTTCCACAGGCCCCTCATAGTGGGGGTGGGGCGCGGCGCGTACCTGCTGTCCAGCGACGTGCTCGGGTTCGTGGAGCAGACCGACGATGCCATATACGTCGGCAACGGGGACTTTGTGACCGTATCGCCCGGGGCCGGCGGGGGGGCGGAGCTCCGCGTGTTCGGCTTCGACGGCTCGCCGGCGCGGCGGCAGGTGACCAAGATATCGAAGGAGTTCGCGGACACGTACAAGGGCGAGTACGCGCACTTTACCCTAAAGGAGATCTGCGAGCAGCCCGACGCCGTGCTGCGGGTCGGGGCCAACACGCCGGGCGCGGCGGCGGCGGCGGCGGCGCTCGTGCGGGGCGCGCCGGCCGGCTCCGTGTACGTCACGGGCAGCGGCACGAGCTACAACGCGGCCCTGGTGGCCAAGCACGTCATGCTCAGGCACGGCGGCGTCAGGGTCGAGCCGATCATGTCCAGCGAGTTCCCGCACTCGCCGGTCAGCATGGACGGCGGGTCGGTGCTGCTCGCCCTCTCGCAGAGCGGCGAGACCGCCGACGTCATAGGGGCGGCGGCGGCCGCCAAGGAGGCCGGCGCCCGCGTCGCCTCCGTCGTCAACGTGATGAACTCCTCGCTCGCCCAAGAGTCGGACGTCGTGATGGGCATGAACTGCGGCCCCGAGATAGGGGTGGCGGCCACGAAGAGCTTCACCGCCCAGCTGCGCGCCATACACGAGGTGACGCGGGAGATCGCGGTCGGGCGGGGGGGGCATCTCCCGCGGCCGGGCGCCGTCTCGGCGGCGATCTCGGGGATGCTGGAGGGGCAGGCGGGGATAAAGGCCCTGGCGCGCGAGATGCGCGACGTCTCGGACGTGTACGTGATGGGCAGGGGGGTGCACTATCCTATAGCCGCCGAGGCGGCCCTAAAGCTGAAGGAGCTCGCGTACGTGCACGCCGAGGGCATCCCGGGCGGCGAGCTCAAGCACGGGCCGCTGGCGCTGATGGACGAGGGCGTGTACGCGGTAATGATCAACCCGACCGACTCTACACACGCGGCCACCCTCACGGGGGCCAGGGAGATCAAGGCCCGCGGGGCCAGGATAATAGGGGTCTCGGACGCGCGCAGCGACGTGTACGACCGCTGGGTGCGCATACCAGGCGGGGACGAGGCGGCCTACCCCGTCACGGAGATCGTCCCCATACAGCTGCTCGCGTACTACCTGGCGCTGGAAAAGGACGCAGACCCCGACTATCCCAGGAACCTGGCAAAGTCGGTCACCGTCGAGTGACGGCCCGCGCGTACTCGGCCTCTATGAGCCCGCGCAGGCGGCCCGCGCCCGAGCCCGTCTTCAGCAGGGAAGCGGCCATGCAGCCGCCGGCGCCGGCCCCCTCTTTCGCGAACCCCTCCGAATAGGCGCGGAGCGGAGCCGCGCGGGAGGCGGCCAGGCCCGGATCCACGCACATCACGGGAACCCCGCCCGCGGCGCGGCGCACCGCCCCGGCGAGGTCCGCCGAGGGATCGTCGGCGACGTACGAGGTGGTGCAGACGGCCGCCCTGCCGCCCGCCGCGTCGAATCCGGCCGCCTTGCCCAGGGCCAGGACGGCGGCCATCTGGGTGCCCCCCGCCAGGATGACCCTGCCCGGCCCCGCGGCGGCGCCGGCCAGCATGCCGGCGGCCACGGGGATCATCGGGTCGCCCGCCTCCGCCGCTACGGCGAAGGGATCGGCGCCGGCCCCCCTCGCGGCGATGCGGCGCAACGCGGCGGCGGCCACCCGCTCCTTCAGTTCCACGGGGTTCTCCGGCATGCTGGAGCTGGTGGGCGCCCCCGGCGCGCCGCCCAGCCCGCGCGTTACGGCGAGCGCGGTCGTGGTCCCGCCCGGCAGGCTCTCGCCTATGACCAGGCAGTCGGCCAGCGACGAGAGCGTCCGGCCCAGTATGCGGCCGCGCTCTATCCCGCGCACGACGTCGGGCGCTCCCAGGGCGGGGCCGGCCGAGACGTCCCCGCCGGGGGGCATGCCCGTCTCCACGTACGGGAGCTCGGGGGCGACCGCGCTCCCCGCGTTGACGACCATGTGGGGGATGCTGGCCGACTCCAGCGCCGCCTTCGTGAGCAGTGCCGGGGTGGGCTTGCCGTCGGGGGTCGCCGGGATGCTGCCGCCCCCCGACAGGCAGTACCCGTAGTGTATTAGTTCCGCATCGCACGGCGGCGTGTACTTGTACGCGCCGGGGCCGGCGCCGGCGCACGTGATCCCCGGGATCTCGCACGTGCGCGTGTACGACACCAGCAGGGCGAACAGGAACCGGCGGCCCGCCAGCGCGCCGCAGAACCCGGCGCACGCGCCCTCCCCGCCGGAGACGAACCGGATCCCGCCGCTCCCGCTCAGCCCGCGCCACCCGACATCATGGCCGCGAACCGGTCCTCGCCCGCGATCCTCATGGCGGGGTTCGTCGCGCGCTCCCTGCCCATGGTGGACACCGGCTCGGGGCCGTAGTCGTGGCCGCAGTACACGGCGCAGGAGTCGTCCAGCCCGCGCATCGCCACGTGCAGGCTGCGGTGCAGCTCGCGGGCGCTCCCCCCCGGCAGGTCGACCCTGCCGCAGGCGCCCACGAACAGCGTGTCGCCCGTCAGGGCCATCCCGCCGCACACGAAGCATATGCTGTCCCGCGAGTGCCCCGGCGTGTGCAATACGGCGAGCTCGCTGCCCCCCAGCCGCACCCTGTCGCCGCCGCGCACCTCCACGTCGTGCGGCAGCGGGGACTCCGCGTGCTGCACCACCTCCGCCCCCGTCGAGCGGGCCATCTCCTCGTTGCCTATGGTGTGGTCGAAGTGGTGGTGCGTGTTCAGCACGTACTTCACGGCGGGCCCCCCCAGCTTATCCAAGGCGGCGCGCACCCTGTCCAGGTCCCACGACGGGTCCACCACGGCCGCCTCTCCCCCGTCGCACAGCACGTAGGTAAAGTTGCGCATGGCGCCCACCCCCACCTGCGCCACGCGCAGGGCGGTCATGGCAGGACGCCCTTTTCCGCCTCGGGCGGTATGCCTATGGGCTCCGCGTGCAGCCGGCCGGTGAGGTCGGGGCGCTTCAGCAGGCCGGCCTTCACCCTGTGGAACGTGACGGTAAAGTCGGCCCTTGCGCACCCGCCGGCCGCCTCCCCGGTCTGGGGGTCCAGGCCCGACGGCACGTCGACGGACATCTTGGCGCACCCGCGGGCCGAGTTGAACAGCCGCATTGCAGAGGCGTGCGGCTCCCTGACCGCGCCCCCCTCTATGCCGGTCCCCAGGATCGCGTCTATCGCGGCGTCCGGGGCGAACTTTGCCGCGCCCGGCAGTTCCGCCGGGCCCGCTATGGCCTTCTTTTCGACGGACGGCATGCGCCCCAGCAGGGACCAGTTCCAGGCGCACTCCTCCGTGCGTATGCCGCCGGGGCTTCCCAGCAGGAACACCCGCACGAGCGCGCCGCGCCCGGCCAGGTGCCTGGCGGCCACCATCCCGTCGCCGCCGTTGTTCCCGAGGCCGGCGAATACCGTTATGTTCTTCGAGGCCGCATCGCCGCCCAGCGCATCGGTAAGCAGCCTGGCGGCGGCCGCGCCCGCGTTCTCCATCATGAACTTCTTCTGGAACCCCATCTCGTGGCCGTTGTTCTCTATGCGGTACATCTGCTCTACCGTGATCGCCATGCGGCGCGGCGCGCGGGGAGTAAAATAAGCGTTGGCGGCGGGTATGGGTGTGGACGTAGGTTCACTTGCCAACCACGCCTACGAACAGTCGGTCGGCCATCCACGTAGGCACGACCAAAGAGTGGACGTAAGTCTACACACCTGCTGGTGCAGACTTACGTCCAAACCGAAACCGCGCCTAGCAACGGCAAGCCACCTCATGATCTCACGCCCAGATCACGATGGACGTAAGTCTACACACCTGCTGTTGTGATACGTTTATAAATGGCAAGAACAATATGCATCAGCGTGAATGTGGCGTTATTTTTGGGTGCCGGAGCATCCGTTCCATATGGTAAGCCCGCCATAAAAGATCTCAACAATGCTCTCTTATCTAAACTAAACGATTACAAGGACTTTCTATCATTCCACCCAGATACTGAACACGCTCTGACAGCAATTCAGAACATTGTCAAATTTAATGGTGAAGTGGGGGGAAGTTACTGGAACAAAGAACGCAGTCACGACCTTGAAGGGTTGCGGGTCTTGGAGAATGAAATCCATGGTAAAATCTACGACATTTATGCGTGGAAACACGACTTTGATGGAACCGCATCTACCATATTTTCATCTCTTTTTGACCTCATTCAAGAACGAAGCAAAATTACGATTTTTACTACAAACTACGATAAAAGCGTGGAAGAGTATTGTGGCCTACCCGAACGCAATCTTAAATGCATAGACGGGTTTGTCCCCCGTGGAGGGTACAATGTTTGGGAAGGACACAATGCAGACTCGAATGAGAATGACGGCAAACGTAAGGTATTTCTATACAAACTTCATGGCTCCCTAGACTGGACAATGCACAAAAAGCATGGACCTATAAGAACAGGTGTAGAACGAATGTGCACATCAGTTCCCAACCATGACCATGATTTGCTGATATACCCGACATTGTCAAAAAACAACGCCGAATATAACAAATTATTTACTAAAATTTTTACAGGATTTGAAAATGAGTTGAGAATTCAGGATGTTTGCGTTGTGGTGGGATTCTCATTCCACGACGAAATGATCCGGAATCAATTCATGAAATTCGTTGAGGCCGGAAAAAAACTCATCATAATAGATCCAAACCCAGACACAAATTTTCGACACGTGATATTGGGGAAATCGCAAGATTGTGACCAAGAACAATCAAAACAAAACATACATCACATCCAAATGGAGCTAAGTGTCGACTCGGTCGACTCCATTATCAATCAGATTAATGAGTCCGAGTATGTTGACAATTCGTCCTGATTTTGAAACGAGTTGTGTTTTATCAATAGGAATTGCCGCCAATCGGCCTGCTGGCTGAAATAAGTTGACGCCCAAGTTAAATCCCCTGTGCGCGACACGATGGCACGCCAAACTCGTTCAAGCGGCAGAATGCTACACCCCAGAACGAGGCAGAGGGGCCAGAGCTGGAGTTAGAAAACTAGCTAGAGGTTGAAATGCGCTCCCGCGCCTAGCGCAGGCGCAGACGGCCGAAATGAGCAGGAGTTGTTGAGCGTACGGATCAATTATCACGACGCCGGCGGTTAATGGACGACACTTCGATCCGCCAGCATGTATCATGACAATAGATGACCGAAGCAGCAACCACTGGTCACTAGAAGCGCGTTTAGCACCTTGCACGCCAGAAGTTAAAAATGCGCTCCCGCACCGGGCCGCAAGGAATCGCCTGCCACTGTCTGCGTTCGTGGCCATGGTGGTCGGCCTCGCGCTGACGATCACAGAGGCGAACATGGGCGAACAAGGTTACCATTCTGTGCGTGAAATAGCACACTTTCAACATCTGGCGCGGGGCGTGTTCGTCACCGTACCGGGCCGTCGTCGATGCGATCAGGCGGGGACCGCCGCTTACACCGGGGGCAACGGCGGTCTGTCCACCGAGGCTACTGCATCGATACGGATCAGCAGATCCAAGAATTCCTGGTTGGCGTCAAGCACCACGAAGTAGAGGCCCCCATTGCCCCGTTCCCTGTGCACCGCGAAGCCCCGGTCGTACGCCAGCCTCTGTATCAGGGCAAGCGAAGCACTAGGCACAAGCTTGTCGCGGCCAGGCCGGATCCTAGACAGGCTGACGAATATTTTTTCTGCCTTAGTCCGTTTCAAAGGATTCGCGGCCAGCCGTTTCCCGATCTTGGCCTTCGCCTCAAACTCGTCAAACCCGTTTATGGCATCCACAAAGCTCGGCTCGTCCTCGTCTGCCCTTTTCCGCAGCCGCTTTTTGAGTTTTGCAAATCCCGCGTCGTCCGTGGCCATGATCCATTCCGGCTTCCCTCCAGCCACGGGGTCTATCGTGTCGCAACCGGTCCCTTCAAGATCGCGGCGAAAGTCCTCGTCGTCCGCGGGCCGGTTCGTCTTGATCTTGAAGACCAGCCTCTGATCGTTCCAAGGAAGTTCCGGCATCGGCCCGCGGTTCCCTCCTATCCGGTCAAGGCGCGCCATCTGGGATTCCGCGAACTCGCGGGGGTCCCGATCAGCCCTGTCGTATCCGCGCCCCTGCGGGATCTTTTTCCCCGGAGGTCCCCCGCGTGGCGTGGTAACTGAATTCGAGTCGTCCGCCATGTCTACTTTGACTCCATGATTCTCTTCCTGCGCTTCTGTTCTTCCGTGGCCCACAGCATGTCGCTCTTGGACACGGATGCGTGCTTGTCCATGACGCATTTCCAAAAGTCGTCCTCGCAGACGGCCGCGGAATATCCGGGCGTGCCCTCGGCGAACTCCGATGCTTCCATAGCATCGACTGACAATGAGCCCATATATTATTTAGCAGTTCCGCGCGTATGAGAACGGCACCCACGCCCGCGCCAAGCGCGGGAGGAAGGGGTTCCGACCCCATGTGCGTTTCATACCGCCCACTAACGCTGAACGCAGGATCTTCAATCCAGGAGAGGAAGATTCGCGCCGGTGTGCGGAGTGGCCTTCTGATCCCGCCATCGCTCCAATACGAACACTTGGCTACACAGATCCCGCGTAACAGGTTGAGTCGCGCCGCATTCAAAATCCACACACGGGAAGTGCCGATGCTGCGCCGTTCTGGCAGCAATCCAGCCCGCTGGAAGCGTGGTTTTGAGGAGACAGCGGCGAATTAGCGCGGAGCATTTCCCGCTACTCGCCCGCGCCGCGCTGCCGCCGCCGCCGCCGCGCCCTGCCGCCGCCGCCGCCGCGCCCTGCCGTATGCGATGCGGTCAGGCGGGGGCCGCCCCGTCCAGCCTGATCGACGGCGGCCTGTCCACCCAAGCCACCGCATCGATGCGGACCAGCAGGTCCAGCAGTGCCCGGTCGGCGTCGAGCAGCACGAGGCAGAGGTTCTTCGCGATCAGCTCGTCGCGCACCGCGAGGCCCCTGCCGCGCGCCAGTCTGCGTATCAGGGCGAGCGCGGCGTCCAGCGAGTCGTCGCCGCGGTCGGGCCGCGTCCTCGCCAGGCTCACGACCAGCTGTTCCGCCGCGTTCCGTCCCGGGGGATGCGCGGCCAGTTGTTCCCCCATCCTGTCCCCCGCGCCGAACTCGGCGAACCCGCCTATGGCGTCCACGAAGTTCGCCGTCCTCCTCCCGGCTCTTTTCCGCAGATGCTCCCTGAGTTTTTCGAATCCCGCGTCGTCCGTGGCCACGATCCATTCCGCCTCCTCGCCCGGCGCGGATGCGATCGTGTCGCAGCCGGCCCTCTCGAGATCGCGGCGGAAGCGGCCGTCGTCCACGCGCTGGCGCGTCCTGATCTTGAAGACCAGCCTCTGATCGTACCCTTTGAATTCCGGCATCGGCCTGTGGTTCTCGCCTATCCCGTCGAGGCGCGCCGCCTGGGATTCCGCGAACTCGCGGGGGTCCCGATCGGCATTCTTGTACCCGCGCCTCCGCGGGATCTTTCTCTGGAACGGCTCCCCGTACGGCTGGAGACCCAGGTGCTCAAAGTCGCCCGCCACGCCTACTTCGACACCATGATTCCCTTCCTGTGCCCCTGTTCTTCCAATGCCCACAGCACGTCGCCCTCGGACACGGATGCGTGCCTGTCCATGACGCATTTCCGGAGGGCGTCCACGCAGACGGCCGCGACGTCGGCCGCGGAGTATCCGGGCGTGCCCTCGGCGAACTCCGAGGCGTCCACGGCGTCGGACTTCATGGCGCCCATGTATTTTTCGAACAGTTCCGCGCGCTGCCGGGCGTCCGGCACGCCCAGCTTCACCACCTCGTCGAACCGCCTCCACACGGCCGCATCCAGCAGGCGGTGGTGGTTGGTGGCGGCGATCAGGATGCTGTCCCCGCCGTATCCGTCCAGCATCTGCATGAAGTTGTTGACGACGCGCTTGATCTCCCCGTGCTCCTGCGGATCGGCGCGGTCCTTGCCTATCATGTCGAACTCGTCGAACAGGACCACGTAGCGGCCCTTTTCGACGAAATCGAAGACCTTCCTGAGGTTCGCCGCGGTCTCCCCCAGGAGGGGGGACACCAGCGCGTCGAACACGACGTGCACGAACGGGCATCCCATGGCGCTGCCGATGATCTTGGCGCTGAGCGTCTTGCCGGTGCCGGGCTCGCCGCAGAGCAGGATCTTCTGCTTCGGCGCCAGGCCGTGCCGCCTCAGCCTCTTCGCGCTCCTGTTCTCCGCCACGATGCGCGACAGCCTCTGCCGCGTCTTCCCGTCCACCACGATGTCGTCGAAGGTGTAGCGCTCTTTGGTCATCCTCAGGAGCGGGATCCCCCTCTCGCTGTCGGCGGGTATCGCGACGTCCTTTCGTGGCTCTACCTCGATGCCGCGCCTGTTGATCGGCATGTCCATGCTCGGGCGTGCCGCCCCTTTGCCGTTATAACGCTTATCCGCGATCCCGCGCGCGGGGCCGGCCGCCCCTTCCGCCCGGCGCGAGCCGTGAAAGGCGTTTTCGCGCCCGCGGCCGGCGGGCGCGCGGCCCGGTACGATCCCGCCGCGCACGCCCTGATGCCCCGCCGCCGCTACCGCTTGGAAGCGCCTAGCCGCAGTGGGCCGCGTACACCACGAACTGCACGATGCCGTCCCCGCCCGGCGACCCGCCCGGCGGCGCGTCCTGCAGGTTGAGCCTGAACCGGACGTCGGCCGAGCCTCCAGGCGCGAGGCCCGAGGCGACCGCCATGCCCTGTTCCAGCGGCGCGAATGCGCCGCCCCGCGCCGCAGCCACCTCGGTGGCCCCCGCCGGCAACGCGGCGGCGCCCACTCCCGAGGCGCCGTCCGGCGGGCCCCACGCGGTCGCGTTCACCGTGACGCGGAGCAGGTCGCCGCTCCCCTCGTTGCGCACCGACTGGACGAGCTCCCCCGACGCGCCCCCGCGCCGCACGCCGCCGAAGTCCATCACGTGCTCTGATATGGAAGCGCCGCACGCCGCGGCCCCGCCTTCCAGCACTGCTACCTTTTCCGCCCCCCCGCCGGGCAGCGCGCGCCACATCCCGTACGAGAACGGCCCCTCCGGATCGCCGTCCGGATCGAGGCGCGGCGCGCCCAGGGCCCAGTCCCCCGCAACCGCCCCCGCCGCGGCCCGCTCCACCGCGGCGGGCGCGGGGCCCTGCATGGCGAGCGACCTGGCGGCCAGGAATACCGCGTCGCGCGCGGCGTACGCGTACGCGAGCCCCGCTTCCGCCGGCAGCGCGGGGGAGCGGGGCGGCGGGGACGGCGCGTGCTGCGGCCCGCTACTCCCGTTCCCGAGGGCCGCGGCGAGCCGTGTATTCGCGGCGTTGGGGGGCGCGTCCAGCGCCAGCGAGACCAGCCCCACGGACCCCGCGAATTTGGCGGCGTCGGGGCCGGCCTCCTCCCCCGACGAGGCCTGGGCCGCGGCATCCGGCACGTACCACTTTACGCGCCCCAGCATCGGGGCGTCGCGCGCGGCCTCCGCCAGGCCGGCGAACTGCGCGTCCGTCCCCGCGAACAGCACCGCGAGCCGCGACTCGCCGTGTTCCGCGGCGGCGCGCACCAGCATCTCCTGCGCCGCCCGCGCCGCGCCGGCCGGCCCCGCGGCGCCCTCCCCGATCACCACGGCATCGGCGAACCGCCCCCCCGACACCGCGGCAAAGTCGCCCCGCACGCGGTCGGCCATCCAGCGCGAATACGCGTCGCCGCCCAGTATCGGGACGACCAGCGCCGCCCCGCCGCGCTGGACGGCGTCGGCCGCCGGCGCGGAGGCGGCGCCGGAATGGGGCACGAGCCGGAATATCCCGTCCCGGGCGGCCAGCGCGGGATCCACCGAGGCGGGGGATATCAGCGCGAGGCCGTGCTCCGCCGCGTGCGGGGCCATCGCGGACAGCGCCGCCGACGAGGACGGCCCCACGTACGCGGAGGGCCCGCTCCCCGCCCCCGCGGCGTGCCCGGCGCCGAAGAGCAGGCCGCCGCGCCGCACTATCAAGGAGCGCCTCTCCTCCATGTCGCCGCCGGACGAGGCGTTGTGGTCCACCCACGCGCGCTCGCCCTCGCCCGGCAGCCTGGCGAGCGCGGCAGCGTCGGGGACGAACGGCGCCGGGCCGCCGGCCAATACGGTCCCGTTCGCGTCCAGCACGAACGGGCGGTGGCCGCGCCCGGCGCCCAGCCCGTCGACGGCGCCCGGCTCGCCGCCGGCGGCATCGTAGGCCCGCACCGCGGCCGCTACCGAGCGGTTCAGGACGGGCCCCCAGTACGCGTCGTCGGCGCCGCGGTGGAGGCCCTCCAGCGCGGCCAGCGGGGAGGCCAGCCTGACGTCCGCCACGGCCAGCTCCACGGAGGCGGCAGCGGTGCCGTTCGCGGCGCTGCCGTTCACGGTGCCGTTCCCCAGCAGCGCGGAATTGTAGTCCCGCGCCGCGATTCGGGCCGCCGCCAGCATTCCGCCGGCCGGCCCGTCCAGCCCCGGCAGGTCCGTGAGCGACGCCAGCACCCCCACCAGCCCCGGGCCGCCGCCCGGGGCGGCGGGGCGCCACGCCACGGCGCCGCCGTCGCCGGCCCGGAAGCGCGAGTCGTCCGGCTCGTAGCCCGGATAGTAGTTGGCCCGCGCGTCCAGCACCCCGGGCGCCTCCGTCGCCACTATATCGGCGGAGGGGGCCGCCGGCCCGTGCAGCACGTTGTGGTTGAACCTCACCGCCGCGGCCGGCGCGCCGCCCGGCGCGTGCTCCAGCAGGAAGGCCGGCCCCTGCGGCAGGTGCACGCGGTTTCCCGTTGCCGCGACGCCCGGCCCCGCCGCCTGCACTGTTATGGCTGCCGGCGCCGGCGAGTTGAATATTGCGTTGCCGGATATCCGGACGTCCCTGGCCCCCTCCACGGACACGGCCGGCCCGCGCAGGTCCTCCATGTGGTTGCGCTCTATCGCGGTGCCGCGCGCCCCCGCCAGCACGATCCCCGCCGAGGCGGGGCCGAAGATATGGTTGGACAGTACGGCGGAGTCCCATATCGGCACCGTGCTCCTGACGGCCGCCGCGCCGGAGGGGGCCCGCCACTCGAACGTGCTGCCGGTCACGGCGAGCCCGCCCGCGGGGGCGCCCCTCACGAGCACCGCGTCGGCGCACGTGTCCTCGAACCGGCCGTCCCTTACCGCGACGGGGCCGCCTGCCGCCGACCGCACCGTGACGGCGCCCGAGCCGTCCGGCATGCAGTCCGTGCCGACGAACGCGAGGCCCTCCAGCACGACGGCCCCCGCGCCCGCCGCGCTCACCACCATCCGGGAGGCGCCGGCGAACACGGCCCCCCCTTCCGACTCGGCCCTGACCGTCATGGGCCTGCCCACCGCCACGGTGGAGTTCCCGTACACGCCGTCCGGGATCACCGCGGTGCCGCCCGCCGGCGTGGAGGCGACTATGGCCTCGGGGCTGCCGGGATCGGGCGGGGGGCCCGGCGGCAACGTGGGAGGCGGGGGAGGCGGGGGAGGCGGGGGAGGCGGGGGCCTGGAGCCGTCCCTGCGCGGCTCCACGACGTACGCCCCGTCCCCCTCGGCCGGCACCGCGTATACGGGGCCCCCGCGGGGCGTGGCCGCCACGTCCCGCAGGCCGCCGGCCAGCGGCACTGTAGCGATGCGCCTGTCCAGCGCGGTATCGTACGCCACGAGCTCCGCGTCCGTTACGGCGTAGAGCGCCCCTCCCGGCGCGTCCAGCGACAGGGCGCGCGGCTCCCCCTCCAGGCGGTCCAGGCGGTACAGCAGGGCGGGGATCCCGGCCTCCCGCCCCGGTTCCGGGCCGACGCCGTAGACGGACACCGTGCCGTTCCCGTACAGGACGTACAGCTTTTCCCGGATCCCGTCCAGCTCCATGCCTATGGCAGGGGAGGGGGGATCCGCACCGGGCGGGTCCTCCAGCGCGCCCAAGAGGGTGTAGTTCGGGGTCGTCCCCGCGGGGCCCGGCGCCGCGAACGAGAGCGCCAGCACGCCGCGGCGGGGCGGGGGATCGCCGGCCCCCGATGCGTTCCCCCACGAGGCGGCCGCGTACGCCGTGGTGCTGTCCCCGGAGACAGCCATCGCCGTCGGCCGCCACGCGTGGTCGGTATACCGGTATTCCCCCGGCCCCGCGCCGAGGCCCGGCGCCCGCGCGCCCGCGGCATCCGCGGACAGTATGACGCCCTCTGACGGGAGCGGGCCGGGCCCCCGTAGCGACAGGCCCACGTACGCCGTCCCGTTAATAGCGCGCACGAAGGCGTCCGTCGCGTTGCGCAGCCGCTCCCCGGACGAGCCCGTCCACTCCAGGGGGACGGGGGCGCCGGCGCCCCGCTCCAGATCCGCCGCAGTATAGTTGACCCCGTGCCCCGCGCCGCGCAGCGCCACGTGTATAGCTCCCGTGCTCCCGTCCGCGTCCATGCCCAGCATCCTGACGGCGCCCCCTTCGCCCAGCCGCGCGCGCGCGATCTCCGCGTGGCCGCCGCTCGCGTTGTACGCTATGACCTCGGCCGCCCCGGCGGCCTCCCCGGGAAGGAGGGAGGCCGGCTCCCTGGCCGCCCACACTATCTGCGAGCCCGCGGCGTCCCTGCCGACCCCCGCCATGGTGCCGCCGGGGCCCGAGCCGGCCAGCCTGCCCGGCATCACTTCGTACCCGCACGCGTGGGCGAGCGGCGCGCAGGGCCCCTCGGCAGGAACCTGGCCGGGCGGCGCCGAGACGGCGCCGAACGCCCCGAGGCCGTACGAGTGCACGGCCTTGCCGGCGGGGCCGCCCGGCCCCGCCGCGTCTATGGCGCACGCGCCCGAGCCGCCCAGCTGCGCCGCTGCCGCGGCCGCCGAGTCCTCCGCGCACGTGGCGTTGACGAGCCGGACCGTCCCGGCCCGGTCCATCCGGAACGCTTCCATTCCCGACGCGTTGGGCAGGAATATCCGGGCGGGCCTGTCCAGCGACACGTCGCTGCCGGGATCGCCGATCTCCGTTACGGCGCCCACGGGGCCGCCCCCTATCACGGACCTGTCCTGCGGGAAGCGGCCGGCCGGCCCCACGTATATGACCTCGCCGTCCGGCAGGCCGCCGAATGCCGTTCCCGCCTGGAACCGCGCCGAGGCCTGCGGCGAGCGCACCTCCAGGCCGTACGCGAGCCGCGCCTCGCCGCTGCCGCCGTCCAGCCCCGAAAGGTCGACGCGCGGGGCGGCGCCCGTTATGACGCGGGCGAACGAGTCCGGCGTCAGCCTCACCGGCTCGGCGCCCTCCGCCTCCACCTCGGAGGCGCCGGGGGCCACCGGCAGGCCGGCCCTGCCCGGATTGGCGTTGCCCGACGCGTCCTCGAACGAGCCGGGCGCGGCATCCAGCGCCCCGCCCCGCCCGGCGGCGAATGCCGGCCCGTCCAGGACGAGCAGCCGCGAGGACTGGCCGTCCCGCCCCAGCACCCTTTCCACCGCGGCCGTGAGCGGCGCGTCCCCGTCCCGGGGGACGAGCAGCCCCCCAAAGCCGGCCGCATCCACCCCGCGCACGGGCTCGCTGAACCGCACGTATACGGACGAGGTCCCCGCGGCCGCCGCCCGCACGACGAGGGGCGCCTGCCCGTCCCGCGCTTTTATTCCCGCGGCCCCCGCGAACTCCCACATCCCGACCCCGTCGGCCGCCGCCGTCCTGTGCGGGGAGGCATCGAGGCGCGCCCCCGCGTCGGGGGCGGCCGGCGGCCCGCCGAACCTTACCTCGTGGAGCGCGCCGCCCGGCGGCTGCGGCTGCGGCAGGGCCGTCCCCGCCACCGCCCTGGGGCCCCCGGGCTCCAGCACCAGCCCCGAATAGGAGGCGTTCCCCGGCGCGGGCCCGTCGTACCATACCCGCAGGGCGTCCGGGCCCGACACGGCGGCGCCCGACACCGAGACGGCGCCCACCGGCTCTATGATCGTCCCCCCCGCATCCGTCATCACGAGCACCCGGCCGTCGGGGGCCGCCGCGATGCCCGTCACGTTGCCGTCCACGCGGACGGAGCCGGCGGCCTCCTTCGCCCCGCCCGGAAAGGCCGCGTCGTACGCGTCCATGCTGCGCGGGCCGGCCGCGTACAGCACCCCGCGCTCCCCGTCCAGGGCCATGCCCGCATACCGGACCCCGCCGTCCAGCACTACGGCGCCCTCGTATGCGGGCGCCGAGATGCCGCCCCGCGGCGCCATCGCGTACGAGACGATGCTCCCGTTCCCGTACAGCACGTGCAGCCTCCCCCGCTCGTGGTCGAGCTCCATGCCCCGCGCCAGGAACGATCCCGGGTCCGGCGCGCCCGGCCCCGCGCCGTCGTGGGGCCCCTGCACGTTTAGGGTGTGCACCCTCGTGTAGTTCGGCGTGAACCGGCCTTCACCGTCCAAGAACGAGACCGTGTGTATCCCGTACGCGTTGGGGCGCCCGTGCTGTACGGCGGCATCCGCCCCGGCGTGCGCGGAGCCGGCCACGTGCAGCACAGAGCCGTTGGCCGCCATCGCCGTCGGCTGCCACGCCTCCGTACGGTACGAGTACGGCGCGCCGCCCCCGCCGAGTTCGGCCAGCAGTGCGGCCGGCGACGCGTACGCGCGCAGCAGCTCGTCCCGTACGGTGTCCACGGCCAGTATGGTCCCCCTGTCGGGATATTCCGCGGCGCCGGCCGGGGCCCCCGTCCCCACGTACGCCCTGCCGCCGGCGGCGTCCAGCTCCACGTCCATGCGGCCCAGCGAGGCCGGCTCGTCCCCCTCCCAGTCCACGAACCGCAGCGGGACCTGCGAGGAGATCGCGCCCGTCGCCGGCTGCACGGACACCAGCGCGCTCCCCAGGACGGATGGCGCGGCCCCCGGCAGGTACTCCGTGACCACCATATACGCCTCCCCCGTCCGCCCGTCCACCTCCACGTCCGAGTCTATCCGCGTGGACCCCTTCCCCGCCGAGGCCGGGCCGGGCTCGAACGTTATGGCGCGCAGCAGGGAGCCGGCGTGGTCGAACACCAGCAGCTCCGCCGCCCCCGGCGCGCCGGGCGGGGCGGGGCGGCCCGCCGCGAACGAGAGGCCCCTGGCCTGGTCCGCCGCGATCGCGCCGCCGGCAACGTCCGCGCCGAACCGCGCCGCGGCCGCGTACCTGCAGCCGGCCGGCGGCGCGGGGCACGTGCCCGGCACTTTGGCATCCGGCGGCGGCACCACGTCCAGCTCCTCCCGGAACTCCCCCGCCGGGTTGCCAGCGGCGTCGGCCAGCGCCGGCGGGCCCCCCGCCGCGAACGCGAGGAACATCCCCGACGCGCCCCTGTGGCCCGGCGGCAGCGGCGGCAGCCCCGAGGCCGCCGCGCGCAGCTGGGCGAGCTGGCCGCCGGTCAGTTCCAGCACCACGACGTCCGAGCTGGTCGCGGGCGGGGCGGCCGCGCCGGCCAGGCTCACGTTGCCGCCCGCGGCCGGCTCCACGGCCATCCTGGAGGCATCGACGGAGGCGCCGTCCGCGTGCTCGTCCAGGTACAGCGTCACCGTCCCCGCCCGCAGGTCGAGGACGGGGGCGGCGCCCTCCAGCGGCAGGGGGCCGCGCGTGTCCGGCTCCACCGCGGGCCCGTACCCACGTATTCCCGCGAACGCGTTCCCCGACGGGTCGCCCGCCGCGGCGCCGCTCGCGTTGATCGCCAAGCCGCCCGCCTGCAGCGGCAGCAGCGCCCTCCGCTGCCACTCGGCCAGCCCCAAGTGCAGTATCCCCGGCTCCGGCTGCGAGGCGGAGGCCGGCGCGGGCGGCCGGACGGCCGCGGCGGGATCCGGGCCGTGGCCGCCCAGCCTTACCGCGATGCCGCCGCCGGGGGCGCCCACCGCGATCCCGGAGAGGTCCAGCGAGGCGAGGTCCATCTGCTCCGTGAAGTTGAGCGCCAGGCGCGCCGGGGCGGCCAGGGACAGCACGGAGGCGCCGGCCAGCTCGGGCGGCGCGCGGTCGTCCGTTACGGTGGGAACTGCCCCGCCCAGCCCCGCGAACGGGTTGCCGGACTGGTCCGCGGCCGCCCCCGCCGCCGCGTCCACCCGCAGCCCCTCCCCGCCGAGCCGGGCGGCCGCGACGTCGCGGTGCTGCGCCCTCGTGAGATGCATCACGAGGGCGGTGTCCAGGTGGCCGCCGGCCTCCGGGGGGGAGACCGCGGCGCCCGCCAGGCCCACCACCGCCCCCCCGGGGACGGCCCGCACCGAGAACCCCGCGGGATCGGCGGCGGTCACGTTCACGAACTCGTCGAACTCCAGCGTTACGGTGGCGGCCCCGAGGTCCAGATCCGGCGTCGGATCGGCCAGCGCGGGGGGCGCCGAGTCGCCGGCCACGTCCAGTTCCGCGTGGCCGCCGGCGTAGTAGTTCCCCGACAGGTCCTTCACCGCCGCGCCGCCCACCTCCAGCCGCGGCGCGCGGCCCGAGTCCAGCGCCGCCAGGTAGTCGTACACCATGAACTGGCGCCGCTCCCCGGACAGCACTATGCTGAGCAGCCCCGGCTCGGGCTGCGAGGCCGAGGCCGCGTCCCGCAGGTCCTCGGGGTACCCGGTCAGGTCCACGGCGATCCCGCGCAGGTCGACCGCGCCCGCGTCTATCCGCTCCGTGAACCGCACGTCGAGGATGCCGGCCGACAGGTCCAGGCGCGGCGGCATATCTGCCAGCTCCGGCGGCTCCCCCTCCGCCACGAACAGGCTCGCGTTGGAGATCCCCGCGAAGGCGTTCCCCGACAGGTCCGCGACCGCGCCGGGATCCACGCTCACGCGGGCGGGGCCCGCGCGCGCGTGGAGGTCGGCTATCCTGGAGGCGACCGCCGGGTCCGTTATGGTCACGTTCAGCAAGTCCGTGTCGGAAGGGGGGACGGATGCGGACGAGGGCGAAAGCACGGTGGCGTTCCCGCCGGACGCGTTGGACACGGATATCCCCGACAGGACGACCGCGCCCGCATCCACGCGCTCCGAGAACCTCAGCTCCAGCGTGCCCGTGCCCGTGTCGAGCGCGGGCCCGCGGGGGCCCGCGAGGACCGGCGCCGCCCCGTCCGGGACGACCTCGAGCGTCACGTTCGAGGCGCCCCCGAACGCGTTCCCCGACGCGTCGCTCGCGGCGCCGGCCCCAATGTCGGCCGCCAGCTGCCCCGGCGAGCCGGCGAGCGCGGCGTGCTGCCCCGGCCCGAGCCGCACCCTGACGAGCCCCGCCGACGGCTGCCGCGCCTCGGCGTCCGGTTCCAGCGTCGCGGCCGCCGTGCCGTTCGCGTGCCGCACCGTCACCAGCGACGGGTCGAGCGTCCCGAGATCGACGGCCTCCGCGAAGCGGATTTCCAGCACGGCCGCCCCCAGGTCCAGGCGCCCCCCCTCCGCGGCCGCCCCCGGGAACGCCGAGTCCGGCGCCGCCGCGACGCGGGCCGCCGCGCTCCCCGCGTAACGGTTCCCCGTGAGATCCTCGACGGCCGTCCCGGATATCGAGGCGGACAGCGCGTCCCCGTACGCCGCGTGCGCGGCCGCCGCGGCGCGGTGCTGCTCCGCCGTGAGGCGCAGCACGGCGGCCCCGCCGGGCCCGGCCGCGGCGGACGCGCCCGCCAGCCCGACCCGCCCTTCCTGGACGCCCCCCGCCCCCAGCGAGATCCCGGAGGGGTCGGCGGCCACGGGCTCGTCGAAGCGCATCGCGAGGGTGGCCGACGTCAGGTTCAGCAGGAGCGGCGGCCCTTCCCGCCCGCTGTCCAGCTCCGGCGGCGTCTCGCGCGGGGCCAGCACCAGCACGTCGCTGCCCCGCGCGAGGGCCACGTACACGGTCCCGTTCGGGCCGGCGGCCAGCCCCGCGGGCCGGCGGTCGCCCCCCACCCCGGCGATCCCGGCCAGCTTTCCGGACTCCGCGTCGTACGCGCGCACGCCCTGCGGCTCGGCCCGGAACCCGGCCACGTACAGCAGGCCGCGGGGCCCGTCCAGCATCACGTCCGTCCGCTCCAGCGTCGACTGGTCGCGCGCGCCGGCCGTCAAGTCCCCCATGCTCGCCTCGAACGCGGGGATGCCCACGGTCCCGTTCCTGCTCCCCGCCAGATCGTACGAGGCCAGCGTGCCGTTCCTGTGCAGGACGTACAGCTTTTCCCGCTCCTCGTCCACCTCCATGTCGTGCGCGGCGACCATGTTCCAGCAGTCCCGCCTGGTGGCCTCCGAGTACGTCCCGGATATGGCCCGGTCGGCCAGGCCCGCGAGCGCCCTCCCGGACACCGACGGGTGCTGGCTGAACCGGCCCGCCGCATCCTCGAACAGCAGCGCGTTCACCCCGTACTCCGCGTCGTGCAGCGGCAGGCCGCCCCCGCACGCGCGCGCGGTCGCGGCGAGGGCCTCCGAGGCGCCGCCGCGGTCGGGGCCGAGCACCGCCGCGCTGGCGTACAGCGAATTGGAGCCGGCCGTCCCGTTGAGCGCCATGGCGGAAGGCAGGAACGCCCCCGTCCCCGCGCGCGATGCGCCGGCCGGGAGCAGGGCCGGCGCGCCGCCTGACCAGTCGATGACCGCCACGAGCCCGTCTGCTGGCAGGCCGCCCTGATCGCCCGGCGCGCTGCGGACCGCCATCACGTACGCGCGGCCGGAATCCTGGTCCACCAGCACGCGGCGCGCCTCGATCCCGCCGCCCCCCGGCGCCCCGTCCCAGCGCGGGACGCCGCCCAGGTCCACCGATCCCGCCATATTGTGGCCGTCCGCGGGATCCAGCACGGCCACGCCGGCGCCCGCCGCGACGTACACCATCCCCGTGCCCTCGTGCACGTCGATGCCGCGCACCGCGCTCACGAACGGCACCGACCCTACCAGGGCGTGGCCGCCGCTGCTGTCGTACGCGCGGACGGCCCACCCGCCGTCGCCGTCATGGCCCGCCACGTACAGCAGGCCGTTTCCGGGGTTGAACCGCACCGCGAAGTTGCCCCCCGAGGCCGGCTCCCCCGGGCCGCGCGGGACGGAGAGCGCCACCGGGAACTCGCAGTCCGACACGGTGCCCCCCAGCGGCGGGCACGTCACCTCGGGCGCCTGGGCCAGCGCTGCTGGAAAAAAAGGGGCCTCCCCGTGCGGCCCGCCGGCAACAAGGGCGGCGGAGCACGCCAGCAACACGCAGAACAGCAGGGGCCGCGGGCCCGCGTCGCGGCTGACGAGGAACGGCGCCGCTTCAGCCGGCGGAACGGCGCGGCTCATGCGAGCAACCGCCGATGCCGCCCGCGCGGCAGCGCCGCATCAGGCGCGGCGGCCGAGGTGCCGCGCGGCCCTGACCACGCGGTGGGCCGCGTACGCCGGCGCCGCGACGTACATGCCGGCCAGGAGCGCCAGCGAGGCCACCCCGTACAGCACCACCGCGTGCTCGTCGGCCTGCCCGTCCTGGGCGGCCAGCGGCATCACCGCGGAAAGCGTGGCCACCATCGGGGTTATGGCCGCCTGCACCGCCTGGCGGAACAGCGGGTTCTGGCGCTCCATGTCGGCCACCGCCGGCGAGAAGGCATAGTACGCCGTGTTGAACGCGGACATGAACGCCGTTCCGGATCCGGTAGCCAGCAGGGTGCCGTCCCTTACCTCCCTGAGAGCCTGCAACTGGGGCGCCAACTCCGTGCCGTACGCGGCGGTCGCTACCAGGCATCCGCTCGCCTCCTCCTCCGCCTCGGGCGCCGGCTCTTCCGCCTCGGGCTCCTCCGCCTCGGGCGCCGGCTCTTCCGCCTCGGGCTCCTCCGCCTCGGGCGCCGGCTCTTCCGCCTCGGGCTCCTCCGCCTCGGGCGCCGGCTCTTCCGCCTCGGGCTCCTCCGCCTCGGGCGCCGGCTCTTCCGCCTCCGGTGCCGTCGCGCCTGCCAGCGACGCCTCGTAGCGCTCCACGCAACCCTCTGCCAGCCCCACGGCCGCGCATATGGATCCGTACTCTTCGGCATAGTTGGCGTCAAACCAGTCGCGGTACGTCTGGTCGTTGACGTAGCGCTCCACGTACGAGAGCGGGTCCTTTGTGGGGTCGACGAATGGGGCTATTCCCCTCTGGGCGGGCGGCTCGGGGGCGACCGGCCTGGCCGCGGCCTCGGCGCCAGGTTTCTCGCCGACGTACTGCGCGAATATCCTCTCGCCCACGCAGACGTCGCCGGACTGGACGGTCTTGGATATGGTCTGGACGCTGCGCCCGTCGACGGCGAACAGCCTCAGCGAGAAGAAGTCGTCAATGTACGGCGCCTCGAACACCGTGCGGCCCGGCAGGTCCTGCTCCTCGGCCGGCTGGGCGCTGATCCTGCCCTGGGCGGAGAACAGCAGGACGTCGTAGTTGGTGCCGCCCTCCGAGGTGACAATCCGCGTCACGTCCTCGTTGCAGTCCCAAGACACGGAGTACAGCGTGATGTCCGCCACGGCGCCAGGCACGGCGCCGCCTCCGCCGCCCCTGCCTCCGCCGCCTCCGCCGCCCACGGGTATGAGCGGCTGCTGGGACGGGGGCGACACCGGCACCGTCGGGCCGGTTCCAGGCGCGCCGACGGATGGCAGCATGCTGGCCACGTTCTTCTGCACCTTGCCAACCACGCGGCCCGTTATCGTCTGGTCGCCGCCCTCGGGATCGACGGGTTCGGGATCGACGGGTTCGGGATCGACGGGTTCGGGATCGACGGGTTCGGGATCGACGGGTTCGGGATCGACGGGTTCGGGATCGACGGGTTCGGGATCGACGGGCGCCGGCCCTGCTCCTCCCGGGCAGGAAAAATTGTCGCCGACATTAACTGTCCAATTGCCAACATATTGGACGACCTGCGAGACATTATACCTACTGAGACGGAATAGAATAGGATACTCGCCGTCAGCGGTTCCGGCAGGGACGCTGACCGGCATGTCCAGTCTGGCGTCATCTGGAATGGTGTAGGGGGTGTCGGGAAGTTCAAGCCACTCCGCGCCTGTGCCATTGGCAACGACTGAGATTTCGACGCCGCCACTGAAAGACGCGAATTTGATCGTGAGGACTTTAGTATCGCAACCCGGGGGCACATTCACGAACCGCGGCGAAAAAATAGTTTCTGTTTCGAGTCCGAATCCAGTCTGCGCCGCAACCGGAGGAGCGATCTCGTGGAACGTGGACGCCGCGACGCTCGCCAAGAAGACTAGGAGGGCCGCGCCGGCGAGCGCGGCAACCGGCCTCCGCAACCCCTGCCGGCCCGCAGTGTTGGAGGACATCAGCAGAACACTCCGTACCTGACGGTCTGCGCGAGCTCCGCCGTGGGAAGGGTCGGGACGGTGGACAGGTTGAGCCTGAACTTTACCGTCAGATCGTCGGTCGGAGGCAGGCCCGCGCCTATACTAGTCCTGACTTTTGTCATGTCCGTCATGTTTACCAAGGCGTTGAAGCTGTCCGGCGCCGAGCGGGGCGCCTCGGATATTTCTGTGAGGTTGTATGGCAGGGTGCTGTTTTCGGCAGCCGTCACCATCCAGTCCGTGGCAGTGAGGGATATGCCCCTGTCGAGTACGGTCGTGCCGGTGTTCGTGACCACTTGGACGGCCGTGCTTGAGATGCGGCCCGGGACGAGGTTGCCAAGATCCAGGCCGGCGCGCTCCAGCATGATGCCGCAGTATGTAGGGCCCACCAGTTCCGGTTCCGCGTCAAGGTCAAGCGACCATTCGCGCTCGCTCGTGACGCGCCACAGCTCGTACGAGTTGGGAAGCGACAGGTCGCCCTTGGCGTCAATGACCGTAGTGCCCAGCGCTCCGGGGCTTACCGAGGCCAGGCCCGGAATGTCTGCCGCGGCCCTCAACGGGACGTCGCCGGACGTGGTGATCCCGCGCCCGAGCAGTACGACCGCATCGTAGGCCGAATAGGCGCCTGCCGACGGCCGGACCGAGCCGGTGGCGGTTGCGACCGCGGTGCGCAACGAGCTTCCCGCCGGGTCGAGTCCGAAGGTGGGCGAGACGACGCTCGCGTCGTAGGCGAATTTGGAGACGACGTCGTCGGAGAGGATGGCCGAGTGGTTGCCTATGGAGGGAACTATCCAGTCGGCGCGGGTCAGCGCGACGCGGTTGGCCTCACCGGCCGCCAATGCCGCGGAGACAAAGTCGGCCGCCGAGCCGGCAAATACCACCTTCTGCGCGTCGCTATTCACGTCTAAGACGAGCTGGCCAGAGAGCGACCCCATAGTGGTTACCCACGCCGAGTCGTCCTGGCCCGGGGCGAACGTGACTTTGGATACTACAGCACTGGATCTCGTGTCAAGTATGCCTTCCAGCTGCTCTATAATCTTTTCGCTGTGCGGATCGTCCGACTGGAGTATGAATACACTGTCCAATGCTCCACCGTCAACGAGGTGGATGCTGATGGCCTGGGACATGTGGGCATCGTTGGGTGCCAGCCTGATGAGCCCGTCGCCGGCCTCGGCGAGCGGCGGGACCGTGGAGATCGAGGTCGGGGAGACGAGCACCAAGTCGTTGTCCGTCGCGTACGGCAACAGGGCCGCGGCGGCCGCATCGGTGGTCGGGCCCACGTAGTACGACGGGCCGTCTCCCGCGTAGTAGCCCGCGCCGTATATGAGGTCGCCGTGCCGCACGAGCAGGGAGCGCTTCAGCTGATCCTCGCCGGTGAGCGGGTTCGTGAACGAGTACTCCCACCAAGCCTCGCCCTCCGCGGCGATGGTCTCGTTTATCATGTCGACTCCGGCCTGGCCGCCCGTGAGCACCCTCACGTCAAAGGTGCCGGCGAGGGACGCGTCGGCGCCGTTGGCCTTCACGATGGCATCGTAATAGCCGATGGCGAACGGGTAGTGGGGCACGTCGCTGTCCAAGGCGTTGATCCTGTCCAAGGAGGCCTGCATGCCCTTGGCCTCGTGGTACTCGATGGAGCGGTCTATGGCGTTGCGGAGTATTGGCTTGCTGGCCTCGTCGTCTATCTCCTTGTGGATGCGCGAGAACGCGCTTCTCTGCTCTTCCGGGGTGCCCGGCGGCAGGGTGCCCCTCACCAGTTCCAGCGAGACGAGGCCGCCGACGGCGACTTGGCGGGCGTTGTAGGCATCCACCGAATAGGCCGCGGCCGAGGCGATCTCGCCGTCCAGCGCGTACGGCGCGTCGCTCGGCTGGGTCAGGAGGCCCACCTTCACGGGGCCCGTCCCGTTGAAGGCCGGCACGTAGTCCACCTTTGTCCTGTCGTTGACGTACGTGGAGACCGCATCCGCGTGGCCCGGGAAGAAGTTGTTGCGCGCGTTGAGCATGCCGCCGGCCAAGTTCGCGATGCCCGAGTTGCCGCCGTGCAACATGTTGTGGTTGAACGATATCGCCGACGTTATCGTGTGCGGGCCGCCCGCCGTGGACGCGGCCGAGCCGTCCGCCTCCGCGTGGCACGCGCCCTCGCAGACGAGGAAGGCCCCGCCGGAGCCGCTCTCGTATATGCGGTTCAGGGTGGCGCGGATGCCGTCGGCGCCGGCCCATACCGTGATGGCCGCCTCTGCGGGCTGGCCCGAGTCGTAGAACGCGGTCGAGTTGCTGCCGCTTACCCCGGCCAAGTAGTCCATGTCGGGCTCCGAGTCGGCGCGCACGATGGTGTTGCCGCGTATCGTAACGTCGGAGGCCGTCTGGTATACGAGCACGGCGGGGCCCGGCGTGTCCTCTATGTAGTTGCCGGACACGTCGACGCTGGTGGCGCCGGCGAGCTGCACGCCGGCATAGCTGGTGCCGAATACGAGGTTAGACGCGATGGTGCCGGCCGCGAGCTGGCCGGCGGAGTCGTGGGAGTCGCCCGTCCTCACGGCGGCGGCGCGCCGCTCGGGGGCCGAGCCGTCGGCGGGGATGCCTATGTCGCGGAAGGTATTGCCAGTCACGGCGAGGCGGTCCACGCTCGAGGAGGCCGATACGGTGACGGCGTCCCCGCATGTGTTCTCGAACGTGCTTCCCGATATGGAGGCGGCGCCGGAGGAGATCGTGACTGCGCTGCCAGCGGGGTTGCCCTGCGAGCAGGCCGTGCCCGAGAACGCGATTCCGCTGATGGAAAGCGCGCCCCCTGCCGCGTACGAGCGCACGTACGAGTCGCCTTGGAGCGTCACGGAGCCGTTGCCGCTTACGGTCATCGGGCGGTCCAGTATTACGGCCCCGATGCCGTCGTACGTGCCTGCCGGGAGCATCACGGTGCCGCCGGACGGCGTGGCATCGATTGCCGTGTGGATCGCGGACTTTGGCATGGGGCGGATCTGGAGCATGTGGGCGGCATCAGACGGGACCACCAAGGCGGTGGAGCCGTCGGGGGATATCGCGAGGCTCTGGGGCTGGCTGCCGGCCGGCAACGGGACCACCGAGAGGCGCTTCTCCTCGTCGGCGCCGGTCGCGTTGTACACGGACACGGCGGCGTGGCTCGCGGCGTACAAGCGGGAGTTGGCTTCGTCAAGCTCGATCTGGGGAACGGACCGCGCGCCGGAAGCCCAGCCGAACAGCCGCTCGTCCATCATGGAGCGGTGCGCCAGCACGGTTGCATCGGCCGAGCCGTCGTATTCAATGGAGTACGAGTCCAGCGTGCCGTCCGCGCTGAGGACGTACAGGGAGCCGGTGGCCGCTTCCATGTCCATGGGGGCGCCGGCCGAGGAAATGGTCTGCTGCACCGTGTAGTTTGCCGTGGTCTCGGAGAAGGCCAAGGCGTGCAGGCCGTCCGCGGCCGCCGCGTATACGGTGGAATTTGCAACGACCAAGGCCGCGGCATCGCGGGCCTCGGCCGGATAGCCGTCTCCGGCGGGGGAGGGGGCGTTGGGGGTCGCGGATGCAATGTCGTACGAGAGTACGGGGCCGCCTGGCGGGGCGGAGACGGCCAGGTACGCCCTGTCGCGGTTCTGGTCTATCGCGAGGCGGATGGGGGTTATGTCCGTGCGCGTGCCGGATGTGGCGTTCGCGGTGTAGTTCACCGGCGTGCTGTCGGTTACCGCGTGGGGCGCGACGGGATCCACCTGGAGCAACGCGGCCGTCCTCGAGCCAGTCGGGCCGTGGGTGATGGCGACGTAGGCCGTGTTGGTGGCTTCGTTTATCTGGATGTCGTGTATGGTCGGACTGTCGTACGAGGCGAGGTCGACGTTCGTGGCGTTGGCCGCGTCGTGCACGGCGAGGGAGCCGGCGCCCGCGACGTACATGAGGCCGTCGTTGGGGTTGGCGCGGGCCAGCGAGACCGCGGCGGCATCGTGCAACGGCATGGTGCCGTCAATGGCGTACAGGCAGTCGTCTTTCGGCTCGTCGCAACTGGCGTGCACGGCGTATTCCTGTATGATGCGCGCCGTTCCGCCGTAGTCCTCCAGCAGGGTGGCGCCCGTGTCGTGGTCCGCGACGGCGGCCATCTGGATGGCCACCTGCGCGGAGGCCGCGCCTTGCAGCGAGTCCGTCACGGAAGAGGGCAACATCGTGATGACGGGCGAGGCGGTGTCGCGGGGGGGCGGGACGGCTCCCGAGATGCTCATGCCGTTTACCGATATGTCGGAGAGGTCCATCGCGGCGGCGTTGATGGCGCTAGTAAAGTACAGCGAGAGCGTCCCTGCTGCGACGGAGATCGCCGGATCGGCGCGCACCGACAGGACGTCCGTGTTGAACACGACGGTCGGGAGCTTGGCAAGCTCGGGCGAGCCCGCGGGCGGAAGCTGGGTGCCGGCCTCCTGCACGGGGTCCGCGCTGTTGAGTATCTTGCCGCCGTTGAGGACCAGCATGGCGGTGGCATAGTCAGGCATCTTGCCCAGCGCGACCGTGTGGTCGAATGTTATGAACGCGGTGCCGTTGCCGGCCGCAAACGTGGCAGTCTCGCCGTTGGAGAACACGAGGTACGGCAGTTCCCCGCCGGGAGCCGGAACCACGTCTACCGGGACGTTGAAGGTGATGTTGATGCCCACCATCTCGCCGATCCTGTAGCCGGAGGCGGGAGGCTCCTCGTCGGCAAGCACGATGCCTACCACGCCCGCCTTTGAGGTGCTGGCGTTGACGGGGCCGGTGCCGCTCAGGTTGGCGGACGGGGGAAGCGTGTTGCCGACGGCGCTCAGGTTGCCGGCGGCCAAGTAGTTGACGTGGACGCCGCCGACGCTTTCGTACATGGTGTTGTCGCGTATGGTGAAGGCGGCAGTGACGTCGTTGGTTGTGTCTACGATGTCGCGGTCTCCGTGCTGTATGAAGCCGTCGGTCTCCACCCCGCAGACGCCGGCGCAGACGACGAGGCCGCCGCTGCCGCCCGCGATGCGGTTGTCCCGTATGGTGATGTCCGCGGTGTCGTTGTGGGCCCAGACCTTGATGGCCGCGTCGGCGGCGGGTGTGCCGTCGTACGGCTGGGGGCTGAGCCGCCACCAGACGGTGTCGTCCCTGGGGCCGGGGTCGTCCCACGACTTGTAATAGTGCGAGGGCGAGTCGCTGTTTTCAATGTGGTCCAGGTAGTCAAAGTCGGGCTGGTTGTTGGCATTCAGCGCGATGTTGTCCGAGATGGTCGTGTTCGTTGCGGCGGCGGCGAGGCCGATGGCGCTGTCCGCGGTGTTGCTTATGTTGTTGTGCGACATGGTCACGCCGTCGGGCTTCATTACGCGGATTCCGGCCGCGCTGCTGCCGTTTATGACGTTGCCCGTTATCAAGGTGTCCGTGACCGCGGCCTGGCCGGTCGGGTGGAACGACAGGCCGATGGCGCCGTGCATGGCGCCGTATTCGTCGACGGAGACGATGTCGGCAGGTCCCGAGTGGTCGCGCGCGGTCTTTAGGCCGATGTTGGTGAACGTGTTTCCCGATACGGCGGAGCCGGCGAGGCCGTTCTCGCCGACCAGCTGCACGCCGGCGTTGCACGTGTCGGATACGGAGATCCCGCTTATCGTGACGTTTTCGCGCTGCTCGCCGATGTCGGCTATCAAGGGGGCAACGGGGGCGGCGGCGGTGCGGCCGTTGAGTATGCTTACGGCGCCGTACGGGTACCCCGGCAGGCACATGCCCTCGAACGAGAGGTCGCGCACTGTGACGTTGTCGGCGATTATCTCCAGCCTCGAGTTGCCGACGAACGCCGCGTCGTCTGATTTTATGACGGTGAGCGGCTTGTCTACGGTGAGAATGGTATCGCGGTAGTTGCCGTCCGGTATGACGACCGTCTCATGTTCGGCGGCATCGTCCAGCATCTGTTGGAGATCTGAGGGGGCCTGCGGCTCCACCACCATGACGTGGGGGACCCAGTCGCGCGTCAGGTATGCGGTGCCGCCGGCGCGGCTGCTCACCTCCAAGGCGGAGCGCGTCACCTCGGCGCCTATGCCCGAGGCGGAGATCAGGGGCACGCCGTCCTGGGCGGCGTCAAACACGCGCAGCTCGGGCGTGTGCCATATGTTGCTCAGCGCGTACAGCAGGCCGCGGTTCTCGTCGACTGCCAAGGCGCGGGTGCCCTCGGCGAAGTACATGCTCCAGTCGTCGTCCGACCAGCCTTCGGCCATCTTGACCGGCTGTCCCTCGGGGATCCCGTTCCCGTCAAGGGCGAAGCGGTACATGGTGCCGTTGCCGAAGGTGACGAAGAGGTTCTGGTCGTACTTTGCCATGTCAATGGCCTGGACCGCCGCCGGCTCAAAGCGTATTATGGTCTCGTCGGCATCGTCGATCCGTATGTCGACGCCGCCCGCCAGGGTGTAGTTCTGGGTAAAGTCGCCGGCAGCATTGCTTGAAAAGTTGAGCTTGTAGACGCCCTGGTTGTGGCCGGTGCCGTCGTGCTGCCTGGCCACGACGTACGCCGTGTTGCTGGCGGCATCGATCTCAATGGCGCTGGCGGCCACGGAGTGGCGGAACGGATTCCAGCCGGCGTTTGCGGCGGGATCGAACTGCGTGGGGTACACGGAGTGGCTGGCACCCGTGTCGACCACCATGACGGGGGCATATCCCTTCCAGTCGTCGGCCGGATCGTGGGAGGGATCGGCATCTCCCCAGATGCCGGCCACGTACACGCGGTCGTTGACGTGGTCGACGGCGATGTCCCTGACGTCGATCTTCGGCACTTGAACCGTGTTGCTTCCGTCCTTGTACGTGCGGGCCAGGGAGACCGTGTCGACCATATCAAGGGCGCCGTCCGCGTCGTCCATGCTGTAGGAGACCAATCTGGCGCTGGCGATCGGGGGCAGGTGATGGTTGGGGTTGCCATAGTGATCGGCGCTGATCGCTGCTGGGTGGCCCTCAAGGTCGGTGGCGGCCACCACGTGCAGCTCGCGCGTCACGTGGTTTATGCCCATGGCCACTATCTTGGTGTCCTCGAGCACGACCGTCTCCGCCGGCACGGAGGCGCGGTCCGCGTCGTAGATGCGTATGGTGGAGACGTTGCCTTGGAACGAATAGTGGGGGACGGTGGCCACGTACAGGCGGCCCGTCGCGGTATCCTCGCGGATTATGCTGCCGAGCACCTCCGGCAGGTACATGGAATCCGTAACGTGGAACGTGCAGGATTTCGAATCCACGTCGCACGCGCCGACGCGCAGATCGTGGCCGAGGTTTTCGTTGCCCGCCGCGTCGGCAAGGGCGCCCGGCATGAGGCGCACCGAAGGCTGGCGCTCCGAGGCCTCCGCGGCCGCGGCCGCGCCTGCGGGCAGCGTTATCGTGACCGTGTTTCCCTCCGGAACGGCATCGTCGCCTGGCGAGAGCGTGATGCCGGCTACCGCTATCTTTGAAATGTCAGCAACGGCGGCCGGAGCATCGAGGCGGAGCGCGAGGTTGCCGCCGTTGATTTCTGGAGCCGAGGCCATGTACGGGCGGACCGAGTCTATATGGATTGGGTCGACGTTGGGCGGGAGCGCGCGGGATGCGGCGCTTGATGGGTTCGAGACCGAGACTATGGAACCGCCTACGATGGTAGCCGTCGCCAGGTCCGCCTGGCCGGGCGCGCCCTCCAGCACGGTGTAGGTGAACGTGATCGAGTCGGCGCCGGCGCTGACGAACGGGGCCACGCCGCCGTCGTCAAAGCGGAGAACCGGGGCGCCCGATACGGTTACGGGCTCGCTGAAGGTGACCGTTATGGAAACGGTGTCGTCGATCCCGTGGGGTTCCCCTGGTGTCGCCGGGGGAGTCGTCGACACTGCGTCAACCCCCACCATTGACACCATGTCCAAGATGATGCCGCCCGTGTTGTTTCCTGTCGCCAGTACGGCTCCTCCCATTACCGTTATGTTGCCCGATGCATCGTTGGCGTACGGGGCGCCGGCGACGGTATCGAATATGGTGTTCCCGGTGACGTTGAATACCGCGGAGACGTCGTTGGATGCGTTGACGATGTCGCGGTCTCCGTGCTGTATGAAGCCGTCGGTCTCCACCCCGCAGACGCCGGCGCAGGCGACGAAGCCGCCGTTGCCGCCGGCGATGTTGTTGTCCCGTATGGTGATGTCCGCGGTGCCGGCATCGGCCCAGACCTTTATGGCCGCGTCGGCGGCGGGCGTGCCGTTGTACGGCTGGGGGCTGAGCCGCCACCAGACGGTGTCGTCCCTGGGGCCGGGGTCGTCCCACGACTTGTAATAGTGCGAGGGCGAGTCGCTGTTTTCAATGTGGTCCAGGTAATCAAAGTCGGTCTCGTTGTTGGCGTTGCTTATGGTGTTGTTCGAGATGGTCGTGCTCGTTGCGGCGGCGGCGAGGCCGATGGCGCTGTCCGCGGTGTTGCTTATCCTGTTGTCCGATATGGTCACGCCGTCGGGCTTCATTACGCGGATTCCGGCCGCGCTGCTGCCGTCTATGTCGTTGCCCGTTATCATGGTGTCCGTGACCGCGGCCTGGCCGGTTGGGTGGAACGACAGGCCGATGGCGCCGTGCATGGCGCCGTATTCGTCCACGGCCACGATGTCGGCGGGCCCCGAGTGGTCGCGCGCGGCCTTTAGGCCGATGTTGGTGAACGTGTTTCCCGATACGACGGAGCCGGCGAGGCCGTTCTCGCCGACCAGCTGCACGCCGGCGTTGCACGTGTCGGATACGGAGATCCCGCTTATCGTGACGTTTTCGCGCGGCTCGCCGATGTCGTCTATCGCGGGGGCGGCGGCGCCGGCGGCGGTGCGGCCGTTGAGTATGCTTACGGCGCCGTACGGGTACCCCGGCAGGCACATGCCCTCGAACGAGAGGTCGCGCACTGTGACGTTGTCGGCGATTATCTCCAGCCTCGAGTTGCCGACGAACGCCGCGTCGTCTGATTCCGATTTTATGGTGAGCGGCTTGTCTATGGTGAGAATGGTATCGCGGTAGATGCCGTCCGGTATGACGACCGTCGAGTAATCGGGGGCGTCGTCGATCATTCCCTGGAGATCGGTGGGGGCCTGCGGCTCCACCACCATGACGTGGGGGACCCAGTCGCGCGTCAGGTATGCGGTGCCGCCGGCGCGGCTGCTCACCTCCAAGGCGGAGCGCGTCACCTCGGCGCCTATGCCCGAGGCGGAGATCAGGGGCACGCCGTCCTGGGCGGCGTCAAACACGCGCAGCTCGGGCGTGTGCCATATGTTGCTCAGCGCGTACAGCAGGCCGCGGTTCTCGTCGACTGCCAAGGCGCGGGTGCCCTCGGCGAAGTACATGCTCCAGTCGTCGTCCGACCAGCCTTCGGCCATCTTGACCGGCTGTCCCTCGGGGATCCCGTTCCCGTCAAGGGCGAAGCGGTACATGGTGCCGTTGCCGAAGGTGACGAAGAGGTTCTGGTCGTACTTTGCCATGTCAATGGCCTGGACCGCCGCCGGCTCAAAGCGTATTATGGTCTCGTCGGAATCTTCGATCCGTATGTCGACGCCGCCCGCCAAGGTGTAGTTCTGGGTAAAGTCGCCGGCGGCGTTGCTTGAAAAGTTGAGCTTGTAGACGCCCTGGTTGTAGCCGGTACCGCCGTGCTGCCTGGCCACGACGTACGCCGTGTTGCTGGCGGCATCGATCTCGATGGCGCTGGCGGCCACGGAGTGGCGGAACGGGTTCCAAGCGGCGTTATCGGCGGGATCGAACTGCAGCTCGTGCATGGCGTGGTCGGTGCCTGCCGTGTCGACCACCACGACGGGGGCGTATCCCTTCCAGTCGTCGGCCGGAGCGTGGGAGGGATCGGCATCTCCCCAGATGCCGGCCACGTACACGCGGTCGTTGAGGTGGTCGACGGCTATGTCCCTGACGTCGATCTTCGACACTTGAACCGTGTTGTTTCCGTCCTTGTACGTGTGGGCCAAGGAGACCGTGTCGACCGGTTCAAGGGTGCCGTCCGCGTCGTCCATGCTGTAGGAGACCAGGCTGGCGCTGGCGATCGGGGGCAGGTGATGGTTGGGGTTGCCATAGTGATCGGTGCTGAGCGCTGCCGGGTGGCTCTCGAGGTCGGTGGCGGCCACCACGTGCAACTCGCGCGTCACGTGGTTTATGCCCATGGCCACTATCTTGGTGTCCTCGTGCACGACCGTCTCTGGCACGGAGGCGCGGTCCGCGTCGTAGATGCGTATGGTTGAGTCGTTGCCTTGGAACGAATAGTGGGGGACGGTGGCCACGTACAGGCGGCCCGTCGTACGGTCCTCGCTGATTATGCTGCCGAGCACCTCGGGCATGTACATGGAATCCGTAACGTGGAACGTGCAGGATTTCGAATCCACGTCGCACGCGCCGACGCGCAGATCGTGGCCAAGGTTTTCGTTGTCCGCCGCGTCGGCAAGGGCGCCCGGCATGAGGCGCACCGAAGGCTGGCGCTCCGAGGCCGCCGCGGCCGCGGCCGCGTCTGCGGGCAGCGTTATCGTGACCGTGTTTCCCTCCGGAACGGCATCGTCGCCTGGCGAGAGCGTGATGCCGGCTACCGCTATCTTCGACATGTCCGCCACATTGGCAGGGGCATCGAGGCGGAGCGTGAGGGCACTGTTCTCAATTTCCGGAGCCGAGGCCATGTACGGGCGGACCGAGTCTATCGTGATGGGGTCGACGTCGGGCGGGAGCGTGCGGGTTGCGTCGAGCGAGCCGTCCGTGGCCGAGACTATGGTGCCGCCGACGATGGCCTCCGGCACCAGGTCCGCCTGGTCGGGCGCGCCCTCCAGCACGGTGTAGGTGAAGGCGATCGATGCGGTGCTGGCGACGGCGGCGGCGGGCGCGGTCGCGCGACCGTCGGCAAAGCGGAGAACCGGGCCGCCCGTCACGTTCACGGCCTTGTTGAATTCAACCGTTATCGTGAAATCGCCTATTCCATGTGGTCCTTCGGGCGTCGCCACACTGGTGACTCCCAGCATCGTCACTCCGACCGGCAGGATGCCGCCCCTGTTCTCTCCTGTCGCGAGTACGGCGCCTCCCGTTACATTTATGATTCCCGATGCGCCGTTGGCGAACGGGGCGCCCATGACATCCGCGGATATTGTGTTCCCGCTGATGGTGAATGCGGAGGTGACGTCGGTGGTGTTGGGCCGTATGTTGCGGCTCCCGGAATGTATGGCGCCGTCGGTCTCTACGGCGCAGAGGCCGGCGCAGGCCAGAAAGCCTCCGTTGCCGCCCGCGATGCTGTTGTTCCGCACCGTGATGCCGGTGGTGTCGCCGCCGCTACCGGAGGTCCAGACCTTGATGGCCGCCTCGCTCGCGTACGGGTCGCCGTCGTACTGCGCGTATTCTGCCCACCACTTGTTCGTTTCTGGCCCGACTAACGGCACTGCCCGTTGGTAGTGCGCGGTCCCGTTGCTACCCTCTACGTGGTCCATGTAGTCAAAGTCTGTCTCGTTGTTGGCGTTCGTTATCGTGTTGTCCGCGATCACCGTGTTCTTCGAGGCGGCGGCGAGGCCGATGGCGCTGTCTGCCGTGTCGCGTATGGTGTTGCCTGTTATGGTCACGCCGTCGGGCCTCGTCACGCGGATGCCGGCCGCGCTGCTGCCGTCTATGGCGTTGTCGGTGATGGCGGTGCCGGTGACCGGCTGCTGGGCGGTCGGGTGGTACGCCATGGCGATGGCGCCGTGCATGGCCGAATACTCGTCAACGGCCACGATGTCGGCAGGGCCGTCGTGGTCGCGGTGGATCTTGAGGCCGATGTTGGTGAACGCATTGTCCCTTATGTTGGAGTCGGCGAGGCCGTCCTTGCCGACCAGCTGTATGCCGGCGTTGCACGTGTCCGACACGGAAATGCCGCTTATCGTGACGTTCTGGCGCTGCGCGTTGCCGATGCCGCCGTTGGCGGGGACCGTGCCGGCGGCGGTGCGGCCGTTGTGTATGCTCACGGCGCCCCCCGAGTACCCCGGCAGGCACATGCCCTCGAACGAGAGGCCGCTCACCGTAACGTTGTCCGCTATGATCTCCAGGCGCGAGTTGCCGGTGAACACTGCGTTCTCCGATTCCACGGCGAGCGGCTTGTCCACGGTGAGAATGGTGTCGTGGTAGGTGCCGCCCGGTATGGTGACTGCTTCGTAGGCATCGGCATCGTCCAGCATCTTTTGGAGATCGGTGCGGGCATGCGGATCCACCACCAGAATATGGGGGACCCAGTCGCGCGACAGGTATACGGTGCCGTCGGCGCCCACCGCCGCGTCGGAGTGGCTGGTCTCGGCGCCGATGCTCGATGCGGAGATCAGCGGCACGTCGGGGTTCGAGGCGTTGAGCACGCGCAGCTCCGGCACGTGCCACACGTTGCTCAGCGCGTACAGGAGGCCGCGCTCCCCGTCCACCGCGATGGCCCCGGCGCCGAACAGGTTGGTGGTATCTCCGTAGCCCTTGTCGCCGATGAGCGTTGAATTGACGGGGATGCTACCGTCCAAGGCGATGCGGGCCAGCGAGCCGTTGACAAAGTAGGCGAACAGCGCGTCCCCGTGTTTGACCATGTCGACGGCCTGCACGTACGACTGGATGTCGGGTATGGCGGGGTCAATGGAATTGCCAGGGTACGTGTCGTAGCCGCCCATGGCGGTATACTCATGCGTAAAAGCGCCGGCGTCATCGCTTGAAAAGTTGAGCGCGTACACCCCGTAGTCGGCGTGGCTTTCGTTGTGCTGCCTGGCGGCCACGTACGCGATGTTGCTGGTGCTGGTGACGTCCAGCACGATGGCCGTGGCGGCCACGGAATGGTTGAACGGGTTCCAGCCCGTGGTGCCGTTGAATGATATCTGGTACATGGAGTGGTTGGTGTCTGCCGTGTTGACCACCATGACGGGGGCGAATCCCTTCCAAGCGTCGTCCGTGTTGTTGCCGGCCTCGCCCCAGACGCCCGCCACGTACACGCGGTCGTTGAGGTGGTCAATGGCGATGTCCCTGACGTCCAGCTTTGGCACGTCGATCGCCGCATCGGTGTCGTTTCCGTACGTGTGCATCAGCTGGACGGTGTCGACCTCCGTAAGGGTGCCGTCAGCGGCAATGTTGTACGAGATCAGGCTGGAGGTTGCTATCTGGTGCGTTCTGGGGCCGAGTTCCGAGTGGTGGTGCTCCTGGTCGGTCGCTTTCACCAAGTGCAACTCGCGCTCTTCGTGGTTTATGCCCATGGCCGTTATGTTGGCGTTCTCCAGCGTGACGGTCTGGATGTGGGAGCGGTCCGTGTCGTACACGCGCACTGTGGATTCATGGTCTTGGAACGAATAGTGGGGGACCGTGGCCACGTACAGCCGGCCATCGGGGCCCTCGCTGATGAACCTGCCGAGCACCTCGGGCATGTACATGGAGTCGGTGACGTGGAAGGTGCAGTCGGAGGCATCCGTGGCGGGGCACGCGTCCGGGCTGTCTGCGTACGCGGCAGGCACGATGCCGCCGTAGGCGCCCCCGTCGGCGGACAGGGCCGGGACGGCGGCAAGCACCAAGGCTACGGCAAGAATTGAGGCGGGCAGTCCGAGGGATGCGGCGCCCTGTGCTCGATTCAACAGCATGCGCCTGATATTCGAGTATATTAGGGTTATTTTTTCCGCCCCGTTTCTGCCTCGAAAGCTGCCTGTTTCGGGCCCGGCGTGGAGCGCCGCCGCGCGCGGCGCGCGGGCTTACCGTGCCGAACGGCCACGGACCGCCGGCCCGCCCGCCGCGCGCGGCCTCGGGCGCCGTCGCGTTGCGGATGCGGGCGGATCCGGATGCCCGCCCAACCAGTTCGGGATCTGCCCGGAAGGCATTCGGGCGGCATCGCGGATGCGGGCGGATCCGGATGCCCGGCCCGCGCGCGGCGGCTCAATGCGGGGCGCGCGCGGCGGCGGGAAGGGCAGGCCGCGCGGCCCGCGCGCCCGTTCCCCGCAACCGCTTCCCCGTGCCGCGAGGCGGCCGCGCCGCTCCAGGTCCGGGCGAGGCCGCGCCGCTCCGGCGCGGGCGCCGCGCGGATGCCGGCGCGCGCGCCGCGGGGCGGCGGGCCGATGCGCGGACGCGCGCGCCGTCCTTTTATTCCGCACCCCGCGGGAGGGCGCGGGGTAGCGGCGGATCCCGGGGCGGGGGGGCCCGGCCGCGCGGCGGCCCCCGGCGCCCCGCTCCGGCACGCGGCGGGGGAGGGCGGCGCCGGGAAGGGTTGCGCGGACGAACCCCGGGCGGGGCGACACGGTGCGCAATTGGTCCGCCGCGGCGCGGCGGGACCGGGTACTGCCGGGGCCGCTGCCGCGCGCGGGGCGGAAGCGGCTGCAGCGGGCGCGCGCCGGGCGGCGCGGGAAGCCGGAGGCTGCAGCGCGCATCCGGGGATCGGCCTAGCGCCGCCGCCGCGGGGGGGCGCGGCGGGACGCATCCGCGGGGGGGCGCGGTCCGGAGCGCGCCGGCGCGCGGCCTGCGCGGGATCCGCCGCGGGCGGCGGGGCGAACCCGCGATCCGCCCCGGCCGGAGCGGGCGGGATCGGGCGCGCGGGCGGGCCCGCTCCCCCGCGGATGCCGCCGCCTGGGCGGCGCGCCCCGCCGCGCGGCCGGCTGCGCCCCGGCGCGCGGCGCGCGGTCCCCGCTGCCGGGCGCCGGCCCCCGCGGAAAGGAGCGCCCCGCGCGCGGCCGCCCCGGGCGGGCGCGGCGCCCCCGCGCGCGCCCCCGCGCGCGGCCCCGCGCCGGCGGCCGCGAAAGCGCCCCGCAGGTCCGGGATCCGCGCGGGACGGGGCGGCCGAACCGCGCCGCGCGGACTCGCGTCCGCCGCGGCCGGGCGCGGTTTCGGTCATGGCGCGGGCCCGCGCCGCGCGGACTCGCGTCCGCCGCGGCCGGGCGCGGTTTCGGTCATGGCGCGGGCCCGCGCCGCGCGGGGCCGGCAGCCCCCGACCCGCTGGCGCGGATCCGGATCGGCGGGACCGTTTCCGCGCCCGCGCCCGCGGCCGGCCGGCCGGCCGGCGCGCGTCCCCGCGCCGGCCGCCTTCCGCCATCTTTATATTATACCGTACAGTACGTCCCCCGATGAGCGCAGAGACATTCGACCTGTCCGACCTCGAAGGGGTCGGGCCGGTCACGAAAAAGAGGCTCCAGGACTCGGGCGTCCACAACCTGATGGATCTCGTCGTGAGGGGCCCCGTGGAACTGGGCGACATAACCAGCATGGCCGACGACACGTGCGAGAAGATAGTCACCCTGGCCAGGAGGCGCCTCGCCGAGACGGGCGCCATAACGAAGGACTTCGCCTCCGGCACCGAGATATACGAGCGGCGCAAGAGGATAGGCAAGATAACCACCGGGACGGAGTCCCTCGACGGGCTGCTCGGCGGCGGCGTGGAGACGCAGGCCATAACGGAGGTCTACGGCGAGTTCGGATCGGGCAAGACGCAGTTCTGCCACACCCTGTGCGTGATGGCCCAGCGCCCGAAAGAGGAGGGCGGCTTGGGGGCCGGCGTGCTGTACATAGACACCGAGGGCACGTTCAGGCCAGAGAGGATAGTCACCATAGCAAAGGCGCACCGCATGGATCCCGCGGCCGTGCTGGACGGCATAATAGTGGCCCGCGCGTACAACAGTTCCCACCAGGTCCTCATACTGGAGGAGGCCGGCAAGACCATCAAGGAAGAGAACGTCGGGCTGATAATCTCCGACTCCACGACGGGCCTGTTCAGGGCGGAGTACCTCGGAAGGGGGACGCTGGCCAGCAGGCAGCAAAAGCTGGGCCGCTACATACGGCTCCTGTCCCGCATAGCGGAGACGTACAACTGCGCGGTCCTGGCCACCAACCAGGTCTCGTCCAGCCCCGACTCGTTCTTCGGGGACCCGACCAGGCCGGTCGGGGGCAACGTGATCGGCCACGCGAGCACGTACAGGATATACTTCAGGAAGGGCAGCAAGAGCAAGAGGATCGCCAAGATCATAGACAGCCCGCACCACCCCAACTCGGAGCAGGTCTTCGAGCTCGGCGAGCGCGGCGTGCAGGACAGCGAGGAGTACCTGAAGCAGCTCGAGAAGGAGTCCCGGAAGAAGGCCAAGGCCAAGGAGCAGGCCGAGGATGCCGCTTCCGCGGCGGGGCCCGAGGACGGCGGCGATGCCGCCACGGTCGAGGACGGCGGCAACCCCCAGGGCGGCGAATAGCCGCACCCGTTTTTTCTTTATTTTCCCGCGCCTTCGGCGGCAGCCCGCGCTGCCGCCCCCGCGCTGCCGCCCCCGCGCGGGCCGCCCCCCGGGCGGCGGCCGGGGCGCGCGGGCCGCCCCCGGCGCCGGCCCGGGCGGGCCCGCCGCGGCCCCCTAGCAACCAATAAAGCGGGGCCCGCGGCCCCCCGCGCGTATGACGACGAAGAAGACGTCCGGCCGGTCCCACGGGTTCAGGCACAAGTCCCGCTCCGTCATGACCAAGAGGGCCCCGAGGGGCGTCTCGTTCCTGCTGAGGGAGTACGCTCCGGGGGACAGGGCCCTCGTGATAATAGACCCCAGGCAGCACAAGGGGCTGCCGCACAGGAGGTACCACGGGAAGGTCGGCAGGGTGGTGGAGTCCGGCAGGCGCTCCGTCACCTTGGAAGTAAAACTGGGAAAAAAGACGAAGACATTAATCACGCGCCTCGACCACGTCAAGCCGTTCGGTGGATGACGGCATGGAAGAGGTGAGGGCGAGGCGCCCGATAACGGCGGCCGAGGTGAGGGAGATACTGGGCACCGAGGATCCCGAGTCGATGGACCAGATACAGCGCTGGACGTACGACTACGTCTCAAAGTTCGCGAAGGCCGACGCCAAGAGCGCCGCGGGCATGCGGCAGCGCCTGGTGAAGGAGTGCGGGCTGACCGAGGAGGAGGCCGTGGAGCTGGCCAACATCAGGCCCACCACCATGGCCGAGCTGCGCTCGTTCACGTTCGGCTGGAAGAAGCTCATACTGGCCGAGACGCTCGGCCGCATACTGGAGATAACCGGGGAAGGCTCCTGAGGCCCCGCGGCCCCGCCGCGTACAGGAGGCGGACGGGCCAGCACCTCCTCAGGTCGGACAGGGCGGCGCGGATGGTCGTGGACGCGGCGCGGCTCGGCCCGGACGATACAGTATTGGAGGTGGGCGCCGGCGACGGCGCCCTGACGTCGCTCCTGTGCGGGAGGGCCGGCTCGGTGGTGGCGGCCGAGGCGGACGCGCGGCTCTACGCGGAGGCCAGGGCGCGGCTGGCCGGGCGCGGCAACCTCACCCTGGTGCTCGGCGACGGGTTCGCCGTCCCCCGCGGGTTCACCGCCTTCGTCTCCAACCTGCCGTACTCGCAGAGCCGCAGGGCAATAGAGTGGCTGGCGCGGAAGGAGTTCGACAGGGCCGTCGTCTCGGTCCAGGAGGAGTTCGCGGGAAAGCTGCTGGAAGAGGACCCGCGCCGCAGGAGGGCCGTCTCGGTGCTGGCAGCCCACGCCTTCCGCATAAGCAGGGTGGGCGCCATAGAGAGATCCGAGTTCGAGCCCGAGCCGCGCGTGGACACCGCCGTCCTGCTGCTGGAAAAGCGGCGCGCCGTCCCGCATGCGGCGGTGCGCGCGCTCAACCTCATGTTCTCGCGCAGGCGCAAGGCCATGTGGGACGGGCGCAGGCTGGAGGATTTGGGGGCGGGCGAGGTGATGGAGATCGCCTCGCGCGGCTAGCGGCGGGAGGCCGGGGGCCGCGTACCCGCCCTCCGAGGACACCTTCCTGCTGGAGGACTGCGCGCGCGGGCTGCGCGGCGGGGCGGCGCTGGACGTGGGCACGGGATCCGGCCACATAGCAAGGTTCCTGGGGGGCTCGTTCCGCCTCGTGGTCGGCACCGACGTGGACAGGGCGGCGCTCGGGGGGCGGGACAGGGGGTGCCGCAACGCCGTCTGCTGCGACGGCGCGGAGGCCCTGTCCTGCTCGTTCGACCTCATCGTCTGCAACATGCCGTACCTGGACACCCGCGCCGTGGAGGACGCGTCCACGGACGGCGGGAGGGGGGGGACGGAGGTGCCCCTCCGGATAATGCGGTCCGCCGTGCCGCGGCTCGCGCCGGGAGGCCGGTTCCTGTTCGTGACGTCGTCGCTGTCCGACCACAAGAGGCTGCTGGGCGAGGCGCGCGCGGCTGGCCTGGAGGCCCGCGTGGCCCGCTCCAGGAAGCTGTTCTTCGAGGAGCTGCTGGTCGTCGAGGCCGTGCGGCCCGCCGGCTAGCGCCTGAGCAGCGCGGCCGCCTTCACGGAGACGGCCTCGGCCATCTGGCTGGTGCGCGCCGTGCCGCCCAGGTCGTACGTGACGCGCTCCCCCTCGTTCACGACCGCCTCGGTGGCGGCGAATACGGCGTCCCGCACGCGGGGCTCCCCGAGGTACTCGGCCATCCAGGCGCCGGACAGTATGGCCGCCGTCGGGTTGACCTTGTCCATCCCCTTGTATTTCGGGGCGCTGCCGTGGGCCGGCTCGAACATGGCGTAGTTCTCGCCCATGTTGGCAGAATACACGCAGCCTATGGAGCCGATGCTGCCGGACGCGCACTCCGATATTATGTCCATGAACAGGTTGGTGCTCACCAGGACCGACCCGTTGAACCGCTCCGGGTTCTTCACGAGCTGCTGCGCCATGTTGTCGATGTAGTACTCTTCGGCGCGTATTCCCGCGTGGCGCGAGGCGGCGGCCTCCACCTCGCCCCAGAATATGCCGTCGGTCCTCTTGAGGATGTTCCGCTTCGTGACCGCCACCACCCTGTCCAGGGAATGGCCGGCGGCCCACTCGAAGGCCGCCTCGGCTATGCGGCGGCACCCCGGCCGCGTGGTCTTGCGTACGGCCACGGCCGAGTCCTCGGACGTCTGGAACTCTATCCCGGCGTAGAGCCCCTCGGTGGCCTCGCGGAAGCAGACGAAGTCCAGCGAGCGGCCCGGGGAGAGCCTCTCGTACGTGCGGATGGGCCTCACGTTGGCGAACAGGCCGAATTTTTGGCGCGTCGTGACGGCGACGCTCCGCGGGGCGTCCGGGGACGGCATGGTGGTGGTCGGGCCCTTGTAGCAGGCGTCGCTCTCGTCCATTATCCTGGAGGTGGCCTCCGGTATGTACGTCTCGCCGCCGTTCCTCTCCCACTGCTCCGAGCCGGCCTCGCACCTGACCATCTCGAACCCCGCGCCGCACGCCTCCAGCACCCCGACCATGGCGTCGACGAGCTCGGGCCCGATCCCGTCCCCGCTTATGACCGCGGCCTTCTTGCCCACGGGCGCGGCGGCCCCGGAGCGTATTTAATCCTAGCTGGGCGCGGCGCAACAGCGCAACGCGGGGCCGCGCCGCCGGGACAGCAGTTATTAACGCGCCGCAACAGTATGGCGCGATGATAATCGTGCAGCTGTCCGACCTGCACGTCGGCTCGCAGTTCCAGCCGGAGGCCTTCGAGACGGTGGTGCGCGAGGTGAACGGCATCTCCCCCGACGCCATGATAATCACGGGCGACCTCACCAACGAGGGGCTGGTGAAGGAGTACGAGAGGTGCAAAGAGCTCGTCTCCGGGTTCGACTGCGGCAGGATCATGGCCGTGAGCGGGAACCACGACTACAGGAACACCGGATACCTGCACTTCAAGAAGTACTTCCCGTCAGAACCGGTAAACGAGCTGGGCGGCGGGGTGGTCGTGGTGGCGGCCGGCACGTCCAGGCCCGACAGGGACGAGGGCGAGGTCGGGTACAGGCAGAACCTGTGGCTGGAGAAGACCATGAAAAAGCACGAGGGCCGCGTGAAGATACTGGCCATGCACCACCACCTGATCGGCATACCGGACACGGGGGCGGACAGGCTCACCATAACGGACGCGGGCGACGTCCTGCGGACCATACTGGCCACGGGCGTCGACTTGGTGCTGTGCGGCCACAAGCACAGGCCCTGGGCGTGGAACTTCGGGGGGCTGGAGATAGTGAACGCGGGGACGGCCTGTTCGGAAAGGGTGCGCGGCCTGTTCGAGAACACCTACAACGTGATCACCATAGACGAGGGGAGCGGCAGCGTGGGGGTCGACCTGAAGGTGGTCGGCGGCAGGCGGGTGCCCATAAGCGACATCGTCACAAAGTACACCAGGCACGGCGAGGAGTGAGGGCGCGCGGACCCGCGTCCAAGCCGGGGCCGCGCCCGGCGGGGGCAGGCCGCCCCCCGATCCCGCGCCCGGATCGCGGCGGGCCCGCGGGCGCCGGCCCGCCGCACAGTTTTATTAGCGCGGCAAAAGGCGCGGTCGCGTGCGGGGATCGCCTAGCCTGGTAGGGCGTGGGATTGCTAATCCCATGTCCGCAAGGACACGGGGGTTCGAATCCCCCTCCCCGCGCCCCACAAGGCGCGCGCCGTAGCGGATGGCGGCGCGATGCCGGCCCGTTCCCCGCCGGTTCGCCCGGCGGAGCCGCGGCTTTTGGGATCCCATCCCATTCGCGCGCCGGCGGGCCGGGGGCGCGGATGCCCGATCCGCGGGCCCGCCGCCGGCCCCCCTCCCCCGGCCGGCCCGGAACCGGGGCGGGCCGGGGCCCCCCCGAAACTTAGACTTATAGGCGGCCGGAGGGCCGCCGCGCCGATGGGGCGGAGGCGGACTCAGAAGATCATCAGGAGCAGGCCTAGGAACGTCACCACCGGCAAGTGCCCCGAGTGCGAGACCATCGGGCGCATACACATAACCGGCAGGGTGGGCCGCGAGAGGGGCAAGTGCCCCAACTGCAACAAGGCGTTCGACCTGTAGCGGGGGGCCGCGCGCCGGCGGGCCGCGGGCGCGAAGGCGGCCCCGCCGGTCCGCGTTTGCTCCGGGGGAGCGGGGCCGCGAGGGGCCCATACATAGATTTTTTAAGGAAAATCTGCCGCGCCCGCCCATGAGCGACGAGGCCGAGACCATATACGGCAGGGTCGCCAGGCTTGAGGACGAGATGGCGGCCCTCCGGACAGAGGTGGACGTGCTGAAGAAGGCGCTCCGGAACAAGATAGCGCGCCACGAGGTCAAGATGATAAAGGACGGCAGGGACATAGAGTCCATCATAGACTGAGCGCCGCCCCGCCCCGCGAGGCACACGGCCGGCCCGCGCGCGCCGACGCCGAGTCCGCCACATACTGAGCGCCGGCCCGCCCCGCGAGGCACACGGCCGGCCCGCGCGCGCCGACGCCGAGTCCGCCACATACTGAGCGCCGGCCCCCGAGCCGCCCCAAGGCCAGGCGGGCGGGCGGGGAGCGCCGGCCGGTCGCTAGCCGACCCTCTCCAGGAACAGCCCCGGGTCCTTTATCTCCCGCGTGGTGGGCGGGCTGGACATTATGATCTCGAAGGCGCCCCGATGGTGCTTCTCGCGCACGGCCCTGGCAAAGTCCCTGCCCATGCCCTTCCTCACGCGGTACGAGGATGCGTCCGTTCCCGCGAACGCCGACAGGTAGTTCTTGAAGTCCGGGTCGCCCCCAAGCACCTCCTCCACCACCAGCTGGGCCATCCCCTCCATGGCCGTAAAGGCGGCGTGGTGCGCCTGGATGGGCCCCAGCCACCGCCGGTACGCGTCCGGCAGTACGGGCACGTGCTCGGATATGCGCGGGTCCACCTCTATGTTGGTGTAGGTCATCACGTCGGGCCCGAGGACGCCCGCGACGAAGTTGTCCGGGTTGAGCGCGAAGAACAGGTTGGCCTTCTTGGCCATCGGAAAGTCCGGGGGGACGTCCTGCAGCCGCATGTACTCGTATAGCGCCGAGGCCGGCCCGTCCCCCATGTCCAGGACGGCGCACGCCAGCTCCTCGTTTATCGAGTTGACGCGGGCCGCCGCCGCGCGGTTCGCGTCGTGGAGCCTCCCCTGCTGGGAGTGGGCCAGCTCCTCCAGGATGGTCATCTTCAGCGCCCCCGCGTACCCCGAGCCCACCTGCCCGCCCCGCGCGCCGAACGGCGGCCCCTGCTTGTACAGTATTATGCGCGGGTAGCTGGACAGGACGAACCGGTTGAGGTACACCGTTCCGTCCAGGTAGTCCCCGTAGGTGGTGGATATCTTGGAGAGGTACTGGATGGCGTACGTGGAGTACACCAGGTACCTGGCCATGTCCCGCCGCGCGAGGGATGCTATCCTTCCGGCGTCCTTCGCGGAGACGGCGGCGAACAGGTCGTCCACGAACCGGCGCGCCTCCTCCCCTCCCACGAAGACCTTGCTGCCCTTGAGTCTCTTGAACTCGTCCAGCCCCGCCAGGCCGAGGCGGGCCCCCTCCCGCGCCGGCATGCCGGTGAACTCCTCCAGGGCGGCCCGCATCTCGGGGAACAGCCTTTCTGCGGCGTCCTCCAGGGGCTCGAACCGTACGTCGAAGCCAGGATCCCCCGCTATCCGCTCCTCCAGCCCCGCGATCTCCTCCTCCTCCCCGTGTTCCACGGACAGCTGCCCCAGGAGGGCCTCGGCGAACTCCTCGGGCTCCGGCATGCCGGGAGGCCGGGAGCTTCGGATTTAATGCTATTCATGGTGAGGACTCCTCGGCGCCGCACGAGCCCGATGCGCGCACGCGGCGCGGCTCGATCCCCCCGTCGGCCGCCCCGCGACCGCGGGGGGTGGACCGCAGGCCGGAGGCGCGCTTACAGCCATCCGCGGCCTTTTCCGGCCCGGGGACGGCCCTTCCCGCCCGCTTCCCGCCCGCCTCCCGAGGGCGCGCGGCACGGCGCCCGGGTCCGGCCTCCCCGCGGCCGGCGCTGCCATGCGCGCGTGCGGACATTGACACTCGCGAGAACCGATCCGCGGCCGGCGCTCTGCGTTCCCCACGCCTAGGATCGGGGCTACGAAGCTAACCGCGTGCGAGGACGGGAGTAGCACCGCCCAAGCGGGGCGCTCCGGCCGCTCGGGACCTGACGCAATCATAGAGGCCGCCCGCGGCCCCTCAACCTTGCATGGTGCGTAGTGCCGGGGGTGGGTTTCGAACCCACGACCTCCAGATTATGAGTGTTGCCTGTGGAGAACTGGCACTCTAGACCAGGCTGAGCTACCCCGGCACGGCGCGACGGAGCGGCCAGCTAAATTAAATGATTCGTATATCTAGTCCATCTCATAACTATCCTGGACGGCGCCCGGGCTCCGCTCCTCCCCCCTCCCTTCCTCCTTCCTCTCCCGAGTCCCATATCCCGTCCCTCCCGCCGCCATGCTGACCATCCTGTTGTAGAGCGACGCCTTGAGGTTGACCTCCCGTACTATGTTCCCCCACTTCAGGGAGCGCGCGCCGCTCCCGAACAGGCGCTTGAAGGCCGAAAACACGGTCTCGGCCGCCCGGCGCCGCCCGTCTGCCACGCGGCGACGTCCTCGACCGACTCCCTCCCGCAGAAAACACGGTCTCGGCCGCCCGGCGCCGCTCGTACCCGCTGGCGGCCTTCCACGCCTCCATGCTGGCCGCCTTTTCCCCGGCGGTCATGTCCGAGACGTATCTCGTGCCGAAGCCCGGCCGCTCCCGCACCGCCCTGCCCCACTCGTAGCCCTCGCCCTTGCCGGCCGTGGTGGCCGTCTTGTTCGTCTTGATAAGCGGGACGACGCCGAGCTCTCTGCACGGGCGACGTTTTTGCGAGACGCGTGCGCGCCGTCGGCGCAGGTGATCCTGCCGCCCCCGCCCTCCGCGGCGGACGCTACCGCCGCGGCCGAGACGGACGCCTCGGGCTCCCGCTCGCGGGCGGCGCGCACGGCCTCTGCCGCGATCGCCGCGGCCTCCTCCTTCGCTTCCTTCGCTTTCTCCGCTTCCTTGCCCGGCGCCGTCTCGCGGGCCTCGGCCCTGTCCAGGGCCGCGGCCGCCTCGGTGACGAGCGGCTCAAACATGGGCGAGTCGCCCGTCCGCTCGTCGGTAACCCTCAGCGCCAGGACATGGCGCGTGCGCACGTCCACCAGCATGTGTATCTTCACGAACCCGCGCCTGAGCTTCCACTTTTTCCTTATCCACCCCCGCGGTTGTGCCGCTGCAAGCCGGACGAGTCGACGGCCATCCGTACGGTGCGCATCTTGCTGGACGCCATGACCATTCCCTCGCATATGTCCACCTTTATCCCGTTGATCCTCCTGCATGTATGGGCGTGCCTGGGCGCGTCGTCGTCCCCCAGCGCCTGCCGCGCCAGGCCTTCCAGGTTCTCGTACGATGCGCAGGTCATGCACCTTATGGCCGCCATGGCCATGAATATGGACTCGGCGTACCGGTACGGGGCCCCGACCTTCTTCTTGTTCATCTTTTTGAGCTCCTCGCCCGCGTTCGGATCCTTCTCCAGGACGAGCAGCCTGCCGCGCGCGACGTATTTGGACTCGGCCATGCCTTGTTGTGGCCGGATGGGTTCTTAACCTTCAGAGTCGGGAAAGGCCTCCCGGCCGCGATCGCTGTCCCGGTCCGGGCGGTTTTAGGCGCGATTATGAGATACGCTATGATCCGCGAGACTCTGAAGCACAAGGAGCCGGGCGGCAAGTTCAAGCGCTTTGCGCGCACGCTCAAAATTATACTGCCGGACTCCCGCAAGGCGGCCAAGCTCGTGGGGAAGGAGCGCAAGAGGCTCGCGGCGGACGGGCTTCCCGCAGGGGCGGACCGGCTGATCTCCCGCGAGTACGAGGAAACCCGACCGCGGGAGGTTCGCCGGGAGGCTGCGCTACAAAAGGGACCACTTGCTCGCGTTCGCGGTGGCCAGAATCCTATACCACAACAACACCGAAGTGCGGACCGTGCAGCCCGGCGTGCTCGCGCGGAAGATCAGCGGCGGGAGCCGCTCGTGGAAGAGCGCCGAATTCCTAGCGATCTTGATGAACGCAAGGAGACGCGCAGGCTACGCGGGGTGGACTTCTGCGGGTTCGGCATCGAGTAACTGCGCGGAGGACAAAGGCGCTTCTAGTGTCCAAAGCCGCAGATGCGGGAAAACGGCTTCAAAATCGTGAGATCGTACCCAAATTTCCAATTGCACAATTTATTTTTAACATAGGTTTAAATAATAGGCCAAAAATCGTCTCAGCATGGAGGAATACTGGAAAATCATACTGATCTTAGCGATTGTTTGCGCCTAAAGATAACAGCTCACGGTTTTGAGGCGGTTTTTTTCGCGTCCGCAGGATCGGGGAATGGCCACGCTCTCCCCCCCCCCCTCCCCGCCAAGCGCCGGCCCGGCCGCTACGCGGCGGGCCGTCTCCGGACCCCTTACCAATAGAGTTCATGTGTTTGGCTCGTTGCGGCGACTGCCCGCCCCACGCGGCCCGAATGTCGCGCCCTTGGAGAATAACAGCGCAATCTGCCGGCCCGGAACGCGCTGGCTCGCAGCATCGCAGGATGCCCCGGAATCTGTGCGGTGTGGCGGTTTCGCGCGGCGGGAATCCCGCGTCAGCGGCGCGGGGGCCGCTTCAGCCGCTCCTCGCGCCGCCTGGCCATCATGGATCCGTACCGTCCGGTGCCGGCGGCTGTTTCCTTGAACAGCAGGACGAAGTTGCGCAGGCCCGCCACTATGTTGAATATCCTGAAGTGCTCCGGGGTCCCCCTGAACGGCCTGCGGAGTATCTGGTTGTGCTTCATGTCCGCGCAGGTGTTCTCGATCCTGTACCTAGTCTTGCTGATCTCCCCGTTCCACTCCTTTTGCGCCGCGGTCAGCTCCTTCGCGGTCCTTTTCGCGGGGTTCACGGGGGTGATTCCGGGAAGGCGCTTCTCGGATCCCCGGAACCCCGAGTCCCCGATCAGCCTTATCCTCTCCTTCTCGGGCGTGCCCGGATCCGCCATGCTCGGGAACGTCTCGGCCAGCCCCTCCAGCATCACGGTGTCGTTCCTGCTGCCGGGAAGCGTCTCGCTCACGTGCGCGGTCACCGTCCTCCGGTTGGTGACCGTCAGCGTGTTCGTGCAGTGCGTCTTGTTCTTGCGGGTATAGTATTCCCTCTGCTCCGCCTCGTCGGAAGGCCGGACGTGGGGCACCCGGGTGCCGTCGACCGTCAAGTCGCCGCCCTTCTTGCCGGGCATGAACTTCTTGCGCTCCTCGTCGGTCTCGCAGGCCGCTATCTCCTTGTAGATGTTCTTGGGCGTGGGCAGCACCTCCTCCATCACCCGCTTGTTCATCTTCAGGTACCTAGAGACGGAGCCCTGGTCCACCGCGAACAGGCCGGCCAGCTGCTCCTGCGACGGGTCGGCCTTGATGCGCATCAGGAAGAGGTACACGGCGCGCTCGTACTCCAGCTTGCGCCCGTTGCCCCGGGCCGACGCGGTGCTCGCGCAGTTCCTGAACAGCGGGGTCTTGTTCATGCGCTCGATCGCCTCTGTATAGTAGGCCACCACGAGCTTGATCTCCTCCGGCGCCAGCCCGGTCCAGCACTTCGACTGCACGGGGTCGTTCATGATGCGGTGCAGCCACTCGGCCGAGTGCATGAGCGCGGGATCGCCGCGCTGGAGCCTCCTTTCGGCGGCGGGCGACTTCCAGAGCGCCCTCTCGGCCTCCCGCTCCGCCTCCAGCCGCTTTACCTCGTTCTCGGCCATGGCGAGCCGCCGCTTGAGCGAGTTTGGCATGCCATACTGTCGCGCCATGGCTCCTTAACCCGTGGTGTGAACTTGTTTTGGCATTTGGTCAATAAGTGTGAACCCTAATGTGAAAATCATTTAAAAATTATTGAATTGCGCTGCCTTTCTGATGCGAAAACCATATCATTTAGTGTTGATAAAAACCAACCAGCCAGACAGCCACTAACATCTTGGGCATTCAGATCCGCAAGGATTTTTCTTTGTCCACACCGATTTTGGATTTAGGCGTGAATGATCGCTAGGATCAGTATGATTTTCCAGAACCCCCCCATGCTATGATGCTTTTAGTTGGATATTTAAGCTGTGCGGCGGAAACGAATTGCGAAATCGCTATCGGCGGAAACGAATTGCGAAATCGCTATCGGCGGAAACGAATTGCGAAATCGCTATCGGCGGAAACGAATTGCGAAATCGCTATCGGCGGAAACGAATTGCGAAATCGCTATCGGCGGAAACGAATTGCGAAATCGCTATCGGCGGAAACGAATTGCGAAATCGCTATCGGCGGAAACGAATTGCGAAATCGCTATCGGCGGAAACGAATTGCGAAATCGCTATCGGCGGAAACGAATTGCGAAATCGCTATCGGCGGAAACGAATTGCGAAATCGCTATCGGCGGAAACGAATTGCGAAATCGCTATCGGCGGAAACGAATTGCGAAATCGCTATCGGCGGAAACGAATTGCGAAATCGCTATCGGCGGAAACGAATTGCGAAATCGCTATCGGCGGAAACGAATTGCGAAATCGCTATTAGGGTTCACGCTTATTGACCAAATGCCAAAACAAGCTCACACCACGGGTTAAGGAGCCATGGCGCGACAGGATGGCATGCCAAACTCGCTCAAGCGGCGGCTCGCCATGTCCGGGAACGAGGTAAAGCGTCTGAAGACGGAACTGGGGGCCGAGAGGGCGCTATGGAAGTCGACCGCCGCCGAAAAGAGGCTCCAGCGCGGCGATCCCGCGCTCATGCACTCGGCCGAGTGGCTGCACCGCATCATGACGGACCCCGTGCAGTCGAAGTGCTGGACCGGGCTGGCGCCGGAGGAGATCAAGCTCTTGCTGGCCAACTACGTCAAGGCGATCGAGCGCATGCGCACGACCCCGCTGTTCAGGAACTGCGCGAGCACCGCGTCAGCCCGGGGCAACAGGTGCAAGCTGGAGCACGAGCACGCCGTGTACCTCTCCCTGATACGCATCAAGGCCGACCCGACGCAGGATCATCTAGCAGGCTTGTTCGGGGTGGACCAGAGCTCCGTCTGCATGCACCTAAAGCTGAACGAGCGGGCTATGGAGGAGGTGCTGCCCACGCCCAAGAACATCTCCAAGTAGACAGCGGGTTGCAAGACCGACGGGGAGCGCAAGTAGTTCATGCCCGGCAAGAAGGGCGGCGATCTGACGGTCGACGGAGCCCGGGTGCCCCACGTCCGGCCTTCCGACGAGGAGGAGCAGAGGGACTACTATACCCGCAAGAACAAGACGCACTGCACGAACACGCTGACGGTCACCAAGCGGAGGACGGTGACCGCGCACGTGAGCGAGACGCTTCCCGGCAGCAGGAACGACACCGTGATGCTGGAGGGGCTGGCCGAGACGTTCCCGAGCATGGCGGATCCGGGCACGCCCGAGAAGGAGAGGATAAGGCTGATCGGGGACTCGGGGTTCCGGGGATCCGAGAAGCGCCTTCCCGGAATCACCCCCGTGAACCCCGCGAAAAGGACCGCTAACAAGGACCTGACCGCGGCGCAAAAGGAGTGGAACGGGGAGATCAGCAAGACTAGGTACAGGATCGAGAACACCTGCGCGGACATGAAGCACAACCAGATACTCCGCAGGCCGTTCAGGGGGACCCCGGAGCACTTCAGGATATTCAACATAGTGGCGGGCCTGCGCAACTTCGTCCTGCTGTTCAAGGAAACAGCCGCCGGCACCGGACGGTACGGATCCATGATGGCCAGGCGGCGCGAGGAGCGGCTGAAGCGGCCCCCGCGCCGCTGACGCGGCGCGAGATTCCCGCCGCGCGAAACCGCCACACCGCACAGATTCCGGGGCATCCTGCGATGCTGCGAGCCAGCGCGTTCCGGGCCGGCAGATTGCGCTGTTATTCTCCAAGGGCGCGACATTCGGGCCGCGTGGGGCGGGCAGTCGCCGCAACGAGCCAAGCGCATTAACTCTAGTGATCTTTTGGCACGCGCTTGCCTCTGCCGTTCGCAGCCGTGACGTAGGGCCGCCTTTGGCTATCCGCGCGCCGCGTAGTCCGGGCCGGATGGCAGGATCTATCGGCACGCGCTTGCCTCTGCCGCTCACCGATCCAACACCCAATACGTACCGTTGCCGCCCTAGCGCATCCAACAAGGCCTGCTGCGAGCGGCCAGCCGGCCGCCGCTGAAACCCGGTGAGGCGATTGGATGTCTTTGGCTTCCATTCCCGCCGCGAGCGGCCAGCCGGCCGCCGCCGAAGCAGGCAACCGCCCCACCGAGTCCAAACCCGCGGCTGCGGTGAAAACTGCCCCGAAAGTGTTAGATCGCGCCCGAAAACCAGTTCTTGGCCGCGTTGCCGTCCGGCGCGGGGCTCGGCCCCGCTACCGCGCACAAACAAAACGCGTTTTTCGGTTTTGTTTGCCGATTTCCGCAAATCTTAAAAGCATCTGTTTTAAGCTTGCCCCATATTTCGCACCCCCATTGAATACTGCTAGCCTACCTGGCCGCGCCCGCCGGCATCCGGGCGCGCGCTTCAACCGCTAAGTTTCCCGCCCGCCCCCGGCCGCGGCCCCGCTCAGTACAGTTTCGAGACGGTCCGCCAGGAGCGCGTTTCGTCCTTGGCCCAGAGGAACTTCCTCTGCAGGGCGGCCGTGTACAGCTTTTCCCACGGGCCCTCCACCTCCGCCATCCACGCCTTGAACAGGCGGGGATCTATGTAGTTCCGCAGCGAGGTGCCCATGTTGTAGTCCCGCGTCCTCTCCGCCAGGTCCAGCTGGAGCGACATCTTTTCTATCCGCTCGGCCTTGCGCGTGGCCTGCTTGTCCGTCTTGCTCTCCTTGGCCCTGGCCGCGGCCAGCGCCTCCCTCTTGCGCTCCAGCGAGCGCTCGAAGGTGCGGGGGATGGTCCTCTTGTGGTTGCACTTCACGGCGGCCCGGAGGTTGGCCATCCTGGCGTGGTACACCTTGGCCGCCTCCGACCCGCCCTTCGCGTCGGCGTGCTCCCGCAGGTACGCGGCCACCACCCTGGAGGCCAGGTACGTCCTGAACACCTTCGCGGAGAGCCCGTCGACTATCCCGGAATAGTACGCGTTGACCGTCCGGGAGGTCATCCTGCCGAATATCTCCGCCCGGGGGTCGTCCCGCGCGTCCGCGAGCTCCTTCAGGTTGGCGATGAACTGGACGTCGTGGCCCTCCGGCTTCACGGTCTCCTGCCACCTGACGCTGTCCTTGCCCAGAAAGTCGAACTCTATGCCGCCGTCCCCGAACTTCACGTGCTCCTTGCGGAGGGTGGTGGCGCCCACGGTGTCCGCCTCGTCCGGGTCCTTCTCGTCGCCGACCCTCATGGCGGTGCGGTATATGAGGTAGCACGCGGTGGCCGTCCGCCTCTTGCTCCGGTTGGAGGCCCGCATGTCCCTGACCATCTGCGCCTCGACCAGCCTTATCGACTTGGAGAGGGCCGTGGCCTTGTCGTACTTTGCCCTGTCCATCTCCTGCTTCACGCCGGCCGTGTCCGCGAGCCAGACGTATTTCGGCCTTTTGGTGAGCCCGTCCGTCCACTTCGCCAGCCACGTCGAGGTGCGGTCGCGGACGATGCGGCCCCACTCGCCGGGGGGCGGGGCCGCCTCCCCGCCCAGGTTCAGGGTGACGTCGCGGGGGGAGATCCGCGCCTTCCACCGGCCCCTCAGCGGATGCTCGCCCCTCCCTATGAATATGCCCGGCGGCTCCACCATGTAGTTGCCCACGTCCACCTCCGCGCCGTCCAGCACGGCGATGCCGTACCGCGCCTTGAGCCCCTCCCTTTTCGCCTTCCTTTCGGCGGCCAGCGCCTTCCTCTCCTCCTTGGTGAGGGCCTCCTTCGCGGCCTTTTCGGCGTCGACGGTCCGGTACGCCTCCGCGAAGTCGATCTCCCCGTACCGCGCGCCGCGCAGCCGGGGGGGCAGCGCGGCGATAAAGTCGGACGCGAAGTTCGACCGGAACACCGCGTCCCGCGCGTACGGGGTGTCCTTCTTCTTGGCCCACTGGTACGCCATCTCCTCCTGGAGCGGATCCAGGGGGACGCGCTCCCCGCGCACGGTGATGGCGAGCCCCTTCGGCTCGTACTCCGGCGGGAACAGCACGCCGCCGTGCTGCAGGGTGGCCCAGACGTCCCTCCTGCCGCGCGCGGCCTTTTTCCCGCCGCGCGCGGCCTTTTTCCCGCCGCGCGCGGCCTTTTTCCCGCCGCGGCCGCGGCTAGCGCCCCCGGCCGCCATCCCGCACCATCACGGACGGGGCGGGCAGCGCGGGACGGTATAACGGTTTGCCGCCCGCGGCCGTACGAGGCCGCGTACCCGCCGGTCGCCGGCGCGAAAACGCCTCCGCTGATCGGGTTCACGCCCGCGGGGCGCCGGTTGCCGGCCCCATGCCCGCGGCCCGCCGGCCGCGGATCCCCGGGCGCGGCGCCGCCCTACCCGGGAAGCTCGCCGGCGACGTACCTCTCGAACTCGGCGTCGGTCTTTTCCCGCCTGGCGCCCAGGAACATCGCGGCGTCCTTGCCCACCTCCAGCCTGGGAGGCGGGTCGTCCGCGGCCACGGCCCCGGCGATCGCGGCGGCCACCTCCCCCGGCTCCGTCCCGAGCTCCACCATCATCCGGGCGCCCGCGGCCACCCTCCCGGCCAGCTCCGCGTACGGCGAGCCCCCCGGGACGAACGACCTCGCGGAGCCGAGGAACCCGGTCTTCGTGACGCCCGGCTCCACCGTGACGACGCGCACGCCGAACCGGCCCATCTCGTGCCGGAGGCACTCGCCCAGCCCCTCCAGGGCGAACTTGGAGCAGGCGTGCGCCGAGGTGCACGGGAACCCTATGCGCCCCGCCACCGAGCTGACGTTGACTATCGTCCCTCCCCCCCGCGCCCTCATGGCCGGGGCGATCCGCCGTATGGTGCGCACGGCGCCGAGGAAGTTGGTCTCGAGCTGCGCCCTGTACTCGCTGATCGGGACGTCCTCGGCGGCCCCGATCGCGCAGCAGCCGGCGCTGTTCACGAGGGCGTCGATGCGGCCGCCGCCGCCCTCCAGCACGGCGGCCACGGCGGAATCGACGGAATCGTCGCTGTCCACGTCGAGCCGCGCCACCCTGACGTCCAGCCCTTCGCGCCGCGCCTCCTCCAGCAGGCCCTCCCCCTTCGACTCGTCGCGCATCGTGGCGTACGCGGCGTACCCCGCCCTGGCGAGCGCCAGCGACGCGGCGCGGCCGATCCCCGACGAGCTGCCGGTCACGACGGCCACCTTTTTCCCCATGCGCCGCGTGCGCGGGCGGCTCTTATAACCTAGCCGGGGAGGCGGGGGCCGCATCCGCCCGTTCCCGCCGCGCGCGGGGCGGCGCCTGGCGGCCGCGCGGCGAAGCGGCAAGGTTATCTAGGGCCCGATCCGACCCATGCCATGGCAAGCTATTCCAGCCTGGTGACTGCCAGCAACAAGAAGTTCAAGTCCGACGTGAAGGCCGCGAAGACCCGCGGCGAAGTCACGGCGGCCTTCAAGGCCCACAGGGCAGAGCACCAGCAGCTGCTGAAGGAACACCTCGCAGAGGAGCTCGAGGCGGCCAACAAGGCGAAGGAAAAGATCGGCTAGCGCCGCAACGTCCACAAGACCCGGTCCCGGGCACTTTATTCATCCGCGCGTCCGGAGGGCCCTGATCGTGGCCGCGCCGCGGCATCCCCGCCCGCATCGGTTGCGGCATCGGCATCGCCCGCATCCCCGCCCGCATCGGTTGCGGCATCGGCATCGCCCGCATCGGTTGCGGCATCGGCATCGCCTCCGCTCCCCATCCTCCTCGAGATCATCCCCCGCAGATCCCCGTCGTCCCGCCCCGCGGGATCGATCCCCAGCGACGCGCAGATGGCCTCCAGTTTTTCCCTCTCGGTCGCCACCGGCCCGGCCACCCTGATGCCGCGCCCGCCCGGCTCCCCCGCCATCTCCCTCATCCCGTCCCTGACGCCCGCCCTCGCCCTTTCGTACTCGCCGGCGGCCTTGCCCAGCCTCCGCGCTATCTCCGGCAGGCGGTTCGTGCCGAGTATCAGCACCAGCGCGGCGAACGCGATTATGACCCACTCGCCGCCCACGATGTTGAGCGCAAGGCCGGCCTCCACGGGCGCGGGAGGGGGGGCCGCCCTATTAAATCCGCACCGGGACCAGGCGGGCGCGGGCTTGCCCGGGCCGGATCCGCGCCCGGCGGCGGCGGGCATCTCCCCGGCCCCGCGCCCGGATCGCGGCGGGCCCGGGCCCGCGGCGCGGCGGGAGATCCGCCTCCCGCCCCCGCGGGGCGTTGCTTTATTGCGGCGCGGGCCGGCGGCGGCGGCGGCGGCGCGCCGGCCCTACTTGCGCGCCGCGACCATTATGGCCCCGCCGAGCAGGTCCGTCTCGAACTCGACCGACGAGAACCTCTCCAGCAGCATGGCCTCCAGCCGCCCGTTGGTCGGCCACCGCCTGAACGTCCCGTGCAGCGCCGCGAACTTCGGGCCCAGCCTGCGGCCGCCGGCCGCGCTCGCCAGCAGCGGGACCGCGTACCGCAGGTACGCCGAGACGCCGGCCCGCGCCAGCGCCCCGTCCGGCTTGCCCAGGTCCACTATGACGAGCCGGCCCCCCTCGCCCAGGACGCGGTGCAGCTCGGATATGGCGCCGCGCAGGTCGATGGCGTCGCGCAGCGAGTACCCGCACAGCACGGCATCGAACCGCCCGTCGCGGAACGGCATGAACTCGAACACGCCGCACGAGAGCGCCGCCGGGGGGCCGCCGCGGGCCGCCGCGCGGCGCAGCATGGGCAGGAGCGGGTCGCACATGGTGATGCGCGGGGGGCGCCCCCCCGCGCAGGCCTCGCGCGCCGCCCCGGACATGTTGCCGAACCCCGATCCGGCGTCCAGCACCGCGTCGCCGGGGCCGACCCTGCCCCGCACGCCGCGGGCCCGGTGCCCCGCGTCCCGCCCCAGCGAGATCCACGAGTTCACCCTGTCGTACACGGGGATCACCTCGCCCAAGATGCCGACCACCTCGCGCCAGTACTCCCTCCCCAGCCCCATGCCCGCGCCGCCGCGCGGCGCGCCGGTAATTTGCCTTGCCCCCGGCGCCGCGCGCGGGAATGCCGCGGCCGCGCCCGGATCGCGGCCCCTGCTGCCCCAACTTCCCGGCGGCCGCGGCGGCCCCTGCTGCCCCAACTTCCCGGCGGCCGCGGCGGCCCCTGCTGCCCGAACTTCTTGGCGGCCGCGGCGGCCCCTGCTGCCCGAACTTCTTGGCGGCCGCGGCGGCCCCTGCTGCCCCAACTTCCCGGCGGCCGCGGCGGCCCCTGCTGCCCGAACTTCTTGGCGGCCGCGGCGGCGCGCCCCTCCGGCCCGGCGCCGCCCGCCGCGGGGCGGCCCCTACTTCTGCCCGAACTTCTTGGCTGCCGCGGCGGCGTGCCCCTCCAGCTCGGCGCCCTCCACCCTGCGGAGCGGCCCGCCCCCGGCGGGTATGGTGGCCATCTTGACGTGCGTGGCGCCGCCGTCCGCCTTTAGGTTCACGGCCGCCACGGCCAGCGCCGCCGCGTCGCCCATGGGGAGGCCCGGATCGTACGCGTCCTCCAGGAACGAGTTGACGTCCTCCGAGCCGGCCCCGATGGCCACGGCCGAGTACGGGACGGACGTCCCGCTCGGGTCGGTGACGTACACGCGCACGCCCTTCACGTCGACGCCGGCGATTATCAGGGCCACCCCGTACGGCCTCACGCCGGAGTACTGGGTGAACTGGTGGCACTGGTCGGCGAGATGCTTGGCCACGGTCTCCACCTCTGCCGGCTCGTCGTAGGTCAGCCGCGTCCCCTGGGAGAAGAACCTCGCGTTGTCCACCTGCACGCGGGCGTCCGGTATGTAGCCGGCCGCCGCCACGCCGATGTGCCTGTCGACCTGGAATATCTTCTGCGTCACGCTCGGGGCCTGGAGCGGGCGCGCCTTTTCCTCCACGGCTATCACGGCCCCCTCCGGCGAGCGCACCCCCACGGCGAGCGTCCCGCGCTTCACGGTCTCGATGGCGTACTCCACCTGGTATATGCGGCCGTCCGGCGAGTACATCGTGGGCGTCATGTCGTACCCGCGCGAGGCCATCATGGCCGGGAGCGCCCCCGTAGCAAATTTAAGGGTAGCCATGCGCCCGGCGCGGCCCCGGCCCGGCCTGCCGCGCCGCGGCCCCGGGATGCTCCCGCTGCGCGCGCAGCCGTGCGCCCGGCGCGGCCCCGGCCCGGCCCGCGGCCCCCCGATGCGGGAGCGGGGCCTTGCTTCTCCGGCCCCGGGGCCCCCGCTGCAGGCGATCTGGAACGAAATTGGAAATGGGATTAAATATGGCGGCATTCCGAGGTAAGGCATGCGCGACTCGGCCATGCTGGAGCAGCAGCTCCTCCCGCGGTTCAGGGAGGCCATAAGGGCGGCCTCCTGCCACGAGGAGCCGGCCGAGGCGATGCCGAGGGCCAAGACCGACAGGCACACGAAGAGCCTGCTGCTGTACCTCTTTTCCGGCACCAGGGGCGGGTTCACCAGGCTCCGCATGGTGATGCTGCTGCTGGAGCGCCCGCGCAACACGCACCAGTTAGCGCTGGAGATGGGCCTGGACTACAAGGCGGTAAAGCACCACACGAGGGTGATGGAAAAGAACAGCATGCTGGCCAGGACCGGCGGCGGGTACGGCGCCTGCCTGCACCTCTCGAACCTCCTCGAGCACAACGTGTGCGCCCTGGAGGAGGTCATCGACGTGCTGGAAAGGAAGCGCAGGTCCAAGAAAAAGACGTACATCTGAGCGCCCGGACGCATAGGCGCCCTCCGGGGGCGGCGCGCCGTTGCGGGAGCGCGCGGTCACCCGCGGGCTTGGGACATCATCAAGCAGGGCGGGAGCGCGGCCCGCCCGCCGTATGGGGGAGGGGCTGCCGGATCCGGCGGGACGGCGGGGGCGCCCGCGCTGCCTCGGAGGGGGCCGCGGCCGCCCTTGTGCGGAGCCGCGATCCCGGCCGGCGCGCGGGAGCTGCGCCGGAAAGCGGCCCGCAAGATGCCGCGGCTGCCGAAGCGCGGGGCCGCGGCGCGCTGCCGGCGCGCCGGTTGGGGGCACGCGCGCCGGAAGTTGAAAACGCGCGGGTCGCGCACCCGACGGCAGCCGCCTGCCCGCGTCCGCCCCGGCGATCTTTGGCGCGAACCCGGCCATCGGCGCCGCGAACGCGGGAGGCGGCGCGCGCTTCCGCGCGGCCCGGCCCCCCGGCCTCCGCGCCGGCATCGGCGGCGCGGCCTGGCGCGCGCCGCGCCGCGGCAGATCGCGGAAAGGCGCGCCGCGGGCGCCCCGATCGGCCGGTTCCCGCCGCCCGGCGCCAGGGGGATCCCCCCGATCGGCCCGCGGGCGTTCCCCGCCCTCCGGCGTTGCTCGCGCCCCCCCCCCCCCCGGCACGCCTGCCGCCGGCCGCCCGATCGAGTCCTGCGCGGCGCCGGCGGCGGGCGCGGGGCGCCCCCGCGCACGCCTGCCGCCCGTCCGGCGCATGCGCCTTCCGGCGGCCAGCCGGAGGGCGGACTGCGCCCCGATGCAGGCCGCCGCCTCGTGCGCGGGCGCCTTTTCCCGCCCCCCGCGCCCGCATTCCGCGGGGGCCCTCCCGATGCCCGCCGCCGTCCAGGCGGGCACGGGGAACTTTCCCCCCGCGCCGCCCGCCGCGCTCGCCGCACAGGTTGCAGAACTTGCGGTCCGCGGGGAAGGGGCCCGGCCCGGACCCGGTTTGGCGCAGATCTGCGGGGATTCCCAGCGCGGCCGGCCCCCTTGATCCCGCCGCACACGCGGCGGGCTCCCGCGCGCGGCACGCGCCGCGCGCCTGCCATACGCAGCCGGGGCCCCCCGGGCCGCGCGGCGCTCCTTCCGGGCGCGCCGGCCGGGGATTGTCGGATAATCCACTTTTCCGTCGCTTTCGTTACGTCAGGCGCGATCTTTCTTGGCGCCCCCGAATGCGAGCGCCACGGCTGCGCCGTCGCGGAACTCTTCGGGAATGCGGCAGTCGTCCCGCTCTGGGAAAGACAGGCTGCCGCCGTGCGCGACCATGATCTCCTGCACTATGTGAAGCCCAAGGCCCATTCCGCCCGTTTTTGCCGTCACTCCAGCTTCGGTTATCACGTCCGTGGGAAGCGAGAATCCCGGCCCGTTGTCGGCGAACAGCAGCGTCGCCCCGCCGTCGGGTTCCCGGCGCGCGGATATGAATATCTTCTTGTCCTGCGTGTCCTCGTAGCCGAGCCACCATATCGAATTGTCCAGGATGTTCATTATCGAGGCGACCGCGTGGCCGCGCGAACACGTGATATCGGCGGCCTTGGCCGCGTCTTGGTTCTCGAATACTATCTCGATCTTGTGGGCCTTGAACCTGAACTCCATGTTGAACAGGGCCTGCTCGATCAGCTGGTGGGCCGGCCACGTGCCGTGCGTGCGCGTCCTTATCGTGAGCGCGTACCCCTTTACGAGCTTTTCCAGATGCAGCATCAGGGCGGTGGTTCTGTCCGGCGGATCTCCCTTCGTCTTCAGAACCATGCCGAGTTCCTTCACGATCTTGTCCATCTCGTGTATCGCGACGCCGAGGCTCAGGCCGGCCCCGGCGCTGCGGAGGAGGGAGGCGTGGATCGCCGCGTAGTCTCTTTCTATCCCGTCCATGGATGCGGACAGATCCTCCCTTAATTTTTTGTCCGCGATTCCCGCGTTTATGGCGCGCTTCACCTCGGCTATCTGCGAAATCACCGGCTCGCTCCTCGGCGTCGGGCCGTAGAGCGCCCTGACCTTCGCCTTGTCGATCCTGCGCTGGTCCTCCACCCTTTCGACGGCGTACAGCACGGCATCGGCGAATGTCCGGTACGCCTCGTTTTCCAGGAATCCCTCCCTGTTGGTCTTCTCCCTCAGATCCGGACTTTCCTTCCTGTCCAGATGCACCGATGCGAGTATCAGGCTGTTGCTGATCCTCGTCGCCGGTGCGTTCATCCTCCTCGCGTCCAGTTCCAGCCAGTCGTTGCCCGGCTCCCCGTAGTCATACACGCGCATCCCGTCCCGGAATACCCTGATTCCGCCGTTCAGGTCGAGGTACCTCCCCAGCTCCCCGCTTTCGCCCCCCCTGTGCGCCGCCTGCAGGCCGAGCTTGAGGATCATGGGATCCCGGTCGAATATCTTCCCCCCGAAGCGCACCGTCCCTATTTTGTGGCGGGACAGGTCTATCGCGTTCTTGTCCGCGTCCCTCATCGCCATCACCTTCCCAAAGTCGCCCCCGTCCGTGACGCGGCGGGGCGCTATCTTGCCCATCGACGTCCACGGCTCGAACCTGTAGTCGAATTTCGTGATCCTGTCCCCGTTCATCTCGCATTCGAACCGGAACAGGGCGAGCTCGTCCACGTCCTCCCCGGGCAGGATTCCCTCGATCCATTCGTTCTTGTCCGTGGCGAACTCCGTTCTGAACGTGTCCCCTGAACTGTGCGGGGATCGCAGCGAGTTGTAGGATCGGTAGACCGCCCTCAGCATCCCCCTGCTCCACGGCCCCCTGAGGTTCCTTATCGTGATCTTTGTGCCCGTCCTCCCTCCTGCGAACTCCCCGGACTCGCGCTCTTCCACCTCGATCGGGACGTCCTCGAGGTATTCCGCGTCCCTGAACTCGTTCCAGTCTATTTTGACGCGGACCTCCTTCCTGCCGGATTTTCTGGTCGCCACCTCGATCGCGTCTCCGAGCTTGTGGGCGGCGAACCTCCCGACTCCCTTTTCTCCCAGCACGATCCTGCCGAATCTTTTCGTCGCCCGCCGCCCGCGGTTCTTCCTGTAGTCGGTTCCGGGCTCCATCCACACGCCCAGCACGGTCTCCAGATCCATGCCCGTTCCGTCGTCTTCGATCGTTATGACGCCGCCGGCGGCGGAATCCGCGCCGTTTATGGCGAGCGAGACGCGCGTCGCGTCCGCGTCGTAGGAGTTTTTCACGAGCTCGAGTATTGCTATGCTTTCGTTTCTTATCAGCTCGTCCCCGAGCCGGAGCAGCAGCCTGGCCCGGGGTTTGAAGGCCGCCTTCTGCATCGCGCCAGGCGGCTTGCTCAATCCCGCGCGCGCCCTCCGGGCCAGAGCGAGGGGCGCCGCGCTTCGCGCGCCCGGGCGGCCCTGCGGGTTTCCGGGCCCCCGGCTTGGGAACACATTCCGGGGCGAGCGGGGAGCGCCTGCACGAGCCCGCGTGGGTCCAACAGCGATTTAAAACCTCCGCGTGATCTCAAGTGCGAGGTTGCGCGCCCGCGTAGCGGGGGCTGCCGGCCTCGCGCGATCCTGGGCGCGCGCCCGCTCCTTCCCCGCCCTTCCGCCGTGGCGTCCCCGGGCAGCCGCGGCCGGCCCGGCGCCGCATCTGCCGCACGCTGGCCATGCGCGCCGCCGCTCCTGCCCGACGCCCCGCCGCCGCCCCCGCCGACGGGCGGGCGCGGGCAGCAACCTGGCGCGATCACGGCGCGCGGGCTGCCCGATGCACCCCCGGGCCCCCTTCCTGCGGCGCTGCCGGCCGTCCCGCGTTCTGCTGTTCTCCAGATTGCCCGATCCGCCTTCGCGGCGGCCCGGCTTGCCGCGGCCTGCCCGCAAAACCAGCATCCGCCTAGCGTATGGCCGCGCGCGATCAGGGCAGGGCGCGGCGGCGGTACACGCCGTACGCGCCGGGGCGGCCGAGGCCCGCATCCGGCGTCTGGATGGCGGGCGGGCGAGGAGCGGGCGGGCGCAAAAAAACGAATTCGGCAGGAATCGCTCGGCGCGCGGGCCGGGCGCGGCTGTCCGGGGGAGCGGCGGGCGCCGGGACGGGGGAAGGCGGGCGGGCGCGCGGCGCGCTCAGCGGCCGTCGTAAAGCGATTCCTGCGCGCCTTTTATCGCGATTTTGGCGGGCTCGGAGGGCAGGCCGAAGGGCTCGAACGCGCCGGCGCAGGCATCGGCCGCGAGCTTGTCGTGTTCCAGCATCAGTTCGTAGGGGGTTTTTGTCGCCTCGGCGACCCCGATCGTGTCCGCGCGGCACTTGTATTCGAAGGGTACGGGATTGTCGAACTTTAGGATGCGGCCGCGCGTGTCGTGCAGCTTGATCAGGATCCGCACGCGATCCCCGAAGACGCCCTTGCGCGCGAGCCTGGACGCGAACAGGAAGATCTCGGTCACCTGATGCACCGTGGACCTGAAGCCGAGAAACGGCGGATCGGGACGGGGTTTCTGCATTACGGGATCCCACTCGGCGAACGGAGGGGGGACGTCGTCCCGCCGATCCTCCGGCAGTCCCAGGTAGTGGACGAACCGGCCGCTGCGGTAGAACCTGAACAGGAACAAAAAGTCGGCCCAGTGCGCGTACGACTCCACCCGCGTTCCCGCGTCCACGTAGTCGCTGAACGGCGGCTTTTTCAAAAGCGGGTATGGCATGATCCTGTGCCCCACCTGGCTGTCTTCGATCAGGCGAACCAGCTCGTCAAACGTGAACTTTTCCCCGCCGTGCCGGTCGGCCGGCGCCTCCAGCGCGATCTCCCAGTAGCCGCGTTCCTTGATTTTTTCCATCACTTCGGCGCTCGAGATTCCCTTTCCCACGACTTTGGTGCTCATGATTTCCTTTCCCCCTCCGGCACGCCCTCGCGTCCGCGCTCGTACGATTTTAGCCGCCCGAGCTGCCTTAGAATGCCCTTGTCGATGGCACGGTCCAGGACCTCCCTGAATTCCGCAGCCGTCGGGACCGGCACGCTTTCGGCCTTGCGGCGGGGCCGCACGTACATCTGCCCCCGCGTTATGCCTTTCGAGCCCTTCTTGCAGATGACCGGCACATCTGCAAACTCGGAAACGCTGATCACTACAAAGTGCTTTGCGCCGTAAGGAAACACGTCGACGTCCGCATCTATGTAAGGATCGGCGTACTCGTTAAGAAACTCGGTTACGGTGTCCTTGTCGTATGTGTTGGTGTCTTCCTCGGAAAGGCCGACGGGGGTGGGCTTTTTCGCATCGCCAACCTCCTTGACTCCGACCATGATGCGCCCGCCGTCTTCAAGGTTGGCCATGGCCAACGCCGCTTTTGTTATTTTTAACCGCAGGGCCTTCCATGGCAGGCACTCTTTGTATTCGAGCTTGCGAGATTCCGAGCCCATGTGAAACCCCAGAGACGTCAACGTTGCCGAGTCTGAAAACATCGCCATGTTGCGGCCGTCGCCAATTTAAGCATTGCGGGCGCGGCGGGGCGCCGGCCCGCGCGCCCCCGTGCCGCGCGGGAAAGGCCGGGCCGGCGGGGCGCGGCCTCTGCCGCGCAGGCCGCGCTCCCCCCAACCGCGCCTCGTGCGGGGCGCGCCGGCCCCCGGCCGGGGCTGCCGGCGGGCGCGCGGAACGGCGTCGCGTGGGCCGCGGCCGTCCCCCGCGCCCCGGGGCGGGGCGCGCCCGGCCCGCGGGCGGGCCCTGCCGGTGCGCGCCCGGGGCGCCGGCCGGTGCCGGTATGAGGTCACGTACCCGTCAGTCACAGGCGTGAAAACGGCTTCGCTGATCCAGATTCACGCCTGGGTGGTGGGGGTGCTGGCCCCGTACCGGGGCCGGTGTAGACTTACGTCCAAACCGGAGCCACGCCTAGCAACGGCAAGCCGCCTCATGATCTCACGCCCAGATCACGATGGACGTAAGTCTACACGGAAGCCCGTTGCAAAGGCTTTTTGACGGCGCTATACGGCGCGCGGTCCGTCTCCGGCGTATCGGCGGAGTGGGTGCGGGCCCCGGAGCCGCTCCGCGGCGTGGACACGTGCGGCATAGCGCTGGAAAAGCAGTCGCTCGAGCTTCCCGGCCTGTCTCCGGGGCGGCTGAGCGGGGCGGCGCGGCAGACCATAACGAACACGGGCACGCTGCCGATGCCCCCCGTGTCCGTGGCCGCCGCGGACCTGGTGCTGTACGGGAGCGGCGGATCCCCGTCGGGGGCTACCCTGCCGTTCTCGCTCACGGAGATGTCGGCGGGCCCCGGGGACTTCTCCCGGCTGGCGGCGGGCGCCGCGATACCGGGCGGGACGCCGGCGGGCGGCAGCGTGGGCGTCGACTTCGGGGTGGACCTGACGGGCGTCCCCTCGCCGGATGCCGGCCGCATGGCGCAGTCAGTCACGTACAGCGTGGGCTGCTAGGGGCGCCGCGGGCATCCCGCGCCCCGCGGCGCCGCCGCCGGCGCGGGGGAGGCGCGCGGGGGGATCGCGGCGGCCGGCCGCGCCCGGGGGAGGCTGCCGTAGCGCGGCATTGATCCGGCGAGCGGCCGCCGCCCGCGGGCGGGCGGCGAGCAGGGGAGGCCCTTCGGGAGCGGGGAGGCGGAGATCGCGCGCCGCGGGGGCCCGCCGGAATTAGCCGCGCCCCGCAGCGGGCGGGGGGCCCGCCGCCCGCCGGGCGCCGCCGATTCGGGGGCCCCGCCCGGGGCATTCCCGGGCGGGAAGGCCGCGGGAGCGGGCGGGAAAAACGCCCGCGGGCGGCTTGCCCCGCACGGGCGCCGGCGCGGGGCCCCGCGCCCGCCGGCCGGGCGCGAAAGCGCCCTCGCCGATCGGATTCGCGCCAGCAGGGCGGGGCCGCCGGCCCCGCATTCGCGCCAGACGGGAACGGGATGCCGGATCGGCGAACTTGATTCCGCCGCAGCGATCGGGCGGGGACGGGGCGGCTAATCGTCCTCATCCAGCATTAATTCCCAGCCCATGGAATATTCGCGGTGCTCCTCGCTGAAATAGTCCCAGAACAGCATTCCGTCCTCCCGTGCAATCCTCCCGTACTCCCTGGCCATCTCCTTGCACCCTTGGGCCGCCATCTTGCGCGCCCGGGGCGTCCTTGCGTCCTCCAAGGCCGTCCTTGCGTCCTTCCAAGCCGTCCTTGCGTACTCCAAGGCCATCTCACCGGCGTACGGCGACCTGGGCATGGACGATTTTGTCGCCTGCGCCATGCGCGGTGTAGATCTTGCGCGTATTTAATTTTTGGTATTTGGGCAGTGTGTAGACTTACGTCCATTGCCCGGCCGCGCCCAAACGCGGCCCCGAGCCGGCGCGGCGGGCCCTTCGCTTCGCGGGCCGCGCGCCTGCCGGCCGTCCGGCCGGCTCCGGCCGCATCCGGCAGGCGGGGCGCCCCCGCCGCGGCGCATCATTCGGCGCGATCCGGCGACATGGCGAACCCTGCCCGGGGCCGTGCCGGCATCCGGGCAGGTTGTACCGCTTGCGCCGCCTCAGCACGGATGCGGGGCGGCACGGCGCAAGCCGTCGTCGTCGGGCGGGCGGCTGCCGCCACCCTTGCCGGGGGGCGGCGGCCCGGTGGCCGGCGGATCGAAGATGTTCCAGTTCGGGTCGGCGGCGGCGGCCTCCAGCATGCGCGCCGGCCAGATTCCGCGGCGCTTCCCCGTCTGGAACACGGAGCACATGACGGCGAAGCTGCGTGTGCCGGACGCGCTCCTCGGCCGGCGGCGAGACCTCATTTCCTTGGCCGGCCCCTCGTGTATGGCCTGCTCCGTCCCGTCGTTCCGGCACGGCATGCCGGGATGCCTCAGGGACGCGAGCATGTTCGGCCGCGCGTTGGAGGGGGACGTGCGCATCTTGTGCCCCTCGCCGTACTCGCCCGCCATGTCGAGCACCTGTCTCTCCAGCTCCTTGATCGTGGCCTCGTCCGCGGCGTCCGTGGATTCGACCGTCCCGTACGCGCCCCGCAGCCGATCGTGCGGCCGCTTCTCCTTCTCCTCGTCCCCGTCCTCGGAGCGGACCGCGCCGCTCTCGGAATGCCGCAGGACGTGGACGAGGCAGGCCAGCCTCTCCTTGATGCCGTCGTACCCCGAGTACTAGTCGGTCGCCGCCGGCTTGTCCTCCAGCCCCGGGAAACGGGCGTCCAGCACGGCCGCGCCCCTGCTGGCAACGCATGCCATGCACGCCGCATCCCCCCGGCAGGCCAGCCAGACGCACCCCCGGGCCCCGGCGATCCTGGCGGGGGTCTCGTCGAACTGCACGAACGTCGCGCAGGCCACCATCTATTCCAGGATGCGCCCGTACGCCGCCCCCAGGATGCGGGCGATGGCCCCGCGGGCCTTCACCGCGGACGACGAGATCTTCAGGCCGCGCGGCCGCTCCATGAGGTCGGCGATGTCCGCGTCCGTCAGGGCCTTCGCGACGTGCGCGGCCACGATCCCGAGCAGCGCCAGCCCCGGCCGCGTGCCCGGAATCGCCTCCGACTTTGCCTCGCTGATCTTGCGGCATTTCGTGCAGTTTGCCCGCTCGGCCCGGATGCCGACGGGCGCGATCTTGCCGTCGCTTCCCAGAATCAGGGCGATCCTGTAGGCCGGCCGCGCCGGCTCGAGGTGCTCGCCGGACCCGCAGCACTCGCACGCGTGTATCTCGGCGACGGTCCTCCTTTCCGGCTTGTGCCGGTGCGACGCCCCCTCGTGCCCCGCCGGCGCGCCGATCTTTCCCGGCTTGCGGTCGCTGCCGTGCGCGCCGTTCTCCCTGCGGAACTTGGCCCGATCGGCGTTGTACGCCCTGGCATCGGCCCTGTCGTGGTGGTCGCACAGGGCGAGCCGCCTCCTGGCATCCGTCAGTTCCGCGGCCATCGCGCCCGCGTCCTTCTCCCCGCCCCCGGCGGGCTCCCGCCCCGGCTTGGCCGCATCGCGCCCGCCGCCGCCGCATTTCCCGCCGCGCGGCCCCGCGCCGCATTTCCCGCCGCGCGGCCCCGCGCCGCATTTCCCGCCGCGCGGCCCCGCGCCGCATTTCCCGCCGCGCGGCCCCGCGCCGCATTTCCCGCCGCGCGGCCCCGCGCCGCATTTCCCGCCGCGCGGCCCCGCCCCGGAGCGATCGATCACGCCCCGCAGCCCGGCAATCTCGGCCTCGTCCTCGCCCCGCAGCCCGGCAATCTCGGCCTCGTCCCCGCAGCAGCCGGCGTGCTGCGCCGCCGCGACGTTCAGGCGATCGATCACGCCCCGCAGCCCGGCAATCTCGGCCTCGTCCCCGCAGCAGCCGGCGTGCTGCGCCGCCGCGACGTTCAGGCGATCGATCACGCCCCGCAGCCCGGCAATCTCCAGCCCCATGTCCCCCGTGTCTTTCGCGCATTTTGCCTTCAGGGCATCCGAAAGCCGGGTCGCCGCCGCCAGCTCCCTCCGCAACAGCACCGTTTCCGAGTCGGGCACGGATGGGGTCACGGGCCGGTGATCCTCAAGCGTGTCTAAAACATATCTGCAATATGGTGAAGCAGTGTTGACCCGCGGCGCGCTCGGCGGGCCTCCGGCGGGGCGGAGCCCCGCCCTGGCGGCCGTCCGCGCCTGCCCGGCCGCGCCTGCCCGGCCGCCGGCCCCCCGATGCGGGAACGGCCTGCCCTGGCGCCCGCCCGCGCCTGCCGGCGCGCTGCTCGCCTGCGTGGCGGCCCCCCGTCAGGCGCGGCTAGGCAGTGGACGTAAGCCTACACCAGGGGCCGGTATGAGGTCACGTACCCGCCAGCCACAGGCGTGAAAACGACTTCGCTGATCCAGATTCACGCCTGTGGAGCGGGGGTTGCTGGCCTCGTACCGGGGCCGCCGCGATCAACTTATATGCGCCGGCGCGCTGGATGCGGCGCTTGGCCGGAAGCGACCCCTTTGCGAACGCGACGAAGCAGGTGAACGACGCGTGCGACATAATGGGGATCGACGACGCCGGCATGCGCGACTACCTCGCCACGCCCAACAGGCTCGTCCGCGTGAAGATACCGGTGAAGATGGACGACGGCGGGATACGCGTCTTCACGGGGTTCAGGTGCCAGCACAACAACGACCGCGGCCCGTACAAGGGCGGCATACGGTACTTCGACCCGGAGGGCGGCGAGGCGTACATGGAGCGGGAGGTCATGGCGCTCTCGTCGTGGATGACCTGGAAGTGCGCCGTCGTCGACATACCGATGGGCGGCGGCAAGGGCGGCATCTACGTCAACCCGAAGAAGGAAAAGCTGAGCGAGGGCGAGGTGGAGAGGATCACGCGCCGGTTCGCCTTCGCCATAAGCGAGGTCATCGGGCCGGAAAAGGACGTGCCCGCCCCGGACGTGTACACGACGGGCAGGGAGATGGAGCAGATAATGGACGTGTACGGGAAGATGAACGGGAACAGGCAGATACCAGGGGTGATAACCGGCAAGCCGCTCGTGGCCGGGGGCTCGCAGGCCAGGAACGTGGCCACGGGGCTCGGGACGGTGTACTGCGTGAGGGAGGCGGCCAGGACCATGAAGGTGAAGCTCAGGGGCGCGAAGGTGGTGCTGCAGGGCTTCGGCAACGCGTCCATATTCGCCGGCGAGTACCTGGAAGAGGAGGGCGCCAGGATAGTGGGGGCCAGCGATTCCAAGGGGTCCGTCCTCGTGCCCAGGGGCTTCAAGGTGGACAGGATGATAGCGCACAAGCAGAAGACGGGCTCGGTGGTCGGGTACCCCGGCAGCAGGAAGGTCTCGGCGGAGGAGCTGCTGACAGAAAAGTGCGACGTGCTGATACCGGGCGCGCTGGAGAACCAGATAACCGCCGGCGTGGCGGAAAAGCTGAGGTGCAGGATAATAGCCGAGGCGGCCAACGGCCCCACCCTGCCCGAGGCCGACCCCATAATACACGGGAAGAAGATACTGGTCGTCCCGGACATACTGGCCAACTCGGGCGGCGTCTGCGTCTCGTACCTGGAGTGGGTCCAGAACAACATCGGGTACTACTGGACGTTCAAGGAGGTCGCGGAAAAGATGGAGGCGAAGATAACGAAGGGCTTCCACGACACGCTGGCCATATCGAAAAAGCACAAGGTGGACATGAGGAGGGCCGCCATGGTCCTGGCGGTCGGCAGGGTCGTCGACGCCTTCAAGCACAAGGGCATCTGGCCCTAGCGGCATGGCCCCGCGCCGCGCGGCGCTCGTGATGCAGAACTCGCCGGCCGAGGGGCTGGGCCTGCTGGGCGGCCTCCTGGAACGCGGCGGGTACCGCGTACATGCGGAGCGCGCCTGGGAGGGAACGGGCGCGGAATGGCGCGGGGAGCCGGCCGACCTCCTCGTCGTGCTGGGGGGGCCCCAGGGCGCCGGCGACCCGCTGCCGTACCTGCGGCGCGAGGAGGGGGCAATACGCGCGCACGCCGCGGCGGGGAGGCCCGTCCTCGGCATATGCCTCGGGGCGCAGCTCGCGGCGGCCGCGCTCGGCGGCCGCGTCCGGAGGGGGGGCGCCGCGGAGGCGGGCACGCGCCGCGACCTGCGGCCGACCGAAGAGGGCCGCCGCGGGCTGCTCGCCGGGATGGGCGACCCGTTCGCGGCGTTCCAGATGCACGGGGACGCCTTCGATCTCCCGGCGGGGGCCGCGCAGCTGGCCGGATCCGCCGTGTGCCCGAACCAGGCCTTTTCCATGGGGAGCGTGGTGGGCCTGCAGTTCCACCTGGAGGCCGACGCGGGGATGATCCGCTCCTGGCTCGGCGCGGCCGGGCTGGGGGGCGCGGGGGAGGCCGCGGCCGACGCGGCCGAGATCGGCGGGAACATGCGGGCGTTCTGGCGCAACTTCGCCGGCCCCGCCGGCCCCGGGGCCCGCAGTGACACTTCATAAGGCAGTGCCGCGCGCCGTGCCGCATGTACGCGGGGCGACTCGGGCTGCCGGCGGCCGCCGCGCTGGCCGCGCTGGCCGCGCTGGCCCCGGCATCCCAGGCCCAGATAGCGGACACCGATCCCTCCCTCGGCGTCAGGCTCGGCAGCCAGGCCCCGCACCACTACAAGGCCGAGGACGGCCGCACCGTGGTGGTGGGCCAGGCGCACAGCAGCCTGGACTTCCCCGTCTCGGGGGTCAAGATCTGGGCCGGGTTCTACGGGGAGGCCGGCGGCGAGCCGCTGGAGACGGCCGTCGGCACCACCCTGCTGGAGGTGGTGCCCCCGGGCGGGTCCGTCCCGTACGCGATACGCTCCCCGACGGCCAACGCCGCCATAAGCGGCGTGACCCTCAACGTGCTGGGGTTCAACTACGCGGACGAGAAGCCCGCCGTGCTGCGCCTCGAGGCCTCGAGCCCGCCCTCCGTCGCCGAGGCGCTCACGTTCTCGGGGACGGTCGGGGCCGAGCCGCCGGCGGCCGCGGGCAACGTGACGCTGCACATGCTGATGTACGACGCGTTCGACCCGCCCAGGATAATATGGGCATCCCCGCCGCTGGAGGTGGCCGCGCCGCCCGGCGGCGGGCCGGCCCCGTTCTCGTTCCGCGTGGAGCGCCTGCCGCGGGCCGACGGGTTCTACGTCGTGGCCGAGTCGGGCGCGTACGTGTCCGAGGCGCTGGACGTGGAGGCCGCGCCCGCGGGGCTCGCGAGCAGGAGGGTCGCCATAGACGACGTCCGGCTGCGCGATGCCGAGGGGAACGCGGCCGCCGGCGCCACGAGCGGGGAGCCGGTCGAGATAGGCGCGACCGCGTGGCTGCAGGGGGACGTCCCGGAGGGCGGGCAGGACTACGTGTACTACGCGCAGGTGAAGAGGGCCGGCGAGGGCGCGGTGGTCGAGCACATAGCGCGGTACGAGGGATCCTTTTCCGGGCCGGCGGCGCAGGAGCCGTCCGCGCGGTGGACGCCCGCGGAGGCGGGGCTGTACTTCGTGGAGACGTTCGTGTGGGATCCCGACGGGGTGCCGCTGGCATCCAAGGGCCCCATAGTGCTCGTGCTGGTGGGCTGAGCCCGGGGGAGCATGAGGTCAGCGCCCCCCCCCCACTCCCCAGGCGTGAATCTGGATCAGCGAAGTCGTTTTCACGCCCGTGGCTGACGGGTACGTGACCTCATACCCGGGGGAGCCGGCTAGACTTATTTCCCTCCGGGCGGGCCGCGGCGCGTGGGCAGGAGGTTCGGCCTGGCGGCCACGGGGGGGACGTTCGACGTGGTGCACGAGGGCCACGCGGCGCTGCTGGCCGAGTCGTTCGCCGTGGCGGACAGGGTGGTGGTAGGGCTCGCGGGGGACGGGTTCGCCGCGCGCAGGGGCAAGAGCCCCGCGAACGGCTATGCGGCCAGGCGCGCGGCCCTGGACGCCCTCATGCGCGGGAGGTTCGGGGCGGCGAGGTACGACATACGCGAGCTGGACGGCGAGTTCGGGCCGGCCGCCCTGGAGGGGAATGTGGAGGCGCTGGTGGCCAGCGAGGAGACGGCCGGCAGGGGCGCGGAACTGAACAGGCTGCGCCGCGCCAGGGGCCTGCCCCCCGTCGAGGTCGTGGTGGTCCCGATGGTGCTGGCCCACGACGGGCGCAGGATCTCCAGCACCCGCGTCAGGAATGGCGAGATAGACGCGCGGGGAGGCCAGCTTTGCTAGACAAAAAGCCGCCCGAAAGCTGACCCCGCCGCACTTTGGCCCGCGCGCGCAACTGTACGGTGGTGGGCGCGGCGGAGCGCATGGCCAGGAGGCTGGGCGACGAGGTGGACGGGATAAGGGACGGGCTGGATCCGCGCGTGCTGGCCTACTGGTATTCCGTCGTGGTGCGGGACGCCAGGGAGGCGGCCCCGCCGTGGCTGCACGACAGGATATCGGTGAGGCAGGATCCCGTGCTGCCGATGAGGTTCGGCCTCGACGTGTCACGGCGGGCCGTGACGCACTTCATGGAGGCCGTCGAGCGCAACCTGGGCCTCATGCCGTACTCGACGCGGCTGTACTTCCTGAAGGTGCAGGAGGCCGTGGACGGCGAGGTGGACAGGGGCCTGGTGTAGTACGGGCGGTACGGCTTCACGCGCCGGCCCGCGCCCGCGGGCGGTCCGACTTTGCCAGGACGACGTGCCGGCCAGACGCGCTGGCCCCCGACACCATATGGGAGCCCTCCGTCACGGACTGCAGGAAGTCGGCCAGCGCCTCCACCTGCGAGGCATCGGCGAGCGTGATGCTGTGGGCCGAGCCGTCCCGGAGCGCCAGCACCGCCTCGTCGCCCACCACGTTGAGCACCTCGGACACGAAGGTCTGGCCGGCCTCGCGCCGGTACGCCAGGCTGGCCAGCTTTTGCGCCTCGCACGCGTCGCGGCAGCCGAGGCGCACGGTGCTCACCTTTCCGGCCAGCGCGCCCCGCCCTCCTCCAGGACGAACCTGCCCAACATCCCGCGGGCCTCCTCGCGCCTCTTCTGGTGCCCCTCCAGGAACCGGTTGGCCGCCCCTATGAGCACGGCCTTGAGCTCGCCGGTGGTCACGGATCCGGACCGGTACCCGTCCCGTATCCGGGCCAGTTTCGCGTCGTCGGGCTCGAAGAACATGCGCAGGTACTGGTAGGAGACGTCCACGTCGGTGTCGCCCCCCAGGCGGCGGTGCGCCTCGACGTCCGCCTGGCCCCCGGAGAAGGCGCGCCGGTTGATCTTCTTCTTCACCGTGTCGGGATCGTCCGTGGTGTACAGGGCGTCCGAGGCGTCCGAGGCGGACATTTTCCCGCCGGGCCCCCGCAGGCCCGGGATCATCACGTTGTGGATGAGCGCCGGCTTTTCCAGCCCCAGTTTCGGCGCCACGTCCCGGGTGAGGCGGAAGTGCGGGTCCTGGTCCACCCCCAGCGGTATCAGGACGGGCCTGTCCTCCAGGAAGCAGGGGGCCGACTGGAGCGCCGTGTAGAATATCATGCCTATGCTGGTCTCGCCGGTGAACCCGAACGCGGCCTTCGTGTTGGAGTAGTTTATCTTGGCGGCCACCTTCGCGGCCAGCGGGTAGAGCGTCCTGATGTGCTCGGTGTCCAGGATTATCCGGGTCTTTCCCGGGTCGAAGCCGAGCGCCACGAAGTCCAGCGCGTTCTCGTACGCGTGCCCGCGCGCCTCCTCCAGCGTCATGCCCTTCTTCGAGTAGAACTTTTCGTCGTCGGTGAGCTGGAAGTACATGGTGGCGCCGAACCGGTCCTGCAGCCATTTCGCGAAGACCCACGGCACCAAATGGCCGATGTGCGTCCCCCCCGACGGGCCGCGCCCCGTGTACAGGAAGAACCCGCGCCCGTCCTCGTGGGCGTCCAGCGCGCGGCCGAGGTCCCTGTGCGAGAAGAATATCCCGCGCCTCAGCATGAAGTGGTCCTCCCCGGCCAGCCTCCGCAGCCTGCCCAAGAGTTCCCCGCCGAGCCGCTCCGTGCCGAACCGTTCGGTGAGCCGGTCGTAGTCTATGCTACCCCGCACGCCCCACGGAGTCACTTCAAAGCCGTCCTCGGCGCCGGGCATCCGGGAGCGCGCCGGCCGCGGCTCTAAAAAACGTGGCGGGGGGGGGGGCGGGGGGGGCCTTGCGGGACGGCGGGGAGGGGGGCGCCCGGCGCTCGTATGAGGTCACGTACCCGTCAGTCACAGGCGTGAAAACGACTTCGCTGATCCAGATTCACGCCTGAGGAGTGATGGGGGGTGCTGACCTCGTACCGGCGCTCTCCGTGAAAGTTTTAGTAGCGCCGGCCGGATCGGCGCGCGTGGAAGGCAAGACCCTGAAGCTCCGGTTCTTCGGGAGGATGCTGGATCACCTGGGATGCGGGGCGTACCACGGCCCGGCCGCGGCGCTGGCCGAAATGGTGGCGAACGCCTGGGATGCGGACGCCGAGAACGTGAACATTGGACTTCCCGACGACCTGGCCGGGAAGATAACGGTGGAGGACGACGGGAACGGGATGACGTTCGAGGAATGCGAGCAGAAGTACCTGAACGTCGGATACGACAGGAGGCGGGGAAACCCCGCGGCGCAGACTGAGGCAAAGAAGAGGAACGTGATGGGCAGGAAGGGGATCGGGAAGTTCGCCTGCTTCGGCATAGCGAATACGGTGGAGGTGGAGACGGTCAGCGGCGCCACCGGGGAAAAGACCAGCTTCGTGATGGACGCGGACTCCCTGAGGGGCAAGGAGTACCTCGAGAGGGACGGCAGGATCCCCGCCGAGACCGCGGGGCCCAGCGAGGCCATGAAGGGCAGGCACGGGACCAGGGTGACCCTGTCCAAACTGACAATAGCCAGAAAAATAGGCCGCCAGTTTCCGACCAGCCTGGCCAGGAGGTTCCTGGTCCACCAGACCGCGGGTGGCTTCGAGGTAAAGGTGAACGGCGTTCCGATCCCGCAGTCGATGGACATGTCGAACGTCGAGTTCGGCTTTCCGGGGGACTATCCCGCCGGCAAAGAACCTGACGGACTGAAGACGGAAAGCGGCTGGGGAGTCGAGAACCTCAAGGGCGGCAACCACGCCGTAAAGTGGAGGGTCGGCTTCCAAAAGGCGCCGATAAGCGACGGGGAGCTCCGGGGAATCACGGTGTTCGCCAACGGCAAGCTCGCCAACAAGGCGTTCTTCTTCGACGTGACGGGGGCGCCGGCGGGACAGCACGGGCAGGGATACATGTTCGGCCAGGTCGTGGCGGACTTTCTTGATCAGCAAGAAATTGACGTGATGTCGACCGAGCGGCAGCGCGTCAACTGGGATCTTGCAGAGACGCAGGAATTGCTGGGGTGGGGGCAGGAAAGAACAAAGCAGCTGCTGAGGCTGTGGGGAAAGCTCAGGGCCGACAGCAAGCTCAAGGCGCTGGAAGACCAGTTTTCGGATGTGAAGAAGAGGCTCGACAGCCTCAAGGCCCGCGAACGAAAGACTGTCAAAAAAGTGCTCACGCAGCTTGCGCAGGCCGATTCCCTCAGCGCGGAGCAGTACAGGAGCCTGGCAGACTCGTTCCTTACCGCCTGGGAAAACGGAAGGCTCAAGGAACTGTGGAGCGAGATCGCGGACAGCGACAACATATCGGCAGAGAAACTCCTCGGCATGCTGGTAGAAACCGACGTCATCGCGGCGCTGAACGTGGCGGAGGGCATCAAGACCAAACTGACGGCAATCACGGAGCTGAAGCACAGGGTAAGCAAAGGGCAGCTGGAACGCGCCGTGAGGGATCACGTAGCCAACAACCCGTGGATGATCGAGCCCGGGCTGGAGCTGTACCGCAAAGAAACCAGCGTGTCGGCCGTGATCAAGGAGGCCGCGGGCGAGTCGGGATTGGTCGACGAAAACCACAAGGGGAGGGTGGATCTCGTCTTGTCCAGCGGCACGGACCTGGTGGTGATGGAGTTCATGAGGCCAGGGCTGGCCCTCGACGCGGATCACATGGCAAGGTGCCAAAGATACGTGTACGCCATAAGAGCCGGAATCATAAACAACCCCAAGTTCAAATCAGTGGCAGGGTGCATCGTTGCAGACAACGTGACAAGAGACCCCGCCATGAACCTCATGATGGCGGATCTCACGGATCACGGGATTCGCGTGTACGACTGGGAGAGCCTGCTGGACGACGCGAAATCCCGCTGGGACGACTACCTCGAGATACTGGTCAAGAGAGGCCGGGAAGACGGCAGGCTGACGGCCCTCCTTGACGGCGTGACGTGACGCTCGCGGCCAGGTCCCAGACAGCGCCGAGGGACGGCATCGCCGCGGCGGCGCAAAAAGGTCCCCGCACGATCCCGCGGCGCGGGGCGCTCAAAGCTGGCATCATTCCGCGTCGCGATGCGGCGGCGCGTGCCGAACTTCCGGCTTGCGGGACAGAAAAAATTCCGCGCAAAAAAAGGCGTCCGCGGTATGCGGCGCCGTGACCAAGCGGGGCCGTGCGCGGACCGCGGCGATGCCGTTCAAGGCGCGCGGCGCGATCAAGGCGCGGCGCAGGCATCTCCCGGGGCGGAAGACTGGGAACGGGAGAATCCCCGCGTCCCTGACGGCTGCCCAAGGCGGCAAGCCGAAAAGCCGCCGGTGCTGTAGGCCGCGGCGGCGCGCGTCGTTCCCCGCGGAACCCGGAGGCGGCGGAGGAGCGCGCAGGCGGCGCGGCGGAAGCCCGAGGCATCATTGGGCGTGCGCGAAGCGCGGGAACCGGCGGCCCGGGGCCCGCGCCCGGCGGTCCCGTCCTGCCCGACAAGGCGGCGCCGGCCCGCGGCGCGCCCTTCCGGCACGGTTCCGCGCGCCCTGTGGGCCGGCCGCCACGGCGCCGTCCGGCCCCCCCCCCCATCCCCGCGCGGCGGGCGGGCGGGCGGAACGGAACCGGCGCCCCCCGTGAAGGTTTTAGTAGCGCCGGCCGGATCGGCGCGCGTGGAAGGCAAGACCCTGAAGCTCCGGTTCTTCGGGAGGATGCTGGACCAGCTGGGCCGCCAAGCGTACCACGGCCCGGCCGCGGCGCTGGCCGAAATGGTGGCGAACGCCTGGGATGCGGACGCCGAGAACGTGAGCATACGGCTTCCCGACGGCCCGGCCGGCAGGATAACCATACAGGACGACGGGAGCGGGATGACGTTCGAGGAATGCGAGCAGAAATACCTGAACGCCGGGTACGGCAGGAGGCGGGGAGACCCCGCGGCGCGGACGGGGGGAAAGGGAAGGCGCGTGATGGGCAGGAGGGGGATCGGGAAGTTCGCCTGCTTCGGCATAGCGAATACGGTGGAGGTGGAGACGGTCAGCGGCGCCACCGGGGAAAAGACCAGCTTCGTGCTGGACGCGGACACCCTGAGGGGCGAAGAGTACCTCGAAAAGTACGGCAGGATCCCCTGCAGGACCTCGGGACCCGGCGGGGCCGCGAAGGACAGGCACGGGACCAGGGTGACCCTGTCCGGGCTGACGACCGCTAGGAAGATAAGCGGCCGGTTTCCGGCAAGCCTGGCCAGGAGGTTCCTGGTCCACCACGAGGCCGAAGACTTCAAGGTCGAGGTGAACGGCGTCCCGATCCCGCAGTCGATGGACGTGTCAAACGCCGAGTTCTGCTTTCCGAGGGACTATCCCGCCGGCAAAGAACCGGACGGGTTAAGGACGGAGGGCGACTGGGGGTTCGAGGACCTCAAGGGCGGCGGCCGCGCCGTGAGGTGGAGGATCGGCTTCCGAAAGGAGCCGATAAGCGACGAGGAGATCCGCGGAATCTCGGTGTTCGCCAACGGCAAGCTCGCCCACGAGCCGTTCTTCTTCAACGCGCCGGGGGCGGCGGCGGGGAGCGGCGGGCGGGGATGCATGTTCGGCCAGGTCGCGGCGGACTTTCTTGATCGGCAAAAAACCGACGTGGTGTCGACCGAGCGGCAGCGCGTCAACTGGGATCTCGCCGAGACGCAGGAGCTGCTGGAGTGGGGGCGGGAAAGGACGGAGCAGCTCTTGGAGCTGTGGGGGGATCTCAGGGCAGACGGCAAGCTCGAGGCGCTGGAGCGGTTTTCCGACGCGAAAAGGAAACTCGACAACCTCAAGGCCCACGAGCGGAAGACGGTCGAGAAGGCTCTCGCGGGGCTCGCGCGGGCCGATTCCCTCAGCGCGGAGCAGTACGGGAGCCTGGCGTATTCGTTCCTCGCCGCCTGGGAAGGCGGGAGGCTCGGAGAACTGCGGGGCGACATCGCCGGCAGCGGCGGCATGTCTGCCGAGAAACTCCTCGGCCTGCTGGCGGAGACGGACGCCGTCGCGGCGCTGAACGTGGCCGAGGCCGTCAAGACCAAACTGGCCGCGATCGCGGAGCTGAAGCGCAGGGTGGGCGAGGGGCGCCTGGAGCGCGCCGTGAGGGATCACGTCGCCGGCAACCCGTGGCTGATCGAGCCGGGGCTGGAAGGGTACCGCAAGGAAATCGGCGCGGCCACGGCGATCAGGGAGGCGGCGGACGAGTCGGGACTGGCTGGCGAAAAATACGAGGGAAGGACGGCCCTCGCCCTGTACAACGGCACGGACCTCATGGTGATGGAGTTCGCGAGGCCCGGGCAGGTCCTCGATTGGGATCACGTGGCGGTGTATGAAAGATACGTAGACGACATAAGATTCGGAGTCGAAAACGACCACAAATTCGAATCGGTGTCGGGATGCATCGTGGCGGACGAGGTGTCGAGGGATCCCATCATGGACATGAAGGTGAGGAGGCTCAGGGACAACGACATTCGCGTGTACGACTGGGGGAGCCTGCTGGACAGCGCGGAATACCGGTTGAACTACTACATGGACATACTGGCCGGCAGGGGCCGGCAGGACGGCAGGCTGGCGGCCCTCCTCGACGACGGGGCGTAGCGCCGGCGGCCCCGCCGCGGCCGGCATCGCCGGGAAGGGGACGGAATGCCGCGGCGGCGCGGAAGCGCTCCCGCGGGATCCGGCGGGGCGCCAAGCCGGCATCGTTCCGCATCGCGATGCGGCGGCGCGCCCGCCGGCGATGCGTTTAATAGGATTTTTTGGCGCCGCGGGCCGTTGCAGCCGGTACTGCACGACATCGAGAGGAGGATAATATCCAGCCTGCGCGCGCGGGACGGCCAGGACGAGGGACAGATAGGGAAGGCGGCGGGCCTCTCGCCGGACCAGGTCAGGAGGGGCATCCAGTGGCTAAAGCTGAAGGGGCTCGCCAGGGTGGAGGAGGAGCCCAGCGCGGCGGTCTCGCTCGGCCCCAACGGCGCCGCGGCGGGCGAGCACGGCCTCCCGGAACGGCAGCTGCTGGGCATGGTGGGGCGCGGCCGCGTCTCGATGGACGGGCTGGCCGCGAAGCTCGGGCCGGCCTTCGGCCCCGCGATCGGGGCGGCCAGGAGGGGCGGCTGGATCGCCGTGGGGGAAGGAAAGGGCGGCGGCCGGGCCGTCTCCCCCGCCCGCGCTCCCGGCGCGGGCGGGATCCCGGGGGAGGCGCTCATAAGGTTCCTCGGGAAAGCGCGCGGCCCGATCCCCCTGGGAACGATAGTTGCCGACGCGAGGCTGGCCGCGGACCTCGGCGCGCTGGAAAAGAGGCCCGGCTACGTGGTCAGGAAGGCGGCCCGGTCGGCGCGGGTGTTCCTGGATTCCAAGGCCGCCGCCGCGGCCGCCGCCCCCGCGGCGGGGGCCATCGACGTGGAAGCCGACGCGCCGCCCGCGTACCCGGCCAGGACGCACCCGCTCACCGACACCATAGAGGAGGTGCGGGAGGCCTTCGCCGCCCTCGGGTTCGACGAGATATCCGGGACCGCCGTGCAGCCGTGCTTTTGGAACTTCGATGCGCTGTTCACGCCGCAGGACCACCCGGCGCGCGAGATGCAGGACACGTTCTACCTGGGCGGCGGGGCCAGGGCGCCGGGCAGCCGCATGGCCTCCGCGGGGCACGTCGCGGCCGTCGGCAAGGAGCACGAGAGGGGGTGGGGGCCCGGATGGAAGAAAGGCATGGCGCGGCGCGCGGTGCTGCGCACCCACACCACGTGCGTCACCGTGCGGCACCTGGCCGAGAACGACGTAGAAGACGGCGCCAGGCTGTTCTCGCTGGGGCGCGTCTACAGGAACGAGAAGGCCAGCTACAAGCATCTCGCCGAGTTCAACCAGGTGGAGGGGGTGGTGGCCGGCGGGGGCGCGACCCTGCGCGGCCTGATGGGCATACAGAAGGAGTTCTATGAAATGGTCGGGATGGGCGAGGTGAAGTTCTGGCCCACGTACTTCCCGTACACGGAGCCGTCCCTGCAGACGATGGTGTACAACAAGAAGGCGGGCAAGTGGGTGGAGCTGTTCGGGATGGGGATACTCCGGCCCGAGGTGACCCGCCCGCTGGGCATACGGGGCACGGTGCTGGCCTGGGGCGGCGGCATCGAGAGGATGGCCATGGCAAAGCACGGGGTGGGCGACGTGCGGCGGTTCTACGCCAACGACGTGAAGTGGCTCAGGGGGCCGCGATGCCGGTAGTGGAGCTGCGGCACGACCGCCTGGGGGAGCTCCTCGGCGGCGGCCACGGGGAAGACGAGATAGCGGCAACCCTCCCGTACCTGGGGCTGGACATCGAGGGGCGCACCGGGGGCGGCATCCGCGTGGAGTACAGCCCGAACCGGCCCGACTATTCCACGGACTACGGGATAGCCGCGGGGCTGCGCGGGCTGCTCGGCATCAAGGAGGGCGCCGAGCCGCTGCGGGTAAGGGGCCCGGCCGGAAAGGAGCAGGCAGTCAGGGCCCGCAGCTCCGTGTCCGCGGTGCGCCCGTTCGTCACCGCCGTGGCAGCCTCGGCCCCAGGGGGGGCGGTAGGCGCCGGCGCGCTGGAGCAGTTCATATCGATGCAGGAGGACCTGCACGCGGGGATAGGCAGGGGGCGGCGCGCGGCGGCCGTCGGCATCCACGACATGGAGGCCCTGCGGTTCCCGCTGGAGTACGCGGCGGCCCCCGGCGGGAGGGCCCACAGGTTCGTCCCGCTGGACTCGGGCGGCGCCGAGGTCACGGCCGGCAGCATCATCGACGGCGGCACAAAGACCGGCGCCGCGTACGGCCGCATAATACGGGGGGCGCGCGCGGTCCCCCTGATTACGGACGCGGCGGGCCTCACCGTCTCGCTCCCCCCGATAATCAACGCGGCCCGCACCGCCGTCGCGCCGGGCAGGACGAAAGAGGTGCTGGTGGAGGTCACCGGGACGCGGAGGCGGGCCGTGGAGGACGCCCTGTCCGTGGCGGCCGCCACCCTCAACGAGGCCGGGTTCGCATTGCGCCGCGTCAAGGTCTCGGGGGCCGGCAACAGGACGCCGCCGCTGGGCCCGAGGACCATGAGGCTCGATGCCAAGACGGCCGGGAAGGTGCTGGGGCTCGACATGACTGCCCGCCGCGCCGCCGCCTGCCTCAGGAGGAGCAGGCTGGATGCCAGGGCGCGGGGCGGCCGGATCGTGGAATGCGCCGTCCCGAGGCACCGCTTCGACGTGCGGGGCCCCATGGACCTCGTGGAAGAGGTCGCCATAGGGTACGGCGTGGGCTCCATCGAGCCGGCCGTCCCGCCCTGCCGCGGCCCGGGCAGGAGGAGCCCGGGGGCCGCGGCGATGCGCGCCGTGCGCCTCGCGATGGTCGGCCTCGGGTACACCGAGGCGCTCAGCCCCACGCTGTCCAGCGCCCGCGTCCTGTACGGGAACGCGGGGAGGGATCCGGCCGCGGCGATACCCGTGGCGGACCCGCAGAGCGGCGAGCATACCGTCCTGCGGGACTCGCTGCTGCCGGGCATGCTGGACGCCCTCTCGCGCAACGTCCACGAGCCGTACCCGCAGAGGCTGTTCGAGGCCGGCCCCGCGTTCGCCCGCGGCCCCGGGAACAGGGTGCGGGAGGGCGCGCGGCTGTGCGCCGTCTCTTCCCATGCCAGGACATCGTACACGGAGATAAAGGCGGCGCTTGCGGCGGCCGCCGCGGCGCTTCCCGGAGGGGCGGCGCTGAAGACCGTCGCCCAAGAGCACCCCGTGTTCGAAAAGGGCAGGTCGGCCGCCGTGCTGCTCGGCGGCGCCGAGGCCGGATCGGCGGGCGAGGTGGGCGGTGAGGCGAGGAAGAGGTTCAGGATAAGGGAGCCGGTGGCCGCGTTCGAGGTGGAGCTTCCAATTAATATCTGACCCCTCCGGGCCCCGGATGCCCCAAGAGCAGGCGCGCAGACGGATCGCGGGGAGACGACGATCGTGACGATGCCGGTGACCCGCGATTCACCCAGGCGCGCTACAGGGCGCCCCGGTCACAGAGCCCAGGGAGGCAGCGGCTAGCGCCGATGATCTCGCGTGAGTCAGGGCCGGGGAACAACCGCACGCACGGCGCGGGCGGCGGGGCGCGCGCCCGGGTCCGCCGCGGTCAGGGCGCGGCCCGGCCCGGGCAGTCCCGCGCGCGGCGGGGACCGTTGCGCGGGGACCGCGCCGCCCCGGATCCCGGCGGCCGGCGGGCGGTTTTCCCGGGCCGCGCCGGCCGCAAAAGCGGGCGGCGGGCCGCCCGGCCGGCGGGCGGATCAGGCACGCGATCGGGCGGCGCGGGGGGGGGCGCGGGCCGTCCGGGGCGGCCAGGGGGAACGGGGCAGCCCGGGGGGCGCGGGGGCGGGCCGCGGGACGCGGGCGGGCGGCGGCGCGGCCGCACGCCCCGGCGGTCCGTCCCGGTTCGCGGCGGGCGCCGGCATGCCCGGGGAGGCGGCCCCGGGGGAGGCGGCCCCGGGGAACGCGGCGGCCGCGCTGCGCGGGGCCGCAAGGCGGTCCGGCGCGCCCGCGGCGATGCCGGGCGGCGGCGGGCCGCGCTTGGCGGGACGGGAAACCCGCAGAAGGGGCGGCGGGAAGCAGCGAGGGGGAACGCGGCGCCCGGCCGCGCCCGGCGGAGATCTGCCGGGGCGCGGCACCGATCCGGCAAGCGGCCGCTCCTGCCTCCCGCGGGGCGGCGGCGGGCCGGGGAGGCCCTTCGGGGCCGGGGAGCCGGGGATCGCGCGCTGCCAGAGCCTGCCGGAATTCGTCGCGTTCTGCAGCGGGCGGAGGCGCCGCCGCTCGCCGGACACAGGCAACCAGCAGACCCCGCTCAGGGCATTCTCGGCCAGGAAGGCCGCGGGGGCGATCAAGAAAAACGGCCCGCGCTGGACGTAGGGCGCGAACGGGCGGGCGGCACGGTTTCCGCGCGGCGCGCGGGCCGGGCGCGTGTTAGCCTGTCCCACAACCACGCCCGCGGCAGCCGCGGCGGGCGGTTTTTCGCGCCCAAAACTTGAGCTGTGGGATAGACTAGCGCGCGTAGACTCGCCCAAACCGGAACCACGCCTAGCGGCAGCAAACCGCTCTCCAATCCCGCGCCCGGATCACGACGGACTTGAGCCTACACTAGCGCGTGTATAACATTTAAATATATACAACAGTATTCAAAATCGTGGGCCGGGACGAGGAAAGCGGCAGCATGCTGGTGAGGATATGCAAGTGGTGCGTGAAGGCGCAGCGCTGGATGTTCGCGCTGATCGCGGGCTTTGGCATCTACCTCATCCACGTCAGCGAGATCGCGAACGTGCCCGTGTTCCTGCAGGGAATAGCGTTTATTACGATCGGGGCCATGGGCATGGTGATGGCGCTGAGCAACATGGACATCGGGGCCGGAATCAAGAATTCCGTCGAGAACGAGGGAGCCAAGACGCGCGAGGCCATCGGCGCGTTGGGGGCCGAGCTGAAGGCCGAGTCGGCCAAGACGCGCGAGGCCAACGCGGCCGAAGCTGCCAGGACGCGCGAGGCCATCGGCGCGTTGGGGGCCGAGCTGAAGGCCGAGTCGGCCAAGACGCGCGAGGCCAACGCGGCCGAAGCTGCCAGGACGCGCGAGGCCAACGCGGCCGAAGCTGCCAGGACGCGCGAGGTGCTGATTTCCATCAACCGCACCCTGGCCGACATGGGCAATATCATGAGGTCCAACGGGGGAGGGGGCGGGCCGCCGGGCGGCGCCGGCCCCGGCGTCCCGGGCCGCGGCTGATCCCGCCCGGGCCGCGGCGAGCGGCGGAGGGCGATCCCGCGCCCCGGCGATCCTGCCGGCCGGCACCCCGCGGCCGGCCCCGCCGCTCCCCGGAACCGGCCGGGCCGCGCCGCGGGCGTCCCGCGCCGGCGGTTGCCGGGCTCCTCCAGGCCGCATCCGCGCTTCCGGCATCGGGGAGCGCCGATGCGGGCGGGCCGCGGGCCCGGCGGCGGGGGCCAGGGCGCCGGCGGGCTCCCGGGCGGCCCCCGGAGCCCGAATGCGCCCCGCCCGGAAGCGGCCTTCCCCGGTTCCGGCGCCGGCAGGCTGGTGAGGATATGCAAGTGGTGCGCGAAGGCGCAGCGCCGGATGCACGCGCTGATCGCGGGCTTTGGCATCTACCTCATCCACGTCAGCGAGCTCGCGAACGTGCCCGTCATCCTGCATGGAATAGCGCTTATTACGATCGGGGCCGCGGGCATGGTGATGGCGCTGGGCAACACGGACATCGGGGCCGGAATCAAGAATTCCGTCGAGAACGAGGGAGCCAAGACGCGCGAGGCCATCGGCGCGTTGGGGGCCGAGATGAAGGCCGAGTCGGCCAAGACGCGCGAGGCCGACGCGGCCGAAGCTGCCAGGACGCGCGAGGCCGACGCGGCCGAAGCTGCCAGGACGCGCGAGGCCATCGGCGCGTTGGGGGCCGAGATGAAGGCCGAGTCGGCCAAGACGCGCGAGGCCGACGCGGCCGAAGCTGCCAGGACGCGCGAGGTGCTGATTTCCATCAACCGCACCCTGGCCGACATGGGCAATATCATGAGGTCCGACGGGGCAGGGGGCGGGCCGCCGGGCGGCGCCGGCCCCGGCGTCCCGGGCCGCGGCTGATCCCGCCCGGGCCGCGGCGAGCGGCGGAGGGCGATCCCGCGCCCCGGCGATCCTGCCGGCCGGCACCCCGCGGCCGGCCCCGCCGCTCCCCGGAACCGGCCGGGCCGCGCCGCGGGCGTCCCGCGCCGGCGGTTGCCGGGCTCCTCCAGGCCGCATCCGCGCTTCCGGCATCGGGGAGCGCCGATGCGGGCGGGCCGCGGGCCCGGCGGCGGGGGCCAGGGCGCCGGCGGGCTCCCGGGCGGCCCCCGGAGCCCGAATGCGCCCCGCCCGGAAGCGGCCTTCCCCGGTTCCGGCGCCGGCAGGCTGGTGAGGATATGCGAGTGGTGCGCGAAGGCGCAGCGCCGGATGCACGCGCTGATCGCGGGCTTTGGCATCTACCTCATCCACGTCAGCGAGCTCGCGAACGTGCCCGTCATCCTGCAGGGAATAGCGCTTATTACGATCGGGGCCGCGGGCATGGTGATGGCGCTGGGCAACACGGACATCGGGGCCGGAATCAAGAATTCCGTCGAGAACGAGGGAGCCAAGACGCGCGAGGCCATCGGCGCGTTGGGGGCCGAGATGAAGGCCGAAGCTGCCAAGACGCGCGAGGCCGACGCGGCCGAAGCTGCCAAGACGCGCGAGGCCGACGCGGCCGAAGCTGCTAGGACGCGCGAGGCCATCGGCGCGTTGGGGGCCGAGATGAAGGCCGAGTCGGCCAAGACGCGCGAGGCCGACGCGGCCGAAGCTGCCAGGACGCGCGAGGTGCTGATTTCCATCAACCGCACCCTGGCCGACATGGGCAATATCATGAGGTCCAACGGGGCAGGGGACGGGCCGCCGGGCGGCGCCGGCCCCGGCGTCCCGGGCCGCGGCTGATCCCGCCCGGGCCGCGCCGCGCGGCGGAGGGCGATCCCGCGCCCCGGCGATCCTGCCGGCCGGCACCCCGCGGCCGGCCCCGCCGCTCCCCGGAACCGGCCGGGCCGCGCCGCGGGCGTCCCGCGCCGGCGGCTGCCGGGCTCCTCCAGGCCGCATCCGCGCTTCCGGCATCGAGCGCCGATGCGGGCGGGCCGCGGGCCCGGCGGCGGGGGCCAGGGCGCCGGCGGGCTCCCGGGCGGCCCCCGGAGCCCGAATGCGCCCCGCCCGGAAGCGGCCTTCCCCGGTTCCGGCGCCGGCAGGCTGGTGAGGATATGCAAGTGGTGCGCGAAGGCGCAGCGCCGGATGCACGCGCTGATCGCGGGCTTTGGCATCTACCTCATCCACGTCAGCGAGCTCGCGAACGTGCCCGTCATCCTGCATGGAATAGCGCTTATTACGATCGGGGCCGCGGGCATGGTGATGGCGCTGGGCAACACGGACATCGGGGCCGGAATCAAGAATTCCGTCGAGAACGAGGGAGCCAAGACGCGCGAGGCCATCGGCGCGTTGGGGGCCGAGCTGAAGGCCGAAGCGGCCAAGACGCGCGAGGCCGACGCGGCCGAAGCTGCCAAGACGCGCGAGGCCGACGCGGCCGAAGCTGCCAAGACGCGCGAGGTGCTGATTTCCATCAACCGCACCCTGGCCGACATGGGCAACACCATGAGGCCCGACGGGGCAGGGGGCGGGCCGCCGGGCGACGCCGGCCCCGGCGTCCCGCGCCGCGGCTGATCCCGCCCGGGCCGCGGCGAGCGGCGGAGGGCGATCCCGCCGGCCGGCCCCGCCGCTCCCCGGAACCGGCCGGGCCGCGCCGCGGGCGGGCCCGGCGGCAGGGTCCCGGGCGCCGGCGGGCTCCCGGGCGGCCCCCGGAGCCCCGAGGCGGCCTTCCCCGGTTCCGGCGCCGGCGGGCGCGCCGGACCGCCTTGCGGCCCCGCGCAGCGCGGCCGCCGCGTTCCCCGTGGCCGCGTTCCCCCGGCATGCCGGCCCCCGGCGCCCCGCCCGCGCGCCGGGCGCCCGCGCGCCCCGCCCCGCGCCGCCGGATCGGCCCCCCGCCCGGCGATCCGCGCGGGCGGCCCGCCGGTCCGCCCGCGTTCCCCGGGCAGCCCCCGCGCGCGCCTCCGGGCCGCCCCGTTCCCGCGGGCAGCCCCGTTCCCGCGGGCCGCCCCGGGCGGCCCGCGCCCCTTCCAGCGCATCCTCGTTGCGTGTTTGATCCGCCCGCGGGCCGGGAAGCCCGCCGCCCGCTCCTGCGGCCGGCGCGGCCGGGAAAAACCGCCCGCGGGCAGCCGCGAGCCGGGCCGGCGCGGTTCCCGCGCGGCGCGGCGCGGCGGCGGGGATTGAAAAGCAATAAAGCGCCCGCCCCCCGCCCGCCCGCGTGGCGGGCGGGCGCTGGCTGGTAAAGCAGGAGCCGGGCGGCCCGCGCGGGTACAGTTTCGACCAGATGAAAAAGGACAAGGAGACGGTCTGGGACGGCGTCCGCAACAACCTTGCGCTCAAGCACGTCAACCGCATGAAAAAGGGCGACCTGGCCCTGTACTACCACACGGGGCGCCAGAGGCGGGCGGTCGGCATAGTGGAGGTGGCCTCGGCGCCCTACCCGGACCCGGAGGCGGGGGGCGGGCGGTTCTCCGTGGTCGACGTGAGGTACAAGCGCGCCCTGAAGAGGCCCGTGTCCCTGGACGAGATGCGGCGCAAAAAGGAGTTCGCGGGGTGGGAGCTGCTGAGGATATCCAGGCTCTCGGTGATGCCCGTGCCGCCGGCCGTGTGGGACGAGGTAATCAGGATGTCCGAGGCCGCCGCGGAATAGCGGCGCCTTGCCCCGAAAGCGGCGGCCCCCTCCGCGCGCGCCCGAGCCGGGGGCGGGACGGACGGGCGAGCCTCGGGGCGGGGAGGCCGGCCCTTGCCCCGATCCAGAGCGGAGCGCGGCAGGGCGGGGCCGCGCCGGGCGCACGACCCGCCGGAAGCGCGGGGGCGGGGCGGCGGGCGCGCGCGGGCCGCGGGCCCGACTCCGCGCATCCCGCGCGGGCCGGAGGGCGGCATCCCGGGGCGCGGGGCGGGCGGGCCGGAGGGCGCAAGGGAGGATAGCGGCCTACATATACAGCACGGCGCCGGCGCGGGATGCTGATGGACGAGGACGCGGCGGAGGCGCGGCCCGGGAAGGGCGGGAAGCGCAAGTGGGTCAGGTACGAGAGGACGTACTCCAACTCCATGTGGCACACGAACTACAAGTTGCTGGACGACGGCAGGTGGTTCATCGCGTACATGGACGACGCCTCGCGCTTCATAACCGGCTTCGGCGTGTTCGATGCGGCCGCCGGCGGGCACGCCCTGGAGGTGCTCGCGAAGGCCGTGGGCAGCACGGGAAGCCCGCATCCGTCCTGACCGACCACGGGCCCCCGTTCTACGCCAGCGAGCCGGAGTCTAGGAAGAGCGGCGGGACGGAGTTCGAGAAGGAGCTGGTCAAGCTGGGCATACGGCACTTGCTGGCCCGCATCGGCCACCCGCACACCAACGCCAAGCTGGAGCGGTTCCACGGGGAGCTGCAGCGCAGGCTGCCCAGGTTCGTCGACGCGTCGCACCACAAGGCCGTCCGCGGCCCGCCCGCGGGCCACGTGGGGGACATATTCCACACGTCGGGACCGACGGATCCGGTGGCCAGGCTGATCAAGTGGTACAACCACGACAGGAGGCACATGTCCCTGGAGCGGGGGGAGACGCCCGCCATGGCGTTCCGGCGGAAGATGCCGCCGCCCGGGGCCGCGGCGGACGGGCGGGCCGAAGGGCAGCATCGCGCCGGGTGAAGGGGGCTGCCCGGGCGGGGCGGCCGGCGCGGCCCTTAAATCCCGGCGCGCCGCCCCCGCGGCATGACGTGGGTCCCCCTGTTCGAGATAGCGTCCAAGGACTTCGAGGCCGACCTGGCGCTCGTCAAGGAGGCCATGGGCGCCCTCGAGCGGCGCGCGGGGCACCCCGGCGGGTACAAGCTGGACGCCGAGGCCGAGTTCGCCATGGGGTGGTGGTTCTACACGGTGCACGCCAAGATCGGGTTCGTCAGGGATCTCGTGGAGCGCATGCACGGGGCCGACCCCGGGGCGCGGGACGAGGGCGCCGCGCTGCGCGAGCTGCAGGAGCGGCTGGGGGAGGGCGGGAGCGGCGCCCGCGCGAGGATGCACGCGGAAAAGCCGCCGTTCCGGAGGTACTGGTCGTGGCTGATGGGGTAGGCCGCCGCGGCCCGGCGGCGCGCCGCGGCGGACTCGCGCGGGGCCGGCAGCCCCCGCTCCCCGGGCGCGAACCCGGATCAGCGAAGGCGCTTCCGCGCCCGTGACTGGCGGGCGCGCGGCCCCGCCGCGGCCCGGCCATCAGATAAATACCGCTCCGCCGGCCGCCGTCCGCGTGAAAAAGCAGTACGTGAAGGACCTGAAGGACGGCGACCCGGTGAACGACTACTTCAGGATAAAGTCCAAGGAGCCGCCGAGGAAGTACAGGGACAAGGACGGGCTGTACTTTTCCATGGTGCTGGAGGACAGGACGGGATCCATCCAGTGCAGGTTCTGGGGCGGGCCGGACGCGGGCCTGGTGAACGGCATCACGGCCTCGCTCGGCGCGGGGGACGCGGTGGGCGTGGCCGGCGGCCGCGTCAGCACATACCAGGGGAAGAGGCAGCTGCAGGTGAGCGAGGGCCACGGGACGCTCTCGAAGGCCGAGCAGTGCGACGAGGACGAGCTCGCCACGGGCGTGGAGAGGGAGATACCAAACATGAGGAAAAGGCTGGATGCCGTGGTGGGGGAGGTGGGCGACCCGCACGTGAGGGGGCTGCTGGAGTCGCTGTTCGGGGACGAGGAGTTCGCGGCGGCGTACGCGAGGGCCCCCGCATCCAAGGGCTACCACCACGGGTACCCCGGCGGGCTGCTGGAGCACTCGCTCAGCATGGCGGCGACGGCGAAGGCGGTGGCCGCGCAGCACGCCCCGCACCTCGACGAGGACCTCCTGGTGGCCGGATGCCTGCTGCACGACATCGGCAAGATGGACTCGTACGACCCGAGGGCGCCCACGGGGAACACCGCGGGCGGCATACTGCTCGGCCACATCCCGATGGGCGCCGCGACGGTGCTGGCCGCGATCGGCCGCATCGAGGGGTTCCCCGAGGCCCTGAAGCTCAAGATGCTGCACATGGTGCTGAGCCACCACGGCTCCCTCGAAAAGGGCTCGCCGGTGGAACCGGCGTTCCCCGAGGCGGTGGCGCTGCACAAGATAGACGACTGCGACGCGCAGGTAAAGCACTCCGTGCACGCGAAGGAGGAGGCCGGGGCCACGGCCGCGGAGGGGGCCGACGCGGTGTACGTCAGCAGGTTCGGGTACGTGTACCTGGGCTAGGCGGCCCGCCGCGGGCCGCGAGGCGGCAGACGTTCGCGGCCGCGGCCCCGGCGCCTATGCCGTTGTCGATGTTCACCACGGTGAGCCCCAGCGAGCAGCTCTGCAGCATGGCGGCGAGCGCGGCCGCCCCCCCGCCCCCGTACCCGTAGCCGACGGACGTGGGCACCCCCACCACGGGGACGTCCACCGCGGACGAGACGACGGTGGCCAGCGCCCCCTCCATGCCCGCTACCGCCACCACGGCCCCCACCCCGGCCTCGACCATCCCCTTGAGGGCGGGGAACAGCCGGTGCATCCCGGCCACCCCCACGTCGTAGCTGCGCATCGTCCCGCAGTTCATGGCCCTGCACATGAGGCGCGCCTCTTCCGCCACGCCCACGTCGGACGTGCCGGCGCAGACTATCCCGACCGTCCCGTACGACTCGGCCGGCGGCTCGCCGTACAGGAGCAGCGACGAGCAGCCGTCTTCCCCCCCGTCCGCCGCCAGGCCCGCCCCCCTGGCGTGCCTTATTATTCCGGCCATGTCCCCCTCGCGTATCCGGGACACGAGCACGCAGTCCTGGACGGCCCCCACGGTCCTGTCTATTATCGCGGTCACCTGGCCCAGGGTCTTGCCCTCCGCGAACACGACCTCGGGGATCCCCCTCCTGTTCTTCCTGCCCGCGTCTATCCGCGCGTACTGGCCCACCTTCTCCACGGAATATATGGACAGGAGGCGCCGGGCCTCCTCCACGCCCACCCCGCCGCCCCGCAGCGATTCCAGTATCTCGTCGACGTCCACGCCGCGCGGGGGGCGGCTCGCGATAAATACCCGTCGCGGCGGGCCGGGGCGCGGGCCCGGGCCCGCCGCGATCCGGGCGCGGGATCGGGCGGCGGCCCGGCCCGCGCGGGGAAGAAAACGGGCGGCTGGGGGAGGATCTCGCGCGGGCCGGGAAGATCAATTCCGCCGTCTCGGCCAGGCCCGTCAGGGCAAATCCCAGCGCGCGGGCCGGGAAGGGAGGGGGCGCCGGGAAGATCCGCGGGGAGCGCGACGGGATCGTCGGGGTCGGCCCGCGCGCGCCGGGGCTGCGGCTGCGGGCTGGCGGGGATCGAAGGCGGGCGCTCGCGAGCGGTGAAAAAGCCGAAGATCGGGACGGAGATCGCGGGGTACGGCGAGGCCGGGAGGCGCCGCCCCGCGCGCAACAAGGCGCAGGCGCCGCCCGCCCCCGGGGCCGCGCCCGGCAGCAGGCGCGGCCCGAACGCGGAGGTGGCGGCGGTCAGCCCCAAGACGCGCGGCCCGCCATGCCGCAGCACGGCGGGCACATTCCGGACGGTGCCGGGCATCGGCGCCGCGGCGGGGACGATCGTGGAGATGGCGGCCGGGGCGCCGGAGCCGCCGCGCGCGGCGATGGCGGGAATGCGGCGCGGGGCCAAAGCGATGAACGGCGGCGGGGCCTCGCGGCGGATCGACGGCGCGAACGCGCGGCCGCGGGCGCTCGCCGCCGGGCGGTTCGCCGCGTTCGCGGCCGAATGCTCGCGCGGCGCGTCCGTCCCGCTGCCCCTGCCGGGGGGATCCAGGGGCGCCATGACCAGCGACTCGCGCCCCCCGCACGACCGCGTCGGGACCTCGCGCCAAAAGTGCCGCGCGCACCGCCCGCGCGGGGCAAGAGGCCCCCGAGTCCAAGGATCCCCGGGCCCCGGTTCCGGCGCTTCGCGCGCACGCCCAAGATGCCGCGCGGCTCCCACGAGGCGGCCGCGCGCGCGGACCCGGAGCGGAAGCGCGGGGCGGCCGGGCTCCGGGCCCGGCCGGACGGGCCGATCTCCAAGGATTGCGACGGGCCCAACTGCAGGCGGTTCGTCGAGGCCGAAGCGCGGGAGGGGCCGCGCGTTCGCGCTCATAACGGCCGGCATCCCGAGCGACAACAACGGGGCGGGGCGGGGCGGGCCGCGCGGCTCAGCGTGATCACGCGGAACATCGCCGGCGGGAGCCGCCCGCGGAAGGGGGCGCGCGGCCGCGCGGTGCTGATGAGCGCGGAGGCGCGCGGGATGAACGGCCCGAACTTCTGCGAGTTCTGCGTCGGGTACCCGGACATGGGGCCGGAGGCGGCCCGCCGCGCGGCGGCCGGGCCGGCGCCCGGCGGGGTGGCGTGGCCGTTCCCCGAGCCCGCGGACGCGGGAAAAACCGCCTCAAAATCGCGAGCTGTTACGCAAGGCCCTTCTTTTTGCATGTCCCCTTTACGGGGCCCACGCATCCACGGATCTCGCTAGCCGTCATCTAGGGGATGGAACACGAGCAGTTCCACTTTCTCGCCGCTCTTTCGCAAGGCGTGGTTTTCCCCGTTCCATTTTACGGGGTAAATCTTGTTTTCGGCCATTTCTGCCGGACGGTAGTTCAGCTGCTCTTCTCCATTGACAGTTATTACGCGAACGGGTGGGGGGATTTCTACGGTAAATTTGTGGGTTGGCGCGGGGGCTGACGCGAGAGTCCGGCGCGGATCATGGATCACCTTCCCTTTGACAACCCGCATCTGGAAAACCGAGCCCGTCGCGAACTGTTGTTTTGCGACCATGTGCTTCGGGTGATCTTCCCACGTGGGATTGGCCAATCTCGTGCAGTCACTGCTTCCATACACCATTATAAAATTTTATAGCACGTCGGCGTACGAGGTCGGCAACACCCGCTCTTCAGGCGCGAATCCGGAACAACGGAGTGGTTTTTACGCTCGTGGCTGGCGGGTACGTGACCTCATACCGCCGGGCCCCCGCGGGGGAGCCCGCCGGCCGCGGGGACGGGCGGGAGCGGCGGGGCTAGGCGAGCCCGGCGAGCGAGTCCTTCACCGTGCGCACGCCGCGGTCGAACGCGCCCTTCTCCTCGGCGTCCAGGCCGAGCTCTATTATCTCCCTGACGCCCTCCCTGCCCACCACGGCCGGCACCCCGATGGAGACTCCGGAATGGCCGTACTCGCCGTCCAGCGGCGTCGACACCGGCATGACCTTCCGCTTGTCCAATTTTATCGACTCGACCATCGACGATATGGCGTTCCCCGGCGCGTGCACGGTGGCCCCCTTCGCCTCTATGACCCTGGCGGCCGCCTGCCTCGTGCCGGCCACCATCTCCGCGGCCTTTCCCGCATCGACCAGCGAGAGCAGCGGCACCCCGGACACCGAGGAGAACCGCGGCAGCGGCAGCATGTTCTCCCCGTGCTCGCCCACAACCATGGCGCGCACGGAGCCGCGCGAGTAGCCCGTGGCCTCGTGGATCAACTGGGCGAACCGCGACAGGTCCAGCATCCCGCCCATGCCCAGCACCCTGCCGCGCTCGAACCCGGACACTTCGTACGAGACGTGCGTCATGGGATCCAGCGGGTTGGTGACCGGCACGAGTATAGAGTCGGGGGCGTGCCTGCGCACGCCCTCCGCCACCTTCCGCACCACGCCGGCGTTCGTCTTGAGCAGGTCCATCCGGGTCATGCCGGGCTTGCGGCCCGAGCCGGCCACCACCACCACCACGTCGGAGCCGGCCATCTCGGAAAAGTCGTTCGAGCCGCGCACCTCCACGTCTATGCCCTGCTCGGACAGCGCGTGGCCGATGTCGGCGGCCTCGCCCTGGGGCAGCCCCTCCACTATGTCCAGCAGCAGCACGGAGCGGTCCAGCCCGCGGAGCGCGCAGAACAGCGCCGCGGAGCCCCCCACCTTGCCGGCGCCGATTATGGTGATCACGGGCCCCGTCTCGCTTTTCAGTAATTAAATCTAGTGAGGCGATCCGCGCCGCGCGCCCTACCCGGGGCCTAGCCGCCCGCCCGCCTGCACTTTTCGATCTCGGCCATAAAGTCCTGCTCCACGCCGGCGGCCTCCATGGACTCCACGGCCATCTCGCACTCCGACCTGGTCTCCACGTACCCCGTGGGCGCCGGCTCGCATATGTCCCCCATCAGGTAGTACCCGTCGCCGCACGGGTTGCTGCCGTAGCTGGCCGCCGACTCCCCGGCGCCGGGGTTCGCCAAGCCGGATGCCTCGGGCTCGCACGCGTCCCCCTCCATGTAGTACCCGTCGCCGCACTGGCCGCCGTACCCGGCGGTCATCTTCCAGTCGTCGCCGCCCGCGTGCTCCATGTAGAACGCGGTCTCGCCTATCTGCGACACGATGCCAAAGCCGCCCGCGATGGCCACCGTCTGCGCCAGCCCCACTATCATGGCCCACTTTGCGAGATCGGGATCGCTGTCGCGCGTCTTGGACCACGCGATGGCGGCCCCCAGCACCCCCAGCACTATGGGAAGCGCGAACCACCACGCGGATCTGTACTCCGGCCCGGAGGCGCCTTTCGCGCCAGGCCCCACGGCCCCGAAGTTTCCCGCGCCCGGCCCCGCGGGGTCCTTCGCGCCGGATCCCGCGGGGTCCTTCGCGCCGGATCCCGCGGGGTCCTTCGCGCCGGATCCCGCGGGGTCCTTCGCGCCGGATCCCGCGGGGTCCTTCGCGCCGGATCCCGCGGGGTCCTTCGCGCCGGATCCCGCGGCTCCGGAGTCCCGCGGCTGCTCGTCCATGCGTTGCATCGCGCCGCCCGCAATATAAGCGCCGGCTAACAATGTTAGTGCGGGCCGGCGCGGGGGGCCGCGCCCGGCCCCGCGGCTCCGGCGCCGCGGCAAGAACCCATATACCGCGCCGCGCCGCGCCGCGCGTGCCGGGGGACAGCGGGGCCGCGGGGGGGCGGCCGCGGAAGATCGAAAAGCCCCCGCGGGCCGGGTCCGGGAGGGACTACTCCAACTCCGTGTGGCACGCCGGCTACAAGCAGCTCGGCGACGGGAGGTGGCTCGCGGCGTACCAGGACGACGCCTCGCGGCTCGTCGCGGGCCACGGCACGTCCGACGAGGCCTCCGCAAAGCACGCCCTCGAGGTGCTGGGCGGGGCCGTCGCCGAGCACGGCAGGCCCGCATCCGTAATGACGGCCCGCCGGCCCCCGTTCTACGGCAGGGGGGCCGGGGAGTCGGAGTTCGAGAGGAGGCTCGCGGAAATGGGCATAAGGCACGTCCTGTCCGGGGCGGGGGGGCCGCAGGCCGGCAAGCTGGCGAGGTTCTTCGGGGAGATCGACAGGAAGATCAAGTGGTTCAGCGGCATAGACGAGCTCGTCCTCTGGTACAACCGCGACAGGCCCCACGACGCCCTGGACCGGGACACGCTGGAGACGCCGGCCAGGGCGTTCGCGCGCAAGATGCCGGGGAATGAGGCCGCGGGATCGCGCGCGCCCGCGTAGGCCCCGGCCCGGGCGGGGGCCGCGCGCCCGCCGGCGGGCGCGGAGGCGGTCCCGCCGGCCCGGATCGCCGGCGCCCCCGCGCAAGCGATATATACAATGCGGGGATGCGTGCACCGGTTGGCCGGAAAGCGGATAGTGCTCACTGCGGATCGCAGCCTGATGACGAACTACAGGGGCAACTTTCTGTACGGGTTCATAGCGTGCGGGCCGTACGAGGTGCTCCCGGAATGGGTGTTCGACAGGGTCTTCTGCCCCGCCGTCGAGACCGATCCGGCGACGGGCGAGGCCAAGGTGGCCCAGGTCGGGCTCCGCAGGGTCGAGGGCGCGCTGCTCCAGGGGTACCCCCGCGAGGACGTGTTCATCGCCAACCCCGACCACATCGAAAAGTCGGTAGGCCCCGACACCAAGGTCGTCGGGATAAACGTGATGGACCCGCTCGGCATGGCGCCCGTGACCACGACGATGTCCCCCGAAAAGCTCTCCTACGTGGCCATGAAGTTCAAGCGCATGTGCGCCAGGATCATCCAGCTCAAAAAGCGCTACGACTTCCGCGTGGTGGTGGGGGGCAACGGGGCCTGGGAGCTCGCAAAGCCGGACAGGATGCGCATACACGGCCTGGACACGGTGGTGGTGGGCGAGGCGGACGAGCTCGCCCTCGACCTGTTCAACGACATGGAGAGGGGGGACGCGCCGGAGCTCATGCACTGCTTCGTGAAGAACATACAGAACATACCGGTCATACGGGGCCCGACCGTCAACTCGCTCATCGAGGCCATGCGCGGCTGCGGGAGGGGCTGCGACTTTTGCGACGTCAACAAGAGATCCAAGAAGGACCTCCCGCCGGACAGGCTCCAGCGCGAGGCGAAGATAAACCTGGACTACGGGTTCGACTCCATATGGCTGCATTCCGACGAGATGCTCCTGTACGGATGCGACAACCGCGACTTCGTGCCCAACAGGGACGCCATAACCGGCCTGTGGCGCGGCCTGAAGGATCTCGGGGCCAACTTCGTCGGCACCACCCACATGACCTTCTCCGCGGTGGCCGCGGATCCCGAGCTCATGTCCCGGATATCCGCCATAAACAGGCAGCACGAGAACAACAGGTGGCTGGCCACCAACCTGGGCATAGAGACCGTCTCGCCCAGGATGGTCAAGAAGCACCTGGGCGTCAAGACCAGGCCGTTCTCGCCCGACGAGTGGGGCGGCGTGGTGAGGGAGGGCGCCGCCATACTGAACAGGAACCACTGGTTCCCCGCGGCCACCATCATAATAGGCTGGCCCGACGAGACGCCCGAGGACGTCCAGGACACCATATCGATGGTCTCGGACTTTCGGGCCATGGACTTCAGGGGGCTGGTGGCGCCCCTGCTCTACCAGGACTTCGGCGAAAAGAACTCCATGCACTTCGGCAACCTCAACGAGGCCCAGTTCACGCTGTTCTGGCGCTGCTGGGAGAACAACCTGAGGGTCATAAACGACATCATGCCGATAATACTCAGGAACAAGACGTACGGGCCGCCCATGAAGCTGTTCATGTACGGGATAATAAAGGCGGGATCGTGGGCCATAATGCGGTACCTCCGCGGCCTGTGCAAGGACCTGTTCAACGGCCGCACCCCGGACGAGATCACCGAAAGGCACGCCAGGAGCAGGTCGGTCTCGGCCCCCCGCATAGAGACCAAGAGGCTCTAGGCCGGGTCCCCGGCCGCCGGGATTTCGGGCGCGAAAAACCTCCCCGGGCGCGATTATGGCGCGGGCTGCCGTCCGCGGGCCCGCCGCGCGCGGGGCGGGCGGCACCGGATCCCGCCGGCGCGCGGGATCCGCCGCGCCCGCGCGCCCGGAGGCCGGCCCGCTCCCGGGATCTGCCGCGCCCTACCCTCCCCCGAACCCGGCAGGCGCGGGCGCGCGCCGGCGGATCGCGCCGAAGGCCCCGCCGGAAAGGCGGGCGGGAGGCCGCCGGTCCCGCGCCCCGGGCGGGCGCTCTCCCCTCCCGCTTTGCGCCGCGTCCGCGCCCGGGCCGCCGGTCCCGCGCCCCGGGCGGGCGCTCTCCCCTCCCGCTTTGTGCCGCGTCCGCGCCCGGGCCGCCGGTCCCGCGCCCCGGGCGGGCGCTCTCCCCTCCCGCTTTGTGCCGCGTCCGCGCCCGGGCCCCGGGCGGGCGCTCTCCCCTCCCGCTTTGTGCCGCGTCCGTGCCCGGGCCGCCGGTCCCGCGCCCCGGGCGGGCGCTCTCCCCGACCAAACGCGGCGCGAAAGGCGGGCCGGGGCCGCTAGAGCTTTTCCAGCGCCGCGTCGGCGATGGCTGAGGAATAAGGCGCGGACCCACTACCGGCGCCGAAGCCGCTAGAGCTTTTCCAGCGCCGCGTCGGCGATGGTGTTCTTGGTGGGGGTCAGGGACACAAAGTAGTGCTTGTCGGCCCTCTCCACCGTGGGCACCGCCTTGTACGCCCTGGTCTCGAGGTCGAACTCGTAGATCCCCTTTTCGAGCGAGCCCTTCGCGTATATCATCAGGTACGAGTCGCCGGAGTGCGAGCTGGTCGGTATGAACGACATGACGTACCCGCGGTACGAGTTGACCGGCAGCGTGTTCTTCATGGGAGGCGCCGCGGCGGACATGTACAGGAACACGTCCTCTATCGACCCGAACTCCTCGTACTCTATGCGCACCGTGCCGGCGGCCCGCGCCGTGTATAATAACCTAGCCTGCTGCCGGGCCCCGCGCCAAGCTATGCGGCTCGGTCAACCGCTCCGACATGCTGCTCAAGCCCGACTAGCCTGCTGCCGGGCCCCGCGCCAGGCTATGCGGCCCCGGCCCTTTTCCGGCGGACGGCCAGCCGGCGCAGCGCCAGTCCGGCCGCGGCGGGGGCGGCCACGTACATGCCGATGTTGAGCGCTATCACGGAGGCGCCCAGCGCCAGCACGTGCTGTTCCGAGCCGTCCTCGGCCAGCGACATCACCGACAGGGTGGCGAGCATCGGGGATATGAGCGCGCGGACCGCATCGCGGAACGCCGGGTGCTCCCTCTCCATGTCGGCCACCGCGGGCGAGAACGAATAGTACGCCGCGTTGAAGGCGGCCATGAACGACGCGCCGGAGCCCGTCGACATCACGGTGCCGTCCCTGATCTCGCGGAGCTGCTGCACCTGCGGGGCCATCTCCGTGCCGTAGGCGGCGGTGGCTATCAGGCAGGAGCCGCGCTCCTCGGCCACGCACTCGCCGTCCTTTTCCACGGTGCCGGCGCCGCAGTTGAGCGGGGGCGGGGCCTCGTCGACGCACTTGTCGTCCTTTAGGATCTGGCCGGCGGGGCACTTTACCTCAGGCTCGGGCTCGGGTTCCGGTTCCGGCTCGGGAGGCGGGGCGGGGGGTTCTTCCACCACGCAGGCCCCGTCCTTTTCCACGGTGCCCGGGCCGCACTGCAGGGCAGGCTTTTCGTCGACGCACCGCTCGCCCTCAAGCACCTGGCCCGGGGGGCAGGTCAGGGCGGCGGGAGGGGGCGGGGGAGGCGGGGTTGCCGGGGGAGGAGGGGGAGGCGGAACATCCGGCGTCTCGGCCGGCGGAGCGGCCGGAGGGGGCGGGGGAGGAACGGCTGCCGGGGGAGGAGGGGGCGGGGGCGGGGGGGGCGGCGCGGCGGGGGGCGCATCGCTTGCCGCGAACGAGAAGGTGTGCTCCATCTTTTGGGCGCCGTGCTGGGCCTTTACGGTATAGTCGCCGCTCTGGCTCCAGAGGGAGCCGCCGGCCAGTATGGAGAACTGGAAGGTGCCGTCCGAGGCAGGGAGCAACTGGTTGACCGCCACGATGCTGCCGGCGGGGTTGGTTATGACGACCGTCACCGCGTGCTCCAAGGCGGAGTCGCGCTTTACATCGCCGGTTATCAGGACGGTGTTGCCCTCGGTGTACGTGTCCAGTTCCGTCTCAACCGTGAGCGGGAGCGTGGACTGCGCGTGGGCCGCGGGAAGGGCGCACGCCAAGACGGACACTGCCAGCACAGTCACCGCCAGTCCGGTTGCATTCCGCCTCATGAGTTGGGGTAGGCGCGGGGGTTAGTTATTTATGTATTGGAGCGGGCAACCCATCTCGCATTCACGCCTGCGGCGGCCGCGGCGGGGCGGTTTTTCGCGCCCAAAATTCGAGCCATGGGGCGGACCAGGGGCGGGGGCGGGGGGACCGGTTCCGGCGGGCGCGCGGTTTCGCTCCCGCGGTTTCGGCATTTCGTGGTAAGTTCCCGCCGGGCCGGATTCCCGCCCCTCCGGGCGCCCCCGCCAAGCTCACACGATAATGCTCGTGGCGTACATTATCGACATGCCCGCCGCCAACCCGGCGGCGGCCGCGGCGCCGGGGAACCCGGCGCCGGGGCCCCCCGGCCCGCGCTCCATGTCCCTCACCCACCGCAGCACGACCCACGCGACCTGGAATATCGCCCCCACCCCTATCGACAGGAACACGGCGGCCGAGAGCGGCGAGTACAGGAACCCGCCCATCCAGGCGCCCAGTATGGCGGGGGCGCCCGCCAGCAGCCCGAGGGCGGCCAGCGCCAGGACGGGCGTCCGCCGGGGGCCGCCGCTGCCGGCCAGCGGCGCCGCTATCGCGATCCCCTCGGTGGTGTTGTGTAGCGCGAACCCCAGCACGAGGAAGGCCCCGAGGGCGGCCTCGCCGAGCCCCACGGCGGCGCCTATGGCCAGCCCTTCCCCGAGGTTGTGCAGCCCTATGCCGGCCGAGATCATGAGCGCGGCGGCCATGGGGCTGGCCCGCCCGTTCCCGGAGCCGCCCGCCCGCCGGGCCAGCATCCCCCCCGCCCAGTGCAGGGCCAGGAACGAGAGCGAGGCGGACACGACGACGAGCATCGCGCCGCCGAACCCGGCATCCAGGCCGTTCTCTTCCCCCGTAACCCCGGACGCCAGGGACAGGGCCTCCTCGGCCGCGTCGGCCCCCAGGAACAGGAGCAGGCCCGCTGTAAGCGACAGGAAGAAGACGAGCCGCCGGCTCCGCATCCCGCGCATGAACGGGAGCCAGAGCAGCCCGACCATGACGGGGATGACCCCGACGTACACGCCCAGGGTGGCCAGCAACCCCGCGGTGCCGGCGTCCGGCTCCAGGGACGGCGCGGCCGCGTCCACGCGCCGCTCGAAGCGCGTGCCGTCGTCGGTGGTTATCCCCACGGTGTACGGCTCGGCCTCGTTCCACGGGAACGGTATCCTCACCAGCGCCGACTCGAACCGCTCCAGCCGCCCGTCCGGCTCGACGGCGGCCGGCTGTATGCGGTCGTTCACGTCGGCTACCGCCACGGAGACGGGGACCGGCCCCGTGTTGCGCACCACGGCCCGGATCTCGCCGTCCACGAAGTCGATCCTCTCTATGGAGACGTCCGGCAGCGGGACGCCCAGGCCGATGGCCTCCGAGCCGGGGCCGGCCACGTACGCGGCCATGGCCACGACGAACGCGAACGGCACGAGGCCCGCCGCCGCCGCGCGGGCCCGGCCGCGCTGCCGCCGGCCGGCGCCCGGATCAGCCATACTCCGGCCCGCTTTCCCCCACCAGGAACACGCCGCTCCAGCCCTTCTCGGAGAACTCGACCTTGTGCGCGTGGAACAGGTACCTGCCGGGATAGTCGTACGAGAACTCCATTATGCCCCGCTCGGTCTGCGACAAAGTGACCATGTCCGTGTACGCCGACGGTACGGTGTCCGTGCCCGTGGGGTAGTAGTGGTACAGGTTCCCGTGCAGGTGGAAGTTGTTCACGGGGTCGAACTCGACCATGTTCACGACGTACACCCGGACGAGCTCGCCCTGCTGTATGCGGACGGGGTGGTGCTGGTAGTGGAACGGGACGGTGTTGGCCGCGTAAAAGTTGTTCTCGCCGTCAAAGTCGGTGTCCAGCCCGTTGAGCACCATGACCATCTCGTCGGCCGGCGGGCGGCCCTCCTTGGGGTCCACGATGTACACCCCGTACAGGCCGTGCGCGATGTGCTCTTCCAGCGGCATGACGTGGCAGTGGTACGGGTGCACGCCCACCGGCTCGGCCCTCCACTCGTACGTGAAGCGGCCGCCCCCGGGCCCGACCGGCTCGAATACCCCGTCGAAGCGCGCCTCGTGTATGCCGTGGAAGTGCAGCGTGTGCTCCTTCGAGCCGTTGTTCACGAAGTGGATCCGCACCAGGTCACCCTCGGTGGCGCGTATGGTCGGCCCCGGGACGGTGCCGTTGAAGGTCCACACGTTGTAGAAGACGCCGGGCGCCACCTCCATCACCAGGCCGTCCTCTGCCACTATGGTGAACTCGCGCAGGACGGTGCCGTCTGGCAGCTCGCTGACCGTCCCGTAGTGGAACTCCCTCAGGTACGCGTCCGGATCGAACTCGACGGTGCTCACCGCGTACATGGGGTCGAGCACCTCGCCGCTGGTGCGCACCACCGCGCCCGAATGGGTCAGGAACGTGCGGTCCTCCTGCTGCGCCTGCCCGGGAGGGGGGGCCAGCGCCAGCAGCAGGGCCGCCGCGGCCGCCGCTGCCAGTGCCATCGCCATCGCGCGGCCGGCGGCGGGGCGTGCCATGCGGGGGGGCGGGGCGGGCCGAATATAAAATTTAGCCTAGGCTAACTTTGTTGTACGCGGCTAACTTTGTTAGCGCGCGCTAAACGCGGGGGGCGCCCCGTCCGGGCCCGCCCCGCGGGGGGGGGGCGGCCGGCCCCGCGCCCCCCGGCGATCCCAAGTTTTAACTAGCGATGCGGCCCCCGGCCGCCATGCTCGGGGCGCAGGCCATGCTCGCCGTGGCCGGGGGGCTGGTCGCGGCCGGGATAGCCCTCTCGTTCTACGGCTCGGCCGTCGTCGTCGAGGACCTGGCCCAGGACGCCCGCAGGATCGGCGGGGGGGACGGCATGGAGGTCGCCGTGGACCTGGACCGCGGCGGGCAGGGCGTGTACGTGGTGCAGGTGATAGAGGGGGCGGACGGGGCGGAGATCTCCGCCTCCGTGGCCGGCCCGTCGGGGCGCGTGCTGGCGTCTCACGAGGGCGGCGAGGATGCGCCGGCCGAGGAGCACTTTAACGCGGAGGAGGGCGGCAGGTACGTCCTCACGGTGAGGAACTCGGGGGAGGAGGCCGACGTGGCCGGCGCCGTGGGGCTCGTCCCCGACGCCGCCAAGTTCTCCGTCGGGGTGACGGGGTTCTACCTCGTGCTGGCCGGGATGGCGTGCATGGCGGTGATCGGGGTGACCGCGATCTTCGCGCGGAGGAGGGAGAGGGCCGGCTAGGGCCGGCCGCGCGCTAGTTGAGGTAGCTGTCGAGCTTTGCCAGGCCGTCGACGGCCGACTGGTAGTTCTCGTCGTCCTCCATCGCCCGGGCCAGCTTTTCGGCGTCGGCGGCGTACACGGGCGGCTCGCCGGGCGAGCGGGACACGTACCCCCTCTCTACGAGGTACGAGAGGCGCCCGCTTATGTCCCCGGGCCCCACGCCGAGCTCGGCGGACAGCGACGCGGCGTCCCGCGGGCCGCCCTCCAGGAGGGACAGCACGGCAGCAACGTCGGGGTCGAACAGGGCGTCCATCAGCCTGTCCCTCTCGCTTCCGCCCCCGGCCATCGCGCGCGGGCGGCCGCGCTCCACTAAAAAGCCATGCGGGCGCCGGACGCGCACGCTTTTATCAGCCTGCCCGCCGCGGCGGGCGATCGCGCTTGGGCAAGCCGTACGCCGCCGAACTGGAACTCCTGGAGGGCACGTACGGGTGGGCCATGGAGTCCGACGTAAGCGAGATCGTCCGGTTCGCAAAGGACGGCGCCGGAGCCCCCCTGTACGCGGTAGGATCGGGCGGCTCGTTCTCGGCAGCGGCCCTCGCGGCCCTGCTACACCAGCGCACGGGGCGCATGGCGAAGTGCCTGACGCCGCTGGAGTTCCTGGGGCAGGAGAGCGTCGACAGGGACTGCTCCGCCCTCATGGTCACGGCGGGGGGCGACAACCCGGACATCCTGGCAGCCTTTGACAGAGCTGTTGATCTCGGGATAGAAAACATCGGGGCCGTGTGCGCGAGCACCGGCAACAGGCTGACCGGGAGGGCGGCCGGCGCGCCGGGCGCTACAATCCACGCCGCGCGCCCGCCCACAGGCAGGGACGGCTTTTTGGCAACCAACACCCTGGTGGCCACGCTGACCTGGATGTGCAGGGCGTACGTGGAGGCGCACTCCATGCCATACCACATTCCAGACTGGGACCTGCTCGTAGATAACGAAGGGGCCGGGCGGGGGCCCGGGGCGGATGCTGAGGGCGGGATCGGGAGCCTGTCGGGCAAGGATACCGTAATCTGCCTGCACGGATACTGGGGTAGCGTTGCGGCGATCGACTTTGAGTCCAAAATGAGCGAGGCCGGCCTAGCCAACGTGCAACGCGCGGACTATCGCAGCTTTGCGCACGGAAGGCACAACTGGCTAGACAAAAACAGGGGCAGGACGGGCGTGCTGGCCCTCGTGGAGCCCGGATGCGAGCGCGTCGCTGGCAGTACACTAGAGCTAGTGCCAAGCCACACGCCCAAGGCCGCCATCCGCACGGAACACGAAGGGCCCCCAGCATCTATGTCGCTAACCGCGCAAATCCTGCACGCGGTGAGGATCTTCGGCGAGTCCAGAGGGATCGATCCCGGCAGGCCGGGGGTGGCCGACTTTGGCCGCAAGATGTACCACTTGCGGATCCCGCGCACGGCGGATCAGGGCCTGACGGACGCGGAAAAGCTTGCATTGCGGATAAAGTTCGGGCGCTGCGACGCTGGCAGTCCAGCCGCAAGGAAAAGAACGAAGGACCTGCGTGGGTTCCTAGGCCGCATGGCGGAGGCCAAGTTCGGGGCGATCGTGTTTGACTACGACGGGACGCTGTGCGATGCGCAGTGCCGGTCAGGCCTCCCGTCCGAGGACACCGCAGTACTTCTTAACCGGCTGCTGAGAAGTGGAATAGCTGTAGGAATAGCCACTGGACGAGGAAAGTCAGCCAGAGAGTCGCTACGCGAGATCGTCCCAAGCCAGCATTGGGGCAAGATGCTGGTAGGGTACTACAACTGCGCCGAAGTCGGGCCGCTGGAAGATGATTCGCGCCCCGACGCCGGGCCCTGCAAGGACAAGCACATGCTGGACGCGCTGGACCTTCTGAGGGGGCGCGGGCTGGTCACTGCAGGGGCCAAGGTCACCTTCAGATCCAAGCAGATAACCGTCGAGGATGCCAAAACGGGAGAGCTCGGCCCGATCCTCACAGCAGAGAAGGCATCTCCCAAGCTCCGAAATGTCAAAATAGTGGAATCCTCCCACAGCATAGACATACTCCACAAAGATGTCTCAAAGTTGAACATGGTCAAGCAGATCCAAGAAGCGTTGCCGGACGGGGACCAGGTTCTGTGCATTGGGGATATGGGCAGGTGGCCCGGAAACGACTCCGAGTTGCTCTCCCACCCGCATTCCCTGAGCGTAGGCACGGTTCCCGCAGGCGCCGGAACCTGCTGGAACCTGTCGCCCCCCGCAAAGCGCGGAGAGGCGGCCACTCGCGCGTGCCTGGAGAGGTTCAGGCTCCGCGGGAAGCGGCTGATCTGGGAGGGCCCGGCATGAGGAGCGCTCTCGCCAACGCGCTGCTCGCCAAGGTCACTGGATGGCCGCCGAAAAAGCTGAGTGGCGAGATTCAGGATCTTCAGCTCCTGTCAGATTACAAGTATGACGAATACCAGCAGTTTTCCCCGGGGATGAGGTTCATTGAAAGCCTGTCCATGTGGCTGGACCAGTTCGGCGAAGAAGAGAAAGATCTGGCCTACGAGCTGGTCAAGAAGCGGCTGATCTTCGCATCGTCGGCGGAGCTGCACCACCTGATCAGGATGGCGTACCCCGACTGCATACGGCCCTACCTGAGAGACATAATATCGGAAGATGCGGGAATAGACAGCTTCCGAGTCGTCAAGATCGCAGAGAGTCCCGAGTTCAGGGATCTGCACAGGAAGTGCCTATTCCTAGGCCTGAGCGACGGCGCGCGCATGGACCTGTTCCGCAGGTTTTCCCGCATCAAGCACGAGCGGGCATATCCGGCATACCAGATCTCGGCAGGCAAAGCCGCCGAGATGCTGAAAGATCTCAACGGCGGGAACAGCGGCGGGAGCGACAGGTTCAGCATAGTCTTCCTGATCGACGACTTTTCCGCCAGCGGGAAGAGCTACTTGCGCAAGGAGCAGGACGGCAAGTTTCACGGGAAGATACAGAAGTTCCTGGACCAGTTGGACAAAAACGGCGACGACTCGATCAGGCACATATTTGCAAACGAACTGCGGGTGTGCGTCGTGCTGTACTCGGCAACCGAGCGGGCCAAGAAGCGCATCAGGGAGGCAGCCGACGAGTTCATCAAATCTAAAAAGAAGCGGGTGGACTTGCTGATCGTGCAGGAGATAGGCGATTCGACGGAGCTGGACGACGCAAGCCTTGGTCCCCTGTCCCCCGTGCTCCGCGACAGGTTCGACCGCAGTGTTATAGACAAGCACTACAGGAAGGGAAAGCACGACAACCCCCACTTGGGGTTTGACGAATGCGGACTGCCTCTGGTCCTGAGCCACAACTGCCCCAACAACTCGCTGCCCATGATATGGCACGAGTCAGACAGATGCAGGGCACTGTTCCCACGGATTAAGAGGCATGCGGTGTAGCGAGCATGGAACCGAGCAACGCCCTCACAATCCGCCTCGTAGATGCCGCGCGGCAGGACGGCATCGTGGCAGGAACGAGATCTCGCAATCCTTTTGCCATGAGATCGTCTGAAAGCATCGACAGGGAGATGACGTTCCTGAGGCTGTTTGGACCTGGTGCGCTAGAGAGCCTTCGCGACGATTGTATGTCGAACAAGGTGACCGTGATCAGGAGCGGTCCCGGAGGCGGCAAGACCTCGCTGCTGCGCCTGTTCAGGCCCGAGTCCTTGAATCAGATCCACGAGCACGACGCCGAATATAGGGAACTGCGCCAAAAGCTGGAAGTGCTCTCGGCAATGTCGAGATCCGGTCCCAACGTCCTAGGCGTATACTTGCGCCTGAACGACTACGCGCCCCTCCAAGACTTGGACGTCGGCGAGCCGCAGAAGGACGGGCTTTTGTTTTCGCTCATCGGAGCGCGGCTCACGCTCAAGATGCTGATTGGAATCCTAGCCCTGAAAAACCTGGAGCGAGGAGATCTGCGTCGAATCCATGTGTGCAGACCCGAAGATGGCGATCTCACAGCAGTGCCGCTGCCCTGCAACGGCGAGGAGTTATTCGAATGGGCATCATCCACAGAGCGAAACATCTGCGACAGAATGAATCGCTTCAACGGATCTGCCCACACGCCAATGCCGGTTTTTGACAGTTTGGAGCACATCCGCATGATGGCTCCTGAAAACATACGGCTTGACGGCGAGCAGATCGTGCCGAAGACGCTCATCATGATAGACGATCTACACAACCTGCACAAAAGCCAGCGAGCCGCGCTTTTAGACAAGACGGCCACGGAAAGGTACCCCGCGGCGATCTGGTTTGCCGAAAGGCTAGAGTCTCTGGACCTGCGCGACATGGACCCCATGGCGGCCCACGGACGCGAGTACACGCTGGTCAACTTGGAGGAATACTGGGAATCAACCCGCCGCAGGAAGTTCGAGAACTTGGTGAGGGTGATATCAGAAAAGCGGGCCAGGTTTGCCAAGATTGATTACGCGATAGACTCGCTGGAAGATCACGTAGAAAGCCAGGGAGACGGCGCGAGCTTCAAACCGCAGCTTTTGGAGATGTCGCGCGAGATAAGAAAAAAACTGCGCAAAGTAGCCCACATCACCCGCCAGTTTGACCTCTGGATAGAGGATGCCGAGGTAGAAAACCAGTCGCCGCTGGCCGCCGCCCTAAAATGGAAGTCCGTCGAAATCAAGGTGGCCAGGGTGCAAAAAAACGCGCAGAAAAAGCTGTTCGGCAAACCCCTAGAAGTGGAAGAGCATGAAAACGACCTCAGGGCCGCCGCCGAGATTTTCGCGCACAGCGAATACGACGTGCCGTATTACTACGGGTTTGCGCGAATCGCGACAATGTCCAACTTCAACATAGAGCGATTCCTAGAAATCTCCAAAGAGTTGTTCGATCTCATCGTGGCGCAGTCGATCACGGGGATGGATCCGATGGTGGACGCCTCAGATCAGGAGCAGGTAATCAAGAAGATCGCCAAGCGGCACTGGGACGGCATACAAAAGAACAATGCCAACGGACGCGCGGTAAAGACGTTCCTGTGCGCTTTTAGGGACTTTGCACAAGAGCAGTCGCGGCGCCCAAACGCCCCGTACGCCCCAGGGATCACAGGCTTCGGAATAAGGCGATCCCAGTTCGAAAAACTCGCCGATCCCGCCGCCCTGAACGGCCAGCGCGAACTCAAAGATCTAGCCGACGTGCTGCGGACATGCTTGGCGCAGAACTACCTCAAGGCAAGATACGAAAGCAGGCAGGGACAAAAGGCCGGCGAGGGTTCCGATGTGGACGACGTCACCATACTGTACCTAAATCGCCTCTTCTGCTCGCACCTCGGGCTACCGCTCAGCAGAGGCGGATGGAGGCACAAGACCATCGAGGACCTGTGCGGATGGATGCGGCACGCGGGATCTCCCAAGGGGTGAGAACCAAAACGAAGCGGCGCTGGGATGACTACCTCCTAAAGAGCGGCCGCAAGCACAGGGAGTTCTGGATCGAGTACCTCAAGTCTCCCAAGGACATCCTGTACGTCATGGGCGTGGGATTTGATCCCAGAATGTGCGTAGGCATACGATCAGTGCTGGAAAGCGGGGGCGGCGGCATGCGCGACTGCATGCTAATAAGGTTCGCAGAAGGCCCCAACTCTGCCTCGGGCGACTTGAGTCCCGAAGTTGAGAAAAACGAGGAAGAGTTCCGGCGCACAACGGAGGGGCGGGCAACCCTGCGCGAAAGGCGCATACGCATGGAAGATGACGATGGCCACAGGACGGGATCCGCTGAATCGGCCGCCATCTTCAAGAGCATCTCAGAGCTGAGAGGATACACGGACATAATCCTGGACATCTCGTCGCTCCCCTCGGGCGTATACCTGCCCCTTCTGGGCAAGATCCTCAGCCTGCTTGACGGATGCCGAGGCGGAGCCCCAAACCTGCACGTATTGGCCACGGAAAACCCCGCCACGGACGGATCAATCCGAAAGTCGGGGCTGCAGGACAGGGCCAGCATCCTACACGGCTTTCCGGGAAGGCTCGGCACCGTTGCCGACGAGGACAGCACCACCGTGTGGATTCCAGTTCTTGGGGAAGGGCAACAGGCGCAGCTGGAGAGGATCAGCGACATGGTAAACCCGAAGGAGATCTGCCCCGTCATTCCGTCCCCCTCGCGCAACCCGCGCAGGGGAGACGATCTGCTGCTAGAGTACAGGAATGTGTTCACAAGCCACATAGAGCCGCGCAATGTCATATACGCCGCCGAGAGCAACCCGTTCGAACTCTACCGCCAGATACAAGATGCCGTAGATCACTACCGGAAGGCGCTCAAACCCCTCGGCAACCCGCGGTTTGTCCTGTCCGCCCTGTCCAGCAAGCTTATGTCGATCGGCGTGTTTCTTGCAGCGTACGAGACGATGTCGCACGGTGACGATGTCGGCATAGTCCATGTGGATGCTACCGGATATTCGTGGTCCAAGTCGGAAACCTCCCACGGCGACGAGGTGTTCTCCATGTGGATCTACGGAGAGTGCTACCGCCCCTAGCAGAGCCCCGAAACACGTTCGGCTCGGACGATCGGCCGCGACAGCGCGCAGAGCTGACCACCGCGCATAGCGGTCGAGCCGTGCGCGGAGACGGCGCGTCCAGCATGCCGATCTGTAGGCGCGACGAGCGCCTACGGCACGAAACGGATCGCGCCGTGCGCGGAGACGGCGGCGTACGAGGTCAGGCGCTTCCGCCGTTAGGCGCTAACCCGGATCAACGAAAGCGTTTTCGCGCCCGTGACCGGCGGGTACGTGACCACGTACACGGTGGCCCTGTGAATACATAAAACCCTCCACCCTAGTCAACCGCATGGGAAAGAGGCCCGCCTGCGTCGGCTCGGGGCTGGTGACGCTGGACGTCATATGCGGGGAAGGCGGCGGAAGGCCGGGCTTCTTCGCGGGAGGCTCGTGCGGCAACGTGCTGACCATCCTGTCGTACCTGGGCTGGGACTCGTACCCGATCGCCAGGCTGGGGGACGATCCCGAGGGGGACAGGATAGTGGAGGACATGGGGCGGTGGGGGGCCAGGACCGACTTCGTGGGCAGGGAGCGGGGCTCCCCGTCGCCCAGGATCATAGAGAGGATCGCCCCCCGCGGCAGGGCGGGCCACACGTTCCACTTCGAGTGCGAGCACGGGAAGCGGCTCCCCCGCAGGATGCCGTGCACCATAAAGTCGGCCGGAGCGGCGCTTTCCGATATTCCCGATGCCGGCGTGTTCTATTTCGACAGGGCGGACAGGGGCGCCCTGGCGTTGGCGCGCGGGATGAAGGAGAAGGGCGCCGTCGTATTCTTTGAGCCCCCCAGGTTCAAGGACGGCGGCGACTTTGCCGAATGCCTGCGGATCGCCGACGTCATGAAGCGCTGCGGCGGGCCCGGCGGGATCGAGCCCGGGACCGGCGCCCCGCTGGAGATCCAGACCATGGGGGAGGGCGGCCTCGCGTACAGGACGAATTCCGCCGGGAACGGATCCTGGAGGCGGATGGATGCGTTTCCGGTGCGCCGGACGGTGGATGCGGCGGGATCTGGAGACTGGCTCTCGGCCGGCCTCATACACAGGCTGTTCGGCGGGGGATCCCGCGCGATTCCGGCGCCGGACAAGATCGAGGAGGCGCTCCGCTGGGGGTCGGCGCTGGCATCGATCAACTGCAACTTTGCGGGCGCCAGGGGGGCGATGTACCGCCTCTCCAAGAAAGAGATCTTCCGGCTCGCCGGCCTGGTAGTACGAAGCCGGAATGCGGCGGAGATCAAGGGCGCTCCCGGAGAGCTGCAACCCCACGGCCGCTCGCGGGAGTGCCGGATCTGCCTGTGCGGGGCGTAGTTCCGCGGCGCGGATCCGGCCGGCGCCGGGAGTCGAAAACGCGCTTCCGGTCCGGGCCGCACGCAGGGGGCCGGGCTTGGGACGAACGCGTTCGGGTACGGGGGAGCGCGGTGCCGGGCCGGAACGGCGCGATCGGGGAGATCCGGAAGCGGGCGAAGCGCGGGCCGATCGCGCCGGCGTCCCGTGGGCCGGCGGGCGATCTCGGTGCCGCCGTCCCGGGGCTCCAGGACGCGTCCCTCCAGGATCGACGTCCGCGCATCCGCAGCGCGGTATTTGGGACGAAGTTGTTCGCAATCGCCGGCATTGGAACGAAAATTGGGCGGTTGAACGCCGCGAAACCCTGCCGATGCTTGCTTCTAGCCAGCACGCTTGCTGTCGAGGCACTCTTCCAGAAACCGCATCGTGGGCGCGTCGATCCTGGAGCGCGCGTGCGGGTTGTAGAGGATCTTGAACTCCATCCGCTCGGTGAGATCGGCCCGCGTCCTCATCCTGTAGCAGACGACGGCGCTGATAGCGCCAGTTCCCGGATCCCGCGCGTGCGCGGATCCGTCGCTCACCAGCCCGTATCGCAGGCCTGCCGCCTCCACATTTCGGTTGAACGGCGCCAGGGCGATCAGCGTCCCCAGCAGGTACTCCTCGACAAAGCCGTAGTCCACCCCCGATTCTCCCACGTCTATTGCAAGCAGGACGGGGTTCTCCCCGCCGTCGAGCGCGCGCAGCCAGTTTTTGAATTTGTCGTACGCCTTGCCCGGGATCCTGTGGGGCACTGCCTGCCCCCCCGAGAACAGCTTGGACTGTAAGAGCGTCTCGGGATTGAATACTTCCACGTAGACCGGCCGCCCCCCGACAACCAGCCGGGCATCCAGTTTTTTGGCGCCGATCTCGGGCTCTATCTCCATGCCGCATTTGCCCAGGAACCGCACGGTGAAATTGATCTTGCTCACCGTGTCCCAAAACCGCTTTTCGTCCTTCATCCGTTCCGCATACACGGCCGCGTCGTGTCCGTGCTGCTCGAGCATGCGCAGGTTTCGATCCAGGCCGTGCAGGAAGCAGCAGGCGCCGGCCATGCGCCTCAGCCTGGGCACCAGGACGTCTCTCTCCCGCGGCGTCCGCGCCGAATTGAGGCGCTTTATCAGGCCGTCTATCTCCCCTTTCGGGGGAAGTTTCTGCCCCAGCATGGCCAGGATCGGGTGGGCGTATTTGCCTTGCCGCATGCCGTCGATCCACTGCCGGCCTAGCAGGGATGCCATCCCCGGAAAGCGCCCCATGTTTTTGCGCGCGAGCCCATAGTCCGGCTTTGCGCCGTTCAGCATGGTGTGGATGATGCGTCCGCAGATTATAGCCTGATCGCTCTCGTCCCGGGCGATCCGATCCGTGTTGATTTCCATGGATTCTGCGTGGCGTTCCAGGAAGCCGCGCGCGGCGGCGAGCATGGAGCCGCGCGACGCGCCGCCCACTCCGGAATCCGTGATCACCTCGCGCAGCGCCTTTATCCCGATCTTGTGCGGGTCCCGCCCTGAGCGGATCGCCTCAAATATGGGCCCCAGGGCATCGCTGCTGCCGGCGCCCGCAAGCAGGTGCATCACCATCACGGGGGCGTGGCGATGCAGGTCGGCGGTTGGTTTCTGCCCCCCCAGCATGTCCAGCATCGCCGCTACGGCCTTTGCCCCGTGGGCCTTGCCGATCCGTCCAAGCAGGTATTCTTCATCCTCCGCGCCGTGCCCGTCTCTTGCAGCATACATGACGACAATCCGCAGCGCATCCTCGAGGTAGCCATCCACGAATCTTGTTAGTGCGTGGTAAACCTCCCGCTTCACGTTGGTGTCGGAAAATCCCGAACACGTGTGAAGAAGATGCAGCGCGGTGCCCTCGTCAAACGGTGGCTTCATGCAGATCCGGAGGGCCAGCAGCCGCGCGCACTCGTGGTGCCTTCTGGCCAACCCCCCTATCGCGCGAGAGGACCTTTTCTCATCGCTGGCGTAGAATGAAATAAACGCGTTAATGGTGGCCACCATCACGTCTGTGTCGTTTGATTCGGATGCGCGCTCCAGCGCCTTGAGCACGTCCTCGCCCACGCGCCTGCCGGAGTCGCCATATGCCACGACCAGCGAGTTTATCGCGGCCGGCCAAAGCCGCGTGTCGTCAGAGCCGAGCAGTCTCTTCGTCAGGGCCTTGCACCTGCCCGGCAGCTCGGCGGCTGCGCCGCCTATCAGCAGGCACGCGTATCCGGGATCGTCACACCCCAGCAGTCTTTCGGCTATCCGCAGGGCCGTCTCGGGATCCGAGGATCCGAGGGATCGGATCGGTTCCGTGATAAGCTCTGTTCCCATGCCGTCCCCAATCTTGCCATATAGGCTATCCAGCGCCCTGGCAAACGCATCGCTGTCCGATGCGGCATCCGCAAGCAGGCCAGATATGGCGGGAAGAAAGCCAAAGACGTCGTCCTCGATGAGGGAACCCACCAGCTCGGGCAGGTTTTCGGAGACCAGCGCCTGGCCCCCGCGCAGGGCGGCCAGCCTCTCCGGTTTCCAGTAGGAGGGCTTCCGTGCGCTTTTTTGGTTCCGGATGGCCTCCCTGATCTTCTCCCGGATGTGCTCGGCCTGCGCCTCATTCATCCGGAATGCCGCCCCGCAAGCGCCGAGAAAGGCTCCACGTCCGCGCCCAGACGAGGTTTTGCGGCGCCGCTTCCCGACACGTCGCCCGCGTTCCCCTCCCGATCGGAGGCGAGCGCAGATCCGCCGTCGCCCCCCGCAAGCGTCAAAAGCGCCACGGACACCCTGTGACTTTTCCATGCATTTAAGCGTGCTTTGCACGCGCCGGTTTGCGCGGCGGCCCGGCAGCAAGGCCAGCCTTCCGCCGCGCCCGGGCCCGCGGCCCGGATCCGGCGCAAGCGGGTAGCGGGGCTTCCCGGCGCCCGGGATCACGGGAGGGATCGCCCCCCGCGGCGGGCCGGGGCGGGCCGGGGCGGGCCGGGGCGGGCCGCGCGTTCCGCTTCGGGCGCGGGCGCGGGAAGCGGCCCCCGCAGGCTGCCGTGCACGCATAGTCGGCCGAAGCGGCGCTTCCCGGGGACCGGATGCCCGCGGGACGGCGGGATGCGCTGTGAAAAGGGGCCGAATCGCGCGGCCTGCGGCCGTCGTTTCGGCTGTCGGCCACGAATACGTGGCCCGCTGTGAAAAGGGGCCGAATCGCGCGGCCTGCGGCCGCGCAATGTTGTCAGCCGTGACAGGGCCCGCGGCCCGTCCCTGTCCGTCTCACAAATCCCGCCGATCGGGCGGGTTCCGGCCCGCCTGCCGGCCCCCCGCGGGCGGCCGCAGGCTCCCCGCGGGCGCGAGGACGGCGGCCCGCGCCCCGCAGCCGCGAATCCGTGTGGGCGGAGGCGCTTTCGCGCCCGCGGCCGGCGGGCATGTGGCCCCGCGCCCCCGCGGGCCGGCAAGGCCTTTATTCCCCCGCACGGCACGCGGGCCGTGTCGCTCGGGAACGCGGTCCGGTCCTTGGACGGGATAGCCAGGTCGCTGCAGGAGGAGCAGGACTCGCGCGAGTTCCTCATACGCAACACGAGGGACGTCGTGATACTGTGCAGCCAGTCCATAATGTCGGTCCACCGCGGGGACATGGGGGCGGCCAAGGAAAAGGCGGCCGAGGCGTCCGCGCTGCTCAGGGCCCACCGTAAAAGGGCCCGCGGCGGGCTGCGCCGGCACCTGGCGGTCCCCGAGCAGGAGATGGTGGAAGCGCTCGCGCTCATAGCGGTGGCCGAGGGCGCCAGGGTGCCGGGGGCCGGCCGGCTAGGCGCGCCTGGCGGCGCGTACGTGCTGGGCCTGCTGGACTGCATAGGCGAGCTCAAGCGGCTGGTACTGGACAGCATAAGGGCCGGCAGGCCGCGCGAGGCGCAGCGGGTCTTCGGCGCGATGGAGGAGATGTACGACATGTTGTACCCGTTCGCCTCGTTCGACAAGGTCGTCAAGGAGGCCCGCAGGAAGACGGACGTGGCCAGGTCCCTCGTGGAAAGCGCCAGGGCCGCGGTCACCGAGGAGGCCAGGAGGTCCGAGGTGATGGCCGCGTTCGCCGCGGTCGCGGCCGGGGCGGAAGGCAAAAGGCGGCGGTAGCGCGGGCGGCGGGGCCCGCCGGGGCGAAAGGCAGTGCGGGCGGCGGGATTTGAACCCACACAAGCCGGACAAATATGCACGGGGATGGAAGGGGCGAAAGGCAGTGCGGGCGGCGGGATTTGAACCCACGAACTCCTGAGAGACTAGCCCCTCAAGCTAGCGCCTTTGGCCAGGCTGGGCGACGCCCGCGGGCCCGCGCGGCGGGCCGCCGTTATAATTCCATTGGACGGCGGCCGGCTCGGGCCGGGGCCGCGCGCGGCGGCGGGCCGCTTCCCGATCCCGCGCGGCGGCGGGCCGGGGCGCTGCCGCCGCCTTGGTTTTTATAGCGCCGGGCCGCCGCCCCCCGCGTGCTAGTCCCCGTCAGATGCTTCACGTGCGGGAACCTCGTGGCGGACAGGTTCGCCGAGTACAAGTCCAGGACGGAGGGCGGGGAGGAGTCGGGGGCGGTCCTGGACTCGCTCGGGTTCAGCAGGTACTGCTGCAGGCGCATGCTGTTCACGTCCGTGGAGACCATACGGCAGATCGTCCCGTTCTACGAGGCCATAGAGATGCGGCGCCGGGAAGTCCAGTCAGAGCTGGATTGAGTTGGCGAGGATAACCTCGCTGTCGGGCCGCATAGTATACAACGGCAGGGGGGACAGGTCCCTCGAGATCGAGATCGTCTCGGACAACACGCACATGGGCAGGGCGTGCGCCCCGTCCGGGGCCAGCGTGGGCAGGCACGAGGCGGCCGCCTTCGCGGGGGGCGATCCGCGCGAAAGCCTGCGCGCCGCTACGGGCGAAAAAGCAAGGGCCGCGCTGGTCGGCCTGGATCCGGCCGACGCGGAGGCAGTCCACGGGGCGGTGCGCCGCCTCGACGGGGGCACGGGGAACTATTCCGGGATAGGCGGGGCCGCCGCCTACGCGGTGTCCCTGGCCGCGGCCGAGTCGGCGGCGGCGGCGGCCGGCGAGCCCCTGTTCGCCCAGATCGCGCGGTATGGAGGCGGCGCGGCGGAGATGAGGATCCCGTACCCGCTGGGCAACGTGCTGGGCGGCGGGGCGCACGCGGGGCCCGGGACGCCGGACATACAGGAGGTGCTCGTGTTCGCGCCCGGCGCCGGGACTGCAAGGGAGGCGATCGAGGCGAACCTGGCGGTGCACCGCGCGGCGGGCGAGGAGCTGCGCAGGAGGGACCCCGCGTTCACGAACGGGAGGGGCGACGAGGGCGGCTGGGCCCCCAGGCTCGACAACGAGGGGGCCCTCGAGGTGGCGGCCGCGGCCTGCGAGCGGCTCGGCCGCACGCTCGGAAAAGACGTGTCGCTGGGCGTGGACTTTGCCGCGTCCACCCAGTGGGACGCGCGCCGCGGCGTGTACGCGTACGGCAGGGCGGGCTTCGAGAACTCGCCGGGCGAGCAGGTCGAGTTCGCCTCGTCCCTCATGGAAAAGTACAAGCTGGCCTACGCCGAGGATGCCGTCCACGAGGAGGACTTTGCGGGGATGGCCGAGCTGGCGTCCAGGTTCCCGGGAACGATGGTGACGGGGGACGACCTCACGGTGACCAGCGCGGCGATGCTCGAAAAAGCGGCCGCGGCCCGCTCCTGCAACGCGGCCATACTGAAAGTGAACCAGGCCGGCGGCCTGCTGGACGCGCTCCGGTTCGCCGCCGCGGCCGCGGCCCGCGGCATCGACACCGTCACGTCCCACAGGTCCGGCGAGTCGCCGGACGCCCACATCGCCCACGTGGGGATAGCCGCCGGCTCCAAGCTGCTCAAGGCCGGGATAGCGGGCGGCGAGAGGGTCGCCAAGACGAACGAGCTGCTGCGCGCCTCTGAGCATGATTTAATACGAGGAATGGCGCGCCTGAGGAACCGTTGAGCCAGCAGGCCGAGTCGCACGAGAGCAAGAGGATGCTCTCGACGGGCATAAGGGTGGGCACCCAGGTCAAGACCAAGTTCATGAAGCGGTTCATAACCGAGACGACCCCGGAGGGGCTGTACAAGCTGGACCTGGACGTGACGCTGCGCAGGATAAGCATCGCGGCGCGGTTCATCAGCAGGGCCGGCCCGGAGAGGACGCTCGTCTGTTCCGGCAGGGAGAACGCGAACACGCCGGTGGAGAAGTTCTGCGAGCTCGTCGGGGCCGTCCCGAAACTGCAGAGGTTCATGCCGGGGACGCTGACCAACCCGTCCCTCGGGTACTACACGGAGCCCGGGCTGGTCGTGGTCACCGACCCGCAGGTGGACTCGCAGGCGGTAACCGAGGCCACCAACGCGGGGATACCCGTCGTCGGGGTGGCGAACACGGACAACATCACTTCCCGCGTGGATTTAGTGATACCGGCCAACAACAGGGGGCGCAGGGCCCTGGCCACCGTGTACTGGCTGCTGGCCCGCGAGATACTGCTGGAGAGGGGCGACATAAAGGAGAGGGAGGGCATGCCGTACGAGATAGACGACTTTGAGACCAAGATGACCGAAGAGTCGCCCGAGTGAGCGCATGGGCGGGAGCGCCCCGCGCAGGGCACCGGCGGTCGCCGGCTCGTTCTATCCGGCCGATCCGGTACGGTTGCGGCGGGCGGTTCGGGAGTGCGTGTCGCACCGGCACGGCCCGGGAACACGTAGCGCGGATGCGGCGATCGGGGCCGTATGCCCGCACGCCGGGTACGAGTATTCCGGCCCGGTCGCGTGCCACGCCCTCGCCGCCATAGCGGCCGGCCGGCCCGACACGGTGGTGGTTATAGGGCCCGACCACGTGGGGCTGGGCGAGGGCGCCTCGACGGCGGGGCCGGGCGGCTGGGAGACCCCGCTCGGGACGGTGCCCGTAGATGCGGCCGCCTCGGCCGCCCTGGCGGAAGCCGCCGGCGGCCTGGTAAGGGAGGACGCGGCCCCGCACGCGCGGGAGCACAGCATAGAGGTAGTGCTGCCCATGCTGCAGGAGTTCATTCCGGGCGGCTTTTCCGTCCTGCCGGTGCTCGTGTCGGACCAGCGCAGGGGGGCGGCCGAAAGGCTGGGCCGCGCGGTGGCCCGCGTCGCCGCGTCCCTGCCAGGCAGCACCGCGGTAGTGGGCTCGTCGGATCTCACCCACTACGAGCCGCCCGAGCGCGCGCGCGAGCAGGACGCGGCCCTCCTGGAGCCGGCCGCCCGCATGGACGCGGAAAGGTTCTACTCCGTGCTGGAGGGGAGGGGGGTGACGGCGTGCGGGTACGGCGCCATGGCCGCGGCGATGACGGCGTGCCGCCTGCTCGGGGCCTCCTCGGGGACAGTTCTAAAGTACGCCACCAGCAGCGACGCGCGCGGGAGCGGCCGCGATGCGTGCGTGGGGTACGGGGCGGTGGCGTACTCTTGAGGGCGAGGGCCACCGCGCCGGCCAAGGTGATACTGCTGGGGGAGCACTTCGTGGCGGACGGCGGGACGGCCCTCGCGTGCGCCATAGACGCGCGCGTCTCCGCGGAAGCGAGGCCGCGCGCCGGCGGCACCGTCCGCATCGAGTCCCGGATGGGGGCGGCCGAGGCGGGGACGGCCCCGGGGGACGGCGACGGGGCGGTGCCGCCGGCCCTCCGGCCCCTCCTGTTCGCGGCCAGGGAGTCGGGGGCGGGGGGGCTCGAACTTACCGTGGAGTCGCCCCTGACTCCGGGGATGGGCCTCGGCTCCTCCTCGGCCTGCTGCGTGGCCGCCGCCGGCGCCCTGCTCCGGCTGGCGCGCGGCTCGGAGCCCCCCATAAAGGACGCGCTGGACCTGGCGTCCAGGGCGGAGCGGACGGCGTTCCCCGGAGCATCGGGGGTCGACGCCGCGGCGTGCGCGCACGGCGGCGCCATGCTGTACTCTGCTGCAACGGGGCGCAGGCCGGTGGGGGCGCCCGGGGACGGGGATCCCTGCTCCCCGCGCCTGGTGGTGGCCGAGTCAAGCAGGGCCCACTCCACGGCAGAGGCCGTGGCGCGGGCGGGGCGGTTCAGGGACGCCAACCCCTCGGAATATTCCGAAATGCGGAGCAGCGCGGGGAAGCTCGCGTCCGCCGGCGCGCACGCCCTGGCGAGCGGCGACCTGGCATGGCTGGGATGGTGCATGTCGGAGAACCAGGCGCTGCTGGCGAGGCTGGGCGCCTCCAACGCGGAGCTCGACGCGCTGGCGGAGGCCGGCGGCGGGCTGAGCCACGGCGCCAAGATCACCGGCGCCGGCGGGGGCGGATGCGCGGTGGCGCTGGCCGACCGGGGCCGCGCCCCCCGGACCGCGAGGGCGTTCCTGAAGGCGGGGGCCCGCAGGTGCTTCACGGCCCGCATCGACCGGGAAGGGCTGGAGTTCCCGTAGGGGCGGGCGCGCGGCCCCGCGCTGCAAAAGCACAAAAAGACCCGGCGGCGGGATCCGGCGCGGATGGGCTACATCGACAGGTTTCCCGGAGGGTACGCCCCCCGCGAGTCCCAGAAGAAGATAATACGCGACATCGAGGGGGCGGCCTCCTCGGGGTACAAGAACGTCCTGCTGTGCGCCCCCACGGGCGTGGGGAAGAGCCACGTGGCGGCCACGGTGGCCGCCGCGCGCGGATCCTCGCTGATAGTCACGGCGCAGAAGATACTCCAGGACCAGTACACCGGCGACTTCAAGTGGATCCTCCCCATGAAGGGCATGCCGAACTTCCCGTGCCTGGCGCTGTACGACCCGAAAAGCGTGGACTACGCCACGGCCGCCTCCGACCCCTCCGTCTCGTGCTCCAAGGGCAACTGCTCCTGGGAGGTGAGCGTGAACGGGGTCAAGAGGACCAAGGTCTGCGAGCACAAGCCGGCGGTCACCGAGTTCGAGGTGCACGGGCGGGGGACGGAAAGGGAAAAGGTGGCCCACGCCAGGCCCGGCGGGAAGGAGATATGCTACTACTACGCCCAAAAGTACGCGGCCCTCAACGCCAGCCACGCCGTGTTCAACTATCCCGCCTACTTCCAGACCAAAAAGTACTCCAACGGCATATCCAGCTACCTGTCCCGCAGGTGCCTCGTGGCCGACGAGGCGCACGAGATCGAGGACCAGGTGATCGACTTCATCGGGCACGACATTGTGCGGATCCACCTGAGGGACGCCAAGATGAGTTTCGGCGACTTCCGGCTGGACGACGTCGACGGGATCGCCTCCATGGCGGACGCGCTGGCGGAAAGGTACGACGCGCTGGCCAGGAGGCTGGAGGAGGCCGAGGCGCGCGGGGCGGGGGGGGGCGACCCCAACCCGCTGATAGGCGCTTACAAGGCCAGGCGGGACAAGATGGACGCCACGGTGCGCGAGATAAGGAGGGATCCCGGGAACATGGTGCACCAGGCGGAAAAGGACCAGTACGGGGACGTCGTGTCGATGTCGGTCAAGCCGATAGAGGTGGGCAGGTACGTGAAGGAGTACTTTGACTACCCGTTCCAGCTGTTCATGAGCGCCACCATAAACAAGGAGATGTTCTGCAGGACGATGGGCCTCGACGAGGCGGACTGCGCCCTCGTCGAGGTGGAAAGGTCGCCGTTCCCCGCGGAAAGCCGCACCGTGAGGTTCCACGACGTGCGCAGGCTGAACTACCGCTCGTCCGACTCGGACTACGCCGCCGTGTACGGGAAGGCCAAGGAGATAGCCGACTCGCATCCCGGGGAGAAGGGCCTCATACTGACCACCACCAAGAGGCACTGCAACGGGGTGGCCGAGCGCATAGGGGGCAGGGTCGCGGTCGCCTACGAGCGGGAGGGCATGGGGAGGGACCAGGTGCTGCGGCAGCACAGGAACGCGAGCGGGCCGTCGATACTCGCGTCCCCGTCGTTCTGGTACGGGATAGACCTGAAGGGGGACCTGTCCAGGTTCCAGATAATACTAAAGGCGCCCTACCTGTCGATGGCCGACCACCGCACCAAGGTGAAGGCGGGCCGCGACCCCGTGTGGTACAGCTACGCGGCGCTCGTGAAGCTGCTACAGGGGATGGGCAGGTCGGTGCGCAGCGCGGACGACTACGCGGAGACGCACGTGCTGGACGAGGGCGCGCGCGTCCTGGTGAACAAGATGAGGCGGTACGTCCCGAGGGCGTACCACGACGCGTTCGGGTGGGAGGCGGCCGAGGAGCCGGCGGGGAATGGCGGCCGGCGCTCGCGGATCGGCCGGATACTGTAGTTCCGGGGCCCGCGTCCCGGGGCGGGGGCGGGCGGGCGGCCGCGGATCTGCGGGGCTCTGCAGCTTTCCTCGACCGCTTGCTTGAGATACGGCAGGCTGGCGGGCGGGGGCCGCGGATCGGCGGGGCTCTGCAGCAGTAGCGCACGTGCTGGTTCCCGCGGCGGGCGGCCGGCGCTCACGGATCGGCGGGGCCGTCCGGTCCGCCCTTCCCGGCGAGCTCGCGGATCCGCCTGTCCAGGCGATCCGTCTCCCCTGCGCGGTTCCTCCACCAGTCCTTGCTCCACACGCGCTCGATCACCCACCCCTTCCCCTCCAGGAACTTCTGGCGCATCACGTCGCGCTCCCTGACGCTGCGGGCCGAGTGGAACGCCGCCCCGTCGCACTCTATCCCCAGCGCGTACCGGTTCTTGTCGTTCGGGTGGACGACGGCCAGGTCTATCCTGTACCCCGAGAACCCCACCTGCGTGCTTACGTCATATCCCCTCCCCGTCAGGGCCGCGTGCACCTCCATCTCGAACTCTGAGTCGAACCAGCCCCCGCCTCCCGCGCCCGTCGGCATGTCGGGGTTTATCGAGGACAGGACCGCCTGCTGGCCGTCCCTGTCCAGCCTGCTCGTCGCCTCGGCGTACTCCAGGAACTGCCGGAGCTTGCGCGGGCCCTCGTGCATCGAGGTGGGCCGTATGTCGGACGGCCGTATCGAGGAGACCACCACCATCTGTTTCCTGGCGCGGGTCGCCGCCACGTTGAGCCTGTTCTCGCCCCCCCTCGCGCTCAGGGAGCCGAACTGGTTGGCGAACCTGCCGTCCGGATCCTTCGCGTACCCCACCGAAAACATGATGACGTCGCGCTCGTCCCCCTGGACGTTCTCGATGTTCTTCACGAACAGCCCGTCGTCCTTTCCCGCCTCCCCGTGCGCCGCCGCGTGGAGTTCGACGAACCGCGGATCCGATTCCAGCCTCTTGTCCACGGCATCGCGTATGGCCTCCTGCTGCCCCTCGTTGAACGTTATTATCCCCACGGACGGGTAGCCGTTGCCCGCCTCCCGCGCCTCCCCCCACGCCCGCGCGAGCTCCTCCACCACCAGGTCCGCCTCCACCAGGTTGGCCCGCGACTCCCACCGCCCCCCCTCGCACTCCACCCAGCGTATGGGCGGGTGCTGCGGGTCGTTGACGGCGTTCGGGGCCACGTTCAGCCGCCCCTCGTAGAAGGCGTGGTTGGAAAAGTCGATCAGGTCCTGGTACATGGACCTGTAGTGCCACGACAGCGTCACCTGGCCGTACCGCGTCGCCGCCAGGTCCAGCAGGCTCCTCTCGGCCGAGACGGCCTCCTCGTCGACCTCGTCCACGTCGTCGTCCCGCACTTGGAACAGGTCGAACGGCGGGAGCTGCTTCTCGTCGCCCGCCACCACCGCGCGCTTGGCCCTGTACAGGAACGGCACGGCCCGTTCCACGGCGAGCTGGCTGGCCTCGTCCACTATGACCAGGTCGAACAGCCCCCGCTTCAGCGGGAATACCTTGGAGACGGCCTCGGGCGTGGCCAGCCAGCACGGGGCGGCCCGGAACATCTGGTCCCCGTACTCGCTGAACAACTGCCTCACCGGCTTCACGCGGCGCCTCTTGCTCAGCTCCCCGGCCAGCGCCTTCCACTTCTTCTGATCCCCGCTCCGGCCCCTCCCGTGCATCTCGTGCGGGCGCACGGCCGACTCTATCTCGTGCTGGATGGTGGCCCCCACGAGGCGGCGCTTCTCCGCCATCAGTTTTTCCAGCTCGCCCCTCAGCCGCGCGTGCTCGCAGGCAGGGTTGTCGCGCAACGATGGGTTCTCGATCTCTATATGGTCCAGCCAGTGCGCGTACACCGACCGGCGGACGGCATCGGCCCACCTCCCCTCGGGGGGGCAGGCGGCGGCCGCGGCCAGCGCCTCGAACACGCCCTGGCCGGCGTACTCGGCCTTCTTCGCGTCGAGATCCCGCAGATCGTCCACCTGGTCCAGCGAGCCCAGCATGCCCTCCAGCAGTTTCCCGAGGCGGCCCGCATCGGCGGCGGCATCCAGGAGCCGCTCCCTTCCGGGCATCTCCAGCAGCTCCATGAGGCGCCCCAGCAGCCCCCACAGCACCGCGCCGGCGGCCGCCCCGCCCGCCTTTTCCTCCACGTATTTCCCGTCCACCTCGCCCACCCCGAGTATCTCCCCGATCCTCCTGGCGTAGCCCTTCCTCTTCCTGTTGAAGAGCCCGGGGTCGTTCGCGTGCGAGTCGAACAGGGAGACGAGTTCCTTTTGGTGCTCGGGGGTGGGGGCCAGCAGGCAGCCGCCCGCCGCGCCGATCGCCTCCCGCAGCAGGCCGTCCAGCTTGTCCCGCTCGGCCAGCCCCATCCCGCGGAAGCTCTTCCTGCCGGACCACGGGTGGTCGGCGCGTTCCAGCCTGCGGTACGCGCCCTCCACGGACGCGACCTTTTCCACGAACGAGTCCACGTCCCTCCACTCCAGCCGCTCATCGAGGCCGCCCAGATCCAGCACGCGGCCCGGCCTCGGGTCGGCCACCGCGTACAGCCTGCGCGCCGTGGCGCCGCCAAAGTACTCCTTGTGCAGGGCCTTCCCCAGTTCTACCAGGCGCGCGACGCACTCGTCCGTCCGGCGCGAGACGGCCTCCATCTCCCTGCGCGAGCTGTCCGTGCGCGGCGGGTCGCTCTGTATCACGCGGAGCAGCTTCTCGTACATCTTGGTGCGGTCGTCCACCTCCTTTTCCAGGAACACCGCGTACTTGTCCAGGCCTACCTTGGCCAGCCGGCTCCTCACCACCTCCAGCGCGGCGCGCTTTTGGCACGCCACCAGGACGCGGCCGCCGTTGCTGAGGGCATCGGCGACCAGGTTCACTATCACCTGCGACTTGCCGGTGCCCGGCGGCCCGCGCACCACCAGCGCGTCGGAGGCCTTGGAGCGCAGTATGGCCTCGTCCTGGCTGGAGTCGCTCTCCAGTATGGTGTTCAGCAGGGCGTCGCTGGAGCCGTCCACGCCCTCCCATTCCCCGCCCTCGCCGTCCCATTCCCCGCCGTCCCCTCCGGCATCCTCCGCCATGTCGGCTCCCAGGAGCTCCCACACCAAGTCGTGGCCCTTCCCGGTTTCCGTCTTGATCAGTTCCGCGTAGTCCCGGTATATCTCGCTGGCAGCCTGCGGAAAGCTCCCGACGACCGCGTACTTTTCCACCCGGAGCGGCTCCTCGTCCTTCGAATCCACGTCGGCGCGGCTGAGCGCGGGTATCCGGGGATAGCCGGCCGGGAGATCGGCGGCCGCTTCGGGATCGGCGGCCGCTTCGGGATCGGCGGCCGCTTCGGGATCGGCGGCCGCTTCGGGATCGGCGGCCGCTTCGGGATCGGCGGCCGCTTCGGGATCGGCGGCCGCTTCGGGATCGGCGGCCGCGGTTGCGGCAGGCGCGGGATCGGCGGCCGCGGTTGCGGCAGGCGCGGGATCGGCGGCCGCGGTTGCGGCAGGCGCGGGATCGGCGGCCGCGGTTGCGGCAGGCGCGGCCGCCGGGCCGAGCGTCACCATCTCGGACAGCCACCGCTCCACCCGCTCTACGAAGCGCTCGCCGCGGCTGCCCTCCGCGTCCTTTCCTCTTTTTCCCCCTTCCGCCGCCGCCGCGTCCTCTATCATCGCCTCGAACGACTCCTCGTAGTCTGCCGGCAGGTCGTAGCCGCCCTTTTTCTTGAGGGCGGCCATGAGCGCCCCGTTGAGGACGGGCCGGCTGTCCATCGGGAGCAGCCACCACCCGCCGCCGCGCGCCATTCTCCTGTGCTCTAGGGACACGGGGAACAGCACGACGGGGCCCCTCACGTAAAAGCGCCTGTCAGGATGCCCCTGCAGGAACGGGAACCCCAGGTACCCGACCCGCCGCCCCGTCTCGTCCTCGATCTGCATCAGGTTCCTCCGCAGGGCGGTGAGCGCCGACCTGGACGCGTCCGCTTCGGCGCCGCCGACCGAGTCGGGCAACACGCGCACCTCCGCGCTGTCCTTCCTGCTGTCCAGCGAGGCCGCGATGCTGCCCACGGCCCTTTCAACGGCCTTTTCCGAGGCGCCGGGGTAGATCCCGTCCAGCGCCGCCAGGTCAAAGTTGTGCTTCTTGTACACGCGCATGAGCGTGACGGAGCGGTTGCGCCGCGTCACCTGCAGCAGTTTTTCCTGGTAGCGCTTGTAGTTGCGCTCGAGCCGCTCGGCCGGCGTCATGCCCTCGGGCCGCTCTCCCGCGCTGCCGCCGCCGGCGCCGGGCGGCGATTCCCCGGCCTCCCCCTCCCGCGACCCCAAAGCACGCGCGCACCGCCCCTGACGTTATTAAATCAGCCGGGCGGCGGGCCTCGGCGGCGCGCTTCGGATGCGGCGGGGCGCGAAAGCCTTGTTGCGGTATTGTTCCCCGCGGCGGCAGCGCGCTCGGGCCGGAGGGCACGCGGATGCGGGGCATGCCGCTTCCTTCCCCTTGACGCAAGCCCTGATCAGCGAGGCCTTTCGCACCTGCCAGTCCCCGCACAGCGGTCGTGCCCGATCTCTGCGACCGACACCCGATCTGTCCCGCGACGGGTCGGGCGGTCGCCGCGGCGCCGCGCGCCCGCGACTCGTGGATTCTGCTACCCTGTACGGATCTAAAAACGGCCGATCTGCCGGCTCTTCAAAGGGTATAAAACTGCACCAACCGCACCACACGCGTGGATATTTACGCATCGGTTTTCACTGACAGTATGCTAAGTGCAATATTGTCCAACATAGTGACCGTCTCTCCCATGTTAGGCATTGTGGTGTCAGTCTACATGTATTTCAGAAAAAAACGCAACGAGAAAGAGCGGACAGCCAGAAACTTGTACCATGAGCTCAAGGACGCGCTGGAAGGACTAGATTACAAAAAATTCCCTAGCAGTTTTCGTCATATAGACATCACAGATGATTCCGCGACGAAGAAAACTGTGTATTTTATGGCCAGATTACTCAACCACGACTTTTACGACAGCTTGGTTTACTCTGGAAAAATCAACTTTTTGGAGCCCGATCTACAGCAACGGGTGCAAGACATATTCAATCGGATCAAGGATCATAACAAGTGTTTGAGAATCGCATCAGAGATGTCGTATGAGGACAGAGATGTGGTGCCGAAAATCCACAAATATTACGAATGGTTGGACGCAAACGAGAGGCATTTGAACGAGGATATTCCAAAAATGGTGGAATTGCTGCGAAATCACATGTAAGAATACGCGCCTTTGGAACGATCTCGTCCAAGCATCCCTGAGTCCATGCGCGCGGGCAGGAGGCGCAGGACGTGTGCCAGACGCGAGTTGCCGCGGCTGTAGGACGGCATTTCTGCGGTGCCGTCAGACTTGGAGCATCTTGCCTCAGACCCAATACCCTTGCGCTCCGGTTGTGCCGGTAGGCCCCGTTTTGCGCATTCAAACGGCGTGCTGTTTTGTCCCAAAGCCGACTATGCCGCTGCATCGGCAATCTGATGCTGGTACAGGGCATTGCCTGTCGACAGAATGCCGCGCCTGCGTTCGCCCTGCCGAGCAGGAAGCATCGGGTGATGGCGAGGCAACCCGACGCAACCGGCCGCAGGTGCTTCTGATCAGTCGTCAGGCGGAGGCCTGGGCTTGCCGGTCTTTGTTCCAGAGTTCGGGCCTAGTGGCATCTCTCTGCTACGATTGATCATCGTTGTGTCTTTTTCGGTCATGTGGCTTTGTATGTCGGCGGTTATTTAAAGTATGACTTTGACGGTACGCACACACTTACCTCCCCCTCCCGCCGCATTTTGGGGACGCCCTAGCTGGCCTGCACGTCACGCAATCCTAGCCTAACGGCGGGATCCCTTGGCTGGTGGTACTAGTATGGCGGATTTGCGCCGCGGCATGGCGGAATCAGAGACGGTGGCGGCGCGCAAGTAACTGGCGCGGCTGGAGGAGGGGGGGAGGTAAGTGTGTACCCAAAGCTAGCCATGCTACGGCATCGGCAACACGGTACGAGCGCAAAGGTCAACGCACGTCTATGGAACGCTACGCCTGTCGCCTTGCTAAACGCAAAAAGAGCGCTGCGGAGTAGCGAGGTAGCCCCGGCGCAACTAGCCGCAGGTGCTTCTGATCAGTCGTCAGGCGGAGGCCTGGGCTTGCCGGTCTTTATTCCAGAGTTCGGGCCAAACAGGGGCATATCTCGGCTGGCCCTAAACGTCTTTGTGCCTTTTTTGTCCTTATTTTCTTCCATGTTGTCCCGTTTGCTGTCTCCCACTTAAAGGTGCCCCCGAAAGCTCGGCGTTGTGGGATCCCAAAGGACGTTATTGTGCGATCTTGAAATCGTTTCGCAGCCTAGCTGTCAAGATACTCCTCCCCCGTGTACTCATCTTTGACTGTTTGCCCCTTTTCGGGCATCTTCCGCGCGAACGCCCTGGCAGGCGTCCCCGGCGTGCTCTGGTCCGGGGAGCCGCGGGGCCTGCCGCGGTCGTGCCGCTGGACGAACTCGTCTATCCCGCCGAACCGCTCGATCTTCCTCTGGATCTCGCCGTGGAACCTCTCTAGCATGCCGTCGGTCCGGGGATGCCCCACCCCCGCCAGGACGTGCCTCACGCCCAGCTCGTCCAGCCTCCTCTCGAACTCCGTCCTGCCGCGCTTCCTGGCCTCGGACTCGCTGGCGCAGGACTGGGACCCGTGGTCGGTCATGACGGAGGCGGGCCTGCCGCGCCCGGCCATGGCCTTCTCGAGCACCTCCAGGGCGTGCTTCCCCGCGGCCTCGTCAAACACGCCGTAGCCCGCGACGAACCTGGATGCGTCGTCTTGGCACGCCATGAACCACCTCCCGTCGGGGAGCAGCTTGTAGTCGGCGTGCCGCATGGTGTTGGAGTGCGTCCTCTCGAACCTGATCCGCTCGCGCCTCCTGCCCTTCTTCGGGTGCTCCACCGCCGTCCCCTTCTTCAGCACGCGGTGGATGGTGTTGTGCGGTACGGCGATCCTCGCCGTGACTGCCACGATCCGCTCCAGCCGGGACGCGCCCGTCCTGCACTGGCGGAACGCCTTCTCCACCGAGATCTTGACGTGGTCCTGGATCTCCTTCCTCGGCCTGTCCCGTACGCCCAGCGCGGGCACCTCCCCCGTCCTGCGGCACAGGGCGTAGATCTGCCGTGCGCGGCGCGGCAAGACCTCCATCCGGGCCGCGATCTCGACGCTCCGGCCCACGGCGATCAACACGGCCGCCGTTGTCGAGAAAAAGCCCCATCCGGGCCGCGATCTCGACGCTCCGGCCCCCCTTCTTCATCTCGTCCACTATCCACTTCACCTTGACGGGATCCAGTTTCGCCATCACTGCGTACCTCTTTCGCCGAGTTAGTACGCAACGTTTTCGCCAGGGGGAGCGCTCGGCCCCCCACACACCCCCATTTCCGCTCCGGCCGCGCGGCGGGCCAGCCCGCCGGCCAGGATGCGAAGCGATTTCGAAATCACCCCGCTGGCCCCTCCCCCGCGAACCCCACGTTCCAGTCGTGGATCGGCATGCGAAACGATTTCGGGATTGTGCAATTTTTTGAGCGCGCGTTAGCCGGATTTACTACTCGATCTTCTCCGGTTCCAGCCCGGTCCAGCACTTCGCGTGCGCGGGGTTCATCATGATGTCCAGCATCTCGGCCGAGTGCATGAGCGTGGGATCGCCGCGCTGGAGCCTCTTTTCGGTGGCGAGCGACTTCCAGAGCGCTCTCTTGCCCTCCGGTTCCGCATCCAGCCGCCCCGCGCTCCGGCCCGGCACCCCCGCGCTCCGGCCGCGCCGGTAGGCCCAGTTTTGCGCATTCAAGCCGCGTGCAGCCTTGTCCCAAAGCCGGCCATGCCGCGGCATCGGCAACCCGGCGCCGGTGCAGGGCATTGCCAGTCTACAGAATGCCGCGCCCGCCCTGCCGGGCGGGGAGCGGCGCGGGACGGCGGGGCATCCCGGCGCGGCCGGCCGCAGGCGCCTCCGATCAGTCGTCGGGCGAAAGCCTAGGCCGGCTGGTCTTTATGCTCGGGTTCGGGCCAAACGAGAGACCGGGCATCCCCTGCGATGGTAAACCTCAATTTCGTCATTCTCGGCCTTTCTCGGCCTTTCTCGGCCTTTCTCGGCCTTTCTCGGCCTCTTTTTCTGCCATGCCGTCATGCCTGGCGCCGTCTGTGTAAAGCGCGTCCAAGACGGCAGTCGGCGCGCGAGCCGCCCGCCCGGCGCGCCGCTTCCCGCCCGCGGATTACAGGAAACGCGCCGCCTGGCGGGCCGGGGCGGCGCCGGGCGGGGGCGCGGCGGTCCCGGCGGCGCGGCGGAATGTCCGGGCGGGCCGGGGCGGGGGCGCGGCCGCCGAATGTTAAAATTGCGCGCGGCCGCGGCGCCGCCGAGGGCCCGTAGCTCAGTATGGACAGAGTGTTGGACTTCTAATCCAATGGTCAAGAGATCGAAGCTCTTCGGGCCCGCCTTGCCGCGAGCGCGCGCCGGAGTCTGGTGGCCCGCGCGGGCGCGGGAACGGGGCGCGCGGGCGCAAGGCTCTTTATCCGGCGCGGTAACGGCGCCCGCGTGAAGGACATAGAGGTGGCGCTGGACGGCGTGGACATACTCCCGCGCGAGCCCGTAACGGGTACCGTCGCGGTGAACTACCGCGGCGGGTACGACGGGGTAGTGATCGACACGCAGATACTCGACTCCAACGAGCTCGTCGTGTACAGGTCGTACGCCGGGAAGGACATATCCAAGAACGTCTCGCGGCTGTTCGTGGAAAGGGAGCACTTCTCGGGGGACGGCAGGGTGCGGTTCTCGGCGTCCGTCGAGTTCGAGCCGGAAAAGGAGCACGACGTGAAGTTCAGGGCCTCCATCATAGAGCAGCACAAGGAGGTGGGGAGCGACGTGCTGTTCGCCCGCCTGCGCCCCGCATAGGCGCGCGCCCGCCGCCGCGGGAGGATTCCGGCCGCGGAATCCTCGGCCCGCGCCGCCCCGGGCGCGCGCCCGCCGCTCCTAGAACCGCTGCTTCGTCACGACGAGATCGGCCTTCATCCACGGGTGGGGGATGCAGTAGTATTCCAGCTCCGTGGGCTCGGTGAACAGGAACTCGTACGTTTCCCCCGGCATTATCACGCCGTCCGAGCCGAACACGCCGCTGTACGAGTCGGCGTATCGGTGGGCCGCGCTCACCGTGTGGGCCGTGCCGTCCGCGTTCGTCCACACCACCAGGTTGTCCACCCCGAGCTGCACGTCGACTTTCTTGGGGACGTAGTTCTCTTCCTGGTCGGTCAGGGCCGCCCCCTCTATGATGCTGATCTGCTTCTCCGACGTGGGATGCAGCACGTGCTCGTCGACCGACGGCTTTTCGAGCGACTCGGGCAGGTAGAACCCCTGGTAGAACACCGCGCTGGCGGCCACCCCCACTATAACCGTCATTATTCCCACGCCGTACGCGTTGCTGGTGCGGGACTCGCTCATGCCGCCGCGATTGGCCAAAGCGGTTATAAAGCTTGGTTGGGCGGCCGGGTACACACTTACCTCCCCCCCCCCCCTCCCGGCGCCCCCCGCGCGCCCGGGCTGCCCCGATCGGCGCGCGCCGCGCGATCGCGGCCGGAGCGGGGATCCTTCGGCGGGCGGGCGCCGCCCCCCGCGCGCCCGGGCTGCCCCGATCGGCGGGCGCCGCGCGATCGCGGCAGGGTTCGGGGCATTTTCGGCGCGCGGCCGCCCCGGTACGGCGCTCCGTCCCGATGCCTGACGCGGGCTGACGCCGCCCGCGCGCGCCCGGCAGATCCGCTGGGGCCGGTCAGGCGGACGCCGCTGCCGGAGCCGGCGCCCGCCCCGCCGCGGAGCCGGGCGGGCGCACCAGCCCGGATGCGGGGTCATCGAAGACGCACCAGTCGGGCCCGGCCCACGGGCCGGGGTCGAACATTTTCCAGTCGCGATTGCGGGCGATCTCGGTGAAGGCCCTGCCCGGGAACATGCCGTTCATGCGGGCGGTGCCCCCGATCGTGACCAGCTCGGAGAACGTCTTGCGCCCCTCCGGCGTGGAGATCTTGTGGTGCGCGTTGCGCTGCGTCACTATGAGGTCGCGTATGGCGAGCTCGGCGGGGTTGTTGTGGGGCGGCATGCCGCGGAATCCCATGAACGTGAGCACGTGCGGCTCGGCGTTGGCGAGGTGCGTCTTCAGCTTGCCGTCGGGGTACGCCGACACGGCGTCGTGGAACTCCTTGGCCAGGTACGTCACGGTGAACGGCGCCAGCGTCTTGATGCCGTGTATCTTGTGGTAGTACCCCTGCATCCAGTCGTGCCTCGCCTCGTCCCCCGGGTCGCCGTCCACGGCGACGGCCTCGCCCTTGGCGAGCAGGTGCCTGCAGCATCTCTGCAGATGCTGGAACCACGCGCGGTACGCCGGCAGCCCGTCGGCCACCACCGCCCTGCGGGACAGCCAGCCGAAGTGCTCCCTCAGGACCGCCGCCCCCCGGGTGGGCGCGAAGTGCACCCACACGGCGTTGCCCACGACGGCCACCCGGGCGCAGCCGGTCTTGCCCAGCACGCCGATCTTGAACCCGGTCTCGTCCATGTGCACGAACATGCTCTCGCTGAACGCCCACTTGATCTCCTCCAGCTGCTTCTTCGACGCGCCCGCCATGGCCCTCCGGGCCTTCGCCACGGCCGCCTCCGAGATGCGGAAGTAGAACGTGGACTCGATAAAGCCGGCGATCCTCGCGTCCGTGCAGCCCATCTCGAACAGCGCCATTATGAGGCCGAGCGCCCTCGGGCCGCACGAGGTGCCCTTCGGAAACGGCGCCTGGGCCTCGTAGTACTTCTCGCACCTGCCGCACCAGCCCGTCTCCACCTCGATCATCGCGGTGACCACGCGCCAGAACTGATCGAAGTCGTTGACCAGCTTTCGCCACCTGTCGAACTTCTCCAGGGGGCCGCAGCACACGGGGCACGTCAGGATCCCGCACTTCATGGTGAACTCGGGCTTGTTGCAGTGCGAGACGCCCTTGTGCCCTTGGGGCGGGCCCATCTTGCGCGGGGCGCCGCCGTCCGGAGCGGGCTTGCCGTCGGATCCGGCCCCGTCGCTCCCCTTGTAGCCCCGCTCCTTGCGCCAGGCGTTCCGCCGGGGGCCGTACGTGGTGAGGGACGACGAGGGCGCGTTCGGGCCGTCGCACACGGCAAGCCTGACCGCCTGCTCGGCGGCCTTGGCCTTCAGCCCGGAGTTCTCGGCTTCCAGCCCGGCGATCTTTTCCAACGCGGCCGCCAGTTCCTTGCGCAGCAGCGCCTGCTCCGTGGACTTGGCCTTCAGCATCGCGATCTCGGCCGCCCGCTCCGCGGCCTCGGCTTCCAGCCCGGCGATCTTTTCGAGCGAGGCCGCCAGTTCCTTGCGCAGCAGCGCCTGCTCCGTGGACTTGGCCTTCAGCATCGCGATCTCGGCCGCCCGCTCCGCGGCCTCGGCTTCCAGCCCGGCGATCTTTTCCAACGCGGCCGCCAGTTCCTTGCGCAGCAGCGCCACCCCGGATTCCGCCATGCCGGCAGGCCCAAACTCGCCACAATTATACAAATCGACCCTTAGGCCAGCCTAAGCTTGCGCGGCGCGCGGGCCCGCCCGGGCGGCCAAGTCGCGGCGGGAGGGGGGGGGAGGTAAGTGTGTACGCGGCCGGCCGCCCGGGGCGCGGGGCGGGAGCCCGTTTGCGCGGCCCCCGCCCCCGACATCCCGGACGCCGCGGCAGGAAGGGGCCGCCCCCGCTGCCGCGCAACGCGGGCGGATCGGGCGGCGGGCCCGCCGCGGGGGGCGGCTCGGGGCGGCGGAACGAACCGTCGCGGGCGCGGCGGATCAGGCGGCCGGCTCGCCGCGGGGGGCGGCGGCCTGGGCCGGCGGCGCGGCGGGGGGCGGGCCGGAGGGGGGCGGGCCGGGGGCGGGGGGCGGGGATCCGCCGGAAGGCGGCGGCGGCGCGGCGGGGGGCGGGGATCCGCCGGCGGCCGATGCCGCCGTCCCCGCAGCCGTCCCCTTCCGCGGCGGCGCCCGGATCTCCGGGGCCTTTTCCCGTTCCGGACCCGCGCCTTCCGGCAGGGCGGGGGGCTCCGGCGCCGGCTCGAGCGCCTTCGGCCGCTCCCGCGCGGCCCGCGGCGCGGGCGGCGCGGGCGGCGCCGCCTTGGCCCTGCCCATCGCGTACCGGTACACGTGGAAGAACGCCGCGAACGTGAACAGTATGAGGCCCACCCAGAACAGCGAGAGGTTCTTGAACCCCGTTATGGCCGCGTTGTACGCGGCGATGTTCAGGAACACCAGGAAGGCTATCAGCGCCACGATGACCCAGTTGACCCACTTGTCCGACAGGTCTATCGTGGCCACCTTGTTGGGCCCGCGCTGCTTTGCCATCTTGGCCTTGCGCTCGGACTCGCGGGCCATGTGGATCATCATGTAGCTGAACCCGAAGCCGAGCGGCACCAGCAGTATCATGGTGAGGTACAGGAACACGGGGTCTATCACGAGGCGCTCCACTAGGGAAAGGTCCGGGTCGGCCGGTATGTAGAACCCCCAGTACGTGGTCACTATAATCTGGGATATGCCCACTATGCCGAACGCCGTGATTATCGGGCGGTCCTTCCAGGAGAACTTCTTGTACCTGTCCAGGAACGGCACCAGCAGCAGCGAGCCTATGAACAGGGCCGGCCACAGGACGCCCGTGACGAACTTGTCGTACTGGGTGCGCAGGAACGCGTACAGGCCCGTCAGGTACCACTCCGGGACGGTTATCCCCGGGGGCACCGTCGGCTGGAACTTGAAGCCCAAATCTATGGGGAAGACGCCCCCCGTTATGAGGATGGCCCCGGATATGGCCATCACCATGGGCACGTCGAACACCAGGAACCGCGGGAAGTGCACGGCCATCAGCCCCAGCATCACCAGCGGCAGTATGAAGACGTGCTGGGCGTAGAACCGCAGGACAAAGTCGTGGAAGCCGCTCCCGAACATGGCGTCGCGTATGGTGGGGCCGACTACCGGCATGGAGTTGGTCAGGGAGGCCGCTATGCTTATGGCCAGCTCGGCCCTCTCGCTGAAGATGATGTCGTAGCCGGTGAAGGCCTCCAGTATCGTGACCGTCCCGAGTATGACCCCCGTGACCCACAGGATCTCGTTCCTTATCTTGTAGCGGCCGCTGAAGTACTGGTAGTACATGTGGAGGATGGCCAGCAGGACCATCGCGTTGGAGCCGTGGTAGTGGATGTTGCGTATGTGGAAGCCGTACGGCACCTCGTCGTTGATGAACTCGACGCTGTCCCAGGCCCTGTCCAGTATGGGCTCGTAGTAGAACATGAGCAGGGCGCCGGATATGCCCAGTATGACGAACACGATGAACGTGAGCATCCCCAGGAACCCGAACGGGCTGACGAACCGCGCCGGGAAGGAGAACTTTATGGCCGTGAATATGGTGCGGTCTATCCCGTCCCATACCCAGTACAGGAACGCGACGAAGCCCGTGCGCCTACTTAACGTAGCGTCCAAACCCAACCACTCCGTTCTGGTTTACCCCCCACTTCGGGGGCGAGATCCACATGGCGCCGCCCGCGTCGACCTCGAAGTCGAGGCGCGGGAGGACGTTGGACGGGGGCGCCTGGAGGGACGCGGGGCCCTGGACGGCCTCGCCGGTAAGCGGATCGTAAATGGTGCCGTGGCACGGGCACTCGCCCCTCTGGCGGCCCTCGGCGGGCCAGTACTTCCACAGGCACCACAGGTGCAGGCAGACCATGCTGTACGCCCTGAACGCCTCGGCCGTGTTCGCCCCGCCGCCCATCTGCTCCGGGAGCCGTATGAACTGCCACTTGCGGAACGCCTCCTCGTCCAGCACGCGGTCTCCCGTCTTGGGGTACGTTATGACCTCGGCGTGGTTCACGGGGAAGGTGGCCACGTTGGCCTGGAGGCCGTCCGGGAGCTCCACGGGGACGCGCTCCAAAACGGCCGAGGACGGGTTGGGCATGAAGTTGCCCCACGGGACGAACGGCGCGAAGGCCAGGCCGGTCCCGGCCGCCCCCATGAGCTTCAGAAAGTCGCGCCTGGACAGGCCGCCGGGCGCGGCGCCGCCCCCCTCCTCCTCCTGCTCCGGCACGGACCGGAATTCCGCCGATTTGGTTATAAACCTTGTTTGGGGGTTCCGGCGATTTCGGGGCCATATGGCGATCGGGGCTAGCGCGGCGGGGCGGGAACGCGCGGGCGGCCGGCGCGGGGGGGGGAGGCGGCCCTCCCCTTACCCGCCGGGGGGATCCGGCTGCAGGTCCGCGAACGAGGCGGCCACCCTGATCCCTTCCGCGGTCGAGTTCGCGCCCCCGAACAGCACGGAATGGAGCAGCAAAGAGTACGTGCCGGTCTGGTTTATGGGCAGGTACATGCCGGTGGAGGTGGGGCTCCTGCCCTCCACGGGGTAGAAGCCGCCGCCCTCGCTGAACGGGGTGGGCCCCAGCCAGTCCGAGCTGGGCCACCCCATTATGGGCCCGAAGGCCCCCGGCGGCGCCGTGGACTGGACTATGCGCCCGCGCGGGTCCACCGCGAGCATGGAGATGCTCGTGTCCGGATCCTCCCACGAGGCGTCCACCACGGCGGTGTCCGTCCCGGAAGAGGCGTCCGCCTCGAAGTGGATCACCCGCCAGTCGCCCGCCGTGTACCGCGAGGCCATGTCGAACGCCCCCCTCACGTAGCCGTTCCCGTACAGCATGCCGCCCGCGCCGTTCCCGCCGGCCAGCAGGACCGTCCCGCCCGGCCGTACGGCCGGCGCTGCCACCGCGTACGACACCGGCACGTCCACCGTCGCGGCCCGTATGGTTCCGTCCTCCCCGGCCGTCCCGGAGAACCGCAGGAACCCCTGGTATATCCCTGGGGGGCGGCCCGGCGGCGCCACCACAGTGGCCGTCACGGCGGCCGAGCTTCCCGGCGGCACCTCGACCAGCCGGCGGTCCAGCCAGACGTCCCTCCACGGCTCCCGCCCGTAGTAGTCGGCGGAGAGCCAGTACCCCATGGACGTGGCGTTCTTGTCCAGCTCGCCCGTCCAGTACGAGTACCTGGACGGCACGGGGTACGCGCCCACGAGCGGCGTATGCTGGAACCGCGAGGCCGGATCGGAGACCCGCATCTCCTGGACGGTCCCCCACGAGCCGGCCCTGCTCACGAGGGAGAGCTCGTCGCTGGAGGGCAGCCCGTCCCCGTCCTTGTCCTCCCAGTCGTACAGGTACAATGAAGCGATCCCCGTGTCGTTGGCGTACAGCGGGTCCGACTGGTTCATGAACTCGCCGAACTTTTGGCGCAGCGACAGCACCAGCAGCGGGGCGTCCTCCGGGATGTCGTCCTGCCGGAAGTACGAGGCCAGGGTGCCGCGCTCCACCGCGTCGGCCAGCGCCACATAGTTGGGCGCGTACGCGTCCGGCCCGCCGTGCACCGCGTCCGCCATATGCGGCTCCGTGCTCCCGGCGTACCCGTGCGACGAGGCCAGGGCGAGCCGCTGCGGCTCCACCTCCAGGCGCAGCGGCTCGGCCGACGGGTTGCTCACTATAATGTCGGCGGTGCTGCGCCCCCCAGGCTCCAGGCGGCCCGCGAACCACGACGGCTGGCGCACGTCGGACGGCGGGAGGACGAACCTGTCCAGGCCCATCGCCGTATGGTTCACCTCGGCCAGCGGCGCCTCCAGCGCCATCCGGAGGTTGGCGTAGGTGGCCCCCGTGCCCACGTAATAGTGGCCCGCATCTCCCCGCGCCGCGCTTATGGCCGCGTCTACGTTTACTATCCCGGCCCCCTGCACCAGCGGGTCGTTCCCCGCGTCCGTGGCGGCCGAGGCCAGCGCCACCTTCACGTCCGCGGGCGAGTATACGGGGGACTTTTCCTGCATGGCCTGGATCACCAGCGCGGCCGCCCCCGCCACTATCGGCGCCGCCATGCTCGTGCCGCCGAACATGCGGAACGGCTCCCGCTTTTCTCCTTCGGGATCCTCCCCGGGGGGCGGCCTCTTGGGCGGGGGCCCGAGCACCGAGGCCGGCACGAACCCGTACGCGCCCAGCCCCACGATGTCCGGCTTTGGGTCCCCCACCATCCCGGGCCCCCTGCTCGAAAAGTCCGCCACGTGGCCGCCGTGCCCCGTGGAGTTCCCGAAGCGGGGCTGGCCCTCGAACGGGCCGTACCCCACGAAGGCGTTGCTCGTGGTGGCCCCCACCGTGATCACGAAGGGGGAGGCGCCGGGCGTGCCGAGCGTGCCGTACCCGGGCCCCGAGTTCCCCGCGCTGGCCACCACCACCACCCCCGGGTACCTCCTGTCCAGCGAGTGGGGGGTGGCCAGCATGCCGTGCAGCAGCGAGACTATATCGGCGCCGGGGGCCGAGCCTATGAGCGGGAAGGCCGAGACGCCCCAGCTGTGGGACATCACGTCCGCCCTGGGGGCTCCCGAGAACCTCCAGCCGCCTTCCGCGCTGTCGAACCCCGCCGCCCACAGGGAAGCGTACAGGCTGTTGCCGAACCACAGCGCCTTCACGGGCACGATCGCCGCGCCGGGGGCCACCCCCCTCATCACGTACCGGCCAGTATCGTTGTACACGTCGTACTCTTTTTCCCCCGCCGAGGCTATGGCGGCCGCCCCGGACGTGCCGTGCCCCCCGAAGTCCGTCATGACCCCGAAGAACCGGCCGCCCGGATCGATGGGCGGCAGCGCCGTCCCGTTTACAATGTACCCGTCCCCGTCGCCGGGCGCGCCCCCGCCCCGGGCGCCGTTGCCCTGCATGACCCCGTACACGTCGACCACCGAGGCCCCCACCGTCCCCGCCGAATAGTCGTCCTCCCCGTCCCCGTCGTGGTCGTGCACGAGGAACTCCGAGCCGCCGCCCAGCTTTACCCGTTTTTCGTCGGTGAAGTCAAAGTCGAACTCCGGCTCCTGCCCGCGCGGCAGGGACGACTTGGAATAGTCCAGCCACGACGTCGACATGTCCGCTATTATGGTGTCGTACACGCCGGGCTCCTCCGAGTCCACCGACAGCACCGGCACGACCTGCAGCGCGGTTATGGGGCCCGACAGCGACCCCTGGTACATCATTCCCAGCCTGTACACGCCGCTCGCCGACCGTATGTAGTCGCGCGAGCCCTCCCCTATGCGCATGTCGTCGTATAGGGTCCCGTTGAAGACGGGCGCCGGGCCGCTCTCGGGGAACAGCGAGTTGTACACCTCTATTATAGTCCCCTTCCCGCCGCGCTCCACGTCCAGGAACACCCCCTTCCCCGTCCTGTACACCACGGAAGTGTGGTTCTCCCCCATGCTCCCGGTGACGTTGCGTATTATCCCGTCCCCGTCGATGTTCGCCGCGAACGTCGCGTTCGTCAGCACTATCCCCTGCCCGTCCGCGTCCAGCATGACGGGCGCGCCCGTGTCCGGATCGCGGGCCAGCGAGTGCCGCATGTCGGGGTTGGAAAAGTCGACGCCCGTGTCCACTACGGCCACCCTGACCCCCTTCCCCGTGTAGTTCTGTTCCATGGCCCGCAGGGCCGAGGCAAGCTCCGGGATCCGGGAGGCGTCCTCCGGCGGCTTCGCGGGGGTTGCTGCATGCAGGTCGACCTTGAAGTCTGGAATCACGGTGTGCCCCCGCGCCCTCAGCAGGCCCGCCTGCCCCTCGTCCAGCATCGAGACCGCGAAGCCGGCGCTCCCGCCCAGCACCACGTACCGCGAGGCCGCGGCCGCCCCCGGGCGCAGGTACTCGTCCGGCACCTCCAGTATCCCGGACCGGAACGCGGGCGCGCCGTACGGCGGCGCATCCGGCGCCCCCCGCACAATCCACGGGACCGGGGAGCCGGACGCGTCCAGATCGCCCCCGCCCAGGCCCTCGGCGGCGGGCGCGGCCGCGAAGGCGGCGGCAACCGCGGCGAGCGCCGCCGGGAGGGCCGCGCGCCGCGCCAGGGCGGCCGCTGCCGCGCCGCGACGATGCCACGCCGTCCCGCGCATTGCGCGCCGTGTCCGCCCAGCCAATATATCGCTGCCGGGGCCCGCCCGGGCGCCCCGCGCTCGCGGCCCTACCGGCTCCGCGCCAGTATCACTATCTGGAGCGCGGCCACTATGCAGATGGCCCCCACCACGGGGAACAGCAGCGAGTTGAGCTGGCTGGAGGCCTCCTCTATGTTGCCCACCGATGCCGTTATTGTAGACACGCTCGTGTCGACGTCCCTGTTGGCCACCTCCAAGTGGGCGCCGAACTCGGAGACCTCGTCCTTCAGCGTCTCCAGCTCGGCCGACGTGTCGTCCAGCACGCTGTTGAGCCGCTGTATGTGCTCCGATATGCCCCCGACGTCCTGCAGCAGCACGTTGGTCGCCGCCGAGCCGTGCGAGGCGGTCCCCTGGTGGAACGTCACTACGTGGAACACGTACGTGCCGAGGCGCTCGGGCACGTAGTCCGCGTAGTACAGCCCCTGGTGGAGCGTCCGGAACGACTCGGATAGCGGCACGACCGATCCGCCGGGCAGGTGCACGTGCGTGCTGGCCAGCAGCTCGTCCGGATCGCCAGCTATGAGCGAGCCGTCGCTCGTGACCTGCGCGAACAGCCTCAGCGTGGCGTTCACGCCGGCCGTCTCCGGGGCGAACACCATCGTCTCCACGCTGCGCTTCACCGGCACGTCGATCAAGTCGTCCGTGGACGAGAACTTCACGTCGAGGGGCAGGGAGAGGCCCCTCTGCTCCGTGCTGATCACCTCCACCAAGTACGTGCCGTACGGCGAGGAGGCCGACGGCTCGGGCCATATCAGCAGCCTGTGGTTGAACGAGCCGTCCCCGCCGTCCGTTGCAATCTGGTCGAACTTCAGTATCGTCCCGTCCGGGGAGAACATCCTCACTATCAGGTTCTCCCCCGGCAGGGCCGTCCCGTACACGAACAGCGGCTGCCCGTCCGTGTACACCCTGCTGTTCGTGAAGGCCTCCAGGCTGCCGTCCTCCCACTCTTCTTCCACCACGACCTGCGCCAGGGCCTGCGGCGCGGCAACGGCGGCGAGGAAGGCGGCGGCAACAGCAACCCATGCCGCGCTATTCACATCCGCCAACCCGCCGGCGTTTCCGCCTCGCATAGATATTGCTTATGATCGCGCGCAGGAATCCCCGCTCGCCCGAATCAAAATAAAAGAAAAAGAAAGTGTGTTGTTTCTGTCTGTGACTAGTCTTATCTGACGTTTATCGTCACCGTGTCTGGCGGTGACAGGGCTGTCGGGTTGTCGAGCGACTCCCACACGAACACTGTGGCCGTGTAGGAACCTGCTGCCTCCGGCGTCCAAGACTGGGCCGGGGCGAGTGACTGTCCCGTGTTGAGCTGGCCAGTGATCCACGCGAGCGAGACTGTGACGCCATTGGAGTCCTGGATCTGGACGAGGTATGCGAACTCTTGAGTCCGGTCCTGCCCGTTCACCAGGTCGGCGGTGATCTGCACCTGCTGGTCGACCGACACCGAGGTCAGCGCATTCCCGAAGGAATCCACCACCCTGGCGTTGGAGACCGGCGCCCTCTCCAAGGGGGGCACTATGGTGCCGATGATCGCCGTGTCCGTTATGGCAATGTCGTCGTTCGTGCTGTACGGGTCAGGCAGCGTGCCGTCCGTATAGTCGGCAGTGACTGAATCGCCTTCTGCAACGCGGAGCCGGTGCCCGGAGGAGTCTGAGTCCACCGTAAAGTACACCGTCCCCTCGAACACGCCGGTCGCCTCGTTGGTCTCTGTCACGGTGAGGTCAATGCCTCCCGAGTCCGAGTCCGAGTACACGTCGACGTCGAAGTTGTCCACCGATTCCGGATCCAAGTTCATGTCAGGATCGATGACCCTGACGGTGCCCGTCCCGGAGGCCGGGTAGCTCGTCTCGAGCCACTGCACCTCGGCTATGTTCCAGCGGACCAGCGCGGTGGCTACCACCGTCGCGTCCTCCGAGAACTCGAAGGAGACTGTGATGCCGTCGTCGTCGCTGGTCGGCAGCTTGCCGTCGGTCGGACCCACGCCCGAGGACGGGGTACTCACGACGTCCATGCCGAATTCGTTGCCGGTGGTGGAGTCGTCGTCAGCATCGTGGCTGAAGCCGGTCAGTATGACCTCGCCGGCGAATATGCCGGTGTCGGTACCCGTCTCCACGAGGCGGTAGTTGTCAATGTCGGCGCTACGCGTGGAGATCCTGATCGGGTCCACGTCGGTATCGCCTATCTCGTCAACCAGCTGCGAGTCGAAGTTGTGGTCGGGTGCCACTATGGTGACGTAGATCTTGTCGGTCCACGTGTACACCTTCTGGTCAAGCTCGATGGTCGCGCCAAAGTTGGAGGTGAAGATCGTCAGGTTGACGTCTTCATCCTCGTCGCCGACATAGTCGGCCCCTGACGGGCCCCAGTCGGTGTACTCTAGCACGATCTCTTCGCCTCTCTCCACGGTGTTGCCCGCCAAGGCCTCTGGAATCTCTACGACAACTTGGAATATTCCGGTGTTGTCGCCGGTCTCCCTGAGGTTGGAGGGCTCGGGATCGAAGTCAGCGCCGCCGCCGCGATTGCCCATGGATATGGCTGCGGCATCGGAGTCCCATTCAATGAGGTCAAGAGAGTACGTCTCTGCCTCGTCGCTCTCCAAGTCGAGGTCCGGCTCTATCAGCGTGAGGATCATGTCGCTCCCGATGATGTAGACGGACTTGTCGGACTGGAGGACTCCGTTGCGGAGGTCAAAGGTAGCCGAGTCGGTCACCGTGTTCGGTGCGCCCGAGGCGTCTGTCGGATCTGCGTATTCTACCGTGATGATGTCGCCTTGCAGGATGCAGTGCGTGTTGTCGTTGTCGCTGAAGCGCGAGTTGGGTCCCGTTGCATCGACTAGCCTGCCGTTCTCAGTGATTGTGGAGCCGTCAAGGTTCTCAAAGACGGAGGTCGCGGGACACTGAGTGCCTGCTGGGCCATCGGTGTACCGAACGGGCAGATCCAGCTCGAATATTCCCGCATCTGGCGCGATCTCAATGATCGGGCCGAGCTCACGGGTCGGGTTGGTGCCGCTAACCTGTATGTCGTTAATAACCATGAGATCCAGCCTTTTGGTCACTTCGTTGTACACCCTGAAGCTGCCCAACGAGGTTATGACGCCATCGTTGGCCGCCTCGCCGCCGGCCGTGGCCAGCACCACCTCTGAAGCCCCTCGGGATATGGATATCTTGAGGGGGCCGTGGGTGGCCTGATCCGCGGTCTGGTCCACGCGTGGCACATTTTGAGCTATGGAGTCTTGGCCGCTAGCAGAGACATCAAAGTCGGGATCGTTTATCCGTACGTGCACCATAAGGTCAGCATCCAGATGGTTACCTGGATCGGAGGCGGATGAGCCTCTCAGCCCCGTGGAGTGTATGCGGAATATGGAAGCGCCGTCAAGGTTGGTGCCAAAGTCTTCAGGAACGCCGAACGGAACAGGGTATACAGTCCTGTCCAAGCTCACCGTGCCGGTGTTGGCGCGGATTCCGGCGCTGTCGCCTGACTCAATGATCTCTCCCGAGGAGTCGCGATAGTCCACATAGTTGACCTCCATGTCAACCCCCGTAGTAGATTCAACTGAATCTAGGCTGCTTGTTGACCTGTGGCAGTACACGGGGGGCACCTGGAAGGAGCCCACGAATTCGCCCGAGTCGGCCGCCGTCTCCACAAGCGTAAAGCCAGTGGAGCCGAGGCCGTTGTCAATGTTATCCCTAGGGTTTATAATGTTTCCGTCTTTGGTGACTCTGGGATCTGGGTTGGTGCAACCGTGGAGCCACAACTGGTCGTCAAAGGTGATGTCAAGAATCCTACCGAAGTTCTCGCCCTCGCTGTTCTTGCCGTACTCTTTGGCGCCCACCTGATCGTATGCATAATCTGCGGTGCCAGCTTTGCCCTTGCACACATATTCGTAGTATGTGTCAGTCCTGTCGGACTCACACACGTGGTTTACCACAGTGAACACGTCAATGGTGTCCACTGCGGTGTTTAGGTCAGCGTCTTGCAGGGTTACAGTGACCGTGTCGGCCACCTTGTAGTTATTGGAGTCAAAGGTGACTATGCCGGAGGTTGTGGGTGCCTCAACTTGGTCGGCGATCTGCGTCTTCACGCCGTCCGAGCCGAGATCTAGATAGTTGATGCGCACGGAGTCTTCATCAGTCAGATCGTTATGAACGATCAGTACGATTTCGTCGCTGATCGGAACTATTGCATCGTAGGTAGCGGGATCCCTGACATTGATCTGGTTCAGCATGACAAACTCCATGGTGCCTTCAAAGACACCAGTGTTGTCGTCGCTCTCTTCAAGCTCCAGCCGATATATGGCGTTGTTGAGCCTATCGTTAGGCGTCACCCCGTCGCCCTTCTGACCAAAGTTGAACAGGTCAATGGCCACGGGGTGCGTGTCCGCTTCTATGATGCCTTTTATCTTGACGTAAAAGTCCACCGTGTCTTCGTCCTTGAACTGATCTGCATAAATGTCGGTGATGTCCTTTACGGCCTGAGCGCCGTCTCTGTCGTCTAGAAACACACGACTACCAACGGTACCATTGTCGTACATAAAGCCGACCTCAACTGGGGTGCCAAGCGAGCGGACATCATAGTTCAGGAACTGGAATGCCGCAGGCTTGAAGCTGCTGATGTCGTTCCTTAGGAATTTTGCCAACTTATCGCCCTCCACGACACTCTTGAAGACTACATCCGTGATTGATTCGCTTGAAGTGCCTTTTGTATCATTGACGGTAATCCTCATAACGTCACTGAAATCGTCAGCAAATGATGTGGTGATGCCGGCAGTACTGTTATTGAACGTGACCGTATCAACTCCGGCCAGCGTGATCGGTGAGCCGATTCTGACGCTGGGTATGAACATGGTACTAGGTTCATTCAGCACCATATCCTCGTCCTCAAGTGAGTTCTTGTTAAAGTCAGGATCTGTCAGTGTCACTGCGATCTCCTCGCCAGAGTTCCACACTCCGCCGACACCGTCCTTGTCGATCGTGATCCCGCCAAACGCGTTGACGACCACGATCGAAGATTCGGCGTCGTTGTAGTCAATTACAGCAGTGGTTCCCCTCTTTGCGTCGTTAGCGACGCGTAGGTTGGACATATCGCCGCCGTCAAAGTTTTCAAAGACGCCGGTGTTCGGCCCTGTTTCTACCACGGTGATGAGTGTTTCTGTGCCGATGTGGTCCTCTCTGTCATTTTGGTTTCCGTTGTCCTCGAATTTAAGAACGGGTTGTGAGATGTCTGTGCCGGTGTTGATTTTGAGATAACCGTTGTCGTCAAAGTCCAGCACTGTCCTGTCTATCGGAATCGCACTCTCGTACGTGCCGTCGGCCTCGTTGAACATCCAGTAATAGAGTTCGTCGTCGGCGGTAGAGTTGGTGTCAAACGTCCAAGTGTCCTCGTCGGTCGGGTCAATGTTCATCTGGAGATCGGTCATTACAAAGTTGACGTGAGCGCCCTGCGTGTACGCTGACCTGTCCAAGGCCAGACTCGCATAGTCGGCTACATCGTCACTGTATGACAGCGTTACGCTCTGCGGGTCGCCGCCGCGCCTGTATTCAACCACTACGTCGTCCCCGTCTGAAAAGTCGTACAGCTGGATTATGGGCCAGTCGTCCTCGTCTTGAAGTTTGATCTGTCCCAAAGTGTCATTAGGGTTGCTCGCGGAATTTTCGTTGAGTGACTTTGTCACCCTGATGACATTCTGGTGCTTGGTGGGATTTGCGTTTGAGCCGCACGCGTCGTCAGCCACAAAGAACCCTACGGTGTCCGTGAAGCCTTGAGCGTCGTTGGGGTCAAGTACGGTGGTCGCATTGGCGGGGCACGGTGTGCCGTAGTTGAGAGACATTTTTGCGTTGTCTCCAGCCATTGCGTCAGCCTTCTCGGCGGTCTCTTTCTGCGCAAAGTACCCGTACCAGCTGCCGTCGCTACCCTGTGCCATCCTGAGCTGATCGCCGTCGATCTCGACCCGCGGTTCGGACTCTACCTCGTCCTGATCCGACAGATCGGAGTCGCGCACGACCACCTCCACGACCATGGGGCCGGCGATGGTGTTGTCGTATGCTGAGTTTTCTGCAGACACGAACAGGTTCGCGTTGGAGGACTGGGCGCTGGCCGCCGGCATGGTGCCGGGGACAGCGAACGTCACTCCGCCCGCGATCATTATCGTTGCCAGTATTATACTAGTCATTTTTCTGTAGATATTTCTGTCTTTCATGTTATTGCTTTCATGCAAGGCCGTGGATATAAAAGGATAATGGACGATTTGTTCACGGCGCGGCCCTTTCGCTCAGGAATTTGCCGCATTCCCGTCATTTTGTGAGATTTTTGCATGTTTTAGTATGGTTTTTGGCCATTATATAAGAGAACGGCGCCGGTTTCGCCATTAATTTGCCGCATTCCCCCACGAGCATGCGAGATTCAGGTAGCCGCCCCCAGCAGGCCGTTGTAGAGCCTCACGGCCTCGTCCTCGTCGGTACAGCCGACCACCACGGCGGTGCCGCGCCGCGTCAGGCTCGCCGAGCGCTCGCCCGAGCGCACCGAGAGGCCCATCTCGCCCAAGTTCTCCACGGCATAACCCAAGCGGGAGGCCGCCCGCGAGACCGCGCCCACGTCTATATCGGGGGCCGCGCCGGACGGCGCCAGCGAGAAGGTCCGCTTCCCGCGGCCGCGGCCGCACAGCTCCTCCACGACCATTTCCTCCCGCCCGCGGGGCCTAGCCGCTTCCGCCTCCGCCGCCCCGCCCCCTGCCGCCTCCGCCCCGATCCCGCAGTCGGGGCACTCGGGCGCCCGGAACGTCCTCGTGAACGAAAAGTCCAGCCCGTCCAAGTCGACGTGCAGTATGCGGCCGGAGAGGGAGGGCTTCTGCCCCAGCATCACCTTGGATGCCTCGGCCGCCTCTACGCCCCCTATGATGGACAGTATGGGGGGGTGGACGCCCTCCACGGAGCAGGCAGGCATTTTGTCCTCGTCCAGGGCGGGGAACACGCAGCGGTAGCAGGCCGACTCGCCCGGAACTACCGTGAACGCCTGGCCGGCCACGCCGACGGCCGCCCCGGTCACGAACGGCGTGCCGGCCTCCACGCACGCCATGTTCAGGGCGTACCGCGCCTCGACGCTGTCCAGCGCGTCCACCACCACGCTGCACCCGGCGACGGCCTCGGCGGCCGTGGAACTATTCACGGACATCGGTATTGGTTCCACCCGCACCGTAGGGTTCATGCGGCGCAGTTTTTCGGCGGCCGCTTCCACCTTTATGCGCCCGACGTCCGCGTCCTCGAACAGCACCTGCCGGTGCAGGTTGGACCGCTCCACGGTGTCGCGGTCTATTATGCGCAGAGTGCCCACGCCCATCGCAACGAGGCGCATCGCTATGGGGCTCCCGAGCCCCCCCGCCCCCACCAGGCATGCCGTGCTGGAGCGCAGCTTTAGCTGGCCGGCGTACCCGATCTGCTCCAGCATCACCTGCCTGGAATACCGGTCGAGCTCCTCCTGCGAGAGTTCCCCGCCCGACCCGCCGGCCACCGCCGGCAGCACGTACACCTCGTCCCCCGCGGCGAGGCGGGTCCCCGTGCCGGCGTCCAGGAACCTGGAGTTCTTGCCGTTCACGTACACGTTGATGAGCGAGCGGGGGGAGCCGTCCCGCTCCAGGACGCGCCGCTTGAACTCCTCGCCCATCATTGCACAGACGGCATCGAACCCCTCGGATATTGTAAGGCCGGCGGCCACCTCCACCCTGCGCTCGCCGCCGCCCTTGTTCAGCACGGACGGTATGGTGAACTCGGCCGTCCCCGTTCCGGTCAGCGCCCCGCGCCCCCCCTCGCCACGGCGGCCCCTATCGTACCCGCGTCGGCGCGCATCGGCCGCGGCGCTTGCAGCACCCCCATGAGCGGCTCGATTGCCTTGAGCCCGTTCCCCGTGATATAGCAGACGGTGAGCTCGTCCCTGTCCATGTCGCCGGCCCCGGCCGCGCGCGCCAGCGCGGCCACCGCCACGCCGCCGGCCGGCTCGGTGAATATGCCCTCGGTGCGCGCCAGCAGCTTTATGGCCTCGAGGATCTCGGCGTCCGTCGCATCGGCGGCGGCGCCGCCGTACTGCTTTAGCCGCTGCAGGACGTAGCGGCCGTCGCCCGGATCGCCTATCGCGAGGCTCTTGGCCACGGTCTCCGGCCGCTCCACCGGCTTCACCGCGTCGGAGCCCGACCGGAACGCGTCCACGACCGGCGCGCAGCCGCGGGGCTGCGCCGCGTCGACCCGCATCGCGGACAGGTCGCCGACCAGCGAGGCGTCCCGCAGCTCCTCGAAGCCCTTGCATATGGCGTTGAGCATGGCCCCGCTGCCCACGGGGACGACCAGCCTGTCGGGGACGCGCCAGCCCAGCTGCTCGGCAGCCTCGTACGCCAAAGTCTTGGATCCCTCCACGTAGTACGAGCGCATGTTGATGTTCACTATCCCTATGCCGTACTGGTCGCCCACGCGCGCCGCCACGCGGTTGGCATCGTCGTACGTGCCGTCTATGGCTATGTAGTTGGCGCCGTACGAGAGGGCCTGGGCTATCTTCGGCGCCTCGACGTCGCCGGGAACGAAGACGTGGCACGGGAGGCCGGCCCTCGCCGCGTGCGCCGCCGTCGCCGAGGCCAGGTTGCCGGTGGAGGCGCACCCCACCGACGAGAGCCCCAGCTCCACGGACTTCGAGACGGCCACGCCGGCGGGCCTGTCCTTGAACGAGAACGAGGGGTTGACCGAGTCGTTCTTCACGTATAAGTTGGTCAGCCCCAGCTCGCGGCCCAGCCGCTCCGCCTTTACGAGGGGCGTCATGCCCGCCCCGATGCTCACGATATGGGACTTTTCCAGCACGGGAAGCAGCTCAAAGTACCTCCAGTAGGTCTGCTCGCGGCCCTCGAACGTGGACCGCTCCAGCCTAGGCAGGTCGTGGTACGCCACGTCCAGCGGGCCGAAGCACTCGCTGCACACGTAGCGGAACTCGGGCTCGCTCTCCGCGCCGCACTCTCTGCACCTCAGCGCTATCTTCCTGCCGGCCACGGCACGCTTGCCATGCCGGGATTGATAAGAAGTCCTAATGTGCGGTTAAGCGGCGCTTAACTTTCGCGGCTTGCGCGTTAAACGGCGCGGGCGCCGGGGCCGGCGCGGCGCGTTCGGGCTGCCCCGGGCGGGCGGAAATGGCGGTTCGGGAGCAAAGGCCGGTTTGAACTCGTGCGGGGGCGGGACGCGGGGCGGCCACGGCGCCGGCAGCGCGGCGCCGGCGCCGAACGCCGGGCCGGCGGGCCGCGGGCAGGACGTAACACGCGGGCGGCGCGCAGGTTCCGCCGCACGCGCGCTTGACCCGGCGCGCAACTTGGGCACCGCGCTTGCCGGCTTCGCGGTCGCCTCCCGCCGCATGGCAGAGGCGCGACGGGCCCGAAAAAACCCGGCGGCGGAGAACGGGCCCCTGCCGGTGGCGGAACGCGCCCCCTGCCGCGCGCCGCCTTGCGGCATCCGGCGGCGGCGCGGGCGCGGGGCCACGGCAAGGGCAACCGGCCCGCGCGCGGAGGCGGCGCGGGTCCCGCGCGCAGCAACGCGGCCGCGAAACGCGGCGGGGACCCGCGCGGCCTCCAGATGTCGAATGCCGAATGGTTCCGCGCGGGCGGGCATCGCGCGGCGCCGCCTTGACTTAATAGAGCGGCGGGGAGGCGCGGCGGCGTGGGGTACAGGCTGCTGGAGCACGCCACCGACGCGATCGTCCAGGTGGATGCCGCCAGCATGGACGAGGCCTTCTCGGATGCGGGCCAGGCCGTGGCGGACATCACGCTGGACTCGCGGTCCGTGAAGGAGGCGCAGTCGCGGAGGATCTCCGCGGCCGGCGAGGATGCGAGGCACCTCCTGTACTCCTGGCTGGAGGAGGTCGTGTACCTCATGATAACGGACGGGTTCGCCGTGTCGCGCGTGGAGGCCCGCGCGGTCGGGGATCCGCCGCGGCGCGTGGAGGGGACGGCGCTGGGCGAGCCCATCGACCTGGGAAGGCACGGCTTCAAGGTGGAGATAAAGGCGCCCACGTTCCACGGCATGGAGATCGCGCGGGGCGCTGAAAATGTTAAAATGAAGTTCCTCCTGGATCTCTAGGCGTGGGAGCGGAAGTCGCGGACGAGGAGCTCGAGCGCATAAAGCGCGCCAAGCTGCAAGAGATGATGCGGGCCGCGGCCGGCAGGGGCGGCAAGGGCGGCAGCCCCGGCGCGGGCCGCGTCGTGGAGCTTGACGCGTCCAGCTTCGACGGGGCCGTGCGGGAATGGGGGGACGGCCTGGCGCTGGTCGACTTTTGGGCGGAGTGGTGCGGCCCGTGCAGGTCGATGCATCCGGTGTTCGAGCGGATGGCCGGGCGGTACCCGGCGATAAGGTTCGCGAGGGTCAACGTGGACTCGGCCCAGCCCGTGGCGTACAGGTACGGGGTGCAGTCCATCCCCACCTTCATCATGTTCAAGGGCGGCCGGCCCGTGGACAGGATGATGGGCGCCGTCGGCGAGCCCGGAATCCACGCGATCGCCAGGAAGCACCTCGGGTCCGGCTAGCCGCGGGCGGCCGGCCGCGGGCCGCGGGCGGCCGAAACGGGGGCGCCCCCGCCCGGCGCGCGGGGTCGTCCGCCCTCCCCCGCCAGGCTGGAATCCGGATCTAGTGAGTTTTCGCGCCCGCGGGCGGCCGGCTCCTGCGCGCGCGAGGCCGGCAACCCCCCACGCGCGAATCCGGGGGCGTCCTCGCGCCCGCGGGCGGCCGGCCCCGGCGCCGGCTTATACTTTTTATCTGCCGGCGCCGCACCCGCGCCCATGCTGCTGGTGAAGCTGGGCGGCTCGGTCGTGACCAACAAGAACAAGGCGCTCACGCCGAGGAGGGCCGCGCTGGACAGGATGGCCGACGCCCTGTCCAGGATAGACGAGCCGCTGGTAGTGGTGCACGGGGGCGGCTCGTTCGGGCACTACTGGTCGGTGAAGTACGGCATGCACACGGAGCCGGCGCGGTACGGCAGGGACGGCGTGGCCGCCGTGAAGAACTCGATGGTGCAGCTCGATCTCGTGGTGCTCGAGGCCCTCCACGGGGCCGGCATGGCCCCGTACGCGGTGCCCCCCGCGGTGTTCGTGGGGGAGACGGGCGCCCCCGTCCGGTCCAGGGCCAAGGAGGTGGGCAGGATCGCCCGCTCGGGGATGGTCCCCGTGACGTACGGCGACGCGCTGCTGCACGGCGGCGGGGGGGACTCGTACATACTGTCGGGCGACCGCGTGATGGGGATGCTGGCCGCCGCGCTCAGGCCCAGGCTGTCCGTGTTCGCCACCAACGTGGACGGCCTGTATTCCGGGGACGTGGAGGACGGGGAGTTGATCGGGGAGTACGTCCCTGGCTCCTCCGCCGCGGGCGCCTCGCGCGCCCCCGACGTCACGGGCGGGATGGCGAGGAAGGTCGGGGAGGCGGAACGGATGGCCCGCGCCGGGCTCGACGTCTTCTTCGTGAACGGGAACAGGCCGCGCAGGATCACAGATGCGGCCTCCGGCGCCGCGTTCCGCGGGACCATGTTCAGGGGGGCGTGACGTGGAGGAGGCGCTCGTGCTGGTGGACGGGAACGACGCGCCCGTGGGCGCGGCCGGGAAAGCGCGCTGCCATATGAGGGACGGCCTGCTGCACAGGGCCTTCACGGCCCTCCTGTTCGACGGGGCGGGCAGGCTGCTGCTGACGCGCCGGAGCGCATCCAAGCCGCTGTGGCCCGGCTGCTGGGACGGGACGGTGGCCAGCCACCCGAGGGCGTCCGAGTCGTACGAGGAGGCGGCGGACAGGAGGATCCCGGAGGAGATCGGCGTGCGCTGCAGGACGGACTACCTGTTCAAGTTCGAGTACCACGTCCCGTACCGCGACGCGGGATCCGAGAACGAGGTCTGCGGCACGCTGGCGGGGATGGTGGAACCGGGGGCGGCCGTGTCCGCGGAACGGGGCGAGGTCAGCGAGTCCGCGTGGGCCGAGGCCGGCGAGCTCGCTGATATGGTCGCAAAGGCCCCGGAACTGTACTGCCCGTGGATGCTCGTCGCCCTGCACCTGCTGCCCGGCGCCGTGGCTCCCCAAAAGTACGGCGGGCTGCCCGCGTGGACGGGCGCCCGCGCGCGGGGCGCGTTCCTGGAGGCCGCCAGGGCGCACCTCCCCGACGGCCAGTGGAGGCTGGTGGCCGAACGGTAGGCGGCGGCGGGCCCGCGCGCGGCGGCGCGCCCCGCACCAAGGCCGCGGTCGATGCGCGCCTGTCCCGCGCCATGAGGGGCGAGCCGGCCGAGCTGTACGAGGCGGCCTCCCACCTAGTGTCGAGCGGCGGCAAGCGGCTCAGGCCGCACATGGTGGTAGAGAGCTGCCGGCTGCTGGGCGGCACAAAATCCGGCGCGCTGGCGGCCGCGGCGGCCGTGGAGATGGTGCACAACTTCACGCTCGTCCACGACGACATCATGGACAACGACGACGTGCGGCACGGCGTGCCCACCGTCCACAGGAGGTTCGGCACCCCCGTGGCCATACTGGCCGGCGACGTCCTGTTCTCGAAGGCGTACGGCGTCCTGGCGAACTCCCGCCGCCCCCCGGACAGGACGGTGAGGCTGGTGCGCAGGCTGGCCGGCGCGTGCGCGGACGTCTGCGAGGGGCAGATGCTTGACCTGCGCATGGCCGGGAGCCGAGGCGCGCCCACGCCCGGCGAGTACGTGGAGATGGTCGGGAAGAAGACGGCCGCGCTGTTCGAGGCCGCGTGCGCGATGGGGGCCGTCTGCGCCGGCGGCGGCAGCGGCGACGAGGCGCGCCTGGCATCGTTCGGGCGCAACCTGGGGATAGCCTTCCAGATAACCGACGACCTCATGGGGGTGGCCGGCGACCCCGGCGCGACGAAAAAGCCCGTGGGCAACGACATCCGGGAGGGCAAGAAGTCGCTGCCGGTGCTGATGGCCCTCGGCGCCGCGAGGGGCGCCGCCCGGAGGGCCATAACGCGGCCGTTCGGCAACCCCGGCGCCAAAAAGGAGGAGCTCGAGGCGGCCGTGGAGGCGGTCAGGGGCCTCGGCATAGAGGGAGCCGTCCGGGACACGGCGCGGGGGTACGCGCGCAGGGCGGAGGCGGCCCTGCGGCCGTACGGGAACGGGGAGGCCAAGGAAAGCTTGGAGGCCCTGCTGGGCTTCGTCGTGAAGAGGGGCGCGTAGGCCTCCCGGGAGCGCGACCACGGTATAAAATAGGCGCGGGCCCCGCCGCGCGCGGGGGCGCTGGCGGCTGGACGCGGAGGTCGAGGGGGAGGCCAGGAGGCTGGCGCTGCTCAACGCGGCCGCGCACGGGGGCCGCACGTCCGGAAAGATACTGCTGTCGAAGTTGCTCGGCGCCAGGCCCGATCTCAGGGGGAGCGCCGCCGCGCTGGCCCCCGAGATGGAGAGGATAGCCGGCGAGGTATGCGGGATGGCGCCGGAGGAGCTGGAGGAGGCCGCGGCGGCCGGGCGTTCCGCCGGGAAAAAAGAGGAGTCCCTGCCCGGGCTGGAGGGCCCGATGAGGACCATCGTCGCGACCATGTCGATGGGCTGGAAAAGGGAGGGATTCCTGCCCGGGCTGGAGGGGGCCGAGTACGGGAAGGTGGTCACGCGGTTCCCCCCCGAGCCCAACGGGTACCCGCACATCGGCCACGCGAAGGCGGCCATCATAAACGAGGAATACGCCAAGATGTACGGCGGCAGAAAGATACTCAGGATGGACGACACGAACCCCGGGGCCGAGAGGATGGAGTACTATGCCGCCATAAAGGTGGGGCTGGAGTGGCTGGGGATAGAGTACGATACCGTGAAGAACACCTCGGACGACATGGACGCGCTGCTCGCGAAGGGGCAGGAGCTCGTGGAGTCGGGCGGCGCCTACGTGTGCACGTGCAAGAGGGACGACGTGGCCAGGAACAGGAGGGCCATGTCGGAATGCAGGTGCCGCCCCCCTACAGGAGGCGACCCGGACGAGCACTCGAAGAGGTGGCACCGCATGTTCGAAAAGTACAAGCCCGGGCAGGCCGCCGTGCGGTTCGTGGGCGACATGTCCTCGCCGAACACGGTGATGCGCGATCCCGTCCTGTTCAGGGTGACCGACGAGAGGCACCCGCTGCTGGGCACCAGCTACAGGGTCTGGCCGAGCTACGACTTTGCCGTCGCGGTCGAGGACAGCATGGACGGGGTCACGCACGCGCTCCGGTCCAAAGAGTACGAGCTGCGCAACGAGCTGTACGGGGCCATACTGGAAAGGCTGGGCATGCGCGCGCCCCGCGTGGCTGAGTTCTCCAGGCTGGAGCTGGAGGGCATGCCCGTGTCCAAGCGCGCCCTCCGGCAGCTCATGGACGACGGCAAGGTGGGGTGGTACGACGACCCGCGCCTGCCCACGCTGGAGGCGCTGAGGAAGAGGGGGATCGCGCCGGAGGCCGTGCGGCGGTTCGTGGCCTCGCTCGGCATGACGAAGACCAACACGACGGCCCCGATCGGCGCGCTGGAGGCCTTCAACCGCACCTGCATAGACGCCGCATCGACGAGGCTGTTCATGGTGGAAAGGCCCGTGTCGCTGGAGGTGTCCGGGGCGCCGGCGCCGCCGGCCACCGTCCCCAACCATCCCGGAGAAGCGGAGATGGGGGACAGGGAGATACCGCACGAGGGCGGGCGGCTCTACATAGAATCAAGCGATGCCGAAAAGATGCCGGCGGGAGGCAGCGTGTGGCTGATGGGGCTGGGCAACGTGAGGCTGGACGGCGGCAGTCCGGGGGGCGGCCTGCGCGGCGCGTACGAGGGGGGCCCCGCGCGGGAGGGAGTCCCCCGCGTGCAGTGGGTGCCGCAGGAGGGAGCGCACCGGCTGACGGTGCTGGTGCCCGGGGCCCTGATCATAGACGGCAAGTTCAACGAGGACAGCCTGCGGGAGCTCGAGGTCCTCGCGGAACCGCACTACGCGGCCGTCCCTGACGGTAGCATGATACAGTTCGTCAGGTTCGGGTACTGCAGGAAAGAGTCGCACCGGACGGCGGTGTACGCGCACAGGTGATCGCGTGAAGATAGCCAGGCTGGCGCGCAGGGGGGGCGGCGGGCCGACGTACGGTTTAGTCGACGGCGGGGCGGTCGCCACGAGGGAGGAGATCGGGCGCGCGGCCGGCGCGGACATGCCGGAAAGCGCGAGCGAGTTCATGTTCGGCGGCTGGCTCGACAGGATAAGAGAGGCGGCTGGCCGCGGCCTGCCTCACGAGGATCTGTCGCGGTTCGATTTGCTCCCCCCGGTGGAACGGCCCGGAAAGATACTGTGCCTGGCGTTCAACTATGCGGACCACGCCGGCGAGCAGGGAAAGGAGCCGCCGGACGAGCCCGTGGTGGTGATGAAGCCGAGGACGGCCCTGCGCGGGCACGGCGCGGACGTGGCGCTGCCGCCGTTCGTCGAAGAGCTTGACTACGAGGCGGAGCTTGCCGTGGTGATCGGCAGGGACTGCCCCGCCGGGGGGCCGGAGTCTGCGGACGCGGCGAGGGCGGGGGAGGCCGTATTCGGGTACACGGTACTCAACGACGTGACGGCTAGGGACGTGCAGCGCAGGGACGGCCAGTTCACCCGCGCCAAGGGGATGGACACCTTCGCGCCGTGCGGCCCGTGGATTACGACGGCCGACGAAATACCCGATCCGGCCCGCCTCGGGATCTCCCTGAGGGTCAACGGCGAGCTGCGGCAGGACTCGTCCACCGCCATGATGCGCCTCAAGCCGCCCGATATAGTGTCGCATCTCTGCCGCTCCATGACCCTGGAAAGGGGCGACGTGATATCCACGGGCACCCCCGCGGGGGTGGTGCTCAACAACGGCTCCGGGTGGGGCTACCTCCGGGACGGCGACGTGGTGGAGGCCGAGATCGAGGGGATAGGGACCCTGCGCAGCACCGTGAGGAGCAGGCGGTGACTCGGGGCGGCCGGTCGCGCGGCGGAGGCGCCTCCGCCGGGAACGCGGGGGCGCGGGCGGGGCGGTTGCGCGCGGGCCCCCGGGCTCCCGCCCGCACGCCCGAGGCCCGCGCCGTCCCGGCTTCCGGGGCCGCGATGCGATCCTCCGGGCGCGCGGCGGGGGGCCGCGCCCGCGCTGCGAGCGAATAATGGGGAAGGGGGCGGCAGCACTCCCCGCGGGGGCAGGAGTGGCGTAGGAATGGGCATTGGCGAAGGAATGGGCATTGGCGAAGTGCGGATCGCATCCGACGGGACCAGGATATACACGTACGAGCAAGCCAAGATGGTATTCCGAAAACTGGAATGCCGCGAGTTCCTGCTGGACGATCTGATGCTCATGATACTCGGGGCGGGGCCCCAGCCGGTCATCGGAGCGACGCTGCTGATGAACGAGCTGTTCCTGCTGTACAAGGAGGTGCTGAAGGACAGGTCCGAGGACCCAAGGTTCGTGCCGTACAAGCCGGGTCCCCACAGCTTCCACATGGCGGGGAAGCTGGACCCGCTCGACTACCACGGAGTGCTGAAGTGCAGGGGGCGCAGGAACTCAAACTCCGAGTCGTTCACCCTCACCCCAAAGGGGAGGGCGATGGCGGAAGAAGTGCTGCGGAGGCTGTCAAAGGAGGATCGGGCGCTCGTGGAGGAGAAGAGGAAGGGCTGGGATCAGCTCGGGGTAAGCGGGATCCTCGACTACGTACACAAGCACTACCCGGAGTACAGGGAAGCCTCGTCGGTAAAGGACAAGTACAAGGACGTGGTGTGGGGCCGGGACTAGTGTGAAGGTCCAGCGGGTCAAGGTTCTCGAGGCGGACGACAGCTTCGGGATGCTGCCGCCGGCCAGGGCGATCGAGATAACGACCGACAGGGGGCGCGCGGTCACGCCGGACCGGTGCGCCACGTCCTACGAGTTCGCCAAGAAGGCCGAGGTTCCCACGAGCGTCGGCATCGGCAACCGCGTTTCCGTCTACTGCAAGCACCTCACGGGGCGCGACGTCGGGGCCCTGCTCGCCTCCAACGGCGCGTTCGGCGCCCAGCTGCGGGCGATGGAAAACGTGGATCGGATCACGGGGTATTCTGTCCTGCACGTGCCGGTGTTCCGGCTGGCCAAAACCGCGTCGGTCGGCAAGGCGCCGATGGAGATCCTGCGGGGGGACAACTTGGACAAGTTCCTCCGGATCCTGATCATCCTGCAGGAGGAGGCCGGGCACGACATGATCTCCGTCCCGCATCTGGACATGCCGCTGGGGGACCTGAAAAAGACGCTGCGCGGCGCGCACGAAGCCATAACCAAGATCGGCAAGCAGGCGGTGTTCTCGCTGGACATGCGGTATGGGCGGTTCCCCGAGCTGCTGGACTATGTGGCGGACGATCTGCAGGCAGGCGTGCTGAACCTGCACTACGCGGAGAGGCGCGACGTCCCGCGGCATTACGAGCATCTGGGGGGCTTTGCCGGAAGGGAGATCGCCTTCCTCATGACCGGCGTGGATCGGGAGGACGCGGACCGCGGCGGCCTGTCCACGATGCACTACATGCCGTTCCTCGGGTGCGACCTGCTTGCCGTGCGGCCGCCGCGGCCGGCGGGGCGCGCACTGCGGGGCGCGTCCAGAATGCGGAGCCTGCGGGTGATGAACCGGGACGAGCTGACCATAGTGCCGATCATGGGCAAGAAGGTGCCGATAAGGAGCATCCTGGACCAGCTGGACAGCCCGAGATCCGACGACCTGAGCGCATGCCTGCGCAACGTGGGGAAGGCCGAAAAAGATGAGGAAAAATACAGGAGCGTCAGCGCCCTGACGCGGCTGCAAGAGCTGCTGGCCAGCACCGACGAGTTTTCGGCGCTGGCAGAGCACATCAGGAAAAGATCGGCGAAAGAGTACGTGCGGGGCAAGAAGGGCCTGGAGCGGCGGCTGGAAGGCGTTTGAGGAGCCCGCAGTCCTTATTCTGGTGGGCCTCCACGATGCTGGACCTGGAGCGGCGGCTGGAAGGCGTTTGAGGAGCCCGGGCAGTGCGGACGGGCGCGCCGCGCGGAATCCTGCCGCAGGGGGGCCTACGCACTGCGGAAGCGTGCCGAGCAACGCCCGCGCCCCCTCCCCCCACGGAGAGGCGGCCCGGCCCTAGCGCGGGGGCCCCCCGCGGGCCGGATCCGCGCCGGAACGGGCGGATCGCCCCGCGCGCGGGCGTAAGAGGTCAGCAACCCCCGCTTCGCAGGCGCGAACGCGGATCAACAGAGTCGTTTTCACGCCTGTGGCCAGCAGGTGCGTGACCCCATACGAGGGGGCCCATGCAAGAATTATTAAGAATGGCAAAAGGCGTATGTGCGTGGCCAGGGTGGTGATAGGCAAGGCGTCGGACGTCCCAGAAGGGACGATGCGCAAGTTCGAGGCGGGCGGCAGGGACGTGCTGGTCGGTAACGCGGGCGGGAAGCGGTTCGCCATAGACGACACGTGCACCCACGCCGGCGCCAGCCTCGCCGAGGGCAGGATGGACGGCGGGTCCGTGGTCTGCGGGTGGCACGGGGCGCGCTTCGGCTGCGCGACGGGGAAGCTCGAGGCGTTCCCCGCCAAGATTGCCGACCTGGGAAGGTACGAGGTGGATGTGTCCGAGTCCGGCGAGATGTCCGTGGAGGTGCCCGCGTGATGGCCGATGCCGCCAGGAACGCCCAGTCCATGAGGGAGGCCGTGGAGACGCTCAACCAGATAGCCACCGGCCAGTCCACCCCCAAGACCATAAAGAAGAACGTGACCGACCTGATGGCCGACCTGCGCAGCGACGAGTACTCGCTGTCAGTGAGGGCGGCCAACGCGGTGAGCATGCTCGACGACATCACGCAGGATCCCAACATGCCGTCGTTCGTCAGGGTCACGCTGTGGCAGGCCGTCTCAAAGCTGGAAAGCATAAGGGAATAAATCCCGCGGGGGCCCCGGCCGCCCGGTGAGGCTCGAGGAGTACCTGGGATCGCTCCCGGCGGGGATAATGTCGGGGGAGGAGGTGGCGCTTCCCGACTCGGCGCTGCGCGGCGCGCTGGGGGCGCTGGGCGTGGGGAAGGGCGACGTCTTCTACCACCTCGGGTGCCGCGACGCGCGGGGATGCGCGATGGCGGCCGGCGAGTTCGGCGCGTCCAAGGCGGTGGGGATAGACTTGGACGCCTCCAGGGTGGAGGCCGCGCGCGCGGGGAGCCCTCCCGGGGTCGAGATGCGGCGCGGGGACGCGAGGGAGGCGGACATCTCGGACGCCACGGCCGTGCTGTTCTGGTTCGCCGACGGGGACGTGGTGTCCGGGATGCTCCCCAGGTTCGGGCGCCTCGGGGACGGATGCAGGATAGCCACGCTGTGGGGCCCGCTGCCCGGCTGCCTCCCGGACCTCGTGAGGTTCCCGTACGTGGTGAGCAGGACGCCGCTGCGGCCCGCGGCGGATCTCAGGGAGCAGCTGCTCGCCGTGTTCGGCGTCGGATGCGTCGACTTCGTGACCGCGTGGGAGCACGCCGAGAGGTACACCAAGGCCGTCCAGCCGCCGGACGCGCAGAACAACAGGTTCGTGACCATAATACAGGCGCTGTCCATATGGATCAGCGCGAAGAACCTCGGCGTGGCGTGCGGGGAGGGCGTCCCCGAGCCCGTGAGCGCGTACATGGGGATACTCAGGAACTTTTACGGGATAGAGACGGCCCACCTGCTGGACGGCGGGGAATAGGGGCGCGGCGGCGCGGGGCCGGCAGCCCGCGCCCCGGAGGCGCGGGGCCGGATCAACGAAGTCGCTTTCGCGCCCGCGGCCAGCGGGCACGCGGCCTCGCACCCGGAGGCGTATGAGGTCACGTACCTGCTGGCTACAGGCGTGAAAACGACTCCGCTGATCCGCATCACACCTGCGAAGCGGGGGTTGCCGACCTCGCACCCGGAGGCGTGTAGGCTTACGTCCAAACCGAAACCACGCCTAGCGGCAGCAAACCACCCCCCGATCCCGCGCCCAGATCACAATGGACGCAAGTCTGCACCCGGAGGCGTGTAGGCTTACGTCCAAACCGAAACCACGCCTAGCGGCAACAATCCGCTCCGCGATCCCACGCCTAGATCACAGTGGACGTAAGTCTACACCCGGAGGCGCGTGCAAGCCTTTTATCACGCGCTGGAACGCGCGCTGCGTGGATCGCATCCGCATCAACGTCTCCGCCGTGGACTACGACAGGACGAGCAAGGACATCGAGGCGGCCGCGAGGAGGCTGGAGGAGATGGTGCACGCGGGCGACGGGCTGGACGGGCCCGCCGTGGCGATGACGGACTCGGAGTTCGCGTTCGGCTGGCACTTTTTCGTGGTCAGCGTGAGCCGCGACGCGGTGCAGAGGCTGGCAGACCAGATGGGCCCCGACTTTCAGGCGCTGAAGGGAAAGGGGCTGGAGAAGAAGTTCCTCACATGGCTGGCCGGCAGCGTGGGCGACGGCGGCCCGCGGTTCAAGCTGGCCATAAAGGAGGAGATGGAGTCCAGCAAGTACGGGGTTTTTTGATGGTGGGGCCTCCGGGGGGAATCGAACTCCCGTCCGGGGATCCACAGTCCCCTATACTGACCACTATACGACGGAGGCCGCGCCCGCACGCACGGGCATCCCGTAATAATCCTTGAGATGCGCGGGGCCGCGCCCGCCGCGGCCCGGGCGCGAGAACGGGGAGCGGCCCGCCGCCGCCGCGGGGCGCGGCATCTGTTTGGGCGGGCCTGCGCCGCGGGGCCGCCCCCCCCCCCTTCGGGCGCGCGGCCTAGGTTTATTATCGTGGATCGCCTGCCGGCGGCATGGCCGGGAGGCTGTGGTGGATCGGCATGGCGGGGGCGGCCGCCGTGGTCTATTATGCCACGTACGCCCTGTTGCCGTTCAAGTAAGCGGGGGCGGCGCGCCGCCGGGAGGGACGGGCGCGCGGCATCCGGAGAATCGTTTTAAGGCCTGAAAACGCGCCGTGCGCCGTGAGGGGCAAGTTCATACCGAAAAAGCTCCGCCACGACAGGGCGGGCGGGCGGCCCGGCGCGGAGGCCGAGAAGGTCACCGTGATACGGGGCGGCGGGTTCGCGTGGACCGACCTCCAGAACCCGGACAGGGCCCACGTGGAGGAGCTCGCCAGGAGGCACGGCCTGAACGCGCTGAACGTCGAGGACTGCCTCACGAAGTTCGAGCTCCCCAAGATAGACGCGTACGAGGACAGCATGTTCATCACGCTGCACTTCCCGCCGCTGGCGGCCAGGCGGCCCGGCGCGAGGCACAGCCAGCTGTCCATATTCATGGGGAGGGACTTCCTGGTGACCGTCCACCAGGGCGAGCTCGCCCCACTCGTCGACCTGGTGGGGGCCTGCACGGGCGACGGCGACCCGGAGAGGAGGGAGCGCATCCTTGGCGGCTCCACGGGGGAGCTCCTGCACGAGATGGTGGACGTGCTGGTGGACGACCTGCTGCACACGCTGCGCAGGATAACCGCCAACCTGGACGACATGGAGGAGGAGGTCTTCGACGACAAGAGGTCGGCGGCCAGGAAGATCTCCGTGCTGAGGCGCGAGATCACCGTGCTGAGGCGGACGGTGGGCCCCCTCAAGAGGATCGTCCCCGAGGCGGCCAGGCGCGTGGGCGGGTTCTCCGGCGCCGAGGATCTCACGCTGTACTTCGACGACGTGATGGACCACATCGACAAGGTCATAGACGCCCTGGAGGAGTCCAGGGAGACCATGGAGATCTACAAGGACACGGACTTCATGCTCAGCACGGAAAAGACCAACAAGGTGCTCTCCGTGCTGACCGTCGTGTTCACGCTGGCCATACCGGCGACCGTCATAGGCACGTTCTACGGGATGAACGTGGAACTGCCGGGGGGCGCCGACGGCTCCGGCGCGTACGGGACGCTGGCGGCCATACTGGCCGCCTCGGCCGTGCCGGCCGCCGTGATGCTGGCCTACTTCAAGAAGGCCGGCTGGATGAGCGGCTGACGGGCGGGGGGCCTTACTCGGCCCCGCCGAGCGCCTCACCCACGGCCCGCTCCAGCTGCCCGGCGTCCCGCGAGGCGGCTATCCGGGCGCGGGCGCGCGCCGCCCGCGGCAGCCCCCTGACGAACCGCATCGCCTGGGCCCGCACCCGCGGGAACCGTATGGAGAACCGCCGCGCGGCCTCCATATACTCGAAGAACGCGCCGGCGCGCTCGGCCGGCGAGCGGGCGCGGTACCTGCCCCGCTCCAGCAGGTCGTTGACCTGCTCGAACAGGAACGGGTTGCCCATGGCCCCCCTGCCGATCATCACGTAGTCGCAGCCTGTCTCCTCCAGCATGTCCCTGGCGTCCTCGGGCGTCGCGATGTCGCCGTTGCCCACGACGGGCACCCCCACAGACCGCTTGAGCTCGGCGATGAGCGACCAGTCCGACCTCCCGGAGTACCCCTGGCTGACGGTGCGGGGGTGCAGCGCGATCATGCTCGCCCCCTCCTCCTCGGCCACGCGCGCCGCCCGCAGGAACAGGCGCGCGCTGTCCCCCGAGACGCCGGCGCGCATCTTCACGGTGACCGGCCTGTCCGATCCCCTGGCCAGCGCGCGCAGGATCCGGCGCGTCAGGTCCGGCTCCTGCAGCAGCGCGCCGCCGGCCGCCTGCCGCGTTATGTGCGGGGCGGGGCATCCCATGTTGTAGTCGATGACGTCGAAGTGCGGCCCCACTATCCCGGCGGCCCGCTCCAGCGCCCCCGCGTCCGAGCCGAAGAGCTGCACGGACACGGGCCTCTCCTCCTCCGAGAACTCCACCACGTCCCCCGCTCCCCCGCAGCGCTGCCGCCGCCCCTCCCTGGCCACTATGCAGTGCGCGCTGGTGAACTCGGTGACCACCAGCCCGGCGCCCCGCCGCCTGCACAGCAGCCGCATGGCCGGATCGGTCACGCCGGCCATCGGCGCCAGGAACGCCCTGCCCGCGAACTTCGGCAGTGGGCGCGGGAGCGGGGTCATGCCTCGCGGGAGGCCCGCGCCGCGCACGGGAACGCGTCCAACCATGCGGCGCGGCCACGCCCGCTATTAAACCGCGCCGCGGCCGCCGGCGCCCGCGGCGGTCCTCCGCGCCCGAAACCCGCGTCACGGGGCGGGCTTGCGGCTCTTGAACCACGCGGCGAACCGCTCCAGCGCCTTCCGCCTGTGCGAGATCGCGTCCTTGCGGCCCGCGGCGGCCAGCTCGGCGAACGTGGGCGCGCGCGCGCCCCGGGGCGCGACGGGCGCCCCCACCGCAGCAGCGCCGGCGGCCGGCCCGGCGGGCACGAATATCGGGTCGTACCCCCACCCCTTCCCCCGCGGGCGGTCAAGCACCGTCCCCCGCGCCTCGCCGGAGAACGCGGCCGTGGCGCCCCCGTGGCCCGCGTACGCGACCGCGGCGCGGAAGGTGGCGGTGCGGGGGAGCCGGCGGCAGCGCTCCGCGCGGAGCAGGGCCGGCACGGCCCCGAGCCCCACGGTGCGCAGCGCGTGCGACGAGTACGGCCCCGGAAACCCGCCCAGCGCGTCCACGTACAGCCCCGAGTCGTCCGCTATGGAGGGCCGCCGGCACTCGCGGTAGGCCTGCGCGGCCTTGTGCGCGGCTATCTCCTCCAGCGAGTCGGACTGGATCTCCTGCAGCCTGCACTGCAGGAACCCGGCCGACACGCCCAGCCCCTCCAGTATGGCCGAGGCCTCGGCGAACTTTTCGGCGCTCGAGGAGGCGAACATCACGTCGCGCGACCCGCTCACGCCCGCCGGGACCTCCCGGCGCGCCGCTGCCTCCCGTCCGGGGCGAGCATCACGCCGCGCGACCCGCTCACGCCCGCCCCCCGCGGCGGGCGCCGCCGGCGATTCGGCGCGAAAGCATCGCGTCACACGACCGACGCATACCTGCCCCTCGCCTCTATCGCCGAGACCAGTCCCGCGATGCGCCCCGCGCGCCGGCCCCCGACCGCCGAGGCGTACTCCGACATGAACTTGTCCCAGGCGCCGCCCATCTCTTCGACGTGCGCGCTGCCGAGCACCTCGCGGAACAGCCGCAGGTCCACCGCGTGGTCCTCGGGCTTTCCGGTGCTCGCGGAAAGCCCGAAGTCTATCGCGCACGCCGGGCCCCCTCCCGGCGGCGCCACGAAGTTGGCGGTGGTAAGGTCCCCGTGCATTATGCCGGCCGCGTGCAGCATGCCCGCCGCCCTGCCCATCTGCCCGGACAGCTCCACCAGCCGGCTGCCCGAGAACAGGCTGGCCGGCCGGCCCGGCATGAGCTGCATCACTATGCTGGAGCGGCCCACGTCGACGAAATACACTATAGGCGCCGGGACGCCGGCCGACTTTGCGCGCTGGATCATCCTGGCCTCGCGCGCCGTCCTCTGCTTTCTGATGCGGGCGTCCAGCGCGGCGTCGCGGTACTCCTTCGGCCTGCGCACCTTGAGGATCGCGGGGCGGCCGTCCCAGGCGGACTCGTACACGTCGCCCTCGGCGCCGCGGCTCAGGAGCCTCAACGGGGGCGGGCGGCCCCGTCACAATTTAGAGGTTCGGGGCCGGGCTTTTGGACTTGCGTCCGTCGCGATCTGGGCGTGGGATCGCGGGGCGGCTTGCTGCTGCTAGGCGCGGTTTCAGTTTGGGCGCAAGCCTACGCCGGCCTTTCCGAGAAAGAAACCGCCGGATGCGCGCCCTGACAAGGCGGGCGAACGAGTGAAAACTGATGCGGGGCCTAGTCGCGCCGGCGCCGCAGGGCCCTGCCCGTCCTGTGTATGACGTACGCGGGCGCTGCCACGTACATGCCGGCCAGGATGGCCAAGGATGCGATCCCGTACGCCACGACGGAGCCCTCCGATCCCTCGCCGGAATGGGTCTCCGCGAGCGGCATCACCACGGACAGCGTGGCGATCATCGGCGCGATGAACGCCTGGACCGCCTGGCGGAACAGCGGGCTCTGGCGCTCCATGTCGGCCACCGCCGGCGAGAAGGAATAGTACGCCGTGTTGAACGCGGACATGAACGCCGTGCCGGATCCGGTCGCCAGCAGGGTGCCGTCCCTTACCTCCCTGAGCGCCTGCAGCTGCGGGGCCATCTCCGTGCCGTACGCGGCCGTGGCTATGAGACAGCCGCTCGCCTCCTCTTCCTCCGCGGGCGGCACGGGCTCCGGCTCCTCGGGCTCCACTACCTCGGGCTCGGGCTCCTCGGGCGCCACTACCTCGGGCTCCGGCTCCTCCACTACGGGCTCGGGCTCCGGCTCCTCCACTACGGGCTCGGGCTCCGGCTCCTCCACTACGGGCTCGGGCACCTCCACCACGGGCTCCGGGGGCGGCGGCACCACGTCCTCAAGCATCTGGTTGTACCGCTCTATGCAGCCCTCGGCAAGGCCGACCGCGGCGCATATGGTGCCGTACTCCTCGCCGTAACTCTCGTCGAACCAGTTGCGGTACGTCTCCTCCTCCACGTAGCGCTTTACGTAGTCGAACGGGTCCTTTGTGGGATCGACGAACGGCGCCGGGCCCTTCGGCGCGTCGTCCGGCTTGGCCGGGGTGGCCGGCGCCTCCGCCTCGGGGTCGGCATACCTCTGGAATATCCTCTCGCCCGTGCAGGCGTCGCCCACCTGGACGGTCTTCGCCAAGGTCTCAATGTTCCGGCCGTCTATGGCAGTCACCCTGAGGGAGAAAAAGTCGTCGACGTACGGGCCTATGAACACCGACCTGCCCGGCAGGTCCTGCACCTCCGCCCTGTCGGCGGTCAGCCTGCCCTGGCCCGAGAACAGTTGGACGTCAAAGTTTTCCGCCTCGTTGGTCACGATGGTGGTCGTGTCGGCGTTGCAGTCCCACGACACGGCGTACAGCGTGATGTCTATGGTGCCGCGCGGCGCGCCGCCGCCCCCTCCTCCGCCGCCGCCGCCTCCGCCTCCTCCGCCGCCGCGGACGGCTATGGGGCTAACCGGGGTTACCGTGGGGGGAACGACCGGGATAGTGGGAGTAGGATCTACCGGAGTGGGGTCGGGAGGAGTAGGATCGGGAGGAGAGGTGGGGCCCACCACGGTGGCCGTGTTGACCTGCTGGTTGGGGTTGGTGGTGCCCCTAGTGACCTGGGACTCGGGCGCGACGCCCTGGGTAATGTTCGCGGTCAACTCCGTGTCCTGCGCGTGCGCGTGCTGGATTATGCCGGTATAATGGTATGTGGTGCTGCCGCCGTCGGCATCCCAAGCGCCCATCGCCACGACGACCGCGACCGCCGCCACCGAGGCGGCGGCGATTCCTCGCAACGCGGGCCCGCGCTCGGACTTTGCCGTCATGCCGCTACCCGCCCCGGAGCCCTATATCTAACTGTTTGTGCGCCACTGGGCATGTGCGGGGGTCAATGTGACGCATTAATAAAGATTTTTTAGCCCGCGGCCGCGCCGGAGCGCGTGGAAGAGGGGGAGGTGCGCATACGCCAGGAGGACTGCAGCGAGGACAGGCTTGGCCCCGGCATACTGACGCTCACCAGCAGGAGGATCGCGTTCGACAAGACGAAGGGCAGGATAATGGACTTCAGGAAGGAGTTCGGCGAGACAGTAATGGACATGCCGCTGGACGGCATAGCCAGGGCGTGGAAGGAGGGCATCCTGATGAAGAAGGTCTGCGTGGAGGGAAGGACCGCGGGAGGGGCCGAGGGCGCGTACAAGTTCGGGGTGTTCGGGAGCGGCGGCTGGCTGGAGGCCATACAGGACGCGATGGCCGATGCCGGCCGCGGCGGGGACGGCGGCGGCGCCTAGCCGCGGTACCCCACGTCCACGCCGTCCAGCCTCCACGACTGCCGGACGAACGCGTCCCGCACCTCCGCCCCGGCCTTTCCCGCCGAGGCCTCGAGGATCCCGGTGCACGCTATCTGGGATCCGCAGTCGCCGGAATACTCCGGGGGAACGGCGAGGAACGCGCGCCGGTGCCGGCGGCAGGCGGACCGCAGCATCCCGGAGAGCCTCGCGTTGGCGGCCACGCCGCCGGCCACGAGCAGCTCCCCGCGCCCCGTGAACGAGAGCGCCCGCTCGGACGCCTCGGCCACCATCGCGAACGCGGTCTCCTGGAGGGAGCGGCAGGCATCATCCGCGGCGCCCGGCGCCGCGGCGGCCGCCTTCGCCGCGGAGAGCAGCCCGGAGAACGAGACGTCGTTCCCGCGCACGGAATAGGGCAGCGGGATGCATCTCGACGAGCGCGAGGCCATCTCTTCTATCCGCCCGCCGCACGGCGAGGCGAACCCCAGCGACCTGCCGAACTGGTCCAGCAGCTGCCCCAGCGTGATGTCCAGCGTCTCGCCGAAGACCCGCCACCGGCCGCCCACCAGGGCCAGCAGCATCGTGTGCCCGCCGGAGACCAGCAGGACCAGCGGGTCGCGGGCGCCCGTGAGCGCCATCCCCAGATCGATGTGCCCCACGGCGTGGTTCACGGGGTATACGGGGACGGAGTGCATGGACGAGACCGCCCGGGCCACGACGGCCCCCACCCGCAGGCACGGCCCGAGCCCCGGCCCGGCCGAGTACGCGACCGCGTCCAGGCCGGGCGCGGGGACGCCGGCGGCCGAGAGGCATTCCGAGAGCACCTCCCCGCTGCGGGCCGCGTGGTGGCGCGCCGCCTCGCGCGGGTGGATGCCCGCCCCGTCCGGCGGCCGGTACGCCCTCCGGACGTCGGAGAGCACGCGGATGCGGCCGCCCCGGCCCGGGCCCTCCAGCACGGCGCACGAGAACGTGTGCGCGGTGCTCTCGACCCCCAGGCACAGCAGCGGCCGGCTCACCCCCCTCCGCGGCCCAGCGCGGACACGATCTTCACGACGTCGCCCCGCTCCAGCGCCCTCTCGGCGCCGATCCTCCTCCCGGTGCGGCAGTCTATCCCGTGCAGGAAGCCGTCCGCCATGTCCGCGTGCACGGAGCGCGCCAGGTCCAGCACGGTGGAGCCGGGCGGCATGAGCCGGGCGTCCGGGAGCACGTCGCCGTCCTTGCTGCAGAACTTGGCCTCGTCCTCGACGGGGTACGCCTCGACTAGGCCGAGCAGCCCGAAGGCCGCCGAGTCCAGCGCCGCCTGCACTCCCGTCCCGCCCATGCGGCCCATCACCCTCCCGGCCACCGCCCCGAGCGCCGCCTTTTGCCGCCCCGACGCCCCGCTGCCTGGAACCTCCGAGAACGAGGCCGAGCCCGGCGAGTACTCGACGAGCCCCGCCTCGGCGGCCCGCACCAGCAGGAGCTCCGCCTCGGCGCTGCACGGGACGGCCGCGCGGCCGGCGCCCCCCAGCCCCGAGGCGGCCGCCGCCGGGTCGGCGCACAGGTCGGCCTTGTTGGCCGCCACGAGTATCGGCTTGGTGCGCCTGCGCAGCGCGCCGGTCAGGGCGGCCCTGTCGGCGGCCGACCAGCCGGCCGGCGCCGAGGACTCCAGGCTACACGCCCTCAGCGCCGCCCGCACGTCCGCGGCGGACACGCCCAGCCCGCTGAAGCGCCTGGCTATCCCGTCCTCCGCGCGCGAGGCCTTCTGCTCCACCTCGCGCGACAGGCGGGGCCACTCCCTCTCCAGTATGCCGGAGAACCACGCGTCGATCTCCTCCTCGACGAACCGCGCGTCGTCCGCCGGATCCCGCGTGCCCGGCGGGACGGGCTGCCCCTGCTCGTCGGTCGCCCCCGCCGCGTCCACCACGTGTATGAGCGCGTCGGCCTGCCTGGCATCGTCCAGGAACTTGTTGCCGAGGCCCCTCCCCTCGTGCGCGCCGGGCACCAGCCCCGCCACGTCGATCAGCCCCACCGGGATGAGCCTGGTGCCGCCGTCGCACTCCGGAATGTCGTGTTCCACGCCGAGGCTCCGGCACGCGCACTCGGCCCTGACGTGCGCCACCCCGACGTTGGGCCGCACCGTGGTGAACGGGAAGTTGCCCGTGGGCACCCGCGTGCGCGTGGCGGCCGAAAAGAACGTCGACTTGCCCACGTTCGCCTTCCCGAGCAGCCCTATCTGCACGCGGCCGGGGCGCGCGCGCGGCATATTAGTATTGGTCGGGCCCGCCGGCGGCCGGCGCGGGGGGATGCGCGGCCGGCCCGCGGCGCGGGCCGGGAAACCGGGCCGTCACGAGCCGCCCCCGCCGGAATGCCGACGGATGCGCGGCCGGCCCGCGGCGCGGGCCGGGAAGCCCCGCGCGCTAGAACGTGTGCTGCATGTCGGCCCGTATCTCGGCGATCTTCTTGGCGAACGACTTCTTGGCCCTGTCGTTCTTTTTCAGGTTGAGCACCCTCCCGCACGAGGGGCACTTGAACATGCCCTCCAGCGCGTCCTCGAAGGTCACCCTGGTGCAGTCGTTGTTGCCGCAGTGGTAGAACTCGGACGAGTTCTCGTAGTCCAGCCTCTGCTGGAGGCGGTCGCCGATCTTCCTCTTCTGGTTCTCGATGAAGCCTTCTACCTCCTCCCGCCGCGACTTCCACCTGTAGACGAACCAGCCCTTCCGCTCGTCCTTGACGCGGATTCCCGTTATGAGCGACTTGCCGAACAGGTCGTACAGCACCCTGCGCACCATGTTGATGCGCAGGCCCGTGGAGCTGGCGATCTCCTCGTCGGTGGAGTTCTCGGACTTTAGGAGCGACCTGGCGACCTTGAGGTACTCGTCGCCGCCGATCATGGCGGCGATCCGCACGAAAGGATCCTCGTACTTGGCCAACCGGCGCGCGCGGGCGGGCCTCCAATATTAACCCCGCCGCGGGGGGGAGGGCGCGGGCGGGATGACTAATATGCATCGCGGCGGGAGCGGGCGGGATGCGGAAGGCCGCGGGGCGGCCCGCGGCGGGCCCGCCGGCGCCGGGGAAGCCGGGCTCCGCGGGCCCCGGCGGCCGCCTCATCATGGGCGAGAACCTGGCGGAACTGCGCAGGCTGGCGCCTGCGCACGCGGGGCGCGTGGGGCTGATCTACATCGATCCGCCCTTTTCCACCAGCCGCGTGTTCCGCACGTCGGAGGGCAGGACGGCCACGATCAGCGCGGAGGGCGGCTCGGCGGTGGCGTACGCGGACACCGCGACGGGGAAGGAGTACCTGGACTCGCTGAGGGCCAGGCTGGAGGTGGCGCACGGGCTCCTGTCCGACAGCGGCTCCATCTACCTGCACATCGACAGCAAGGTCGCCTACCGGCTGAAGGCGGTGCTGGACGGCGTGTTCGGGGAGCGGAACTTCAGGAATTCCATATCGCGCATAAAGTCCAACCCGAAGAACTTCGCGCAGAGGGGGTACGGGAGCGTGAAGGACACCGTCCTGTTCTACACCAAGACGGACGGGCACACGTGGCACGAGCCGAGGGTGAGCCCCGGCGGGGGCCGCCTCGCGCGGTTCCCAAAGGAGGACGCGGGCGGCAGGTACGCCACCACGCCCGTCCACGCCCCCGGGGAGACGAAGAACGGCGACACCGGCAGGCGGTGGCGCGGGCGGCCGCCCCCGGCCGGCAGGCACTGGCGGTACTCGCGCAGGCGCCTCACGGAGCTGGACGGGGAGGGAAGGATCGAGTGGTCGAAGACGGGGAACCCGCGGCTGAAGATCTACGCCGAGGACGTGGCGGAGCGCGGCGTCCTGCTGCAGGACGTCTGGGAGTTCAAGGATCCGCAGTACCCGTCGTACCCCACGGAGAAGAGCCTGCCGATGCTGGACGCCATAGTGCGGGCGTCCTCCGATCCGGGGGACACCGTGCTCGACTTTTACTGCGGGTCGGGCACCGCCCTCCTGGCCGCCGCCCGGAACGGCAGGCGGTTCATAGGCATAGACGAGTCGGAGCACGCCATCGCCGCGTGCGAGAAGAGGCTCGCGGGCTACCGGTACGACCGCGCGTGACGGGGCGGGCCCGCGGCCTCTCCGGGGGCGCCCGCCCGGGGCCGCTCCCGGGCCGCCCCCGGGCGGCGCGATCCGCCCCTCGCGCATTTGACGGAATTTGATCTGTTGGTGCATTTTTGCTGACCAAGCGTGCATAAATCCGGGGGCATGCGCCATACCGCATGATAAGCCAAGACAGGCTGGACGCGAACCCGCAGATCTACAGGACGCTGGCGGGGATCAGCAGGACCCGGTTCGAGGCCCTGTACGCCAAGGTGCGCATCGCGCACGGGAGGGCCGAGAGCAAGAGGCTCTCCTCGCGCGAGAGGCTGAGGAGCATCGGGGCGGGCCGCAAGTTCGTCCTCCCGCTGAGGGACAGGCTCTTCATGATCCTCATGTACCGCCGCACGAATCCCACGTACCACGCCATGGCCGAGACCTTCGGGATCAACAAGTCCAACGTGCTCCGGAACATGAGGAACTTGGAGCCCACGGTGAAGAGGTGCGGCGGCCTCCCCCCGGCGCGGCGCCACAAGGGCAGGAAGCTCTCCACGGCGGACGACATAGGGGCGGCGTTCCCCGACTTCGGGATACTGATGGGCGCCCCGGGGCGCGACGGCGCTCCCGCGAGGGGCGGCCGCGCGGCAACGCCGCGGCGCAAGGCCGCCCACATCCCCAGAACGGACGCCCCGCCGGAGCCGGGCGGCCGCGCGGCAACGCCGCGGCGCAAGGCCGCCCACATCCCCAGAACGGACGCCCCGCCGGAGCCGGGCGGCCGCGCGGCAACGCCGCGGCGCAAGGCCGCCCACATCCCCAGAACGGACGCCCCGCCGGAGCCGGGCGGCCGCGCGGCAACGCCGCGGCGCAAGGCCGCCCATGCCCGCTAGCCGCCCGCCCGCGCGGCGGGCCCGGCTTTTTTCTGCCCGGCCGCCGCCGCATCCCATACGGTTAAGTTGGGCCTGCCGGGGGGGCCGGCGATGGTGAAAAAGTACGAGGCCAGGATAAGGCAGGTGCTCAGGGAGATCCCGCTGGCCCACGTCGCCGTGTGGAAGGAGGCGCAGGCCAGGAAGCTTGACCGCTCCCGCGTGAAGGACATCGCCAAGTCGATCAGGAGCGAGGGGTTGCAGAACCCGCCCGTGCTCCAAAAGCACTCAAAGGACCGCTACCTCCTGATATCGGGGCACCACCGGCTGGCCGCCCTCCGGTCGCTCGGCGCCAAAAAGGCAAAGTTCCTCGTCATCACAAAGGACACCGCGTACACCCTGGAGGACGCAAAGGCCGCCTCGGTGGCCGAGAACCTCCACAGGGTGCAGATGAGGACGTCCGAGCTGGCGGCCGCCTGCGTGTTCCTGGCAGGGCAGGTCGGCAAGGTGCAGGCGGCGAGGATGCTCGGCATGACGCCGCCGACGTTCAGGAAGTACCACGGCTTTGCCGGCGTGCCGGACCGCCTCAAGGAGCTCGTCCCCGAGGAGCTCTCGCGCGACGAGGCCACCGCGCTGTACCAGATCATACCCGGCGCCTCGAAGGCCCTCAGGGTGGTAAGCGACATGGAGGGGCTGGACAAGCGGTCGAGAAAGCTGTACTTGGCGGCGCTTGCCAAGAGCCCAAAGTCCGGCCGCGACGCCATACTCGGGAGGATCCGCAAGGCGAGCCGCGCCAAGAAAAAGTTCACCGTCCGCCTGGCCCAGTCGAGCGCCGCCAAGCTCGCGAGGATGGCGGAGGAGGGCCGCGCCGACGAGGCGCGGCTGATCGCCCGCATAGTGGGCGAGTACCTCAGGAGCAGCGGCGCGCGGGCGGCGCCGGGCCGCGGCGCCGGCGGCAGGCGGGCCGCCCCGGCCGCCAAAGGCAGGAAGCGGGCCGCCCCGGCCGCCAAAGGCAGGAAGCGGGCCGCCCCGGCCGCCAAAGGCAGGAAGCGGGCCGCCCCGGCCGCCAAAGGCAGGAAGCGGGCCGCCCCGGCCGCCAAAGGCAGGAAGCGGGCCGCCCCGGCCGCCAAAGGCAGGAAGCGGGCCGCCCCGGCCGCCAAAGGCAGGAAGCGGGCCGCCCCGGCCGCCAAAGGCAGGAAGCGGGCCGCCCCGGCCGCCAAAGGCAGGAAGCGGGCCGCCCCGGCCGCCAAAGGCGGCCGCGGATAGCGCCGGCGCCAGCCGATCTCTCCCTCCCCCCCCCATTTCCCGCGGCGGGCCGCCCGCCTGCGGAATGGGCGGGCCGCGCCTGCGGCATCAAAATGTTATATTCGTAGATCGTGGACACAAGATGGGCATGTACAAGTACACGGCCGACGGGGTTAGGGAGCTCATCGCATCCGGCATATGCGAGCCGTCGCGCCTGCGGCACATACTGTATGCCATGGAGAGCGGGAAGATGGTCTACAACTCCGACCTGCTCTACCTGGACAGGATGAACGAGAAGCTCGCCGAAAAGATAAGCCGCCTGCGGATGGAGAACAGGAAGATCGACCGCGTTCTGCAACGGGAGTCGCCGCGCAGTCCGTGGCAGGACGAGTCGGCCCCCGGCGCGGGACACGGTGCCGGGCCCGGCCCGGCCCCCGCCCGCCAGTCGGCCCCGGCCCCGGCCCCCGCCCCGGCCCGCCAGTCGGCCCCGGCCCCGGCCCCCGCCCCGGCCCGCCGAGTAGCCACGGCCCCGGCCCCCGCCCCGGCCCGCCGAGTAGCCACGGCCCCGGCCCCCGCCCCGGCCCGCCGAGTAGCCACGGCCCCGGCCCCCGCCCCGGCCCGCCGAGTAGCCACGGCCCCGGCCCCGGCTCCGGCCCGCGAGGCGGCCCCGGCTCCGGCCCGCGAGGCGGCCCCGGCCCCGGCTCCGGCCCGCGAGGCGGCCCCGGCTCCGGCCCGCGAGGCGGCCCCGGCTCCGGCCCGCGAGGCGGCCCCGGCTCCGGCTCCGGCCCCTGCCCGCCAGACGGCCCCGGCTCCGGCCCGCGAGGCGGCCCCGGCTCCGGCTCCCGCTCCGGCCCGCGAGGCGGCCCCGGCTCCCGCTCCGGCCCGCCAGACGGCCCCGGCTCCCGCTCCCGCCGCGGCTCCCGCTCCCGCCGCGGCTCCCGCTCCCGCCGCGGCTCCCGCTCCCGCCGCGGCTCCCGCCCCCGAGGCGGCCCCCGCCCCCGAGGCGGCCCCCGCCCCGGCCCCGGCGCATTCCGGGCCGCCCCGGCCCCGCGCGCTCATAGACGAGGACGGCATCAACGACCTCCTGGAGGAGCGCGCGGTGAAGAAGAGGCGCGACGAGAGGGTCCTGCTGGCCGACGAGGCCGCGCGCCGCGGGGCGGACGGATCAGCCGCGGGGCGGCGCGGGATCCCCCGGGGGTAGCGGCGCGGCCGGCCCCCCGGGATCCGGCCCGCCCGCATCCACCACCCGCTTGCCGCGCTCCTGGGGCACTATGGCGCGCCTGGCCCCGGCGTATTCCGCCGAGAACTGGGCGCCCTCCTGGATCCTGTCCAGCAGGACGGCCAGCGCGGCCACCTCCGAGTGCGGCTGGGCGCCCACGGAGACGTTCCAGTGGGCCATGCCGTACACCTCCCGCGGGACCTTTTCGGCGCCCACCACCACCAGCAGGTCCCTCTCCTCGCGCAGCCTGCCGGCAGCGCGGTTCACGGGCTCCCCGTACATCGTGAGGTGCACGATGCGCGAGCCCTCCGCCTTCTTTTTCAGCAGGAGCGGCCTCCACCCGTCGATCACCCGCACCTCAAAGCTCCCGCCCCACGACCTGTTGACCCGCTCGACGGTCCCCCTTATCTCCGGGTTCACCTCGTCCATGAATATGCGGGCCGCGCCGAACGCCCTGGCCACCAGCGCCACGTGGGTGGTCACCCTGTCGTCCCTCACCGCCCTCTGCCCCATGCGGAGCACCTCGATGGCCGCGCCGGCTCACCGCCGCCGCCAGGCGCCCGCCGGGGAGGCCCCGCCCTGCGCCTCCGCGACGTCCCTGGCCAGCCCCATCAGCTTTTCCACGTTGTGGCCGCTCGCGGCCGAGACGGCGATGCATTTCTTCTCCCCCGCCAGCCCGAGGAGCCCCGCCTTGGCGTCCACCTCGCCGGGGCCGGCCAGGTCGGCCTTGTTCAGCGCGAAGACGGTGCGCTCGGGGGGGGCGCCGAGCTCGGCCAGCGTCCTCATGCAGCTCTTGAACTTCTTCTCCAGCTCGGCCGGCGGGTCGCTCGCGTCTATCACCAGGAGTATGGCGTCCGCGTGCAGCAGCTCCTCCAGCGTGGACCGGAACGCCTCTATCATGTACGCCGGGAGCTTGCTGATGAACCCCACCGTGTCGGACAGCAGGTACGGCTCGCCCCCGGCCGCGACCCTCCGGGTGGTGGTGGACAGCGTGGTGAACAGCCCGGGCGCGCGCTCCTTGCTCTCGCCGGCGAGCCGGTTGAACAGGGTGGTCTTGCCGGCGGACGTGTAGCCGGCCAGCGACATGGTGCCGAACCCTGCCCGCCGCCGCCCCGCCCTGTGCAGCGCCCTCTGCCTCCGCGCCTTCGCGAGCTTGGCCCTGGCCGCGTTCATCCGCCCCCGGATGTCGTTGTGGTACACGTCCACCTCGAACTTTCCTATCCCCATGAACCCCGGCTGCTCCCCCATCCTGGCCAGCCTGACCCTCTCCCGGGCCCTGGACATCTCGTACCTCAGCTGGGCCAGCCTCACCTGCAGCTTGGACTCGGCGCTGGAGGCCCTGCCCTCGAATATCTCCAGTATGAGCGCCTCCCTGTCCAGCACGGTGAGATGCAGCCGGGACGCCAGGTTGTAGTTCTGGCTCGGCTTCAGCACCTCGTCGTACACCACGACGTCGGGGCCGGACTCCTCGGCCAGCTTTTCCAGCCGGGCCACGGCCTCCTCGCCCACGCCGTACTTGGGCCTCCCGAGGAACCTGCACGCCACCACGTGGGCCACGCGGTACCCGGCCGCATCGCACAGGGCGGCGGCCTCGGCCACGGCGTCCTCCCTGTCGTACGAGACGAGTATGGCGGTCCTCATGCGGCGCCCCCGCGCCTAGCCCTTCTTGAGGGCCTTTTCTATGGTCATGTTCAGGACTATCTCGGCTATGTCGCTGGCGTATTCCGCTATGCGGCGCACGCCCTCGGTGGTGCGCCGCACGCGGTACACCTCCAGCGGGTCGCCCAGGCGGTTGGACGCCTCCACGACGGCCCGCTCGTACCCGGAGACGCCGGCCGCCCTGCGTATGGTCTCCTCCGCCTGCGCGTAGTCCCCCTTGAACATGGCCAGGCACGCGTCGTCCAGCACCGACACCGAAAAGCTGCACATCTCGCCTATCCTGCCCCGCACCTCCCCCCCGAACCCCCGGCCGCACTCCAGCAGGTCCTGCGCTATGAGGGCCGCGTGGTCGCCCGTCCGCTCTATGTTCTTCACGACCAGCCTGTACCCGAGGCAGCTCCTGGCGCTGCCCAGCCCCATCTCCTTGAGCATGTGCTCGTTCTCGATGGCCGTCTTGAGCTGGCGTATTATGTAAAAGCCGAACCGGTCCACCTCGTCGTCCGTGCTGATGACCTCCCTCGCCAAATCGCGGTCCCCCTCGCCGGCCGCCCGCACGGCGTCGGCCAGCATCGACTTGGCCAGGTGGATCATCCGCTTGAACGCCCCGTCCACGGTGAGCTCGCGCTGCTGCACCATCACCCGGACGGTCATGCCGCCGCCCGAGTCCTCTATTATCTCCGCGCCCATGAGCATCCGCTTCACGGCGTGCTTCACGGCCGTGCGCTGGCCCGGGCCGAGCCGCCTCGACCTCGGCCGCACGTGTATGGTCCCGTAGCCGAGGAAGTACAGCGAGATGAGCTTGCGCACCGTCGACGCGGTCTCCTCGTCGGCCCCTATCTCGATGGTGGCGTCCTCCTTCTTGGGGCCCTCGGCCCGCAGCCGCGGCGGGTACAGCTGCAGCGCCCCGGCCCCCTGGCGCGCCATCCTTACCTGGTCGCCCCTCTTCAGGCCCAGGTCGGTCACCCACTTTTTCGGCAGGGACACGATGTACGACGACTTGCCGGTGAACTGGATCTTCCTCGTCTCCTCCTTTTCGGGCACGCCCCGCGCGGGGGCGCCCGCACTATATAGTTTGGGCAGGGCGGGGCCCGGCGCCCTCCGCTCCCGGGGGCGGGGCGGCGGGCCAGCCCGGGCAGGCCGCGCCCGGCAGCGGCGGGCCGCCCCCCGGCCCCGCGCCCGGATCGCGGCGGGCCGGCCCGCGCGGGGCGCGGGTGCAGACTTGCGTCCATTGCGATCTGGGCGCGGGATCGGGGGGCGGTTGCCGTTGCTAGGAGCGGTTTCGGTTTGGACGCAAGCCCACACACCGCGGGTGCAGACTTGCGTCCATTGCGATCTGGGCGCGGGATCGGGGGGCGGTTGCCGTTGCTAGGAACGGTTTCGGTTTGGACGCAAGCCCACACACCGCGGGTGCAGACTTGCGTCCATTGCGATCTAGGCGTGGGATCGCGGAGCGGATTGTTGCCGCTGGGCGTGGTTCCGGTTTGGACGCAAGTCTGCACACCGCGGACTCGGGAAGAATCATAAGCGGCGGCGCGGGACGGCGCCCGAAGCGCAATGGCGGACGAGCACGAGTACACCATGCAGGTGGGCCTCGACGCGCTCAAGCATCTGGGCATGAGCCTGTACAGCAGCATCCCCGCGGTCCTCGCCGAGGCGGTCGCCAACGCGTGGGATGCGGATGCGGAGCATGTCGAGATACGCACGGACTCGGGCAGGACGATCACCATACAGGACGACGGCAGCGGGATGACCGTGGGCGACGCCAACGAGAAGTACCTGTGCGTCGGGTACGCGCGCCGGGAAAGGGGGGAGACGAGGACCGCCCGCCACGGCAGGCCCGTGATGGGGCGCAAGGGGATAGGAAAACTGTCGCTGTTTTCCATAGCCAACACCGTCACGGTGCACAGCGTCAAGGACGGCGAGAGCCACGGGTTCGAGATGAGGGTAAAGGACATCGAAAGCGCGCTGCGCGACAAGGCCCCCGCGTACCACCCCCCGAACGTCGGGGCGGCCGGCGACCTGGCAGCCGGGACGCGCATCACTTTAACGGACATCAAGCCGAGGACGTTCTACCCGAAATCGCTGAGGAAGAGGCTCGCGCGCAGGTTCAGCATCATCGGCGGCGCGCACCGGTTCGAAGTCTCGCTCGACGGGACGCGCATCACCGCCGAAGACAGGAACTACCACGAAAAACTGCAGTACGTGTGGCTGTTCGGCGAGAACGGCCGCAGCGAGTTCTCCGGGTCGACGTCCAGGACGTTCCGCCTGGATCCCGAGGTCAAAGTGGACGGCATCACGGAGCGCGTAGGCGGCTGGATAGGGACCGTGGAAAAGCCGAGCCAGCTGGAGGACGACGCCGGCGGCGGGAGCTTCAACAGGATCGCCGTCCTGATCAGGGGAAAAATGGCCCAGGAGGACATGCCGGGCTCCTTCGAGGGGGGGGCGTACAGCAAGTACGTGGTCGGGGAAATATACGCGGACTTCCTGGACAGGGACGACATGCCGGACATCGCGACGACCGGCAGGCAGCTGATCGTCGAGGACGATCCAAGGTACGTGGCGCTGAAGGAAAAACTCCGGCGGGACGTCGAGGCCGTGAAGGTAAAGTGGACGGAGTCGAGGAACGAGGAGGGCGCCAGGGTGGCGCTGGAAATGCCGGCGATCCGCGAGTGGTTCGACGGCCTGCCCCCGCGCCACAGGAAGCCGGCAGAGAAGATATTCGGGCGCATCAACGCGCTGGCGCTGCACAGCGACGACGAAAGGAGGCAGCTGTTCGTGAGCGGGATACTGGCGTTCGAGAACCTCAAATTCAGGGACATGCTGGACCGCCTGGACGACATCGACGTCAGCAACCTGGGGGTCCTGGCGGAGCTGTTCTCGCAGGTCGACGACCTGGAAGCCGACGCGTACTACCAGATCACCAAGAACCGCCTGAGGGTGATAGAAAAATTCGGCGACCTGCGAGATCAGAACGCGAAGGAAAAACTAATACAAGAACACCTGTTCGATCACCTCTGGCTCCTGGATCCCTCCTGGGAGAGGGTCGCCGCCACGGAAGCCATGGAATCCGGAATGAAAAAGGCGCTGGACGCCGTGTTCGAGGGGCTCGACGACGAGGAGAAGCGCGCCAGGCTGGACATCCAGTACAGGACGACCGGGAACAAGCACGTCATAATAGAACTGAAGCGCCCGGAAGCGAGCGCGAGCGTGACGGAATCGCTGTTGCCCCAGATCCACAAATACAGGAACGCGGCGACCAAAGTTCTCAGGGAATCCGGCAGGAAAGAGTCCGTCGAAACCGTCTGCGTGCTCGGCAGGCATCCGAAAAGCTGGGAAAATTCGGAGATACGCGAGGCCGAGGAGGCCTTGCTCGGCGCAATCGGGGCGCGAATAGTGCTGTACGATCAGCTGATCGAGAACGCCCAAAAGGCGTACGCCGACTATGTCGAAAAGCACAAGGAGATCACGAGGCTGGCGACGCTGATCGGCAGGATATCCAGCGCCGACAGGGGCGCGCTGAGCCCGTCGTGAGCGGGACGGCATCGGGGCGCGGCGGCCGAAAAAATCCCTGAAAGCCGGGAAGCGGGGGGCCGGCCGCCCCCGCCGGGCGCGCGATCCCGCGCCCGGACAGGCCCGGCCGCCCTCCCGCCGGGCGCCCCCGTGCCGGGACGCGCGAAGCCGGGCGCGCGCCCCGCGGCCGCGGGGCCGCCCCCGCCTTGCCCGTCCGGCGGAGCGCCGCGCCGCGGGGCGCGCCCTGGCGCGGCCTCCGCCCCGAAGGGCATCGGGGCCCGCCGCGGCGGCCGGCGGCCTTCCCTGCGGGCTGGCAAAGGACGTGGGAGCGGACCCGGCCGCGCGTAGACTTGCGTCCAAGCCGAAACCGCGCCTAGCGGCAACAAACCACCCCCCGACTCCGCGCCCAGATCACAATGGACGCAAGTCTACACGGGCGCGGCGGCGCATACTATTTGTACGCCGCGCCGCGCCGCGCCGGGATGGACTCCCGCACGAAGATCCGGCGCACGCTCGACGCGCTGTTCGGGCAGGGCGCGGGGGCCGCGCTGCCCGGGGATGCCGGGATCACCGCGTACAGGAGGAACGGGCGGCCGAGGGCGGCGCGCCTCGGCGGGACGCTCCTGTGCACGCTCCGGACGGACGGGGGGATCGCCGTCACGCCGCGCTTCGCCCAGATGCTGCTGGGGCGCGGCCGGTTCCGCCAGAGCTGCGTGGAGGTGGACGCCGAGTCGAGGCCGTTCGTCGAGCGGGGCCGGTCGGTCTTCTGCGGCCACGTGGAGTGGTGCGGCAGCGACGTGGCGGTCGGCGCCGAGGCGGCGGCGCTGTTCGGGGGCCGCGTCATAGCGGTGGGCAGGGCGGCCCTCCCCGCCGCGGCCATCCGCTCCGCGAGGAGCGGCGTGGCGGTGCGCATCAGGGATAGTTTAAAAGGCGGCTGGGAGGCTCAGGGCCCGGATGAGGGGCAACCGCGACGCGCGGCGCATGATGGACAAGATGGGCCTGAACGTCAAGAAGGTCGATGACGTCAGGGAAGTAGTGATACGCACCGACAGGAAGGAGATCGTCGTCTCGTCCCCCGAGGTCGCCGAGATGGGCGGGGGCGACGATGCCGTGATCTATACCGTCACCGGCAAGGACTTCGAGGAGAGGGAGCTCGACGCGCCCACGTTCAGGGACGAGGACGTGGAACTGGTCTGCATGCAGGCGGGCGTCGAGAAGGGGCGCGCCACGGATGCCCTCGCCGAGTCCGACGGCGACATAGCCAAGGCCATACTCATGCTTAGCACCTCCGGCTGACCCCCCGCCGCGGCGCCAAGGGCGCGGCCCTCGCGCGGAATCGGGCATGCGGCGCAGTCGTGTTGTGCAGAAGCAAGCATGGCCCCCAGCGCGGCCCCGAAACTAGTCTCCGGGCGCGGCGCCCCGCCGTGCAGGATCAAGCGTTGCCACGTACGCGGCTCGCGCAGGATCAAGCGTGCCGCCGCGCCGCAGCGCCTTCCGCGGTCCCGGAGCTCCCGGCGGCCCGCGCCGCGGCCCGGTGAATGGTTTAATTATCAGGCGGTGGCCCCGCCGTCCCGTGAGCAAGAGCCGGGCGGGCTCGAGGGTGGCGGAGATAGTCGACGCGCTCTCCGCGCTGGAGGCGGACATCGACTCCTTGGACGTAAAGCTGGCCGAGATGGGAAAGGGCCTGGCGGCCAAGGCGCGCGAGGAGATCGAGGCGGCGGCGGGCGGCGCCAGGGAGGCGGCCGAAAAAGAGGCAGAGGCCGCCGTGGCCAAGGCCAGGGCCGAGGCCGAGGCCGAGGCAGGCAGGATAACCGCGGACGGCGAGGCGCGCCTGGAAAAGATGCGCGCCCGCATAGACGCCGAGATGGACGGCGCGGTGGCCCACGTGGTGGCCACGATCCTCAGGCCATAGGCCTTTATACCGCGCGCCCGCGGCGCGCAGGCATAATCTGCCTCCCCAACGTCCGCATCGGCGTGGCAACCGCGCACGGGCGGCCGTACTACAGGTTCACGGCGCCGCTGAGGAGGATGGGCCTCGGGTTCGACTCGCTGCTGCCCTCGGAGATACCCTCGTACGGCGGGGACGTGGTGCTCACCACCAGGGCCGAGGCGCCGGGCGCGGCCGCCGTCCCGATGCTGCACGAGGAGGTGCACGGCAGGCGCCACGCGGTGATAGCGGGGCTCATACTGCAGAAGATCGATCCCGGCCTGGAGCGGGCCGAGCTCGTGATGGGGATAGACCCGGGGCGCCTCACCGGCCTGTCCGTCTCGTACTACGGCAGGGAGATAGAGAGCTCGCTGCACTCCTCGGCGGCGGGGCTGGCCTCGCACGCGGCCTGCATAATGTCGGAGCTCGGCGCGAGCTCGGTGGCGGTCAGGATAGGCGGCGGCGACATGCGCGCCGCCGTGGAGATCGGCGCGCTGCTGCGCCGCACGGCGGGGCGCGGGTTCGATCTGGAGATGGTGGACGAGCGGGGGACCAGCCCCCGCACCAAGAACCTCAACCAGAGGGGCAAGCGGGACAGGCTGTCGGCCCGGTCCATCTCGCTGCGCGGCCGCGCGGCGCTGGCCGCGTAGGCCTACGCGCCGGGCGCGCGGCGGGCCCCGCAGCAGCCGCGCGCGCCGCGGTCGCCCGCCGCGCCCGGATCCGGGCCCAGCTCCGCCCTGCAGCAGCCGCGCGAGTTCTGCACGCCGCGGGCCACCCAGTACAGCGAGAACAGCAGGGCGCCGGCAGAGAGGATCTTCAGCTCCAGCCCGTGGAGCGGGAACGCGGCGAGACCCCCCACCGCCCCGAGCACGACGGCCAGGGGCGCGGTGCACGCGGGGCATCCGGGGGTGAACGCGGCCGCGGCCCCCGCCACGGTGGCCGATCCGGATCTGGCCGCGCCCGCCGATTTCGCGGCGCTCGCGCGGTACGCCATCATCGCGAAGTTGATCCCGCCCAGGACGGATACTGTAGCGGTGAGTCCCAGCGAAGCGGCCAGCGAAGCGGGGGCCGCCCCGGCCGCGGCGCCAAAGTGGGCGGGCAGGAGCGACATGGTGAGCGCGTAGTAGGCCAGCCCCAGCCCCGCCGCGCCGGCGGCCGCCACGGCCGCGTACCTCCTCGTCGACAGGACGGAGGCGACGATCGCCATCTTGCCCTCCACGGCCGCCGTGGGCGCCGGCGGTATTTTAACACTGTTCGGCGGCGCCGCGGGATCCGGAGGCGCGCCGCCCCGGGGCCCGCGCAGCCCCGGGCCGGATGCCGCGGATCCGGCCCGGGCGGATCCCCAGGCCCCGCGCCCCCGCCCCGTTCCCGCGGCCGCGGATCGGGGACCCACATTTTAAAGGGCGGCCGCCCGTTCCGCCCCGATGGCGGGGCGGGGAGGCGGCGCGGGGAGGTCTCCGGCGGGCCCGTCCCGCGCGGCGGCCGGGAATGAGCCCGCGGGCGGCCGGGAATGAGCCGGCAGCTCGCCCTTTCCGGCGGGCGCGCGGCGCGGCCCGCGGAGTTCGGGCTGAAAAACAGGAGGTACATCGGAAGCAAGAGCAGGCTCCTCCCGTTCATCGCGGGGAAGATCCGCGAGAACTGCGGCGAGTTCGGATCGATCTGCGACGCCTTCGCCGGCACCGGCTCCGTGGGCCAGGCGTTCAACGACGGGCGCACCAGGGTGGCGTCCAACGACCACCTGGCGAGCAACTACTTCCCGCTGTGCACGTTCCTGCTGTACGACGACTCCCTCGCCGATGCGGTGCGCGGGAGGATCGCGGAGCTGAACTCGCTGGAGCCGGGCGGGAACAACTACTTTTCGCGGCGGTACGGGGGCACGTTCTTCACGCATGACAACGCGAGGAGGATAGGGGCGATCCGCGATGCCATCCGGGAGGCGGCCCGCGGCGACGCCGAGGAGCGGATCCTCACGACCTCCCTCATGTACGCGATGGACAGGCTCGCGAACACCGTGGGGCACTACGATGCGTACAGGAAGGCGATGGACCGCACGGGGCCCGTAAAGCTGGGGATGCCGAGGCTCGAGGGGAGATCGACGAACCGCGGCAACACGGTCACGAACGCGGATGCGAACGAGGCGGTCAAGGGCGTGCGGGCCGACGTGCTGTACCTGGATCCCCCCTACAACTCCAGGCAGTACTGCGATGCGTACCACCTGCTGGAGAACGTGGCGCGGTGGGAAAAGGCCGAGACCTTCGGGAAGGCGGAAAAGATCGACAGGGGCGGGATGAAAAGCAGGTACTGCACGAAGGACGCCGAGGAGGCGCTCGGGGATCTCGTGTCCGACTCGAGATCCGAGCACATATTCCTGTCGTACAACAGCACGGGGGAGTCCCGCGACGGCAGGTCGAACGCGAAGATCGGCGACGGCGCGATCAGGAGGATCCTGGGGGAAAAGGGCAGGCTGGAGGTCTTCGAAAGCGCCCACCCGGAGTTCACCGCGGGCAGGAACAGGCCGCATCCGGGGCACGCCGAGAGGCTGTTCTACTGCAGGGCGAGGCGGTAGGCGTGGGGCCGCGGACCGGCGGAGGGCGGCGCGGGGCCGCCGGGCGGGGCGGCGGGGCGGGAAGGAACCGCCTGTACGCCGGCGACTGCGCGGAGGTGATGGCGGGCAGGATGGCGGCCGGGTCGGTAGACCTCGTGTTCGCCGATCCCCCGTACAACCTTTCCGGAAAGAACCTGAAGCTGGTGGGGAACAAGACCGGCGGGGACTACCGGATGGTGAACGAGGACTGGGACAAGATGCCGGACCCGGGGTACGGCGAATTCACGGACAGGTGGATCGGATGCTGCCAGAGGCTCCTGAGGGACGGGGGCTCGATCTACGTGTGCTGCACCATGCACAACGCGGGCGCCGTCCTCGGCGCCCTCAAAAAGTCGGGCCTGGCCCTGAGGAACATCATAACGTGGCACAAGACGAACGCCATGCCCAGCATAACGAGGCGGACGTTCACCCATTCCTCGGAGTTCGTGGCGTTCGCCACGAAGGGCGCGGGGTGGACGTTCAACTACTTTGACCTGAAGGCGATAAACCCCGAAAGGCAGAAGAACGGGGACCCCAAGCAGATGAGGGACGTCTGGCAGATGCCCATAGCGCAGGGCAGGCAGCGCCTGAGGTCGGAAAGCGGCAGGGCGCTGCATCCCACCCAAAAGCCGGAGGAGCTCGTGAGGAGGGCGATCGTGGCCTCGTCGAACAGGGGCGACCTGGTGCTCGATCCGTTCATGGGATCGGGGACCACCGCCGTGGTCGCGGAGCGGCTCGGCCGCGGCTGGATCGGGATCGAAAGGAGCGAGGAATACAGGAAGCACGCCCTGGCGAGGATAGAGCGGTCCAGGTAAGAGCGGGCAGTCTCCGGCCGCCGGGATCGTCGCCCAGGCCGCGGCCCTCCGGCCGCGCGGGGCCGGAGGGGGGCCGAAGCGCGGACGCGCGCGGGGGCATCCCGCGCGCGGCCGGCCGCAGCGCGCGCCCGCTCCCCCTCCGGCAGGCCCGTCCGGCCGCCGGGCGCGCCGTGGAACGGGCGGCCGCGGATCGCGCGCTCCCTTCCCCCTCCCTCCGGCAGGCCGCGCCCCGCGGCCGCCGCGCGCGCCCGATCCGCGCAAAAAATTTAAGACCGTGCGGCGCGGTTCCCCCGTGAGCTTCGCGGCCCGCGCCGGGACGGCGCTGATGCTGGGCGTCGCCGTGGCCGCCCTGGCGGCGGCGGGCGGCGCGCCGGCGGCCCACGCGCACCCGCATCCCGGCGGAACAGTCCCGCTCGGCGGCGCCATAGGGCTGGAAAGGACCACGCTGGAGTTCAGCGCCCCCGCCGGCAACACCCTCCCGTGGGGGTTCGTCGAGGGGCGCGTGGCCGACCACGTCGCGGGCTATCCCGTGGTAATCAAGGTCTTCTCCAGCGACGGCCGCGCCGTCCACTTTGCGCAGGCCGACGTGTCGGCGGACGGCGCGTACGAGTACAGGTTCCGCGTGATGAGCGTGGACGGCGGCGAGGTGATCCGGGCGTTCCAGGGCGACTATACCGTCGTGGTGTACAAGGTAGTGTACCTGGATCCCGCGGGCCGCGGCTTGGCCGCGTAGCCTAGAATCCCCTGAGGCCCTTGGGCCTGACGGCATCCGGGCGCCCCCTCATCCGCCCGATGCTCCGGAGCATCCGCTCCTTGTCGGCCGGGAGCGTCCCCCGCACGGCGTACGCGTTGGAGCCGTGGTTGGCGCGGAACACGACATCGTCCCTCACGTCGATCATCCTGACTATCCCCTCCAGCTCGTCGAGCGCCTCCGCGTCGGAGAGCGGGACGAACTTTCCGCCGTACTTTTGCAGGAACTCGTCCCTGATGCCGTTCTCCAGGTACAGCGTGAGGGCGCCCACGTAGTGGGGGGCGCACGCGCTGATCACCCGCGCCGTCCCCGCGGCGTGCTCCGCGGTGTGCTCCTTGCCGCCCAGCCCGAGTATGATCATGCACGACATGACGTACCCCGCGGCCTTTGCCTTGTTGACCGCCTTCACGATGGTGGCGGCCACGGCGCCCTTTGTCACCTTCCTGAGCACCGCATCCGAGCCGCTCTCCACGCCCAGGTACAGCATGTCGAGGCCGGCCCCGCGCATCCGCGCGAGTTCTTCGGGGCTCTTTTTCAGGACGTTCATGGGCATCGCGTAGCAGGAGATCCTCTCGAGCGACGGGAACCTGGCCCGGACGTGCTCCGCTATCCGCACCAGGCTGCCCGTGTCCATGTTCAGCGCGTCCCCGTCCGCCAGGAACACCCTCCTGGCATCCGGCGCGCGCGCGGCCATCGCGTCGATCTCCGCCCTCACCTCGTCCCACGGCCTCTCCGAGTACTCCTTGGAGCGGTACATGTCGCAGAACGAGCACTCGTTGAAGGAGCAGCCCAGGGTCACCTGGAATATCAGGGAGTTGGCCTCCGAGGGGGGCCTGTACAGCGGGTAGTCGTACCGTGGCTCCGCCATGCCGCTCACGCCCCCTCCCGCGCGGGCCTGCATTTATCTCTACCACGGCGCGGGGCGCGCGGCCCCGCCGGGCCGCCCCGCGCTGCCGGCCTAGGCCTCCCCCCTTCCCTTCCCCTTTCCCTTCCCCTTTCCCTTCCCCTTTCCCCGCCCCTTTTCCGCGGCCCCCAGCTTTTCCGCCACCTCGTCGAACGAGTCGGCGTTGGCCTCCAGGAACGCGGAAAAAAAGTACACCACGCCGTACCGCTCGCCCTCCTTGGCCACCATGTTGTTCTTTTCGAGCACCCTCATGTGGTGCTGCACCGCCTTGTAGTCCATCCCGAGCTCGCCGGCCAGCTGGTTCGCGTTGGACGGCCTGTCCCTGATGATCTCCAGTATGCGCAGCCTGGTGCCGCCCCCCCTGGATCCCCCGAACACGAACCACATCAGCCGCTTGGAATGGGGATCGTTCGCCATGCGCTTCAGCCCCGGGCCCGAGGCGCGCTATAAGGCATTCCACGCGGGTTTCCCCATCCGCGGCGGGGGCCGCCGAAAAAGCCGGGCCTTTGAGGAAGCCGCCGAAAAAGCCGGGCCTTTGAGGAAGCCGCCGAAAAAGCCGTGCCCGCCTACGCGGGCTCCAGCGCCTTGTCGATCATGCCCTTGTACGTCTCTTTCGACGCGGCGCCCACCTGCTGGCTGACCATCTTGCCCTTGCTGAACACGGCCAGGGTCGGGATGCTGAATATGCCGTACTGCTGCCCCAGATCCTGGTTGTGGTCCACGTTGATCTTCACGAAGTTCACGCGGCCGTCGTAGTCGGCCGCCAGCTCCTCGACGGTCGGGCCGACCATCCTGCACGGGCCGCACCACTCCGCCCAAAAGTCGACGAAGACAGGAATGTCGGACTTTAGCACGCTGTCCTCCCACTCCTTCGCGCCCACTACTTGCGCTACTGCCATGCCGGCGCGGCCCGGCGCGGCCCTAAATATGTCATATGCCGGCGGCCGATGCGCCGGCCCGCGGGGGGCCCGTTCCCGCGCCCCGGGCCCGCCGCCGTCCCGGCGGGGCTACGCCCCGGGCCGCCCGCGCCGTGGAACGAGGGCGGCCAAGCCCTCCTCCAGGCCCGTGGAGTACGACCACCCTATGGCGCTGCTGGCCAGCGAGGTGTCGGCTTGGCTCCACGCCACGTCGCCCTCCGGCAGCTCGGCGAACTCGGGGTCCGCCCGCATGCCGGAGAGCCGGATCATCGCCCGCGCCAGCTCCGATATGGTGGTGGGCACCCCCGTGCCCACGTTGAGGAACGCGTGGTCCGCGCCGCTCTCCATGGCCATGCGGTTCGCCGCTGCCACGTCGTCGACGTGCACAAAGTCGCGCGCCTGCGAGCCGTCGCCGGCCACCACCGGCGGCCTGCCGGCGGCCAGGCGGCCCAGGAACCGGGTCACCACCCCGGCGTACCCGCCCGTCTGCCCCGCCCCGTACACGTTGAAGTACCGCAGCCCGATCACCCGCAGCCCCGCCTCCCGGTGGAGCCCCGCGGCCAGCCTCTCGCACTCCAGCTTGGTCTCGCCGTACGGGTTGGCCGGGCGCTTCGCCGCATCCTCCCCCACGGGCCCCCTGGCCTTGACGTTCCCGTACACGCTGGAGGTGCTCGCGTACACCACCTTGGCCCCCGCGTCCCCCGCCGCCTCCAGCACGCGCCTCGTGCCCTCCACGTTGACCCTCCTGTACCGCTCCGGCTCGGCGAACGACTCGGGGACGGAGGTCAGCGCCGCCTGGTGGAACACGCCGTCGGCGCCCCGCAGCGCGTCCCGCAGGGCTGGCCCGTCCAGTATGTCCGCCCGCGCGAACTCGAACCTCCCCTCCATCCCGTCGAGCGAGGCGGCCCGCCCCTTGTGCAGGCTGTCCACCACCGCCACGTCGTGCCCCCGCCCGAGGAGATCCAGCACTATGCGGCTCCCGATGAACCCCATCCCGCCGGTGACAGCGTACCGCACGGGACGGCGCACCGGCGCACCTTTAAATCTCTATACGGCCCGGCGGCCGCGATGGAGGGCGGCCCGGAGGGATCGGAGGAGCTGCGGGAGCGGGGGCGCCTCACCATGGCCAAGGAGATCCTCACGCTCAGGTGCCACCCGTCGATGGTCAGGCGGGGGCGCGGGAGGAGGAGGGCCGTCCCGGCCGACTTTGAGCCCGGGTTCGCCGGGGGCCACGTGGACCGCATCGAGTGGATGGTCAAGGACTACGCGCGCAGGGGGCTGGACGGCCGCGGCAGCGCGTGCGTGGCCCTCAGCGGCGGGGTCGACTCGGCGCTGGTCGCCGCGCTCGCCCGCAAGGCCGCGCCGGACGTCGAGATCGAGGCAGTCTCGGCCAGCTTTCCCGGAAGCGTCGACGAGACCGCGGCCGCCAGGGCCATAGCCGAGCACTGCGGCGCGACCCACCGCATCCTGCACGTGGACAACATGCTGGAGGAGATGCCCCGCGCCATACGCGCCGTGCGCATGCCCTTCTGGGACACGCACTGGTACTACGTCGCGAAGGAGGCGGCCCGCACGTCCAAGACGCTCCTGACGGGGGACGGCGGGGACGAGGCCTTCGCCGGCTACACGTTCCGGTACGAGAGGTTCCTGTCGCGGCTCTCCAGGAGCATGGGCCCCGCGCAGAAGGCGAGGCTGTACATGGCCTGCCACGAGAGGGACTGGGTGCCCGACCAGAAGGACCTGTTCGGCCGCAGGGCCGGCTTCGAGTGGGGGCAGATCTACTCCATCGTGATGCCGTACTTTGACAACGCGCTGCCGCCCATCGACCAGGTGCTCCTGGCCGACCTCAACGGCAAGCTCCTCTACAACTTTGCGCCCGTCGGGAGGAGGATCCACAAGCACTTCGGCATCAGGGCGGTGGCCCCGCTCATGAACGAGGAGCTGGTCTGGTCGGCCACCCGCCTGCCCAGCGCCGTGAAGTACAGCCGCGCCTCGAACACGGGCAAGCTGCCGCTCAGGCACATCCTCAGGCGCCACCTCAAGCGCGGCCTCATGCCGCAGCGCAAGCAGGGCTTTTCCGTGGACACCGCGACGCTGTGGGCGTCGCACGGGCGGCGCCTGTTCGACCACTACATGGACGGCTCCAGGACGGTGCGGGACGGCTGGATAAGCGGGGACTGGATCAAGCGGCGCCTGGCGCTCACCGCGGGGAGCGCGCCGGACCTGCGGTACGTCAACAAGTTCCTCGGGCTGCTCGCGCTGGAGGTCTGGTACCGCATCTTCGTCACGGAAGAGATGGACGGCTCTGAAAAACTCGCCGCGTAGCGGGGGCCGCCGGCCGCGGGCGCGTTCCCGCCGGCCCGGATTCGCGCCCGGCGGGGGCCGCCGGCCCGCGCGGGGCCCGACTAGAACGACTTAAATGCCCGCGCCGCTGATCGCGCGACGTGAGCTCGGAACAGAGGATCAAGAAGCTCCGCGGTTCCGGGGGGTACGTGATGGCCACCGTGGACGACGAGCAGCAGAGGAAGGGCAACCTGGGGGGGCCCGACCTGTTCCTGGCCCCCATAGGGAGGCTTGACGCGGCCGCCATCTCAAGGTACTACTGCAACACCTGCGAGTCCGGCCACGACGGGCCCCCCAAGATCGAGTACGACAGCCCCAACGAGAGGGTGGCCGAAAACCTGGTCCTCGTGGAGAAGGGCCAGTACGTCTGCGCCAAGTGCAACACGACGATGGCGGAATACAGGGAGTTCAGCAAGATCGACGAGGACTCGGACGTGGGAAAGGCGGTGCCCGCCGAGCCGCAGGCCGGCGCGGCGCGGGGCCAGACGGACGCCGTGGCCCAGTACGCGCCCCCGCCTCCCGAGCCGCAGGCGCAGGCGCCCCCGCAGCCCGAGCCGCAGCCTCAGCCCGAGCCCCAGGCGCCCCCTCCCCCGCCCCCGCAGCCCGAGCCCCAGGCGCCCCCTCCCCCGCCCCCGCAGCCCGAGCCCCAGGCGCCCCCTCCCCCGCAGCCCGAGCCCCAGGCGCCCCCTCCCCCGCAGCCCCAGGCGCAACCCGAGCCGCAGGGAACCGCCGACGGATCCTCGGATGCCGCGCAGTCCCCGATCATGCCGATCGTGGGCCTGTCCGTATTTGACGAGAACGGGATGAGCGCCGGAAGGGTGAAGCATGTGGGCGTCGCCAAGGGGCGCGGAATCGTGCTGGTAGTGGAAGCCGCCGACGGGCGTGACGGCATCGTGGAATGGGGCAGGATCAGGACGGTGGGCGAGATCATACTGCTCGGCGAAAGAGGCGGGGATTCCGCGCAACCCGCGGAGCAGCAGGCCGGAAAGTGCGGCGCCTGCGGCTTCGAGAACGGCGCGGAAGCCAAGTTCTGCGAGCAGTGCGGCGGCAAGATCTGACTGTTCCCGGCGCGGGCTAGGGTCTGCCGCGGATCCTCGCGTTCCGGCTCGGCAAGATTTATCTGCTGACCGCATGCCGGAGGCGTGGTTTGGCCTCCAGGTGGATCCCGCGCGGGTTCGCGCGCGACGTCGTGATAGTGGTGATCGGGCTGGCGGCCGCGTGGCTGAGCCTGCAGGCGGCCTTCGGCACGCAGAACCCGTTCTACGTGGTGTCGAGCGGCAGCATGGTGCCGGAGCTGGAGGTGTTCGACATACTGGTGGTCAACGGGAACACGGGGCTGGAGGAGGTGGAGATAGGCGACATCATCGTGTTCGACAGGCCGAGCGACCGCGAGAGGGTGATCGTGCACCGTGTCGTCGCGATCGTCGACGACGATCCCAGGACGCTGAGGACGAGGGGGGACGCCAACCCGTCGTCCATACCGGGCACGGACTTTCCCATCACCGCGGACGAGTACATCGGGCAGGTGGTGTACGCGATCCCGCACGTCGGCTACATCACGAGGATCCTGACGCCTCCCGTCAACTACATCATAATAGCGATAATCGTGGGGGTGATGGTGTTCCGGCACGTGTACGGCAAGAGGGAGCGGGCGGGGGGCGGCGAGGAGGAGGCCGGGCGGGGTGCCGACGAGCCGCGGGGTGCCGACGAGCCGCGGGGTGCCGACGAGCCGCGGGGTGCCGACGAGCCGCGGGGTGCCGACGAGCCGCGGGGTGCCGACGAGCCGCGGGGGAGCGGTGCCGGGAGGTCCCCGCGGCGGGGCGCTACCGAATCGGCGCAGGCGCCGCAGCGAAAACCCGCCTAGCCGCGCCCGGCCTCCGAGGCGCTGGCGGCCGCCGTCCCGGAAGGCGCTGGCGGCCGCCGTCCCGGAAGGCGCTGGCGGCCGCCGTCCCGGAAGGCGCTGGCGGCCGCCGTCCCGGAAGGCGCTGGCGGCCGCCGTCCCGGAAGGCGCTGGCGGCCGCCGTCCCGGAAGGCGCTGGCGGCCGCCGTCCCGGAAGGCGCTGGCGGCCGCCGTCCCGGAAGGCGCTGGCGGCCGCCGTCCCGGAAGGCGCTGGCGGCCGCCGTCCCGGAAGGCGCTGGCGGCCGCCGTCCCGGAAGGCGCTGGCGGCCGCCGTCCCGGAAGGCGCTGGCGGCCGCCGTCCCGGAAGGCGCTGGCGGCCGCCGTCCCGGAAGGCGCTGGCGGCCGCCGTCCCGGAAGGCGCTGGCGGCCGCCGTCCCGGAAGGCGCTGGCGGCCGCCGTCCCGGAAGGCGCTGGCGGCCGCCGTCCCGGAAGGCGCTGGCGGCCGCCGTCCCGGAAGGCGCTGGCGGCCGCCGTCCCGGAAGGCGCTGGCGGCCGCCGTCCCGGAAGGCGCTGGCGGCCGCCGTCCCGGAAGGCGCTGGCGGCCGCCGTCCCGGAAGGCGCTGGCGGCCGCCGTCCCGGAAGGCGCTGGCGGCCGCCGTCCCGGAAGGCGCTGGCGGCCGCCGTCCCGGAAGGCGCTGGCGGCCGCCGTCCCGGAAGGCGCTGGCGGCCGCCGTCCCGGAAGGCGCTAGCGGCCGCCGTCCCCGACCCCGAAGACGCGCTTAAAGTACTCGGACGGCTCCGCGGGCGGGGAGTCCTGGCCCTCGTCGCCGCGCACGCCCGCCAGGTTCTTGGCCAGGTTCTTCTTGTACCCGAGCTGCATCTGCCGCTGGATCTGTATGCGCTGCGCCTGCGGCGAGCCGGCGCCGTGCATGGACTCGGTGAGGTAGCCGACCGCGTTGCGCCCCATGGTCATGTTTTCTATGAGGCGCAGGATCCTCATGCGGTTCTCCACGTCGACGCCCTTCCTGCCGGCCAGGTACTTGCGGAGGAGCGGGCCGGCCTCGGGGTGCCTAAAGTCGCGCTCCGAGGGGAGGGTCACTACCAGGCCGCCGGCTATGTCCTGCGCCAGGCGGCCTATCTCGTACGGGAAGCGCGTCACGTTGTGCTTGCAGACCTGGGCCAGCATGTCGTCGTTTATGAACGCCCCCGACTTCAGCCCGTGGGCCTGGTGCGAGGAGGCCACCCCGGCCGCGTATATGGTCTCGTTGAGGTGGGTCATCTCCACCAGCTTGTCCCGTATGTGGGAGGCCCCCGGGACGCCGTTGTAGTCGGCTATCGCCCCGGCCGCGCCGATCAGGACGTCGCCCAGCCCCGTCTTGCAGACGTAGCTGCGGCGGTGGTAGCAGGTGAAGCGCTCCACCAGCATGGAGGCGAACTCGTACTCCCCGAGCATGAAGACGCGCTCCCACGGTATGAAGACGCGGTCCAGTATTATCAGCGCCTCTTGGCCGCCGTACTTTGCGTTGCCCGCGTCGATGTCCCCCTCCTCCATGCTGCGCGTGTCGCAGGACTGCCTCCCGTACACGTACGTGAGGCCCTCGGCATCGGCGGGGAAGGCGCCCACGACGGCCCAGTCCCGGTCGTTCTCGGTGAGGCGCATCGTCGGCATTATCACTATCCAGTGCGAGTTGAGGCAGCCGGTCTGGTGCGCCTTGGCCCCGGAGACGTACACGCCCTTTTCGTCCCGCTCCACGACGTGGGTGAACAGGTCGGGGTCGGCCTGCTCGGAGGGGCCCTTGCTGCGGTCGCCCTTCGGGTCGGTCATGGCGCCGCCTATCACTTGGTTCTCCTCCTGGACCGCGCGTATGAAGTCGAGCAGGCGCCCGTGGTAGTTGGTGCCGTGCTTTTCGTCGATCTCGAAGGTGGTGGAGTGGAGCGAGTTCAGCGCGTCCATCCCGACGCACCGCTGGAAGCACGTGCCGGTCTTCTGGCCCAGCCTGCGCTGCATCTTGTTCTGCAGCACGAGGTCCTGCGCGCTCTCGGCTATGTGCAGGAAGCGGTTGACGGGGGCGCCGGTCAGCGGCGAGCGGGCCGTGGCCAGGCCCGCCTCGCTCTCGGCCAGGTCGTACGTCTCGGCCACGGCGTTTATGGACGGCCGTATTATCGGGTGGTCGACGCAGTCCCGCACGAGCTCGCCGAACAGGTACACCTTGAGCTTCCTGCCGCGGAGGCTGTCGATGTACTCCTGCCCGGTCCTTATCGGCATGCGCGGACCCCCGCGCGGTTCTATAAAAATTCTATATCGCGCCGGCCCGCGGTTAGGCGATCCTAAGATCTCGCGCCCGGCGCCGACAGGCCGATGCGGACATCCAGCACGCGGCAGCCCTTCTCCAGCACGACCACGGGGTTCATGTCGAGCTCGGCTATCTCCCCAAAGTCGGATGCCAGCTGCGAGAGCCGCTGCATGCACTCGGTGAGCGCCCCCACGTCGGACGGCGCCTGCTCTCTGGCCCCCTCGAGTATCCTCCCGGTGCGGAGCTCGGAGACCATCTGCCCCGCCTCCTCCCCCGTTATCGGGGCGAGCCTGAACGAGACGTCCTTGAGGACCTCCACGTATATGCCGCCGGCCCCCAGCATGAGGACGGGGCCCATCCCGGGCTCCCTCTTGCAGCCGGCTATCATCTCCCTGCCGCCCCGCACCATTTCCACTACCAGCACCCCGTCCACGCGCGCCGACGGGTCGTATTTTCTGGCGCTGGCCGTCACCCGCCCGAACGCGGCCCTGACGGCCCCGGCATCGGCCAGGTTCACGGCGACCCCGCCGGCGTCCGACTTGTGCGTTATCTGCGGCGACACGACCTTGACCACCACGGGATACCCGATGGCCTCGGCGGCCCTGACTGCCCCGTCCGCGTCGGCCGCCGCCCTGCTGGCCGGCAGCGGGAGGCCGTAGGCGGACAGGACGCGGATCCCCTCCTCCTCGGTCAGGGCGGCGCGCCCCTCGGACAGGGCGGCGCGGATTATCCCGGCGGCCTCCGACCTGCGGACGCGGAACCGCCGCACCGTCCCCGGCTCGGAGCGGGCCCATTCCGAGAACCTCAGCATGGCGCCCAGGGCCCGTATGGCCCCCTCCGCGTAGGTGTAGTACGGGATCCCGCCGTCGGCCAGTATGCGGCGGTTGGAGACGCCCTCGTCGAGGCCCATCAGGCTGGCCAGCATGGTCTTGCGCGGGTGCTTCCTGGACGCCTCCACTATCACCCCGGCGAGGCCGTCGTAGTCCAGCGTGCCCGACGGGGTGCACATCGTTATGACCGAGCCGACGTCCCGGTGGCCGAGGACGCGGTCCAGCACCCCGCGGAACCGCTCGTGGTCGGCGTCCCCCACGATGTCCACGGGGTTGCGCGAGCTCCCCCACGGCGGTATCACGGCGTCTATCCCCGCCGCGATGCTGCGTATGTCGGCCAGCCTTATCCCGGCCTTGGAGCAGGCGTCCGTGGAGATGATCGCCGGGCCCCCGGCGTTGGAGACGATGGCCAGGCCGCGGCTCGGCAACGGCTGCTTGGAGAACGCCGTGGCGTAGTCGAACAGTTCTTCCATGGTGTCGACCCGTATGGCTCCGGACTGCCGGAGGAGCGCGTCGTAGGTCGCGTCGGAGCCCATCAGGGCGCCCGTGTGCGACATTGCCGCCTTCGCGCCCTCGGGGCTCCTGCCCGACTTTAGCACTATTATGGGCTTCTTCAGCCTGCGGGTGGTGTCGCGGGCCGCCCTGAGGAACTCCTGGCCGTCCCCCATGTCCTCCAGGTACATGACTATCACGCGCGTCTGCCGGTGGGCCGCCAGGATCTTCAGCACCTCGGTCTCGCCCATGGCCGCCTTGTTGCCCATGCTGACCACCGCCGAGAAGCCGATCCCCTGCGCGCTGGCGTCCTCGCACAGCGCCGCGCATATGGCCCCGCTCTGGGAGACGAGGGCGATGTGGCCGGACTTTGGGGTGACCTTGAGGAAGGTCGAGTTCATCATGGTGCGCGGGTCCAGGTTCATCACGCCGAGGCAGTTGGGCCCGATGACGTCCATCCCGTGGCGCGCCGCCGTCTCCGCCACGCGCCGCTCCAGCTCGGCGCCCTCCTCCCCGACCTCCTTGAACCCCGCCGTTATTATCACGGCGCCCCCCACGCCCTTCCTGCCGCACTCCTCCAGCACGCCGGGGACCAGCGTGTTCTTTATCACAATGACCGCCAGATCGACGCGCCCGGGCACGTCCAGGACGGACTTGTAGGCCTTCCTGCCAAAGACCTCCGGCCTGGTGGGGCTGACCGGGTAGACCGCCCCCTTGAAGCCCCCCACTATGTTGGACGTGATGGTGCGGCCCACGCTGCCCGGCTTGTCCGAGGCGCCGATCACCGCTATCGACCGGGGCGACAGGAATACCGAACCGGCCAAGGCGCTCGCCCCACCCGCCGGATTTTCCGTAATAAAGTAACCGGATCGGATAAGGCGGGCCCCGCGCCGGCGGGGGGCCAGGCCGCGTTCCGCCGCCGGCCCGTCAGCTGCCGAGCATCCGCCCCGCCGGGTTCTCGCCCCGCGGGATCCAGGCCAGGCGCGCCCCGGAGGCCGCGATGAGGGGCCAGGCGCGCCTGGCCAGGTCCCGCAGCGCGGGGCTGTTTATCGCGAACTCGTGGTTCAGCTGGCACACGGCGTTCCTCGAGTCGCTGAATATCGTGATCCCGCCGGCCGCCGGCGCCCCCTCCGCGCCGGCCAGGTCCTCGAGCGCCGCTATGATCGCCAGGTATTCTGCCTGGTTGTTGGTTATGCCGCGCCTCTTTTCGTAGAACGATTTTCCGGTCTCCCTCACGTAATAGCCGAACCCCGAGTTCGGCCCCCCGCTGCCGTCCACGTATACGCTGAGCATCACGGGATTCCCCCCGCCCCGGCGCCGGCGCCGGGCATCCGCGCCGGCGCGCTCCCGCGGGCCCCCGGGAGTCCTTCGCGCCGCGGGCCCATGCGGGGCGCCCGCGGGCGGCGCAAATAAACCGATCCGGGCCCGGCCCCGCAGGCCCCGGCGCGGCCGCCGCCGGGACGCGGAAGCGGAACGAGTCGCCGGGCGCACGCGGGATTCCCGCGGCCGCGCGGCGCGGCGGCGGCGCGCGTTGCCGGGCGGGGCGCCGCCCGCAAGCGGCGGCCGCGCCCCGGGCGTTTTCTCGCGCCCGCGGCGCGGGCCCTCCCCCGCCCCGATCGCCGCGGTGGCCGCGCGCCGGTTCCCGCCGGGGCCGCCGGGCGGCTTTTGGACGCCGCGCGTTTTTTCTCGGGGCCCCCTCATCCGGGGCGGCGCGGCATCCCGGGCGGCGCGCCCGCGCCTTTTGCGGCGGCGCCGGAGCAGTTTTTTTCCGCCGGCCGGGGGGGGCGTCGGACGCGCAACCCCGATCCGCGGCAGCCCGCGCCGGCCGGCGCGCGGCCTAGTCCATCGATATCTTGAGGAACAGGATCAGGCCGGCCAGTTCCGCGATGCCCACCCCCAGCATGTACGGGAATATCTCGTGCGAAAAGTGCATGTCCATGGAAAAGTACGCCGTGGAGGCTATCGCGTTGTGCAGGAACAGCATCCCTGCCACCACTACCAGGCCCAGCGGAATCTGCGCCCGCGTCTTGGAATACATCCTCCCAAAGTTGACCATCATCACCACCAGGACCGCCATGTTCGCGATGGACACGGCCGAGAGTATGCCCATGGTGGCGTCCATGCGGAAGCTGCGCGCACTATAGCATATTTGCTTTTTTCCTGTTCGGGGCGCATCGGGGGCGCGAAAGCACTCCCGCCGATCGATCCGCGGCGGGCCGGGGGCGCGGGCGTGCGTGGAGTGGAAACGGCGGTGCGCGGGCCGTGAAGCGGGCGGGAGGGGACGGGCCGCCGGCCCGCCCGCCGCAAAAAGGCCGCGGCGGCCCCCGGCTTTGCATCCGGAGAACGGGCGGGAGGCGCCGGCCCCGGGGAGCGCGCGGCGGGAGGCGGATCCGCGGAGGGGGCGCCTCCGGGATCCGGGGCGGCGCGGCTTTTTCCCCGCGCCGCGGCCGCGGCCGGAACGCGGGGGCCGCCGGTCCGGGGAGCGCGGACGGGGGCCGCGGCGCAGACTTGCGTCCAAACAGAAACCGCGCCCAGCAGCGACAAGCCACCTCATGATCTCACGCCCAGATCACGATGGACGCAAGTCTGCACGGGCCGCGCCCGTGAAACTATATAATGCAGCTTTGCGGTTGCGGCGCATGTCGCTCGGCGAGGTGGACACGCTAAACCTGCTGACCGAAAAGCTGGAGGGCCTGTTCAACGAGTCGCAGGGGTACTACGAGGGCTTTCTGGATGCCAACAACCTGTACAAGGGCGGCAAGCTGTCGGACAAGGAGTTCTTCGCGAAGCTCGGAGACTATACCGTGGCGTACTCGGCCTTGGAGTTCCTGGCGATAAAGGTCATACTGGAAATGAAAAAGTCCCTGGACAAGGCGGCCGGAGGGCAGGCGCCGGGCATGACCCACTCGCCCGGCCTGATGCCGGGAATGGGGGCCGGCCCCGGCGCCGCGGGGATGCAGATGCCGCCCCGCGCGGGCACCGCCGACGCGCCGGTGGGCGCCCCGCCCAGCATAGTCTCGGCGGGGCAGGGGTTCGGCCGGCCGGGAACCCTCCCGTCCCCCGACCCGTCGCTGGTCGGCGGGGCGCCGCCCGGGCAGGCCGGCGGCGGCTGCACCGCGTGCGGCGCCCCGCTGAAGCAGAACGCAAAGTTCTGCACGCGCTGCGGCGGCAGGGCCTGAGATCTCCCCGCCCGCGGACCGCCGATCCTGCCGAGGCGTCCGACATCAACGTCTCCTCGGGAACGGCCTGAGATCTCCCCGCCCGCGGACCGCCGATCCTGCCGCCCCCGCCCGCGGACCGCCGATCCTGCCGGCCGGGCGATTTCAAGCGCGCTGCCGGCCGGGCGATTTCAAGCGCGCTGCCGGCCGGGCGATTTCAAGCGCGCTGCCGGCCGGGCGATTTCAAGCGCGCTGCCGGCCCGGTCCCGCGCTGCGGCCGCCCGCGGGATCCTAGTCCTGCACCGTTCCGCAGCCGGTGCAGAACTTGGCCGCCCGCGAGATCCTGGTCCCGCACTCGGGGCAGAATTTTGCATCGCCTTCCGGCTCCGCGGCCGCGCTGCCGTACAGCGCGGTCTGCCGGACGGCGCCCGACGGGGTGTAGTTGTCCTCGTCCACTATGCTGGCGGGCGCAAAGTCCTTCTCTTCCACGTACGTGTACATCCTCGGCACCGCGTCCTCCTTGCCGCCGGGGCCCGGCACCATGTCCCCCAGCCAGAACGCGAACCGCTTCAGGGTGAGGTCGGGCGTGGAAAACGTCAGCGTGTGCGCGGCCATGTAGTCCTCGGCGGCCTTTCTCCCGTCAAAGACCTTCATGGCGGCATGGGGCCCGCTGCGTATATAGTCCTAGTGGCGGCGGCGCAGTACACACTTACCTCCCCCCCCCCCTCCCGGCGCCCCCCGCGCGCCCGGGCTGCCCCGATCGGCGCGCGCCGCGCGATCGCGGCCGGAGCGGGGATCCTTCGGCGGGCGGGCGCCGCCCCCCGCGCGCCCGGGCTGCCCCGATCGGCGCGCGCCGCGCGATCGCGGCAGGGTTCGGGGCATTTTCGGCGCGCGGCCGCCCCGGTACGGCGCTCCGTCCCGATGCCTGACGCGGGCTGACGCCGCCCGCGCGCGCCCGGCAGATCCGTTGGGGCCGGTCAGGCGGACGCCGCTGCCGGAGCCGGCGCCCGCCCCGCCGCGGAGCCGGGCGGGCGCACCAGCCCGGATGCGGGGTCATCGAAGACGCACCAGTCGGGCCCGGCCCACGGGCCGGGGTCGAACATTTTCCAGTCGCGATTGCGGGCGATCTCGGTGAAGGCCCTGCCCGGGAACATGCCGTTCATGCGGGCGGTGCCCCCGATCGTGACCAGCTCGGAGAACGCCTTGCGCCCCTCCGGCGTGGAGATCTTGTGGTGCGCATTGCGCTGCGTCACTATGAGGTCGCGTATGGCGAGCTCGGCGGGGTTGTTGTGGGGCGGCATGCCGCGGAATCCCATGAACGTGAGCACGTGCGGCTCGGCGTTGGCGAGGTGCGTCTTCAGCTTGCCGTCGGGGTACGCCGACACGGCGTCGTGGAACTCCTTGGCCAGGTACGTCACGGTGAACGGCGCCAGCGTCTTGATGCCGCGTATCTTGTGGTAGTACCCCTGCATCCAGTCGTGCCTCGCCTCGTCCCCCGGGTCGCCGTCCACGGCGACGGCCTCGCCCTTGGCGAGCAGGTGCCTGCAGCATCTCTGCAGATGCTGGAACCACGCGCGGTACGCCGGCAGCCCGTCGGCCACCACCGCCCTGCGGGACAGCCAGCCGAAGTGCTCCCTCAGGACCGCCGCCCCCCGGGTGGGCGCGAAGTGCACCCACACGGCGTTGCCCACGACGGCCACCCAGACGTAGCCGGTCTTGCCCAGCACGCCGATCTTGAACCCGGTCTCGTCCATGTGCACGAACATGCTCTCGCTGAACGCCCACTTGATCTCCTCCAGCTGCTTCTTCGACGCGCCCGCCATGGCCCTCCGGGCCTTCGCCACGGCCGCCTCCGAGATGCGGAAGTAGAACGTGGACTCGATAAAGCCGGCGATCCTCGCGTCCGTGCAGCCCATCTCGAACAGCGCCATTATGAGGCCGAGCGCCCTCGGGCCGCACGAGGTGCCCTTCGGAAACGGCGCCTGGGCCTCGTAGTACTTCTCGCACTTGCCGCACCAGCCCGTCTCCACCTCGATCATCGCGGTGACCACGCGCCAGAACTGATCGAAGTCGTTGACCAGCTTTCGCCACCTGTCGAACTTCTCCAGGGGGCCGCAGCACACGGGGCACGTCAGGATCCCGCACTTCATGGTGAACTCGGGCTTGTTGCAGTGCGAGACGCCCTTGTGCCCTTGGGGCGGGCCCATCTTGCGCGGGGCGCCGCCGTCCGGAGCGGGCTTGCCGTCGCTCCCGGCCCCGTCGCTCCCCTTGTAGCCCCGCTCCTTGCGCCAGGCGTTCCGCCGGGGGCCGTACGTGGTGAGGGACGACGAGGGCGCGTTCGGGCCGTCGCACACGGCAAGCCTGACCGCCTGCTCGGCGGCCTTGGCCTTCAGCCCGGCGTTCTCGGCTTCCAGCCCGGCGATCTTTTCCAACGCGGCCGCCAGTTCCTTGCGCAGCAGCGCCTGCTCCGTGGACTTGGCCTTCAGCATCGCGATCTCGGCCGCCCGCTCCGCGGCCTCGGCTTCCAGCCCGGCGATCTTTTCGAGCGAGGCCGCAAGTTCCTTGCGCAGCAGCGCCTGCTCCGTGGACTTGGCCTTCAGCATCGCGATCTCGGCCGCCCGCTCCGCGGCCTCGGCTTCCAGCCCGGCGATCTTTTCTAACGCGGCCGCCAGTTCCTTGCGCAACAGCGCCACCCCGGATTCCGCCATGCCGGCAGGCCCAAACTCGCCACAATTATACAAATCGACCCTTAGGCCAGCCTAAGCTTGCGCGGCGCGCGGGCCCGCCCGGGCGGCCAAGTCGCGGCGGGAGGGGGGGGGGAGGTAAGTGTGTACGCGGCGCACGGCCGGAAGGGCCCCGCGCCCGCGGGAGGCCGCCGGAAGGATGCTTGGTGGACCGGAGGGGAATTGAACCCCCGACTTCTGCGTTGCGAACGCAGCGTTATACCACTAAACCACCGGCCCCGCCCGACCGCCGGACTCTCACTATTAATCATTGTCGGGGCGGCCGCCGGATCCGGGGGGCGGGGGGCCGCCCTCGCCCGGGGGAGGGCGCCTCCCTTGCCGGGAAGCGCGTGCCCGCGTCCGCCGCCCGGCCGCGACCGGAAGCGGGCCCGCCCCGGGCGGCGAGGGCCGCGCCGGCGGGGGCCGCGCGCCTACAGGCCCGTTCCGTCCCGCATCCGGCAGGCGGCGCGCCTGCGGGAGCCCCGCGATCCCGCGCCCCTGCCCGCGCCCCGCGATCCCGCGCCCCTGCCCGCGCCCCGCGATCCCGCGCCCCTGCTCCTCCGGCTTCCCGATCGCGGGCTCGTCCGCCGCGCCCGAATCCTTTCCTCCCGCGCGCGCGGCGCGGGCGCGGCGGGCGGGTGGGGCGGGCCCGCCCCGCGCCGATGCCCCCGCGCCCCGGGCACTTGCCGGTCGTCGCCGGCCCGCCCTTCAGCTCCGGGAAGCGCGCCCCCGGCGCGGGCGCGCTGCGTTCTTCAAGGGGCGGTCGGGCGCGCCCCCGCTTTCCGTCGATCTTGGGGCCTCGCCGATCCGCGCGCGCGGCGTTTTCATTCGCGCGTTCCGCGATGCTCCGGCGCGTCGGCGGCGGCGCGGCCGTCGGGGGTCGCGGTCGGCGCGATCTTGGGGCGGCGGGCCCGTCCGGCGAGCCCGTCCGGCGGGGCTTTTTCAGCGCAGGCGATCGCGCGCCCGGGCAGCTCGATTCCCGCGCGCGCGGGACCGGCCCCCCCCCCCCCCCGCCCTGCCGATCCTGCCGCGCGCGGCGCGCGCGGCGCGCGCGGCCGGGATGCGGGCGGCCTCGATCTTCCCGGTGCCCTGCAGCGGGAGGAGCTCGCCGGGGGGCCGATCCTTCTTCGGATGCCCGGCGGACCCGCGGCATTCGCGCGCTGAAAGGCGGGCGCGGCGCCCCCTCGCGCCAGACGGGAGGGCCAGCCTTTCCCTGCTCGCAATCGTTACCACGCGCGCCGTTATCCTCGCGGAACGGCCCGATCGGCATCGCGCGCCGTTATCCTCGCGGAACGGCCCGATCGGCATCGCGCGCCGTTATCCTCGCGGAACGGCCCGATCGGCATCGCGCGCCGTTATCCTCGCGGAACGGCCCGATCGGCATCGCGCGCCTCGCCATCCGGCTTGCGGCCGTCGCACGCGCTGATCCGCTTCTTGGCCTTTTTCAGCCCCGAGGCCGGCGCGCCGCGCCCCGCGCAAGCGGCGCCCTCCCCCCCCCCCCGGCCGGATCAGGCTCGGCGGCGGGAGCCGGGACGTGACGGGGCCCCGCGTCCTGGCCTGCTACCGAACCTGTTGTTGTTGTTGCTCAGCATGAGCGGCAGGTATATGGCAACCATCGCGGCGCGATACCTGTGAAAGAACCACGCTGACCACGCCATGAGGGCGGCGGCGCCCAAGACGTAGGGGATCCACGGCTCGCCGGACACCGTGCCGTGCAGCACGCCTAATCCCCGCGCCATCAACGGGATGCCTACCACGATGCCGAGCATCCCGACGCAGAACATGAAAACGCCGGGGTCGGGGCGGTCGTTCTGGGCGGGGCGGTTCCCGGGGTCGGGGCGGTCGTTCTGGGCGCGGCGGTTCCCGGGGTCGGGGCGGTCGTTCTGGGCGCGGCGGTTCCCGGGGTCGGGGCGGCCGCCGCCGGAGGGGCGGTTCCTCGGCGCGCGGCGGTTCCCGGGGTCGGGGCGGCCGCCGCCGGAGGGGCGGTTCCTCGGCGCGCGGCGGTTCCCGGGGTCGGGGCGGCCGCCGCCGGAGGGGCGGTTCCTCGGCGCGCGGCGGTTCCCGGGGCCGGGGCGGCCGCCGCCGGAGGGGCGGTTCCTCGGCGCGCGGCGGTTCCCGGGGTCGGGGCGGCCGCCGCCGGAGGGGCGGTTCCTCGGCGCGCGGCGGTTCCCGGGGTCGGGGCGGCCGCCGCCGGAGGGGCGGTTCCTCGGCGCGCGGCGGTTCCCGGGGCCGGGGCGGCCGCCGCCGGAGGGGCGGTTCCTCGGCGCGCGGCGGTTCCCGGGGTCGGGGCGGCCGCCGCCGGAGGGGCGGTTCCTCGGCGCGCGGCGGTTCCCGGGGTCGGGGCGGCCGCCGCCGGAGGGGCGGTTCCTCGGCGCGCGGCGGTTCCCGGGGTCGGGGCGGCCGCCGCCGGAGGGGCGGTTCCTCGGCGCGCGGCGGCCGCCGCCGGAGGGGCGGTTCCTCGGCGCGGCCGTTCAGTTCCCCCCCGGCTTGTCCGTTATCGCGTCGGGGCCCCCCGCGTTTTCCGCGGCGGCGCGGGGCTGCCGGAGGGGCCGGCGGGCGGCGATCTGCCTGCCCCGTTCTGGCGCGGGGCGGGGCGCCCGGCCGAAACCTGCGGGGCGAGGATGCCGATCGGCGGGATCCCCGGCGGCATCGTCGGGCGCGGGGGGCGCGCCGAAGCAGCCCCGCGCGGTCTCCTCCCGGAGGTTCGGGGCCCCGCTCGGCGGCCCCGCGCGCGCGCCGGCGCGCCGGGCCCGCCTCCGCGCCGCGCGGGGGCGCGCCCGCGGCCGCGGGCGTTCGGGATCTGCCGGGAACGCACGGTCGGCGACGCATCCGCGCACCGGGCGCATCGCGCGCCCGGGGGCGCCCGCGTCGTGGTTCGCCGCGGGGCCGGGGCGCATCGAGCGCCGGCCGGCGCCGGGCCGCGGGGCGGGCCGTCCCGCCCCTCCGCCCGCCGGGCTCCGGCCGCGCATCCCCGACGCGTCCAGCTCGTTCCGCCTCCAGGGCCGCCGGGCTGCAACCGCCGATCCCCCCCGCATCAGCGCCGCATCCGAGCCGTGCACGGCCGCGGTTGCGAACCGGCGGGCCTTAAGCGTGCCTACTGGCAACCGCCGACAAGAATCTGAAGCAAAGTCGGCCCGCGGCGCGCCCGGCGGGCCCCGCCGTGGCGGAATTCCCGCCTTGCCGGCCTCCCGCGCCCGCCGGCGCGCTGCCCGCCTGCGCGGCGGCGCCCCGTCGGCCGCGGCCGGGCAGCGGACGTGATCCTGCGCCGGGAACCAGTCAACGCGAGGGTGGCGGAGCCCGCCGCCGGGGCCGGCCGCGGCGCCCGGGGGCGGACCGCCAGAAGGAACAAGGCGCAGTCCCCAGCGGCTTTTTGGCCGCCAAGAAAAAAAGCCGCCCTGGACGCGCCAGAGTGTCGCCCCATCAGCATGAACGAACCGCGGGCATGGTGGCCGGAAGCCCCGGCGTCCGCGAGTTCTCGGACGCTGCAAACGCCACGCGCGGGCCGCGCCGGCCGCGGCCCGCGCGGTCGGCACCGGGATGCCGTCGTGCGGGCTGATGCGCCTGTCGCCGTCCCGCGCGGCGCCTGGCGGGGCGGTCGGGGTGCCGTTCGCGCTCGACGGCGGCGCGGCGGAGATGCGGCGCGCCGGGCTGCCCGGGGAAAAGATCGGCGCGGCGATCGACTTCCGCGGAGCACTCCGCCACGGCAAAAGGCCCGGCCCCGGGCCCGCGCGCGGCGGGGGCGGGCGGCCAGGCCCGGGCTCCGCAGGGCGCGCGGCGCGCCCCGGGCGGCTTTTCCCGCAACCGGGGCCGCGGCCCGCGCGGTATCTCCCCGAAGGGCAGGCCCGCGCGCGGCCGGACGCCCCCGCATTCCTCGGCGAACCGGGGAGGCGCGCGGCGGCCTCCCGCATGCGGCGGGCTGCCTTCGCCGCGCCGCGCCCCGAAGGCCGCGCCGGGGCGCCGCACGCCAGCTCGATCGGCGGGAAGGCCGGGGGCGGGCAGGGCGCATCCCGATCCGTTCGCCGGCAGCCCGCCCTGGCGCCGCGCCGACTTGCGCGGCAGGCGCGGGGACGCGGCCGGCGGGAAGGCGGACGGGGATGCCGCCGGCGCCGTCCCGGGGCTGCTCCCCCGCGGGGTGCGAGGACGCGGCCGCGGGCAGCCTGCCCGAGGCGACTGCCGGAAACGGCCCCCTGCGGGCGATGCCGATCTGGAAAGGTTGTGCCGAAGCCCTGCCAGCCCGCACCATGGAAGAAAAACCCAAGAAGGGCGAGCTGGGGGAACTGATGGAAAGGTCGGCAGCGCGCTTTGCAAAGCTGCCCAAGTGGAAGCAGGAAATGCCCCGATCCCGGCCGGATCAAGAAATGTTCCGTTCCCGGTTGGATCAAGAGTAAGCCTCCGGGCTTTTTGGCGCGGCGGCGCATCCCGCGGGAGTCGATCGCCGCGCCCGCCTCTGCCCCGAACTGCCCGCCTCGCCGCATCCCGCCGCCGGCGCGTCGGGCGCGCGCGGGGCGCCGGGGAACCCGCGGGCGCCGGAGCCCTCGGCGGCCGCGCCGGCGGCCCTCCCGCGCCGGAGGGGCCCCGTCCCGGCGCGCCCGGGCGGCTTTTTTTCATTTGGGCCAAAAAGCCGCCGGGGGCCGCCCCGCCGCCCCCGCGCCGGCCGGGAACCTAGCAAGGAATAATACCGGACGGGGGGGGCGCCGCCCATGACGGTCGACTGCGTGATTGTCGGCTCCCGCGTCGTCCTCCCCAGGTGCACGGTGCGGAAGAACATAGTGATCGACGGGGGGAAGGTCGCGGAGCTGGCAAGCGGGGTGCCGGCCTGCGACAGGCGGATCGACGCGGAGGGGCTGGTCTCCCTGCCCGGCGTCATAGACCCGCACGTGCACTACGGGGTGTACACCCCGGTGGACAGGGCCGCGGAGACCGAGTCGCGGGCGGCCGCGCTGGGCGGCGTGACCACCATGATGCGGATGCTGCGGCTCGGCGGCTCGTACAGGGAGTCGCTGGGGGAGCAGCTGCGGGCAAGCGCCGCGTCGCACCACGTGGACTACGCGGTGCACGCGTCCGTGTTCGACCGCCGGCAGGCGGCCGAGATGGAGTACTGCGCGGGGATGGGGGTAGGCTCGTTCAAGTTGTACATGAACCTGGGATCGGGGGAGGGGCGCGTCTACATGGACATGCCGCCCGGCTCGTCGCGCCTGACCGAGGCCGCGGTGGAGGTCGGCCCGGACGTGGTGCGGGACGTGGTGCGGACGGCCGCCGGCCTCGGGCGCCCCGTGCTGGTCCACGCGGAGGACCAGGGGGCGTGCCACCGCGGGATGCTCGCCGCGCGGGAGGGCGGCCTGGACGGCCTGAAGGCGTGGTCGGACAGCCGGCCCCCCGAGTCGGAGGCCAAGGCCATATCGGAGGTGTCCGAGCTGGCCCGCCGGTACGGCTGCGCCATATACGTGGTGCACGTGGGCTCGGCCGCGGCGCTGGCGCAGATCAGGGCGGAGAGGGCCAGGGGGACGAGGATCCACGTGGAGACGTGCCCGCACTACCTGTCGCTGTCCCACGAAAAGCAGGAGGGGTACTTGGCCAAGGTGATGCCCCCCGTCAGGTCCGCCGACGACGGCGCGCGGGTGTGGGGGGCGCTGGCCTCGGGCGAGGTGGACACCATAGGGACCGACCACGTGGCCAACCGCCGCGGCATGAAGCTGGGCGGCAGCACCGTGTGGGACGCGCTGGCCGGGTTTCCCGGAATAGGCACGTCCCTGCCCATACTGCTCAGCGAGGGGGTCAACCGCGGGAGGATCTCGCTGGAGCGCCTGGCCTCCCTGACCAGCGCGGCGGCGGCGCGCATATTCTCGCTCTCTCCCGCGAAGGGCTCGCTGGATCCCGGCTCGGATGCGGACGTGGCCGTGGTGGACACGAGGATGGAGAGGAAGGTGTCCAGCGAGGCGCTCGGCGGCTACTCGGACTATTCGGTGTACGAGGGCAGGACGCTCCGCGGCTGGCCGGTGAAGACCCTGGTGAGGGGCAGCGTGGTGGCCGAGGACTTTGAGGTGGTGGGCCGGCCCGGCCACGGCAGGCTGGTCCGCCCGTCCTGACCGGCGGCGCCGGGGCCCGCGCCCGGCGGGCGGCTTATAACAATTTATAGTTCCATGTTCCCGCGCCTCACAATGGCAACAGTCGACAAAGCAGCAGTGGCGTGGACCATTGCGATCGTGGCGTTCGGCGTGGGAATTGCGAGCATGGGCGAGAACCTTCAGGGATCTACCGCCCCCGCCGCTCCCCCGCCTCCGGTTGTGGATGTCAGTCCTACGGTAGACGAGATGATGACGGAAGAGATGGCGACAGACGACGAGGCAATGACGGAAGAGGAAGAGATGATGATGATGACGGAAGAAGAGATGGCCGAGATGGAAGAAGAGATGATGATGACGGAAGAGGAAGAGATGATGATGATGACGGAAGAGGAAGAGATGATGATGATGACGGAAGAAGAGATGGCCGAGATGGAAGAAGAAGAGATGATGATGATGACGGAAGAGGAAGAGATGATGATGATGACGGAAGAAGAGATGGCCGAGATGGAAGAAGAAGAGATGATGATGATGACGGAAGAGGAAGAGATGATGATGACGGAAGAAGAGATGATGATGATGATGACGGAAGAAGAGATGATGATGATGATGACGGAAGAAGAGATGGCTGAGGAAATGACCGAAGAAGCCGAGACGATGACCGAAGAAGCCGAGACGATGACCGAAGAAGCCGAGACGATGACCGAAGAAGCCGAGACGATGACCGAAGCCGGACCGCAGACGGTAGTGGTCACCATCCCAGAAGGCACATCGGTTCCCGGGTGCGAAGTGACCGACGAATGCTACCTGCCTCCCGAGGTCTCCGTATCCGCGGGCGACACGGTGAGCTGGGACAACGTCGATCCCGTAGCGCACACCGTGACCAGCGGGACGGTAGAATCGGGCCCCGACGGCCTGTTCGACAGCAGCCTGCTGATGGGGGGGGAAACCTTCGAGGTGACCTTCGACTCGGCGGGCAGCTACGACTACTATTGCATAGTCCATCCGTGGATGGACGGCACTGTCCAAGTATCCTGACGCGCCTTTTTTCGAGCCGCTCCCGGGGATCCGGGCGCAACTTCCCGCGCGCCTAGCCCATCACACAATCGCGCCTACGGCGGCCGCGGCGGGGCAGTTTTTCACGCCCGAAATCTGGGTTATGGGGCGGACTACGTGTGCCGCGCCGCGGCCTGGCGGCGCCGGACCGCCCGCGGCGGCGGAAAAAAGCGATCGGGCCGATCCGGCGCCCTACCGCCGGATGACGCCGAACCGCCCGCCGCCCTCGTCCCTGTACGCCACGTCGGGCGCCCTGGTGAAGATGCCCGCCTCGAGCGCGCCGGCGATCCCAGTCAGATCCCGCCGCAGCGAGCGCGGATCCCCGACCTCCCCAAAGTCGCAGTCCAGTATGACGTTCCCGTTCTCCGTCACGAAGGGGTAGCCCCTGTCCAGCAGCCGCAGCGCGGGGCGCCCGCCGGCCTCCGAGACCGCCTTGGACGCCGTGGCCCGGGCCAGCGGGTGCACCTCGAGCGGTACCGGAACGTCCAGCCTCTCGGAGAATTTTTGGGCCCCCGCCATGATCACGACCTTCCTTGCGGCCCCGATCACGATGCCCTCCCTCAGCAGGGCGCCGCCGCCGCCCTTCACCATGTTCCCGTCGCGGTCTATCTGGTCGGCGCCGTCGAACGCCACGTCGATCTCGGCCACCTGGTCCGCCTCCACCAGCCGCAGGCCTCCCGACTCCGCCACCAGTTTGATCTGGAGGGAGGTGGGCACGCAGGTGACCGCGAGCCCCTCCGCCCGCACCCGCGCCGAGAGCGCCCTGACCAGGGCCGCCGCCGCCCGCCCGCTTCCCAGGCCGAGCACCTGCCCGTCGCGGACCATGCCGAGCGCGTCCGCGGTCAGCGCCGAGACGTCGTCGGGTCCCGGCAGGCCTACTCCACCTCTGCCTGCTCCAGCCGCGAGAGTGTGCTCACGATGTCGGCCTTTATCTTTTCCAGCTCGTCGTCGTCGCCGTCGCCGAAGTCGATGTCGGCATCGTCCAAGCCGGCCAGTCTCTCGTCGTCCCCCGCGGGCGGAACGGCGCCCTGCGGGGGGGCGGCGGGGGCCGGTGCCGGGGCAACAGGGGCCGGTGCCGGTGCCGGGGCAACAGGGGCCGGTGCCGGTGCCGGGGCAACAGGGGCCGGTGCCGGGGCAACAGGGGCCGGGGCCGGTGCCGGGGCGGCGGGGGCCGGGGCCGGTGCCGGGGCGGCGGGGGCCGGGGCCGGTGCCGGGGCGGCGGGGGCCGGCGCAGGCGCAGGCACCGGGGCGGCGGGGGCCGGCGCAGGCGCAGGCACCGGGGCGGCGGGGGCCGGCGCAGGCGCAGGCGCAGGCGCAGGCGCCGGGGCAACAGGGGCCGGTGCCGGTGCCGGGACGACGGCGGCCTCCGCGCCGCCTGCGTCCAGGATGGCCGAGTCTGCCCCGGCGTCTGCCGCCTCCCAGATCTCGGGAAATTCCGGCCGCTTTCCCGTTATCTCGGTGAGCGTGGTGAGTTCCACCGGCGTGCCGGCGGCATTGTCTGGCGCCTCGGCTGCTGCCGCCGCGGCCAGCTGCTGCGCGGCGAGTGGGGGCGAGGCAGCGGACGCGGCCGCTGCCGGAGCTGGCTGCGGGGCCTTCCGCCTGCCCTTGAGCCTGCCGATTGCCGCGGCCGCCGCCCTGGCAGTGGGCGTCGGCGCCGGGGCGGGCGGAGTGGGAGCGGCCGCCGCGGCGGCAGGGGCGGGCGGAGTGGGGGAGGCCGCCGCCGGGGCGGGCGGAGCGGGAGCGGCTGCCGCCGCCGGGGCGGGAGAGGCCGCCGCCGGGGCGGGCGGGGGGGCGGCGGCCTCGGCGGCCGCCGCGCGGGGCGCCGGGGGAGCGGCGGCCGCCGCGCGGGGCGCCGGGGGACGGGGCGCGGCCGCCGCGATCCTGGCGGACATCTCGTGCAGCCGCCCGTCCAGCGAGGAGAGTTTCTGGTCCATGAGGGTGATCAGGCCGTCGCCCAAGGGGCCCAGGTCGGGGTGCCTGCCCGCCTCCTCCATCCTGTCCAGTTTTGCGAGGACGGCCCCCAGCTGGTCCTGGTACCGGGACAGGAGCGCGCCTTTTTGCCGCCTGGTGAGGCCGGCATCGTGCTGGTGGAGCCGCGATATGGTCTTGGCGAGCGCCTCCTTTTCCAGCACGAGGGCGTGCGCCTTTGCCCGCACGGACGGGGCGGCTGCGGAAGGCGCCGCCCTCCTGCGCCGGCGCGGCAGCCCGGCGCACGCGGCCCCCGAGGCGGCGCCGGCCAGCCCGGTGAGCAGCAGGACGATCTCCTGCATCAGGCGTACCACTTTATCCAGGAATACTTCCTGATCTTGGCATCCGGAAAGCCGCAGCTGGAGCACCGGTGGCGGCGCTTGTGGTACGAGTTGCCGCCGCACCGCCTGCACCGTATGTGGACGTGCTTTTTGGTGTAGCCTCCCATCGAGGTGGTGCCCTTTACCAGCGGGGCCGCCTCCTCACGCGGGCGGGGGGGATATCATGACTACGTTGTCTCCCCTCACCACGATGGTGCCAAGGTCCTCGGCCTCGCCCTCGCCCTCAGGGATCTCCTCGGACGAGTCCAGCAGGAGGTTCATGTGCTGATCGAACCCCAGCAGGTTGCCGCGGATCGTCTTGTTGCCCTTGAGCTTGATGAGCACCACCCTGTTGATGCTCTCGTCAAGGACCTTTACGGCCATATCCACCGACACGCGCTACACCCGCAGGGGCGGAGCTTTCCTGCTATATTAAAATTTCATTGGCGGGCCGCCGCCCGCCCCCACTCGGCCAGGCAGGCGCGGCACCGCTCCCCTATCCTTCCCGCCGCGCCGCGGAGGAGGCGCTCCCCCCTGCGCGCCGTGGCACCCCGGGGGTCGCCCCACACGCCGTTCTCCGCCACCGAGGTGAACGAGGCGGCGGCCTTTCTGGCCAGGGCCGCCCTCTGCGCCGGGCCCAGCCCGGGCGGCTCCGCGAAGCCCTTCCTGGCCCTGGACATCCTGGCCGCGCCCCCCGCGGCCAGCATGAGGGACGTCTCGGCCAGGCCCGCGTGGTCGAACGGGCCGTCCATGTAGCGCCAGTAGGACAGGGCCAGGACCCTGGCCGCCCCCTTCCGCGCCCTCCCGTCTAGGCCGGCGAGCGCCCCGCGGTTCCCGTGGTGCCCGTTCACGACGAACAGCGCGCCTATCCCGTTGGAGGCCAGCGAGGCGGCCGCGTCGAGCGCGACGCGCCGGAGCGTGGACGCGCCCAGGCTGACGTTGAACAGCGGGGCGTGCTCGAACGAGACGCCGTACGGCACCGCGGGCAGCAGCAGGAAGCCGTTGCGCCTGCACACCCGCCTGGAGACCTCGGCCGCTATCTCCGAGTCGGTGGAGACCGGCAGGTGGGCCCCGTGCTGCTCGAGGGAGCCGACGGGGAGGACCGCGGCGGCCCCCCCGCCCCTGCCGGCTATCCACCTCCTGAGGCAGGGGTCGTACGCGCGCGGGCCGGCCTCGGGGCTCACCCCGCGGCCCCCGGCAGCACGTGCACCTTCCTCCACCGCACCTCCAGCCTGTTCTCGAGGTGCAGCCTCACCGCCCTGAGCAGGGCGGAGGCCTCCAGCTTCCGCCCCCTGGCCTTCATGTCCTCCAGGGTGGTCCCGGGATCCACGCGGAACGAGTCCTGCAGTATTATGGGGCCCTGGTCGAGGCTTTCCGTGACGTAGTGCGCCGTGACCCCCGCTATCTTGGTGCCCCTCTCGAAGGCCTGCGCGTACGCGATGGCCCCGGGGAACGCGGGGAGCAGCGAGGGGTGTATGTTTATGATCCTGTTGGGGTACCGCCAGACGAAGTTGGGGGTGAGGATCCTCATGTACCTGGCTAGCACGATGAGGTCTATCGACCTCTCCCGGCACACGGACAGGAGCCTCTTCTCGGCCTCGTCCTGCCGCTTCTCCTCGACGGCCACGAACGGCACGCCGGCCCTCCTGGCCGCCGGCTCCAGGGAGCGCTCCGTCCCGACCACGACGGAGACGGTCCCCGGCAGCCTTTTCCTAGCGGCCAGGATGGCCCTCAGGCAGTGCGGCTCGCTGGTGACCAGCACCGCTATCCTCCTGTCGCTCCCCGTCTTGTCGTACACGGCCACCTCCATGCGGTGCCTTCTGGCCAGGGCGCCCATGCCCTTCCTGAACTTCCCCACGTCCGTCCCGCCGGCGAACCTGGCCTCCAGGTACATCCCGAACAGGTCCCCCACCACGTTCTCGCTCGCGTAGTGGATGTTGCCGCCGCGCCGGAACACGAACCTCGTGAACGCGGCGATGATGCCGGCCCCGTCGGCGCCCACCACGCTTATCCCGAGGAGCGTCGCCGCCACGGGCGGGGGCCCCGCCCGTTCCCTATTAATCCTAGGCGGATGCCGGCCGGCAAGGGCGGCGGGGGCCGCCGCGCGGGCCGAAAGGCCGCCGCGGGCCGCCCCGCGCGCATCCCGCCGTTCGCGCCGGCTGGATGCGGGGGGCGGGATTCGAACCCGCGAACCCCTTGGGGACAGGGTCCTAAGCCCTGCGCCTTTGGCCGTGCTAGGCTACCCCCGCGCCGCCGCGCGGATGATCACAGATTTATCTATTGCAGGCCGCGGGGCTCCGGCGTGGGGGGGAGGCTGTTCGGCACCAACGGGATACGCGGCGTCTTCGGCGCGGAGGGGGGCCTCACGCTGGGGACGGTCCACGACGTGATGCTGTGCGCCGCGCCGCTGTTCGGGGGCGGCCCCGTCCTGGTGGGCCACGACGGGAGGCGCTCCGGCGCGCCCGTCGCGGCGGCCGCGCGCGCGGCGCTCAACTTCGCCGGGATCGGCTGCGACCAGGCCGGGCTCGTGCCGACGCCCTGCCTCCAGCACGCGGTGAAGCGCCGCGGGTACGCCGGCGGGGTGATGGCCACCGCGTCGCACAACCCCCCCGAGTACGCGGGGCTCAAGGTGGTGGGCCCCGACGGGGTGGAGATCGCGCGCGCGGACGAGGAGCGCATCGAGGCGGCGTACTTTGCGGGCGGGGGGCGCGGGGCGCACCGCGGCGCGTGGGGGAGGACCGGGCCGAGCCCCCCGGACATAATCGGCCTGTACGTGGACGGCATCGCCTCGCGGGTCGACCGGGGCGCGATCGCCGCGAGGGGGCTCTCCGTGGTCATAGACGCCGGCAACGGCGCGCAGGCGGCCGCCGCCCCGCGCCTGTGCCGGGCGCTGGGGTGCGGGTCGACCGCGGTGAACGGGAACGTCGAGCCGGACTTTCCGGGGAGGGGCCCCGAGCCGCTGCCGGACAACCTCGGCGCGCTCTCCGACGAGGTGCGCTACTCCGGCGCCGACCTGGGGGTGGCCTTCGACGGGGACGGCGACCGCAGCATCTTCTGCGACGAGCGGGGGCGCGTGCTCACCGGCGACCGCTCGGCCCTCCTGCTGTCGCGGTTCGTCCTGGGGAGGAGCCCCGGCTCCACGGCGGTCACGTGCCTCAACTCGGGATCGGCCATAGAGGGGATCGCCGCCGCCTCCGGCGCCGGGGTGGCGAGGACCAGGGTCGGCAGCGTGGAGGTCTCCCGCAGGATGATCCGCGAGGGGGCGCTCGTCGGGTTCGAGGAGAACGGCGGGTTCATGTACGGGCCGCACGGCGCGTCGAGGGACGGCGGGATGGCGCTGGCCCTCGCGCTGCACATGCTGGCCTCCGCCCCGCCCGGCGAGACGCTCTCGGGACTGGCCGGCTCGCTGCCGCCCTCGTTCACCGGCAAGGCCAAGGTGCCGTGCCCCCCGGGGGACGCGGCCCGCGTCCTGGCCGTCCTGGCCGCCGCGCATCCGGGGGCCGACGCGACGGACGGCATCCGCGCGGAGCTGGGGGGGGGCCGCTGGGCCATGGTGAGGCAGAGCGGGACGGAGCCCGTGCTCAGGGTGTACGCCGAGGCCGGCTCGCGGGGGGAACTGGACGCCGTCCTGGAAGAGTACGCGGGGGCGGTGCGCCGCCTCGTGGCCGAGTGAGCGCGCCGCGATCCTGGCGCGGGCGGGGGAGCGGCCCGCCGCCGGGCGCGGCTCCGGCCAGGGCCGGGGCGCGCGCCAAGCAACGGTTTTTATGGCCGTGCCCCGCGCCGTCGACCGGATGAGCCCCGGGGGTGACGAGGAACGGCAAAGCCGTACTATGTGAAGTTCGAGACGCCGCAGGACCTGGTCAATCCCATACTCGAGGCCCTGCGGGTCGCCGTGCAGACGGGCAAGGTCAAGAGGGGCACCAACGAGGCCACGAAAGCCGTCGAGCGCGGCACCAGCAAGCTCGTGGTGATAGCGGAGGACGTCGAGCCGCCCGAGGTCGTCGCGCACCTGCCGATAATCTGCGACGAGCAGGGCGCCGCGTACGCGTTCGTCCCCACCAAGCAGGATCTCGGCAAGGCGCTGGGCATCGACATAACGGCGGCCGCGGCGGCCGTCCTGGACTCGGGAGATGCCAAGCACGTGGTGGAGCAGGTGGTGGCATCCATAGCCAAGGCAAGGGGCGCAGCGGACGGCAAATGAGCAGCGCGGGGGAGGCCGACCGCGAGGTGACGTCGGCCGAGGTCATACAGGTGGTCGGGCGCACCGGCATAGCCGGCGAGGTCATACAGGTCAGGGTCAAGATAATGGAGGGCGCGGACAGGGGCCGCATACTCACCAGGAACGTCAAGGGCTCCGTGCGCATGGGCGACATACTGCGCCTGCGCGAGACCGAAAGGGAAGCAAAAAAGATAAAGTAGCGTGCCCCGGCGGTCCAACCTGATGAGCCTTACAGCCAAGCAGTGCAGCTTTTGCGACGGCCCCGTGGCCAGGGGCTCCGGCCGGATGCTCGCGAAGAACGACGGGACGGTGATGTGGTTCTGCTCCTCGAAGTGCCGCAAGAACATGACCGAGCTGAAGAGGGATCCGCGCAAGTTCAAGTGGACCAAGCGGTACGTGAAGGGCGGCATACGGCGGAGGTAGCGGGGCGCGTGGAGCCGGAGAGGACGCTGTTCGTGATAAAGCCGGATGCCGTGGCCCGCGGCCTCGCGGGAGCCGTGATATCCAGGCTGGAGGCCAGGGGCTTCTCGCTGGCCAGGCTCGCCGTCGTCCGCTTCACGCGGGAGCAGGCCGAGGAGTTCTACGCCCCCCACGCCGGCAAGCCGTTCTTCGGCGAGCTCGCCTCGTTCATAGCGTCGGGCCCCGCGGTGGCCGGCGTCGTGGAGGGGCGGAACGCGGTGAAGGCCCTGCGCTCGATGGTCGGCGCCACCATGGCGTACGAGGCGGCGCCCGGCTCCATCCGCGGCGACATGAGCCTCGGCATAACGGACAACGTCATACACGCGTCGGACTCGGCGCGGAGCTTTGAGCGCGAGGAGAGCATAGCGTTCCGGTGAGCCGCGTTGGCAGTACGGCAGCCGATAGTGGCGGTGCTCGGCCACGTGGACTCGGGCAAGACGTCGCTGCTCGACAGGATACGCGGGACGGGCGTCCAGGGGAGGGAGGCCGGCGGGATAACGCAGCACATAGGGGCCAGCTTCCTGCCGGAGGAGACCATACGCAGGAGGTGCGGCCCGCTGTACGAGGGGCTGGCCCGCTCCAAGAACAGGGTGCCGGGCGTCCTGGTCATCGACACGCCGGGCCACGAGGCGTTCGCCAACCTGAGGGCCCGCGGCGGCTCGGCGGCGGACATCGCCATACTGGTGGTGGATGCGGCCCGCGGCCTCCAGCCGCAGACCACGGAGAGCCTGGACATACTCAAGAGGCGCCGCGTGCCGTTCGTGGTCGCGCTCAACAAGACGGACCAGATCTCCGGCTGGCGCGCCTCCGACGACGCGCTGTTCGCCGACGCGGTGAAGCGGCAGGACGCCTCGGTGAGGGCGGACCTGGACCAGAAGATCTACGACGTCGTCGGATCCCTGTCGGTGCTGGGGTACGCCTCGGAGGCGTTCTACCGCGTGAAGGACTTCGCCAAGGAGGTCTCGATAGTGCCGATGAGCGCGAGGAGCGGGGCGGGCATACCGGAGCTGCTCGCCGTGCTGGTCGGCCTGACGCAGCAGTACCTGGCGGAGCGGCTGGACCAGGACAGCAAGGAGCCGCGCGGCATAGTGCTGGAGGTCGACGACGAGGTGGGGATCGGCCCGGCGGCCAACGTCATACTCGTGGACGGCTCGCTGTCCCTCGGGGACACGGTGCTGGCGGCCAGGCGCGACGGCGTGGTGGCCGCCCGGCCCAAGGCCATACTGCTGCCCAAGCCGCTGGACGAGATGCGGGATCCCCGGGACAGGTTCTCCCACGTCGACTCGGTGGACGCGGCCGCCGGCATCAAGATAGCCTCGCCCGACCTGGCCGGGGTGATGCCCGGCTCGACCGTCCGCATAGCCAGGGACCCCGGGGACGTGGAGCGCCTCAGGAAGGAGGTGGAGTCCGAGACGGGCTCGGCCTTCGTGGACGCCGGGACGGACGGCGTCACCGTGCGGTGCGACACGATAGGCTCGCTGGAGGCCGTGGCCGCGATGCTGGGCGAGCGGGGCATCCCCGTGGCGAGGGCCGACATCGGCCCCGTCTCGAAGATGGACGTGGTGCGCGCCTCGGCAGTCAGGGAGCGCGACCGGCACCTGGGCGTCGTGCTCGCGTTCAACGTGAAGACGCTGGGCGAGGCGGCGACCGAGGCCGAGTACGCCGGCGTCCGCGTGTTCTCGGACCGCGTCGTGTACAGGCTGATAGACGGCTACGCGGACTGGGCGCGGGAGGACGCGCTGCACGAGGAGGACTCGGCGTTCGCCGAGCTGACCCCGCCCGCGAAGTTCACGTTCATGAGGGGGTTCGTGTTCCGCAACAACGATCCGGCCGTCTTCGGCGTGCGGGTCGACGCCGGCACGCTGCGCCAAAAGGTCCCGTTCATGAACGCGGGGGGCAGGAGGGTGGGGCGGGTGCACCAGCTGCAGGAGGACAAGAAGACCGTGCAGTCCGCCGCGCGGGGGGCCGAGCTCGCCTGCTCCGTCCACGGCGTGACCGTCGGGAGGCAGGTGAACGAGGGGGACGTCTTCTACGCCCTGCCCACCTCGCGCGAGGCCAAGATGCTGCTGGGCAGGTTCGCCCACAGGCTGGGCCCCGAGGAGTCCGAGGCGCTGGCCCACGTGGTCGGGGTGCAGCGCGGGCTGGATCCCGCGTACGGGTACTAGCCCCGCCGCGCGCCGGGCGGCCCGCCGAGCCGCACCAGGTACGCCACCGGCTCGCCCTTCGGCGCGCTGGCCAGCCGCGCCAGCGCCGCCATGAGCCCGTACTTTTTCCTGCGCAGCCTGGCCGCCTCTTCGGCCTCGGCCCCCGCGACCTCGGAGGCCTCCCCGCCGATCCAGCCGCCGGTGATCCTGCCGCGGGCCGTGCACGGGGCGACCCTCACCGCGGGGTTGGCGGCGAGCCTCCCCACCTTGCCCGTGGACCGGCGGGTCACCACGTATATCCGGCCGCCGCCCCCCGGGGCCTCCACGAACCACACGGGGGTCCTCACGGCAGCGCCGCTCCGCCTGAACGTCTCCAGGCTGATGCACTTCTGGCCGGGATCCAGGAGGCCGGCCGCGGTCGCGCCCACGGGAACGCCCTCCCGCGCGAGCGATTTAAAGGGTGGCGGGCGGCGCGGGGCCGCGCCAGCGGGACGGCCGGCGGGCGCGCGGCCCCGCGCCGGTCACAGCTTTGCGCACACCAGCTCGCCGTTGTCTATGGGGACGACCACCGAGCGCACGAGCGGCAGGGCCCCGGCGTGCCGCACGAGCGGGGCCATGTGCGGGGCGAACCGCTCCGGCTTCAGGACGTTGTCGACGCCCACCACCCCGCCCGTCCTGAGCAGCGGCAGGGCCAGATCAAAGTATTCCACGCACCGCTCCTTGTCGGCGTCGACGAACACAAAGTCGAACTCGGGCATGTCCCCGCGCCGGATCCCGTCGGCGGCCGCCGCCATCTCCTCGGCCGCCCGCCCCAGCCTCACGTCGATCAGGCCGTCCACGCCGGCCCTGCGGAAGTTCGCCCTCGCCCTTGCCGCCTTTTCGGCGTCCTCCTCTATCGTGGTGATGCGGGCCCCCTCCCGCCCCGCCACCGCCTCGGCGAACCATATCGTAGAGTACCCCGCGGACGTCCCCGCCTCCAGCACGCGCGCGGCGCCGCAGGCCCGCAGCAGCACGTTGTAGAACCTCCCTATGCCGGGCGTGACGGCGAGGAGCTTGGCCCTGCCCGGCACCGCGCCGGGGTTCTCCTGCTCGAACCTCTCCTGCGCCTCCAGCCCGGCCAGGACGGAGGCTATCCTAGGGTCCAGCGGCCCCCGTCCCCGGCGGGCGCTGCGTGCCGCGCATCCGGCGCCGCGCGCCGCGGGCCGGCTAAAAGGATTGGGGGGCGCCCGCCCGGGCGCCGGGGGCCGGCAGGGGCTCCCGCGGCCGCCCCCCCGGTCACGCGTCGGCGAACGCGGGCCCTGCCGCCGGCAGGGGCTCCCGCAGCCACTCCCCCGCGCCCGCGTCCCTCTCCGCCTTGAACAGGAACTGCTGGGCGTACCCGGCGTACGGCCCGAAATGCGCCACGGCCTCGTCGTGCAGCGCCTCGTACCTCCTCGGGGTGAGCGTCCCCCCCGCCGCGTACCGCCCCGGGTAGCGCCGCTCCAGCGCGCGCAGCATCCACCTGTCCAGGGGGAACGCCTCGGTCTTGTCCAGCGAGAACAGCATTATGCAGTCGGCCACCTTGTGGCCTATCCCGGGGATTCCGATCAGGGCCTCCCTCGCCTCCCCGTAGCCGGCCCGCCCGAGGCGGCCGAGATCGATCCGCCCGTCCGCCGCGGCGGCCGCGGCCCCCCGCACGAACTCGGCCCTGTACCCCAGCGCGCACGCGGCCAGCTCGCCCCTCCCTGCGGCCGCCAGCCTCCCCGGCGTCGGGAACACCGCGAACTCCCTCCCCTCGAACTCCACCCTTTCGCCGAACGCGCGGCAGAGTAGCCCGAGGCGGCGCCGTATGCACCGTATGCTGGAGTTGGTCGAGGCTATGAACGAGACGTAGCACTGGAAGGGATCCTGCCTGAGGAGCCTCAGCCCCGGGAGGGCCCGGACCGCGCGGCGCGCCTCCGCGTCCCGGCACACGCACTCCAGGGCGCGCCGCGCCTCCCCGCGGGGCCTGAGCAGCGGGCCGCGGCCCGGCGCCGACGCCCTGACGGAGGGGGTCCCGCCGGACATGCGCACCGCCCTCTGCCCGTCTATCCCGAACCAGGCGCCCGTCCGCTCGTCCCTCTCCCAGAGGAACACCTGGCCGCTGTTCAGCGTGTCCTCCACGCTGACCGGGCCGGCGGCCGCCGCGGCGGCGGCCGCGGCCGCCCCGGGGGGCTCAGGCCTCGACGGTCTCTCCGGCCTGCGGGGCGCGCGCCTCAAGGCCGAACCGCTCCGTTATCTCCTCGGCGAACCTGGAGCACGAGTCGCGGTCGCCGTGCACCGTGAGCACCTTGGGGTCCCCGCGTATCCCCTTCATCATCTCGAACAGCTCGGTGCGGTCGGAGTGGCCGGAGAACTGGAACTGCCTCACCTCGGCCGAGACCTTCAGCTCCCTGCCGCGCGCCGTCATCCTGCCCGTCTCGAGGAGGTGCCTCCCCGGCGTCCCCTCGCCCTGGTACGAGACCATGGCGATGCCGTTCTTCGGGTTCTCGGCGAGCCGCTGCATGTAGTACACGGCGTTGCCGCCGACCAGCATGCCGGCCGGCGATATGACCACGCACTGCTCCGTCATGGCCTTCTCCCTGGCGCCCTGGCTCCTGACGGCGACCGCCCTCCCCACCGCGTCCTCGAAGACCTTCGGGTCCCTGAGGAACCCGGGGTGGCGGCGCATCACGTCGTTCACCTTGAGGGCCATGCCGTCCATCACGACCTTGTGGCCGAAATCCGCGTTGCGGAATATGCAGGCGATCTCCTGCGAGCGCTCCACCGAGAACGACGGGACGAACAGCGTCCCCTTCCTGTCCATCACCTCGTTGGCGAACTCTATGAGGCCCGCCTCGGACTCGCGCCTGGGCGTCTGGTCGGACTGCGAGTAGGTGCTCTCGGTCACCAGCAGGTCGATCTCCCCGATGTCCAGGTCGGCCTCGCGGAGCATGCGCGAGCCGCTCACGTGTATGTCCCCCGTGTAGAACAGCCTCTTGCCGTCCGCCTCCACCAGAACCGTGCCGCCGCCCACCACGTGGCCGGACTCCCGCAGCTCGAACTTGGCGTCCCCGCGCCTCACGCTCTCGCCGTACCCCAAGTGGTGCGAGTTGCGCAGCATGTTGTCCACCTCGGGTATGTCGAAAGAGTACGAGCCCTTTCCTATCTTGAGCATGTCCTCTATGAGCAGCTTGCTCAGGTCCATCGTCGGCTCCGTGGCGTAGACGTCGGTGCTCCCGCTCACGAACATGGACGGGACGCATCCGGAATGGTCCAGGTGCGCGTGCGTTATCACTATCGCGTCCACGTCCTTGGGCTTCACGTGCGACGGGTACGCGGGCGGCGTCCCCCTGCGCCCGAGCTTCATGCCGTAGTCCAGGAGCATCCTCGCGTTGCCGCCGTCCACCAGGAACGCCGACCGGCCGACCTCGCCCGCAGCCCCGAGCACCTTCACATTCAAGGATCGGTCGCGCCCCCCGCCCCTCATAAAATCCTATCACCGGCGGCCATCCCCCCGCCGGATGCCGCGCGCGGGCGGCCCGCGGTAGTTCCCCGCCCGGTATAATCGCCACAAGCTTTAATTAGTGTAAGCTAAGAATCGGCGCCATGGGACGCAGCTTCCAAGATTGGTTAAACACGCAGGATCAGCAACTAGTCGCCAAGGTTCGCTCCGGCGACGAGAGCAACAAACCGCTCCTGAACCAGATCAACTGGATCTGGGTTGCAAACCTTATGAACAAGAAGGCAGAGCTCAACCCGACCTCCGCCGAACTGCTCGATTGGGTCACGAATGGCCAGATCGATGCTATGAGAAAGTAGATCGGCACGCTGATCTCTTCCTTTGTTTTTCTGTCATCCGCGGCGCTTGCCGCATGAGGCCGTGCCGGCCCCGCCCGCGGCCCCGCCCGCGGCCCCGGGGGGCGCCCCGGCCCCGGCCCCGGCCCCGGGGGGCGCCGCCGCCGCGCCGCGCGGGGGCGGCCCCCAAAAAATAACCCTGTTATGATTTCCAGATATGCTTTAAATAGCAAGTGGCGATACTCGCAACTACAATGCCAATAGCAATACTACCAGACATTGACGAGCAGAGATGCATAGGCTGTGCGCTGTGCGTGGAAATCTGCACATCTCTTGGCCCCGACGTGCTTCGCGTAAAGCCCGTAGAGGGCTGGAAGCGGGGCAAGGCGTTCGTCTTCTATCCCGAGAGATGCATTTCCGACGGCGCATGCATCGGGGTTTGCCCGACAAAGTCGATCTTCTGGATGAGGCCGATGAACTACACCGCCGGACAGCCCGTTCCGCTTCACAAGGACGGGGTGTTCGTAAAAGGCTGGGCCGAAGACGCGGCGCTCTAGCGTCCCGTTTCTCGTACCATTTTTTATTTTTGTTTTTCCGGCGGCCGCCGCCGCGCCTCCCGCGGGGAAGGGCGCCCGCGAAAGGCCGGGCCCGGGGCCGCTCGGCCTTTTCGGTTTTCCGGCGGCCGCCGCCGGCCCGCGGGGAAGGGCGCCCGCGAAAGGCCGGGCCCGGGGCCGCTCGGCCTTTTCGGTTTTCCGGCGGCCGCCGCCGGCCCGCGGGGAAGGGCGTCCGCGAAAGGCCGGGCCTAGTGCCGCGCGGCCTTTTCGGTTTTCTTCAGCGCCCGCCGCCGCACCCCCTTGGGGGTCATCCGGCGCGCAAAGTGCGACAGGAAGGGATCGGCGCCGTCGTAGTACAGCGTCCCGAACTTGTTGCGCGACAGGAACGCCTCCCACGTGGCGGCGAACTCCGGAAAGTCGGCAGGGTCGTACCGCAGGCGGCTGGCCACGTAGTGGGCCGCCGGGAACACGTCGGACAGCTCCACGGGGATGAGCCCGAGGAACGGGCTGTACTGGCAGAACTGGACGGTGCGCTCCTCCGGCGGGCCGGCCGCCCCCCTCCGCGGCCCGCCGCCGCACAGCTCCTTCCTGAGCGCCGCGTATTCCGGGGAGAGGTACGCCGGCTTGCGCTCCGAGTCGCCCGTGACGCACAGCGACGTCTTTTCCCTGCCCGCGGCGAACCGCCTGACCATCCGGTGGTAGTTGCGCGCCTCCGGCCTGTACTGGTCCTCCCTGGAGAAGAGCAGCACCGCTTTCGGCTTGAAGCGCGGCGTCGACACGGCCAGGTAGTCGGCGTTCTCCGCGAGCGCGGCCGACGCCTCGAACAGCCGCGGGTGCGACCGCATGCGCCCCATGGCGTGCTCCCACAGCCGCCCCTCGCGGATGGCCTCCTTGGCGCGGTCCACCTCGGCCTTTATGGCGCGCAGGTTGTGGGCCGCCAGCCTCGCCGTCCCCTCTTCCGGCGCCAGCGCGGCCATCTCGGCGGGGGTCAGGCCGGAGCAGGCGGGGCACGCGCACGAGAAGCGGCCCATCTCGGAGAGGCGCCGCGTGCCGTCCTCCGACATGTAGCGGCCCTGCGCGGCGTACAGCATGTACGAGGCCGAGTCGAAGGTGTCGCACCCGAGCGCGACGGCCAGCGGGACGGTGAGCGGGTGGCCGGCGCCGAACAGGTGCAGCGGGACGGACGGGGGGATCCCCCTCTTCGCGGCCGCTATCATGGCCGCCAGCCTCCCGTACTCGTAGGACTGCATGAACTCCACGGGGCTGCCCAGCGCCAGCATGGGAAAGCCGTAGCCCGCCAGCGTCCTGGCCGACCTGCCCACCAGGTCCAGGTGCTCGCTGCCCTGCACGGGGCCGGCCCAGATCCGCCCGTCCCCCCACATGCGGAGCGCCTCCCTCGAGACGCGGAGGGTGTGCCTGACGAACTCCGCCGCCCGCTTCCTGCCCATGCCCAGGCCCGTGGGCCTGTCCAGCGGCACCGCGATGTCCGAGCCGATCCCCGCCTCGTACCGGGCCATCTCGGCGGGATCCACGCCGACGTCCCCGTACTCCAGCACCTGGTACCCCCCCGAGTCGGTCATGACCGGCCCGTCGAACCCTATCACGCCGTGTATGCCCCTTTCCACCGCGGCCTCCCCGTGGCGCCTCATCGCGATGTAGGCGTTGGTGATCACCAGATCGAACCCCATGCGGCGCAGCTCGGCCGGGGGGATCGACTGCTTTACGGGGTGCACGACCGGGACGAACGCCGGCGTCTCCACGTCGCCGTGGTTGGTCCGGAGCAGGCCGATGCGGCCGGCCAGATCGCTCTTGAGGACCTCGAACAACTGGCGCCGGCGGCGGCGCGCTCAATATTATCTGATCGAGCCGGGGGCCCCGCCGCGTTCCCGGCGCGGGCCCGGATCGGCGCGGGAACCGCCGGGCGGCGCCGGGAAGAACCTGCCCAGATCGCCCCTGCGCGCCACCGTCCCCAGCCAGTCCACCTCGTCGCCCCCGCCGCCCCCGCCGCGCAGGAGGCGGCGCGCGCGCGAGGCCACGCCCGCGGCGCCGGCCCCCGTGACGTCGATCTGGTCCACCTTGTGGGCGCCGAACGCGCGCGCGGCATCGTGCGCTATCACGCCGAGGATCTCGGCGCCCGCGTTGTCGGCCGCCTTCGCTGCGGAATAGCCCCTCGCGCGGTACGCGGCCTCCAGCGCGTACGGGCTCCTCCTCAGCACGACGGCCCTGCGCACCCGCCGCCCGTCCAGCGCGTAGGGGGCCATGTGGCCCACGACCAGGGCGCCGCCGGCCAGCCTCCGCGACAGCGCGCCGGCCAGCTCGCCCGCATCCACCTCGCCGCCGCGGCGCAGCCCCGCATCTTCCGCGACCCTGTTGAGGTCGAGCAGCCCGAGCCCCATCGCCGCGGCGAGGGCCGGCGCGGCGGTGTGCTTCCCGACCCCGGGGCTGCCCGTCACCACGTACGCGTCCACGCGGCGCGCCGGCGCCGGGCGGCATTAAACGGTTGCCCGGGCGCGGGGCGCGGGCGCCGTTGCGGCGCGCGGAGGCCGTAAAAGAAAACGCCGTGGGTTGGGGTGGACTATTTGGAGGACAGGTTGTTCGCCTTTACAAAGTCCCAGATTTTTTTGGTCATCTGGCTCGGGGGGATCGGCTCCGCGCCGAAGATCTTCTCGGCGGTCTCCTTGCGCCCCGCGAAGCTGATTTTGTAGCCGCCGAACGCGGGCTTGGCCTTGGCCTTGGCCTTGGCATCGGCTTTCGGTTCGGCCTTCTTTTTAGCAGCCAACTCGGGCGATCCCCCCGCCGAGGTAATAATAACCTAGATCCTGGCGTACTGGAGCACCAGATCCCCCCCGAGGCGGCTCGCGCGCTCCAGCCGGAACCGCGGGGAGCCGCGCACGGTGGGGAACCCCGCGCCGTCCGCGAGCGTGGGCGAGCGGGAGCCGCCCAGCAGCACGGGGGCCACCGCCACCCGGATCTCGTCCACCAGCCCCAGCCGCGCGAACTCCCATACGGTGGACCCGCCCCCCTCGAGCATCGCCGTCCGCACCCCTTCCGCGGCCAGCTTTTCCAGGAGCAGCCCCGGATCGACGCGCGCGCGGCCCGCCTCGATGACGCGGACCGAGCGGGCCTCCAGCGCGCGCCGCGTCCCTTCCCGCGCGAGCCCGGAGCAGGCGACCGCGGTCGGCGTTTCCCGGGCGGTCCGCACCACCCGGGAGCCGAGGGGCACGCGGCCGGCCGAGCTCAGAACGACGCGGAGGGGGCCGGGGGCCGCGCGCGGGCCGCGCGCGGGCCGCGCCGTGAGCAGCGGATCGTCGGCGCGGACGGTCCCGGCCCCGACCAGTATGGCATCGGCGCGCGAGCGCAGCCGGTGGACGCGCCGCAGGTCCTCCGGCGAGGAGAGCGCCGAGTCCCCCGACGCGGCGGCGATCTTGCCGTCGATGCTGGCCGCCGCGCTCAGCACCACCCTGGGCCGCGGCCTAGATCCGGCCGTGCGCCACCTTCCCCCCGACCACGACCGCCCGCACCGACCTCTCCGAGGCCCTGTGCACCACGGCCGCCCACGGGTCGCAGGCCGGGTACATGTCCAGCGAGCGCGCGTCCAGCGCCACCAGGTCCGCCGCCATGCCCGGCGCTATGGCGCCCACGGGCCTGCGCAGGATCCTCCCCGCGTTGGAGGTGGCCATCTTCAGGACGTCCCTCGGGCCGAGGCGCCCCGGCCTGCCGGCCGCCGCCGCCGTCGCCTTCCACAGGTAGTCCATCTCGCGGAACATGTCCGGCGGGTTGACCATCACGTTGTCGGTCCCCAGGGCCACGGTGCAGCCGGCCGCGGCCATCAGGTCGGCCCTCGGCGTCCCGCCCCCCATCACCGCGTTGGCCCGCGGGCAGACCACTATGCCGGCCCCGGCGCGCGCCGCCGCGCGCATCTCCGCCGGCGTCGCGTGGGTCATGTGCACCAGCGCGTGGGGCCGCATCAGCAGCGCCCTGGCCGCCTCGCCCGCGCCGGTCGTACGCAGGGAGGCGGCGGCGCTGCGCGCCGTCTCCGCGGCGTGTATGGCGCGCAGGCCCCCCGCCCGGGAGTAGCGCCGCAGGACGGCATCGCTGTTCTCGTTGGCCCCGCTTATTCCCAGCCCGTCGCAGGCCGCCAGGACGGCCCCCAGCTCGGCCTCCCGCCCCGGCGGCAGGGGGCGGCCGGCCCGCACCGCGCGCGCGCCGTGGTAGTGCTCCACGCGGCCCAGCACCACGGCCCGGATGGGCGTCCCCGCGAGGGCCCTCCGCAGCAGGGCTATCCCCGCCAGGCCGCCCTCCCGGAAGTCGGCGAACGTGGTCACCCCCCTGGCCAGCATGGACCTGCACGAGGCGGCCATGAACGAGGCCAGGTGCCCCCCGCCGGTCCGCCCCAGCACGCGGGACTTGGCCCCGACCACGGGGCGCGTCCTCCGCTCCATCGGGCCGCCCAGCGCCGCGTCCTTGGCCACCGAGTCGCCCACGTGGGTGTGGGCGTTGACCAGCCCCGGCACCAGCAGCAGCCCCTCGCAGTCGGCCGACTCCTCCCCGCGGCGCGGCCGCACGCCGGGGCCGGCGCGCCCGAACGTGCCGTCCCCCTCCACCCGGACGCCCGCGCGCGGGGCGTACTCGAGGCCCGGCCCCAGCAGCGCCGCGGCGTTGCGCAGTATCATCCCGCCTCGTGCACGCGCTGCCTGACGCCGAGGCGGCCGCCCCCGCCGCCCCGCATGCCGCGCACCGCGTCGAGCGAGCCGGTCGCCCGCGAGGCCGCCTCGCGGGGCCGGAACGCCGTCCCGATCCCGCAGTTGAGGACGATCCCGGTCTCCTTCTCCTCGGCCTCGACGAACCCCTCGGCGATCACGCGGACCCCCGCGCGGCTGCCGGCCGCCAGCACCATGAAGTTGTCCCCGCCCATGAAGAACGCCATCGACTCGCGCATCATGAAGAACCGCGCCATCCTGCGGTGCAGGCCGAGCATCTCGTACGCCACCTCGTACGGCGTCCTTTTCCCGCGCACCGACGCGAGGCCCTCCACGTCCATGTGCAGCACGGTGACGGCGCCGCAGGACCCGAAGGACCCGCACATCTCGGGATCCTCCCGCAGCAGCACGCCGGACAGCCGGGACTCGTGCGCCGCGCAGTCCGCCCCCAGCGGCGTCGGGGAGGTCCCCACGGAGGCGGCCAGCTTCACCCCCGCGCCCCGCTGCAGCTCCTCCATTATGCCGGCCAGCCCCTCCGGCCCGAGGCCGTCCGAGACCACGAAGAACTCGTCGGCCCTGTTCAGGAACGCGAGGCCCCCCCGCCCCGAGAAGAGCTCCTGGACCTTCCCGTACAGGGAGGCCTGGAGCATCTGGAGCCGGTGCTCGCGGTCGCTGCCCAGCCGCAGCGTCCAGGGCCCGTACCCGGCTATGCGGAGCACGACTACCTGCGGCATCTAGCCGATCCTCTCCAGCTCGGCGTGGACGGCGGCCACCGCCTCGACGGCCCTCTCGGCCGCCGGCCTTATGCGGGCGTACGCCTGCCGCTCCCGCATGCCGGGGCCGGTGATCCCGAGGGACACGGGCTTGCGGTGCTTCACGGCCAGCCCCGCCAGCTCCCCGGCGACCGCGTGCGCTATGAGCTCGTCGTGCTTGGTCTGCCCCTTTATTATGGCGCCCAGCGTCACGACCCCGTCCACGCCGCCCTTGCGCAGGAGCGCGTCCACCACCACGGGCATGTCGAAGGCGCCGGGCACCCTGCAGGAATGCTCCACGCCGAGGCCCATCTTCGCGGCCTTTTCGCGCGCCGCGGCCACCATCCGCGAGGTCACCTCGGCGTTGAACTCGGAGGCCACTATCGCCACGTTCATGCCGCCGCCCCGCCCGCGCGTTCCGGGAGCCCCGCGGCGCGCGAGGCGGCCCGCGGCGCGGGCGCGTCCGTGCCGCCGCCCCGCCCCCGGCCCCCGAACGATCGGACTCCGCGGCGCGGCGCGGGCGCGCTCATGCCGCCGCCCCGCCAGCGCATTCCAGGAGCTCCGCGCCGTCTATGAACGGCATGGCGTTCCGCCCGGCGTACTCGGCCGCCTCCTCCGCGGACAGGGCCGAGTGCGTCCTGGAGTCCATCATCTCGCACACGGCCGCCATCGGGGCCAGGCCCGCCGCCTGCGCCAGGAACACGGACATCTCGGTGTGGCCGCGCCTGCTGCCCAGCAGGCCCTCGGAGGCTATCAGGAGGGGGACGTGGCCAGGGGCGCGGAACGAGGAGGCGAAGGCCGCCGGATCCGGGCGGGCGTGCAGCGCGGCCATCTCCCGCATGGTGAGCGCGCGGTCCGCGTCCGTGACCCCCGTGTACGTCCGGCGGTGGTTCACGGATATGGAGAACGCGGGGCGGTCGCCGTACGGTGACGCGCCGTCCACGACCGCCCCGGCCCGCCCGCGGCCCATGGACTCGGCCAGTATCTCGTGCATGTACCGCAGGCCCAGCGCGGCGGCCGTCCGGCTGTCCAGCGCGAGGCATATGAGGCCGCCCGCGCGCGTCCGCATGCGGGCCACGTGCTCCGGGGTGACGAGGCCGGCCGCGGCCACCATGTCGACCTCGTTCTCGCGCGCCGCCGAGTCGTGCACCAGCACGAACCCGCCGCGCCGGAGCGACTCCAGCGAGTCCTTTAGGGGCACGAGCCGCCCCGCGGCCGTAATATTATAAAGCTTACACGTAAATTTGTTGCTACCACTTTATTGGTAGGCTACCTCGCCGCGTACTTGCCCAGTATGTCCGTCTCTATGTTGACCGCGTCGCCCTCGCGCAGGCCGGCGAAGCTGGTGGCCCGCACCGTGTGCGGTATGAGGCAGACCATGAAGGCGCCCCTGCTCAGGCCGGCCACCGTCAGGCTCACCCCGTCCACGGCCACGGATCCCTTTTCCACCATGAGGCGCCGCAGGGCCGCCGGCGCCCCTATCCAGACCCTCACCTCGCCCGGCCGCTCCTCGATGCTCCTCACGGCGCCCACCCCGTCCACGTGCCCCAGCACGAAGTGCCCCTCGAGCCGGCCCGATGCCCTCAGGGACCGCTCCACGTTGACCCTGTCGCCCCGCCCCAAGCTGCCCAGCGCCGTCCTGTCGACGGTCTCCTCGATCATCTCGAAGTGGCACCTCCCGCCCGCGGGCGAGATCCCGGCCACGGTGAGGCAGACGCCGTTGATCGCCACGCTCTGGCCCTTCCTGAGCCCCGCGGCCTGCCGCCCCAGATCCACGGCGAGGCGGGCCGCGGCGCGGCGGGCGCCGCCGGGCGGGATCCTGCGCACGCCCGCCACCCTGCCCGTCCCCTCTATTATCCCCGTGAACACGCGAGCCCCGCGGCCGGGGCGCGTATAAAATTTTTAGGAGGCCGGCCGCGCGCCGGGATCGCCCGCCGCGGCGAGCCGGTCGTACTCGTCCTGGCAGAACTGGTGGAACACGGTGCACCCGTTCCTGGCCGCGCCGTCGATTATCCTCCGCATGCCGGATATCGGGACGCCCTGGGCGGCCAGGAACGCCTCGTCGTCCCTGCCCATGCTCCGGTACTCGGCCGACATCGCCCCCGCCGCGGCCTCCGCCACCGACGGATCGGCCAGCCGGGCCCTGTCGTACAGGGAGGCCGACTCCTCGTGGCGGCCGAGGCGGGACAGCGCCAGCGCCCCGTTCATCAGCGCCGTGACGTTGGCGGGATCCAGCCCGAGCGCCCTGGCGTAGAACCCGGCCGCCTCCCCGTGCCTCCCCGTCCCGTCCAGGGCCAGCGCCATGCCGTTGAGCGCCCGCGCGTCGGACGGGTCGCTTGAGATCAGCCACGCGTGGCACTCGGCCGCCTCGCCGAACCGGCCCAGCCCCTCCAGCGCCAGCGCCCTGTTCCGCAGCGCGTGCGCGTCCGACGGGTCCGACTCCAGGACGGCGCCGCACGCCTCCAGCGCCTCGGCGTGGCGGCCCAGGCGGACCAGCGCCGTCGCGTAGTTCTGGAGGCCCGCCAAGTCGCCCGGCCTGGCCGCGATCATCTCGCGGCAGTACGCGGCGGCGTCCCCGAACCTCCCCTCGTCGAACATGCGCCTTATGGCGGCCGCGTGGTCCTGAGCAGACTGGAACCCGCACACGCGCGCCCCGCCGGCCCCGGCGCCTTTATTTCATTCCGCCCGCCGGCCGGCCCCGTCCGTCCGTCCAGCCCGCGCCGCATCGAGCGCACGTTCTTTCGGAATCGGCGCAAATCGACTTAAATATTGCGCGGCCCTCCCTCCCGTTGCGGGGACGACACAAGGACCTGCGGCGTGGCCGCGGGGAAAGCATCGCCCGGCCGCGGGGAAAGGCGGCCGGCAAGTCCTCGCAATCCGTCTGATCTTCGGGGAGCGGCGCCGGGCCGGCCCGGCATCGCGCACGAGGCGGGCCGCGTGGGGGCCTGGCGCCCGTCCGGGAAGGGCGCCCGGCGGGTCCCGCGGGCGCGGGGGTTTTCGCGGAGTCCGGACTGCGGGAGGCGGGGAAGCGGCGGCCGCGGTCCCCCTCCGCCGGGAGCGGATCCGGATCGGCCGCGGCGCTCCCCCGCCGGCCGCGCCTCCCCCGCGCTTTTGCCCGGCGGCCCGTCCCGCCCGGATCCCGCCGGGCTTTCCCGCGGATCGGGCGCGCCGCGCCCCCGCCCGCCTCCGGCGCCCCCCGCGCGGATCGGGCGCGCTGCGCCCCCGCTTCCGCCCCCCCCCCCCCGCCCGGATCGTCGCCCCGGGGGAGGGGGGCATACTAATTTCTGCACAACGCGGCCGCGCGGTGCGGGGGGGCAATTGTTTTATCGCGCGAAGGCGTCATACCAGCGTGTTCCCGACCATATACCGAGACGTGTGCGAGGCGGGGATCGACGGCCGCATGGAGGCCATGCTGCTCAGGATGCTCGAGTACAATTCCACGCCTGGCGTGCAGGAGCCGGTGAGGCGGTTCCTGCTGAGCTACAGGATAATGTCGGACGCCTTCGACGCGTCGTGCCGCCGCGCCCATTCCGCGGAGGATGCCGTGGAGTGCTACTTTCAGTTCGCGAAGAACCAGTGCGCGGCGGCCGAGGCGCTGCGGGAGAACCTGCGCGCCACCCTGGACGCGGACGGCACGAGGGGGGAGCTGGCGGCCATGCTCAGGGACGGGTTCACGTTCTGACCGCGCCGGCATCCGCCCGCCCGCCCGCGGCGCCGAGCACCGCCAGGGCCCTCCTGTAGTGCACCTCGTCTATCATCCTGCCGTCGACGGTGGTGGCCCCGCGGCCCCCTTCCGCGGCGGCCAGGTACGCGTCCCTCACCCTTGCGGCCCGCGCCGCCTCGGCCGCCGTGGGGCGGAACGCCGCGTGCGCGGCCGGGATCTGCGAGGGGTGTATGATGCTCTTGCCGGCGTAGCCGAGCCTCCTGCCGGCGATGCAGTCCGCCTCCAGCCCCCCCGCGTCCCGCACGTCGTCCCACACGCCGTCGATCGCGGCCACGCCCGCGGCGGCCGCGTCCAGCGGGATCTTGGCGCGCGCGTGCCGCGCGCCAGGCGCGTCCCTCTCGTACTCTATGCCCATGTCGTTGAGCAGGTCGAACACGCCGAAGACCACCGCGCAGACGCGGCGCGAGCAGGATGCTATGGAATGGCAGTTCACCGCGCCGAGCGCGGACTCTATGGACGGCGCGAGATCCGCCGCGGGCAGCCCCCTTTCCGCCTCGAGCCCAGATAGGAGCCCCTCCGCCTCCAGCAGCTGCTCCGCGCCGTCCACCTTCGGCACCACCACCCCGGAGAGGCCGGCGCGCGCGGCGGCGCGCAGGTCGTCGGGGATCATGCCCGAGGCCGGCGAGTTGGTACGGACGAACGCGTTCGGCGGCGCGAGGCCCCCCTCCAGCTCCGAGGCGACGGCCCGGCGCGCCCGCCCCTTTTCGGCCGCGGGCACCGAGTCCTCCAGGTCGTAGCACGTGGCGTCGGCCCCCGCCGAGCGGGCCTTCTCCACGAACCTCGGGTTGTTGCCGGGGACGAAGAGCAGGCTGCGGAATAGCCGGGCCATCAGGCGGCGGCGCTTTCTGGCTTCAGCAGGATCTTCCCGAAGAGGCCCTTGCCGGTGAGCATCTTGGTGTGGGCCTCGGCGGCCTGCTCGAACGGGTAGGACGAGTCTATGGCCGACTTTATCCTGCCGCGGCCCATCCAGTAGAGCCCCTGGTCGAGCTCCGCCTTCGTGCCCTGGGTGGATCCGAGTATGTTGGTGCCCTTGAAGAATATGTGCCGCAGGTCGGTCTTTGCATCGTAGCCGGTGGTCGCCCCGCACGAGACGAGCGTGGCGCCGTATTTTAGCAGGGTAAGCTGCTTGTTCCAGTGCGTCTGGCCGATGTGGTCGAACGAGATGTCTATCCCGGGGGCCTCGCCCTTCGTCTTGGCAATCCCCTTGGATATGGCCCTCACCTCCTTGTGCCAGTCCTCCTTGCGGTGGTCCACCGCGTGGTCGGCGCCCAGCTCCAGGCACTTGTCCAGCTTGTCTGGGCTGGCCGTGGCTATGACGTCGCAGTTGTACAGCTTTGCTATCTGTATGCCAAAGCTGCCCACCCCCGAGCCGCCCCCCATTATCAGGACCGTCTGCCCCGGCCGTATCCTGGCCCTCCCGACCAGCATGTGCCAGGAGGTGAGCAGCGTCATGGACGCGGCGGCCGCCTGGTCGTAGCTCACGCCGTCGGGTATCTTGGATACGTTGACCTCCGGCAGGTGGGTCACCTCCGAGTAGGCGCCCCAGACGGGGCCGGTCTGGAACCCCCAGATGGTGCGGCCGATGCAGTCGAACTCGCGGCCGTCGGTGCACGCCCCGCAGACGCGGCAGGACATGTTGGAGTGCGACAGGACCCTGTCCCCCACCTTGACGTTCTTGACGTCCTCGCCCACCGCCAGGACGTCGCCGGCCGCGTCGGAGCCGGACACGTGCGGGAGCGGCACGGCCACCGGCTGCCCCCTCATGCCCCAAATGTCGTTGTAGTTGAGGGCGGCGGACTTTACGGAAAACACCACCTCGTCGGCCTTCGGCTTCGGCTCCTCGATGTCCTTTACCTTGAGTATACGCTTGTAGTCGTCGTCCGGCGCATACTCGTCGTACACAACGGCCTTCACGGCGCACCCGCTTCCCGGTTCCCTTATTAGTCTTGCTTGGGCGATCGCGCGCGCGGGCCCGCCGGGGCGGCCCGGGGGCGCGTCGGCGGCGCGGGGCCGCGCGCCCGCCGGCCGCGGGCGCGAAAACGCCCCCGCCGATCCGGATCCGCGCCCGGGGAGCGGGGCCGCCGGCCCCGTGCCGTCAGCGCCGGCTGAACTTAAAGTCCCGCTTGGGCTGCTGCATGGACAGCAGGATCTGCTTCAGCTGCGCGTCAGTGATCTGCCCGCCGATCTTTCCCTGGGACACCATCGTTATGAGGTAGTTCTCCAGCGCCGCCGCCAGGTCGGGCTTTACCATGCGGACGTTGTTCAGGCGCGACCGCGCCTGCGGATCCAGGATCTGCCTCATCGCGGCATCCCTTTGCGCCGCGATCTCCGGCCCTCCCGCGCGGTCGGGCGCCCCCGCATCGTCGGGGTTCGGGTAGTGGCTCATCCCGGCGCTACGCGTAGATCCTCAGCCGCTCGTCCTCGGCGGCCATTCCCGCCAGGATCTCCGTGGACAGGGCGTCGAGCTTCTGCGTGCCCAGCCGGGTGGCGATCCGGCCCCTCTTTTCCGCCCTCTCGACGTATCCCAGATGCTCAAGCCCGTGTATGGCGTTGCGTATTATCGCGCCGCCCGCGTTGCGGTGGTGCGCCGCCCCGTACCCCCGGGGCCGCCCCCCTCCGTACACCCTGCGCAGCTCCAGCATGCCGACGGGGCCCGACAGGTAGATCTTGCGCAGCAGGGACGCGCATCTGGTGTACCACCAGTCCCTCCTCTGCGGTGGCCTGTCCGCGTGCACCCCTGTCTTTACGAACGGGATCCACGGCGGGGGCGGGATGTCCTCCCCCTTCAGGATCTCCGCCAGGCGTCCGATCAGCGCGTCGGCCGGGACGTCGTGCACCTTGGCCATGCGCCGGCGCGCCCGGCATGCCTTATAAATCGTGTATGGCGGATCGGCCGGGCCGCCCCCCGCCCCGGCCGGCCGCGGCGCGCGGCGGGGGATCCGGCGCGGCGCGCTCACCCCGCGCGGCGGGGCGCGCGCGGCGGGATCACCCTCCGGTACGTGTGGCCGCAAAAGCCGCACGTGACGCGGACGGCCCTCACGAGCGACCGCCCGATCCGTATGCGCGAGTCTATCCCCGGCGCCATGAAGCTCTTGCACTTCTTGCAGAAGACGATCCTCATCTCGTACGGCATGCGGACCCTGTGCCTCGTGCCGATCCGGCGCGCCAGCAGCGCCTGCCTCCTGGCCAGGCGCGGGTCGGCCCGCGCGTTGGACACGGCGCTCGCCACCAGGATGCGCATTCGTTCCAGCGCTATCCCGCGGGCCGCCCGCCTTGCCATGCGGCGGCGCGGCGGGGCCCGTAAAAAAACCGTGGGCGGGCGGCAGCCCGCCCCGCGACCGCGCCCGCGGCAGCCGCGCCGGGGCGGTTTTCCGCGCCCGAAATCCGAGTCGTGGGACGGGCCGGCGGGCGGGGGCCCGGCCCGCTTCCCGGCGCGGCGGGGGCGGCCGCGGGATGGGGCGGCTACGGGATGCGGTCACCGGGATTCGAACCCGGGCGACTGGCTTGGAAAGCCAGCATACTACCATGCTATACTATGACCGCGCGTGGGGCCCGGCCCCGGCGCTACATAAAAACGGTTTTTTCGTACTCGTACAGGACGCGCGAGAGCACCACGTGCGACTCGAGCGGCCGGCCGTCCACGCGCAGCAGCTCGTCGAGCCGCCCCCTTACCTCCCCGGAGAGCTCCCCCTTCTGGAACCCGCCCACCACCAGGCACGCGCCGCGGGCGCCGGCCGAGGCCAGGCGGGCCGCCGCGCCGGCGCACGTGCCCGGCGCGCCGCCCGACGAGAGGCCGACGGCGATCTCCGGCCCTATCTCCTCCAGCAGCGGCCCGAACCCCAGGCCGCGCCGCAGGCGCAGCAGGCCTCCCCCGCCGTCCCCGCCGCCGGCGAGCAGCCCGGCGAGCAGCCCCGAGAACCGGTCGAACGACCGCGGGAGGCGCACCCGCTCCCCCAGCTCGACGACGTCGCCGCCCGCCGTGTGCACGTACACGCGCAGCGCGCCGCCCCCGCCCATGTAGAGGGGCGTGCAGGTGGCCGCCAGCAGCGCAAAGTGCACCAGATCCGGCCTGCCGCGCTTGTGCCCGTCGGCGAGCCCCCGCATGGCCGCGTAGTGCAGCGAGTTGTCCAGCAGCATCCCGCCGGGGCGCCGGCCCCGCTTCCGCGCGGAGGCCCTCACCTCCGGATGCCCCCTCATGCCTTCCGGGACGATCTCGGCGGCCGACTCGGCCAGCACGAGCGAGAGGGCCATCCGGCGGCTATCCCCCGCCGCCGTCCGCGTGCGCGGACCCCGCCCAGGAGGGCCCGCCGCCGCCCCCGCCGCCCCCGCCCGCGAACGCGTCCCAGGCGGGCTTGGCGCCGCCGCCGTCCGCGTAGAGCAGGCCCGCGCCGCATATGTAGCTGCCCAGCCTCTGCGCCACGAAGGTGCTGTTCCCCAGCGAGCTCTCCGCCCCGGGAACCGGCTCGGCCGGCTCGCATGTGCCCTCCGGCCTGTCGTACAGGCGGTACCACGTGACGAACTCCAGGCGGTCCCCGTTCTCCGCGTAAAAGCCGAGCAGCTCCCGCGCGAACGCGGCCTGGTCCTCCTCGGAGCCGAGCACGTCGGGGGAGGTGCTCCAGCCCACCTCGAGCAGCGCCGCGCGGCCGCCCTCCGGCACCATGTCGAGCATCCGCCGCAGGTCGGCGGCCGCCTCCTCGGGGGTCCTGTTTATGGAGTTGAGCGGGTCCGTGGGCCGGTACGTGAACGCCACAAAGTCGCCGGCCGAGAGCCGCCGCACCGTCTCCTCCATGTTCTTGTCCAGCACGCCGTGCAGGGCGAACGAGTTGCCTATCCCCACGCCGGGGTGCGCCGCCTTCGTCGCGTTGTAGAACCCGGCGAAGAGATCCTCGTACAGCGGGATGTCCCTCTCGCGGTGCCGGAAGTGCTCGGCGGCGGCGGCCGCTATCACGACCGAGTCCACCGCGGGGTACCGCGAGAGCGCCTCGTCCACCGCGTCGGCCAGGTGGTCCGCCGGGATCGACTTCAGGCTCGGGTTGCCTATCCAGCCGGGGAACGGGCCGAGGCTCCTGCCGTTGACCACCGAAAAGTACAGCGTGGCCCGCAGCCCGTGCTCCTCGTGCAGCGCCATGAGCGCGTCGTACCGCTTCCAGTCGTACTCGTCCCGCTCGGGCTCCACTATGTCCCAGAACATGTACACGTTGCTCCGGCCTATCCCCGACGAGGACGCCTTTGCGTATATGCCCTCCAGCTCCCGCAGCGTGACCGCCGGGCTCGGCGTGTTCACCACTAGGCCCAGCCGCGGATCCGGCGCCGGCGGCGCGGCGCCGTCGGGGGCCGCCGGCGGCGCTCCCCCGTCGGGGGGCGCGGACAGGACGGCCGCGGCCACGGCGGCCGCTGCGGCCGCGGCCACGGCGGCCGCCACGATTGCGGGCTTCAACCGCGCGCCGCGGGCGGGAGGCGGTAAAAGAGTTACGGCTGGCGCGGCCGCCCGCTACCGTGTGGGGCGTCCCGTCCCGCGGGCGGGGGCGGCCGGCTACGCGGCGGGCTAGCCCGAGGTGCAGCCGCTAAAGCCGCACTCGATGCACGTGCTGCAGCCCTCGGCGAACACCAGGGTGTTCTTGCAGGAGGGGCACAGCATGTCGTCCCGCACCGCCTCGGGGACCACCTGCACCATTGGAACCTCCCCGAAGACCCTCATGCTGAGCGCGGCCTCGACCGCGGACCTGATGTACGCGTTGGTTATGCGGTCGCGGACGTACGACACCACGAAGTCGGTCGGGGACACGCTGAAGTTCTTCTCCGAACTCTCGCCGGCCATGTGCAGGACCTGCTTGTGGCGCGAGCCGTCGCGGTACACGGTTATCCCCTTGAGGCCGAGCTCGTGCGCCAGCAGGTACGCGGCCTTCACGTCGTCGGCCGACGCGTCGTACGGCATGTTTATCGTCTTCGCTATCGCGTTGCCTATCCACTGCTGCCACACGCTCTGCGCCAGCAGGTGGTCCGACCAGTGTATGTCCATCGCCGTGACGAATATGCGCTGCATCCACTCGGGGATCTCGTCCAGTCCGCGGAGGGAGCCGTAGTTGTCGGCTATCTTCGCCAGCAGCTCGTCCGAGTACAGGCCTTCGTCCTTCAGGGCCCGCTCGATCGTCTTGTTGGTGTAGAAGAACCGGCCCACAGTGACGCGCTTTTCGAACACGAGGGCGAACGTGGGCTCCATCCCGTTGGTGCAGTCGGCGATCATCGAGAGCGTCCCGGTGGGGGCCACCGTGGTGGTCAGCGCGTTGCGGATGCCGTGCCGCTTTATCTTGTCAATGAGCGCATCCCATTCGTGTGTGTGCTCCTCCTTGGGCCTCTCGTAGTATCCGGCCACCGGTATCTTGCCCTCCGGGTACTCGGTGGTCGGGCACAGCGTGAACTGCCCCCTGGTCTTGGCGAGGGCCACGCTCTCCTCCATGGAATAGTAGGTGAGCGCCTCGGCCAGCTTTGACTGCAGATCGTACCCCTCCGGCGAGTTGTACGGTATGCGCAGCTTGTACAGCAGGTCGGCCACTCCCATCACGCCCAGTCCTATGCGCCTCGTTGCCTTTGAGGCCCTGTTTATCTCGGGCACCGGGTACAGGTTCACGTCTATGACGTTGTCCAAGTAGCGCGTGGTCTTGCGTATGGTCTCCTCGTACCTCTGCCAGTCGAACTCGTACTCCCCGTCCGCCTTGCGCTTTACGAGGTTGGCCAAGTTGATGGATCCGAGGTTGCACGACTCGTAGGGGTACAGGCTCTGCTCGCCGCACGGGTTGGTGGCGCGCAGCGGCGCGCCCATGGACTTTGCGAACACGTTGTACTTGTTTATCTGGTCGAAGAATATCAGGCCCGGCTCGGCGCTCTTCCAGGCGGATAGCGCTATGAGGTCCATCAGATGGTGCGCGTTGACCTCGCGCACGGGGGAGCGGTTGCTGGCGCTCCGCAACATGTATTTGCCGTCCTTTGAGTTGACCAGGGATTCCCAAAAGTCCTCCCATATGCCGACGCTCACGTTGAAGTTCTCGAGGACGCCGGCCTCGGTCTTGTTGGTGATGAATTTTTCCACGTCCGGGTGCCACACCTCGATTATTCCCATGTTGGCGCCCCTCCGCTTGCCGCCCTGCTTTACCACCTCGGTCACCGTGTTTATTATGTTCATGAACGAGACCGGGCCCGATGCCACGCCGGACGTGGACGCCACTATGTCGCCCTCCGGCCGGAGGTCGGAATAGTTTATGCCGACGCCGCCCCCCGACTTGAATATGAGGGCCGCGTCCGACGTGGACTTCATTATCCCCTCCATGTCGTCGGGCATGCCCAGCACAAAGCACGCCGAGAGCTGGCCGAGCCGCCCTCCCGCGTTCATCATGGTGGGCGAGTTGGGGAGAAAGTCCTGCGACGCCATGAGGTCGTAGTATTCCGCCATGCGGTCTGCGTACCGATCGAGACGCTTCTCGGCTATGGCGGTCAGCAGCTCCTTGAAGCCCAGCTTCATCTGCCCCTGTCCCGCCAGGTCCGCATAATGGTATATGAGGGCCCTAAAGTGGTACCTGTTCAGGTAGTATGGGCCTATCTTGAACTTGTTGTCAAAGCTGTCCAGTTTTTTGAGGTAGGCCGTCGCCTCCTCCACATCTTGGCGGTGGGCGCCGTCGCGGTCAAACAGCTCCTGGTCGTACAGGAGGTCCCCCAGGCCGATCAGCACGGCGACCCGCTTGAACATGGAGCCGGGGCTCTCGGCGATCTCGTTCTTTTTGTTCCGAAGTAGGTATCTGGACGCCAGCACCCTCAGGGAGTTGGTGTCAAATCTCTTGGCGACGGAATCCAGCGCCTGCGCGTTGAGTATCTTGAGCTTTTCGTCCCTTACCTTCCTGCGCTCGTGGCGGTATAGGATGTAGGCCTTCGCTATCTCGCTGTGGCCGCTCTCTATGAGGGTGGATTCCACCATGTCTTGTATGTCCTCCACGCTGGGCTGCCTGGTGGCCGAGAACCGCTGCGCCACGAGCTTGTTGACCACGCCGGAGGCCAGATCGTCCGCCAGACGGCGGTCGGGCTTGGATGTCGCCGCCAGCGCCTTGTAGATGGCGTTGGAGATCTTGTCGGCATCGAATGTGGCCTTCGTGCCGTTGCGCTTCGTGATCGCTACTATGCTGTTCTCCATCGTAGAGTTATCCATCACATCATCACTTTACGGCTCAACAGCCGCCACCCGTAATTATGTCAATTTAAGGATTTTTCCGGGATCGAGTTAGGCCAAGCTAAGATTAAGCAGTGCGTGGGTCCTCCAAGGTGGCCCAAGGCGCGACGGGGGGGAGGTAAGTGTGCACTCCCCCCCACGGCTCCCCCGCCCCGCCCCGCCCCGCCCCGCCCTCCCCCCACGGCTCTCCCGCCCGCCGCCGCCCCCCACGGCTCTCCCGCCCGCCGCCGCCCCCCACGGCTCTCCCGCCCGCCGCCGCCCCCCACGGCTCTCCCGCCCGCCGCCGCCCCCCACGGCTCTCCCGCCCGCCGCCGCCCCCCACGGCTCTCCCGCCCGCCGCCGCCCCCCACGGCTCTCCCGCCCGCCGCCGCCCCCCACGGCTCTCCCGCGCCGACCGTTACACCTGCGGCGATTGCTACAGCGCGCGCCGCGGCCGCCTCGTCCTCTTCCTTGCCGCCCTGCGCCTCATCCGCCAGCCCCAGCCGTGTCCGAGGCCGCCGCCGCCCCGGTGACGAGAGACTCAAAACGGACTAGTCGTTAGTGTGCTCGCCGGCTACATGTGGCGCCAAGATGCGGCGCGTGCCTGCCTCCGCCGGCATGGGCGCTTTTACGGACACTCTCCTAATCTTCTGCTTTTCCTGATCCAGCACGTCCCGGGTGTGTGTCATGGGCGCGGCGCGGCGCGTACGTGAAATTGTTACGCAAAGATCCACGCGGCCGGGTGTTCGGATCGGGGCGACGGCAGAGTCGGGCGGCCGGCCCGCGCATCGGGACGGGGCCGCCGCCCCCGAGTCAAGGATCCCGCGCAAGGCATCCGCGGAGCAGTGAATCGGGGCGCGGGAGACATAATGCGGCGCGCGGGCCGGCCGCCCGCGCGCGGCGGGGCGGGGCGCGGCGGCGCATCCGCCGGGTCTTCCGCAAAAAGCGCGCGGCGGGGGACCGGAGCGGCCGGGAAGGAATGCGGGCGGGGCCGGGGGAAGGCGGGGCGCGCTCCCGATCTCGTCCGGTCCGCAAACGCCGCAGATCCGGGCGGCGCGATCAAGCGCCGGCGGGGCGCGCGCGGGCGCGGCCCCCTACCGCGATATTATGTGGGGCGACTTGCACTCGGGGCACCTGCCGGCGAGCTGGGCGTCCTTGTACCCGCACGCGCCGCATATGGAGACGATCCTCACCGGCTTGAACGAGTTCACCGCGGCGGCCGTCCTTTCTATGGCCTCGCGTATGCCGCCGATGTCCATCTCGCTCCCTATCTCGAGCCGGACCAGGAGGCCGCCGCCGAGCATCCTGGAGAGCCTGGCGCACTCCTCCATCTCGGGGCCCCCGGGGTCGTATTCCACGCCGGCATCCAGGGAGAACCCCCCAGAATAGGATCCGGACGGGGCCACCGCGCGCACGTCGGCCTTGCTGTACTTTTCCCCGTCCAGCAGGGCGAGGCGCTCCCGGCCGTCGCTGTCCGCCATGCAGACGCGTATGTCGTCGCCGAACTCCTCCCCCTTCTTGGCCGCCACGTCCGCCGCCGTCTCCACCGTCTTGTACAGGACGGCGCGCCCCTCCTTGCCCTCGGCGCCCAGCACGCCGTACACCGCCTCGCGCAGCCCCACCAAGTTCACGACCAGCGCTACCGAGCCGCGCTGCATGTACTGGGTGTTCTTGGCGAGTATCGGGTTGAGGCCGCGGCGGGTGAGGTCGGTTATCTCCCTCTTCCGCTTGGAGAGCGCCGCTAGCGTGGAGCCGAGGAGCAGCGCGAGCCTGGCGCGGAAGTACGTCGCGTCCTTGTTCGACTCGAGGGCCAGGCGCGCCATGTTCACCGACAGCGACTGCATGTATATGGACGGCCCCGATCCCCGCGCCGGCCTGTTCGCTATGCCGCCCACGGACATGCGGCCCTTGATGAACGCGACGTGCCCCCCCAGCTGCACGGCCGCGGCCAGCCGCCCCGAGACGGCCGATATGCCGCCCTTTTCGCGGTCTATCACCAGCCCGATGCGCGGCAGCGGGGTGGCGCGCACGTACTCCAAATACGCGGACACTATCGCGTCCACGGCCGCGGCGTCGGAGTCGATGCCGAGCTGCAACCGGAAGGAGACGAGCGGCGGCTCGCTGCCGTACCGGAGGGCCGTCGAGGCGGCCACGAGCATGTCCAGCATCTTGGCCGCCAGGTCCCCGCCCCCCGCGGAGCGCGACGCCACGAGGGCGGGCAGCCCGTCCAGCACGGCCTCCTGCGAGGCCTCGCGCGATATGAGCGAGACCAGCATGGACATCGCGGTGGAGAGGCAGTCGAGCGTCTTGGCCGGCCTTATCCGCGAGGCGTTGAGGAACTTGCCCCCGAGGTCCAGCCCGTCGTCCGCGAGCTCCTTCGCGTTGAGGAATATGGTGTCCGGTATGAGCGACCAGAGGCCGGGGTTCGTGATGTGGACGTCGCCCCCGAGGTGGGAGTCGGCCACGTCCTTGGGCAGCGTGTTGGTGAGGAGGCGCTCGGCGAACACGGACTGGCCCGCCCTGAAGAACAGCCCCTCGGTGCCGTTGTCTATGCCGTCCACGTTGGAGAGCATCTCCTGCAGGTCGTGCGCGGGGAGCCCGAGCCTCACCAGCTTGTTGCGGTAGACCTCCTGGTTGTGCTCCAGCAGCACCGAGTTCACGAGCTCCCGTATGAGGGATCCCGTGAGGTAGGACGGCTGGCACTTGTATATGCGGTTCTCCACCTCCTCGGTTATCTTGTCGGCCAGCTCGGGCGGGAGGCTGCCCTCCCTCACGAGCGACTGGCCTATCTTGTACGAGTGGAACTCCTCTATGGACGCGTGGGACGTCCTGACGTACATCTTGCCGCCCTCTATTACGGAGCGCTCCTCGATCTGCCGCGCCAGGTTCAGCACGAGCTTGCCCAGGTTGGTTATTGTGTACCTTTTTTCGGCCCTGTTTAGCGCCACGAGCGACTGCCGCAGTATCTTCCGGAGGTGGTACGCGAACTTGCCGCTGTCCTTCTTGGACCGGAACCCGGCGAGCCCCTTCAGCTCCGAGTACGTCAGCGAGCCCTGGGAGTTGAGCATCCGCAGTATGGCTATGCGGTTGGGGCTGGCCATCACGGAGAATATCATGCGGACGCGCTTGGAGGTGGACAGGACTATGCCGTGGCTCCTTGACTCCACCATCTCCTCGCTTAGATCCACGGGTGTGGGGAAAAGCCCACGCTAAATAAGATTTGTGAGTGTATGGCGCAACGCGGTCAGCCTTTTTCCACGTCCAGCGTGAACTCGGCGCTCGACAGCGCGAAGCCGCACGACGGGCACTTGCCGTCGTACTGCCTCATCACGTCCTTGAGCGGCTTGAGCATCTTCATCACGGCGATCGTCTTGCCGCACTTGCCGCAGGCCACAGCCACAGACACGCCGCGCCCCCCGCCTCACGGCCCGGCGCCGGGCGCGCCGCCCGGAATCCGCTCCAGGACGATCCCGCGCCCGTCGAACCCCGCGACCCTGGCCCTGGAGCCCACCGGAAGATCGGACGGGGCCGACACCCCGGCCATGAACCCCGAGATCCTGAGATCGCACCCGTCCAGCCCGAGCACCACCCACGCGTACGGGGCGTGCTCCTCGAACCCGGCGGGCGGCACCGTGATTATCGTGTACGTCTCCACCCTGCCGCTGCCCCGCAGGGCGGCCCCCTCGAAGCCGCCCGAGCCGCACCCCTGGCAAAAGTACGCGGTGGCCAGGTGCAGGCGGCCGCACCGCGAGCACCGGCGCGCCAGCACCAAGCCTTCCCTGGCTTTTTCCGCGAACTCCTGCTTGGGCCCCATGTCAGACGCTCTGGAATATGTGGACCGCGCAACTGGCGCCGGTCGCGCCGAAGTTCTGCGTTAGCCCTATGCGCGCGTCCGGGACGGCCCTCGGGCCCGCCCCCCCGGTGAGCTGGTCGTACACTTCCGCCACCTGGCCCACGCCGGTGGCGCCTATGGGGTGGCCCTTGGACTTGAGGCCCCCGGACGGGTTTATCGGCATCTCCCCGCCGCGCGCCGTCCGCCCCCCCTTGGCGGCCTCCGCCCCCTTGCCCTTCTCGAAGAACCCGAGATCCTCGCTGTCGACGACCTCGGCTATGGTGAAGCAGTCGTGCACCTCCGCAAAGTCGACGTCCTTCGGCCCCACGCCCGCCATCTTGTACGCCTCGCCCGCGGCGATCCTCGTGCTGGGGATGGTGGTCAGGTGTTCGCGGCCCTGCAGGGCTGCCGGCGAGCCGCCCCGGCCCGACCCGATCACCCTGACGTAGTCGCCGCCGCGCTCGCGCGCGACCTTTTCGCTGCACAGTATCACGGAGCTGGCGCCGTCGGAGAACGGGCAGCAGTCGTACAGCTTTAGCGGGCTGGCCACCACGGCCGAGCCCATCACGTCGTCCACGGTGATGCGCTTCTGCAGGTGCGCCTTCGGGTTGAGCGCGCCGTTCTCGTGGTTCTTCACCGCCACGTGCGCGAGATCCTCCTCGGTGGCCCCGAACTCCCCCAGGTAGGCCCGCGCCATCGAGGCGAACAGCCCGGGAAACGACGCGCCGGCCTGCCCCTCGTAGAAAAAGTCCGAGCAGTACGAAAAGTACGTGGTGGTCCACTCCGTCCCCGTGTGCGTCACCTTTTCGGTCCCGGTGACCAGCACCACGTCGTAGAACCCGGCGGCCACGTTCGCGAACGCCTCCCTGAACGAGACCGAGCCGCTGCCGCACGCGGACTCTATCGACAGGGACGGCCGCTCCGGTATGCCGAGCGCGCTCATCACCACCGGCCCGAGATGCACCTGCTTGTCGGCTATCCCGAACACGTTGGATATGTATCCCGCCTTGATCTCCTTCGGATCGATCCCCGCGCTCCCTATCGCCTCCGCGGATGCCTGCGCGGTTATGTCCGCTATGCTGTCGTCGAGCTTGCCGTACCTCGTGCTGCCGGCACCGAGCACGCATACCGGCTCCATGCGGCCGCCCTGCCCGTTCCATATAAAAATCGTTTTAAGCCCAGCGCGCGCGGTCGGCGCGATGAGCCGGGATCGGCCGGCGGTTGCCGCGGCCGCGGCGGCGGAGCGGCGGCCGGCGCGGCCAAAGGCGGCGGGGGGCGGGGGGCGGCGGGGGGCGAAGGCGGCCCGGCCAAAGGCGGCGGCGAAGGCGGCCCGGCCAAAGGCGGCGGCGAAGGCGGCCCGGCCAAAGGCGGCGGCGAAGGCGGCCCGGCCAAAGGCGGCGGCGAAGGCGGCCCGGCCAAAGGCGGCGGCGAAGGCGGCCCGGCCAAAGGCGGCGGCGAAGGCGGCCCGGCCAAAGGCGGCGGCGAAGGCGGCCCGGCCAAAGGCGGCGGCGAAGGCGGCCCGGCCAAAGGCGGCGGCGAAGGCGGCCCGGCCAAAGGCGGCGGCGAAGGCGGCCCGGCCAAAGGCGGCGGCGAAGGCGGCCCGGCCAAAGGCGGCGGCGAAGGCGGCCCGGCCAAAGGCGGCGGCGAAGGCGGCCCGGCCAAAGGCGGCGGAGCGCGGGGGGCGGCGCAGGGCGAAGGCGAGGAGGCCCGCGCAGAGGAGCCTCGCGGCATCCACGGCGGGGGCGGCCGACGCGTTCAGGAGGGAGATCAGGCAGTACTACGACGCGAACGGGTTCCTGTCGTGGTCGGCGGCCAAGAAAAAGTACGTCATACTGGGCACGAACGAGCCGAAGAACGGCCTGGCCCCCTGCCCCGAGTGCGGCCTGGGGCAGCTCATGGTGGTGAGGTCGAAGAAGACGGGAAAGCGGTTCATGGGATGCTCGAACTACTACAGCGGGTGCGAGGCGTCGGCCCCCCTGCTGCAGAGGGCCAGGCTGCGCGCGCTGAAGAGCGCGTGCGCCGAGTGCCGGTGGCCGATGGTGATATTCAGGTACACCAGGAACCAGAGCTGGACGAGGCAGTGCTCCAACCACCGGTGCCCCACCAGGGTCAGCCCGCAAACCCCGCGTACAGGTCGGTCCTCCGGCTCCTGAGCAGCGGCAGGCCGCGGCGCGTCCTGCGCAGCGCCCCCAGGTCAATGTCGGCGTAGCCCATTCCGGCGCGCTTTCCCATGTCCAGCAGGACGGCGCCGTACGGGTCCACCACCAGGCTGCGCCCGCAGTACACGGGGCCGATCTGGTCGGGGGACACCACGTAGCAGCCGTTCTCCATGGCGCGCGCCTTGTTCATCGTGAGCCAGTGCTCCTCCTTCGACGGCCCGCGGAACCACGCCGACGGGGAGACTATCACCTCAGAGCCGGCCGCGGCCAGGGCGCGGGACGTCTCGGGGAACCGGAGGTCGTAGCAGATCATCATCCCCACGCGCCCCACCCCGGACGCCGCGGGCCTGGGCATCTCGTTCCCCGGCTCCATCTTGGCCGACTCGCGGAACCCGAGCGCGTCGTACAGGTGGATCTTGCGGTACGCGGAGACGAGCCTGCCCGACTTGGACACGTGGAACGAGGTGTCGTACACGCGGTTGCGCCGCGGGCTCCTTTCGTACATGGTGCACACCACCCCCACGGAGTGCTCCCTGGCCGACTCGGCGACGGAGCGGACGAACGGGCCGTCGATCGGCTCGGCCAGCCGCGCGAGCTGCGCCGGCGACTGGGAGGACGGCGTGTGGAACATCATGAACTCGGGGAACGCCACGAGCGAGGCGCCGCGGCGCGCCGCCTCGGACACGCGCCTTTTCACGGCATCCAGGTTGTCGGCCTTGCTGGCGGACGCCTCCAGCTGCGCGACGGCCACCTTCCGGCTGGGCACGCGCCGCCCGCGCGCGCGGCGGATAAAAAGATAGGCTACGGGCGCCGGCCCGCGTCGGCGCCCATGAACCAGTTCTCCTTCGGGTTCTCCTCGAACACCACTATGACGTGCTCGGGCTTGGCCTTCAGTATGTCCACGGCGGACCGCGTTACGGCCCTGGCGAACCCTTCCTTCTGCTCCCGCGTCCTTCCCGGATACAGGGAGACCGTTACCAGCGGCATGTTGCGGGGCGGCCGCGCCCGGATTTATTGGTATGGGGCGCGCTGGTGCGTTTCATAATGCCGGTTTTGGGCGCGGAAAACGCGGGCGCGGTTGCGGGATGCGGCGCGCGGCCGGGGGGCGCCCCCGCTCCTTCAAATATTTCAAATTCGCGATCAGGCTGCGGGATGCGGCGCGCGGCCGGGGGGCGCCCCGCTACCGCCAGTCGTCCCCGCGCCACCCGTACCGGGTGCCGTAGGTGGGCTTTGAGGCCCCGTACATCTTCTTGTAGAGGTATCCGGTCCCGTACCCTATGGCGAACCCGCCCAGGTGCGCCATGAACGCCGTGCCGCCGCCGGCCACGCCGAAGCCCCCTATGAAGAACGGCAGGATGTTCTGCATCACGAGCCAGAACAGCAGGAACCACCTGGCCTCTATGTGCATCATGCGCCAGAAGAACCCGAACATGACGAACGTCGTGACGCGCGAGCGGGGGAACAGCGCCATGTACGCCCCCAGTATACCCGATATGGATCCGGAGGCGCCGACCGCCGGGATCACGCTGCCCGCGTCGATCGCTATGTGCGCCAGGCCCGCCCCCACGCCCCACGCCAGGTAAATGCCGAGGAACTTGGCCCTGCCGAACCTGTGCTCGATGTTGTCGCCGAATATCCACAGGAACAGCATGTTGCCCCCCAGGTGCATGAGCCCGCCGTGCATGAACGTCGAGGTGAGCAGCGTCAGGTGCGGGTTGGCGGGGCACGGCATCCGCCCCCCGTACGCCTCTATGATCTCGCCGCCCGTGACGCAGTGGGGGACGGCCCCCCACTCGAAGAACATCACCGCCGCGGCCGCGTTGCTGAACTCCCAGAACTGCCCCGTGGTGACCACCTCGAACAGGAACACGGCGACGTTGACTATGATGAGCCCGATGGTCACCTTTGGCTTGTACCCGGCGTGCGGGTTCTCGTCCCGGAGCGGAAACATTGGCCGAACGGCCCCGCGGGCGGCCCGTTGAATAATAACATATCCACAATGGGGGGGGCCCGGTCACCCCGCCGGGGCGGCGATCCTCATGGCGCCCGACGACAGCAGGTACTGCGCGGCAGCGAGGAACTCCGCGTCGCTCAGCAGCCCCTGCGACCACCACCCGGCGGGGATCCGCGCCCAGCCCGGCACGGCATCCCCGCCCCCCGCGTCCCGCGGCGCGTCGAGGGCGCCCTCGGCCGCCAAGAACCTCACCGCGGCGAGGAACTCCTCGTCGCCCGCGAGCCCCCGCGACCACTCCCCCGCCGCGTCCCGCACCCAGCCGGGCACGGCGCCGCCAAGCGGCGCGGGCGCGCCGGGATCGAAGCCGGCCAGCTCCAGCGTCCCGGAATACTGGTCCTCCACCGCGAACGCCACGTGCCAGTTGCCCGCCTCGTCCACGCTCTGCAGCGAGTCCACCCTTTCGCCCCCGAGCAGCACCTCGAACCGCTCCGCGTCGGAGTATTTCGGGAACTCCAGGTTGAGCGAGGTCTGCATGGGCCACCCCGGGTTGACGTGCAGCAGCAGCGACCGCCCGTCCTCCGAGAAGCGCGGGTACGAGACCAGCAGCCCCGAGTCGTACCGTATGGGGAACGGGCCGCCGTCACGCCTCGCGTTGAGCGTTATTACGGAATCGTCGGTTATGGCGAAGCAGCTGTAGTACCACACGCGCGGCCCCACGGAAGGGTCGGGGTACACGGCGAAGGCGGCCGACTCGCCCGGGCCCACGGCGGGAAGCGGCCCCGGGGATGCGGCCACGTCGAGCACCTCGTGGCCGCGGCCGTGGGCCACCGCGAGGATGCGGATGCCCTCGGCCGCGACCTCCCCGTCGTTCACTACCGTGCCGGTGGCGTGGCCGTCGGGGTGGACGCGCATCGACTTGTCGTACACGACCCGGACCGGCGGGGCGGCCCCGGAAGCGGGGGCGTGGCCGGCCACCGAGACCTCCACCGTCCCCGGCCGGGGGCCTTCGAGGCGCGGCGGCAGCGGCAGGGCGAACTTGAACGGCAGCTCGCCGCCCGGCGGGACTGCGCGGTGCTCGAACGCCCACCGCAGGTCCCCCCCGCCGGGTGCCGCGCCGCGCGCGGCCACCTCGACGGTCGCTACCGCGGGGAGCTCCTCCGTGTTGCGGACGGCCCCGGCCGCCCACACCGTCCCGTCCGCGCCGCGGAACGCCGCGTAGTCCTTCACCCAGACCTCGGCGCCGGCCTCGCCCGCGTGCAGGAAAAGCGCCGATGCGAGCAGGGCGCAGGCGGCGCGCGCCGCCGCCCGGCCGTGGCCGCCCGCTATGCCGCCCCGCACGGCCGCACGCGGCGCGGCGCGTTAATAACGACTTCCATGCCGGATGCGCGCGGGCCTGGGGGGCCCTAGGTCCAGGAGCGCGCGCCCTTTTTCCACACGCGCTTGCCGTCTATGTGCACCTGGTCCTTTTCCTCGAACACCGTGTGCCACCTGCCGTTGGCCGGGAATATCCTGTCCATCTCCCGCACCCTCGACCTGGTCGGCGCCCTGTTCGTCAGCGCCCCCCACTTCATGTTGGGCACCTTGGGCATCACGTCGTTTATGTCCCTCACCGCGCTCACCGGCCGCCGCCCGTCGTTATGATCCCGCTGCCTATGAGGAACTGCAGCGCCGAGACGAACTCCGAGTCCGACGTGTCCCCCGCCGCCCAGTACCCCGCCGTGGCCTTCAGCCACTGCGGGACGGGGGCGCCGTCCGCCGCGGGGGCGGCCGGCTCGCCGGACGGCGGCGGCACCACCACCACGCCCTTGTCGATGAGGTACTGGATCGCGCTGACGAACTCCGAGTCCGACACGGCGCCGTCCACCCAGTAGCCCGTGGACGTGCGCACCCACCCGGGGACCGTCGCGGCCGGCTGTTCCCGCGGCGGCGGGGCCTGGCCGATCTCGATCATGGTGGAGCCGATGCCGGCGTACGCCGGATCGTAGTTGATGCCGGTCCCCAGCACCCTGACGTCCAGCCGGTACGCGCCGGCCTCGGGGAGCGTGACGGTCTGGTAGTCTATCCCCTCCATGGAAAGCAGGCCGATCCCGTCCGGATCGGCCGCGTCGGTGCCGGCCTCGGCGATCACCTCGTCGCCGTCGGGATCGATCAGGTAGTACGCGTACCGCACGTCCTTGAGCAGGCTCCTGCCCTCGTCGAAGAATGTGAACTCGAAGGGTATGGGATCGCCCGCCGCGAGGTCGCTGTCCCAGGCCACGCTGACCGTGGTGGGCTTCTGCTCGAACGTCTTCGTGTCCACCAGGAAGAACCCCATCGAGTTGACCGCGGCCTCCGGCTGGGGGACGATCCTGAACGACATTTCCTTCCTGTCCTCGTGGTCGGGGCCCAGCACCCGGTTTATCCGCTGCAGCTCCGCGCCGCTGACCAAAAAGTGCGCTATGTTGGTGCCCTCGATGGAGTACGGGTCTAGCAGGAGGACCCTCTGGTCCACCTCCACCCCGTCCACGTACCCGGCGAACTTCGTCCCCGCGTACGGGGCGAACTCCGCCGGGAACTGGAGCTCCTCGTGCACTACGGTCACGTACTCTACGTAGTCGGGCGACCAGTCGAAGGGCATGTCGAACGAGACCGAGTCGTCGGCGGGGTCGTACCGCACGTTGTCCACGTCGTCGTAGTACGTCTTTATCACGAGCGGCACGGCCGCCTCGGCGGTCTGCAGCGAGAACATCTGCTCCTGCGCCACGCTGACGAACGTGTCGTAGCTGAGCCGCTCGCTGAGCAGCGTCTTGGGGCTGGTCGCCCCCTCTATGTCGACCCGTATGTTGTACAGCCCGCCCTTGTCGAATATCGGGCCCGTTATGGACGGCCGGCCCTCCCCGTGCACGTACAGGGCGCCGGGCGCGCTGACGTGCTCCGAGCCGCCGTACGTGCTGCACCGCCACAGGTCGGGCTCGAAGCAGTCCAGCACGGGCTTCACCTCCACGTTGAGCAGGCCGTCGTCGTCGAAGAACGCGTTCCTGGCCAGCAGGTCGCCGCTCCTCCACACCTCCACGCGGTACGTCACCTGTTCCAGCGTCCTGTTCTCGTCCACGTCGAAGAAGCGTATGGCCATGTTGGCCGAGTCGACGTCGCCCGCCGTTATGTCGGAGGGATCCAGCTGCGTGCTTACGGTCACGTTCATCTCGCCGAAGCTGATGGGCGGCGCCACGTCGCCTCCCAGCCCGTGGGCGTGGGCGGCGGGCAGGGCGGCGGCCGACGCGGCAAGAACAGCGGCCAGCGCGGCGGCTAGCGTCACGGTTGGGCGCAATGCCGTGTTTGGCCCGATTCCATATTTAAATATACGATCGGGCCGCCGGCGCTCAGCCGGGCGGCGGATCCCCGCTCATCTGGGCGAGGGCCTTCTTGATCCTGGATATGGTCGGGTAGCTGTACCCGTGGCGGCGGTAGTTGGCCACCATCATCTTCCAGTGGGCGAGCCTCCAGCGCGCCTGCTCGGCCGTCACCGAGTGCACCTCTTTCCGTATGATGCTCTTCCGCCCCACCTTGAGGACCCCCGCGTCGCGCGCCGTGCCGCGGTTCCGCGCGAACTTCAGCCCCGCGAGCGCGTCGGCGATCGGCATGCCGCCCAGGTACTCCCTGAGCTGGCGCAACTGCTCTTCCGTGGGGCTCTCGGAGAGCGGGATCTCGACGGTGGGCCTTTCCGGCACGGCGGCGCCTCGCGGGGCCCACTTATGAGAGTCGCGGAGGCGGGGATGCCGGCTCTCCGGTTCTTCCCAAAGGCGCGGTACGAGGAAACAAAGTCCACGCAGTCGCGGAGGCGGGGATGCCGGCTCTCCGGTTCTTCCGTCCTCAGACAGCGGGATCATTTCCATACGCTCGATCTCCTCGCCGGACAGGCCCGGCAGGTATTCTAACTGCTCCGGCGTGAGCCCGATGCAGATCTTTAGCCTTCTGCGGTCTGTCATTATGCTGTCCAGCGTTTCAAGCCCGTACATGAGCTAGAGATCGCCGCGCGTGAGCCTGTCTTTGGCGCCGAACGACTTCTGGTACGCTTCTTCACCACCCAGCTTTGGACTTAGCTGCTTGTTCTCGTCCCAGAGAATGGCATTCTGCCGCTTGAGCAAGTTTGGCGTTCCATCATATCGCACACGAGAGCTTTAACCCGCGATGCTAACTTATTTTTGCTGGTAGTCAATCAGCGATAACTCCTACTGAACAACCATGTTTGCAATCTGTGCAATCTCGTCTTGATTTAGGTGGCCCTTGCCAATAACCTGCCTTATTTCATCAAATGCGTGTGATTCATCTGTATTCAAATTCATTCCATAGTTGATCAGATCTATCAATTGTGGTTTTGAATAATATGGTTGACCTTTGTTTATGGATTTCTCTATGTAATGGGAATTGGCAATTAATAATCGTCTTTGATATTTGGGAGCAGCGCTGGTAGTACGAATCATACCGTTTTGTGAATGTGCGTATCCTTTGTGCTGAGTTGGGGAAAGATTGATCAGATTTTCGAGATAACCTCCAAACTCTGGTTTTTGACTACGAAGAATTATGTGATGTATTTCCATTACAGGCGATTGGTGGTTGCCATCCAAAAACATCGGTCTGCGCCCATACAATCTTTTGATGAGGTTTTTTGCGCTTATCACACGTTTGTGATAATACGCCAAGCGTATATTGGGTGTGGTGATTTCAGCTTCTGATCGAGGTACTTCTTTCATTTTCCACAAATCTTGGAAATTGACTCTGTTGTAGAATAATTCATCTGTGCGGATTACATGATTTGCAATCCTTCCTCTCTCAGTGCCTTTCTTTCGATGTTTTGCACATATTACATTCAGTGCGGGATTGAATATTCTTCTAGCTTCTGTTCTTCCAGGATGGTTTCCTTTTGCATCGCGTTTACCGACTGGCGTGTTATTGTACAACAATTCATAAAAATCGTCTTTCAAACAGTCTAATGCGTCTGTGGTCTGTCTTTTAAGAAAATCGTCTAACGCTTGTCCAAGTCCACTATCTCTAAAAATTTTCTCATAATATTCAGCAAGAAATACACCTGCATGTTGAGGTCTTTGCGATACGTATTCTAACAGTGGCCTATTTTGACAAGTGTATTCCCACCTGTTGCAAATTTTTTCACCATTCAACAGTTTGGAATAGGTGAGTAACAAGACAGGTTGCGATATGAATTTGTTGTATTCGGATGCTGCTTTGGGGTCTGAGGGCTTAGGTTTGTTAAAATAATCATGCGCCTCATTTTTAAAATAATCCATTCCCCAGATATCGCGATTAGTAAATACACGATCCCTATCATCTTTGGTTAATTCTAGTATACATCTAGCAATGAAATCCACGACATCTGTCTTGGTTTTTTGGTCAAAATATCTAGCAATTCCCGATTGGCGAATATCCAGATCTAGCTCGTTCAAATGTGTGCGTATTCGATCAAGCAACGTACACGCAACATGTGTGAGGTATATAAACAAATGCGGCACAATAAGCCACCGCATAGATATCCCAGACGGCGCCCCCGGCGCTTACGATCTTCCACTTTTCCCGATCTATCCCTCGCGGTTGTGCTACTACAGGCCGGATAAGTCAACGTCCATGTGTATGATGTGCTTTCTGCTAACGCTAGGACATCCCCCGTAGATGGTCTGCCTCGCTGATCCGCTTGCATGTATAGCACCGTTGTGTTGTATGAAAATTAGGTCACATTAACTTTGGGCGGCCGGCGGGCGGTTTTTCCAGTCCGTGCCGGCGCGGAGCCGCCGGCGGGCTTCTGATCGGCAAGCAGATAGGATGCGCGGCAAGGCCGCACGGGAAGGGGCGCGCGGCGTCCGGGACGGCCGCGATCCGGGCCCCCGCCGCTGGCCCGCGCGCCGGCCGCACGGGAAGGGGCGCGCGGCGTCCGGGACGGCCCTGGAGATCAAGGAGGCCCCGGGGCACGCGCAAAGGCCGCCCGCGGGGCGCGGGCGGACGGGCGAGCAGCCCGCGGTTAGCCGGCAGGGCGCCCCCGCGCAGCCGCGTCGCGCGAAATCATGCCGCCTGCTCGCCCGCGTCCTCCCCCATCCGGCGAGTGTTGTTCTTCTTGATCACTCCCGCGGCCTTCCCGGCGGAGAACGCCCCGGGCGGAGTCTCCAGGCCGGCGACATACGGCGAGTAGCGAAGCGCCCGTTCGTCGTAAAACGCGACAAATTCCGACAGGCTTTCGCGGCGCCCGATCTCCGCCTCCGGGGTCCTGAAGAACCTCCCCAGCTTGCTGCCGGTCCGCGGGCAGCAAGGGAGGCCGCTTGTCAGATCAATGCCGCCTGCCGGCAGTCCGCTCCCGGACGCGGCCGGCTACCACGATCCGGGGGGCGCCTTGCCGCCGCCCTTTTTGCGGTCTCCCCGGCCCGCGAAGCGCGGGCCGTCGTCGGGTGGCATCGTCGCGGGCGCGCCGAACCGCTTCGCGGCCACGCGCGGCGCGGCCACCGCGTCGTCCGGGGCCGCATCCCCGAACATGCCGGCCCCCGCCGTGCATCGGGACGGATCGCCGGGACGTGCGACCATGCCGCCGTTCACTGACAACTTCGCTCTTCGGGGCCAGACTGCTACCTGAACACCGCCGTTCGCGGCGAAATTTTCGCCGGCCGGCGGCACGGGCCGTGGCTCCCGAAGCACGAATCCTTCGTCTCGCGCCGGCCCGCGCGCCGCGCGGCGCCGGAGCGCCGCCCCTCAAACCGGACCCGTCTCCCGCGCCCCGGCTTGGCCGGGGACGGCACCGCCAGCACGCAGTCTCTCGCGATCCCGCGGGCCTTGTCGCAGCTTGCGACGTGATCGACCCCCAGCGCACCGGCGGCGCGCCAAGCGCCCGTGTGCGCCTTCCCGCGCTGCCGCGCCGCCAGCACGGCATTCCGCCTGCCGATCTGCGCGGGGGCCCCTACCTGTCGGCGAACCGCGGGCGGCCCGCCCGTCCGCCCGCGACCCGCGGGCGGCCTTTGCGCGTGCCCCGGGGCCCCCTTGATCTCCCCGGACGTCTCGAACGCCGCGCGCTCCTCCCCGTGCGGCCTTGCTGCGTATTTGATCTACCCGTCTGTCAGGAAGCCGCCCGTCCGCATTGCGGCAGGCACAGCCTAGAAAAACCGCCAGCACGCGCCTTCCCGCGCTGCCGAGCCGCCGGTTCGGCATGCTTGGTGATCTGCGCGGAGGCCATGCCCGGCCGGCGGATCGTGTGCGGCCCGCCCGTCCGCCAGCACTCCGCGAGCGGCCTTTGCGCGTGCCCCGGGGTCACTCCGAATTCTTGGGCCGTCCAGGACGACTTGCGCCCCTTCTCGCGCATTCGATCCGCTTGCCGATCAAGAAGCGGCCATCCGCTTCGGCTGGCAGACTGGCAAAACTGCCCGCTCGTGGCCTGAAGTTAGTGTGACCTAATTTTCATACAACACACAATCGACATGATGACCAAGGGCGTGGGCATCTGCAAGTTCTCGGACGTCCCCAACTCCCGGTACGGGGCACGCAGCCTAGTCGGGTGCGCCCCGGAGGCGGCCACGGGCAAGGACAACATGCCGGAGCCGAAGGGGCCAAGTAGGAAGCGCCGGCGGCGGCCTTCATGGCCGGCGCCGGCATGCCGTCGGGCGAGTGGGCGTGCCTAGTGATGCGCTACGTGACTCCGGACATGGCGGTCGCGGCGCTGTCTGCGCAGACCGGCTACGTGGTGGTGGAGATACGACACATCGGAAAGATCGAGAACGAAGCCGGCGCGGCGATCGACTTCCACGACGTGAGGCGCTACGACAAAAAGCCGGGCCTGGAGCTTGTTCGCGGCGGGGGCAAGAATACCAAGTCCAAGGTGTTCTACGAGACGTACGGCAGCATACAGTGACTCGCGGGCAGCCAGAGGCTCACCTGGGCGCGCACCCATACGCCGGAGCAAACAACCGCGCCGGGGCCGCGCGCTCCCTACTCGCCGACTGCCGCGGGTACGGCGTGCGACTGGGAACGGTCATGATGGACCGCGAGTTCTTTTCGCAGTCGGTGGTCTCCCTGCTCCAGGAACCAGACGTCAAGTGGATCATGCCGTGCCCGAATACGCCCTACGCAAAGCAGGCCCTCGCTGATTTCGAGGCCGGCAAGCGCGAGCGGGTCTCAGACGCGGTGATCGCCTCGTCAGAAAGCTTGGTGCCCGCACACGATGGTGGTAGCCGAGAGGAGATCCGAGAGCAAGAAAGACGACAGGCGAAAGGAGCTGCACGAAAAGCACGTCGCGTTCGCCACCAACGAACCCGGCATCGACGTGGACAAGTACTCCAAGCACTAGGGCATAGAGACGAACTACCGGATGCTAGAATCGATGCGGGTCAAGACCAAGAGCACCAAGCACGACCCCCGCGTCATGTGCATGGCCATCACCATAGTGCTCTTCAACGCGTGGGTGCTGGTCGGCGCGCTGGCCATGCTACCAAGCGATGCGGCCGCGCGGGGCGTGCGATCAGGCCGCACTCGGCGCCGGTTGCCATAGCCGTCCTAGCGCGGTACCCGGACACGGGCCCGGGCCCGCCGCCCGTCGCGCCATAGCCGGTACGCATCGATCCTCCCGCGCCCCGTCGCGCCGCAGTACTCCCGCGCGCCCTGTCACGCCCGGCGGCGATTGCGCGCGCCGGAGCCCAAACCGATCAAGGTGCAATAGAGTTAATGCGCTTGGCTCGTTGCGGTGACTGCCCGCCCCGCGCGGCCCGAATGTTGCGCCATTGGAGAATAACAACACAATCTGCCGGCCCGGGACGCACGGGCTCGCAGCATCGCAGGATGCCCCGGAATCTGTGCGGTGTGGTGGTTTTGCGCGGCAGGAAACCCGCGTCAGCGGCGCGGGGCCGCTTCAGCCGATCCTCGCGCCACCCGGCCATCATGGATCCGTACAGGCCGGTGCCGGCGGCTATCTCCTTGAACAGCAGGACGAAGTTGCGCATGCCCGCCACTATGTTGAACACGCGGTTGAATTGCTCCGCGGTCCCCCTGAACGGCCTGTGGAGTATCTGGTTGTGCTTCATGTCCGCGTAGGTGTTCTCTAACCTGTACCTCGTCTTGCTGATCTTTCCGTTCCACTCCTTTTGCGCCGCGGTCAGCTCTTTCTTCCCTGTCCTTTTCGCGGGGTTCACGGGGACGGTTCCGGGAAGGCGCTTCTCGGATCCCTGGAACCCCGAGTCCCCGATCAGACTTATCCTCTCCTTCTCGGACATGCCAGGATCCGCCATGCTCGGGAACACCTCGGCCAGCCCCCCCTGCATCACGGTGTAGTTCCTGCTGCCGGGAAGCGTCTCGCTCACGTGCGGTCACCGTCCTCCGGTTTATGACCGTCACCGTGTTCGTGCAGTGCGTCTTGTTCTTGCGGGCATGGTGGTCTCTCTGCTTCGCCTCGTCGGAAGGCCGCGCGCGGGGCGCCCGGGTGCCGTCGATCGTCAGATCGCCGCCTTTCTTGCCGGGCATGAACTTCTTGCGCTCTTCGTCGGTCTTATATAGTAAATGGTGTTGATAGTTGGCACTAATTGGCGCTTGACGGAAGAACACACGCACAGCAGACTGACCAGTGGTTGTTTTCCGGCGCAAAAGCCGCATGCGCGCGCCATCGCGCAAACGCGGGGCTGCGAGGACGTCTTTGCGCGATTCGCGCGCATGCGGGCCCTGCGGCGCCGCGGAAAAGCCGCGGCGAACGGGGAGACAGGCCGGCGGTGCGGCGGGGGGAGGGGCGGCTACGACGGCAAAAGGTAGTCATGCAGCTTTACGATCCGGATCAGCTTGTTCTTCAGGCCGTCCATCAGGGCATCGCAGGCGTCGTCGATGCTGTCATACATGTTGTTGGCGAGATAGCGCCGGATGGCCACCCACTGGGTCTCCGTCGGGTTGAGCTCGGGCGTGTATTTCGGAAAGTACACCGCGACCACCTCGTCGCCCGTGATGCGGCTGACCTCCTCCAGTACCTTCTCGCCGTGGTAGGACGCGTTGTCCATGAACACGATCGGCCTGTCGAACTTTTTGTGGAGGGCCGCCAGGAAATCCGCCATGTTCTCGGAGTTGGCTGTCTCGTAAGTCTTGAAGAAGCTTTTGCCCCCTGGCCCGATCGCGCCGATTATGGAGATCCTCGATCTGTTGGGGCTTACCGGCGCGATGGGCCTTCCGTGCCTTAGTAGCCAGTCCTTGTGGACCCGCCCTTGCTTACCCAGATGCATCTCATCTACGGCGAATGAGTCGCGCCCGGCCTTTTTGTACCGCGCGGCCAGCCGGGCGGCTTTTTTTTTAAACTCCTCGCGCTCTTTCGGGCCGGCCCTCTTGGGGTTGGCCGGGCGCGGGGCCTTGTACGAGAATCCCAGCCTGCGGATCAGTTCCCAGACCGAATGCAAGTCGTAGTCCACGCCGAACTCCTTTTTGATGTGCCTTGCGACCAGCGGAACCGTCCACGTGCCGGCGCCCAGCCCGAACTTCCCGGAGCCCGCCATCATGTTCCTGACCAGCTGCTTTCTTTGTTCCTTGTTGAGCTTGCACGCGGCCCCCTTTCTTTTGATGGCGCGCCTGCGGCGGATCCCGCCGCGGGAAATGTTGGAAAGCCAGTAGCCTACCGTGGAGCGGGGCACTTTCAGGATGTCCGCAATCTCGACGTTGGTTTTTCCTTCCTTCTTGTGTATGCACGCGACCAGTTTTGTCCTCGCTTTCGGATCTTTTTCTTTCTTGAGCGCCTTGCGCAGGTAGTCAGTTTTGGTGTGCGGAAGGAATTTTTCTCTGCCCACGCGTAACCCCCGTTGTGTCCCTTTATAGACATTTCTACGGCCAGCTATCAACACCATTTACTATAGCCCGCTGTCTGCTTGGAGGTGTTCTTGGGCGTGGGCAGCACCTCCCCCACCACCCGCTCGTTCAGCCTCAGGTACCTGCAGACGGAGCTCTGGTCCACCCCGAACAAGCCGGCCAGCTGGTCCTGCGTCAGGCCGGCCCTGATGCGCACCAGGGAGATGTACATGGCGTGGTCGTACTCCAGCTTGCGCCCGTTGCCCCGGGCCGACGCGGTGCTCGCGCAGTTCCTGAACAGCGAGGTTCATGCGCATGCGCTCGATCGCCTCGACGTAGTTGGCCAGCACGAGCTCGATCTCCTCCGGCGCCAGCCCGGTCCAGCACTTCGACTGCACGGGGTCGTTCATGATGCGGTGCAGCATCTCGGCCGAGCGCATGAGCGCGGGATCGCCGCGCTGGAGCCTCTTTTCGGCGTCGGGCGACCTCCAGAGCGCCCGCTCGCGCTCCAGTTCCGCCTCTGCCCGCTTGGCCCGGTTCGCTAGTATGGCCATCTGCTGCGCTCTCGAGTTCAGCATGCCATAGTGTCGCGGCGGGGGGCTTTAACCGGTCGTATGAATTTTTGTCGACAGGATGGTGAATAACACATACTCCCCAATGGGGGGCGATCAAGCGCGCGCTCGCCGGCAAGATCTTCAAGACGCTCAACGAGATGGAGTCGTCCGTGCTCGAGATGTTCCGCACGAAAGAACTAAAGCCTGTCAAGCTGTTTGACTACCTGACGTGCTAGTTGCGGCGCCCCGCCTGCCGCCCTTGTTCGCGCGTGCGGTCTTCCGCGCCCCTGTTTGCTGTAGCGGCGCGCAAAGCCGACATCCGCTGGGCGCGCCGGCCAAGGATTATCAAGCTTTGGATTTATTTACTACGTTCACTACTTGAGCTCGGCCACGCTGTTGTACGGCAGGGGGGTTTTGGACGGTGTTAAGAAAAGCTGTCCCAGCGCGATCATTGTCTCAATCTAGCCGGTTTTAAGGCGTGATTATGATATGGCTAACCCGTATTTATTTTGCCGAAGAAAAATATAGAATTACTGTCAATGTTCAGTGAGCGTGTGCTTTTGTTTCTAGCAATCATGTAAAAATTTCTAAATTCCTCCGTGCCAAAGTACTTTAGCGTGTTTTTGCTCACATTAATTCCGTCTTTAGGAGTTGCGATAGCGACAGAACCGTCACATATTGTATCTTCTGGCATGAAGCATGCGCGTGGGTTGTATGTGAGGTTTGGGATCAGTATGGATTTTGTGTTGATGAATTTGGCTACGCTTAATTCGTCTAGCTGTTTTTTAGACACAAATGAGTCATAACCCAAAATGTTGATTATCTTGTTGCTACCTATGTTTCTAGACTTCAAGACTCGGATGTTTCCACGATTTTTGGTTATCTGTTTTGTTATCTGTCTGTCTCTATATGCAGACAGTATTCCAAACGTCATTTTTTCAGCGATCTTGTCAAAAAAACTATCGCGATAAATTAACCAATATGGAAAACATTTTGGCATCACGTATGATTGTGGGAGTATTCTGACTTCGCCAGTTATGAAAGACTGGATTGTGGTCTTGTTGGACGGAGATCTATTTGAGCATCCCAATACAAAACCAATTGTCTCAATTTTTATTTTAAACGCTTTTTGTCCAAAATCTATTATTTTATTAATATTGTACGACTCCATCAGTTTTCTAGTTTTGTTAAATTCGGGGGCAGACAACAGTGTCTTTGGGACAATTAAAGACACATTCTGGGCCATTTCAATTGAGTGTTCTACAAAGAATGAATATTTGTTGTTTGTGTCTTGGTTGTATTTGCCATCTTTGTATTTTTTTAACAGAACTGGATTGTTTGTTATCTTGCCGAACGGAGGATTGCCAACTATGATGTCGTATTTTTGTTTTGGAGCAAATGTCAGAAAGTCGGCATTTATGAAATTTACTTTTATGTTTGACGGCAGAACTAAGGATTTAACTAAGATTTTGGCAATGTCTAGCGATTTTTTATCAATATCAATGAGATCAAGTTTTACATTCTTACAGTGCATGTATTTTTGTATGATCGCGGGAATAAATGCCCCAGATCCTACCGATGGTTCAAGAATGGATACGAATTTGTCAGATTCAAACGTTGGCAGTGAGGCCACCATCGAGAAACACGCATGTTTGCTGGTATAGAATGCGGCGAGTTTGCCTTTGTCAGAGTTTACCGCTTCTGCAATTTTTGATAAGGTGTAATAATGCAGATTTTCGGGGTTTTTTTTAATGAATTCTTTGAGATTCCTGTGCACCTTAAGTTTGTGTTTTTTTATAGCGTTTGCTATTTCTGACTCATTCAGTTTAGTTTGTGTTAGTATGTATCGTATCTTTTTTGCAATGTCTCTAAAAATTGTAGGCGGAACTGACTCACCAATGCTTCTACGTATGTTTAATTCTTCTTTCTTTAGAAAATTCTCTTTTTGTTCCAGAGGCATTGAATTTAGCTTTTTTACATCAACATCGCTCCATTTAAAATCATCGCTTATCGACATCAATTTCATGAGTTCTCTTATTGAAAAAACGCGGTTGTCGTTTGGGTGTATCGTCATCTGACTCGCCATGATGTCATTCCTAGTATGGATGCATGGCATTGGAACATCCCAATAACATCTTTTGTACTTGTCGCCATTCTTGTTTTTATTCACAACGCGTTTGCCGTTTTTTATGGTGTGCGGAATGTTCAGAATACTCTTATTATCAAAAGCTGATTCGCCTTCTTTTATATTGTTTATCCACAGCTTCATTCGTAACGGGTATTTTCTAGCGGAATGGTATATGTCTGATGAATTTACTTCGCCCCAATCCAATGATGGCATTTTTCCAATGACGTCTCTTAGAGTTCTTTCACTTTTACGATCTGGCATTAGTTCTATCGGCGACACATCGAATAAATCTTTTCTGCTACCGATCACTATTGTTCTGGTTCTTTGTGATGGATTTCCGTAGTTTTTAAAATTGATAATCTTTGACGATATGTTGTAATCTTGCAAATTTGTTTCTATCGCAATTCCAATGTCTTTTAGCTGGCCGTCTTTATCTACGCATTTTGTGGTTAAAAACATTCTCACATTCTCAAAAATAAAAATTTTTGGTTTGATTTTGTTAATCAATGATATAGATTCCACAATCAATGAATTTCTGCCTAATTCGTCGTGTTTGTGGTGATTTGCAACCGACATACCCTGACATGGCGGCGTGCATATGACTACGTCAATATTTTTTGATTCCGAACATTCTCTCCATTTTTTGACAGATCTAAATATGGATTCTTTTACGTCCTTATTTTCAATATTGCCCAACACATACCCCAAACCGTCTTTGCATTTTTTGTTGAATTTCTGGATTTTTAGTCGTTCTAGAAGTAATTCGTTAGTGACAACACATTCAAATCCGATGTCACTAAATGCCTGACAACCCACACCTGCCCCACTGAAAAACGTAATGTAGGACAGTTTCGGCTTGTGTGCGTCATTCATTTTAGATCACGGAGGATTTGGCTACAGTGCAGTAGAACAGCAAGTTCGTGACTTTCGTAATTCTGGTGTACGGTACTCCTACGAGCGCGGCTCCGCCATGGTGCTTACCATGGTCTTGTTGCACGCACTTTTCTTGAGCGGGCCGCTTCCCGCCTCCGACCCATTGTAGCGCTTCTGGTACTGCGCCGTGTCTATGTTGTGACGCACCTCGTACGCCGCGACGGGCGGTATGTTGTTCACGTGCCTGATCCTGGTGCCGATCGGCGCAACGGGCTACCTGCAACACACTGGAAGCTCGCTTCTCGGACTCACAACATTCAGTACGCAACAGGTCGTGCTTTCGCTGCATTTTTTCGTAGTTCTGTCCGTCGCCGCTCCTGCAAGTGGGAGCTCTCTCCCTCTTCTTCCACCAGTCCAGCGAGTTGTCAAAGGGTGGTGGGTTGGAGTTCTTGTACACCACCTTTCTGGCCGTCGAATCAAAGAGCCCATCATTGGAAACGCATGCGCTAGCAATCTCGCCATGCATGGAATTCGACCCGTAGTACTTGGAGTTCCACCCCGTTGCGGCGCAAGTAGCCGTATCCATCTCTTTCGCTAGTTCCCTGTTAGTCCTGCGCAGGCCCATGCCGTAGGGTCTACAAGCGCATGTAGAACACCCACAGAATGGCGTTTTTTGACACGCGGTTAGGGGTGCCTGGCCCTCCATATCAAATTCTCCCCACTCCCCACACGGGCCCGTACGAGTGTGCTTCTCTCTGTCAAGCGATGCGCTTGAGGGTTACATCTGTTTATACTTTCTCTGCGTGAGCAAGTACGAGGTCAGCATCCCCCCCCTCCCCGGTCATAGGCGTGAAAACGGCTTTGCTGATCTAGGTTCACGCCTGAGGAGTGAGGGGTTGCTGACCCCATACGAGGGCAAGGTGTAGACTTGCGTCCATTGCCTAGCCGCGCCTGATGGGGCGCCACCACGCAGGCGAGCAGTGCACCGGCAGGCGCGGACGGCCGCCAGAGCGGGCCGTTCCCGCATCGGGGGGCCGGCGGACGAGCAGGCGCGGACGAGCAGGCGCGGACGGCCGCCAGAGCGGGGCTCCGTCCCGCCGGAGGTCCGCCGAGCACGCCGCGGGTCAACATCGCTTCACCGCCTTGTAGCCATGTTTCAGTAGACACGCTTGAGGATCACCGGTCCGTGACCTCATTCATGCCCGACTCGGAAACGGCGCTGTTGTGGAGGGAGCTGGTGGCGGTGACCCGGCTCCCGGATGCCCTGAAGTCAAAATACGCGAAAGACGCAGGGGATATGAAACAGGAGATTGCCGGGCGGCGGGGCGTGATCGATCGCCCGAATGTCGCGGCGGCGCAGCACGCCGGCTGCTGCTGGGACAATGCCGAGATTGCCCGGCTACGGGGCGTGTTCGATTGCCTGCGGAGCGGGAACGATCGCCCCGGGGCAAGGCCGGCGGCGGCGCGGAGCCGCGCGGCGGGGAATGCAGCGCCAGGCGCGCGAGGCGGGGAATGCAGCGCTGCCGGGCGCGATGCGGCCAAGCCGGGGCGGGAGCCCGCCGGGGAGAAGGACGCGGGCACGGCGGCCACGGAGCTGAAAGATGCCGGGAAGCGGCTTGCCCTGTACGACCACCACGACAGGACCGATGCCGTGATGCACAACGCCGATCGGGCCAAGTTCCGCAGGGAGAACGGCGCGCACGGCAGCGGCCGCAAGCCGGGAAAGATCGGCGCGCCGGCGGGGCACAGAGGGGCGTCGCACCAGCACGAGCCGGAAAGGAGGACCGTCGCCAAGCTCCGCACGTGCGAGTACTGCGGGTCCGGCAAGCACCAGGAGCCGGCGCGGCTGGCCAACAGGATCGCCCTGATGCTGGCAAGCGACGGCAGCATCGCGCCCGTCGGCATCCGGGCCGAGCGGGCAAAGTGCATGAAATGCCGCAGGATCTGCGAGGCAAAGTCGGGGGCGATTCCGGGCACGCTGCCGGGGCCGGCCCTGCTCGGGATCGCGGCCGCGTATATCGCGAATGCCCCGGCGGACGCGGACATCGCCGACCTCGTGGAGCAGCCGCGCGGCCCGAAGATCTCGCCGTCAGCGGTACTGAAGGCCCGCAAGGCCATCGCCCGCGTCCTGGCGGCGGCGTACGGGCGCATCTTGGAATACGTCGCGGCCCGCGCCACGTTAGTGCAGTTCGACGAGACCCCCGTCAGGATCGCCGGGGCCCGGGGGTACGTCTGGCTGGCCTGCCGGGAGGATGCGGCGTGCATGGCATGCGTTACCAGCAGGAGCGCGGCCGTGCTGGACGTCCGTTTCCCAGTAACCGCGATCCGACTCCGCGAAAAAAGGGTTAAAGCAGGAGCGCGGCCGTGCTGGACGTCCGTTTCCCAGGGCTGGAAGACAAGCCGGCGGCGACCGACCAGTACTCGGGGCACAACAAAATCAAGGAGAGGCAGGCCTGCCTCGTCCACGTCCTGCGGCATTCCGAGGGCGGCGCGGTCCGCCCCGAGGGCGGGGACGAGAAAGAGAAGGGGAAGGGGAGGGAGAGGGAGAAGCGGCCGCACGATCGGCTGCGGGGCACGTACGGGACGGTCAAATCCACGGACACCGCGGACGGGGCCATGATCAAAGAGCTGGAGAGCCGGGTGCTCGACATGGCGGGCGAGTACGGCGAGGGGCACGAGATGCGCACGTCCCCCTCCAACGCGCGGCCCAACATGCTCGCGTCTCCGAGGCATCCCGACATGCCGTGCCGGAACGACGGGGCGGAGCGGGTCGTACGCGAGGGGCCTGCCAAGGAAAAGAGGTCTCGCCGCCGGCCGAGGAGCACGTCCGGCATGCGCTGCCTCGCCGTCATATGCTCCGTGTTCCAGACGGGGAAGCGACGTAGAATCCGGCCGGCGCGCATGCTAGAGGCCGCCGCCGCCGACCCGAACTGGAGCGTGTTCGATCCGCCGGCCGCCGGGCCACCGCCCCCGGCAAGGGCGGCGGCAACGGCAGCCGCCCGGCCGACGGCGACGGCTTGCGCCGCGCCGCCCCGCATCTGTGCCGAGGCGGCGCAAGCGGTACAATCGGCCCGGATGCCGGCACGGCCCCGGGCGGGGTTCGCCATGTCGTCGGATCGCGCCGAATGATGCGCCGCGGCGGGGGCGCCCCGCCTGCCGGATGCGGCCGGAGCCGGCCGGACGGCCGGCAGGCGCGCGGCCCGCGCAGCAACGGGCCGGCCGCGCCGGCTCGGGGCTGCTTTCGGGCGCGGCCGGGCAATGGACGTAAGTCTACACGTGAGCAAGTACGAGGTCAGCAACCCCCACTATTCAGGCGTGAATCTAGATCAGCGAAAGCGTTTTCACGCCTGTGACTGACGGGTACATGACCTCCCATATCAAATTCCCACCAGTTACTGCACAGGCCCGTGCGAGTACACGTTTCTCAGTCAAGCGATGAGCTCAGGCGTTCCATGTGTTTATACTTTCTCTGCGTGAGGCCCTCGTTCTGCGTCCTGTATTCGGTGCCGTTGGTTAGCATGTGCCAGATCACCGTGTCCAGCATCCTGGCCACGGCCACCTTGGCCTTCGGCTTGCCGCGGCGCTTGCTTGTCCGCTCGTAGATCCCCTTCAACCTCTCGTCGTGGCGCACCGCCGTGGTGGCCGCGTTGACTAGGGCGTAGCGCAGCCACGCCGGGCCGGTCCTCGTCATGCCCCCGCCGCGGACGGCATCCCCGCTGTTGCGGCGCGACGGCACGACTCCCGCGTACGCCGCGAGCTTTTCCGCCGTCTTGAATCTGCGCACGTCCACTATCTCGGAAAGTATCCCGAGCGCGGTCACGTGGCTGATGCCGGGTATCGCCATGAGCAGCTTGGCCCTGAGATCGTCGCCGCATGTCGCGGCGATCTCGCGCTCGAACGCGTCCCGGTGCTTGGTCGCCGTCTCGATCATCCCGGTCTGCGCGCCGGGCGCCATCCTGTCGACTTTCGAGACGTCCGCGTTGCGAGCGCCTCCATTCCCTTCTTCCCGAACTTGTCCTTGGTGGGGGACTTGTAGTCGTACTTTGCCAGCGTGGCCGTGATCTTGTTCTTTTCGCGGGTGGTTGCCCCGGCCATGCCTATCCTGGCCCTCGAGAGGGCGCGCAGGTTCCTGTGGTGCTTGTCCGGTACGAACGACTTGTACACCATTCCATCCTCAGCAGGTCGGCCAAGATGGACGAGCCTATCTTGTCGTCCTTCAGCTTCGCCTGCGCTATGGCCTTGATCTTTGCGGGGTGGGCAAGGAGCGTGTCGATGCAGTGATCCTCGAGTATGTCGTGCAGCATCATCCAGTAGTTGCCGGTCGCCTCGCACACGGCCCTGACGGTCTGCCCCGCGTACTTGCGCTTGATGCGCTTCGCGAAAGATCGTATCGCGTCCGGCGCGTTGTGGAATTCCTCTCGTCCCAGGAGCTCGGCGGTGTCGCCCTTGACGGCCGCCACGCACAGCTTCTTGTGTACGTCTATGCTTATGTTGATCATCCTGTCACCCCCTGGCCGATCAACTCCGTGGTGTCGGTGCCCGACTGGGCTGGATACTCCCATACGCCGTCAATGCGGCAATTGATTGTCCGCTCACTCTGAACCAGCATCATACACGCCATCGTACGTGGCAAGGTTAACTCAGTCCTCGGGCCCAACGGCGGGGGGTTGGCGTTCATCACGAATAAGTTTTGATATAACGTCACATAATTGTGGAATCCGAAAAGTAGTTCACCCCCCCCTCCCTAGCCGACATCGTACTCCTCTCCCGTCTGCCCGTCAATAACCTTTTCCTCGTCCTTCTTGGGCATCTTCCTCGCGAACGCCCGCGCCGGCGTCTCCAGGTTGTCCCAGTCGAGGGACATGTGGGGCCGGTCGTGGTTGTACCACCTCATGAACAGATCCACCGGATCGCTCTTCCTCATCATGATCGCCTCGAACTCGGGCAGCTTGCGCTGGATCTCCCCGTGCAGCCTCTCCAGCTTGCCGTTCGTCTGGGGGTGCCTCACGCCCGCCAGGATCTGGCGTATTCCAAGCTCGACCAGCCTCCTCTCGAACTCCGTCCTGCCGCGATTCCTGTCCTCGGACTCGTTGGCGCAGGACTGGGACCCGTGGTCGGTCATGATGGAGGCGGGCTTGCCGTGGTCGGCCATGGCCCGTTCCAGCACCGCCAGGGCGTTCTCCGCGGTGGCCCTCTCGAAGACCCCGTACCCCGTGACGAACCTGGAGGCGTCGTCCTCGTAGCACAGGAACCACCTGCCGTCGTCAAGCATCTTCCAGTCGGTATGCCACAGCGAATTGGAGTGCTCGCGCTCGTACCGCACCCATTTGCGCCTTTTGGCCTTTTTGGGGTGAGTTTCTGCCATGTTTTCGTCCCTCAGCACGGCGTGTATCGCGCCGTGCGGGATATTCATTCCGGTCTGACTCGCTATGATCCTTTGCAGCGCCACCGCCCCTGTGTGCTCCGCCTGCCGCGCGGACAGCACGGCGGAGTGCTCCCTGCGCCCCGGCATCCCCTGCGGGGGCCTGCCCATCGGGGCAGGATGCGACATCTGGCCGACCGCGCGGGCCTTGTGCCTGGCCCACATCTTTTGGACCCACCGCACGGACACGCCCATGGATTCGGCCATCTCCGCGTTGGTGAGCTCCCCCTTCCTCTTCTGGCGTACTATCCACCGTATCTGCGACTCCTCTAGTTTCATGCCGTTCGGGTGATCCAGGCTCACGCGTTTTCTCAACCTTTTGCGCCAGACCCACACGCCTTTGTCTCCGCTCAAAGTCAGGCCGATGCGCCTGCTTTTGACCGACTTTACATACGATGACAAGGGGTGAACTACTTTTTGGACAATATAATAACGTCACATACACATCTTCTGAAGTCTACGCCTACGCCCGTGTAGACTTACGTCCATTGTGATCTAGGCGTGAGCTCGCGGGGTGACTTGCTGTTGCTAGGCGTGGTTTCAGTTTGGACGTAAGTCTACACCTACGCCCAAAGCGATGTTTTATTACACGGCGGGGCTTCCCGGGAGCCGTGATGCAATGCCCGGCGGCCGCGCTGGCGCTCCTGCTTGTCCCGCTCGCCCTGGCCCCCGCCGCGCACGCGGAGATCAACGCCCAGTCAGGGTCCACCGACCAGGGCACCCTGGGCATAGAATTCTCCACCGTCCCCGACGAGATAGGGGTGGGCGAGGAGGCCAAGATCAGGATAGACTTCGTCAACCCCGTCAGCCAAAAGATCCAGGAGCACATAGACTACAGGCTCACGGTGTCCAGGGACGGCGAGGCGGTGTTCGGCCCCATAGCCCTCACCCACACGTCCACCGGCTCGGTCACCATCCCCGTGGAGTTCGCGGGGGGCGGGATGCACGAGGCGGCCATAGAGGTAGAGGGGATCCTGTTCCAGCCCATCCCGGCCGAGACGGCCTCGTTCAGCGTGGCCGTGGGCGGCGCGGCGGCGGCAGCGGCGGAGGAGGCCGAGCCGGAAGGCGACGGGGGCGGGTGCCTCATAGCGACCGCCGCCTACGGCACGGAGCTGGCCCCGCAGGTGCAGCGGCTGAGGGAGGTGAGGGACGGCGTGGTGATGGGGACGCATTCCGGGGCGGCGTTCATGGCCGCGTTCAACCAGGCGTACTATGCCTTCTCGCCCGCGATGGCCGACCTCGAGAGGGGGAGCCCGGAGTTCAGGGAGGCGGTGAGGGTCGCGCTCGCGCCCATGCTGGCGGCGCTGTCCGTGCTCGCCCACGCCGGGATCGACTCGGAGGGGGAGATGATCGCGTACGGGATCGGCGCGATGTTGATGGCCGCGGCGGCCTACGCGCTGCCGGCGCTTGCGGCCCTGTGGGTGTGCCGGCGCTGGCGCGGTTTGCCGGGGCGGCGGGCTCGGCGCATGCGGCCGGGGGCTGCGCCTTGCGCCGCAGCGCGGGCTGCCGGAGCACGCTAGGTTTTTATTTAAACTCGGCAGGGTCGGCCCAATGAAAGCATTAGCTATTGCATCATTCTTTGTTCTTTTTGCCGCAGCGGCCGGAATTGCCGCCCCCAACGCCGCGCACGCGGACCACCCGACGGCGACCGTAAGCATGCCGGAGGGAACCGCCGTGGCGGGTTGCGAGAAGACCAACGAGTGCTTCATTCCAGCTGACGTCACTGTCGACGTGGGCGGCGAGGTGACGTGGAGCAACGACGACATCGCGGCGCACACGGTCACCGCCGGAAGCCTCGAGGACGGGCTCAGTGGCGAGTTCGACAGCAACCTGTTCATGCCGGGCGCCTCGTTCTCGCACACCTTTGAAGAGGCCGGCGAGTATCCGTACTTTTGCGTAGTGCATCCGTGGATGGCCGGAACCGTGACGGTGGTCGGCAACGGCGGCGGCGAGAGGAGCCACGACGAGATGGAGGTCACGACGATGGGCAAGCCGAGCGCAACGGACAAGCTCTCCGACGGGACCGAGGTCAGCGTCACCGTGACCGACCCGGCCGAGGACGAGCGGATGTCCATCACAATAGAGTTCCACGACAGCGAGCACGTCAACTACGATCTGGTCGTCACGCAGGACGGCGAAGAAGTCCATTCCGAAGAAGGCGCCCACAAGCACGGCGGGATCGGCGAGCACGAGACGATGCCCCTGGCGTCCGACGAGGCGGTCGACGTGATGATCACGTTCCAAGGATTCGGCATCGAGGAAAAGACGGGCCCGATAGGCGAAGAGGTGACGTTCACGGAAGTTGAAGGGATGGAGATGATGATGATGGACGACGAGATGATGATGGACGAGGATGCCAGCGCAACCGGCATGCTCTCCGACAAGACGATGGTCAGCGTTACCGCTACCGAGCCTGCCGAGGACGAGCAGATGTCCCTCACGGTAAAGTTCCACGACAAGGAGCACGTCAACTACGATCTGGTCGTCACGCAGGACGGCGAGGAGGTCTATTCGGCCGAGGGAGCGCACGAGCACGGCGGGATCGGCGAGCACGAGACGATGCCCCTGGCGTCCGACGAGGCGGTCGACGTGATGATCACGTTCCAAGGATTCGGCATCGAGGAAAAGACGGGCCCGATAGGCGAAGAGGTGACGTTCACCAACGTGGTTCCGGAGTTCGGCGCCGTGGCGGTGGCGATACTCGGAGCCGCGATAGTCTCGATAGTGGCGGTTACCGCCAGATCAAGGCTAAGCCTGACGCGCGTGTAAGACGCATTTTTGCTTTATTTTTCGGATGGCCGTGTGCCGGCCGGATCCCGCGCCCCGGCCGCCTTCCGGCCTCGCGCCCCGGGGCGGAACCGCGCCCCTGCCGCGCGGGGCCGCCGCGCCGCCCGGCGCGGGCCCCGATCCGGTCTTCGGACCCGCGATCCCGCCGTTGGCCAGGGCCGCCGCGCCGCCCGGCGCGGGCCCCGATCAGGCCCTTCGCGCCCGCTGCCGGGGCGCGGCCCCGGCCTACCTCTTCCTCAGCATCGCGGCGACCGACAGCACGGCGGCGGCGGCGGCCAGCGACAGCCCCAGCACGGCCGCATCGTACGCGGGGCCGGCGTCCAAAGATGCGCCCTCCCCCGTCCCGCCCAGCCTGGACTCGAGCGCTCCGATGTCGCGCTGTATGCCCTCGTGCAGGGAGCGGTGCGCCGGCGAGTCCTCCGCCGCCCCGCGCCCGCCGCCCGCCGCCCTGGGCGGAAAGTCCAGCACGGCGGTCGTCTCCACGTCCTCCACGGGGATCTCCACGTCCACCGCGGTGTCGCCCAGCGCGCCCACGATCTCCACGGAGTACGAGCCGGCGCGGGTCGGGATCACGCTGGAATAGTAGTGGCCCGGAGCGGGAGCCGAGTTCACGTCCAGGGCCTTGGAGGCGCCGCCGAACCTGGCCGTGGCGTCCAGCGACTTGAACGCGCCCCTGACGCCCTCCTTGACGCCCTCGGCCTCGCCCGGCAGCGAGACCTCGAAGACGAACGTGTTGCGCAGGCCCACCACCGGCGGCTCCGTCCCCCACCCCGCCTCGATCTCGTAGGGGCCGACCTCCACCGTCGTGTGCGCGTGCGCCTGCGCGGCGGGCGCGAGCGCGAGTGCCAGCGCGGCCAGCAGTACGGCGGAGCCGCGGTTCACGCGGCGCGGCCGGCCGGTTGTGATTTTAACATTGCGTAGGCGCCGCGCATTCCCGTGGACTGTTTAAATTACAACCGGCGGCACGCGCCGCGTGGCGGGCCGCATTGCGGGAAGGTGGGGCGCGGCCGCAGTGGCCGCCGTCCTGGTCGCGGCCGCGGCGCCCGGCGCGCAGGCGCACCCGTTCGCCGAGGAGACCGTCCCGGAGAGGTTCTCCAGCGCCCCCCGCGGCACGTCCGAGGTCGTGGTGTATTATTCCGAGGGGATCGAGATCGGGTTCAGCGAGCTCAGGGTGCTCGACAGTTCCGGGGAGAGGGTCGACGGCGGCGGCACGGCGTACCACGAGGGGGACCATTCCCTGGTGGTGACCACCCCGCCCCTGCCCGACGGCGTGTACACGGTGACCAGCAGGGTGCTCTCTAAAGTGGACGGGCACCTGGTCGACTACGCGTTCGTGTTCGCGGTCGGGAGTGCGGCCATAAGCCCGGAGGATGCCGGGGCGGGGAAGCTGGAGTTCGGGGACATCGTGTTCCTGCCGGAGGCCGGAGCCCGCATGCCCGGGCTGGCCGGCCAGGCCATAGTGCTGGGCTCGGCGATCGCCATGCTGTTCGTGTGGGGCGCCCGGAGGGCCGGCCCCGACGGGGATTCGGCGGCGCGGCTGCACGGCAGGTTCGTCTCGCTGGTGGGGGTCGGCCTGGTGGCGGTGCTGGCGTCCAACCTGCTCATGCTGGCGGCCCAGTCGCTGCGGCTGGGCGCCCCCGCCTTCGACGCGCTGCAGACCACCTTCGGGGCCACGTGGATGGCCAGGATGGCCATCACGGCGGCCCTGCTCGGCGCGTGGTTCGTCGCGGAGAGGGCCAAGCGGCCCTCGCGGAGGACGTACGCGCCCACGCTGGCGCTCGGCCTCGCGCTGATCGCCACCACCACGATGATGGGCCACGGGACGGCCGCGGGGGAGCCGGCGGCGGCCGCGCTGGACTACCTGCACGGGCTGGCCGCGGCCGCCTGGATAGGCGGCATCGCGTTCCTCGCCTTCGCCCTGCTGCCGGCGCTGCGGGCGTCGGGGCAGCCCGGCGAGCGCGCCGCGCTGGCCGCCCTGCCGAGGTTCTCGGTGGCGGCGGCCGCGTCGATAGGCGCGGCCGTGGCCGCGGGCCCCCTCCTGATGTGGATGCTGGAGGGCGACGTGGGAGCCATAGCGGGATCCACGTACGGGAAACTGCTGGCCGCCAAGATCGCCCTGGCCGCGGCCATGGTGGGGGTGGGGCTGCGCCACCAGCTGGTGATACAGAGGGCGGCCGAGAGGATCGCCGCCGCGGGCGGGAGGGTGGAGGTGACGCGGCGGCTCGGGCGGGCGCTGCGCGCCGAGTTCGTGCTCGGGATGGCCCTGCTGGGGGCGGTGGCGCTGCTGGCCAACGGCACGCTCCCGGAGGGCGAGCTGGGGGCCGCCGCGGCCGAGGCCGCGCCGGCGGCGGGCCTCCGGGCCGCGGAGTTCTCCGAAGCGGCCAGGTTCGACGTGGAAGTGCTCCCGTTCTCGACGGGAACCAACACCATACGGGTTGCCGCCGCCGGGCTCGACGGCGGGCCGATCCCCGATCTGGAGGGGGTGGGGGCGAAGATCTCCAGCCCGGGCCGCGGCGTCTCCCCCATAGAAGTGCCCATGCGCGCGGAGCCCGCCGGGGACGGGCCCGCATCGTTCGCGGGCGAGGCCGCGTTCGGGTTCCCGGGGGAGTGGCTGCTGGAGGTGGAGGCGCGCAGGTCGGCCGCCCCCAACGAGGGGGTCGCCGTGGGCCTGCTGGTCAAGCCCAGGCTGTCCGAGATGGGCGTGGAGATCATAGAGTACGATCTTCCCGAGCCCGGTGCCCCGCTGTACCCCCTGTCTGACGGGAGGGGAAGCATATGGATCAGCGACGCGTCGGCGCCGCGCGTGTGGCGGTTCTCCATCGCCGACGGCACGTTCGAAAAGCACGAGTTCGACGGGCAGGCCAGCATCTCGCTGGCCGTCGACAACGACGGCAAGGTCTGGTTCACGGACATACCCGAGGGGAGGATCGGCTACGTGGACCCGCGGTCCGGCGGCACGGGAACAGTGGAGTTCCCGGCCATAACGCCGGCGACCGCCAGGAACTACCCCATCACCCTGGACGTGGACGCCGGCAACGGGGTGTGGGCCGCCGTCTCCAACAAGAACGTCCTGGTCAGGTACGACCAGGAGACGGGCGGGTTCGACGTGCACGATCTCCCCACCAAGGACTCGGGGCCGTTCGCGGTCGCGGTCGACGGGCGGGGGGACGTCTGGTTCTCGCAGCAGTCGGCAGGGCAGATCGGCCGCCTGGATCCGGCCTCGGGCAACATAACCGAGATCGCCCCCGCCGAGCCGCTGGCCGCCCCCGAGACCGTCACGTTCGGCCGCGGCGGGGGAATGTGGATAGCCGAGCACGAGGAGGGCGGCGGGATCGCCAGGTACGATCCGTACCTGGGGGAGTTCGAGAGGGTCGCCTCGCCGGATCCGGCCGCGTTCCCCAACAGCGCGTCGACGGACGGGCTCGGCAACGTCTGGTTCGCGCTGCACACTGTGGACAAGATCGCCGCGCACGACCCCCACAGGGGCGAGACGATCGCGGTGCCGATACCCACCGCCGGGTCGTGGGTGCAGTTCACCACAGTAGACGAGGACGGCAACGTGTGGTTCGCGGAGCAGAAGCCGAACAAGTTGGCGATGGTGAAGACCACCGCGCCGCCCGGCGCGGCGGGGGCCCCGCCCCCCGGGGGCCCGGAAGAAGAGCGGGGGCCGAGGTACGCGGAGATCGCCGCGCCGCTGATGGCGGCGGCGATCGTGGCCTCCGCGCTGTTCCTGGTAAAAGGGGTGTCCGACTGCAGGAGGATAGACGGGATCGTGGCCGGCGGGAAGGGCGGCCGGCCCGCGCCCCCGGCTCCGCGGCGCTAGTCCTTGCAGGGGCCGGTCACGCCCCGGCCTCCTCCAGGCGGCCGGCCCGCGCCCCCGGCCCCGCGGCGCTAGCCCGTTATCCTTCCGCCCGAGGGCGCCCGCCGCCCCGCCACGGCCGCGGCGGCGACGGCGGCCGCCAGCACGGCGGCGGCCGCGGCCCCGAACTCGGGCACCACCACCAGGCCGAACTCGGCCGCTGCCCCCGTGCCCCGTATGTCCTCGAGCCGCACCGCGGCCGGCCCCTCCTGCCCCTCGCCGAAGGTGTACCTCTCGAACGACCCGCCCACCGTGGCCTCGCCGCGCGCGCGGTGCACCTCCTGGCCGCCCTGCAGTATGACGAACTCGTACGACGAGCGCCGGAGGGGCTCCCCCGTGCGCCCGTCGCGTATGGTGAACACGAACGTGGTCTCCTCGCCCGGCTCCACCTCGGGGGGCTCCCAGGTGAGATCCACCGAGAACTCCTCGCCGGCGGTGTACGCGGTGAGCGGGAACTGCGACTCGTCGCTGGCCGACAGCTCGAAGAGCATGCCGTCGGGCGGCTGCTGCCCCGCATCCCGCCCCGCCATCTGGGTGCCCAGGTGGCGCAGGTGGTCGTTGAGCAGCACGAAGTGCACCGTGCGCTTGTCCTCGTAGGTATAGTCGTCCATTATCACCGAGGAGCGGAACAGGCCCACCCCGTTGACGGAGCCCTCGTAGCTCGGGCTGACGTACTCCGCAAAGTCCTTCGGGAACTGCACCTCCACGTGCACCACGGGGACGTGCGAGACCGCATCGGCGGACCAGTCGAACGGCATCCGGAACTCCACCGTCCCGGCCTCCGGGTCGTACGACAGGCCGTCGATCGCGTCAAAGTACGACCTCGTGTGGAACGGGGCGCCGCCGGCCGGCCACTCGGCCGCCTCCACGATGCTCAGGTCCGCCCTGCCCGCCGGCTGCCGCTCCCCCTCCCCCGCCCGGAACGCGGGCGACGACGACGAGGCGAGCTCCACGTGTACGGTGTGCAGGCCGGGCGTCCCCAGGGCGGAGCCGGACACGCGCACGGGGTCCCCGCCGCCCTGCCAGGCGCCCCCTTCCCGGGCGCCGTCGATCGCGAGCGGGGCGCCGGGATCCGCCCCGTCCAGGACTATCTCCAGGGTCCCGCGCGGGGCGGCGAACTCGTCGCTGAACACGTGGCGGCCGCCGTGCGACATGCCGACCAGCAGCACGACATCCCTGGCCGCCTCGCGCGTCTCGCCGTCCACCACGGTTATGGTCGCCTTGGCCGGGCCGGGCCCCGGGTCCTGCGGGATCTCCACGGACACGGTGACGGGGGCGCCGCCGGCGTCCAGGGCGATCTCCTCCACGTCCAGGCCGTGCCCGTGGGCGGGGCCCGCTCCCGCCGCCGCCGCCGCGCACGCGGCGATCGACAGGGCCGCCGCGAGGCGCGCGGCCCCGGCCGGGCCGGCGGGCGTGGTCAGACCCCCTCCTCGCGGAGGATCAGCGCGAGCAGGGCCGCCCTGACGTGCATGCCGTACTCGGCCTGCCGGAAGTACCTGGCCTGCTCCGTCCCGTCCAGCTCGGGGGATATCTCGTCCAGGCGGGGGAGCGGGTGCAGTATTATGGCGCCCTTTTTCATCCTGCGCAGCACGTCCAGCCCCACCACGTAGCTCCCCTTCACGCGGATGTACTCCTCCTCGTCGGGGAACCTCTCCTTTTGTATGCGGGTGACGTACAGGACGTCCAGCTCGCCCACGCGGTCGTCCATCTGCTCCGACTCGGTAAAGTCCAGCCGCTTCCTGATGTCGTACACGGAGTCGGATCTTATCCGCAGGGACTCCGGCGAGGCCAGGTGCACCTTCACGTCGTAGTTCCCGAGCGCCCGCAGCAGCGAGTAGACGGTGCGGCCGTACTTTAGGTCGCCTATTATGCCCACCGTCAGCCCGTCGATCCGGCCCTTTTCCCGCCTCATCGTGAACAGGTCCTGCACGGCCTGCGTGGGATGCTCCTCGGTGCCGCTGCCGCCGTTGATGACCGGCTTGCCGGAGACCTCGGCGGCGAACCGGCTGGAGCCGTCCAGCGGGTGCCGCAGCACCAGCGCGTCCGCGTATATGGACAGCGTCCTCACCGTGTCGGCCAGGCTCTCGCCCTTGCTGGCGGACGACGAGGCCACGTCGGATATGCCCAGCGATGAGCCCCCCAGCGAGGCCATGGCCGCCTGGAAGCTCAGGCGCGTCCTGGTGCTCGGCTCGTAGAACAGGTACCCCAGCGTCCGCCCCCTGGCCACCTCCCGCCGCTCGGCCGCGGGCATGGCCATCACGCGCTCGGCCGCGCCGAAGACGTCCTCCAGGCCGCGCCTGTCCAGGTCCCGCACGGATATGACGTCGCGCCCGAAGAACGAGTTTGCCGCCATCCGGCAACGGTATATACTGCGGATATACAAGTGTCGCGCATGCGCGAGTCCGAGCTCATAGTGAGGCGGATCAGCGAGGGGACCGTCATAGACCACATAGACGAGGGCATGGGCCTGAGGGTGCTCGGCGCGCTGGGGATAGACGGCGGGGACGGGGGGCTGACCACCGTGGCGCTCAACGTGCCGAGCGGCAAGTTCAAGAAAAAGGACATCATAAAGATCGAGGACAGGTTCCTGGCGGACGACGACACCAACAAGCTGGCCGTCATAGCCCCGAGGGCCACCGTGAACATAATCAGGAACTACAAGCTGGCCGAGAAGCGCCGCGTCTCGCTGCCCAACGAGATCGAGCGCATATTCCGGTGCAGCAACCCCGACTGCATAACCAACAGCGGCCGCGAGCACATCGAGTCCGTCATGGACGTCATCGACAGGGAGGTCCTCGCGCTCAAGTGCAGGTACTGCGGCAGGATACTGGACGTCAGCGGGATCGGCCGCGCCCCGGCCGCGGCGGGATAGCGGGGGGCGGACAGGGACCCGCCCCGGCCGCGGCGGGGCAGCGGCGGGAGGACCGCGGCCTGCCGCCGGTGCTCCGCGCGGCGGCCCTAGCCCGGCCGGCCCCCCCGCAACGGCGGCCCGAGCGCCCACGCCTCCGGGCCGCGCGGCCACATAACCGTATGGTTATATGAAATGTTTATATACGATGCATGTGTAGCCAAGCATCGAAATGATTCCGCATACGAGGCAATCCGCGGCGGGGACGGAGCGAAAAGGGGGCGCCGGCGCGTCCTGCGCCAGCTGCCAGCCCGTCCACGGCGGGATAACCCTGGACACGTGCGTCGGCATGAACATGCTCAAGAATCCCAACTTCGCCGACATGCTGGCCGTGCACGTGGGACTGGACGGCAGGAGCGTGCACCTGTGCGCGCAGGCGGTCACCGAGATGGAGAGGAAGGAGATCGACGTCGGAAAGCTGCGCGGCGTGTTCGAGGCCAGGGGCGCCGCGGTCTCGGTCGGGGGCGGCGCGCGGGACGCCGATCGGCTGGCCGAGCGCCTCGAGGCCGAGCACGCGGGGCTGCACGCCGGGGACAGCCGCATACTGGCGCACGCGGTGCGCACCAGAACGTATCTGGTCACGTGCGATAAGGAGCTGGCCGCGGCGGCCTGCGCCGCCGGCGTGCGCGTGGTGAACCCCGACGAGCTGTGCGGCACCATGAGGGCCGCGAGGTCCAGGATGGGCTCCCTGGTGGACAGGACGCTGCGCGAGTTCGGCTACGCCCCCCGGCAACGGTGCCGGTGACCGAGGGATCGCGGCGCGCGCGGGGCCGCGCCGGCGGGCGGGACGCCGCGCGAGTTCAGACATGGCGCGACAACGCGGCGCGCGGGGCCGCGCCGGCGGGCGGGACGCCGCGCGAGTTCAGACATGGCGCGACAACGCGGCGCGCGGGGCCGCGCCGGCGGGCGGGACGCCGCGCGAGTTCAGACATGGCGCGACAACGCGGCGCGCGGGGCCGCGCCGGCGGGCGGGACGCCGCGCGAGTTCAGACATGGCGCGACAACGCGGCGCGCGGGGCCGCGCCGGCGGGCGGGACGCCGCGCGAGTTCAGACATGGCGCGACAACGCGGCGCGCGGGGCCGCGCCGGCGGGCGGGACGCCGCGCGAGTTCAGACATGGCGCGACAACGCGGCGCGCGGGGCCGCGCCGGCGGGCGGGACGCCGCGCGAGTTCAGACATGGCGCGACAACGCGGCGCGCGGGGCCGCGCCGATCGCCAAGCAGTTTCGCCGGGCCAGCCTACTGGCCCAGTATGATGAACATCATCACGATGCCGTATATCGCGATCGATTCCACCATGCCGATGAATATGAACACCTTCGACTGGAGCGCGGGGTTCTCGCTTATCACCGCCAGGCCCGCGGAGCCAACGTAGCCGAGCCCGAGCCCCGCGCCGCCGGCCGCTATGCCGAACGCCAGGCCCGCGCCGATCATCTTGGCGCCGTCGTCCGACCCGCCCTGCGCGTACGCCGCATCCGTCAGCCCCGATGCGAGAAACGCTGCCGATGCCACCAGCAGTGCAAGCGTTGTCGCCTTTCTCTTCATGAACGCCGGGCCTCAAATATTTCCATATTTAAACCATAAGAGGCGGTTTCCGCTTTCGGCCCCGCTTTAGCGCAACGCCGCCGGGCGGATCCGCGCGGGCGGCGCCGCGGCACGCTGCTGCGCAACGCCGCCTGGCGGATCCGCGCGGGCAACGCGCCCCCGGGCTTTCCCGGATCGCCGCGCGGATCAGATCCGGCCGAGCGCCACGCCCTCGTGCTTTTTCCGGATCGCCGCGCGGATCAGATCCGGCCGAGCGCCACGCCCTCGTGCTTTTTCCGGATCGCCGCGCGGATCAGATCCGGCCGAGCGCCCTGCCCTTGTGCTTTTTCAGGTCGTCGCGCAGCGATGCGGCCATCGCCGCGTGCTCCCTCTCCAGCGAGGCGCGCGCCCGGTCGAGCCGCGTCTTTATGTCATCCCTGCCCATTCTTTCTCCTCTCGATGGCGGCCTTCACCTTTTTCAGCTTCGCGAACTCCTCCCGCTCCCGCTCCTCCAGCGTGCCCATTATGAACCGCATCTTCTCCCTGTACTGCGGTATGATGACGTTCTCCAGCGCGTTGAGCAGCTTTTGCGTCTTTTCCAGCGCCTTCGCCAGGCTGAATATCGAGTTCTCGTACTCGGCGGCCTTGCATATGCGGGGCAGGAGGGACTTTATCTGCTTGGAGGCCCTGTCTATGGAGGCGTTCGTGTCGGCGAACCCGTACGGCATGGAGCCGGCGTCCCTCTCGGTGACCGCCAGCGTGGGCACCTTGACGTCGACTATGCGCCTCACGTCGAGGTCGACGCCCATCACGGCCGGGGCCGACTCGGCCGCCAGCCCGACCGAGGCCGTCCCCAGGGACAGGTAGGCGTCGTCGACGGACGAGTACACGTCCTGGAGCGGGTCCCATATGCCGGCGCGCGCCTTGGAGGCCTCCTCCATCATCTCCTCGATGTTCTTGAGCAGCACCTTCCTCTTGTCGTCCAGTATGGTCTGGACCATGGCGGCCACCTGCGCCGAGCGCTTGTACTTGAACAGCTCTATCTTCGTGGCCGCCACGTTCTGCCCGAAGGACAACTAGCCCTGCGCCCGCCTTTCCTTGTAGTGCTGCTCCACGAACTTGTCCTTGATCTTCGTGAGCTCCGCCTTCGGGAGGTTCGAGACGGCCCGCCACTGCAGCGCGAGCGTCTCTTCTATGGTGCGGTTCTCGTCGACGGCCTGGGAGAGGAACCCGCCCTCAAAGTCGTCCCCGAAGCCCATGTACTGCAGGTCGAGGCCGGTGAGCCCCGCCTTGCCCACTATTCCCGCCAGCGCCCTGACCTCCTGCGCCCTGGAATAGGCGTCGTAGTTCTGGTTGGAGACCTCTTGGTGGTCGGCGCGCGTGCGGCCCTCCCCGATGCCGTCCTTCATTATGCGGCTGAGGCTCATCAGGATGTTGACGGGCGGGTACGTCCCCTGCCGGAACAGGTCGCGGCCCAGGACTATCTGCCCCTCCGTGATGTACCCCGTGAGGTCGGGTATGGGGTGGGTGATGTCGTCGGAGGGCATGGAGAGTATGGGCATCTGCGTGACGCTCCCCGGGCGGCCCCTGAGCCGGCCGGCCCTCTCGTACACGGTGGAGAGGTCCGTGTACAGGTAGCCGGGGTAGCCCTTGCGGCCCGGCACCTCCTCCCTGGCGGCGCTTATCTCCCTGAGCGCCTCGGCGTAGTTGGTCATGTCGGTGAGTATGACCAGCACGTGCATGCCCAGGTCGTACGCCAAATACTCGGCCACCGTGAGGGCCACGCGGGGGGTGATTATCCTCTCTATGGCCGGATCGTCGGCGAGGTTGAGGAACAGGACGCTGCGCTTGAGCGCCCCCGACTCCTCCAGGCTGCGCCTAAAGTACTCGGACTCGCTGTACTGGACGCCGATGGCCGCGAACACGACGGCGAACTCCTCGCCGCTGCCGACCACCGAGGCCTGGCGGGCGATCTGGGCGGCCAGTATGTTGTGCGACATGCCCGAGCCGGAGAATATGGGAAGCTTTTGCCCCCGCACCAGGGTCAGCATGCCGTCTATCACGGAGACGCCGGTCTGGATGAAGTCGCGCGGGTACTCGCGCTGCTCGGGGTTCATCGGCTCGCCGTTGATGTCCACGAAGCGGTCGGCGATGGGGTCCGGCAGGCCGTCCTTCGGGCGGCCCAGGCCGTCGAACACGCGGCCGAGCACCTGCTCGGAGACCGGCATCTCCATCACCTTGCCGACGAACTTGGCGCTCGTCCCCGACACCGACAGGCCCGTGGTCCCCTCGAAGACCTGGACTATGGCCTTGCCGTTGCCGACCTCGAGCACCTTGCCCAGCCTCTTCTCCCCCTCGGACGTCTGGATCTCCACCAGCTCGTCGAACGCGGCGCTCTCCACCTCGTCGACGACGACGAGCGGCCCCTTGATCTCGGCTATCCTGCTGTACTGGACGCCGCCCCTGCCGCTCAATTCCGCACCTTGGCCCCGGCCAGCTCCCCGAACTGCGCCGCCATGCGGGAGGCGATCTCGTCGAGCTTTTGGATCTCGCCGTCCCTCACCTCCATGCGGGCCTTCAGCATCGCGCCGACCACGGGCATGGCGCGTATGTCCTCCAGGGAGGCCCCGTCCTTCAGCGCCTGCTGGCCGTCCCTGTAGAACCGCACCATGAGCCGGAGCAGCGCCACCTGCCTCTCCGGGCTGCAGTACGTGTCGATCTCGTCGAACGAGTTCTGCTGCAGTATGCCTATCTTGATCATGCGGGCCGCCTCCAGGACCAGCTTTTGGTCGTCGGGCAGCGCCTCGGGCCCGAGCAGCCTCACTATCTCCTTGAGGGTGTCCTCCCTCTGCAGCACGCCGTACGCCTCGCCCCGCATCTCCAGCCACTCCTTGCTGACGTTGGCGCCCCACCACTTCGCGACGTCGGCCAGGTACCCGGAATAGCTGTTCATCCAGTTTATGGACGGGTAGTGGCGCGAGTACGCCAGCTTTGCGTCGAGCGCCCAGAAGGTCTTGATGAACCGCATCGTGTGGGTGGTCACCGGCTCGGTAAAGTCGCCCCCGGACGGGGAGACGGCGCCGACCAGCGTGACCGAGCCGTCCCTGTCGGGGCCGCCCGAGGCCCTGACGCGGCCGGCCCTCTCGTAGAACTCGGCCAGCCTGGACGCGAGGTACGACGGGTACCCCTCCTCGGCAGGCATCTCCTCCAGCCTGCCGCTCATCTCGCGCAGCGCCTCGGCCCACCTGCTCGTGGAGTCGGCCACCAGGACCACGTCCATCCCCATGTCGCGGTAGTACTCGGCTATGGTGACGCCCGTGTATATGCTGGCCTCGCGGGCGGCCACGGGCATGTTGCTCGTGTTCGCCACCAGGACGGTCCTGTCCATGAGCGGCTTGCCGGTGCGGGGGTCCTTCAGGTGGGGGAACTCGGTGAGCACCTCGGTCATCTCGTTGCCGCGCTCGCCGCAGCCGATGTACACCACGACCTGGGCGTCGGCCCACTTTGCTATCTGGTGGAGCGTCACGGTCTTGCCCGTCCCGAACGCGCCGGGTATGGAGCCCGTCCCGCCCTTGGCCATCGGGAAGAACGTGTCGATGACGCGCTGGCCCGTGAGCAGCGGCACGGTGGGATCGTACCTCTCCCGGTACGGGCGCGGCTTCCTGACCGGCCACTTGTGGTACATCTTCACGGGCGGCGGGGCGCCGTCCCCCTCCACGGTGGCCAGATCGGCCTCCAGGTCGTAGTCGCCCTCCGGGACGATCCCGCTTATGCGCCCCCCGGGATGGCCGGGGGGGAGCATTATCTTGTGGTCTATGAGGTCGGTCTCCTTGACGGATCCGATCACCGAGCCGGGCCCCACCTCGTCGCCCTCCGATGCGGACGGGACGAAGCGGTATTTCTTGGACAGGTCGACGGGGGTGGTCGTTATCCCCCTGCCGATGAACGAGCCGGACTTTTTTGACAGCTCCCTGAGCGGCCTCTGTATGCCGTCGTATATCTGGCCGATGATGCCGGGGCCCAGGAACACGCTGAGCGGGCTGCCGGTGCCCACCACCGGCTCGCCCGGCCTCAGGCCGCTGGTCGACTCGTACACCTGTATGAACGCGACGTCGCCGGTGAGCCGGATGACCTCCCCTATGAGCTTGGACTCGCCGACGGAGACGGTCTCGTACATTTTCGCGTCGGCCATGCCGTCGGCCTTCACCGCCGGGCCGCTGACCCAGACTATCCTGCCGCGAGCCGCCACTTCAGCCTCCGCCCCCGCCCATGCCGAACTTGGCCGCGATTTCCTTCCTAATTAAAGGCTTCATGCGCTCGATGCGCGAGTCGATGGTGTTGTCGTACGACATGGAGCCGTCCTTGGACTCGGCGCGGACGCCGCCCAGGCAGTCCACGGGGTCCGGCGAGAGCTCGGCGCCCGGAAACTTTTCCAGCGCGGCGCCGGCCGCCTCGCGGTCCTGGCCGGCCGCGCGCACAGTGACGCCGTCCGTCCCGAGCGCTTCCACCGACTCTTTCACCAGCGCCTCCAGCAGCGCCGCGTATTCCGGGCCGGAGCGGTCTGCCGCCCTCACGCGCGCGGCCGCCTCGTCGAAGACCCTGGCTATCGACTCCTGCGCCAGCAGCAGCAGCCTGTTCCTGGCGCGCAGGTCGGCGCCGCCGATTATCTGCCGCGAGACCTTGTCCGCCTCCTTTTTCCCGTCGTCCAGGATGCGGTCGTACTCGTCCTCCATGGCCTGCCGCGATCCGGACAGCATCTCCTCCGCCTCGGCGTGCGCCCTGCGCAGCCCCGACAGGAGATCCGCCTCGGACTGGGCCAGGATCTTGTCTATGGTCGCCTCGAGCTGCGGGTTGGGGCCCATATTCCGGGCGGCGGCCGGGAGTGGATTTTAATGTTTGGAGAAAAAACGCGCGCGGCGGCGGGCGGTGCGCAGTACGCGGGCGGCGGCCCGCGCCGGGACGGCGGCGGCCCGCGCCGGCGGGGGCGCGGGCACGCGCCCGCCGCGAACCGGGCGCGGGATCGCGGGGCGGCCCGCCGCTGCCGGGCGCGGTTCCGGTTCGGGCGCGGGCCCGCGCCGGCGGGGCCTCCAAAGATATTAAACCACGCCGGCGGCCGCCGCCAGCGTTGGCAGTATCCGAGCTGGTGCTGGGATCCGTTATACTTCCCAGGTCCGAGTCGCCGGAGGCGGCCTCCCGCCTCGCCGAGTTCGAGTGGTTCCACAAGGTCGATGCGGAGAACGAGACCGTCACCCCCGAGATGGACGACCTGCTGCTCAGGGCGCAGAAGGTCTACCAGTCGGTGGACGAGGTGGTCAGGGGCCTCGGCATACCTCCCAGGGTGGGGATAATGGAGATCCTGTTCAAGGGGACCGTCTTCAAGAAGCGGAACTACGATGCGGCCGAGATCGGGGAGATGGTGGCCGATCTGGAGGAGAGGGCGCCCGGCGTCGTGTCCGGGGCCGCGGGCCTGCTGGCCGAGGAGGCGGCGGCCAGGCGCGGCCTGGAGGAGTACTCGGCGCGCAGGGACGCGCTCAAGGTCGCCGGCGGGCTGGACATAGACGTGGGCAGGCTGGGGCTGACCAAACGGTTCTACACGGACATGTTCGTGATCGACTCGGCCGACCACGCCGAGATCGTGGGCGCGCTGGGGGGCGGCGTGGCCACGTTCAGGTACGATCTGGAGTCCAAGTCAAAGGCCGCGCTGGTGGTGGTGGCCGCCGCGACCGAGCACGACCGCATAGGAAAGGCGATGAGGGCGCTCAGCGCCTCCCCCCTGTCCATACCGAAGGAGCTGAGCCAGGTGCCCAGCGAGGCGTACGCGGCCGCGGCCGCCAAGGCCGCCGGGCTCGCCGCGGAGCGGAAGGCCGCCGCGAAAAAGCTGGCTGCCGCGAAAAAAAAGGCGAGGGGCGACATGATGGCCCTGCACGAGGCGGCCGCCGTGGCCAAGGACGTGCTGGAGGCGCTGCGCAAGCCCGGGGGCACCAGGCGCTTCGCGCTGATACAGGGCTACATACCGAAGAGCATGGAGGGCAGGTTCCGGCGGGTCACCGGCAGGTGGACCTCGGTGACCGAGGAGGTGACCGACCCGGAGGAGATCGCCGCGCTCCCGGTGCACCTCCAGAACCCGCGGTGGGTCAGGACGTACGAGGTCATAACCGACAGCCAGGGCACCCCGAAGAAGGGCGAGTTCGATCCGACGTGGATGATCTCCCTCATGTGGCCGATATTCTACGGGATAATGTTCGCCGACGTGGGCCACGGCCTGGGCCTGATGGGGCTGGGCCTGCTGTTCAAGATGAAGGGGCAGGGCAAGACCGCCAGGTGGGGCATGCTGCTCGCCATGTCGGGCGCGGCGGCGGCCGTGGCGGGCGTGTTCCAGGGGGAGGTATTCGGGTTCCACCTGGACCACTTCGGGCCGTTCGAGGCCATGCTGCACGAGGGCGGGCCGCTGCACGCCATAGAGTGGCTCGTGGGGGCCATAACGGTGGCGGAGCTCACCTTCGAGCAGGTCATACTGATCCTGAAGGTCTCCATATTCATAGGCGTGATACACCTCGGCTGGGCGTTCGCGCTGCGCATACACAACTTTTGGCGCACGGGCAACAGGGACGGCATCGTGTTCGAGGGCTTCCCGAACCTGTTCATGTGGCTCGGGGTCTTCGGGGTGATGATGGGCGCCATCGGCTCCGGCTACGACGTGATGAACATGTACTCCCGCGCGCACGCCGAGGCGGTGCCGTGGGTGACCGTCATATTCGGCGAGTGGGCGGTCACGTGGGTGGTGGTGAGGATCTCGGTGGTGGTGATAATAGGCGCCATAGTGATGATGATCGTCGGCGGCATAAAGCACAACAAGAAGCATCCCGAGGAGGGAGGCGACGTCGTGAGCGTGGTGATGGAGGTGCTGCTGGGCAAGACCATCGAGTGCCTGGCGCACACCATAAGCTACGCCCGCATAGGGATAATGCTGCTGGTGCACGCCGCGCTGCTCCTCACCGTCAACAGCGCGTACTCTTCGATGGGGGGGCTGGACTCGCCGGGGGCCCTGGTGCTCATAGTGGGCGGCCAGCTGGGGATAATGATGATCGAGGGGCTCATCGTGTACATACAGTCGCTCAGGCTGCACCTGTACGAGTTCTTCACGAAATGGTACGAGGGCGGGGGGCAGCCGTTCAGGCAGATAGTCCCCGAGACGGTGTACAACACGCTGTCCTGGAAGGCCGCGGGGCAGAAGCGGAAGCGCTAGCGGCCGCGCGGGGCAGGCGGCCTCTTCCGCGGGCGCGGCGCAGACTTGCGCCCAAACCGGAACCGCGCCCGGCAGCGGCAAGCCGCGCCGCGATCTCGCGCCCGGATCGCAACGGGCGCGAGTCCACGCCGGGCGCGCCCGCCAACAATTAATACCGGACATCCCCGCGCCGCGGCGTGTCCAAGGAGGGCCTGATTACCATCATACCGGCGCTCGTCATGCTGGGCTTTGCGGCCTACGGGGCAAGCGCGCTGGGCTAGTGGCCGTTGCGCGGCCGCGCGCGGGCGGCCGGCGGCGGGCCGCGGCCGGATCCGTTTTGCCCGGGGGCGGAACCGGGCAGGCCGGGGCGGGGGGCCGCCGCTGCCGCAGCGCGGGAGTTGCGGAAAGATTTCCGGGAACCACGCCCGCGGCCGGGGCGGGGGGCCGCCGCTGCCGCTTGGAGTATTCCCCACGTGTCGGCTTTGGGAGGAAGCGCCCGCGGCCGGGGCGGGGGGCCGCCGCTGCCGCGTGGGATTCTCGGTGTACGCGTTCAACGCGGCCGGGCGCTCACGGCCGGGGCGGGGGGCCGCCGCTGCCGCCCTCCGCCGGAAGCCCCGGCACGTTCCCCCACTCGCCCCACGAGCCAAGGTACAGCCGCACCTTTTCGTACCCGGCCAGCCGGAGGGCGAGGTACGTGTTGGCGGCCCTGTACCCGCCCTGGCAGTACGCCACTATCTCCGCGCCGCGGGGAAGGCCGTACATTTCCGCGATCCGCCCGGGCTCCTTGAACGTGCCGTCCCCGGCCAGGTTGCGGCGCCAGTCCACGTTGGCCGCCCCCGGTATGTGCCCCCGCCTGGCGGCCCTGGCCGTGCTGCCCGAGTACTCTTCGGCGGACCTCGCGTCTATGACGGCCAGCTCCCCCATGTTGTCCAGCACGTACCGGTAGCCCGCCACGACGCCCGGATCGGGCGGGCCGCAGGCGCCCGCGGCGGCCGGCTCGAACGGGTTGGAGCCGGTCTCGACGGGCCGGCCCTCGGCCCGCCACTTCGCGAACCCCCCGTCCAGCACGGCCGCGTCCGGCCGGGAGAGGTAGTCCATCGTCCACGCCCCCCTGGCCGCGGCCATGCCCGACTCGCCGTCGTAGAACACGGCGCGCCTCCCCGGATCGGCCGCCCCGCAGAACTCCGCCATGCGGCGGGCCTGCGCGGCGAACCCGGCCATCCCCGCGTCCGTGGTGTCCGCCCAGTGGAAGGCGAACGTGTCCAGGTTCACGGCGCCGGGCACGTGCCCCTCCGAGTACGCCCCGAACGGCCTCGCGTCTATTATAACGAGCGAGGGATCGCCGAGCAGGGCATCCAGCCCGCCCGTCCGCAGCAGGGAAGCCACGCGCCGCGGAAGGGGGGCGCGGCAATAAAGGTACCCCGGGCGGCCGCCCGGGAATAATAATAAAAGAAAATAGGAGGCTGTTGCTTCCTACTCGTTGACGTATGCTCTCTCGCCGTGCTGCGCGAGATCGAGGCCGATCTCTTCCTCTTTCGGAGTGACCCTGATCCCACCAGGCCAAACAGCATCCATGATCTTGAGGATCACGACCGTCACGCCGAAGGCGTAGGCTATCGAGATCGCTGCCGCGATGATGCTGATTCCCTGCTGCTCGAAACCCTCTGGGGTTCCCGTCCACGCGCCGATGCCGTCGCCGGTGTCCCATATGTGGGGGCTTGCCAGCGTGCCCGTCAGGATCGCTCCCGTCAGGCCGCCCATGCCGTGCACCCCCCATACGTCCAGCGCGTCGTCCCACCTGCGCGCGTTCTTGAACGCGACGCAGCCGTAGCAGACGGTGCCGGCGGCTATGCCGATGATGATGGCAGCCATGGATCCGACCCACCCGGACGCCGGAGTTATGGCGACCAGGCCGGCCACCGCTCCCGTGGCGGCCCCGACGATGCTCGGCTTGCCGGTGTTGGCCCAGCTCATCAGCATCCAGGTCACGGCGGCCACGCCGGTCGCCAGGTTGGTGACGACCCAGGCGCTTACCGTAATGCCGTCCACCATCACCTCGCTGCCGGCGTTGAAGCCGAACCAGCCGAACCAGAGTATCGATGCGCCGAGCACCACCATGGGCACGTTGTGCGGTTCCATCGGAACCTTGCCGTACCCCAGGCGGCGCCCGAGTATCAGGGCCGCGGCCAGCGCCGAGAATCCCGACGATATGTGCACCACCGTTCCTCCGGCGAAGTCGAGGGCGTAGTTTGGCGACAGGTCCGGATCGAGATCCAGCGCGCCGCCGCCTATGTAGCCGCCGCCCCACACCCAGTGGGCGATCGGATCATAGACGAACGTCCCCCAGAGGAGGACGAATATGACCAGCGCGCTGAACTTCATGCGGTCCACCAGGCCGCCCACTATCAGGGCGGGCGTGATGATCGCGAAGGTGCCCTGGAAAGCGGCGAACAGTGCGTGCGGGACCGTGCTAGGCCACGAGTCGCCGCAGGCCTCCTCGGCCTTCATCTGCTGCATCTGGTACGCGTTGGACCAAATGTCGCCGTCGCAGGCCGTCGGGGCCCCGAGCGGCGCGTAGTGCGACACTTGGTTGAACCCGACGTAGTCCAGGTTGCCCATGAACATGTTGGCGTCGTTGTCTATGGGACCGAACGAGAGGGAGTACCCCCACGCGACCCACTGCCAGGCCATGAGGCCCATGATTATGAACGTCATGCCGATCACGTTGACGGCGTTCTTCGACCTGGCGAGCCCCCCGTAGAAGAAGGCCACGCCGGGAGTCATGAACAGCACCATCGACGATGCCACCAGCATGAACGACGTGTCGCCCGTGTCTATGTAGCAGGGCGTGAAGGATCCGTCGCCGTTGTCCACCCAGCACTCGTTGGGGTTGGCCGTGTAGATTCCGCTGGTGCCTTTCACGTACCCGTCCATGCCGTCGTTTACCGACTGCGCGTACGCCGTCGACATAGCGCCGACCGCGGTAGCGGCAACCGTTGCCACAAGCAGTAGAGCATACTTGTGGTTCTTTGTTCTCATTGAAGTTTGCCGGTTTCGGAAGTCATTTAAGCATTGAGGTATCAGGGAACGGTTTCGTGTAAGTTATTATACGCGTGAATATTTCCATAGTATCACGTTATGGGGAAAACTGGACATCAAACGCGGGAGGGGCCGGCCCTGGCCGTGTTCTCGACGTTCAGGACCGGGGGCCGCGGGCCGACCGGCGAGGCCGTCCGGCAGAGGGCCATAATCGGCGTGCTGGCCTCGCAGCCCAACCCCGCGGAGCGCACCAGGACGGCCATATCCAGGAGGATCGCCGGAGGGAGCGGCTCCCGGTGGAAGAACATCTACTCCGGAATATTCAGGGACGTCGAGGAGGTGCTTTTGCCGCTCGGGCTGGCCAGGGAGGAGGGCAGGCTCCCCCTGAAGAGGGGCCCGAGGGCGCTGCAGGAGAGGGGCATACCGTACTACGCGCTCACGCGGAAGGGGCGGCTCGCCGCCCTCTCGGTCGGCGCCGCCCCGGGCCGCGGGATGCTCGACGAGTTCCTCGCGGGCGGGGAGGAAGAGGGCGGGGAGGAGGCCCGCATCTGCAGGGACCTTGCCGCGGTCTCCAGGGTGTCGCCCGGCCTGGCCCGCCGCCTGTTCGAGGGGTACGTCAGGGCGTACTGCGGGGGCGGGATTCCCGACCTCCTCCCGCTCAGCGAGGACGGGCTCAGGGCGGCCTCGGGCGGCGCGGCGCGCATGGCGCGGGAGATCCTCGAGGGCTGCGGCGCGGTGCCGAAGCGCGACAGGGACAGGGCGGCCGCGTTCCTGGGCAGGATCGCCGGGGAGGAGGAGGGGGCGGGGGGCGAGGAGCCGGGGGCGGGCGAGGAAGGGGAAGGCGCGGAGCCGGGGGCGGAGCAGGAAGGGGAGGGCGCGGAGCCGGGGGCGGAGCAGGAAGGGGAGGGCGCGGAGCCGGGGGCGGGCGAGGAGCCTGCCGCCGGCCGAACCCAACATTAAAATCGGCTCCGGCGGCGCCCGCCGCGAATGGGGTCCGGCTCGCAGAAGGTGTTCGCGGCAGCAAAGGCGTACAGCAAGCGCGGCCAGCTGCTATCCAGGCAGGATCTCCAGGCGTTCGCCGAGGCGCGCGACCTCGACGAGCTGGTAACGCGCATGAGGAACGCCGGCGGGTACGGGGCCGCGCTGTCGGGGCTCCAAAAGCCGTACACCGCCCAGCGGCTGGAGTCCGTCTTGAGGGGGCGCCTCGCCGAGATCCACCATTCGATAGTGCGCATGTCCGGCGGCTCAAAGGTGCTGCGCGCGTACTATACGAGGTTCCTCGTGTGGAACCTAAAGCTGGTGCTCAAGGGCAAGGCGGCTGGCAAGACGCAGGACGAGCTGGAGCCGCTCGTCAACCTGCGCGCCGAGGAGCTCGTGAAGCAGAGGGACACGGTGCTCAAGGCGCTGGCCGCCAAGGATCTGGAGGAGGCCGTGGCCGGCCTGGCCCCCACCGCGTACGGGGCGGACGCGGCGAAGGCGGCGGCCCTGTACGCCGAGGGCGGGGACGCGCAGGTGTTCGACGCGCACTTTGACAGGGTGTGGGTGGGCCAGCTGAGCTCCGGCCTGCGCACGGCGGGCGAGAGGGAGGCGGGCAGGCTGGCCGGCATGACCGTCGACTTTTACAACCTGATGGGGGCGCTGCGCGGCAAGTTCTGGGGGCTGGGCGAGGAGCAGATCCGCGGCCTGCTGGTGGCGTATACGGCCACGGCCCCGCGCGAGACCATAGACGCGATGATCGCGGCCGGCAGCGCGGCCGACGCGCTGGGCGAGCTGGCCGGCTCCCAGTCCTCGCCGTACAGCGGCCTGGTCCCGCGGTCCGGATCCGAGATGGACGACTTGTCGGGGTTCGAGCGCGCCTTCGAGATGGCCGTGTACGCCAGGGCCAGGGGCTCGTTCACGCGCATGTTCAGCCCGGCCACCAGCGTGGGGATAGCGATACTTTCCGCCTTTGAGGTGAGGAACCTGGCGTCCATAGCGTTCGCGGTGGAGCAGGGCATGCCGGCGCGGACCGTCATGTCCAGGATAATAATGGAAGCGTAGTCTCGGTTGCCGGAGGATGGCGGCGCCGGGGCGGGAGCGGGCCCCGATCTGGCCGGGCTGGTGTGGAAGAGCAGCGTCATGGCCGCCGTGTTCGCCGGGCCGCCGCTGGCCATACTGCTCGGCATATACGGCGCCACGGGGGACATCGTGTTCGGCGCGGCGGCCGGGTTCGGGGCGCACTTTGCGGTGCTGGCCTTTTCCGGGAGGATCTCGAGGCTTCTTATAAGAGGGGGGAGAGGCGGCAGCGGGCGGGGGGATGCGGCATGACCATGGGTGACAGGGACTATCGCAGCCTGGTGAGGAGCTCCATAGAGGCCATCGGCAGGGAGATAGACGCCAAGGCCGACCCGTCCGACCCGAAGTCCATACACCTGCACGAGGTGGCCGGATGCATGAGGCGCGCCTACTACGACAGGACGGACCGGCTGGACGTGGAGAGGCGCGGGTTCAACGACCTGCTGAGCGGCCTCCTGCGCAAGCTCGGGTACGGGGTGGAGCCCGGGGAGTTCGACGCGGGGGGAGGGATAAGGCTGGTGGGCCAGGCGGACATGGTGGTGGACGATGCCGTGATGCTGTACCGCTCGGCGCCGGAGGCCCCCGAGTCGCCCAGGGCCGGCGACCTGCTCTTCCTCAACGCGTGCCTGTGGATGCTCGGAAAGCCGGACGGCATCATAGTGTACATCACGGGGGACAGGAGGGAGGCGTCGTTCTCGCTGGCGAAGAACGCAAAGATGTTCGAGGAGATCATAAGGCGGGCCAAGATACTGGCCGACCTGCTGGAGGAGAAAAAGACGCCCATCATAGAGCCGTCGGCCGACTGCTCCTCGTGCCAGTACTACCAGAGGTGCTTTTCCAGGGAAAAGATCGGCAGATCCATCTCAATGTCGGAGCTGATCGGCATGAAGAAGGACTAGCGGGAGAGCGGCCCGCGGGGGCCGGCAGCGGCAGTCCGCGGCGGGGGGCGGGCGGGACGATGCCGGGTCGCGGCGGGAGCACGCGGCAACGCCGGCGGCCAGCCACGCGTCGAACAGACGGGACGCGACGATGCCGGGTCGCGGCGGGAGCACGCGGCAACGCCGGCGCAGGACGCGTGGTGAAAAATGCCCCTCGCGTGGTGAAAAATGCCCCTCGCGTGGTGAAAAATGCCCCTCGCGTGGTGAAAAATGCCCCTCGCGTGGTGAAAAATGCCCCTCGCGTGGTGAAAAATGCCCCTCGCGTGGTGAAAAATGCCCCTCGCGTGGTGAAAAATGCCCCTCGCGTGGTGAAAAATGCCCCTCGCGGCGCCGAACCGCGCCGTGCGGCCGCCCCGGGAGCGCGCAGGCTCCGGGCGCTGCGTGGAAAAAGGCGCGCGTGGAACCGGTGCCTCAGTCCAGCGGCTCGGGGTGCCCCTTGCCGCGAAGCGCAAAGGTGACCACTGCCAGAGCGATGGAAACTCCTATTGCGGCGCCGAACGCGCCCATTGATGCCTCTGCCATGCCACGGGGGGGAGGCGCTGGGCATATATAACTTTGGCAAATTTTTTGCCGGTTTTTCTGATTATCACGGTTTTGGAATGCCGTGATACCAAAGCCGGCCCGCGCGGGCCGGCCGCGCGCGCGGAAGCGCCTTGCCGGATCCGCGCGCGGGGGGGAGGGGGGCGGCCCCGCGCGGGCCGCCCTACGGCGCGGGCCGGAACTCAAACTCGACCACGTTCTCGCCCCCGCTGGTCATGGAGCTGAGGTTGAAGTAGGCCTCGCCGAGCACGCGCCAGTCGAGGTTTCCGGACTCGAGCGCGGCCCAGAGCTCCGGCGTGTTCCCCGTGTTGCGTATGGTGATGCTGTCGGCGAGCATCGTGGGCCTGTCGGTGAGCAGCGTGAAGTAGTTCGAGCCGGCCACGAAGGCGTCCGGCCGCTCGCCGATCTCCCCCACGTAGATGCGGTCGGCGCCCTCGTACAGCTCGTACTTTAGGAACTGCAGTATGACGGACTTGAAGTTCGTGTTGGTCACCTCGAAGCGCACCTCTATGGTGGCGGCCCGCCGCGTGACCTCCTCGACGGTTATGCCGTCCAGCTCTATCCGCACGGGGACGATCTCGGCCGGCTCCCCCGCGGGCGGGAGCAGGAGCCCGCCCTCGGAGACGTCGTTGATCAGCGACTGGCCGGAGACGGCCACCGCCCCCAGCGCCACGACCAGCGCCCCCACGGCGGCAACCACGAATATCCGCGGGTTCACGGGGCGGGTGGGCCCCGTCATCTCTTAAGTGTTAAGCGCCCGGCCGGCGGTTGGCTATATACGGCCGGAGGAGGGGGGAAGGGCATGCAGTACTTCCAGGCGGTGCAGGAGGGGAAGAGGCGCGCGGCGAGGTCGCAGATGCGGCTGTTCGGGATTGCCGGGTTCGCCATGATCACCCTCACGACCAAGAGGGGCCCCGGCGGCGGCTTTGAGCCGGTGGGCGAGGAGGACTACGCCGCCGTGATAAGGTCGCCCGACGGCCACGTGGCCGTGCTGGCCGACGGGGACGGATGCACAAAGGCGCAGACGAGGGCGTCGGGAAGGGAGGAGGCCGAGGCGGTGTACGGGAAGGCCGTCGGGTCGGGGATACCGGCGTTCGCGGGGGACCGCATAGCCATATGGAACGACTCGTACCCGGTGGTCTGCGGCGGCAACAGCGGCGGCGGCAACAGCGGCGGCGGCAACAGCGGCGGCGGCAACAGCGGCGGCGGCAACAGCGGCGGCGGCGGCAACAGCGGCGGCGGCAACAGCGGCGGCGGCAACAGCGGCGGCGGCGGCAACAGCGGCGGCGGCAACAGCGGCGGCGGCGGCAACAGCGGCGGCGGCGGCAACAGCGGCGGCGGCAACAGCGGCGGCGGCAACAGCGGCGGCGGCAACAGCGGCGGCGGCAACAGCGGCGGCGGCAACAGCGGCGGCGGCAACAGCGGCGGCGGCAACAGCGGCGGCGGCAACAGCGGCGGCGGCAACAGCGGCGCGCGGTAGGCCGCTACGGCCGGCCCCGCGCGGGCAGCACTACCAGGGTGCCGGGGGCGGGGCGCGCGCCGCGCGCCGCCCTTTCCACGGCGCGCGGATCGGCCTTCATTATGCGGGTGCTTATGCGCGAGCGCTCTATTATCTTCAGCGCCAGCAGGTCCATGAGGTCGTACCCGCCCGCGGACATGTCGGCGCCGGCCAGCATGCGGCGCAGGTCCCCCAGGGGCACGCGGGGGAGCAGTCTAGCGCCCGGATGCTCGTTCGGGTCCATGTCGTACACGCCGTCGACGTCCGTGGCGTTGATGAACATGGAGGCGCCCGTCCGCTCGGCGATCAGCGCCGCCGTCCCGTTCGTGCTCTGGCCCGGCTGCAGCCCGCCGGCCACCACCGCCAGGCCGCCGTCGGCGGCCGCGCGCACCTCGCGCAGCGTCGCGGGCGGGTCCCGGTGCGCCGCGTCGCCCATGGCGGCTATGAGCAGCCTAGCGTTGAGCCGCGAGGCGCCTATGCCGAGCTCGTCCAGCGTGGACTCGTCCGCCCCCGCGGCCCTGGCGCGGCCGATGTAGTGCCGCGCTATGGCCCCGCCGCCCGCCACCACCACGGGCTGGAACGAGCGGCACAGCCTCTTCAGCGAGGCGGCGTGCGCCTCCAGGGAGCGGGCCGCCTCCTCGCCGGTGCCGAACACGCTCCCCGACAGTTTTATCACTACGCGCTTTCCAGCGGTCATCAGGCTTCCACCCCGCTCCCAGGCCCGCCCAGAACGGAGCGGGCGGCAATTTCAACCTTCGGCCGCGCCGCGGCCGTGGCGTACACCCGCAGGATGTTCATGTGCCCCGACATCGCGGAGACCAGCGGCATGTCGGACATGGGCACCCTCCTGTGGGCGATGCGGCCGCCGTCCCGGAACGCCAGCGCGACGGACGGGCCGCCGCCCTCCTCAGATGGGGACGGCGAGGCGGACGGCCTCTCGGAGACGTCCACGATGACGTCCTCCTCGTCCTCGCCGGACGCGGCGGACAGCTCGGCGCGGATCCTGGCGGCCGGGACGGCGCCGGGGCCCCCGCAGTCCCTCTCGTAGGCGCACTTCCAGAGCCGCCTGTCCAGGTAGTCGCGCGCCAGCCGCGCGGCCCTCCCGGGCCCCGCCGCGCCGCCCTCCAGCGAGAGGAGCGCGCGCAATACGGCCTCGTCGGTGAGCTCCAGGTAGTCGTCCAGCCCCGCCGAGGTCAGCCCGAGCTCCGGGTCGGCCAGGCGCATGGCCTCCACCAGCATGACCTCGGCGGCCCGGACGGTCCTGTGGAAGTAGACGGCCCGGAACATCTGGTACCGCGATATGACCGCCGACTGGAACGAGGAGAGCGCCGAGGCGTCCAGTTCTATCCTGCGCCGGTGCACCGCGAGCGACTGGACTATCCTCCTGTGGTCGACCCTGGCGTGCTCCACGCCGGTAAAGTGGCCGTCCCTCTGCAGGTAGTCCATCGCGTCGGCGCCCAGCGGGCCGGAGACCGCCTCGCGGAGGTGCGCCGGCGCCCCCCTGCCGCCGAACGCGATTCCCGCCACGCTCCCGCGCCGGTGCCCCGCCCGCTCCAGCGCGTCCCCCACGGCCGTCTCGCGGACGATTCGCTCGCCCATCCTCTCGTGCGCGGCGCCGTTCCCGGCGACCTCGTCGAACGGGTGGGAGAACGGCCCGTGGCCGATGTCGTGCAGCAGGCCGGCCAGCCGCAGCGCCTCGGCCTGCCCCTCGCTTATGTGGCCCCCCTCCCGCAGCGAGAGGGCCGCCTGCCCCGCGATGTGCATGACGCCCAGGGAGTGCTCGAACCGCGTGTGATGCGCGCCCGGATACACCAGGTGGGCCCCGGACAGCTGCCTGATGCGCCGGAGGCGCTGGAACGCCGGCGAGTCTATTATCTCCAGCTCGGCGGGCCCCCCGCCGCCGTCGCCGGCCCGGATGAAGCCGTGCACCGGGTCTATGATGTCTAGGCGCCCCGGCAAGGCGCCCCCACCGCGGCCCCCGCCGCCGCCGTTGTCACAGGTGCCGGCGCAATCCCCCCGGCTGCGCGCACCGTGGCCATTACGTCCGAGTGGATATCTTCCGGTGTGCGCGAGGCATCCAGCACATGCCATTCCTTTCCCACTGCCAGCTTCTTGTACGCGGCGCGGACCCTTTCCAGTAGCCCTTTGTCTTCCTCGAATGCGTCGCGGCCAGACGCCTTCCTCCGGAACGACTCGTCCGGATCTATGTCCAGGACTATCACGAGATCCGATCGGGGCATGAGCTCGTCAAGGTAGTTCAGCCACGAATACTGCATCCCGTTGGCTAGGCCGTACGCCATGTTGGAGTGGTAGTACCTGTTCATCACCAGGGTCTGCCCCGCCGCGGCGGCGGCGGTTATCTCCTCCAGCCTTTCCAAGCGGTTGTCTGCCAGCAAGTGATGGATCTCCTCCAGCCTTTCCCGGCGGTTTTCCTCCTGCAGGCGGCGGATGTCCTCCAGCCTTTCCCGGCGGTTTTCCTCCTGCAGGCGGCGGATGTCCTCCAGCCTTTCCCGGCGGTTTTCCTCCTGCAGGCGGCGGATGTCCTCCAGCCTTTCCCGGCGGTTTTCCTCCTGCAGGCGGAGGCGGATGTCCTCCAGCCTTTCCCGGCGGTTTTCCTCTTCTCGCAGGCGGCTGATCTCATCTAGCCTTTCCAGACGGTTTTCTGCCCGCAGGCGATTAACCTCTTCTATCCTTTCCCGGCGGTTTTCTTCCTGCAGGCGGCGGATCTCCCCCAGCCTTTCCCGGCGGTTTTCCTCCTCCTGCAGGCGGAGGATGTCCTCCAGCCTTTCCCGCCAAATCTCCTCCGTCCTTTCCCGGCGGTTTTCCTCCTCCCGTAGCCGGCGGATCTCCTCCGGCCGGATCCCGCCGCTGCCCCCCAACCGCTCGCGGATCACCTTGCCGACGGGGGTGGAATAGTCCGGAAATTCGAACGTCACTACATCGCGCCCTTCCCGGCACAGCGCCCTTGCCAGCATTTCGGACTGGGTCTTCTTGCCCGCCTGGTCCACGCCCTCGATCGCTATTATCATGCAACCCCGCCCCGCCGGCCGGCTGCTAGCCTTCCCCTTCCCGCCATGCCCCGCCGTCGCGCAGCTTGCGGTCGAACTCCAGCCTGCTCTCCAGCATGCGCCGGATCTCCTCCTGGTCCCTGAGGGACGGGTCGAGCCCCACCGCGTCGGAGAGGAACATCAGGGCCGCCCCCACCCGGCCGATGTAGTACATCGAGTTGGCCTTGTTGTAGATGGCCGCCGCGAAGTCGGGGCGGATCCGGATGGCCTCGTCGTAGCAGACGAGCGCCTCGTCGTGCCGCCCCAGGCTGTTCAGCTCCGTGCCCTTCGAGTCGAACGCGTCGGCCCAGTCGGGGCGGAGCACCGCGCAGCGGTCGAACGCCTGCAGCGCCTCGTGGTGCCTCCCCATCTCGGAGAGGGTCAGGCCCAGGTTGTACAGCGCGTCCGTGTAGTCGGGCCGGCGCCGCGCCGCCTCGGCGTAGCTGCGCGCCGCCGCCACCAGGTTCTCCTGCTCGCGGGAGACCTCGTACATCTCGTGAAAGATGACGCCCGTGTTGAAGTGCGAGTCGGCGTCGTCGGGGTCCAGCTGGATGGACTTTTCCAGGCACTCCAGCGACTGGTGCGGGCGGCCCAGCCTGTACTGTATGAGCGCCTTCCTGCGGTAGGCCCGGGCCGCCAGCCCGCCCATCGAGCCGAGGTCGGCGCCCTCCATGCACTCCAGGGCCTCGCGCGGCATGCCCTTGTCCAGCAGTATGCCCGACCTGCCCAGCGCCGCCTCGCCGCAGGCGGGATCGCGCTCCAGCGCCTCGCCGTAGATCCTCGCGGCATCGTCGGGCCTGCCCGCCGACGCCATGCCGGCCGCCTCCCCCACCAGGGCCCGCACCTTCCGATCCACGTAGACCCGCAACCGGAGGCGCTTTAAACTCTAGCTGCCGGGCGGGCGGGGGCCCGCCGGCCGCATCCCGGCGGCGGGGGCGCCGCGCCCCGCCCGTACGAGGTCAGCACCCCCCACTCCTCGGGCGCGAACCTGGATCGGCGAAGTCGTTTTCGCGCCTGTGACTCATACCCCCGCCCGCCGTATAGTCTTAAATGCGGCCGGGCCAGCGCGGGGCCGTGGCAACGCAACGCGGGGCCGCGGCGGCGCGGCGCGCCGCCGCGGGCACGAGAGCGGCCTCGGCCGCGGCCGTCCTCCTGCTGGCGGCCGCCGCCGCCGCGGGCCCCGCCCACGCCTCGTGGGAGGCGCACGCCGAGGTGGCCGGGACGGTCAGGGTGGGCGCCCTCATACCCCTCACCGGCGCCCTCGGGGTGCTCGGGGGGGAGATCGAGGCGGGCCTCGACAAGGGAGTGGCCGACCTCAACGCCCGCCTGGAGGCCTCCGGCGCGGCATGGTCGCTGGAGGTGGACAAGCGCGACACGCGGGCCGATCCGGCCACGGCCCTGGCGGAGATGGAGTCGCTGCGCGAGGGGGGGATAGCGCTGGTGCTGGGCCCCGCCACCTCGGCCGACGTGGCCGCGGTGCGCGGCTTCGTGGGGGAGGAGGGGATGGTGGTGCTGAGCTGCTGCTCGTCGGCATCATCCCTCGCGGTTCAGGGCGACGGCATATTCAGGCTGGCGGCCAACAACACGGACCTGGGCGCCTTCGTGGCGCGGCACATGCGGGACGCCGGCGCCGAGGCGTACGTCCCCGCGTACAGGACGGACGTCTGGGGCCCCGAGCTCAAGGACGCGGTGGCCGCCCCCTTTGGGGAGCTGGGCGGGGCGGTCACGGGAGGGGTGCCGTACCCCCCGTCCGGCGCCGATGCCCCCGCGGTGGCCGCATCGCTGGCGGGCGTGGTGCGGGACTCGCCGGGGAGGCCCGGCGTGCTGCTGGTAAGCTTCGCGGAGAGCGCCGGCATACTGGAAGCCGCCGCGGAGGGGCCGCACGCCGGCGTCCTGGAAAAAGCCCTGTGGTTCGGGATAAACGCGTACCGCGAGATCCCCGAGGGCGCCGCCTCGGGGCCGTTCGCGGAAAGGGTCGGGTACGGGGCCGTCCTGTCGGGGCCCGACCGCGGCCACCCGCTGTTCGGGGAGGTCTCGCGGCACGCGGCCGCGGCCCTCGGCCAGTCCTCCAGCGAGATCGGCCCGGACGTCTTCGCCTCGTACGATACGGTCCAGGTGCTCGGCTCCGCCATAGAGCGGGCCGGATCTGCCGATCCCGCGGCGGTAAAAGAGGCGCTGCCCGGGGCGGCGCGGGACCACGAGGGCCTCTCCGGCAGCACCGCCCTGAACGCCGCCGGCGACAGGAGCGCGGCCCTGTACGAGGTGTGGCGCGTGAGGGGCGGGGAGTGGGCGAGGACCGGCGGACAGGCGGGGATCGGCGGGGTCCAGAACAACGTGGCCAGCATGCTGGAGTCCGAGCCGGGGGCGGCCCCGGCGCCCCCGATCGTCGCGCCGGCGCAGCCGCAGCCGGCGATCCGCCCCGGCGGGGGGGGAGGGGGAGGGGGCGGCCCGGGAGGAGGATCCGCGCCCTCCGGTTCGAGCGCCGCGGGGATCACGCTGTACTCGGCGGAGTGGGACTGCGGGGAGGGCGCGGTCAGGATCGTGACCTCGGAGGGCGGCGGACACACGGTGCGGATCGTCACCGGGCGCGGCGCGGCGGACGCCGCGCCGGAGCCGGGGCACGGCCTGGAGGGCAGGAGCGTGTTCGTCGCGGACCACGCGGACGAGGTATTCTCGATCAGGGCGGTGGCGATCGACGGGAGGCAGGTGCTGTCCTCCTCGGCCACGGTGAGGACCGGCGGCGCCTGCACGGGGGAAAAAGTGTTCGCGGAATACCCGCGGGCCGCCGGCGGCGCCGGGGGGATCCCGGGCGCGGCGCCGTTCGTGGAGCCCGGCGCGGATCCCCGCGCGTACGTGGAGCGCTACGCGGACGACGCGGAGTGGCGGGAATGGTTCGACCGGACGCACGGGAGCGAATACGGGACGATCTGCGCCGCCGTCGGGCTGGATGAGGGATGCGAGGATGCATACCGCGCGGATCGGGAGCAGGAAGTCGCCGGGGCGGCGGAAGAGGCGGAGCAGGCGGAGGCCGGGGCGGCGGCGGAGGCCGGGGCGGAGGAAGCTGCCGGGGCGGCGGAAGCGGCGGAAGTTGCCGGGGCGGCGGAAGCGGCGGAAGTTGCCGGGGCGGCGGAAGCGGAGGAGGCCGGGGCGGCGGAAGCTGCCGGGGCGGCGGAAGCGGAGGAGGCCGGGGCGGCGGAGGCCGGGGCGGAGGAAGCTGCCGGGGCGGCGGAAGCGGAGGCCGGGGCGGAGGAAGCGGATCCCCCGCCCGCGGCGCAGGACGGCGGCGGCTGCCTCATAGCCACGGCCGCCCACGGGACGGAGCTGGCGCCCCAGATCCAGAGCCTCAGGGAGATCCGCGACGGGACGCTGCTGCGGACGGCGGCGGGCGGCGCGTTCGTGGAGGGATTCAGCGCGGTCTACTATGCGTTCTCGCCGGCGGTGGCGGATCTGGAGCGCGAATTCCCCCCGCTCGCCGCGGCTGTCCGGCTGGCCATCACCCCGATGATCGCGGCCCTGTCGGCCGCGATGTCGCCGCTGCTGGAGGACGGGGAGCGGCCGGGCGAGCACGCCGTGCTGCTGCACGGCGCGGCGGGGATCGCCGCGGTCGGCGCCATCTACGTGGCGGCTCCCGCGTGCGCGGCGTACGGGATAGGCCGCCTGCGCGGGGCGCCGCGGCGCCGGGACGGTCCCCCGAGCGCCTCCGGTGAGCCCGCCCAATATTTATAACCAAAAGCGGCCCAGCAGTGCAGTTGAAGGTTGTGGAGGCCGTGGCCAAGGAGATCGGGAGCAGGACCAGGGAGTTCTACGAGTTCGTGCTGCCGCCCGTGGACATGCGCACGGACGGCTCGTCCCTGACCGTGACCGTCGACGTGCCCGGGTTCGCGAGGGACGACATAAAGGTGAACGTGGACGGGAACATGCTGACCATCACGGCCAAAAAGGCCGAGGACGGCGGGGCGGGGGGAGACGTGGTCGGGTTCCCCCAGAGGCCCCGCAGGCTGGACAAGAAGGTGCGGCTGCCGGCGGACGTCGAGGCGGGAGCGAAGTCCGCCGCGGTCACCCACGCCGACGGCGTGCTGACCATGGTGTTTCCCATAGAATCCGGAAAAGGAACCGACGTACTCCTGGAGTGACCGGCGGGCGCCGCGGCCGCGGCGCGCGCGCGAACCTGCCAACGGCATCCCCGTTGCGGCATCGGCCGCGCCCCCGGCCCGGCGCCGGCCGGCGGCCCGCCCCTGCCCGCAACAAGCCGGAACTCCGGCGCGGGAGGCGGGAACGCCGCGCTGCCCCTACCGCCTTCCCAGGCAGGCCAGCGCGCACGCTGCCACGAGCGAGGCGGCCATGCCCGCCGCGCCCAGCGCGGCGTCCGACCCGTACAGCACCGCGGAGCCGACGAAGACCCCGGCCGACACCACGGCCCAGGGCGTCATGCCGGCCGCCCCGCCCGATGCGGCGCGGCCGCGCCCCGCGGAGCGCGAGTCGTCGAGGAACCGCCTCAGGTCAGGCGCGAGGCCCAGCGCGGCATCAACCGACCGGCCGAGCCCCACCAGGAACCGCCGGACCTCCTCGGCGTACGCGTCCCTGATGAGGTTCTCCTCCACCAGTATGCTGCGCAGCACCCTGACGAACTTGAAGTCGACCTCGTGCGTCTTGTATATGCCCTCTATTATGGAGGCCATCCTCATGTACAGGGCCAGATGCTTGGGCAGGATGAACGGGAAGCGGCTCATGGTCTTGTTGGCTATCTCCATGAGGCCCTGCACCTCCATCTCTTCGGGCTTGCGCCCGTGCAGCGCCCTCACGGTAAGCTCTATGGCCTTCTCTATGACGGCGCGGTTGAAGTCGGGCGTGAGCATCCCGAGGGAGCTCATCGCGTCTACCGTCCGGGACGGGTCCTTGTCCACCAGCGCCAGGTACAGCCGTATCAGCTGCATCCGCGTCTCGGCGTCCAGCCTGCCCACCATCCCGTAGTCGTACAGTATGAGCCTGCCGTCGTCGGACACGGAGATGTTCCCGGGATGCGGGTCCGCGTGGAAGACGGCGTGGCGCAGCAGCATGGTGAAGAAGACGCGGTGTATGTCTATCACGAGCTTGCGCCTGTCTATCCCGCGCCTGTCGAGCTCCGCCACGTCGGTCACCTTCACGCCCGGCACGTAGTCCATGGTGAGCACGTTCCTGGACGAGAGCTCCCCGTGCACGGCAGGTATTATCACGTCGGGGTGCCCCCGCAGGTTCTCCCGTATCTGCCGGAGGTTGGCCGACTCCAGGGTGTAGTCCATCTCCTCGCGGATGGTCTCCACGAACTGGGCCAGCATGGCCCTGGCCGAGAGCCGGAGGTTGGGGTCTATGAACCGCATGGCCAGCGGGAGCATCCTCCCGAGCACCGCGACGTCCTTCTCCACCTCCTCTTCTATGCCGGGCCGCTTGACCTTCACCACCAGGCGGCGTCCGCCGGCCTCGGCCCGGTACACCTGCCCCAGCGAGGCGCCCGAGAAGGCCTCCCCGTCCATGCGGTCGAACTTGTCCTCCAGTTTCCCGCCCAGCTCCCTCTCCATGACGGGCCGCACCGCCTCGAGGGGGGCCGGCGGCACGTCGTCCTGGAGCTTCGAGAGCTCCTCCATGTACGGCTGCGGGAGTATGTCCGCCCGGGAGGAAAGCCACTGGCCGAGTTTTATGTACACGGGGCCGAGCTCGATGAACGCCGCGAGGGCCCTGCGCGCGTTCCTCCTGTACCGCGCGGTCTCCACGTCGCGCCCCTCGCGCCTTACCCACTGCCGCCTGTCCCTGCGCAGCGCCAGCAGGCACGGGAGCAGCTTGAAGACTACGCGGGCCGCCCTAGCAACCGACAGCGCGCCCACCGCCGCGTTCCGGCCGGCGCCGGCGCTGCCCTTCCCGGGCCGGCTCCCGGCGGTCGCGCAGGGTTTTCTTGATCTTCTTGGCGGCCTTGTACCCCAGCCAGCCGGCGGCCGCGGCCGACGCGAGGGCGGCGGCGGGCCGGGGGCGCCCGCACCTCAGGGCGGCGGGCGCCCCGTACGCGGCGATCCCCGCCAGCGCGGCGCACGCGAAGCCGGCCAGCACCTCGGGGGCGTCCTCCATGAGGTGGCCCGCCAGGTTCGCGCGCGGGTCGTGCTTGTCCGCGTGCACCGCATAGTGGCTGCCGTACTCCCTGACGTGCAGGCTGCCGTACCGGTACTGCCTTTTCGCGCCCCTCGGGTCGCCCATCCAGGTCTCCTCCACCCACTCCGGCATGAACTCGCGCACCTCCAAAGGTACCCTGATCTCCTCGGCCAACTGCCGCGGGATTCCCACGATCGATATATTGGTTTACGGATCGCGGGGGCACGGGGCCGCCGCCCGTCCCTTCAGGGCAGGCGCGGAAGCGGGCTACGCCTGACTGGGCGACGGGCGCGGCGCCGGCGCTTCCCGGCGCTCGCGCCGGGCGGGGCGGGCCGCCCGGATCGGGCGCGCGGCCTCTCGCGCTGCCGCGGTGCGGGTTGGGGGAGCGCCGGTTCAAGCCCGCGCGGCGGAGGCTGTGGCTTAACGCGCCGCACACGCGTGCCGGCCTACCGCGCGCGGGCCTGGTGATCACTCCCCCCGGGGGACAGAACCCCGCTCGATCGAAAAACGCCGCGTTTTTCATGCGTGAAACTTTGTGGTTGTCTGGATGTTCAAGCCAGCCGCTCGCCTACGTCTGACGCGAATCAGATCAACGAGCGCATTCTCGCGCCTGTGACCAGCAGGTGCGTGGCCGCGCGCGATTGCGAGAAATCCATCCTGCGAGCTCAACGCCGGACAGATTGCCGACAGGCCACGGTGCGCTATTCGTCTTGTAAAAACCCTTCGTCGATGCCTTTTACAGAATAGGTGGCAACGTTGACAACTCCAAGATCGTGGTCGTACATGTAATGCGCCAGCATTTTCCCGTCTATCAGTATGATGTTCGCGTCAACGACGCTTTCCACATGCCTGCGCGCATCAGGCGAAAAATCAGATGCCGTGACGAGGGCCCCCCGCTTGGACTTGGTGCCCATCAGTGTTCCAGTGAATATCTTAACTTGATCCAAGGACACCGTAGCGGACTGCTGTTTGGTCTGCAGGTGGATTTCGTCGAACCCAATCTTGTCCATTTTGAGCACGGCATCTACCACTCCGCCGCCCGGCATGGCCGGCGCGTGATCTTCGATCCCATACCCCATTTTTCGTACGAGTCGTATGACCAGACGGTCAAAGGATTCCGGGGAGGTTTTTCTGATCCTGTCCAGCAGTTCGGTTTCTGCCTTCTGCCTTATGTTGTCGTAGGCTTTCTTGATTTCTTCTTCCGGCGGCTCATCCTCTCGCTTAGATTCATCTATCCGCTCGATGGCAATCTTCCACACGTCCTCGTTAGACAGGGAACGCGACAATGCGTCTGTGCCGGCGTCGGTGATGGTGATGATTTTGTCATCCACGCGAACAAACCCAGCCTGCTTTAACATCCAGACGGCCCAACCCGTCCTTGTCCTAAGAAAAGTTGTATGTCCGCTTGGCTGGAGCCGCTTGCGCTCTTCCTCTGGCAGGTTGAACCTGTCGGCAAGCTTAGACGCTAGATCTTTGTATCGAAGCCCGCTGCTGCCTTTGCATATGTCCAGAATAGGAACCACCATCTCTTTGGGCTTGGGTATCACGCCTTGCTAGCGATTCTGCCTCCTATAAATACCATCCATGGCGCAGTTTATCGGATGGTTGTGCCCAAAAATCGTCTAGAATGTTATTATTCGCGGCGTTTGGGCGGTTTTGTTTGACAGCGTGAATGAGAGTCTTGGAATCGCGACCGGACTCGGCCCTGCCTCGCCGCCGAAAGGCCGCGCAACAAGCCCGCGGCGCGGCGTGGCGCGTCCCGGAAGATGCTGGCTCAGGCCGCTTCCGTCTTGGCCTGCGGGGCGTTGCCGCGCGCGTTCTGCATGTCCCGGAACAGCGACCTGGCGGCATCCGGTCTGCCGGGAAACGCCGAGACGATCTCGCCCTCGGATATGGAGCGCATGTCCCTGCCCCTGCCGGCGCCCCGGGATATCGCGATCGCCGAGTTCCGGCCCGCGCGGTCCAGCCCCGCCTCTAGGATCTCGCGGGCCAGCGCGTCGCGGCTTCCGATCCTGCAAAAGTCGGCCACTTTGCGGATCTCGCCCGCGAGCTCTTCGCCTTCCGGCGCGCCGCAGGTTTGTTCCGCAAGGGACGCCGCGTGCATCAGCGTCTGGTGCGCGGCCCTCGCCATTTCCTCCCCCGCCGGCGGCACCGAGCCCGGGTCAAGGCCGCAGGCCTCCAGGATCTCGGAGTCCGTATACGAGTTGATCCAGTAGTGCAGCAGGCTTGCCGCCCGCGCCGCATCCCCGCGCTCGGACGGCTCGAGCGGCGGGCCGCCTGCCCGAAACAGCGCATCTGCCGCCTTTTGCACGCCGTCGGGAACCTTGATTCCGTCGGCACCGTCTGCATGGCCCCGCAGATCCGCGGACAGGCAGGCCAGAACCAGAATCGCGTCCGCACGGCAGTCCGCATCCGGTTCTTGCGCAAGCATGCGCCGCAGGCCGGCAATGATGGCGGCCGCAGAGTCCGGCGGCAGCATGGACTTGCTGACCGACCGGCCCGCGCCCGTCGCGCGCAGGCGGCCGCCGTCGCGGGCGAGCATGCCGCAGCCGACAAGGACGTCCAGGGACGATTCCACCGAGCGGGAGATGCCGGCCGCGTCATTTTCCGAGCGCATCAGGCCCCCGAACCACGTGCCGCGCAGGCTTGACAGGATCTCCCGCGCGTCGGTTCCGGGATGATCCGCGACGTAGTTAAGCAGCTGCGAGCGCAACGCCGCAGCGGCCGGCCCGGGGCCGCCCGCGCTGCGGAGGGGAGACCGCAGGGGAGCGGGCTCCCGCCAGAACGCCTCCACGTATTCGTCGAGCTCGGCCTCCGTGGCGGCGAGAACTATCGCCTCGGCCGTCTTGTGGTACCCCGGCCTTCCCGCCCTGCCCGCGATGCTGCGGTACTGCCTGTTTTCCATCGTTTTTTGTGCGCGGCCGCGGCAATATTTTGCGTCGAAAAAGAGCGCCGTCTTGATCGGGAGGATCATCCCTTCCGCCAGCGTCGGCGTAGCCACCACCACGTCCGCCTCCCCGCCCCGTACGGCGTCCTCCACCGCCCGCCGGTAGCGGTCCGGCAGGCCCTCGTGGCAGTATGCGACGCCGCATTCGAGCATGGATGCGAGATCCAGCCCGAACTTCGGGAGCGCAACTTCGATCGCTCTTACCTTCTCCGCAGCTTTCGCGTAGGCCGGCTTCTTTGCCTGCAGCGCGTCCGCGACATCCGGGTTGTCCGGGTCGGGCGAGCGGATGCGTTCCGCGATGTCCCGGGCCAGTTTTGATGCGTCCCCGCGGCTATTCGCCGAGATCAGGATCGCCTCGCTGCTCACTACGGCGCGCATGGCGAAGTGCGCCGCGGCCGCCGTTTTTTTCTCGCGCGCGGATGCGCCGTCTTCTGCAAGCAGCGGGACGGCCTCGGCATCCCCCTCTCTGCGATGCAGCGTTCCGCCTAGGAGGATTCCCTCGCTGACCTTCGTGCACTCCCACTTGCTCGACACCCCGACCGCGCCCGCCCAATCGCACAGCCGGCCCCGATCGTTTTCGCCGAGCAGCCCGGATATGCCGATCAGTTGTGTCGTGCGGCGCCCTTGCAGGAATCCGTCCAGCAGCATCGTGGCCGCCAGCCCGCGCGACTCGTCCTCAAGTACGTGGAGCTCGTCGGCTATGACGCTGCGGAGGCGCGACGGATCTATTTTTCCTCCCCTGACGAGCGCGTCCATCTTTTCGTACGTGGCCACCACCACGTCGCACTCCGACACGCCGTCGTCCTGGTCGGTCCTGTCCCCGTTTGATACGGCTATCCTGTGTGCGGAACCCAGCACCCCGCGCAGGTCGTCGTACGCCTGCTCGGAGAGGGGGCGCGTGGGCACCAGGTACGCCATCTGCGTGCCGGCTTTGAGGCGCCCCGCCGCAAGGCACGCCAGGAACGACTTGCCCGTCCCGGGCGGCGACGAGTACACCATGCTCCGCCCTTCCAAAAGCCCGCCGCCGACGGCGGCCTTTTGCGGCGGCCACAGCTCAGTGAATTTGTTGCGGCGCAGCGCGTTTTTCGTTTCCTTCGGCACGTCCAGATTCAGCACGGAGCGTTCGGCGATGCTGCGGATCAGAATCATGCAGAGCGCGGAGGTGATCTCGATCCACGGATCCGGGGAGAATGTGTCGATCTCGTCGCGAAACTTGCTCGCGGTCGCGCTTATGTCGGATATCCTGTCCCCGTCCGCCCTGTCCAGGGCGTCTAGCAGGTCGCTAAACAAGCTTACCGTGGAGAGCAGCACGATGTAGTCGTCCTGGATGCCGTCGCCCACCGTCTTCTCGAAGCGTTCTTTATGTTTGCGCAGATTGGACACCACCCGGGACAGGCCGGCGGCAAGCGGTTTGCTTTTCCGGAGGCCGATGTGGCCGAAAGCCTCGGTCAGGGATCTTGAGTTCGCCTTTGAGAGCACTATGTACTCCAGGCTGGGATGATCTAGCGTGTCCAGCAGCCTGTACAGTCTTTGCGCATCATAGGGCTCGTTTGCTATGTCGTACGCCAGGGCCGCGCAGAGCGTGCCGAAGAACTCGTACCGTCTGGAGATATCGCGTGACTCTACCAGGTCGTCCAGCACCTCCGCTGCCGACCTGAGCGAGTCGCGATCGGTGTCCGCGGTGCGGAGGATTTCCATCAGCGAGTCTCCAAACTCTCTCCGTGGAAGAGGTTCACGCAGCATGCTCTGCATTCTCCGTTATTCCGTGCAGTCCCGCCACAAAAAGCAGCAGGGCCGAGACGCAGCGTGGAGCGGACAGGTACTTTCCGAGGTTCAGCCGGGACACGAATGCGTGGTGATCGACGCCGAGACTGTGCGCTTTGTCCGTTGCAAGATCTACCTCCACGCATATGTTGCCCTCTTCGCGGCATCTCTCTATTGTCGCGATCCTCCGATCTATGTACCTCGTATCCGCGCCGCCCGCGACCAGCAGGCGCCTATGCTCAAGGTATTTCCAATACAGCTTGGCCAAAAAAGCGTTCGTTTTTTTGTAAGTGTGGTTCTGAAGGCCCACCCGGAGGGTATCCAACATATCTGATGCCTTGTCGTTGCTGCGGCTCATTGACACGTGGGGATGCTTGCATTCTACAGCAACGAGGCGCCCCGCATGCTCAAAGATCAGATCCACGCCGGAAGATTTGCTGGTTCCGGTATCCTTCCATTTTATGTGGAACGGAGCCTGCTTCAGGCATTTTGTGTGGTACATCTCGGAGGCCGCCTCCCCGAGCAGGCCCGCGATGTCGTCCGCATCGATGTACACGGGATTCAGAGGTAGCGGAGTGTTGCCGCCACCCAAGTGTGACGAATGGGGCGAGTTGTTCTTTCTTAGAATCTTTTGGCGCTTTATGCGCAGAACTTCCCCCACGACGGAGCCCAGCACGTCGGCATCTTCCGGTCCCAGAGACATCTCGGACGCGTCAAACCGCCATGCGCCGCCGCCGGCGCCGAACAGCGTGTTGCAGGTTGTCACGCGTACTGTGTGCGGCCCCCACTATATAAAGAGGCTTGCGAGATGCGCGAAGTCACGCGCCTACGGGTCACAGACATGAAGGCGCTTTCGCCGATCTGGATTCATGCCCGGAGGAGGGCAACCGGCCCGGTACGGCGGGCCCGGCGCGGCCGCCAGCGCGCGCGGCGGCCGTGCGTTCAGAACTGCAGATCGTCCTGGTCCGGATCGCCGCCGCCGCGGCGCCTCCGCCTCCAGTCCCTCACGCGCCTGTACGCCGATATTCCCACGGCGGCGCACACCAGGAGCGCGACCAGCACGACGGCGGCGGGGACGCCCACCGTCCGTATGGTCTCCATGCTGACGGTGAACCCGAGGCCCAGGTCCAGGCGGGGCTCCTCCTCCGCCTCCGGCTCCAGCAGCGTGACGGTGGCCGCGTGCTCCAGGAACGCCTCCTCCCGGAGGGAGTCCTTGTACCTGACGGTAACCAGTATGTCGTGGTCCCCGTACACGGGATCGCCGTCGAACTCGACGGGCACGTTGAACGGCACGGGCGAGTCCACCTCTATCTCGTCGATGAACTGCGTCACGGGGGACACGTTGGAGCCGTTGAGCGGCTCCACCGTCACGAACCCGAACAGCGCGTCCTCGTTGCCCTCGTTTATGATCTCGCCCACGACGGTCTGCCGCCCCGACAGCTCTATGACGCCCACGTTGTATATGGACGCGTCCACCATCCCTTTCGCGTAAAAGTCCACGGTCCTCGTCACTTCTTCCCGCTCGCCGTGCGCGTTGAGGTAGGCCGCCCGCATCGGCACGCGGAAGGTCTCCCCCCGCAGCGACGAGGGCACGTACACGTCGAACTCCAGGTACTTGGATCCCCCGGGCTCCAGGTTGCCCAGCTCCCAGCTGCCGCCGAGCAGGACGACCCGCTCCGCGTTGGTCGCCTGCCGCGCCGCCCCGGACCCGGGATCGGCGGCCTGCAGCTCGACGTCCACCCCCGAGGCCGCGGCCGTGCCGTCGTTGGCCACCTCCACCACGACGTGGTTGCTCCTCAGGGTGGTCAGGAACGGGTCGGCGGCCCTCATGTTTATGACGCTGTCCCCCGTGAGGCGGAAGTCGAACTGGAACGACGAGCTGCGCTTGCCCGACTCGCGCACCCTGGAATATTCCACGAGGACGGAGGCCGGGTAGCTCCCCGTGGCGGCGTGCGGGTCGACGTCCACGAAGAACGTGAGCGAAAAGGACTCGCCGGCCCTCGCGCTGGAGCCGCGCTCGGCGGCCGCCGAGGCCGACGTCCCGCCGCCGGACGGCGCGAACGCCGGCACCATCGACAGCTGCCCGCCTATCCCGGCGATGTCCAGCGAGCCGACGTTGGCCAGCACCACGGTGAACGGGGCGTTGCTGTCGCCCGGGGAGACCTCCATCTTGCCGTCCGCCGTCCCAAAGTACGCGTCGAGGAACCTCACGTCCAGGTACTCCCGCTCGAACGGCGAGCCGGCGCTGCCCACCTGCGCGCGGGCCTCCGGGAGCGCCGCCGTTGCGAGCGCCGCCACGAGGAGCAGCGCCGCGGCGGCGGCCGGCGCCCTCATGCGGGGGCGCCCCCCTCCTCCTCGAAGGCCCTGCCGTCCTTTATGGTTATCACGCGGTCCACCTCCCCGAACTGGTGGCGGTCGTGCGTGACCACCACGAATGTGAGCCCCATCCTCGCGGCCATGGACTTCATGAGCCGGACCGTGGCGGCCGCCGTGACCGAGTCCAGGTTGCCCGTCGGCTCGTCCGCCAGCACTATGGCGGGGCCGTTGGCCAGGCCCCTGGCTATGGCGGCGCGCTGCGCCTGCCCGCCCGATATGCGGTCGGCGCGCCTGCCCGCCTGCTTTTCCAGCCCGACGGCCCCGAGCAGCGCGGCGGCGCGGCGGCGCGCCCTCCCGCCGGCCCGCCCGGCCATCAGCATCGGCAGCATGACGTTCTCCACCACGGTAAGGTCGGCGAGCAGGTTGGAGAACTGGAAGACGAACCCCAGCTTGCGGTTGCGGAACTCCGAGACGCGCGAGTCGCCGAGCGAGGCCGCGTCGCTCCCGTCTATGACGATGCGGCCGGAGGTGGGCCTGTCCAGCAGGCCGATCATGTTCAGGAGCGTCGACTTTCCGGATCCCGAGCTGCCCACCACGAGCACGAACTGCCCCCGGTATATGGTCAGGTCTATCCCCCGCAGCGCCGCGGTGCGGGCGGCGCCCTCCCCGTACACCTTGCCGAGCCCCGAGACGCGGAGGACCGCCCCGGGCGCCGCGCGGCCCGCGGGCAGCGCCCCGCGCCGCCGCGCCGCCCCGCCCGGGGCGCGGGGCGCCTCAGGCGTTGCGCATCGCCTCCACCGGCAGCAGCCGCGTCGCCTTGTAGGAAGGGTACAGCGAGGCGGCCACCGCGAGCGCGAACGCGGCCAGGGCGGTCTGGCCTATCTTTGCCCAGTCGTAGCTGACCTCCAGCGGTATGCTCCCCGCGAAGGACATCTTGGTCTCTTTCGCGTACACGGTGTAGCCGAGCCCGGCGGCCGTCCCCGCCCCGGCCCCCGCCGCGCCTATTATCATCCCCTGTATGATGAATATGACCAGCACGTCGCGGCGGCGCGCCCCTATCGCGCGCATTATCCCTATCTCCCGCGTCTTGCCGTTGACCAGCATCGTCTGTATGGTGACTATGGCGAACGCGGACGACATCATCCCAAAGTAGCCGATCATGTTTATCATGGCTATCCCCGACCGGAACCCGGCCAGCTGCTGCTCGGCTGCCTCCTCTATGGTCTGCGCCTCAAAGTCGTCGTTCGGGAACGCGGCCAGAAAGTGGTCGCGCACCTCGGCGGCCATGCCCGGGTCGCTCAGCTTCACCATCATGGAGCCGGTGGCGCCGGGCCTGCCCATCATGTCCCGCAGCGACTCGATGTGCACGGCCACGCGGTAGTCGAAGCCCTGCTCGCCCGGCGCCCTCGCCAGCCCGGACACTATGAACCGCCGCTCCTGGTCCTGCCCCCACCTGTCCACCACCCTCACCTTCACGCTGTCGCCGACCTGGACCCCCCCGAGGTCGCGCGCCACGGCCCCCCCCACCACCATGGAGTTGCGCGAGAAGACGTACTGCCCCTCGTCCACCGTCAGGTGTATCGTGGAGGCGCGGACGTCCCTCACCGGGTCGACGCCGACTATGGGCACGCGCGACTCCTCGAACCGCTGGCCGTTCTTGGTGAGGTTGATCTCGGCCGAGCCGGACAGGCGCGGCGCGGCCGCCTCCACGTGCGGCACGCGCTCCAGCCAGGCGGCGAGCGCCGAGTCCGAGCGCTCGATGTAGTCGTTCTCGTCGGTTATGGAGATGTCGCCGAACTCGTAGTCCGTCAGGTCCCTCACTATGGCATCGAAGAGCCCCTGGAATATGACGAAGTTGACGTGCAGTACCAGTATGCCCACCATGACGGCCAGCACGGCCGCGGCCAGGCTCCCCCGCTTGTTGAGCAGCATGCGGCCCGCCAGGCCCGTCCTGTACCCCACGGCGGCCGCCGGCAGTTCCGATATTTAATGTGTTGGGGCCACTCCGTACCCAGACGGGACATTTTCTGCCTGCGCGGTACGGTTTGCCGCATATTGCAAAAAATCATGCGCGTCGGGGACATTTTTATAGAACTGTGCACGATGTGAGCATGCACGGGGGCAAGACTGGGCAGAATGGACAGTTTGGACATGCGCATACTGGGCCGGCTGCTGAACAACTGCCGCGAGCCGGACAGGCAGGTGGGGAGGCATCTGGGCGTCTCCGGCGGGGCGGTCCGCGCCAGGACGAGGCGGATGCGGGAGGCCGGGATAATAGAGCGGTTCGCCCTGCAGGTGGAGCCGCCCCTGCTCGGGCGCGGCCTGTTCTACGTGGTAGTGACGGGGCGGGACACGGAGGAGGTGACCGCGCAGGCGAGACTGGTAGGCGAGCCGTACCTGGTGGCGCCGTGCGTGGGCGGGGTCACCGTATGCGGGATAGTGACGGAAGACGGCGTGCCCCGCGGCATAGAGCTGGCCAGGAACCTCATGAAGGATGCCAGGGTGCTCAGCATATTCGAGGCCGGCGATCCGGGGGACGGCACGCGCCTCACGAGGACCGACCTCGCCGTGATGAGGGAGCTGGCGGCGGACCCCAGGCGGAGGATCGATGCGGCGGCGGGGGGCGCCGGGCTCTCGGCCAAGACAGTCGCGAGGTCGATGGAAAAGATGCAGGGCAGCGGCGCCGTCCGGTTCACGCTGACGTACGACCCCACCAGGATGGCCGGATACATCCCGTACGTGGTGCTGACGTGGGCGGGGGGCGGCGCGGCGGCCATGGCGGGGAGGCTCGAGGCCGAGTTCGGCGGGAGCTTCATGCAGGCGCCGTTCGTCGCCAGGAGCCAGGTGGTGCTGTTCATGTACAGCGACGACATTTTCAAGATGGACGATATGGTGCAGCGGGTGAGGGACGTTCCCGGGGTCGGCTCTGCCGACCTGTTCATACCGAGGAGGATAACGCTGCCGCAGAAATGGATGCTGGATGCCATCGAGGACGCGTGCCGCTCCCCGACGCTGCACCTGGCGCGGCGCGGCGCGGCAGGATAATATACGCGCGGCAGCGGCGCGGCAACATGGCACGCGCAGTTCCCTCCCGCAGCGCGCGCAGGACCGTGTATTCCGGCCGGATAATCGGGCTCAGCGTGCACCATGTAACGGTCGGCGGCAGGCGCGTGCGCCGCGAGATAGTGGAGCATCCGGGCGCGGCCGCCGTGCTGGCCCTAGACGGGAGGGGCCGCGCCGTGATGGTGAGGCAGGACAGGTACCCGCACGGCGAGGCGCTCGAGGTGCCGGCCGGCACCATAGAGAATGGCGAGGAGCCGGCGCGGTGCGCCGCCAGGGAGCTGCAGGAGGAGACGGGGTACAGGGCGGGGAGCATGTCGCACCTGCTCACCTACTACCCGTCCATAGGGTACAACACGGAACGCATACACTGCTACGTGGCGTCGGGCCTGTCGCCGGCCCCGCGCAGGCCGGACGACGACGAGAAGATAACGGTGGAAAGGATCGGCCTGAAGGCCCTCATCCGCATGATAAAGGCCGGAGAGGTGAGCGACTCCAAGACCATCTGCGCCGTGCTGACGTACGCGGCCAGGAAGGGGATATCGGCGTAGGCGGGGCCGCGGCGGCAGCGTCGCTGGCGAGCCACCCCGCCCAGTCCGTCGCGCGAAGATCGCCGGCCCCGCCTTCCAACACGCCCGCAGGCGCGATGCCACACAGGGAATTTGGGCTGGCTGAAACCTTGGCGGTTGTGGCGGCGGCGGCAAGCGATCAGAAAATGCCGTTCGATCGTTCCAGTGCGACGTTAGACGCGTCCACCCGCCGTGTCGGCATTCGCACGCATCGTGTAGATTTTTTCGGCCCGTTCATGGCGCGCGTGACCGTCCACGTCGTGCCTTGCTGTGCGTTGCCTTGTCGCGCTTGATCGGAAACCGGCCAACCGGGCGGGCGGATGCGAAGCGCGCAAGCGCCGGATGGGAAGCGGCGCAAGGGACTCCGCCCTTCAGCCTCACGCGCCGCCGGCGGCGCCATCCCACCCGCAACGGCCGTAGTTGGAGCAGGATCGGCCGGGGCTCTGCTTTGGCCGCGCCCGGGGACGGGCCGCCATCCCACGCGGTGACCGCTGCCGGAAGGAGCCCGGTCCGCATCAGGCGGCCTGCGCAGCAGGATAGCCTGCCTGCAAAGCCGGAGCAGTCACGGGAGGAGCGCATGGCCAGAGACTGACGGGCCGGCGCGGCCCGCAAGCACAAATTAAGTATTTATCCAACCCCCGTCAAGTGTAGGCGATGGCAGTACTAGGCAGGGGAGGAAGGGTTTGCCGCGACCGGCGCACTGCGGGGCCGGAAGATGTGGAGGACTGCGCCAAACTCGCCGCCGGGATGCCGGAGCGGGCGGCCCTCAAGATCGGCGGGAACGGGATGAGTGCGGCTGGAGGCGGCGGGAAATTGCGCGCGGGATGTGGCCCGCGGATCAGAAACGGCCCCGCGGGCGGGCGCGGCCCGGGACGGCACGAGCCATGAACAGCAGACTCCCCAAAGTGCAGACGAAGTTGGAGTTCATGGACACCCTACAGGACATGATCGTGCCTCCAAAAAGCGAGGATAGTGAATACCCGCCCAAGGGCCGGCTGCGCGAGCTTAAAACATACATACTAGAGTCCGACAAGGGCTTTCCGAAGCAGTTCGAATCCGACGGCATGCAGTGCGAGGTGACAGACACGGGACTGGACCGCACGAAGATCCTGCGCGTACGAAGGGGCGACGACACTACAGAGTTTTTCCTCAATGTGGAAGACAAGCGGTTTTTGTTGCTCCACACCAACGCCAGAGCAGAGGACGCCGGCAGGATAGTGGACGCGCTGACGAGGGACGGCCGCCACACATTCGACAACGTCTGGCTCCACTCCGCCATGCTGAAGCGGCTCGCCGACAGGCCGGGCAACTCCTTTAGGGGTTTCGGCGTGTCATACTCGGGCGGATTACTGCGTTCGGAGGAAGACGGGGATGCAGGCGTTGAAGACCTGAACCTGAGCATGAGCGGTTCGCTAGCCAAGGAAATGCAGAGCATCGTGGAAGCCAGACCGCACATCAAGAGGGTTGCCGCGCACAGCATGGTGCGGATCATGCGAGGGCTCGGAACAGATCCGTACGACTTTGTACAGGATGACGTCCACAACACGGGATACATCTCGGTAAAACGCGGAAAATCTGTAGAGGATCACCTACGGCTGGTCGACGCATGCAAAGGCGAGTACTCGCAGACGATCGCCGACATAGAGAGCATGCGCATTGGGCTCCGCGACGTGGGGAACAAAACGCGCGTGGAAGGAAGGCCGTTTGACTTTGTGTTTCCCCACAGCATAAAGAACCTGGACTTGTTCATAGACAGGGTGTTCAACTCTGCTGCGCCGTTCAGGCTGTGGGGTATGAAATTCATCATCCGCGACGGCTACTTCAAGATCATGGGCATAGACCTGCACACCGGCAGCCCCATGGATTTTGAGATAGCGGACGACCTGATGCGGGTGTATCTTTTCAAAGGAAACTGCGGGAACACGGTGCTGCGCCTCCTCACCAACCTGCAGCTGCATTATGACGCCAACACTTCATGCAAGCAGATAGTGGATTGTCACGCCAAGGATGCGCAGGGCTGATCAGCGTGTTGGGGGAGTTGTGATTCATGCACACCACGCGCCAACGCAATGCCAGTATGCATACCAGGCTCATCAACATGTTTGTGGGGCTCTGCACGAACACAGAGCGGTGGCCCTCAATCCTTTTTGATCTTGGGTATGATGTAAGGCTCATAGAACCGACGATGGGCATGCAGTCTGCCAACAAAATAAACCCCGACGTAATAGCCGTGTCCGAAGATCTCTCCCACGCCAGTGGCCGACTGCAAGAGCGGGAACAGCATAAGCCCGGATCAGGATAAAAGGTATGGGGAACTAGAGCCGGGCGATCTCACGTATCATGTCGAGGTTGGCCGCCCGGACAGCCTCAAGCACACCGTCTGCTATGTCGACACTCCCGCCAACCACAGATCCTTGGCGCAACTCACGCGCTTCCCGTTCATCACGTTCGGGCCGAACTCCGTGGAAGGGCACGGCAGTTTCGGCCAAGCTCAGTTGGATGAGAAGATGTTAGTCCTAACCACCCAGAAGAACATGGTAGAACCCGACAGTTTTTATCCGTTCGCCCCAGACGACAGTAGAGTTCATGCGTTTGGCTCGTTGCGGCGACTGCCCGCCCCGCGCGGCCCGGATGTCGCGCCCTTGGAGAATAACAGCGCAATCTGCCGGCCCGGATGTCGCGCCCTTGGAGAATAACAGCGCAATCTGCCGGCCCGGGACGCGCGGGCTCGCAGCATCGCAGGATGCCCCGGAACCTGTGCTGTACGGCGGTTTCGCGCGGCTGGAATCCCGCGTCAGCGGCACGGGGGCCGCTTCAGCCGCGCCTCGCGCCACCCGGCCATCATGGATCCGTACAGGCCGGTGCCGGCGGCTATCTCCTTGAACAGCAGGACGAGGTTGCGCAGGCCCGCCACGATGTTGAATATCCTGTTGAAGTGCTCCGGGGTCCCCCTGAACGGCCTGCGGAGTATCTGGTTGTTCTTCATGTCCGCGTAGGTGTTCTCGATCTTGTACCTCTTCTTGCTGATCCCCCCGTTCCACTCCTTTTGCGCGGCGGTCAGATCTTTCTTCGCGGTCCTTTTCGCGGGGTTCACGGGGATGATTCCGGGAAGGCGCTTCTCGGATCCCTGGAACCCCGAGTCCCCGATCAGCCTTATCCTCTCCTTCTCGGGCGTGCCCGGATCCGCCATGCTAGGGAACGTCTCGGCCAGCCCTTCCAGCATCACGATGTCGTTCCTGCTGCCGGGAAGCGTCTCGCTCATGTGCACGGTCACCGTCCTCCGGTTGATGACCGTCAGCGTGTTCGTGCAGTGCGTCTTGTTCTTGCGGGTATAGTAGTCCCTCTGCTCCTCCTCGTCGGAAGGCCGGACGTGGGGCACCCGGGTGCCGTCGACCGTCAGGTCGCCGCCCTTCTTGCCCGGCATGAACTTCTTGCGCTCCTCGTCGGTCTTGCAGGCAGCTATCTCCTTGGAGATGTTCTTGGGCGTGGGCAGCACCTCCTCCATCACCCGCTCGTTCATCTTCAGGTACCTGGAGACGGAGCCCTGGTCCACCGCGAACAAGCCGGACAGCTGCTCCTGCGTCGGGTCGGCCTTGATGCGTATCAGGGAGAGGTACACGGCGTGCTCGTACTCCAGCTTGCACCTGTTGCCCCGGGCCGACGCGGTGCTCGCGCAGTTCCTGAACAGCGGGGTCTTGTTCATGCGCTCGATCGCCTCTGTATAGTAGGCCACCACGAGCTTGATCTCCTCCGGCGCCAGCCCGGTCCAGCACTTCGACTGCACGGGGTCGTTCATGATGCGGTGCAGCCACTCGGCCGAGTGCATGCGCGCGGGATCGCCGCACTGGAGCCTCCTTTCGGCGGCGGGCGACTTCCAGAGCGCATTCTCGGCCTCCAGTTTCGCCTTCAGCCGCTTTACCTCGTTCTCGGACATGGCGAGCCGCCGCTTGAGCGAGTTTGGCATGCCATCCTGTCGTGACATGGCTCCTTAACCCGTGGTGTGAACTTGTTTTGGCATTTGGTCAATACGCGTAAACCCTAGTGACGATGATGTGGTTCCGCACGTACTCAGGGGACTAGTTTCGTACATGATGAAGAGAATCAACGAGAGGCTGCCCAGCATCACAGATCGCGAGGCCCACGAAATAATTCTTGGGTGGATACACCCATACAGCAAAAAAATCCCCAGCAGGCACCGAACCAGACTCATCAACAGAATCAGGAAGGTAGTGAATATGCTTCTGAGCACAAATCAAGATCTACGCTCACAAGTGTCCAAGATCGAGCAGGGAGAGCTGGGCCCGGCGACCATGCAGAGCATCAACAACACATGCGAGCGCCTGATCAAAGAGCATCGGGACCAAAGGCGGCTCAGCAGTTTTTAGACAGTCCCGGCAGATGCCAATACGCTTTCGCGCAGTCGGCTCGAACATCAGCAATAAGAACGGGCGGCAGCAGGGATCGGCCCAGTCACAAGAAGTTGGGGAAAATACGAATCGGCGCGCGGGGCGCCGCGCGCAGGCTTCAGGCGTTGCACTCCTTGCGTTTGCGGGGTAGCGGCAACGGCGCTTCCCCGTTGCAACGGCCGGCTCGCGCCTGCCGCAACCGTTTACTTCCCATGGCCGCCGCGGCATTCCAGCATGCGTCCCGCCGCGCGCGGGGGCGAGCGGCACGCCGGGGAGCGCAGGGCCTCCCGCGCGGGGGGGCGCATCGCGGCACTTGCCTCCCCCCACCTCCCGGCGCGCGCGCCCGGAGACAGTCGGCCGGCGCGCGCAGCGCAGTCCTGGCCAGACGGCAGGATTTTTTGGCGCGCGCATGCCACTCCGGCGCCCGCCGATCCGACGCGGGATACGGACCGACATTGCTCGCGCGTCCGGCAGATCCTGCTACGGGCGGCTAAGCGGCCGCCGTTGCTGAGGCCGACACCACCCTATCCCGTCCCGGAGCGGGCGGGTGCGCGAGCCCGGATGCGGGAGCCTCGGCGCGCCAGTCAGGCCCGGCCCAAGGACGGGGGCTAGACACGTCCAATTTGTGGCCGCGAAGCATCTTGGCGGCTACCCCGGACACGGACACGTAGCTCTTGCGGCAGGCAAGCGCAGGCACGGTGGGCTTGAACATCGCGCGCCGCCGCGGCGTGGTGATCCGGCGGCGCGACATTGCGGCCGGTTTCGCGCTCACGCCGCGGGCAAACTTGGCCGTACCCCGTGACACGATCCGTTCGTAGAACACAAGGCCGCGGTCGCCGGCGCCGCGGGCGGATACGCAGGAGCGCCGCCCTGCGCAGGGAGCGCGGCGTTGTCCCGCCCATCAGGAACGCGCCGCCGCCGCGGGCGGTAACCTGACGACGGGCGGGCGGGGCGCTTCGGGAGAGGCCGGGATTACGCGTCCAGCACACCTCGGACATGTCCAATGCGGAAAATGCCGCCGGCCGGAGGCGCGGGAGGAGGCCGCGGGCGCGGCCAGCGCCGGACGGTCAAGGCCGCCTTTCCGGCCCCCTGGCGCCCCCGAAAGACGCACGGGCGCGCCGATGCAGAAGAACGGGGCCCGCGAGGCCAAATCCGAGTCGGCGCCTTTAGCGAGTCAGTCGGCACGGCAACGGAGAAGATCGGGTAAAGAGGCCCCGGGGGAACGGGGGGATGGAACGGAGTCAGGGCACCGCCGAGGAGTGTGAGGCAGACTATCTCATAACGTCTTTTAACACGCTCCGCCACACGTACGCAATGGCGGCATGGAATCGCGACGGAGAAGTCTGCCGTGGCTGGCGCGCCGCGGGGCCAGAAGGCGCTGGGAACTGCGGCAAATTCGCCGCAAGGATGCCCTGCCCCGCGGCCCGCGAAGACGGCGGGGACGGCACGCGGGTTCGGCCGGCCGGCGGGGGGAGCCGGCGGGGGGAGCCGGGCCCGCGAATCAGAAACGGCCCCGCGGGCGGGCGCGGTCAGGGACGGCACGGGCCATGAGCGGCAGACTCCCCCGAGTACAAACGAGGCTGGAGCTCATGAACACTTTGGAGGAGATGATCGTGCCGCCAAAAAACGATGGGGGACATACTCACAAGGGCCGACAGCGCGAGCTTAAAACTTACATGCTAGAGTCCAACGAGGGGTTTCCAAGCAGGCTCGAATCCGACGGCATGCTGTGCGAGGTGGAAGACACGGGGCTGGACCGCATGAAGATCCTGCGCGTGCGGAGGGGCGAAGCCGCCACCGAGTTTTTCCTCGACATGGAAGACGAGCGGTTTCTGCGGCTCCACACCAACGCCAGAGCAGAGGACGCCGACATGATAGTGGACGCGCTAACGAGGGACGGCAACCACGCATTCGACAACGTCTGGTTCCACTCCGCCATGCTGAAGCGGCTCGCCGACAGGCCGGGCAACTCTTTCAAGAGTTTTGGCGCATCGTACTCGAGCAGAGTCTTCCGTCCGGGGGAAGGGAAAGGCGAGCAAGAGGTTGCCGACGACCTAAGTCTGAGCAACAACGGCTCGCCGGCCAAAAAAACGCAAGGCGCCGTAGAGAGCAGGCGGCACGTCAGGAGGACTGCCGCGCGCGGCGGCGCGCGGGGCATGCGGGGATCTTGGACGGATCCGCACGACCCCGCACAGGACGGCATGCGCGGCGCCGGATACTTTGCGGCAAAGCGCGGAAAATCTGTGCGGGACCACCTGCGGCTGGTCGACGCGTGCAAGGACGAATACTCGCGGACGATCGCCGACATAGAGAGCCTGCGCATCGGGACCAGCGAGGTGGGGGGCAAAATGCTCGCGGAGGGAAGGCCGTTTGACTTTGTGTTCCCGGACGGCATAGAGGATCACGACCTGTTCATAGACAGGGTGTTCAACTCGGACATGCCGTTCAAGCTGTGGGGGATGAAATCCGTCGTCCGCAAGGGCTACTACAAGATCTTGGCCGTCGACCTGCACACCGGTAGCCCCATGGATTTTGAGATAGCGAAGGATTTTATGCGAGTGTATATTTTCAAGGGCGGGTGCGGAAACACGCTGCTGCGTATCCTCACCAACCTGCAGTTGCGCCACGACGCCAACACCACATGCGACCAGATAGGCTGAATCTCCTGCCCGCGATCACGCCCGTCTGATCAGCGGGTCACGTTTGCGGCTTTCAGCGTTCTGGCCGGCGCGCCTTGGCACGGACGATCAGCCGCAAGAGAGGGAAGGCGAGCCGCGCCGCCCGCCAAAAGATCGCGCTTAACGCCGCAGCATACGGGGATATGGCGCGGGGCAGAAGATCCCGCGCCGTGCCGAGCCCGGCGGCAAGGCGGGCGGGCGAGCAAGGAGCGATGCAGCAAATCCCGTCCGCAACGGATGCCAGCCACCCATGTCGGGCCCGCGAGCCGAAAGAGATCCCCCCGATTGACGGAGCCCGAGACCTGTCAGGGACAAGATCATGACACCGAGCTAAATCCGCGTCCCTGAGCGCAGCATTGCGGCAGGCTTCGCATCCAGATCGCAAAGAAACCCGAGCGCTCGTATGCGGGAGTGCAAATACTTATAGTTGCGGGCGACATGCGCATCGGCGTTGGTATTTTTGGAAAAATTGACCTTCGCGGGGCTGTTTTCGTACGCGGAAGAATCCACGGTGTTGCTTTCAAAGCGCGCCGTTATAGTGGGCCCCAACAACGCGGGCAAATCAAACTTGTTCCGGATCATACGCATCTTAGCAAACGCGCTTTACCGCGGGGAGCGAAATCTACAGGCCTCAGAGATGTCACAGTCTGCAGTCAAATCCCACATAAAGGCAGAGATCTTCCTCTCGTCGGCCGAGGTTGACATACTTGTAGACTATTTTGCGTGTGGAAAAGGAGACAACAATGCAGGGTTGCAAATGATCCGCATGCCTAACCGAAAAAGCATTGCAGATTCCTCAGGCAGCATAACGATAAAGGTCGAGTGGAAGAGGATGCAGGACGGATCGGGCGGCGATCCCTACATAGAGATACAGTTCCCAAAATGTGGATTCAAATGCGGCGGCAATCTTGGACCCGATTACTTCAAGATAGGGCCTCTTGGTGAGGGGCCGTATACTGATCACTCTGACCCAGCGCAATTCAACAAGTTCATAGCGCGCATTTTTAAGGACAATGACCCGATGGAGGGTTCTGCGGCGTTTTTTAGAGGTTCAGGCGGCGTAGCTCACCGGGCAGTCGAGTTCATGACTACGTCTAGCCGCTGGAGGAATTCTAAATCGCGATCAAAAATTCAAGATTTGATGAATTATTTGGGTGCCAATGACGGCACCACGGTTAGTCTCCCACGCATGCTTGGCACGATCCTGGAAAAGGGAATCGTTCACGCTACGGAGAATAGAAACCTCGTGCAAGACAAAGACGCAGAAACATTCCAAAATCTCTCTCTTTTCGGAAAACGGCTCGAAGATTTTGAGAGCGGCTACAACCGCGCGTTGATGGATCAGATCCAAGCGCATAGCTTGTCACATGCGAATGCGTTGGAAGACGACGGTAGCAACATTGCGCGGTTTCTCTTTAACTTGAAAAACTCGCCCCGGCGTTCGGAAACGAAACGCTACAAAACGATCAAGGAGCAGTTTGAGCGATTGTTCCGCTCCCAAAAATTGACCATCGAGTCGATCTTGGAGAGATATACCATCGATAAGCCGATGGCAGGCATCAGAGAAGTTTCTAGGCCCAGCATAGTGGTCGTGGACAAAAAGCTGCCGGAACACCTACCGCTGGCACACGTGGGCTCGGGAGCACGCAACGTGATCTACATGCTGGCGGCCGTCTATGGCACCAAGAATTCCATAGTGATGCTGGACGAGCCCGGGATCAACATGCACCCCACAATGCTACAGGCCGTCATGGAGGGGATGGTCGGGCAGAACTCGGACAACCAGCTCCTTGTAGTGACCCACTCCCCGGATCTCTTGCGCAACGAGGCGATCCGCGAAAAGGCTGAAATAATATGCGTTAGAAATACCCGCGGACAGAGCAAAATTTGCCAAGATGAGGCCACAGCGAGGCAAGGCAATAACGATCTTCGTGAAATTGGACGCCTGATCGACCCCGGAGTGTTTTTTGCCAGGCGCGCCATCCTAGTAGAGGGCGAATCCGATCGTGTCGTGTTGGGTTTCGCGGAAGACATGGCCGCCAAAGATCCCAAATACAACCTGCCGCTTAACGACATAGCCGTCGTCGGCGTTAACGGCGACGGTAATTTCAAAAAATACAGAGAGTTGCTGCACAAATACTGCATCCCGCTGGTGATCTTGGCAGATGGGGACACGTTAGGACGTACATTCGAAGATAAAGAAGTGTCGTGGATTTCCAAAAGCGGGGTCAAGGGCAAAGGGCCCATATACCTCATAAGGGGCAAACTTGAGGTGTTTATGAAAGAGTTAGATCCGGACATATTCGCCAAAGCCAACCGTGGAGGTAAAATCTGCGTTGCAAACAAGTTCGTGAATATGATGCGGGAAAAAAATCCGGACCATGTCCCTCCTTCCATCGTCGAATTTTTGGATCGATGCGTGAAGTGACGCGCCACGCCCTTGCTGGCTCCTGCAGGGAATTTCGTCCCGGATGCTACGTTCCAGACGCGCGCAAACGTTGATCCTGACAAGGCATGCGCGGATGCCAAGACGGCGGCCTTTGGATCGTCCAGCACCCTGCAAGACTCAGGCGCGATCGGCTCGTGCTTCCCGCGGATCCCCCGCATCATGCCCAGCCAGCCCGGCAGAAGCGGCGCCTCTGCACCTTGGTTTCGTCCCGGGCACGCAGGCCTTTCCGGGCCCGCGCCGCGGCGCGTTGCTTGCGATCGGCATCGCTTCTGCCTGCGCGCCAGCTCCGGGCGTCCCGTAGTAAATCCAACTAATAAGGAATGGAAAAATCAATACTTTTTTAAGTACGACGTTTGGACCCTAGCACGGTCAACACGATGAATGCCGACGAATCTTCGATACCAACAGGCGATAAATTCCTGGCCGGCACGTCCTCGAATCGCCTGAAAAAGATGCAAAAGGCGGAGAAGGATCCCAAAGCCGCGGTCAGGCTGATAGCGTACAACCTGCGCAAGGACGGCATGACGATACAGCAGATAGCGGACTCGCTCAAAAGATCGTACTCGACCGTCCGCAACTGGCTCGTGCGCGCCGTCCAGTCGGGCGTCGACGGCCGGCACAGCATCCCCCAGAAAGGCGCGCCGAACAAGCTCAGCCCGGGGCAGCAGGGGCAGCAGGGGCAGCTGCACGCGGACCTGGTGGCGGGCCCGCGCGCCTGCGGGTTCGAGTCGGGGGCGTGGACGGTGCCGCTGCTCATGCGGCACGTCAAGAAAAAGTTCGGCGTGGAGTACGCCCGCTCCAGCATGTACGTCGTCCTGCACAGGCTGGGCTTTTCGTGCAGGAAGCCCAGGCCGAAGCACCCGAAATCGGCCTCGACCCGCCAGAAAAACGCGTTCAAAAAAAAAGTTGAGGCCGTGGCCGCCGCGAACCCGGACCACAAGAAGTTCGCGATAGACGGGGCGTGGTTCATCGCCGGCTGGAACATCCAATACGCGTGGTACCTCAAGGGCCTGCCCATCTCGTGCCCGATCAGCCTGTCGCGCGAAAGGGTCTACATGCTGGGCGCCCTGCACAGCGGCGGTTTCGACTCCGAGTTCTACGGAAAGATGGACACCGCCGCGATCATAGACATGCTGAGCTATAGTAAATGGTGTTGATAGTTGGCACTAATTGGCGCTTGACGGAAGAACACACGCACAGCAGACTGACCAGTGGTTGTTTTCCGGCGCAAAAGCCGCATGCGCGCGCCATCGCGCAAACGCGGGGCTGCGAGGACGTCTTTGCGCGATTCGCGCGCATGCGGGCCCTGCGGCGCCGCGGAAAAGCCGCGGCGAACGGGGAGACAGGCCGGCGGTGCGGCGGGGGGAGGGGCGGCTACGACGGCAAAAGGTAGTCATGCAGCTTTACGATCCGGATCAGCTTGTTCTTCAGGCCGTCCATCAGGGCATCGCAGGCGTCGTCGATGCTGTCATACATGTTGTTGGCGAGATAGCGCCGGATGGCCACCCACTGGGTCTCCGTCGGGTTGAGCTCGGGCGTGTATTTCGGAAAGTACACCGCGACCACCTCGTCGCCCGTGATGCGGCTGACCTCCTCCAGTACCTTCTCGCCGTGGTAGGACGCGTTGTCCATGAACACGATCGGCCTGTCGAACTTTTTGTGGAGGGCCGCCAGGAAATCCGCCATGTTCTCGGAGTTGGCTGTCTCGTAAGTCTTGAAGAAGCTTTTGCCCCCTGGCCCGATCGCGCCGATTATGGAGATCCTCGATCTGTTGGGGCTTACCGGCGCGATGGGCCTTCCGTGCCTTAGTAGCCAGTCCTTGTGGACCCGCCCTTGCTTACCCAGATGCATCTCATCTACGGCGAATGAGTCGCGCCCGGCCTTTTTGTACCGCGCGGCCAGCCGGGCGGCTTTTTTTTTTAAACTCCTCGCGCTCTTTCGGGCCGGCCCTCTTGGGGTTGGCCGGGCGCGGGGCCTTGTACGAGAATCCCAGCCTGCGGATCAGTTCCCAGACCGAATGCAAGTCGTAGTCCACGCCGAACTCCTTTTTGATGTGCCTTGCGACCAGCGGAACCGTCCACGTGCCGGCGCCCAGCCCGAACTTCCCGGAGCCCGCCATCATGTTCCTGACCAGCTGCTTTCTTTGTTCCTTGTTGAGCTTGCACGCGGCCCCCTTTCTTTTGATGGCGCGCCTGCGGCGGATCCCGCCGCGGGAAATGTTGGAAAGCCAGTAGCCTACCGTGGAGCGGGGCACTTTCAGGATGTCCGCAATCTCGACGTTGGTTTTTCCTTCCTTCTTGTGTATGCACGCGACCAGTTTTGTCCTCGCTTTCGGATCTTTTTCTTTCTTGAGCGCCTTGCGCAGGTAGTCAGTTTTGGTGTGCGGAAGGAATTTTTCTCTGCCCACGCGTAACCCCCGTTGTGTCCCTTTATAGACATTTCTACGGCCAGCTATCAACACCATTTACTATACCTGCACAAGCGCTACGGCAAGTCGATCGTGGTCCTCGACAACGCCAGCTACCACAAATCCGCGGGGGTCAAGAAGTTCGTCGACTCGCTCGGCGGGGACATGATCCTCATGTACCTGCCCCCCTACACGCCGGAACTCAACCCCGTGGAGGGGCAGTGGAAGATGTTCCGGAAAGCGACCGCGAACATGCTGCATGACAGCGCGGGCGCGATGGAAAAGTCGATGCTGGCCATGCTGCGCAAGGGCGAGGTCAAGATCGCCAAAATGAGTTCTTATTTGTCTTAGGCGGCGCGTTGCCGCCTCCGGCTTTTTTTTTTTGGCGATCTGCGGGCGCGCCGGTCGGGGATTTCCCGCCTGCTGGCGTTGCGGGCCCGCTGGCATTCGCGGTGCTGGCAGCGCTGAGAACTAAACGTCATGCTTAAAGGGCCGCAGATCTGTTAGTCCGTAAGTAGTTAGATTTACTACGCACGGTTCACCCTGCGCGCGCGCCGCCGGCCTCGCCGCCGCCCCGTCCCGGTATCCGCGCTTCGCCCCAATCCTCTTGCCTGCCGAGAGCCGCGATCTGCAACCGTTCCTGCCCGTTTTGGCGGGCATCTGCCCGCCCCCGAAGCCGCGCGCGGGGGCCCTTTCCCGGCCCCGCGGAATACGCGCCGGCCGGCGGCCGCGTACATCACGCCCTCCCGCGCGGTCCGCGCACGAATGCTTCCCGGCGCGCTTTTCCGGGCTGGCGCGAGGCCCTGCCCTAGTGGAGAATCCGGGCTGGCACCCTACGCAACCGCGGCAGCGCCCCGCGGTTGCGCCGCCCCCCTACCGCGAGTACACCGGCTGGACGAGATCCGCGATGTCGGCCCAGGCGCGCCCCGTCCGCTCCAGCAGGTACACGGTGTCCAGGTAGCCGATCGGCACGTCCGGCCCGCCCCCGAGCGAGGCCTTCGCGGACCGCAGGGCCTCCTCGAAGGCGCGGTGCTGCGCTATGGCCTCGATGGCCAGCTTGCGGTCGCGCGACACGAACGCCTCCACGGCCTTGGCCCCCACGCTCCCCAGGCGCGAGGCGGCCGCGTGCACCTTCTTGCGGTGCGCCCGCGGCGCGCCGGCCGAGCCGGCCAGCTCCACCACGGCGTCCCCGGCCCCCTCCAGCAGGTTGGCCGCCACGCGGTAGTCCAGCACGTCTATCCCCTCCAGGCCGAAGGCGCCGGCCAGCCGCCGGTCGATCGTGGCGCTCCTCGTGAGCCGCACCAGCAGGAAATACTGCCGGTTGACCTCCTCGTCGCGGCCGGCGACGGCCAGCAGGTCGGGGCGGCGGCGGCGGGCCGGGGCGGCGGCGCCGGGGCCGAGCAGCCAGGCCGACGCGTCGGAGTACATGCCGAGGACGATGTGGCCCATCCGCCTGAGCGTCTTCTGCGGGCTTATCGCCGAGGCGTCCAGCAGGAACTGGGCGCTTATCTCCGCCGAGTCCTCCTCGACTATCTCCATGCCGACCAGCCGCCTCATCAGGCTGCGCACCTTCTCCCGCTCGGCGGACGGTATCGCGGGGGAGCCCCGTATCCGGATGGAGTCGTACCCGAGCAGGTAGGCCCCCGTCAGGTCCGCCGCGATGTTCTCTTCTGGGGGCAGGGGGTACGGGATGACCACCTCGCGGTGCGGCCTGCCCCGGGGGCGGGCCGCCACCGTAACCCACCCGCCCTCCGCCTCCAGCTCCACCTCGTCGTTCTTTTCCAGGCCGTTCGAGTCCACCCACGCCTTGGGCAGGGACACCAAAGTGCTGCTACCGATGCGCTGGAGGCGCCGAACGAACCTGTCCAATTTATTCCGATTTATACTGTTTAAGCCATATTCTTATATTTTTGCCGCAGTTTAAACGCGGATCATGGACGGAGCGGGGGCGGCCTTCTGCCCTGCCCATATAACCGGCTTTTTCAAGCCGGAGGTGGGGGGCGGCCGGCCGGCCGAGGAGCGCGGATCCACGGGCGCCGGCTTTTCCGTGGGGCTCGGCGTGGCCACCACGGCGAGGGCCTCGCGGGCCGCGGGGAAGGGCCGCGCTTCCGTGACCGCGTCGGGGTACGCGCCGGGCGATGCGGCCGTCTCGGAATGGGTGGCGAGCGAGTTCCTGGGGAGGCCGGAAGGGGAAGGGATGCTGCTGGAGGTGCACCACGCCATAACGGCCCCGGTCGGCTACGGGCTGGGCTGCAGCGGCGCGGCGGCCCTCTCGGCGGCCATGGCGCTCAACGAGGCGCTCGGAGCGGGGCTGTCCGGGGAAGAGGCGGGGCGCGTGGCCCACGCGGCGGAGCTCGAGTGCGGGACGGGGCTCGGCGACGTGCTGGCCGCCTACCACGGCGGGCTGGAGGTGAGGACCGTGCCGGGGGCGCCCGGGACGGGGCGGGTCGAGCGCATGGGGAACGGCGCCTCGGAGGCCCTGCTGGCCTGCTTCGCGCCCGTCTCCACCAAGGGCTTCATGGCGCGGAGGCTCGGGGAGGTGAACGGGCTGGGCGGCAGGATGCTCGGCGAGCTGGCCGCCGGCGGGGGGGCGCGGCGGTTCCAGGAGATGTCCATGGAGTTCGCCCGGCATCTGGGGGTGGTGACCCCGAGGATGGGGGCGCTGGCCGCCGATCTCCGCGCGGCGGGGCTCGGGTGCGGGGTGGCGCTGTTCGGGGAGACGGTATTCTCGCTGGCCGGCCGTACGGGCGAGGCGGACGCGGCGGAGCGCATCATGCGGGGGCACCGCGGGGCCGCCGTGCTGAGGGCGGGGATAGAGCGGCGCGGGGCGCGGCTCGTCGGGGCGGCGGGGCTTGCGCGCGCCCCGGAAGCCGCCGCGGGGCGGCGCGGGGGGCGGCCCGCCTGGTGCCGGTGATGCCAGCCACAATCCCGGAGACGCACCCGCGCCGCGAGTCGCTGCTGGTGCGCGAGAGGCTGGCGCGCGGGTTCGGGGAGGGCCTGGTGGCCGCCGAGGGCCTCATGGCGCACGGCAGGGGCGAGGCGTTCGACTACATCATCGGGGAGAGGACGCGCGGGTTCGCCCGCGCCGCGATCCGGGCGGCCGCCGCCACATTGCTGCTGGCGGAGCGCCCCGCCATATCGGTGAACGGGAACGTCGCCGCGCTGTGCCCCGGGGAGGCGGCGGGGCTGGCGCGCGCCACGGGAGCCGTAGTGGAGGTCAACATGTTCTACGCCGACGCGGGGGATCCCGCCGGCGGCACCTGGGCCAGGAGGAGGAGGGCGGCCGCGGCGCTCGCCCGCGCCGGAGCGCGGGAGGTGCTCGGGGCCTCCCCGGAAAACGCGGGGAGGCTCCCCGGCACGGACTCGGAGCGCGGGACGGCCGACGTCCGGGGCGCGCTGGCCGCCGATGTCGTCCTGGTGGCGCTGGAGGACGGGGACAGGGCGGCCGCGCTGGCGGCGGCGGGCAAGACCGTCATAGCCATAGACCTCAACCCGCTGTCCAGGACCGCCGCCGCCGCCCACGTCACAATAGTGGACAACGTGGTGCGCTGCATGGGGGAGCTGGCGGCGGAGTGCGGCCGGCTGTCCGGGAACGGCAGGGAAGAGCTGGAGGGCGCGAGGGACTCGTTCGACAACGCGGCGAACCTGGCGTCGGCCGTGCGGGCGATGGCGGCGGGGCTGGAGGCCAGGGCGGCAGGGGCGGGGACCGCGTAGGATGGCGCGCGTGTCGGCCCCCGACGTGGCCGCCATGAAGGGCGTAAGGAAGATAGTCGCCGTGACGGCCTACGACTATACCATGGCGACCCTGTGCGGCAGGGCCGGCGCCGACATAATGCTGGTGGGGGACAGCGCGGGGATGGTGGTGCTGGGGCACGAGGGGACGGCCGGCGTCACCATGGAGCACATGTGCGCGTTCACGGGGGCCGTGGGCCGCGCCGGCGGCGGGGCGCTCGTGGTGGCCGACCTCCCGTTCATGTCGTACCAAGCCAGCGATTCCGATGCCGTCCGCAACGCGGGGAGGCTCGTGGCGGCCGGGGCCGGCGCCGTAAAGCTGGAGGGCGGGAGCGGCATGGCGGGCAGGGCCGCCGCCATATCGCGCGCCGGCATACCCGTGATGGGCCACGTCGGGCTCACGCCGCAGACCAGCGGGCTGGCGGGGAAGGGGCGGCACGTGCAGGGAAGGACGGCGGCCTCGGCGGCCGCCCTCGCGGCCGATGCCGCGGCCGTCGAGGAGGCCGGCGCGTTCTGCGTGGTGCTGGAGATGGTCGCCGCCGAGGCGGCCGCGGCCATAACGGGGTCGGCCGGGGTGCCCACAATAGGGATAGGCTCGGGCGCCGGCTGCGACGGGCAGGTGCTGGTCATCCACGACCTGCTCGGCATGTACGACAAGGTGAAGCCCAGGTTCGCCAAGAGGTACCTGGATCTGGCGGGCGCCATAACCGGGGCCGTGGAGGAGTACGGCAGCGACGTGAGGGAGGGGCGCTTCCCGGCAGAAGAGAACACGTTCCGCATGGACGGGGGCGAGGCCGAAGCGATGCGGCGGGGAGCCGGGGCCGGAGGGGGGTAGGAGTGGCCAAGGCGGCGGGGAGCGGGGCCAAGGCGGCGGGGAGCGGGGCGGGGGCCAAGGCGGCGGGGAGCGGGGCCAAGGCGGCGGGGAGCGGGGCCAAGGCGGCGGCTGCCGGGAGCAGGGCGGGGTCACGCAGGGGGCCACGGAGCAGCGGGAGATCAGGCAGGGCCAAGGCGGCGGCTGCCGGGAGCAGGGCGGGGGCCAAGGCGGCGGGGAGCAGGGCCAAGGCGGCTCCGGAAAAGGGCGACTACAACCACCCGTCGCTGGACATCGTGGGCTCGCGCGGGGCGGAGCTGGCGGGAAAGAAGGCCGTGCTGTGCGTCTCGGGAAGCGTGGCCGCGTACAAGGCCATAGAGCTGGCCAGGCTCCTCATGCGGCACGGCGCCGAGGTGACGTGCGTGGCCAGCGCGGCCGCCACGAGGCTGGTGCGGCCCGAGTACTTCAGGTGGGCCACGGGCAGGCCCGCCGTCACCAGGCTGACCGGCGGCATGGAGCACGTGAGGCTGGCGGACTTCGGCAGGGCGGACGTCATAGTGGCGTACCCCGCGACCGCCAACACGCTGGGCATGCTGGCCAACGGCATCGACGACACGCCGGTCTCCACCGTGCTCACCGTGGGGCTCGGGGCCGGCATGCCGGTGCTGGTCTGCCCCGCGATGCACGCGTCCATGTACGGGAACGCGGCGGTGCGCCGCAACGTGGAGTTCCTCCGCGGCAGGGCGGAGGTGGTGGGCCCCCGCATGGAGGAGGGCAAGGCCATGGCGGCCGAGCCCGAGGAGGTCCTGGAGAGGGTGCTGGCGCGGCTGGGGCGCTCCCCCGAGCTGGCGGGCAGGAGCGTGCTGATGACGGCGGGGCCGACGGCCGAGCCCATAGACCCCGTGAGGTCGATAACCAGCAGGAGCACCGGCAGGACGGGGGCGCTGCTGGCGCGGGAGCTCGTGGCCGCCGGCTGCTCCGTCACCATGGTGTACGGGCCGGGCTCGGAGGAGCCCCCCGCGGGCGCGAGGGTCGTGCGGGTGACCACCGTAAAGGAGATGGACGGGGCCGTCCGCGGGGAGATGGCCGGGAAAAAATTCGACATACTGGTGATGGCCGCCGCCGCCGCCGACTATACCGTGAAGCGCCCGCGAAAGGCCAAGATCGACAGCGGGGCGGAGAGGATGACGCTGGAGCTGGAGAGGGCGCCAAAGATCATACTGCGGGCCAGGGAGGCGCAGCGGGGGGCCCTCCTGGTGGGGTTCAAGGCGGTAGTAGGCGCGACCCGAGAGGGGCTGGAGCGCGGGGCGCTGGAAGGGATGCGGCGGTCGGGCGCCGACATGGTGGTGGCCAACGACGTGGGCGACCCCAGGTACGCGGGGAACCCGCGCAGCAACAGCGTGCTCATAATGACGCGGGGCGGGAGGAAGAGGCGGACGGGATGGCAGAAAAAGGAGCGGATAGCCGCCGCCGTAAGGGCCGAGATCGGCAGGGAGATGGGCCGGCGGGCAAGGGAGGGGGGCGGCTGAGCAGCAGGAGGCCGCGGCGGGAGGCCATAAGCGTGGAGCCCGAGGTCGCGCGGTGGCTCATAACGGGCAGCGGCTGGGAGATCGGGGAGCTGGCGAAAAAGATCCGGGTCCCCGAGCCGCGGATCAGGGGCTGGATGGAGGGGGAGAAGATCAGCCTGCCGCAACTGGAAAGGCTGGCGGGGCGCGTAAAGCGGCCCGTCGCGCTGTTCCTGCTGGAAAAGCCGCTCGAGGAGGGCGAGGCGACGGACTACAGGATGCTCGCCGGCGCGGACAAGAAGCGCCTGTCCCACGAGACCGTCGTGTCGATCAGGAAGGCGCGCTGGCTGCAGTCGGTCGCGGCGGAGATGATGGGAAGGATGGGGACGGGCACGCGGCCTATGATCGGATCCGTAACGACGCGGGACGGGCCCGGGGAGGCGGCCAGAAGGGAGATGGAACGGCTCGGGGCCGCGGCACCCCAGCGCCTCAAGGCATCCAACGCCCGCGATTTATACAAGGAGCTGAGGGCCGCCGTGGAATCCCTCAACGTGCCGGTGTTCCAGGCGCCCATTGACGTAAGACAGGTGCGCGGGCTCGCGCTCTCGGCCGAGGAGCCGAACGCGATACTGGTGAGCAGCAGGGACGGGCACGAGGCCAGGGCGTTCACGCTGCTCCACGAATACGGGCACCTGCTGCTGCGGGAGGGCGACGGGATGTGCACCCCCGCGGCGGACGAAGCGGACGGCAGGCGGGGGAAGAAGGCGGAGCGGTGGTGCAACGCGTTCGCGGCGGAGGCGCTCATGCCGGAGCGGGAGTTCCGAGGAGAGCTCCGCGGGCGCGAAGGCGAGGGCGCGGGCGCGCGGGAAACGGTCGGGCGGCTGGCGAAAAGGTTCAGGGCGGGCAGGAGGGCGGCCGCGCTGCGCGCCGTGAAGGTAGCGGGCAAGGGGCGGGCGGGCGACTACCGGCGCCTCTTGGAGGAGCTTCCGGGCGGAAGGGCGCGCGGGGCCGGAGGGGGCGGCTCGAGCGAGGCCGAGAGGTGCGCGGGCGAGAGGGGGAGCATGTTCGTCTCGCTGGTCTTCGAGGCGTACGGGCGCGGAGAGATCACCACCAAGGACGTGATCGACTTCTTGGGGGTCGGCCTGAAGCAGGTAGACGAGGTGCGGGGGGCCGCGGGCTGACGCGGGCGGCCTGGACCGTCCCCGGGCGCGGCGGGCGGCGTGGGAGAGGAGGCAAGCACGCGGAGGTGGAAAACGTACGATAATAACGGAGGCGCCTACGTGGTGAGCATGGCGCCGTCCGGCCTCCCGCCCGGCCTGGCCTCCGCCTTGGACGGCCGGCTGAAAAGTCGCAGGGCCGTCAAGGTGCAGTGCCTGCTGTCGGACTCGGACGCGGCCGAGATGATAGAAAAGGCGCGGCTCCCCGGCGGGTGGACGGCGCGGGGCAGACTCGCGGAGTACGGCGGCTTTCGGCACGGCGAATTCGAGGTGAGCGACGGGGGAGGCCGGCGGGGATCCTCCACACGGTGCAGGCGGGCGACGAGCTGTACGCCGCGACCGGCGACGGGGCGGCGTTCTTTTCAAAATACGCGTCCCGCATAATCAAGAGCCTGCACCCGCGCATCATAGCCGCGGCGGTCAACTCGGAAACGGTGCGCAAGTTACTCCAGGATTACGAAAAGGACACCGGCAGGCGGTTGAACCCCAAGGAGTACGTCAAGAAGAAGGGCCGCGGGGCAAGGCTCGAAACCGAAAGAAGGCGGATCCCGCGCGGCGCGGCGGGGGGCCGCGGCACCGTGGGGGACGTGTTCGCGGATGCCGGGGACGGCGGCGGGTACGTCGACCGCGTGAGGGTGTTCTCCGGGCCGGAGTCGAGCCCGGACCTGGACCTGTCCGTGTCGCGCAGGGGGCTGGTGTCGGTGCACGCGGGAACGTTCGAAGACGTCTTCGCCTGGCTGCTGCGCCCCGTGGCGAGGAAGGGGATGGAAAGCAGGGAGATGTTCGGCGGGCGGGGCAGGAGCGAGACAAAAGGCGGGGAGCCGATGCCGCTCCTCGTGGACTTTGGCGCGGGCGTCTTCCGGGACGGCCGGACGAGGAAGGAGTTCGCGCGGATCATGGAAAGGTACCCGAACTGCAACTATTCCGTGATGCACGAGGGGTACCACGTCTACGTGTCCGTCCTGGACAGGAACGACTACTCGGCGTTCTCCATAAGGACCGTGGGCGGCAGCGGGCTGCTGATAATACCGCAGATCAGGTGCTCGGCCGCGTCGCTCATGAGGTTCTCGGAGTTCCTCACCGGGTCGTTCAGGGAGGGGGAGATCCGGGACTACGCGGAGGCCGCGCGCCGCCGCCCTGCACGAATTCGGTGATCTCCACCTTTACCATCCTGGGCAGGCCGGGGCGGGGAAAATCGTCCAGGCCCTGCAGCCCGTCCCGCAGGTAGCGCTTGTGCCATTCCTCGATCGTGCCCTGCTGCTCCATCATGTCATGCGCGGCTTTCTCGTAGCTTGACCCGCTGATCTCGATCTGGCAGATCGCGAGAATCTTCGTCATCTTGCGCACGTTCTTTTCCGTGCGGAGGGCGCGCTTGAGCTCCTCGTCGGTCAGCATGCCGCGTCGGCAAAAATAGTCCAAATTAATGTTCCCGGCCTCCCGGAAGGGCTTTCCCGCCGCCGCGCGATGCGGGCGGGCGGCCCGCCGGCGGGGGGCGCGGGAGCCGGCCGGCCGCGGCGCCCCGCGCCGCGGGGGGCCCGGTTTCTCGTGCGCCTTCCCCGCGGCGGGGGGCTTGCGGCGCGGGCTCCCGCGGGGCCGCCGGGGGGCGGATGCAAGGCTTGTATATGGCCGGCGCGGCCGGGCCGCATGCCGGGAGGGGAGGGCAAGAAGAAGAAGGTCGTGGCCCTGCTGTCCGGCGGCCTGGACAGCCAGCTGGCGGTGAAGATGATGCAGAAGCAGGGCTTCGAGGTCTCGGCCGTGGCCATAAAGACGCCGTTCTGCGACTTTGACTGCGGGAGGGGCTGCGGCTTTGAGATCCGCGGGAGGGCCGACGACCTCGGGGTCGACCTCAAGACGGTGTACCTGGGCGAGGAGTACATACGCATGCTGAAGGGCCCCAAGCACGGCTTCGGCGCCGGCATGAACCCGTGCATAGACTGCCGCGCCATGATGTTCGAGGCCGCCAAGGAGAGGATGGCCGAGATCGGCGCCGAGTTCGTCATATCCGGGGAGGTCCTCGGCCAGAGGCCCATGAGCCAGCACGGGCCCGCGCTGCGCACCATAGAGCGCGAGTCGGGGCTGGAGGGCAAGATCGTGCGCCCGCTCTCCGCCGCGCTGCTGCCGCCGACGGATCCCGAGCGGGACGGCCTCATACGCAGGGAGGACCTCGGGATGATACGCGGGAGGAGGCGCAAGGACCAGCTCGGCATGGCAAAAGAGTACGGGATAGAGGATCCGCCCAACGCGGGGGGCGGCTGCCTCCTGACGGATCCGGCCTTCGGGCGCAGGGCAAAGGACCTGTTCGCGCACACGCCGGATCCCACCGTCAACGACATCGACCTGCTCAAGGTCGGCAGGCACTTCAGGCTGGACGCGTCCGCCAAGCTCGTGGTGGGCAGGGACCACAAGGAGAACCAGGTGATCGGGGCGCTGGCCCTGCCCGGCGACGTTCTGCTCGAGGTCAGGGACCACGTGGGCCCCACGTCGCTGCTGCGCGGCCCCGGCGCGGCCGCGCACGAGGGGACGGCCGCCGCCGTGACCGTGAGGTATTCCGACGCGCCGGACGGGGAGGGCTGCGCCGTGTCGGTGACGCGCGCGGGCGGCGAAAAGGCGGAGATCACGGCCGAGGGCGCGGCCGAGGGCAGCTACGCGCGGTACAGGCTGTCCTAGGCGGCGGTTCCCTGTCCCCGGAAGGGCGGCGCGGGCCCGCGCGCCCGGTGGGAACGCGCCGCCGGAACGCATCCCGCGCGGCCCCGGTTTCACGCCGGGAGGACCGCCGCGGGCGCGGGGCGGGCCGGCAAGGCGCATCCCGCGGCGGCCGCGGCGAAGCGGCCCCCCGCGCCCGAAATCCGGGCCGCGGGGCGAGCCGCCAAAATACGGTCCGCCCCACAACCGCGCCCGCGGCGGGGCGGTTTTCCGCGCCCGAAATCCGGGTTATGAGACGGACTGCCAGAATAGAATGGTTTTTGAGCAAGGGGATCGCATTCCGGCCGATGCAAAAGCACGAGGCCCCCACGTACCTGAAGGCCATGACCATAAGGGATCCGAGCGACGTCCACGCGATAAAGGAGGACATACGGAGGGGGCTCATACTGATACTGCGTGTCACCCCGCTGGCGCGCAAGGACGTGGACCAGCTGCGCGGGGTGGTGGAGGACCTGCACACCATGGCGAAGGCCTCGGGGGCGGACGTTGCGAGGTTGGGCGAGGAGAGGATCATAGTGGCGCCCACCAACGTCAAGATCTGGAGGCCCGAGTACGATCTAAAGTAGGGACGGCCGCGGCGCGCCGCCGCGGGGGCGCTTCGGGAACGCGGGGCCGCCGAGGCGCGGGGGGGGCCGGGAGCAGGCCGCGCCCCGCCGGCGCTGCGCGGCCGCGGGCCGCCGCGGCGGGGCCGGCCGCGCCCCGCTAGAACAGCCTCATTGACTCCTGGACCTGCGGGTTGTGGGCGGGCACGCGGTACATGCGCCGTATGGACGCGGCCAGGTTCTCGCTCTTGCGGCGCTCGCCGTGGTTCACCAGGACGCGGCGCAGCTTTGGCCGCAGCCTCTTGACGAAGGAGAGCAGCTGGTTGTAGTCGCTGTGGCCGCTGAACCCGTCGAGCTTTTCCATCCCGCAGTTGATGTTCACGACCTCCACCTTGCCCTCCCTGCCCATCAGCGAGACCTGCCTGGCGCCGTCCATCACGCGGCGGCCCAGGGTGCCGTTCACCTGGTACGAGACGAACAGCACCTTGTTGCGCCGCACCGGGGCTATGCTCCGAAAGTACTCCAGCACGGGCCCGCCCTCCAGCATGCCGGAGGTGGCCAGCACTATGCACGGCAGGCCGTCCCGGAGCGCCTCCTCCCTCTTGTCCGCGTGCTCCACGTTGGTAAAGTACTCCGAGTCGAACGGGTTGTCGTCCGTCTCCAGTATCTTCTGCTTCAGCTCCCGCGCCAGGTACTCCGGGTGGGCCTCGTGTATGGCCGAGGCCTCCGATATCATCCCCTCCGTGAACACGGGCGCCTCGACCATCTCGCCGGACTTCATGTAGTGGTCGATGACCATCATTATCTCCTGGGCGCGGCCGACCGCCGGTATGGGTATGAGCACCTTGCCGTCGTCGGCGAGCGTGTGGTTCACCGCGTTTATGAACGCCGACTCGACCTCCTGCCGGGACGGCTGTATGTCCTCCTTCGCGCCGTACGTGCTCTCCACCAGCAGGGTCTCGACGCGCGGGAAGTTCCAGCTGGCCGCCTCGAACAGTATGCTCTTGCCGAACTTGATGTCGCCGCTGTACACGAAGTTGTGGTCGCCGCTCCCGATGTGGAAGTGGCACAGCGCCGAGCCCAGTATGTGGCCGGCGTTGGCGAGCACCAGCTTTATGTCCGGCGATATGTCGGTCACCGTCGAGTACGGCAGCGTTATGGCCTGCCGCATTATCCGGCGGACGTCGCGCTCGGCGTACAGGGGGGCCCTGCCCTGCGCCGCGGCCACCTTGATGGCGTCCAGCTGTATGAGGTTCATCATGGGCAGGGTCGGCTCGGTGCAGTACACGGGCCCCCTGTACCCGTACTTGCACAGCGCGGGCAGGAACCCCGTGTGGTCCAGGTGGGCGTGCCCTATCACCACCGCGTCCAGCTCGTCCAGGGTTATCCCGGCCCAGTCCAGCCGCGGGTACGACTCGGAGGGGGCCGCGGCCCCCGGGTTTATCCCGCAGTCTATGAGCACGCGGCTGTCGGCCGTGGAGAGCAGCATGCACGAGCGGCCGACCTGCCCGAACCCCCCCAGGGCCAGCAGCGAGACCTCCGAGCGCTGCACCAGCCTGGGCCGGAATATGCCGTCGCCCACCGCCCGCAGCTGCTTGGAGCGGTCGGGCGCGGACGTGCCGAGGCTGTAGTTTATGGCGCGCATCGTGCTGGACGGGTTGGTGGTGGCCTTCCTCACGCGGAGCCTCCAGCCTATGCGCTCGGTCACGTCGGGGTGCGCGAACTCGGGCGCGTTCCTCTGGAGCAGCCAGGGCCGCTTGGCCTCCAGCGAGACCTCGCCGGTGGCCGTGTCGAAGAACGTCCCCTGGAGCTGCGCCTCGGCCGGGACGAGCTGCGCCAGCAGCCTGCGCGCCTCGGCCTCGCCCTTGCGCACCGACTCGTCCGTGCGCACCACTATGCGCTTCTTTATGGCGTTCACGAGGTCGGATATGATCTCGCCGTGCTCCAGCAGGTAGCGCGGCGCCTTGGTGTACAGCGCTATGCGGGGCCCCTCGTACTCTATGCGGGTGACGGCCGCCTCCCTGGACATCCTCCTGAGTATGGTGGCCATCATCCCCCCGGGCGGCGGGGGATCCCTCCTGGGCTGCGGCCTTCGTTGCGTCATGCGCTATATCGCGACGACGGCCTTCCTCTGCTCCCCGGTCAGGAGGCGGAACCCCTCCCCGTCCACGACGGCCAGGTTGATGCCGTCGCCCGTGCCTATGTTCCTGGTTATGGCCGCCTTTACGGCCCGCAGCGCCAGGGCCTTGGCCTCCGCCACGCCCATGCCGGGCGAGTAGCCCTCCTCCAGCGCGCCGTACGCGACGGGGGAGCCGCTGCCCGTGGTCACGTACGGCTTGGGCTCCACCGAGCCGAACATGTCCACGTTGTACAGGGCCGGGCCGCCCGCGTCGAAGCCGCCCAGCAGCACGTCGGCCACGAACGGGTAGCCGCGGTTCTGGTGGAATATGAGCGAGGCCAGGCGGGCCATCGACCTCACCCGCATGGGGCCCCCCGCCCGTATCCTGTGCAGGCCCGCGTGGTACCGCAGCACGTCCACTATGTTCTGGGCGTCGGCCACGCCGCCGGCCAGCGTCAGCCCCGCGTGCTCGTCTATGCGCTGTATCTTCATGGTGTTGTTGTTGGCGATGAAGTAGCCGGCGCTGGCCCTCATGTCGGCGCAGAGGACCACGCCGTCGCCCGCCCTTATCCCCACCGTGGTGGTTCCGTGCAGTACCTTGTCTTCCACTCCGCTGGCCAAAAATACACCCGAGATGCCGCCGCTCCGGCCCACCCTTTTAAATAACTTTGTCCGGGACGGCGGGCATGCCGGGCCCCGCACGGCGCGATCCCGCGCCGGCCCACACCATGGAGCTCCCCCGCCTCATAACGGTGGGCGAGGGCAACATCGGGGGGCTGGGGGGGTTCCTCGCGTCCCTCGGCCCCGGCGGGACGGCCTCCCTCGTGGCGGGGCCGGCGGTGAGGGCGGCCGTGGGCGGGCGCGTGGAGGGCTCGCTGCGCGGCGCGGGCATGGGGTGGGCGTGGCACCGGACGGCGCGGCGCAACGATGCCGCGTCCATAGCCGCCGTCCAGGAGGGCGTGGCGGCCGACGGCAGCTCGATAATAGTGGGGATAGGCGGCGGGCGCGCCGTGGACGCGGCCAAGATGGCGGCGTTCAACCTGGGCGTGCCGTTCGCCAGCGTGCCCACCGCCGCCTCCCACGACGGCATAGCCAGCCCCTTCGTGTCCGTGCGGGGCAGCAGGCCGCACTCCGTGACGGCCAGGGCGCCGCTCGGGGTCTTCGTCGACATCGGGATAATACGCGGCGCCCCGCGCAGGCTGCTGGCCAGCGGGTGCGGCGACCTCGTAGCCAACATCATAGCCGTGCGGGACTGGGAGCTGGGCCGCGACCGCGCCGGGGAGTACTACGGGCGCTACGCGGCGAGCCTGGCGCTCATGAGCGCCGGCATAATAATGGAGGGCGGCGGGGCGCCGGACGAGAGGGCCGTAGTCGAGGCGCTGATAAGCGCCGGCGTGGCCTCGTGCATTGCCGGCAGCAGCAGGCCCTGCTCGGGCGCCGAGCACCTCTTCTCCCACGCGCTGGACAGGATCGCGCCGGATGCCGGCCTGCACGGCGAAAAGTGCGGCATAGGGGCCATAATGATGGCAAAGTTGCAGGGGCAGGACTGGAGGGGCATATCAGGGGCGCTCCGGAGGGCGGGGGCGCCCACGACGGCGGCGGAGATAGGGCTGGGGGGCGCCGAGGTGGCCGAGGCGCTGGCCATGGCGCAGGGGCTGCGCCCCGAAAGGTACACCATACTCAGGGAGGCGGACACGACGCGGGAGGCCGCGCTCGCCCTGGCCAAGGCGACCGGCGTGCTGTAGCGGGGAGGCGGGGGCCGGCCCGCCGCGGATGCGGGCCCCTACTTGCCCGGGGCCCGGGGCAGCGAGAACCGCTTGCCGCCGTCATCGTCATCGTCATCGTCATCGTCGCCGTCATCGTCATCGTCATCGCCGTCAAAGTCGTCCTCGTCGTCCTCCTCGTCGTCGTAGTCTTCGTCGTCGTCGTCATCGTCATCCTCCTCGTCGTCATCCTCGTCATCCTCGTCATCCTCGTCATCTTCGTCATCTTCGTCCTCGTCATCTTCGTCCTCGTCATCTTCGTCCTCGTCATCTTCGTCCTCGTCATCTTCGTCCTCGTCCTCGTAGTCGTCGTCATCCTCCTCGTCGTCGTCATCCTCCTCGTCGTCGTCATCCTCCTCGTCGTCGTCATCCTCCTCGTCGTCGTCCTCGTAGTCCTCGTCGTCGTCCTCGTAGTCCTCGTCGTCGTCGTCCACCACGCCGAAGCCGCCCCCTTCGCGCTCGACGGGGCCGGTCAGCTCGTAGTCCTCCTCGGCGCGGGGCTCGCCGGGATTGAAGAACGAGTCGATGAAGACCACCACCCGCGCGCTCGGCACGTACTTGAAAACGTCCGCCTGGATCAGCTGCTTGTTCCTGCCCAAGTCGACCGACCGGACGAGGGCCTCCGGCACGTGCACGGCCACGGTGTTGTCCTGCCTGGAAAACTTGACCTTGTCCACGCCGAACCGCTGCCGCAGGATCGCCCCCGTCTTGTCCTCGTCGGACTCCAGATGCTTGGTGACCCTCGCGCTGTACAGTATGGTCTGGCCCGCGTACTTGTGGTTGAAGTCGACGGTCACCCTCCCGGAGCTCACGAAGCGCACCACCCCCGCCCGGTCGTCCACATTCACCCGGTAGCCGGGCTCCGCCCTGTCTGCGTCGTCGCCGAGCTTCCTCAGCGGCAGGGTCTTCACCTTGGAGCGCTCCACCTCGCCGAACCCCTTGGCGGGGGGGACCTCCACCTCCAGCTCCGCCCCCACCTCCGCGCCCGCGAGGATCTCGTCGAGCGCCTTGGGCACGGAAAAGTTCGGCTGGCCGATCGACACCAGCTGCGGGCGGAACTTCGCGGGCGAAGCGCCCAGGTTCGCCTTCTTGGCCTCCGCCGCGTCCGTCGTGAGGAAGACCTCGCCGGACTCTTTTATCCTGGCGGTGTATTCCGCTACGATAAGTTCGCCTTTGTCGAAGGGCACGCGGGCCGGGCGCGCCCGGTCATATTTTAAGTTAGACATGGAGAAACGGCGCGGCCGGGCAGCCGCGGGGGCGATGCCCCGCCCGAAAGCCCGCCCGGGCGCCGCGCGGGATCCCGCATCGCGCGGGCGCCGGCATCGCGGATCCGGGGCGCCGCCCGCCGGCGCCCGCGGGGCGCCGGACCCCCTTCCGGCCGCGAGCGGCCGGGGCTTGCCCGCCGCTGCCGAGGCGCGCGGCGGATCCGGGGCGCCGCCCGCCGGGCGCCGGCGCCGGGAGGGCCGATCCGCGCGCCCCGCGGATTCCGGCCGCCCCCGCCGCCGCCGATCCCAATCCATATTATCAGCGCGGCCCGGCCCGCCGCATGGCCGTCGAGCACGCCCTGCTCACGTGGGCGCACCTCGTGGCCGCCTCCGTGTGGGTGGGCGGGGGGCTGTTCCTGGGAATGGTCATGGCCCCCGTGCTGAAGCGGACGTCGATGACGCCGGCCGAGCGGCTGGGCCTGATGGTGGCGGTGGGCCGGCGGTTCAACCTCGCGGCCGTCCCCGCGCTGGCCGTGCTGGTCGGCACGGGCCTGTACGTCTCGCACCCCCTCCTGGCGCGGCCCGGCCTGCTGCTGGAGAGCAGCTACGGGACGTTCTTGGCGATCAAGATCGTCCTGGTGGCGGCCGTCATAGTGGCGTTCGCGGCGCACGTCAGGCTGATCCGCGGCAGCGTGGAGGAGGACGTGGCGTCGGGGCGCGTGCCGGAGGAGGGCCTGCGGCGGCTGAGGCGGCGCGTCATAATACTGGGCGAGCTGACCATGGCCCTCTCCGTGGCGATCCTGCTCATGGCGGCCCTGATGGACGCCGGGGTGTGAGCCCGGCGGGCGGGGGCGGCGCGCCGCCGCCTGGCGCGGCATCGGATTGCCCGCCCATACGCGGCGCCCCCCGCCACGGTTTTTTTAGCCCCCTCCCCTCCTCCATACATGGACGGCCTCCTGGTCGGCCGGTTCCAGCCATTCCACCTGGGGCACGCGGCCGCCGTGCGCTTCGCGCTTGGCGCGGCAAGCAGGCTGTGGGTAGGCATAGGCAGTTCCAACAGGCCCCCCTCCCCGGACAACCCGTTCAGCGCCGCGGAGAGGGAGGAGATGATCCGCTCCTCGCTGGGCGGCCCGGAGCTGGCCCGCGTGCGCGCGTACCGCGTGCCGGACTTTGGCGACCACTCCGCGTGGCTGGAGTGCCTGCGCCGGACCGTCCCCCCGCACGGCGCCGTGTTCTCGAACGACCCCGACACGGCGCGCCTCTGCGGCGCGGGCGGCGCGGTCCGCGCCGTGCGGATCCCCCTTGTGCGCCGCTCCGAGCTGTCCGGGACGGCGATACGGGGCATGATCCTGCGTGGCGATCCCGGCTGGGAGCGCCTGGTGCCCGGCGGCACGAGGCGGGTGCTCCTGTCCCTGGGCGCGGCGGCCAGGCTGCGCGGCGTGCAATTATAAGTGCGGGCCGGGGCGGCCGGCCGTAATGGAGTACCTCTCCATGCTGCCGGGCCCGACCAACGTGCCCGACAGGGTGATGCGCGCGATGCTGGCCCCGATAATAAACCACCGCAGCGACGATTTCGTGCGGCTGTACCGGGACGTGGTGGAAAAGACGCGGCGCGTCTTCCGGACCGAAGGCGACGTGGTGGCCCTCTCGGCCTCGGGGACCGGCGCCGTCGAGGCAGGGGTCGTGAACATAGTGAGGAAGGGCGACAAGGTGATAGTCCCGGTCAACGGCGAGTTCAGCGGGAGGCTGGCGCAGATGATAGAGTGGCAGGGCGCCGAGACGGTGCGGCTCGAGACCCCGCCCGGCGCCAACGCCACCTTCGGGCAGGTCAGGGAGGCCTTCGATAACAACCCCGACGCCAAGGCCTTCTACGTGGTGCACAACGAGACCTCCACCGGTACGATGGTGAACTACCTGGACCGCGTGAAGGACCTCGCGTCGCGCACGGGGGCCCTGTACGTCGTCGACTCGGTCTCGCTGCTCGGCGGCGCCCCCCTCCCCGTGGACGAGTGGGGCATAGACGTCTGCATGACCGGGGCCCAAAAGGCGATAGCGGCCCCCCCGGGCATATCGCCCATATCGGTGGGCCCGCGGGCCAAAAAAATGATGCTGGCCGACCCGCCCAAGACCATGTACTTCAACCTCCCGCGCTACTTCAAGTACTACGAAGAGTCGTCGCACACGCCGTTCACGCCCGCCCTGCCCCTCATGTACGCCTTCCGGGAAGCGCTATCCATGATGCTCGAGGAGGGCCTCGACGACATATACGCGCGCCACAGGGCGTGCTCGGAGGCCCTGTACGCGGGCCTCGGGGCCGTCGGGCTCTCGCCGTTCGCGAGGGAGGAGGACCGCTCCGTGTCGATAGTGGCCCTGAACTACCCGGAGGGGCTGGAGGACGGCCCGTTCCGCCGCACGCTGGCCGAGCGGTTCAGGGTGCTGGTGGCCGGCGGGTTCGGCGACCTGAAGGGGAAGGTCTTCCGCGTCGGCTGCATGGGGGAGGTGAGCGCCTACCACGTGATGAGGACCATATCCGCCGTGTCGTCGACGCTGGCCATGATGGGGTTCGAGGCGGACGCCGGGGCGGGGCTGGCCGCGGCGCAGGAAAAGCTGGGATCCCTGTAGGGGGTCGGCGCGGCGGGCAGGCGCCCCGCGGGCCGGCGCCGGCAGGGTCCCGCTCCCGGCCGCAGCGCGCGTAGATGGCGATCCCGGCGCGGCATGTTCCGAATCTCCAAGGACTGCGGGCTTTGGCCCGGCGCGGCGCGAAGCGCGGGCGCGATCGGGCCGCGCGCGGCCCGCCCCCTGGCCGGCAACCCGAGGGCGGCGGCCTTTCCGGCCCCGCCCCCGATTCCCGGCCTTCCCCCGCCCGCGCATGCCGCGGGAGGCCGGCTACCGGCTTCGCATCCAGCCGGTTATCCTTATCGCGTTTTCTTCCTGGTTGTGCAGGACGAGTTTGGATCCGGGTTCAATGTAGCACGTGTTCGGCTTGCTGTGCCACGTCTTGCCGTACTCTTCGCACGGATAGTATTTTCCCTCGGCGCGGTTCACAAAATCGCTGACCACCGTGTCGGGGGGAAGCAGGTATATCGTAAAACCGACGTATTCGGTAATAGCTCACGATTTTGAGGCAGTTTTGCCCGCATCCGCGTCCGCGTCCGCGGGCTCGGGGAACGGCCACGCCTCCCCGCCGGGCGCCGGCCCGGCCGCCGCGCGGCGGGACGCCTCCGGGGACCCCCTGTCCAGGTACTTGACGCAGAACTCGTAGAAGTTCAGGCCGTTCATCCTGCACGTCTCCTTCACGCTCATCAGCACCGCGTGGCCGCGCGCTCCCTTCCGCGAGCGGCTCCCGCCGGTGATGTTCCGTATGATCACGCTGAGCCGCAAGGCCCGCTCCGCCCTGTTGTTGTCGCTCGGGATGCCGGCCATTATGAACGTGAACGCGTGGTCCCTCTCGCGCTTCAGCCTCTTGACGAACCGCTTGCAGTTGGGCTCGTCGTAATCCTTGGAGATCAGCCTGTCCAGCCGGGCCAGGAGCCTGGCCACCCCGCGCTTCCGCTCCTCCGGGTCCGCGCACGCGGCCACCTCGTGGGAATCGTGCAGCATCTTCTTGAACGTGCGCGCGAAGCGCCGGAACTGGGGCCCGGGATCCTTTAACTCGAGGGTCTCTTTTACCTCGCGCAGGTAGTGCACGTGGCACTTTTGGTGCGAGTCCCCCACGTGGTTGTACGGGGGATGCGAGTCGCTGGTCATGGTGCCCTTGAATCCATCCAGCAGGGACAGCAGGACGGACGCGCCGCGCGAGTATTCGACCTTGAACACGGCGAACCGCTCGGCGACGAGCACCCACAGCCACGCGTTCGCGCCGTTGATCCGCCACGAGGTCTCGTCGCCGTTTATCGCTTTGGCCTTGCGCAGCATTCCCGCCATCGCCGCGTGCAGCGGCTCGAGCGCCCTGGCCGCCCTGCCCACCATCTTCACGATCGTCCCCGCCGCGACGTCGATGCCCAGCACCGTCCGGAATATGTCCGCTATGTTGCGGTATGACATGCCGCACATCTTGAGGCTGACCGCCGCCATCTGCGTGTTCAGGTCGTGCCTGCAGCCGGGCATGGCCCCGGGGGTGTGCGGCGTGTGCACCTTGTTGCACCGGGGGCAGCGCCTCTTGACCTTGTCGTACCTCACGTTCTCCGTCTCGATCTTCAGCCTTTTCACAGTGCGCGAGCACCTGCCTTCGATCCCCGCCAGCTCGCAGCCGCAGTCCTGGCACGCGCGCGGGTCGACCTCGACGATCCTGTCGGGCTCCTCGCAGATCTTCCAGGCGCCCCCCCTCTTCTTGGCCTCGCCCTTCTTGGCCTCGCCCTTCTTGGCCTCGCCCTTCTTGGCCTCGCCCTTCTTGGCCTCGCCCTTCTTGGCCTCGCCCTTCTTGGCCTCGCCCTTCTTGGCCTCGCCCTTCTTGGCCCGCACGTTGGGCTTTGCCCTGATGAGCTTGGCCGAGACGGCGGAATTGATCTTCCTGGCCTGCACGAGATCCTCCTTCAGCCGCTTGTTTTCTTCCCCGTACGGGCACGGGCCGCCGCCGTGCGCTTTCTCGCACGCCTGCTCCTTCAGTTTTTTGTTCTCCTCCTTCAGCTCGCCGTTCTCCTTGCCGAGCTTCGCGACCTCCGCGTCCCGCGCCGAGAGGGCCCTGCCGAGCTTCGCGACCTCCGCGTCCCGCGCCGAGAGGGCCCTGCCGAGCTTCGCGACCTCCGCGTCCCGCGCCGAGAGGGCCCTGCCGAGCTTCGCGACCTCCGCGTCCCGTGCCGAGAGGGCCTTCCTGCCGGCCCTCCTGCGGGAGCGCTTGGACTTCGTCATCTGCGTGGGGGTAAATATACGCAGCAATAAACTTACCCATTCGAGCCGTTCCGGGACGGCCAGGAAAGCCCGCTCCGGCCGAACGCCGTCGCGCAGCGCGGGATTTCGCGGGCGTGCCCGGAATGCTTGCCGATCTGCTTCAAAAGCGCGGGATTTTGCGGCCCTGCTTGGATCTCAAAGCCGCGGTTGCGAGGCAAATCGCCTCAAAATCGTGAGCTATTACCGTATTCGCTGTCCGTGGAAAGGCCGTAGCTGATGTCCGGCGTGCACAAGGTCCACCACACGTACTGGCCCGGCTCGAGCGCTTGGTTCACCTTGAAATCGTACGAATGATCGTCGCCGGCGCAGGGGCTCGAAGCGGCCGGGTTTCTGCCCGCATCGCCGCCGCTGCCCGAGCCCCCCGCAAAGACCTTCTGCTTGTATGCGACCCCGTTGTTCGGGTATTGGAAGCCGTCGGCGCCGTATAATGCCGCTACCGCATCCATATTCAGCCTGGAAGGCGCGTTGGGTTTGTTTCCCCTATAGTCGCATGTTTGCATGTCGTTCTCTACGCTGCACATCATGTCTGCTACGTTGCCGAACGTGTGGCCCACGCCCATCGCATGGATGAACTCGTGCGCAGCCGTGGCTACGACGTCTTCATGCGAGCGATCTGTTTTCTGTACTTGTGTGCACACTATTGTGCTGACGGCCCCCTCCGGCGGCTCTCTGCGGTTGACGCCATATGCCAAACCTGCCCAATCCGCGCAACCCTCTTCGCCATGTATCCCATATGCCGACTGGTATGTCACCAAATTCATGGAAATGTCCGGCTCTCTGCTAAATTTATCTCCGGGACGGACGATTTCGGAAGTGACTGCCCAGTCGCCGCCGTGCTGCGCGGCCATGCGTATTGACCACATTTGAAGTCCTTCCTGCACGGCGCCCATGTACTTCTTGACATCGTCGACTTCGTCAGGGTGCGGCGTTATCGCCACGTGGGGCGGGCTCCGAAACTGCTTGTTCCAGTAGATTTCCATGTACACGTCGTCCCCGGGAGCCGCGGCAGGGGCTTTTCGGGCCTCCGCGATGCCGATCGTCTGCTGTTTCGTCGTGAGCCTCTTGTGGGTGCTGTCCCCCTCGAACACCGCAAAAATTTCCCCAGCGCCGTACAGGGGATCCACGGGCACCGCCGTCCAAGTCGTGGAGAACCGGCCGTATTGGTTAACGTACGCGGTAGCCAAAAGATCGTCGCGCCTCAGGTCGTCCTCGTCCTTGATGTACACGATCGAGCCCTTGGCAGGGGAGTCGTGCAACCGCAGCGTGCCCGAAAAAGTGACGCGATCCCCCACCTTGGCCGTGTCCGGAATCCTATCCAGCGTCAGGGAACCGCCGCGCTTTACGACATACATCTCCTGGTTGGCCGTCCTGGATCTCTCGTACGACGAGCTGCCGGTGAACAGCGCGTACACGTCGAATTCCGTCTCCAGATCCGCCGCGGCGGCCTTCCACGGTATAGAGAACCGCCCGGTGCCGTCGGTCCTGCCCCAGGCAAGCCTCTCGTCCTTGGCTAGCGGATCGTCCTCCATTATCCTCACGACCGCGTTGCTCACGGGCCAGCCCCCCGACGTGAGCTTCCCGGTGAACGTGACGCGATCCCCCACCCAGGCCGCGTCCGGGATCTTATCCAGCGTCAGGGAACCGCCGCGCTTTACGACATACATCTCCTGGTTGGCCGTCCTGGATCTCTCGTACGACGAGCTGCCGGTGAACAGCGCGTACACGTCGAATTCCGTCTCCAGATCCGCCGCGGCGGCCTTCCACGGTATAGAGAACCGCCCTGTGCCGTCGGTCCTGCCCCAGGCAAGCCTCTCGTCCTTGTCTAGCGGATCGTCCTCCATGATCCTCACGACCGCGTTGCTCACGGGCCATCCCCCCGACGTGAGCTTCCCGGTGAACGTGACGCGATCCCCCACCCAGGCCGCGTCCTGAATCCTATCCAGCGTCAGGGAACCGCCGCGCTTTACGACGTCCATCTCCTGGTTGGCCGTCCTGGATCTCTCGTACGACGAGCTGCCGGTGAACAGCGCGTACACGTCGAATTCCGTCTCCAGATCCGCCGCGGCGGCCTTCCACGGTATAGAGAACCGCCCGGTGCCGTCGGTCCTGCCCCAGGCAAGCCTCTCGTCCTTGACGAACGGATCGTCCTCCATGATCCTCACGACCGCGTTGCTCACGGGCCCGTCCCCCGACGTGAGCCTTCCGGTGAACGTGACGCGATCCCCCACCCAGGCCGTGTCCTGAATCCTATCCAGCGTCAAAATCGTGGAATAGTCCCTTATGCTGTTGGCGGGCGCGCCGCCGGACGCTCCAGAATGGCGGGACGAGACGTCGACGCCGTACGTGGAGCTGCGCGCCTCGCTTACGCGCTGACTGCCGCCATACGTGGCATAAAAGTCCCACTCCCCGCTGCTGCGCGGTTTTGCGGTCCACGCGACGCGGAACTCCCCGCGATCGTCGGTGAACGCTTTTCCGATCACCGTGTCGCGGCCGAAGCTGACGTCGTCCTTTATGTATACGGTGGCGCCTGGTACGACGTGGTTCGAGGTGGTGGTGAGCTTGCCCGAAAAGACGACGGCATCCCCCGTCCTTATCTGCGGCGGCACGGGATCGAGCCTCAGCACGGCCGTGTACGACTGCGCCTCGGCCGGGACCGCCGCCAGCGGCACGGCGGCAATGCAGGCAATCGCGACCACGCACACCGCGGCGGGGAGGGGCGGCGGCGGGGAGAACGGCCACGAGGCGCGCGCTGCGCGGCCGCGCGGCTTTGCCGCTCCGGGGCAGTCGTGGTGTGCGGGCGCCTCGCCGCGCAACGCGGGCATGGCGCGCGGCGGGGCTTCCGAGTTATAAGGTTGTAGTACGCGCTTGCGCACGAGGCCGGCAACCCCCGCTCCGCGGGCGCGAACCCGGATCGGCGAAATCGTTTTCGCGCGTGCGGCTGACGGATCCGTGACCTCGTACGCGCTCACGTGCGCACTTGCCTCCCCCCATCCCGCTGTCCGCCGCGCCCCCGGACAGCCACTGCCGCCCCGCGCGCCGCGCGATCACGTCAGGATTGTAAATGTTTTGGCGCGCGCCGATGCTGCGCGCCGTCCCGGTGCCACACGCGCACTGACGCAGACATGGCGCGCCCGGCAGGTCCCGCCGCGGGCGGTCAGGCGGCCGCCGTTGCGGGAGCCGGCCACCGCCCCGCCCCGGAGCCGGGCGGGCGCACGAGCCCGGATGCGGGAGCAGCGGGCGCGCCAGTCGGGCCCGGCCCACGGACAGGAATTGAACATGTTCCATCCGGGGCCGCCATCTCCCGCACGCGACCCAGCACTTTCAACCCCGGGCGCCCCGTGGAAGGTTTCGGAGCCAAGCCGAGGCCGCGGGGCGCCGTCTCTTACAAGGCACGCACGGTGTCGCAACGGCGCATTGATTTGCGGGGTTTCATCCACACGCTCCCAAGAGCTGACACTAGGTGTCCACTCGAGGGATTTAGATACCCCACGAAAGTGATGATTATGCCGGCTATATCAACTTTATTTTCCGGTCGGCGTACACACTTACCTCCCCCCCCTCCCGCCGCGACTTGGCCGCCCGGGCGGGCCCGCGCGCCGCGCAAGCTTAGGCTGGCCTAAGGGTCGATTTGTATAATTGTGGCGAGTTTGGGCCTGCCGGCATGGCGGAATCCGGGGCGGCGCTGTTGCGCAAGGAACTGGCGGCCGCGTTAGAAAAGATCGCCGGGCTGGAAGCCGAGGCCGCGGAGCGGGCGGCCGAGATCGCGATGCTGAAGGCCAAGTCCACGGAGCAGGCGCTGCTGCGCAAGGAACTTGCGGCCTCGCTCGAAAAGATCGCCGGGCTGGAAGCCGAGGCCGCGGAGCGGGCGGCCGAGATCGCGATGCTGAAGGCCAAGTCCACGGAGCAGGCGCTGCTGCGCAAGGAACTGGCGGCCGCGTTGGAAAAGATCGCCGGGCTGGAAGCCGAGAACGCCGGGCTGAAGGCCAAGGCCGCCGAGCAGGCGGTCAGGCTTGCCGTGTGCGACGGCCCGAACGCGCCCTCGTCGTCCCTCACCACGTACGGCCCCCGGCGGAACGCCTGGCGCAAGGAGCGGGGCTACAAGGGGAGCGACGGGGCCGGGAGCGACGGCAAGCCCGCTCCGGACGGCGGCGCCCCGCGCAAGATGGGCCCGCCCCAAGGGCACAAGGGCGTCTCGCACTGCAACAAGCCCGAGTTCACCATGAAGTGCGGGATCCTGACGTGCCCCGTGTGCTGCGGCCCCCTGGAGAAGTTCGACAGGTGGCGAAAGCTGGTCAACGACTTCGATCAGTTCTGGCGCGTGGTCACCGCGATGATCGAGGTGGAGACGGGCTGGTGCGGCAAGTGCGAGAAGTACTACGAGGCCCAGGCGCCGTTTCCGAAGGGCACCTCGTGCGGCCCGAGGGCGCTCGGCCTCATAATGGCGCTGTTCGAGATGGGCTGCACGGACGCGAGGATCGCCGGCTTTATCGAGTCCACGTTCTACTTCCGCATCTCGGAGGCGGCCGTGGCGAAGGCCCGGAGGGCCATGGCGGGCGCGTCGAAGAAGCAGCTGGAGGAGATCAAGTGGGCGTTCAGCGAGAGCATGTTCGTGCACATGGACGAGACCGGGTTCAAGATCGGCGTGCTGGGCAAGACCGGCTGCGCCCGGGTGGCCGTCGTGGGCAACGCCGTGTGGGTGCACTTCGCGCCCACCCGGGGGGCGGCGGTCCTGAGGGAGCACTTCGGCTGGCTGTCCCGCAGGGCGGTGGTGGCCGACGGGCTGCCGGCGTACCGCGCGTGGTTCCAGCATCTGCAGAGATGCTGCAGGCACCTGCTCGCCAAGGGCGAGGCCGTCGCCGTGGACGGCGACCCGGGGGACGAGGCGAGGCACGACTGGATGCAGGGGTACTACCACAAGATACGCGGCATCAAGACGCTGGCGCCGTTCACCGTGACGTACCTGGCCAGGGAGTTCCACGACGCCGTGTCGGCGTACCCCGACGGCAAGCTGAAGACGCACCTCGCCAACGCCGAGCCGCACGTGCTCACGTTCATGGGATTCCGCGGCATGCCGCCCCACAACAACCCCGCCGAGCTCGCCATACGCGACCTCATAGTGACGCAGCGCAATGCGCACCACAAGATCTCCACGCCGGAGGGGCGCAAGGCGTTCTCCGAGCTGGTCACGATCGGGGGCACCGCCCGCATGAACGGCATGTTCCCGGGCAGGGCCTTCACCGAGATCGCCCGCAACTCCGACTGGAAAATGTTCGACCCCGGCCCGTGGGCCGGGCCCGACTGGTGCGTCTTCGATGACCCCGCATCCGGGCTGGTGCGCCCGCCCGGCTCCGCGGCGGGGCGGGCGCCGGCTCCGGCAGCGGCGTCCGCCTGACCGGCCCCAGCGGATCTGCCGGGCGCGCGCGGGCGGCGTCAGCCCGCGTCAGGCATCGGGACGGAGCGCCGTACCGGGGCGGCCGCGCGCCGAAAATGCCCCGAACCCTGCCGCGATCGCGCGGCGCGCGCCGATCGGGGCAGCCCGGGCGCGCGGGGGGCGGCGCCCGCCCGCCGAAGGATCCCCGCTCCGGCCGCGATCGCGCGGCGCGCGCCGATCGGGGCAGCCCGGGCGCGCGGGGGGCGCCGGGAGGGGGGGGGGGAGGTAAGTGTGTACCGGTCGGCCTACTGTAGTCCCGAAACCGTTCCGCTTCCCGGCGTGCGCGGCGCGCTACTCCCGCGGCCCAGCCTTTTGCCGCGCCCGCCGCCGGGCGCGTTCCGCGCGGGCGCCGCGGGCCGCGCCCCCGGCGCGCCTTGATCCGGGGGCGCGGGGCGGGCCGGTCCCCCTGCCCGGGCGCAAGCCCGAATCAGGGCGCCCGCCGGCCGCCCAAGTCACCCGCGCGGCGCGGCCCCGCACGCCCTGAGCTCGGCCGCCGGCGGCATCCTGCGCTTGTGCTCCGTCCCCGCCATCATGCGCTCGACGCGCTCCACCGTCCCGGCGGGCGCCCGCGCGGGCCCGGCGCGCCCGCCGTCCACCCACGACAGCACGGCATCGATCTCCCCGTACGGGGCCCCGAGCTCGGCCTCGGCGCCGTGCCCCGGCCACAGGTGCGGGCTGGGCGGCTTTTCCGTTATCCGGGCCGGCACGCCAAGGTGCCTGCCCAGCGCGCGCACCTGCGTCTTGTACAGGTCGGCTATGGGCAGCATGTCGGCCGCGCCGTCCCCGTACTTGGTGAAGTACCCCAGGAGGTACTCGCTCCGGTCGGAGGTGCCGGCCACCAGGTAGCCCCTCTTCTGCCCCTCGTAGTACAGCAGGGCCGCCCTGATGCGGGCGGTGAGGTTGCCCGCGGCCCTCTCATCTGTGGCGCTTCCGGCCGCCCTCCCGCCGGTCGCGAGGCGCGAGATCTCCCCCACCTGCACCGTCTCGTGCTCCATCCCGAGCGATTTGGCCACCGCCAGGCCGTCGGCCGTCTCCGAGTCCGGAGTAAAGTCCGAGTTGGGCATCAGCAGCGCCAGGCATTTCCTGCCCAGCGCCCGCCGGGCCAGGTGGGCCACGACGGCCGAGTCGATCCCCCCGCTCAGCCCCAGCACGACGCCGGAGGCGCCGGCGGCGGCGACCCGCTCTTCCATGAACGCGGCGGCCCGCCGCGCCACCTCGGGATAGTCCAGATCGGGCACCACGGAATATGTGGGATTCCTGTCCTTATGTACCAGCCGGAGGGCGGGGGGCGGCCGGCGGCCGTGCGGGGGCCGCGGGGTGGCCTTTTGCGAAGCACGGCGCGCCGCGAACGGCGCGTTGGGTGGTGGGCGTTGTCCGCATTCTCCCAAGAGATGACACCTGGTGTCCCCTCAAGGGATTTGGACGTCCCGTCACGGCGTTCCCGCGCCAACTATATCAGGATTACTATCCGGTGTAATCGATTATTATTGGCGGCGCTCGGGCTCCGCTCCTCCCCCCAGTCCCCGCGCCCGATCCCTCCCGATGCCGCGCCGGCCGGCCTGCCGCGCGGCGCTACCTTGAGTTCGGCCTCCCGAACTGCCGTCCTGCCTGCGCGCGCGTCGCTCCCGGAGGGGCGCCCGAATGCCGAAAACGCGGCCTTGGCTGCCCGGCGCCTGCCATGCCTGCCCGCCTCCTTCCGCGCCCCCAGGCTAGCCGCCTTTTCAGCCGGCCGTGCCAGAGGCGCGCCCGGTCCCGAAGCCAGACTGCCCCCGCGCCGCTCCCGCCGGTCGCCCCGGCCCTTGCCGGCGGCGGCGTCCTTCTTGACGGACGGGGCGCTCCCGCGCGGGGCGGCGCCCTTGCGCGGCCCGCGCGCGGCACCGGCGCGGGTGACACGGCAGGCATCCGCCGCCGTGACGGGCGCCGACGGTTCCCGCGCCGGAAGTCGCGGGCGCGCCCCCGCCCCATCCAGGCAACGTATTTAGTCGGCGCGGCGCCGCCCGCGTGCGTGGGGCTCCAGAGCAGGGCTATCCTGTTTGTGGCGATCGCCGGGCTGCTGGCGATGATGGGAGGGTTCGTCCTGTACGCCAGTTTAGACAACCCCGAGCTGGAAAAGGTCGAGGTCGAGCTGCAGGGCGTGAGGGTGATCAGCGTGGACACCGTCTCCGATTCGGCCAAGCTGGAGGTCACGTTCCTGGTGTCCAACCCGTCGGAAAAGACGTTCACGGTCCCCGTCATAACCTACGACCTGTCGGCGGACGGCGTCCCGCTGGGCGCCGGCACGTACTCGACCGAGGACGTCTCCATGCCAGGCAGGGCCGCGTTCTACGCGGGCGTGGAGATACCGCTCAAGAACACGTTCGTGCTCGCGAGGAGCGCCGTGGACGGCGCCACATACGACGAGATAGTGGCCGAAGGCGGGGCCGGGCCGGACTACGAGGCGACCGGGATGATAACCGTGGAGACGTCCTGGTCGATCGTGGAAAAGGAGTTCTGAGGCGGGCTGCCCGCCGCCTAGCTCCGCGGCACGCCGGGATGCGCATCGGGAAGGGGCGCGGCCGCCGTGCAGACTTGCGCCCGTTGTGATCTAGGCGCGGGATCGCGGAGCAGGTTGCTGCCGCCAGGCGCGGTTTCGGTTCGGACGCAAGCCTGCACCGGCCGCCCCCGCATAGCTTCTATAGCGGCGGGGCGGCGGGCCCGCGGTGAGGATCCTGTTCGTGGCCCCCTCGTACGTGGGCGGGCTGGGGGCGCACGCCGCGGCCGTCGCGGGCAAGCTGCGCGGGTGCGGCTTCGAGACGGAGCTCCTGCGGGCCCCGCACGTGCCCGTTAAGAACCTCAAGAACCCCAGCTTCGCGGTATTCGGCGCCGCCAAGGCCCTGGCCTCGCGCGAGAGGTACGACGTGGTGCACGCCTACAACCCCCCGTCGGCCCCCGCCATGAGGTGCGCCAGGGCGGGGAAGAGGGCGCTGGCGCTGCACGGGGTGTACTCGCAGCAGATCGGCGCCATGCATTCGGGGGCGGCCGGCAGGCTGGCCGGCGCCGCCGAGGCGCTTGCCGCAAGGTGGGCCGACAGGATCACGACCGACTCGGAGGACGTCCGGCGCGCGTACCGGGAGAAGCTCGGGGTAGACGCCGAGTTCCTGCTGAGCCCCCAGGACGCCGATGACCTGGACCGCATCCCCGACGCGCCGGAAAAGCGCGGCCAGGTGGCGTACGTCGGCAGGGACAGCTACGAAAAGGGGACCGACATACTGCGCGGGATAGAGGGCCGCGTGGACGGGCGGGTCGTGTACTGCACCGACGTGGGGTGGGGCGAGGCCATGGCGGTCCTGAAGTCCTCCAGCGTCGTCGCGGTCCCGTCCCGCATGGACAGCATCCCGGCCACCATAAAGGAGGCGCTGTTCCTGGGGGTCCCCGTGGTGGCGGCGGCCGCGGGAGGGATCCCCGAAATAATACGGCACGGCGAGACGGGCATACTGGTGGAGCCGAACAGCCCCGAGCAGCTCTTAGAGGCCATAAACGGCCTGCTGGCCGACCGCGACAGGGCCGCCGGGCTGGCGGAGAGGGGCCGCGAGTTTGCCATGAAGAACCTCACGTGGGACGTCATGCTGCCAAAGTACGCGCGGTTCTACGAGGACCTGGCCGGCTCCTGAGCGCGGGGCCGAAAATGCGAGGGGCGGGGCCGCGCGCCCGGCGGAGGCCGCGGGCGCCGGGCGCCTAGGGCCCGGGCAGGCGCGGCGGGGGGCCGCGCGTGCCAGATGCCGGACGCCCCGGGCCGCGGGTCCCGCCAGGCCCGCGCGCGGCGGGATCCCGCGGCGCGCCGTGCCGGGCAGGCCGCCCGCGCCCGCGCCGGCCGCCGGCGCAACGCGCGGGCGCAGCATCCCGTGCCGGCGCCGGCGGGCGCGGCGCGCCGGCCTTCGGGTTCCGCCCCTAGCGCCTTCCGGCCATCCATGACTCGCGCTACGGCGCGTCGCCCGCGGCCAACGACGCCTTCCCGCGCCCTCCGCGCCCGCTTCAGGCGCATGGCGGGGTTAGCCACGCCGGGCCCGCCGCGCGGCGCCGGGCCCTCGCCCCGGCGAAGGTCATCGGGCCGAGCATAGGCTGCGGCGCGGGACTGCGGGGCGCGGCGTTTTGCAGGGCATGCCCAGTGCCGCGATAGTTGAAGGGGTTTCATCCACACGCTCCCAAGAGCTGACACAGAACGGTGTCCACTCAAGGGATTTAGAATACCCCACCAAGATGACATCATGCCAACTATATCAACCTTGTTCGCCAGTTCAGTTTAACGCAAAAGCCGCCCGGAACGCCGCTTCCCGCCCGCGGATTCCCGGAAACGCGCCGCCCGGCGGGCCGGGGCGGCGCGGGAGGATCGCGGCGGTTCCGGCGGCGCGTTTCGGGGCGCGGCGGGCCTCCGCGCGCCGTCCGCTTCCCCGCCCCTCTCCCGCGGCCCGCGCCGGCCGCGGGCGGGCCGCGGGCGTCCGGTGCCGCCCAAAGCCCGCCGCCCCCGCTCCGCCCGCCCGCCGGCGCGCGCGGCGCCGGAGGCCGCCGGGACGGCCTCCCGGAACGCGGCCTACCCCGCCCGGGATCGCGCGCCAGCCGCCCCGCGCGCCCCCGCCCCGCGCGCCCCCGCCCCGTGTACGCGGCACGCCTCCGCGAATTCGGCCCCGTCAAAGTCTATGCCGGAAAGTTCGTTCCGCCGCCGCAATTCCGGGTACTCGCCGTACTCCCTGCCGCGGATGGTCCGCCCGCCCGATTTCGGCCGGAACCCGCCCCACTGCTTGAAGAACACCGGCACGCGCTGCTCGATGCACTGGTCTATTATCTCCTCTATCCACTCCTTCTTGACGGGGCGGAAGTTCCTCCCGCTCTCGCCGCCGATTATGGCCCAGTCCACGTTCCTCAGGCTGATCCTGCCCACGGATCCTATCAGGGGCTCGAAGCTCACGAACCGCGTGCGGCATCTGACCTTCCGCAGGTCGGATATCCTGGAGGCAAAGTCGCGGTTTTCCACGCTCGTTCCCATCCAGATGAAGTTGGGTATCCGGTGCCCGAAGTACTCCTCGAACAGGGCGGAAAACTCCGCCATCCTCTTCGGGCGCTTCGTCAGGACCTGGTAGTCGTGCCAGTCCGCGCGGATCATCGTGGCGAAGCATTTCCCGGTGAACTCGAATTCGGAGCCCTCGTGGAACAGGTCGGACATGCTGTTCACGAATATCTTCCGCGGCCTGCGCCAGGTCAGCGGCAGCCCCACGTCGGACGGATGCTCCGCGTAGCGGAATCCCAGGCGGTATTTTTTCTGGCCCATGGACTTGAGGCGGCCGGCCAGGGCCTCGGCGTAGCAGTTCTTGCAGCCGGGGGACACCTTGTCGCAGCCGGTGGCGGGGTTCCACGTCGCCTCGGTCCATTCTATCGCCGATCCTGCAGCCAACCCGCTTCCGGCTCCTCGCGGGGCGTTTAAAAGATGCGCGCTCGCCCTCCCCCGCCGCGCCCCCGGGGCCGAACGGGGCGCCCTCCAGAAACTGCGCCCGGGCCTCGGAGAACTCCTCACACTTGCCGCACCAGCCCTTCTCCGCCTCGATCATCGCGGCGACCGCGCGCCAGTTCTGATCGAAGTCGCTGGCCAGTTTTTGCCAGCTGGTGATCTTCTCAGGGGGCCGCAGCATCCGTGGCACATCAGGATCCCGTACGCCTTGGTGAACCGGAGCTTGTCGCGGCGCGGGACGCCCTCGTGCCCCGCGGGCGGGCCCGTCTCGCACGGGGCGTCGCCGCCGGCCGGGGGCGCGAGCTCGCCGTCGGATCCGGTCCCGTCGCACCCCCCGTAGCCCCGCGGCTTGCGCCAGGCGTTCAGCCGGGGGTTGTACGTGGTGAAGGTCGACGGGGGCGCGTTAGGGCCGTCACACACGGCAAGCCTGGCCGCCCGCACCGCGACCTTGGCCTCCAGCCCCGCGGTCCTGGAATCCCGCTTCGCGGTCCCGGCCTACAGCATTGCCGCCCAGCCCTCCAGCGCCGCTATCTGTTCGTGCGCGGCTTCCAGATCCCTGCGCGGCAACGTCGACTCTTCTCCCATGCCGGTAGCCGCAGACGCTCCTCACACCAATTGACCTAGGGATACTTAGGCCAAGCCAAGATTACGCGGCGTGCAGGACGCTAGGGCGGCCCCAAGGCTTGGAGGAAGAGGGGGGAGGTAAGCGCGTACCCCGGCTCCGTATGAGGTCACGTACCCGCCAATCACAGGCGTGAAAACGCCTTCGCTGATCTGGATTCACGCCTGGGGAGTGGGGGTTGCTGACCTCGTACCCGGCCCCTATGGACATATTTATATTTCACGATAAGTGGGCAAACGGCATGAATGTCGCGTTGTTTTTGGGGGCGGGAGCATCTGTTCCGTACGGCAAGCCCACCATAGAACAACTCAAGGTCATCTTATCAAAAGAATCGGATGACATCAAGGACTTTCTGTCATACTATCCCAGCATTGAGCACGCTCTAACCGCAATCAACGACATCAACAAATTCAATAAAACCGAAGGCGCAAAATGGCGCAACAGAGAAGTAGATCCTCAAAAGTACAGCAGTTTGGAAATCATGGATGCAGACCTGCATCGTGCAATCTATAGGATTTGTTCGTGGAGGCGCGACTGCAACAAAATCGCGGCCAACATATTTTCGCCCATCTTTGGCTTCGTTCAAGAGCAGGGAAGCGAGATTACGGTTTTTACCACAAACTACGATCGGAGCGTAGAGGAATACTGTGCTCAACCACAGCACAAGATCAGATGCGTAGACGGGTTTTCGCCTCGCAGTGGGCGCTATGCTTGGTCGGGAGACTACACGGGATCAAACGGAAGCGACGGTGAGCGCAATGTCTTCCTGTACAAACTTCACGGCTCCCTAGACTGGAAATTCGACGGTAAAAATCGCCTTATAAAAATAAATATCGAAGACTCATACATGGCATTGCCAAACGTTGGCCAAGATTTTATAATATACCCAACACTGGAAAAAAACAGCGCAGAAAGCGGCAAGGTGTTTGCCGAAATTTTTGGCAAGTTTAGCGCAAGATTAAAGATGCAGGACGTTTGCGTTGTGGTGGGATTTTCATTCCAGGACGAACAGATCAAAAAACGGTTCATAGAGTTTCTCGATGCCGGAAAAAAACTCATCATAATAGATCCGAGTAAAAATACGGGTTTGCAGAAAACAATAAAGGCGCTGCCAAAGGACAAACGGGAACGCGTGACTCAAAACGTGCATCACATCAAAGAGAAGTTAAGTGTCAGGGCGGTCAATTGCATTATTAATAAGATTCGCGATTCAGAATTCATACGAAAAATTGACAACAGCTCGCGGTTTTGAGGCAGTCTGCCCCGCAGCCGTGAGTTCCGTGGACGGGCCCACCCCTCCGCCAGGCGCCGGCCCGGCAGCCGCGCGGCGGGCCGCCTTCGAAGACCCTTCGCTCAACCACTCGACGCCGAACGCGTAAAAGTCTGCGCCGACTATCTCGCGCGTCTCCCTTACGCTCATTGGTACCGAATTGTTGCGCTCGCCCTTCCGCGGGCAACTCCCGCCGGTGATTTTCCTTGTGATCACGCCGGGCCGTACTGTCCGGTCCGCCCTGTTGTTGTAGCGCAGAATGCCGGCCCCTATGGACGTGAACAGGCGGTCCCCCTCGCGCTACGGTCTCGGCAAACCGTCTGCAGTTGGGCTTGCCGTGTTTTTTGGGTGTCGGCCGGTCCGTTCGCTCCAAGAGCCTGCGCGTCCCGCGCTTCCAGTTATCTTCGCCCGCGCGCCCAGCTGCACCGTGGGAGTCGGGCAGCATCATAGCAAGCGTGCGCGCGGAGCGGGCCAACTGGAAGCAGTAGGCCTTGTACCGTATGGTATCGCCGATCTCGCGCAGGTAGTGCGTGTAGCGCCTTCGGTGCGCGCCCCCGACGCGGTCATGTGCGGAGTGCGAGCCGCATGCCATGGCCCTCGAATCCTTTCAGCACGGCCGTCGGGACGGACTTGCCGCGCGACTCTTTGGCAACAAACACGGCGGGCCGATCGGCGGCGAACGATCACAGCCACGAGTTCGCGTTGCTGATCCGCCGCGACATTCCGTCGACGTTGATCGGCTTGGCCTTGCGCAGCTCCTTCGCCATCCCCGCGCATGTGCTCACCAAAGCCGTGCGCCGCCATATCCGCGTTCAAGTCGAACCCGCTGCCGGGCGGGGCCCCCGAAGTGTGGGGCGTCCGCATCTTGTCGCGTACGGGGTAGCACCTCCCCGTCTTCCCGCACTCCACGATCTCCGTCACGATCTTCGGTTTTTTCACCGCGTGCGAGCACCTGCCGACGATCCCCACCATCCCGCCGCCGCACTCCGGGCACGCGCGCGGGTAGACCTTGACAGTCCCGTCTGGCTTCGCGCAGATCCTCCAGACGCGCTCGTGGGCGCCCTCGCCCTTCTCGGTCCGCACGCTGGTCTTCGTTCTGATGAGCGTGGCCGAGACGGCAGGGTTGATCTTCCCGACACGTGCGAGATCTTCATTCAGCCGCTTGTTTTATTCTCCGCACGTGCGCGGGCCGCCGTCGTGCGTCTTCCCGCGCGCCTGTTCCCTCAGCTTTCTGCTCCCCTTGCCGAGCTTCGCGATTTCCGCGTCTCGGGTCAAGTGAGCCATGCCACAGGCCCTCTTACGGAGGCGCTTGAACTTCGCCATCCGCACAGGAGCAAACATCAACGGCAACAAACTCGCTGATTCGAACCATTCCGGAACGGCCTGGAAAACCCGCCCCAATCAAACACTGTTGCACAACACGGAGTCATACGAGCGCGTGTAGAATGATTGCGGATCTGCTTCAATGGCGCGAGATTTTGTGGCCTCGCCTAGATCTCAAAGTTGTGGCTGCGGGGAAAACCCCCCCAAAATCGTGAGCTGTTACAATTTGGGGCCGTTGCCCACCACCACAACCAGTACTGGGGAGAAAACCCCCCCAAAATCGTGAGCTGTTACAATCCTGGCCGTTTCTGCTTCCAGCGCCCTGAGCCGAAGCAGATTTTCATCTTCCGGCGCGAAGCGGAATTTGGCGTAAACGGTTCGAAAGTCCAAGGATGCCGAGGCCGCGGGACAAAATACGAGCTAAATCAAAGCGCGAACTTGGTTGAGGATGGAGTCGACTGTGTCGACGCTCAACTCTTTTCGAATGTGGTGTATGTTCTGTTTTGGCTGGTTATTGCCGCCGTCGGGCGATGCATTTAATATTGTTTTTTGAAGATCAGCGTGTGCTTCTGGATCCACTACGATGAGTGTTTTTCCAGTGCCGGCGAATTTCGCGAATTGTTTCCTGATCTTTTCGATCTGGAATGAAAATCCCACCACAATGCAAGCATCCTGCGACTTTAGTTTTGCGCTAAACGCGTCAAAAATCTCAGCAAACATTTCATCGCCATCGTTGTTTTCCGACAGCGTGGGATATATAATCAAATCACGGCCCAATCCGGGCGAAAATTCGCACTGGCCCTCGACGTTCGTTTTTATGCGGCCGTGCCAGTTGTGTGTCCCCCAATCCAGGGAGCCGTGGAGTTTGTACAGGAAAACGCCGCGATCGGCGTCGTTTTCTCTTGGGCCCGCGAAATCCCCCGTCCAGGTATAAAGCCCACCCTCGGGAGAAAATCCGTCGATGCACTCGTGCTGGCGTTCTGGTTGAGTACAATATTCTTCTACGCTCCGATCGTAGTTTGTGGTAAAAACTGTAATCTTGCTCCCCCGCTCTCGAACGAATCCAAAAATGGATGAAAATATCTTGGCTACGTTTTCATCGTAGGCGTGGTTCCACGCATAAATGTTATAGATTCGGCTATGCACGGATTTCTCCAAACCTTGCAAAATTGCGCCTATGTCGCTTCTCATGCTCCACCATTTCGCGCCTTCGGTTTTATCGAATTCGACGTTGTCGTGGATTGCGGTTAGAACACGCTCAATGCTTGGATAGTACGACAGAAAGCTTCTGTGGCCGTCTAATTCTTTTGATAAGATGTCAACGAATTGCTTCGTGGTGGGCTTGCCATACGGGACAGATGCTCCGGCCCCCAAAAACAAGGCTATGTTCATGCCAACTGCCCTGTTTTTGTAAGATATAAACGCAGCCCACAGTTCAGTGTGTAGACTTACGTCCAAACCGAGACCGCGCCTGGCGGCAACAAGCCACTCTCCGATCCCACGCATAGTTCACAATGGACGCGAGTCCGCACAGTTCGGCGGTACGCACTTACCTCTACCTACAGGAGGGCGGGAAGCGCGGGCGGGTCAAGTCCAGTCCGCACAGTTCGGCGGTACGCACTTCAGAAGTTGAAAATGTACTAGTGCTGTGCGTAATGGGCGATCCTGCAGGCCGGGCGCGGGCCCGGCCGGCCGAAACGGCCGGATGGTTGCCGCGCGCGCGGTTCGGTTCCCCGGACTGTACAATCCCGAAATCATTTCGCATGCCGATCCACGCCTGGACCGGGGGGTTCGCGGGGGAGGGGCCGGCGGGGTGATTCCGAAATCATTTCGCATCCTGGCCGGCGGGCTGGCCGGCGGGCTGGCCCGCCGCGCGGCCAGAGTGGAAATGAAGGTGTGTGGGGGTCCCGAGCGCTCCCCATGGCGAAAACGTTACGTAGTGACGCGGCGAAGGAGGTACGTAGTGATGGCGAAACTGGATCCCGTCAAGGTGAAGTGGATAGTGGACGAGATGAAGAAGGGGGTCCGGAGCGTCGAGATCGCGGCCCGGATGGAGGTCTCGCCGCGCCGCGTGCAGCAGATCTACGCCCAGTACCGCAGGACGGGGGAGGTGCCCGCGCTGGGCATGCCGGGAAGGCCGAGGAAGGAGATCCAGGACCACGTCAAGATCTCGGTGGAGAGGGCGTTCCTCCAGTGCAGGACGGGCGCGTCCCGGCTGGAGCGGATCATGGCGGTCACGGCGAGGATCCGCATACCCCACAACGCCATCCACCGCGTGCTGAAGGAGAAGGGGATGGCGGTGGAGCACCCGAAGAAGAGCAGGAGGCGCAAGTGGATCAGGTACGAGAGGACGCACTCCAACTCCCTGTGGCACACCGACTACAAGCTGCTCCCCGACGGGAGGTGGTTCATAGCGTACCAGGACGACGCCTCGCGGTTCATCGCGGGCTACGGCGTGTTCGACGAGGCCACGGGGAAGCACGCCCTGGAGGTGCTAGAGAAGGCCATGGCCGAGCACGGCAGGCCCGCCTCCATCATGACCGACCACGGGTCCCAGTTCTACGCCAACGAGTCCGAGGCCAGGAAGCGCGGCAGGACGGAGTTCGAGAGGAGGCTGGCCGAGCTGGGCATAAGGCACATCCTGGCGGGGGTGGGGCATCCCCAGACCAACGGCAAGCTGGAGAGGTTCCACGGCGAGATCCAGAGGAAGATCAAGTGGTTCAGCGGGATAGACGAGTTCGTCCAGTGGTACAACCGCGACAGGCCCCACGACTCCCTTGACCAGAGCACGCCGGGGACGCCCGCCAGGGCGTTCGCGCGGAAGATGCCCGAAAAGGGGCAAACAGTCAAAGACGAGTACACGGGGGAGGAGTATCTTGCTAGCTAGGATGCGAAACGATTTCGGGATCGCACATTCGGTTCCCCGGACAGCAGCGGTTAAAAGGCGACGCTCCGACACGCCACTATGTACCACGACAGTGGCGTATCGGAACGCCAACAGTTGCTCGCCGGCGGCGCATTTAACACCTTGCACGCCCTCATAGTAGCGCTCCAGATCCCCCTGTCGGGCAGGCACAACGCGCTGTACGACGCGCACGCCCTGATCGCGGCGCTGGTGTTCATGTGCGAGAAGGGGGCGTCGGCCAACAGGGCGCTCAAGGCCATGAAGGGACTCTACGAGGACGAGAGGATCCCGACGGGGCAGTGGCTGCTGGGCATGCTGGCAAAAATTCCGCACGAGCTGGTGGAGGAGTGCGGCCAGTCCATGCTCGCCCGCACCGCCGCGTCCATGATAAAGAGGGGCCACATACCCGCGAGCGCGGCGATCGCGTTCGACATGCACCTGCATCCGTTCACCGGCGAGGACGGCGGCGGCTGGACGGTGAGCGGCAGGCCCAAGGGCGGCACCACGCGGTTCGACGGGTACATGACGGCGTACGTGGCGGAGAAGGCGCACATGCCGCACGTGGGGGCCATCCGCATGGTCGACGGGGTCAAGGTGGCCGACTACGTCAAACAGATGTTCGGGGAGCTGCGCCGGGCCGGGCTCAAGCCGAGGCTGTTCCTCGCGGATCGCGAGTTCTGCACGGTCGCCGTGATGTCCGCGTTCGACGGCGCCGGGGAGAAGTTCCTCATGCCCGCCAGGAAGACGGCGGGAATCAGGAAGGCCCTGGCGGAATACAAGCGCGGGAGGCGGAATAAGGTGTCGCGGTACACGATGGAGTCGGACGACGGGACGGAGTTCACATTCTGGCTGGTCATCGAAAAGCGCATGGTGAAGGCCAAGGGCAAGCGGAGGTGGAAGTACCCCGCGTTCGCCGCCAGCGCCAGGCAGGGCAGGATCGGGAGGACCATGAAGAGGGACATCCCCGGCTTGTACAGGCAGCGCTGGAGGATAGAGAACGCCTACAAGTCGATCAAGCAGATCCTGCCCACGACGAGCAGCAAGAACCTGTCGATCAGGACGTTCATGATGTACTTCGCCATGGTCTACTGCAACGCGCGGTGCGCGTCCAACCACGCCGCCGATGCGGATGCCGCGGAATCGGGGCGCCGGCCGGCGAAGAAGCGCAGGGCGCTGTCCGAGTTCGCGACGCTGATGGTCAAGTTCGCGCTGGAGATCATCAGGACGGACATGGGCAAGCGGGGCTACTACCTCCAGTGCGTGACCTAGCGCGTTTTAGGCCCTTGCCGCGCGCCGAAGCGGCGCGGCCGGCAGCATCACCCGCGCCCGATGCCGTTCCGGCCCCGGGCGGGGCCGGTCCCGCTCCCCGATCGCGGCGGCGCGCCGATCCGCGGGCGGGCCGCGCCGCGCAGGTCCTGGTAAGCCGTCCCGCGCGGCGCGCCCGGCGCGCGCGGTGCAACGAACGCGCTCCCGGCGACGAAAGATCGGCGATCCGGCCCGCCGTTGTCGCGGAACGCGCCGGCGGATCGGGGCGCCGCGGGAACTGATCCGTTAGCCCGACAAATCCCGGCCGTTTTGGCGCTCGGCCCGGCACGAAACGGGAGTACATTTTCAACATCAGACTTACCTCTACTTCTGGCGGTCTGGCGGGCTCCGGATCCCCTGGCGAGTCCGCACAGTTCGGCGGTACGCACTTACCTCTACCCCTCCCCCCGCCGCCCGCTCGCCGCGCCCTAGGGCCGCTCTAGCTGGCCCGCACGCCGCGCAATCACTGCCAGACTGTGAGATCACATGATTCGATCGATTTGGTACAGCGCGTTTGTGAGCCGCCACGTAGGAATCAGAGGCGATGTTGCCGCGCATGAAACGGCGGCCGCGTTCGAAAAGATCGCGGCGCCGGATGCAGGGACCGCAGATCGGGCCGCCAATCTTTCCGGGTACGGGGGTCCGAACGCGCCCTCGTCGACCGTATTCCGGTACAACCCCAAGCGTAACGCCTGGCGCAAGCGGCGGGCGGGGGGCGGGGAGAGGCAAGCGCGTGCCGCAACATGATCGCATGGGAATCCGCGCAGCGTGGCTACCGCGCGTCCGGCCAGGCCGGCCGCGGCAGGGGCGCGCCGCCGTGCGGCCTTGCGCCAGCGGCCCCCCGTGCGAGGCCGGCAGCCCCCGCCCCGCAGGCGCGGATCCGGATCAGCGAAACTGTTTTCACGCCTGCGGCCAGCGGGCGGCTGGCCCCGTACGGCCCCCTGCCTGGTATGATTATATGCGACCCCGCGATCCCCGCGCCGCCGGATGAAGTTGTCGGAGGAGCAGGAGAGGGCAGTGGCGCACAGGCGCGGCCACCTGAGGATAATGGCGTGCCCGGGATCGGGCAGGACGGAGGTGATCGGCAGGCGGATCGCCGGCCTCGTCATGGACGGCGCCGCGCCCATGTCCATAGCCGCGTTCGCGTCCACGGAGGGGGCGGCCGCCGAGCTCAGGGGGAGGATCAGGTCGCGGCTGGAGGAATGGCCAGAAAAGCCGGACCTCGGCGGCATGTTCGTGGGAACGGCCGGCGAGTTCTGCCTGCGCGAGATGAAGAAGCTCCGCCCGGAATACCGCGCGTACGAGGTCCTGGACTCGGCGAGGCGCACGGCCTTCGTGGACCGCTGGTACCCGGCGATCGGCCTGCAGGGCCTCCGGAGGGGCGGGGCCGGCAAGTGGAAGACGATCAGGGCGTTCTGCGAGAGCATCGACCGCGTGGCGTGGGAGGGGATACCGGCCGACAGCCTCCCCGACGGGGAGTTCGCCGGCTGCTACGGGCGCTACCTCGGCAAGCTGGATGAGGAGCGGTTCTTCGACCGCGCGTCCGTGTCGCGCGCGCTCCTGCGCGAGCTCGACGGCGGTGGCGCGGCGCTGGCCCGGCTCAACGGCGCCATAAAGCACGTCGTGGTCGACGAGTACCAGGACGCCGACGGCCTGCTGGAGAGGCTTCTCGAGCACCTTTCCAAGGGCGCCGAGTCGGTGTGCGTCGCCGGGGACGACGACCGGAGCATATTCCAGTGGCGCGGGGGCGACGTGGGCCACATACTGGGCTTTCCGGAAAAGTACGGGCGGTACGGCGCCGCGACCGTGAAGCTCGAGACGAACTACAGGGCGACTCCCGGCCTGATCGCCGCCGCGGCGATGCTCATCTCCGGCAACGATGCGAGGGTGCCCAAGATCGTGCGCGCCGGCCTGGAGCGGGAAGGATCGGGGGGCGGCGACATCGTGCACTGCCACTTCGACACGGACGCGGAGGAGTTCGACTACATACTGCGCTGCATCTCGGGGCTCCGCGGCGCGGACTTTTCCGACGGGCGCGGCGGGAGGTTCGCCCTGTCCTACGGCGACATGGCGGCCATAGTGAGGACCAACGAGGATGCGGCCCGCATCGCGGGGTTCCTGGAAGAGCGCGGCGTGCCGTGCACCGCGGACAGCGGCAGCGCGTTCGAGCGGCCGCTGGTCCGGCTCGTCGCGGACTGCATCCTCTACGCGTTCGGCTGCGAGGGGTACGGCTCGCGCGCGGTTCCCGAACTAGGGGAGCTCGCGCGGAGGTACGCGGGGATCATGGGGCCCGGCGGGGAGGAGCGGTTCAGGGAGGGCCTGCGGTCCGTGAGGGAGGCGGCCGCCGGCATGAGCGAGGACAGGCTTCCGGACCAGGCGCTGCAGGGGTTCTACCGGATGGTGCTCGTGGCGATGGGCATTGAGAGGGCGGCGCTCGGCGATGCCGCCATGCACGGCCTGGCGGTGCTCAGCGCGGCCATATCCGACTACGAGCACGTCCACCGCTCGCTCGGGGCGCTGCAGGTGGAGGGCCTCAGGTGGTTCCTGTAGCAGGAGACGGGATCCGAGTACTCGGATCCGCGCCGCGGGGATCCGGCGCCCGCGGACGCCGTGCGGGTCCTCACCGTGTGGAAGGCGGGGGGCCTCGAGTTTCCCGCCGTGTTCGTCCCGTCGTTCGTCGACCGGAGGCGCCCCCCTCCCCGGCGCTGCTTCGTCGACGACTCGCTGTACGACAGGGACAGGTACGAGGGCGGGGACGAGGACGACAGGCGGGCGTACTACACGGCGGTCACGCGCTCGCAAAAGTACCTCTTCCTGACCGGCGCCCGGCGGAGGACCATAGTCGTGAGATCCAAAAAGTCCAGGATCGAGATGCTCCCGCACCCGTTCATAGGCGAGATGGGGGGCAGCGCGTTCGCGGGGCCCGCCGTCCCGCCGAGGCGGGAGTCCGGCCTGGCCCCGCGCGCGGGCCGCGGGGGGGCGCTTTCCGCGTCGTTCGGCAGCCTGGGCGCGTACGGGCGCTGCCCGTACGAGTACAAGATGAGGCACGTGTTCGGGTTCAGCGCGGGCGCGCCGCCGGCGTCCGGCTACGGCGCCAGCATGCGCGGCGTGCTCGGCAGGATCCACTCGGAATACGCCAGGAAGGGCGCCGCCCCCACGGACCGGGAGATCGCCGGCATATTCGACGACCTGTTCCGCCTGCGGTTCGTCCCAGGCGGCGCGGGCACCGCCATGAGGAGGAGGGGCGAGGGGCTGGCGAGGATCTACGCGGAACTGCTCGGGGGCGGCTCCGTCGGCGCGCTCGACGCGGGGAGGCGGTTCGAGTTCGCGCTGGGCGGGGCGCTCGTGACGGGGTCAATAGACCTGCTGGATGCCGACGGCGGGACCGAGGCGGTAGACCTGGCCGGGGACGGCGCGGACCTCGGCGAGCTGGCGAGGTTCTACGCGTGCGCGGCGGGCGGCCCGCCCGGGCGCCGCCCCGCCGTGGCGGCGGTGCGCCGCCTCGGCGGGAAGAGGCGCGGGGTCGACGTTGGCGGCGCGGCGCTGGAGGGTACCAGGAGGGGCATATCGGAGAAGGTCGGGCGCATACTCTCCCTGGACTTCGAGGCCTCGCCGGGCGACGCCAAGTGCGGGGAATGCGACTTCAAGGCCCTGTGCAGGCACAAGGGCTTCGAGGTGGGGGTCGGGCCAGGGCCGGGGCGGCCGCCGACGGGGCAGCGGGCGGGGGACGGGCAGCGGCTGAAAAAGCCCGAGCCGACCCCCGAGACGATCGAAAAGGCGAGAAGGCTGGCCGACGATCCGCGGACGGCCAGGAACGCGGACGGCTCGTACGCCGTCCCGTCGTCGAGCCCGGGGCAGGCGTACACGGCCACGGCGTCAAAGTGCCACTGCAGGGGGTTCCTGACGTACCACAAGCGCAGGCCCTGGTCCGAGCCGACCTGCTCGCACGTGGAGGCCGTCAAGATACTGGAGGGGCGCCGGGCCGCGCGGGGTTCCGGCTAGCCGCGGGGCGCGGGCCGGCGGCGCGCCCGCCCGGCTTTTCGGGCATGCCGCGCTCCCGGAACCGCGGCGGCCGGCCCACCCCCTTGCCGGCGGGAGAGGGCAGGGGGAGCGCCCCGCCCCGCCCCGCCCCGCCCTATCCTATCCCGCCGGCACCCCTTCGCGGGCCTCTCCCCGGTGCCGGCGGCCGGGCCAAAAGCTGCCGTCGCAGAATGCGGCAATCCGCAGCGCCGGTACGACAGTCAGGCCTGCCGGACGCCGGGGGGCGCGGGCCGGCGGCGCGGGTTCAGTCACACATAAATCCGCGCGGCGCGAAGGGCCGCGCATGCCTGGTGCCGGACGTCCGGGGCTCCGGGCCGGGCCCCGGCCCGCGCGCGGCGGGATCCTGCGGCGCGCCATGCTGGGCAGGCTGTCCTCGCCCACGCTGGTCGTCGACATAACGTACAGGTGCAACGCAGCATGCCGGTACTGCAGGTGGGGCGATGCCGGGACGCTGCGCCAGAGATCGCACCAGGGCCTGGGGGCCGTCCTGGTGGGCGGGGACATGCTGGAAGCGCTGGGCACCAAGAGGGTCGTCCTGTCCGGCGGCGAGCCGCAACTGCACCCGGAAATAGGCAGGATCGCCAGGCACTACGCCGGCCTGGTCGACGACGTGATCGTCATAACCAACGGGTACGGGCTGGTCCCGGGCAGGGCGCGCGGGCTGGCGGCGCGCGGGGTCACCGGCATCACGCTGTCGCTCGACTCGGCGGATCCCGCCGAGTCCGCGGCCGCGCGCGCCACCCCGCCGGCGCAACACCGCGACATACTGCGCAACTTGGGCCGCATCGCCTCCGGGGCCGGCAGGCCGGAGCTGGGCATAAACGCGACCGTCTCTAGCGCCACCGCGAGGTGGTCCACCGTGCGCGGCCTGCTGGAGCTCGGGAGCGCGCTGGATCTCGACTTCGTGAAGTTCCAGCCGGTCTTCGACGACGGCTACGCGTCGGCGAACGCGCCGGAGCTGCTCCTGGGAAGCGGCGATGCCGGGCCGCTGCGCGAGATCGCCTCGGGGGTGGAGGGCGCGATCGCGGGCGGCTGCCCCCTGACCAACCCCCCGGGATTCTGGGAGGACGTGGCAGAGCTGGCGGCCGGCAGGCCCCTCCCCGGCGGCGCCTGCGGCCTGGGGCCGGGCGCGGCCGCGCTGACGGGCGGCGAGCTGTGCATGTGCTACTGGGTGAAGGAGTCCAGGTACGGCGGGCAGGCGGGGCGCGTGGGCCGCGTGCAGGACGGGTTCGAGCGCCTGAAGCCCCGGTGCGCCGTCGGGAACCACTGCTTTTGCAACCAGAAGATCGACCACGAGTGGGCGCGGTGAGCCGCGGCGCCGGCCCCGGCGAGAGGATCTCCATAGACGTCGTGATACCGAGCATTCGTAATGAAAACGGCAGAAAAGTGGATTATTCGACAATCCGCGGCCGGCGCGCCCGACGGATGCCGCGGCCGGCGCGCCCGACGGATGCCGCGGCCGGCGCGCCCGACGGATGCCGCGGCCGGCGCGCCCGACGGATGCCGCGGCCGGCGCGCCCGACGGATGCCGCGGCCGGACGTAAAAAAAACTTGCCATTTTGTAAATTATTCTTGGCATGCACGGTTAACAACCCAGGCCGCGATGCAGGATCGTGGCAAGGCCGGCGATCAAGGCGAAGAGGGGGCCCGGATACCTCCCCAACACCCCCATGGCGTACCTGAAGCGGTGCCACAGGAAGAAGGACATCAGGGCGTACGACAGGCTGTCCGCCTACATGCAGAGGAAGGAGGGCAAGACGGTGGCCGAGATTGCCTCCATCGTCAACAGGAGCAAGTCCACCGTGCACAACTGGCTGGTTCGGGCCCAGGAGGAGGGCATACGCGCGAGGCACGAGCGCGGGGGGCGCGGGCGGAAATGCCGCCTGGACGGGGCCCAGCTCAAGCAGATCTCGGCGGATCTCGACGGCGGCCCCGAGATGTGCGACTTCGAGTCCGGCCAGTGGAACGCCGACCTCGCCCGCCAGCACGTGAAGGAAAAGTTCGGCGTAGAGTATACCAAGTCGGGGATGCGGGACATCATGAAAGGGCGGAAGTTCTCGTGGAAGAAGCCGCGGCCGGAGAACCCGGGCGCCGCCTCGAAGAAAGAGCAGGAAGAGTTCAAGGAGCGCGCGGGCGAGCTCGCGCGGAAAAAGGCGGCGGAGGGCTACATGGTGGCGGCCGGCGACAATGCCGGCATCGAGAAGGCCCGGAACAGGCACGGCTACGGGTGGTTCCGGCGCGGCAGGCCCGCCCGGTCCCACTCCTACCTGACGCGGGAGAAGATGCAGATCTTCGGGATCCTGGTCGCGGGCGTGTTCTTCTACGAGTTCTACGACAAGGCGAACGCCGACAACTACATAGACTTCCTGGGGCGCGTCCACAAGAAGTTCGGCAAGGCGCTGATATTCGTGGACAACGCATCGTACCACAAGTCGGCGAAGGTCAAAAAGTACCTGGAATCCCTCGACGGGGAGATCATCCCGGAGTACCTGCCGCCGCACGCGCCGGAGCTCAACCCCACAGAGATGCGGCGGGGGGCGATCGAGCGCGCGCTCGCCGGCAAGATCTTCAGGACGCTGGACGAGACGGAGGAGTCCGTGCGCGGGACGTTCCGCGCGGGGGAACTGAAGCCCGTCAAGCTGTTCGACTACCTGACGTGCCGGCCGCGCCCCCCGCCGCCCCCGTTCCCGCGCGCCCCGCCTTCCGCGCCGCTTTTCTTCGGCGATGCCGGCCGTTCCGCGCCCTGCCGCCCCGCGAAGTCCCGATCCGCCCCCCGCGCGGCGGTCCGGCCCGCCGCGACCGCGCGCAAAACCGGCATCCGCAGGGCGCGCCGGCCGCAGATTGTCGAATATTCCATTTCTTAATTGTGCTTGTTACGGCCCCGGCGGGGCCCGTCCCGGCCCCGGCGGGGCCCGTCCCGGCCCCGGCGGGGCCCGTCCCGGCCCCGGCGGGGCCCGTCCCGGCCCCGGCGGGGCCCGTCCCGGCCCCGGCGCGCCGGCTCGAGCATCTTTTGAGCGTGGCCGGCAAGTGGACGTGAGTCTACACCGAGATCCCGGCACCAAAGTTTTTTAATGCGAGGCACACACGGCTGTAATGCCTCAAAGTTACAGATACGACGTTTTTTTGTCATACAACCACAATGACAGAGAATGGGTGAAACGGCTAGCGTCGAAGATAGAGTTAGAGCAGCATGGTGGGAGGCGGTTGAGAGTATTCATCGACGACCGCGACATAGAACCCGGCCACAACATGGTGGAAGCGATAGTGCGTGGCCTAGAGCAGTCACGCTATGTCTGTCCGGTCGTATCACCAAACAGTGTGATGGCCGAATGGCCTCCAATGGAATGGTCAATTGCAATATCGTCTGATCCTAGTGGGCGCAAGGGAAGAATCATTCCACTGTGGTTGGGCGGATGCAGTATTCCTGCCGTCCTATTGATCCGGCATGCTCTATACTTTGACAATGACGAACATTCAAACAAATCTTATAAAAAACTAGTCTCAACTTTGAAAGGAGAATCAAACAGACGAGCCAACATCGTTCTTGATCCAACATCTGCCAATCATGACGAACTGTTTCCAACGACGTGTGAGGACGATGTGGATGAGCAACTCTTAAGCAACCTTTTTCCAGTCTCTGCTATGCCGGAGACCGTGTGGTATGGGCCAACCAGACGTACAAACGAAGAAGTATACAGACATCTAACATCTAAAGTATCGGGAATACTGCCTACTTTTATAGTCAAAAACAGAAAAATTTTTTGCTTCTGGAATCTTAATGCGGCCAAATGTCCATTCAGGGGATTGCTAAGTGCGGCTGTCATCGAAAATGATAGCGTAAGTAATTGGATTGACAATGTGGACAAGAACCGCTGGCTCATGGAATTGTTAAACAAAGGCATGAAGCATCACTGCCGTAATCTAGATTTGTGGTTTGACAACACACATAAACGATATTTGTTCTCACCTCTGTATGGGTCCGACCGCACGATATCTTGGAACACAGGACGGAGGAAATCTACGCGCACGGTAGTCAAAAAATACACGAGAGGTGTCAGCGGTGATGTGTTTTGGGCGCACCAGACACTCAAAGCAAAATTCACGACTGTGGGAAGAGACATATTTCTACAACTAGATCCGGGGTGGACGTTTACAGCAGATGGAAGTATGCCCCTTCCAAAAGAGCAGATCGGTCCTTTGTCTGTAAAATGGACTACAAAGGAGCACAACTCCTCGATGCTCTACCACATACGCTTCTGGTCCAGCTACCTGTCGCAACACCACAAATCTATTGTACTGAAACTTGGTGACTCACCATGCACGATCGACACAACACCAGGAATAGCAAACATGAACAAAGGGTTGGAAGACGACACACTACACATTGACAAGGTGTTTGACATAGCTGACGAAGAGAACGCGCATTCGGAAGTACTGAGAGATGTGCTAGCAAAGACCGACGGGATGCCAGAATACGGAACACGAGAAAACAGGCATGAATGAACTGAAATCTAGCCGGTTGAGCAGTGGCAGAACATTTGACAGCTGGCACATACCAGAACCACCACTCATCTTTGGCGACGGTAAGACACACATAGATCCCAAGATCGGACTTACTATGTACGGACCACTTCGCGTATCCAATCGGCAGACATCCGCTCCACTTTCAATAACGGTGGGAATAGTAGGAACCGGCAAAACGGTGGGACTAGCCAAGCAGTTTCTGCTCAAACTTGAAAGCGCTGTGCACGGGCAAGCCAAAGACCCATTTCAGACCCCGCCATTTCCAGGATTCAAAGAGGCGTTTGGCTGCGAAATAATCGTGCCAGAAGCTACAGTTGTAAACATACCACAGCGAGAGGTGGACAAGATTTCCAAACATGCGGTATTCGAAACAAGAGTAAACTACGCCACCAGATTGTTCGCAGACAAGATCGAGTCTATCTCCGTAGCAACACATCGCCCCAATGTGGTGCTGTGTGCGCTTCCACATGAAGTAGTCGATTATTGTGTTGCCAAACGCACAAAGGGCGGCCAGTTGACAGCAAAAACAGAGCATGTAGAGGCGGCGTTTGTGAAAAAACTTCGCCGGTTAAAAAAGTCTAACCAGACATTTTTTGGCGATTTTGGGGCCGAAGTAGATCACATCCTAGAACAAGATCTAGAAACGAGCAATTTTTGGAGGGGGCTAAAGTCTCAAGCCATGAGATCCAGCATGCCAACACAAATCGTGTTGCCAGAAACGATCGCACCCGTCGCTGAACAAAGATCTAAGCGCCGTCAAGACGAAAGCACTATCGCTTGGAACATTTCTGTTGGATTGTATTATAAGGGTAGTGGATTTCCCTGGACTATGACTCGGATTAAGCACGGAACATGCTACGTAGGCATATCATTTTACAAGACGCGCGGGGGGGATACAATGCGTGCAAGCATGGCTCAAATATTCACATACACGGGAGAGGGGCTCATTCTGCGTGGAGACGAGTTTGAATGGGTAGAAGAAAACAAGCCGCCTCATCTGGACGAAAGATCAGCAGAATCGCTCATGGGCAAGGCGATATCTCTCTACTTGTCGCACATGAGTGCTATGCCCTCCAGAGTTGTGGTTCATAAATCATCAAAGTATTCGGAAGCAGAAAAGCGCGGGTTTGAACGGGCTCTTGCCAACATAACACACCACGATCTAATAGCATTTAGCAAGCGCAACATACGCTTCTTCAGATGCGGCAAATACCCACCACTCCGCGGAACCGCGATAAGGCTCAGCGACAAGAGTTTTATCTTGTATACGAGAGGCTACACGCCATACCTACGTACGTATCCTGGCGGTCATGTTCCGTTGCCCCTAGACATCACGGAAATGCACGGAGATTCGGATCCAGATACGATCCTCGCCGAAATCCTAGCTTTAAGCAAAATGAATTGGAATAGTTCAGATTTTAGCTTAGGACAACCCATCACAATACTATTCTCTAGACGTGTGGGCGAAATAATGGCGTATGTGGACGATAGAGATCTGAAGCACGAGTATCGCTACTACATGTAGTACACAGCGTAGTAAATCCAACTAATAGGCGATAAAAAAATTTATAGTTTTTTTAAGTACAACGTTTGGACCCTAGCACGGTCAACACCATGAATACCGATAATTCCGCAATACCAACAGGCGAGAATTCCTGCCCGGCGCGTCCGCAGATCCAGTACATTTCAGGTGTAGGTTTTGAGCGCAGGATCGCACCATCTTAAAACTATTGTGCAAAGATCCACATAGTCAAGCATTCTAATTTCCGCGATGGCGACGCCAGACGCCCTACGCGCGCAGCAGCAAGCCGACCACGCGGTGAAGTTCATCAGGACGTTCGAAAGTCTGGGCATCGGGGTGGGGAAGAGACACAACGCGGCGTGCGGGCCGGGCAACTTCGCGCGCGTGGCGATGAAGGCGGGCCTCGACAACACGGCCACAGAATCCGCCGCGAAAAAATGCGGGTCCGGCAAGAAGCCGAAGCGCATCCCGTAATGAAAACGGTAGAAAAATTGATTATTCGACAATCCGCGGCCGGCGCGCCCGACGGATGCCGCGGCAGGACGTAAAAAAAACTCGCCATTTTGTAAATTATTCTTGGCATGCACGGTTAACAACCCAGGCCTCGATGCAGGACCGCGGCAAGACCGGCGATCAAGGCGAAGGATGGGCCCGGATACCTCCCCAACACCCCCATGCCGTACCTGAGGGAGTGCCGCAGGAAGGAGAAGGACATCAGGGCGCGCGACAGGATGACCTCCCACATGCAGAGGAAGGAGGGCAAGACGGTAGCCGAGATTGCCGCCATCGTCAACAGGAGCAAGTCCATCGCGCGCGACCGGCTGGTTCGGGCCCAGGAAGAGGGCATGCGCGGGGGGCGCGGGCGCGGGGGGCGCGGGCGCGGGGGGCGCGGGCGGAAATGCCGCCCGGACGGGGCTCAGCCCAGGCAGCTCTCGGCGGATCTCGACGGCGGCCCCGGGCCGTGCGGCTCCTGGTCCGGCCAGCGTGACTCCGGCCCCGCCCGCCAGCACGTGAAGGAAAAGTTCGGCGCGGAGCACACCAAGTCGAGGATGCGGGACATCATGAAAGGGCTGAAGTTCTCGCGGGGAAAGCCGCGGCCGAGGAACCCGGGCGCCGCCTCGAAGAAAAAGTAGGAAGAGTCCAAGGAGCGCGCCAACAAGCTCGTGAAGGAAAAGGCCGCGGGGGGCCACACGGCGGCGGCCGGTGACAACGCCGGCATCGAGAAGGCCCTGAACAGGCCCGGCTACGGGTGGTTCCGGCTCGCCGTAGCCGCCCTGTCCCGCTCCTGCCCGACGCGGGAGAAGATGCAGATCTTCGGGATCCTGGCCGCGGGCGTGTTCTTCTACGAGTCCTGCCGCAAGGCGAACGCCGGCAACTACATAGACTTCCCGGGGCGCGTCCACAAGAAATTCGGCAAGGTGCCGATGTTCGCGGGCAACGCGTCGTACCACGAGTCGGCGAAGGCCAAAAAGTACCTGGAATCCCTCGACGGGGACATAATTTTGGAGTACCTGCCGCCGCACGCGCCGGAGCTCAACCCCACAGAGATGCAGCGGGGGGTGATCAAGCGCGCGCTCGCCGGCAAGATCTTCAGGACGCTGGACGAGATGGAAAAGTCCGCGCGGGGGACGTTCCGCGCGGGGGAACTGAAGCCCGCCAGGCTGTTCGGCTGCCCGACGTGGTGACCGCGGCGCCCCGCCCGCCGCCCCCGTTCCCGCGCGCCCCGCCTTCCGCGCCGCTTTTCCGCGGCGATGCCGGCCGTTCCGCGCCCCGCCGCCCCGCAAAGGCCCGATCCGCCCCCCGCGCGGTGGTCCGGCCCGCCGCGACCGCGCGCAAAACCGGGATCCGCCGGGCGTGCGGGCCGCGGATTGTCGAATATTCCATTTCTTAATTGTGTTTGCTACGGCAGCCCCGCGCCTGCCGGCGCACTGCTTGCCTGCGTGGCGGCCCCCCATCAGGCGTGGCTGGCAAGTGGACGTGAGTCCACACCAGGTGCGGTATGAGGTCACGTACCCTCCAATCACAGGCGTGAAAGCCACTCCGTCGATCCGGATTCACGCCTGAGGAGCGGGGGGTGCTGACCTCGTACCAGGTGCGGCGGCGCAAACTTTTATAGTGGCAATGCAAGTTGCTCATTGGCAATGGTGCGTCTGGAAAAATTGACTTTCGCAGGACTGTTTTCATACGCGGCAGAATCTACAGTGCGGCTTTCAAACCGCACCGTCGTAGTTGGTCCCAACAACGCGGGCAAATCAAACATATTCCGGATCATACGCATCCTTGCAGACGCATTTTACCATGGGAAGCGTCTGCTATCTTCAGAGATGTCACAGTTGGTCGACAAATCAAGCATCAGTGCAGAGATCTCCCTGTCACCGACCGAGGCGGACAGACTCGTAGATGTTTTTGCGTGTAGAGAAGACAACAACCCCAGATTGCGAATGATCCACATGCACAGCCGAAAAAAAATTGCGGGTTACTTGGACAGGATAACAGTTAATGTTGCGTGGGATAAAATTCACGACGGATCGGGCGACAGTGCAGGCGTGGAGATACAGTTCCCAAAATGTGGGTTTGGATGCAAAGGCCGGTTAAACGACACGTACTTCGAAGTGGTGCCCTACGATGAGCGTCCTTACACTAAGAATTCTGCCACTACCATACAGCTCAACGAATTCGTGACGCGCATTTTTGAGGACGGAGATCCGAAGGAGGGTGCCGCGTTGTTTTTTAGCGGCCCAGACAACGCAGCCCACAGACCAGTTTCACGAATCTTAGAAAGTCTAGACGGGCTAGATCCTGAATTGCGGTTAAAAATGCAGAATCTGGTGAGTTATTTGGGGATCGACGAGAGCGCGGCGATCAGTCTTCCACGAGTGCTTGGTACGATCCTGACAAGGGGGATCGTGCACGCTACAGAAAATAGAAACCTCTTGCAGGACAATGTCGAGAAGACTTTCCGGCGCCTTTCGCTTCCCGTACATCAAGAAAATGACTTCGGGCACAAATACAACCTCGCGTTGATAGATCGGCTGCAAGCTGATGGATTGGCACATGCAAGCGTGTTGAAACACGACGGGAGCAACATTGCACAGTTTCTATTTAGCCTGAAAAATTCACCAAGACGATCGGAGACGGAACTCTACCAGACGATCAAAAAGCAGTTTGAGCAATTGTTCGATGCCCAAAGATTGACTATCGAGCCGATCTTAAAGCATCACGTCCTCGAAAAATCGTCGACAATTCGCACGGCGGTTCCGAGGCCGCACATAGCGGTCGTAGACAAAAATCTGCAGGAACACTTGCCGCTAGCACGGGTGAGTTCAGGAGCACGCGGCGTGGTCTACATGCTGGCGGCCGTCTATGGCACCAAGAACTCCATAGTGATGCTGGACGAGCCGGGGATCAACATGCACCCCACAATGCTCCAAGCCGTCGTGGACATGATGGGCGGGCAGAACTCGGACAACCAGATACTGGTAGTGACCCACTCCCCGGATCTCTTGCGCTACGAGCTGCTTCGCGAAGATGCCGACATAATATACGTTAGAAACATTGACAAGCAAAGCAAACCCTTCCAAGCCGGGGCCGCAACAGGGCAGGACGGGAACGATCATGTCGGGATTGTGCTCAAGAACAACCCGGAGGTGTTTTTCGCCGAGTGCGTTATCCTAGTAGAAGGCAAATCCGATCGTGCCCTGCTAGAACTAGCAAGCGTCATGGAGGCCAAAGATCCCAAATACGACCTGCCGCTTAACAACATAGCCGTTGTCAGCGTGGGCAGCAAAAGTGGCTTCCCGTCGTACATGAGACAGCTGGACGAATACGACATCCAGTGGGTGATCTTGGCAGACGAAGATGCGGAAAAAAACCCGCTCAAACGCTACAAAGCATCATGGATTTCCAAAGACGGAGTCGATGGCGAAGGGCCCATCTACCTCATAAAGGGCGATCTCGAAGCGCTTATGGAAAAGATCGATCCCGACATATATGATAAAGTCGATAAAAAATCAAAAGTGATCGCGGCGATCGAGTTTATGCAGATGCTTCGGAAGAAAAATCAGGGTTGCGTTCCTTTTCCTATCGGCGAATTTTTAGATCGGGTTGTGAGGCGTGCAAAGTCGCACGCCCGCTAGTCGCAGGCGCGAAAACGTCTTCCCTGATCCATGTTCACGCCTAGCGGCGGAAGATAGCTGACACCACGCCGCGGAGTGACGCGCCATGCCCCTCGCGCCTGCAAGGAATTTCCCCCAAATGTCGCGCCCCAGACGCGCGCAGGCGTCGATCCTGCCGGAGCACGCGCAGGTGTACGGACGGCGGCCCCCGATTGGCCCGGCGCTCCAGATTGCAGCCGCGATCGGCTCGCGCTTCATGCCAGTAGATCCCGCCCCATTGCGCCCGGATCGTAGGTTCCCCGTCCAGGCCCGCGCCCCCGCCCGCTACCCCAGGGACACCAGCAGCGTCTTCGAGCGCGGATCCTCCGCTATCAAGCGCTGGCAGTCGTATATGACGGGGACTTTGGACTCCCTGTAGATCTCCGCTATGCGGCCCCGCGTGGCATCGTGGTGCTGCACTATGCACAGGCACGAGATACCCTCCAAGTTCCCGTCGCCCAGGCCGTCCAGCACCTCGAAGCCCAGCCGCTCCAGGCCGTTCTCTGCCAGGTACTTTTCCTCGTGCGCGGGGTCGAAGTGCGGGTCGTGCCCCAGCGCGCGGATCCCCTTGGACGCCAGGGCGGCGGCCACCTTGAACCCCGCCGAGTCCCTCATGTCCTCTATGTTCCGCTTGTAGGACAGGCCGGACACTATGGCGGTCCTTTCCAGGCCGCACTCCCCCAGCACAGCATCGACGGCGGCGGCCACGTAGCCGGGCATGGCGGAGTTGATCCTGAGCGCGTGCTTTATGGTGGCGAACTCCGCGCCGGCCTTCTCGGCCGACCGCAGCAGGAACCTGGGATCCTTCGGGATGCAGTGGCCCCCGGCCCCCGCCCCCGGGTAGTGCGGCATGAAGCCGAAGGGCTTGGTGGAGGCCGCGCCGATCACGTCCGCGGCGCTTATCCCCAGCCTGTCGCAGAGGACGGCCAGCTCGTTGGCCAGCGATATGTTGACCAGCCGGAACGCGTTCTCGAACGACTTTACCACCTCCGCGGTCCTCGGGGACGCCACCCTGGCCAGGTTGCCCCCGTTCACGTCCGCGTACACCTCCTTTGCGATGCGGAAGCTCCGGTCGTCCGAGCAGTATATGACGCGCGGTATGTTCTCTATCCCCCACTCCTTGTTCGCGGGGTCGATCCGTTCGGGGCAGTAGCACAGCCCCAGGCCGTCCCCCACCGAGTGCCCCCGGGACTCGGCGAGATCCCGGATCCCCTCGGTCGTCCCGACCTCCAGGCTGCTCTCCAGTATAAGCACGTCCCCCCTGCCCGCCGTGCCCAGGAACTCCCCCGCCGCGGACCTGACGAACCCGTCGGACCGCGCGCCCTCGGCCGCGGGGGTGGGGACGCAGACGAACCCGACCTTCGCGGGGCCGCCGGCGCGCCCCTTCCCGTCCAGGTCCAGCCTGCCGGCTTCCCTGGCCGTCCCGAAGTCGCGCTTCAAGCCGGCCTCCGAGCCCAGCAGCTCGCCGGCGGCCAGGCGGGCGAGGCGCCCCGCGCTCGTGTCTATCCCCCTCACCTTCCAGCCGGCCGAGGCCAGCCGGACGGCCAGGGGCAGCCCGATGTACCCCAGCCCGTACACCTCGATCGTGGCGGAGCCCTTCGCGCTTTCCGGCATGTCGCGCGGCTCCACGCGCGCGCCCGGCCGGCAATCCTATTATTTGTATGGCGGGCGCGGGCGTGCGAGGTCAGCAACCCCCGCTCCGCAAGCGTGAATCCGGTTCAACGAGGTCGTTTTCGCGCCCGTGACTAGCGAGTGCGTGACCCCATACGCACGGGCGTGCGAGGTCAGCGCTCCTCTTGCGCGCGCGGATCGGGGGCGCGGGGCTCCGCCCAGATCAGCTTTGCCGCTTCCGCGGCCACGCTCTTGGCGCGAGCCTTGAGGGACGCGCGCCACGAAGCCGGGCATGCGCCTCGCGGCCGCCGGGCCGCCCTTGATCTGCCCGCTTGTCCTGCGGAACGGCGCGGCGCGGCGCAGGGCGCGCCCCGGGGAGTTGTCGGTCGGGCCCGCCCCGGATTCACAGGGAACGCGAGCAGGACGGGCATGGTCATCCCGATCCCGGCCGCCAGCGTTTCCAGCCGCTCGTCGCCCGATCTTCTGCGCCTGCCCGGCGCATCTCACGGCGCCGCCTCCACGACCCGGCGCAACCGCGCCGGCGGCGGCCTGTCGTCGCGCGGCTACACGGCCTCCGCGTACGCTCGCGGCGGGCCCCGCGCGGGAGGCGCGCCCACGGATGCGCCCCCTGTGCATTCGCGGAGCGCCCGGCGTTGCGCGGCTCGCGCGCCCGGCGGGGCCTAGCGCTTGCCGCCCGGATCGGACGCCTCGCGCGGGCGGTGACGGTCCGGGGCCGCGCAGGGGCCGCGCTCAAAATCAACACCTAGGATCTACTGGCGGCTATGCGGAATCCTTCTTGGCGGAAGCCAAGCGATGCGCATCCCGCGCCGGCAAACACGTCGATCCAGTAGATCCCAGGTGTAGATTTTTGGGCGCGGGCCCGCGCCGCCCGAAACTGCCGCGCGATGCAAAGATCTATATAGACAAGTTTTCAGATCTCGGCGATGGCGACGCCAAACGGCCCTGACGCGCAGCAGATCTCCCGCCCCGCGGCGAAGTTCATGGGAAAGTTGTTCGGGGATCTGGGCATAGGGACGGGGAAGAGGCACAACGCGGTGTACGGGCCGGCCGACTTCGCGCGCGTGGTGATGAAGGCGGGGCTCGAGAAATCCTCCATAGAGGCCGCCACGAGATCGATGCGGCGGGCAGCGGAGGCGGCCGCGGAGGAATGCGGGTCCGGCGCGAAGCCGAAGCGCGTCCCGAACTCCGATCTCACCAGGTCGTCCATCCGCGTCGTGGGCGAGGGAAAAGTGGCCGGGTGCTGCAACAAAAAGCTGGGCAGCACCGTCCGGGCGGCCGGCCGGTCCGGGATGAAGCCCGGCGTGGCGAAGGGCGCGATCGACATCACCGACTACGGGTACCACGGCGAGAAACTGGAGGAGCACACGCGGGATTCCCGCCCGCGCGGGGGGACGTCCACGGCCATCTCGTACGCGCTGCTCCACGGCATCGGCGAGGACGCGAACGTCATGCTCAAGGTCAAGCGGTTCCCCCGCGGCTGCAAGCTGGAAAGCATCATGCTGGCGATACTGGCGGCCGCCGCCAGGGCCGGGGTGCTGCCGGAGCTGCTGCTGCTGGACCGCGGGTTCTGCAACGTGGGCTGCATGCTGGCGGCCGGGCTGAAGGGGAACAGGTGGATCATGCCGATGCTCAAGAACGCGAGGGTCAAGCGCCTCATAAGGGAGCACGACGAGGGAAAGCTGCCGCGGGCCGTGGAATACACGATGCGCGGCGCCGGCGGCAGGAGCGTGACGTTCACCCTGCTCATAGTGAAAAAAGCCGCGAACAAGGGGAAGGGGAAAGGCAAGGGGAAAGGCAAGGGGAAAGGCAAGGACGGCGGCGGCGACGGCGACGCGGTGTCGAGGTACGTCGTGTTCGCCACCAACATGCGGGTCGAGGATGCCGACGCCGCGATCGAGTCGATCCCAGAGGAATACCGCAAGCGGTGGGGGATAGAGACGGGGATCAAGGTGGTCAAGGGCATCACGGGAATCACGACCAGCAACTCGATCGTCCTGCGGCTGCTGCTCTTCTTCGTGCCGCTCCTCGCGTACAACCTGTGGAGGATCGCCAGGTTCGCCGCCGACGCGGCGGATCGCGGCAGCGGGAGAAAGCTGACCGCGAGCATGTTCGTCGGGGGCATCGTGGTGGCCCTGGGATCGTTCGTCATAGACAGGGGCAAGTAGCGCCGGGCGGCGCCCGGGGATCCGGAGCCCGCCAGACCGCTGGAATTCGAGATGCGCCGGCCGCGGGGCCTCCCCGCCGGCCGCGCTCCCTCCCGCGCGCGGCCCGCCGCGCCCCCGTTTTTTTTTTTTTGCGGCGCGCCCCGCCGTCCCGCGCCGCCCCGCCGCCCCGCGCAAAAGCCGATCCGGCTCCCGCGCGGCGCCCCCGCTTGCCGCGGCGTCGAAGCCGGCATCCGCCGGGCGCGCCGGCCGGGGATTGCCGCGTGATGTGCTTATCTACTGTGTTTGCCGCGGGCGGCGCGAGCCTGCGCCAAAAATCTACACCTAGGACTTACTGGATCGGCGGATGTCCGTTAGCCGCGAGTTCTGCCCCGGCGGTCCCATGCGGGACGAGCCGCGGCCCGGAACTTGCCCCGGCATCATGCCCGATCCGCGCGGTTTTCCTGTTTGTCGCAACTGAGAAAGTCTTCGTGCGCGTTTCTGGCCCCCGACAAAAGCTCCTCCCACGTGATTTGCGTTAACTGCTTTCCATCCACCAGGTGATCGTACGCGCTTTCCGCGAGGCCTTTTACGTTCTTGCTGTCGCAAACGAGCGTCACGTGGCACCGGTCGTCCACTTTTGCTATTTCCGGGTTTGCTGATATGAACTCGTCTATCGCCCTCACGTATCCGTGGAGCCTTTCAAATTCTTCGTCGACCAGAACGTGCCCAGGTTTTTTGATCTCGGCCACCTCGATCACGCGGAATGCGGACATCAAGACAAAGTCGGGCCTCTTGTTTGCGCGGCCTATGGCGGTTGTTGTGATATCAACGTGACGCGTTTTTTTATACCACGCCTGAAACGCTTTCCTGAAATTCTCCAGGTTTTGGTTTGACTGCAATACGGTCCACTGCGGGTTGATCAGCCACGGGGCCTCTTCCAGTATCTTCTGCAACTCGATCCCGGCGGGGTCGGGATCGCCCCTTATCGCATTCTCGAGCTTGTTCAGGGCGCGCACCCTGGCATCTGCAATCTGGCCCATCCACGCCGTTTCGGCGGTTTTAGCATCGCCAAAAAGCGACGACATGATCCTGAGGGCATGCGGGCTTTCGTCGTCCGCTATAAGAGCGAGTTTGTCCACCAGCATCTTGCTTGGCGCGACGGCCAGGATCAGTTCCAGCAGGCCGTCCACGCATTCGGCGTTGTCCAGCATGCCCCTGTCGGCAATTCTTCCGACCGCCCTTCCCACGGCCGTCGCCGCTTCGTAGACCTCCTTGTCCTTGAACCGCTCTTTGGCCTTCTGCTCGAAGTTCGACTTGTCCGCGAACGTGCGGTATGTTGCGTTTCGCACGGCTTTTTCGGCATCTCGCCCGAGCCGTCCTACGACTTTCTGCCCCCACTCTTTAAACGCCTCGCCCTTGTCGGACGACCACAGTATGTCCTGCCTGTCGCTGGCTATCAGATCTTCTTCGCCGTCGAGCCAGTCTGCGCGCATTTCGCCCACGAGGTATGAGCGCATGCTGTGTTCGCCCGCGAATCCCGCCTTGCGCCCAAAGTCTCTGGTTACTGCCGCCAGCTTTCCCCTCGCGTAGATGCGGATTCCCGCCACCTCCTCGTTTTTGTACGGATGCTTGGAATATGCGACCCACCCCGCAACGCGGAGCTTTTGCCCGCCGGCATCGAGTTCCTCGTCCAGGGCGATTTTTGTGCCTTCGGCGATGTCTATTTTCATGTCCGCGATGCTGATCTCCTGCCCTGATTCCGTGTCGTGCACGGCGATTTGGAAGTCGGGCAGCCCCAGGCTGAACTTCCGGGTGATTTGGCTCGCAAGCGTGTCGCTGTCGGGTATCCTCCCGGTGAGAAAGTCCGACATTATTATCCTCGTTCCGGGCGTCGGTGACCAGCGGCGGTCTTCGCTGCACGGTATTGGCTCGTAATTGGCATCGATGTCTTTTACCATGTCGTCGTAACACATGGCAAAATGCGAAATCCTGTACCCGTTTTCTCCCTTGGGGCCTCCGGCCGACCGGACTTCGATCTTTTTGCATATCCCGAACGGCGCAAGCTTTCCTATCCCCTTCCTGCCCATGACGGCCCGGTTTTTTTTCGGGGATCTGGCCCCCCCGCCTCCGCGGCGCCCGTCCGTTCTTCGATCCGTCCCGACTTTCAGGTAAAACTTGTCGGCTTCGTCTGGATCCATGCCGTGGCCGTCGTCCTCCACGGTGATCACGTGCCCGAGATCGCGGATCACGCCGCCCTTGCGGGATGCCAGCACCTTTCCTGTTGGGACGCGCACCGTCACGTTCTCCGCATCGGCGTCGTATGCGTTGGAGATCAGCTCTGCTATGACGTCCGACACCTTGTCGTACAGCTTGACTCCAAGCTTGTCTGTGGTATTCCCGGAGACGGTCATCGCATACGCCGCCATGATCCCCCATGCGCCGATTGGCCTTATTAACTCCGATGCACGCGGCGGGGTGTGGACTCACGTCCGCTTGCCGGCCGCGCCCGAAAGCTGCCCCGGGCCGGCGCTGCGGATCCCGCCGCCCGCGCCTTCCCGGTCCGGCCCCCGCCCCGCCGCGGGACCGCCGCCCGGCATCGGCCCGGCTAGCAGTTGATCCCGTACGTGACGGTCTGGGAGATGTAGGCCGCGTCGAGCTCGGGCACCCCCGTCAGGTCCAGCCGGAAGTCGACGCCCACGGAGCCGCCCGCCGGGGTCCCGCCCCGCACGTGTGCGCCCTCCGCCAGCGGGGCGAACCCTGCCGGGCCCGCCGACATCTCCGTGAGCGAGGGCGGCAGCGTCCCCCCCGTGGGCGTCCCGCCGAGCCCGTACAGCACCCAGTCCCCGCCCGAGACGGACACGTCCGGCATCGGCACCGTCCCCGTGTTGGTTATGGTCTGCCTCGCCGGCCCGCTAGTCCGCCCCGGGGACAGGTCGGGCAGGGCCAGCGACGGCTTTTCCAGCTTTATCTCGCACGTGTCTATCCCGCGGAGCAGCCCGGGGGCCCGCTCCCACCCCGCCGATGCGTTCGAGACCGACCACACGCCGTACGTTATCGGAAGCCGCAGGTCGCCGTACCTGTCCAGGCCGATGCGCCCGAGCGGGCCGCCGTCCAGGGCGGCCGCCTCTATCACGCGCGCGCCCGCTCCCGACGGGTCGCCCCCGGCCAGCGCCACGGCGCCGCCTATCGCCCGCGCGGCCTCGTACGCGGCGTACGCCGGCGTGGGCGAGCCGGGCGGCGCGCCCGTGATGCGGTCTATGCGGTCCGTCGCGGCGCTGCGCTCCACGGCGAACTGCACCGCCGACAGCCGCGTGTCCCTGGCCAGCCGCACGGCCGCCGCGTCCGACGCTATGAGGGGGGAGGCGGCCAGCCCGTCGCCGGCCCCCGCGCCCGCGCCGCCGGCCGCGAACCACGCGGCCTCCCGCGCGGGGCCGCCCGCCCGCGCGCCCCCGGCGATCTCCGCGAACCCCGAGTCCGAGCCCAAGTACACGACGGCCACGCTCCTGCCGCTCCCGTTCCCCGCCGCCCGCGCCACGGCGGCCTCCACGGATCCGGCGGCGCCCCCTCCCCCCGCGAACTCGACGGGCCGGCCTACATGTATGCCGAGCGGCGCCAGGTACGATTCGAGCGGCCCCAGCAGGCCGTACTCTTGGCCGCGCAGGCCGGCCTGCGCCACCGGGACCACGGCATCGAACCCGCCCCGCGCCACCGCGTGCGCCAGGGCCTTCGCCATGTGCGCCGCGCCGGGCTCCAGCCTGTACACGCCGTCCCCCTCCACGGCCAGCGGGCGCGCCGCGGACGAGTGCGACACCAGGGTAATGCCGTTCTCCGCGGCGTACCCCGCCATTCCCCGCAGGGCGCGGTCAGAGGCCGGCCCCACGTACAGGACGGGCCCCCGCCCGTTATCGTGCGCGTCCCGGAGCACCGCCTCGGCGGCGGCCCCGGACGCGCCGGCCGGCACGTCGTATTCCGAGACGTCGAGCAGGAACGCGTGCCCGCGCGCCGCCGCGAGGTCGTTGAAGGCCTCGGCCCCCAGCCGCGCCGCCCACGCCGAGGGGTCGCCCGGCCCCCGCGCGAGGACCCCCACCTGCACGTGCCGCTTGCCGGCCTCCCGCTCCCCGGTGGACTTTGGGCCGGGGTTCGCCAGCGGGTTCCCGAAGGAGTCGGTGACGTTCCCGGACAGGCCGAACTCCGCCACAGAGCCGGCCGAGGCGGCCGTTCCCGCGCCGGCGTTCCACGACACTGTGACGCTGCTCCCGAACGCGGCCGCCGCGGAGGCGCCGCCGCTGTTCCCCGCCACCGCGCTGCCGTCCACCGCCATCCCGGTATAGTGGGCCGGGACGGTCAGCACCGGCTCCGTATAGACCACGGTGACGGAGTCGTTTCCCGAGACGAAGGCCCGCACGAACGACGGGCCGGCGGAGTCGCGCCCGGCCTCGAGGGGGGCCGCGGCCGGCGCGGAGCCGGCGCGCCCGTTGGACACGAAGCCGGCCGGCAGCGACACGGTGGCGGACGCCAGGGCGTCGGGCCCGGCCCCGCCGAGCTCCTCGCGCTTGGCGTCGGACACGAGCAGCCCGAACGCCCTGTCCCCCGTCCGGCCGCGCTCGACGGACGTAATGTCGCCGGCGGAGAGGGCCGCCGCGGGGGCGGCGGAGCTGCTGGTCCCGGAATCCCCCGCGTGCCGCCGCAGATCCGGCGCCGTCGCCGCCTCGTTGAACACGAGGGTGAGGCGCCCCGCCCCGGCGCCCTGCGCCAGGTTCACCGTCGCCTTGACGAGGCGCGGGGGGGTCGGATCCTGCACGTACCCCAGCGGGACGGCCGGCGGGTCGTTCCCCGCGTAGGCGTTGCCGCGCACGTCCGACACGAAGCCGGCCGGCAGCGATATGGTGGCCGATTCCAGGTCGGCCGCGTTGAGCCGCACCCGCGCGGCGCCCGACAGGTCCAGCCCGAACGCGCGGTCCCCCGCGTGGCCCGACGACACGGACGGGACGTCGCCGGCGCGCAGCGAGATCGTCCCGTTGGCGGTCGCCACATTTACGCTGCCCCCGAACGACTGCGCGTCGGGCGCGGCCGCAGCCTCGTCGAACTCCAGGACGAGCCGGCCGTTCTCTCCCGCGGTCAGGTCGAGCAGGGCGCTTACAAGCGAGGGGCCCTGGCCGTCCGCGAGCACCTGCGGGTAGACCGCGCCCACCGCGTACACGCGGAAGCCGCCCTCCGGCGCCGGCAGGTCGTCCGGCCCGGGGTCGAGGGCGTTGCCCGCGGGGTCCGTCACGGCGGTCCGGTTCACGGCGAGGGCGCCCGTGGCGTTGCGCGCGGCGGCATCGCCGGCGAATGCTATCGTGTGGACGCCCGTGCCGCCCCCGTGCGCGGCGCCGCTCGCGCGGGCCGCGCCGCCCACGGTGGCCGCGCCGTACGCCGAGATCCCCGCGCCCGCGGGCTCGCTGTACCGCACGGTTATCTGGTTGGGGCCGGTGATCGCGGCGGACAGTACCGTGGGGGCGGTGCCGTCGTACATGATGGAGAACCGCCCCGACTCGGCGCTGGGGTTGCCTTCCAGGTCCCGCGCCGCGCCCGCCGGTATGTCGACCAGTATCGCCCCGTCCCTCGCGGGCGACACCCCGAACGAGTACGATGCGCCCGAGCCGGAAAAGTTGGCCGGGCCGCCGCGCGAGGCGTTGCCGGAAATCACGACGTCGTCCGGCGCGAACCCGGTGACGTTCTCGCCGAACTCCACCGTGAAGTCGATCGTCGTGGAGTTGGTGGGGCCGCGCTGCGCGGCTTCCACGACCGGGGTCGGCGCGCCGTCGTATACTACCAGGAACCGCTCCGCCGCCCTGCTGGGGTTGCCTCCCAGGTCCCGCGCCGCGCCCGCCGGTATGTCGACCAGTATGGTTCCGTCCCTCGTGGGCGAGACGGAAAAGGTGAACGCGGTGGCGTTGGCGCGCGCGAAGCCGTACGCGCCGCCGTGCGAGGCGTTGCCGGAAATAACGATGTCTTCAGGAGCGAACCCGGTGACGTTCTCGCCGAAGTTCACCGTGAAGTTGATCGTCGCGGAACTGGCCTGGCCGTACCGCGCGGCCGAGACGACCGGGGTCGGCGCGCCGTCGTATATTATGGAGAATCGCTCCGCCGCCCTGCTGGGGTTGCCCGCCAGATCTTCCGCCGCGCCCGCCGGTATGTCGACCAGTACGGTCCCGTCCGACGTCGGCGAGACGGAGAACTCAAACGCCGTGGCGTTGGCGGCCGCGAAGTCGGCCACGCCGCCGTGGGCCGCGCTGCCGGAAATCACGACGTCCCGGGCCTCGAACCACGTGACGTTCTCGCCGAAGTTTACCGTGAACCATATGGTGGTGGCGTTGGTCGTGCCGGACTGCGCGGCTTCCACGACCGGGGTCGGCGCGCCGTCGTATACTATGGAGAACTGCTCCGCCGCCTCGCTGGGGTTTCCCGCCAGGTCCCGCGCCGCGCCCGCCGGTATGTCGACCAGTACGGTCCCGTCCCTAGTGGGCGAGACGGAAAAGGTGAACGCCGTGGCGTTGGCGCGCGCGAAGCCGTACGCGCCGCCGTGCGAGGCGTTGCCGGAAATAACGATGTCTTCAGGAGCGAACCCGGTGACGTTCTCGCCGAAGTTCACCGTGAAGTTGATGGTCGTGGAGTTGGCAGGGCCGCGCTGCGCGGCTTCCACGACCGGGGTCGGCCCCGTCCTGTCTGTGCCGATGCTCGCGATATTGGAGGCCTCGTTGGCGTTTCCGGCCGCGTCCTGCACGCGGCCGGCCGGCATGCTTGCCGTGAGGCTCTGCACGCCGGCCGGATTTGCCACGTCGAAGGCGTACGCGGGATCGAACACTTGGACGCGGTTGTTGTACGTGTCGGCCACGTAGACGTTCCCCGCGCCGTCGACCGCGACGCCCCCCGGCTGGTAGAACCGGCCGTCGCCCTGGCCGTAGGATCCTATGGTGGCGGCGTGGTTCAGGGAGGAGTTGAAGACCTGGACGCGGCTGCCGTACGTGTCGGCCACGTAGACGTTCCCCGCGCCGTCGACCGCGACGCCGTACGGGTAGCTGAACCGGCCGTCGCCCTGGCCGTAGGATCCTATGGTGGCGGTGTGGTTCAGGGAGGAGTCGAAGACCTGGACGCGGCTGCCGTACGTGTCGGCCACGTAGACGTTCCCCGCGCCGTCGACCGCGACGCCGCGCGGGTAATAAAGTCGGCCCTCGCCCCAGCCGAAAGAGCTGATGGTACTGGAGTGGTTCCATTCGGGGTCGAAGACCTGGACGCGGCTGTTGTACGTGTCGGCCACGTACACGTTCCCCGCGCCGTCGACCGCGACGCCATGCGGGTGGTAGAACCGGCCGTCGCCCCGGCCAGGGCCGATAGTACCGGAGTGGTTCCAGTTGGGGTCAAAGACCTGCACCCGGTGGTTGCCCGTGTCGGCCACGTACACGTTCCCCGCGCCGTCGACCGCGACGCCGCGCGGATCGCTGAACTGGCCGTCGCCCCGGCCGTAAGAGCCGAAGGAGGCGGAGTGGTTCCGGGAAGAGTCGAAGACCTGGACGCGGTGGTTCCCCGTGTCGGCCACGTACACGTTCCCCGCGCCGTCGACCGCGACGCCGGACGTGTCGTTGAACTGGCCGTCGCCCGAGCCGTGGGAGCCGAACGTCGCGTTGTGCTGCGGCGCGAACCGCAGGTTCCGCACCGTGCCCGAGGAGGCGTCGATGTAAGATGCGTCCATGGCCGAGGCGCCCATGGGCTCGCCGAATCCCACGGCGAACTGCACGGTCCGCAGGTCGGCGGGGCTCGGCAGCACGGGAGCGATCGCCGGTACCGGGGGCGTGCCGTCGTGCGTGATGAAGAACCATTCCGCCCTGCTGCCGCTACCCGCCGCGTCCCGCGCCGCGCCCGCCGGTATGTGGACCAGTATCGTCCCGTCCGACGTGGGCGACACCTCGAACGAGTACGAGGCGCCCGCGCCCGCGAAGTTTTTTGCGCCGCCGTGGGATGCCGTCCCCGACACGGCGACGTCCCGGGCCTCGAACCCGGTGACGTTCTCGCCGAACTCGGCCGCGAACCGGATCGTGGGGGCGTTGGTCGGGCTGGACTGCGCGGCCGAGACGGCCGGGGTCGGGCCGCCGTCGTACGCTATGGCGAGCCGTCCCGCTGCGGTGTTGTTGTTGCCAGCCGCATCCTGAGCCGCGCCGGCGGCTATGTCGACCAGTATGGTCCCGTCTCCCGTTGGCGAGACGCCGAAAGAGTACAAGGAGCCGCCGCCCGCGAACCCTTCAACGCCGCCGTGGGGGGCGGTCCCCGACACGGCGACGTCCCGGGCCTCGAACCCCGTGACGGGCTTGCTGAAGTTCACCGTAAACCGGATCGTAGAGGCGTTGGTCGGGCTGGACTGCGCGGCCGAGACGGTCGTGGTCGGTCTGGTCCTGTCTATGCCGATGCTCGCCGCATCGGAGGCCTCGTTGGCGTTTCCGGCCGCGTCCTGCACGCGGCCGGCCGGCATGCTTGCCGTGAGGTTCTGCCCGCCGGCAGGGTCTGCCACGTCGAAGGCGTACGCGGGATCGAACACTTGGAAGCGGGAGTTTCCCGTGTCGGCCACGTATATCGCGCCCGTCGGGCCGTCAACCGCGACGCCATGCGGGTGGTAGAACCGGCCGTCGCCCCAGCCGGAAGAGCCGATGGTGGCGGAGTGGTTCAGGGAGGAGTCGAAGACCTGCACGCGGTGGTTCCCCGTGTCGGCCACGTAGACGTTCCCCGCGCCGTCGACCGCGATGCCCCCCGGCTGGTAGAACCGGCCGTCGCCCGAGCCGAAAGAGCCGATTGTGGCGGAGTGGTTCAGGGAGGAGTCGAAGACCTGGACGCGGTGGTTCCCCGTGTCGGCCACGTAGACGTTCCCCGCGCCGTCGACCGCGACGCCGCGCGGCTGGTAGAACCGGCCGTCGCCCGAGCCGTAGGAGCCGACGGTGGCCGTGTGTTCCAGGGAGGAGTCGAAGACCTGCACGCGGGAATTGTTCGTGTCGGCCACGTAGACGTTCCCCGCGCCGTCGACCGCGACGCCGCGCGGCTGGTAGAACCGGCCGTCGCCCCGGCCGTAGGAGCCGACGGTGGCCGTGTGTTCCAGGGAGGAATCGAAGACCTGCACGCGGTGGTTCCCCGTGTCGGCCACGTATATCGCGCCCGTTGAGACGTCGACCGCGACGCCGCGCGGATCGCTGAACTGGCCGTCGTCCCGGCCGTAAGAGCCGATGGTGGCGGAGTGGTTTCCAGAGTCGAATACCAGGACGCGGGAATTGTTCGTGTCGGCCACGTAGATGTTCCCCGCGCCGTCGACTGCAATGCTGGACATGTCTCCGAATTGGCCGTAGCCCCAGCCGTATGCACCGAATGTGGCGTTGTGCTGCGGCGCGAACCGCAGGTTCCTCACCGCGCCCGAGGAGGCGTCGATGTCGGATGCGTCCAGGGTCAAGGCGTTTACGGGCTCGCCGAATTCCACGGCGAACGGCACGGTCCGCAGGTTGGTAGGGCCGGACAGCGCGGGGACGATCGCCGGGACGGGGGGCGTGCCGTCGTACGCGATGAAAAACCGTTCCGCCGCGGTGTTGTTGTTGCCAGCCGCGTCCCATGCCGCGTTTGCCGGGACGACGACCAGTATCGTCCCGTCGGACTCGGGCGAGATGCCGAAAGAGTACGAGGCGCTTCCGCCCGCGAACCCTTCGACGCCGCCGTGGGATGCCGTCCCCGACACGGCGACGTCCCGGGCCTCGAACCCGGTGACGTTCTCGCCGAAGTTCACCGTGAACCATATGGTGGTGGCGTTGGTAGGGCCGGACTGCTCGGCCGAGACGACCGGGGTCGGCGCGCCGTCGTATACTATGGAGAATTGCTCCGCCGCCCTGCTGGGGTTGCCCGCCAGATCTTCCGCCGCGCCAGCGGGAATGTCGACCAGTATCGTCCCGTCCCTCGTGGGCGAGACGGAGAACGTGAACGCCGTGGCGTTGGCGGCCGCAAAGTTGGCCACGCCGCCGTGGGCCGCGCTGCCGGAAAGCACGACGTCCCACGCCTCGAACCACGTGACGTTCTCGCCGAACTCCACCGTGAACCATATGGTGGTGGCGTTGGTAGGGCCGGACTGCTCGGCCGAGACGACCGGGGTCGGCGCGCCGTCGTATACTACCAGGAACCGCTCCGCCGCCCTGCTGGGGTTGCCTCCCAGGTCCCGCGCCGCGCCCGCCGGTATGTCGACCAGTATGGTCCCGTCCCTCGTGGGCGAGACGGAAAAGGTGAACGCGGTGGCGTTGGCGCGCGCGAAGCCGTACGCGCCGCCGTGCGAGGCGTTGCCGGAAATGACGACGTCTTCAGGCGTGAATCCGGTGACGTTTTCGCCGAACTCCACCGTGAACCATATGGTGGTGGCGTTGGTAGGGCCGGACTGCTCGGCCGAGACGACCGGGGTCGGCGCGCCGTCGTATACTATGGAGAATTGCTCCGCCGCCCTGCTGGGGTTGCCTCCCAGGTCCCGCGCCGCGCCCGCCGGTATGTCGACCAGTATGGTCCCGTCCGACGTCGGCGAGACGGAGAACGCGTACGAGGCGCCCGAGCCGGAAAAGTTGGCCACGCCGCCGTGCGAGGCGTTGCCGGAAATAACGACGTCCCGGGCCCCGAACCACGTGACGTTTTCGCCGAACTCCACCGTGAACCGGATCGTGGCGTTGGCAGGGCCGTGCTGCTCGGCCGAGACGACCGGGGTCGGCGCGCCGTCGTATACTACCAGGAACCGCTCCGCCGCCCTGCTGGGGTTGCCTCCCAGGTCCCGCGCCGCGCCCGCCGGTATGTCGACCAGTATGGTCCCGTCCGACGTCGGCGAGACGGAGAACGCGAACGCCGTGGCGTTGGCGCGCGCGAACCCTTCGACGCCGCCGTGCGAGGCGTTGCCGGAAATAACGACGTCCCGGGCCCCGAACCCGGTGACGCTCTCGCCGAAGTCTACCGTGAAGTTGATCGCGGAGACGCCGGTCGGGCCCGGCAGCGCGGCCGCGACGGCCGGGATCGGCCCCGTCCCGCCTGTGCCGATGCTCGCGATATTGGAGGCCTCGTTGGCGTTTCCTGCCGCGTCCTGCACGCGGCCGGCCGGCATGCTTACCGCGAGGCTCCGCACGACGGCCGGGTTTACCACGTCAAAGGCGTACGCGGGATCGAACGCCTGCACGCGGTGGTTTCCCGTGTCGGCCACGTATGCCGCGCCCGTCGGGCCGTCGACCGCGACGCCCCCCGGCTGGTAGAACCGGCCGTCGCCCGAGCCGTAGGCGCCGACGGTGGCCGTGTGTTCCAGGGAGGAGTCGAAGACCTGGACGCGGTGGTTCCCCGTGTCGGCCACGTAGACGTTCCCCGCGCCGTCGACCGCGATGCCCCCCGGCTGGTAGAACCGGCCGTCGCCCGAGCCGAAAGAGCCGATCGTGGCGGTGTGGTTCAGGGAGGAGTCGAAGACCTGGACGCGGTGGTTCCCCGTGTCGGCCACGTAGACGTTCCCCGCGCCGTCGACCGCGATGCCCCCCGGCTGGTAGAACCGGCCGTCGCCCGAGCCGAAAGAGCCGATTGTGGCGGTGTGTTCCAGGGAGGAATCGAAGACCTGGACGCGGTGGTTCCCCGTGTCGGCCACGTAGACGTTCCCCGCGCCGTCGACCGCGACGCCGGACGTGCCGTTGAGCCGGCCGTCGCCCGAGCCGTGGGCGCCGATGGTGGCGGTGTGGTTCAGGGAGGAATCGAAGACCTGGACGCGGTGGTTCCCCGTGTCGGCCACGTATATCGCGCCCGTCGGGCCGTCGACCGCGATGCCCCCCGGCTGGTAGAACCGGCCGTCGCCCGAGCCGTAGGCGCCGATGGTGGCGGTATGGTTCCAGAATGAGTCAAAGACCTGGACGCGGTGGTTCCCCGTGTCGGCCACGTAGACGTTCCCCGCGCCGTCGACCGCGGCGCCGCTTGGCCAGGCGAACCGGCCGTCGCCCGAGCCGCGGCTGCCGAGGGCCGCGCCGTGCTGCGGCGCGAACCGCAGGTTCTCCACATCTCCCGGGAAGGCGTCGATGTCGGATGCGTCCAGGGTCGAGGCGTTCACGGGCTCGCCGAATTCCACGGTGAACGGCACGGCACGCAGGCCGGCGGGGCCCTGCAGCGCGGGGGCGATCGCCGGGACCGGCGGCGTGCCGTCGTATACTATCAGGAACCGCCCCGCCGCGCCGGTCGCGTTTCCGGCCGCATCCAGCGCCGCGCCCGCCGGTATGTCGACCAGTATGGTCCCGTCGGACTCGGGCGAGACGGCGAAGGAGTACGAGGCGCCGCCGCCCGCGAACCCGGCGACGCCGCCGTGGGGGGCGGTCCCCGACACGGCGACGCCGCTGGCGTTGAACCCGGTGACGTTCCCGCCGAACTCGACCGTGAACCATATGGTGGAGGCGTTGGTCGGGCCGGACTGCTCGGCCGCGACGACCGGGGTCAAGCCGGCTGCCGGGTGGTAGACGTCCGCGTGCGCGTGCGGCGCGGCGGCGCAGCCCGCAAGGAGGGCCACGGACAGGATCAGGAATGCGGCGGGCGGCGGGCGGCGCCGGGGCGCGGGGCTCCCGCCGCCGCCCCGCCCGTGCCCGAAACCGCTTCCGCCGTGGGGCCGTTCCCCGCCCCGCCCGCTGCCCTTCACGCCCGCCCCGCCGTGCCCGTTCTTAGGCCGGGCGGCATCGGGGAGGCGAAGGCCGCCGCCCCGCCCGCCCGCCTCCCGCATCCGCCGCGCCGGTTCCCGGGCCCGCGCATCTGGATTCCAAGCTCGGCGGCGCGCATGCCGACGCCCTGCGCCGTGCGTTATTAAGCATTCATGCGCTGCTCGGGTACGAAGTCGGCAACCACCACTCCTCAGGCGCGAATCCGGATCAACAAAGACGCTTTCACGCCCGTGACTAGCGGGTGCGTGGCCTCATACTTGGTATGAACTTGCCTCCCCCGCCGCCCGGGGCGGGGCGGGGCCTGCTCCGGGAGTCCTGCCGCGGGATGCGCGGCATGCAGCCGCCCGCCGCCGCGCGGCCCGCCTGCGAGACCCGCGGCGCCGCGCCGGGATCCGGGCGGCTGGCCCGGCCGGGGCGCCCCGTTGCCGTGATGCGCGGCGCGGCAGCGGGGGCGGCGCCTCCCGGTCCTGGAGGATGCCCGGCGGGGCGCGGGGCTCCGGGGCGCGGGGCTCCGGGGCGCGGGGCTCCGGGGCGCGGGGCTCCGGGGCGCGGGGCTCCGGGGCGCGGCGGCCGCGCTACTACGGGGCGCGCGGAAACGGCGAACCTCGATGCCCTCAGCGGGTTCGAGTTCGAGCGGCTGTGCGGGGAGATACTCGACAGATCCGGAATGGGCAGGGTCGAGCAGAAGGGCGGCGTGGCCGACGGCGGCCTGGACCTGATCGTGCACGGGCGGGACGGGAGGACCGGAGTCGAGTGCAAGCACCAGCCGAACGCGTCCGTGGGGAGGCCCGTAGTGCAAAAGCTCCACTCCGCGCTGATAACCCACGGGCTGGCCGGCGGGATGGTGATCACGACGGGAAGGTACACCGCGGAGGCGCGGGAGTGCGCGAGGGAGATCTCGCGGGAGATTCCCATCGAGCTGCTGGACATGGGCCGGCTGGCAGGAATGGCGCAAAGGGCGGGAATCAGGCTCGAGGCGTGGAAGGGGGATCCCGCCGCCCTGTGCCTTCCGGCGGCCGACGCGGCGGGGCTCCGGGCCATGCTCACCGAGCTGCTGGCCCCCGTCGAAAGCCACCCCGCGCCTGCCGGCGGAACTGCTGGAGATGACCCTGGCCGGCCTCCGGCTGGAGGCCCACTACGTGGTCACGGCGGACGTCGACCAGGATTTTGGCGCCGGCGCGGGGCCGATGCACTCCGTCCACGAGCACGGCGTGCGCGACGTAATCAGCGCGATGGACGGCTCCGCGATGGATCCCGCGCGGGCATCGTTCCTGCTGAAGGGCTCGCGGCTGATCGAGCCGTCGCGGATCCCGGCCGTCGCGTGCCCCGTGGTCAGGGAGAGGTCCCCGGTGGACAGGGCGTCGGCCAAGCGGATCGCCACGGAGCGGCTGATCCGAAAGCACTCGCCCGCGGCGCCGCGCGCCGGGCAGGACGGGGCGCCGCGCAAGATGGCCTGCAAGATAGGGCCCAGGAGCGTCCGGATCACGGACATCAGGAAGGTGCTGCTGCCCAAGTACCAGCTGCGCCTGAAGTTCCTGAAAAGATCGTACGAGTGCACGCTCGTCCAGAACGGAAGCGAGGCCCTGATCACCGAGTCGGACATGTACGAGTGCGGGGCATGCGGCAAGGACGCGGGCAAGGCCGCCCTGCTGTGCAACTCGTGCGGCGCCATGGCGCACGCCCCGAAGCCTTTCGGCCCGCACAGCCACCGCTGCAAGGACTGCGGGAAGACCGTATGCGGGAACTGCGCCTTCCGGGCCAAGGGCGCTTTGGTTTTCAAGAAGATGCTGTGCGGGCAGTGCGCCGGCCGCGGGCCCGGGGCCAACCGCGCGCAGTAGCCGCGCAGGAGGCCGAAGGCGCGGCGGGCCGCGGGCGCGCCGTCCGGCGGCGCGCGGGCGCGTGGCCGGCCGATCTTCGCCCCGCGAAAAGGCGCAACCCGGCCGCCGTTGCGCGCACCCGCGGGCCCTACGGCACGGGCAGGGACAGGGCGGGCCGGGAGCCGGAGGTGGAGCTGGAGGCGGCCCGCCGGCGCGGGGCCGAACGGAAATCCGGGCGCGGCGAGCTTGCCCGCGCGTACGACTCCGCCGGGAGGCCGCTTCGAGACGGCCAGAAAGATGCCCCGCGACAACGCCGACTCGCCTCGGGGGACGCGCCCCAGCGGGGGTAATGAACAATTCGCCATCTGGTCGACACAAGCTCACACAACAGGGTAAACCTCCCCCGCGCGATATTATGGCATACCGAACTCGGCCGAGCGGAATATGGCCATACTCCCGAACGAGAACGAGCGGCTAAGGGCGATGGCGGAGGGCGAAGTGGTGCTCCGGGCGTCGCCCACCACCACAGCCAGGCTCGCGCGGAATGATCGCAGGCTCATGCACACACTCGAGACGCCGGACGACATCCTGACAGACGACAAGCGCCCAAAGCCCCGCACCGGACGGACGCGGAAGCAGTTCAACTGCCTGCCGCCTTTGTTCATCAGGGGGATCGAGCGCGGGAAGAAGACCCGCTGTTCGGGGACGGCGGCCCGGGCGCGTCGGATCCCGGCAACAGGCGCAAGCTTGAGCGCAGGCACGCCCTGCTCCCCACACTCACGCACTGCAAGACCGGCGCGACGCGGGGGCATCTGGCGGCGAGGGAGCACGGTCTGGCAGTGCCTCCGCCTCGCCGTGCGGCATTCTGCACGGCATGCCCGGCCGCGCCCCGTCGTGATCCTCGTGCCGCCGTGGATGCGCATCGTGGCCGCGAACGCCTCGGCTGCCCCCTCTTTCGCACACGAACGCCAGCGCTGCGACCGGCGCGTGCAAGGTGTTCAATGCGCTTCTGGCGACAAGCGATCAGCTCTCCGGTTCGCCGTTGTCGTGGCGCATGCCGGCTGATCGAAGCGCCGGCTATGTTGGTTTACCCCATTTCCGCCAGCTGACGAAGTCACCATGGCCGTTTACGCATCAACGGTGATCTTTCATCTTGACAAAACGTTCCAATGAGCGTTTTATTTCGTGCGGCTGGATCGGAATTAGCATGGATGCTAGAAGTCTTTGCGCTTCAACAGGAGCATGGCCGTAATATGAGTCGCGCATAGGATTATCAATATCATAGCCCGCCGCTCGCAAGCGCTGGCGGGCAGTATCACACGCCTTTTCTACCTGTCCGGCCTTTAGGGTACTGATTATGCTCGGCTTGAACACAACGGGTTTTATCCCGCACGCACTGGTTTCACTGTAGTTTTCCGCCGGCAGGAAGTTTGACTTTATAATTGTGTATGCCGCCGGAAGTGGTTCCGTACAGGTCCAGTCGTATTGTTCGTGTATGATACCGGCATCAACCCCGGAATAATCTACGAATGTGAGGGGGATCATTAGATCGCGTATCAGATCACAGTCAAGATGACCTCCCAGGAACAGGCGTATGTCGTTAGTCGTGGCACATATCTTAGAACTCAACGGCACGTGGTTATTCCCAGCAATGCTTCCATCAACGTGTCGTCTATGCAATATGGCCATCATGTCGTTGATTAAATCACCCCGGCCTATTGCCGCTCTGCGTTCATCGCGCCATCGGGGTCCTGGCCCGCCCTCATTTTTTACATCTTCAACATTTTCGCGCATCAAGCACGATTTGTTCGGCGCGGACTCAAACGGTTCTTGAATGCTCGCTAGAGCCAGAGCTATTCTAAATTCCGGCGATGACGTTCCTGGCTCGCATTCTTTGATCCACCCGCATGAAATCATCTTTATGGGTTCTACGCACTTCAAACTTTTATGCAGCCTTGAACGCCCTATCTGTAGTTCCAGTTTTCCGACGGCGATCAGCACCTTTTGCAGCGTTTCTTTGTGCGGCCGCGAACAAAAATCAAATATGGCGTCGTCAAGTCTGTCCAAGCGGCCAACTACTGACGGTGGCAGTTTTCTTCTTAGACGAATGTCTGCAATCCACCCGTACAAATCCAGCAACAACTCGGTGCGTTGATCATTGGTCACAAAAATTTTACCAACATGGCATGAAAAATGATCCTTTCCGCGCCTCTTTAAGATGCTAAATCTCTGAAATGCCGACACGCCGATCTCGCGTCCAAGGTTTAAGACCGCGATCCCGAACTCAACTCCGTTGTTTGGCGTTGTGCTGCCCATTTCCGCCAGTCCGTTACGGAACAACATCCTGACATCGTGTATTGTGGCAGGATTGTCCCATATGGGAAGCCAGACTTCGTCGTTTAACTCTTTCTTGCCATTGAGCACAGCTTCCGTACCGCTTGCGGTGCTGTATCCGCCCCACGACGCTTCTACACTGAATGGAAACGCCGCTTTGCCCCCGCGTTTCGTGCTTCTTTTTGAAACACTTCCCGCCATCAACGTGATTCCTTCCATAGCCAGCATGAGATCCCACGGCTTGGTTCTCACGAATTTTTCTCCCGACGCACTGGACGATTGATCTTGGTATGCTCCAGGATGTAGGTGTCCGACGCTCTCAATTTTTGTATCGTAAGCAAACTCCTCTCCGAACAGCGCATCTCTCATCATTTTCTTTCTTACTTCGCGCTCTGTTGTGGAAACACATTCAACGACAGCACGCATGTAATTGTTTGAGCATTCAAATTTGCCGTCGTTTCCACCACTCACCAGGATTGGCGCCATCTCCAGCGTTGATGAATCACTCCGTGCCATAACCGCCGAATCAATCCAGTGAATCACCTCGTCTGGAAGTGAGTTGTGTAGTTCCACAACCAGCATCCTTTTTATTGACACGCCGTTCCTTTCTCCCTTCAATTCTTCTGCGCGCATGCTTGGGTCTTGTGAACCGAATATTTCGTTCAGTTTGTCTTCCGACTGTTTTATCACTTGGCGATATTTTTCCAATCGGGGCTCGGTTGTATTTTTAATTTTTTGTAAGTTGCCCCTGCCCGTGTTGTAGAATCCGCTACCGCGATTCCAAGGGGACACAATCGGCGTGGGCGTGTATGAGTCTGCAAAAAAATCCACCAATGATTCCTCACCAACAACATCCGAATTAATCACAAACCGCTTATCGATCCACATTCCCGTTGCATCAGCGTCAACTTGCTCGTTCAGAATTTTTAGTATGCCCAGCGCTTTCAAGTAGTGAATCATGGAATTTTCTGATGTCCCATCAAGTCTGATGGAATCTGCCGTCATCGTCTGTTCTCCAGCTCGCTTGCCGTCGAATCGGCTGCGCGCAGTACAGATTCCATGTATGCTAGCCGAAACGGTCCGTAAGATTGCAACAGCCCGTGACTGATTTCTCCCCACGATTTTACAACATGCCTATTAGTGCCTGTACCGGTTTGCTTGATCCGTCCCAAACGCGCAATGCTTCCGTTCACGGCAAATTTATCGTTGTTGCCAAACCACCCGTCTGCCATTCCTTCAGTTTTGAGAAATTCGCCGCCATGGCGCAAAAAGTTGTCAAATTGATCATCACGCTTGAGGGGCAAGCCTGCCACACAATCACCAACATTTGGCCGCCTCCCCATTCTGTATGCTCTTGGGCTGTTTCTAATTTGCATGCGAACTTTACCGTGGTGTGACATGATCAGGTAGGCCGTAAGATGATGCATGTTTTCACGCTCGTTTTTTGCGTACGTGAGATAAGCTATCGCACTAAACGCCTCGTGTCGGAAGTCTGGTCTGCCGTAGTTCAATCCCCCACTTCCGCCGCTTTTGGCCAGCAAAATCGGGCTCTTGTTCTCGTCGGTTTCGCTCATGTTGGGGGTTGCCTTCCTCACGGCTTTTTGGAATATGTCGTGGGCCTTGCCACTGTCGTGTAGAATGGCTGCCGTCTTGAGGCATTCGCATTCGTCGCGTTTTAAACGCCCTTCCCCCTCTAAAATTGCCACCAATTCTTCATACACATGTACTGTGTGGTCGATCAATGTCACCGGTTTTGAGCCGCTGCGCTGTGCGGCCGAATTTGGCCCCTCTATGATCTCCGGAACACGCTCGATGGAATCTGGTTGCCAGCCAACAGTCGGCGTATAGCCCCCACAGTCACAATGCACTAAGATCGTCTGTCCGGGTACCACATCGTTTTTGTGCACGCAACTCCATGTTTTCTTCCAACCGTCGCGCCTGTATAATTTTCTGTTAGCTCCGCTCGCAAATTTACGTAGGCTCGGTAGGGAAACAGCGCATGTTGCATTGGACGGCCTTATGTGATCTGGCGGTTCGTCGCCCGCCCATGATCTCCACAACACTTGCACATCTGTCGCATCTTCTGCGTTACGAACATATCTTGCTATATCCGTATGTCCCCCATACAGGTCTGCTGTTGTGTCAAACAAATCGTACATGTATGGAATTCTTATGACGTCCTCGAAAAATTTTCTTGTCAATGGAATGTGTTGGAGGTTGGTTGGCTGCACTGATCCGTTAGCCAATTTGTTTATGTTGCGCAGTGACTCATCTATGTCGTCCCCGCGGTACGGTGGGCTGTTGTCGCTTCGTTCTGGTTTTATCACCCAAACCGCGGCGTTCTCGTCTCCACCTTTGCGATTGCAGCGCCCAAAACGTTGAACCATGCTCGACCACGGGGCCACTTCAGTGATCAAAGTTTGCGAGGTGATATCCATTCCCGCCTCTACCACTTGCGTAGATATCAACACGCGGCCATTTTCTGCATGCCTCTCTTTGATCTTATCCAATATGCTTTCTTTGTCCTTGTGTCTGAACCGCGAATGTAATAGGATGATCTCCGGAACAACATCGTCGTTTTTCGTTATGCGGCGCAAGGAACCGTATAACTCCCTCGCACGATCGACCGTATTTAGTATCACAATAGTCATGCTGCCTTTCACGTGCCTGCCGTAGATTTTTTTCGAGGAACTGTCATCGTACGCAACATCGGTGCTGACAACGCCGTCTAGGATGCGAAGGGTTTTGGGAGCGTTTATGATCTGCGCGATTCCGTACTTTCTGTCCAAGTCAGATTCGCCCAATTCGTACGGTTCTTGATCTTTGATCACCCCATACTTTTCGCCATCTACGGTGTGCAACCACTTGCTATCGAGAGTGGCCGACATCCAGACCGTTTTGTGCGGGCCATAAGTGTGAAACTTGTTCCTAAATGCTTCCAGTTGTACCGATGTTGGCAGTCCCACCCCCATAATCTGTATTTCGTCCATGATCCAGAAGCAGTCGTTGTTTAGAATGCCGAATTCGGTAGGCCACATTTTGGGCTCCAGGGCGTAGCCGCGGTTTAATGCTCTCGAAAGAAGCATGTCTTGCGTGCCGACAATGATTGCATCTTGGTGCGGCCGCGTCCTGTACTTCTCATATTGCAAACTTCCCATCATCGTTATTACTGAGATATTCAGTTTCAGGTTGCTTACAAACCGTCTGGCGCGTTCAGCGGTTTGGATTACGAGCGACCGCATTGGAAGGCAGTATACGAGCCGACGGGGCGTTGCGGCTCTGATGCTTTGCTTGGGACCAAACCTGCGCCACAGCCACAATGATATGATGGCGGCCTCGGTCTTGCCGGTACCCGTCGGCAGCTTTAGCATGTTTGGCATGTCGCCTTCTGCCAATTTCTCCTGGTATGGGTAGGGCAGGTAGCCGCCGTGCCTTCCTTCTTGAGCTGTCGCAGCTTTGAAGAATTTGGGAAAAGTGGAGTATTCGGCGCAGAGTGCCGGTTCTAAATCACTCATTCCCCCGGCACCTCGTCTTCAGTAGGCACAAACAAGCCAAGACCAAAGTGCGCGCCGTGCCCGAGGCAGAGCGGACCTTGCAGAACATTCTCGAACAGTATTGTTACCATGAATGCGTTGCGGCTCAAATGGCTTCGCGCATCGGTTCGTCGACAATATTTGTGCGCCCTGAATTTGCCCACAACCCCACCCGGTATTGGGCAAATGGCGACGGGTTCTGGCATGTTGCGTTTCCGGACTTCCGCCCTTATGTGCCGCACCGCGTTTTCTCCAGCGCTGAGGTTTTTTCGATCGAACCTATTTCCCACGTACGGTGTTATCGTTTTCCATTTTTTTGATCGCTTTAAGAACGATGTGTCGAAGTTTGCGCTGTCCCCGTGCCCAGAAAATACCACTTGCATCCTTTCGCCGCCGTCCCAGACATAATTTACGGATTCCAAGGCGGTGATTTCTTCGGGCGAAAAGGCTCCGTGCTTGAACACAGTAAGATGGTCGATCCTGCCATCGTTGTCGTCATCAGTTGGTATGTAGAAAGCATGCGTGTGCCCTTCCACGCTGGCGCCGTCCTTTTCGTGGCCCGACAACGCGGCAGTTTTTCTGCCGTTGGAGATTGTGCCGTACTGACTTATCGCCGCCTTTCTGAACGACTCGCTGACGCGCACTGATCTTGTGAGCAGCGGCCTTATTCTTCCACCGATCATGAATCTCACGACATTGATACCGTTCGAAGGCCGCGTTCTGCTCACGAGTGTGTGGTCTGAGCTGTTCGGTGTTTTGTGACGGGCATATAGGATGTTGTGTGATTTTTTGGGGAACATTTGGTTTTTCTCTAGATCGCGTGTGCGTACGGACAAATCCTGAATCGTCGCTTTTGCATCTGGAACGAGCACCTCTATAACCTCAGCATCTTGATGCGCCGTATTGTTCGTGGCAGATAATGGCACACAGTTGGGCTCCTGTTCGCTATTTGACGCATCTGCAGTCACTTCGCATAGCGATTCAGCCCTTCCCAAATATTTCATATCTGAAACTATGTTGTTGAGTGTGTCCAACTGTTCGGTGCTGATTGTGACGGAGTCCCACACGACTGTCAATCTTGCTTCTCGTTCAATGACGACGAATGGATTCAGCATGAGCGCTTTGCTGTCTTTATTGACAAGCGGGACGTAATGCCTGACATGGGATTTGGATGCCCGAGGGAGATAAAATTTTGGGGGATGGCGGATTAGTTGCTGTAGAACGGGCCACACGACATCGTCGACTGTTGCGGGGTGATATGTGCGCCATGTGTGTATTATGGCCCTCATTATGCGCCAAGGGGATGGCGGCCAATCAATCTCACCATCGTTGACGTTCGCACCCCATTTTTTTGCGTGGTACCTTCCATAAAGGAACCTAACCCTGAGAGTGAGCATTGTTGGAATCCTAGTCTTGCTGCTTTATGTTGCCGCGGTTGTATGTGATCGTACGGATCTTCATATCCGCGTCACATCTAGCTATGAGTGTTTCTAGGTCGTCGAGATGCGCTTTATCCTGCAGCTTTGTGCTTGCTCGTACTCGTTTGACAACCAAATCACACTTGGTCCTGGGCCGAAACGGCTGTTCTATGAAACGGAGTATTTTCCAAAGCGCTAATCGCTTTAGCAGTTCTGTCTCGGCCGCACCCAGGTTGTAACTCTCCAACAATCCCTCATCCACGCAGAAATAGGCTGTTATTGCTTCCGCCGTGTGTTCTTCTCTGTGGAATGGTATTGTGCCGACTCCGGTTCTAGAATCCCCAACGGTTTCTTCGCCGTCCTGTTGCTTGGTAGACACTGTCACGTGATCGTTCTTTACGCCACCCGTCTCTGCCATCACGGTGTTGCTCGCTTCCAAAAATGCTGTTATGGCCCTGGTGACCCTGATTGTTCCTCCCCCTATGCGTGACATCCACAGTCCGTGCAACAGAGAATTCGCATCATGCCCGAATATCTTTTTGTAGGTATTATGCGGCGCCCGCTTGAACTCCTTGTCACATTCTTTGAACACCTCGGCTATGGGCCCGTTTGGTTTTGGGTGGCCCAGTATGTATGGAGAGGCAATCCTGTGTCCTTCTCGTACGGAGTTTGTCAACGGTTTGCCATTTTCGTCCGCCACTTTGATCATAGAGATGCCTTTCAACTCTCCCACAAACTCTGTTTCGTCCGGTGTTAGTGTTGTCTTTTCTAGCCAGTTGGCCATGGCTTGTTCGGAATCAACCAATATGTTGGTGGTGCCATTCGGCAGTCTAAACTCGCCGATGCCCCTGTTTGGGTATCCGGTGGATTGGAAGCGATTTCCTTGTACGGGCTCTAAATCAGCTTCAACCAGTATTCGGCCGCGCGGGGCTGTGAGTTTGTCTTCGTCCCACAGTTGTTGCGTTGCCATGCGTGCGATCAAGCCTAGTCATATATAAGTATGGTCACACAGATCAGGTACGAGGTCAGCACTCCTCCCTCTCCCCCCCCCCCCCCGCGCGGGCGCGGCTCGGGGGCTCGGGGCTCCGCCTAGATCAGCTTCGCCACTTCCGCGGTCGCGCCCTTGCCGTGCGCCCTCCAGGTCAGGACGCGCGCCACGAAGCTGGACATGCGCCTCATGGCCACGGGGCCTCCCTTGATCTACCCGCTTGTATCGCGGAACACCACGGCATACCGCAGGGCGCGCCCCGGGGAGTCGTTGGTCGGCTCCACCTCCGGGTATTCCGCGAACGTGAACGGGGCCGACGTGAACATCCCGATCCCGGCCGCCAACTTTTCCAGCCGCTCGTCGCCCAATCCCGCGTACCGGTCCAGCACTCCCCACGGCATCACTTCCATGGCCCGGCGTAGCCGCGCCGACGGTGCCCCCTCGTCGCGCGGCCGCAGGGCCTCCGCGTACGCGCGCGACGGGCCCCCGCGCGGGAGGCGCGAGTCAGGATGCGCCCCGTCCGCGTCCGCGGCGAGCCCGGGGCCGCGCGGCTCGCGCGCCCGGCAGGCCTGGCGCTTGCCGCCCGGATCGAGCGCCTCGCGCGGACGGTGGCCGTCCGGGGCCGCGCATCCCCCGTACCCGTCCGCGTGCGCGCCGATCACCCTGCTACCACTGCTCCTGCCGTGCACGACGAACTGGTTGAGGCCCGACTGGACGGCGCGGATCCTGCCCCGAATCCCGCCCGGCGACGTGCCCGACTCGCCTACTCCCGCCGCCGGCGAGCCGATTTCTTTCATCACGCCATTCGTCGTCGATTCCAAGGCGTCCCCGACCCGCGTGAGCACGTCGATCGCCGCGGATTTGGCCATGCCGCGGCCGAACAGCGAGTCCGCGGCCCTCGCGACTCCGGCGCCAGAAGATGAAAATGTGCTCCCGTTTCGGGCCGGGCCGGGCGGCCAAAACGGCCGGGATTTGCCGGGCACGCGGATCGGTCCCAGCCTCGCCGGCGGCCGACGGGCGGCGCCGCGATCCGCCGGCGCGTTCCGCGGCAGCGGCCGGCCGGAGCGCCGGTTTTTGCCGCCGGGAGCGCGCCAGGCGCCCCGCGCGGGCCGGCCGCGCGCCCGCCGCCCGGCCGCGCCAGGGCCGGCGCGGCGCGGCACGCGGGAAGGGCGGGCCCCGCCAGGGGCCGGGACGGCATCGGGGGACGGTGATGCTGCCCGCGCCGCCTCGGCGCCGGGAGTCGGAAGCGTCCTACGTTATGCACTGCAGGTAGTATTCCCGCTCGGCCTTGTCCGTTTTTATGATCTCCAGCGCGAGGCCGAGCATCAGCGCCATGAACACGGACAGCGTCACGCGCCTCCGCGCGGGCCGGCCCCCGGATTCCGCCGCATCCGCGCCGGCGGCGCGGTTGGACATGTACCACGCGTTGCAGTTGATCATGGCAAAGTACATCAGGAACGTCCTGATGGACTGGTTCTTGCTGGTCGTCATGGGGCGGATCTGCTTGATCGACTTGTAGGCGTTCTCTATCTTCCAGCGCTGCGCGTACGCGTCCGGCACGTCGCCCATCGTCCGCTCGATCGCGTCCGGCGCGACGTTGGTGGCGAACGTGAGGTGCCGCAGCCTCTTCCTGCCTTTTACCGTGCGCATGCGCTTCTCTATGACCAGCCAGAAGGTGAACTGCTTCCCGCCGTCGGACTTCATCGTGTACGCTGACGCCCTGCCCCGCTTCCCGCGCTTGTATTCCTCCAGGGCCCTCTTGATGCCAGTCGTCATCCTGGCCGGCACGAGGAACTTCTCCCCCGCGGCGTCGAACGCGGACATCATGGCGACCGTGCAGAACTCGCGATCCGCGAGGAACAACTTCGGCTTGAGCCCTATCCGGCGCAGTTCGGCGAGCATTTCCCCAACGTAGTCGGCCCTTTTCACCCCGTCGCGCACGCGGATGGCCCCGACGTGCAGCGCGTGCGGCGCGCCCGCGATGCACGCCGTCAGGTACGCGTCGAACTTCGTGGCGCCCCCCTTCGGCTTGCCGCTCACCGTCCAGCCGCCGCCGTCCTTGCCGGTGAACGGGTGCAGGTGGAAGTCGATCGCGACCACGGCGCACGCGCGGACGAGCTTGTTCTCGATCAAGAACTTGACGGTGCGGGCCAACGCTTCCCGGCAGCATTTTTCCACCACGTCGTGCGGCATTTTCCCCAGCATGCCCAGCAGCCACTGCCCCGTCGGGATCCTCACGCCATCGTTGTTCACCTTCATGGCCTTCAGCGCCGCGTGGGCCGACGCCCCCTTTTCGCACATGAACACCAGCGCCGCGATCAGGACGTGGTCGTCGTACAGCGCGTTGTGCCTGGTCGACAGGGGGATCGGTAGCGCCGCGATCAGCGCCCGCAAAACGTTAAATGCCTTCCCGGAGATGGCAGGTTGGAGCTTCGGCCCGCCATTGTCTCGAAACATACTGGCGGGTCGAGGCTTCGCCTATTAACCGCCGTTGTCAAGGGGATCGATCCATTCGCTCAACAAGTCTAGGCCGTTTCGGCCCCTGGCGGGAGCGCGCTCCCGACGGGAGCCGGCCCCTTCCCCGCGGACCCCCCGTCCCGGCCGCGGATCGGCGCGCGGGGCTGTTTCTGGACCGTGCGGTCGGGGGAACGTCCGAACGCCCGGCAAGCCCCGACCGTTCCGGCCGCCCCCGCCCGCGGCCCGGAACCGGGGCGCGCTTCCGGCCCCGCGGCGGCTGCCCCGGAGCCGGCGGGCCGGCCCGCGGCCCGGAACCGGGGCGCGCTTCCGGCCCCGCGGCGGCTGCCACGGAGCCGGCGGGCCGGCCCGCGCCCCGGTTCCGGGGCGCGGGCCGGCCCCGCGGCGCGGATAACGACGTCAATAACGTAACAAATAGTACATTTTCATCTTCTGGCGCGCGGCACCCGCTGCAAGCGCAGCTACGCCACGGCGCCCACCAGTTCCTGCCGAACGAGCCCCGCCTCGGCAGGCCGCTCTCCGCCCCGGGCGTCTTGGCGCACTTTCGGCACTGCGCCGTGCCGGTGTCGTGGAGCGCCCTGCAAGCCTTGACGTGTGGTATGTCCGTGATGTACTTGGTCTTGGCGCCGCCCGGCGCCGCGGGCGGCCGCCCCCGTACTCGTGGCGCTCGGCGCGCGCCGGGTCGCGCTTCCGCGTCGTTCTCTTGTGGCCCTTCCTGCCTCTGGCTTCTTCCGTTCCGGCCCGTCGCCACCCTTGCTGGCAGCGGCCTTCTTCCATTACAGCGAGTCGGCCGGGGGCGGCGTGTTGGCATCCTCGTAGCGCGACATCTTTTCGGACAGCGCATCAAGCGGCTTCTTGGAGTTGTTCGCGCAGGCAAGCTCCTCGCGCTCGGATCTCAGCTCGCTTATGGTGTGGTGGGCTGCATCCAGCTCCGCCTCCAGTTCCCTGTACGTCTTGCGCCTGCTCATGCCGCAGAGTCTGCGGGTACGCATAACGGCGGCCGAATTGTACTTTTGCAAAAAATTAAAAATCGTCTGACCTCGCACGTCGAGCGCGATCGGGGACAGGAGGCAGGCAGGGTGCGGGCTGATCGCGCCTGCCTTTTGCGGGACGGCAGGCGATCTAAGCATGCCGCCCCGGAGCGTTCCGGGGAGCGTCCCATCAAGATCTGCGCGCATCTGGAACGCGGCATTCGCAAAGAAATTGTTCGTAGGCGCCAGTACTGGTGTTGCCGCTCACCGGCGTGTGTTAGTGTAGCCTGATGAAGTCACGGGGCACGCTAGTCTTCCGTCGCTTTTTCTTTCGTTGTTCTCCCACTGCAGTGGTCGGAGATTGCTTAGGTCATCCGTGCCTCCCAACGCCTTGGGTTTTATGTGATCCACAGTCCATCCGTAAATTGAGTTTTTGTTGCCGTATTCGTTCCATCGCATCCACGCAACGCAGGCATCTCTTCTGATCTCTGGACCGCAACCGTGATAGAGCGAGCCTTTTTGCCAAATCAAGGCCAGTTTTTCGTCACTATACGACACACAGGCCATGACGCCTAGCAGTATAAAAGCGTGATCTTGCGCTTGGTTTTTATCTCACAACTATCCCGGACGGCGCCCGGGCTCCGCTCCTCCCCCTTCTTCTCCCCAAGTCCCCCCATCCGATCCCCCCCCCACGAGGCCATGCCGACCAGCCTGTTGCAGGGCGCCACCTTGAGGCCGACCTCCCAGACTGTTCCCCCACTGAGGCGCGCGCGCCGCTCCCGAACAGGCGCTTGACGGCCGAAAAGATGACCTCGGCCGCCCGGCGCCGGCCGTGCCTGCTGGCCGCCTTCTACGCCTCCATGCTGGCCGCCTTTTCTCCGGCGGTCAGGTCCGAGACGTACCTTGTCCCGGAGCCCGGCCGCTTCCGCCCCGCCCCGCCCCGCCCGTCGCCCTTGCCGGCCGTGGTGGCGTTCCTGCTCATCTTGATGAACGGGACGATCCCGAGCTCCCTGCACGGGGCGACGTTCTTGCGCGACGCGTACGCGCCGTCGGCGCAGGCGGCCTTTTCCGCCCCCTCCGCGGCCTCCGCGGCCTCCGCGGCCGAGACGGGCGCCTCCGGCTCCCGCTCGCGGGCCGTCCCGCCGTCGTCGGCGGCGACCGCGCGCGCCGCGGCCGCCTCCCCGGGGGCGAAGCGCACGGCCCCGGCCGCGATCGCCGCGGCCGCCTCTTCCTTCTCCCCCTCCGCCTTCGCCGCATCCATCTCCGCCGCCTTCGCCTCCCTGCCGCCCGGCGCCTCCCCGCGCGCCGCGGCCCTGTCCGGGGCCGCGACCGCCTCGGTGACTAGCGTCTCGAACACGGGCGCGTCGCCGGTCTTCTCGTCGGTCACTTTCAGCGCCAGGACGCGGTGCGTGCCCGCCCCCGCCGGCATGCGCGCCCTCGCGAACCCGCGCTTCAGCTTACACTCCTTCGTCATTTACTCCCCGCGGTCGTTCCGTTGCGGGCCTGGCGAGTCGGCGGCCATCCGCACGGCGCGCTCGTCGCCCGGCGCGCTCGTCGCCCGGCGCCACGACCGTCCCCACGCGGATGCCCGCCTTGTCACGTTGATCCTCCCGCATGTCAGGGCGTGCCTCGGCGTGCCGTCGTCGCCCGGCGCCTGCCGGGCCAGGCCCTCCGGGGCTCCGTGCGATGCGCCGGTCAGTCGCCGCATGGCCGCCGGGGCCAGGAACACGGGATCGGCGTACCGGTGCGGGGCCCCGACCTTCTTCCGGTTCATCCTCTCGGGCTCCCCGCCCTCGTTAGGATCCCTCTGCAGGACGAGCAGCCTGCCGCGCGCGACGTACTCGGATTCGGCCACGCCATGATACGGCCGGCGGGTTTTTCGCCGGCAATGTCAACAAAAGTCGCTTTTTCGCGATCATTGTATTGAACTGGGTCGGGTTTCAGGCGTGATTATGGGATAGACTACACGGCGGCGCAGACTCGGGTCCGTTGTGATCTAGGTGTGGGATTGGGGAGTGGTTTGCCATTGCCGGGCGTGGTTTCGGTTTGGACCCGAGCGTGCGCGGGCGGCTGGCGCGGGAGACGCGGGCGGGCGGAAGGAAAACAGACGGCCGGGGAAGGTCCCGCACAGGCCGAGATCGACTCCTCCGCCTCGGCCGGGCGCTTCCGCGCGCGGGCCGGCGCGGAGGCCGGGAAGGGCGCGGGTCGGAACGGGCGCCGGCGCCCGCAGGCGCCCCCGGAAGGTGCGCCAGATGTTGAAAATGCGCCTGGTCACGCACTGGTGGTGGCAGCCCCGCTTGCCCACGCCAGTCCTGGCGATCTCCGGCGCAAGCCAGGCCATCGGCGGCACGGATGCGGCCACGGCGTGCGCCTCCGCGCCGCCGGCCACCGCCGCGTAGCCCTCCGCCGCCCTTTCTTCCGCGAGCCGCTTGGGGCGCTCCCCGGACTCTTGCTTTCCCCGAGGCCGCGCCAAGCCGCACGACTCGCCCCGCGGCGAGATCCGCCTTCAGTTGCCTGCGCTGGGCCCCGCCCGGGTGGCATTTCCGCCCGCGCCCCTCGCGCCCGCGCCCCTCGCGTGTGCCTTCTTCCTGCGTGCGCACCACCCGGTTGAACGTGGCGGTCTGGCTCCGCTCGGGGGTTCCCCCGATCTCCGTTGCCGCCGTGCCCCCCTTCCTGCGTGCGTACGTGGGCAGCCTGTCGCGCGCCGCGTGGTCCGTTTCTTTTTTTCGGCATCATTCCCCGTATGCCGCGCCCGAATTGGGCAGGAGCTCCTATCCCGCCTTCGCTTTTCTTGCCATGAGCATGCGAGACCGGGGGCTAGCCCGCACGGCGCTTGAAAAATATTGGCCGGCCGCTTCGCCTTTCTTGTGCGCGCGCTACGGCACATGTCTGTTTTAGAATCCGCGCCCAAAAATACCGGTTTTTTTAGGCAATCTTCCAGATGCATTTTGCTTTTGCCGCAAAATCTTGTTGCCTGCTTCGTATCTGCTCATCATTCCACTCGTGCGTGCGCGGCAGTTCTTTTGTCATGCCAACTGACGACTTGCTGTAGAACCGTTCCCATTTTTCCGAATATGGTTTTTTCCCGTCGTCGTTGCTTATGTTTTCCATCAGGGTGATGTTGCCCAGCCTGGAATGCCATTGCTCAACGTATGATTTGAAATCCTCGTCTTTTTTCTTAATGGACTCAACCCATTCTGTCCCCTGTATGTTTTTGGGAATTATGTACTCGACGAATGCCTGGTCGGCGTGAGGCACGCCGTGAAGCCGCTTAAGGACATACGTGGCAATTTTCTTGCTCAGTCTGGCTTTTGCAAAGGCGCGTTCAAATTCGTCATCCGTGGGATACATGTTAAGATCCAAAAAGTGGCGTTTTTTGACATCGCCCAGGTTTTCCCCGCCCCGCAGATCCTTTGCAACGGCCACCATCATCGTTTCGAGTTTGGTCGTATGCTTACCACATATGGTTTTGTAGCGAAAGAAGAAGTTAACGCACGTTTCTGCAAGTTCGGCAAAATCGTCCGCGCTCAATCTGTCCCTGCCGGCCATCAGAGCAACATAGCAGATCTTGCTGTTCAAGATCTTCAGGGTTTTGAGGCTAGTGACAACCCGATCGTCACCCCATTCTTCCCCCTCGGGATTTACGATTTGGGAGTAAATCGCGGCGTATCTGCTCATTTTGTCCACGAGTTCTTTTACGCCGCCGGGTGTTGAAACGGTGCCGCTTATCTCGCTGTAGATGTCGCCGCTGCCGATTTTTTTGCGGTTTGCCAGCCAGAAATAGCGCAGAAACTCGTCTATTTTGATTTTGTCGTGGTTGTCCGGGCTGTCGAGGCTATCCATTATGCCCACCCACGCGTCAAACACACACCCCTGCAGCCTTTCGTCGTCGGCGCATTTCTCCATGAGGTAGTTTTTTACCAGATCGCCCTCGGACAGCTCCAGTCCGCGATCATTCAGAGTCTCGAATATCCTGTACGCGTCGTTGTTGGACGAAACGATTACTACTATGACTTTAAAGTTTTTGACGAAGCGATCTCCCAGGCTGATAAGATCGGTGCGGCTTGAATGTTCCTCCGCTAGCGCCTTGTGGATTATCTTGTAGGCGTTAAAGAGCCCCACGTTTGCCACTTTTACGTCCCCTTCCTCCGCGCGGTTCTTTTCGTCCGGTTTTCCGGCCTTCATGACGTTGTTCTTGAAAAATTCGCGGTTTCGATCACTTGGTATGATCCTGTCAAAGAACTGCTCGGATTCAAGATCCTTCTCCTGCACGTACCTCCTAAACTCGTCTGCCGCTTCCACCTCGTTCATGCCGAACAGCATGTCGCGAATCACGGCAATCAGGATTGCCGAAGTGATGAGCCTTTGCTGGCCGTCTACAATCTTGAATATGTCCTCAGAGTCGTCGCTGTTGGGCTCCCGCACGAACACCATGGCGCCGAAAAAATACGGCTTCTTTTTGGGCCTGTTCGAACCTACGAGCCCGGATATGTCGGTGACGAAATCGTTCACCTGCTCCTTCGTCCAAGAATACTCGCGCTGGTAGGCCGGTACTTTGTATTTGTTGCCGCCCGAAAAAAGTTCGTGTATCGACATCAAACTGGAGGTCAGCTCGCGGTCTGTCATGCAAAGATGGATACTAGGCCATTTAAAAATCATTCGCGCCTATCAGGTGTAGACTTACGTCCATCGTGATCTAGGCGTGAGATCGCGAGGTGGCTTGCCGCTGCTAGGCGCGGCTTCGGTTTGGACGTAAGTCTACACCGATACAGTTGGCGCAGAAGTGACGGCAACCGCCTCCGAAGGCGGCCGTAAAGCTCAAGGGACAGGCGTCTGCACTCTCCTCCCCCCCTCGCCCAACGCGCCCTGGAACCGTCCCGGTCGGCCCGCGCGCGGCGCGATTCTGGCGGCATGCGGGGAATCGTTCGGCGCGCGCCTGCCCCCGCCGCCAGCAGATCCGGCGCCCGGCGCGGGTCGCGCTCTGCCCAGGCGCTAGCAGGGCCCGTCGCGGCGGCCGCTCGGCCGCCGTTGCCAAAGCCGCCTGCCGCGCGAACCGACGGCTGCGCGGGCTTGGAGCCGCTTTTGGGCGCGGCGGGGCCGCGGGCACGGGCAGATGCGTGCTGGCCAAACAAACAGATATTTGTCTGGCTGGCTGATTGGGGATGTTGCCTGATCCGAAGGTCACCTCGCACATAAGAACGGGGCAGAAGGTCAGGATCACCAGGACTGCCGGCAAAAACGACCGCCACCTCGTTGGCAGGGTGACCGACATCCTCGAGACAGAGCCGTACAACAAAGACGGGGTAGAGGTCATCATAGACGCAGGATTCAGCGGGTATGTGGTGGATGTCATGGACGACTGGCCAACATCCGAGGAACTGCGGATGATGATACGCGAGCACGAGACCCAACACTTTGAGCTGAAATCGTCGTTCAACGTGCCAATGCAAAGCAACGCCAGACAAACGATCGACCTGAGGCTGATCCTTGCGCGGGAGATTGTCGCGTTTTTGAATTCCAAGGATGGCGGGTACCTGTGCCTGGGCGTAAGTGACGAACCTAAGATCGTCGGACTTGTGCCCGACTACCAGAAAATAAGAAAATCTAACGAGTCGGAGTGGCGGCAAACCGGCAGGCTCGTTACGAAAGAACTCCTGAGGGATACCCTGCAGCGCATGATGGACGAAGGCGTACGCAAATACATACGTGGGAACCCCAAAACTTTCACGCTACCCACCAAGTTTTACGAATTCAGCGGAAAAGACGTCTGCCTGATAAAACTCAAACCGCAAAAAAACCCGTTTTATGTTACGCCCACGAAGGGCTACGAAGAAGTGGAATTTCCTGTTCGCGTAGGAACAACAAAATCCAGCCTCAACATCCCAGACACTGTGGAATACGTGCGTTCCAATTTTGAACCAGACAGTCACGACCGCAAAACCGCTCAAGACTAATCCTGCCCCGCGCGATCTGAATTGGATAGTCCAGAGGCTCCCAGAGGCCGCGCCGTCCGCGAAACACGCCAGAACCGTGCCAGAACCACGGCCGCGCCGTCCGCGAAACACGCCAGAACCGTGCCAGAACCACGGCCGCGCCGTCCGCGAAACACGCCAGAACCGTGCCAGAACCACGGCCGCGCCGTCCGCGAAACACGCCAGAACCGTGCCAGAACCACGGCCGCGCACGCCGGGCTGGCAGACAACCCCACACCCGCGCATCCGAAGTGCAGGGCGTGACGCTGTCCCTGCGCAGGATGTGCCGAATGGTGTTGAACGGGGAATACCCGGCGCGGCGACTGGCGCACTTCGCCGCGCGAACGCCGCGCGGCGCGGGGAACGACCGCGCGGTCTGCCGATGCGCCGCGCGCGGCCCCGAAGCATCGTAAAATGCCGCGGAATCAACGGAGCGCGGCGAGGTTTTGCGCGGCGGGAATCCCGTAGCGCGGCAACGGCATCGGGGCCGCTTCGGCCGCGCCTCGCGCATCCCGGCCATCACGGATCCGCACAGGCAGGTGCCGGCGGCCATCTACCCGAACAGCCAGACGTGGTTGGCCAAGCCCGCCACGTCGTTGAACGCCACGCCGAACCGTTCCGGTGCCCCCTTGTGTGGCCTGCGGAGCACCCCGTAGATCTTCGCGCGCGCAAGCGCGCTCTCGATCCTTACGATCATCCTGCCGATATTCTCGCCCTTCTTTTGGGCCGCGTCGGGCCCCTTCGCGGTCATCCCGGCGAGATTCGCGGGGACGATCCGGGGAAGGCGCTTCTCGGATCTCCGGAACCTCTCGTCCCCGATCGCCCGCATCCTCACCCCCTCGGGCGTGTCAATATCCGCCGCGCTCGAGGACGGCCAAGCCGGCCCGTCCACCATGGCACGCCGTTCCGGCTGCCGGGAAGCGGCCCGCCTCCGCATACCAGCGCCCCTTCGCGGCTGGCCGCCGGCGCCCTCAAAAACAGCCCGAATGGGCGTTCCGGATCAGATCAGAAACCTCGTTCCCCCGCCGCGCAATGCACGCGGCCGCTAGACTTCATCCGCTTGGATCATCATTATTTTTACCGGAACCGACGGGAATGTCCTGTTAAGCCTCACAATATCACATTCCAGCTGCTCTCCATAAGACACGCCGGATGACATATTCTTCGTCATGGCGTATGTGGGCACGATTTCAACCCCCACGTCTATCCTGCCAGCGTTGTAAAAATGCTGAAATTTTGACATGTCGTAAAACATGAATGCGTACTTGCCGAGCTGCACTTCCACGTTGACGCGCCCCTTGTTGTAGTCGATCTGCTTGTGAGTGCGGATTTTTTTGTCGCAGGCGGTTTTCAGATCGTAATCCAGTTTTACCTCGCCGAAGCCCATCCTTCCAAATTCGCTTTTGAACGCCTTGTTCATGGCGGGCGGCGAGTACAGCATCTTTCCTCGCATCGTCTTTTCTTTGCTGGTCTTGGTGCGAAAAGCGTGAACGCTCGCTATGATTCCGTCAATCATCTTGTCGATCTCAGAAAACCGGCAGGCCATGATTTCCTTACCGCCCAAATGGGAGTAGATGCGCGATGTGATCATGGTGTTGTTCCGTGGATGGGCTTTCCCATGGGGCGGGTACGTAACTTGCCCTGCTCCAACATCGAAATGCGCTTCATGGCGATCTGGCGGTACCCGGCGTTTATCTCCGCCCCAATACCGCGGCGCCCGTGCATGAGGGCCGCTATGAGCGTCGTGCCGGAGCCCGCGTAGGGATCAAGCACGGTGTCTTTCCTGTTGGTGAGGGACAACACCAGCCGTTCCACGAGTTCCACGGGGTACTGGGCGGGATGCTCCGTCTTTTCGACGTGGTTGTGCTTGACGTTGGGTATGTCCCACACGTCGGACGGGTTCTTCCCCAAAGCGTTGCACGACAGTTCGCCCTTCCTTTTTCCACGAAAATACCGCTTGTTGGGGTATTTTGGCGGCACCCTGACGGGGTCGAGGTTGAACGTGTAGTTGTCGGTCTTGGTAAACCACAGTATAGACTCGTATCTTCCGGACAGCCGCCTCGTGCAGTGCAGGCCGTGTCCAAAATGCCAGATGATCCTGTTTCGGAGGATCAGCCCAAGCCCCTTGAATATGGGATACAACTCCATATCCAGCGGGGCAATGCGCCCGTTGTGCACGTAGTTTCCAACCTGCCAACATATTGAGCCGGTCGGCTTCAGCTTATCCGCACACACGCGGATGACCTCGGCCTGGTTCTCGAGGTATTCATCCAAGCGCTGGCGCTTTTCGTATTCCTTGCCGATGTTGTATGGCGGCGACGTCACGATCAACTGGACGGATTCCTTTGAAACCGTTTTCAAATATTCGAGGCAGTTGCCGCGGTAGAGATAATGTTTCTCCGCGAATTTCGCGGATGCCGCCGTTCCCCCAACGCGGGCGCGCTTATTCGTCATAGCGCAGCCACGCGAGCGCCGTGCGCTTGCCTCCCCACCCCCCGCGCGCCGCGCCCCGGGGGCGCCCCGGCGGGCCCGCGCGCCGCGCAATCCCCGATGCGGATGCCGTCGTCTCGTTTTCCAACGACGGGGGCAGACTGCGCCCGGCGCCACGCAGCGCGCGGAGCGCGTCTTGGAACCGTTGGCTCGTTGCCTGCGCATGTGCCGTCCGACCTGTGATCCGGCAGCGCGCGTGAGATCGGGCCTATTTTGTAGCGGCCGCCTGCGCGCTCGCTTTGAACTGGATTCCGGCATCGGCGCGGGCACCCGCGTGGGTTGTTTGGCATCGAGTCTTGCGCCGGGGCGGCGCCCGGCGCGGGACCGGCGCCGGAGGGCGGGGCGGCGCCCGGCGCGGGACTGTCTGAGAGAGATCTAGAGAGATCTAGAGAGATCTAGAGAGATGATCGTCATCACTCAACGGAGCCTTTCTTCCGGTTTATATGAACGTTCGGCACGGGTCAGGATAACGCAAGGGCCGGCCGCTCGGCGCGCCATTTCCCGTCCGTGAATTTCGGGGAACGCGGGGTCTGGCGGAACAAGGCGTTGGGCCGGATCGCGGCGGTTCTGGCCCGGTGTTTGGGAACGCGGCGGCGGGGAGTTCGGGCGGCCTGCGCGCGGCCGGTCGCGGCATGGCGCGCGGGATCCTCCGAAGCGGGGCGCGCGGGAATGGCGATTGCCGTGCGGGGCGGTTTATCCCGCACGCGCCACGCACGAGTTACCGCTGCCGGGCGCGGATCTGGGGCGCGGTGCCTCGTGCCTAGGTCAGCTTGGCCACCTCCGCGGCCGCGGGCCTGCTGGGCGTCCCCGCGCCTGTGCGCACTCCGAAGTCGGGTTTGCGCCCCCGTGATCTTAAAGCCGCCCTCGATCCGCCCGCCGGCTTGCCGTGCACCACGGCGCGGGCGCTCTCCGGGGGGCAGCCGGCCGACTCCCTTCCAAACGCCTCAAGAACGCGGGCGCGTCCCGCATCGCTCCCCAGATCCTCGCCGCCGGTTTTTCCTGGCGCCCGCCGCCCGATCCCTGCACTTCGGCCGTGCTCCGCGCGCCGCCCGGCGCCTGGAGGGATCCGGCGGCGCCGCGACGGGCGGCTCGCGCGGCGCGCGGAACCGCGCGGGGAGGGCGCGCCGAAAGCGCTGCCCGCGCCGCCTGCGGGAGATCGGCCGCGCTCCCGAGTGCGAGGCGTTTGCCCGGCGGCTCCCGCGCTCCGCGCGCGCTCAGCAATACTCCGCGGCTCCCGCCGCGCGCGGGGGGCGGGGGGCGCCGGGAGGCGGGGGGCTTTCGGCCCGGACAGGCGGGCCGATCCCCGAGATCGCGGCGGGGCCGGCCGCGGGCAGTCCGCCGGGAGGCCGCGCCGCGGGATGGGCCGCCCCCTTCCCCGCGCCGAGGCCGGCATTTCCCGCCGCGGCGGACCGGGGCGGGGCGCCCGGGCCGGCGATGCGGGGGGCCGCGGGCGCGGGGCCGGCGTTCGGGTTCGCCGCGGAATGCCCCGCCGGGGGCGCCTCAGGCCCCCCGCGCGCGGGGCGGGGCCTTCCTGCCCATGGCGCTGATCCCGCTGGGCGACTCGTCGAAGTGGGTAATCCCGAGCCGCGCGGACCCGAACCACCCCCGCACCTCCTCCGGGGTGTGCCGCCTGGCGTGCTCGGGAAAGTACCAGTCGAAGTTCGTCGCGACGCACTGCTCGAACGGGACGTCCTCGGACCACCAGCACTTCAGGAAGTGCCAGTACACGAGCCGCTGCAGGTCGTATAGCCGCGTAAATAAGTAACTGAGCTAATCGCGGGCGTTCATTCGGGTTGTTTTTGCGGACGCGGCGCGCCGGCACGCGCGGGGCCCGACCGCGCGCGGCGCCGTCAGATGATCTTCGCGACGGGCTCCCTGAACAGAAACCGCGTGACGTCCAGGTGGAACCGGTGCGTCCTCAGGTATTCCATCGACTTCGCGATCCTCGCGTCCACCGTCGGGTAGACCTGGTGCGCGTGCGGCTGCCGCTTGAGCGTGTTCCAGCAGGATTCGACCGGGTTGAGTTCGGGCCACCCGGTGGGGAAGTACCCGATGCGCACGAGTCCCTCGTTGTCCTTTACGAACTCGTTCGTGCCGATCGATCGGTGCGGCGTCGCCCTGTCCACGAGCAGCGCCGCCGGGCCGTGCCGTGCCGTCACGCGCCTGAAGAACTTGATCGTCGTCTCCGTGTCGAACCTCTGCGCGTTCATGAACACCTGGTCGCCGTTCATGGACAGCGCCCCGAAGATCATCCTGCGCGTGTGGTTCCCCGTGTACCACTCGTAGGCCCGCTTCCCGACCAGCGTCCACAAGCTCCGCCTGGGCTGGTAGTCGTGCAGCAGGCTGCTCTCGTCCACCACGAACGGCAGAAATCCGTCGTTTTCCGCCTTTTGGAGCCAATGTTTCAGCCATTTTTGCCACTTTGCTACGTTTTCGACCGACTCCCTCCTGGCGTGCACCGGCTCGGGGACCTTGGGGGAATAGCCGCCGTCGCGCAGCTTGCGGCGCACCGCCCCCTCGCTGTACGCGATGCCGGTCTTCTCCTTCACCTTCTCCGCGAGCAGCTTCGGGAACCTGGACAGCGTGTCCCCCTCTTCCATGAATTCGGTGAGCTTCCGGTTTGTTATCTTGGGCGGGCGGCCGGGGCGGGGGCGATCGCTAAGGCCCTTGAGCCCTTCCCGCAGGTAGCGCTCGTGCCACGCCCTGATCGTGTTGTACGACTTGTACATGATCCTCGCGACTTCCCTGTAGCTTTCCTTCTCGATCACGATCCTGCAGATTCCGTGGATCCTCGTCACCTTGCGCGGATCCTTTTCCGTCGCGAGGGCGTGCATGAGCTCCGCGCGGGTCAGCATGCCGTGCCCTCGAAAACAATCTAAATGAACGTTCCGGATCGGCCGGGCGTTTTTTCCTAATTATTGCGCAATTTGATCCCTCGCGACTAGGGGCGAGGCACCCGCGAAAAACGGCCCGAATCAGCCCCCAGACTAGCTCAATTACTTATTCCGCCGCCGAAGACCAGCTCAGTTACTTATTTCCGTGGCTATACGTGCCCTTTCTTATCCGGAGCGCCGGTATGTCCCTGCGTATGGTGATCCTGGCCTTCAGCCGCGAGAGGTCCCTGCCCAGGAGCGCCATGTCCCTCGAGAACTCGGCGCACTGCTTTACGGTCATGCGCGTGGTCGTGCCGCGTATGTGGTCGTCGGCCAGCTCCCGCAGGGGCGCCTTTACCGAATAGACGTACACGGCGAACTCCCCGCCCTTGGAGAGGAGGCTTGCCAGCGACTCGAACGACTCGGCGGTGTCCCGCGTGTGGTGGAGCATCTGGTCGGCGCACACAAAGTCGAAGAACCCCTTTTTGAACGGCGGTGCCGCCACGTCGGCCTGCAGAAAGTGGACGTTGGGCAGGCTGCCGTACCTTTCGTGCGCGTACTCCACGCTCTCGCTGGCATCTATGGCGAACACGTCCGCCCCGCGGTTGGACGAGAGCCATTTCGCGCTGTTCCCCACGCCCGTCCCGGCGTCCAGTATCCTGGAGCGGCTTTCCAAGAACCGGTCGAGCGACGCCACCGTCCCCCACCCGTACCTCCGCAGGAACCACCTCCGCTGGTAGACGAACCGCTCGTGCGTGGTCGGCACCCCCCCCCCCCCGCGCCGGCGCAGCTAGGGGGCGCGTGGCTCCGCCCAGATCAGCTTTGCCGCTTCCGCGGTCGCGCCCTCGCCGTGCGCCCCCAGGCCAGGCCGCGCGCCACGAAGCCTGGCATGCGCCCCATGGCCGCGGGGCCGCCCTTGATCTGCCCGCTTGTCTCGCGGGACGCCGCGTCGCAGCGCGGGGCGCGCCCCGAGTTGTTGGTCGGCTCCGCCCCCGGATGCCCCGGGAACGCGAGCAGGGCTCGTGATCCTCCCGATCCCGGCCGCCGGCTTTTCCAGCAGCTCGCCGCCCGATCCCGCGTGCCCGCCCAGCGCGCCCCGGCATCACCCACATGGCCCGGCGCAGCCGCGCCGACGCCGCCCCCTCGCCGCGCGGCCGCGGGGCCTCCGCGCACGCGCGCGACGGGCCCCCGCGCGGGAAGCGCGGGCCCGGATGCGCCCCGTCCGCGCCCGCCGCGCGCTCGGCGTCGCGCGGCCCGCGCGCCCGGCATGCCTGGCGCTTGCCGCCCGGATCGAGCGCCTCGCGCGGGCGGCGGCCGCCCGGGGCCGCGCATCCCCCGCACCCGTCCGCGTGCGCGTCGATCACCCCGCTGCCACTGTTCCCGCGGTACATGACGAACTGGTTGGGGCCCGACTGGACGGCTCGGATCCGGCCCCGGATCCCGCCCGGCGACACGCCCGGCTCGCCTGCTTCCGCCGCCGGCGAGCCGATTTCCTTCACGCCCTTCGCCGTCGGTTCCAAGGCGTCCCCGACCCGCGCGAGCGCGTCGATCGCCGCGGATTTGGCCATGCCGCAGCCGAACAGCGAGTCCGCGGCCCTCGCGACGCCGTCGTACGGCACCCGCTGCAAGCGCAGCTCCGCCACGGCCGCAACCAAGTTCCTGCCGAACGAGCCCCGTCCCGGCAGGCCGCTCTCCGCCTCGAACGTCTTGCCGCACTTTCTGCACTGCGCCGTGCCGGTGTCGCGGAGCGCCCTGCAAGCCTTGACGTGTGGTATGTCCGTGATGTACTTGGTCTTGGCGCCGCCCGGCGCCGCGGGCGGCCCGCCCCCGTACTCGTGGCGCTCGGCGCGCGCCGGGTCGCGCTTCCGCGTCGTTCCCTTGTGGCCCTTCCTGCCCCCGGCTTCTTCCGTTCCGGCCCGTCGCCGCCCTTGCTGGCAGCTGCCTTCCATTACAGCGAGTCGGCCGGGGGCGGCGTGTTGGCATTCTCGTAGCGCGACATCTTTTCGGACAGCGCATCAAGCGGCTTCTTGAAGTCGTTCGCGCAGGCAAGCTCCTCGCGCTCGGATCTCAGCTCGCTCGTGGCGCGGCGGGGCGCCCCCGCCGGCTCCCGGTCCGTCGCGAGCCCGCCCGTGCCGCGGGGCCTGCCGGCACGCGCGGCGGCGGCCGAATTGCGGCTTTCCGCGGAGCTAAGAATAGGCCGGCCCCGTGCCGGGAGGTTGGCGCTGGCCGCAGACAAAACCCGATGCGACGCCCGCCCCGGGGCCTTTTCCCGCCGCCGCGCGCCGGGCGCGCATCCGGCCGGCTAGAACGGGGCGGCGACATAGTTGGCGGCCTTCTCCAGGCGGGCCCGCGTCCCGTCGTGAAAGGCGGCCTCCTTGGGAAGGAGCAGCACGTCCGCCCAGCCGCGGGCCGTGCCCTCGAGGTGCGCGGCCAGCGCCTCCATGGCGTCGGGGGCCACCTCGTAGACCGCGGAGGCCGGCGGCGACACGGCATCCGCCGACGGGGCCGGCTCGAAGGCGAAGAAGGAAAAACCGTCCGCGTACGCGTCCAGCAGCGTCGCGGGATCGGCGCCGCCGCGCGCGAGGTGGGCCGGGTAATATTCCACGGCGGCCGCGGGGCGGGGGTCGCGGGCCATCAGCCGCTTGGCTCCGGCCAGCACCAGGGGCTCGCCGCCCTCGACGTCGATCTTCAGCAGCAGCTGGCGGCCGCGGCCCGAAAAGTACTCGTCCAGGGTGACGGCATCGGCCACGTACCAGTCGTCGGCGCCGGGATGCGAACGGGCGGCGATGCTGCCGCCATACAGGTGGGCTTGCCCGTACGAGAACAGCTGCGGGATCGACGCGCCGGCCACGGCCTTTCGCTCGAACGTGATCATGTCGTCCAGCCGGTTGAGCGCCACGCTCTTGGGGGCCAGCTCCCCCGCCTTGCCGCACTCGAAGGCGAACACCCTGCCGCCCGCGCCGCGCGCCTTGATGTGGGCCGCCATGTGCATGGACGCGATCCCATAGTTCGCGCCCACGTCTATGCAGTCGCACGGGCGGCCGGAGGCCCAGACGTCCGACATGACGTGCCTGAAGGTCCCCCCGATCTGGGCGTCGGCCGGGTCGTCCGGCGGGCAGGCCGGCTTGCGGCCGGCTTCCAGATCCGCCGTGTGCCGCAGGACGCCGTAGCGCCTGCGCCCGTGCGGCTCCATCATGTAGCCGTTGTCGTTGGCGCACATGAACACCGACAGGCCGCCGACGTCGACCAGATCGATCCGGGCGGGCTGGGGGGGAGGATCGGGCGGGCCCATGAGCCGGCGGCCCAGCTTGCGCGCGGCGCGCTGGAACGCGTTGCGCGGCGCCGACAATGGCTCGCGCCTCTTCGGAACGCACATGAACGGAGGGGCGATTTGCGCGCTGGCTCGTCCTGAAAGCATCCCCCTCCTTCACGCGCGTGCGTCCGTCCAGGCGAGGACGGGGGCGGGCCGGGCGGGTGATCTGCGAGGCGGAAGCGGAGGCGCGGGGGCGGGCCTTTGCCCCGATCCGGAACGGCGGGCCGGGACGCGGCGGGCCGGAACCACAAGGCTGGCCGGGGGCCGCGCCGGGAGGATGGCCGCCGGGAGCGCGGGGGCGAGGCGGCGGGCGGGCTGATGGCGGGGGCCGTGGAGTTCCCGGCGCCCCCGGCCGGGAGGCCGCGGCGGAGATGCGGCGGTTGCGGGCCCAAGCGCATCACGCATCCTGCCCGCGCGGGCGGGCCGAACGGCGGCATCCCGGGGCGCGGGGGGCACCCGGCCGCACTCGGGCGGGCGCCGGAACGGGCGCGGGGCGGGCTGGCCCGGGGCGGGCGCGGGGAGATGCCGGCCCGCGTGTGCCGCGCAGCACCGCACGCGGGGTGCCGGCGGGCGGGGATGCGGCGGGGGCGTGGCCCAAAAGGAGCGGGCGGGCCACGCGCGAGGGCGCGTTCCGACTCCGGCACGGCGGCCGGCGGTCCGTCGCGCACACGGGCGGCGCCTCGCGCTTCGCGGCCGGCTTTGGCGCGCTTGATGCGGCCGCGGGCAGGCGTGCGCCGCGCGTCCCCGGGAGGGTCGCGGGCGATCACAGCAGGCCCGCATCCGTCCCGGCCGGCCGGCTGGGGGGCCCGGTTCTGCGCCAGCGGGCCGTGGTCCCGGAGGCGGGGCGGGGCGGAGTTCGGGGAGGCGGCCAGGCCGGGCACGCGGCACGCGCCGGCCCGCATCGGCCGCCCGCGGGCAGGTTGCAGGCAGGGGCGGCTCCGCGGGGAGCTGCGGCGCGGGCTGCGCGGGCCCGCCGGCGCGCCCCGCGGCCTGCGTGCACGGGGCGACCCGCACGAGCTGCGGCGCGGGCTGCGCGGGCCCGCCTGCGGGCCGCATCGCGGGACCGCTCGCGGCCCGCCTGCGGGCCGCGTTGGGGGCATGCTCCGCCCGTCTAGACCTGCGGATCCGGCGGCCTGGCCGATCAAGCGGCACGACCGTGGCGGGGGGCGCACGCCCCCAAGTCGGGGGGGAGAGGCGCCCGCGCGGGCGCTCCCGCGGAATGCGCCGCCGAGCGGGGCCGGGGTTGTGGCGGACAGGCAGGCGGGGGAGCGGCATCGCCCGGCGGGGGGGGGCCGCGGCTTTTGGGACTACACACGTGCGCCGCCGCTTGCCAAAGTTTTAATGGGATCAAGAGGCGGGTTGCCGCGTGTTCCAAGACGTCCCCAAAACGCGGGCCTACAACGGAGTGTCACTTTATAGAACCGAAACAGACAGCACGGCAGAGACTTGAAGGTACTGGTCCACGGGTTCGAACACCCCTCGTTTACCAAGATGTCTAGGAAATTCAACGAGGAGGTGTCAAACCTGGGCATAGAGTTGAGGAATGTGGGCACGCAGGAAGTAGGCGCCGGATTTCCCAGCACCAGGCCGAGAGAATGGCTCAGTGCTAGGAGATTCAGGGAGATCGTCAATGAGTTCAAGCCCGATTTTGTGATGACTGATCAACAAGGATACTTCGGGCTGGCGGCCATAAAGGAAAGGATACCGTTGCTGATGTACCTGAGAGGAGATTACTGGAGCGAGGTACGGTGGTTGTTCGCACACACTTCTTCCAAGAAATTATTCAGAAGGTTCGCGATGTCGTGGCGGATGAAGAATGCCAACGAGTGCTTCCGGCGATCGAGCCTCATAATGCCCATCTCAAAGTACCTGGACGGCATCGTGAGGGCCCGGTTTCCGCAAAAACCCACCGCAGTCATGCATCAGGGGGTTGATCCAGAAGCCTGGCAGGCAAGTGAGGAAGACGGGGATGTGGATATAAAGCACCCGTGCATTGGACTAGTGCAGAACGCAAGCATATACGAAAAGACCGCCGAGATGCCGGTACTCTCCCGCGTCATGGCGGCGTTGCCGCACGTCACCTTCTACTGGGGCGGCGACGGGCCGTACCGCGACATTGTACTGCCCGAGCTGTCCAAGCACGACAACTTTGAGTGGTTGGGGAACCTAGACCCTTCCGGCGTCAGGAGGTTCCTCTCGTCCGTGGACGTCTACGGCTTGGCCAGCGGACTTGACATGTTGCCTACCACAGTACTGGAGGCGCAGATGGCGCGCCGGCCGGTGATTGCCACGCGCGTGGGAGGCGTGCCGGAGATGGTAGCGGAGGGGAGGACTGGGCTGTTGGTAGACAAGGGCGACCACGCGCGGTGGGTGGAGCACATAGAGGCGCTGCTGGGAGACGAGAAAAGGAGGCGGCGGATGGGGGCGGAAGGGCGGCGGTTCGTGGAGGAGAATTTTACGGCCAGGACGATGGCGCGGCAGTTCAGCGGCGCGATCGGCAAGGCAGCGTAGCCGGCGGGGCCGGGGCGGCGGGCCGCACCGGGCGCTAGCGACGCGGCAATCCTGCCGCCCGGATCTTCCAGGCCGCGGCCGCAGTTCCGGCGAGGGAAAAACGGGCCGGGGACGGCCCGCCCCGCGGCCGCGCCCGAAGGCTGCCCGGCTCGAGGCAGGAAGCCGTCTCCGTTTAGCCAGCTGGTCGGGGCGGGTTTGCGCCCCGGGTCGAGGCCCCGCGCGCGACGCTGCAGTATGCAGAACCCGACCAAGCGGCAGAATGCCATGCCCTCGGACAGGGGCAGGCGGCCGGGCGGAGATCAAGGGCGAGCATTCTGGAGGCGGCCGGCGGCCAGGAACAGGCTTGCGCGCCAGAAATCGGAAATGTGCCGTTTTGGTACGAGCTCACGCTTTTGAAGCGGATTCGCAGGCAATCCGAACACATTCGTGAAATCCCGGGCCGCGCGGCCGCGATCGACAGAATCCGGCTTTCCATGCACAATCCCGAAATCGTTTCGCATGCAGATCCACGCTTGGAACGGGGGGTTCGCGGGGGAGGGGCCGGCGGGGTGATTCCGAAATCGTTTCGCATCCTGGCCGGCGGGCTGGCCCGCCGCACGGCCAGAGTGGAAATGAAGGTGCGGGGGGTCCCGCGCGCTCCCCATGGCGAAAACGTTACGTACGAACTCGGCGGAAGAGATATCTGGTAATGGCGAAACTGGATCCCGTCAAGGTGAAGTGGATAGCGGGCGAGATGGGGGGGGTCCGGAGCGCCGGGATCGCGGCCCGGATGGGGGTTCACCGCCTGGCTTAGTTGCACGAGCTTCAGCAGGCGGGTCCGGAGCGCCGGGATCGCGGCCCGGATGGAGGTCTCGCCGCGCCGCGCGCGGCAGATCTACGCCCAGTACCGCAGGACGGGGGAGGTGCCGGCGCTGGGCATGCCCGGCAGGCCGAGGAAGGAGATCCAGGACCGCGCCAGGATCTCGGCGAAGGCGTTCCGCCGGTGCAGGACGGGCGCGTCCAGGCCGGGGCGGATCGTGGCGGTCACGGCGAGGATCCGCATACCCCACAACACCATCCACCGCGTGCTGAAGGAGGAGGGGATGGCGGCAGGGCACCCGAAGAAGAGCAGGAAGCGCGAGCGGATCAGGTACGGGAGGACGCACTCCAACTCCCTGTGGCACACCGACTACAAGCTGCTCCCCGACGGGAGGTGGTTCATAGCGTACCAGGACGGCGCCTCGCGGTTCATCGCGGGCTACGGCGTGTTCGGGGAGGCCACGGGGAGCACGCCCCGGGGGTGCTCGAGAAGGCCATGGCCGAGCACGGCAGGCCCGCCTCTATAATGACCGACCGCGGGTCCCTGTCCTGCGCCAGCGAGTCCGAGGCCAGGAAGCGCGGCAGGACGGAGTTCGAGAGGAGGCTGGACGAGCTGGGCGTGGGGCGGATACTGGCGGGGGTGGGGCATCCCCGGACCAGCGGCAAGCTGGAGAGGTTCCACGGGGAGATCCAGAGGAAGATCGAGCGGTTCAGCGGGATAGACGAGTTCGACCAGCGGCACGGCCGCGGCACGGCCGCGACAGGCCCCACGACTCCCCGGACCAGAGCACGCCGGGGACGCCCGCCGGGGCGTTCGCGCGGAAGATGCCCGAAAAGGGGCAAACAGTCAAAGACGAGCACGCTGGGGAGGTGCATCTTGCTGGCTAGGTTGCGAAACGATTTCGGGATCGCGCAGTGTAGTCCAGTTAACTCAAGTGTAGACCGCCCGGCACGCCGTTTCCAGCCCGAAAATTCCAAGAAACGCGCGGTTTGGCGGGCCGGGGAGGCGCCGGGCGTGATCGCGGAGGTTCCGGCGGGGCGTTTCGGGGCGCGGCGGCGGAATGTCCCGGCAGGCCTGAGCCGGGACGCGGCCGCGCGATCCTGCGTTCAAAATCTACATCCGGGAAGTTCTGGGTCGGGGGACGCGGCGCGCGGCATCGGGGCGGGCGCGCGGCAGAACATCCCGATCTTACCACGATCGCGCGGCGCGCGGCAGGAGGGGGAGGAGATAAGTGCGTGCTTTTGATCGGTGAGTCAATACAGATTACCCCCAATCAAACACTGTGGCGCAACATAGGGTTTTGCGGGTGCGTCTGGAATGCCTGCAGATCTGCCTCAAAAGCGCGAGATTTTGCGGCCTGCTTGGATCTCATAGCCGCGGCTGCGGGGCAAACCGCCTCAAAATCGCGAGCTGTTGCCCTTTAACTAGACATGCACTGCTCGCCCCACTCCGCGCGATCTTCGTACCTGCCCCTCCGTTGTAGTTCCTCTGCCACGCGTCTTAAAAGCGCAATCCGCCAGCACTCGTCCAACAGCACAAAGATGTGACCCAAGAGGGACGGTATGTTGGCATGATAGAGGTTGCGGCCGCCCCTCCACGTCTTTTGCTTCAGTGCATTTACTGTTGTGACGTCTCCATCTACCACCGCTGGAACCGCGAACAGTATGTTTGAAACCACGCCCCCGTTTGCCTTTGCCACGGTGTCTTGGAAATCCCGCATGGTCACCGTCCTGTCCTTCACTTTGATGGCCAGCATTATGTCGTCTCTCTTATAGCAAGTTATGTCCGCTACGGCTCCCGTTGCCTTGTCCGCCTCGTTGATCCCCTGAGATTCTATTCTGTCAAACAGCCCGGTAGCGCGTCCGACCACATCCATGATAGACACGCAGACTGCCATAGGTCTGAGTCCGCCGCTTGGCGTTTCTGTAAAACACGTGATCATCTCGCACAGCCGTTCAAGGCTTACGCGCTCTGGAAAATTGATCGACACTTCTTGGCTACGCCCCATGCGGGCAACGCTGTCGAGGCATCTAGAGAGGGCGCGCTTCAAATCGTCGCATTCTGCGTGCTCTAGTGGTGCCAAAAACTTGACCAGTTTGTCCCAATCCTTGCGCCGTTTTAGCGATGTGGGCGTGTCAAGGCGATTCCGCCTCAGCGGCTGTCCGACGTATGGATCACCGCTAGTCCCCACTATGTTGTGGTTTTTCGTAACCCACGGAACGACAACATCCTTTGCGAACGATCTTGCATCCCACCCATGCGTCTCGCCTGCTACCTGAATTGCAAGTATGTCGCGTGACGGATCGGCGATTTTTCCAAGTAGTTGCGTAATCAGCGCGTATCGGATAGACACTACTGGCGAGTTTATGAGTGAATCAATCTCTGGATCCGGTGCACCGTCGTGGCGCGCGACATTCCACACATCAGCCAGCCACGCACTTGCTTTGCGCTTGTCCAACACGGCCACCTAGAAGTTCAGCCACAGGGACTCGCGTCTTGGCTTCCTGACAGAATGGCATGTCTTAGCCTTTGCATCCACACGCCGCCACTTAGAATACAGTCTGTCATACAGGAGGGTGCGGTATCCCGACATGACGGCACGGCCTTTCATGTTGTTTACCACCTCTGCCAGTTCTGTGTGCTGTTCGTCTGTCATCTCAAAACCGTATGCGCACGTGTCGCCCCTAGACGCGTGGACGTATGGAGGATCGAGATAAAACAGTGTGTCTGAAGAATCGTAGCGTTCCACTACCTTGATGGCGTCGGAGTTCTCGATCTGCACGCGCATGAGCCTTTGCGTGACTGCCGAGAGGCATTCTACTGATCCTAGCCATCTTGACACTGAACCGGACATACCGGCCCTTGTCGTGAGGAGGCAGTGAGCCCAGCGGCCCCCACTACTGCGCTGCGCAAGTCCCGTGCGAGTTTGGCGCGCACGTACGTAAAAGCGCCGTGCACGCTCAAGTTTGGACAGGTTCTATTCAGGCGTGCAGGCACGCACCAGCTCTTCTTTGGAAAATGGTGTCAGGCCTATCGCCTTGATCAGCCTTGAGCTGTTGTTGCGCAAGACTGTGAAAAAGTTCACCAGTTCTGAATCTAGGTCGTTGTAGGTTTCTACCCTGTACGGGGGCAGGTTAAGCAATACGGCGCCAGACCCGCCGAACACGTCACAGAAATGAACCGCGTCTCGGGGCAGGAGCGGAATGATGAAATCAAGGTGGACATACTTGCCGCCATACCAGCCAAACGCAATCAGTTTGCGCTCTGGGGGGGGGGGGCGGCATTCTGTTTAATCAGACGCTCATGCACCATGGATAGGGGCGCATCTGCCCACGTAAAAAGATTTTCAGGGTTCTGGGGTATGAGGTCATGTACCCGTCGGTCACAGGCGTGAAAACGCCTTCGCTGATCTGGATTCATGCCTGAGGAGCGGGGGTTGCTGACCTAGTACGTCGCCACTTACCAAAGGTTTAATGGGATCAAAAGGCTGATTGCCGCGTGCTCCATGACGCTTCGAAAACGCGGGCCTGCGGTGGGGTGTCGTTTTATAGAACCGGAACAGACGGCGCGGCAGAGACTTGAGGGTACTGGTCCACGGGTTCGAGCACCCCGCGTTCGCCGCGATGTCCGGAAAATTCAACGAAGAGGCGTCAAACCTGGGCATGGAGTTGAAGAACGTGGGCACGCCGGAGGCGGGCGCACACGAGTTGGCGATCGCGGTTGGCCGGAGGGCCTCGCGGCTGGTGACCCCGGGGGCGCCGGAGGCGGGCGCCGGGTTCCCCGGCGCCGGGCCGCGCGAGTGGCTCAGCGCGGGGAAGTTCAGGAAGATCGTCGGCGAGTTCAAGCCCGATTTCGTCGTGACCGACCAGCAGGGGTACTTCGGGCTGGCGGCCATAAAGGAGGGGATCCCGCTTCTGATGCACCTGAGGGGGGATTACTGGAGGGAGGAAGAGCGCGCGATCGCGCGCATCCCGTCCAGGAAACTGTTCAGGAGGTTTGCGATGTCGTGGAGGATGAAGAGCGCCGACGAGTGCTTCCGGCGATCGAGCCTCATAATGCCCATCTCCAGGCATCTGGACGGGATAGTGAGGGCCAGGTTCCCGCGAAAGCCCACCGCGGTCATGCATCACGGGATCGACCCGGAGGCCTGGCAGTCGGGGGAGGAAGGCGGGGGCGTGGACGTGAAGCATCCGTGCGTCGGGCTGGTGCAGAACGCGAACATACTCGAAAAGGCGGCCGAGATGCCGGTACTCTCCCGCGTCATGGCCGCGCTGCCGCACGTCACCTTCTACTGGGCAGGGGACGGGCCGCACCGCGATGCCGTCCTGCCCGAGCTGTCCAGGCACGACAACTTTGTGTGGCTGGGGAACCTGGACCCTCCAGGCGTCAGGGGGCTCCTCTCGTCCGTGGACGTCTACGGCCTGGCCAGCGGGCTGGACATGCTGCCGGCCACGGTGCTGGAGGCGCAGATGGCGCGCCGGCCGGTGGTCGCCACGCGCGTGGGGGGCGTGCCGGAGGCGATCGTGGAGGGGAGGACGGGGCTGCTGGCGGACAGGGGCGACCACGCGCGGTGGGTGGAGCACGTGGAGGCGCTGCTGGGAGACGAGAAAAGGAGGCGGCGGATGGGGGCGGAAGGAAGGCGGTTCGTGGAGGAAAACTTCACGGCCAAGGCGATGGCGCGGCAGTTCAGGGACGCGATCGGCAAGGCGGCGTAGCCGGCGGCTCGGCAGCTCTGCCTCGGGAGCGCCCGGGCCGCGGCCATAACCGCGGCGAAAAAATCGAACCGTGGGCAGTCCTCCCCGCAACCGTCCCCGACAACCGCCCAAGCCGAGGCGGGAGGCCGCCCCCGTTTCGGCAACTGGCCGAGGCGGGTTCGCGCCTCGGGTTAAAGCCCCCGCGCGCGGCGCTGCGGCGCGCCGAGCCCGCCCGGGCGGCAGAGCCATGCTCGGGCAGGGGCAGGCCGGAGGGCGAGGCCGGAGGGCGAGCGGCGTCCCGGAGGCGGCCAGCCGCCCGGGACAGGCTTGCGCGCCAGTCGGAAATGCGCCGTTTCGCGCGCCGGGGATGGTAGCCCCGCTTGTCCGCGCCCGCCCCGACGATCGTCGGTGCGAGGCTGGCCGCCAGCGCCGCGGACTCGGACAGCGCCGCGCGCTTGCGGGCCGGCGCCCCGATTCCCCCGCATCAGCCCCGGCGGCGCGGTCGGGCGCGCGCCGCGCGCTGCGGCGGATCATGGAAAGGCGCGCCGCGAACGCCCCGATCTGGCGGTCCTGCCGCCCGTCATCAAGAAGATCACCCCGATCGACTCGTGTGCATCACCCGCCTTCCAGCGCCGCCCGTGCGCGTCCTGCATGCCCTCCGCCGTCCGCCCGATCCCGCCCCGCGCGCCATCGGCGGCGGACGCGGGGTACCGCGGCGCCTGCCTGCCACCTGCTCGGCGCGCGCTTTTCGACGGCCGGCCGGAAGGCGGACCGTCCCGCCGTCGACCGCCGTCGTGTACCGGGACGACTTCTTCCGCTTCCGGCGCCCGCGCTCGGCCAGGACATCCCAGGCGCCCGTTGTCATCCCGGCGGGCGCTAGGAACATTCCCCGCGCCGCCCGGCACGCCCGTCGCACGGACCGTGCAGCTCGCGATCCGCGGGGAGGAGGCCCGGCCCGGGCCCCGCCAGGCGCAGATCGGCTAGCAATTCCCCGACGTCCGGCCCTTCTGCCCCCCTCTCCCCAACGCGCGGCAGGCCCCCCCGCGCGGCGCGCGCCGCACGTCGGCCACGCGCGCCGTCAGGCACTCCTCAAACCGCGTGGCGGCCCTGCGTGAGCGGGACCGCCTCGCTCCTCTCCCGAAACTTGAACCGCGTGGCGCCCTCCTTGCCTGCCGCTCACTGTTACGACGTCGCCGCCGCCCTAGCCGGCGGGCGGGGGCGGGCAGCAGTCGGGCGCGGGCACGGCGGGCGGGCGAAGCCCCCCAGATCACCGACCTGGCGGCGGGGGCGGCCCGGCAGCGCCTTTCTGCCTCGCCATGCGGCATGAATCTCCGGATAAAGGGGAGTACGACGGGCAGGCGGCCCGGCAGCGCCTTTCTGCCTCGCCATGCGGCAACCTGCCCAGCGGCCGCCGCGCCGCCGCGGGCGCCCCGTGGCCGCGGGCGCCCCTGCCGGAGCCCCCCTTTCGCGCATGAACGCCGGCGCCGAGACCGGGGCGAGCTCGCCGCACGGCGCGCCGTGCCTGTCCGGCGGGGGGATCTGGAGAGCCGCGGCCGGCGTGTGCAAGGCGTTGAATGCGCTTCCGGCGACCGGCGATTGGCGCTTCGGTTCGCCATTGTCGCGACGCATGCCGGCGGATCGGGGCGCCGCCCGTTGACCGCCGGCGTCGCGGAAACCCATCCGCGCGCCCAACAAGTATAGGGCGTTTCGGCCGGCCGGGCCTGCGCCATGAGCGGGAGCGCATTTTCAACTTCCGGCGCCCGGCGGATGGCGGCGGACCGCGCGCATCTGCTTCGAGAGCGCGAGATCTTACGCCGGCGGGGCCTTCCTGCCTATGGCGCTGATCCCGCTGGGCGACTCGTCGAAGTGGGTAATCCCGAGCCGCGCGGCCCCGAACCACCCCCGCACCTCCTCCGGGGTGTGCCGCCTGGCGTGCTCGGGAAAGTACCAGTCGAAGTTCGTCGCGACGCACTGCTCGAACGGGACGTCCTCGGACCACCAGCACTTCAGGAAGTGCCAGTATACGAGTCGCTGCAGGTCGTACGTGCCCTTTCTTATCCGGAGCGCCGGTATGTCCCTGCGTATGACTATCTTGGCCTTCAGCCGCGAGAGGTCCCTGCCCAGGAGCGCCATGTCCCTCGAGAACTCGGCGCACTCCCCCTCGGTCATGCGCGTGGTCGTGCCGCGTATGTGGTCGTCGGCCAGCTCCCGCAGGGGCGCCTTTACCGAATATACGTACACGGCGAACTCCCCGCCCTTGGAGAGGAGGCTTGCCAGCGACTCGAACGACTTGGCGGTGTCCCGCGTGTGGTGGAGCATCTGGTCGGCGCACACAAAGTCGAAGAACCCCTTCCTGAACGGCGGTGCCGCCACGTCGGCCTGCAAAAAGTGGACGTTGGGCAGGCTGCCGTACCTTTCGTGCGCGTAGTCTATACTCTCGCTGGCGTCTATGGCGAACACGTCCGCCCCGCGGTTGGACGAGAGCCATTTCGCGCTGTTCCCCACGCCCGTCCCGGCGTCCAGTATCCTGGAGCGGCTTTCCAGGAACCGGTCAAGCGACGCCACGGTCTTCCACCCGAACCTCCGCAGGAACCACCTCCGCTGGTAGACGAACCACTCCTTGGAGTGGTACGTTTCGTGGTAGTTCCTCCACTTTGCCGAAAAGGACGACTCGGTCCTGGCGAACTTGGCGTTCCTGTCGGTCACCAGCCGCGGGATCCCGCCGCTGACGCGGAACCCGTGCCGGGCGGCGCACGAGAGCGTCCCCTCGACGATCTCGAGGGACTCCGCCCCGTCCGCCTTTAGCTTCAGGGGGCGGCGGCACCTCGGGCAGACCAAGTGCCGCACCAGGGAGGCTTTCACGCCGCACGGCGGCGCGGGGGCCCAAAAAAGTCTTTGCGGCGGGCTTTTGTGTAGACTTACGTCCAAACCGGAACCGCGCCCAGCAACGGCAAGCCACCTCATGATCTCGCGCCCAGATCACGATGGACGTGAGTCTGCACGGGCTTTTGTGTTGTGGGATCCCAATGGACCCCCCCTTCACCTGACACGATGATGTTCCCCCGTCTGCTTGTCCGTCACGATCTTGGCCCCGGGAGGCGGCATCTTCCGCCGGAATGCCAGGGCAGGCGTCTCTCTCCTCTTTTTGAGGGACATGTGCCTCCTGTCGTAGTTGCACCACTTGATCAGCCTGGCCACTGGATCCGTCGGTCCAGACGAGTTGAATATGTCCCCCGCGCGGCCCGTAGGCGGACCGCGGACGGTCTTGTGGTGTGACGCGCCGACGAACCTGGGCAGCCTGCGCCGCAGCTCCCCGAGGAACCTCTCCAGCTTGCCGTTGGTGAGTGTGGTTGATGCGTGCCAGCGCGTGCCGCATGCCCGGCCTGGCCAGCTCCTTCTCGAACTCCGTCTCGCCCCTCCCCGTGAGGGAGACGGAGCGCATGTTGGAGCATCTGAGTGGCCAGCTCCTTCTCGAACTCCGACTCGCCCCTCCTCCCGGACTCCGACTCGCCCCTCCTCCCGGACTCCGACTCGTTGGCGCAGGACTGGGACCCGTGGTCGGTCAGGATGGATGCGGGCCTGCCGTGCTCCCCCATCGCCTTCCCGAGCACCTCCAGCGCGTGCTTCCCGGTAGACTCCTCGAACACGCCGAAGCCGGTTATGAAGCACGAGGCATCGTCCATGTACGCGATGAACCACCTCCCGTCGTCCAGCCTCTTGTAGTCGGTGTGCCACGCGTAGTTGGAATACGTCCTCTTGAACCTGACCCGCTCGCGCTGCCCGCTCTTCTTGGGCCGCGCCTCCGCCATGCACTCGCCCGTCAGCACCTTGTGTATGGTGTTGTGCGGCATGTGTAGGCCGGTATCCTCCTTGATGTCCTCCCCCAGCCCGCGTGCCCCGCACTCGTTCCTGCGCCTGCCGGAGAGCACGGTCAAGTGCTCCCTGCGCCCGGGGATGCTGCCGGCCGGCCTGCCCATGCGGGCGGGGTACGCGATGTCCTTGGGCTCGCAGCCCCCGTACCTCCCCCACAGCCTCTTGACCCAGGACGCCGAGACCTTCATGGCCTCCGCCATCCGCGCGTCCGTCATCTCGCCCTCGCGCTTCTGGCGGACTATCCACCTGACGCGGCCCTCGTTCAGCTTCATGGCTCCGGCCCGCCGTGCCCCGACTCGTCGCTTTGGATCGGGGCAAAGGCCGAACCCCCCCCCCCCACCTTCATTCCCACTCCGCGGATCACCCATTCAGAACGCCTCCGTCGTCCGGCTTGGACGCACGCGCGCGCGTGCAGAAGGGTGTCACTACTTTCGAGACTACACAGTACCGGTTTTACTCACCAAAGGTTTAATGGGATAAAAGCCGGCGCTACCTCGTGAACCAAAACGTTTTGAAGACGGATGCTCACTCCGGCGCGGCGCAGTTTTGCCGAACCGAAACAAGCGGTGTGGCGGTTTGAGGATACTCGCCCAAGGGTTCGATCACCCCACGTTTGTTAAAATGTCTGGAAAGTTCAGCGAGGAATTGTCAGGGGTGAGCATAGAGTTGAAGGGCGTGGGCACGCGGGAGGTAGGCGCCGGATTCCCCAGCACTAGGCCGCGGGAGTGGCTTAGCGCGAGGAGATTCAGGGAGATCGCCGGCGAGTTCAAGCCCGATTTTGTCATGACTGACCAGCGGGGGTACTTTGGGCTGGCGGCGATAAAGGAGAAGATCCCGCTGCTGATGTACCTGAGGGGGGATTACTGGAGGGAAATGCGGTGGGTTGCTTCGCATACCCCGTCCAGGAAGTTGTTCGGGAGGTTTTCGATGTCGTGGAGAATGAAGAGCGCCAACGAATGCTTCCAGGGAGCAAGTCTCATAGTGTCGGTCTCAAGGCATCTAGTGCCGTCAAAAAGTCTTTGCAACGGGCTTCCTGAACAGAAACCGCTCAACGTCCAAGTTGAACCGGTGCGTCCTCAGGTATTCCATAGACTTCTTGATCCTCGCGTCCACCGTCGGGTAGGCTTGATGCGTGTGCGGCTGCCGCTTGAACGTGTTCCAGCAGGATTCGACCGGGTTGAGTTCGGGCCACCCCGTGGGGAGGTACTCAACGCGCATGAATTCCTCGTTGTCCCGGATGTAGTCGTTCACGGCGCGAGATCTGTGCGGCGCCGCCCTGTACAGGAGCAGCGCCACCGCGCCGTGCCGGGCCAGCAGGCGCCGGAAGAACTGCAGCGTCGACTCCGTGTTGAACCAGCGCGCGCTCATGAACATCTGGTCGCCATACTTGGACAGCGCCCCGAAGACTGTCCTGCGCGTGTGGTTCCCGTTGTACCACCCGTAGGCCCGCTTCCCGATCCTTGTCCACCAGCCCCGCCTGCGCCAGTAGTCGTGCAGCAGGCTGCACTCGTCCGCCACAAACGGCATCAATCCGTCGTTTTCCGCCTCCTGAAGCCACAGATGCGCCCATTCCTGCCACGCGACGACGTTCTCGACCGACTCCCTCCTGGCGTGCACCGGCTCGGGAACCTTGGGGGAGTAGCCACCGTCGCGCAGCTTGCCGCACACCGCCCTCGCGCAGTCCGTGATGCCGAACTTCTCCTTTAACTTCTTGGCGAGTTCCACCGGGAACTTGTACTGCACGTCCTCCTTTTCCATGAATTCGGTGAGCATCCGGTTGGTCATCTTGGGCGGGCGGCCGGAGCGGGGAAGATCGTCCAAGCCCCGCAGCCCTTTTTTCAGGAAGCGTGTGTGCCACGACTTTATCGTGTTGTATGCCCTGCGCATCAGCCACGCGGCTTCCGTGTAGCTTTTTTTGGCGCACACGACATACCAGATTGCGTGTAGCTTTTCCTTCCTGCGGATGTCCTTTTCTTTCCTGTAGGCGATATCAATCTCGGCATCCGTCATCATGTTGCGCGGGTAGAAAACTACCTGTTATGAACGTTCCAAAAAAAAAAAAAACAAATTTGCAAAGACTTTTTGACGGCGCTATACATCCAAGTGTGCCAGCCGATCTTAGAAGCGATCCTGCCCACGCCGGACAAGATCTCCAAGGAGATAGCCGGGTGCAAGACGGACGAGGAGCGCATGGAGTTCCTTGCCGACGACGGCAGGGGCAGGGCAAGATGCTGCTTGACTCGACCCGCACGCCCCGCGCGCGGCCTTCCGGCGAGGAGCAGAAAGACTACTATTCGGGCAAGGACAAGAGGCACTCCCTGAACACGCTGGCGGCCGCCGGCCCGGGGGGATGCTGCTGTACGCCGGCGAGACGCTTCCCGGCAGCCGGCACGACATCGTCATGGTGGGCGGGCTGGCCAAGGTGTTCCCGAGCACGGCGGATCCCTGCACGCCCAACGAGAAGAGGGTGACGGTGGTCGGGGACGCGGGATTCCGGGGAACCGAAAAGCGCCTCCCCGGAATAATCCCGGTGACCCCCCACAAGAGGAACACGATACACCGCGTGCCGTTCAGGGGGACCGCGGGGCAGTTCCGCCGGCTCTTCAACACCGCGGCCGGCCTGGCCAACCTCGCCCCGGCATCGGACGACATCGTCAGCGGCGCCGGCCTGTACGGAAAACTGGCGGCCAAGTAGAGCAGGCACAGGCTGAAGCGGAAGCCGCGCCGCTGACGCGGCGCGGGATTCCCGCCCTCGGGGACTCCCGCATCCCGACAGCATCGCATCGCATCCCGGGGCACTTTGCAGTGCTGCGAGCCCGCGCGCTCCGGATCGGCATATTGCGCAGTTGTTCCCCGCGCGGCGCAAACACGCGCCGTAAAAAGCGCGCCGATCGGCGCCCCTGAAAATACACATGCGTCCCACTATTTTTACTACGGCGCCTTGGTCGTGCTCCTTTGTGGGCATTTTTGTTGCCAAATGTCAACGTCGCGCACCATACCTCACGCGCATTACGCTTACGCGATTTTTTCAAGCGCGTCGCTCAGCTGCCGGGCCATGTTCTTGACTGTGAAGTTTTCCTCCACGAACCGCCTTCCTTCCGCCCCCATCCGCCTCCTCTTTTCTTCGTCTCCGAGCAGCTCTTCTATGTGCTCCACCCACCGCGCGTGGTCGCCCCTGTCCGCCAGCAACCCGGTCTTCCCCTCCGCCATCATCTCCGGCACGCCTCCCACCCTGGTGGCGATGACCGGCCGGCGCGCCATCTGCGCCTCTAGCACCGTTGACGGCAGCATGTCCAGCCCGCTTGCCAAGCCGTAGACGTCCACGGACGAGAGGAACCTCCTGACGCCTGGGGGGTCTAGGCTCCCCAGCCACTCGAAGTTGCCGTGCTTGGACAGCTCGGGTAGCACGGCGTCGCGGTACGGCCCGTCTCCGGCCCAGTAGAAGGTGACGTGCGGCAATGCGGCCATGACGCGGGAAAGGACCGGCATCTCGGCGGTCTTTTCGTATATGTTCGCGTTCTGCACCAGCCCGACGCACGGGTGCTTCAAGCCCATCGCCTTTTCCTTTTCCGCCGCTTTCCAGTCTTCTGAATCAACGCCTTGATGCATGACCGCGGTGGGATGCCGCGGAAACCGGGCCCTCACTATGCCGTCCAGATGCCCAGAAACGGACACTATGAGGCTAGATCGCCGGAAGCACTCGTTGGCCATGCGCCGCAGCCACCACATCGCGCACCTTGCGAACAGTCTCTTGGACGGGGCGCATGCCGCCGCCCACCGCGCCTCCCTCCAGTAGTCGCCCTTCAGGTACACCAGCAACGGGATCCCTTCCCTTACGGCGGATAAGCCGAAGTGTTCCTGCTGATCGGTCATGACGAAATCCGGCTTGAACCCGTCGACGATCTCCCTGAACCTCCTTGTGTCGAGGATCGACTCCCACGGCCTGGTGTACGGGAATCCGGTGCACACATCTTGCGCGCTCACCATCTTGAACTCTATGCCCAGCTTCAACAATTCCTCGCTAAACTTGCCGCACGTTTGAACGAACAGGGTGTGCCCAAACCCTCCAAACAGTACCTTCAAACCGGTACTGCGCCGCCTGTTTTGGCCCGGCAGAACGGCATCGCGTCAAAGCAGGCCCCCGTTCTCGAGGCGTTTTGGTCCACGCAACGGCACAGGTTTTGATCCCATTAAACTTTTGGTGGTGTGTTGTGTGTGTTGTGTGTGGACTCACGTCCACTTGCCGGCCGCGCCCAAAAGCTGCTACCGGCCGGCGCCGCGGGGCCCGTTCCCGATCCCGCCCGCTCCGCGGCGTTCCGCGGCGCCGCGGCATCCGCGCCGCGCATCCGCGGATTGCGCCGCCGCTGCCCGCACTGCGCAGCGTTCGCGCGGCGCAAGTGCGCCAGTCGCCGCTCCGGATATTTACTGATTAACTCTAACGCCGCGGAGCGGGCTGTGCGGCCAGTCGTGCTCGCGCGGAAGACTACAGGCGGGAGCCGCTCGCGGGGGGGGGGGCGCAACTTCGAGATCCTGATGACCGTGAGGGAGATGTGCGGGCCGCGCGTAGTGAACTACTGGTACGGCATCGAATGCCCCAGCAGGAAGGCCTCCAAGGTGATCTGCCGCGCGGCGGACGGGCCCGTGCCCCGCGGGGAGCCGGGGGCGCCGCTGCGTAGAAAACCGCTTCAAAACCATAAGCTCGTACGCGTGCAAGCCAAAGATTATCGTGAAGTTAGTTTCTTACTTGTGTTTACTACGGCATGCTACACCCTAGCGTCGGCGGTTAGTGCATCGATCAGGCTATCTGCATTATGTTGCGCGTAGTATTCATCGGAAAAGACTCGTGCACTGTCCCGATAGTGCACATAGTTGTCGATCATGTTCCTGAGGCAGTCCGGGATCGACTCCACAGTGCCGTAGATCATCCCTACCGCGCTTCGTGGTGACGCGGGATCTTCGCAAAACAGTGTGGCCCCCGCATCCTGCAGATCCAGCGTGGTTCCTTCTGCAATATGCTTTATGTCGATCTGGAGCCGTGCCGCGCCCTCTTCAAGTGGAAGCAGGCAGGTAGCGTACTGAAGGGCCACCCTGTCCAGCACAGCCACATCCTCTGCCAAGATGTTTCCGCCGTCTCCCCTCTGCGTTACGCACGCTTGGAAGAATGGCGCAGTGTTGTTGTCCCCAAAGACGGCCTTTACGCGTATGTGCGACGCCCCCCGGCAAGGCAGATCCGTCCTCTCCCCACCACTGTCCACAGCGCGCTCGTCCAGCGGCGGCGATTTTCCAAAACCGTCTTGGTATTTGTACGTCGCACGGGCAAACTGCCTAGCTAGCCAAGTACCGCCGGGCACCACTACAGGAGTGCCGCCGGCCAAGGCCTCAGCACAGATGCCCGAGGTCTGAGCAAAATACCGTTCCCGGTTATACGGCAAAAGCATTATGTCACTGTCCTGCAACATCTGCTTGTACTCTTCGTTGGTCTGTAGATCGCGCGTCAGGCTGACGTCCGGCGCGAGGGATTCTAGAATGTCTCTTACTGGCTCCAGCTCGGGCAGTTCTAAACTGTGAATGTGGGACTGGATCAGGAACCGGATCCTGCCATTTGCCACCCGGTCGGCCCGCAGTTTGCTGATGATCGCGGGAAGGTGTTTGTAACCTTTTTGAGCGCGGGCGTGGCCCATGTATGTTATTGTAAGCGTGTTGCGTGATGGAGGCACCGCTGGCTTGGGAGCAGTGTGGGGTATGGGCGCCACTCGAAACAGCCCCGGTGCCATCTGATCGTAGTCTCTAGTCAGCTGCTCGGAATCCGTGAAAAAGAACGCGCGCATGTCGGACTCGACAATCTGCAAAAATAGTGTGCGGAGTAGCCGGATCGCGTACGGCGTCAGATCCGGACTGCCACTATGCGGTGAACCGGGTGGCGACGGCCTGAACAAAAAACACCAGCAAGCCACTGCGTTGTGTGGATTTTTTCTTACATAGTCGCAGATACCCAACGCCATCACCAAGTTGGCGGTAGGAAAGAACACCACATCGTTCTTGTCAAGCCGCATGCCAGCAAGCAAGTTGGATGTCTCTTGGGAAAATCGGCGGATCGGGGATCGGAAGTGTCGAACTATTTGGTTTGCTGCCTGCCTATCCATCACGTGCGTAAGAATCCCCCTGATCACTTTGTGCCGGATCTTTGCACCGGTGCTGAACTGCTGAATCTCGTCCGGCACAGAGTACTCCCAAGCAGATCCGTGCGTGTAGACAGGGAATGTTTTTGGGGGGAATCCACCTAGGCAATAGTCGGTGCTTGTAGCCAAAACGGGCTCATAGCCACGCTTCGCCGCGGCACGCAGGCAGTGCATCGCATAATTGTGATAGAGACAATTGCGGGTGGTGAGCATTGTGTCTGCTAATATGAACCTCAATTGCGCCTACACTCGCCGCCACCCATTTAAGTTTTCGGAAGCCTTGTCTGTGTAGGCTTACGTCCATTAGGGTTTATGCTTATTGACCAAATGCCAAAACAAGTTCACACCGCGGGTTAAGGAGCCATGGCGCGACAGTATGGCATGCCAAACTCGCTCAAGCGGCGGCTCGCCATGGCCGAGAACAAGATAAAGCGGCTGGAGGCGGAACTGGGGGGCGGGCGGGCGCTCTGGAAGTCGCCCGCCGCCGAAAAGAGGCTCCAGCGCGGCGATCCCGCGCTCATGCACTCGGCCGAGATGCTGCACCGCATCATGGACCCCGCGCTCTCGAAGTGCTGGACCGGGCTGGCGCCGGAGGAGATCGAGCTCGTGCTGGCCGACTACGCCGAGGCGATCGAGCGCATGCGCGTGACCACGCTGTTCAGGAACTGCGCGAGCACCGCGTCGGCCAGGGGCAACGGGCGCAAGCTGGAGTACGAGCACGCCGTGTACCTCTGCCTGATGCGCATCAAGACCGACCTGACGCAGGACCAGCTGGCCGGCTTGTTCGGGGTGGACCAGAGCGCCGCCTGCAGGCACCTGAAGCTGAACGAGCGGGTGGTGGGGGAGGTGCTGCCCGCGCCCGAGAACATCTCCGGGGAGATAGCGGCCTGCGAGACCGACGGGGAGCGCAAGAAGTTCGTGCCCGGCAAGAAGGGCGGCGACCTGACGATCGGCGGCACCCGGGCGCCCCGCGCGCGGCCTTCCGACGAGGCGGAGCAGAGGGAATACCATACCCGCAAGAACAAGACGCACAGCACGAACACGCTGACGGTCACCAACCGGAGGGCGGCGACCGCGCACGTGGGCGAGACGCTTCCCGGCAGCAGTAACTACACCGTGATGCCGGGGGGGCCGGCCGAGGCGTTCCCGAGCATGGCGGATCCGGGCACGCCCGAGGAGAAGAGGGCAAGGCTGATCGGGGACTCGGGATTCCAGGGATCCGAGAAGCGCCTTCCCGGAATCGTCCCCGCGAACCCCGTAAGAAGGACCGCGAACAAAGAGCTGACCGCCGCGCAAAGGGAGTGGAACGCGAAGGTCAGCAAGACGAGGTGCAGGATCGAGAACACCTACGCGGACATGAAGCACAGCCAGATACTCCGCAGGCGGTTCAGGGGGACCCCGGAGCAGTTCAACCGCGTGTTCAACATAGTGGCGGGCCTGCGCAACTTCGTCCTGCTGTTCAGGGAGATAGCCGCCGGCACCGGCCCGTGCGGATCCATGATGGCCAGGTGGCGCGAGGAGCGGCGGAAGCGGCCCCCGTGCCGCTGACGCGGCGCGGGATTCCCGCCGCGCGAAACCGCCATACCGCATAGATTCCTGGGCATCCTGCGTTGCTGCGAGCCCGCGCGCCCCGGGCCGGCAGATTGCGTTGTTGTTCTCCAATGGCGCGACATTCGGGCCGCGCGGGGCGGGCAGTCGCCGCGACGAGCCAAACGCATTAACTCTAGTGGGGGGTGATCAAGCGCGCGCTCGCCGGCAAGATCTTCAAGACGCTAGACTAGGTGGAGGAGTCCGTGCGCAAGATGTTCCGCACGAGGGAACTGAAGCCAGTCAAGCTGTTAGACTATCTGATGTGCTGACCGCATCTCGCTCTTCTGCCACGACAGGGAAGTCTTGACAGTCAAGCTGTTAGACTATCTGATGTGCTGACCGCGGCGCCCCGCCCGCCGCCCCCGTTCCCGCGCGCCCCGCCTTCCGCGCCGCTTTTCTGCGGCGATGCCGGCCGTTCCGCGCCCTGCCGCCCCGCAATGGCCCGATCCGCCCCCCGCGCGGCGGCTCGGCCCGCCGCAACCGCGCGCAAAACCGGCATCCGCCGGGCGTGCCGGCCGCAGATTGTCAAATAATCCATTTCTTAATTGTGTTTGGTACGGTCGTTGAATCTCTGGAGGCTTGCTCGTCCGCCTGTATTCCGTGAGCAGCCTCCGCGCGTGCCTCAGGGTCACCTTGATCCCTTGAGCTGTCCCGGACGTCTTGCGCCCCTTCTTGTGCTCTCTTAATGCGTATTTGATTTGCCTGTCGGTCAGGGAGCCCCCCATCAGCCTTGCGGCTGGCACAGCCTAGAAAAACCGCCCGCTGGCCACCTAAAGTTAGTGCGACCTAATTTTCATACAACACAGGTGCCCGAAAAGGGGCAAGCAGTCAAAGACGAGTACGCCTGGGTGGAGTATCTTGCTGGCTGGATGCGAAGCGATTTCGGGATCGCACAACACCTGTGAGGATCTCGTAAACTTAAATTAGCGTGGGCGGACAGCAATACAATTGAGGTTCATACTGGCAGATACTGAACTTACTAGCTATGAAGGTCACTATCACCATTACGCGGCACACTGCTTACTGGCCGCAGCGAAGCGCGGCTACGAGCCCGTTCTAGCCACAAACACAGACTACCGCCTAGTCGGGTTCCCTCCAAAAACGTTTTCGGTCTATTCGCAGGGAGTCGACTTTTACCACATGGTGCTTAATGAGTTTCGCTGGTTTAGCACCAGGGCGAAGATCTGGCACAAGGTACTTAGGAGGACTCGCCTACGCGCGATTGATACGCGAGTAGTAAACCGCATTGCCCGGCGCTTCCGACCTCAGATTCTCCGATTCTCCCAGGAGACGTCCAATCTGCTTGCAGGCATGCGGCTTGACAAGGACGACGTGGTATTCTTCCCCACCGCCAACTTGGTGATGGTGATGGGGATCTGCGACTATGTGAGCAAGAATCCGCACAACGCGGCGGCCTGCTGGTGTTTTTTGTTCAGGCAGGCGCTACAGGGATCGCCGCACATGTGCGAACCAGACTTGACGCCGTACGCGATCCGGTTGCTCCGCACGCTGTTCTCGCGGCTCGCCGCATCCGACATGCGCCCGTCCTTTTTTACGGATTCCGAGCAGCTGGCTAGAGACTACGATCAGGTAGCGCCGGGGCTGTTTCGGGTGCTGCCGATCCCCCACACGGATCCTAAGCCGGCGATGCCGCCGGCACACGATGTGCTCACAACAACGTACGTTGGCCAAGCCCGCATCAATAAAGGATACCACCATCTTCCCTCCATCATCAGCAAACTGCGTGCTGACTGGGTGGAAAACGGCAAAATGCGATTCGTGATCCAGTCCCACATACGTAGTGAACAACTGCCCGAGGTAGAACCCATAAGGGAACGCTTGGAGTCCCTCGGGCCGGGCGTCATCCTGACGCGCGATCTGCAGACCGACGAGGAGTACAGGAGGATGCTGTGGGACAGCGACATAGTGCTTATGCCGTATAATCCGGAAGCGTATTTTGTCCAGACCTCGGGCATCTGCGCAGAGGCCCTGGCCCGCGGCATCCCCGTAGTGGTGCCCGGCGGCACTTGGCTTGCGAGGCAGTTTGCTCGCGCGACGTACGAGTACCAAGACAGCTTTGGAAAGTCGCCGCCGCGAAACGAGCTCGCGGTGGGCGGCGATCTGGGAAGACGGGAAGAGGTGGAGCTGCCTTGCCGGGGGGCGTCGCACATACGCGTAAAGGCCGTCTTTGGGGACAACAACACTGCGCCATTCTTCCAAGCGTGCGTAACGCAGAGGGGAGACGGCGGAAACATCTTGGCAGAGGATGTGGCTGTGCTGGACAGAGTGGCCCTGCCTTACGCCACCTGCTTGATGCCGCTTGAAGAGGGCGCGGCACGGCTCCAGATCGACATCAGTCACGTGGCCAAGGGAACCGTACTGGATCTGCGGGATGCTAGAGCTACGCTGTTCGGTGAAGATCCCGCGTCACCGCTAAGCGCGGTAGGGATGATCTACGGGGCGGTGGAGTCGATCCCCGACTGCATCAAGAACATGGCCAGCAACTATGCGCATTACAGAGACAGCGCGCGGGTCTTTTCCGACGCATACTACAGATGGCATAACGCGGACAGCCTGATCGCCGCCTTGACCGCCACACGCCGGGACACAGCATGCCGGAAGGAACGAGCACAAAACTGCCCGTAGCGTAGTCACAGTATATGGTATTGGGGACCATGCGTTATAGTAAATGGTGTTGATAATTAGCACTAATTGGCGCTTGACAGAAGAACACGCGCACAGCAGACTGGCCAGACGGTTGTTTTCCGGCGCAAAAGCCGCATGCGGGCCCCATCGCGCAAAACGCGGGGCTGCGAGGACGTCTTTGCGCGATTCGCGCGCATGCGGGCCCCGCGGCGCCGCGGAAAAGCCGCAGCGAACGGGGAGACAGGCCGGCGGTGCGGCGGGGGGGAGGCGGCTACGGCGGCAAAAGGTAGTCATGCAGCTTTACGATCCGGATCAGCTTGTTCTTCAGGCCGTCCATCAGGGCTTCGCAGTCGTCGTCGATGCTGTCATACAGATTGTTGGCGAGATAGCGCCGGATGACCCCCCACTAGAGTTAATGCGTTTGGCTCGTCGCGGCGACTGCCCGCCCCGCGCGGCCCGAATGTCGCGCCATTGGAGAACAACAACGCAATCTGCCGGCCCGGGGCGCGCGGGCTCGCAGCAACGCAGGATGCCCAGGAATCTATGCGGTATGGCGGTTTCGCGCGGCGGGAATCCCGCGCCGCGTCAGCGGCACGGGGGCCGCTTCCGCCGCTCCTCGCGCCACCTGGCCATCATGGATCCGCACGGGCCGGTGCCGGCGGCTATCTCCCTGAACAGCAGGACGAAGTTGCGCAGGCCCGCCACTATGTTGAACACGCGGTTGAACTGCTCCGGGGTCCCCCTGAACCGCCTGCGGAGTATCTGGCTGTGCTTCATGTCCGCGTAGGTGTTCTCGATCCTGCACCTCGTCTTGCTGACCTTCGCGTTCCACTCCCTTTGCGCGGCGGTCAGCTCTTTGTTCGCGGTCCTTCTTACGGGGTTCGCGGGGACGATTCCGGGAAGGCGCTTCTCGGATCCCTGGAATCCCGAGTCCCCGATCAGCCTTGCCCTCTTCTCCTCGGGCGTGCCCGGATCCGCCATGCTCGGGAACGCCTCGGCCGGCCCCCCCGGCATCACGGTGTAGTTACTGCTGCCGGGAAGCGTCTCGCCCACGTGCGCGGTCGCCGCCCTCCGGTTGGTGACCGTCAGCGTGTTCGTGCTGTGCGTCTTGTTCTTGCGGGTATGGTATTCCCTCTGCTCCGCCTCGTCGGAAGGCCGCGCGCGGGGCGCCCGGGTGCCGCCGATCGTCAGGTCGCCGCCCTTCTTGCCGGGCACGAACTTCTTGCGCTCCCCGTCGGTCTCGCAGGCCGCTATCTCCCCGGAGATGTTCTCGGGCGCGGGCAGCACCTCCCCCACCACCCGCTCGTTCAGCTTCAGGTGCCTGCAGGCGGCGCTCTGGTCCACCCCGAACAAGCCGGCCAGCTGGTCCTGCGTCAGGTCGGTCTTGATGCGCATCAGGCAGAGGTACACGGCGTGCTCGTACTCCAGCTTGCGCCCGTTGCCCCTGGCCGACGCGGTGCTCGCGCAGTTCCTGAACAGCGTGGTCACGCGCATGCGCTCGATCGCCTCGGCGTAGTCGGCCAGCACGAGCTCGATCTCCTCCGGCGCCAGCCCGGTCCAGCACTTCGAGAGCGCGGGGTCCATGATGCGGTGCAGCATCTCGGCCGAGTGCATGAGCGCGGGATCGCCGCGCTGGAGCCTCTTTTCGGCGGCGGGCGACTTCCAGAGCGCCCGCCCGCCCCCCAGTTCCGCCTCCAGCCGCTTTATCTTGTTCTCGGCCATGGCGAGCCGCCGCTTGAGCGAGTTTGGCATGCCATACTGTCGCGCCATGGCTCCTTAACCCGCGGTGTGAACTTGTTTTGGCATTTGGTCAATAAGCATAAACTCTATCGAACTTTACGGCCAGCCCCGGTGGTGGATTCCGCCACTCTTGCGTTAACCGTTTTTGCTGTATTTACCACGTAACGAACGGCGGGACGAGAGGTTGGTGGTGGGTCGTGTCCTCGCTACGGGCATGGAAACGCTTTTGTTGATCCAGATTCGCACAGGGCGTGGGAAGTGTAGATGGCGCTACCATGCGGGGCTCATATGAACTTAAATGGGCGGGGAGGCGCAGCGGCGCATTGAAGTTCATACTGGCGGATGCCGAACTCGCCGGCTACGATGGTCACTATTACAATTATGCGGCACACTGCTTGCGTGCAGCACTGAAGCAGGACTACGAGCCTGTTCTAGCCACGAGCACCGAGTATTGCCCAAGCGTATTCCTTCAGGAGACATTCCCCGTCTATACGCGTGGAATTGCCTTCAATTACCCGTTGCCGGCAGAGATCCGCCGTGTCTGCACAGGGACGAAGATCCGGCACAAGGTGCTTAGGCAGATTTCCCCGCTCGGAATGGACGCGTGGGTAGCAAGCCGCATATCTCGGCGCTTCCGACCTCAGATTCTCCGATTCTCCCAGGAGACGTCCAATCTGCTTGCAGGCATGCGGCTTGACAAGGACGACGTGGTATTCTTCCCCACCGCCAACTTGGTGATGGTGATGGGGATCTGCGACTATGTGAGCAAGAATCCGCACAACGCGGCGGCCTGCTGGTGTTTTTTGTTCAGGCAGGCGCTACAGGGATCGCCGCACATGTGCGAACCAGACTTGACGCCGTACGCGATCCGGTTGCTCCGCACGCTGTTCTCGCGGCTCGCCGCATCCGACATGCGCCCGTCCTTTTTTACGGATTCCGAGCAGCTGGCTAGAGACTACGATCAGGTAGCGCCGGGGCTGTTTCGGGTGCTGCCGATCCCCCACACGGATCCTAAGCCGGCGATGCCGCCGGCACACGATGTGCTCACAACAACGTACGTTGGCCAAGCCCGCATCAATAAAGGATACCACCATCTTCCCTCCATCATCAGCAAACTGCGTGCTGACTGGGTGGAAAACGGCAAAATGCGATTCGTGATCCAGTCCCACATCCATAGCGCATACCTGCCCGAGGTAGAACCCATAAGGGAACGCTTGGAGTCCCTCGGGCCGGGCGTCATCCTGACGCGCGATCTGCAGACCGACGAGGAGTACAGGAGGATGCTGTGGGACAGCGACATAGTGCTTATGCCGTATAATCCGGAAGCGTATTTTGTCCAGACCTCGGGCATCTGCGCAGAGGCCCTGGCCCGCGGCATCCCCGTAGTGGTGCCCGGCGGCACTTGGCTTGCGAGGCAGTTTGCTCGCGCGACGTACGAGTACCAAGACAGCTTTGGAAAGTCGCCGCCGCGAAACGAGCTCGCGGTGGGCGGCGATCTGGGAAGACGGGAAGAGGTGGAGCTGCCTTGCCGGGGGGCGTCGCACATACGCGTAAAGGCCGTCTTTGGGGACAACAACACTGCGCCATTCTTCCAAGCGTGCGTAACGCAGAGGGGAGACGGCGGAAACATCTTGGCAGAGGATGTGGCTGTGCTGGACAGAGTGGCCCTGCCTTACGCCACCTGCTTGATGCCGCTTGAAGAGGGCGCGGCACGGCTCCAGATCGACATCAGTCACGTGGCCAAGGGAACCGTACTGGATCTGCGGGATGCTAGAGCTACGCTGTTCGGTGAAGATCCCGCGTCACCGCTAAGCGCGGTAGGGATGATCTACGGGGCGGTGGAGTCGATCCCCGACTGCATCAAGAACATGGCCAGCAACTATGCGCATTACAGAGACAGCGCGCGGGTCTTTTCCGACGCATACTACAGATGGCATAACGCGGACAGCCTGATCGCCGCCTTGACCGCCACACGCCGGGACACAGCATGCCGGAAGGAACGAGCACAAAACTGCCCGTAGCGTAGTCACAGTATATGGTATTGGGGACCATGCGTTATTCACCCTCCTGTCGGCAAAAATTCACACGGCTGGTTAAAGCCCCCTGCCGCGACACTATGGCATGCCGAACTCGAGAGCGCGGCGGATGGCCACAGTAGTGAACCGGGCCAAGCGGGCAGAGGCGGAACTGGAGCGCGAGCGGGCGCTCTGGAGGTCGCCCGCCACCGAAAAGAGGCTCGAGCGCGGCGATCCCGAGACCATGCACACGCAGGAGACGCTGGACGACATCATAAGAAACCCCAAGCGCCTGAAGGACTTCACCGGGCGGGCGATCGGGGAGTTCAACTACTTGGTGCCCCTGTTCAACGAGCAGATCGATCGCACGAGCAACACCCCGCTGTTCAGGGACGGCGGCGCGGGTGCGTCGGCTCCCGGCAACAGGTGCAAGCTCGTGCGCAGGCACGTCGTGCTCCTCACGCGCATCAAGACCGGCGCGACGCAGGGGCATCTGGCCGCCCAGTTCGGGGCGGACCAGAGCGTCGTCTGCAGGTACATCCAAGTGTGCCAGCCGATCTTAGAAGCGATCCTGCCCACGCCGGACAAGATCTCCAAGGAGATAGCCGGGTGCAAGACGGACGAGGAGCGCATGGAGTTCCTTGCCGACGACGGCAGGGGCAGGGCAAGATGCTGCTCGACTCGACCCGCACGCCCCGCGCGCGGCCTTCCGGCGAGGAGCAGAAAGACTACTATTCGGGCAAGGACAAGAGGCACTCCCTGAACACGCTGGCGGCCGCCGGCCCGGGGGGATGCTCCTGCACGTCGGCGGGCCGCTCCCCGGCAGCCGGCACGACATCGTCATGGTGGGTGGGCGGGCTGGCCAAGGTGTTCCCGAGCACGGCGGATCCCTGCACGCCCGACGAGAAGAGGGTGACGGTGGTCGGGGACGCGGGATTCCGGGGAACCGAAAAGCGCCTCCCCGGAATAATCCCGGTGACCCCCCACAAGAGGACCGCGCTGAAGGGGCTCACCGCGGCCCAAAAGAAAAAGAACGCAGAGCTCAGCAGGGAGAGGTCGCTGATCGAGCGCGTCTTCGAGCGGGTGAAGAAGAACACGATACTACGCGTGCCGTTCAGGGGGACCACTGGGCAGTTCCGCCGGCTATTCAACATCGCGGCCGGCCTGGCCAACCTCGCCCCGGCATCGGACGACATCGTCAGCGGCGCCGGCCTGTACGGAAAACTGGCGGCCAAGTGGAGCAGGCACAGGCTGAAGCGGAAGCCGCGCCGCTGACGCGGCGCGGGATTCCCGCCCTCGGGGACTCCCGCCTCCCGACAGCATCGCATTCCGTCCCGGGGCACTTTGCAGTGCTGCGAGCCCGCGCGCTCCGGATCGGCATATTGCGCAGTTGTTCCCCGCGCGGCGCAAACACGCGCCGTAAAAAGCGCGCCAATCGGCGCCCCTGAAAATACACATGTTCCCTCGTATAGATTCCGGGGCGTCCTGCGATGCTGCAAGTCTGCGCGTCCCGGGCCGGCAGATTGCGTTGTTATTCTCCAACGGCGCAACATTCGGGCCGCGCGGGGCGGGCAGTCGCCGCGACGAGCCAAGCGCATTAACTCTATTGCCGCGAAACCTGCCGGCGGATCCAGTGCCGTAGATATCGTGAATTAAAAATGAGTGACTTGTCGATTCTTTTTGGCTATTAGTACACATTAACCCCCCCTCCCACCCCATGGACGGCGATGGCGCGAACGAATCCCCTCAAGGCGAAGGCGGGACGAGAGTTCCTGCCGAACACCAGCATGAAATACCTGGAAAAGCTCTACAAAGAGGAGAAGAACGTCAGGAAGCGCGACAGACTGCGCGCGTACATGTACAGGAAGGAGTGCATGGCGCTGGAAGACATCGCGCACAACCTGAAGCGGGCCCCGTCCACAATATACAACTGGATAGAGCGCGCCCAGGAAGAGGGCATACGCGCCAGGCACGAGCGCGAGGGGCGCGGCCGGGAGTGCTTCCTGGACGAGGATCAGCTAAAACAACTCGTGGCGGATCTCAAGAAGGACCCAGGACAGTCCGGGTTCGAGTCCGGCGCGTGGAATGCCAACCTCGCCCGCATGCACGTCAAGAAGAAGTTCGGCGCGGAGTACACCCAGATAGGGATGCAGTGCCTCGTCACGAGGCTGGGATTCTCGTGGAAGAAGGGGCGCCCGAAGAACCCAGGGGCGGCTTCCAAGAAGAAGCAGGAGGAGTTCAAGGAGAACGCGAAGCGGCTCGTGAACGAAATGGCAGAGAAGGGCTTCACGGCGTTGGCGGGAGACGAGGCCGGCCTCCAGAACGCCCAGAACAGGCCCGGATACGGGTGGTACTGGCGCTCCAGGCGCGCCGTCTCCCGGTCATATAGCCGCGTAAATAAGTAACTGAGCTAATCGCGGGCGTTCATTCGGGTTGTTTTTGCGGACGCGGCGCGCCGGCACGCGCGGGGCCCGACCGCGCGCGGCGCCGTCAGATGATCTTCGCGACGGGCTCCCTGAACAGAAACCGCGTGACGTCCAGGTGGAACCGGTGCGTCCTCAGGTATTCCATCGACTTCGCGATCCTCGCGTCCACCGTCGGGTAGACCTGGTGCGCGTGCGGCTGCCGCTTGAGCGTGTTCCAGCAGGATTCGACCGGGTTGAGTTCGGGCCACCCGGTGGGGAAGTACCCGATGCGCACGAGTCCCTCGTTGTCCTTTACGAACTCGTTCGTGCCGATCGATCGGTGCGGCGTCGCCCTGTCCACGAGCAGCGCCGCCGGGCCGTGCCGTGCCGTCACGCGCCTGAAGAACTTGATCGTCGTCTCCGTGTCGAACCTCTGCGCGTTCATGAACACCTGGTCGCCGTTCATGGACAGCGCCCCGAAGATCATCCTGCGCGTGTGGTTCCCCGTGTACCACTCGTAGGCCCGCTTCCCGACCAGCGTCCACAAGCTCCGCCTGGGCTGGTAGTCGTGCAGCAGGCTGCTCTCGTCCACCACGAACGGCAGAAATCCGTCGTTTTCCGCCTTTTGGAGCCAATGTTTCAGCCATTTTTGCCACTTTGCTACGTTTTCGACCGACTCCCTCCTGGCGTGCACCGGCTCGGGGACCTTGGGGGAATAGCCGCCGTCGCGCAGCTTGCGGCGCACCGCCCCCTCGCTGTACGCGATGCCGGTCTTCTCCTTCACCTTCTCCGCGAGCAGCTTCGGGAACCTGGACAGCGTGTCCCCCTCTTCCATGAATTCGGTGAGCTTCCGGTTTGTTATCTTGGGCGGGCGGCCGGGGCGGGGGCGATCGCTAAGGCCCTTGAGACCTTCCCGCAGGTAGCGCTCGTGCCACGCCCTGATCGTGTTGTACGACTTGTACATGATCCTCGCGACTTCCCTGTAGCTTTCCTTCTCGATCACGATCCTGCAGATTCCGTGGATCCTCGTCACCTTGCGGGGATCCTTTTCCGTCACGAGGGCGTGCATGAGCTCCGCGCGGGTCAGCATGCCGTGCCCTCGAAAACAATCTAAATGAACGTTCCGGATCGGCCGGGCGTTTTTTCCTAATTATTGCGCAATTTGATCCCTCGCGACTAGGGGCGAGGCACCCGCGAAAAACGGCCCGAATCAGCCCCCAGACTAGCTCAATTACTTATTCCGCCGCCGAAGACCAGCTCAGTTACTTATTTCCGTGGCTATACCTGACGCGGGAGGGGAAGCACATCTTCGGGGTCCTGGCCGTCGGCGCGTTCTTCTACGCGTTCTACGACAAGCCGAACGCCGACAACTATAGCCGCGTAAATAAGTAACTGAGCTAATCGCGGGCGTTCATTCGGGTTGTTTTTGCGGACGCGGCGCGCCGGCACGCGCGGGGCCCGACCGCGCGCGGCGCCGTCAGATGATCTTCGCGACGGGCTCCCTGAACAGAAACCGCGTGACGTCCAGGTGGAACCGGTGCGTCCTCAGGTATTCCATCGACTTCGCGATCCTCGCGTCCACCGTCGGGTAGACCTGGTGCGCGTGCGGCTGCCGCTTGAGCGTGTTCCAGCAGGATTCGACCGGGTTGAGTTCGGGCCACCCGGTGGGGAAGTACCCGATGCGCACGAGTCCCTCGTTGTCCTTTACGAACTCGTTCGTGCCGATCGATCGGTGCGGCGTCGCCCTGTCCACGAGTAGCGCCGCCGGGCCGTGCCGTGCCGTCACGCGCCTGAAGAACTTGATCGTCGTCTCCGTGTCGAACCTCTGCGCGTTCATGAACACCTGGTCGCCGTTCATGGACAGCGCCCCGAAGATCATCCTGCGCGTGTGGTTCCCCGTGTACCACTCGTAGGCCCGCTTCCCGACCAGCGTCCACAAGCTCCGCCTGGGCTGGTAGTCGTGCAGCAGGCTGCTCTCGTCCACCACGAACGGCAGAAATCCGTCGTTTTCCGCCTTTTGGAGCCAATGTTTCAGCCATTTTTGCCACTTTGCTACGTTTTCGACCGACTCCCTCCTGGCGTGCACCGGCTCGGGGACCTTGGGGGAATAGCCGCCGTCGCGCAGCTTGCGGCGCACCGCCCCCTCGCTGTACGCGATGCCGGTCTTCTCCTTCACCTTCTCCGCGAGCAGCTTCGGGAACCTGGACAGCGTGTCCCCCTCTTCCATGAATTCGGTGAGCTTCCGGTTTGTTATCTTGGGCGGGCGGCCGGGGCGGGGGCGATCGCTAAGGCCCTTGAGCCCTTCCCGCAGGTAGCGCTCGTGCCACGCCCTGATCGTGTTGTACGACTTGTACATGATCCTCGCGACTTCCCTGTAGCTTTCCTTCTCGATCACGATCCTGCAGATTCCGTGGATCCTCGTCCTCTTGCGGGGATCCTTTTCCGTCACGAGGGCGTGCATGAGCTCCGCGCGGGTCAGCATGCCGTGCCCTCGAAAACAATCTAAATGAACGTTCCGGATCGGCCGGGCGTTTTTTCCTAATTATTGCGCAATTTGATCCCTCGCGACTAGGGGCGAGGCACCCGCGAAAAACGGCCCGAATCAGCCCCCAGACTAGCTCAATTACTTATTCCGCCGCCGAAGACCAGCTCAGTTACTTATTTCCGTGGCTATAAATGAACGTTCCGGATCGGCCGGGCGTTTTTTCCTAATTATTGCGCAATTTGATCCCTCGCGACTAGGGGCGAGGCACCCGCGAAAAACGGCCCGAATCAGCCCCCAGACTAGCTCAATTACTTATTCCGCCGCCGAAGACCAGCTCAGTTACTTATTTCCGTGGCTATATATCGACTTTTTGAAGCGCGTCCACAAGAGATTCGGCAAGGTGCTGATATTCGTCGACAACGCCTCGTACCACAAGTCCGCGAAGGTCAAAAAGTTCCTGGAATCCCGCAACGGGGAGATAGTCCTGGAGTACCTGCCGCCGTACACCCCGGAGCTGAACCCCGTCGAGGTGCAGTGGATGGTGATCAAGCGCACGCTTTCCAACAAGATCTACAAGTCGGTCAACGATATGACGAGATCCGTGCGCGCGATGTTCCGCAAGAAGGAGATCGCGCCAGTCAAGACGTTCGACTACCTGCATGCTGACCATGCTCCTCCCCGCGGCGCCGCGGGCCGTTTCGAGCCGCGCGACGGGCGGAAAAGCCGATCCGCCCCCGGCCCCCGCGCCCGGTTTGTTGCCGTCGCGCGCCTGACCGGCGGCCGCCGCGCGCGCCGGCGAAGGGTTGTCAGGAGATTCGTTTTTCAAACATGATTACTACGCTTGCCGGTCGCCGGCGCCGTGGAAACCGATCCATGCGCCCTGCAAATCTTGGCCGTTTTGGCGCTCGGCCCGGCCCGAAACGGGAGCATATTTTCATCTTCTGGCGCCACGCATCGCGCCACGCATCGCGCCCCGGCTCCGGCTTGCTCCGACATTCCAGCTCCACGCCGCGATCCCTCCCGATGCCACTTCGGCCCACCAAACCACGCGTTTCCGGGAATTCGCGGGCTGGAAACGGCGTTCCGGGCGGCTTACTCTTGCGTTAACTGATGTGTATGAGGTCAGCACCCCCCCCCCCTCCTCCCCCCCGCCGGCCGCGATGCCCCGCGCCCAAGCCGGCCCGGGGCGGGGAGCCTCCGCGCCGCCGGCGTCCCGCGATCAACTAGCTGGAGAGCAGGCACTAGAGACAGCTCGGGCGGGGAGCCCCCCCCCCCCCGCGCCGCCGGCGTCGGTCCCGCGCCGGCCGCGGTGCTTCGCCCAAGCCGGCCCGGGGCGGGAGCCTCTCCGCCGCCGGCGTTTGCCGCGGGAAGCGCATCCCCGATCCCGCGTGAGGCCGGCCCGGGGCGGGGAGCCCCCCCCCCCCCCGCGCCGCCGGCGTCGGTCCCGCGCCGGCCGCGGCGCTGCGCGCTAGACCAGTTTTGCCACTTCTTCGGCCACGCCCTTGCCGTGCGCCCTCCAGGTCAGGACGCACGTCACGAAGTTGGACATGCGCCTCATGGCCGCGGAGCCGCCCTTGATCTGCCCGCTTATCTTGCGGAACACCACGGCGTAGCGCAGGGCGCGCTCCGAGGAGTTGTTGGTAGGCTCCGCCTCCGGGTACTCCAGGAACGTGAACAGGATCGGTATGGCCCTCTCGATCCTGGCGACGAGTTTTTCCAGCCGCTCGTCGCCCGATCCCCTGTACCGGTCCAGCATGCATCCCAGCGCCACCTCCGCGGCCCGGCGCAGCCTGGCCGACGGCGCCCCGCCGTCGCGCAGCAGGATGGACTCCACGTACGCGCGCAGCAGGTCCTCGGCCAGGAGGCGCGCGTCCGGATGCGCCCCGTCCGCGTCCGCGACGTGCACGGCGTTGCGCAGCTCGTGTGACCAGCAGTCCTGGTGCTTTCCTCCCGGATCGAACACCTTGTACGGGCGGTGGCCGTCCGTGGTCACGCATCCCCCGTACCCGTCCATGTGCGCGTCGATCACCTCGCTGCCCCTGCTCCTGTTGTACACGATGAACACGTTGGGGCCCGACTGGATGACGTGGATCCAGCCCCGGATCCCGTCCAGCGACATGCCCGACTCGTCGATTCCCGCCGACGGCGAGGCGTAGATCTTGTCCATCACGCCCTTCGCCTCCCGTTCCATGGCGTCCCCGACCCTCGCGAGCATGTTGATCACCGTGGATTTGGTCACGTGGCAGCCGAACAGCGAGTTCGAGGCCCTCGCGACGCCGTCGTACGGCACCCGATGCGACCGCAGCTCCGCCACGGCGCCGATCAGGTTCCTGCCGAACGAGCCCTTCTTGGGCAGGCCGCTCTCCGCCTCGAACGTCTTGCCGCACTTTCTGCACTGCGCCGTGTCTGTGTGGTGGCGCGTCTCGATCGCCACGACGGGCGGTATGTCCGTGATGTCCCGGGTCCTGGTGCAGCCCGGCGCCGCGGGCTGCCCGCAGCATACGGGCGGGCCGCCCTCGAACGCGTGGTGCTCGGAGCGCGCCGGGTCGTGCCTTCGCGCCGTTCCCTTGTGGCCCTTCCTGCCCCCCGGCTTCTTCCGTTCCGGCCCGTCGCCGCTCTTGCGGGCGACGTTCTTTTTCTTCTTCAGTTTCTTCCACACCAGCGAGTTGGCCGAGGGCGGCGAGTTGACGTTCTCGTAGTACGACATCCTGTGGGCCATCGCATCGACGAGCTTCCTGAGGGAGTCGTGCGCGCGGGCAAGCTCGTCGCGCTCGGATCTCACCTCGTCAAACTTGGATCTCAACTCGTCCATGGCGAGGCGGCCCGCCTCCAGCTCCAGCTCCAGTTCCCTGTACGTCTTGCGCCTGCCCATGCCGTACGGTCTACGGCTATGCATAACAGCGGTCGAATTGCGACTTTTCACAAAAAGGTGAAGATCTGCCAACCTCGCGCGGCGGCAAAGCCGGCCCGGGCGCGCAGCGCCGCGGCCGGCGCGGGGGGAGAGGGGGGGGTGCTGACCTCGTACACTGATGTAGTTCAAAAGGTTTAATGGGATCAAAATATGCGTTACCCTGTGAACTCAAACGTTTTGAAAACGAAAACTCATTCCGATCGAGTGACACTTCGCCTAACCAAAACAAACGGCGTGGTGGGGATTTGAAGATACTGTTTGGGGGGTTTGGACATTCCGCGTTTGTTAAGATATCTGGAAAGTTCAGCAAAGAATTGTTAAAATTCGGCATAGAGTTCAAGGAGGTGCACACGCATGAGCTGGGTCCGGGATTCCCCGACACTAGACCGCGGGAATGGATTTTCAACACAAGAAGATTCAAGAAAATAGTCAATGAATTCAAACCCGATTTTGTTATGACTGATTATCAGGGACATTTTGGACTGGCCGCCGTAAGGGAAGGTATTCCGTTACTGTTGTACTTGAGAGGGGATTACTGGAAAGAAACACAACAAGCGATCGAACGGACTCCGTCCAAGAAATTGTTCAGTAGGTTTGCGTTGTGGTACAAGATGAAGAACGCTAACGAATGCTTCCAGCGATCGAGCCTCATAATGCCTATCTCGAGGCACCTGGACGACACAGTGAAGGCCAGGTTCCCGCGAAAGCCTACCGCGATCATGCATCACGGGATTGACCCGGACGGCTGGAGGTCAAAGTCGGAAGACGAAAGTATGGACCTCAATCATCCGTGCGTTGGGTTCGTGCAGAACGCGATCATACACGAAAAGACGGTAGAGATGCTAGTTCTCTCTAAAGTCATGCGGGTACTGCCAAAAGTCACCTTCTACTGGGCGGGCAACGGGCCGTGCCGCGATGCCGTACTGCCTGAGCTGTCCAAGCACGACAACTTTGTATGGTTGAGGAATCTGAGCTCCTCGGGCGTCAGAAAGTTTCTCTCGTCCGTGGACGTCTACGGCTTAGCTAGCGGGCTGGACATGCTGCCCAGCACAGTACTTGAAGCTGGTATGATGCGCCGGCCGGTAATTGCTACCCGCGTAGGGGGTGTGCCAGAGATGGTGGTGGAGGGGAAGACCGGGCTGTTGGTGGACAGAGGAGACCATGCGCGATGGGTGGAACACATAGAAGCGTTGCTAGGGGATGAGAAAAGGAGGCAGAAGATGGGGGCAGAAGGAAGGCGGTTTGTAGAAGAAAACTTCACAGTCAAGAACATGGCCCGGCAGTTCAGTGACGCGATTGGTAAGATAACGTAGTGGATCTAATTAATTGTGCGATCCCGAAATCATTTCGCATCCTAGCTAGCAAGATACTCCTCCCCCGTGTACTCGTCTTTGACTGTTTGCCCCTTTTCGGGCATCTTCCGCGCGAACGCCCTGGCGGGCGTCTCCAGCGTGCTCTGGTCAAGGGAGTCGTGGGGCCTGTCGCGGTTGTACCGCTGGACGAACTCGCCTATCCCGCTGAACCACTTGATCTTCCTCTGGATCTCGCCGTGGAACCTCTCCAGCTTGCCGTTGGTCCGGGGATGCCCCACCCCCGCCAGGATGTGCCTTATGCCCAGCTCGGCCAGCCTCCTCTCGAACTCCGTCCTGCCGCGCTTCCTGGCCTCGGACTCGTTGGCGTAGAACTGGGACCCGTGGTCGGTCATGATGGAGGCGGGCCTGCCGTGCTCGGCCATGGCCTTCTCTAGCACCTCCAGGGCGTGCTTCCCCGTGGCCTCGTCGAACACGCCGTAGCCCGCGATGAACCGCGAGGCGTCGTCCTGGTACGCTATGAACCACCTCCCGTCGGGGAGCAGCTTGTAGTCGGTGTGCCACAGGGAGTTGGAGTGCGTCCTCTCGTACCTGATCCACTTGCGCCTCCTGCTCTTCTTCGGGTGCTCCACCGCCATCCCCTTCTCCTTCAGCACGCGGTGGATGGCGTTGTGGGGTATGCGGATCCTCGCCGTGACCGCCATGATCCGCTCCAGCCGGGACGCGCCCGTCCTGCACTGGAGGAACGCCCTCTCCACCGAGATCTTGACGTGGTCCTGGATCTCCTTCCTCGGCCTTCCCGGCATGCCCAGCGCGGGCACCTCCCCCGTCCTGCGGTACTGGGCGCAGATCTGCTGCACGCGGCGCGGCGAGACCTCCATCCGGGCCGCGATCTCGACGCTCCGGACCCCCTTCTTCATCTCGTCCACTACCCACTTCACCTTGACGGGATCCAGTTTCGCCATCACTACGTACCTCCTTCGCCGCGTCACTACGTAACGTTTTCGCCATGGGGAGCGCTCGGGACCCCCACACACCTTCATTTCCACTCTGGCCGCGCGGCGGGCCAGCCCGCCGGCCAGCCCGCCGGCCAGGATGCGAAATGATTTCGGAATCACCCCGCCGGCCCCTCCCCCGCGAACCCCCCGGTCCAGGCGTGGATCGGCATGCGAAATGATTTCGGGATTGTACAGTGGATCTAATTAATAACAAATCATAAATTCTATGCCTTTTTTAGTATATAAGAGTAATGTGTAGTTCATCATATGGTTGAAATAAGCTCATGCAACAAGGCAATTCCCCAGCACGTGACACTGGAGATCATGCATATTGACCAACAGATCAAAACAAGCTCACATTACAAGTTAAGGACCATGGCGCGATAAGATGGCATGCCAAACTCGCTCAAGCGGCAGCTTGCCGTGTGCGAGAACAAGATAAAGCGGCTGGAAACGGAACTGAGGGGCGAGAACGCGCTCTAGAAGTCGCCTGCCGCCGAAAAGAGGCTCCAGCGCGGCGATCACGCGTTCATGCACGCGGCCGAGATGCTGGACTATGTGAAGGGCCCCGCGCGCTTGAAGCGCTGGACCGGGGTGGATCTCGAGAAGTCCGGGTTCCTGCTGGGCAACTATAGCGCCGGAAAAAATCTTTGCAAATTTGAAAATTTGCTTGGAATGTTCATAACAGGTAGTTTTCTACCCGCGCAACATGATGATGGATGCCGAGATTGATATCGCCTACAAGAAAGAAAAGGACGTCCGCAGGAAGGAAAGGTTGCACGCAATCCGGTATGTCGTGCGCGCCAAAAAAATCTACACGGGGGCCGCGGGGCTGGTGTGGACTCACGTCCACTTGCCAGCCACGCCTGATGGGGCGCCGCCACGCAGGCGAGCAGTGCGCCGGCAGGCGCGGGGCTGCCGGAAGGCGTGCATTCCGTCCTTCCGGAGGGCCGCGGGGCGCGCTGCGGGTCAACATTGTTTCGCCATCTTGTCGCCAATTGTCAGTACGCGCGCTTAAGGCCCGCACGCGCGTAACACTAGACATGCCCGACTCTGAAACGGTGCTGGTGCGGAGGGAGCTGGTGGCGGTGACCCGCCGCATGACGGCCCTGGAGGCAAAACACGAGGAATACGTCGAGGACAGGCGTCGGGAGTCGGCCGAAACGCGTAGCGAAATTGACCGCCTCAGGGTAGTGGAGGCGCAGCACGCCGGCTGCGCCTAGACCAAGCTGGAACCTGACAGGCTGCGGGGCGAAAATGAACGCCTCATGGCCGAGTTGTCGGCGGCGCTGGGCAACAAGGCGGAGAACGCGGCGGCGGCCGCGCGAGGCAGAGGCGGCGGCCGCGATGCGGCCGGGGCGGAGAGGAGCGCCGCCTCCAAGCCGGCCGCCCCCGCCGCCAAGCCGGCCGGGCGGAGAAGGGCGCCGCCTGCGCGGGGTGCGGCGAGCTTGCCGCGAAGCTGAAAAAGGCCGAGAAGCGGATCAACTCGTGCGACGGCTACAACAAGCCCGATGCGGAGAGGTACAACGCCGACAGGGCCAAGTTCCGCAGGGAGCGCGGCACATGCGACAGCGATCGCAAGCCGAGGAAGAAGATGGGCCCGCCCGTCGGGCACAAGGGGGTGTCGCACTCGCGCAAGTCGGAGGAGACGCGCTACGCCCGCCTTTCCGCGTGCGAGTTCTTCGGGCTGGCCGAGCATCTGCACGCGGAGCGGCCCTGCAACAAGCTCTACGTCGAGCTGGACGGCGCCGGGAAGATCAGAGCCTCCTGCATCTCGGCCGAGCGGGCCTGGTGCGCGAGGTGCTGCAGGATCAGCACGGCGGAGTCGGAGTCGATCCCGGGCACCCGCACGGGAATCAAGCTGCTCGGGTCCGCGGTCGCCTGCATCGCGAAAGCGCTGGCGTACGCGTCCGTCGCCGAGCTCGTGGAGGAGCTGCACGGGTGCAGGTTCGCGCAGACCACCTTCATCAACGCCCACGAGGCCGCCGCCAACCTGCTGGAGCCGGGCGACCGGCGCGTCGCGGGGCACATCAAGAACAACAAAGGGTGCGGGCAGGCCGACGAGACCCCCATCAACGTGTGCGGGAAGCGGGGGTACGCGCGGCTGGTCTGCTGCGGGAATGCGGTGCGCGCGGGGTTCCTACACAGCAGGGCCGCGGCCGTGCTGGACCTGTACTTTCCCTAGGTGAAAGGCAAGCCGATGGTGACCGACGGGTACTCGGGGTACAACGGGATAGACGTGAGGCAGATCTGCCTCATCCACCTGTTGCGGCACGCCGAGAGCTTCGCGATCCGCGCCGATGCGGAGAACCGGGAGCTGTACCTGCTGCCGTACCTGCGGCTCCGCTACACGTACAGGAGGATCTCCCGCATCGACACGGCGGACGAGGCCGCCATCCGGGAGCTGGAGAGGCAGGTGCTGGAGATCGCGGGAGGGTACGGCGAGAAGCACGCGATGCGCACCGCCCTCGTCAACGCGCTGCCCCACATGTTCACGTTCCTGAGGCATCCCGGCATGCCCTGCCGGAACGACAGGGCCGAGCAGGCGATACACGAGGGGCCGGCCAGGGAAAAGAGGTCGCGCCGCCAGCTGAGGAGCGCGGCCGGCATGCGCCGCCTCTCCATAACGTGCACCGTGTTCCAGACGTGCAGGCGCCTGGGAATATGGCCGTCGACAGCGCTGAAGGCCCTCCGCGCCGACCCGGAATGGGGCATGTTCGCGCATCCCGCCACCGGGCCGCCGAGGGCCCCGGCGGCGGCGGTAGCCGCCTGACCGCCGGCAGCGGCCCGCGCGATGCCGCCCCGCGCGCGCCGGAATAGCGCGGGCGGCAGCATTCGCCCCGGATGCCGGCACGGCCCCGGGCGGGGCCCGCCCCGGCGGCGGATCGGGCGCGATGCGGCGCCGGCTTGGCGGGGACGGGCCCCGCGGCGCCGGCTTGGCGGGGACGGGCCCCGCGGCGCCGGCCGGTGGCAGCTTTCGGGCGCGGCCGGCAAGTGGACGTGAGTCCACACACTAGCGACTCTGTAACATATATAAATACCAAGGAGTGATTTGCATGCTAGGTGTTGGTAGTACGACATGCGATGCATCGGACTGCTTTGGCATATCAGGATCGAGTCAGCTAGCGCGTTGTTGCCGGCCTAAGCGCTGGAACGATTCCGCTGGTTGTAGCTCGTGTGCGGTAGGGAGGCGGTCAACTATGCGTGCCCGTGGTGGCACGAGCAGATTCTGCACGGGTTTCAGTCGTGCAACAACTCTGCGCCATCTATGCACTTGCTCGCGCGATGGTGGGTGCGGTGCCTGATTTGGGGAGGATGGCATGAAAAAAGTTACCGCAGAATGGATGGGGAGGAGATGGTTTGAGTTCCGCACAGGGTACGCCACGTACATTTCGTTTGCCTTTGGTTTTTCAAATTTCATATTGATCCTGTATGGTTTAACCGACCTCTTCAATGATGTTCCTCTACACTTGTTTGGAATCGCGATATTTTCCGTGTTGTTGCCCCTCGCCATAATCATCGGATACGAGCACAACCGCATACAGCAAAAGACTGAAAGCAGGCAGCTACAGCACCTTCATCCGTACAACAACGTGATAATACCAGAGTCCAAAGAAGTGTTGCATGTGAAGTACGTCTTGGGAATGCTTGACTGGATGATCGCGTCTACCAAGGACAAGGAGGTTGTCGACAACCTCACAAGGATAAAGCGGGCATACGCTAGGCTCTTGGATGGCGAAGAGGCAACAGCTTCTATGAGCAAAGAAAGCATATGAATTGTCAAGGACCCTGCGCCAGAAGATGTGCATGAGATCAGCACCCCCTCGCGCGCGGGCGCGGTTCAGGGGCGCAGGGCCGTCTAGATCAGCTTCGCCACTTCCGCGGCCGCGCCCTTGCCGTGCGCCCTCTAGGTCAGGACGCGCGCCACGAAGCTGGACAGGCGCCTCATGGCCGCAGGGCCGCCCTTGATCTGCCCGCTTATCTTGCAGAACACCACGACGTACCGTAGGGCGCGCTCCGAGGAGTCGTTAGTTGGCTCCGCTTCCGGGTATTCTACGAACGCGAGCCGGGCCGGCGTGGACCTCCCGATCTTGGCCGCCAGCTTTTCCAGCCGCTCGTCGCCCGATCCAGCGTGCCCCCCGGCATCACATCCATGGCCCGGCGTAGCCGCGCCGACGACGCCCCCCCGTCGCGCAGCCGCGGGGCCTCCGCGTACGTGCGCGACGGGCCCTCGCGCGCGAGGCGCGCGTCCGGATGCGCCCTGTCCGCGTCCGCGACGCGCTCGGCGTCGCGTGGCCCGTGCGCCCGGCGGCTCCGCCCCGGCCCGTGCAGGGGCGCAGGAAGCGGGTCCGTTTCAGAAAGCGGCACTCCGGCGCCGCGCGGCTCGCAAGTTGCACGGAACGAGGAATTCGCTCCACGGAATTTTTGACCCATGCTGCCGACCGGTGAAAATTTCGCCACGAATGGCGATGTTCAGGCAGCGGTTTGGCCCCAAAGGGCGAAATTTTTAGTGAACGGCGGCACGGCCGCACGCCTCGGCGGCTCGTCCCGATGCGCGGCGAGCGCCGGCATGCTCGGGGAGGCGGCCCCGGAGAACGCGGCGGCCGCGCCGCGCGGGGCCGCATGGCTGCTCGGTGCGCCTGCGGCGATTCCGGCAGGCAGTGGCCCGCGCTTGGCGGGCCGGGGGGCGTGGAAGGGACGGCGGGAAGTCGCACAGGGTTCGCGGCGCGCGGCCGCGCCCGGGGGAGATCTGCCGGAGCGCGGCATTGATCTGGCAGGCGGCCGCCACTGCCTCCCGCGGACCGGCGGCAGGCCGGGGAGGCTCATTTGGGCCGGGGAGGCGGAGATCGCGCACCGACAAGGCCTGCCAGAATTCGCCGCGTTCCGCGGCGGGCGGAGGCTCCGCAGCCAGCCGTACACGGGCAGCCCGGAGGCCCCGCCCGGGGAATTCTCCGCCAGGAAGGATACGGGGGCGATCGAAAAAAACGACCCGCGACAGATCGAGGAGGACGCAAGCGAACAGGTGACATGGTTTTCGTACAACATATCGACAAAAATTCACACAACAGGTTAAAGCCCCCTGCCGCGACACTGGCATGCCGAACTCGAGGGCGCGGCAGATGGCCATACTAGGGAACATGGGCAAGAGGAAGGATGCGGAACTGGAGCGCGAGTGGGCGCTCTGGAGGTCGCCCGCCACCGAAAAGAGGCTCGAGCGCGGCGATCCCGAGACCATGCACACGCAGGAGACGCCGGACTACATCATAAGAAACCCCAAGCGCCTGAAGGACTGCACCGGGAGGACGATCGGGGAGTTCAACTACTTGGCGCCCCCGTTCAACGAGCAGATCGATCGCACGTGCAACACCCCGCCGTTCAGGGACGGCGGCGCGGGTGTGCGATCCCGAAATCATTTCGCGGCCTAGCTAGCAAGATACTCCTCCCCCGCGTACTCGTCTTTGACTGTTTGCCCCTTTTCGGGCATCTTCCGCGCGAACGCCCTGGCGGGCGTCTCCAGCGTGCTCTGGTCCGGGGAGCCGCGGGGCCTGTCGCGGTTGCACCGCTGGACGAACTCGTCTATCCCGCTGAACCACTTGATCTTCCTCTGGATCTCGCCGCGGAACCTCTCCAGCTTGCCGTTGGTCTGGGGATGCCCCATGCCCGCCGGGATGTGCCTCACGCCCAGCTCGTCCAGCCTCCTCCCGGACTCCGTCCTGCCGCGCTTCCTGGCCTCGGACTCGCTGGCGCAGGACTGGGACCCGTGATCGGTCATGACGGAGGAGGGCCTGCCGTGCTCGGCCATGGCCTTCTCGAGCACCCCCGGGGCGCGCTTCCCCGTGTCCTCGTCGAACACGCCGTAGCCCGCGATGAACCGCGAGGCGTCGTCCTGGTACGCCATGAACCACCTCCCGTCGTCCAGCAGCTCGTAGCCGGCGTGCCACAGGGAGTTGGAGTGCGTCCTCTCGTACCTGACCCGCTCGCGCCTCCTGCTCTTCTTCGGGTGCTCCACCGCCATCCCCTTCTCCTTCAGCACGCGGTGGATGGTGTTGTGGGGTATGCGGATCCTCGCCGTGACCGCCATGATCCGCTCCAGCCGGGACGCGCCCGTCCCGCACTGGAAGAACGCCTTCTCCACCGAGATCTTGACGTGGTCCTGGATCTCCTTCCTCGGCCTGCCCTGTACGCCCAGCGCGGGCACCTCCCCCGTCCTGCGGTACTGGGCGCAGATCTGCTGCACGCGGCGCGGCGAGACCTCCATCCGGGCCGCGATCCCGGCGCTCCGGCCCCCCCTTCTTCATCTCGTCCACTATCCACTTCACCCTGGCGGGATCCAGTTTCGCCATCACTACGTGCCTCTTTCGCCGAGTTCGTACGTAACGTTTTCGCCAAGGGGAGCGCGTAGGCCCCCCACACACCTTCATTTCAGCCCCGGCTGCGCGGCGGGCCAGCCCGCCGGCCAGGATGCGAAACGGTTTCGGGATCACCCCGCCGGCTCCTTCCCCGCGAACCCCCCGTTCCATTCGTGGATCGGCATGCGAAATGATTTCGGGATTGTACAATACCTGATTCGCTCCCATATGTTTATATATGTTACAAAAATCTAGCGATAGTCTTGCCGGTACAACGTAATTTGTTCCAGCGCGCCGCGCGCAAGCTAGGCCGGCACCTCATAGGTCCTCCCCCTCCCCCTCCCCCTATCCCTCCCCCTCCCCCCCGGATCGATCTAGTAGATGCCGACGGCCTGTCGGTGTTTATGTACACCAACGATCACGGCTACTATCTGGAGCCGCATGAGCGCAGGCATTACAGCATTCTGTCGCATTCGGCGGATCTAGACGCTGGCCGCAAGCCTGCTTGTCCACCAGACGACCAATCCAGTGCCCAAGTCGGGAAGACTCTCCGGCACATCATGCGGACCGTCTGGGCCTCCGGCCACCCGTGCGATTACATAGATGTGGGTGCGCATTATGGAGTTACATCCATGCATATGGCGGCACACATAAAAGCGCACGGCATGGCCTGCCGGGTATTCGCTTTTGAGTGCGGCAAGGCGGCAGATTTGGCTCCCAAGAACATAACCCTAAACCGATTGGACGACATAATCACGTTTGAGCGAAAAGCGGTGGCCCACATGTCGATCCCACAACTGTTGACATACGAGCAAACCCATTTGGAAGCTGGCAGCATCGTCACCAATTCGCAACCTGCCGCCGACGCCTCGTACGTAGCCGACGCCGTCACCTTGGACGGGTACTTTTCGGGATGCGACCGCCAACTACTAGCAAAAATAGATGTAGAGGGCGGCGAGCCTCTGGTGCTAGCAGGTGCCAAACAACTAATGTGCAGTAGCCTTCCTCCCGCGGTTATTATGGAATACCATCCGCCCAACCTCATGCGCGATGGTGCCGATCCTTCAACAATACTAGATGCATACGCGGACGATTTTTCGTTATTCGCTTTTGAGCCCGCTCCAACTCCTGCCGCCATATCGCCTCCTGCCGCCACGGTCTACGAGGTGGCTCCAGATGCCATGGACTCGTTGACCGCGCACATCATGGGCACGGCCCGCCTTTGGTGCGACATACTGCTCCTTCCCAAGTCGGCCGCCTTTTACGACGAGACGAGGCGCTTCTTGGAAAAGGCCTCCAACTATGTGACCGCCCCGTTCTAGCCGGCCGCACGCGCTAGAAGATGTTATATCGAATCTGATCTAGGATGAGCGCCGTCCTCCCGCCGTTGATCCCGAGAACCGTAGTAAACACATGTAGGAATAGACTATTCGGTAATCTGCGGCCGGCACGCCCGGCGGATGCTGGTTTTGCGCGCAGTTGCGGCAAGCCGGGCCGCCGCGCGGGAGCCGGATCGGCTTTTGCAAGGCGGCGGGGCGCGGGACGGCCGGCATCGCCGCAGAAAAGGGGCGCGGAAAACCGCGCGTGCGAACGGGGGCAGCCGGGGGGCGCCGCGGCCAGCTCGGCCACGATGATTCCGCTAGGCTGTTCGGCTGCCTGATGTGCTGGCCGCGGCACCCCGCCGGCAGTCCCCGTTCGCGCGCGCGGGCGCGCGCGGTCATTCGCGCCCCCGGGGCCCATTTTCCGCAACGCCGCGGCCGTTCGCGCCCCGCCGCGCGGCGGAAGGCCCGATCCGCCCCGCCGCGCGGCGGCCCGGCTTGCCGCAACCGCGCGCAAAACCGGCATCCGCTGGGCGTGCCGGCCAAAAACCATCAAGCAGTCTGTTTCATTATTACTTTTACTGCAGAAAGACGGCCGGGCCGCGCCCCCGGCGCGCCCCCGCGGCGGGCGGCGGCCCGCCTCACTCCGGCCTGGCCGCGTCCTCTATGACGCGGCTCCCGCGGGCGCTTATGGATACGGGCACCTCCGCGAGGTCGCCCATCGCGCCGAGGAACCCCCGGCGGGCCGCCGGGCTCACTATGAACAGGAAGAACCCGCCGCCGCCGGCCCCCAGCAGCTTGCCGCCGTAGGCGCCGGCCCGCATGCCCCGCTCGTGTATCTCGTCTATGGCGTCCGCGGTGACCGAGGGGCCGAGGCCCCGCTTCAGCCGCCAGCCCTCGTCGATGAGGCCGCCGAACTCGTCGGGCCGGAAGGCGCCCTCCAGGGCCTCGGCGCCGCGGTGCGCGAGGCGGCTAAGCCGCCGCACGGTAGGGCCGTTCTCGCCCGCGCGGTCCAGCTGCCCCGATATGACGTCGCTCGCCCTGCGCTGTATCCCGGTGAACAGCAGCACGAGGTGGGCGCTCAGCTCGCGCAGCCGCTCCGGCCCCACGTCCAGCCGCCTCGGCCGCACGTCGCGTTCCCCGCCGAACCGCACCAGGTTGAGGCCGCCCACGGCCGACAGGGTCTGGTCCTGCAGCCCGACGTTGTCGCCCAGCAGGCGGCGCTCCACGCGGATGGCCTCCATGGCGAGGTCGAGCGGCCCCACGCGCTCCCCCTTGAAGGAGTGCAGCGCGTTGAGCAGCCCCACCACGAACGAGGAGGAGGAGCCCAGCCCGGAGTACGCGGGGAGCTCCGCGGAGTGGCCCACCTCGATGTCGCGGCGTATGCCGTGCAGCTCCAGGCATTTTCGGATGGGGGCGTGCCGTATCTCGTCCAGCGAGCCGACCCGCTCGACGGTGCGGTACGAGAGCCGTATGGAGTGGTCGAAGAGGCGGCTGTAGAACCGCGTGGCGGAGCAGTACACGTACTTGTCTATGGTGGCCCCCAGGACGGCGCCCTCGCCGTGCCTGCTTATGCACTCGGGATAGTCCGTCCCGCCGCCCAGAAAGCTCACGCGGAGCGGGGTCTTGCTGATGATCAGGCGCCGTTCCCCCGCATGAACGCGCCCACCGCATCGCGCGAGTCCGGAATGTCCGCCGCCCCCTCCGCCTTGGCGGTGCTCACGTCGTAGTTCACGGCGGGGGCGTCCCCCCGCACCTCGCAGGAGGAGGCCCCGGGCAGGTCGCCTATGGTGACCTGCCCCCTCCCGCACACGTTGAAGACGCCGGCGGCCCCGCTGCCCACGAGGGAGAAGGCCACGCGGGCCACGTCGTCCGTGTTCATGTACTGCAGGCGGCTGCGGGGGCTGACCCAGAGGGGGCCCCCGTTCATGACGTCGTGTATGGGGTTCTTTTTCAGCCCCGCGCCGACCATCCCGCCCAGCCGCAGTATGAGCCAGCCGCCGGCGCAGCCGTGCATGACGCACAGTTCGGCCAGGCGCTTGTGGAACCCGTACGGGCTCTGCGCCGCCACGTCTATCGCGCTGTCCTCGGCGGTGGCCCCAGGCGAGGAGCAGTCCGGGTACACGTCGCACGAGGAGGCCAGGACGTACCTGCCGAACCCAAAGTCGGACAGGCTGCGCTTCACGCTGGACACGGAGGCCTCGAAGTCGGCCACGGGGTCGCGCGCGCCCAGCATCTTGCTGGAGTTGCCGTCGGCGTTCACCAGCACGTCGCATCTCTTCCCAGTATGCTCCGCGTAGTTGGACCGCGTTATGGCGCGGTATTCGATCCCGTTCAGCTCGCAGTGCCGCGAGAAGGCCGAGCCGACGAACCCGCGGCCGCCCAGTATGAAGATCACGCCGCCACCTACAGCCGCACCCGCCCGGAGCCATAGTTGTCCGAGAACCACCGGACGGTGCGGCGCAGCCCCTCCCGCAGGGAGGTGGGGCACTCCAGCCCGGCCCGCCTCATGCGGGCCGTGTCGAATATCTTCTCCATCTGCCCGTCCGGTTTTGTGGCGTCCCACCTGATCTCCCCCCCGTACCCCACCAGGTCCGCCACGGTGCGGGCGAGCTCGCGTATGGACGTGGTGGTCCCGGTGGATATGTTGATGCACTCGGGCGAGTCGTACCCGTCTATGAAGAACGGGATGGTCGCCGCCACGTCGCCGGCGTACACGAAGTCGCGCCTGGCCCCCCCCGACCCCCACATGGACACGTGCGGGAGGCCGTCCCGCTCGGCCTCGTACATGCGCCGCACGGTGGCGGGGATGACGTGCGAGTCCGCGAGGGAGTAGTTGTCGTGCTCGCCGTACATGTTGCCCGGCACTATTATGGCCGAGTTCAGCCCGTGCTGCTCCCTGTACGAGGCGCCGGCCACCAGGCCGACCTTCTTAGCCATGGCGTACCCGGCGCTCTCGGCCTGCGGGTAGCCGTTCCACATCTGCTCCTCCGCGATGGGGGAGGGGGCCGTGTGCGGGTAGCAGCATCCCCCGACGGGGTACACCAGCTTGCGTATGCCCCGCTTGGCGGCGTGCTCGAAGGCCAGGCTGGTGAGCAGGTTGTTCACGTAGAAAAAGTCGGCCGGGAGGCTCGCGTTGGCCCCTATCCCCCCCACGTACGCCGCGAAGTGCACCAGCACGTCCGGCCTGCGCTCCTCGAACATCCTCAGCACGTCGCCGGGGCTGGTCAGGTCGTAGTCCCTGCTGGACAGGCCCACCACGTTCTCCTTCCCGTACCTCTCCTCCAGGACGGGGAGGGTGTGCGAGCCGAGGAAGCCGGTCGCGCCCGTCAGCACTATCCTGCCGCCCACGTGCGCCCGCGCCCCGGATTCAATATAATCGTAGGCGGGGCGCGGGCGCTCGCCTGCCTCCCGGCCAAGTTCGCGCCAGGCGGCAAGGCGCGGGCGCAGATTTCGCGCCGGGGTTTCGGGGAGAATGGGGCGCGGGCGCGCGTTAGGGCGCGCCGATGCGCGGGCGCGGGCCCGTCCCGGGCCGGCCGCGGGCGCGCGCGCCGCCTGCCCTGGTTCCGCGGGCGCGGGCCCGTCCCGGGCCGGCCGCGGGCGGCTGGCGCGCGGCCGGCGCCCCAGCCGCGCGGCCGCGGGAGGCGCCGGCATCATGTACGGATTCGGCACGTCCCGTCCGCGGCGGAGACCAGGCCGTCCGATTCCAGCCCGGCGACGGCGTCGGCTACGGCCTTGCGGTGATCCGGCAGGCGCCGCCTGGCGTCGGTGTCCGAGACGAACCTGCGCAGGTAGCCGATCAGCATGCCGCGATCCATGCCGCGGGGCCTTGCCCTGAGCATGCCCAGCGCTTTCCTCCTGATCCTCGAGTCGTGGTGCGACCGGATCTGCTCTTCCGCATCCCGCGCGCAGGCCCATACCCCGTCGGACAGCTCCACGGCGCGCCCGTTCGCCGCCAGATCGTCCAGCCGTTCCGCCAGGACGGCCCTGTCCTTCCCGGCGATCCTGATGCCCGACAGGATCTCGTCCGCCGTGAACTCGTCCCGCGCGCGGTCGCGCAAAAAGTCCGCCGCCCGCTCGGCTATGGGGTATTCCCAGCTCTCCCCGGACGGCAGGAGTTTTTTGGAGCGCGACAGGTGCCGCGCCGCCATGAGCGCGACCAGGTGCGAGATCGGCAGCCCGGCCTTTCGCGCCTCCAGCGCGGCGTACGCGGCGGTGAACGGGAAGTTGACGGCGCGCACTGCCCCCAGCATGCCGCCGCAGAGTTTCTCGAGCCGCGCCCCCGCCTCCGCGCGCAGCGATTCTGGCGCGCCCTTCCTCGTCCAGTACAGGCGGCTGCGCCCGCCGCCCGCGCGCAGGGGCTCGAATTCCCCCTCCGGGCGCCCCAGGCGGGCTATCACGGCCGACTGGGGGACGCCCGCATCTTCGAGATCCGGTATCGATATGATGTCCGATGCCGCCTCGATCTCCCCTATGCTGCCGGAAAGCGCCTCGCCCAGTACGTCGCGCGCGCGCCCGGCGCTCGAAACGCGCCCGCCCTTTGTCTCTGCCAGCCCCAAGTACCTCAGCCACCTCGCCATGCTTTTCGCCGCGTCGGGGTCCAGCCCCGACGCGGCGGCCACCTCGCCGTGGGAGGGCGCCTCCCCCGCGAGGTCGATCCGCGCCTGGACGGCCAGGAGCGCGTCCCTCAGAGGGGGGCGGGACGCGAGCAGCCTGGACAGATCCCACGCCGACGCCTTGCCCTCGTCCAGCACGTCGCCCGGGGCCACCTGCAGGGCCGGACCGGCGCGGAACGGGGCGCGCAGGCGCCGCAGTTCGGCGGCGGACTTTAGGAACGCGTCGATCACCGGATCCACGGAGGCGCTCTTGTGGACGTACGAGGCCGTACCGCCTTTAACCGAGATTCCGCCCATCCCGCGCGGATCCACCTTCCCGTAGCGCCCCTCCAGCTCGTCCGTGCGGACGGAGCCCCGCATCCGCACGTGCCCCACCACCTCGTCGGCAAGCGCGTCGCCCTCGTCCACCCGCTCGATCATGAACACCTCCGGCAGTTTCTCCCCGCGCTCCTCCGCGCGCGCGGCGTGCCACTGCACTGCGAGCACCCTCGCGTGCGTCCCCTCGCATTTCTCCAGGAACCCCGGATCCACCGACTTGGCGAGGTCCTTCGAGAGCGCCATGGCGACGGTGTCCCTTCCGCGCACGCGCTGCACGCTTATGGCGGGCGAGTCGACCATCGTTATCCTGCAGGCCGTCACGAACGCCGCCCCCAGATGCCGCCGCCCGCTCTGGGAGGACTCGATCTCGCAGAAACTCTCCTCTTCCACGGACGAGCCGAAGCAGGCGTGATCCCCGAACCCCACCTTCAGGAAGTCCCAGCCGGCCATGCCGGGCCGGCCGCCGCCCATCTCGAATTTCGGGCGCGGCAGGTGCAGGCGGTTGGCCAGCGGGACGGGCTGCGCGTGGCCGAACCTGCACGGCCCAACGGACAGGCCGCCCGAGTCCCCCTTGTCCATCCTGATGCTCACGGCCGCCTCCAGCTCCGGGACGACCAGGAATGCCGTCGCCATGTCCTTGTCGTAGAACTCGTACCTGTACGCGTCGGAGATCCCGAGGATCCACCCGTCCACGGCCGCGGTAGTCTTTGGGAGGCTCCTGACGTCGGCCACGCACCGCGCCGCGATCCGGACGGGGGCCAGGATCTGGTCCGCGCGTTTTTTTCCCGCGCCGAGATCGCGGATCAGGCACAGCCAGTAGCACAGCCGCATCATGGAGTTTTTTGACCACTGCGTGCCCGCGCATTCGTCGGCGCGCACGTCCGCGGGGTCTGCGGAAAGCAGCTCCGCGTTCCTCGCGGCGACCACGAGCGAGTCGTACAGGCACGTCCGGAACTTCTGCATGGCGGACTCGGCGAAAAGTCCTGGTCGTCCTGGCGGCAAGCCGCCGTTGCGGCGCGCTTTGTGTATAAAAATATAAGGTAGGCAAGACATCGTGCAGCCGCGTTGAGGGAGGTCCTGGTGTGCGATCTGGTCAAGAACATACTCGGGCCGCGGGGCGGGCCCAACGAGAAGATCGCCGGCAAGCCCGTGGTGGAATACATCACGGGAATCCTTTCGCCCGTCGAGGCGGCGGAGGACGGCCGCGATGCGGGACCCGAACAAGACGCGGAGCTGGCGGGATCGTCCGGCAGCGCCGAGGGCGACGCGGACACGGGGCCGGCCGTCACGCCTGCATCCTTCCTGTCGCCGGCGCTTGACCCGAAGAAGACGCCATCCTCGATGGGCATGACGTTTTCCGTGGCCGCTGCTGGCGGCTTTGCGGTCGACGTCTGCGTCACGTGGGCGCGCTATGCCGGCATCGGGAAGGACGTGTGGGAGCGGTCTCCCAGATTCGCCACGTTCCGCATCGACGAGGACACCGAGACCGTGTGGATCGGCGGGGACGGGGGACGCGTCGGCAGGGGCGACGCGGAGATCTCCCTCAGCGTCCGCTCGGGGGAGCCCAGCGACGGGGTCCGCCCCGTCAGCGTCTACGTGGTGAACAGGGTAAAAGTGCCCGACGGCCAGACGGCAAAATCCGACCACCACATCTTCCAGCCCCAGATCAGGATAGTCTGCGCCGAAGGGACGCGGATAGTTCCGGGGCGCGGGACGGGCGCGGCCACCGAAGAGGAGAGGGAGAACGAGGTCGTGTACGGGGGGAAGGAGTCGCTAGCCAAAGGGCACATGACGTCGGCCGTGTGGAAAGACGTGGATCCCGAGGTGAACCACCCGGACGCGGAGCTGGACTTCCCCGAATGCGCCGCGCAGCCGGGTTTTTCCTGGGCCGACGGGGAACTTTTGCCCGGCCCGGACCGCGCAAGGTTCTCGTCCTGCGACGCGCGGACGGAGTTCGTGCCGATGCACAACGTCAAGGCGCCCGACTTCGCGGGGGACGGGTACGACCCCCGCCAACTGGATCCGAGCGCGTATGCCGAGGAGTACGACGGGAAGGAGTTGAGGAAACTCCTGGAGCCGTTCGCCTTGGGATACGGGCGGTGGGTAGACGAATTGCGCGGCTCCGAGGCAAAGCACGGCGGCGTGAAGGACAGGATCGTCAGGGCCGCCGAAGACACGCGCAGGAGAATGAAACTCGGCATAGAACTCATATGCGAGGACGACGATGCAAGGCTGGCGTTCTGCTTTGCCAACCGCGCCATGCACGAGCAGGCGAGGTGGGCAAAGAGGGAAGGGATGCTGTTCAGGCCCTTTCAGCTCGCGTTCATACTCACGGTCGCCGAGTCGGCCCTGAACCCGGAGTCGAAGGATCGCGGCACGTGCGATCTGCTGTGGGTCCCGACGGGGGGCGGCAAGACCGAGGCGTACCTGTTCCTGGTGTCCCTGATCGCCGCGCACAGGCGGCTGCGGGCCGCCAAGAGCCGCTTCTCGAGGCGCCCCGGAGAAGGCGTGTCGGTGATCAGCAGGTACACGCTCAGGCTGCTCACGATACAGCAGTTCAGGAGGACCGTCTCGCTGTTCGCCGCCATGGAATACCTGAGGGTGCACGGCCTGGGCAAGAAGGGCGGCGTGGGATGGAGGCCGCGGGGCCTGCAAGGCGGGGGGGACTTCCTGTGGGGGACGGCGCCGTTCTCCGTGGGGCTCTGGGTGGGCAACGCGGTGACCCCCAACAAGATGGAAAGGACTGGGCTTGGCGGAAGCGTGCCCGGCGCCCTGGACATCTTGGGCCTCCCTGACGGACGCGAGCGCGGGGATCACGGCGAGCCGGCGCAGATGCTTGAATGCCCCGCGTGCGGATCCGTGCTGGCCACCCCCAAGATGGGGCTGAAGAGAGAGGCGGAGATCCACTACGTGATCCTCGGCGGTGCCGGCAAATTGGAGGCAGTCGGCGAGTCCCTGAAAGGGGCCAAGATCCCGCACGTCAAGATCGTGGACTCGGCCGTTACGAAAAACCGCGCCGAGGACGCTCGCACGCTGTCGCTCAAGCTGCGCTCCGATTCGCACATCAGGGCGGACGACCTGGCCAGGCTTTGGTCCGAAATAAGCCGGAGGCTGGAGGACGCCGGGGCGGGGGCGAGGCTGGCTCCGGCGAGCGCGTCCCGTCCGGGGTACTTTGTCAGGAATTACGCGAGCGGCGGGAAGTTGATGGAATACGACTTTGACGTGTTCTGCCCCAACCCGGGATGCCAGCTCGTGACTGCCTGGGCGGGCGGGGCCCCGCTGGGAAGGATCCACGGCAGGGCTCCCGGCAGCCTGGATCTCGACGATTCCGCGTGCGGCGTCAAGAGCCCCGACGGCAACTACATGACCGACGTCGTCGACGCGTTCGCGGTGGAACGGAGCCTCTCCGACCGCATACCGATCCCGGCGCTCACCGTTGACGAGCAGCTGTACGGGACTCTCCCCACCATGATCGTCTCGACCGTGGACAAGTTCGCCAGGATCCCGTTCGAGCCCAGATCCGGGGCCCTGTTCGGCAACGCCGATCACTACAACTGCGTCAGGGGATACTACAGGGAGCACGTGGGGCATCCCAGCCCCTCGGGGAGGGGGGACAACAACTACGTCAGACTGCCGTACGGGATACGGCGGCCCGATCTCATAATACAGGACGAGCTCCACCTCATAGACGGCCCGCTGGGAAGCATGGTGGGCGCGTACGAATCCGCGGTAGAGCGCTTGTGCGCGGCCAAGGGCACGCGGGTAAAATACATCGCATCCACGGCCACCTCCAAGCGCTCTGGCGATCACGTGAAATCCCTGTTTGCGAGGGAGTTCGCCGTGTTCCCCCCCAAGGGACTCGATGCGGACGACCGCTTCTTCGTCAGGGGAGGCCCGGCCCACCCGTTGCTGGACAGGGGCGCGGGGCAGCTCTACTTGGGGGTTTGCGCCCCGGGCCGCAGCGCCATAGTCCCGATCATCAGGGTGTGGTCGAGGCTGGCCCAGAGCGCGCACGAGCGTCACGCGCACCCGAGCGTCGATCCGTTTTGGACCATAGTGGGCTACTTTAACACGATAAGGGAGCTGGCGGGGGCGCGCGCCCTGTACCGGCAGGACATTCCCGAATGGATGAGGCATCTGGCCAAGTCGGATCCCAGGCCAACCCGCGAAGAGGGCGGACTAGAGCTGTCCGGAAGGACCCAGTCGACCGACCTCCCGTCCATACTGGACAGGCTTGGCAAGGAGCATCCTGGCGCCGAGGACGCGCTGGACGGGCTCTTCACCACGTCCATGTTCGGCACGGGCGTGGACGTGCAAAGGCTCGGCATCATGCTCGTCAACGGGCAACCCAAGACGTCCTCGGCGTACATCCAGGCCACCGGCAGGGTGGGCAGAAAGAGCGGAGCCATCGTGGTCACCCTGCACCGCGCATCAAAGCCCCGCGATCTGAACCACTACGAGTTTTTCGTAAGGCACCACAGCCAGCTGCACAGGTTCGTGGAGCCGCCCACCGTGTTTCCGTTCTCGAAGCGGGTGGTAGAAAAAGCCGGGGGGCCGATCGCTGTAGGAATCCTGAGGAATGTCCGCCGCCCGGAGGCCAGTTGGGCCGGGGACGGCGACGCGCCCAACATGAGAGACGGCCACGGCGCGTCGGAAGTGGTCGAGATTCCCGGCATGCTGGAAAGCAGGGCGCAAGAACAGCCCGATTCGCGGAGGCCGCCGAAGGGGCACGTGAAGGATTCGGTCCTCGGCGCGATCGAAAGCTGGCGAAACCTCGCGGAACAGGGCGGGGATCTCAGGTATGTGGAATACGCCGGCGCGGAGAAGTCCGTCGTCCTCGGAGATCCAAGACACGAGCATTCGGGCGCCGCGGTGGTGTACAGCAATTCCCCGCAATCGATGAGGGACACGGAAGAAGAGACGGGCTTCGAGACATGATCCAGGGAGTCAGGCCGTCGCAATTCATACTGGTCTATGGCCCGGGCGCCATACTAGAGGGGGAGCGGGGGCCCAGGATCATCCCGGATGCCCAGAGGGGACTCTTTGGGCAGCACTCAAAATACAAGCCGGACGACTACCGCATAGACGACGAGAGGATGTCGAGGGGCCTGCTCGGGGGCGCCCAGATATACAGGCTCCCCACCAATCCGGAGCTAGGTCACGACGGCTACATATACCGCACCAAAGAATTCCCCAAGTGGAGGCTGTGCGTCAACCTGCACGGCCACGGGGGATCGCTCCTGTACGACGAGGAGGTCTGCCCCATGTGCAAATCGGGAGGCGGGAGGGACGCAATCGGGTTCGTCATGGCGTGCAGGGACGGGCACTTGGACGAGGTTCCGTGGATCCGCCTAGTCCACGACAGGGCCGATTGCGACAAAAGCAGGGATGGATCCATCCACCCCGACCTTCGCCGCAAATCGATCTTGTGGCGGCGGCGGGGCGGAACGCTCAGCGACGTGAGGCTGGAGTGCCCGCGATGCGGCAGGAACAAGATCTTCGGCGACGTGTACTATAGGGAGCAGAGGTGCGATGGGCGGCATCCGCACAAGGAGGGGCTGGGGGCCGCGTACTGGAACGGAGTATGCGCAAAAAGCGCCAAGATCATCGCGAGGCAGGCCTCCAACATCAGGCTGGCGGAAACCAGAACCCTTCTGTCGATACAGGCAGTGCATACCAACCTGCGCCACCACCTACAGAACAACGCGATCGATGCCGTCTTTAGGATCAGCAAGCCGGATTCAAAAGAGGCAGTGGTGAGGATATTGGATGATCTCTCCGCCAACCGCAACATAGGAAAGGGCGTGGCCGATGAGTTTCGCCAAGCCGGCTGGGAAGAGATCAAGCAGGCCATGGACGACGCGACGAGGGGCCCGCCCAACACATACCACGGCCTGGTGATGGACGAGTTCAGGGAGCTGATGAAGGCGTCCGTGCGCGGGGCGCCCCCGCAAAACGAAGAGAGCCGGGAATCGGCGGTCCTGTTCGAGGTTGATCCGCAGGACCGCCGCACAGCGCGCACGAAGAATGGCACGGCGTTCAAGGTTACGCCGATCCAAACGCTCAGGACGGTCACTGTGCAAACGGGATTTCGGAGGGACATACCGGAGCGCGACAGCGCGGGCACGCAGCCCAACCTCGTGAAGAATAGGTACAAGGACGAAGCCGGAGTTACTTGGTTTCCAGGGGTCGAGTTCTTCGGAGAAGGCCTGTTCATACGCCCGGATGCCGACGGCGGATGGGCGGACAGCATGAAAGGCGAATCCCGCGAGGAATGGATGGCCGGGTTGCGCAACGCCGATTCGTACGATGAGTTCGTGTTCCGCGACGCTGGCGAATCCCGCGACGAGCTGAATCCGGGATTCGTCTGGTGGCACACGCTCGCGCACCTGCTGATAAGGACCATAAGCGAGGAGGCCGGGTATTCGCCCGCGTCGATGAGGGAAAGGATCTATTTCGAGGCAGACGGAGCCAGATGCAGGGGCGGCATCCTCCTGTACGCAACCCAGCCGGGAAGCGAGGGCACGCTGGGCGGCCTGATCGCGCTGGCCCCCCACATGGAGAAGTTCCTTCGCATATCGCTCGACAAGGCCAAATCGTGCTCGGGAGATCCGCTCTGCGGCGAGGCCAGGTTCCGCGCCAACGGATACGACGGCGCGTCCTGCTACGCGTGCCTCATGAATTCGGAGACGTCGTGCGAGCACAGGAACATGTGGCTGGACCGCCACGTTCTGATGGAGAACATGCCTTGAGCGCGGTTTCGGGGGCGGGGCGGGCGCTCTCGGGCACAGGAAAGCCGGCGCGTCGGCGTCCCGGCCGGGACGGGCAGGATTCGGCGCGGCGGAAAGGCGGCGCCGCGGCAGGAACAGCGCGCTCCGCGGCCCGGATCCGGCGGCGCACTATACGGGCCAAAAACCCGGGCGCCGCGCCGGATGCGGGGAACGCCGCGCGGCGGCCGGACGGCGGGGCGGGGGCGCGGCGCCCCGCGGTTATGGCGGGGGAAGAGCGATGGACTTCGTAGAGGCCGCCGTGGCCGAGAGCGCGCGCGTCAGCGGCGGGCTCGCGGGGCAGGCCGGCGTGCTGCGGGAGATGGCCGGCAGGATAGCGGCGTGCCTGGGGGCCGGCTCCACGGTGTACCTGTGCGGGAACGGGGGGAGCGCGGCCGACGCGCAGCACGTGGCCGCCGAGTTCGTGGGCAGGTTCGCGGCGGACAGGATCCCGCTGCCGGCCGAGGCCCTCACTACCAACGCTTCGGCGCTCACCGCCATAGGGAACGACTACGAGTTCGGGGAGGTGTTCGCGCGGCAGGTGGACGCCAGGGTGAGGGGGGGCGACGTGCTGGCGGGCATAAGCACCAGCGGGAACTCGGAGAACGTGGTGAGGGCCATGGCCCGCGCCGGGAAGCGGGGCGCCGCCACGCTCGGGTTCACGGGGAGCGCCGAGTCGAGGATCCTGGGCGTCTCGGACGTCTGCCTGCGCGTGGGCTCCCGCGAGACGCCGAGGATCCAGGAGGCCCACATACTGGCGTGGCACATCATATGCGGGCTCGTGGAGGAGGAGATGTTCGGGAATGGCCCTCCCCGAAGCGGGTAGGGCGGGAGCAGTCAGGCATCTGTAGCGCCCACTATGCGCTCGACCGCCGCGTCGTCAAAGTCGTGCGAGGCGGACAGGCACGACCGGGCGACCGCGGCGACGGAGTTCTTGTAGATCTCCTCGTAGTTCTCCGCGTCCTTGTCCAGCGTGCGGTGCAGCATCAGCGACGCCAGGTACACGTGCATGCCGAACACGGATGCCAGCTTCTTTTGCTCCCCTGCCGGCCGGCCCTTCGTAAAGTCCTCCAAGAACCGGCAGTTGCGGTTGACCCGTATGGTCTCGCCGTCGGCCGAGCTCACGCTGGCCCCGTCCCAGCCCCACGTCCCCCAGCCCCTCTTGGTGACCCACGCGAACTTCGGCGGGTCGTCCACGCCCCCGCGGTCCTTGCGCCTGGCCTTCTTGCGCTTCGCCCCAAAATACACCTGCACGACGCACTCGAGCGGATCGTCCCCCGGCCTGGTGAGGGTCGCCCTGAGGATCCCCGCGGGGGAGTAGGGCGCGCCCTCCCCCTGCACCCTCACCGTGATCGAGCCGCTGAACGGGGGGTGGTACGCGCCCTCCAGCGCGTCCGGGAACTCGACCGTGAGCCTGCCCGCGTCCGCGTCCCTCGTGGTGTAGTCGTTCGGCGCATCGGTCTTCAGGCGGAGGTACGCGGGCCTGCTGTCCGGCGGGATCTGCTTCCGGTGGGGCCCGCCGGCCACGTAGCGGGCCTCCCCCGCCGCCACCTCCAGGTAGGTGGGGATGTAGCTGGGCGAGAAGGGCTCCGGCTCGGGCTTTCCGCCCGGCCCGTCCCCGCCCCCTCCTCCCTCCGCATTCCCGTCCCCGTCCCCTTCCTGCTCTCCCGGCCCCTTCCCGCCCTCCGCCGGCACGTCCCCCTTCGCGAGCACCTCGGCCATGGACGGGTTCTTCCGGATCACCTCCGCGATGGCCTCGTCCATGGACGAGTCCTTCACGGAGCTCCGGTCGTCGAGCTCCCTGTACTCGTCGTTGAGCGCCTTCATGTGCTCGTCGTCCTTGACGTCCTCGAATATCCTCGCCTCGAGCAGCTTGTAGTCCGCCGACTTCCTCGCCCTGTCCCGCGACGAGAGGAACATCTTGGCCTTGGACTTCGGGATGCCGGTAAGGTCCACGTGCAGCATGACGTAGTCCGCCAGGGCCGAAAACTCGGTCTTGGACTTGAACTTGGTCTGGCTTATGGGAGCGTGGGTCTGGCCGTTCTGCGTGAGCAGCACCGCCTCGCTCTTCGCCCGAAAGTCCTGCGTCGAGTTCTTCTTGCCGGTGCTGCTCGCGTGCTTGAACACGGTCACGCCGATGCTGCCGGTGCCGAACTCCCGCAGTTTTGACTTTATGGTGAACGCGGTCTTGACGTATTCCTTGGCGTCGCGCCGCACCCGGTTCGCGTTGCCGTACATGATTTTACGCCGCTTGTCGGCGTCCATTGGCAGGATGAACGCGTCCCTCGCATCGAGCATCCACATCGGGATGGCCGGGGAGTACAGCACGGCGTTCATGGCGGCCCACAGCCGGCCCGTGATCATGGACGGGTTGGGGAGATCGTAGCTGAACATCTTCACCAGGCATCCGTCGCGCAGGGCGCCGCCCCCCGGGAGCACCGGGAGGGGGCCTCCCGGAAGCTCGCAGATCCCGCCGTCCGGCCCCACAAAGTACTCGTACCAGGAGGTCTTGTTGGGCTCCGGGACGTCCGGCTTCTCGCGGACCAGCGTGAACCCCCACTTTCCGCCGTCCCCGTCCAGCTCGGTGCTCCGCCTGGACAGGATCAGCTGGTAGCCCTTCTTGCCGCAGAACGGGAGCACGCCGGTGCCGCCCATGTTGTACTTGCCCTGCACGAATCTTATCTTCTGCTTGTTCCCCTTTTGCAGCGAGAGCAGCGTGTCTTCGAAGTCCTCCGGCCTCTGTCCCTCGCCGCGGTCCGCCACCGTTATGCACGGGCGCCTTTTGGGGCCGTCGGCGATGATCTGGATGTTCTTCGCCAGATCCAGCATCTTGGCATCGTCCAGGCGGCCGTAGTCGCCCCCCGGTATTCCGAGGTACTTCTCCACCGCCCCCTTCATGGTGCGGGGGGTCCTGCGGCTCTCCGGGTCGTCGCCTGCCAGGCGGCACCGCTTCAGGAGTATGTGGTCTATGGAGTTGATGGGCTTTTCGCACAGGGCGTTGACGGCTTCCGACTGCTGGTTGCCGACGATGGCGTAGTTGTTGTATTCCCCGCCCAGGGGCTTCCACGTTGCATCGGAAAAGAACCGGTCGCCCAGCACCTCGCCGACCTCGCCCTCGCTTCCGGCCGCCGCCAGCCGCTTGAGGATCCCGCCGTTCCGGCTACCGCCCGTCATGGCCTCCCCGCAACGCCTGCGCCCGGCCGTCGCCGTCGCGCCGCACGCATCTCGGCCGCGTGCGCGCCGCGATATATGAACATGCCCCCGCGGTCAGTACGAGGCCAGCTGCCCGCCGGCCGCAGGCGCGAAAGCGCTTCCGCTGATCTAGATCCACGCGTGCGGGGCGGGGGTTGCTGACTTCGTACGCGGCTCCGCCGTCCTGGTCCCGGGCGCGCGAAATCGGAGCGCGCGGGCATGCAGGTTTGGGCGGCGATCCGAACGCGTGCGGGCATTGTTTGCGGGGCCGGCCCCGGCACCGTGGCTTGCCGGATGGCGGCAGCGCTCGTCCGCCGCAGAAGCGCCCGCCGCGTACGGTCGGCAGTGGGGCCGCGGCGTATGCGCCGCGGAAGTCGCTCTCGCGCATGCACGCGTGCCGGAATGACATACCTTCAATGGGGCCGCGGCGCGTGAGCCGCGGAATAGGCGGCCGCGGGAGGCCGTCATCTAGTGCACCGCGCGCCCTCCCGCCCGCTGCGGGCTTGCGGTCGTACCGTGCGGCAACGCGGTCGGGACCGCGCTGCGGCTCTGCATCCTGGAGACCATGACTCGGTTGCGTGCGGGGCAGGATGCGGGGGCGCGGAGGATGGTTTTGTCCTGATGCGGGGGGGATCCGAGGCAGGGCGGGTTTGCGTGGCGCGCGCTGGGCGGCGGCGGATGAAGCGACGCGGGGGCTGGCAGTTCTCCGCCGCCGAGACTTCCGGCGCCGCCCGCCGTACGCGCGGGCCGCCGCCCGGGAGCGGCGCGCTGCAAGCACAAGCACGGCGCCGGAAGGCGCGCTGCCGTTCCTCCCCCCTCGGGCACGGGCCCGCCGCAGAACCGTGCCCGTACCTCAACCCGGTGCGGTTGCCCGGAACCTGCGCGATCACGGCGCTTCACGGGGCGAGTCCAGCCTGCGTATCCTGCGATAAAGATCCTTCAGGTGTGCAGAATCCATGTCTATTATCGGCTCGTACATGAACGAGTTCAGGTGTATCGCCTCGTGGACTGTCAGGTTCACCTCGTCGAGAGTGTCGGCGACGGTGGGGGATCCCGCCCCATCGGCTTCGCGCGCCGCCAGGTCGGGAAACTTGCGCTTGAATTCTTTGATCAGCTCGTACGTCCGGGGGTTGTGTGCGGGCGGAAGCGAGTCGCCGAATAGCTCGCGCGCCATGAAGCGTTCCGCCCGGATCCTGATCCCCACGGACAGCACGATTTTGTCCGACAAATCGTTGCCGCCGTCGGGTTCCAAGCACACGTCGGCCTCCAGGCACCCGTCGGCCTCGTCGCACATTATGTCCAGCATGCGGCGCTCTCGGCATTCCTTGAGGACTTGCGAGCAGTCGGATTTGGGAAACGTGGCGCATATGATGCCGAGCAGATCGCCTACCGTGATCCCGATCGTGTCGCCCCTCCAGTGCAGCAGCGACGTGAGTTTCTTGTAGTGATCTTTGTCGCTTTTCGTGTATTCTACGATGTTGCGCGCAAACGGTACTGCGGCGATGAGGTTTTTTGGGTCATTCAGGCCGCTCACAATGCGGCCGAGCGGATTTCTTATGTTCGAGGCCGGAGTGAATTCGACCATCTTGTCGCGCTTGGAGGCAAAATAGCAGTTTTTGTCGCGCACGATTCTTCTGAGGAGCACGGTTCTGAAGAAATCGAAGTTGTGCGTGAGTATTACGAGGTGGAAGAACTTTTCTTCCGATATTTCGTGGAGGTACTGGATTATGGCGTGCTTGTGCTTGTAGTCGAAGGAGTCGGCAACGTCGTCGACGACTATCACGGTTTCCTGCCTGTCGCGCCTGCGTTTTTCAATCTCGAAGAGCACGGTCAGCAGGTAGAACGCTTTCAGCTCCCCGGTACTCAGGCTGCCGTGCAAGAGATCGCGCTCCACCGTTTCAGTTCTTCCGCTTTCGGCGAATTCGAACTGCAGGGCAGGAATGCTGCCGTCCAGCACCGCGTGCGACCTGTTTGTGACTGAGATTGTGAAGGGCACGGAAAACCGCCGCTTGAAGTTCCTCACCACCTCGTCCCACGCCGCGCTTTCCTTTTGCGCCCTGTCCACCATCTCCTGCAGGCGGGCCTTTTGCGACTTGTAGTAGTCCACCAGCCCGTCGACAAGATCGGAGGCCTCGGCGAGGTAGGACATCCAGAACTTTCGCCGCAGGGAGGCGGGGTCGTCGAGCTCCTGCAGTATGTGCTTGTGCTCTGCCACGCACCGGCGGAACTCCTTTGTGTCCTCGTGGGGAGACAGCAGCTTGTCGATGTCTTGCCATTCGGCATCCATTTTCGCGTTGATTGTTATCATTTCCTCCTCAACGATCTTGTCGAAGGCCTGCTTGTTTTTCGCCTCCGCGGGCGGGCCCCCGTACTGCGAGTTCAGGTTTACGGAATGGTCGGCCTTGAAAAATCCAGAATTTTCCAGTTTGGTCCCGACCGCGGCCGCGCCGCTGTGGTCAAACGCGGGCGCGAAGTACGGCGACTGGTCTAGCAGAAGACGGTATTTTTGCACGTACGCGCCGAGGCTTTTCTTAAAAACCGGGTTCTCCAGCAGTTTCTGGCCCCTGGACGAGAATATCGCCTCGTATTTTATGCCCGCAAGGCGCTCGTCGCCGTCCGGATAGTTCCCGTTGTACGACTCAAGCACGGCGAATATCTTATCCACGGACCCGCGTGCTCCCGCGAGGTCGTCCAGGAGCTTGCCTTCTGTTTCGGCTCGTTTTGTTCCGGACTTGCTAGAAAGTGCCTTGATCAGCATCTGCCTGCGGCGGTTCAGCTCTGACATCAGGGCAGAATATTCGCGCCGAAGTTCCTCCTCGCTCGCCAGTATGAGGGAGGACGTGTCCTCCATTTTTGGGACGTCGCTGTCGTCGTACGGGCTTATGACAAGAATTGCATCCCCCGACAGTTCGCGCCCCCGCTCGTCACGTATGCTCCTGACTGCCTTCCTGTCCGTGAATATTCTGTCGCGGGATAGTTTGTCTTGCCTCTGGTCTCGAAGCGTCCTGGCCAAGGACGACTTCATCGTGCCGTTCGAGGCGTATATCGCCACGTGCCCGCATTGCCCGAAGCTGAATTTGTGCTCCAGGCCGCGTATGCCGTAACAGTTCTCCAGTTTGATATCGATCTCGTTCATGGTTGAACGCCCCTTAGGCCCCGATGCCGTGTCGTGTACGCGGGGCGGATCCCGGTTTTGTGGCCCGTTTTGGGCGGTTTGAACCCGCGTTTTTCGCCGCCCCGCCCCCGCATCCCTGCGGCGGGCCGCGGGCCCAGCGGGCGCCGCGCGCCGCGGTGATCGCATCCCGCGCGCGTTGCGTGCACGCGGGCCCCGCCGATGCCGGCGCGCGCTTCGTCGAAGCCCGGATGCCCCCGCGCGCCGGTTTTTGCTTTGGACGACTTTGGGGGGGCCGCGTGCACGCGCGGCTTTGGCGCGCCGGAGCGGGGAATTCCGGGCCGGCGTTTGGCGCCCCTGCCGCTACCCGAGACTCCCCGCCGGCGCGCGGTTGCCTTTGCAGGCGCCGACGTCCGGGTCGGGCGCACCGGCAGCACGGCTGGCCGCCGCGTTGTCCTAGCACCCCGGAGCGGCGGCCTCGGCCCCAGTGCGGGGGACAGGCGGCCGCCGCCGCGGCGCGCGGCCCCGGTTCGCGCGCGTGCGCCTCCCCGCGCGCGCAACGTGCCCTGGGGCGGCCCGCGATCGGGGGGGTGCGCGGCCACTTCGGCAACGGATCTGGAGACTCCTGCCGCCATTCCGGGCCTAGCGCCCCGGTTCAGGGCCGCGCCCTCCCCGCGCCCCCGGTTGCTGGAAAGCGCGCGCCGGCTACCGATCTCGCTTCGCGGTCCGGCGGGACGGATGAGGGGGAGGGGCGCGGCAGACGCGGAGAAGCGGAGTGGCTCAAGCGCGTTCGCACGGCCTGTCTGTCCCCGCGCGGACATCCGGCCGGCGTGCGCATCAATCCCAAGCTCAAAGACGTCCCCGGCGCCCGCGAGCCGCGCATCCGCCCTTGTCGCTACGCGGTCAGAAGGACGGGCATTGCCCGAGCAAATAGGCCATGGCGTGAAATACTGCGGCGAGCGAAACGCGAGGGGATTTGGCCGAAGCGTGCCGTGTGGGGGAGGCGCGGGCTGCCCCGCCACCCGCTCATTCTCGCTTGCGGTGGGAACCTCGGTAATGCTGGCGGCCCCGCCGCCGCCGCCGCCGCCGCCGCCGTCTCCCGCACGATTGGCCGGCTCGTCCATGCCTGAACCTGATAAACAGCCTCCTTTATACATTTTGTATGTTATTCCCGCACGACAATAAAAAAACCAAGACAAGTGGTGTAGCACCTAGTCAGGCCTGCGCGAGCCGCAAACCGCCTCTTACCAACTAGACTCCAACCTTATAACCGCGATCCGACGCCGTGAAAAAAGGGTTAAATTCGCGGAATTGGATCATAGCGCATGGCCGCCGCGGACGTGACCGCCGCGGACGTGACCGCCGCGGACGTGACCGCCGTGGACGTCACCCCCGACCGGAGCCTGTTCAAGAAGATCGGCCTGGCGGGATACAGGACGGAGCAGGCGGTGGCCGAGCTCGTGGACAACTCCATCGATGCCAGGGTGCGGGGGCGGACGGCCCACATCGACGTGGAACTGGACTTTGCGGACGGGGAGATAGAGGTGAGGGACGACTGCTCCGGCATGACCCTCGAAGGGCTGAGGAACGCCATGACCATCGCGGCGGGGGGCGGGAAGGGCGGCGAGAGCCTTGGAAAGTTCGGCATGGGCATGAAGAGCGCCTGCTCCGCCCTGGGGCGGCGCTTTTCGGTGACTACGGCGAGGGAGGGAGCCAAAAAGGAGCATGCGGTGGTGTACGACGAGGACGAATGGCTGGCCGGCGGGTCCAGGGAATGGAAGTTCGACGTGAGGTCGGCCGAGAAGAACAAGCCGCGGAGCGGGACCGTCGTGAAGGTGGAGATGCTCAGCGTGCCGCTGTACCCCAACCAGGCGACCAACTTCAGGAGGCGGTTCGGCATGAGGTACGGGCCGTACCTGGAGCGCGGGGAGGTCGCGCTGCGGGTCAACTCCCGCGGCTGCGCTCCCGCCGAGACGGAGCTGGACGGGGAGAGGAGCCCGTTCGAGATCGCGCTGGCGGACGGGAACAGGATCACCGGCTGGGTGGGGCTGCTCAAGCGGAGGTCCGTGAAGGGCGACTACGGGATCCACCTGTACAGGAGGGGCCGGCTCGTCAGGGCGTTCGAGAAGTTCGGGATTGGGAGTCACCCGTCCGCCGCCAAGACGGTGGGCGAGGCCCACCTGGACCACGTCCCCGTGAACTTCCACAAGACGGGGTTCATAGAGGACTCTCCCGAATACGCGGAGGCCGAGGCCGCGTTCAGGAAAGACCCGGCGGTGGCCCGCGCGCTCAGGGAGTCCGCGCGGAGCGGGAAGGGAGGAGGGGCGGCCGAGATAGGGCGGTTCTTGGGCGGCCCCGCGGGCGGGGCGCGCATCGCCGCGCGCGTGAGCTCGGACGCGGCGGGGAGGATGCTCGGGGAGGCAGGGAGCTTCGTCGTGAAGGGGCTCCCCGGCAAGGCCGAGATGAGGTTCGTCTCGGGCGGGCCCGCACTGTACTCGGCGGAAAAGGACGGGGACACGCTGATGATCACGGTCAACCGCGACAGCCGCGCGTTCCAGACGGTGAAGAATCCCCTGTCCTTGATAGGCGTGATAAAGAGCGAGGCGGGGCTGGCCATGGAGGAACCAGGGAGGCACGAGAGGTTCTTGGAGGCCAGGAACAGGGCGTGGCTCGATCTGGCGCCCCGCGGCGCCGGACGTGATAGCGATCATCTCCCGGGCGCCGCGGGGAGGAGGAGGGGCCCCGTGGCGCCGGACTATTCGCTGGACCAGAGGCTGATCGGGGTGCACGACCTGCTGGAGGAGAGGTTTCCCCACCCGTTCCAGTTCACCGGCCTGAGCACGCTGGCCCCGTTCCTGCACAATACCTACGCCGTGATGGTGTACAACGTGCAGACGGCCAGGGGCTCCGGGGCCGAGCTGCAGGAGATGGTGGCCGAGGGAATCGGCGGGGAGGAGGAGCCCGTGGTGCTGCACGAGCCGGGCCGCAGGGAGATGGCCACCGCCGTCAGCCTCACGCGGGGAAAGCCGATCGTGGTGATCCGGGAGCGCGCGGAAGAGCCGGTCACCACGTGGGCATCCCCCGAAAAGGCGTGGCTTGACTTGTTCTTCGAGGTGGAGGGCAGGGGCACCAGGGTCTACCGCGACGAGCTGGCTCCGATGCTGGCCGAACTGGTGGACGCGAACCACGTCGACTTGGGCAGGCTGGAGTCGCTGGCCAAGCGCAGGAGGCTGCTCGGCAAGGTGCGGGGCCACCTAGAGGCCGCGGGATGGCAGGACACGCCGCGCGCCTGATCTGCACGGCGGGAGAGGCGGGCACGCCGGCTACGAGCGGCTCCCCGACGTAAAGCGGCTCATGGCGCACCGGGACGACGCTTACAGGTTCATCCAGCCTACGGCGTGTTCGAGGAGGCCGCGGGAAAGCACGCCCCGGAGGAGCTTGGCGGGGCCATGGCAGAGCACGGCAAGCTCGCCTCGATCATGACCGGCCACGAGTCCCATTCCTGCGCCAGTGAGGCGGAGACCGGGAAGCGCGGCAGGACGGAGTTCGAGAGGAGGCTCGCCGAGCTGGGCGTGAAGCAGATCCAGGCGGGGCAGGGCTCCCGGACCAACGGCAAGCTGGGGAGGTTACGCGAGGAGATCCAGAGGAAGATCGAGCGGTTCGGCGGGATAGACGAGTTCGTCCGGCAGTACAACCACGACAGGCCCCACGACTCCCCGGATCAGGGCACGCTGGAGACGCCTGGAGGCGTTCGCGCGGAAGATGCCCGAAAAGGGGCAAACAGTCAAAGGCGAGTACGCTGGAGAGGTGTATCTTGCTGGCCAGGATGCGAAGTGGTTGCGGGATCGCACACCGCCGCACACAAGGTCGTATACTTTTAAGGTGGCCAGATGCGCACCAACAAGACGCAAACCATGAAGAAGTTAAGGATCAAGTTAGAAAACTGCTACGGCATCCGTCGCCTTGATTGCGAGTTTGATCTGTCTGACTGCAGACATGTGGCAATCTACGCTTCAAACGGCACCATGAAGACATCGCTTGCGAAGACTTTCAAAGACGTCAGCAAAGGTGACGAATCGCAAGATCGGATATTTGACAGGCCCTCCATGCGCACGATAACGAAGGAAAACGACGAAGAGGTGCAACAAGACGGTGTTTTGGTAATTGAATCCCAGGCGAATACCGATGATATGCCTGCCGCATCGTCAGAAATATTGGCGAATAAAGAACTGCGAGACGAATACAACGCGATCAGCATGAGCCTCAAGTCCGGCATAGATGGAATCATCAAGGACTTGTCAAAACTGTCAGGCCTTACAAAAACAAATACCGGCAACAGCATCTTGGAAGATTTTGGCGTGGGTGGCGGATACGAGAGCATTTTTGCAGTATTTCAAGAATATGTGGAGACAACTCTCGATCCAAGCGATGACTTGTCAGATGTCAGGTATGCAGATGTGCTGGGCGAGAAGGTTTGGGCGGCGTTAGAGCAGGGCGGCGTTAAGCAGATGTTGCGCGCATATTTGCAAAAATACAACGAGTTGGTATCGAAATCACCGTACTTGAGCACTACGTTCGACCACAGTAAGGCACAGACGGTTAATCAAAAGCTTTCAACGACTGGTTTTTTCAAAGCCGAGCATTCTGTAAGCCTCAAGTCCAAAAACGAAAACAGTCGCAGAGAGATAATAAGCGAGGAAGCGTTTAAAAAATTTGTTGCCGAAGAAGAGGATAGAATCGAGGCAAAGATGATTCCGGGTTGGAAACAAATCGATGATAAACTTTCCTTCAACATAGAGTTGCAAAGATTCCGCAGTCGTATGATCACAGACAGGGGCCGCCTATTGAATCTGCTGTTGAATGACCACAAGAGGTTACGCAAGCTCCTATGGTTTAGCTACTTTACGAAAACTGACCAAACGCTACGAGATCTGCTTGACTCTTATAAGTTACAAAAAAATGTACATGATCGCCTTGTTAAAAAGGCAAATGAGGAGAAAACTGATTGGGACGATGTGGTCAATGTGTTCAAAAAAAGGTTTTCCGTCCCGTTTAATGTGCTAGTTACAAACAGGCCGGGAGCTATCCTTGAAGGCGAGATTCCCACCCTGGAGTTTCGCTTTTGCGACGCCGGCCATAAAAAAACAATGATGATGGCGGAGTTGGACCTGACCGTGAGTGCCGGCGAATCCCGGGCGGTCTACATACTGAATATGCTTTTCAAGATCATGAAGAAGATCAAAGAGAGGAAAGAAACCATCATTGTCTTGGACGATATCGTGGATTCGTTCGACTACGCAAACAAGTACGCAATAATCCAGTACTTGAAAGAAATCTCAGAAAATGAATTTTTTTACCTGATAATTCTTACCCACAACTTTGACTTTTTCAGGGCCGTGATGGATCGTCACGTTGTCGAATACAAGAGATGTTATTATGTAAACAAGACCAACGGCAGAGTGAGCCTCAAAAACGCCCACGACATAAGAACTCTACTGCGCGATATTGTACAACACGAGCGTTCTGGCATAGAAAGTGACAAAAGGTTCGTAGCGGCAATCACGTTCGCACGCAACATAGTAGAATACACAAGAGGCAAGGAATGCACAGATTACAAAAGGTTGTCATCGTTGCTACACTGGCAACCCGACATGCCAAAGATCTTGGTTTGTGATATACAGGAGACGCTTTGCGACATAATACCGCAAATGAAGCCCAGACGGCGAGGTGATCTTCGACCTGTTTATGAGTTCATCATGGAAACAGCGCGCAGATGCACGGGATCAGCGAACGACCTACTGTACAACAAAATCGTTCTTTCCATAGCGATCAGGATCCAAGTAGAGCGTTTTATTCTGTGCCAGCCGAACCTATGTCGCGATCCGCCATTTGACAGTACAAACACCCACTGCTTGATCAAACGCTGCAAGAAACTTCGGTTGCCAGAGCCTGTGATCGACATACTGGACGAGGTGGGGATCATGATACCTAGCATAATACACCTCAATGCCTTTATGTACGAGCCGATCGTCGACATAGATCATACACGCCTACGACGATTGTTCGGCAAAGTGTGTGAGCTGCCTGTAAGGGATCATACCCAGGAAGCGGCTTACTCCACAGCCGCGGTTGTGGGCTCCAAGGTTGCTGCCCCCGTTGGGTGTGTAGATTCGACTGATGCGCAACAGACCACCCTTGAGCCATTCCTTCCGAGGCTGCCAGCGATGAACTCATAGAATTGTCAGCGCGGCCTGCACATGTCCGTCGTGCTTGCAGGCATCGCGCCGCAGTGCGCATCCTCTCTTTCGTAAGCGGCTCCCGCCCGCTCCGACAGTCAGACGCCGCCGTCGCTTGGTTCCTATCAAGGACTAGGGCACTTCCATGTCTCCGCCCGCTCCGACAGTCAGACGCCGCCGTCGCCCCCACACTGTTAATAGTAATGACTCATCCCCCATCCGAAGCGTCGGTGCGGCCCCGCCAGCAATCAAGCGCCTAGCGCGCTTGGGCTCAGGCTCCTGGCATGCGCCTGTGGCCGACGGCGACGCTTCCCAGCGTCTCGGTCAGGTCCAGCTCGAATTCCCGCGAGACGTCCGGGTGCCCCCCCGTGGCATGCGCGGCCTCGTGCAGGAGGGTGCCCGCGTACCGCGCGAGGCCGCCCAGCTGGTCCCGCTTTACGATGATCCGGGACTCGGACTCTTCCCACAGGCCCACGGGCTCGAACCCCGACATCTCCGGCCGCATCGTCTCCGAGACCAGCACCTCGCGGACGTTCGGGGGGCGGCCCCCGATCAGGCCGAATATGGCGTCGGTCATGGAATACACCTCGGCCTCGGGCGGCGACAGGCGCGACGGGTCGACGAACTCAAAGCTGAAGCTGGAGGCGGTCTCCCGCGCGTACTGGTGGATGTCGCGGACGGCGCCCCCGCCGACGTCGGTCGTGCCCCCTATCTTCCCCGCCACGGTGCCCTGCACGGGCACGATTGCGATTCCCTCGCGCTTGGCCATGTCTATGGCCGAGGTGTTCTGGTGGATCTGGTCGTGGGTCACGAACATCACGTTGGACCTGGCGCTCAGTATGCTGCACGCGTGGGCCGCCACGTCCGCGTATTCCAGCTCGTCGTGGGCCCTCCCCTCGGAGCGCAGCAGGTAGTCGTCCGCCAGGAGGTTCCCGACCTCGCCGCCGGACACGGCCAGCGCCATCTCCTTTACCCTTGCGGCGTACGCCGTCCTGCCGACGTTGGATCTCTCCCTGTTCAGCGCCTTGCGTATGGCCGCGTTGACGGACGTTATGTTGTACGAGAAGAGGAAGTTGGGCTCGTCCGCCACCTTGACTCCCTTTACGTATATCCTCGCGCCGCCCCGGCGCTCCAGTATCTGCCCGTGCGGCGTCTCCGCCAGAACGCGCTCTCCGGAAAACCTGTGGAACAGGCCCTTGGCGGCGCCCACGTCCTCCGCGGTGCACCCGTCTAGCGTGACCTCGGTTCCCACCATGGAGGGGTCCGACGGGTCGCTTATCACGGCATGAAGCGTGGCGATGTCGCCGAACCCGTGCTTGGCGGCCTTCGAGACGGCGAAGTCGCCGTGCCTGGAGCGCAGGCGCACCCCCACGCCGTGCCTGTGGAACGTGGCCAGCGCGTCCTTCAGCCCCACGCCGAACTTGCCGATGCAGACGTCCGTGCGGGACAGTTTTTCCTCGTTCTCGTTCTGCGTGAGGTGCCTGTGCGTCAGCCCCCTGCCGAAGTCGCGTATCACGAAACGCGTTGGGCCCCCGGTTATCTCGATGTCCGCGGTACCCGTAAGCGCGCGCTCGTCCAGCGCGTTGGCTATGACCTCCCGGATGGCGTGGCTGACGTCCCAGTCCTCCAGCATTTTCTCTATGTTGAGATCGAACTCCCGCACGCGGCGCGGTGGGCATTCTCGGTTATAAGCTTGTCAAGCCCGGTTCGGTGCGCGGGATCCCGACAGTAGCCCCCCTCGCGGCCGTCCGGCGCCGCGGATGCCGCCGCCGCGATCCCAAAAGCGGCACGCCCCCGCCGGACACGATGCCGCTTCCCCGCCCGCTTGTCCGCCACGACCCAGGCCCCGGGTTGCGGCATCTTCCCCAGGAACGCCCGGGCGGGCGTCTTCTTCCCGTGCCCCAAGTGCATGCGCCTTGTCGCAGTTGTGCCACTTGATCCAGTAGATCCCAGGTGTAGTTTTTTGGGCGCGGGCCCGCGCCGCCCGAAACTGCCGCGCGATGCAAAGATCTATATAGACAAGTTTTCAGATCTCGGCGATGGCGACGCCAAACGGCCCTGACACGCAGCAGATCTCCCGCCCCGCGGCGAAGTTCATGGGAAAGTTGTTCGGGGATCTGGGCATAGGGACGGGGAAGAGGCACAACGCGGTGTACGGGCCGGCCGACTTCGCGCGCGTGGTGATGAAGGCGGGGCTCGAGAAATCCTCCATAGAGGCCGCCACGAGATCGATGCGGCGGGCAGCGGAGGCGGCCGCGGAGGAATGCGGGTCCGGCGCGAAGCCGAAGCGCGTCCCGAACTCCGATCTCACCAGGTCGTCCATCCGCGTCGTGGGCGAGGGAAAAGTGGCCGGGTGCTGCAACAAAAAGCTGGGCAGCACCGTCCGGGCGGCCGGCCGGTCCGGGATGAAGCCCGGCGTGGCGAAGGGCGCGATCGACATCACCGACTACGGGTACCACGGCGAGAAACTGGAGGAGCACACGCGGGATTCCCGCCCGCGCGGGGGGACGTCCACGGCCATCTCGTACGCGCTGCTCCACGGCATCGGCGAGGACGCGAACATCATGCTCAAGGTCAAGCAGTTCCCCCGCGGCTGCAAGCTGGAAGGCATCATGCTGGCGATACTGGCGGCCGCCGCCAGGGCCGGGGTGCTGCCGGAGCTGCTGCTGCTGGACCGCGGGTTCTGCAACGTGGGCTGCATGCTGGCGGCCGGGCTGCAGGGGAACAGGTGGATCATGCCGATGCTCAAGAACGCGAGGGTCAAGCGCCTCATAAGGGAGCACGACGAGGGAAAGCTGCCGCGGGCCGTGGAATACACGATGCTCGGCGCCGGCGGCAGGAGCGTGACGTTCACCCTGCTCATAGTGAAAAAAGCCGCGAACAAGGGGAAGGGGAAAGGGAAAGGCAAAGGGAAAGGCAAGGACGGCGGCGGCGACGGCGACGCGGTGTCGAGGTACGTCGTGTTCGCCACCAACATGCGGGTCGAGGATGCCGACGCCGCGATCGAGTCGATCCCAGAGGAATACCGCAAGCGGTGGGGGATAGAGACGGGGATCAAGGTGGTCAAGGGCATCACGGGAATCACGACCAGCAACTCGATCGTCCTGCGGCTGCTGCTCTTCTTCGTGCCGCTCCTCGCGTACAACCTGTGGAGGATCGCCAGGTTCGCCGCCGACGCGGCGGATCGCGGCAGCGGGAGAAAGCTGACCGCGAGCATGTTCGTCGGGGGCATCGTGGAGGCCCTGGGATCGTTCGTCATAGACAGGGGCAAGTAGCGCCGGGCGGCGCCCGGGGATCCGGAGCCCGCCAGACCGCTGGAATTCGAGATGCGCCGGCCGCGGGGCCTCCCCGCCGGCCGCGCTCCCTCCCGCGCGCGGCCCGCCGCGCCCCCGTTTTTTTTTTTGCGGCGCGCCCCGCCGTCCCGCGCCGCCCCGCCGCCCCGCGCAAAAGCCGATCCGGCTCCCGCGCGGCGCCCCCGCCTGCCGCGGCGTCGAAGCCGGCATCCGCCGGGCGCGCCGGCCGGGGATTGCCGCGTGATGTGCTTATCTACTGTGTTTGCCGCGGGCGGCGCGAGCCTGCGCCAAAAATCTACACCTAGGACTTACTGGATCAGCCGGGCCGCCGGATCCGTCGGTCCCGACGGGCGGAACGCGTCCCCCGCACGGCCCGCGGGCGGGCCGCGGGCGGCATTGCGGTGCGATGCGCCGACGAACCCGGGCAACCCGCGCTGCAGCTCCCCGCGGAGCCGGTCCGCCCGCCGCCGGCCTGCGGGCGGCTGATGCGGGCCGGCACGCGCCGCATGCCCGGCCTGGCCAGCTCCCCGAATTCCGTCTCGCCACTCCCCTCGGACTCCGGCCCGTTGGGGGTAATGGGCGATTGACCATCTTGTCGACGTAAGATCACACAACAGGGCAAATCACCCGCGCGCGACACTAGCATGCCGAACTCGACCGAGCGGAAGATGGCCGCACCCCGGAGCGAGAACAATCTACCAAAAGCGAGGCCGAAGGGCGGGGAAGCGTTCTGGACGTCGCCCGCCACCGCGGGCGTGCCGGAACCGCCTCAAAAAGCGCGATCATTTTTTGGTATAAAGTACGCGTGCGTGTCGCGGTCGTACGCCAGCGCTCCTGATTTCATCAGGCGCGGAACCACTTTAGAAATCGACGCCTCGACTTTCATGTGAGCAGACTGGTTGGGCAGCACGTCCAAATTTCCAAGATCGTTGTTGGTCTTGTCATGGTCTATGTGGTGCACTTGTTCATTCCGATCCAGCGGGCGTCCGATCTTTTCCGCCGCCAGCAGGCGGTGCTCAAGAGTGCGTTCTCCTCCAGGATAGACATGCTTGTACCCGTTAGCAAAAGTCATGCCCTTGAGGTTCTTGCGCGGCCTCCCCACATTTGTGGCGGCCCAGCACACCGAAGCCTTGCTCCTATAAGGAAACAGTTTGTATAACTCGGCCAGCTTCAGGTGCTTGTTGCTTCTCACCACGTCGAGTTCTTCTTCCGTCCACGGTTTCTTTTCTTGTAGGTTTGGCATGCCCAGCTTACGCCTCTTCGACCTCACTGCGCCGGGAGTTTTTCCCATCTGTGCGGCCATGGTTGTTGCACGCATGTACGGGTTGTCCTTCATGAACGTCACCTGATCGTCCGTCCAGCTGAGTTCTGAGCACGTCTTGGAGAGCCCGAGATGCCTCTGCCGAATGTGTACAGATGCGGTAGTCCGGCCCATCCTGCCTGCGATGTCCTTGGCACGCATCTTTGGGGTCCACTCCGCAACACGCGCATCGTCGGCAGTCGACCACGGAATGTGCTTGGTTTTTCTCGACAGCCCGAGCTCGCGGCGTTTGGATTGTGCCGCATAAAGCGTCTTGCCGAGTTTTTTGGCCACGTCGTTGGCGGGCATGTCCGGGTTGTCCTTTACAAACCGAGTCTGTGCTTCCGTCCAGAGATTACTGCGGAAGTTCGGCATGCCAAGCATCCTGCGGTGGCCTCGAACGGCATCCGCGGTCCGTTTAAGTTCGGCGGCCGCCACGGATGCCTCCATGTCGGGGTTGTCCCGGAGGAATTGTTCCTCTTTCGGGGTCCACGCGCGTTTAGGCGTGTCGCGTCTGCGTCTGGCATCACCGACTGTTGCCTCGCTCCTGCCGATCGTTTTGGGCGCGTTGGCCGCGGCCGATCTGGAGCGGTTCGTGGATGGTTCGGCGCGGTCTGCCGGCCGGCTTCCGGGTCCCGGCATCCCTAGTTCCGCTCTTCTCCAAAGCATCTCATGAAGTTCTCGCCCAAAAGCCGAAGCGGCCTTGCCGCAGGTAAGGCAGTGTTGGTTTTTAGCCTGCCGCCTCCGCCTTTTGTCCACGGCCTGCCGTCGTCCATCACACACCAGACTCGTACGTGTGGGTGTCAGGGTTGTACAGGAGATCTCCCGACTTGATCAGTCTCGGAAAAAGTTTGCGGAGCGATCCGTGGGCGTCGTTGTGTACGCTTGAATCGTCCAGTACGTCCAGATTGCTCGGATCGTTGTCTAGCCTGTCAAAATTTATGTGGTGCACGACCTCTTTTGCGCCAAGCTTCCGGCCCAGCGTTCTTTCCATCACGATTCTGTGCTCAAGCGCGGATTTTCTGCCTTTGGATATAACCCTGTAGCCGTTGGTTATGCTGTGCCCCTTCCGCGTTGTGCGCTTCCTGCCGAGTTTCACGAGCATGCTGCGTATGGTGCCGTGGTTGTGCCTCGGAAGGAGGCTCGAAAGATCGCGCACGGGGTCCTGGACGTGTTTCGCCGCGATCTGGATCTCGTCGTCAGTCCATTCGACGCTTTCCACGTATTTGGGCAGGCCCATCTTGAGTCGCTTCATGCGTATGGCCGCAACGCCACGATCCAGATGCTGCGCGAGCTCGCCGGGTTCCATGCCCGGGTGATCCCGCAGGAATTTGATCTCGTGCGGCTTCCAGCGGTTTTGGCGGCGGAGTCCTAGTTTGTGCAACCTGTGGCTTATGGAAGGGACGGTCCTGCCGAGTTCCTTTGCGAGATCTTTCGCATCCATGTCGGGATGCGCCGAGACAAAGTCGTCATCTTTCGCAGTCCATTCGTTCCTGGGCGGCATGCGCTTCGATCGGCCGAGGCCGAGTCGGTGGCGCATGTGCCTCACTCCGGATTTGGTCCTGTTGAGCTTTTCAGCAATATCGGCATCGGTCATCGCCGTGAGGTTCTTTTTCAGGAACTTTATTTCTCCGTCTGCCCACCCCGGTCGCTCGTAGTGCGCCACACCCATCGCCGTCCCGCCGCGCGGAGCGCGAGGCCGCGATATTAGGGTTTGCCAGCAGTCTATGTACACACTTACCTCCCCCCCCCCCTCCCGGCGCCCCCCGCGCGCCCGGGCTGCCCCGATCGGCGCGCGCCGCGCGATCGCGGCCGGAGCGGGGATCTTTCGGCGGGCGGGCGCCGCCCCCCGCGCGCCCGGGCTGCCCCGATCGGCGCGCGCCGCGCGATCGCGGCAGGGTTCGGGGCATTTTCGGCGCGCGGCCGCCCCGGTACGGCGCTCCGTCCCGATGCCTGACGCGGGCTGACGCCGCCCGCGCGCGCCCGGCAGATCCGCTGGGGCCGGTCAGGCGGACGCCGCTGCCGGAGCCGGCGCCCGCCCCGCCGCGGAGCCGGGCGGGCGCACCAGCCCGGATGCGGGGTCATCGAAGACGCACCAGTCGGGCCCGGCCCACGGGCCGGGGTCGAACATTTTCCAGTCGCGATTGCGGGCGATCTCGGTGAAGGCCCTGCCCGGGAACATGCCGTTCATGCGGGCGGTGCCCCCGATCGTGACCAGCTCGGAGAACGTCTTGCGCCCCTCCGGCGTGGAGATCTTGTGGTGCGCGTTGCGCTGCGTCACTATGAGGTCGCGTATGGCGAGCTCGGCGGGGTTGTTGTGGGGCGGCATGCCGCGGAATCCCATGAACGTGAGCACGTGCGGCTCGGCGTTGGCGAGGTGCGTCTTCAGCTTGCCGTCGGGGTACGCCGACACGGCGTCGTGGAACTCCTTGGCCAGGTACGTCACGGTGAACGGCGCCAGCGTCTTGATGCCGTGTATCTTGTGGTAGTACCCCTGCATCCAGTCGTGCCTCGCCTCGTCCCCCGGGTCGCCGTCCACGGCGACGGCCTCGCCCTTGGCGAGCAGGTGCCTGCAGCATCTCTGCAGATGCTGGAACCACGCGCGGTACGCCGGCAGCCCGTCGGCCACCACCGCCCTGCGGGACAGCCAGCCGAAGTGCTCCCTCAGGACCGCCGCCCCCCGGGTGGGCGCGAAGTGCACCCACACGGCGTTGCCCACGACGGCCACCCAGACGTAGCCGGTCTTGCCCAGCACGCCGATCTTGAACCCGGTCTCGTCCATGTGCACGAACATGCTCTCGCTGAACGCCCACTTGATCTCCTCCAGCTGCTTCTTCGACGCGCCCGCCATGGCCCTCCGGGCCTTCGCCACGGCCGCCTCCGAGATGCGGAAGTAGAACGTGGACTCGATAAAGCCGGCGATCCTCGCGTCCGTGCAGCCCATCTCGAACAGCGCCATTATGAGGCCGAGCGCCCTCGGGCCGCACGAGGTGCCCTTCGGAAACGGCGCCTGGGCCTCGTAGTATAGCCGCGTAAATAAGTAACTGAGCTAATCGCGGGCGTTCATTCGGGTTGTTTTTGCGGACGCGGCGCGCCGGCACGCGCGGGGCCCGACCGCGCGCGGCGCCGTCAGATGATCTTCGCGACGGGCTCCCTGAACAGAAACCGCGTGACGTCCAGGTGGAACCGGTGCGTCCTCAGGTATTCCATCGACTTCGCGATCCTCGCGTCCACCGTCGGGTAGACCTGGTGCGCGTGCGGCTGCCGCTTGAGCGTGTTCCAGCAGGATTCGACCGGGTTGAGTTCGGGCCACCCGGTGGGGAAGTACCCGATGCGCACGAGTCCCTCGTTGTCCTTTACGAACTCGTTCGTGCCGATCGATCGGTGCGGCGTCGCCCTGTCCACGAGCAGCGCCGCCGGGCCGTGCCGTGCCGTCACGCGCCTGAAGAACTTGATCGTCGTCTCCGTGTCGAACCTCTGCGCGTTCATGAACACCTGGTCGCCGTTCATGGACAGCGCCCCGAAGATCATCCTGCGCGTGTGGTTCCCCGTGTACCACTCGTAGGCCCGCTTCCCGACCAGCGTCCACAAGCTCCGCCTGGGCTGGTAGTCGTGCAGCAGGCTGCTCTCGTCCACCACGAACGGCAGAAATCCGTCGTTTTCCGCCTTTTGGAGCCAATGTTTCAGCCATTTTTGCCACTTTGCTACGTTTTCGACCGACTCCCTCCTGGCGTGCACCGGCTCGGGGACCTTGGGGGAATAGCCGCCGTCGCGCAGCTTGCGGCGCACCGCCCCCTCGCTGTACGCGATGCCGGTCTTCTCCTTCACCTTCTCCGCGAGCAGCTTCGGGAACCTGGACAGCGTGTCCCCCTCTTCCATGAATTCGGTGAGCTTCCGGTTTGTTATCTTGGGCGGGCGGCCGGGGCGGGGGCGATCGCTAAGGCCCTTGAGACCTTCCCGCAGGTAGCGCTCGTGCCACGCCCTGATCGTGTTGTACGACTTGTACATGATCCTCGCGACTTCCCTGTAGCTTTCCTTCTCGATCACGATCCTGCAGATTCCGTGGATCCTCGTCACCTTGCGGGGATCCTTTTCCGTCACGAGGGCGTGCATGAGCTCCGCGCGGGTCAGCATGCCGTGCCCTCGAAAACAATCTAAATGAACGTTCCGGATCGGCCGGGCGTTTTTTCCTAATTATTGCGCAATTTGATCCCTCGCGACTAGGGGCGAGGCACCCGCGAAAAACGGCCCGAATCAGCCCCCAGACTAGCTCAATTACTTATTCCGCCGCCGAAGACCAGCTCAGTTACTTATTTCCGTGGCTATACTTCTCGCACTTGCCGCACCAGCCCGTCTCCACCTCGATCATCGCGGTGACCACGCGCCAGAACTGATCGAAGTCGTTGACCAGCTTTCGCCACCTGTCGAACTTCTCCAGGGGGCCGCAGCACACGGGGCACGTCAGGATCCCGCACTTCATGGTGAACTCGGGCTTGTTGCAGTGCGAGACGCCCTTGTGCCCTTGGGGCGGGCCCATCTTGCGCGGGGCGCCGCCGTCCGGAGCGGGCTTGCCGTCGGATCCGGCCCCGTCGCTCCCCTTGTAGCCCCGCTCCTTGCGCCAGGCGTTCCGCCGGGGGCCGTACGTGGTGAGGGACGACGAGGGCGCGTTCGGGCCGTCGCACACGGCAAGCCTGACCGCCTGCTCGGCGGCCTTGGCCTTCAGCCCGGAGTTCTCGGCTTCCAGCCAGGCGATCTTTTCCAACGCGGCCGCCAGTTCCTTGCGCAGCAGCGCCTGCTCCGTGGACTTGGCCTTCAGCATCGCGATCTCGGCCGCCCGCTCCGCGGCCTCGGCTTCCAGCCCGGCGATCTTTTCGAGCGAGGCCGCAAGTTCCTTGCGCAGCAGCGCCTGCTCCGTGGACTTGGCCTTCAGCATCGCGATCTCGGCCGCCCGCTCCGCGGCCTCGGCTTCCAGCCCGGCGATCTTTTCCAACGCGGCCGCCAGTTCCTTGCGCAGCAGCGCCACCCCGGATTCCGCCATGCCGGCAGGCCCAAACTCGCCACAATTATACAAATCGACCCTTAGGCCAGCCTAAGCTTGCGCGGCGCGCGGGCCCGCCCGGGCGGCCAAGTCGCGGCGGGAGGGGGGGGGGAGGTAAGTGTGTACCAGTCTATCCTCCGTGTTGTGCGAAAATCGCGCCGCCCGTTCGCTCGCGTCCTCTTCTGCCCGGCGCGGGCTGTTTTTCTCGATCGCCCCCGTGTCCTCCCTGGCGGGGAATGCGCCGGGCGGGGCCTCCGGGCTGTCCGTGTCCGGCTGGCGGCGGGGCCTCCGCCCGCCGCAGACCGCGGCGAATTCCGGCGGGCTCCGGCGGTGCGCGATCTCCGCCTCCCCGATCCCGGATAACCCCCGTAGGCGCAGGACTGGGACCAGTGGCCGGCCGGGACGGATGCGGGCCTGCCGCGGCCGCTTGCCCTCCCGAGGACGTCCAGTACGTGCCTGCCCGCGGCCGCATCGAACGCCCCGAAGCCGATCATAAGGCGCGAGGCGCCGTCCATGCGCGCGGCGAGCCGCCTGCCGCCGTCAGGCCTCCCGCAGCCGGCGTGCCGCACGGAGATGTAATGCGCCCTCCCGCGCCCGGCCCGCCTGCGCTGCCCGCTCTTTTCGGGCCGCGCCTCCGCCACCTCCTCGGCCGCCAGCGCCCTGTGCATGGCGGCGCGGCATATGCGGGCCGGCATCCTCCCCCATGTCCCCCTCCGGCCCGCCCGCCCCGCGCCCGTTCCCGTGCCTGCCCGGGAGCGCGGCCGGGTGCCCCCCGCGCCCCGGCATGCCGCTGCCGGGCCTGCCCATGCGTGGTGTACGCGATGTGCTTGTGCTTGCGGCCCCCGTGCCTCCGCCACGGCCTCCCGGCCAGGGACGCCGGGACCTTCGCGGCCTCCGCCGTCTGGGCGTCCGCCGCCTCGCCCCAGCGCTTCCGGCGGACCGCCCGCCCGGCGCGGCCCCCGTCCAGCTTTGCGGCTCCGGCCTGCCGCGCCCCGGCTCGCTGCCCCGGATCGGGGCAGGGGCCGGCCCCCCGCCCTCGTTTCCGCCCCGCCTCTGCCGTCCGGCCCTGGCGCGCGCGCGGAGGGGGGCCGCCGCTTTTGGGAGCGCGCGATGGCATCCCCCGGCGCCCGCCCGCGGCCCGCCGCGGGGCGCGCTCGCGGCTTCCGGCGCGGCTACCGCGCGCGCCTGGCCCCTGGCCTGCGGTCGGCGCACCGCCCGCACAGCATCCTCTTGAAAAGCAGGAGGCGGCGGACCCAAAAGGCGCAGTTCCCGCATATCGTCTTCTTGCAGTCACCGCAGCGGTGGCTGTGCGAGCCGAAAAGCCTCGGGGCGTGCGCCATGGCGCCGCACGAGTTGCACAGCAGGCACGCCTCTCCCGCGTGCCTGCCGCAGACCCCGCACTCGTACAGATCCGAATCGGTGATCCTGGCCCCGTCGCCGTTCTGGACGAGCGAGCACCTGTACCGCTTTTTCAGGAACCCCAGCCGCATCACGTACTTGGGCATCCGCACCTGCCTGATGTCCGTGATGTGGACGCTCCTGGGCCCGATCCGGCAGTCCTTCCTGTACGACACCCTGTTTCGCCCGGTGTACCGGACCGTTGAGGAGTACTTCCGGATCAGCCGCTCCGCGACGATCCGCTTGAGCGACGGCCCGCCCAGCGCAAAGTCCTCCTTGTATACGGGGCACGGGACGGCCGGGATCCGCGGCGGCCCGCCCAGCCGCGCGCCCTCCAGCAGGAACGACGCCCGCGCGCGATCCGTCCGGGAGCCGTCCCTTGCGCTGTATACGCCGCGTATGCCGTGCTCGTGGACCGAGCGTATCCGTCCCGCGCCGGTGGTAAAATCCTGGTCGACGTTTGCCGTGACCACGTAGTAGGCCTCCAGCCTGAGGCTGGCCAGGGTCGTCTCCAGCAGTTCGGCCGCGGATGCGGGGTGGCTTTTGACGGGGGCCAGGATCCCCGAAAGCATGGCCCGGAGCCCGGCCATGTCGGTTGCCGGAAGGTCATGGATGACTGAATCCCCGCTCCCGGTCACGAGCCTGATTCCTGCCGCTTGCGCCTGATCCGCCAGCCAGTTCAGGTCCCGCAGCTTGATGGACACCCCCCCAGGAAGCTGCCTGACGCATTCCTCCGCCTTCGCAGTGTACCTTCCCGTAGTGATCACCATCCCCTTGGTCGCCCTCTCACTCACCACCGCGGAGTGGAGTTTTTGCACTATGGGCCTCCCTATGGACTTGTTCCGCCAGTACTTGCACTCTACCACGATCTTCCCGCCCCGCCCGTGTATGATCAGGTCCCGGCCGCCGTCGGCCACGCCGCCTATCTGCTCTACCCTGCACATCCAAGATTTTCTGAGTATCCTCCCGCATAGCTGCTCAAATTCACGCCATCCAAGGACGTCAAGATGCACCGTTTCCATGCGCGCCGCCGTGGCGCGGACTACGCGTCCCGGCGGCCCGCGAGGCGGCCCGCGAGGCGGCCCGCGAGGCGGCCCGCGAGGCGGCCCGCGAGGCGGCCCGCGGCATCTCGGGCAGGACTTTGCGGCCGCGCTGTTGCGGCGCCCGCAGCGGGGGCACGGAATCCCCGGCCGGCCGGCCGGGTTCGGGCGCCTGTTCATGATCCCCGGGCCGCGCGGCTCGCTTTAATTATTTGGGGCGGCGCGTTGTATGAGGTCAGCACCCCCCCCCCGCGCCGGCCGCGGCGCCCCGCGCCCGGGCCGGCCCGGGCGGGGAGCCCCCTCCCCCCGCGCCGGCGTCGGTCCCGCGCCGGCCGCGGCGCCCCGCGCCCGGGCCGGCTTTGCCGCCGCGCGAGGTTGGCAGATCTTCACCTTTTTGTGAAAAGTCGCAATTCGACCGCTGTTATGCATAGCCGTAGACCGTACGGCATGGGCAGGCGCAAGACGTACAGGGAACTGGAGCTGGAGCTGGAGGCGGGCCGCCTCGCCATGGACGAGTTGAGATCCAAGTTTGACGAGGTGAGATCCGAGCGCGACGAGCTTGCCCGCGCGCACGACTCCCTCAGGAAGCTCGTCGATGCGATGGCCCACAGGATGTCGTACTACGAGAACGTCAACTCGCCGCCCTCGGCCAACTCGCTGGTGTGGAAGAAACTGAAGAAGAAAAAGAACGTCGCCCGCAAGAGCGGCGACGGGCCGGAACGGAAGAAGCCGGGGGGCAGGAAGGGCCACAAGGGAACGGCGCGAAGGCACGACCCGGCGCGCTCCGAGCACCACGCGTTCGAGGGCGGCCCGCCCGTATGCTGCGGGCAGCCCGCGGCGCCGGGCTGCACCAGGACCCGGGACATCACGGACATACCGCCCGTCGTGGCGATCGAGACGCGCCACCACATAGACACGGCGCAGTGCAGAAAGTGCGGCAAGACGTTCGAGGCGGAGAGCGGCCTGCCCAAGAAGGGCTCGTTCGGCAGGAACCTGATCGGCGCCGTGGCGGAGCTGCGGTCGCATCGGGTGCCGTACGACGGCGTCGCGAGGGCCTCGAACTCGCTGTTCGGCTGCCACGTGACCAAATCCACGGTGATCAACATGCTCGCGAGGGTCGGGGACGCCATGGAACGGGAGGCGAAGGGCGTGATGGACAAGATCTACGCCTCGCCGTCGGCGGGAATCGACGAGTCGGGCATGTCGCTGGACGGGATCCGGGGCTGGATCCACGTCATCCAGTCGGGCCCCAACGTGTTCATCGTGTACAACAGGAGCAGGGGCAGCGAGGTGATCGACGCGCACATGGACGGGTACGGGGGATGCGTGACCACGGACGGCCACCGCCCGTACAAGGTGTTCGATCCGGGAGGAAAGCACCAGGACTGCTGGTCACACGAGCTGCGCAACGCCGTGCACGTCGCGGACGCGGACGGGGCGCATCCGGACGCGCGCCTCCTGGCCGAGGACCTGCTGCGCGCGTACGTGGAGTCCATCCTGCTGCGCGACGGCGGGGCGCCGTCGGCCAGGCTGCGCCGGGCCGCGGAGGTGGCGCTGGGATGCATGCTGGACCGGTACAGGGGATCGGGCGACGAGCGGCTGGAAAAACTCGTCGCCAGGATCGAGAGGGCCATACCGATCCTGTTCACGTTCCTGGAGTACCCGGAGGCGGAGCCTACCAACAACTCCTCGGAGCGCGCCCTGCGCTACGCCGTGGTGTTCCGCAAGATAAGCGGGCAGATCAAGGGCGGCTCCGCGGCCATGAGGCGCATGTCCAACTTCGTGACGTGCGTCCTGACCTGGAGGGCGCACGGCAAGGGCGTGGCCGAAGAAGTGGCAAAACTGGTCTAGCGCGCAGCGCCGCGGCCGGCGCGGGACCGACGCCGGCGGCGGAAAGGCTCCCCGCCCCGGGCCGGCCTCACGCGGGATCGGGGATGCGCTTCCCGCGGCAAACGCCGGCGGCGGGGGGGGGGGCTCCCCGCCCCGAGCTGTCTCTAGTACATGCCTCTCTAGCTAGTTGATCGCGGGACGCCGGCGGCGGGGAGGCTCCCCGCCCCGGGCCGGCTTGGGCGCGGGGCACCGCGGCCGGCGGGGGGGGGGGGTGCTGACCTCATACGGCGCGTTGCACGAAAATTAGGTCGCATTAACTCCGGCGGCCGGCGGCGGTTTTTCCAGGCCGTGCCGGCCGCGAGGCGGGTGGCCGGCTTCCCGATCGACGGGCAGATCGAGCACGCGGCAGGCGCGGGAAGGGGCGCAGGACGCCGGGGACGGCCGGGGAGATCGAGGTGTCCCGGGGCACGCGCAATGGCGGCCCGCGGAATGCGGGCGGATAGGCGGGCCGCCCGCGGTTCGCCGGCCGGGCGGGCCCCCGGGCAGATCCGCGCCGCGTGAAAATCGCGCCGCCCGCTCGCCCGCGCCCTCCCCCATCCGGCGAGGGTTGTCCTTCCCGATCGCCCCCGTGGCCGTCCCGGCGGGGAACGCCCCGGGCGGAGTCCCCGGATCGGCCGCGCCCGGCGAGCAGCGAAGCCTTTGTTCGTTGTAAGACGCGGCAAATTCCGGCAGGCTCTCGTGGTGCCCGATCTCCTCCCCCGGGGTTCCGGAGGACCTCCCCAGCTTGCCGTCGGCCCGCGGGTGGCAGGGGCGGCCGCCCGTCGGATCGATGCCGCCGGCCGGCTGCCCGCTCCCGAACGCGGCCGGCTGCCGCGATCAGGGGGGCGCCTTCCCGCCGTCCTTTTTGCGGCCGCCGCGTTGTCCGGGGCCGCAACCCCGAACATGCCCGCCGCGCATCGGGACGGACCGCCGGGACATGCGGCCGGACGGGGGCCCCGCCCGGCCGGCGGACCTCGGGCGGCTCGCCCGTCCGCCCGCGTTCCGCGAGCCGCCTTCGCGTGCCTCCGGGTAACCCCGATCTTTTGGGCTGTCCCGGACGTCTCGCGCCCCTTCTTGCGCCCCCTTGACGCGCGTTTGATCTGCCTGCAGGTCGTGGAGCCCGCCATCCGCTTGGCGGCCGGCATGCCACGGAAAAACCGCCCGCTGGCCGCCGGAGTTGGTGCGACCTAATTTTCATACAACGCGCGCCCGCAGGGTTCAAGGCGGGGAAACGCGAGCACGATCCTCCCTGCGCGGCGGCCAGCACGCCGCGGGCCGCAGACGGGGCGCTCGACGCGTTCGCGGAGATCGACGCGGGCGCCCGCGTGCGGAGGGAGCGCGAGAGCTGCGCCGCGTGCCTGGGCAGGCCGAGAACGCGCGGGGCGCCCCGGCCAAAGCGCGCCGCGGGCGGCCGTCCCGGGCCCCGCCCGGCATCACGGGCGGCCCCCGGCTTCGCGCGGGCCCCGCCGGGCCGGAATTCGCCGGGACCATGGCGGCGCGCGGGCCGGCCGCAACGCCTGGACCCGCCGATTATAAATTAGATTCCAACCTTATAGCCTCGATCCGCCTCCGCGAAAAAGGCTTAAATTCGCAGAGTCGGATTATGGGGCGTGGACACCGTGGACGTCACCCCCGACCGGAGCCTGATCAAGAAGATGGGCCTTGCGGGATACAGGACGGAGCAGGCGGTGGCCGAGCTCGTGGACAACTCCATCGATGCCCGGGTGCGGGGGCGGACTGCCCACATCGACGTGGAACTGGGGTATGCGCGCAGGGAGATAACGGTGAGGGACGACTGCGCCGGCATGACCCTCGCCGAGTTGAAGAACGCCCTGACCATCGCGGCGGAGGGCGGGAAGGGCGGCGAAAGCCTGGGAAGGTTCGGCATGGGCCTGAAGAGCGCCTGCTCTGCGCTGGGGCGCCGCTTTTCCGTGACTACGGCGAGGGAGGGAACCACGATCGAGCGCACGGCGGTGTACGACGAAGACGACTGGCTGGCCGGCGGGTCCAAGGGATGGAGTTTTGGCGTGGAGGAGGCCGAGAAGGACGCGGAGTGGAGCGGGACCGCGGTGAAGGTGGAGAGGCTCAACGTGCCGCTGTACCCCAACCAGACGACCAACTTCAGGAAGCGGTTCGGGATAAGGTACGGGCCGTACCTGGAGCGCGGGGAGATCGCGCTGCGGGTCAACTCCCGCGATTGCGCACCAGCAAAGCTGGAGCTGGACGGGGAGAGGGAGCCGTTCGACATCGCGCTGGCGCGCCGGAACAGGATCTCCGGCTGGGTGGGGCTGCTCAGGCGCAGGTCGGTGAAGGGCGACTACGGGATCCACCTGTACAGGAGGGGCCGGCTCATCAGGGCGTTCGAGAAGTTCGGGATGAGGCGGCACCCGGCGGTCGCCAAGACGGTGGGCGAGGCCCACCTGGACCATGTCCCGGTGAACTTCCACAAGACGGGATTCATCGAGGACTCGCCCGAGTACGCCGAGGCCGAGGCCGCGTTCAGGAACGACCCCGCGGTGGCCAGCACGCTCAGGAGATCCGTCCGGAGCGGGGGAGGCGGGGGGGCGGCCGAGATGGAGCGGATCCTGGGCGGCCCCCCGAACGGGGCCCGCCCCGCCGCGCGGATGAGCGCGGACGAGGCAAGGAGGATGCTCGGAGAGGCCGGGACGTTCAGGGTGGGGGGGCTCCGCGGCAGGGCCGAGATGGAGTTCGTCTCGGGCGGGCCCGCCCTGTACTCGGTGGACGGGGGCAAGGACGTGCTGAAGATCACGGTCAACCGCGACAGCCGCGCGTTCCAGACGGTGAAGAATCCCCTATCCCTCATAAGCATGATAAAGATCGAGGCGGGGCTGGCCATGGAGGATCCGGAAAGGTGCGGGAGGTTCCTGGAGGCCAGGAACGAGGCGTGGCTCGATCTGGCGGCCCCCGCCCGGGAGCCGAAATTCTACTACCCCGACGTCGGCCGGCGCAGGAGGGGCCCCGTGGCGCCGGGCTACTCGCTGGATTCCAGTCTGGTATGGCTGCACGACTTTCTGGCGGAGAGGTTCTCCCACCCCTTCCAGTTCACCGGCATGAGCACGCTGGCCCCGTTCCTGCACAACGCGTACGCCGTGATGGTGTACAGCGTGCAGACCGCCCGGGGCTCCGGGGCCGAGCTGCACGCGATGGCGGCCAGGAAGGCCGGCGCGGGGAGCGGCACCGTTGTGCTGCACGAGCCGGGCCGCGGGGAGATGGCCGCGGCCGCGGATCTGTCGCGCGGAAAGTCGATCGTGGTGGTCCGGGAGCGCGCGGAGTATCCCGCCACCACGTGGGCCTCCCCCGAAAAGGCGTGGCTTGACCTAGTCTCCGAGGTGGAGTGCAAGGGCATAGGGCTGTACCACGACGAGCTGGCCCCGATGCTGGCCTATCTCGTGGCGGCGAACCACGTCGACGTGGGCAGGCTGGAGGCGCTGGCCAGGCGCCGGAGGATGCTCGGGAGGATGCGGCGCCACCTGGAGGAGGCCGCATAGCGATGGAGCCGCGCACCGTGCCCGATCTGCGGGACAACAAGAGCATATTGCGCATAGCCAAAGAATTCCAGTTCAGCAAGGTGGAGCGCATCGAGGAGTTCATCATGGACTTCGACGTGCAGGGCCGGATCGAGAAGAAGATGGAATGCGTGGTGAGGGGGGGCATGTGCGTGCCGTTCTACACGCAGGAGGGGGAGATAAGCAGGCTGAGCAGAGACGTCGACCTGATTACGAGGGCCGACCGCGCCAGCGTGCAGTCGTGCATGGACGAGATAGCCGACGAGGACTCCCGCCTCGAGGTGGAGCTCGGCGAGCCCGAAAAACCCAGTCCGGTGGACAACTTGATCTCGTATTGGATCCACTATAAATCCGTTTTTGGGAACACGGACAAGATCAGGGTCGACTTTATACACGGCATGGATATTGAAGTTCCCGTCAGGAGGATCTTGGAGGTCGAGTTGTTCAAGATGCGCTTGGCCCACTCTGCCACCATCCTGACTAGGGGAGCGCTCATAGCAGACAAGATTACCACGCTCGCGCTTGGCGAGATCGGGCTAACCGAGGAAAAATACTCGAACATACCGAAACACGTCTACGACATCGGGACACAGATCAGGATGTCCGACAGCGACGACCTAAAACAGGCGCTGGAGACCTTCGGCGCCTTCACCGCATTCAAGGCCAGGAAATACAGGCACGAACCGCCCTACACGGTGACCAGCACCCTGCAAGCCATAACCGCGGCGCTCGGGGGGTTTGTAGGCGACAATTCGCCCCTCCGCATGCGGAGGAAGCACGAGGATCGGCATCGAAGCTTTTGCAGGACGTACCTGAGCAAGAAGGAAGAGTACGAAAAGAGCCAGCATTTGGGAGACATGTTGCTGACGCATTACTTTGCGGAAATCGTCGGAAAGTACCTCGAGTCGCCCTCCAACAGAGACGCCCTAGTTGAGAATGTCGCGGGAGTCCTGCGGGAGATAGAGGAGGCGGAGGAGTTGGAAGCAGAGGAGGCAGAAGAGAGGCGCAGAACCATGCTGGACGGCCTTCCAGGTGGTCACCGCGTACTCAAGGGCACGTTGAGCGCAGCCCAGCTGGATCACGCAATCCTGTACTTGGGGATTCGCAGGCTCTGCGGCACCATTTAGGACGTCGCCCCGCCCAGGCACGGAACCGCGCGGCGGGCGCTTCTACGGCCGGCGAACAAACGCGAACCCGGACGATCCGTGCCCGAACGCATGCCTCCTCTCCTCCGCAAAGCGCGCCGGCATCATGCGCGTGGCGGCAGAGATCGGTTGCGCGTGGTTCCGTCCGGCGCGCGGGGGCTTTGGCGGCGCGTCTGCTTCGCCCGGAGAGAGGCGCCGCGGGCGGAAAAGTGGTGGGCCGAGAGAGATTCGAACTCACGATCACCGCCGTGTCGAGGCGGTATCCTAACCAGCTAGACTACCGGCCCTGAGCGGGCGACGGCCCGCGGCGTTATTAACCTTCACAAGATTCCAGCCGTATGAGGTCACGTACCCGCCAATCACAGGCGTGAAAGCCACTCCGTTGATCCGGATTCACGCCTGAGGAGCGGGGGGTGCTGACCTCGTACTTCCAGCCCGCGCGGCGGCCCCGATCGCGGGCGCGGGCGGCCGCCGCGGAACGGGCCGCGGGGCCCCGCCGGCGCGCCCCGCAAGGAAAGGATGAAAAGAAGGCGGGCGCGGGCGGCCGCATGGAAGGCCTGTCGGAGGGGGAAAAGGCGGGGTTCTACAAGGCGGTCTTCACGAGGAGGGACGTCAGGTCCGGGTTCACGGGGAGCGAGGTGGGCGCCGCGGCGCTCGCCCGCGTGCTGAGGGCCGCGCACCACGCCCCGTCCGTCGGGTTCTCGCAGCCGTGGAACTTCATACTGGTCAGGGACAGGGCCACCCGGGAGAGGGTCAAGAGGTCGTTCGAGGAGGAGCGGCTGCGCTCCTCGCGGCTCGTGGAGGAGCCCCGGAGATCCGAGTACCTGTCGTTCAAGCTGGAGGGCATACTGGACGCGCCGGTCAACGTGTGCGTGACGTACGATCCGTCCAGGTCCGGGCCGTTCGTGATAGGGCGGGCGAGCGCGCCGGAGGCCGGCGCGTACAGCGTGTGCTGCGCGGTGCAGAACCTGTGGCTGGCCGCCAGGGCCGAGGGGCTCGGCGTGGGCTGGGTCAGCATACTGTCCAACGAGGCGCTGGCCGGGGCGCTCGGCCTGCCGGACGGGGTGACGCCGGTGGCCTACCTGTGCCTGGGGCACGTGGAGGAGTTCGCCCCGAGGCCCGATCTGGAGGAGGCCGGGTGGCTGCCGAGGCTGGGGCTGGAGGACGTGGTGTACTATGAAAGGTGGGGGAGGGGCGAGGCGGGCCCCGGCTGGGAGAGCGGCGTCGGCGAGACGATCCGGCGCGGCGGCCCGGATTACCCTTAAATAATTCGCCCGGCGGTTTCCGGCGGGTTCGTAGCGCAGAGTCGGGACGACGCGAAGTATGGATAGCGCGGTAGCCTCCTAAGTTACAGGTCGAGGGATCGAAGCCCTCCGAGCCCGCCTTTCCGGGAATGCGGGGCCCGTCGCGGCCCCGGCCCGCCGGCGCCTTTCGATCCCCCGGCGCCGGCTTTCAAGCCCGGATCCGCCGCCGCGCTCCGAGGCGCGCCGCCGGAACCGCCGGGCCCGGCCGGTCAACTTTTGCCGCTGGTTGGGATAACCGTTTTAATAGCGGGGCGCCGCACCACAAGCATGGCCAAGTATGACGGAAAGGGCGGCAAGGCCGACCTTAACAACCATTCGAACCAGCTGAACTCCAACCACAGCGAGTATCGCGGTTCCGGCAAGAGCAAGAGCAAGTAACAAATCTTCACTCGGCAGGACGGCGCCGCCTACGCCAGGTACTCTAGGCGGACGGAGCGGGAGCCCGCCCAAGGGCAGGCCCCCCGCTCCGCCCATATTTTCACGCCAATATCCTTTCCAGCGCGGGGCCGCTTTCCCGCGGGGCGGGCCGGGCGGCCCGCGTTGGCCCTTTTCGGTTCCGCCCCGCGACCGGCGCGGGCCGCTTTTCCGCGGGGCGGGCCGGGCGGACACGGAGGCGCGCCGGCCGCAGGCGCGCAAGCGTTGAACCGGGCCCGCGCCTGGAAGGGGGGCGGCCGGCCCCGCGGGGGCGCGCGGCCTCGGGTCGGTTCTTTGGCCGCGCCTGCGCGGATGGCCGACCGACCGTTCGCAGGCGGGGTCGGCAGGCGGACCCGAGCCCGCGCGGGGCGCGTATGTGGTCAGCAACTCCCACTCAGGCGCGAATCTAGTTCGGCGAAGGCGTTTTCACGCATGTGACTGACGGGTGCGTGACCTCATACCGGAGCGCGCCTGCGTGGTTTAAATAAAGAGCCGCGCGCGGGGCCCCGTGAAGGTCGTGGTCATATCCGGCAGCCCGAGGAAGGAGGCCGCCACGCAGCACATGATGAGGGCCGTGCACGAGCGCGTCGCGGCCAAGAACGCGGACGCGCGGTTCATCAACCTGGCAGAGGGCGGGATCGACTACTTCCGCGGGAACGCAGAGTACGGCGAGTCCACGATGCGCGCGGCCAGGGACATAACCGAGGCGGACGTCTGGCTGGTGGGCACGCCCATATACAACTCGTTCTTCAGCTCCGCCCTCAAGAACCTCTTCGAGTTCATCGACTACAAGAAGACCCCCGGAAAGGTGGCGGGCTTGGCCATAATGGCCGCCGGCGAGGTAGGGTTCACGGACGTGCAGACGCTCCTCACGCAGCTGATGTCGTACTTTGGGGTGGTGACCAACCCGAAGGCGGTGTACATGACCGCCGGGATGATCTCGGGAGGCGCGGTGGCCGACGCGGGCGCCCTGAAGCGCCTCGAGGAGCTTGCGGACGGCACGCTGGACCTGGCCGCCAGGGTGCGCGGCGCCTGACCGCGCCCGCCGCGAATGAGATTTAAGCCCGCCTCCCTCCCGCCGTGCCATGGCGGAGCCCCCCGCAGAATGCCCCTGCCGCTGCCACTACGGCGGGGCGGTGAGCTGCCCCGGCTGCATTGACAGGCACGGCGGCGGGCGGGAAGGCTGCCCCCACTGTAGCAGCTCCGGGGCCGCCGAACCCGCGCGCGATTGAACTGCGCGGCAAGCGGGCGCCGCGCCCGTTGCGGCGCTCCCGGGCAGGCGGGCGCGCGCCGCCGTCCGCGCCGTGCCGCGCGCGGGAGCGCCCCGCCGATCCGGGTTCGCGCCCAGCAGTGGCGCGGCCGGCCCCTAGCCCCGCCGGGAGGCCAGCACCTTCAGGTTGGCGAGCTCCGACTTTAGCGACTCGATCTGCACCAGCGTCTGCAGGCTGGCTATCTCCCCCCTCAGGCGCCCTATCTCGGCATCCTTCAGCTTTACGGCCCCCTCCAGCCTCTCCAGCTCGCCGGTCAGCTCCTCCTTCGCCTCCGAGAGCAGGTAGGCGGGGGCCGCCCCCGGCGCGGGGGCCGCCTCACTCAAGCTTTTTTTTTCGGCGCGGGCCCCCAAGGAGTGGGCGTAGTCGGCGCTCTTCTGGGCCAGCCAGCACATGAGCACCAGGAACCAGGTGATCGGCACGGCCATGATGAACACGAATTCCAGGATCGGGTACGCCGGCGCCATGACCGCCCAGGCAACGGTCAGGGCGGCCGCGAACGCGCCGCACACGACGGTGGCGAGGTGGTTGCGGAGGTAGCCCATCGCGCCGGGATGCGGGCGGTCGCTTATAATTTTAGTGCACAGCAAGGGATGCCGCGCGCCGCCGGCGGCCGTCCGGCGGGCGCGCCGGCGCTGTCAGCCCAGGCGCGCCTGCCGCGGAAGGCCCCGCGGGGAGACCGACCCCAGCACGTCTTCCGGCCCGGACATCCTCGCGGCGCCGCGGGCGAGCATCTCCCCCGGCCACCCCATGCCGGGATCGTCCGCCACCGAGTCCGCTATGAACAGGGGGCGCCGCAGCCGCAGCGCCTCCCAGCCCTGGTGCCGCGTCCCGCTGTGCTTTCCCGCCTCGACTATCACGGTCGCGCGCGATACGAGCGCCATCGTGAGGTTCCTCATCACGAAGTTGCCCCGGGCGACCGGCCTCCCGGGGGCGAACTGCGACAGCAGCAAGTGGCCCTCCGCGATGGCCTTTTGCAGCGCGGCGTTCTCCGCGGGGTACGCCCTGTCCAGCGGGGTCCCGAGGACCGCGATCGTCCTCCCCCGCAGGCGGATGGCCGTCCGGTGCGCCTCCGCGTCGATGCCCGCAGCCAGGCCGCTGACCACCACAATCCCGTTTTCCACCAGTGTCGCGGACACCGCGCGGGCGCGGCGGAGGCCCTCCCCCGACGGGCGCCTGGCCCCGATCACGGAGACCGGGGGGCGCTCTAGCGGGATGCGCATCGGGCCCCGCGCGTACAGCACCGGCGGGGCGTGCTTTTTCTCGGCGGGGGCGGGGCGGCGGCCCAGCAGATCCTCTAGAGACAGCGCGGCGCACGCGGCGGCGCTCTCCGTGGCCATCGCGTGCGGGCAACAGAGGAATTTAAATCGGTTTGCCGCCACCCGCGCGGGGCGGGCATGCCGCCGTCCGGGTGCGGGGGCGCCCCCGCCGGGCAGGATTCGCTGGCGGCGGAGGGCTGCTGGGCGCGCAACTAGCAAGCCGCTCAAAAGTTCGAGGCAAGCAGGGCGCAACACGGCGCAACACGGCGCAACACGGCGCAACACGGCGCAGCACGGCGCAGCACGGCGCAACACGAGGCCGGCAGGGCGCGCCCCCACGGCCCGGCGCCAGGAACAAGCAGAGCTCAGAAGCGTTTTTACCACAGAATGGCGAGCGGTTTCTATGATCAGGGAAGCAAAAGCTGTCATTTTAGTCGTTGTTGTCATATTTACTGCCTATTTCGTCATATGTTTAATCGCCTACAATGAGCACGTAAGTAAAATACACTATGAACCGCACTACATAGATGCCCCAAAGACCCAAGAGGTTTTTGTGAGGGATTTTAAAGACCATAACTGCAAAGAAATCAACAGCCGGCTATTCAGCATTGACAGACCGGACGATTATGGCAAATGGGACTATTATGGCGACATGTTTGAGGAGGCACAACAACACAAGAGCGCCGTCTGCTGATCACCAAACCGCAGGCCGCGAGTGCAAGCGGGCGGGGTGTAGACTCACATCCACCGCCCAGCTGTGCCCAAAAGATGCCCGAGCCGGCGCGGCGGTGCCCGCCCCCGACAAGGCGTCGCGGCATCGCGCTATCTGGGGCCGGGACGAGTCCCGCCCTGGGCCGGGACGGCATCAGGGAGGATGTTGCCGCTCGCGCCGCCTCAGCACGCGTGCGTGACGGCAACGCGCAAGCCACTGCCGGATATCCGGCGGTTGCCGCCGCCGCCCCGCAGGGGAACGGCCCGGTGGGCGGCCGCGCGAACATGTCCCATTTCGGGTCGGCGAAGAGGGCCTTCAGCGCGAACGCCGGCCAGATTCCCAAGCGCCCGCGCGTCTAGAACACGGAGCACGTTACGGAGAGGCAGCGCATGCCTTCCGCGCTCCTCGGCCGGCGGCACAACTTCTTTTCCTTGGCCGGCCCCGCGCGTATCGCCTGCTCTGCCCCGTCGTTCTTGCAGGGCATGCCGGGGTGACTCAGGAACGTGAGCATGCGCGGTAGCGCGTTGGTCAGGGCCACGCGCATCTCGTGCTCCTTCCAGTACCCGTCAGCGATCTCGAGGACCTGCCTCTCGAGCTCCCGGATCGTTACCTCGCCTGCCATGATGCCGCGGATCCTCCTGCACGCGTGGCGCAACCGCACGTACAGCTGCACGTGCTTCTCTTTCCCGTTGCGGATCGCGCAGCTCTTGGCGCGCCGCAACAGGTGGACGAGGCAGACCTGCCCCGCGTCTATTCTCTTGTACCCCGAGTACTCGTCGGTCACCGCCAGCTTGATCTTCAGTTCGGGGAAGTGCAGGCCCGGCACGGCCGCGCCCCTGCTGAGCACGAACACCACGCGCACCGCCTTGCCGCAGACGTACAACTTGGCGTACCCCCGATTCCCGTTCGCCTTGAAGTCTCGATCTTCGCGCGCGTCGGGTCCTTTCTCACGTGATCGGCGATGCTCTAGACGCCCGGCTCCAGCACGTCGGCGGTAGCGGTGCGGCAGTTGATGACCGAGGTCGCCGCCATCTTGACATGGTGGATCTGTTCTATGATCTCAGCGACGGGCTTGTCGGGTATGGACTTGTCGGCGTAAGTCATCACGTTCCCGAGCGGCTCGATCCCCACGCGCGTGCCCGGAATGGACTCCGACTTTGCCCCGCTGATCTTGCCGCGCGCGGCGCGCGCGGCGCGCGCGGCCGAGATGCAGACTGCCTTGGCCTCCCTGATGCCGGGCAGCAGGAGGATCTTGTTGAAAGGCCGCTCCTTCTTCAGATGCTCGGCGGACCCGGTGTTCGCACGCGGAAAGGCCGTAGTGGCGCGTCTCCGGCTTGTACGAGTGCGACACCCCCTTGTGCCCGACGGGCGGGCCCATCTTTCCCGGCTTGCGATCGCCGTCGTGCGTGCCGTTCTCCCTGCGAAACTTGGCTCGATCGGCGTTGTGCCTCTCGGCATCGGGCTTGTAGCTGTCGCGCGAGTTTATCCGCTTCTCGGCATTTTCCAGCTTCGCGGCCAGCGCGCCACACTTCGCGCAGGCAGCCCCCCTTCGCCCCAGACGGCTTGGCGGCGGGGGGGGGGGCGGGCAACGGCAACGAGGCGGCGGGGGCGCTCCTCTCCGCCCCTGCCGCATCGCGGCCGCCGCCTCCGCCCCGCGCGGCCGCCGCTGCGTTCTCCGCCTTGCCATCCCGCCCCGCCGCCAACTCGGCCTTGAGGCTATCAATTTCGCCCCGCTGTCCGACCGACTCCATCCGCTTGCCCTAGTCGAGTTCTGCGTGCTTTGCTTCCAGGGCCGCCAGGCTGCGGGTCATCGCCACCAACTCCCGCACCAGCACCGTTTGAGTCGGGCATGTCTAGTGTTACGCGCGTGTGTTCCTTAAGCGTGGATACTGACAACTGGCGACAAGATTGTGAAGGAGCGTTGGCCCGTAGCGCGCCCCGCGGCCCTCCGGCAGGACGGAATGCTCGCCTTCCGGCCGTCCCGCGCCTGCCGGCGCACCGCTCGCTTGCGAGGCGGCCCCCCATCAGGCGCGGCTGGCAAGTGGACATGAGTCCACACGCAAGCGGGGTACACACTTACCTCCCCCCCCTCCCGCCGCGCGCCGCGCGCCCGGACCTCCCCGATCGGCCCGCGCGCCGCGCGATCGCGGCCGGAGCGGGGATCCGTCGGCGGATGACCGCCCCGATCGGCCCGCGCGCCGCGCGATCGCGGCCAAGTTCGGGGCATTCCGGCGCGCGGCCGCCCCGGTACGGCGATCCGTCCCGATGCCGGACGCGGGCTGACGCCGCCCGCGCGCGCCCGGCAGATCCGCTGGGGCCGGTCAGGCGGATGCCGCTGCCGGAGCCGGCGCCCGCCCCGCCGCGGAGCCGGGCGGGCGCACCAGCCCGGATGCGGGGGCATCGAAGACGCACCAGTCGGGCCCGGCCCACGGGCCGGGGTCGAACATGTTCCAGTCGGGGTTGCGGGCGATCTCGGTGAAGGCCCTTCCCGCGAACATGCCGTTCATGCGGGCGGTGCCCCCGATCGTGATAATCCTGGAGAACGCCTCGCGCCCCTCCGGCGTGGAGATCATGCGGTGGTTGTTGCGATGCGTCACTATGTTGTCGCGTATGGCGAGCTCGGCGGCGTTGTTGTGTGGCGGCATGCCGCGGAATCCCAGGAACGTGAGCACGTACGGCGCGGCGTTGGACAGATGCGTCTTGAGCTTGCCTTCCGGGTACGCCGACACGGCGTCGTGGAACTCCCTGCCGAGGTACATCACGGTGAACGGCGCCAGCGCCGGCACGGTGCTTATCTTGCGGTAGTATCCCAGGAGCCAGTTGTGCCTCGCCTCGTCCTCCGGGCCGCCGTCCACGGCGGCGGACTCGCTCCTGGCGAGCAGGTGCCTCCAGCACCTCTGCAGATGCCGGAACCACGCGCGGTACGCCGGCAGCCCGTCGGCCACCACCGCCCCGCGGGGCAGCCAGCCGAAGTGCTCGTCCAGGACTGCCGCCCCCCGGGTGGGCGCGAAGTGCACCCACATGACCTTGCCCGCGATGGCCACCCACACGTAGCCCGTCCTGCCCAGCACGCCGATCTTGAAGCCGGTCTCGTCCATCTGCGCGAACGCGCTCTTGCCGAGCGCCCGCTTGATGTCCTCCAGCTGCTTCCCCGACGCGCCCGCCACGGCCTGGATGGCCCTCGCCACGGCCGCCGCCGAGACGCGGAAGTAGAGCATGGATTCGATGAAATGCGCGATCTTCGCGGCCGTGACGCCCGCCATGTAGAGCTCCACGATGAGGCCGATCGCCTTCGGGCCGAACGAGGTGCCCTTCGGGAACGGCGCCCAGGCCTCGGAGTGCTTCCCGCACGCGCCGCACCAGCCCTGCCCCACCTCGATCATCGCGGTGATCGCGGGCCAGTTCTGATCGAAGTCGTTGACCAGTTTCCGCCAGCTCGTGAACCTCTCCAGCGGGCCGCCGCATCCGTCGCACTCCAGGATCCCGTACCCGATGGTGAACGCGGGCTTGTTGCAGTGCGAGACGCCCTTGTGCCCCTCGGGCGGGCCCATCTTGCGCGGGGCGCCGCCGTCCGGAGGCGCGGGCTTGCCGTCGCTCCCGGCCCCGTCGCTCCCCTTGTAGCCCCGCTCCTTGCGCCAGGCGTTCCGCCGGGGGCCGTACGTGGTGAGGGTCGACGAGGGCGCGTTCGGGCCGTCGCACACGGCGAGCCTGGCCGCCTGCTCGGCGGCCTCGGCCTTCAGCCCGGCGTTCTCGGCTTCCAGCTTTGCGTTATTTTCAAACGCCGCCGCCAGTTCCTTGCGCAGCAGCGCCCGCTCCGTCGCGCCGGCATTCAGTACCGCGATCTCGGCCGCCTGCTCCGCGACCTTGGCTTCCAGCCCGGCGATCTTTTCCAACGCGCCGCCAGTTCCTTGCGCAGCGGCGCCGCCACGGATTCCGCCATGCGGCAGGCCCAAACCCGCCACAATTATACAAATCGACTTCTTAGGCCAGCCTAAGCTTGCGCGGCGCGCGGGCCCGTTCGGGCGGCCAAGTCGCGGCGGGAGGGGGGGGAGCAAGATGAACGCGGCCTCCGCCTTTGTGTTTTTCAGGCGGCCAAGTCGCGGCGGGAGGGGGGGGTAAGTGTGTACCAAGCGGGCCGCTAAAAGTATTTTACCATTAGCGACGGGGGCGCCTTGGATATGCTCGGCATACTGATCATGTTCTTTGCTACTGTTGGCGTCGCCGCCTTTGCAGTCACTTGTATTTGGATGTCAATCGGCGCTTCACAAGATCAAACTGTCAACGAGTGCAATTTGTCGGCTCACATCTGTGAGAAAATCAAAGGTTGGCTTCTTGAGTAGGGAGTCGTGGAGTTTCAAGAGAGCCGCGAGTGGTGAATTCGGTAGTGGGATCGATTGGGTAGAGGAAGCATGCCTCTAGTCCATCTCACAATTACGCCTACGACGGCCGCGGCGCGGCGGTTTTTCACGCCTAAAATTCGAGTTATGTGATGCGCTACAGACCTCAGGGCAGATAAACGCGGTCAGAACGTTTGTTGATCCTCTGAACAGGCTGGCAGGACGGGCCGCTCCGGAGCCTGCGTGCGGACCGGTGTCCACGCGGCCCGGCGCACGGCATCAATCACGGCAGGCCGGGGGGCCGATGCTGTTCAATACGCCACGCCGCGCTGCGCCGCGCGGCGGGCGCCCCGCTCAAAAGACTATTAACGCGCCTGCCCCCGCCGCCTGCGTGGCCGGCGCCAGCATAGAGACGGACTTCGGGAGGATCGACTTCAGGCTCCTGCCCGAGCTGGCCCCCGAGACGGTGCGCAACTTTGAGCGGCTCGCCGGCTCGGGCTTTTACGACGGCACCCTGTTCCACCGCGTCATCCCAGGCTTCATGATACAGGGCGGCGACCCCAATACCAAGGGCGCGGACAGGGGGTCCTGGGGGACGGGGGGGCCCGGGTACACCATAAAGGCCGAGTTCAGCTCGAAGCCCCACAGGAGGGGCGTGGTGTCCATGGCCAGGGCGGCGGATCCCGACAGCGCGGGCTCGCAGTTCTTCATAGTGACCTCGGACAGCCCCTTCCTGGACGGGCAGTACACCGCGTTCGGGGAGGTGTCCGGGGGGATGGACGCGGCCGACCGCATAGCGAACCTCCCGAGGGACGGCAGCGACTGCCCGAAGGAGGAGGCCCGGATGCGGCGGGTCGCCGTGTCGCGGTGACCGGATCGCGGCTGCGCCCCTGCGCGGCCGCCGCGGTAGCGCTGCTGGCCGCCGGGTTGCCCGCGTGGGCGGCGGGCCAGGAGCAGGCCGCGGAGAGGATCGACGTCACGATGTCGGACTCGGGCGGGGCGGAGGTGGTGCACTCGGTTGCGGGGGGCGGCGAGAAGGCCGTCGCCCTGATCGCCGGCGCCTCCCCTTCGGACGTCGTGGTGGAGGACGCGGACGGCGACGTAATACGGCACTCGGCGGAGGGAGAGCGCGCGGTGGCGTTTACGGCACCCGATGCGGCGTACGTCAAGTACGGCCTGGACGGGGCCGCGCCGGCGGAGGGGGGAGGGCCGGCTTTGGCCTGGAGGTTCTTCCACCCGGCCACCACCACGTTCCACCTGCCCGGGTCCGTGCGGCTGGCCTTCGTGAACGACAGGCCGCTGTACTTCGCGGAGGGGGGCGGCTCGTTCAACTGCCACGGGTGCCAGATGGTGCTGGAGTTCGTGCCCGGCCAGGAGGCCGAGGTGCGCCGCATAGCGTGGGAGGACGGCAGGGAGTTCGAGGTGGAGGTGTGGGCGACCCCGGGGCCGGGGCGGATGGTGCTGGACCAGCCGGCGCGCAGCATAGAGTACGAGTTCGGGGGGCCGGAGCGGTGGGTGACCCTGGTGCTCCCGCACGAGCTCCTCGGGGGGCCGTACCAGGCGCAGGTGGACGGCGAGCGGATCCGGTCGTCCGTGTTCGACGCGGGGGGCAACAGGTCGGGGGTGAGCCTGAGGCTGTCGGGCGAGGGGACCGCGGCCATAACCGGCGCCTCGGTGATCCCGGAGTTCCCCGCCGCCGCGCCGGCCCTGGCCGCCGCGGTCGCCGCAGCGGTGGCGGCGGCGTGGCGGGCGGGGCCCGCGCTCGGCCGCGCGCCGCCCTAGTCGGACGCCGAGTCGCAGGCGCACAGCCCGCACTCGTCCACCGGCGAGCCGCACACGGCGCACTTTTCCCCGTAGTCGACCTCCCAGGGCTCCTTGCCGAACAGCCGGTAGTGCTCGTCTATCTCCTCCGGTATGGGATCGCCGGAGCCCTTTCCGTCCCCGCCCATCCGCGGATCTCCCGCGCCGGGAGTTAAAGGTGGTTCGGCGGCGCGCCCGGAGCCGGCGCGCGCCGCGGGCGGCCCGCTGCCGCCGCGCGGGGCCCGCTTTTGCCCGGGGGCGGTCCCGGAACCCCGGGGGCGGTCAGGCGCGGATCTCGGGGACGGGGCGCGGCCCCGCGCGGATCTCGGGGACGGGGCGCGGCCCCGCGGAATAGTAGATCCGGCACCCGCGCGAGTCCCTGACCAGCTCCCGCCCCAGGGCCATCTCCGAGAGCGCCCGGGACACGTCCATCGCGCTGGCGCCCCACCCGCGCTCGCGGAGGCGCTCGGCCGCGTCCAGCGCCGTCCTGGGAGAGTCGAAGAACGAGCCGGAACCCAGCGCGCGGAGGCGCCCCCTCACGTCCGGCGGCGGGGCGGCATCCTCCTCCTCGAACTCGGGCTCCGGCGCCTCCGCGTCGTCCAGGCAGTCCAGCACGGACGACACGTCGGGAGCCTTGTCCGCCGGAGGGGCGGGCGCTCCCGCCGCCTCGGCGGGCGGCAGGGGGGAACAGTGTGAAGGGGGAGCGGAGGCAAGGAGAACAGCCTCCGCCCGGGGCGGCGCGGCAACCGGAGGGGAGGCCTCGGTGGTTGCCCCGCGCGCATATCTGGCCAGGGCCGCAACTATCCCGGCGGCGTTCTCGTTGTCCACGCGGAAGTCTCTGGACTCGATCTCAACCTCGCCGTCCCCCAGTCGTACTCTGACCCTGGCCACGCCATACCCTCGCGGTGCCGGGATTTAGCCTGGCGGGTAAGAAAAGTTCGCGATTTGGTGAATAACTGTTCACAAGGCGGGCCCTTTCCCCCCCCCCCCCGCCGCCGGACTGCCGCCGATGCCGCATTCCCAGCACGAGGCGGGCCCTTTCCCCCCCCCCCCCCGCCGCCGGACTGCCGCCGATGCCGCATTCCCAGCACGAGGCGGGCCCTCCCCCGAAGCGCGGGTCCGGATCCCGGCGCCCCCGCCCGCGCGGGCGGGCGGGCGCCGGGATGCCGGCCGATCCGGCCCCGAGGGGCCGGCCCCGCGCGGCGGCGCCATGTGGTTAAAAGGCAATCCCGCGAGGGGTAGGCATGGAAACGAGAAGGAAGGTCATAATACTGGTCGCGGTGGCGGCCGGGCTGGGCGCGCTGGGCTACTCGCAGTACGCGTCGGCCTCGCACATAGGGGTGGAGGTGACGCAGAGCAGGCTCGTGGAGGAGACCGCCAGCGGGTCGTCGTACGCGCTGGAGCTGGAGTTCGACAACCCGTCCCTGCTGTACCTGACGGCCGGCGAGACCGAGTTCATGGTGACGGCGGACGGGCAGCGCATAGGCGACGGCAGGCTGGAGGCGTTCACCCTCCCGGCCATGGACAGCGCCGCCGTGAGCGGCACGTTCGTGGTGGATCCGGAGGGCGGGACGTACGAGGGCGGGGAGCCGGACGTGCGCATAATGGGGGTGACCACGTACGACATGCTGTTCACCACCGTCGACGTCCCGTTCGTGTACCGCCCGACCGGCGAGCAGGCAAGGGCATTTATAGAAAGCCGCTAGACCGGCGCCGTGCTGACCGTCTTCGGCTCGGCCGTGCTGGACACCATACGGACGCCGGCCAGGACCGTCCGCGGGGTGATGGGCGGCGCCGCGCTGTACGCCGGCATGTCCGCCGGGCTTTTCGCGAGGACGGGGCTGGTGGCGGCAGTCGGGACGGACTTTCCTTCCAGGCACCGCCGCGTGCTGGCCTCGCGGATGGACCTGGGCGGGCTCGCGACCATACGCGGCAGGACGTTCCGGTACGAGTGCAGGTACGACAAGTCGCTGGCAAGCAGGGAGAGCCTCAGGGTGGAGATGAACGTGGCGGCCGGGTTCCGGCCCGAGATACCCGAGGCGTACCGGCGGTCAAGGTTCGTGTACCTGGCGAACAACGACCCCGAGCAGAACCTGGAGGCGCTGGCCGGCTTCGACAGGGTCAGGTTCTCCATGTGCGACACCATAGACTACTGGATCGAGAACAAGAGGGACGCGCTGGTGAAGCTGATACGGTCGGTCGACGCGCTGGTCGTCAACGAGTGGGAGGCCAGGATGCTCGCCGGCGAGGAGAGCCTGGCGAGGTGCGCCAGGCACGTGATGCGGCGCTGGGGGGCCTCGTACGTGGTCATAAAAAAGGCGGAGCACGGCGCCCTCGCGTTCCACGGGGACGAGGTGTTCGCCGCGCCGGGGTTCCTCCTGGAGAAGCCCGTCGATCCCACGGGCGCGGGGGACGCGTTCGCCGGCGCCCTCATAGGCAGGATGGCCGCGGGGAACCGCGCCACGTTCGCCGCCATGAGGAAGGCCATGGCCTACGCCAACGCGGCCGGCTCCTTCGCCGTGGAGGGCTACGGCATGGGCGGGCTGGCGCGGGCCGGCCGCGGGGAAGTAGAAGAGCGGGTCGCGGAGTACGCGCGGATGACCAGGCCCTGAGGCCCGCGGGGGGAGGGGCGGGCGCGGGTTCGCGCTGGCGCGAAAGCGGCCCGGGTTCGCGCTTCGGGGGGGCGCCGTCCCCGCGCGGGCGCTGCCGCTGAATATTTTTATGCGCGCCCCCGGCAACGTGGCCGTGGAACCGGCAGGGCAGGACGGCGTGGCCGTGGAACCGGCAGGGCAGGACGGCGTGGCCGTGGAACCGGCAGGGCAGGACGGCGGTAATCAAGAATGGTTGCAGGAGGAGCCGCAGGAAGTGGCCACCCCTAGGGAATACGACGTCATGACGATGCCGGCAGATTACACGCTGGAGGATCTCCACAGCAAGTGGCGCAATCGGGAGATCGCCTGGCCAGAATCCCAGCGCAGAGACGCGTGGTCCATCACGCAGGCATCCCGGCTTATTGAGTCGATCGTCATGGGATTGCCCGTGCCTCCGGTTTTCTTCTACATAGACGCGGAAGAAAAGACGCTCGTGGTGGACGGCGTGCAACGCTTGAGAAGCATCTTTGGTTTTTTCGAGGGGTATTTCGGGGACGAAAACGTGAAGAAGCGGCCCGTCTTCAGGCTGCGCGGCATCAACAAGGACAGCAGGCTGTACGACAAGGAGTTTGAAGATCTTGATTTGGATGACCAGCTAAGACTCAAAAATACCGCTTTCCGGGCCATCCTCATCAGGCAACTGCAACCGAGCGACCACACCATGATATATCACGTGTTTGAACGCCTCAACACTGGAAGGGTGACACGGAAAGATCAGGAGATACGCAACTGCGTATACGAAGGCAAGCTCAACGACCTGCTGGCGGACATCAACTGGACCGCAGAGTGGAGGAAGATACTGGGCAGGCCGAAACCGGACGAACGAAAAAGAGACGTGCAGCTCATACTGAGGTACACGGCCTTGTTCCACAGTGGAGCAGACTACCGCGCGCCGATGAAGGACTTCATGTCCAGATTTATGAGCGAGAAGAGGGATCCGTCGGACGAATTCATCAGGTCGGAGAGGAGGAGGTTTGACGATACGTGCAGGCTCGTGCTTGCAAGGCTTGGAGAGAAGCCGTTCCACCAAGCCCGGGCCCTCAACGCGGCGGTGTTTGACTCGATGTTTGTGGCATTTGCGCGAAACTTGGACTCTTGCCCAACGGACATCGCGAAACGGGCCGAAAACCTGCGCAACAGCCAAGAGTTCCAGAGGCACACGACCCACGCGACCACGGACGGCACGGCCGTGCGCGCCAGGCTGGACCTTGCGCGGAGATCGCTGTTTGAGTGACTCAGACGAGACGGAGCGGAAGCCGAGATAGGAATTGTCAGACATCATCCCAACACCGCATGCATGCGTAAAACTCGGATCGAAGCGCTTCTGACCTGTGCTCTTCTTGTCCACATGTGCGGCGTATGCGAGGAAGAGATCCTCTGGGCCGCCATTAGCAGGGCGACCAGCGCATCGCAAAGCGAGTGAAAGAAAACGCTACGCACGCGCAGATCGACGAAGCCTCCTTCAGGATCTCTAGAAAGCGGGGGTACGCGCGACTGTCTCCCCTGAAGAACGCAGGGCGCGTGGTGTTCTCGCGCAGCGGGAACGCGGCCGTGCCGGGCCTGCACTTCCCGGAGCTGAAGTGCAGGCCGGCGGTGACCGGCGAGTACTCTGGGTACAGCGACATCGACGTGAGGCAGATCTGTCTCATCCGCCTGCTGCGGCTCGTTAAGAGCCGCACGATCTGCACCGGGGAAGAGAAGCACGAGAAGGCGCACATGCAGCTGCGTGCCACGTACAGGAAGAGCAAAGATGCGGACACGGCGGGCGAGCCCGCGATCTGGGAGCTCGAGCAGGTCCTCGAGATCGCGGACTGGTGCAGAAAGAAGCACGAGATGCGCACGGCCCTCGCTAACGCGCTGCCGCGCATGCTCGAGTTCATGAAGCAACCCGGCATGCCCTGCCGGAACGACGGGGCGGAGCAGGCGATACAGGCGAGGGCGGCCAAGGAAAGGAGGTCGCGCCGCCGGCTGAGGAGTGCATCCGGCATGCGTCACCTCTCCACAACGCACTGTCCAGACATGCGGGCACCTAGGAATCTGGCCAGCGCAAGCGCTGGAAGCCTTCTTCGCCTACCTGAAACGAGACCTGTTCGCGTAGCCGGCCGCCGGGCCGCCCCACGACGGGGGAGGCGGGAGCGGGAGCCGCCGGATCGCCGACAGCGGCTTGCGCGATGCCGCCTCGCACACATGCCGAGGCGGCGCAAGCGGCATCATCCACCTCCGATGCCGTCGCGGCCTCGAGCGGGAGCGGGAGCGGGCCCGCCGCGCCGGCTCGGGGAAGCTTTCGGGCACAGTCGGGCGATGGACGTGAGTCTACATCAGGCGTTGGTATGAGGTCAGCGGCCCCTTTTCTGCAGGCGTGAATCTGGATCAGCGAAGGCGTTTTCACGCCTGTGACTGACGGGTACGTGACTTCATACGGCGTTGCCGCCAAATGCTTTTATGCGCATCTTCGGTAGCGTGGCCATGGAGCCGGAAGAGGCGGCCGGCATGGCCATGGAGCCGGAAGAGGCGGCCGGCGGCGACCAAGACTGGCTACAGGAGCCGCAGGAAGAGGCCACGCCTCTAAAATACGACATTATGACGATGCCGGCCGACTACACGCTGGAGGTTCTCCACGACAAGTGGCGCAAACGAGAGATTGTCATGCCAAAATTCCAGCGCGAATACGTGTGGTCCATCACGCAGGCGTCCAGGCTGATCGAGTCGTTTATCTTGGGGTTGCCCGTACCTCCGGTTTTCCTCTACATAAACTCGGAAGAAAAGATGCTCGTGGTGGACGGCGCGCAACGCCTGAGAAGCATCTTTGGTTTTTTCGAGGGGCATTTTGGAGACAAAGCCGGGAAAAAGCGGCATGCCTTCAGGCTACGCGGCATCAATAGGGACAGCAGGCTGTACGATAAAGAATTTGGGGATCTTAATTTGGAAGACCAGTTGAGGTTAAAAAATACTATACTTCGTTCCATACTCGTCAGGCAGCTGCACCCGGACGACCACACCTCAATATATCACATCTTTGAACGCCTCAACACGGGAGGAATTACACTTAAAGATCAGGAGGTACGCAACTGCGTATACGCCGGCAGGCTCAACGACCTGCTCATAGATCTCAACTGGACTACAGAGTGGAGGGAGATACTGGGCAGGCCGAAACCGGACAAACGAAAAAAAGACGTGCAGCTCATACTGAGGTACATGGCCTTGTTCCACGGCGGAGCAGACTACCGCGCGCCTATGAGGGACTTTATGTCCAGATTTATGAGCGAGAGAAGGGATCCGACGGACGAGTTCATCAGGTCGGAGAGGAGGAGATTCGACGACGCGTGCAGGCTCGTGCTTGCGAAGCTTGGAGAGAAGCCGTTCCACCAAGCGCGTGTCTTCAACACAGCGGTGTTCGACTCGATGTTTGTGGCGTTTGCGCGAAACTTGGACTCCTGCCCGGCGGACGTCGCGAAACGGGCCGAAGACCTGCGCGGCAGCCAAGAGTTCCAAAGGCGCACGACCCACGCGACCACGGACGAGGCGGCCGTGCGCGCCAGGCTGGACCTTGCTCAGAGATCGCTGTTTGAGTGACCTCCATGGAACTGGACGAGGTGGATGCCGATATAGAAATGGTCCTGCGTCACCTTGACGACACAGGCGGCAGGAAAACCCGGATCGAAGCGCTCCTGACCACCGCTCTTCTTGTCCGCACATGCAGCATCTATGAAAAAGAGATCCGTCGGGTCGTCATCAGTCGCACACACGGGTCAGAAGACGCCGACTTGGAACAGTTTGTAGAAGGCGTGCTCCGCCGCCGCAGATACCTGAAGTTGAGCGACCTGCGAGGGGAGATACTGGACAAGTTCGGAAAAAAGTATGTTGAAGAGTTCAATAAGCGTGTTAAAGGCACCGTTTACGAAACGTCGTATTACAACATAACATCCAACAGGGACCACGGCGCTCATGGGAACATCACAAGCACGACAGTCGACGAGTTGAAAAAATGGCATCCTAAAGCCCGGCATGTGCTTGCGGCGTTTTCTGACGTTCTCTGCCGCCCCCGCGACGGTCCGTAATGGGCTCCCGCCAACCGCAATGCCTTGAACAGGCATGCAAAACAAGGCACCGCGCCAATCCCCAGCCCATCCGAGATCTGTGCGCGCCTTTCCCCCAAACGGGCAAGGCGAACCGATCTACGCGCGCTTTTGACAGGCCGGTGGCGGCCCGATCGGGCTTGCGCGCCGGATGCCACGCAGGGACAGGCGCCAGCCGTGCGGCAGCGCCCGATCCGCTTCGGCGGGCCATTCCCGCCGGCGCCGCGGCCCGGCGGCACAGCGGGCCGGCACGAAGCGATGCGCCCCCTTCCAGTTGTTGCCCCAGATGCGGTTCGGCGAGCCCGCGGACAGCGGGCCGGCACGAAGCGATGCGCCCCCTTCCAGGCTTGCGCGGGCGCCACGTACAGCTTGCACGCAAGCAAGACAGCCTGCCGGAGGCGGCCCAGAGATCCAAACCCGCCGGCGTTGCACATGATTTAATTGCGGCGCGGGCGGCCCCGCGCCGTTGTCGCAGCGGGCCCCCGGGGCGCAGGACAAGCTGGACGAGATATTCGACATGCAGCGCAGGTTCGCCGATCACGTGGGCGGCGGCAGGTACCCCAAGGGGCGGCAGGACAGGCTCGCGGCCCTGTGCACGGCCATAATACAGGAGGCGGTCGAACTGCAGGCCACGACGGACTGGAAGTGGTGGAAAAAACCCGCGCCGTTCGACGAGGCCCACGCCAGGGAGGAGCTGATAGACATCTGGCACTTCGTGGTCCAGGCATCGCTGGAGATGGGCCTGTCCCCGGCGGACGTGCTGGACGAGTACGCGCGGAAAAACAGGATAAACGTGGAGAGGCAGGAGGGCGGCTACTAGGGAGGCCGCCCTACGGGGCGCGGGGCGCGCCCCCCGCGCCGGAGGCCTCCACGATGGTCCCCGCCAGCGCGCCCAAGTCGGCGACGCCGATCCTGTTTATGATGCGCACCTCCTTCCTGAACCGCTCCACTTCCCCGCGGCCGGCGCGCAGCACGGGATCGGGGCTGGGCGAGCCCACTATCCTGCCGGAGTAATCCACGCCGCCCGCGTGCAGCCGCAGCAGCGCGTCGCCCGCGAGGTGCCCGCGCACCTCCCTGCCGCACAGCAGGAGCGCCGTGATCCGGCGGGCCGGCGGGCCGGGAGAGCAGAGCGAGCGCAGCAGCGCGTCTATGCCCCGGTTCTCCGAGAGCAGCCGGCCGGCCAGGGCCACGCGGCCCATCAGGTCGGAGGCGGCGAGATCGCGCAACAGGTCCATGCTGGACAGCGTGCACACGGCCAGGGGCGAGGCGGGCGCCCCCTCGTGGACCTCCTCGGGCAGGGGCAGCAGCGCCTTGCAGATCCCGCCGAGCGCCTCGGCCGCCGGGCCGAGCGTCAAGCCCCTTCCCCGCGGCACGGAGCGCCGCTGCCGCCGCCCGAACGCAAAGGCGCCACGCCGCGGGCGGCGCCGGCGCCGCTAATAAATCCCGCACCGGGGCCCGCGGGCAAGGCGGGAGCGGGCGGCGCCGCCCGCCAATTCCGCAACCGCATCCCCCGGCCTCCCGGAATAGGTTTTTTTATGCCGGGCCGGGCCGCGATCCGGAATGGAAAAGCGCCACCTCCAGGAGCGCGACCCCGGCTACAGGGTGTTCCTGTACGTGTTCTATATGGCCGCGTCCATGATGGCGGCCATAGCGGCGTACGGCGCCTACGCGATGCACGCCGAGTGGGTCGAGAACGGGACGTACGTGATGGGCGAGGTCCTGCACGCCACGACCGTCCCGTTCGAGAACTTCGCGCGGCTCTCGACGTGGCTGTTTTTTTCCACCATAATCAGCTGGTACTGCGTGTCCAGGATAGGGTGGAAGAGGACGGCCGGCGAAAAGATCTCGGGGCACCGCATGGCGCTGCTGCAGCTGATGCTGCTCGGATTCGCGGTGATCTGCCTGTACGAGGTGCTGTGGAACTTCGCGGTCTTCAACGCGCAGATAGCGGCCGGGATCGCGGCCGGGGCGGTCCCGGACATCGACGCGCTGAAGGTGGCGTACCCCGACCCGGACAGGCCGTGGAACCTCGTGTTCGCCACCAAGATATTCCTCTCGGGGTTCCTGATCAGCGCGCACGCGTTCTACCTGAGCACGAGGCCCCGGAAGAGCGCCGCGGCGTAGGGCCGCGGGCGGCGGGTCAGCCTTCCCGCCTGTTGACGGTCAGCGTGGAGCGGACCTTGTCCATGCGCTGTATCTCCCACGTGAGCAGGGCCTTGAACTTTTCGATGTTGGGCGCCTCGACCTTCGCGAGCAGGTCGTAGGCACCGTATATCTGGTCCACCCACAGGACCTCGTCCATCCCCGTGAGCTTTTCGGTCACCTCGTCCTCGGCGCCCAGGTCGCACTTCATCAGGACGTAGCCTACTGTCATGGGCCCCCGCGGGGCGCGCGATATTTCAAAGTATGGCGCGGCCCGCGGCGCGGGGCCGGCGGCCCCCTCCGCGGGCGCGAATCCGGATCGGGGCGCCTTCGCGCCCGTGACGCGGGCGCGCGGCCCCGTACGGCCCGCGCGGATTTATAGGGTCTGGGGGCGCGGCCCTCCCGTTGGACGCGGAGGAGAGGATGGCGCTGGTCATGAGGCCCCCCACGGAAGAGGTCGTCACCGAGGGGGAGATGCGCGGGCTGCTCGCGGCCGGCTCCCGGCCAAAGCACTACATCGGCCTGGAGGTGTCCGGGTTCCTCCACCTGGGGAGCCTGATCAGCACCGGCCTGAAGATCAACGACCTGGTGGAGGCCGGCGCGGACTGCACGGTGTTCCTGGCCGACTGGCACACGGCCATAAACGACAAGCTCGGCCGTGACATGGGAGGCATAGCGAAGGTCGCCGAATACTACAGGAGCGCGTTCGCGGCCTTCTGCCCCGGCGCCTCGGTCAGGGTGGGCTCGGAGCTGTACTCGCGGAACCCCGACTATTGGGCGGAACTGGTGCGGTTCGCCGGGCACATGTCGCTGGAGAGGACGAGGAGGGCGCTCACCATAATGGGCAGGGCGGAGGGCGACGAGAGGACGGATCTGGGCCAGCTGCTGTACCCCGCCATGCAGGCTGTGGACATCCACTTCCTGGGCGTGGACATTGCCCACGCGGGGACCGACCAGAGGAAGATACACATGCTCGTCCGCGACGCCTTCCCGAAGGCGGGGTGGAAGGTGCCGGTCGCGCTGCACCACAGGCTGCTGCCCGGCCTGTCCGGCCCCCGGGGGGGCGGGGCGAAGATGAGCAAGACCAGCCCGGGATCCGGAATATTCGTGCACGACACTGCCGAGCAGGTGCGCGGGAAGATCCGCGGGGCCTGGTGCGAGGCGCGCGCGGTGGACGGCAACCCGCTGCTGGGAATGTGCAGGGACATAATACTCCGCGATCCCGCCGGCGGGGAGCCGCTGCTGGTGGAGAGGCCCTCCAAGTTCGGCGGGAACGCGAGCTTTTCCTCCTACGCGGAGCTCGAGGAGGCGTTCGCGGCGGGCCGCCTCCACCCCGCCGACTTGAAGGAGGCCGTCGCCGGGCGCCTCGCGCCCATGCTCGGCGAGCTCTCTTCCAGGATACGGCTAGGCGACGAGGTCCGCGGGATCATCGGGGCGGGGGCGCCCCCCCGCTAGCTTCCCCGTCGCGGAGGGCGTACTTTGACGAGTACCCCCGCGGGTTTATCATGAGGTCCTTGTAGTTGTAGGTCGACGAGTTGCCCACTATGACGGTGCTTATCATGCCGAGCCGGTCCGCGTGCTCCTCCATGCGCCCCAGGTCGGTCAGCACCACGGACTGCGAGTCGCGGAACGCCCCCTTCACGATGGCCACCGGGGTGGAGGGCCCCCTGTGCTTCAGCAGGATCCTCCGCGCGTCCTGCAGCTGGCGGATGCGCCTCTTGCTGGACGGGTTGTATATCACCACCACGAAGTCGCCCAGCGCTGCCGCCTCCACCCGCTTCTCTATGATCTCCCACGGGACGAGGAGGTCGCTCATGCTGAGCACCGCAAAGTCGGTCATGAGCGGGGAGCCTATTATGGAGGCGCACGAGTTCAGGGCGGACACCCCGGGCACGACCTCCACCCGCAGGCCGGAGCGCGGCTCCCACCCCCGCCCGGCCAGCGTCTCGTATATGAGGCCGGCCATGCCGTATATGCCCGGATCGCCGCTGGAGACCAGCGAGACCGTCCGGCCCGACTCGGCCAGATCGATGCACTGGCGCGCGCGCTCCACCTCCTGCGTCATCGCGTAGCGGTACACGTCCTTGCCCCCTATGAGGTCCTTCACCAGGTTGACGTACGTCTCGTACCCGACTATCGTGTCGCTCTCCCCTATGGCCTCCTTCGCGCGGAATGTCATGTGGTCGTGGTGGCCCGGCCCGACCCCCACGATGTACAGCGCGCCCCCCATGCGGCGCCCCGCGGCGGGAGTTATTTTAGCGTTTTACGGATCGTCTGCCTCGCCGCCGGCGGCCTCCTGGAACGGATCGACCGCCGGCGAGTTGACCACGTAGTCGCTGTGCATCGGGCGGGCCAGGACCACGTCCACGTCCCCGGCCTCCTCGAGCGCCTCCACGTCGGCCACCGTCTGCAGCACGGACGCGCCGTCGGGGTCGGAGGCCCACTCCGCTATGTAGACGCGCTGCACCGGGCTGTACCCCTCCTGGCCCGGCGCGGCCGAGACTATTCCCGGCTGGAACCCGAGCGGGCCCGCGCCGGGCACCCCGTTGCGGAAGTGGTACGCGTCTATGGCCGCCGCGCCCGGGACCGTGCTGGCGAGCGCCGGCTCGTGCGTGGCCCCCGTCACCCCGGCCGGCCCCTCGGGCGTCGCGCCCACGAGTATGTGGTACGCGGTGCGGCCGTCCGGCCCCCACCCCCTGCGCGCCTCGAACGTCGCGTACATGAGCTCCTCGTCGAGCTCCATCACCTGCGCGCCGCCCTCCGCCCCGCCGCCGGTCGCGTTGCCGTCCCCCGTCGCGTTGCCCCTCACCGGCATCTGGCCGCCCGGCCACTTCACCTGCGGCATGTTGACCACCGTCCCCGTCCGTTCCAGCACGACGCGGCTGGAGTTGCCCGCCCGCATCACCGCCTCCTCCGAGTCCAGGAGCTCCGCGCTCTGCCCCAGCTTCCACTCCACCTCGACCACCGACCGCAGCGCGCTGTACTCGTAGGGCCGTTCCGGGGTGCTGGAAAACACCTCGGCCTGGTACCCGCGGAGCCCAGCGCCGGCCACCCCGTTGGCGAACACGTACACGTCGGCGCGGGCGTCAGGGTGGGCCGCCGCCAGCGGGGGCGCGTGCTCCACCCTCCAGCCCTGCCTGTCCGAGATCATCCCGGCGTACTTTTCGTCGCTCGAGTCGGTGGCGATGTACAGCAGCTCCTGGCCGCCGTGGAGCCCGGCGCGCAGCGGGATGCGGGCGGGAACCTCCCCGCGCGCGAGATCCAGCGGCGCGGCCTCCTCCGGCCCCGCCGGCGCGGCCCGCACCACCACGGAGGTGGGCTCCCCGCGGATCCAGCCGTCGACGCTCGCCGTGACGGCGAACCCGCTTCCCGCGTGCAGCGCCAGCGCCGCCCCCGTGAACTCGGCCGAGCCGGAGGCGGATCCCGGCGCGGCCTCCAGCGACACCGCGTAGTGCGTCCTGCCGTCTACCGTCCAGGCCGGCTGGCCCAGCAACTCGCCGTCTTCCAGCTCGTGCAGGACCATGACCCGGACCGGGCGGTCGGCGGCGTACGTCACGGAGCCGTCGTATATGGTCCCCGCGTTGGGCGAGAGCAGCAGCGCCACGTGGCTGCCGTTGGCCGCATCCACTCCAGGATCCGGCCACGAGGACATCGTGTGCGTGAAGTGCACCTTGCGGGGGGCCTTCGCATCGGCGAACTGCTCGGAGATCGGCGCCGCGGCCGCGAGGGCGGCCGCCGCGAGCACGGCCGCGGCTACCAAGGCCGCGCGCCGCGGGCGCAAGAACCGCATGGGGGCCCGGCGGCGGCGACCCTTAATTTACCTGCCCTTCCCCGGCCGCGGGCGGGCGCCGGCCGGCGCGGGGCCGCGCGCCCGCCGGCGCGGGAACGGCTCCGCCGATCCGGATCCGCGCCCGCGGGGCGGGGGTTGCTGCCCCGCGCCCGCCCTGCCCGCAAACACAGATAACCGCGGGCCCGGCCCGGCCCGGAATGTCCAGGATACTGGTGACCGGGGGGGCGGGATACCTGGGCTCCGTCATGGTCCCCGAGCTGCTCGCCGCGGGCCACTCCGTGCGCGTGCTGGACAACTTCCGCTACGGGCAGACCAGCCTGCTGGACTGCTGCAGTTCGGAGGGCCTCGAGATAGTGCGGGGCGACGTCAGGGACGAGCGCATCCTGTCGGGCGCGCTAGACGGGACGGAGTACGTCGTACACTTGGCGGCCCTGGTCGGCGCGCCCGTGTGCGACGCGGACGCGGCCGGCGCATCCACTACCAACCTGGACTCGGTCGACCTGCTGCTGTCCCTGCGCGGCGACCGCAGGCTGCTGTTCCCGTGCACGAACAGCGGGTACGGGATAGGGCAGGAGGGCAAGTTCTGCACGGAAGAGACGCCCCTCAGCCCCATCTCCCTGTACGGCCGCACCAAGGTGGAAGCGGAGAAGAGGATCCTGGAGGCGGGCCGGTCGATAAGCTTCCGCCTCGCCACCGTCTTCGGCGCCTCGCCGCGCATGCGCACGGACCTGCTCGTGAACGACTTCGTCCACAGGGCCGTCCGCGACGGGTTCGTGGTCGTGTTCGAGGGCCACTTTAGGCGCAACTACATACACGTCAGGGACGTGGCGGGGGCGTTCGCCCACGGCATGGAAAACTTCGAGTCGATGCAGGGCCGGCCGTACAACGTGGGCCTGAGCGACGCCAACCTCACCAAGATAGAGCTGTGCGAGGCCATAAGGAGGCGCCTGCCGCGGTTCGTGTTCCTGGAGTCCAGCGTGGGGACCGACCCGGACAAGCGCGACTACGTGGTGTCCAACGAGAGGATGGAGGCGACGGGATTCAGGCCGCGCTTCTCCATAGACGACGGCATTGCGGAGCTGGTAAAGGCGTACTCCGTGTTGCCGAGGCAGGCCTTCGGCAACGCGTAGGCGGGCTCGCGGGGCCGGCGGCCGAGCCGCCCCGCGGATCCGGATCGGCGGGTCGTTTTCGCGCACACGGCCGGCGGGGGCGCGGCGCCGCGCCGTCGATCCGAGCTCGCGCCCGACCAAGGAGCGGCCGGCCCCGAGTGGGCCGTTGCGCGGACAAGGGAGCCGCGCCGGATCCGCGGGACGCTGCGAAAGGGGCGACCGGCCCCGAGTGGGCCCCGCTACTTCTGGGAAGATCCCTGCCGGATCTCCGAGAGGGAGCGCCAGTCGCGGCCCGCATCCTGAGCGGGCGGCGGGGGCGCCGCCTCGGCGCCGCCGGGCGGCCCGCGCGCGGGCCCCTCCCGGCCGCCCCGCCCGATCAGCAGGCCGCGCGACCGCAGCGTCTTGCGCAGCAGGACGAACCCCAGCGCGGTGGTGAGCGAGCCGAACAGTATGTTCACCACGCTCGCGTCCTCGCCGGTGGACAGCACCGTGAACGCCAGCCCCATGACCATCATCAGCCCCCCCAGCCCCGCGAAGATCATCATGACCAGGGGCAGGCTCTTGGGCTGCTGCGGCAGCTCCGGCATCTCCCCGCCCTTGGCCGCCTTTTCCAGGCGCGCCGGCTCCACCGCCCCGCTCTCCACCGCCTGGCGGCAGACGTGGCAGTACCTGCCGTGCCTGGCGGCGCCGGTCCCGTTGCGCAGGAAATAATACTCCACGCCGCACAGGCCGCACGGCATCGCCTTCCTCTCTATCTTGCCGGACTTGTCGAAGTCCTTGCCGAGCTCCATCATGCACCCCTTGCAGTAGTACCCGGGTATGCGCCACATCCTCTGGAAGCGGTACTTTTTCCACCCCAGCGGCACGCCGCAGCCGCCGCAGTGGGCCACTAGGAGCCGCCCTCCGCCCCGCCTTCAGGCGTCCGCTGGCGCCTCGCCACCTTCGCTATGCCGTGCCTGGCCTCGATGATGGGCAGGCCCACTATGAAGAAGGTGGCCACGCTGACCCACACCACGGATATGCCCACCCAGAACGAGTAGAACGCCACGTCGAATACGTACCCCGCGAAGAACAGCGGCAGGGGCCAGGCCACCACGAGCACCAGCGTCATGATGCCGCCGCCGCGCAGGCTGAACTTGAACGCCTTGGCCAGCGTCGCCTCGTCCTGCGCCAGCCTGCTGACCTCGGCCTGGGATATGTCCACGAGTTTTATCTTTTCCCTCATCTCGTTCCAGTCGAACTTCGTCCTCTTTATCAGGCTGCCGATCACGGCTATAGCGCCGCCCGTGAGTATCCCCGCAATGTTCCCGAACAGCATGGAATAGTTGTTGCCCAGGCTGGCCAGCGAGACCTCGCCGCCGAACTCGGGCAACGATGCGGCAACGCCCACCCACGTGCCGAGCGCGACGAACAGCCCGGCTATGGCGCCGAACGTGGCGGCGTACTTGTCCGTCCACTTCCACGTTATGGTGAGGGCTATCGGTATCACGGCGGAGCCTATCAGCACGCCCATGGCCAGGTACACGAACCCCAGGCTCAGGCCCATGCTGAGCAGGATGACGGCGAGCCCCCCCATGCCCAGCCCGAACCCGACTATCGTGGCGCGGGAGACCTTCAGCAGCTTCTTCCCCGACGCGTCGGGGTTCTTGTACGTCCTGTACACGTCGTACGTCACCAGCGAGGAGACCGCTATGAGCTCGGCCGAGCCGGCCGACGTGACCGCCATGAACAGCATCGTGAGCACCAGCACGGCGCCGATCTCCCCCATCAGCACGGACGCGGCGGCGGGCACCGTAAGGCCGAGCTGGACCTGCTCCGGGGTCAGGTCCACCCCCAGCGCCACGGCCGTGAGCCCCATCGTGGTGGCCAGCGTGAACGGTATGGCGAACCAGCACGCGCCGCCGAGGAGGAAGCCCTTCACGGTCGACTGGGGCCGGGCCGCGATGGCCCTCTGCCAGTAGGCCTGGTCCACGAATACCGTCCCGAAGTTGCCCACTATGTTGATGATGCCGAATATGAGGCCCCCCACCGATGCCATCGTGAGGTACATTCCGGCCGCGTTGCCCTCCACGGGGTTGAGGCGGGCCGCCTCGACGAGCTTTTCGTACATGCCCTCCACGCCGCCCGTTATGGGGCTGACAAAGTACACGGTGGCCACGAACGTGAGGATCACGGCGAATATGATTATCGTGTGCATGTAGTCCGCCACGAACGTGGCCTTCAGCCCCCCGACCAGCGTGTATATCATCACGCCTATGGGTATGAGGAACGCGGCCAGCGATATGTCCATGCCGGTCAGGCCGTTGACCACGGCGGCGCCGCCCAAGAGCAGCATCGCGGTGACTATCATGTTGGTCATCAGGGCGAACACCAGGAACACGCGGTGGGCCCCGTCGCCGTACCTGGCGCGTATTATCTCCAGGAACGTGTGCGCGTTGGGGGCCTTCCTCTTCAGCTCGATGGCCAGTATGCCGAACAGCAGCACCTGTATGGACGCGCCCGCCGCGTACCAGAACGGGCCGCTGATCCCGTACTGGTATGCCACCGTGGACGACTGGAGCAGCGTGGCGGCCCACGTCCAGGCCGAGACGATGGCTGCCGCCGTCAGGCCGGTCTTGATGACCCGCCCGGCCGTGTTGAACCATTCCGAGGTCTGCGAGACCCCGAGGTACCTCTCCTCTATCTTGGTCTCCACCGTTATGACTATGGCGAATACGGCGCCGAGCCCCACGACGATGAACCATCCCCAGCTCTCGTCCAGGACCTCCCCGATGGCGAACCCCTCGGATATTGCGCCGGCGGCCCAGGCATCCTGCGGCGCGGCCCCCGCCACGGACGCAACGGCCGCTACCGCGGCGACTGCGGCCAGCATGCGGCCGGAACCCCCCCATCCGGGGCTCGCGCGGCCGGTGCGTGGACGAGTCATACGCCGGGCAACGAATCGCGGCGTACTTTTCGGTTGAAGCGGGCGGCGCTTTAAATACGCCTAGCCGGCGTCGGCGGATTCGGGGGCAGCCTAGCCGGCGTCGGCGGGTTCGGGAGGGGGCGCCGGCGCGGGATTGTTTGTTAATGTCGGCCCGGCAGGCCGCGGGGCGGCCTAGCCGGCGCCGGCGCGGCGCGCGGCCCCGCGCCCGGCGGCCGCGGGCGCGAAAACGCCCCCGCGGATGCGGGCTCGCGCCTCGTATGGGAGCGGGGGGGCCGCGCGGGGGGCCGCGGGGTTTGTCTGTTAATGTCGACCCCCCACGGGCGCGCCGGCGGGGGCTCGTCTGTTAATGTCAGCCCAATCCGGCCGGGAGGGGGGGGGGCGGGGGCTCGTCTGTTAATGTCGTCCCCGCCCGGCGGGGCCGCCTAGTACAGGTTGTACAGCCTGGCCAGCGAGACCCGCTCGGCGGGGGCCACCGTGGCCACCTTGCCGTCGGCCTTGACCTCGTACGTCTCCGGGTTGATCTCCATCTTCGGCGTCAGGTCGTTGTGTATCATGTCCTTCTTTCCTATGCGGCGGCAGTTCTCCACGGGCAGGAGCCTCTTGCCCGCGCCGGCCTTGGACTCGATGCCCGACTCTATGGCCAGCTTTGAGGTGAAGGTCACCGAGGTGGAGCGCCGCGCCGCGCCCAGCGCGCCGAACATGGGCCTGTGGTAGACGGGCTCGGCGGTCGGTATCGACGCGTTGGGGTCTCCCATCAGCGCGCACGCGACGAACCCTCCCTTGACCACCATCTTGGGCCGCACCCCGAAGAACTGCGGCGTCCACACCGCGATGTCGGCCATCAGCCCCGGCGCGAGCGAGCCCACGTACCCCGATATGCCGTGCGTTATGGCCGGGTTTATCGTTATCTTGGCCAGGTACCGCTTGGCGCGCAGGTTGTCGTTGGGGCCCGCCTCGCCGGCCAGCCTCCCGGCCATCCTCTTCATCTTGTCGGCGGTCTGCCAGTTGCGCACCGTCACCTCGCCCACCCTGCCCATGGCCTGGCTGTCGGACGCCATCATGCTCAGCGCGCCCATGTCGTGCAGGACGTCCTCGGCCGCTATGGTCTCGGCCCGTATGCGGGACTCGGCGAACGAGACGTCCTCCGGGATGGACGGGCTGAGGTGGTGGCAGACCATCATCATGTCCAGGTGCTCCTCCAGCGTGTTGACCGTGAACGGCCGCGTCGGGTTGGTGGACGACGGCAGCACGTTGGCCTCGCCGGCCACCATCATTATGTCCGGGGCGTGGCCGCCCCCGGCGCCCTCCGTGTGGTACGTGTGGATGGCCCTGCCGGCGATGGCCCGCAGCGTGTCGTCCACGAACCCGCACTCGTTGAGGGTGTCCGTGTGTATGGCCACCTGCGTGTCCGTCGCGTCCGCGACGCGCAGCGCCGCGTCTATGGTGGCCGGGGTGGTCCCCCAGTCCTCGTGCAGCTTCAGCCCGCAGGCGCCGGCGGCCACCTGCTCGTACAGCGGGCCCTCCTGCGAGTCGTTGCCCTTGCACAGGAACCCGGTGTTGACCGGGAGCTCCTCGGCCGCCTCGATCATCCTGCGGATGTTCCACTCGCCCGGCGTGCAGGTGGTGGCGCGGGTGCCGTCGGCCGGGCCCGTGCCGCCGCCGATCATCGTGGTGGTCCCGCTCCGGATGGCCTCCTCGGCCTGCTGCGGGGAGATGAAGTGGACGTGCGAGTCGATTGTCCCCGGCGTGCATATGGTGTGCTCGCCCGCGATCACCTCGGTGCTCGACGAGACGGTCATGGTGATGCCGTCCATCACGTCCGGGTTTCCCGCGTTGCCCACCCCCGCTATGAGCCCGTCCTTTATCCCGATGTCCGCCTTTACTATGCCCGCCACGGGATCCATCACCACCGCGTTCGTTATCACCAGGTCGAGTGAGCCGGAGCGCGGCACGCCGCCGGCCTGGCCCATCCCGTCCCTGGCGCTCTTGCCGCCGCCGAAGACCACCTCGTCGCCGTGCGATATGAGGTCCCTCTCCACCTGCACCACCAAGTCGGTGTCGCCCAGCCGGATGCGGTCGCCCTCCGTCGGCCCGTACAGGTCGACGTACCGCCCGCGCGGTATGGAAAGGGTCAGGGGCCGGCCCCCGCGAACCCGGCGTCCCGGGCCTTCCGCAGCGCCCCCTCCAGCCCCCCCTCCAGCGGGCCGTCCACCAGGCCGGAAAAGCCGCGCACTATGCGCCTGCCGCCGTACTCCACGAGCTCGACCTCCCTCGTGTCGCCCGGCTCGAACCGCACCGACGTCCCCGCCGGGACGTTCAGGCGGAACCCGTACGCCTCCCTCCGCGGGAACGACAGCGCCCTGTTCACCTCGAAAAAGTGCGCGTGCGAGCCGACCTGCACCGGCCGGTCGCCCGTGTTGGCCACCGTGACCCTGGCCGTCCGCCTGCCCGCATTGGCCCGCACGTCCCCGCCGGCCACAAAGTACTCGCCCGGCTTCACGCGCATCACACTATCGGGTCGTGGACGGTCACCAGCTTTGTGCCGTCCTCGAACGTCGCCTCCACCTGGACGGAGGAGACCAGATCGGCCACCCCCGGTAGCACGTCGTCCCCGGACAGCACGCGCCTGCCGGAGCCGGCCAGCTCCGAGACGGACCTGCCGTCGCGCGCCCCCTCCAGTACGTGGTCGGCTATGAGCGCGACGGCCTCCGGGTGGTTGAGCTTGAGCCCCCTCCCCTTCCTGCGCCTGGCCAGCTGCGCCGCCAGGAACACGTGGAGTTTTTCCGCGTCGCGCGGGGTGAACGACACGGGACCCCTCCGCCCCGCGGCGTATATAACGATTGGATCGGGGCCCGGCCGTTCCCGCGGCGCGGTATGAGGTCAGCACCCCCCCCCCCCGCCGGCCGCGGTGCCCCGCGCCCAAGCCGGCCCGGGGCGGGGAGCCTCCCCGCCGCCGGCGTCCCGCGATCAACTAGCTAGAGAGGCATGTACTAGAGACAGCTCGGGGCGGGGAGCCCCCCCCCCCGCCGCCGGCGTTTGCCGCGGGAAGCGCATCCCCGATCCCGCGTGAGGCCGGCCCGGGGCGGGGAGCCTTTCCGCCGCCGGCGTCGGTCCCGCGCCGGCCGCGGCGCTGCGCGCTAGACCAGTTTTGCCACTTCTTCGGCCACGCCCTTGCCGTGCGCCCTCCAGGTCAGGACGCACGTCACGAAGTTGGACATGCGCCTCATGGCCGCGGAGCCGCCCTTGATCTGCCCGCTTATCTTGCGGAACACCACGGCGTAGCGCAGGGCGCGCTCCGAGGAGTTGTTGGTAGGCTCCGCCTCCGGGTACTCCAGGAACGTGAACAGGATCGGTATGGCCCTCTCGATCCTGGCGACGAGTTTTTCCAGCCGCTCGTCGCCCGATCCCCTGTACCGGTCCAGCATGCATCCCAGCGCCACCTCCGCGGCCCGGCGCAGCCTGGCCGACGGCGCCCCGCCGTCGCGCAGCAGGATGGACTCCACGTACGCGCGCAGCAGGTCCTCGGCCAGGAGGCGCGCGTCCGGATGCGCCCCGTCCGCGTCCGCGACGTGCACGGCGTTGCGCAGCTCGTGTGACCAGCAGTCCTGGTGCTTTCCTCCCGGATCGAACACCTTGTACGGGCGGTGGCCGTCCGTGGTCACGCATCCCCCGTACCCGTCCATGTGCGCGTCGATCACCTCGCTGCCCCTGCTCCTGTTGTACACGATGAACACGTTGGGGCCCGACTGGATGACGTGGATCCAGCCCCGGATCCCGTCCAGCGACATGCCCGACTCGTCGATTCCCGCCGACGGCGAGGCGTAGATCTTGTCCATCACGCCCTTCGCCTCCCGTTCCATGGCGTCCCCGACCCTCGCGAGCATGTTGATCACCGTGGATTTGGTCACGTGGCAGCCGAACAGCGAGTTCGAGGCCCTCGCGACGCCGTCGTACGGCACCCGATGCGACCGCAGCTCCGCCACGGCGCCGATCAGGTTCCTGCCGAACGAGCCCTTCTTGGGCAGGCCGCTCTCCGCCTCGAACGTCTTGCCGCACTTTCTGCACTGCGCCGTGTCTATGTGGTGGCGCGTCTCGATCGCCACGACGGGCGGTATGTCCGTGATGTCCCGGGTCCTGGTGCAGCCCGGCGCCGCGGGCTGCCCGCAGCATACGGGCGGGCCGCCCTCGAACGCGTGGTGCTCGGAGCGCGCCGGGTCGTGCCTTCGCGCCGTTCCCTTGTGGCCCTTCCTGCCCCCCGGCTTCTTCCGTTCCGGCCCGTCGCCGCTCTTGCGGGCGACGTTCTTTTTCTTCTTCAGTTTCTTCCACACCAGCGAGTTGGCCGAGGGCGGCGAGTTGACGTTCTCGTAGTACGACATCCTGTGGGCCATCGCATCGACGAGCTTCCTGAGGGAGTCGTGCGCGCGGGCAAGCTCGTCGCGCTCGGATCTCACCTCGTCAAACTTGGATCTCAACTCGTCCATGGCGAGGCGGCCCGCCTCCAGCTCCAGCTCCAGTTCCCTGTACGTCTTGCGCCTGCCCATGCCGTACGGTCTACGGCTATGCATAACAGCGGTCGAATTGCGACTTTTCACAAAAAGGTGAAGATCTGCCAACCTCGCGCGGCGGCAAAGCCGGCCCGGGCGCGGGGCGCCGCGGCCGGCGCGGGACCGACGCCGGCGCGGGGGGAGGGGGCTCCCCGCCCGGGCCGGCCCGGGCGCGGGGCGCCGCGGCCGGCGCGGGGGGGGGGTGCTGACCTCATACGCGGCGCGGCAGGCAACCCATATACGGCGCGCGGCCGGCATCCGCGCGTGCTCTTGATCACCGCGGTGGCCGGGAACCTCGCAGACGGGGGGGGAGCCGCGCCCCCCGCGGAGCGGATCAGGATCCGCAGGGAGGACATGGCCAGGTCCAGGCTCCGCGCGTCCACCGACGGGGGGGCGGACGTGGGGCTGTCGCTGCCTCCCGGGACCGCGCTGCGGCACGGCGACCTGCTGGACGGGGGGGGCGGCAGGCGCATACTCGTGGAGCAGATCCCCGAAAAGATCGCCACCGCGAGGCTCAGGGGGAGGCCCGGCCCGGAGGCGCCGGTCCTCGTCGGGCACATAATAGGCAACAGGCACCGGCCCATATCCGTGGGCGCCGACGGCGCCGTCTCGTTCCCCATACAGGCGGACTCGGAGCTGGAGGTCTTCGGGAGGCTGCTCTCCGGCGTGGGCGGGGAGGGGGTCGACCTGTCGGCCGGCGAGGCCGTGTTCGTGCCGCACGGGGGGGCGGACGTGCGTGGGCACGGCTGACGGGGCGGCGGGGCAGATGCTGGCCGCCATGCAGCTGTCCGACTCCATGTTCCCGGCGGGGCTGTTCGCCGCCTCCAACGGGCTGGAGTCGATGTTCCTCGGGGGGGAGGTCGCCGGCGCGCGCGGCCTGGAGGAGCTCAACCGCACGCTGATCGAGCGGCAGGCGGGCCCCCTCGACTGCGCGTTCGTGTCGGGGGCGCACGCGGCGGCGGCGGCGCGCGACGAGGGCGGGATAGCGCGCCTGGACGCCGCGTGCGCGGCTGCCAGGTGCGCCAGGGAGTCCAGGGAGGCGGCCGCCAGGTCCGGCGCGCAGCTCGCCCGGTGCGTGGCGGGCATGGCGGGGGGGGAGGGGGCCGTCCTGGAATGGTACCGCGGGAGCATCGATTCCGGCGCGGCCGCCGGGATGTACCCCGTCTCGCTGGCCGTCTGCGCCGAGGCGCTCGGGCTGGCCGAGGAGCCGGCCATCATAGTGCTGCTGTACGGGTCGGTCGCGAGCAGCGTGGGGGCCGCGCTGCGCCTCGGGATGATCGACCACTTGGAGGGGCAGGAGATCATACACCGCCTCAAGCCCCTCGTGCTCAGGACCGCCGCGGAGCGCCTGGGCCGGGGGGCGGAATGGGCGTGGCAGTTCGCCCCGCAGGCGGAGATAGCGCAGATGCGCCACGAGAGGGAGGGCGGGGGGATGTTCGCCACGTGAGCGGGGCGGGGGGGAGGCCGCCGCGGATCCCGAGGCTGGGGATAGGCGGGCCGGTAGGGTCGGGAAAGAGCGCGCTCATAGAGAGGGCCGTGCCCGTCCTGGCGGGGATGGGGTACAGGGTGGGCATAATCTCCAACGACGTGATATCGAGGGAGGATGCCGACCGCATGAGGGCCAGCCTGTCGGCGGCCCGCGGCCTCGTCCCCGAGGAGCTGGTCGTCGGCCTGGCCACGGGGGGCTGCCCGCACACGGCGGTCAGGGAGGATCCGTCCATGAACATCGCCGCGGTGGAGGAGATGGAGGGGACGCATCCGGAACTGGACATGGTCATAATAGAGAGCGGCGGGGACAACATCACCACCACGTTCAGCCCGCTGCTGGCGGACTATTTCATATACGTCATAGACGTGGCCGGCGGGGACAAGTACCCGCGCAAGGGGGGCCTGGGCATACAGAGCTGCGACCTCCTGGTGATCAACAAGACCGACCTGGCCCCGCACGTGGGGGCCGACCTGGGGGCGATGGAGCGCGACGCGGCCAAGTTGCGCGGCGGGAGGCCGCACGCGCTCACCAACTGCATGGCCGACGAGGGCGTGGGGGCGGTCGCCGAGCACGTGGTGCGCGGCCTGCTGTTCGGGAGCGGCCCCAAGGCGGGGGCGGCGTGAACCCGGAGGCGCCGCCCCGCCGGAGGGCGGGATGCCCCGGGCGGGGGCCCGGGGAGGGCGCGGGCTGGGAGGTGCCGCCCCAGGTGGCCGCGTACGCGGACCCCTCCGTGCGGGGGGGGACGGGAAAGAACGGGCGCCTGCGCGCGGCGTTCGGGCTGGCCGGCGGCGGGAGGACGGCGCTGGTCGACGTCGAGTGCGAGGTGCCGCTGGCCGCGCAGAGGGCCATGTACTGCGACGGGCCCGGCGGCCCCGCGTACCTGTACGTCGCCTCGGTCTCCGGCGGGCTGCTCCAGGGCGACAGGTGCGACGTGAGGATATCGGCGGGGAGGGGCGCGGCGGCGCACGTGACCACGCAGGGCGCCACCAGGGTGTACGGGATGGACGCGGACTATGCCGCGCAGCGGGTGAGCGTCACGGCCGGGGAGGGCTCGTACCTGGAGATCGTGCCCGACCAGATAATCCCGTACGCCGGGTCGCGGTTCTGCCAGAGCACCGACATCGAGGTGCGCGAGGGCGCGGCGGTCGTGTGTTCCGAGGTGGTGGCCTCCGGGAGGGAGGCCATGGGGGAGTCGTTCCGGTACGACGTGTGCTGCCTGCGCACGGCGGCGTTCGACGGGGGCGGGGCGCCGCTGCTGGCCGACGCCGCGTGCCTCGAGCCGGGCCGGGGAGGCCAGTCCGCGCTGGGCGCGATGGGGGGGCGGACGGCGGTCGGCACAGTGTACGTGCTGGCCCCCCGGAAGGCGGTCCGGCCGCTGTACGAGAGGGCGGCCGCGCTGCTGGAGGGCTGCGCGGGAGTGTCGGCCGGGGCCAGCCGCCTGCGGGGCGACGCGGGGCTGCTGGTGAGGATCCTCGGCGACGGCACCGGCGCCGTGGCGGGGGCCGCCGCCGGCGTGGTGGCGGCGGCCAGGGCCGAGTGCAGGGGACTGCCGTTCCGCGGCGTGAGGAAGAGCTGACCCCGCGGTCAGTCCAGCAGGATCACCGGCCGGGCCGTCCGCTCCAGCACCCCGGAGGCCACGCGCCCCGCGCCGGCGGCCGACCGGCCCAGCCCCCTCCGCCCCATGGCTATCACGTCGACGCCGAGGCCGTCGGCCACCTCGGCTATCACGGACGGGGGGTCCCCCGACCGCACGATCCGCCTGCAGTCGCGGCCGCCGCGCGGCGGCGCTATCCCGCGGAGCACGGCCCTCCCCTCCCGCACGCGCGCCGCGGCATCGCCCCCGGCGGGCGGCTCCACCACGTGGAGCAGGTATATCCTCGCCGGCGCCCCGCCCCCGAGCAGGCGCTCGGCGCCGTCCAGCGCCCTGAGCGACCCGCCGGACCCGTCGACCGGCACGAGGATCTTCCGCGCGGGGGGCGGCTCCTCGTCCCGCCGCCGCGCGCGCCGGTCCCCCGCCCCGATGCCGCGCAGGACGCCGCGTATGCTGGCCCTGGCCTCCACTATCGGCAGGACTATCACGGCGCCGGCGGCGGCCGCGGCCCACGCGGCGGCCACCGCGATCCACGCGGCGAACGAGTCGGCCGAAAAGACGTACCCCGTGACGTAGAACGAGGCCGGCCAGGCCACCACCAGGAACAGCGCTATCCCGAGGCCGGCCCTCCTGCACAGCGCGGCGGCGCGCCTCAGCGCCTCCGCGTCGCCCGCCCGCCCCCCCGGGGCCCGGCGGTTCCCGTCGTCGGCAAGCCGGATCCTCTGCCGGAGCGCGCGGAAGTCGAACCGCTCCGGGAACGCCGCGCTGCCGGCCACCGTCACGGACGAGCTCACCGCGATCGAGGCGACGTTGCCGGCCAGCAGGGGGACGGCGCCGGAGGCGGAGGCCACGGAGATCTCCCCCGAGACGGCCGAGGCCGCGGCCAGCCACGCGGCCAGGCCCGCGGCCAGCCCGGCCGCGGCGCCGCCCGTCGCGGCGACGCGGTTCGTCCTGCCCCAGAGGATGCCCAGCGATATGGGGGCCACGGCGGGCCCCAGCAGTATGCCCATCGCGAGGTAGACGTGCTGCAGGCCGACCCCCAGCTGGAACAGCGCGGACGCCAGCACCCCCATGCCGAGGCCGAAGGCCAGTATGGCGGCGCGCGAGACGCGTATGAGCTGGCGGCCCGTGGCGGACGGCCGCAGGTACGTCCTGAACACGTCGTAGGTCACCAGGGACGAGGCGCTGACCAGCTGCGAGGAGCCGGCGGCCGTGACCGCGGTGAACACGATGGTGAGTATGAGGATCGCCCCGACGTCGCCCATCAGCCCGGCGGCGACCGTCGGCGCGACCAGGCCCAGGCCCACCTCGTCCTCCGTGAGCTCCACCCCCGTGGCCACCGCCGCCAGGCCCAGCGCGGTGGCCAGCGCGAACGGTATGGCGAACCAGGCCAGGCCCCCCAGGACGAAGCCCCCGGCGACCGACCGCGGCGCGGCGGCGACGGCCCTCTGCCAGTACGACTGGTCGACGAATACGGTCCCGAAGTTGCCCACGATGTTTATCACCCCGAACACGAGCGCGCCGGCCGAGGCCAGCGTCAGGTAGCTGCCCATGGCGTTCCCCTCCACCGGCCTGAGCGAGCCGGCCGCGGCGAGCTTTTCGTACATCCCGGAGACGCCGCCGATCTCGGGGCTGGCGAAGTAGATCACCGAGACGAAGGCCATGACCGCCCCGAATATCAGCGCGGCGTTGAGGTATTCCGCGAAGAACGTCGCCTTCAGGCCGCCGAAGACCGTGTACAGTATGACGCCGACTGGCAGCAGGAACGCGGCCGCCGTTATGTCGACGCCGGTGAGCGAGTTGACCACGGCGGCGCCCCCGAGCACCAGCATGGCGGTCACCACGGTGTTGGTCATGAGCGCGAAGAACAGGAAGACCTTGTGCGAGTGCCGCCCGTACCTGACGTACATGACCTCTGGAAACGTGTGCGTCATGGGGGCCCGGCGCTTCAGCTCCACGGCCAGTATCGCGAAGAGTATCACCTGTATGCTGGCCCCCGCCGCGTACCAAAAGGCGCCCGCCATGCCGAACTCGAACGTGACCGTGGACGACTGGAGCAGGGTGGCGGCCCACGTCCACGCCGAGACTACCGACGAGGCGATCAGCCCGGTCTTTATGGCCCTGCCGGCGGTGTAGAACCACTCGGAGGTCTTCCTCGTGCCCAGCCCCCGCGTCTCGGCCTTCACCATGAGGGTCACGGCGGCGGCCATCACCAGCCCGATGCCGATCAGGACGAGGTACCCGACGCTCTCCGAGAGGATCGTGGGCATGCGGGGGCGGCGGGCCCCGGTCTATTAAAATCGGGGGCCGGCCGCCGCCCGCATCGGGGAATGCCCGATCGCGCCCGGGTTCGCGCGCTTACTCGTTAAATAGGCGCGCCGCAAAGGAGGCGCGTGATCGACGCGGTCGACGAGCTCATAGTGTCCGCCCTCAGCCAGGACTCCCGGCAGGACTCGTTCCAAGTGTGGGACTACGTGCGGGGGTTCGGCCACGGCGTCACGGAGGACGAGATCGACGCGAGGCGGCGCGCGCTTGAGGACGACGGCATCATAAAAAACTACACCATATCGGTCGACTCGAAAAAGATGTCGCGCCGCGTGATCCGCGTCGACCTCGTCACGTTCAGGACGTCCCAGGCCCTGCCCAGGCGGCTGGAGGGCCTCAAGAGGTACCTGCGCGACGCGCCGTTCGTGGTGTTCTCCGGGAGGACCCGGGGCGGGTACGACTGGATGACCGCCAAGGCGTTCCTGAACTCGGACATGGCCGACGAGGAGAACGACGTCTACCGGAACCTGTTCGGGGACATACTGCAGACGTACGAGGTGTACGACTTTGTGCCGCAGGCCGACATCGCCCCGCGCGCCCTGGCGTACACGGAGGGGGAGTACAGGAGGTTCCTCAAGGAATGGGCGCCGCCGTTCGTCGGCAAGTGATGCCGCGCGCCGGCGCGCGGTAAGCGGCCGGGCGCGGATGCGGCGGCGGCGCCGCGCCGGCGGCGCGCAACCAAGCAACGGGCGCCGCGCCGGCGGCGCGCAACCAAGCAACGGGCGCCGCGCCGGCGGCGCGCAACCAAGCAACGGGCGCCGCGCCGGCGGCGCGCAACCAAGCAACGGGCGCCGCGCCGGCGGCGCGCAACCAAGCAACGGGCGCCGCGCCGGCGGCGCGCAACCAAGCAACGGGCGCCGCGCCGGCGGCGCGCAACCAAGCAACGGGCGCCGCCCTTCGCGGGAAGGATGCGCCGCGGGCGGGCCGGCCTCACGGGCGGCTCTTCGCGTACCGCAGGGTGTCGTCTATCATGGCGTGGGTGCGCCGCCGCAACCCCATCAGGAACTCCACGAGCTCCACCCTCTCCCCGGGCGCCGCGCCGTGCGCGTCCTCTATGAGGTCGTCTATCCGGGACAGGGTCACCTTGAGGGCCAAGCTGCTCTTCCTGACTATCTGCTTGCCCCTGGAGTTTTGGCGAGCGGCGGGGGCGGCGGGGGCCGCCCGCTGGCCGGCCTCCTCGCGGAGCCGCCCCTTCATCATCCTGATCTGCCTCACGGTGGCCCCGCCGCGGCCGGCGCCGTCCCCCACCACGCTGTCTATGAGCTCCTCCTTTATGGAGGGATCCGCGCTGGCCAGCTCCACCGCCTGGCTCACCCCTATGTCGTTGCTGGCCACCTTCTCCCTGACGGCCTCCGGCAGCTTCAGCAGCTGCATCCTGTGCGAGACGTACTCCTCGCTCCTCCCTATGCGCCTGCCCAGCTCGCTGACCCCGCCCCACCCGAAGTCGACTATGTACTTTTGGAACGCCGCGGCCTCCTCCAGCGGATCCATCGTCTTGCGCTGGAGGTTCTCGGTGATCTGGATCTCGTACGCCTGCCTGTCCGTGATCTCGCGTATCTTGCACGGAATGAACCGCCACCGGAGGGAGCGGCAGGCGGCGAACCGCCTGTGGCCGGCGACGATCTCAAAACCGTGCTCAAGCGGGCGCACGACGATGGGCTGGAGCAGGCCGTGCTCCTTGATGCTGTCCCTGAGGCCGGCGAGTTCTGGGGAACTCTTCGGGTCAGGATACCGGATGGGGAGCCTTGCGGTCCGGATCATCCGCAGCTCTATAGGCTCCACAAGCGAGTCGTCGTATGCGTCCATCAGTCGCGTCCCGACACGGAGTAGCGGGGCTACATTTAACCATTTTTGCGCGGTTCGCGCACGAGGTCACCCGCATCTTCCCCCGCCGGGCGGGGCGGCAGGGGGCGCCGGCCCGCGGCCCTGGTCCGGGATCGGCTCCCCCTGCCTCGCCAGATCTCGCGCGGCGGCGCCCCCCGTCCGATGCCGTCCCGCCGGCCGCGGGCAGCCCGCGCCGGAGAGGGCCAATCCGCCCTCCTCCCGCGGAACCCGCCCCGCCGCCCGTCCGGGGCGGCCCGCCCCGGCGGCGCGCGGCGCCGCGCGGCCCGAAACATACATGACAGGCGTCGCCCCGCCTCGGTGCAGCATGACGACGCACGCCGAGCTGCGGCGGGCCTGCAAGGCAGAAAAAAATCCGCGCAAAAAAGAAAGGTTGCTCGCGGTGCGCAGCATCGTGATCTGGGGGGAGAGTCGCACGCAGGTTGCAGCGGCGCGGCATCGGGCGTACAACACGATCAGGGCGTGGCACGCGCGCTTCCTGGAGCGGGGAATAGAAGGACTGGAGGATCTCCCGCGCTCCGGGCGCCCGCCCAAGGCGGCGGGCGGGGCACGATCGGGATCCCGGCGCCGCGGCGATCCCCCGCGCTCCGGGCGCCCGCCCAAGGCGGCGGGCGGGGCACGATCGGGGTCCCGGCGCCCGCCCAAGGCGGCGGGCGGGGCACGATCGGGGTCCCGGCGCCGCGGCGATCCCCCGCGCTCCGGGCGCCCGCCCAAGGCGGCGGGCGGGGCACGATCGGGATCCCGGCGCCGCGGCGATCCCCCGCGCTCCGGGCGCCCGCCCAAGGCGGCGGGCGGGGCACGATCGGGGTCCCGGCGCCGCGGCGATCCCCCGCGCTCCGGGCGCCCGCCCAAGGCGGCGGGCGGGGCACGATCGGGGTCCCGGCGCCGCGGCGATCCCCCGCGCTCCGGGCGCCCGCCCAAGGCGGCGGGCCGAAAGATTGCCGACTCTGCGGGCCGCGGCAACGCGGCGCGCGCGGTCCGCAAGTCCGCAGGACAGTAAAGAACGCGCCGGCATCGCGTTCCCCGCATCGATGCGCGGCAAGCGGCGCGCCGGCGGATGCTCCCTCCGGGGTTCCCGAGCCCGCGCGCCGGCCCATCGCGGGCGCGAAAGAACGATCGGCCGGAAACTAGTCCGTCACGTAGCCGCGCCCGCGGCGGCCGCGGCGGGCGGTTTTTCGCGCCCAAAACTCGAGTTATGGTATCGGCGGCCGGAGACGCAAAGTTGGTGTGGTTGCCGCGCGCGCCGCATCGGCGGGGTATCCAAATCCCCCGAGCGGACGCCGGGCGCCCGTCCCCGCGGCGCGGAGCCGCGGGAATGCCGCCGCGGTCCCGCCGCCCTCAGGGGGCGGGGCCCGGCGCGCCGCCGGCCAGGCCGAACTCGTCGTGCAGCACCCTGACCGCCTCGGCGCAGTCGTCGTTGCGCACCACGAACGCCAGGTTGAGCTCGGAGGAGCCCTGGGTGATCATCACGGTGTTTATGCCGCGCGACGCGATGGCCCCGAACACCCGCGAGGCCACCCCGGCCGTCCCCCGCATCCCCGAGCCTATGAGCGCCACTATGGAGACGTCCGGCGTGACCTCCAGCCTCTTGATGATCCCCCCGAGCAGCCCCATCTCCAGCGCGCTGACGGCCCCGTCCATGTCGGATTTTTTCACCACCACGCTTATGCTCGACTCGGACGGGTTCTGCGAGATCATCATCACGTTGACGCCGGCGCCGGCCAGCGTCGAGAATATCCTGGCCGCCGTCCCCGGCGCGCCGACCATGCCGCCCCCCCGCACGTCGATGAGGCCGTTGCCGCGCAGCGTGCTGACGCACTTGACCGTCCTCACGGCATCCGAGCTCGGCGAGGCGGCCACCAGCGTCCCCCGGCTGCCGGGGTCGCGCGAGCTGCGTATGCGCAGGGGTATCTTCGTGTCCAGCAGCGGCTCGAACGTGCGCGGGTGGATCTGCTTGGCGCCGAACAGGGCCATCTCCATGGCCTCCACGTACGAGACCTCGCCGAGCACCCTGGCGCCCTTGACCAGCCGCGGATCCGCGCTCATCAGCCCGCCCGCGGCGCCCATCAGCCAGATCTCGTCGGCGCCGATGCACGTGCCTATGGTGGTCGCCGTGTAATCGGAGCCGCCCCGGCCCAGCGTCGTCACGGCCCCGTGCTGGTCGGCCCCCACGAACCCGCCCACCACGGGCATCGTGCCCGCCTCCAGGAGCGCCCCCAGGTTGCGCGACACGCGCAGCCGCGTGGTGTCCATGAGCGGCCGCGCCTCGCCGAAGTTCGAGTCGGTGACTATGCCGGCCTCGTTGCCGCCCAGCGCCTCCGCGGCGGCCCCGGCCCCGGCGGCCGCGTGCGCCATCGTCCGCGCGGCGATCCGCTCGCCGAACGAGAGCAGGTAGTCCAGCGAGCGCGGGGTCACCTCGCCTATCAGCACCATCCCGTCGACCAGGCCCCTGAGCTCGGAAAAGTCGCGCTGCAGGGAGGCCAGCAGGCGCCTCCTGGCCGCGGGGCGCCCGGCCACCGCGGCGGCGAACCGCCTGCTGCCCGACACTACGCGGGCGGCCGCGGCGCGCGCGCCCCCGCTGTCGCCCCTCCTCACGCAGGCGGCGGCGCCCAGCAGCGCGTCGGTGGTCCGCCCGACGGCCGAGCAGACGGCCACCACCTCGCCGTCCGCGCGCCGCTCCGCCAGGAAGCGCGCCGCGGCGGCCATCCGCGCCGGCGTGCCGATCGAGTCCCCGCCGTACTTTACCACCAGCCTCAAGGCCCACGCACCGGCCGTGCGGCGGCCGCCGCCAACCCGCCTAGCCCTCGACCCTGGGGGCCAGGTAGAAGTGGATGCGGCCCACGTTGGACACCTTGAACTCCATCCTGAGCGGCTTGGCGGCGGAGAACTCGCACGTGATGGACGGCACCGCGTTGCCGACCGCCTTGACCACCGGGTTCAGGTACTCCAGGCTGTACGTCCCCTCGCTCTCCGACTTTACCTCCAGATCCTCCACCGACCCGTCGCCCTTCTTGGCGTTTATGGCCACCTCGCCCGTGTCGCTCCTGCCGGAAAAGACGGCGCCGTCCGCCGTGGCCCGCACCGTGAGGTATTCGGACACGACTTGGACGTCCCCCAGCATGCGGTCCAGCGCGGTGTGCGTCAGTTCGATCCTGGCATCGTACGGTATCTTGGGCAGGGGCGTGTCCGTGGCGGATCCCTCGATCAGCCTTATCCTGTACCTCTTGTTTGTGCCGATCGACACGAGCAACATGTTGTCCTCGGATATGCCTATCTCGATGCCGTCCTTCTTGCCGGCCCGCTTTATCAGCTTGGCCAGCTCGTCTATGCGGACGCCGAACTTGATGTCGCTGTCGCACTCGAACATCTCGAACGCCGAGTTGGGCCACGATATGTCTATGAGCGCCACGTGGGACGGGTCCATGCCGCGGAACGTTATCCCCTCGGCGTTGGCCACGAACGTCGCCTCCTCGACCACGGTCGATATGGACGAGATTATCGCCTTCAGGTCGTCCGAGCCGCTCGTCCTCGCAGTGAACACCAAGCCGGACACCCCCCGCGGCGCCGTCTATATCTAACTATTGCGCGGCGGCGCGCGGCATGAGGTCGCGTGCCCGTCAGTCACAGGCGTGAAAACGCCCCCGCTGATCCGGATTCGCGCCTGCGGAGCGGGGGTTGCCGGCCTCGTGCGGCGCGCGGCGCATGCTTGCGTCCGCCGCGATCCGGGCGCGGGGCCGCGGGGCGGTTTGCCGCCGCCGGGCGCGGCTTCGGCCCGGGCCGGCGCGCCCGCGGCCGGGCGTGTCTAGGAATAGTCGCGCCACGTGTGGCCGCAGCCGGTGCAGCGGTAGAACTGCGTGGTCGGCTCGTCGGCGCTCCTGGTCTGGAGCATCCACCACACCGCCTCGGCATGGCCGCACTTTTCGCAGTCGATCTTTATGGTGGGCAGCGACCCCTGCCCGCCCTCGTCCCCCTCCAGCACGTTGAACTCGGGGGGCTCGCCGGACGGCGGCTCGGGCGGGGCCGCCCGGGACGGGGCGCCCCCCTCCGTGTGGCCGCACTTCGGGCAGGTGGACGCGGCCCGCTCCGCCCCCGCGCCCCGCCTGAGGCGCACGTCGCACTTTGGGCAGAACTTCATCTGTCCGCCTGCTTGGGGTCCAGCAGATCCGTGAAGAGTTTCCGGAGCTTCCCCACCTCGGCGGCCGCCGCGGACGAGGCCCCCGCGATCCTCCCCACGGGATCGCCCGCCGACGAGCTGACCCGCATCCAGATCTCGTTGGTGAGCGGGTGCTTCACTATCACCCCCGCGAACTCGTTCTTCTTCTCCTTGATGAGCTCGTGCTGCACTATGTACAGCGTCCCGATGTCCGACTTTGTCACCGAGATGCTGACCTCGCTCTCGGTCGCAGTTAGCACCCGCGCCTCCATCCGGGCAAAAAGGCACTTATTGCAGATATAAACCATGTTGCGGATTGTCGGGCGGCATCATACGGGACGTCGGGCTGGCCGCGGAGGGGGACGGCGGCTTCGGGGCGGGGGGGAGCGTGGCCCTGCGCGTCAGGTTCGCCGTGGAGGGCGGCGTGAGGGACGCGTTCACCGAGGAGAACTGGACGCGCGCCTACGAAAAGTACGACAACACGTTCAAGCTAAAGTACGCCATAAAGGTGCGGGCGGGGGGCGGCGTGGCCGCCGGCCTGAAGAGGCGCCACCCCGGCGGCGGGATCGACTCGTACAGGAAGGCGTCCATATTCTGGACCAGGAACCCAAAGCTGGTGAACCCGATGAAGGACAAGAGGGTGTGGGTGCAGGTGGCGAAGAACTTCAAGCCGACGATACGGCTCACCGAGGAGGGCACCAGGGCGGAGCTGTTCGACTTTGACGAGCGTGTCACGTTCAGGGCATCCGATCTCGGGCCCGGCACCCACAGGGTCTCGGCGGAGGCCACGGCGTCGTGGCAAAAGCACGACTTTGTGGAGGCGGGAAGCGCCAAGGGCCACTCGGCAGAGGCGGAGCTGCGCGTGTACTAGCGGCGCGCCCGGGGGAGCGGGGGCCGGGCCGCCGCGAAGCGATAATAAGGCGCGGGGCCGGCCGGCGCCCGTGGCAAAGTACGACGGGTTGCTCGGCCAGCCGGTGCTAGAGGTGGAGGAGCCGGACAAGGAGGGGGGCATAACCGTGATATTCAAGGACAACAGGTTCCTGTTCATGAAGGCCGTCGGCGGCGGGATCGAGACCGTCTCGATACCGGAGTAGCGTGGCCGCGTTGGAAAAGTACGATCCCATAAGGATGCAGGACCTGGTAAGGGTCGAGGATCCGGACGGCGAGGGGGGCGTGACGCTCGTGTTCAGGAACGGCGCGGCCATGAAGGTAAAGGCGGCGCCCGGCGGCGGGATAGAGTCGAGGATAACGGAATAGCGGCGCGGCCGCGGAGGCAAGGGCGGCGGGGCGGGGCGCGAGCGCGGATCGGCGGAGTCGCTTCCGCGCCTTGGCGGACGCCCCCAACACCACCGAGGCCCGCGAGTCGCGAGCGCGGATCGGCGGAGTCGCTTCCGCGCCCGCGGCCGGCAGGCGCGCGGCCCCGGCGGGCGGGCCGGGGACGGCGGCCTAGGCGGCGCGGCGCGCGTACTCCGCGACGGCCTCTTCCTGCTCCTCCGACTGGATGGAGCCGGGCCTCTCCGACCTCACGCGGGCCACGGCCTCGGCGGCGCCCATCCCCCCGCGCCGCGCCAGGTAGCAGGCCAGTATGGTCCCGGCGCGGCCCATGCCGGCCGCGCAGTGCACCATGACGGGCTCGCCGGCGCCGATCCGCTTCTCGATGAACCGCACGGCCTCCCCTATGCCGTCCTGTTCGGGGGCGGCCATGTCGGGAGTCGGCACGTGGAGGTACCCGAGGCCCCCGACCCATTCGGCGGGCAGCGGGCGCTCGGTCATCGTGACCACCGCGGCGACGCCCTGCCCCACGGCCCACTCCAGCTCGGCGCGCGTCATGGGCCGGCCCGAGCCCGCCAGCTTTCCCGGCACGATCCACGAAAAGTTGGTCGGGCGGCCCGTGACCGACCCGTGCACCCTGCGCCAGAGGTTGCCGGGGGCGCTCACGCGCAACCCGCGGCAGGGAGGCGTTTTAGCGTTGCGATCCACCTTTATGTGCGGCGGGGCGCGCGGGGGCGTGGCGCCGGGAAGGGAGGCGGTCCTGTACGAGCGGATCGCCGGGGGGGACCGCGTGAGATGCACGGCGTGCGCCAGGTACTGCGAGCTCGGGCCGGGGCAGGCCGGGCTGTGCGGGGTCCGCGGCAACGAGGGCGGCAGGCTGGACCTCTACGTGTACGGCAGGGTGGTCGCGGGCTGCGTCGATCCCGTGGAAAAGAAGCCCGTGGTGCACTACAGGCCCGGCACCCGCGTCTATTCCATCGCCACCACGGGATGCAACTGGCTGTGCAGGTACTGCCAGAACCACGACGTGAGCCAGAGGCGGAGGGTGGAGGGGGCGGAGATGTCGCCCGCGGACGTGGCCCGCGCCGCCGCGGAGGCGGGCGCCGACGGGATCGCCTACACGTACAACGAGCCGTCCATATTCATCGAGTTCGCCAGGGACTGCGGGCTGGAGGCCAGGAAGAGGGGGCTGTACAACGCGTTCGTCTCCAACGGGTACGACACGCCCCAGTCGGTGGACATGATGGGCCAGTTCCTGGACTGCCTCACGGTGGACTTCAAGGGGAGCGCGGAGCCGGGGTTCACCAGGCGCTACGTCGGGGTGCCCGACCCGGAGCCCATATTCGAGACGCTCAGGGGCGTGAGGGACAGGACCCGCGCGCACGTGGAGATAACCGACCTCATAGTCCCGGGGGTGGGCGACAGCGAGGAGTACGCCAGGAGGCTGTGCGCGTTCGTGCGCGACGAGCTGGGCCCCGACACCCCGATCCACTTCCTGAGGTTCCACCCGGACTACAAGATGTCCGGGTTCCCCCCCACCCCCGTCCGGACGCTGGAGAGGCACCACGCGATCGCCGCGGAGGAGGGGCTGAGGTACGCGTACGTGGGGAACGTGCCGGGCCACCCGCTGGAGCACACCTACTGCCCGGGGTGCGGGGCCGTGGCGATACGCAGGTTCGGGTTCGGCATAGAATGGTGGGGCCTGGACGGCGCGAACCGGTGCGCGGCCTGCGGCCACCCCGTGCCGGTCGTGGGCGCCCCGCCGCCGGGATACAGGGCGGGCGGAAGGCTCAGGCTGCTGCCCTAGAGCGCGACGGCCCGCGCGGGCGAGCCGGTGGCCCCCTTCAGCTTTAGCGGCATCACGGCCAGCCGGAACCGGCGCCCCCCTATCCGGGACAGGCCGGCCAGGTTCTCCACCGCGGGTATGCCGGCGCCCAGCAGCGCGCGGTGCGCGGCGAACCGCCGCGAGTTTCCCGGATCCACGCTCGGCGAGTCGATGCCCACCAGCCCGGCCCCGCGCGAGGCCAGGCGCCGGGCCGCGCCGGCCGTCAGGCCGGGGCACTCCCCAAAGTACGACGCGCGCCCCGTGTCGTCGGACCAGCCGGTGCGGAATACCACGGCGGAGCCGCGCGGTATCCTGCCCGCGCCCCCCGGCCCGGACTCGAACCGATCCACGTCCCGCGCGGTGATGGGGCGCCGGGCCGACCGCCCCGGCGCGTCGACGAGCAGCGCGTCGGAGACCAGCCGCGACACGGGGATGCGGTCGACCGTGGCGCCCCCCCTCACGAAGTGGCTAGGCGCGTCCACGTGCGTCCCCGTGTGCGAGCTCATCAGCAGCAGTTCCAGGTCGTACCCCGCATCGTCCATCCGCTCCCACCGGATGAAGTGCGGCGGCGGCGAGCCGGGGAACGAGGGGAGCGATGCGGAGACCGCGAGGGTGAGGTCGACGGGCCGCACGCGGCCGGGCGGGGGCCGCCGCCTTTTATCGGTTGGGCGGGGGCCGCCGCGCGGGCTCGCCCGCCGCGATCCGGGCTCGGGCCCGCGCCGGCCGCCGCGCGGCGCGCGGCCGCGGCGCGATCATTAAATAGCCGCCCCCCGGGCCGGGCGCGTGGCAACCGCGTTCGTCCTGATCAACTCGGACCTGGGATCCGACGAGGCGATCATAGCCGGCATCAGGGGGACGCTCGACGAGGCGAGCGGCGTGAAGTACGAGGTGCAGGGGGTGTACGGGGTGTACGACATCGTGCTGAAGCTGGAGGCCGAGGATCCGGCCGTCCTGCGCTCGGTGATCACCGGCGGGATCAGGCGGATCCCAAAGGTGCAGTCCACCCTGACCATGATGATGATAGAGGAGCAGGAGGGGCCTACAGCTCCCGCCGCACCTCCTCCGCCGCCCTCTCCACCTGCGACTCCGTGTTGAAATAGTGCGGCGACGCCCTGACCATCCTGGCCTCGCCCATCTCCCGCACGGCCATCACCACGCCGCGCGCCTCGAGCCGGGCCGCCAGCTCCCGCGGGTCGCGGCCCCGCACGCTGAACGGCACTATGCTGGTCCGCATGCCCTCGTCGTCCGGCCCGTGCACGGTTACTCCCGGCATGGCCGACAGATCTTCCCTGAGCTGCGCCGCCAGGCCCATGGCCCTGTCCCTGGCCGCATCCAGGCCGTACCGGAGCAGGCGGCGGATCGCGGCGGCGAGCCCCGCCATCCCGGCGTAGTTCCGGAACCCGGCCTCGAACCTCTCGGGGGGATCCCTGTGCCGCACGCGGTTCCACGCGTCCAGCGTGGCCGACTCGCCGCCGACGGCCCGCGGCTCGAGCAGCCCGGCCGAGCCCTTCCGGCAGTAGAGCAGCCCCGTGCCCATCGGGCCGCAGAGCCACTTGGAGCCGTTGAAGGCCATGAAGTCGCACCGCAGCGCCGAGACGTCGAGCCGGCCCGTGCAGCCGACGGTCTGCGCCGCGTCCAGAAAGTACGGGATCCCCCTGCGCTCCAGCGCCTCGCCGGCCTCCTCGGCCGGCAGTATGGCCCCCGTGTTGTACAGCGCGTGGCTCAGCGCGGCCAGCCGCACGCCGCCGCCGTCCAGCATCCGCTCCAGCTGCCGCATGTCGAAGAGCCCGTCCGCGTCTATGTCCAGGCTGCGCACGCGCGCCCTGCCCGCCAGCCGCATCCACGGATAGTAGTTCGCGTGGTGCTCGTGCCCCATCCCGCGCACCACCACGCTCGATCCCCGGGGAATGCGGATTCCCCCGGCCACGGCGTTCACGCCGTCGGTGGTCGACTGGTTGAGCGAGATCTCCTCCGGGCTGCACCGTATTATCCCGGCAACCAGCCGCCGGACGTCCCGCAGCGTCCCGGAGACGAGCCGGCCGGCCTCCGCCGAGTCGGGCCCCGCGCGGCCGTACTCGGCGAGGAATCCCGAGACGGCCTCGACGGCCTCCGACGGCATGGGGGACGCCGATGCGTTGTTCAGGTAGATGGGGCCGCCCTCGGGGAACCCGCCGGCGGGCGGGCCGCGCGCCCCCGACCCAGCAGCTGCGCCCCCGTCCCCGCTCATCGTTAAATACCCGGCGGGCGGGCCGCGGCCGTTGCCGGATAAAAACGGTGGGCGGGCCGGCGCGTTCGAGGACGACGTGGCCCCGCTGCTGCGCGGCGGCCTCGTCTACGTGCTGTGCGAGGAGGCCATCCTAAAGGCGGCGTTCCTGGCCAGGGCGGTGCGGTGCGCCGCCGCCCCCGTCACCTACATAGACACGGACCTGATGTACAGCGGCCTCCTCTCCTCGGGGATACTTTGCGGGGCCGGCCCCGCGCCGGACGTGCGCAGGCCGGAGGGGGAGGAGGGGATCCGCGCGGCGCTCGCGGCTGCCCTGCGCGCGGCCTCGGGGGCGGGGAGGGCCTCCGTGGTGGTCGTCGACTCGCTCAACGGCCTGTACGGCATGTGCGGCGACGGCGACGGGGAGAGGCTCGCCACCGCGCGCCTCATGCTGCTGGCGCTGGCCGCGGGCGGGAGCGGATCCACTGTGATACTGGCGGGCGTCGCCACGCCCAGGGAGGACGGCTGCGGCCCGGGGCGCTGGGCGCTGGCGCCGGCGGGGCGCCGCATAGCCGCGGCCCGCCCCTCCACGCGCATGCGGCTGAGGCGGGCCGGCGGGGGCGGGGCGGGGGCGGAGGTAGACCTGCTCGGGGAGGGGGACGCGGCGGTCCGCACCATAGCGATCCCCGGCCTGGCGCCGGCGGCGCCGGCGCCCTGACGAGAGGCAGTACGTCATGACCAAGGGCTTCTGGGACCCCGGCCTGGCGCCGGCGGCGCCGGCGCCCTGACGGCTGCCAACGGCGTTATAATTACGCCAAACGGCGTTATAATCGGCCGATTTTGGGCAAGTTATATTAAGATCCGTTTACCCCAACGCACTGCAATGCCAGTAGCGATCCTGCCGGACATCAGCGAGCAGATGTGCATAGGCTGCGCCTTGTGCGTGGAAATATGCACGTCGCTGGGACCTGACGTCCTCAGAGTAAAGCCCGTCGAGGGCTGGAAGAGGGGTAAGGCGTTCGTCTTTTACCCTGAGAGATGCATCTCCGACGGCGCATGCATAGGCGTGTGCCCGACGAAGGCCATCTTCTGGATGAGGCCGATGGACTTCACAGTAGGTCAGCCGGTCCCCCTCTACAAGAACTCGGTCTTCGTGAAGGGCTGGACTGAGCTAGTCGACTAGCCGGCCCTCATTATTTTATTTCAGCGGCCCCGGGATCCTGCGCGGCCCCGGCCCGCGGTTGCGCCGCGGGGGCTGCCCGGTCTCGAACGTCCCCCTCAAGCCGGGATCCTGCGCGGCCCCGGCCCGCGCCTCCGCGGATCCGCGCGGGGCGGGGCCGCCGCCTACCGCCCGAGGCCCAGCCGGGACCGCCACGAGCGGCCCCCCGCCCCCTTCGCCGCGGCGCCCCCGTCCCCGCCGAGGCGGTCCAGCATCGCGTAGGTTATGGAAAAGCCCCCGCCCACCATCGTGTCGCCGCGTCCCCCGGAGCCGCGCCCTGGGCCGCCGGGCCGGGGCCCTGCCCCCGGCAGGTCGCGGATCTTCCGGGTCTTGAGCGTGTGCAGGTAGAAGCTCTTGCCGTTCTCCAGCGAGATGGTGGCATCGTCGCTCAGGCCCAGCACCGAGCCCTTCGTGAAGAACCGGATCTGGCCGCCCCGCTTCAGCTCGAACGAGACGTCGTACGTCATCTTGCTGCCGTACACCATTATCTCCTTGGCCGCGACGCGCACGTCGTTCTCCATGTTCACCGCTATCACCGTGCGGGCGTCCATGCTCACCGTGTCCGCCACGTCCCCGGCGACGATGCTTCCCCGGGGGGAGAGGAGGCGTGTGCGGCGCTCCACCGTGACGTACAGCCCGACCTTCCCGTCGGGATCCTGCACCCGGCTCTTGCTGCCGGTGACGTTGCCCACCACGATGTCGCCGTTCTCCGCCGTGATGCTGGCCCCGTTCTCCACGCGGTACCTGTTCTTCGTGGGGCTGACGAGCTTGAAGTCGCCCCGGGTCAGCGTCAGGCTCGTGGCGTGCTCCGGGGCGAACGAGGGGCTGTTGACGCTGCCCTGCATGAGGATCGGCCCGTCGTGCACCAGGCTCCCGGCCATCACGTTGCCCTTTATGGCGAGGGCGCCGGGCGGGCGGGCGGGTCCGCCCACCGAAAACTCCATCTCCCCCAGGGTCTTGGATCCGAACAGGCGGGTGCCGGACGCCCCGCTCCGGGCGAGCGCGGCCGCCCAGTCCCCCGCCAGCCGCATCTCGCCGGAGATCTCGGCGGCCAGTATGGCGTTGCGCCGCCGCGTCTCCGCCTCGTCGTCGCCCGAGTACACCCTCGAGTTCCGGAGCCGCTCCTTCTCCGAGTCGGGGTACTTTTTGCCCTGCTTGAGATCCTCGTAGGCCCGCTTGATCCGCTTGAACTGCTCCATGTCCCCGCCGCGGTCCGAGTGGTGCAGCAGGGCGAGGCGCCGGAACGCCGCCTGGATCTCCCGCGGGGCCGCGCCCTCGGGGACCTGCAGTATGTCGTAGTTGTTCTCCACCGCGCCCGTGCGCCCGCGCCATACTTTTAGTTTCCCGCGCGGGTCCGCGGGGGCGGGGTTTTCGGCGCGGGCTGGCGGCCGCGCGGGCCGCGCCCGGCGGGAAGGAGGGCCGGCCCGCGCGGTTTTTGCCGCGCGCCGCGCGTTTCGTGATGCAATTCGCCGCGGGCGCACGCCTTTTATCCGAAAAAGACGTGACTGATTGGTGGCAAGGACATACTTGGACGAGTACGACAGCCCGGAGGGCTACGCGACGCACTGCCCCATAGAGGCCTGCGGGACGCACCCCGTGATCACCGACGCGGACAGGGGCGAGGTCTTCTGCGGCGGATGCGGGCTGGTGCTGCTGCAGAGGATGGAGGAGGCGCACCACGAGGGCCGCCCCGCGGGGGCCGGGGCGGGCCCGCGGGCCGGCGGCGGGGGCGGCGCGGGCTCGGGCCCCGCGGGCACGCTGGCGATGCACGACAGGGGGCTCTCCACCGTGATCGGGAAGAACGTCGACTCGGGCGGCCGGTCGATCCCGGCGGACTCTAGGCAGGCCTTCGAGCGCATGCGCGTCTGGGACAAGAGGAGCAGGCCCAAGAAGATCGCCAGCTTCAGCAAGGCGCTCACCCAGCTCAACGCGATGAAGACCAAGCTGGCCGTGCCGAAGCCTGTGGCGGAGAACGCGGCGTACATCTACCGCAAGGCGGTGGCGGCGGGGCTGACCCGCGGCAGGACCATGTCGTCGATGGTCGCCGCATCCCTGTACGCGGCGTGCAGGGAGTCCAACACGCCCAGGACGCTGGACGACGTGGCCGGCGTCGGCAACGTGGAAAGGAGGATCCTGTCCCGCGACCTGCGCACCCTCGTGGGCCGGCTGGGCCTGCGGCTGGGCCAGTACGACACGGGCTCGTTCGTCGCGAAGATAGGCAACAACCTGGGCGTCAAGGAAAAGACGAAGCGCGACGCCGTCGCCATACTGCAAAAGGCGGAGGCGGCCAGGATCACGGCGGGAAAGAACCCCGTCGCGCAGGCAGCCGCGTCCCTGTACGTGGCCTGCCTGCTCAACGGGGAGGAGATCAGCCAGAGGAGGATCTCCTCCGAGGCGGGGATCAGTTCCGTGACCATACGCAACAGGGCCGTCCTGATCAGGAAGACCGTCGCCCTGCCGCCAGGAAAGCCGTACTGACCGGGGCTAGCCGGGCGCGGCGGCCGCCGCCGGCCCGCCGGGCGGCGGAAGCCGGCCCACGAACCTGTCCGCCTCGTAGATGCCGATCTTGTCGTGCCCCAGCAGGTCGAACTTTTGCAGTATGGTCTCCATGAGGGCCTCCTCTTCCACCTGCTCGGTGACGAACCACTGGAGGAAGGCGAACGCGGCGTGGTCGCCGTCCTTTTGCGCCACGGCAGCCATGCTGTTGAACGATGCGGTGACGGCCTGCTCGCTCTTCAGGGCCGCCTTGAAGACGGACTCGAGATCCTTGAACGCGGCGGGAGGCTGCTTTACGGCCGGGATGGTCGCCCCCGCGCCGATCATGTTGAGGTAGCGGACTATCTTGTTCATGTGGGCCCTCTCCTCGTCCGCCTGCCGGTACAGCATGGATGCCGACCCCTCGTAGCCGGCGAGCTCGCACCAGGATGCCATCGCGAGGTAGTAGTTGGAGGCGTACGCCTCCATGCCTATCTGGCTCGTCAGCGCTTTCTTCAGCGGCGCGGACATCCTCATGCGCCGGCGGGCCCGGCGCGCCGTTAAAAACGCTTCTTCGGGCGGCGGCGCGCATCGCGGCCCAAATTCCGGGCGCGAAAAACCGCCCCGCGGCGCGGGCGCGGTTGCGAAATAGGCCACCGGGCGGGGCCCCCCGTTCGGGAGCGCGGCGGCGTTTGCGGGGGCCCGGCGAAAGCGCGCGCGGCGCGGCGGCGTTTTCCAAAGGCGGGCGGGCCGCCGCCGGCCGCAATCCCGGCCGGCGCGGGCGGCCCGTTCCGGCCGCGGTCCGCGCCCGGAGTTGCGCGCCCGGCCCCGCCGCGGGCGGGCCGCCGGATCTTTTTCCGGGCTTCCCGCCTCCCGCGGGCGGGCCGCCTTATTCGGGGCGGCCGGCCGCGGAGTTTTTGGGCAGCCGGCCTTTTTGCCCGCCGCCGGGCGCGGGCCCGGCCCCCTCCCCCTCCCCCGTGCCGCGCCCGGCGCGGATCACGCCGCGCGCAATCCCGGAAAGCCGGCAGCCCGCAGTCCCGCGCGGCGCGCCCGGGGCGCCCGCCGTTTCGGGGGCGGCCTTTCCCTCCCGCGGATGCGCGCGGGCGGCATCGCCTCCGCGCCCGGATCGTTCCCCTTCCCGCGTGCCCCGCCCTACGGGCGCGCCGCGCGGGGCCGCCCGCCCGCGGGGCGCCCCGCCTGCGCCAGGGCGGAGGCCAGGTCGTCGTGGGTGATCCGCACGTCCGCCGCGTCGGGCGGGCTGGCGTGCTTTACGTGCCGCCGCAGCGCGGCCGCGGCCGCGCGCAGCACGGCGGCCCCGATCTCCGCGCCGGTCAGGCCCGCGGCGGCCGCCGCCAGCCGCCCCAGGTCCACGTCGGCCGCCGTGGGCCGGCTCCTCGTGTGTATCAGGAGTATGCCCTCGCGCGCGGCCGCGTCCGGCGGCGGCACCTCGATCACGCGGTCGAACCGGCCGGGGCGCAGCAGCGCCGGGTCCATTATGTCCGGCCGGTTCGTGGCGCCTATGACCAGCACGCCGTTGAGCTCCTCCAGCCCGTCCATCTCCGTCAGCAGCTGCGACACGGCGTTCTCCGCGGCGCGGGAGCCCCCGTCCGCCCCGCCCCCGCGGCGGGGCGCCAGCGCGTCCATCTCGTCGAAGAACACGATGCACGGGGCCGCCTGCCTGGCCTTGCGGAACACCTCCCTGACGCCCCGTTCCGACTCGCCCACCCACTTCGAGAGCAGCTCCGGCCCCTTCACGCTGATAAAGTTGGACTCGGCCGTGCCGGCGGCCGCCCTGGCCAGCAGCGTCTTGCCCGTGCCCGGCGGGCCGTGCAGCAGTATCCCCTTGGGCGGCCTCGCGCCCACCAGCTCCATGGCCTCGCGGTGCCTCAGCGGCCACTCCACGGCCTCGCGCATCTCCTCCTTCAGGGCGTCCAGGCCGCCCACGTCGTCCCACCCGACGCCCGGCGCCTGCACCAGCACCTCGCGCAGGGCGGAGGGCCCGACCTCCCGCAGCGCGCCCCTAAAGTCGCCCCCCGTTATCCTGATGCCCTGCAGCACGTCCGCCGGCACCCTCTCCTGGTCCAGGTCCACCCCCGGCAAGATGCGCCGCAGGGCCCCCATGGCCGCCTCCTTGGCCAGCGCCTCCAGGTCGGCGCCCACGAACCCGTGGGCGGCCGCCGCCACGCGCCCCAGATCGACCCCGCCCGCGCCCCCCGCCTCCAGGGGCATTCCCCTGGTGTGTATGCCCAGGATCTGCTCCCGCCCCTCCCTGTCGGGCACGCCCACCTCTATCTCCCGGTCGAACCGGCCGGGCCTGCGCAGCGCGGGGTCCAGCGCGTCCGGCCGGTTCGTGGCGGCGATCACGACGACCTTGCCGCGGGCGGCCATCCCGTCCATCAGCGTGAGCAGCTGCGAGACGATCCTCTTCTCGACCTCGCCGGTGACCTCGTCGCGCTTCGGGGCGATCGAGTCGATCTCGTCTATGAATATTATCCCCGGGGCGTTCTTCTCCGCCTCCGCGAACAGCCCGCGGAGCCGCTCCTCGCTCTCGCCGTAGTGCCTGCCCATGATCTCCGGGCCGCCGATCGACGCGAAGTGCGCGTTGGTCTCGCCGGCCACCGCCTTGGCCAGCAGCGTCTTGCCCGTGCCCGGCGGGCCGTGCAGGAGCACCCCCTTGGGCGCCTCGACGCCCATGCGCTCGAACAGCTCCGGATGCCTCACGGGGAGCTCCACCATCTCGCGGATCTTCTGCACGGCGGCCCGCATCCCGCCCAGGTCGTCGTACGTGACCCGCGGGCGCGCCGCCGCCGCCGCGGCGCCGGGCGGGCCCAGGCGGAACTCCGTCCCCTCGCCTACTATGACCGGGCGGCCGCGCGGCGAGGCGGACGCGACCGCGAACCGCAGCCGGCCGCCCATCCGCGTGACGGCCGTTATCGCGTCGCCCTCCGTGAAGACGTGGTTCATGAAGCGGCCCGCCATGTACTCCTGCAGCCCTTCCACCGCGCCGACCTCCTCGTCGGGCGAGAGCGTGACGGCCTCGGCCCTGGCGGCCTCGACCGGCCTGGCCCCGATCCGGTCCCCTATGCCCGCCCCCAAGTTCTGCCGGGCCGTCCCGTCTATGAGGATCGCCCCAGTCCCCTGCTCGCCCGGCCCCCCCGGCCACAACTTCACGTGGGTGCGCCTGGCGCCGTGCGACAGCTCCAGGATCTGGCCGGTGCCCCAGCCGGCGGACTCGATCGCATCCGGATCCACCACGCCGCGCCCGGCGCCCACGTGCTGCTGCGGCGCCTCCCCGACCCGCAGCTCCGCCGCGCTTCCGCCTTCCGCCATTTACTCCATCACCATAAAAAGTGGGGCGGAGGCCCTAGAGGACCTCCACCGTCTTGCCTTCGGGGTTCCCGCCGGCCAGCCGGAACGACAGCTCCAGGATCCCGTTCTTGTACGTGGCCCTGGCGCTGTCCCGGTCGACCTTGTGCCTGAGGGGCAGCCTGGCGCGGTACCGCTTTTGGTCCCGCTCGGCGCTGATGCTCACGATAGAGTCGTCCGAGACGGCGATCTTCACGTCGCCCTTCTCGACCCCCGGCATCTCGGCCACCAGCTTTACGGCCCCCTCCTTTTCGTCGACGATCTCGTCGACGGAGGGGCGCCTCGCCCCCGATGCCGGGGCGGAGCCCCGGCCGGCGTTGCCGAACTCCCGCACCACCGGCGTCCCGTCGGGGCCCACGGACATCGTGTATCCGTAGTATAGAGGCCCCGCCGCGCCGCCGGTCGCCCGGCCCGCATCCCAGAGATTTTCCAGCTCCGCGAAGGAGCCGGACAGCCTCCGGAAGAGGCGGTCAAATTCGTTGTCGTTGTAGTGCATTGTCATATCCACCTGTGCCATGTAATAGATATGACATAATATAAGAATTGCGAATTCATTACACGTCTCGTGACATAATATTATTATACGTGACAGGCGCAGTCGCCCGCATGAGGGGCGCCGCCCCGTCGGTGCCCGCAGCCGTCAGGGAGATAGTGACTGGGAACCGGCCCATACGCGACTGCCTGCGGATGGGCCTGATCAACTATACGGCGCTGGCCGCCAGGATCCGGCCGGATGTGGAGGTGCGCCTCGGCGGGCACCCGGTCCCGCTGAATACCATAGTGGTGGCGATCAAGAGGCACGCCGACTCCACGCGCGGGGCGGAAGCGGAGGCGCCCGGCGGGCCGGTGCTCAAGGACGCGAGGATAGCGCTGACCGACGGCGTGGTGGAGGTGCGCGTGGAGGGGGGCGGGGCCAGGGGGCGGCGCTCGGTGGCCGACCTGCTGGAGAGGTTCTCCGGCGTGGCGGAGGACTTTGACCTGTTCGGGCTGCCGGGCTCGTTCCGGTTGCTGACCGAGGATCTGGAAGGGGCGCGCCGCGCGGTGCGCTCCATCCCTCACGGGCAGGGGACGCTCGGGGCTGCCGGGCTGGTGCGCTTGAGGATAACCGTCCCCGCGGAGAGGAGGACGGAGGCGGGCCCGCACGTGGTGGAGCTGCTGCACGGCAGCGGCGTGGAGTTCGTGGACGCGTACTTTAGCAGGGACGACATGGTGATCACCTTCGAGCGGGAGCACGCGGCGAGGGCGTACGACGCGCTGCGCTCGGCGGCGGCGGGGCGCTGAGCATGCCGGCGAGGCGGCGCAGGAAGAAGGTGCTCGTCCTCGGGGGCGGCTTCGCCGGCGTGGAGTGCGTCCGCCGGCTGGAGGCCAGCCTGGGGCGGGACGGGGGCGTGGAGATCGTCATGGTGAGCGAGGACAACTTCCTCCTGTTCACCCCCATGCTGCCGCAGGTGGCCTCGGGCACCATAGAGACGCGGCACATAGTCATGCCGATCAGGACCATATGCGGGGGGGCCACGTTCTACGAGGGGAGGGTGAGGAACATAGACCCGCACGGCAAGATCGTGGACGTGTGGGGGACCGGCCAGAGGCGCGGCATCTCCATACACTACGACTTCCTGGTGGTGGCGCTGGGCAGCCAGACCAACTTCTTCGGCATGAGCGGCGTGGAAAAGCACGCGTACACCATGAAGACCCTCAACGACGCCGTGCTGCTGCGCAACAGGGTGGTGGACATGCTGGAGCAGGCCGAGAACGAGACGGATCCCATACGCAGGAGGGGCCTGCTGACCTTCGTGGTCGTAGGCGGCGGGTTCGCGGGGATAGAGACGGCCGGCGAGCTCATGGACCTGCTGCACGACGCCGCCAAGCACTACCCGAACGTGGGCCGCGGCGACGTGAGCGTGTCGGTCCTGGAGGCCATGCCGTCCATACTGCCGGGGTTCAGCGGAAAGCTCGCCGCGTTCGCGCGGCAAAAGATGTCCGAGAGGGGCATAGACATACGGCTGAACACGGCGGTGTCCGGGTTCGACGGGCGCGAGGTGGAGGTGCGCGGGACCGGGGAGGGGGAAAAGGAAGGGGGCGTCATCATGACCAACACGCTGGTGTGGACCGCCGGCGTCACGCCCCCCAACACCGTGAAGAGGTCGCTCCTCAAGACCGAGGGCGGCAGGATAGTGGTGGACGAGAACCTCGGGGTCCCGGGGTTCGCCGGCGTCTTCGCCGTGGGCGACTGCGCCCTGCTGGCCGACCCGCGCACCGGTAGGCCGTACCCGCCCACCGCCCAGCTGGCCGAGGCGCAGGCCAAGACGGCCGCGCGCAACCTGCACGCCCTGATGCGGGGCGGCAAGATGTCGCCGTTCTCCTACAAGTCGAGGGGGCAGATGGCCGTGATAGGAAAGAGGGCAGGGATCGCCTCGCTGTTCGGGTTCAACATAGCGGGCTTTTGGGCGTGGGCACTGTGGAGGAACGTCTACCTGTCGAAGATACCGCGGGCGGACAAGAGGATCCGCGTGCTGCTCGACTGGACCATCGACGTGTTCTTCGACAGGGACATAGCGCGGCTGAAGCTCGTCACGAAGCCTGCCGAGCTGGAGTACGCGGAGCTCGACGAGGTGGACGACGTCTGGTAGCGGGCGCGCGGCGCGGGCGGCTGCGGCGGGCGCGGCAGCAGGGGCCGCGGGCGCCCCCTAGTCCCCCGGCCCCCCGGCAACGGCGGACAGCGCCCACACCAGCGGCGCGATCGCGAGCCTGACGGCCGCGCCGAACGCGGGGCTTTCCCGCTGCATGTCGGCCACGGCCGGCGAGAACGCGTAGTACGCGGCGTTGAAGCCGGCCACGAGCGAGGCGCCCGCCGGGGCCGAGGCCGCGAGGCCGTCCCTGACCTCGCGCAGCGCCTGCACCTGCGGCGCCAGCTCCGAGCCGTACGCCGCCGTGGCCACCAGGCAGCCGCCGCCCTGCGGGCCCGGCCGGGGGGGCTCGTCGGGCATCTCGAACGAGGACAGTACCGCCTCGAAGTTGTACAGGCCGTCCTCGAACGAGTCCTCGGGGCTGCTGTACGTCAGGGTGTAGAAGTTCTCCCCGCCCTCCAGCACGATCTCGCGGAACAGCACCGAGACGTTCTGGCCCGCCACGGGGAAGTGGCTGCGCGCATCCGTGCGGTACGCCTGGATCCCGCCCCGCTCCTCGCCTTCGGCCGAGAGCACCTCGAGCAGCCCCGCATCGGCCAGCTCGCCGAGCCTCACCGCGTTCTCGGCCACCTTGTCGGGCAGCGCCGTCCCGTTCCTCGGCTCCACTATCACGGACACGGCGGGCGGGGGGCCGCCGGCGTCCCCGCGCGGCCCGAGCGCCACCACGTCCGGCGTGCCCGGCTCCGGCTCCGGCCTCTCCTGGACGAGCCACCCCTCGGGGATCTCGAACGCTATGCCGAACTCCTCGCTGGAGTACGAGCCGGACTCGGCCGCGAGCGGGGAGGTCGAGAGAGCGGGGCCGTCGCCGTCGCCGGTGCGCGCCGGCTCCCCGAGATCCAGCAGGTCCTCCCCGGGCAGGGAGGCGCGGTCCGTCACGTAGGCGCGCGATATCTCGGCAGGCCCGCGGTCCTCCGGGGCGTCGCTGACCATGACGGGCAGCGCCGCTATGGCGTCGAGCGCCTCCAGGCTGCCGGCGGTGGCCACGCGGCCGAAGGCCGTGTACTGGCCGTCCAGGAACGAGGAGTCGCGGTGCACTATGAAGAACTGCGAGCCGGCGCTGTCAACGTGGGCCGAGCGGGCCATCGAGACGATCCCCCGCTCGTGCGCGATCGTGTTGAACTCCGCGGCGACCTCGTGGTCCGGCCCGCCGGTGCCCCACCGGCCCGGCCCGACGCCGCTGTCGGCGCGGGTGTTGGGATCCCCGCCCTGTATCATGAAGCCCGGTATGATCCTGTGGAATATCGTCCCGTCGTAGAATCCCGACCCCGCCAGCTCGGCGAAGTTGTCCACGTGGTTCGGCGCGTCGTCGGGAAACAACTCTATGACGATGCTGCCGGCGGCCGTCTCGAGGACTACCATGCGGTCGTCCTGCGCCTGCGCGTGGGAGGCCTGCGGGGAGAGGAGGGCGGCCGAGGCGGCGGCCAGCAGCGCGAGGGCGAGGATGGGGCGGTTCGTCGCGGGGGCGAGCGGGGCGCCAAATAAAAGCCAATCTGGAAGCGGGCGGTGCAGACTTACGTCCAAACCGAAACCGCGCCTAGCAACGGCAAACCGCCCACCGATCTCACGCTCCGATCACGGTGGACGTGAGTCCGCAGCGGGACGTGCCGACTCGCGTCCTCCGCCGGGCCGCGCCCAAAAGCGGCCCCGCGCGGGAGGAAGAGCGGCCTGCCCCGCTCGCCGCGCGGGGGGAAGAGTGCGGGGGCAGCGGCAGCCCCCCCCCCCTTCCGCAGTCACGAATCCAGATCAGCGAGATCGTTTTCACGCCCGTGGTTGCCGGGCACGTGACCTCGTACCCGGCACATTTGCCCCATCGAACGGGCTTGGGAGGGCAAGCCCGTCTCTAACTACATGATCTCCGTGCGGCATCCGCACCAGACATTCCACAACCTGATCTTTAAGCCCGGTCAGACCAGAATCTATCTGTCGTACCCCAGCACGGAGTCTAGGAAGACGCAAGGAGGAATCAAGGAGATCAACCGGCTTAGGACCCGGATGCACAAGATCGCCAAGGATCGCGGACTAGTGATCTTTGATCCCGTGACCATGGACGAGACGTGCGTGTAATTGGCCCTGAACCAGCAGGACGATCCGGAACATGGCGACGGGGATATCCAAACAGCGGACGGCGTTAGGTGGCCTCTTTGCCTTGAAGACGAGATGGGCGAACCCGTCAAGTTCCCAATACGGTTGCCGCGCCGCGAGATCGAGGAAGCGGACGGGGGTGTGAGAAACCAGATCGCCGCAAGAGACTACACATTAGTCGACTCTGCCACGCATCTGGTGGTGTGCCGCCCGTTCTACAACGGGATCCAGTCACAGGGCGCGAGCAAGGAGATCACGAGAGCCAACGACCACATGAAGAAGGTCATAGTGTACCGCCCGCCCGAAGACGTTCGCGGAACGACCACTTCCCACCCGTTCGAGTCTCTGACCATGACGCACGACTCCGAAGATGCCTTTTTCAGCGATGTTGAGAGGCTCGGCATGCACTCAAATTCCTCCACCGCCTAGCCGCGAAATCGGCCGGTGCTACACCAAAGCGCAGTGCGGGTTCGTGCACCTGCCGCCACACACGTGAAAATACATTCGTTGGTATGGCCTCACGCTTGACAGAGACAGATAGCCGACTCCGTATGTTTGATCAGATGTTAGTATATATGCGGAAAACGCATATAAGTGATCCAAATGATGTCGTGGCGTTGTCGGCGCAAGAGAATGACAAGGTGCTGCGCATACTCCGCAGCATGGGGCCCATAAGCTTGAGCAGGCTCGTAGACCGCATCCGCCTGCAAAAACTCGGCTATCTGGCACAGGAGCTCGGGGCCGGCGGATCGTATCCGTATTCTTGGTACATTTACGGGCCGTATTCGCCAAAGCTGACAGCGGCGCTGTACTCGGGCGTGGAGAGCGGCCGGTTTGACTCTGCGCCGGATCTTGTGCAGGACGAATCGGGCGTGGTGTCACGGATGAAGCGGTTGCTGGGCGGTGAGATCCCCGGCCACAGGACGCTGGAGTTGTTCGCCTCGATCTGGTACATGTTGCCTGCAGGAAAGGAGTCGGAGATGGACAAGGGGCACATCCTGTCCATCATGCGCGAAGAAAAGCCCCATTTTGAACCGGCCGAGGTGGAGTCGGCGCTTGACAAGATCATAGATTTCAGGAAGGCGCCATAGGCACGCCCCGCACCCGTCTGTCCCGGCCCGCCAGATTGGAGGCAGATCCGGGGGTCGAACGATCCAAGTCCGGCACCGGCAGGCGCCCGCAGTACCGTGCCGTGCCACGCTAGGAGATTCTTTGCGCGCGGGGATTTTGTCGGACGCGTGTCCGGAGACGTCCGCGCCGCCGGCCGAGGCGGGTTCCGCCCCGGGAGCGCCGCCGGCCGAGGGAGATCCCCGGGGAGGCTCGAAGCCGGCCCGAACGGATCGCCCGCCCGCCCTCTGTCCGGCCCGCTGGGATCGCCCGCGCCCTCCGCGCGGGGTGCCGGCTACTCTCGAGCGCCTTCCGCGCCCGCATCGTCGCAGTCTCGCAACGCTCGGCCGGGCCGCGGAGGCGGGCCAAGCGGCGGGGGCGTCCGGCGGATCCGCCCCGGCGCTACGGGCGGCCCGCGGCAGAGGCACCTCCGCCCGCGGCCTGCTCCCGCGTAGTACGAGGCCACGTACCAGCGTCACGCATGAAAACGATCTAGCTGGTTTGGATTCGTTCCTGCGAAGATGGGGTTGCCGACCTCGTACGAAGCGGGAGTACACACTTACTTCCTCTCCCCCCCCCCCATCCCGCCTCCCGCCGCACCAGTTCCTTGCGCGCCGCCACCGTCTCTGATTCTGCCATGCCGCGGCACAAATTCGCCATACTAGTACCACCAACCAAGGGATTCCGCCGTTCGGCTAGGATTGCGCGACGTGCGGGCCAGCCAGGGCGTCCCCAAGGTGCAGCTGGGGGGGTGGCAAGTGTGTACGAGCGGGGGCTCGTACGAGCGGGGGCTCGCATTGTTTTTAACGAGCGGGCCTCCCGGCCCCGCGCGCATGGACGGGGACGAGGAGATCAGGGCGCACCTGGTCTCGGTGTGGAGGGAGGCCAGGAAGCTCTTCGCGGTGGGCGGGAGGGAGGGCATGCTGGTGCTGACCGACAGGCACCTGTCCTTCGTGCACAAGACGGAGGCCAAGAAGAGGTGGTGGACGTCCGTAGTGTCCAGGCAGACCCTCAAGCTGCTGCGCTCGCCCGGCACGATGATCCTGCACGACGGGTACGGCGAGGCGGATCTGGGGCGGGACATCAAGAACCCGAAGAACACCCATCTCGCGTTCGACGACATACTGGAGATCGGCTTCGGCGAAAAGGCGTGGGGCAGCGTGCTGGAGCTGGAGTACGACAAGGGCGGCAAGAGGGAAAAGTTCCAGTACTCCATAGCGAAGGACTGGGTGAAGTACCCGGCCAAGGAGCCGACGGGCTTCATGAGGGTGGACTGGGAGCCGTTCGTCGCGTTCGTCAGGGAGCGGCAGACGGTGACCACATGACCGAAGTGGCCGCCGTCGGGGTGGGGCCGGGATCCCCGGAGTGCCTGACCGGCGAGGCCGCCGCCGCCATACGCGGCTGCGACGTGGTGGTGGGGTACGGCTACACGCTGAAGACCATAGAGGGGCTGACGGCCGGCAAGGAGGTGCGCGAGATCACCATGGGCGACCAGGAGGAGGCCTACCGCGAGCTGGCCGCGGGGCCGCGGGGCCGCAGGGTGGTGGTGCCGTTCACCGGCGACGTGAGCTTTTCTGAGTCAGAGGTGGTCGACAGGCTGGCCGAGATATTCGGCGGCGTGAGGCTGGTGCCGGGGATAAGCGCGGTGCAGGTCGCCGCAGCCAGGGCGGCCGTCCCGCTGGACAAGTGCCGCGTGATCACGATGCACGTGAGCGGCCCCATAGAGGAGAAGAAAAGGGACATGCTGGCAGCGGTGTCCGGCGGCACGTGCGTGATACTGGTCCCGAGGCCCTGGCCCCGCGACCCGGAGAAGAACTTCATGCCCTCCGAGGCCGCCGCCTACCTGAGGGAGGCGGGCGCGCCCGTCGGCGGGCTGCGCGCGCGCGTCTACGAGCGCCTGACCACCGCCGACGAGGCCTGCACGGACTGCGCCGTGGGGGACCTGGAGGGGAGGGAGTTCTCGGACATGTGCGTCGTGGTGATCGGCGAGGTGGAGCCCGAGTCGTACGCGGGCAGGGGGCGGCCGGCCTAGCTCAGTTGTGCGGGTTGGAGCCGTGCCGGATGATCTGGCTGTCGCTGGCGGGGAACGAGTAGGCAGTTATGGTTATCCACGGGTAGTCGGGGTCGATCATGCGGTAAAAGCCGGCCTCCTCCAGGACCACCGTGGCCTCGCCTCCCGGCGGGATCGGGCCGGTGTTGACGCGGCCGTCCAGGGTGTACGAGCAGTCCGACTGCACGTAGCTGGACCCGGGGGCGCGCTTGTCGTCGCCTCCCTCGCACAGCACGAACGCGCCGCGCGTGGTCGAGCTGGATCCGGAGCCGCTGGCCAGGGTGTGCGCCACGCTGTCCCCGTTGGATATGACGAACGGGGTGCCGGGCTCCACAGAGAGCCTGTCTGGATCCACGTAGCCCGCCCCCGACGCGGTCCTCGCCTGCGAGGCCTGGTCCGCGTACGTGGCCCCGCGGCCGCGCTCCGACGAGCCGGGCAGGATGCGGATCGTCGTGGCGGGCGCATCGCCTTCGGCCGCCGCCGGCACGGGGGCGGGGGGCGCGGCCCGCAACCCGGAGGCCCTCGCGACGTACAGGACGTCGTGCCTCGTGCCGTCGTGTTCCGTGATCCTCCCGGTGAGGGCGTACAGGGAGGCGCCGCCGTCCGCGCCGCCGTCGTGCGCCAGCCTCCCGAGCACGCCCAGCGTGACGCCTTCCCCGCCGTCCGCGGGGACCGCCGTCCCCGAGATCCTCAGCAGCTTGCCTCCGCGCAGGGACGTCCCGGTCATGTCCGCGGCCATGTACTCTTCCCCGCCCAGCGTGACTAGGCCGCCGCCTATGGATGCCGCGGCCCTGCCGGTGTCCGCCGCCGCGGCGCCCACCACAAGCACCAGTTCGAACCCGGACGGGGCCGCTTCCGCCCCGCCCGCCGCGAAGCCGGTCGCCTCTAGCACGTAGGACGCGCCAGGCCCCAGCGGCTGGGCCGATGCCGGCGCGGGGGCGCCGCAGGCCAAGGCAACCAAGAGCAACGCGAGCGGCGCGGAAAGGGCCGGCACTGCAGCGCGCTGCCTCACGGTGCCCCGCCCATCGGGGCTACCGGGCGCGGATCGGTTTATAGCTTGCTAGGGGAAGGGGACCGCACTTGTTGGGGGGCCTCAAGGATCTCGGACGCGCGGAACAGGCAGTCGATCTTTATCCCGTTCTCCTCCTCAAGCCTTTTTTTGGCCTCGGGGGTGCCGCGGTACACCGCAGCAACTAGATTGGTTGACTCAACGCCTTCCCCCTTGAGCGTCTCAAACGCCTTGAGGGCGGAACTGCCAGAGGTGACCACGTCGTCCACCAACACTGCGGGGGAGAGCAGCACGCCCTCGATCCACTTGGAAAGGCCGTGCTCCTTGGGCTGTTTGCGCACGTAGAACGAGGAGACGGCAACGCCCCCGGCGCTGGCGCTGTACTGCGAGATAGCCGTCGAGATCGGGATCGAGCCGGACTCGAGCCCGCCCACCGACCTGATCCCGCCGATCCGCTGTATCCGGGAATGGAACTGGCGCGCGAGCAAGCCTATGCCGCGGGGATCTCCCATCACCTGCTTTAGATCAAAGTAGTGGTCAGAGCGGTCCCCAGAGGCAAGCAGTATTGACTCTTCCGCGCGCACCAGCGACAGGTTGGCGATCATTTCTCGTAGCTGCTGCGCTGCCGCCGCACTTTCCACGCCGCCGCGACACAGTACAGCGCGTTGATAAAGGTTGTGAACCCGGGACTACCGCTTGGCGGCGCGCCGTCGCCGCCGCCGCGGCGCACCATTGAGCGCGATCTACGGATCGTTTGAACCACGCCGGGAGACGCGACGGCATCCGTGGCGGATGTTGCCGCCTCAGCACGCGTACGGGGCAACACAGGGCAAGCCGCTGTTGATGATCCGGCGGCCACCACTGTCCGCTCCCGCCGCGCCCCGCGCGCGGTCAGGCGCCTCCCGGATCCTCCGGGACCAGCACGGCCGGGGCGCCGCCGGGCCCCGCCATGAGGGACTCGATCATCTGGAACTCGACGAGCGCGCCGACCAGAAGCAGGCCGGCCACCGCGACCACCTCGAGGCCCACAACCGGCAGGACGGGCATGAGCGGCTTCCTTCTTAGTAGCCGCGCAGCCAGCAGGAAGCTCCGCGAGACGGCTATCGAGTAGGCGGCCAGCTCCAGTAGCCCGAACGGGGACAGGAAGAGCACCGCCAGCGGCGGGATGCCGGCTAGGGCGACCGGGTTCGCCGCGGCGATCGAGGCGAACGCGTACCCCGTGGACCAGGCCGAGAACATCCCCCAGACGATGCCGAATCCGGGAAGGAACATCGGTAGGGCCAGCGACGTGTTGTGGAGGAAGATGCCGACCGCGTCGATCCCCTCCACGATCTTCCCGAACTCTTCCAGGAACGCCTCCGCCTCCTCCTCTCCCACGTCGCTCATGGCGCCGAGTTGGTAGACCGAGGCGAACGCGGCCGTGGCCAGGAAGAACAAGAGCAGGCGCCTCCGGCCGGCGTCAGGCTCCCGCCGCGCGCCGGCGTCAGGCTCCCGCCGCGCGCCGCCTCCGGCCCCGCCCGCCGGCGGCGGGGAGGGGAAGGTCAGCCACACGGCGCGGCCGCGCCCGGAGCGGCTATAGGTGTTGTTGCGCGCGGGGCCGCCCGGCCGCCCGCCGGCGCCGGGCGCGGATCCGGATCGGCGGCTGCGGGGGCTGCGGCCCGCCGGCGCGCCTGCGCGGCAAACGGGTTTAATTAGAACTCGCGCGCGCGGGCGGCGTTGGATCGAGACCTGATAGCCGCCCTGGACTACGCGCTGAACAGGGGGTTCCAGATACACCCCGATGCCCTGGAGAGCATGGAGAGCATGGAGCCGAGCGTGGCGCGGAACGCCATCAGGGGCTTGGTCAGGGCCAAGGCGCGGAGGGGGCCGTTCATGATCAGCCGGGACGATCTGGAGTCGTTCCTGGGGCTGGTGGCCCCTCCCGGGACCGATCTCGGGAACGACCACGACGTGCTCTCCGACCCCACCCCGCACATAACCTCGGCCGAGGGGGCCGCCGGGTACAACGCCCTCTTCGCCAGCAGGTATGAAAAGATGAAGAAGCTCGTGGCGGGCAGGCCCGAGGCCAAGCTGCTCAAGACCGCGGCGGCCGCCAAGCAGGTCAAGCGGGACGAGGAGGCGTACGTGTGCGGCCTCGTATCCAGCAAGAGCGTGGAGAGGAGCGCCACCAAGGTGGTGCTGGACGACCCGACCGGGACCGTGGAGCTTGTGGCCTTCGAGGGGGGCGCCAAGGGGGAGGCCGACGGCCTGTTCAACGACCAGTTCGTGATGGCCAAGGCCGTTCCCGGCAGGAACGGCGGGCTGGTGGCCAAGGAGATAATGTTCCCCGGCGTCTCCGACCACCGGTCCGGCAGGTCCGAGACCGAGGCGCACGCGATCTTCCTCTCCGACCTGCACGTGGGCAGCAGGTACTTCATGGAGGCGGAGTTCGACGAGCTGGCGGAGTGGCTCCGCGGCCCCGACCCGGTGGCCAAGGCGATCCGCTTCATGGTGATCGGGGGCGACCTGGTGGACGGCGTGGGGATCTACCCCAACCAGGACAAGGAGCTCGTGTGCCAGACGCTGGAGGAGCAGTTGGAAAAGGCCGACCGCCTGCTGGGCAGGGTGCCGGACAGGATAAAGATCTTCGTGATCCCCGGCAACCACGATCCGGGAAGGCGGGCCCTGCCCCAGCCGGCCATACCCAAGAAGCACTGCCCCGGCCTGCGCAGCAGGGAGAACGTCTTCATGCTGGGCAACCCGTCGACGATCTCCCTCAACGGGGTGAGGGTAGCCATGTTCCACGGCCAGAGCATCGACGACCTGGTAAAGACCACGCCCGGCCTGAGCTACAGCAAGCCCGTCGACGCCATGCGCCGCCTGCTGGAGGCCAGGCACTACAGCCCAATATTCGGCAGCCAGACGCCCATAGCGCCGGAGAGCGAGGACATGCTGGTGATGGACGAGGCGCCGGACATACTCCACATGGGCCACGTCCACATAACCGGCCTGGGGATGTACCGCGGCGTCATGATGATCAACGCCGGCACGTGGCAGTCGCGGACCCCCTTCCAAGTGAGCGTCGGCCAAGAGCCCACCCCCTGCCAGGCCATAATAGTGAACCTCAAGACCTTCAGGGTCTTCTACAAGGACTTCGCGGAAGGCAGGGACGTGGTCGGGAGCGGGGGGGCGGCCCCGCCCGCCGCCGGCCCCTAGACCACGTCGCCCAGCGTCAGGTCGCCCTCGAAGGTCGACTTTATGATCTCCGCCGGGATCGCCAGCTTGTATTTTTTCGTCCGGCCGTGCATCCCCTGGTGCACCAGCCGGGACGTGATGATCCCCGACACCTCTATCTCGCTGAGCATCTGGGTGACCCGCCGCTGCGTGAGCGCGTCCTGCCTGAGGGTCCTGGCCAGCTCCTTGTACGCCGCGTAGATCTCGCCCGTGGACGAGCCCCCCGACCTCATGATGGCCACTATGAGGAGTTTTTCGTGGAGCGGGTACGAGCGCAGGGCGGCCACCTCCTTGTTCTCCTCTATCTTCTGGGCGGCGGCCCGTATGTGCCCCTCGGTGACCGTCCCCGACTGCTCCCTCTCGGCCATCTCCCCTGCCACCCTCATCAGGTCTATGGCCCTCCTCGCGTCGCCGTGCTGGGAGCCGGCCATGGCCGCGCAGAGGTTGAGGGCCGGCGGCGTGACCGCCCCCGACACGAACGCCCCGCCTATCCTGTCCTCAAGTATGCGCCTTATCTGCTCCACCGTGTAATTCGTGAACACGATCTCCTCCTCCCCCAGCGTGCTGAGCACCCTGGCATCCAGCCTCTCCTTGAACGTGAGATCGTTGGAGATGCCCACCAGCGCCAGCGAGCCGGCCTTTAGCCTCTCGTTGGCCCTGGTCAGCTGGTACAGGACGTCGTTCTTTGTCCTGGCCGCCAAGTGCACTAGGTAGTCGATCTCGTCTATCACCAGGACGGCGTTTATCCCGCCCGAACCTACCGCGACCAGCGCCCTCCTGAACACTTCCGCTATCGACAGGCCGGTGGGCGGCAGATCCCTCTCCGACAGCCCCAACTGGTGGCCAAAACTTACCAGTATTCCATAAGTGGTCGTCTCCTCCTTTGCGTTGACGTACACCAGCCGTATCGGAAAGTCCGTCCTCGCCACCCTCACCCGTATCTTCGACAGCACCTTCCTCACCACCAACGTCTTTCCGGTTCCCGGCTTGCCGTACACGAGCAGGTTCGACGGCCTTGACCTCTTCAATATGGGGAGAAGCGACTGCGTGACCATCTCCTGTTCCGTGTCCCTGTGCTGTATGACGTCCGGCATGTACGTGAAATGGAGTTTTTCCCTGTCCACCAACAACGACATGCCGTTCTGGGCCGCATCAAGCATCTTTTCTACCGGATCCTGCACGGCCATCGCATGCCTTTCCCCGTACCCGCTCTTAACCAGCCTAGTCCACTAGTTTCACCAACCGCTTCAAGTTAGTTGACCAGAACCGACGCTGCCCCCGCCGGCCCCCGCCGGCCCCCGCCGGCCCGGCGGGGCCGGCACCTCTTTGGCCGAGCCGCGCCAGAACCGACGCTGCCCCCGCCGGCCCCCGCCGGCCCCCGCCGGCCCCCGCCGGCCGGCCAGCACGGACCCACACACCTTCATTTCCACTCCGCCTTCCTTCTCCCCTCCCCTCCCCTCCCCCTCCTTTTCAAAAAAAAAAAAGAAGAAGAAGAGAGTGGAAATGAAGGTGTGTGGGTCACTGGATGCTCTAGTTAACAGTAGTGAATGGTGTGTTAATGGACAGGTCAAAAAGCCGGTTTTTGACCCCTTCATTTCCACTCTAGGCGTTAAGCGCGCTCTTAACAGTGTTAAAAGCCGGTTTTTGACCCCTTCATTTCCACTCTAGGCGTGGATCGTCCGCCACGCCCTTGTAGCCTCCTGCCGGCCCAGTTAAGGCATGAAAACGGCTCAGGCGTGGCACACGAGGTCAACATTAACAGACAATCCTCTTAACAACTCTTGATGGATCAGTTCATCTGTATGGGCTTCCAACGTAAGCGGCATGGCAAGGAAGCGGATCAGGATAGACGTGGAGGATGCGGACGGGGCGAGGTATGACATCAAGGTGGAGGGAAACGTCACGAGGGAGAAGGTGTTGAAGATATTCGAGATGATGAACATAGTGGATGTGGAAGACGAGCGGCAGGAGGCCGCCCCGAAATCGGTCGGGTCAAAGATATGGCACGTGATCGACCGGCAGTTCCCAGTAGGGCGGTTCACGTCCTCCCAAATCCTTGAAAAATACGAGGACGAGTACAACGAGCCCATCAAGCACAGCGTCATATCGACGTACCTGTCGCGGTTTGCGGCTAGGAGCAGGCTGGAGAGGGCGCGCGCCGGCAGAGAGTGGTCGTACCAGATACTAAGGCCGGTTCCGCAGGCCAGGTAGATCGCCCTCGGCTACGGGCGGGGTTGGTATAAAAGACGAGGCGGCGCCGGCGGCAGGGCTTGCGGCAGAGGCGTTTAAACCGCCAAACCCGCGCCCGGCAGGGCAAGCCGGCATTTCATTCCCCGCATCCTTCAACATGCGTGCAAAACCACCGGCGCATCCTGGACGCCTTGCCTCTTTCCCTGCCGGAAACCCTCCCGGCCCGCGTGTTCCGTGTCCCCCACGCGCCGAACCGGCCGCTTGCCCTCTGCGGGCTTGGACAGGTCGCCCCTTCCGCCCCTAGGAGCAGGATCCTACAAATCTATCATGGGATGCTTGGCAGATCTGTTGAAAAAACACGAGAATTATGCAAAAACCACAACTCCGCCGACCTGCATGCGCGTCTAGGTGATCGTCGCCTTTCTTACTTCCAGGCTATCCCCGCGCAGGACCACTCTCACGTAGTCTCCGCCCCTGATGTCCATGTACCTCCGATACCGCTTGGGGATGGAGATCGTCCCCGCCGCGGTTATTTTTACCAGCATTTCCTCGGCCTCGGCTCCCATACTATTGTATAGTATTCTTAATAATATAAACCATTGTTATACGTCATTATGAAATTCGAATAAACACAAAACACGCACAAACACCACATACGTCTTGTCAGCAACCTGGCCGTCCCCGCTGCGGCGGGACGCCGGCCGCCGGAGCTCCCGCCGGCCGCCGGCAACTGCTGGAACGCGCCCTGCATCGCGCCGGCGGGTTTGGGCGTAGCTGGGCGAGTTGCCCCGACGGGACGGCGCAGGCGCCAGCCGCCCGCGGGCATGACAGAGGCTCCGCCGGCGCCGCCCACTGCCGGAAATGTTGGTGTGGGGGAATGGCGACGGACAGACGGACGGACTAGGCAGAGGCTCCGCCGGCGCCGCCCTCCGGCAAACCCAGCCTCCGCCGGCCCTCGTCAGTTATGAAATAGGCATACGGTCTTGAGTTGGTTCTTCGCTCCGCCAGGCCGCTCTCGTAGAGATGCTTCATCAGTCTTGACGTATGCTCTCTAGTGCGCCCCACTGTGATTTGAATGTCGCGTGATGTCATTGGCTTGTCTGTGATTAAACGCAACACGTGATTTGTAACATCGGCGGCCCTGGGGAGCAACGCGGGCGCAGGCGTGGGCGGCTTTGAGCCCTTGGCTGGCCGCTCCTTCTGCCCCGGAGCATCACCCTTCACCGCTCCTTCTGCCCCGTGCTCGGGGCGATCGGGCGGCGCATCGCCGTCCTTCTCTTCCGCAGGCGTCATCATGCCCATCTCCATCGCATCCAAGCGTATCTTTAGGTCAATAAGCTGCCTTTCGTAGTATTCCAGGCGCTCCGCGCCGCCAGGCGCGTCCTTCCGGACTGTCTCTTCAGCGACTGGCTTGAACCTGTAATAGACGAGGGGGCCGAGCACGCCTGCCAGGAACACCAAGGCTACCGCCGCGACCAACCAAGGCGTCAGCACCTCTTCAGCCATCACGTATGCCTAGATGTACGGTGATTTAACCTGTTACATCAACAAAAACTCACATGTTAGGTGACATTTGGCTCACAAAACCGCCACGCTTTTTGTTCGCTTCCGCGCCACGAACACGCAAAATCACACATTGCACGCCTGTTTTATGACGCGTTCAATCACGTCAAGCACCTCCTCACTACGTTCTGGAAACACATCACTGCTTTCTATCACGGAAACCTGCTCTGCCAACCTTGACATCACGTCAAGATCATCCGGCAAAAGCACGCCTAGCCCGTGTAAAAGCACCGCGGTATAGTAGAACGCCGCCAGTTTTTCCTTTGACTGGCCCACTTGCCTGTAGTAGGCGCCGCGGCTCATCCCGAACTGGACGTCTCGAATGTTCTTGGTTTTGAGGAGAATCTCAACCTGCCGCTCCGTAAACAATGATTTTTCTATGATTTTGCGTATGATGTGGTTAAAATTGAACCCAGACGACTCGGCCATAGCTATACAGATCTGTATGCGCGGCTACAATTAACTCTTCGTTCGCGAGGCCGCGGCGCCTCCGAACAGGACCAAACGGCGGGAGCGCGGCGCGCTTGGATCCTTGGCCGAAAGCGCCCCATCCGCGCGGGGGCAAACGTACAGTTTAAACCCCGTTCCCCAAAGGCCCTTCATGTTAAAGGGCGGCGTGGAGGCCCGCATACGATCGGAGTTGGAGGGAAAAAAGACGCTGATCTTCGTGCTGGTCGACTCGGAGGTCTCCGGCGCGGATGCCGCGGCCGACCTTGCGGCGCGGGCGGAGAAGCGGGGCGCATCGGCCGTGCTGGTGGGTGGCTCGACGGTCACCGATCAGGCCGAGACGGCCGGCGCTGTCAGAAGCATACGCGGGGCGGTTGGCATACCGACCATACTGTTCCCCGGCAACGTGGCCGGCGTGGTCCCCGGCGCGGACGCGATACTGTTCACGTCGCTCATGAACTCGGAGCACCCGCACTTTATCACGCAGGCCCAGGCGCTGGGGGCGCCGAGCGTGCTGCGGTACGGCCTGGAGGCCCTCCCCACCGCCTACCTCGTCATAGGCGAGGGGACCACCGCGTGGTTCGTGGGTTCGGCCAGGGGCATACCCCGCGACAAGCCCAAGATCGCGGCGGCCTACTCGCTGGCAGCCAGGTTCCTCGGGATGCGGTTCGTGTACCTGGAGGCCGGCTCGGGAGCGGCGGCCAGCGTCAGGCCGGAGATGGTCGCGGCGGTACGCGCCGCGTTCGACGGGGTGCTGATAGTGGGCGGCGGCATCCGGGACGCGGCGACGGCGGGCAGGCTCTCAAAGGCCGGCGCGGACGTGGTGGTGGTCGGGACCATGCTGGAGGCAGGGCGCGGGGGCATGGCCAGGCTGTCCGCCATGGCCAAGGCGGTCGGCGGGGCGCGATGAGCGGGGGGAACGCGGCTTTCCCGCCGCGCCCCGCGCGCGGCCGGCCGGCAGCAACCGGCGGGGCGCGATGAGCGGGGGGAACGCGGCCCTTGCCAGGATCGAGGGCATCGACATGCCCGAGTCGTACTCGCGGTACTATTCGGAGATGGCCGCGGGGACGTACGCGGCGTTCGAGAGGGCCGCCTCGGCCAAGGCCACGCTGGCCGACTCCTCGGCGATGGTCGAGCCCAAGATCGCGTTCGACTTGGCGGATCGCGTCTCCAAGATGCACGACATCGACATCGCGGCGCCCCTGCGCGAGCTGCTAAAGTCCAACGGGAAGGAGCTCACCGCCCTGACGCTCTCCAAGGAGATAGCGCTGGGCAAGTACGTCCCGGACGGGGCCCCACTGGCCGAGCGGCTGGACTTGGCCGTCCGCGTCGGGCTGGCCATAGTCACGGAGGGCGTGACCATCGCCCCCCTCCAGGGGATCTCCGAGGTGGTCACCAAGCGCAACAAGGACGGGTCAGAGTACCTCTCCGTGTCCATAGCGGGGCCCATGCGGTCCGCCGGGGGGACCGAGTCGGCGGTCACCATGCTGATAGCTGACCACGTGAGGAAGGCCGCCGGGCTGTCCCGCTACCAGGCCAACTCGTTCGACGACGAGGCCGGCCGGTTCGTCGAGGAGCTCAGGGTGTACGAGCGGGACGCGGCGAGCTTCCAGTACCACGTGCTGGACGAGGACGTGGTCACGGTGATCACGAACCTGCCGGTGGAGCTTGACGGCGTGGACACCGATCCCTACGAGGTGGTGAACCACAAGGGGATGGCCCGGATAAAGACCGACAGGGTGCGGGGCGGCGCGCTCAGGGTGCTCAACGACGGGCTGATCGGCCGGTCCAAAAAACTCCTCAAGCGCATAGACCTGTACGAGATGGAGGGCTGGGAATGGCTCGGCCGGCTCAGGGGGGCCGTGCAGGCGGGGGACGGCGCGGAGGATGCGGCGGCCAAGAGGATGCGCGAGGTGATCGCCGGCCGCTCCGTGCTGTCCCAGCCGGGCAGGCCCGGCGGGTTCCGGCTGCGCTACGGGCGGGCGTGCAACACGGGGTTCGCGTCGGTCGGGTTCCACCCCGCGGTGGCCGAGATACTCGACCACACCGTCACCGTGGGCACGCAGATCAAGACGGACATACCGGGAAAGGGGGCGACCGTGGCGTTCGTCGACTCGATAGACGCGCCAGTCGTGAGGCTGGACAGCGGCGACGTGGTGAGGGTAAGGGACGCGGCGCACGGGGCGCGGCTGAGGGGGAGCATAGCCGAGATCCTCCACCTGGGGGATGCGCTCGTCTCGTTCGGCGACTTCCTGGAGAACAACGCGCGGCTCGTCCCGTCGGGGTACGTGGAGGAGTTCTGGGAGGCGGACGTGAGGGAGATGGCGGAGGGGCTGGATGCCGGGTCCGCCGCCCGCGGGCGCCTGCTGGCCGCGCTGGATGCCGGGTCCGCCGCCCGCGGGCGCCCGCCGCCCGCGGGCGAGTCGATCCGGCTCTCCCGCGACCTAGGGGTCCCGCTGCACCCGCGCCACCTGTTCTACTGGGACCTTGTGGCGCCCGCGGATCTCCGCCCGCTGCTCGCTCCCGGGACCGCGGAGGCCGGAAAGCTCTCGTTCGGCCCCGACGCCAAGCCGGTCCTGGAGAAGCTCGGCGTGCCCCACGCGGCGTCCCCCGGCGGCGGCGCCACGGCGGAGGGCGAGGAGGCGGCAGTGCTCTCCGCCCTGCTTTTGGAGCGCCCGCCCGACGTGGACGCGGCGGAGCGGGAGGGCCTGCAGGTACCCGAGATGCTTTCGCGCTCGTCCGGGGTGCGGGTCAGGGCAAAGTTCTCGACGGCCATAGGCGTGAGGATAGGCCGGCCCGAAAAGGCCGCCCCGAGGCAGATGAAGCCGCCCATACACTGCCTTTTCCCGGTGGGGCCCAAGGGGGGGCCCATGCGCGACCTGCTCAAGGCCGCCGCGCAGCCGGACTTTTACACGGACATATTCAGCCGCATCTGCGGGGAGTGCGGCGAGCCGTCCGTGGGGATACTGTGCGCGGACTGCGGCAAGAAGGCCGGCGTCGCGCTCGCGTGCCCGTCCTGCAAGGCCGCGCTGGACGGCCGCGAGTGCCCGCGCTGCGGCAAGCCGGCGCTGGCCCACTCGTACAGGGCCTTCCCCCTGAAGCGGCGGCTGCTGGCCGCCCAGGAGCGGGTCGGGCTGCGCGCCAAGGAGCCGTTCAAGGGGGTGAGGGATCTGATCGGCCAGGACCGCATAGCCGAGCCGTTCGAGAAGGGGCTGATCAGGCAGCACAGGGGCCTCACGGTGTTCAAGGACGGCACGGTCCGGTTCGACGCGACCAACTCGCCGCTGACCCACTTCCGGCCCTCGTGGATAGGCACCGGCGTGGAGCGGCTCAGGGAGCTCGGGTACGGGGAAGACGCGGACGGCAGGCCGCTGGAGGAGCCGGACCAGACCGTGGAGCTGAAGGTACAGGACGTGATAATCCCGGAGGAGAGCGGGCGGTACCTGGTGGAGGCGTGCGGGTACATCGATGCGGAGCTGGAAAAGCTGTACGGGAAGGGGCGGTTCTACGGCGTCTCGGGGCCCGAGGATCTGGTGGGCCACCTCGTGGTCGGCCTGGCGCCGCACACCTCGGTCGGGGTGCTGGCCAGGATAATCGGGTACGCGCGGACGCACGTCTGCTTCGGCACGCCCAACTGGCACTCGGCCAAGCGGCGCGACGCCGACGGGGACGCCGACTCGATAATGCTGCTTATGGACGCGCTGCTGAACTTTTCGCGCCAGTTCCTCTCCGACAGGATAGGCGGCCTCATGGACGCGCCGCTGCTGATCCAGCCGCTGGTCCTGCCCCACGAGTCGCAGCCGCAGGCGCACAACCTCGAGGTCGTGCGGTCCCTCCCGGCCGGCTTCTACGCGGCCGCGGCGGCGGGCAGCAAGGCATCCGACGTGCGGTGCGTCGAGGTGATAAAGTCGCGCCTCGGGACGCGGGGGCAGTTCGAGGGGTACCGCTTCACGCACGCGACCTCCGCGCTGACCGCCTCCAAGCCGCGCAGCGCCTACTCCACGCTGGGCTCGATGCTGGACAAGTTCGACCTGCAGGTACGAAACGCGGACCTGATCCGCGCCGTCGACACGCCCGAGATCGTGTCCAACGTCATATCCACTCACCTGGTCCCCGACATAATGGGGAACCTCCGCTCGTACGCGAGGCAGAACCTGCGCTGCACCTCGTGCGGCACCAGCTACCGGCGGGCCCCGCTGGCCGGCAAGTGCCGGTGCGGGTACCGGCTCATACAGACCATCACGCGGCCGTCCGTGGAAAAGTACCTAAAGCTGGCCAAGAGGCTGGTGGAGAGGTACGACGTGGGCAGGTACCAGAAGGGGCGCATCGCGGCGCTGGCCGACGAGATCGATCTGGTCTTCGGGAGCGGCTCGGGAGACCAAGCGCTGCTCACCGACTTTGCGGAGTAGCGGCCGCCGCCCCGCCCCCCCGCCTACCTGAGCCTGACGTACTCGTACGCGGGAAGCCTGCCGTCGAAGCAGTAGCGCACCTTCTGGAACCCCTTCCTGAGCGCGCGGACCCCCGAGCGCACCCGGGCGGGGTCCCTGCCGCCGATGACCGCCTGCCCCATGAGCGAGGCGATCTCGCGCATCTCGCCCTTCTTCATGCCGAGCCTCGTCACCTCTGCCACCCCGAGCCTGATCCCGCCGGGGTGCATGTAGTGCCGGCCCGCCCTGATGTCCCCCGGGATGAGCTGCCTGTTGACTATTATGTTGGCCTTTTCGAGATCCGCCTCGACCCGCCCGCCGTCCGAGTGGGCCAGGACGTCGACCGCGACCTGGTGCGATCTCGTGAAGCCGCCGGCCTCGCCCAGCACCCGGAAGCCGGCCGCGCTGAGCGCCTCGGCGAGCGCCCTCGCGTTGCCGACCACCTGCCTGGCGTAGGCGGCCCCGAACTCGGCGGCCTCGGCGAACGCCACCGCCTTGGCCGCCATGTGGTGTATGTGGTGGCTGCTCGTGAGGCCCGGAAAGACGGCCCTCTTGATCCCCTCGGCGTGGGCCTTCCCGCCCAGCACCATCCCGCCCTGCGGGCCGAAGAGCGTCTTGTGCGTGCTGGCCGTGAGCGTGTCTGCCCCCTCCCGGAGCGGGTCCTGGAACTGGCCCCCCGCTATCAGGCCCGCCACGTGGGCCCCGTCGTAGTTCACGTGCATGCCGCTGTCCTTGAGGAAGCCGGCCAGCTCCTTCACGGGGTGCGGGAACAGGAACAGCGAGCCGCCGAGCATGGCTATCTTCGGCGCCCCGCGGCCCCGCTTCAGCCCGCGCACCTTCTTCTTCGTCCCGTCCACGTCGATGTTCATCGCCTCGGGGTCGAACGGGTAGAACTCGACGTCCAGCCCGTGGACGAGGCCGGCCGTGCCGGCGTGCTCCCGCCGCCCGTGGGATATGTGGCCCCCCGCGGGGATGGAGGGCGCCAGCATGGCGTCGCCGGGGCTCGAAAAGGCGGAATACACGGCCAGGTTGGCCACCACCCCCGAGACGGGGCGGACGTCGGCGAACCGCGCCCTGAACAGCCTGCGGGCCAGGGCGGCGCACTCGACCTCCACCTCGTCTATGTACGCGCAGCCCGCGTACACGCGCTCGCCCGGCCAGCCCTCGGCGTAGCGGTTCCCAAAGTCGGAGATCAGCGCCTCGCGGACCGCGGGACTCGGGACGTTCTCGCTCGCTATGAGCGGAAGCGACTCGCCGAACCACCCGTGGTGCTTCTTGAGGGCGGCGAAGACGCCGGCGTAGGATGCGCGGGCCGTCCGGCCCGCGGCTGCAGGGCGCGCCCCGCGCCCCGCGGCCGCCGAAGCTTTCATGCCGCCGCCGTGCCCGCCCGCATTTAAAACGGTATTGATGGCGCTCCGGCCAGGCGCCGCTGCGCGGAAACGGCGCCCCACGGGCGCGCCCCGCGGCCGCCGGCTGGGGCACTTTGCCCCGATTGCGGCTGCGCGGAAACGGCGCCCCACGGGCGCGCCTCGTCCAGCATGACCTTCCGGCGGACGGGAGCAGGCGGCTGCGCGGAAACGGCGCCCCACGGGCGCGCCCCCGGAATCGGGGGCATGAGACGGACTACCGGATTAACAAAATATAAAAAGGGAATTATGCGGCCCCCACAGCATGAGCAACGTCCAGGCCTCGTCAAAGGGCACCATGCCGGTGGTGTTGCTAAAGGAGGGCTCCTCGGAGACCAAGGGGCGCGACGCCCAGAAAAACAACATATCCGCATCCAAGATAATCGCCGAAATCGTGCACTCCAGCTTGGGCCCCCGCGGCATGGACAAGATGCTGGTTGACTCTTTGGGTGACGTTACCATAACCAACGACGGCGCCACCATACTCAAGGAGATCGACGTCCAGCATCCGGCCGCCAAGATGCTCGTGGAGATATCAAAGTCAACCGACAACGAGGTGGGCGACGGCACCACCTCCGCCGTCGTCTTGGCCGGCTCCCTCTTGGAGAACGCCGAGTCGCTCCTCGCCCAGGACGTGCACCCCACGGTGATCGTCGACGGGTACAGGAAGGCGGCCAAAAAGGCCGAGGAGGCCCTCCGGGAGATAGCCGATGCGGTCTCTCCCGACGACCGTGGCATCCTCGCGAAGGTCGCCAAGACGTCCATGCAGACAAAACTGGTCAGGAAGGACTCCGACCTGCTTACCGACCTCGTGGTGCGGGCAGTCATGGCGGTGGCCGACAAGGACGGCGAGGGCCGGGCCGTCGACGTGGACGACGTGAAGGTGGAGAAAAAGGCGGGCGGCTCCGTCGGGGACTCGCGCCTCGTCGAGGGCATAGTGCTGGACAAGGAGATAGTCCACGGCGGGATGCCCAAAAGGATCGCCGATGCCAAGATCGCACTGCTCAACGCAGCGCTAGAGATCAGCAAGACCGAGACGGATGCGAAGATAAACATCTCCAACCCCCAGCAGCTAAAGTCGTTCTTGGACGAGGAGAACCGCATGCTGAAGACCATGGTGGACAAGGTGATAGCGTCCGGCGCCAACGTGGTCCTGTGCCAGAAGGGCATAGACGACATGGCCCAGCACTACCTGGCAAAGGCCAACATACAGGCAGTCAGGCGCATAAAAGAAAGCGACCTGTCAAAGCTGGCAAAGGCCACGGGGGCCCGAATCGTGACCAACTTGGACGACCTGTTCGAGAAGGACTTGGGCTCGGCGGCGAGCGTGGAGGAGCGCAAGATAGAGGAGGACCGCTGGGTGTTCGTGGAGGGTTGCCGCCATCCAAAGTCCGTGACCATCCTGTTGCGCGGCGGCTCGCAGCGCGTGGTGGACGAGGCCGAGAGGTCGGTGCACGATGCCGTAATGGTGGTAAAGGACGTGCTGGAGCTTCCCTCCGTGGTGGCCGGCGGCGGCGCCCCCGAGACCTACGCGGCATCGCAGGTGCGCGGCTGGTCAAAGTCGCTGGCGGGCAGGGAGCAGCTCGCGGCAGAAAAGTACGCCGACTCGCTGGAGTCCATACCGCTGGCGCTCTCCGAGAACGCGGGAATGGATCCGATTGACACCCTCACGTCCCTCAGGTCCAGGCAGCTGAAGGGCGAAAAGTGGACGGGCATCGACGTGATGAAGGCCCGCATATCCAACATGAAGGCCGGCGACATCATTGAGCCGCTGGCGGTCAAGTCGCAGGTAGTCTCCTCCGCCACCGAGGCCGCGTGCATGATACTGCGCATCGACGACGTGGTGGCCACCGCGAAATCCGCCGGCCCGCCCCCCGGGGGCGAGGGCGGAATGGGCGGCGGCGGCATGGGCGGAATGGGCGGCGGCATGCCTGACATGGGCATGTGACGGGGCCGCACGCGCGACAGATCCAGCACAACCAAGCAACTCGTTAATTTTCGGCCGCGCGCGCGGATCCGGCCGAAGCCGTTTTCGTTCGCGGCCAGGCGCCGCCGCCGCAGACTCTGGTCCAAACCGAAACCGCGCCCAGCAAAGCAAACCACCACCCAATCCCGCGCCCAGTTCGCAACGTACCCGAACCCGCGCCGCCGGCGGTATGAGGTCACGTACCCGCCAATCACAGGCGTGAAAACGCCTTTCGCCGATCCAGGTTCGCGCGCGAGGAGCGGGGGGTGCTGACCTCGTACCGCCGGCGCACTCAAAAGTTTATTTGGCTACCGCCCGCCGCCAGGCGGTTGGCCGAGGGACAGATTGTCGGAAGGCTCGCGGGCGGCGCGAAGTACGCCTACTTGGGCGTATTCTTCGTGCTGCTGGCGGGGTTCTTCCATCCCCTCGTGTCGGGGGCCAGCTTTGAAGGGGTAGTAGCGGGGACGCTGGTGCTCGCGCTGGGCTTGGGCGGGGCGATCCTCGTGTACAAGGCATCCACGGCGAACAGTGGCCGCGGGACGTACTTCGGGGCGGGGTTCGGCCTGATGGCGCTGTCCCTGACGTTCATACTGCTGCTCACGGGCAGGTTCTGAGCCCGCGGCTTTTTCCCCGCGCGGCGCTCCGCGCCGCCCGCGGGCCCGTCCCCGCCACCCGACAAAGTGCGGGCAGATCCTGCGGGCGGAGCCCGCCCCCGCTACACGTCAAAGTACAGGTAGAACTCGTGCGGGTGGGGCCTGCTGGCTATCTCCTTCTGGTCGCGGCGCCCCAGTTCCACGAGCCTTTCCACCACGTCGCCGGGGAATATGGGCGCCAAGAACTTCCTGTCGCTCTCTATCTCGTCCAGCGCCTCGCCCAAGCTGGCCGGCAGGACGCCGATGTCCCTCTTTTTCCTCTCGGCCTTGGTCATCTTGAAGATGTCCTCCTGCACCTGGTCGCCCGGATCGATCTTCTTCTTCAGGCCGTCCAGGCCGGCGGCCAGCACCGAGGAGAATACCATGTAGGGGTTGGCGGAGGGATCCGGGGCGCGGAACTCCAGCCGCTTGAGGACGGCGTAGCCGGCCCCCTTGAAGTGCCTCGGGACCCTGACTATCGCCGAGCGGTTGCTGCCGCTCCAGGCCACGTATACGGGCGCCTCGTAGCCGGGGACCAGCCTGTGGTACGAGTTGGTGGTCGGGTTGGATATGGCGCACAGGGCCCTCGCGTGGGCCAGTATGCCGCCGCAAAAGTAGCGCCCCGCCTGGCTGAGCTCCATGTCGGCATCGGGATCGAAGAAGGCGTTCTTCTTGCCCCGCCACAGGCTCACGTTGGTGTGCATGCCGGACCCCGAATCCATGGAGATCGGCTTGGGCATCATGGTGGCGATCTTGCCGTACTTTTTCGCGATATTGCGCACGACGAACTTGTACGACTGGGTCGAGTCGGCCGCGTTCGTCAGGTAGTCGTACCGGATGTCTATCTCGCACTGGCCGGCGGTGGCCACCTCGTGGTGGTGGTTGTCGCACAGTATGCCGAAGCTCTCGCTGAGTACGTTGACGCACTCGTTCCGGAACGGCGTGAGCGTGTCCGAGGGGGTGCTCGGGTAGTAGCCCTCCTGCAGCCCCATGGGGTAGCCGGAGCCCTTTTGGCTCCAGGGCGCCTCGTCGGACTCTATGGCGTACGACTGCCCCTTGTACGGCGTCAGGACGTCCCAGTGGACCTTGTCGAACACGAAGAACTCCACCTCCGGCCCCCAGGCGCTGAAGTCGAACCCGGCCGACTTGACGGACTTTTCCGCCCCCTGCGCTATTCCCCTCGGGTCCCGCTCCAGCCTCCCGCGGTCCTCGCCCCAATAGACGTCGCACAGCAGCCGGGCCGTCTTGTTCTCCTCGTACCAGGGCACCACCGCGAACGTGTTGGGGTCGGGCTTGAGCACCAGGTCGGAGTCGTCGATGCTGGTAAAGCCCACTATGGACGAGCCGTCGAGCTTTGGCAACCCGTCCCGCATCTGCTCCGGGGTGAAGGTGTTGGCCGATATGGTGGTGTGGTGGAAGCGGCCGGTCAGGCCGGTGAACTGGAGGTCTATGAACCGGATTCCCTCGTGCTGTATCATTGAAAACACCTCGTCTGCCGAATACTTTAGCTCCAGCGGCTTGCCGTGGCTGACTTTGTAGGGCACCTGTGCGGGGCAACACAAATACCCACCATTTAAGGATTGGTTGCGGGGGGAGCGGTGGCGGCGGATATCGGCATGGGCGCGTTGCACGGGGCGGTAGCCAGGGAGGCCGACAACGATGCGATCCAGGAGCTCGACCCCGAGTTTTACCGGTCCGCGGCCGAGTTCCTGGGCAGGCTGGGCCGCGCGCGGTACGACGGGCCGGCCGACGCGATCAACGCGGCGGCGGCCTCGCTGGCCTCCTCGCTGGCCTCGTTGCTGCTGGACATGCGGCTGGAAAAGGCCGGGCGGCGCGGGGGCGCCCCGCGGCCCGCGGCGGGCCTGGCGCGCCTGCTTGACGAGGAGAAGTTCATCCTGGACGCCGGCGCGGCGGAGGAGGAACGGCGCGCGCAGGTGCTGGGCGCGATGCGGGGGGGCCGGTCGCTGCTCCTCGCGGCGGCGGCGCGCCGGCACAAGGCCGACACGTCCACGGTCCTGTTCCTGCGGGACACCGACCGGCTCGTCGGCGCGGACATGAGGAGGTACGGCCCGTTCCGCGCCGAGGAGATCGCGACGGTCCCGCGCGAGAACGCGCAGGCGCTCGTGGCCAAGGGGATGGCCGCGCGCGTGGAGTGGTGGGGCGGCTAGCCGGGGGCGCGCAGGAACGTGTCGCACCTGGACGTCGACGTGATCGACTTTTTGCTGCTTACCGTATACCCCGTGGCGGGGCTGTTCCTGGTGGAGGTTGCCTCGCGCGCGGCCGGCCTGGCGGCGTGGACGAAGCTCGCCGCGCAGGGGGCCGTGTCGGCCGGGTTCGCGGTGGCGTACGTCACGCTGATCACCGCCCACTGGATGACGTCGATCGTGCTGGCCGCGCTCGCCGCCGCGCTGTTCTTCCAGGCGCGCCGGTCGTGGCTGGACCCCGCAAAGAGCCAGCAGTACTGATCAGCCCTTGAACCTTCCGAACACCCGCCTGAGCAGGCTTGGCCTGTCGCGCCCCCCGTCCCTGACGACCTTCCTCTCGCCGAACCTGCTCGCCCTTATCTGCGTCAGCCTCACGCACCTGTGGTCCTCGGGAAGCCGGTGCTCGGCGCAGAACGGGTCCCTGCAATAGCTGCACTCGAAGGGCAAGTCGGTGTCGTCGCCGCAGTACGCGCACCTTTCCAGCTTCACGCGGGTGATCCCGCACGCGCTCGTAATAAAGTATCGTTGGATGCGGGGCGGTCCCCGCCGGCCCGGGATGCGGGCGGGCGGCCCCGCCCCGGCGGCCGCCGCCCCGCCCCGCCGCCGCGGATCCGGATCGGCGAGGCCGCTTTTGCGCTCCCGCCCCGCGGGCGCGCGGCCCCGCGCCGGGGGCCGGTGCAGGCTTGCGCCCAAACCGGAACCGCGCCCGGCGGCAACAAACCGCCCCCGACCCCGCGCCTGGGTCACGACGGACGCAAGTCTACGCCCGGGCCGCTGCCAACCTTTTTAGAGATCCGCGCGGGGCCCGGCGCGGTGGAGCAGGCGGACGGGGCGGCGGCCGGGGGAAAGGCGCGCGATCAGGCGGAACTGGAGGGAAAGGTGGCCGTGGTCACGGGGGCCAGCAGCGGGATAGGGCGGGCCACCGCGCTGGAGCTCGCGCGCTGCGGCGCCAGGGTGGCGATCTGCGCCAGGCGGACGGACAGGCTGGACGCGCTCGCGGCCGAGATCGGGGGGGCCGGCGGCCTGGCGCACGCGGGATACCTGGACGTGACGCAGCGCGAGCAGTGCGCGTCCTTCATGGCCGGCGTCGTGGAAAAGTGGGGAGGGATAGACATACTCGTGAACAACGCGGGACTCATGCCGCTCAGCTTTTTCAAGAACCTCAAGGTGGACGAGTGGGACAGGATGGTGGACGTGAACATAAAGGGCGTCCTGTACTGCACGGCCGCCGTGATCGGCCACATGGCGGAGAAGGGCTCGGGCCACATTGTCAACGTGTCCTCGGTGGCAGGCAGGATCGTGTTCCCGTCCGGCAGCGTCTACTGCGCCACGAAGCACGCGGTGACCGCGCTGAGCGAGGGGCTCCGCCAGGAGTTCAGCGCCCGCGCGGGGATCCGCGTCACGTCCATAGAGCCCGGCGCGGTCGACACCGAGCTGAGCTCCACCATAACCGACGAGTCGCTCTCGGGATTCGTGGACAGCATCAAAAAGGCCGGCGTGCTCGCCGCGGAGGACATTGCGAGGACAGTCCGGTTCGCCGTCGCGTCTCCTGCCCACGTCAACGTCAACGAGATACTGGTGAGGCCCGTATCCCAGGAGCGCTAGCGCCGGCCGGCCGCGCGCCGCGGCGGGACGATCCTCCCGCCCCGCGGCCTCCATTCCGGGCGCGAACGGCCGGCGCCGGGGGCCGAAAATGCGTCCGCGCGCCAGGCCGGAGGGGGGCGCGTGCCGTTGCCGGGCGCGGCCGCGGTTTTTGCCCGGGCCTGCGCGGCGGGGCGATCCAACGGTTTAATAATTTCGGCCGGGCGAGCGCGTGCGAGGGGCCGTCGTCTAGCTTGGCTATGATGCTAGCCTGGGGTGCTAGAGGTCGCAGGTTCAAATCCTGCCGGTCCCACCTTCTGGGCGGAACGCTCCCGAGCGCCGGCCGGAATGCGTGGGACGCGCGCTAGAAATCAACATATACCGGAGGCCGGCGCCGCCCGCCATGGGCCTCAGGGATCGCCTCAAGAAATACTGCGTGGTAAAGAAGGTCAGGGACTCGGCCGAGCAGGGCGGGTAGGTAAGGATGGCCGCCGAGGACGAGCCCAAGTACGTCTTTGCGACTCTGAAGATGCCCGACGGCAAGGAGTACGAGGTGCCCCTTCCCGCCAAGGTCTTCAGCACCGGCCGCAGGGGGTTCTACGGCCAGATTCCCCCCATGGCGTACGGCGGCGACGTGTACGGCGGGCAGATCCAGATCTGGAAAAAAAGCGACAAAAAGGACGAGGAGACCGCTGCCCCCGAGCCCCGGGCCGGCGACGGCTCCCCGGAAACGGGCGGCAAAAAGGACGACGGGGCCGCCGACCCCGATCCCGCGCCGCCGGCCTAGCCGCCCGCCGGCATTCGATGCCGCCTCCGGGTCCCGCAGGACGAAGCCGGCCTAGCTTGCGGTTGCGCGGAAACGGCGCCCCCCGGGCGCGCTTCCTCCAGGTCCCGCGGGACGAAGCCGGCCTAGCCGCCCGCCAGGCCGCCCGCCAGCATCCCGGGCTCCGCCGCCTGCCACCTCCACAGGTACCACGTGGCCGCGCTCCTGTAGGGCCGCCACGCCTCGGCCTCCCTCTCCGCCTCCGCCTCCGAGGGCAGCCTGCCCGCCGAGCGCAGCAGCATGATCCCCCTCCTGAGCCCCAGATCGCCGGCGGGCAGCACGTCGAGCCGCCCCAGCGCGAACATGAGGAACATCTGGGCCGTCCACCTGCCCACCCCCCTGACCGCGGAGAGCTCGCCGACCACGTCCTCGTCCGGCATGCGGGGCAGGGCGTCCAGCCTGAGGGCCCCCGACTCGATCCTCGCGGAGAGGCCGGCGATCGCCGCCGCCTTCATCCCGGACAGCCCCGCCCCGCGCAGCGCGGCCTCGGGGGTGGCGGCGACGGCGCCGGGCCGCGGGAACCGCCCCCCGTACAGCGCCCTGAACCTCGCCGCCGCCGCGCCGGCCGCCGCGCCCGACAGCTGCTGGCCTATGACGGCCAGGACCAGCGACTCGTACCTGTTCCTGGCGCGCCGCATGCGGTACTCGCCCACGCGCCCGACCACGGCGGCCAGCCGCCCGTCCCTGCCCGAGAGGTGCCTCGCCACGGCGCCCCGCTCCGCGGGGGCCGGCGGCCCGCGCGGGGAAAGCCCCAGCGCGCCCAGGACGCCCTCGAAACTCTCCCGCGTCCCCTCCGACTTGTAGGCCCTGAGCGCCCGCACCGCCGCGCCCTTTTCGGGCCTCGCGCCCAGGCGCCCCATCGCCTCGGCCATTCCCGATCCTATGAACATCCCCTGCGCCGCCGAGGTCACGTTGGAGGCGCGCCTTCCCGCGCTGGCGCCCTCGAAATCCACCACGGCCGTCCTCCCCCCGCCGCCCACCACAGCGTGCCGGTGTATCCTGCTCAGCTCGCCGTGGTCGAGGCCCGCCGCGTCCAGGCGGTAGCAGTCCTCCAGCACCGCCCTGGCCGCCCTCCTCGCCTCTGCGGCGCCCGCGGGCCCGCCGCCGGCCATCCAGCTGCCTATGGTGCGCCCCTCCGCCAGCTCCATCACCAGGAAGTTCCTGCTCGCCCCGGCCAGCGCGGGCCCGACCCCCGCCTTGTTGGCGGCGCCCAGCAGCCTCGCCTCCCCCAGCATGCTGCGGCGCGGCGAGTCCAGCCGCCGGATCTTCAGGGCGGCCGCCCGCGCCCTCCCGCCAGCCCGGGCCAGCACCACCACCCCCGAGTGCCCCTTTCCCAGCACGTCCAGGCCGCGCACGCGGGCGGGGCCCTCGAACCGCACGCCGGAGACCCCCAGCCTTCCCAACTCCGCGAGGCGCGACGCCACCGTCCGCGCCCCCGCGGGCCCTGGGTACGCCAGGATTCCCGAGTACGGCGGGCCCGCCAGCGCCTCAACTGGCAGGAACTTGGAGGAGCGCCGCATCGGTGGAGGCCAGATCCAGCAGCTGCCTTTTAACTGGTGCCGGCCCCGCCCCGCCCCCGCGCACTATGCGGGCCCCGCCCTTCCTGATCCCGGCGGCCAGCTTCCGCGGCACGCCCGACCCGTCCAGCCCGCCGGCGAGCAGCTCCTCCAGGAACTTCCCCGCCTCCGTGTGGGCGCTACTCTCCAGCGCCATGATCCTCCCGTCCCCGCCTATCCACATGGCCGGGGACCTCCGCCTGTTCTTCGCGACGAACCGGGCGGCCGCCTCGCGGCCGAAGACCGCGGGGCCTTCCCGCACCCTGTGCGCCGGTATGGTGTACGACTCCAGCAGGAAGGCCAGCCAGGCCTCGCCCCCGGCGCGCCCCTCCTCGCGGCCGCCCGCCCTGACCTGGACCGACCGCCTCGCCACCGCGAAGCCGGCCTCCTCCATCTGGGTCTCGACGGCCGCCCCGGCCCTCTTGGCCATCCCCCACGCGGCATCGGGGCTCCCGTCCCCGTACCCGAACCCGACCGCCACGCAGTCGCGCAGCGGGCCCGCGGCGGCCCCCGCCCCCCGCCCGCGGCGGGCCCCCCGCCCAAAGTACGCCCCCGAGGGCTTTTCCAGGAACCCCCTGCACAGCAGCACGAGCCGCCCCACGTTCTCCATGGAAATGGCCGCGGCCAGGTTCCTGTTGCGGTCGACCGGATCCATTATGGCCACGGGCGTGCTGAACCTCTTGGCGGCGGCGCCCACCACCAGCCCCGGCTCGGCGGCGGCCATCGCCCTGGCCACCGACTCGAAGCTGCCGTAGTTCAGCACCAGCACCTCGCAGGCGTACCCGCTGAACCCCTGCGTCGCTATCTCCGCCCCGTATATGCCGCCGGCCGCCATGAATCGCTTGAGCACCCTCGCCTCGCCCCCCGCCTCGCCGGCCAGCTCCCTCGCCATCAGCCTCGTGTGGAACGGCGACCGGTCGGCCGCGCTCTTCCACGCCCCCTCCCGCACGTCGTAGCACGGCACCGAGTTGATCCGGGTGTCCCCCATGACGCACTCCACGAACGGGTGATCGGAGAACCGCGTGTACGGCCCGTGGTCCTTCAGCGCCTCGAAGCCGATCCTCAGGGCGGCCTTCTCGAACGCGTCCGGCGGGGTCTCCGCGGCGAACTTTACGTACACGTCGATGTCTGCCGACTCGGGCAGCCACGTTCCCTTTGCGTGCGAACCGCCCTCCTCGATGCCCACCACGCCGGGCTGCCCGTCCGCCGCGGCCGCTATGAGCTCCTTGGCCTTCGCGGCGAGCTCGGCCTTTTGGCGCACCTGCGCGCCGGACGGGGACGCGCGCCGCCGCTCCCTGTCTATGATCTCCCGGACCCGGCCGGCCGGCGCCGCGGTCATGCCGCCCGCGCCCCCACCGACAGGACGTCCGTGTGGACCGCCCCCCCGGGCCCCGGCGCGCTCCTTCTGAGCTTGAACCTGCCGATCCTCTGGGGGCCGAACCGCGCGCCGCGCAGGCCGCGCACGTACCCCGCCACGTCCCCGGCGCGCCGCGCGTCCCTGATCCTGTATATGGTGGCGTGCGGCCTGAACTCCCCCGCGGCCGGCCCCGCGGGGCCGAGGGCGCGCCCGACGTCCGCGGCCAGCGCGGCCAGGCGCCGCCCCCCGTCCTCGTCCACGCCGGCCCACACCGCCCTGGGCCTGGACGCGCTGGGGAACGCGCCCACGCCGGCCAGATGCACCGCGAACGGCTCGAACCTGACCCCCTCCAGGGCCTTCCCCGCCGCGGCCGCCTCCCCGCCGCCCACCTCCCCGATGAACTTCAGCGTGAAGTGGATCGACCCGCGGCCGGCCGCCCGCCCCGAGCCCTCCTCCCCCAAGTTTTCCAGCCCCTCCTGCACGCGCCCTATGGCATCCAGCGCCTCCCCGCCGTCCACGTCCACCGCCACGAACGCCCTCACGCTTTACGCTGTACTTCTGTCTAATTAAATGGCTCGCGCCCCCCGCCGGGCGGGCCCGCGCGCCCGCGAGCCGCGGGCGCGGAAGCGCGCCGGCCGATCCGGGCCCCCGCCCGCCCGGCAGGACGGCCGGCATCGCGCCGTCCCGCCGCCGGCGCCCCCGCCCGCCCGGCAGGACGGCCAGCCCCCCCCCCGCCGCGCTCCGGCGCCGCGCCCCCGCCGGTAGCTTCATAGCGCCGCGCCCCCGCCGCGCCTGCATGTCCGCGGGCCGGGGCGGCAGGAAGGTGATAGTCTGCCTCACCGGGATGCCGGGAGCCGGAAAGTCGACCATAGCCAGGGGGCTGGCGGCCAGGGGCCTCTGCGAGGCGTTCAACATGGGAGACGCCGTCAGGGCGGAGGCGGCCCGGCGGGGCCTGGACGCGACCGGCCCCGCGCTCGGGGAGCTCATGCTGGATCTCCGGCGGCGCGGCGGGCCGGATGCCGTGGCCGCCCTGGTGGCGCCCGGCATACGCGGCTCCGCCTCGGGGGCGGTGGTGGTCGACGGGGTGCGGTCCAACGAGGAGATCCGCTTTTTCGGGAAGATCGGCGAGGTGCGCATACTGTCCGTGCACGCCTCGGCGGGCACGCGCTTCGGGTTCCTTTCCTGCAGGGGCCGCTCTGACGATCCGCGCAGCCGTGCCGTGTTCGACGAGAGGGACGCGCGCGAGCTCGGGGTGGGCATAAGCGAGCCCATGGCGCTGGCCGACGAGTCGATCTCCAACAACGGCGCCACCGAGGAGGAACTGGTGGACGGGGCGGCCGCGATAATCCGCGCGTGGCTGGACGGGCCGGCGCGGCCCCCCGCCCGGGGGGGCGGCTAGCGGTGCGCGTCCCGGCCGCCCGGTGCGGCGTCACGGCCTCGTGCGACGTGCTGCCCACCGAGGACCCAGGCAGGGTGGGCGCCGCGCTGCTCAACGTGCTGCCCGGCTCGGACGTCCTGCTGGACGGCGGCCGGGCCTCCGCCTCGGCCGAGGGGCCCTCGTTCCTGGCGCCGCTGGCCGAGGCGATCCGCTCCCGCGGGACGGGGCGGGCGTACCTGCGCCGCATGCGGAAGAACATGGACGGCGCCGAGACCTGGTTCTACCTCAACAAGCAGGCCGCGTTCGCCGGGCGCGTGGCCCTGTGCTCCGAGGCGGACGAGTCGCCGCTCGGGCCCATAACGGTGACCCTCCGCTCCCCCCGCGTGGAGGAGATAGCGGAGTGGCTGGGGGGCGGGGCCGCTCAAGAAAATTCGAGTCGCGCGGTGCAAAAGTTTTAGCTTGGGGGTAAAAAGGCCGGGGCGCGACCGTATGGCATGCTGAAACTGATCGTGGCGGTGGCCGCCGCGGCCGTCCTCGTAATGCTGTTCCTGCCCCAGACCTCCGCGCTGTTCCCGGGCGTCCCGCAAGTGGCAGACTCGGTGGGGGCCGACGTGTCGGAGATCGGGGAGCAGGCCGCCGGGGCCGTGGGCAACGCCACCGGCGCGGCCGGGGACGGCCTCGGCGCGGCGGCCGGGGCCATAGGCAACGCCACCGGCGCGGCGGCCGGGGCCATAGGCAACGCCACCGGCGCGGCGGCCGGGGCCATAGGCAACGCCACCGGCGCGGCGGCCGGGGCCATAGGCAACGCCACCGGCGCGGCGGCCGGGGCCATAGGCAACGCCACCGGCGCGGCGGCCGGGGCCATAGGCAACGCCACCGGCGCGGCGGCCGGGGCCATAGGCAACGCCACCGGCGCGGCGGCCGGGGCCATAGGCAACGCCACCGGCGCGGCGGCCGGGGCCATAGGCAACGCCACCGGCGCGGCGGCCGGGGCCATAGGCAACGCCACCGGCGCGGCCGGGGACGGCCTCGGCGCGGCGGCCGGGGCCCTGCTGCCCCGAGGCTAGCCCGCCGCCCCCTTCAGGGACAGCGCGAGCTCGGCCAGCCGAGGCAGGGCGGCGCCCGCCGTGTCCCTGATGGACGCGTCCATCATGCCGGACATGGGGGTCTCCTCGGGGTTGACCTCGAGCAGCGCCGCCCCCGCGCTCTTCGCCATCTCCGGCAGCGTGTTGGCGGGCGACACGGCCAGCGACGTGCCGGCCACCACCATCGCGTCGCACGAGAGGGCGGCGCGGGTGGCCTCCTCCCAAACGCCGGCCGGCAGCGGCTCGCCGTACCACACCACGTCCGGCATCAGCATCCCGCCGCAGCGGCCGCACGTGGGCGGGAGGCCTCCCCAGCCGCCGGGCGGGGGGGACGGGGGGGACGGGGCGGGGCCGCACGCCCCGCATCTGATCCCGGTTATGTTCCCGTGCAGCTCCAGCACCCGCGTGCTGCCTGCCCTCTGGTGGAGGCCGTCCATGTTCTGCGTGAGCACCGCCACGTCGTCGTACGCGGCCTCCAGCCGCGCCACTGCCTCGTGGCCGGGGTTGGGGAGGGCCGCGAGCGCGCCGGCCCTCCTGTCCGTGTACCATTCCCACATCAGCCGCGGATCCTTCCGGAACGCCTCGGCGGTGTCCAGTTTCATGGGATCGCGCTTCCACCAGTGGCCGCCGCTCCCCCTGAACGTGGATATGCCGCTCTCCCGCGAGACGCCCGCCCCGGTGAGTACCGCCACGCGCCGGGCGCGCTTCAGCGCGGCCGCCGCCGCGTCCGGGACGGTCACATCTCCACGACCATCATGTCCTCGGCCGCCCTCACCGAGCCGTGTATCTTGGCTGCCTCCTCCGCGAGGGCCGCCGCGTCCGGGTACCTGGAGGAAAAGTGCGTCAGCACCAGGTTCTTGGCTCCCGCGTCCTTGGCCAGCCGCGCCGCCCCGGCGGCCGTCGTGTGGCCGGTCTCGGCGGCCCGCTCCGCCATCTCCTCGGCGAACGTGGAGTCGAACACCAGGAGGTCGCATCCCCTGAAAAAGGCCGCCAGCTCCGCCGTCGGCCTGGTGTCCCCCGACACGCCTATCCTCCTGCCCGGCCTCGGCGGCCCGGCCACCTCCCGGGGCCCGACCGACCTGCCGTCCTCCAGCGTCACCGCCGCCCCGGACTGGAGCGCCTTCCACATGGGGCCCTTCGGCACCCCCAGCCGCGCGGCCCTCTCCGGGTAGAACCGCCCCGGCCTGTCTCGCTCTACGAACAGGTACGAGAGCGCCGGCACGGTGTGGTCCGCCGGGCGCGCCGACACCCAGTACCCGTCCCCCGCGCAGCAGCGGGACTCGCCCGCGCCGCCCACCTCGCCGACCTCGAGCGGGAACGGCGGCCTGTGGTTCAGCATGCGCGCGTTCTCGCCGACGAACTCGCGTATCCCCGCGGGGCCGCGCACCTCCACCGGCTCGGTCCTCCCCTGCAACCCCATCGTCTGCAACAGCCCGGCCAGCCCCAGGCAGTGGTCGCCGTGCATGTGCGTTATGAATACCCTCATCCTCTTGTTCCAGCCCAGGCCCGACCTCAGGTACGCGAACTGCGCGCCCTCCCCCGCATCGAACACCAGGACGTCGCCGCCGTCGGTGACCAGGCACGCGCACGGCAGGCCGCGCCGCGCCGTGGGCCGCGCCCCCGCGGTGCCCAGGAACACGAGCCTCATGGGGCCCGCCGGGCGCCCCGGTGGTTTATGCGTACGGATCGCCGCCCGCGCGCCGGTCGGGATCGGCGGGGCGCCCGCGCCAGCGGCCCGCGGGCGCGCGGCCGCCCCACCACTCGATCTGCTTGGACAGCGCGCCGGACACGTCGACCTCCCGCATCCACCCCCCGCCTTTCCCCGGCCCGCCGACCGTGTTGCAGCACACCATCCTGCGCACCCCCGCCTCGGCGAGCTTCTCCCGCGCCCCGCCGACCAGCAACGGGTGCGTGCACGCCACCACGATCCTCCCGCACCCGCGCCCCGCCAAGAACCGGGCCGCCTCGGCGACGCTCCCCCCAGTGCTGACCATGTCGTCCACCAGCACGACGTCCCTCCCCGCCGCGCCGGCCCCCCGCGCGCCGGCGATCCTGACGGATCCGGTGCTCTTGTCGCGCCGCTTGCTCAGCTCCGCCCAGTCCGTCCCGAGCTCGCTGGCGAAAAGGGCGGCCCTCGCGGCCCCCCCCGCGTCGGGGGAGACCACCACCGGCCTCTCCAGGTTCATCCTGCGGCAGCGCGCGGCCAGGATCGGGACCGCGGTGACGCTGGTGGCCGGTATGGCGAACCTCTCCAAGGCCGCGCTGCTGTGTATGTCGACCACCAGCATGCGGGAGGCGCCGGCCGCCTCGAACAGGCGCGCCACCACGTCCATGGTCACTACCTCGCCGGGCAGGAACCGCCTGTCCTGCCTGGCGTATCCCATGTAGGGGACGGCGGCCGTCACGTGGTCGGAAAAGTGGCAGGCCTCATGCACCAGCGACAGCGCCTTGATCAAGTTGGAGTCCACGGGGGGCGGGGTCGACTGGACGACCACCACCCGGCCCCCCGCCCCGGGCCTGCGGTCCAGCGTGACCTTGCTCTCCCCGTCGGGGAACACCCGCACCCTGGCCTCCACGAGGCGGGCGCCCAGCCTGGCGGCCACCCTCCCCGCGAGGCCCTCCGGGCCGCCCTCGCCTATCACGGTCAGCCCCGCCAACGGATCGGCGGCGGGGGGCGGGCTCTTAAGTTTTGAGGGGAGCCCCCTCCCCGGGGAGGGCGCGGGGGCGGGCGCCGCTACTCGTCGTCGTCCCCGCTCGTCGCTATGTCGCCCACGCCGAACTCGTCCAGCAGCTTGCCGCGCTTCCCGTCGTGCCTGCCTATCTCCTCGGCCTCCCTCGCCTCGTCGCCTTGGTACACGGTCCTTATCGGCCAGGGGATCCGTATGTCGTACTCCTTGAACTCCTCGTACATGATCATCCTCATGTCCGTCTTCACCTTGAACTGGTCGCCGTAGCTCCGCACGTAGACCCACACCGCAAAGTCGAGCGACGAGTCGTTGAACTTGTTGAACCGGACTATCGGCTGGCTGATGTCCACGTGCAGCGAGGCGTCGCACCCGCAGCTGGGCTTGTTCTGCGCGCGGTACGGGCACTTTTTCTGCCGCACGAGGTGCCTGCCCTTGCTGTCGACGGCCTCGCGCATGGTGCGGTTCCCCACCTTGATGAGGATTGCCGCGACCTGCCTCGGGTTGTTCAGGTACGAGACGCCGACGTCGACCACCGCCGGGACCATCTTGACGTCCTTGCTGTAGTTTATGATCTGCGTGTTGACCAGCTGCCGCGTGGGTATTATCGCGTACGACTCGCGCATCCCGTGCCGCACGTAGGTGACCCTGGACGTGATCTTGTGTATGTACCCGTTGTAGCCGGTCTCCAGCTCGACCCTGTCGCCCTCGGCCACTATCTTGTCCTTCCGTATCATGATGTACGCGAACCAGTTCTGCATGGTCTCCTGCAGCGCCAGCCCGATCCCTATGGCCAGGCCGCCGGTGGCGGTGGCCAGCACTATGAGGTCGACGCCCCACCAGCTCACCACCCCGAGCGCCACTGCCAGGAAGATGCCGACCGGCATGATCTGCGCGGCGGACCTCGGTATGTCCCTCCTCTTCTTCGCGGCGTACCCCGGGGGCCGCGCGCCGGCCACGATGGGCTCGTGGCCGCCCCAGCGCTTCTCCTCCCTCCAGGTGTCTATCGGGTAGATCTCCCCGGGCCTCTGCCCCGGCCTCAGCCTCCGGCCGGACTCGTTGTTCCCCGTCGCGCACCTCTCGTAGTACTTCGCGTACTTTGCGCGCTCGGAGACCTTCCACTTCTCGAACGGGGCGCGCACCAGCTCCTCGTAGCTCCCTATGGGCGTCCCCCTGGTGGTCCGGAAGGCCTCCAGGTGCGCCCGCCCCTCCTCGGTCCCCTTGCGCTCCTCGAACTCCTCCGCCGGCATCTCCTCCGGGGCGGTCTGCGGGGGGACCCACCTGTACATGGCGTGGAAGAGGTCCCCCCCGTCGTCCGGAAAGCCCCTCATGGAGAACCACTCGTCAAAGTCCTCCTTTTCCAGCACGGACTTTTCGCGCTTCGTCACCGCTATGGGTATGAGGTGCGCCACGGCGTAGCCGATCACCAGCGCGTTCATGGTGTTGAGCATCTTGGCGAACGTCTCGTCGGCCGCCGCCGCGGCCCCGTCCCCGAACAGCTCGAACGCCTGCACGTAGGCGTTTATCGAGCTTATCAGGACCATGGCGAAGATCGGGAGCACCGCCACCCTGACGAACCTGGACACGTGGGGCCTCGTATAGCTGAACCTCTTGGAGAGCACCCACCTCGACAGCAGCCTGTACGCCAGGACGGTGGCCGCTATCCCGGCGACCAGCACGGCCACGGCCACCTGGAGGACGGGGTGGGTGGCCAGCAGCTGCGAGATCGCCTCGAACTGCCCCGCCTGCCCCGAGACCGCCCCTATGATCTCCTCGCCCGCCATCCGCGCCACCCCGCCCGGCCCCCAAAAAAAGCCGTTCGGTCGCGCGCCCGCCCGGGCGCCCGCCCGGGCGCCCCCTTCCCCGCCGCGCGCGCGAAAACGGCCCGCCCGGGCGCCCGCCCGGGCGCCCGCCCGGCCCCGCGCGGGGCCGCGCGCCCGTCGGCCGCGGGCGCGAAAACGGCCCCGCCGATCCGGGTTCGCGCCCGGGGGGCGGGGGCCGCCGACCTCGCGCCGGGCTCCTGCCGGGGGAGCGGCCCCCCGTGCGGGGAGCGGGCTGGGGGCCATGCAGGAGAGGAACGTGACCTTCGGCGGCGGCGGGCGCGGCCCCCCGTGCGGGGAGCGGGGGCCGCCGACCCCGCGCCGGGCGCTACCCCAACATTTAACAACAATCGCCGCCCCGCCGATGCATGTCGCTTCAGGAGGCGGTGTGGGGCGAGGCCGAGTCGCCCCCGCTCGGCTCGTACACGCTGTCCAACTTCAGGCGGCTGCCGCAGATCGAGCGGCTCTCCGAGGAGACCCGCTTCGAGATGGAGGTGGTCGGCAACGTGCTCCCGTTCAAGGCGAACAACTACGTGGTGGAGCAGCTCATCGACTGGGACGCCGTGCCCAACGATCCCATGTACGTCCTGACGTTCCCCCAGCGGGACATGCTCCGGCCGGCGCACTTCGAGAAGATGGCCTCCAAGCTGCGGGCCGGCGCGGGAAGGAAGGAGATAGCCGAGACCGCGAACGAGATCCGCCTCCAGCTGAACCCGCACCCCGCCGGCCAGCTCGAGCTCAACGTGCCGTCCCTCTCCGACGGGACAAAACTGTACGGGATGCAGCACAAGTACAAGGAGACGTGCCTGTTCTTCCCCAGCCAGAGCCAGACGTGCCACGCGTACTGCAGCTTTTGCTTCCGCTGGCCCCAGTTCGTCGGCATGGACGACATGAAGTTCGCCATGCGGGAGGGCGAGCAGCTGGTGCAGTACCTGCGGGAGCACCCGGAGATCACCGACGTGCTGTTCACGGGCGGGGATCCCATGATCATGAAGGCCGGCATGTTCCGGAACTACGCGCGCGCCCTGATCGAGGCGCGCCTGCCGAACCTGCGCACGATCCGGGTGGGCACCAAGATGCTGGCGTACTGGCCGTACAAGGTCCTGACCGACGGCGATGCCGAGGAGACCCTGGCGACCTTCAGGGAGATAACCGACAGCGGGCTGCACCTTGCCATAATGTCCCACTTCAACCACCCGGCCGAGATGAAGACGGCCGCGGCCGCCGCGGCCATCGGGAAGGTCCGCGGGACGGGCGCCCAGATCCGCACCCAGTCCCCCCTCTTGGCGCACATAAACGACGACCCCGCCGCCTGGTCGTCCATGTGGACGGAGCAGGTGCGGCTCGGCTGCGTGCCGTACTACATGTTCGCCGTGCGCGACACGGGGGCGCAGCACTACTTTGGGGTCCCGCTGGTGCGGGCGCACGCCATATTCCGCGAGGCCTACATGCGGGTGAGCGGCCTGGGCCGCACCGTGAGGGGCCCGTCCATGTCGGCCACGCCGGGCAAGGTCCTGGTGGACGGGGCCCCCACCATAAGCGGCAGGAGGGTGATCTCGCTGCGCTTCCTGCAGGGGAGGAACCCCGAGTGGGTCAACCGGCCGTTCTACGCCGAGTACGACGACAAGGCGGTGTGGCTGGACGAGCTGAGGCCGGCGTTCGGGGACAAGTTCTTCTTCGAGGACGAGCTGGCCGCAAAGTACTCGGGCGCGCGCCGGCTGGCGCCCTCCTGACGGCCAACTTTTGTTGACCGCCGGGGCGAAAACTCGCGACCCGACGGCACTAGTACCGGGGCGGCGAGAGGTAAGCGATGGACGCGCAGGGCGTGCTGGAGGCCATGCAGGAGAAGAACGTGACCTTCGTCGACTTTTGGTTCGTCGACATCTTCGGCGAGCTGCGGCGGATGGGGATGCCCAGCTACGCCATAAGCGAGGGCAGCTTCAGGCACGGCCTCGAAAAGCTCGACGCCAGCTCCATAGTCGGGTTCAAGTCGGTCAACCGCTCCGACATGCTGCTCAAGCCCGATCCGGAGACCTTCCGCATACTGCCCCCCGAGTACGACAACGGCAAGCGGACCAACGCGCGCATAATCTGCGACCTGTACGAGGGCAACGCGTCGTCCGAGTCGCGCTACGACAGGGACTCGCGCGGCATAGCGAAGAAGGCCTCCGAGCGGATCGCCGAGGCGGGGCTGACCCACACCAACTGGGGGCCGGAGATCGAGTTCTTCGTGTTCGACTCCATAACCGTGTACCCGTCGCCGTACGCGGCCACCCACTCGCACGGCGGGTCGGGCTACTCCATCGAGTCCAAGGAGTCCCCGTGGGCCAAGGGCAACATAAGCACGGCCATCGACATAAGGGAGGGGTACTACCCGGCGCAGCCAAAGGACACGCTGGAGACCTTCCGCAAGGACATATGCGACGACCTGTACAGGTACTTCGGCATACGGATAGAGGCGGAGCACCACGAGGTGGCCACGTCGGGCCAGTGCGAGATCAACCTGGTGTACGACGAGATGATGGCAATGGCGGACAACGTGGTGGCCGCCAAGAACGTGGTGAAGGTGAAGGCCAAGCGGCGCAACAAGGTGGCCACGTTCATGCCCAAGCCCATCTACGGGGACAACGCCTCGGCGATGCACACGCACCAGAGCATCTGGGCCGGCGACACCAACGTCATGTACGACCCGGACGACCGCGTCGCGCAGCTCAGCCAGACCGGGCGGTACTACGTGGGGGGCATACTGGACCACGCAAAGGCGCTGTGCCCCATATCCAACCCGACCACCAACTCGTACAAGAGGCTGGTGCCGGGATTCGAGGCGCCGGTCAACGTCTGCTGGGGCATGGGGAACCGCTCCGCCGCCATACGCGTCCCCATGTACTACAGGGACCAGCAGAAGAGCAAGAGGATAGAGTACCGCGTGCCCGACCCGACGGCCAACGTGTACCTGCTGGAGGCCGCGCTCCTGCTCGCGGGGCTGGACGGCATAAAGAAAAAGCTCGACCCCGGCTCCCCCGTCAAGGAGAACGTCTACAAGCTCACCCCCGAAAAGAAGCGCGAGTACGGGATAGGCACCCTCCCCGTCTCCCTCAAGGGCGCGCTCGACTCGCTGAGCAGCGACGCCGGCTTCCTGGCGGGAGTCTTCACGGACGGCTTCCTGGACACGTACGCCGGGCTCAAGCACAAGGAGTACGTGGCGTTCGCCCAGACGCCGACCGCCTGGGAGGTCTCCATGTACGCCGACGCGTGAGCGGGGCCCGCCCGCGCGCCGCGGGCAGCCCGCGGCGCCGGGGCGCGGCACACCGCGGGCATGCCGGCCGCCGGGGCCTCCGGGGCGCGCCGCGACGCCGGCGCGGTGCCGAAAGTGCGGCAAGGCGCCCGGGGCGGAGGGTAGCCTGCCTGCCAGAACGGGGCTCGTTCGGCAGGAGCTTGGCGACCGCCGTGGCGGGGGGTAAGGGAGGACGACGTGCTGGCGGGCATAAGGGTTCGTTCGGCAGGAGCTTGGCGACCGCCGTGGCGGAGCTGCGCCCGCATCGGATGGCGTTCGCCGGAGTCGCGGGGGCCACGGAGCCGCTGTTCGGCTGCCCGCAACCAAATCCGCCGCGATCGGCGTGCTCGCGCGGGCCGGGGACGCCCTGGAACGGGAGGCGGAGGGCGCGATGGGCGAGATCTGCGCCTCGCCGGCGGCGGGAATCGGCGAGTCCGGCACGTCGCCGGGCGGGATCCGGGGCCGGATCCGCGCCGTCCAGTTGGGCCCCAACAAGTTCGCCGCGTACAACGGGAGCGGGGGCGGCGGGGCGATCGACGCGCACATGGGCGGGTGCGGGGGCTGCGTTACCTCGGGCGGCCGCGCCCCGCACGGGGCGCTCGATCCCGGCGGGAAGCGCCGGGCCTGCCGGGCGCGCGGGCCGCGCGGCGTGCTTGCGGACATGGCGCATCCGGACGCGCGCCTCCCGCGCGGGGGCCCACCGCGCGCGTGTGCGGAGGCCCCGCGGACGCGCGACGACGGCGCCCCGCCGGCGCGGCCGCGCCGGGCCATGGAGGTGATGCGGGCGGGCACGCGGGATCGGGCGCCGCGCGGCTGGAAAAGCTGGCGGCCGGGATCGGGCGGGTCACGCCGGCCCCGCTCGCGTTCGTGCAATGCCCGGAGGCGGAGCCGACCAACGACTCCCCGGGGCGCGCCCCGCGCCGCGCCGCGGCGTTCCGCGAGACAAGCGGGCAGATCGAGGGCGCCCCGCGGCCACGCGGCGCGCCCCGCGGCCACGCGGCGCGCGTCATGACTTGGGGGGCGCACGGCAAGGGCGCGGCCGCGGAGTGGCGAAGATTATCTGCGCGGCCCCGCGCCCCGAACCGCGCGCGGGGGGGGGGGGCGCTGACCTCATGCGCGGCGCGGTGTAGACTTACGTCCAAACCGAAACCACGCCTAGCAACGGCAACCGCTCCCCGATCTCACGCCTAGATCACAATGGACGTAAGTCTACACGCGGCGCGCCGTCCAAGGTTTTTATCGCCTCCGGGCCGCCGCGACGCGTTGGCCCCCGGAATGTTGCCCGCCATGGCCTTGGCCGCCGCGGCCGTTGCGGCCGCGGGGGCCGCCCCCGCCGCGCACGCGCACACGGTAGACGCGGTCGAACAGTACCGGCTGGAGATCGGGTGGATGAACGAGCCGGTGTTCAGCGGGGAGCCCAACGGCCTGGAGATCTTCGTGGGCCTGCTGGCCGAGTGCCCCGGCATCGACGAGCCCATGGAATGCGCCATGTCGCAGGAGTTCGCCCGCGGGGTGGGCGGCCTGGAGGGCAGGGTGAAGGTGGAGATGGTGGCGGACGGCCGGAGGATCGTGCTGCCGCTGGTGGCCGACCACGATGTGCTGGGCAAGTACCACGCCTTCGTGGTCCCCACGAAGGCCGGCTACTACCAGGCCAACCTGCTGGGCCGCATAGGGGACACGCAGCTGAGCCTTTCCATGCATCCGCCCAAGGTGGACGAGAGGGAGTACATTGAATTTCCCGAGCCGGCGGACCTGACCGTGCGGCAGATCATCGACGGGCACACCGCGGTGATAGACGAGATCAGCGGGCTGCGGGCCGACGTGGACAGGACGAGCGCGGGGCTGGAGGAGGCTGCCGCCGGCGCCGCCGGCGGGGCGGCGGCGGCGTACGCCGGGCTGGGGCTCGGCGCGGCCGCGCTGGCGGCCGCCGCGTACTGGCGGGGCCGCCGGTGACCCACTCGCTCTGGCTGGTGCTCGGCGCCGCCGCGGCGCTGGGCGCCGCCGCGGCGGTCTGGTACCGCCGCCGCGGGCCGCGGGCCGCCGTCAGCGGATCCGGTTCTTGATCTCCGTTATGATGGTCCTGAGGACCAGGCGCAGGTCGCCCCCGGGCCTGTAGTCGGCCGAGTATATCCCGTAGTTGATCCTCCTCCCCCGGGCCAGCTCGTACGCCCTCCTGGGCTTCCTCTTGTTGATTATCCCTATGCAGTGCCCCCCGTTGCTCCGCACCGCGGAAAAGCACGGTATGTCGCTGGGGCCGTCCCCGATGTATACCATGTTCCCGAACGGGACGCGCCTCCTGCCGCGCGACACCGCGCTGTTCACCAGGTAGGGGCGGCTGCGCAGGCTCTTCTTGCCTATGCCCTTGTTTATGGCGTAGAGGAACTTGGTCTTCTCGGTGAACGTGACGGTAGACTTTATCGAGTCGTACCTGCCGTCCGCCCCCGTGGAATAATTGCATCCGAACGTGCCCGCGAACTGCCCCGCGAACGCGCACCCGCCCACGAGATCCTCTATCCCTGATGATATGACGTACCCCTCCAGCCCCACCCCCGCCCCCGCGAACTCCGGGTCCCCGGCGATCCATTCCCGCAGCTCCGCGATGAACGTGGCGGCCCCCGGGTGGGGCCGGATCTTCCTGCCCAGCGCCCTCATCCTGCCCGGCGTGTCCTGCCTTATCTTCCCCTCCTTCATCAGCCTCAGCAGCTCGCCCAGGTAGGCCTGGGGCGGGTCCCACCCCCTCCCCACAAAGTCCGAGCTGATGCGGTCCCAAAAGCCGTCCGCGTCGATCCCGTTGTGCTCCAGCAGGAAGTTCGTCGTGTTGGGCGCCAGGGTGTCGTCGCAGTCGCAGATTATGGCTATGGTGTGGCGCACGGGGTGGCCCGAGCGCGCGCCTAAAAAAACGATCGTCGCTCGCGGCGCATGCGCCTGCCTTCCCCCCCTTTTCCCCCGCGCCGGTTCCTCGCGCATGCGCGCCGTCTCTGATTCCGCCATGCCGGCGGCGCAAATCCGACACACTGCCAAGGGATCCCGCCGTCCGGCTGGGATTGCGCAGCGTGCGGGCCCGACAAGGCGGCTCCAAGTCACGGCGGGGGGGGGGGGGAGGCAAGCGTGCACCCCGCGGCCGGCAAGTCGGCGGAACGCGGCGCCGGGGGCGGCCGGGCGACTCGGGGCGGCGGGCCGGAGGATCCCCGCGCCCCCGCCCGGCGCGCGGGAACCGCCCGGCGCGCAACGGGCCGCGCCGGCGCGCGCCGCCGTGGCGCCCGGAGGCGCCGGCGCGGATCCGCGGCGATCGGGCGCGGATGGAAGGCCCATATACCGCGCTCCCGCGCCCCCCGCGATGCGAGAGGGGCCACCCTCCGGGGCGCCGCCCGGCGACCAGAAGCGGAAATGGGTCCGCTACGAGCGCGAGTATTCCAACTCGATGTGGCACGCGGCCTTCAGGCGGCTGCCCGACGGCGGGTGGCTCGTCTCGTACATGGACGACGCATCGCGCTTCATAACGGGATTCGGCGTCTATGGCGAGGCCACCGGGGACGGGGCCTTGGAGGTGCTCGGAAAGGCCGTCGAGAACCACGGCAAGCCCGCCTCGATCCTGACCGCCCACGGCAGCCCGTTCTACGCCGGCAAGGCCGAGCGCGGGAGGCGCGGCGGGGCCAAGTTCGAGACGGAGATGGTCCGGATGGGGATACGGCACCGCCTCGCCGGGGCGGGGCGCCCCCAGTCGCACGGCAAGATATCCAGGTACCACGGGGAGATCAAGGCCAAGCTCCGCCTGTTCTGCGGCATGGACGACTTTGTCGACTGGTGGAACAACATCAGGCCGCACATGTCGCTGGACTGGGACAGCCTGGAGACGCCGGCCCGGGCGTTCGCGCGCAAGATGCCAGGGGCCGGAGCCGTGGCAGCCGACGCGCGGGGCGGCTAGGGATGCGGGGCCGCGGCGCCGTCCGGCGCGCGGGCGGCGGGAGGGAATGCGCGATCCCTTGGCGGGGCCGGTCCTGCCGGGGCGGGGCGCGAGAATGCCCCGCCGCGGCGCGCGCCCGGAACGGCGGCCGCGCGCGACACGGGGGACCCTACGCGCCGCGGTACTTTTTTTCGCATATTCCCTTGTAGTCGCAGGTCGTGCACTTGCCGTACTCGGGCGTGGCGCCGAACTCGCCGTTCCTGATGGCCCTGGCCTTTTCCAGTATGGCCGCCTCCTCCTTCCGCACCGAGCCGGCGTCGAGGTCGTTGTGCGGCTGGGCGCAGGTCTTGACGTAGAGATGCGAGACCCTTTTCGGGATCTTGCCGCGATCGCTCTCGATCGCCAGCGCGTACAGGTTCATCTGGACGTCGTCCGCGCTGAGGCGCGCCTTGGGCTTTCCCGTCTTGTAGTCGACCACCTCGATCCCGCCGTCCGGATCCTCCTCCATCCTGTCCATCTTGCCCTCGAACCTCATGCCGTCCAGATCGAACCCGAACTTCCTCTCGACGTCTATGACCTTGTTGGCCCTCCCGGCGTCCCACCCGACGTACTTCCGGATCATCTCGGCGGCCTTGTCCTTGTACTCGCGGCTCTCGGTCGTGCTCTGGAACGCCTCGGGCTCCCAGTTGGCATCGAGCAGCTCGAGCGCCTCCTTTTCCCCCGCCTCCTCCCCCCTCATCCTGCGCCTGGCCGCCTTTTCCAGCACCGTGTGGACGGCGGTCCCCACGCTCGCCGGCGCCGCGGGCGCCGAGGGCGCGTGCAGGACGTAGCGGAACTTGAACTGCAGGGGGCATCTCCCGTACAGTTCTATCTTCGAGGCGCTGAACGCCACGGCCCGGCCGTCGAACAGCGGCGCGGGGGCCGCCCCGGCCAGCCTGCTGCCGAGATCCTCGCTCGGCCCCCCCACGTCCAGGACGGCCGCGGGATCGAGGCCGTCCAGGCTTCCTTTTTTCTCAAAGTGGGCGACCTCGGAAAGGTCGACTATGGCCCTGACGGCGGCGCTCAGGTCCATCCTGGTCACCGCGTCGGCCGCCCTGCCCTGCAGTTCGCGGCGTATGGCGCCGAACTTGCCGACCTCTCCCCGCCCGAGAGCCGGCCCCTCCTCCGCCCCGGTCCTCCCGACGTCTTCCACGCGGATCAGCGGGCTGTCCTCGTAGCGCATCTCGATCAGGTACGGGGAGGGCTTCGCCTCCGTCTCCCCCGCGCCGTGCCTCTTGGCGCGCGTCATGTACAGGATGTCTTTGGCCCTGGTCATGGCCACGTACAGCAGCCTCCTCTCCTCCTCCCTGTGCTGCTCCTTCTCGTCGCCGTACTGCTCGCCCCTCCTGACTAGCTCGGGCGGCACGTGGAACTTTTTCTTCTTGTACCAGACGGGCAGCCGGCGGTCCGCGACGTCGGCCACGAACACCGCCCCGAACTCCCTCCCCTTGCTCTGGTGTATGGTGGTTATCTCCACCGCGTTCTCGGCGGGGTCGGGCTCCCTCCCCTCGTCGTCGATCTCGCCGGCGTGGTACAGGTGGTCTATGAAGTCCCCGAGCCGGCTGTCCCGGTAGATCTTTTCGTACTCGGTGGCGATCCTGTACACCTCGTTGAGCTGCCGCAGCCTCTTTCCGCCATCCGTCTCCGTCTCCGCCTCCGCCGCCTTCCTCGCCGCCTCGCCGTACAGCCCCGACACGGACATCATCGTCTCGTAGACGACCATGCCGACCGACTCCGCGCCGCCCCCGATCTCCCTGAGCCTCTCCAGCTTCCGCGCCAGCTCCCCGAGCTCGGCCTCCTGGGTGGTCTCCACCGCGCCCCTCGTGCAGACCGTCTCGTACACGCAGTCCCCCCCACCCGGCCCGCCCCCGTACCTCCTGTTCTTGGCCGCGCGGTTGATCCTGGAGATGTTCCTCTCGGATATCCCGTGCCTGCTCATGATCTGCGTTATCTCCGCCCCCGCGCCGGCCGGGTCGCGGGCGATCTTGAGGTAGGCCAGCAGGTCGCGCACGGCCGGCGCGTACAGCAGGTCCGTCGATCCCGAATACCTTGCCGGTATGCCCCGCTCCCTGAGGGCGTCCTCGAACTTTTCGCCGTCTATCCTCCTCCTGGACAGGATCGCGACGTCCTTGTACCGCAGGCGCCCTTCCCCCTCCTCCTCCCCCGCGATCTCCGCTATCTTGCCTGCCACGTACTCCGCCTCGGCCCGCTCGTCGCCGCACTCGGCCACCGTTATCGCGCCGCCGCTCCCGCTCCCCTCCCTCGCCGATTCGGCCTCGGACCTCCCCTTCCAGCCGCCCGCCTTCCTCATCCAGCCGCCCGTCAGCCCCACGATGTTCGGCGTGCTGCGGTAGTTCCTGGCGAGGCCCACCCGGGCGGTCCCGGCGAAGCTCCGCTCAAAGTCCCCGAATATGTCGGTGTACGCCCCCTGGAACCTGTAGATGGACTGGTCGGGGTCGCCGACGGCCGTGACGTTTCCCGCCCCGGCCAGCATCTTCACGAGCTTGAACTGCGCGTAGTTGTTGTCCTGCAGCTCGTCCACCAGCACGTGCTTGTAGATCCGCCTGTACCTTTCCAGCACGGCAGGCCTGCCCTCGAGCAGGCGTATTGCCTCGTTTATCATGTCGTCGAAGTCGATCACGGCCATGCTCCTCTTGTGCTCCTGGTACATGCGGTACACCCTGTTCAGGTCCTCGAGCTTTGCGAGCGTGTCCTTCTCCTCCGCGTCCTTCTCCTTGCCCCTCCTCTCCTCTATGTATTCTGCCAGATCGTCCGTGCTCACCGTCTCCTTCCTCAGCGCGCTTATCCCCTCCATTATGGCGCCGATCACCCGCAGCGCGTTGTTCCCTATCTCGACGCTCTTCAGCCCGAACTCGTCGATGTGGCCCATGGCCCACGCCCTGGCCATCGGCCTGTTTATCACCCCGCGCGAGACGTTCAGCCCGGTCTCCAGATCGTTCTCTCCGAGCATCTTCTTTGCGAACGCGTGGAAGGTGCACACGTCCATGTTCGAGGCGTCGAAGCGCCGCCCGAGGCGCCCGAGCATCTCGGCCGCCGCCTTTTCCGTGAACGTCAGGCAGAGTATCTCCTCCGGCTTGGCCCCCTCCCCGATCAGGTGGAGGACCCTGTTCGTCAGCACGCGCGTCTTCCCGCTGCCGGGCCCCGCCATTACCAGCAGCGGGCCCCCGCCGTGCGTCACGGCCCTCCTCTGCTCCTCGTCCAGCCCGTCCAGCTCGTACCTGTCGGTTCCCGCGCCCATCGGGGGCAGCGGGCCCCCGCTCGCTAAAAACGATTCGCGCCCGCTTTCCTCCGTCCGCCCCGGGGCCGGGATCCGATGCGGGCCGGCGGGGGTGCGTTTCCCTCCCCCCGCACGCGCCCGGCGGGGGGGGGGGGGGCGGCCCCGCGCGCCAGGCGCCGGCGCGGGCGCGCCCGGAGCCGCGGCGGGCAAAAACCAGCGTGCGGGGCCACGCGCCGGACGGGCCGCGAGAGCGGGGGCGCTTTCGCCGATCCGGGCTCGCGCCGGACGGGCCGCGAGAGCGGGCGGCCGACCGCACGCGGGCCGGCCGGCCGATCCCGCAGCTCCCGCGCGCGCATAACCGCGGCCGACCGCACGCGCGGCAAAAAATGCGCCCGCGCGCGGCGGCGCCGAGAACGCATAAAACGCCTTGTGGGCGCATCGGGGCGATGAAGCGAGCACAGCACGGATCCCGCCGCATGGCCGGATCTGGCGCCCCGCTCGGCGCCAAGGCGCCTGGCGCCCCGCTCGGCGCCGGAGCCCCCGCCACGCCGGGCCGCCGGACGGAGGTGGCCGTGATTGAGCGCAAGCATGCGAACTGGGCAGAGGACTCGCCGCAAATGGACGAGCGCCTCATCAGGCTGTTCCTGCAGCAGCATCCGGGCGTCAGGATAGTCACGGCGTTTCACTCGGGCGTGAAGCACCTGCTCATAATCTACGAGCCGTAGCGGCCGGGCATCCCGGCGCCCGCCAGGACTCCCTCGTCGGCTACAAAGTAGGCGCGGTCGCGGGGAGCCGTAGCGGCCGGGCATCCCGGCGCCCGCCTAGGCCCTGATGATCCCCTCGGACACCAGGTACTGTATGCCGCCCGCAAAGTCCCTGTCCGTGATCAGCCCCTCGGCCCACCATCCCGCGCTGCTCCTCACCCAGTCCGGTATGCGGCCCGCGCCTCCCGCGCCCGGCCCTTCGGGGAGCGGCACGAGGATCGTCCCCGCCTCCACCAGGTACTGTATGCCGCCCGCAAAGTCCCTGTCCGTGATCAGCCCCTCGGCCCACCATCCCGCGCTGCTCCTCACCCAGTCGGGGATGGACACGGCTGCCGGCGCTACCCTGTCCACCACCACCGGCAGGGCCGCCCTGGCCAGCCTGCTCCCCCCCAGGTTCTCGAACAGGAGGACGGCCGCCCCGGCGGATCCTTCGGGCACGTCCGCCACGAGCACGCCGTGGGAGCGGCCCCCGTCCTTCCCGCCGCTCGTGCCCGACGACGAGGCGATCGTCCTGCCGTCCTGCACCAGCGACAGGTCGTACCGGACGGCCGCCGGCCTGTCCCGCAAAAACACGTCCGTTATGTTGAACCGCACGGCGGCCTCCCCGCCGGATCTTATCCCGCCGGGCTCCAGCTCGGCCGACACGCGGAACTGCCCGTTCTCGGTGAGGGTGCTCAGCGGGGAGCCGGGCGCGGGGGAGATGGAGAACCTCATCCCTTCCCAGTCGCCGGCCCCCTCCTCGGCCATCCCGCGCAGGTCGCCCTGGAACAGCGACACGTGCACGGCCCTCTCGTCGCCCGCAAAGTCGTCTATGACGACCGCCCTGCCGTCCACCGCCGCCCCGTTCACCGCGACGTCGTATTCCGCGACCATGAGGTCGCCGAACCCCTTCGGGATCGTCACCTCCTCGTGCACGGTGGATATCTCGCCGATGTTGGCCTCGTCCCACTCGAACGGCATGCTGAACGCGATCTCCCTGCGGGCCGGGTCGTACGCGAACTCGGCTATCTCGTCGTAGTACGTGGTCACCCCTATGGTCTGCCTGCCGAAGTTGGGATCGTCCACCTCGTGCGACGTCCTGTCCGGGACGGAGAGCCCCACCTCGTACGCCGCGGGGGGGTCCAGCGCGGCGGCGTACGAGCCGGCCGTGGAGATCTCCACGGAGAACCTGTACAGGCCTCCCGTGGCGAACGGGATCCCGCTGGCGTGGACGGCCCTCTGCTGGAGCCCCACCACCGACTCGAAGAATCCCCCGTGCGCCTCCTCGCGCAGCTCTATTCCCTCCCCCTCTCCCCCCTCCAGGACCAGCACGAATATGCCGTCGTCGGCCCTGAAGTCCAGCTCGAACAGGTGGGCGCCCCCCTTGCTCGCCGCGATCCGGTACGTCACGTCCCTGACCGTCGCCGGCCCCCCGTCGCCCTCCAGCAGGGCGAACTGTATCTCCCTGTCGGGATTGTCGGGGTCCTCGTACTGCGAGGAGGTCACCTCCAGGGCGGCCGTCCCGCCGCCGATCCGGACGGGCGGCAGGAGCTCGTAGCCTATGCCGTGCCCGTGCGCGCCGGGGGCCGCCGCCAGCGCCAGCACCGCCGCTACCGCCGCGGCCGCCGCTACCGCCGCCGCCGTCGCCCCCCCGCCCCCTTGCCCTTTCCCGCCCCCCGCCTCCTGATCGCCAGCGAGAGCAGGGCCCCCGCCGGGACGGCCGCTATGGTGCCCAGGCTGACGTACGGCGCTATGAAGAGGTCGCCCACCCAGATCCCGCCGTCCGCGGTCACCTCCATGAACGTCCTGGGCCTGAGCACCAGCACGACGGTCCTGGAGTCCTCCCTGCGCTCGCCCGCATCGTCCGTGTACGACACCATCACCTGGAACGGCACCCTGCGCTCCGCCTGGATCTCGCCAGGCGGGGTCGCTATCCTGGAGGCGATCTCCAGCGGCCGGCCCCCCTCCACGTACGAGAACGAGTGGAGGGTCTGGCCGCTGAACCCCGCGCCGTCCCCCGCCAGCAGCTCCACGGTGACGTCCCTGAGGCCGCCGTCCCCCGCCAGCAGCTCCACGGTGAACGGGAACTCGGCCTCGGGGAACACCGCCTCGGGGGCCGCCACGTGGATGCCCAGCCCCGGCCGCTCCCTCACCTCCAGCGCCACCGCGACGTTCTCGCGCGCCGCCTCCCTGGGCTCCAGGTTGTTCTCCAGGAGGACGTGGGAGTAGTTCAGGTTGATGAAGTGGGGGCCCGTCCTGGCCTCCGGGGACGTCCGGAACGCGACGGTCTCCCCGTACGAGCCGCCCGCCGCTATGCGGTCCACGCGTATCCCCTCCCAGCCCCGCGCGGGCCCCAGCGCCCCGCTGCCAGGGGAGAACAGCAGGGAGACCGGCCCCTTGTCCTCCCACCCGTTGTTGCGTATCAGGAACGAGACGGCGAACTCGCGCCCCGCCGCCACCGAGTCGGGGTGGGTTATCTCCAGCTCCATCCCGCCCTCGGCTTGGTGCCTCGCCGTCTCTGCGTGCGCCTCCCAGGGCGGCCCCCCGCCGCAGGCGGCCGCGGCCAGGACGGCGACCGCCGCCGTTGCCGCCGCCGCGAGCGCCCCCATGCCCGCGCGGGGCCGCGGCCTTTGCATATTCCTTGCGCCCCCCTCCCGCCGCCCCGCCAGGGGCCGCGGGCCCGCCGGCCGAAAGCCGGTCCCGCCCGGGGATCGCGGGCGCCCGCGCCCGCGGGGCGGGGGGGGGGGGGCGCCGGCCGCGGCGGGGCCCGGCTTGGACGATCGGGGGCGGGGCCGCGTTCGGGGCGGCCCGGATCGCGCCCCGCGCGCCGGGGCGCGCGCATCGATCGCCGCGGGGCCCGCGCCGGGCGCGGATCCGCGGCGCCGGGCGGGCCGGCCGGGGCGCGGATGCCGCGCCGCCCCGCCCCGCCGGGGCGGGCCGGCCGCGGACGGGCGGGGGAGGGGGGGGGGGGCGCCGCGGGGACGCCAGGTCCGGGCCGTCCCGTCCCGCGGCGGGGGGCGGCGGGCGGCCGGCGGGACCGCGGGGACGCGCGCGCTGCGGGACGGGACGGCCGGGGCGCCGGCCCGGATCCGCGCGCAGGGCCCGCGGCCGGAACGATCGCGCGGCAACGGGAGGCGCGGCACCGGCCCGGCCGGGGCGCCGGCGGCGGGACGGCGCGAAAGGCGGCGGGAGCGGCAGGCGCTCCAAGGCAGAACCGGCCCCGCGCGGGCCCGGATCCAAACCGAAGCCGCGCCCAGCGGTAGCAAACTCCACGATCTCGCGCCATGTTCACGACGGACGCGGGCCCGCATCCGGGCTTGGGGTTTAGACACATATAACCCTACGGCGGAAAGCGTGCACGTATGGCTAAGCAGTCGAGCCGCAAGGACGCGTGTCCGCGGTGCGCAAAAGGCAAGCTGGTGACCGACAACGAGTCGGGGGAGATGTTCTGCTCAAAGTGCGGGTTCGTCATATCCGAAAAACTCTCCGAGTCGGGCCCCGAGTGGCGCTCCTTCTCCCAGGACGAGCACGGCGACAGGGCCAGGGCCGGCGCGCCCACCTCCCTGACCATGCACGACATGGGGCTGGCCACCATAATCAACCCCCTCAACAAGGACGCCTCGGGCCGGCCCCTGACGGCCTCCATGAAGAGCACCATAGAGCGGCTCCGGACGTGGGACAGCAGGAGCCAGGTCCACGAGCCGGTCGACCGCAACTTTAGGCAGGCCTTCAGCGAGCTGAACCGCCTCAAGGACAAACTGGCCATCTCGGATGCCGTCATAGAAAAGGCCGCCTACATATACAGGAAGGCCTTGGAGAAGGGGCTGGTCCGCGGCCGCTCGATCTCGGCCCTGATGGCCTCCGCCCTGTACGCGGCGTGCCGCGACACGGCCACCCCCCGCAACCTGAAAGACGTCGAGCAGGCGGCCAACATAAAGAGGAAGGACATCGCGCGGTGCTACCGCCTCCTGGTCAAGGAGCTTGACCTCCGCATGCCCATAACCGACTCCATACAGTGCGTGGCCCGCATAGCCAGCCGCATCGGGATAGCGGAGAAGACCAAGCGCTACGCCGTCAAGGTGCTCAAGGACGCCCAAAAGCACGAGGTCTCGGCCGGCAAGGACCCGATGGGCCTGGCCGCCGCGGCCCTGTACCTGTCCTGCGTCAAGAACGGCGAGGACAAGACCCAGCGGGACATAGCCGAGGCGGCCAACGTGACGGAGGTCACCATACGGAACCGCTACAAGGGCCTAAAGGACTCGCTCAACATATAGCCCCGCGCCGGGGGCCGGCGGACTTCGTCCAAACCGGAACCACGCCTGGCAACGGCGAGCCGCCCCACGATCTCACGCACAGATCGCGGTGGACGCAAGCCTGCGCGGGGGCCGCCCTCCCCCGCGGACGATCGGGCGGCCGCCCTCCCCCGCGGACGATCGGGCGGCCGCGCGCCCGCGGGGCCCGCGTCAGGGGCCGTCCCCTTTCCCTTCCCTGACGAACCCCCCCTCGACGGCCTCGGGCGGCGGGATCCTCTTCGCGGCGCCGAGGCCGGCCGTGGTGATCACCACCGAGGCGAGTATGATGAAGAACACCACCTGCGGGTACGCCTCCGCGTTGGGCAGCCCCAGGGTCAGGGGGAAGGTGGCTAGGACGGCGGCGGCCAGCCCCCGCGGGATCATCACCCGCGTCACCTTGGAGTCCAGCCTGGGGAACCTGCCGCCCAGCGCCACCCTGACCGTCCCGATCCTCAGCGCGTATATGGCGACGGCGGCCACCACGCCCAGCGCGATGTACTCGGCCCTCCCGAAGGTGGCCAGCAGCCCCACGAACACGAAGAAGAAGGCCCGCACCAGGAACGCCAGCTGGTTGTGCGTCGGGTCGTCCGCGCCCACCTGCCTTATCTTGAACCGGAACGCCCTGGACAGGGCGTGCCTGTTCCCCAGCATGAGGCCGAAGACCAGCGCGGTGAGGGCCCCCGACTCGCCGAAGACGTTGGCCATGAAGTACAGCACGAACAGCATTCCCAGCGTGAGCATGTAGGCGTGCGCCGCCCTGCCCAGCTTCGTGGTCACGTACATCCAGGGTATGCCGACCCCGAGCCCCAGCGCCAGCCCCACCGCCACGGCCGACCCCATCGTCTCGCCCACCGCGGCGAGGCTGAACTCGCCGGTCAGCACCGCCTGGAACATGATGAACGCCACTATCGTGGAGAGTATGTCGGTCACCGCCGACTCGAGGCTAAGCATGGATCTCGTCTTCTCGGACACCCTGATGTTCTTGACCAGCCCGAAGACGATGGCCGAGCTGCTTCCCCCCACTATGGAGCCGAGCAGCACGCTGTCCAGCGCCGCCCAGCCCAGCCCGTAGTGCGCCATGGCGGCCACCGCCGCGACCGAGCCGGCGAAGCTGAGCAGCGCCAGAAGCATGGCGTAGTGGGCGGACCGCGCCACGTGCCTCAGGTCTAGGTTCAGCCCGCCGTCGAACATGATTATGATCAGCGCCACGGCCGCAAAGTACGGGACTATCTCGATCACCGCGCCGTGGCTTATCACCCCCAGCACGGGCCCCAGGACGACCCCGAAGATCATGAGGAACGCCACGTCCGGTATGCCGGTCCTCTTGAAGAAGGCCTCCCCGGCCACCCCCATGAATATCACGCTGCCGGCGGCCAGGAGGAGCACGGGCGCCGAGGCCACCCCGCCGTCGGCCGCGGCGATCCCCGCGACGGCCGAGGCCACCTCGCGCAGGGGGCCGAGCAGCGCCTCCGTCCAGCCGGCGGCCTCCGTCACGGCGCCGCCCCTCCGGCTCCCGCTGCGTGCGGCGGAACCGGGATCATCCGCGGCGGTCCCCGCCCCGGTTATTTAAGGTGCCCCGGCCCGGCCGCGCGCCCGCCGGCGGTCATCTTTAAACGCCGGCCCCGCGGGGGGCGCGCGTGAGCGCCACCGGCATGCTGCGGAAGGACCACGAGCACGTGATGCGGCTGGAGCGGGTGATCACCAGGTGCTCCGAGGCGCTGTACGCCGGCGCCGCCGTCCCGCTGGAGGACGTCGAGAGGCTGGCCGCCGTCATATCCGAGTTCCTGGACTCCGTGCACTATTCGCGCGAGGAGGACTCGTACTTTCCGTGCGCCGGCGCCTCGGGCGGCTTCGCGGCCGAGGTCCGCAAGTTCCTCGTGGAGCACCAGTTCGGCCGCAACGTCGCCCGGCAGATAGGCCGCCACCTGCGGGCGTGGAGGGAGGGGGGCGGGGCCGAGGCGGCCAGGGAGCCGGTGGCCCGGTTCCTCAGGGCGTACGCCGTGTACCTGCGCGACCACGTCAGGAACGAGGACCGGTTCTTCGACGAGGCCGAGAAGGCCATGGACCCCGAGGAGGAGAGGGAGATGGCCGAGTACTTCATGGCGGTGATGGCGACCACGGGCAGGGTGGAAAAGGCGCTGGCCGAGATAGACTACCTAGAGTCGCGGGCCTGGCGGTAGCGGAGCCTTTCCCCCGCCGCCCTCCCGGCCCGCGGGGCCCTGCCCGGCGCCGGCCTGGTTGCGCTGGGGCAGATCCGGGCCCCAGCCGCCGGCCGCCCTCTCCAGGATCAGCGCGTCCGCCTCGGGCACCGTCCTCACCCCCCTGAACAGGGTCTCGTAGTCCGCGAGCCCCTTCGAGACGCCCCACACCTCGACCACGTCGTCGGCGATCAGCAGCCCCTCCCTGTCCAGCTCGTCCAGCCATTCGGCCACGTCCTCCGAGTCCGGCTCGTAGTGGGCTATCACGTCGTCGGTCGCCGTGCCAAAGTCGCCGTACTGCGTGCCTATCCGAATCATGTACGCGTCCCCGTGCAGGTGCTTTTCCACTTGGTTGATCCGGCCCTTGAAGTGCACGATGCTGCCGGCATGCGCCTCGCCTCCGGCCATCAGGGACTCGTACGGGATCGCGGCGGCGCCGCGCTTTATCTCGTCCGCGGAGAGCCCGCCGGCGTCCTCCGGGGGGCGCTCCCGCGCGTCCTCCGCGGAGGTCAGCAGCGCGAGGCCGACCACCGCCGCGATGCAGGCGGCCAGGAGGGCCGCTCCCAGAACGAGCGTCTTGCGCGCCCGCGGCGGATCCTTGTTCCTGAGGCACGCCCACGCTATCGCGCCCCCCAGCAGCCACAGGAATATCGGCAGCAGGTACCACGCCATGCTGGATCTGGGCCGCGGCGGCCCGGGCGGCCCGCCGGCGCCCTGCCGCGGCGGCCCGCCGGCGCCCTGCCGCGGCGGCCCGCCGGCGCCCTGCCGCGGCGGCCCGCCGGCGCCCTGCCGCGGCGGCCCGGGCGGCCCGCCGGCGCCCTGCCGCGGCGGCCCGGGCGGCCCGCCCGCTCCGGCTCCGGCCGGGCTCTCCCGCCCCAGCCTGCGGAACTGCGCCTCCACGTACGCCCAGTCGCCGTCGTAGACGGTACCGCCGTCAGCCAGGCGGCGCCGCATCTCGGAAAGCCTCGCGGCATCTCCCTCCTCTATCACGAGCAGGGCGTCGATCATATCCAGCAGCGCGCCGCTGCCGCGTCCTGCCACGCATGTGGAGTCAAGCGCGTTCGCTAATAGCGTTGCGTCGTTTGCGCGGCCCGGGCGCCTCGGCCGTTCCGCGGGCGCCGGCCGCGCGCGGCCCTCGTTCGGGGGAAGGGCGGGAGGGCTGCGCCGATCAGCCGAAGAACCCGTTTGTGTAGTCCCTGAGCAGGTGCGCCCAGCCCCTCTCGATCCGCTCGTACTCGCGCTCGCACGAATTCGCCCGCTCTTCCGGGAGCCACTCGAGGTCGATCAAGTCTTGGTTGTACTCGGGATCCGCCCCGTACGCGTAGCACAGGAAGTTGTAGTGCCTCTGCTCGTCGATCCCGTGCGTGTCCCAGTAGGCGTACTCGTACTCTGCCATGTCGATGCTGGAATGCAGGTGGTTCAGCGCGATGTTGAAGAGCATCTCCTGGCCAAGGGCGTGGCCGACGGAATCGTCGTAGGTGTACGAGAGCATCAGGGCGGAGAACTGATCCGCCACGTTCTCTTCCAGCCCTGTTATGGGAAGATCGTACACGTCTATGATCGCGTGGCCCACCTCGTGGTAGAACGTCTCGTGCACGACGTCCTCCACGTATGTGTGGGCGTATTCCGGATCGTCCCCGTACTCGTCCCACAACTCGAACAGGTAATCCACATACTCGTAGCAGACGGTGATCTCGCGCGCGGAGGGGTCGTAGAACGCGTTCGGCTCGCCGCACTCCCTGCCCGCTATGCCTACGTCGTGGGGAAGGCGGAAGTTCTCGTTCAGGAACCCCGCCTCCCATTCCATGAGGCCGGTACTCTCCAGCCAGTCCCTCGTCCAGCCGTCGCCGTAGGCCGAGTCGGGGTTGGGCCAGTAGCGGACGAAAAAGTCGCCGCGGTCGGGAATCTTTGAGTCGACAGCCGGGTACTGCGGTTCGCCGCCCGCCGCGGCCGGCGCCGCATCGACGGCAATCACTCCCGCGCCTATCAGGAACTCAATGGCATCTATCAGTTCGGCATCCGATATGCTGCCGTCTACATAGTACGCAAAGATGCCCTTGATCCACGAGGGGACCTGATCGGATTCCGCGTGCGCCTGGCCGGGCAGCGAGGCCGTGAGCAATGCGAGCGCGGAAACTGCCAGCGCGCGGCCCGCCCGCACGCGTGCGATGCTACGTGCGCCGGGCATGGAGAAATCGGCCGGCCTGGACTATTAAGAGGCTACCGCGGCGCGGGGCCGCACGCCCGCGGGCGACAGCCGCGCGGTCCCGCGTAGCCGGTTCCTCCGGGCAAAACTCTCCGGCTTTTCGCTACCCGAAGCGCTGCCCGGTGCGCCCGCGCGCAGCGGGACTCGTGCAGGGAACGGCGGTCGGCTCCCGACTAGGCCGCCGGGGGCGGGACGGGGAGCGGGCCGGAGAGCGGCAGGGGTTGCGCGGCGGGGGCCGGGCGGCATCGCGCGGCGGCTGCCCGCGGCGGGGGCCGGGCGGCATCGCGCGGCGGCTGCCCGCGGCGGGGGCCGGGCGGCATCGCGCGGCGGCTGCCCGCGGCGGGGGCCGGGCGGCATCGCGCGGCGGCTGCCCGCGGCGGGGCAGCTCCTAAAAAATAGCTTTCTGCGGCCGAAAACCGGCAAGTTTTTAGCCAAAATGTATAGTACGAATCGTTTTCTGAATCATAAAACGTACTTTACTGCAATTTTTCAATACTTAAATAATTTTTTGGCCGCACCCATGCGTGGCGGAGCTCAGCGACTTTGGCATAGCCATCGCGGCGTTCATAGCGCTGACGCTCGTGGTGGGCGTGCTCGCCGGGAAGCTGGTCAAGCAGAGCGGCAGGAGGCTGATCGTGGCGGGGAAGAGCCTGCCGCTGGCGATGGTGGGGACGATGCTCGCGGCCCAGGCGGTGGACGGCAACTCGACCCTCGGCAACGCGGCGCTCGTGTTCGAGTTCGGGTTCTGGGCCGGCGCCGTGGTGCCGATCGGCTTGGGGGTGTGCCTGCTGATAACGGCGGCGTTCTACGCCAAGCCGCTCAACAAGATGGTGATGATCACCCTGCCCGACTTTTACTTCAGGCGGTACGGCAACGGCGCGGAAGGCATCTCTGGCGTGCTCATGATCATCAGCTTCACGGTGCTCGTGGCGGGAAACCTGGCCGCCAGCGGGTTCATACTGGAGACCGTGTTCGGGATCGACTACTTTTGGGGGATCCTCTTCTCCGCCCTGGTGGTGGTGGCGTATACCATAGCGGGGGGGCTCTTCGCGTCCGCGTACACCAACCTGTTCCAGGTGTACCTGGCGATAGGGGCGTTCTGGGTGGGGTTCCTGTTCTTCGCCGGGGGCTTCGCGGGCGTTCCGTGGGACTCGATCTACAGCGCCGCCCCGCCCGGCTACCTGGACCTCTCGGGGCTGTTCGACATAGGCAACGGGGCACTGATAAACTGGGCCGCCATACTCGCGCTGGGCCTGGGGGACATAGTGGCGCTGGACTTTATGGAGCGGGTCTTCGCGGCGAAGAACCCGAAGACCGCGCGGCGGGGCGCGCTCATGGGCGGCGCGCTGACCCTCTTCACGGTGGTGCCCACCAGCATGCTGGGGATAGTGGCCCTCTACTACCTGCCGGGGGACACCCTTCCCAACCTGACCCTGCCGCTGCTGGCGACGGAGCACCTGCCGTTCGCGATAGGCGCCGCCATCCTGATGGGCGTGATAGGCGCATCCATGTCGACGGCGAGCGGGGGGCTGCTGGCCATATCCAGCGTCGTGTCGCGGAACCTGGTCACCCGGATAATCCGGAGGCGGTGGATGGGGAGGCCGGGAACCAACGACAGGACGCTTCTCGCCATGACCCGGGTGGTGATAATACCCATGATGATAGCGGGCACCGCGCTGGGGTACTTTGTGCCCGCCCCCGGCGTCTACCTAGTGCTGGCGTTCGACATCATGTTCGCCGGGGCCTTCGCGCCCCTGACCCTCGGCCTCTTCTGGAAGAAGGCCAACATGCCCGCCGCGATCGCCGCGCTGCTGATCGGATCGTCCCTGAGGCTGTCGTTCTTCTTCACGATGCCCGAGGAGTGGGCCGGGCTGGACACCATGATCCCGCCGGTGGTCTCGTTCGCCGTATTCATCGCGGTGGCGCTGGCGACGCAGGGAAGGTACCCCGGCAAGGCGCGGCACGACGTCAGGGACTACGTGCCGCCGGAGGAGGACCTCGTGTCGGGCGAGGATCTCAAGCACTTCCGCAGCGACTTCATGAGCTCGGGCTTCGACGTCGAGGATGCCGGCCGCGGCGGCGGCGGGGGGGACGCCCCCAAGAGCCCGATAGGGGCCTGACGCGCGCCGCGGCCCGCGCGATGCCGGCGCCCGCGGAAAACCCCGCCTCCCGCCGCGGGGTTGCGGCGGGAACGGCATCGCGCGGGGCGAAACCTCCGGCGGCGGGGGACCCGCGCGCACGCGGGGCGCGGGAACGCCGCCGCGCCCGCGCCGGGAGCGATGCAACGCTTAAAAATTTCCGCCCGGGACCGGCGGCGTGAAATACCCCGACCTGTTCAACCCGGACCTCTCGCGGGTGGGCACGCGCGAGTCGCAGGCGTACAACATCGCCGCCGCGCGGCTCATGGCGGAGACCGTAAAGACGTCGCTGGGGCCGCGGGGCATGGAAAAGATGCACGTGGACATACTCGGGGAGGAGACCATAACAAAGCACGGCGGGGCGTTCCTGCGCAAGGTGGACGTGGACCACCCGGCCGCCAAGGCGGTGGCGGAGGCGGTGAACGCGGTGGACACGCACGTCGGCGACGGGACCGTCTCCGCGGCCGTCCTCATCGGCTCCATGCTGGGGCACTCCCAGGACCTGCTGAGGATGGGGCTGGCTACCGCCGCGATAATCCGGGGGTTCGAGGCGGCCATGGGCTTTGCGCTGGAGGCGCTGGAATCGGTCAGGATGGCCTCGGACCGCGCGGACCGCGCGCTGGCCCGCCAGCTGGTCGACACGTGCCTGGCGGGGAAGGCCGTGTTCGGCGCGCCGGCCGACAGGGCCGCGGTCAGGGACGCCATCGTGGAGTCGGCCCGCCTCGTCGCGGGCCCCGCGGGGGCGATCGACGTGGACGACGTCAAGATAGAGGAAAAGCAGGGCGTGTCCGCGATCCAGATGGTCATGGGAACCGTGATCGACAAGCCCATAGACGACGGCGCGATGCCCCGCGAGATCAGGAACGCGAAGGTGCTGCTGCTCAACGACTCGCTGGAGGCGGAGCGGACGAAGACGGAGTCCGAGATAGAGATAACGTCCCCGTCCCAGATGGGGGAGTTCGCCGCCCGGCAGGATGCCGACGCGGCGGCGCTGGTGAAAAAGGTCGTGGACTCGGGCGCCGGCGTGGTGATATCCCGCAAGGGGATCGGCGATCTGGCCAGGGAGGGCCTCGCCCGCGCCGGCATCATCTCCATACGGAGGGTGAAATACAACGACCTCTGGTGGCTTGAAAAGGCGACGGGGGCCAGGACGTGCGAGTCCGTGGACGCGATCTCCGCCGGCGAGCTCGGCCTCGCATCCAGGGTGTGCGAGCGGGCGGTCGGGGGCGACCGGATGCTGTTCGTGGAGGCGGACGACCCGCGATCCGTCACCCTGCTCCTGCGCGCCGTCTCGAAGCGGCACCTCGACGAGTTCCACCGCACGGCAAAGAACGCGCTGTTCGTGCTGCGCAACTTCGCGCGCAGCCCGTTCGTGGTGTTCGGCGGCGGGGCGTGCGAGGCGGCGGTGGCGCGCGCCGTGCGGGAGAGGGCCGCCGAGCTGGAGGGCGCCGAGCAGCTCGCCGCGGGGCGGTTTGCGGACGCGCTGGAGGAGATACCGATGACGCTGGCCAGGAACGTGGGGATGAACACGCTGGATGCCCTGCCGATGCTGAGGTCCAGGTGCGCCGGCCCGGCCGGCCGCGCCGGCCGGTACGGCGTCAACTCGGATTCGCGGAAGATCGAGGACATGTCGTCCAGCGGGGTGGTGGAGACCTCCGCGGTGAAGGAGCAGGTAATCAAGACCGCCGCGGAGGCGGTCAACATGATACTGGGAGTCGACGACGTGTTCATGAAGGACCTCATAGACAACACGCACTGCCACATCGACGGGACGGTCCACGCGCACAAGGATCCGGGGAAGAACCACAACCACTGGGAGCAGGAAGGGCTGGAGCAGCGGCAGATGCACCACTACTACTGAGCGGCGGCGCGCGGGCGGCGGGGGGCGCCCGTTCGTCCCGCACTCCCGGCGCGAACGCGGATCGGCGGATGCGGCTTCGCGCGCAGCCGGCGGGCGCGCGAACCCGCGCCGCGCCCGCGCGCGGGGCCGCGCGCCCGTCGGCCGCAGCCGCGGGGACAATTCCGCCGATCCGGATTCGCGCCCGCGGGGAGGGGGCCGCCGGCCTCGCGCGCGCCCGCCCTTGCAAGACTTTTACGTGCTCCGCGCCCCGCGCGTGCGTGGACAAGCAGTTCGGCTTTGCTGTGATACTGCTGCTCGCGGGCTTTGCGCTGTTCCAGGCGGGAGGGGACGGGGACGTGTTCCTTGCGGGCCTGGGGTCCGGGACGATCGCGATCGCCTGCGTGTGGGTACTGATCAGGATAGTCAAGGACCTAAAGAGGCGCTGAGCCGGAGGCCGCCGCCGCGCCCGCGGCAAAGGCCTCCCGCCGCCCGCGCCGCCGCCGCCCCCCGCCCGCGCCGCGCGGGGCGGCATGCCCCGCCGCGCCCGCGATCGCGCCCCGACCGGCCTCCCGCCCCGCGCCGGGGCGCGCAATAAAACCATATAACTCACGGGACACCACGCGGATCATGCCGGGCAAGGGGTACTCGACCATCGGCCTCAAGCCCAACGTGCTGTCCATGCTGCAGAACCTCACCGACATGTTCTACCCCGGCATGTTCCTGCCCAGCACGCTGATAATCCTGATGCACGAGGTGAGGCTGGAGCGCTACTCCGTGGAGATGCGCAGGATGAGGATCGACCTCTCCGGGAGGTACCACACCCTGACCATACGATCCGACGTGAAGGAGTGGCTGAAGGAGAACCACGAGGGGCTCGCGGACGACTACAAGAAAAATTACAGCGTGAAATGCTTTTCCAACTTCGTGAGCTACTTTCTGGCCAACCTGCTGGAGTCCAAGATAGACTCGCAGAGGAACGTGATCAGGCTCAAAGAGTCGGACTTTAGCTGGCTGCAGGAGGAGTACGACCAGCGCAGGAAGAGCGCCGCGGCGGGCGCCGACGTCGGATCCTTCGAGCGGTTCGCCGACTCCTACATCAACGATCTGCTCAGGAAGATGAGGGAGGCCCGGGCGATACTCGCGGTCTGACCGCGGGGCGGGCGCGCGCCCGCGAGGGCGCCGCGCCCCGCAAAAGGATCGTGGACAGTCCGGCCGATCCGCAGACGCCGCTAGAGCGGAGTCATGGTATCGATCAGCCTCGCGTTGGTGACCCTGCCGCTTTTTTCCTGGATCTCGAGGTCCACGGTATGCTTTAGGCCGTCGAGCATGAAATTGACCTGCACGTCCCACGCCTCCCTCGGGCCCTTTTCGGGAATCTGGAAGGTCTCGTTCACCCTAAAGTCCGCGACCTCGCCGTACAGGGCGCCGACTACCCTCCTCGATTCCCTGTAGATGTCCTCCGTCGTAGTGACCAGCACCATGAGTTTCGGGGGGCGCCGCACGATATAAAAATTTTGCACCGCCCAACGTACAGTACGAATTTCGGGCGCGCCTACCCGCCGGGCGCCCCGAAGCGCGGCTTTTTGCCGCGCCTGTCCAGCTTTTCCCGCACCCGCGACCTGTAGTATATGGCAGTCTGGTTGTCCGGCTCCTTTTCCAGCACCGAGTCGTAGCACGCGAGGGCCTCCTCGTGCCTTCCCAGCGACATGAGGATCTTTCCCTTGTAGCTGGCGGCGTACGCGTAGCCGGGATCCGCCTCCAGCGCCCTCTCGCAGTATTCCAGCGCCTCCGAGTACTTTCCGTCGTGCTCGAGTATCCAGGCCATGCTGCACAGCGCGCGGACGTTGGCCGGATCCAGGCGTATGGCGGTGTCGCACAGCGAGACGGCGGCGCCGCGCCGCTTGAGCGAAAAGAGCGACACCGCCTTGCTGTACAGCGCGCGGACGTTGCGGGGATCCCCCTCCAGCACGCGGTCGAAGCACTCGACCGCCCTCCCGAACATGCCCGTCCTGTCGCAGACGAGGCCCTTCTCCAGCAGGGCCTCCGCGCATCCCGGCTCGATCTCCAGCGCCCTGTCGAACATCGCCATGGAGTCCTTGGCGGCGAACCCGGCCAGATCCAGCGTCCGGCCCTTGGCTACCAGGGCCCCGACGTTCTTGGGATCCAGCTCGAGCGCCTTGGAATAGCGCGCCATCGCCTCCTCGTGCCTGCCCTTCCCCGCCGCCTCCTTCCCCTCCTCGTAGAGCGCGCGCGACTGCCTCGCCTCCTCCTCGATCGCCCGGTCGAGGAAGGAGGCCGACTCGCGGTCCCGCCCCATCATGCCCAGGACCCGGCTCTTGCTGTACAGGGCCGCCGCGTTTCCGGGATGCTCCGCGAGCACCGCGTCCAGCATGCCCACCGCCTCCTCGTGCCTGCCCGTCTTGCCCTTGCAGACCGCCATGTACGTGCGCGAGTCCGCGTGGCCGCCGTCGACGGCGAGCGCCCTGCCAAAGCACGCGATGGCCTCCTCGTGCCTGCCCAGCTTTTCCAGCGCGCGCCCCTTGTAGTGCGGGGCCTCGACGCTCTCCGGATCCGCCGCCGCGGCCGCGTCCATGCACTCCGCCGCCGCGGCGAACTCGCCCAAGTTGTACAGCGCCATCCCCCTGTGGGCGTGCGCCGCGGCGCACCCCGGATCCGCCGCCGCGGCCTTCCCGAAGCACGATGCCGCCTTTTTGAACTCGCCGTACTTTTCCCAGTACAGCCCCTCGCTTACCAGGGCGTCCCTGCCCCGCGGCTTGGTAAACACCGGGGCGGCCCCCGCGCGGCGCGCTTATAATCGGAATGCCGCCCGCGCGGCGCCTGCCGCCCCCGCGCGGGCGGCCGAAAAACGTACTTTACTTAGAACGTTTATCTACAAAAAAACCGGACGGCGATCGACACGGCATGGGGATGGAGTTCTACGGCGACGACTACCGCGGGGCCGACGTCGCGCCGTTCGTGGGAATCAACACGTTCCTCCACCTCCCGTGGGTGAGGACGCACAAGGAGCTGGTGGATGCGAGGCCGGACGTGGCGATAATCGGCGAGCCGTTCGACTTTGGGACCACGATACGCCCCGGGGCCAGGTACGGGCCCCGCGCCCTCAGGGCCGCGTCCACCATACCGTCCCCGCCGTACGAGCGCTTCAACATAGAGACCGGGGCGGATCCCTTCGGCACCTTCCGGACGGTGGACTACGGGGACGTGCACGTCTCCCCCGGGGACGTCATAGAGTCGCACAAGAGGATGACGCACAAGGTCAAGGAGGTCCTGGAGCAGGACGGGATCCCCGTGATGCTGGGGGGCGACCACTCCATCACGTACGCCAACGTGCGCGCCTTCGCCAAGAAGTACAAGAACATAGGCATGATCCACTTCGACACCCACGCCGACTGCGCGCCGCAGGGGCTGACCGGCTACAAGTACGACCACGGCGCGCACATACGGAGGATCATGGAGATCGGCTGCCTCAAGGGGCGGAACTATTCCCTCGTGGGGCCGCGGGGGTACTGGCCGGGGCCGGATCTGTACAAGTGGATGGCCGACCAGGACTTCCAGTGGTTTACGATGCTGGACGTGGAGGAGCTCGGCATAGACTACATCGCCAAGGAGATAGCCGACAGGGCCAACGACGGCACGGACGCCGTGTACCTGAGCTGGGACATAGACTCGTTCGATCCCGCGTACGCGCCGGGCACGGGCGAGCCGGAGCCGAACGGGCTCACGTCGCGGGAAGGCATACGCATGATACGCCTGCTTTCGAAGTCGTTCGATCCGGACAGGTTCGCGATGGACCTGGTGGAGGTCGCCCCCGCGTACGACGTCAGCGACAACAGCTCGTACAACGGGGGGATCACGTCGGGGCTGGGGCAGAGGCTGGTGGTGGAGCTCCTGGCAGGCCTGTCGCTCACCAAGCGGGGGCTTGACGGGGGGAGCCCCGTGCGGCCCAACGACTACCGCGGGACGGGCCACACGTACAGCTTTGGCAGCCCGCGCGCGGAGATTCCCAGGAGGTTCTGATGCGCATAAGGGTGACCGCGCGCGGTGACCCCGACGCGGCCCCGCTGGTCAGCGTGCTGGAGTTTCCCGGCCCCGACGACGACGTCTTCGTCGCGTCCGTGCGCCGCGTGCGGGACATGCTCCGGCGCAACCTGCGCATAAACATCAACGAGGCGATGCTGCTGTTCGCCGCGCACGCGGCGGCGTCCATGCGGGACGGCGTGGCGGCGCGCGTGGCGCGCCGGCGCGCGCTGGATCTCCTCTCCGGGGATCAGGTGATGATCGGCGTCCCCGACATGATGCGCGCCGTGCGGATCGAGGTGGCGGCGGGCGGGGAGGCGCGCGCGGTGTCGCTGGAAAGGCCCATCGCGGCCGGCCCGCGCGCGGCTTCCTAGCCATGGTGCTGGAAGGGGCGCTGGGGCAGGTCGGCGGCGGCCACCTCCTGCTCTTCTCGACGGGGCTGCTCTTGGGGGCGTACCACGCCCTCGAGCCGGACCACGTGGCGGCCATGCTCGCCCAGTCCGGGGGCCGCCGCGGCGCCCCCGCCGCCGCCGCGGCGCCCCGCCTCGCCGCCAGGATCCGCGCCGCCGGGGCCAGGAACTCCGTCCTCGGCGCGCTGTGGGGGCTCGGGCACACGTCGGCGATCCTCCTGGTGAGCCTGCTCGCGTTCGCGCTCTCCCTGGCCGTCCCCGCCTCCGTGTTCGAGGGATTCGAGGTGCTGGCCGGCCTGGTGCTGGTCGCGCTCGGCGCCGCCGCGTTCTCGGGCAGGGGGCTGCCGCGCGGGCGCGGCCACCGGCATCCGCACGCGCACGAGGACGGCACGCTGCACACGCACCCGCACGGCCACGGGAAGGGCGGCCACGCGCACGGCCACAGGTCGTACCTGATCGGCTGCCTCCACGGCGTGGCCGGGAGCGGGGCCCTCGTCGCGCTGACCGCCTCGGCGCTGGACGGGATCCACTCGGTGCTCCTCTTCGTGCTGGTCTTCTGCGTGGGATCGGTCCTGAGCATGACGGCCGCCAGCGGGATGCTCTCCGTCCCGTTCGCGCTGGCCGGCGGGGCGAGGCGGCTGGGGGCGGCCGTGCGGGCGGCGGCGGGGGCCGCGGGCGTGGCGATCGGCGCGTACGTGGTCTGCGCGGTCCTGGCCGGCGCCGGCCCGCTCGGCCTTTCCTGACGCGGCCCCCGCCGGCGCCGGCCCGCCGCGTTCCTCGGATGCCGCTCCCCGAAAGCCTGGCGCCCGCCCCGGGGCCCGCCCCGGGGCCCGCCGCGGCCCGCGGGCCCCCCGGGAGGCGCCGGCGGGCGCGCGCCCGCCCCCGGCAGCGGTCAGGGCGCGCCGATCATCTTGTGCAGCTGCGGGACGATCCTGACCTCCGGGTACAGCGGGCGGACCAGATCGTACAGGCGCAGGAGCAGATCCAGGGGCGGCTCCGCGACGCCGTGCGTGGGCTGGATGACGAACCCCGAGACGGCGGCCGCCGGCGCCGTCCGGAACACCCCCTCGGCCAGCTCGCCAAAGCCGGCCGGCGCCGTCCGCGCGCTCACCACTATCTTGACGTACGTGGTCTTGCCCAGCCTGACGGACTCGGCCAGGCACTCCAGCGCGCTCTGGACGAGCCGGCCGTGGCTCTCCGGCCGCACGAACCCCGAGTCGATCGTCTTGAGCTCGATCTTCACGAAGTCCATGAGCGGGGCGACCGCGGCGAACCGCCCAGAGTCGTAGCACGAGGACTCGATGTACGTCGGCACGCCCGTAGACCTGACGAAGCGGGCCATCTCGGCCAGCGCCTCGTGCTGCGCCAGGGGATCGCCGCCGGTAAAGTTCACCTTGTACGTGTTGGGCTGCAGGCTCCTGCCTATCAGGCCGCACGCCTCGCCCACCTCGTACTCGGTCCCCGAGTCGAGCGGGAGGGAGTCCGGGGTGTCGCAGTAAAAGCACTCGAACGGGCAGCCGGCCATCCGGACGAACAGCGTCTTCGTCCCGCACAGCGTGCCCTCCCCCTCCACGGACGTGAACACCTCGGACAGCCGGACCTTCAACGGGCCGCCGAGGCCCGGTTCATATTTATTCACTGGCGCCCCGCCCGCGGCGCGCGGGGCCTCAGCGCGCCACCGGCTCTTTCGCGTAGAACAGGCCGGCCACGAAGAACACGGCGCCCAGTATGCCTATCGTGCTTCCCACGGACTCGACCGTGCCCGCGAGATCCGCCTCCATCGGGGCCCACAGCAGCGCGATGAGCCCCCCCACCGCCATCATGGGGATCCCCACTCCCAGACAGATCGCCTTGGAGGCCATGCGGTGGGCGGCCTTTGAAAATTATATGTAGTTTGTGAGGCGCCCGGCGCGGGTCCGCGCCCCCGCCGGGAGCGGGAGCGCCGTTCCCGCGCCGCTCCGGCCGACCGGCTCCCCGCGGGGGCCGCCGGCCGGGGCCCCGCCGGGCGATCCGCGCCGCGGGGGTGGGGACCGGGAGCGGGACGGAGGGGCGCGGGGGGGCGGACGCCGGGCTTTTTTGGGGGCATCGGCCCGCGGAAGGGGCCGGCGGGTTGCGCGGGGCCGCGCCCCGCCGCGGCGGGAAAAAAGGACGGGCCGGCGCGGCCGCGACGCGGGGCCGGCCGCTTCCCCGCGCCCGGCGCGAACCCGGATCGGCGCGGCGTCCCCGCATCCGCGGCCGGCGGGAGCGCGGCCCCGCGCCGGCCGGGCGGCGCCTGCGGGCGCGCCGGGGAACCGGCGCCCCCCGGCATTCTTCCCCGTCCCCGCGCGGGCGCCCCCGGCTTCTGCGCAACAGCCGCCGCGCGCGGGACCGGCGCTGCGCCGCGCGCGGCGGCGGTTTTGGGATCCCGCGGCGCGCCCCGCCCGGTCATGTTTAATAACGGCCGGTTTTGCACGAGACGCATCCATGGCCGGGCTGTTTGATCGGTTCAAAAAGGAGGACGAAGGCGGCGTGGCGGGAGTAGAGCGGCCTTTGGCGGGAGCGGGAAGCGATGCGCCGGCGGGCGGCGGGAACTACGGCAGCAGCGCGGCGGCCCCTCCTCCTTATTCCCCCCCGCCTCCCCCCGCTTCCCCGCCGCCCGCGGCGGGCGGCGGCGCGGAGGCGGCGCTGCCTGCGGGCCCCGAGGCGGACATCGGCATAGATGCCCTGATCAGCAAGCGCGTAAAGCTGGAGGAGGCCATCGACCACGTGGGCGTGGTGATAAGGGACCTGAAAGACAAGAGGACCAGGCTCGTCAAGGAGATAGAGGACGAGCTGGTGGACATCAAGAACCTGAGGGACAAGCTCGTGAAGGTCAGGGAGTACATAGACGAGGAGAACAGGGGAATAAAAGACCTGACCCAGCGGAGGACGCGGGTGGAGGAGGAGGCCGACGAGGTGGGCGGCATAATCGCCGATCTGAGGGCCAGGCTGGCGGGGATCGACGGCGTGATCACCGCGGAGGGCGACAAGATAAGGAGCCTCAAGGAGCGCGTGCCGGGGGCCGACCCCGGCCGGGCTACGTGAACCTGCCCTGCGAGGATTCGCCCGCCTTCTGCTGCTCCCCCAAGTCGAGCGGGGTGGAGGGCAACTTGCCGTCCACGGCGCTCTCGGCCACGGCGGCGGCCTCCTGCAGTATGCTGTCCGCCTCCTCGCTGCCGCCCGTCTCGGCGCCGAACGCCGCGTCGCCGGAGAACGTCTCGGTGACCAGCCCGCCCAGCGTCTCGGTCATCCTGCTGATCTCCTGGTCGGCGCCCGGCATGAACTTCGTCAGCGACGACTGTATGCCCCGCATCAGCCCCACCATGGGCAGTATCGTCATGACGGTGTCGCCGATGTCGTTGCACGTGGACAGGCGCAGCTCGATCTGCTCCAGGGAGATCCTCATGTTGCCCAGCACCTTGGTGACCTTGCGTACCTCCGCCAGCTCGCCGGAGAGCACCCTGCTGGCGTGGGCGTCGTGCTGCTGGGTGGCGGCCACCACCTTCCTGAAGAGCTTTTCGTCCCTCTCGTGTAGCTTTTTCAGGAACGCGTCAAGGTGGGCCACCTGCTTGTTCACGGCGGTCAGGGTGGTGCGGATCCTCGGCTTGAGCGGGCCCTGCGGCCTTACTGTGTCGCCTATCTTCTCTGACAGCTTTGGCGCCGGCTGCCTCGACCAGGCGTCCTGGAGGTTCGTCATGCCTTCCTTTCGACGGACGAGGCGTTAACCCGCGGTGTGAGCTTTGTTTCACACGATAGCGAACATCTGCGATGCGGGGGGCGCCTTCCCTTCCCGGGGAGCGCGGGCCGGCCAGGGCCGCGCCCGGCCGTGGCGCGGGTTGGGGCCGAGGCCGAAGCCGCGCCCGGCAGCGGCGGGCCGCCTCCCGATCCCGCCCCCTATGGTAGCGGACCGGGGCCTGCGCGGGCGGGAGCGCTTAAGGTTTAATTTGCCCCGGGAGGCCGGCGGCGCGTGAGGAGGGCGGCTCTGGGCGCGATAGCCGCGGGGGTGGCCGTGGCAGTGTTGCTCGTGCTCAGGGCGGTGGCATCCGACACCACGGACGGGGGAGGCCAGGGCTTTGCGTTCCACGCTCGCTTGGCGGATCCGGCCATGTACGAGGAGGGCGGGGGAAGCTACGCGGAGACCTTCGAGCTGGCGACCGGCACGTACACGTTCGTGTTCATACCCAACGGGGACAGCCCGAGGACGCTGTCCATAGCCATGGAGGGCCGCCCGGCCGGGCCGGAGCCCCCGTTCTCCTTCCGCGAAGACTTTGAGCTGGAGGGCACCTCGCACAAGACGCCCATCTCGGAGTACTACACGTGGGACTATCTGGGCCAGAAGGAGTTCTCCCTGGACCGTGGGCAGGAGATCGACGTCTCCATAGACCCCCACGGCAACGTGCTCGGCCCCGTCTCCGTGATGATCAAGCTGGTGTAGCGGCCGGCCGCGGGAATTTTGTTGGCGTGATCCCTCAACTGCGGGACATCGGGAGAACACCTCCCAGCCAAGCACCGCGTGCTTGTTACGCGCTTTGTCCCGCGGGATCACGCCGGGTCAGTCGATAAGTTTTGCAACTATCGGCATCAACCAGTATAAGAAACAAGACTATTTAAAATTTTAGATCGTTTTTCGCAGAAAAACCAGCACTTTGCTGCAAATGCTTGATTTTGTCCCGGAATCCGCGCAATGCGGCCGGGGCGGGATGCGCCGGCCGCCCGGCAGGGGCCCGTTTTGGCGCCGGCCGCCCGGGAGCGGCGCCGGGCCTCGGCCCGGCGGGGGCGGGGACCGCCTGCCGGCGCGGGCGCCGTCCCGCCCCCTCCGGCGGCCGGGCCTCCGGCGGTGCCGCACGCGCGGCCCTGCCGGGAGCGGCCGGCCGGCCGGCCGCTTCCCGGATCCAAAAAACCCGGGGGTGCGGGCTCGGGCCCAAGCCGAAACCTCGCCCAGCTGCGGCAAACCGCCCCCCGATCCCGCGCCTAGATGGCAGCGGGCCCGTCCACGCGCCGGGGGCCGTAAGGGAATTAATACGCCCGGCGCGGGCCGCGCGCATGGCTGGAGATGGCGCGCCCGCCGGCGCGGGCCGCGGCGGCATGTCCAAGGCCGGCAAGGCGCGCCTGGTGCTGCTGCTCGCCTCGATATGGTTCGTCGTCACGCTGCCCCTCCCGTGGCTGGTCGGCAACCCCGACGTGTCCGAGTCGTCCCTGTACACGGTGCTCGGCATAATAGGCGTGATGTCGATCCCGTTCGTGGTGCTCGGCGCGGTCTGGATGCTAAAGCCGGAGCTCACCACATGAAATGGGTCGCGCCGGCCGAGTCGTCCGCGATGGGCGCCGCGCTGAGGGCGGCGAAACTGGCGGGGGAGGCCGTGATGGGGGTGTACGCGGAAGGGGACCCCGAGGTGGAGACCAAGGACGACGGCTCGCCGGTCACCGCCGCCGATCGCGCCAGCAACGCGGCCATAAAGGGGGCCCTGGCGGTCACCGGCCGCCGCATCCTGTCCGAGGAGGGGGGGGACGCCGGGGCGGGCGAGGAGGGGGAGTACACGTGGGTGGTGGATCCGCTGGACGGGACGGCCGACTTTGTGGACCGGACGGGCGAGTTCACAGTGATGATCGCGCTGGTGCACGGCGGCAGGCCGGTGCTCGGCGTGGTCAACTGGCCCGCCGGCGGCATCGTGTACGCGGCGGAGGCGGGCTGCGGGGCGTTCCTGCGGCGGGCGGCCAAGCCCTGGGAGCCGGTGGCCGCGCCTTGGGAGAGGATGACCGCGACGACGGGGAAGTCCGCCTCCGATCCGGCAACGTGCAGGGTGCTGGGGAGCAGGCACCACGCGTCGGACCGGGAGAGGAAGCTCGCGGGCCGGCTGGGGATCAGGAAGATCGCCGGCGTGGGCAGCTCGCTCAAGGCGTGCATGATAGGCGCGGGGGAGGCCGACGCGTGCTTTACCTACACGGACAAGATGCGCGAGTGGGACACGGCCGCGTCCGACTGCATAGTCTCGGAGGCCGGCGGAAAAATGACCGACATGCGGGGCGCCGGGCTGGAGTACTGGTGCGACATGGCGGAGGGCACGAGTCACAGGAACGGCGTGCTGGTCACGAACGGGACGGCGTTGCACGAGAGGATACTAGAGAAGGCCTTTTGAGCGCGGGCGCTCCCGCAATGCGCGCGGCGCCCGCGGCCGCACTGACGGGATACTAGAGAAGGCCTTTTGAGCGCAGGTGCTCCCTTATGCGCCCGGCCGACTCGGGCGCATCCTCGCGCTCGGAGTCGATCGCGACGTCCGGCGCCTCCGGCTCCTCGTACGGATCGTCGATCCCCGTGAATCCCCTGATCTGGCCGGCCCGGGCCTTGGCGTACATGCCCTTGACGTCGCGCTTCTCGCACTCGGCCAGCGAGCACTTCACGTAGCATTCGAAGAACCGATCCCCGCAGTCCAGTATGCGCCTGGCGGACGCGCGGTTCTCCCTGTACGGGCTCACCAGCGAGACGCAGCTCGGGACGCCGTGGGCGAGGAGGAGCTTCGCCAGGTGGGCCACGCGCCGGTTGTGCTCGTCGCGGCCGGCCTTCGAAAAGTCCTTCGGCGAGAACCACTCGCGGAGCTCGTCGCCGTCAAGCATGGCCAGGTTGGGCACATCCTTCTGCAGCTCCCTGACTATGGTGGTCTTTCCGGAGCACGGCAGGCCGGTCATCCAGAGCACGAACGGGATCACGCGCAACCGGTTCCCGATCATCTTTTAAATCCTTGCCGGGCGCCGCGGCGCCCCGCCGGATCCTGCCGGCAGCCCGCCCGTCGCCCGTCCGGGGCCGAGATCCTTGCCGGCGGCAGGGATGCCGGGATCTCCCCCTCCGCGGCGGGCCGCCGGCGCCGCGCCGGGCACCCGCCGGCGGGGCCTGCGGGGCGGCCGGGAGGGGCCAGCCGCCCGCCCGCCCGGGGCCGCCGAGGGGGCGCGGCCGGGCGGCGTTTGCGGACGCGCCGGCCCCGGCCGGGCGGCGTTTGCGGACGCGCCGGCCCCGGCCGGGCGGCGTTTGCGGACGCGCCGGCCGACATACTTTCAAATACCGGCCCGCGACAAGGCGCGCGTGGATCAGGAACGGGTAAAGCGCCTCGTGCGGGAACTCATCATAGAGCTGGGCGAGGACCCCACGCGGGAGGGGTTGCGGGGCACGCCCGCCAGGATCGCCAGCATGTACAAGGAGATATTCGGCGGGTACGACTCGGACTCGGAGCTGTCGGTGCAGTTCTCGGAGGACTCGGACGTGGTAGTCGCCAGGGACATACAGTTCTATTCCATGTGCGAGCACCACATGCTGCCGTTCTTCGGAAGGGTGCACATCGCCTACTCGCCGGACGGCAGGGTGTTCGGCGTCTCAAAACTGGTCCGGCTGGTGGAAAAGTACGCCAAGCGGCTGCAGATACAAGAGCGCCTGACGCGCAACATAGCCGACGAGCTCTATTCTAGGGGCGTCAGGGGCGTGGCCGTGGTGGCCGAGGCCGAGCACCTGTGCATGCGTATGAGGGGGGTCAAGAACGGCGCCAGGATGACCTCCAGCGCGTTCCGCGGGATATACCAGAAGGGAATAGAGCGGGAGGGCATCATGACCATGATAAGGATGCACTCCCCCTCCACCGTGCCGTTCCGCTCCCAGTCGGACCACGGCCTGTAGGCAGGCGCGCCGCGGCCCCCCGCCGGGGGAAGGGCCCGCTCAAAAATTAAATAGCGCACCGCCCGCAACGCCGCATGCCGGCACACGACAACGTGCACATACCGTCGGAGTCCTGGCCCAACTGGACCTGGTACGCGCTGGAGTTCGGCATAGTGCTGGCCGTGTCGTTCGTGGTGGGATGGAAAGCCTCCGACGGCATCCTGCCCGGCGTGGCCGCCGCGGTGGGGCACGGGGGCGCCCTGGAGTCTTGGGCGGGCGTGTCGGTGCACTCGCCCGAGTTCATGGCGCTGGCCGACGACGTGGAGGGGAAGATCGTGTCCATGTCGAACTGGATATTCTACGGCATCGTCGGCTCGGTGTTCGGCGGGTGGTACCTGGTCATCCGCGGGTTCGTGCTGAAGAAGCGGATACTCCGCTAGGCCGCGTACCGCGTGAGATCCTCGATGCCCGCCTCGGCGAAGGCGCCCCTGCGGTTGTTGCACGATTCGCACCTGCCGCAGTGCGCCGCGCCCTCGCCGGCGCCGTAGCAGCTCCACGTCCGGAACAGGGCCCCGCCGATGGCCGCGTGCCCCTTCCTGAGCAGGTCCGCCTTGGAGAGCCCGTCCATGTACGGGCTCCACACCCTCAGCTCCTTCCGCACGCCGGCCCTTATCCCGTCTATCTCCCCCTCCCTCACCGCCCCCTCCATCATCTTGGCGAACTCCGGGCGGCAGTCGGGATAGCGCCCGTCGCCCGTGTGCGCGCCGTACGCCACGACCGAGGCGCCGAGGGTGTACGCCCAGGCCGAGGCCACCGCCAGAAAGACGGCGTTGCGCGCAGGGACCACTATGGAATAGTCGAATTTTTCCGGGATCGGCGCGCCGGGATGCGTCAGGACGCTGGCGCTGCCGTACAGCTCCCTCATGAACCCGATGTCGACCACGCGGTGCTCCTCGAGCCCGACCGCGCCCGCCAGCCCCCTCGCGGCGGCCACCTCGGCTCCCGCGCGCTGCCCGTACGCGAACGTTATCCCGTGCAGCCTGTGCGCGCCGCGCAGCATGGCGGCGGCGCACGCCGAGTCCGTCCCCCCGCTGAACACCACGACGGCCGGCAGCTTTTCCGCGTCCCCGCTCACGCCCTGCGCCTCCGGGCGCCGGCGGCGGCGGGCCCGCACCGCACCGTCCTGCATCGCACGCCGGCCCCCGCGAACCCCCGCTCCATGGCGCGGCCTATGGCGGGGAGGTTCCCCCTTCCCGCCGCGAAGGCTATCATCGACGGGCCCGCCCCGCTTATGGCCACCCCGAGGGCGCCGGCGCCCAGCGCCTCTCGCCTCACCCCGTCGTAGCCCGGTATGGCCCGGCGCCGCGCGGGCTCCACTATCGCGTCGGCCGCGGCGCCGCACGCCAGCGCGGCGTCCCCCGAGGCGAAGCCGGCCGCCATGGCCGCGGCGTTGGCCACGTTGCTGGTGCAGTCGGCCATCCTGGCCCTGGCGGGCACCGCGCCCCTGGCCGCCCTGGTCTTGGCCGCGGGCACCCTCACGTCGGGGATGGCCACGCACGCGGCCAGGCCGCGCGGGGGCTCCAGCCTGGTCACGGAGGGCGGGTCGCCCCTCACTATGACGAAGCCGCCGGCCACCGAAGCCGCCGCGTTGTCGTAGTGCACGGCGCCGGCGGCGGCCCTCTCCCCCTCGCCCGCCAGGCGCACCAGGTCGTCCAGCCCGAGGCGGAGGCCGAACAGCCGGTCGACGGCGACGGCCGCCGCGGCCGCCGAGGCCGCGCTGCTTCCCAGGCCGAGCCCGACCGGCACGCCCTTCTGCACCGTCACCTCCAGCCGGCCGCCCAGGCCGAACTCGCCGGCCATCCTCGCGGCGACGACCCCGGCGGTGTTCCTGGAGGCGCCGGCCGGCGCGCCGCCCTCCCCCCCGGGGGCGACCCTTACCGAGACCCCCCTCCCCGGCCCACTCCTGACGGCGACGCGGTCCGAAAAGGCGTCCAGGGCGAGGCCGAAGACGTCGAACCCCGGCCCCAAGTTGGCCGTCGAGCACGGGGCCCTGGCTGCCGCCTCCTCAGCCGTAGTCCTCGACCTCCTCGCCCCTGTCCAGCATCCGGGAGAGCGCCCCCCTGAGCCCGTCCATCCCCTCCCCCGTCACGTTGGACACGGGCACGAGCCCGTGCGAGAACCCGCCCAGGTCCAGCCCCCTGAGCATTCCCGTGGCCAGCGTGTAGGTCTCGCCGTCGGCCTCGGCCGCTATGGCCGCCTCCAGCGCGGCCTCGCTGGCCGACCACCCGAGTATCCTGGACACCCCCTCGCTGCCTATCACGTCCGTCTTGGTGAGCGCGTCCACGGACGGCAGCCCGAGCCGGAGCCTGATGGAGGCGGCCAGCAGCGCCACGGACACGAAGTTGACCGCGCTGCTGGCCAGCGCCCCGTCGAACAGGAAGACGCCGGCCCTGTCCTCCCCCGCGAGGCTCTCCACGATGTACGGGCCGCTAGACCTGTGCGCGAACAGCTCCACCTGCCCCGGCGTGTCCACGATGAGGTAGTCGGGATTGGCCCTGTCCACCTGCTCCCTTATCTGGCCGACCTTGGCCGCGGCCATGTCGGCCGCCATGACCAGCGCGCCGTTGGGGCCCAGCCCGTACCGGCCCATCACCTCGGCGATGTCGACGTGGTCGCGCACGTCCACCTCGCACGCGTACGGCAGGCTGTCGGCTCCCGGGTCCAGGTTCAGCACCGCGGCGAACGCCCCGTTGCTGGTGTAGTGCTCGCTGATCTTGGATGCCAGGAGCGACTTGCCCGCGCCGGCCGTGCCGGTGATGAATAATGACCTCAACCCCGGGCGCCGGCATCATTCGCTTATATTTGAACCCATGATACCGCGCAGGATGAACTGGAGGCTGGCGGCCGTCCCGGCCAGCATGATCCCCATGGCCGTGATAGTGGTGCAGTTCGACGTGGGCCCGGAGGACGTGCTGGCCGTCGGCGCGGTCCCGTTCGCCGCGGCGATCCTGCTGATGATGGCGAAGCTCGGCGTGCAGGGCGCCAAGTTCACGTACATCGCGCGGCACTACCTCGGGCCGATCGACTCGGCGTGGCGCATGTCCGGGGTGCGCGTGGGCAGCGAGTTCGTAAAGTTCACCACGCCCATGTTCGTCGGCGCCGAGTTCGTCGTGATATACTGGATGCACAAGAAGGGCGTCCCGCCCGCCAAGGCCATGTGGGTGGCCATACTGGACATAGTCACGGAGGTGCTCGCCGGCGGCATCCTCTCCATGGCCGCGGGGGTGGTGGCGCTGGCCGCCGGCGCGTACGTGGTGGCCGCCGTCATACTGTGCACCAGCGTGGGGGTCACCTCGCTGTGGGTCGCCCTGTTCTTCCTCTCCTCCAAGCGCACCTTCCGGACGCCCCGGGCGGTGGCCCGGCTGGTGTCCCGCGCGGGCGGGAAAAAGGGCGCCGGCTACGTGGGGAAGACCGATGCGTGGATGGCCGAGGTGTGCGCCATCAGCAGGGACAACATGCGCACCCCCGACTCCAAGAAGGTCTTCGCCGCCAGCCTGGCCATGTCCACGGCCTCGTGGCTCTTCTACGGCGTGTCCTTCCTGGTCATAGCTGCAGGCATCGGCTATTCCGTGGGCGCCTTCGACTCGGTGATGGCCGTCATGGGGGCCAACGCCATAGGCAACCTGCCCGTGACGGTGGGCGGCTCGGGCCTGGCCGAGTTCGGCATCGTCGCGTACCTGAACGGCCTGGACCCGTTCGATTTCGCGGCCCCCGCGGGGGCGCTGGAGTGGGACGCGGTGATCGCCTGGCGGATAGCCACCTACTACGTCCCCATAGCGGTCACGTGGCTGCTGCTGGTGCGGCTGGCCCTGAGCCGCTACGCCGGGGCCCCCGCCGCCGCGGAGGGGGGCGGGGGGCGGTGATGGGGCGCGGGAGGGCCGGGGGCTGGGCCGGCAAGGCGGTAGTCGTGACGGGCGCCTCCGCCGGGATCGGGGCGGCCGCGGCGGCCCGCTTTTCGGCCGCCGGCGCCAGCACGGTCCTGCTGGCCAGGGGCGCCGAGAGGCTGGAGGCCGCCAGGAGGGGCCTCGGGGAGGCCGCGGAGCGGGAGGGGCGCACCATGTCCGTGCGGTGCGACGTCTCCGACGCGCGGGCCGCGGGGAACGCGTGCCGCGCGGCGCTGGAGAGGTTCGGGAAAGTCGACGTGCTGGTCAACAACGCCGGCTTCGCCGTGTACGGCCGCGTGGCGGACCTCTCCGTGTCCGAGATAGGCTCGCAGATGGGCACCAACTACATGGGGATGGTCCACTGCACGAAGGCCCTGCTGCCGTCCATGCTGGAGCGCGGCGAGGGCCACATAGTCAACGTGGCGTCCCTGGCGGCCAGCGCGGGGCTGCCGGGGCTGGCCGCCTACTGCGCGTCAAAGCACGCGATGCTCGGCTTTTCGGAGGGGCTCAAGCACGAGCTGCGGGGGACGGGGGTCGGCGTCACCGTGGTGAGCCCCATCATGGTCAGGACGGGGTTCTTCGACCACCCGTCGTTCCGGGCCACGCCGTGGGGCCGCGCGGGGAGGGGGAGGCGCCCCCGCCTCATGCCGTCCCTGGGCCCCGACGCGGTGGCCGCCGCCGTGCTCAGGGCGGCCCGCTCCCCGCGGCTGGAGATAGCGGTCCCCGCGGCGGCCCGCGGGGCCGTGTGGGCGAAGCAGACCTTCCCGTACCTGGTGGGCCCGGCGCTGGCCGCCTCGTTCCGGGTGCGGCGGGACTAGCGCGGCGGGCGGGCCCCGGCACGCGGCAGGTCACTTTTCTTTCTTGCTCTTGGACCACCATTCTTGGTACTCGAACTGGCGGTCCTCCTTTGTCTTTTCCCTGCGGTTAAGCTTCGCGCGTATGTCGCCTATCTGCTCCCTGGTGGCGTACAGCCCGCACCTCTTGCATATGAAGTGCTTCGTCCTGGGGTCGATCTTCATGGGCACCTCCACCTCGTCGAGCAGCTTGAACAGCTCGTCCCTGTCCCTCTCCTCCTCGGGGGTCCCGGCCTCGTACATGTCCTGTATCCTCTTCCTCTCCCTTGCGACGCACTCCGGGCAACTGGGCAACGCCCATCCGCCCGGATTTTTATTTAAAAGCGTTCCCACGCCGCGCGCGTGTAGGCTTACGTCCAAACCGAAACCACGCCTAGCGGCAGCAAACCACCCCCCGATCCCGCGCCCAGATCACAATGGACGCAAGTCTGCACCCGCGCGCGGCACGAGTCCGCGCGCCTGCCGGCCGCGGGGGCAAAAACGCCCCCGATCCGGACCCGCGCCTGCCGGCCGAGGAGTCGCCCGCCCGCCCGCTCCCCCACGCCGGGCCGCCCCGGCCGACGGCGGCCCGCTGCCCGCCCTTCTCCGCCGCCCCCGCCCGCCGCGCGGAACCGCGCCGCAGCGCCCGCCCGGCCGCCGCCCGCAAACGCGCAGCGCCCGCCCGCGCGCGGCGGATCGGCTGCGAAGGATCCGGCGCGCGGATTAAATCTTCATCCCTTGCGGTCAGTTCGCCCATCGAAACTACCGCGCGCCAGATGCCCCCGCGCCCCGGCCGGCGGTATTATCTCTTTTCCAGCATCTCGGCAGCCGCCCCGGCCGCCGCCGCGGCGCCCCCCCCGTCGAAGTGCTTGGAAAAGTCGGCGAGCCCCTCCTCGAACCTGCCGTAGTCCCCCCTGATCTCGGCCACGGCCCCCGCTATCTGCCGCGGGCTGCCGGCCAGCACGCCCAGGCTCCTTTCCTCGGCCCACCTGATCTGGTTGGTGTGCTCGTCGTACACCGGGACGCCCACTATCGGCTTCGCCATGGCGCCCATCACCTCGCCCATCACGGTGTGCGAGCCGTTGACCACCGCGTACTTGCAGCCGCCCATCACCGCGCCCTTTTCCTCCTCCGTGAGGAACCCCACGTCTATCTGGATCCAGTCTATGCCCTTCTCTAGCGCCTCCCGCACCGCGTACCTGCGGCCGTCCGTTCCCGTCACCGCGTCTATCGCGGGATCCCTCCTCGCGTGGGAGACGACCCTCTTCTCCCGCCGCATCTCCTCGCGCCGGAAGGCCTCCTCGTACCTCCTGCCGGTGCCCTCGTTCGTGGACGCGTTCCCCGTGCGCATCCAGTAGCCATAGTCCGCCCCCTCCACGAGCCTCGCGAGATCCGACCTGCCGCCCCCCGCGGCCCCGGCCCTCCCCCCCGCAAAGTGCCCCACGAACGCGACCTTGTCCATGAGCCCCCCGGGAAAGTTGAGGTTGTACTCGCACATGGTGTACGGCGGCGGCGAGTCGGCCACGATGATCCTGTCCGCTTTCGCTATCTGCCCGGCGACGAACCGCATGAGCGGGTAAAAGTACGCCCTCGACCTCCACAGCCTGGGCATGAACTGGTTGGTCACGAACAGGCTGGGGATCCCCCTGTTGCGCGCCAGCACGTTGGAGCCCATGTCCCCGTCGTTTATCACCAAGTCGAACCCCTCCGAGTCGTATATCTTCCGCTCCTCCCTGAGGTATCCCGCTATCTGGGAGACCAGCGGCGCCCTTCCCGACACGGGCAGCAGGACGTTGAGCAGGGATCGGGAGACGCTGGGCCCGAGGCGGCCGTCTATGGGGGTGGGCATGCGCACCTCGTGCACGCTGTACTTGGCGGCCCCGCCCCCCCGCCCGTACCGCTCCAGCAGGCGGCCGTGTATGGGGGGCCCGCTCGCCACGTGTGCCTCCAGCGCCCCGCCCCCCCGCCCGCACCGCGCCTCCAGCGCCTCGTTGAGCCTCACCATCCTGGTATAGTGGCCGCTTCCCCACGGGTAGACGAACTCGCCTACCTTCACGTCCTGCGCTCCTTGCTGCCGCGCCCCCGCCGCCGCCCCCCGCCGAGCACCCCGTCCAGCAAGTCGTGCACGGCGTTGGGCCCGCCGCCCACCGTGGCGCGGACGGAGCCGCCCGGCGCCTCCGCCCTCCGCGGCCCGGAAAAGTCGGCCCCCGCCAGCGCCTCTATGCGCGGCAGGAACTTTCCCAGGCCGATCTCCCCCGCCGCCCTGAATATCTCCCCCTCCAGCGCGCCCAGCGGGACGTGCGCGCGGGCCCCCGCCTCGGCGACCTCGGCGACCGCGGCGTCGATCTCCTCCGGCGGGTGTATGAGCGGGGTGAGCGGGAGGGCCACGTGGCCTATCCCGTCCCTGCGCGCCACGGCGGCGGATATCGCGCACGCCGCGCGCAGGCGCGACGGGTAGGACGATGCGGCCCTCGAGGCCGGGCCGGTCCTGAAGAACTCCGCCTCCACCCCGCCGCCCTCCTCCCCGGCGCGGGCCGTCCGGGGGGCGATCGCGGCCAGCATCCTCGCGACGTCGGCCAGATCCCGCTCCGACCCGTACGCCGCGGCGATCCTCACGTCGAACCCCTGCCTCACGGTCTCCAGGCACGACACGGCGGAGAGCTCGTCGAACACGCAGCACAGGACGGTCCTGCGCTGGGCGCCGGCGGGCAGGCCTCCGAGGCCCTCGTCGGCGAATATGCAGGCGTACGAGCTGGACCTGGTAAGGAACGCGCGCAGGAGCCTGTTGCTGTCCGCCTCCGCCGCGGGCCGGGCGCCGAGCCCCCCGTGCCTCTCTATTATGAGCGAGGTGGCCGCCGTCTCCAGATCCCCGGGGACGAACCCCCTGGACTCGCCCTCCACCTTCACGTGGAACCGGTCGCCCCTCAGGAGCGCGCTGCCGGCGGCGGCGGCGATCCCGCCGGCCGCCTCCTCGAAGCCGCTTCCCGCCCGCCTCGCGATCGCCACCATCCTGGCGCCGAACAGGAGGCCGGCGGCCGAGGAGGCGAAGACCGGATCCTCGGCATCCACGACTATGAGCGGCCCGTCCCTCTTCACCGACCTGAACCTCTGGCCGCGCGCCCCGAGGACCTTCCTCACGTTGGCGGCCAGCAGGGGCACCATGCCCCTCCTGCGGGTGAACTCGGTGGGAACCACCACTACCGACACGCGGCCCCCTCCGCCCTCCTCCACGGCCGCCCCCTCCCCCCCCCCGCTTATAATTGGGGGCGCGGGATCGCGGCGCGGGCGCGGGTCCGAACCGAAACCGCGCCCGGCGGCGGCGGGCCCGAGTCCGCGAACCGCGCCGCCCGCGCCCGGAAGCGGGCCGCGCCCCCGGGAAAGGCCGCGGAGCCCGGGGCGGCGGCGGCCCGCCCGGATTTCGGGCGCGAAAAACCGCGCCGCCGCGGCCCGCCCCGCGCGAGGCCGGCAACCCCCGCTCCCCGGGCGCGAATCCGGATCAGCGAAGCGGTTTCCGCGCCCGCGGCCGGCGAGTGCGCGCCCCCGCGCCGCGCAGGCTTGCGCCCGCCGCGATCCGGGCGCGGGATCGCGGAGCGGACTGCTGCCGCCGGGCGCGGTTTCGGTTTGGGCGCAAGCCCGCACCCCGCGCCCGCGGCAACATTATAAAACAACCCGCGCCCACCGCCCCCGTTGAAGTTCACCGCGGAGGAGGTCGACGGGCTCAATTCCGAGATGCGCACGCCGGAGGAGGCGCTCCGGTGGGCCTCGGACAGCCTCCACCCCGCGGTGGCCAAGGCCTCCAGCTTCGGCGCGGAGGACGCGGCGCTCACGGACATGATGGCGAAGATAAACCCCGAGTTCAGGTTCTTCACGCTGGACACGGGCCGCCTCCCGCAGGAGACGCACGACGCGATGGACGCGGTAAGGAAGAGGTACGGGATATCCCTCGAGGTGCTGCTCCCCGATGCCGCGGAAGTGGAGGAGATGGTCCGCTCCAAGGGCCCCAACCTGTTCTACGAGAGCGTCGAGAACAGGATGCTGTGCTGCGATGTGAGGAAGGTGCGCCCGTCCGCCCGCATACTGGGCACGCTGGACGGCTGGATCACCGGCCTGCGCCGCGGCCAGAGCGCCGGCAGGTCGGGCGCGCGCATGTTCGAGCTCGACGGGCGGCACGCCGGCCTGCTGAAGATAAACCCGATCATAGACTGGACGCTGGAGGACGTCTGGGACTACATCAGGCGCAACGCCGTGCCGTACAACGGGCTGCTGGACCGCGGCTTTCCCAGCATAGGCTGCCAGCCGTGCACCCGGGCGGTCGGGCCCGGGGAGGACGGCAGGGCGGGGCGCTGGTGGTGGGAGGGGAGCGGCGGCGGCCGCAAGGAGTGCGGGCTGCACCTGGCCGCCGGCCCCGATGCGGGGGGGCGGCGGGGATGAGCGGGGGCGGCGGCGGCGCGCCGGCGGGGATCCGGCCCCACGGCGGCAGGCTGGTCGACAGGCACTCGGGCGCCGACCCCTCCGGCCTGGAAAGGGTGGAGATTCCGGACGATCTGGCCAACGACATGGAGAACATAGCCGACGGCATCTTCAGCCCGCTGGAGGGCCCCCTGGCGCGGGACGACTTTGAGAGCGTCGTGTCCTCCGGCCGGCTGGCCGACGGCACGGCGTGGACGGTGCCCGTGATGCTGGACGTGGACCGGGAGACGGCCGGCCGCGTAAAGGCGGCGGGGGACGTCCTGCTCGCGCGCGCCGGCGGCGCCGGCGAGGCGGTCCTGCACGCGGAGGAGGCCTACGGGTTCGACAAGAAAAAGGCCGCGGAGGGCGTGTACGGGACGTCGGACGCCGCCCACCCCGGGGTGGCGCGGATGCTGTCCGCGAACGACGTGCTGGTGGGCGGCCGGATAGACTACCTGCGTCGGCCCGCCGATGCGCCCGCGCGCCGCCTCAGGATGACTCCCGCGCAGACCCGCGCCGCGTTCTCCGGGGCCGGGTGGCGCACCGTGGTGGCGTTCCAGACGAGGAACCCGCCGCACGTGGCGCACGAGATGCTCCAAAAGGCATCCATCACGGACCGGGACGGCGTGTTCGTCAACCCGCTGGTGGGCAGGAAAAAGCCGGGCGACTTCGTGGACGACGTCATCGTGAGGTGCTACGAGGCCGTCATAAGGCACTACTACCCGCCGGACAGGTGCAGGCTGGCCACCCTCCACACCGAGATGCGCTACGCGGGGCCCCGGGAGGCCATACACCACGCCATAATGCGGCAGAACTTCGGCTGCACGCACATAATCATAGGCAGGGACCACGCCGGCGTGGGGAGCTACTACGACCCGTTCGCCGCGCACCGCGCGTTCGACGACTATCCCGATCTGGAGATAACCCCCGTGTTCTTTCCGGCGTTCTTCTACTGCTCGCGGTGCCTCGCGTACACCAACCCCCGGGCGTGCCCCCACGCCGAGGGGGACCGCGAGCAGATAAGCGGCACGGGGCTGCGCCGGATGGTGCGGGAGGGGCGGCCGCCCAGCAAGTTCATCCTGCGGCCGGAGGTCTCGCGGATAATACTGGACCACCCCGCGCCGTTCGTCGAATAGCCGGCCCCCCGGCACGCGCTTGCCTCCACCCCGCCGCCGCCCGCCGCGCCCCCGGATCGGCCCGCGCGATCGCGGCCGGGGCGGGGATCCGCCGGCGGATGCCGGCCCCGCCGCCGCCATAGATATTTATCCGCAGCGGGCCGATCGGCCGCGTGGGTACCGCACGGCCGCGCCGCCCGTCGCCGCTGCTCGCCCTCGCGCCGCTGCTCGCCCTCGCGCCGCTGCTCGCCCTCGCCCTGGAGCCCCCGCCCGCCGCCGCGGCGCAGGAGGCGAAGAACCCGTCCGTGTTCGTGGAGACGGCCGAGGTCGGGGCGCAGGAGCTCAACCGCGTGGCGCGGGACGCGCAGGCCGTGGGGCTGGCCCGCGTCCACGCCGTCAGCTGGCAGGTCACCATAGACAACGGCCTGATGTACGGCAACCCGGGCGGCAGCGCGGCGCTGCGGCTGCACGACGGGGCCGTCGAGGGCAAGTTCATAGAGATCGGCATGGGGGCGCCCCCGGACAGGAGGTTCTGGGTCGCCGCGCAGATACCCGGCGAGGAGGGCTACGTCATGGTGCACAACAAGGCGGAGCGCGGGTGGCATCCCGCCTCCAAGACCATCGTCTCGTACACGGACAGGGCCGGGATGACCGTGAACAACGGGGAGCGCATAGTGGTGTCCAACCTGGACGTCGGGGAGTTCGCCGTCGCCTCGTACTCGGCGTTCGGGATGGAGGCCTCGTCGGACCCGCCCGCCGCCGCCTCGGGGACGGTGCTGGTCGAGTTCCTCTCGGGCAACCCCGGGGAGAACGCGTTCGCGTTCTTCCCGTTCTACGTGACGGCCGCCGTCGGGGCGGTGGCGGGCGTCCTGTACCTGTCCAAGAAGCGCGGCTAGCCGCCCGCCCGGCGATCCGGCCCGCGGCGTCCGCGGCGATCCGGCCCCGCGGCCGCCCGGCGGCCCCGCGCCCTCCCCCGCCCGGCCCGTCCCACGACTCGGATCTCGGGCGCGAAAAACCGCCCCGCCGCGGCCGCGGTTGCGGGGCGGGCTGCCCCCGCCGCAGGAGTTACATACGGCCGCCGCCGGGCCGCGCCGTGGGGGCGCGGCCAGGCGCGCTGGCCGCCCTGAACCGCCGCATAGTACGGTGCACGGCGTGCCCGCGGCTGTCGGCGCACGTCAGGGAGGTGGCGCGGACCAAGGTGAGGAGGCACTCGGGCGAGGAGTACTGGGGCAGGCCGGTCCCCGGGTTCGGCGACGCGCGCGCGGGGCTGCTGGTGGTGGGGCTGGCGCCGGCCGCCCACGGCGGCAACAGGACTGGGCGCATGTTCACGGGGGACGGCTCGGGCGACTGGCTGGCCAGGGCGATGCACGAGCACGGCTTCGCCTCGCAGCCCACGAGCGAGCGCGCGGGCGACGGGCTGGTCCTGCGCGGCGCGTACGTGACGGCGGCCGTCCGCTGCGCCCCGCCCGGCAACAGGCCCTCCCCGGAGGAATTCGCCAACTGCCTGCCGTACCTCGAGGCGGAGCTGGCCGCGCTGCGCGAGGTGAGGGCCGTCGCGTGCCTGGGGCACATGGCGTACGCCGCCGCGTGCGGGGCGCTCGGGCTGCGCCGCGGGGAGCGCCCCCGCTTCGCACACGGCGCGCACTTTGACCCGGGCGGGGGCCGCCCGGCCGTCGTGTGCTCGTACCACCCGAGCCGGCAGAACACGCAGACCGGCCGGCTCTCCTGGGAGCAGTGGAGCGCCGTCTTCGCCCTGGCGAGGCGGCTCCTCGGCGGGGAGCGGGCCCCCGCCGCCGGGGCGGCGGGCGGGATGCCGCGGCGGGCCGGCGGCGGCGCCGCCGCCGCCCCGCCGGCATCCGCCGCATGACGTCGCGTGCACGTCCGTCACGGGCGTGAAAACGCCTTCGCCGATCCGGATTCGCGCCCGGGGAGCGGGGGCTGCTGGCCGCATACCGCCCGCCACCCAAAACTAATAACCCTACGCGGGGAGGCACGGCCGGATGAGCGCCGAGCGGGGGAGCGGGGGTCCCCCCGTGCAGGTATCGATACTGGTGCCCACGTACAACGAGTCGCAGAACATAGTCGGCCTGCTGAGGTCGCTGGCCGAGAGCATCCCGCGCAGCATCAGGGCCCAGACCATCGTCATAGACGACAACTCCCCCGACGGCACGGGCAGGCTCGCGGACGACTACGCCAGGGGCGCGCGGGAGATCGCCGGCCACACGGTCGACGTGATACACCGCCGGGCAAAGCAGGGGCTCGGCTCGGCAATCATGAGCGGCGTGCAGCAGGCGGCGGGCAGCACCATAGTGGTGATGGACAGCGACTTTTCCCACCCCCCCAGCGTCATACCCGAGATGATCGAGGCCGTAAAGCAGTCCCGCTGCGACATAGCCGTGGCCTCGCGGTACGTGGCGGGGGGGGCCGTCAGGGGGTGGCCCCTCAGGAGGAGGGTGCTCAGCAGGCTGGCCACCGGGATAGCCAAGAGGGGGCTGGGCGTGGAGCAGCACGACCCCATGTCCGGGTTCTTCGCCTTCCGCCGCAACCTGCTGGACGGCCTGAAGTTTGACGGCATCGGGTACAAGATGCTGCTGGAGATACTGGTCAAGACGCGGGGGGCCCGCGTCAAGGAGATACCCTACACCTTCACGGACCGGCGGCGCGGGGCCAGCAAGCTCGGGGCCGGCACGGCGCTGGCCTACTGCCGCTCCGTGTGGCGGCTGTACCGGCACGGCCGCGCGGCGGCCAGGGGCGGCCCCGGGCGCGCGTCGGCTAGGTTCCTCTCCAAGGCGGCGCGGTTCTACACCGTGGGCGCCTCGGGGCTGGGCGTCAACTACCTGCTCTCGCTCCTGCTGGCCGCCGGGTTCGGCGGCGTGTGGTACCTGCACGCCAACCTGCTGGGGATAGCCGCCTCGATGACCACCAACTTCGCGCTCAACAAGTACTGGACCTTCGAGGACCGCGACTTTTCGCCGAGGCGGACGGCCGTCCAGTACGGCAAGTTCGTCGCGTTCAGCTCCGCGGGGGCCCTGGTCCAGCTCGGCATGGTGTACACGCTGGTCGAGTCGCACTCGCTGGGGTACCCCGAGTCGCTGGTGCTGGCGGTGATGGCCGCCGCGTTCGGCAACTTCGTGCTGAACAAAAAGTGGACGTTCCGGGAAGGGCTCTGGCCCTGACCGCCGGGGCGGCCCGCGCCGCGGGCTGAGGCGGGAAGGGCGCCCGCCCGATCCGGCGGCCCGCGCCGTGGATTAAAACAAAAAGGGCGTTAGCCCGATCCGGCGACTCACTCGTAGGACGTCGTGGTCGTCGTATCGGGCGAAGGCCCGGTGGGTGTGGGGACTGACGGGAACCTGTCCCCTATCTGCTGCTCCGCTACCGCCGAGGCCTCCTGCAGGATCTTGTCGGTCTCCTCGTTGGATACCTCCGAGTCCACGCTGAACGAGTCCCCCGCGAGGGACTCCATCATCAGGCTGTTCAGCGTCTGCGTCATGGAGTTCATCTCCGTGTCCGCCTCCGGCATGAACTTGCCCAGCGACGTCTTGAGCCCCTTCATGGTAGACATGGCGGGCCCTATGGCCACCATCGCGTCTCCCAGGTCGTGGATGGTAGTCAGCCTGAGCTGCACCTGCTCCAGGGACATCCTGGCGTTTCCCAGCATCTTGGTGACCTTGCGGATCTCCGCCAGCTCGTTGGAGAGGACCCTGCTGGCGTTCGTGTCGTGCTGCTGCATGGCGGCGACTATCCTCTGGAACAGCCGCCTGTCCCTCTCGCGCAGCTTGGTCTGCATGGCATCCATCTTGGAGATCTGCACCTGCAGGCTGTTCACGGCGCTCTGTATGCGGGGCTTCAGCGCGCCCTGCGGCTTTATGGCGTCGTGGAACCTGCTGGTCACGCCCGGCCCCTCTTGGCGGGACCAGGCCTTGTCAAAGCTCGTCATGCCCTACGCTCTACGCCGCGGCTCTTAACGGGGCGTGTGCATTTTGATCAACAATGGGCTAAATTTAGCTAACCTGCGGGGGCCGCGTGGCCCGCGTAGCCGTGTTCGACTCGGGGCTGGGCTCCCTCTCTATACTGGGGCCCCTGCGCAGGGCCGCCCCGGGGCACGATCTGGCGTACCTGGCCGACTCCGCCAGCTTTCCCTACGGGGACAAGCCCCTCCCGGCCCTGCGCCGCGCCGTCCTGGGCGCCGCGCGGGCCCTGCGGGAGCGGTTCGGCCCCGACCTCACGGTGGTCGGCTCCAACACGCCCAGCCTGCTGCTCCCCGACGTGGTGCGGGGCCCCGGGATGATGGGGGTGCTGCCCCCGCTGGAGCGGGCCGCCGCCGCCTCGCCGTCGGGGGCGGTGGCGGTGCTCGCATCCTCGTCGGTGGCGCGGGGCCCCGAGCTGCGCCGGCTGGCCGCCGGCCTGCCGCTCCGCCCCGGGACGCGCATCGTCCCCGTGGACGCCTCGCCGCTCATCGGGGCCGTCGAGTCCGGCGCCTTCCTGGACGATCAGGCCGGTTGCGCGCGGCTGATCCGCCGCGTGCTGGAAGGCCCGCTGCGCCGCTCCGGCGCGGGCGCGGCGGCCCTCTCCAGCACGCACCTGCCGCTGCTGGCCGGCCAGATAGCGCGCCAGTTTCCCGCCCTGCGCCTGGTGGATCCCGGGGAGGACGTCGCCCGCGCCGCCGCCGCCCGCCTCGGCCCCGCTCCCCCCGGGGCGCGGGCGCGGCTCTCCGTGTACACCACCGGGGACCCCGGGGCGCTGGCCGCCCGCCTCCGGCGGCTGGGCATCAGCTCGCCGGCGGAACGGCTTCGCTGATCCGGCGCCTCGGGCGCGGCGCGCGGCCCCGCCGAACCGGGGCGGGACGGCTACGCCGATCCGCCGCCGCCGCCGGGCGCGGTTCCCGCCCGGGCCCGGGCGCCGCCGCGCCGATCCGCCGGCCGCTGCCCCCCGCGCGCCTTCCTGTACCCGTGGCCGAACGAGGCGTCGTACAGGCGCGAGAACTCGTACGATTCGGGCCTCACCGCGTCGCCGATTATCACGACGGCGGTCCTCGTTATCCCCTCCGCCCTGGCCTTGGAGGCGATGTCGCGCAGCGTCCCGGCGACGATCTTCTGGTCCGGCCAGCTCGCCCTGTACACGACGGCGGCCGGGGTGGACTCGTCGTACCCGCCCTCCACCGCCTGCCTCGCTATCCCGGCCAGCAGGTGGACGCTGAGGTAGAAGACCATGGTGGCCCCGTGCCTGGCGAGCCCGGCCACGCCCTCGCGCTCGGGCACGGCCGTCCTGGACTGGGCCCTGGTGAGTATGATGGTCTGCGTGACCCCCGGCAGCGTCAGTTGCGTGCCGAGCGCGCAGGCGGCAGCCAGGAACGCGGTCACGCCCGGCACCACGACGCACCTCACGCCGGCCCCCTCCAGCGCGTCGATCTGCTCCCTTATGGCGCCGTATATCGTGGGGTCGCCGTCGTGCAGCCGCACCACGGTCCCCCCACCGGCCGCCCCCAGCCTGAGCGCCTCGGTTATCTCCTCGCGGACCATCCCCGAGGCGTCGTGCATGGCGGCCCCGCCGCGGCACATGCCGAGTATGGCGGGGGGTATGAGCGAGCCCGAGTACACCACCACGGAGGCCTCCCCCACCAGGTCGCGCGCCCTGACCGTGATCAGGCCCGGATCCCCGGGCCCGCATCCCACGAAGTGAACCGTCCCCCCGCCCTCAGGCACGCTTTACCACCAGTATGGAAAAGTACTTGGTGGCCAGCGAGCGGCCGTCCGCCGCCTCGCCCAGGGTCATCCTGCGCACCACCTCCGCGTCCGTCCCGAGGTCCTGCCCGACGGCGAAGACCGAGTCGTCGGGGAACCCAGACCGGCGCAGCAGGCCGATCACCTGGTCAAAGTAGCGGCCGTCCTTGAGGAACACCAGCGACTCGGCGCGGCGCGCCAACTCCTCCACCGAGGACAGGTCGTAGCAGGAGGGTATTATGGCCACCTTCTCGGCGCCCTCCGCTATGCTCACGCCCACCTTGGCGGCGAAGGTGAACGCGGAGACTATCCCGGGTATGGCGCTCACGGCCATCCCTGGATGGCTGCGGCGTATGTGCCTCTGCATGTAGATCCACGTGCTGTACAGGTGCGGGTCGCCGACCGTCAGGTACGCCACCCTCCTGCCCTCCGCGACCTTCGCGGCCATCGCCTCCGCGTTCCTCTCCCACGCCGCCTCCAGCGCCCCCCTGTCCTTCGTCATGGGGAACACGAGCTTCACGATCTCCTGGCCGGCCGACCCGTCCATCACGGGGGCGGCCACGGACAGGGCGATGCTCGGCCTGTCCTCGGCGGAGGCCGGGCACATTATGGTGTCGGCCGCGCGGATGGCCTTCACCGCCTTCACGGTGAGCAGGTCGGGATCGCCGGGGCCCACGCCTATCCCGACCAGCTCCCCCGCCGCCATGCGGCGCGGTCTTCCGCGCCCCGGTTAAAAGCTAGGCGGTGCCGCTCCCGGGCCCGGGGCCCGCCGCCGCGCGGCCGGCGCTCCCGGGCCTCGCGGGATCCGCCTTCCCCGAGAGCGCGGCCGCCGCGCGCCCGTTCCCCCGATCTCCGCCGCCGCGCGCCGCGATCCTGGGGGGGGGGGCCGCGGGCGCCGCCGCCGCCCCGCCGTCCGCGGGGCCGGATGCGGAAGCTCCAAACATGTCGACAAAAACCGCCCGGCGGGGCGGCCGGAAAAAACCGCCCCCGACGCGCCGCCGCGGAATGCCCGGCGGATCCGCATCGGGGGCGCGGATCCCCGCGGGCGGCCGCGGAAGGGTTCCGCGCCAAGCCGATCGCGGCGGGCGGGCCGGGCCGGGCCGCGTAGTGGTTCCGGGAGGCGGGGAGCGCGGCCGGCCGCCGCGGCCCGTCCGCGAGGGGGCCGCACTCCGCGCCGGCTGCGGCGGGAATGCGGCCCGCCGCCTTGCTCCCACGCCCGCGCCTCCGCCCGCAATCCAGCGCGCGCGCGGCGCCGCAAGGCCGCGCGGCGCGGGATCCGGGAGCTGCGGCCGCTGTCTTGCCCGGCCGCGCCCCGCAACCGGCCCGTCTTGTGCCGCGCAAAGGGATCCGCGCGGCGCCCGACCGCGATCGCGTCTATTGCGCGCGGGCTCCCGGCTAGGGCGCCCGCGGCCGCCCGCGGGCGCGCACCTGCGGCGAGCCGCCCGCCCGCTGGGCGCTGCCCCGCGTTGCGCCCCTCCGCAGGACTTCGCGTACGGCCCGCATCGCGTCGGCGGCCTCCGGGCGCTGCGCCCCTCCCGCCAGCGCCGCGCCCGCCGGCCGCATGCGGCCGATGCGCGGCGCCGCCCCGCCGCCTTGGATCCGGCCCGCCCTGATGCGCCCATGCGCCGCCCCGTGCCCCGCGGGCGGGATGCCCCCGCCGGCGCCCCCGCCAGACGGCCCCGCGCCCGGCCGGCCGTTGCTCTGCCGGCGTCGTCGCTCGCGGTAAAGGATCGCGCCCAAAACTGCCGCCGCCAGCGCTGCCGCCAGGAGCCACAGCCACGGGAACGGCGCTTGGTCTGCCGGCTCCGGCTCCGGCTCCGGCGCCCGGTCTGCCGGCTCCGGCTCCGGCTCCGGCGCCCGGTCTGCCGGCTCCGGCTCCGGCTCCGGCTCCGGCACCCACGCGGCCGGCTCCGGCTCCGGCACCCACGCGGCCGGCTCCGGCTCCGGCACCCACGCGGCCGGCTCCGGCGCCCGGTCTGCCGGCTCCGGCTCCGGCTCCGGCTCCGGCTCCGGCTCCGGCTCCGGCTCAGGCGGTCCGCACGAAGCATCGCTTGAGATCTCGTACGCCCACCCCCCGGGGGCGAACATCGTCTTGCCCGAACTCACGTCCATCCGCAGCTCCTCTTTTTCGACGATGGTGGCGGAGCCCCTCCACGCGCGGGCCTCTATGCCGATCAACTCGTCCGATTCCCACACGTACGCCTTCCAGACATCGGCGTCCCCATCCACCGCAACCTCCGCGGGCGCGGCGCGTATGTAGTCCGAGCCGTCGCGCGTCACGTACACCCCGATGGGAGCCCCGCGGGGCCCAACAGTCACGTGCAGGCAACCGCTCCCCCCGCTGGTGTCCCACGACGCTCCCCATATCACGGGTACGACTCCCGACCCTCCGGAGCCTTGCGGGGTGAGGCTCCTGCTGCCGCCTCCGCCGCCTCCGCCGCCTCCGCCGCCTCCGCCGCCTCCGCCGCCTCCGCCGCCTCCGCCGCCTCCGCCGACCTGGACCTGCACGAAGCCGCCGCCGGTGCCCGGCGGTGCGGGCGGCACGACCGCGGGAGCGGCGGGCTCGCGTTGCGGGAGCGCCTGCGGGAGCCCTTGCGTAATCTCCGCTCCTGCGGAGTCGAGGATGCGCGGCGCGTCCGAGATCATGACGTCCGCCATGACGGGAGGCGCCGTGTGGTTGGCGTGGGAGCCGACGAGCGGGCTGTCGCCGACGGCGATGGCCAGAATGCCGGCGAGCGCCGAGGCGTCAGAGACGGTCGGCGCGTCGCCCGCCGCCCGCACGCGCGTGGCGCTCTGCGCATACCCGTCCGCCGGCGCGGCCGCGTCGCCCGCAATCCTCTCGTGCTCTGCTTCTTCGGGGTCGGCGTCCGGATTCACCCTGTCAATCGCCGGGGCCTCCATTCTGTCCGCGTCGCCAGAATCGGCCACGGCGGGGGAGTCGGCCGCCGCCAGGACGCGCATCGACCCGGCCGCGGCGCCGTCCGCCACGCCCGGCGCGTCGGCCGCCGCCAGGACGCGCATCGACCCGGCCGCGGCGCCGTCCGCCACGCCCGGCGCGTCGGCCGCCGCCACCCTGCGCTCCGAACTCCAGCCGTACCCGTCCACCACGGCGGGGGAGTCGGCCGCCGCCAGCGCGTCGCCCGGCGCCACCCTGCGCATCGACCCGGCCGCGGTAGCCGAGTCGCTGGCCGCCGGCGCGTCGGCCGCCGCCAGGACGCGCATCGACCCGGCCGCGGCGCCGTCCGCCACGCCCGGCGCGTCGGCCGCCGCCAGGACGCGCATCGACCCGGCCGCGGCGCCGTCCGCCACGCCCGGCGCGTCGGCCGCCGCCAGGACGCGCATCGACCCGGCCGCGGCGCCGTCCGCCACGCCCGGCGCGTCGGCCGCCGCCAGGACGCGCATCGACCCGGCCGCGGCGCCGTCCGCCACGCCCGGCGCGTCGGCCGCCGCCAGGACGCGCATCGACCCGGCCGCGGCGCCGTCCGCCACGCCCGGCGCGTCGGCCGCCGCCAGGACGCGCATCGACCCGGCCGCGGCGCCGTCCGCCACGCCCGGCGCGTCGGCCGCCGCCAGGACGCGCATCGACCCGGCCGCGGCGCCGTCCGCCACGCCCGGCGCGTCGGCCGCCGCCAGGACGCGCATCGACCCGGCCGCGGCGCCGTCCGCCACGCCCGGCGCGTCGGCCGCCGCCAGGACGCGCATCGACCCGGCCGCGGCGCCGTCCGCCACGCCCGGCGCGTCGGCCGCCGCCAGGACGCGCATCGACCCGGCCGCGGCGCCGTCCGCCACGCCCGGCGCGTCGGCCGCCGCCAGGACGCGCATCGACCCGGCCGCGGCGCCGTCCGCCACGCCCGGCGCGTCGGCCGCCGCCAGGACGCGCATCGACCCGGCCGCGGCGCCGTCCGCCACGCCCGGCGCGTCGGCCGCCGCCAGGACGCGCATCGACCCGGCCGCGGCGCCGTCCGCCACGCCCGGCGCGTCGGCCGCCGCCAGGACGCGCATCGACCCGGCCGCGGCGCCGTCCGCCACGCCCGGCGCGTCGGCCGCCGCCAGGACGCGCATCGACCCGGCCGCGGCGCCGTCCGCCACGCCCGGCGCGTCGGCCGCCGCCAGGACGCGCATCGACCCGGCCGCGGCGCCGTCCGCCACGCCCGGCGCGTCGCCTTCCGACAACACGCGCCCGATGTCCCGCACCTCCCCGCCGTCCGCCACGCCCGGCGCGTCGGCCGCCACACTCGCGCGCCCGATGTCCCGCACCTCCCCGCCGTCCGCCACGCCCGGCGCGTCGCCTCCCGCCCTTGCGTGCCTTCCAGGCGCGGTGGCCGAATCGGCCGCCTCCAGCGCGTCGCCCGCCTCCCTCACGTGCCCGCTCTGCGCCGCGTCGCCGTCCGCCACGCCCGGCGCGTCGCCCGCCTCCCTCACGTGCCCGATCCACACTGCGTCGCCGTCCGCCACGCCCGGCGCGTCGCCTTCCGACAGCACGCGCCCGATGCCGTGCACGGCCCCGCCGTCCGCCGCCTCCGGCGCGTCGCCTTCCGACAGCACGCGCCCGATGCCGTGCACGGCCCCGCCGTCCGCCGCCTCCGGCGCGTCGCCGTGCCCTGCCACGCGCCCCGCCCGCGCCACGGCCGAGTCGGAATGCGCCGGCCTGTCGCCATTCCGCTCGGGCGTAACCGTCCCGTGCCCGTCCGCCACGCCCGGCGCGTCGCCCCTCCGCTCGGGCGTAACCGTCCCGTGCCCGTCCGCCACGCCCGGCGCGTCGCCCCTCCGCTCGGGCGTAACCGTCCTGTTCCCTTCGGCCACTCCCGGCGCGTCCCCGCCGGATCTCGGGAACCACTTCACGGCGGCGGCCCCGTCCGCCACGGCCGGCGCGTCGGCCCGCGCGGACACGCCGAACCTGATCTCGTAGATCTTGACCATGGCGTTGCCGGTGTCCATGACTGCCAGCCTGGCCGCCCCGTAGGCCGCCGCATCGTGCGGCGAGGCGAGGCGCTCGACGTCGGGAACCGACTCGCCCGAGCCCAGGCTTCCGAGCAGCGCGCCGAGCGCGTCGAACACCACCACGCGGTCGTTGCCCGTGTCGGCCACGACTATCCTGTCCGAGGGCCCGGCCGAGACGCCGGCGGGGGAGTCCAGTCCCGCGCCGCTGATCGTCAGGTTGTGCCCGTACGACGAATTGAATGCCACCACGCGGTCGTTGCCCGTGTCGGCCACGATGATGCGCCCCGCCCCGTCGATCGCCACCCCCTCCGGCGCGTCCAGCGCGACGCCCCGCGCCCCCTCGATTGATCTCGCGAGCGCGTAGTCGACGTGCGCGACGTCCGAGCGCCTGACCCCGGGCCCGTACGTGACTATGCCCTGTTCGTCCGGCCCGACCGCCCCGAACACCTGGACGCGGTCGTTGTCCGTGTCCGCGACGGCGATGGTGCTCCCCGACGGGTCGACGTCGACTGCGCTCGGGAACCTGAACATCCCGTCCCCGTTCCCCGGGCCGGGCCCGCCTATCGTCTGCAGGTGCGCCCCGTGCGCGTTGAAGATCTTCACGCGGTGGTTGCCGGTGTCGGCCACGTAGATGTTGCCGTGCGCATCGGCCGCCGCGCCCTCCTCCGACGCGAAGTTGGAGTGGGCCGTCCCCCTCGCGCCGAACGTGCGCTCGTGCGTGTTGTCTCTCCCGAACACCTGGATGCGGTCGTTGCCGGTGTCCGCCACGACGAAGCGCCCGTACGCATCGACCGCCAGCCCGCGCGGCATCGCGAACCTGCCGCCGTCCGAGTCGCTCATGGTGAACGTCGACGCGTGGAAGCCGTCTGCCCCGAACACCTGGATGCGGCCGTTGTCCGTGTCGGCCACGTAGATGCGGCCGTCCGTCCCCACGTGGACGTCGGACGGGTTATTGAATTGCCAACTCCCGCTGCCATCCGATCCGAACCCGTGCAGGAGCTTCCCGCCGGCGCTGAACACCCGGACCGAATCGCTGTGCCCGTCGACTACCACGATGCGGCCGTGCGGGTCTATGTCTATTCCGATGCGGTGGTTGCCGGGGGCCTCTTTTGTGAAGGTGCTGGTGAGGCCGCTCGCCTCGTTGTAGACGACAACAATGTAGCCTGCTATGTAGCTACCAAAGCCTCTGATTTTCGCGGCCACGATGCGATCCTTGTCGTCGACCGCCACGGCCTTGGGAATGCCGCCCCACGCGCTTATGGTGCCCTGGAGCGTGCCGTTGGGGTGGAATCGGTAGACTGCCCCATTGTCCGCGGTCGCGAGGATCCGGTCCTGCGAGTCTACCGCCACGTCCAGGCTGTCCCTCACGTTTCCGCTCTTTGGAAACCCGCCATGTGTTATGTTCATGACGTGGGAACCCGACGCGTCAAGCACTTGGATGCGGCCGTTTCCCGTGTCGCCCACTATGATCCTGCCAGCAGAGTCTGCCGCGATCCCCGAGGGGTTGCTGAACTGCGCGGGGCCGTCGCCACTCGAGCCGATCGTGCTGGAGTTGCCCGTGCGGGGATCGAATATCTCGATGCGGTCGTTGGCCGCGTCCGTGGCGAGCACCCTGCCTCCCGGATCCGTCGCCACGCCGCGCGGCCTGCCCGCCCCCCCGTCTATCGTGGCTACCGTCTGGTTGAGCGTCCAGGTAGTGTTGAACGTCTGCACGCGGGGGCCCAGGGCGTCGACGGCGAAGATCTGCCCGTCCGAATAGTCGATTCCCGACAGCCTGAACAGCTCCCCCTCGGCCGTGCCGTGCCTGCCTATGGTGGCCGACCTCACGAACTTGCCGGCATCGTCGGCGTCGCGCACGAGCATCGTGATCCCGTCGAATCTCACGTCTGCGGCGAACAGCCTGCCGCGTTCGTCCATCTCCATGTCGCGCCTGAATGGGACGTGCGGCTCGTCGGCAAACCGCGTGTTGATCGTCTCGATGTGCCGGTATGGGGATGACGAGTCGTACACGTAGACGTACGGCGGTTGGGTGACCAGCACCTTGCCGTCGGCGGCGGTGGACACGTCGGTCGGCCTGCCAATATGGGGGGCACTGTATGAGCCCAGCGTGCCGTCAAGCTGCCTTGGATTACCGCGGGGCAGTTCCACCCCCTCGCAGCTTGTGCTGTTGATCGCCCGCACCCGTTGGTTTCCCACGTCGGCCACCGCGACGAGCTTCCCGCCGGCGATCGCGGCCACCCCCCCCGGACTGTCCAGCAGGCCGCTGGCCGTCTTGCACACGAAGCGCCCCTCCGCGTCGAACACCTGCACCCTGTCGTTTCCCTCGTCGGCCACCGCGAAGCCCCCCCGCGACGATCCGTTGGGGATGCTCGCGATGCCCTTCGGCGAATCGAACTGGCCGTCGGCCTGGCCCTTTACGCCGGTCGTGAAGAGCAGGTTGCCCTCTATGTCGAGCACCCGCACGCGGTGAAAGTCGGCCTCGGACACGATCACCCTGTCCTCGCCCCCCCGATCGACGGCCACGTCGATCACCCTGGCGTATAAGACCGACGCCCTGGCCTGCTGCTCCAGCGTGAACGCGTGGGCTCCGGTGCCGTCGAACACCTGCACCCGGTTGTTCCCCGCGTCTGCTACTACGATGAGGCCGTCGGGGGTGGCGGCCGCGCCCCCGGGCCGCATGAATTGGCCGTCACCCGTTCCGTCTCCGCCGAACTTGACGGCTTGCGTGCCGACCAGCATGCGCACCTCCTGTAGCTCCGGGTAGGAGGCTATTATGCGCCCGCCGGGGGCCGCGGCCACGCCGTGCGGCGCGCCGGAGCCCCCCGCGCTGCTGCCGTTGAGCTGGTACAGGAAATTCCCCCCGGGGCCGAATGCGACGATCCGCGAGTTGCCCGCGTCGGCCACGATGATGTTGCCCGACGGCCGCTCGACGTCGACGGAGGCCGGCCCGGCGAGTTTCCCCTCCATCATTTCCACGGTCGGGCCGATCGTGGCGCTGCGCGCGCCCGACGAGTCGAATACCACTATGCGGTCGTTGCCCGTGTCGGCTACGACGATGCGGCCGCCGGGGCCCGCGGCGACCCCCTCCGGCGAGTCGAGCGATGCGTTCTGTCCGCCCTCGGCCCAGCTCTTCAGCGTGTGCAGGTGGATGCCGAGCCGCGTGAACACTTGGACGCGGTCGTTTCCGGTGTCCGCCACGTAGATTCTGTCGTCCGGGCCGCCGGCAGCCACGCCAGCGGGGGCGTCCAGATGCATGGGGCCCGAGCTGGCGCCGCCGAAGGTCAGGCGGTGGAGCGCCGAGGCGTCAAAGATCTGCACCCGGTCGTTTCCGGTGTCCGCCACGATGATGCGCCCGCTGCCGTCGACCGCCACGTCGCGCGGGCCGCGGAATGCCGCGTCGTCGGTGCCCGCAGAGACCAGCGAGGCGGCGTGGATGATGCCCACGGTCAGGACGCGCACGGCCTGTTCGCCCGTGTCGGCCGCGAGTATGCGGCCCAGGTGATCCACGGCCACGCCGGCCAGGGCGTCGCCGTCATTCCCGCCGTCATTCCCGCCTTGGAACTCGAGGCTTGAAATGATCTCGCCCGATCTCGGATCGAGCATCTTGACGCCGCCGCCGGATTCGGTCACCAGTATCCTGCCGTAGCGATCGACGGCGACGCCTTCGGGGTTCCTGAGCCCCTTGCCTCCGGGGTCCAGGGTGCGCGCATGCGTGCCGTTGGGGAAGAACACTTTGAGAGTGCCGTTACTGCGGTCCGCCACCACTATGTTCCCGCCGCCGTCGACTGCGACGCCGGCCGGATCGGACAGGATGCTGCTGTTGCCGAACATACTCACACGCGCGCCCGAAATATCCATCACGACCACTTTCTTCGCTCCGCGGTCCGCCACCACTATGTTCCCGCCGCCGTCGACGGCGACGCCGGCCGGCCTCACGAAGCATTCGTCACCATGCTTCAGCAGCTTGACCGCTTCTCTATTGTCGACGAATATGATCACGCCGGGGCCTATTTCGTTGTTGACATATTTCTGGTCGGCACAGTTGTACGGGTCACTTAGGTCGCTCCGAACCCTGGGGTCGCCCTCGTCGGCCACCACCACCACCTCTCTCTCGCCGTCATTGTACGCGGCCACGCCGCGCGGTTTCAACATGTATTCGTACGTCTGGATGTCGGACCCGTCGTCCCTGCCAGGCCGATATATCCCGGGCTTCCCCTCCCCATCCTCGCCTGCTACCAGCACCCCCCCGCGCGGGTCGATCGCCACGCCGTTCGGGTTAGCCGGCGCGCTATCATTTCTCCACCCGAGCATCCCCGCATCCAAGAGCAGCGGATCCAGCACGTAGATGCGGTTGTTGACAAAATCGGCCACTATGATGCGGCCGCTTGGATCGGAGGCCGCCCTGAGCGAGCTGACCACGCCGACGGGGTTGGTCGCACTGACCACCGGGTTGCCGGCCGAGTCGTATATGGCTAGCGCTGAGTAGTGGCCGCCGACGATGCGCCGCCCGTAGGCGTCGATGTCGATGGACGGAGCCCGCACGTAGATCCCGGTGCTGTGCTGGCCTACGGTGTTGCCGCCGGCGTCGTACGTTTTGATGATCCCCCTGCCGTCGAACACGACTATGTTCCCGTCGAGATCGGCGGCAGCGTCGAACAGGGGGGAGTCGGTCGCGATGTCCCGGTCACGCATATGGGCGCCGTCTGGCCCGAACACCCTGACAATCCGCCCGGCTTCGGACGTGATTATGTTCCCGTCCTGGTCGGTAGCGACGCCGGTCACTATTCTCGTGCCGTCGCCGACGGTCATGTTGAAGGAAAAGTCCCTGTTGAACACCGACACCCTGTGATTTTCCGAGTCGGCCACTATGATGCGGCCGTCGGGATCCGTGGCGACATCCCGCGGCATGTCCAACTGCCCGTCCCCGCTGCCCTTTTCGCCCAGCGTGTGCACATGCACGCCGTTCCTGTCCATGACGACGATGCGGTGGTTGTCTGTGTCGGCCACTATGATGCGGCCGTCGGGATCCGACGTCGCCCCGTTCGGGCTGCTGAAGCGCCCGGACATGCCGCCGCCCTGCCCGAACGAGCCCACCAGGGTGGCATCGAGCAGCGGGGGATCGGCGGCTTGGGCGTAGGCCGGTTGCAGCGCGAACGCCGCTGCCGCCGCCGCCATCCCGGCCAGGCCGTGCCACGCGCCGCCGCCGGCGCCCTGCTCTCCGGGGCCGCCGCCGTCCCCGTACCGGGTCATGCCGGTGGCCAGGACGTCGTACGCCGAGGGCGGGACGTACCCCTCGGGGGCGAGCGTGTGGTGCATTGCGTCGTTGCCGGTCGCCGCCATGCAGGAGTCGCAGGCGGCCGGCGCGGCCAGCAACGGCAGCAGCAGCACGGCCGCGCACAGTATCCCAAGATCGCCGTTCTCGCTGCGCCGCCCCCGCCCGGCCGCGGCAACGCCGGCTGCGGCCGCCATCATGGAACGGCGGGGCCCGGTTTGTAGTTAAGCGTATGTCCAAATCTCGCGCGCTGCGCCTGGTGGAAATTAGGTCGACCTAATCTCCGGCAGCCGGCGGGCGGTTTTTCCGGGCCGCGCCTGCGGCAAAAACGGCCGGCGGGCGGTTCAAACGCGCGACAAGGGGGCGCGGGAAGGGGCGCGCGTGGCCCGGAACGGCCAAAGCGCGGGTGGCCAGGAGGCGCGCGCAATGGCGGCCCGAGGAATGCGGGCGGGCCGCCCGCGCGGTTCGCCGCACGGGCCGCCGATCTGGTTGCGCGGCAGTGCGGGAAGGCGCATGCGGGCGCCGCCGGGGCGCCGCCGGGGCGCCGCGGGCCGATCGCGCCGCGGCCCGCGAAAGCCTGCCGGAGGGCGGAGGACCGGCGCCGCCGGCTCCGGCCGTGCAGGGGCGCGGGAAGCGGGTGCGTCCCGTGTGGGGGCATGCCGGCGCCGCGCCGGCACTTCCCGGGCGCGGATTTTGAACGCGGCGGCGCCGCGGCCCCGAAATTACCGCGCAAAGATCCGCGCGGTCGGGCGTTCGGATCGCCGCGGCGGCAGAGCCGGACGGCCGACCCGCGCGCCGGGATGATGCCGCCACCCCCGGGTCGAAGATCCTGCGCAGGGCGTTAGCGGAACAGGGCCGTCGCTACGGAGAAAACCGCTTCAAAACCGTAAGTCGAAGATCCTGCGCAGGGCGTTAGCGGAACGGGGCATCGGGGCACGAAGGGGCGCAACGCGGCGCGCGGGCCGGACGGCCGCTCGCGCGTGGCGGCGAAGGCGGGGCGCGGCGACGCATCCGCCGGGTCCTGCAAAAAACGCGCGGCGGGAGGCCGAGGCGTCCAAGAAAGAACGCGGGTGCGGCGCGCGTTCCCGTTCCCGCCATGTACTCCACAAGCGCCGCAAAGCCGGACGACGCGATCGGATGCCTCGGCGGGACGCCGCGCCGCCCCCCGCGGCGCGCGCCGGCACGGGACGCCACGCGGCCCGGATGCAGCCCCGTCGCGGGCATCGCCGCAAAGGCCGCGGAAGCGATCGGGAAAAACTGCCCCCGCCGGATGGGGGGAGGGGATGGAAACGGGGAGGCGCGGTCTTCGCGCGGCGCGCCGAATTCCTCGCGCGCCGCGCATTTTCCGGAATGCGCGCCGGCCGCCCCCGCGGCGGAGGGGGATGCCCGCGCGCCGCGCGCAGGATCGGCGCGGCCCGCCGCGCATGGATTATAAGGTTGGCGCCGCGGGCGCGCGCGTTGGCGCGGGCCGTCCGTCGGGCCAGGAGGGCCTCGATCCTTGTTGGCGTGGCCTCCGCCTGCGCGCTCGCCGTGGCGGCGGTGCTGTTCGGGGGCGCGGCTCCCGTGCCGGAGATAGCCGACAGCGCCGACGTCGGCGACGCCGCGAGGATCGGCGTGGCGATAAGCCCCGGCAGCGCGCCGGTCGCGGAGGACGGCGCGGGGGGCGGCAAGCAGCACTACTCCATAGTCGTGGGCGACTCTGTGGATCCGGGACAGTGACGCGGCCGCAACGCCGCGCCGCGGCGCGAACTTGTCTCGGGGCCGGGCGCGCGCAGCAACGTGCGGACTCGGGTCCGAACCGAAACCGCGCCTAGCCACGGCGAACCGCTCCCGATATCGCGCCTAGATCACAACGGATGCGGGCCTGCGCCGCCGCAACCGCGGGCGGACGTAAGTGCCGGGCAGTGACGCGGCCTGCGCGGCCGCGCTTGGGCCCGGTTTGTCAAAAAAATCGTCTAGGTACCGGTGCTGCTCATGTCGAACGTGTACGTCACGGACAGCGTCTCGTCGTCGTTGAGCGTCACGTCTGCTACGTCGACCGCCGCGAACAGGGGTGCGGCGCATCCGCGCACGTCGTCGTCTGCGGAGTGGGCCGCGCATATGCCTATCTGGGCTACCGTCCCTGCCGCGTACCAGTTGTCCGTGGCATCCGTTCCGGCCTCGAAAGTCAGCGGGCCTATGGTGGCGATCTGGCCAGCGAACGTCACGGCGTCGTCGGTCTTGCAGTTGTTGGTACTGACTATGGGGTTCGCGGCTTGCCCGGTGTCGTCTGCGGTGTGGCGCGTATTGAAGTTGGTGTTCGTGTCGGTTTCGGACAGGGCAGTATCGTCTGCCGTGAGGCAGATGGCCCCTATCTGGACGTTGTCCGCCACTGCGGTGGCGCCGTCGGCAAAGATCTGCTGTAGCAGAAGGTCCTCTCCCGCATCGTACAGCTGGTTGTGCATCGTCTGCGTCGCCAGCAGTTCCCCGTCGGCGCTCCGATGCTCCACGACAGCCATCCCGTACGAGGCGAGATGCGACGAGCCCGCCTTTGCGGCGTGGTCCGCCCCGAAGATCCCGGCGGACGGCAGGGCGGCGGCTAGGCCGACCGCTAGCACCGTTGCGCACGCGATGATCGTTGCTTGCTCTCTTTTCATCCGCGGCGTTTGAATCTTTTGTGGTTATAAGCATTATTCCAAATTGCGGCATTGCGTTGCGTGGGAATTAGGTCGTCCTAATGCGGCTCGGCCGGCGCGCGGTTCAAATGCGCGACGAGGGCGCGGAGGGCGCACGGCTTCCGCGGCGGCACAAGGGCGCGGCCGCGACGCGCGCGGCCGGCCGCTGGCGGGTCGCCGTCATGGCGGGCCCCCGCGTAGGCCGCCGATCGGGCGGCCGATCCGGGGGGCGGCATCCCGGCGCCGCGCGCCGTCCGAGCCCGGGCATCGGGCCTGCGTGGGTAGCCCCCGCCGCGCGCCGTGCGCGAGCGGTAAGCCGGGAAGGCTCCCTGGAACCGCGGAACGGAGATCGGGCGCCGCGGGAGCCCGTCCGCATTCGCCGCGTTTTGTAGCGCAAAGGCTCCGCCGCCGTCCTAGTGCCGGCAACTTGGAGGCCGCGCCCGGGCATTCTGCGCCGGAAAGGCCGCAAAAGCAATCTGGAAAACGCCTCCCGCCGGGCGGACAGGGCGAAAACGGGCGGGCAGCGCGATTTTCGCACTGCGCGGACGAGATCGGGAAGCCGGTGTCGCGGGCGTGCGGGAAGATGCGCCGCGGCGGGCAGGGGGAGGGGGACGCAGGATGCGCGCCGGGATCGCGGCCGCATGTCCCGCGCCGGCCGGCATTCCCGCGCCGGGCGCATCCGAACTGCCGGAAGCGCCGCGCAGCTTCGGATTGCGAAATTCCGCGCAAGCGGGGCGGGCCCCCCCGCGGGGCCCGGCGTCCGGGGCGCCCTTCCCGCGGCGGCGCGGACCGCGTGGCGGCCCCGGGAAAAACGCCCGCGCGCCGGCCCTATTCCCTGCGGGCGGAGACCACCGTGACGGGGTTGCGCGCGAGCATCATCGTGCCCGTCGAGGTCCGCCGGCCCTTGGAGATGGCCACCTGCGTGACGTCGGCCGGGGCCAGGCAGCCGGCCCCGCCCACCGCGGCGAGCACGGCGGCCAGCGTCTCGACCTGGACGGTTCCCGCGACTATCCTGCCGCCGGCCTTCAGCTTTTCGGCGCACATGCCCACTATGGCGGCGGTCGCCCCGCCCGTCCCCCCTATGAGCACGGCGTCGGCCTCCGGGAGCGAGGGTATGACGTCCGCCGCCTCGCCCAGCGACACCTCGGCGTTCGTGACGCCGAACCTGCCCAGGTTCCTCCTGGTCAGCGCCACGGCCGCGGGATCGCGGTCCACCGCGTGCACCGCGCCGCCGCTGCCGGCCACCTGCAGCGCGGCCTCGACGGTGACCGAGCCGCTGCCGCACCCGACGTCGTACACCGCGTCGCCGGGGCCCAGCCGCGCCTTGCTGATCTGTATGGCCCGCACCTCCTCCTTGGTTATGGGCACGCCCTCGTCCCTCTCGAACATGTCGTCCGGTATGCCAGGCGTCGCGTGGGCCCACATGCGCCGCGGCCCCCGCGGTCAGGGTATGGGCGAGACGGGCCCGCCTAGCCCCGCCCCGCCCCCGCCCCACTGCATGTTCACCAGCGTGTACGTGACTATCCACATGAACAGGTACAGGAACACGTAGCTCCCTATGCCCTGCGTGACCAGCTTTTTCCTGTCGGAGGACGGCAGCTGCATGTTCATGCTCTTGCCTATGACTATGGTGGCCATGAACAGCACCACCATGAACGCGATGGAGGCCCAGCGCCGCTCCTCCCCCTCCACGGGCTCGAAGATGAATGTGGCCGCCACGCCGGCCCCCACGGCCAGGCAGATCCTCAGCCAGAACAGCCTGTCGAGCTTCCTCTTGTACTCGGCGGTCTCCGCCTCCGGCGGCCTTCCCGCGCCCCCGGGGCCCGGCGCCCCGCGGGCGCCGCCCGCGGCGCCCCGGCCCTCCGCGCCCGGCCCCGGATCGTGCGGGGGAGGGGCGCCGGGATCGTGCGGGGCAGAAGCACCGGGATCGGGGGTGGGGAGGGATCTCCTCCTCTTGTGCTTTGCCAACTACGGGGCCGCCGGGCCGGCCGCTCACTTAAAATCTTTGTATTGCCAGGCGCGGTTTCGGTTCGGGCGCAAGCCTGCACGCGGGGCGCGTTGCGCAGTTTTCCGCCGGGGGCGGCGCCAAACACTTACAAGCCGAGCCGGCCCGGGAACTCAGGGCCTCCATCATAGAGCAGCACAAGGAGGTGGGCGCCAAACACTTACAAGCCGAGCCGGCCCGGGAACCCCGTGAGCCCACGAGCCCCAGGGCCCCCGCCGCCGCGCGGCGCCGGGCGCTAGGGCGCGGGGGAAGGGGGGGGGGGGGGCGCACGGACGTCGCCGGCGTCGAGCTCCGCTACCTCGTGGGCGACTTGGCGGCCCGCTCGGCGGGCTACTACGTGAGCAACGTGTACGGGGTGTCGCGGACCAGCCTCCTGCTCAAGCTGCACCACCCGGAGAGGCCGGACATCATGCTGATGCTCTCCACCGCGGGGCTGTGGCGGAGCTCGGCGCGCATACGGCAGATCGAGCCCAACCGGTTGCTGGCGCGGCTGCGCCGCGACCTGCTCAGGCTCAGGCTCGAGGGGGCGGAGCAGCACGGGACCGAGCGCGTCGCGTACCTCCGGTTCGCCGGGTTCGGGAGGGCGCGCACGCTGGTCGGCGAGTTCTTCGGGGACGGCAACATCGTGCTGTGCGGGGACGGCATGAAGATACTGGCCCTGCTGCACTCGCTCGACGTGCGCCACCGCACGCTGGCGGTGGGCCTCGCGTACGAGCCGCCGCCGGCCAACTGCCTGGACGCCTTTTCGGTCACGGGCGCCGCGCTGCGGGGGGCGCTCGCCCCCGGGCTGGCGGCCGACCGCTGGCTGGGGCGCGCGCTCGGGCTGCCGGCCCGCTACGTGGGCGCCGCGCTGCGCGGGGCGGGGATCCGCCGGGATGCCGACTGCGCGGGGCTCTCCGGCGCGCAGCTGGACTCGGCGGCCCTCTCCGTCCGCGGCATGCTGGAGGCGGTGGCCGACGGCGGCAGGCACGATCCCGCCCTGGTGGAGCCCCCGGGAGGGGGGGAGCCCGAGGTGCACCCGATAGATCTGGCCGCCGGCGGCGAGCGGACGCGCGTGCCGAGCTTCGCGGAGGGCCTGGACAGGCTGTTCACCGAGCGGATCCTGCGGGCCGGGCGGGAGGCGCAGTCGGCCGGGTCGGACGGCAGGGCGCGCGAGCTGCTGGCCAGGCTGGACGAGCAGGGGAAGGCCGCGCAGGCGGTGCGGGAAAAGGCGCGCCGCATCTCGGATCTGGCGGCCGCCCTCCTGGGGCGGCGCGGCGGCGCGCCCGGCTCCCCGGCGCCGTCCTCGCTCGGCGACGCCGCCGCGGCCGCCGTCATGAAGCTGCACGGCGCCGAGCTCGCGCTCGAAAAGGGCGCGCCGGTGGTGCGCGTGTGCGGGGAGAGCGTGGCGGTCGATCCCGGCTCGTCGCTGCACTCGGCCGCCTCCAGGCTGTACGATGCCGCAAAGAGGCAGTCGGGGGCCGTCCCGGCCATAGAGCGCCAGCGCAGGAAGACGCAGGCGCTGCTGGAGGAGGCGCGGGGCAGGTCGAGGCGCGAGCGGGACTCGGTCACCGCGTCCGAGGTGAGGAGGAGGGCGTGGTACGAGAGGTACCGCTGGTTCTTCACAAGCGACGGCGCCCTGGCCGTCGGGGGCCGCGACGCCTCGTCCAACTCGTCCATAATACGCAAGCACGCGGAGGCGGGAGACCGCGTGTTCCACGCCGAGGTGCTCGGCTCGCCGTTCTTCGTGCTGAAGCCGCCGGACGGCGGCGCGCACACGGAGGCCGGCCTGCGCGAGGCGGCCCACGCGACGGCCTGCTTCAGCAGGGCGTGGCGCGAGTCCATGCACGGGCTGAACGCGTACTGGGTGGAGCCGGAGCAGGTCAGGAGGTCCGCCCCGTCGGGGCAGTACCTGCCGAGGGGGTCGTTCTCCATAACGGGCAGGCGCAACTTCGTCAGGGTGCCGGCGCTGAGGCTGGCGGTGGGGGTCTCGCGCGCGGGCGGGGAGGGGGAGGGACGCGCGGTCTCGTGCGGGCCGCCCGATGCGGTGAAAAGGAGCAGCGCCGCGTACGCGGTGATAGAGCCGTCCGGCCTCGCGATGGCCGATGCGGCAAAAAAGGTGAGGGCCGAGATCGCGGGGATAGACGCGGAGGCCGCCGCCGGCGCCTCGCTGGACGACTACATGCGCGCCCTGCCCGCTGGCAGGAGCCGCGTCGCGGGATCGGGGAGGGGCGAGCTCCGGTGACGGGCGGGGCCTCGTTCCTGGTGGACGCGATGCTGGGCAGCCTGGCCCGGAAGCTCCGCATGCTGGGGTTCGACGCGGAGTACCGCGACGGCGCCTCCCCCGCGCCGGGCCCGGAGGCCGCCGCGCGCTTGGCGCGGGCGGGCCGCGTGCTGGTGACGCGCGACCGCGCGCTTGCCCGCGCGGCGCGCCGCGCCGGGGCGCGCGCCGTGCTGCTGTGCGCGGGCGGCGGCATCCGGGCGGGGGGCAAGGACGCCGGCGACTTGGCGCGGCTGGGGCGCGAGCTGGGGCTGCGGCCGTGGCGCCCCCGCGCGGGGGCCGGCCGCTCCAGGTGCGCCGCGTGCAACGGGGAGCTGGAGGCGGCGCGCGGGGGCCGCCCGCCCGCCGGCGTCCCGCCGGGCGCCGCCCGGGCGGCGCGCGGGGGGTTCCGCCGGTGCCGGCGCTGCTCGAAGGCGTACTGGGACGGCTCGCACATGGCGCGCCTGAGGGAACTGGGGGCGGCGCTGGACGCGTAGCGGCGCGCGCATCGCCGACGGGGACGGGGAGGCGCTGGTGCGTGCCGCCCGGGCGGCCGTCGAGGCGCATCTCGGCGCGGGGCGGGGCCCCGCGCCCCGCCTGGGGCCCGCGCTGTCCGGGCCGTCCGGCGTCTTCGTCACGCTGAGCGGCCGGGGGGGCGCCCTGAGGGGATGCATCGGGTACCCGCTGCCCTCGGCCGCCCTCCCGGAGGCGCTGTCCCGGGCGGCCGTCCGGGCGGCCACGGCCGACCCGCGGTTCCCTCCCGTGGGGAAGGGCGAGCTCGGCGAGGTGGCCTTCGAGGTGACCGTGCTGGGGCCGCCGGAGGAGATCGAGGCCGACCCGCCCGAGGCGCGCGCGTCGCGCGTGCGGGTCGGGAGGGACGGGCTCATGCTGCGGCGCCGCCCCGGCGGCGGCGTGCTGGGCATCCTGCTGCCCCAGGTCCCCGCCGGGCGCGGCTGGGACGCCGCCGAGTTCCTGGAGCAGGTGTGCGCAAAGTCGGGCCTGGAAGCGGGCGCGTGGAAGGGGAGGGACGTCTCCGTGCTACGGTTCGGCGGGACGATCTTCCGGGAGGCCTCCCCGGGCGGCGCCGTGGTGCGCGGCGCGGCCGGGGGCGGGTGACTCCACGCCCCCCGCCTCGGGCCGCACTACTCCCGCGTCCGTGTCCACCACGGCGCGAGCGCCGTCGCGCAGCGCCCCGTATTCCGCGGGCCCGGCCACCACCATCGGTATGCCGGCCGCCGCGCAGCCGGTGGCCACCGCCATGTCCGCCCTCTCGCACACCATGGCGGCCGGGGCGACGCCGTGCGACTTTAGCGAGTATATGGTGTACGCCCCGACGCTGCTGCCCGAGCCGTGGGGGAAGACCAGCACGGCGTCGCGCAGCGCCCTCCCGCCGATCCCGCACCCCGAGCCCTCCCTGACCACCCCCGTCGCCTTGTCCACGGAGCCCAGGAAGTTTATGGGGCCGGTCGCCCTCGCGACCGCGCCGGCGGCCCTGCCGCGCACTATGACCTTCAGCGCGGCACGGCCTCCGCCGCCACTATCTCCGAGAGGGGCCTGAGGCTGACGCCCACCCCCGTGGACCCGTTCAGGTAGTACGCGCCCTTCACGCTGTTGGTGGTGACCGCGTCCACCTCGCCGGGGCCGACCAGCGGGGTCAGGCAGGCGCAGCAGTCCGCGAGCAGCTCGCAGCCGGCCCGCTCCAGGGCGCGCGCGTGCCCGAGGCGCGCGGCCTGCTCCTTGGCGGCCCTCGGGCAGAACACCATGCAGCGCCTGGAGAACCTCCTGCCCTCCAGCATGGATGCGAGCCCTACAAGCTCCGGCAGCCCGAGCTGGGGGCTCCCCAGCACTATGACGTCCCCCCTCTCCGCGGTGTCCAGCCCGTCGCGCTCCGCGCGCGCCTCCTCCCTGCCGAACCGGACGGTCTCGCGCGCCCCTCCCGCATCGCCGAGCGCGAACCTGGCGCAGGTCCCCGCGGTGCCCATCCCGCCGCACAGGGCCTTGCGGCAGCGCGCGTCCGGCTCCCCGGCGCCGGCTATCGCCACGGAGCTGCCGCAGGCCGCCCTGCCGGCGAAGAGGCCCAGCAGCCCGTAATCCACCTCCGTGGGTCCCTCCAGATCCACCACCACGGCGCTTTCCGGCGCCCCCCCGCGGTCCGGCTCCCTCAGCTCCGAGTGGGGGCTCTTTCCGGTTATGGCGCTGGCCAGCGCGCCCAGCGCGCCCTCCCGGTTGGTCCTCATGCCGGCCAGCGAGTTGGCGTATATGGCCGCGTTGCTTTCCGCGAAGGCCACCTGCGCCTCCCCGGCGGGGGGCGCGAACAGCTCGTACGGCACGCACGAGAACGTGGGCTCGACGCCCATGGCCGCGTACGACTCCCTTATGGCCTCCTGCCCCGCGACGAACTCCCCGCCCAGGCCGTAGCGGCCGACGCTGTCCCGGTCGTACCCCATGGGGTTCAGCGTGGCCTTCACCCTGGCGCGCGCCCCCTGCGCGGCGAGCTCCGCGAGCAGATCCCTGCCGGCCTCCCCTATGGTGTTGTAGTTGACCCCCGACAGGTGGGCCCATTCCACGGGCACCAGGCGCTCGGCGCCGGCCGCCTCGCCGGCGGCCACCAGTATCCTGTACGCGGCCTCCTCGGCCGGCCCCTCCTCGCCCCTGTACGCGCGCTCCTCCTCCACGGACAGCTCCACGCCGCGCCGGTCCCCACTACTGATATAACGCTTGCACGCGCCCGGCCCGTGCGGCGCATACTGGACGGGATGGCCAGGACCATGCGGGAGTCCAGCCCGCCGAGGGCGACCGCGTTGCGCCAGCTGCGCGAGGCCGAGTCCGGCGACCCGTTCAGCATACTCATAGGCACCATGCTCTCGGCCCGCACCCGGGACGAGAGCACCGCCGGGGCGGTGCGGGCGCTGTTCGGGAAGTACCCCACCCCCGGCGCGCTCGCCGCGGCGAGGGTGCGCGACGTGGAGCGGCTCGTGCGGCCCGTGGGGTTCTACCGCGTGAAGGCGAGGCGGGTGGTGGAGGTGGCCAGGATAATACGCGACGAGCACGGCGGGACGGTCCCCGACGATCTGGAGGGGCTCGTCTCGCTCCCCGGGGTGGGGCGCAAGACGGCCAACTGCGTGCTGGTGTACGCGTTCGACAAGCCGGCCGTCCCCGTCGACGTCCACGTCCACCGCGTCTCCAACCGGCTCGGCCTGGTCTCCACCGGGACGCCCGAGGAGACCGAGCGGGAGCTCATGAGGCGGGTCCCCAGAAAGTACTGGCTGGAGATAAACGAGGCGTTCGTCTCGTACGGCCAGAGCGTCTGCAGGCCCGTGTCGCCGCGCTGCCATATGTGCGGGATACGCGGGCGCTGCGCGTACTACCGGGAGCGCGCCGTCAGGGGATCCTGAGCCCGCCGCGCAGCGCGTCCGGCAGGTCCTCCTCCGCCACGCGCCGCTGCCCCATGGTGTCGCGGCTCCTGAGGGTCACGGTCCCGTCCTGCGCCGTCCGGTGGTCCACGGTCACCGCGTACGGGGCGCCTATCTCGTCCAGCCGCCTGTACCTGCGCCCTATGGCGCCGGAGTGGTCGAGGAAGGCGTCAAAGTCGCCCCTCAGGGAGCGGTGTATCCTGTCGGCCCTCTCCTTCAGGCCGTCCTTCTTCACCAGCGACAGCACGCCGACCTGCACGGGCGCCAGGTACGGCCTGAGCGCCAGCACCGTCCGGTCGTTCTCGGCGTCCTCGCGCAGGCTGTGCTCCAGTATGGCGTACAGGCTGCGGTCTATGCCCATCGAGATCTCAAAGACGTGCGGCAGCACCTTCTCCCCGCCGTCGTCCACCTCGAACTTCTCCCCGCTCCCGGCCGCGTGCCCCGCCAGGTCGTGCCCGGACCTGTAGTTGCACGCCACCAGCTCCAGCCACCCGGCCGAGGTCTCCACCTCGAAGTCGAACGCCGCTTCGGCGTAGAACGCCTTTTCCTTCTCCCCCAGCCTGCGGAACCTGCTCCTTTCCGCGTCTATCCCGGCCTTCTCGTAGAACAGCGCCAGCAGCGCCATGTAGTAGGCGACGAGCCTGCCCGGCACGGCGCCGGACTCGGCGGCCTCGCCGGCCGTCACCGGCCCGGCCCGCTCCTCCCCGCCCTGCAGCCTCAGCTTCACGCCCTCCACCTCGGGGAACCCCTCCGCCTCGTCCAGGCGCGCCGGGTTGCAGAACACCTCTATCTCGGCCTGGTAGAACTCCCTGAGCCGCAGCAGGCTCTGCCGCGGCGATATCTCGTTGCGGAAGCTCTTGCCCACCTGGGCCACCGCCATGGGGAGCTTCCCCCTCATCGTCTTGTACAGCCGCGGAAAGTCGACGAATATGGACTGGCACGTCTCGGGCCGGAGGTAGGCCCGCTCCCCCTCGGGCCCGATGCCCACGCCGAACATCATGTTGAACCGCCGCGCCCCGCCCAGGGCGCCGCCGCACTTGGCGCACGCGATGCCGTGCTCGGCCACGGCCGCATCGAAGGCGGCCGGCTCCGCCGCCTCGGGTATGGCGACCCCCGCCTTTTCGGCCACCAGCCTGTCGGCGCGGAACGTCGAGCCGCACGCGCCGCACTTCACCACGGGGTCCGCGAAGCTCGCCAGATGCCCGGACGCCTCGAAGACCGACCTTGACATTATCTGGGAGCCGTCTATCTCCATCATGCCGCCCCGCCGCACCAGCTCCCTGCGCCACAGGGCGAGGAACCTGTTCTTGAAAGCGGTCCCGTTCGGGCCGTACTCCCAAAAGCCGGCTGGCGCGTCCCCGTACGGCCCGCAACTGGGAAAGTAGAACCCGCGCTCCAGGGCGAGCCTCATCACGCCGTCGTATCCCGCGGCGGTCACTCCAAGAGCCCCCTGGCCGCCCTGATGTTCCCGAAGTCGTCCCGCTCGCCGTCTATGGGGGTCTCCAGTATGACTGGCACGTCCCTCCCGTGGGCCTCCCGCACCACGGCCCGCATGCCCTCCTCGCCGATGCCGCCCAGCCCCACGTGGTGGTGCCTGTCCAGCTTTGATCCGAGCCCGCCCTTGGCGTCGTTCAGGTGCAACATCCTCAGGTTCTCGGCCCCCACCGCCCCGTCCAGCTCGGCGAACGCCTCCCCGACGGCCTTTTCGGTGCGCAGGTCGTAGCCGTGCACGAAGGCGTGGCACGTGTCGATGCAGACGCCGAACCTGTCGGCCGGCTCGAGCTGCCGCAGTATGGATCCGAGCTGGCCAAAGTCGGATCCGACCGAGTTCTTCTGCCCCGCGGTGTTCTCCAGCAGCACGCGCACCCGGTTGTCCACGGCCGCCGCCTCCCCGTAGGCGGCCACCAGCCTGGCGATCCCGGCCTCCTCGCCCTCGCCCAGGTGGCTGCCCAGGTGGGTCACCAGGTATGGCACCCCGAGCTCCCCGCAGCGCCCCACCTCCTCGACCAGCACCGCGACCGACCTGCGGTACGCGTCGGGCTCGCCCGATGCGAGGTTGGGCAGGTACGGCATGTGCGCGCACGTGGCGGAGCGGTCTATCCCGCTGGCATCGAGCTTTGCGCGGTACGCGTCCCTCTCCGCCGCGCCGATCTCCTTGGCGCGCCACATCCTGGGGCTGCGCGTGAATATCTGGAACGCGGTGCAGCCCCTCTCCACCGCGTTGTCGACCGCCCTGTCGATCCCGCCGGCTATGGATACGTGGCACCCTATCCGCATGCGGCGGGCGGGCGGCGGTGCATAATTTAAATCCGTGCCGGGCGCGCGGGTGCGGACCCGCATCCGTTGCGGTCCGGGCGCGGGATCGGGGGCGGTTTGTTGCCGCCGGGCGCGGTTTCGGTCCGGGCGCAAGCCTGCGCGCGCCGCATCGCCCGCCCGGTCGCCCGCCTCCGGCGGGCCACCCGCGGTTCGCATTCGCCCGCCGGATCCTCCCGCGCGCCCGTCCGGCCCGGCGGCCGGGCCGCGATCCGCCCGCCGGCGCGCGGCCACGTTTTTAAGCGCACGCGCCGGATCCCGCGCGTGATAACGCTGGGCCCCGACGAGATGGCGCGGTACCCGTTCCTGGCCGAGTCGGGCGCGTACCTGAGGGACGCCGGATTCACGCTGGAGCAGTTCGGCACCGACCCCGACCTGCGGCGCCTGCTGGACGGCGCCGAGGAGCGCGTCATGGCCGCCGCGCGCGGGGAGGCGCGCCGCGCGGGGGGCGCCGGGGCCCTGTCCGGCGATGCCGCCACCTTCGAGGTCTTCTCCTTCCTGCTCGCGGTGGTGCTGCTCAGGATGGCGGGGCGGCCCTCGCTCGTCCGCCGGTTCGCGCTCCGCGAGGCGATGGAGGCCGAGAGGCGCCTGGAGCAGGACCTGCGGCACATAGTGCCGGGCCGGGACGCCGCCTCGGCGGCGGGCGGGAGGAGGCGGAGCGGGGAGAAGGAGCTGGCGGCGCGCATAGTCGGCTCCCTGACCGGCGTGCGCATAGTCGCGTCCGGCGACGACGCGGCATCGGGGGCGACGTTCGCGGTGCCGGTGGCCGACTACGTGGAGCGCTCGGGGCGGTTCCACGAGCGCGAGTGGAAGCTCGTGAACCGCGGCGTCTCGGCCGGGCTGGTGCGCCTCACGGCGCACGAGGCGATACGGCTGGTGCGGGCGGAGCTCGGCAACCACATCTCGTCCAGCATCCTCTCGGCCAAGGCGCCGCCGGTCCCGCCGGGGCTCGAGGGGCCGGTGGGCCGCCTGTCCGCGTACGCCGACCGGCACTTCCCGCGCCCGGTCGCGCCCAAGGACGCGGCCGATCCGCCGTGCGTAAAGCACGCGGCGGCGGTGCTGGAGCGGGGCGAGAACCTCCCCCACTCCGGCCGGTTCCTGCTCGCCACGTTCCTCCTGAGGAGGGGCCGGTCAGTCGAGCAGATAGCCCCGCTGTTCCGCAACGCGCCGGACTACAGCGAGCGCGTGACCATGTACCAGCTCAACAACCTGGCGACCAAGGACGGCACGGGCTACTCGTGCCCGTCGTGCGACAAGGTCCGGGGGCAGGGCCTGTGCTTCGCGACGCCCGAGTGCGACGGGATAGTGAACCCCGTCCAGTTCGGGACCAGGGCCGCCGCGCCCCCCGGGGGGGGCTGAGGGCGCTGCGCGAGGAGGATGCGGCGCTCCTCGAGGAGTCCTTCAAGCGGTACTACCTGGACCGCCCCGGCATGGTGGGCGCCCCGCGGTCCGCCGGGATGCGCGAGTTCGGGTACCAGCGGTTCAACTCCGGGATGGTCCGCCACCTGTCGCTGCGCACCGCGGGCGAGCTGCGGGTCATGCTGGTGCAGAACGCCGTCTCCGACGCGTACTGCTCCAGCGGGTACTACAACTTCCCGGACCTCCCGATGGCGGACAAGGACTGGCAGGGGGCCGACCTCGTGTTCGACATCGACTCCAAGGATCTGGCCCTCCCGTGCCGCGCAGGCCACACAGTCCTCAAGTGCGCCGCGTGCGGCGCGCCGTTCCTTCCGCCCGACGGCGCGGGGGAGGGCCCCGCGGCCTGCCCCGGATGCGGCTCCCCGCGGCACGACTCCCGCTCCCTCCCGTGCCGGGACTGCGTGGCGGGCGCCAAGAAGGAGGTGGCCAAGCTGCTCCGCGTGCTGGGGGAGGATCTGGCGGTCCTGCCGGAGGACTGCGCGGTGTACTTTTCGGGCAACGAGGGGTTCCACGTGCACGTGGACGACGAGCGGTTCAGGGGCATCGGCTCCGGCGCCAGGGGGGAGATAGCCGACTACGTGGCGTTCCGCGGGGCCGTCCCGGAGCGCTTCGGCATGGCGCGCTCGGGCGCCGCCGGCCTCCCCGAGGCCGGGGAGGCGGGCTGGAGGGGGCGCGTCGCCGCCGCGCTGCTCGGCCCGAAATCCGCGCGCCCCCGGCTCGTCAGGGAGGCCAAGGCCGCGGGGTACGGGGCCTTTGCGGCCAGGCTCGCGGGGCTGCAGCCGTCCCTCGGGGCGCGCATAGACCGCAACGTCACCACCGACGTGCACCGCATATTCCGGCTGCCCGGCTCGCTGAGCGGCAAGAGCGGCCTGGCCAAGGCGCCGTGCGGGCGGGACCTGGACGGCTTCGACCCGTACAGGGACGCGTGCCTCGTCGACGGCGATCCGGTGGACGTGGTGGCCCGCTCGCCCGTCCGGTTCCGGCTGCGCGGGAGGGGGTTCGGGCCGTACGACGGCGAGGCCGTCACCGTGCCCAGGTTCGCCGCCGCGTACATGATCTGCAAGGGGCTGGCCACCGCGCCCCCCCGCCCCCCCGCCCCCGCGCCGCGGTGAGCCCCCCGCCCGCCGCGGGGATCCGGGCGCCGCGGCGGCCCGCGGGCGGCCGGGACGGGCGCGGCGCCGCGCGGCGCGGCGGGGCTGCCGCGCCCGGCCGCCGTCTGCCCGCCCCCCCGCGATCCGACCGGCGCAGGCGCCTTCTCCGGCGGCCGCCGGGCGCGCGGATCCCGCGCGCGCCGCGCCGCGGGCTCGGGCAAGCCGAAACCGCGCCCGGCGGCGGCAGACCGCCCCCCGATCCCGCGCCCGGATCGCGGCGGGCCCGATCCCGCGCCCGCCGCGCCCGGCAAGACATTAATTTGCCCCGCGCCGACGCACGCCGGTTTTGTACAGCACGTCGACCGAAAAGTCGCCCCCACCCGATGCGGGCAAGTACGTACGCTGGGGCATAGTGGGCGTGCTCGCCCTGGTGATACTGGCGGTCGCGGGCACCCAGGGGATAGCGCTGTACATGAACTTCGGCGAGTTCGGCGAGCAGTTCTCCAAGCCCCTGCTGTACTCGGTGGTCTCGGCCGCCATACTGGCCTCGATCGCCCTCATACGGGTCAACGCCAAGTCGCGCTCGTCCATGTTCTGGTACATGATAACGGCGGGCATCGCGTACGTGGGAAGGGGCGGCGCCCCGCCGTCCCAGCAGGGCTCCCGCTCCGAGCCGCTGGCCAGCGCGATACCCAGCTACAGGGACTACCGCATGGGCCTGATCCCGTTCGCGGTGTGGCAGGCGACCAAGGTCCTCCTTTTCGGCGCGTTCTTCACCAACGTCCTGTTCGGGTTCGCGGCCATGGAGGTCCTGGGCGGGGACACGCTGGGGCTGGAGAGCGTCCACGTGCTGTTCACGCTGCCGTTCGTGACGCCGCCGACCGACATCTCGTACGCGCAGGAGACGGTGATACCGATGATCCCGGCCCTGCTGGTCCTGCTGCCGCCCGTGCTGGCCGCCGTCGCCCTCCGCCTGGTGCTGTACGTGGGCATGCACGTGCTGCTGGGGGTGATCACCTCGTACATGCGCGACTCGGCGGACGGCAAGCCGCGCTACCTGAACTACGTCTCCTCGATAGAGGCCATCCTGGCGGCGGCCGCGCTCTGGGCGGGGTTCGAGATGTTCTTCACGGACCAGATAGACTACAACACGAGGTACGTGATAGGCGGCACGCTGGCCGTCGGGTTCGCGCTGGCCGCGTTCTCGGTGACCGACAGGCTGCGCGCGCGCGTCCTCACGCACATGCTGAAGAGGGACGTGTGGATCCGCTTCCTGACGGTGGCCGCCATAGCGCTGATCGTGGTGTCCACCGTGATCGTCAACGACAGCATAGCCGACGCGCGCAAGATAGAGTACCTGGGGCCGTACACGGCCCAGCAGATAGGCGTCAACCGCTACCTGGCCGAGCTCGACGCGGTGGAGGAGCACGTGCACGACGTCCAGCTCCCGTCCATATCGCCAAACGCCATATCGGGGTACGCGGAGCAGCACGGCGACGTGCTGGACGTCATACGCGTGTGGGACTGGGAGGCCGCCGGCGCCAAGCTGAAGCCGGAGATCGGCCTCATACCGAACGTGGACTTTGGGGACAACGACATACTGCGGTTCAACGACACCCTGTACTGGACGTCCTCCATGTATCCCAAGGTGCCCACGTCCGCGGCCCCCGAGGACGAGTGGTACAACCAGCACCTGGTGTACACGCACGTGCCCAACGGCTTCCTCACGCTGGACGCCACGGAGGGGCAGATAGTGGACAGCGCCGAGTTCTTCTCGCAGCGGGCCATATACTACGGCGAGGGCGGGCTGCTGGACGAGACCTGGTCAGGCTACCCGGCCAACAGGGGGCAGGACACGGTGGAGATAGGCGGCGCCCTGTACGACGGCCAGGGCGGCCTCACGCTGCCGCCCCCGCTGAGCTGGGTCTTCGAGCCGAACTTCCTGCTCTCGTTCCCCGCCGAGCCGATACACATCATGCGGTACAAGGACATCAGCACGAGGATGGAGACGCTGTACCCGTACTTTGTGTACAACTTTTTCGACAAAAAGCTCGACTCGTACCCCGTGACGGACGGCGAGGACTCGTACTGGCTGGTCCCGCTCATGTTCGGGGTCCGCGCCGACAGCGTCCCGTGGGCATCGAACAACCACTACATCCGGCTGGTCGGCTACGCGCTGATAAACATCTACGACGGCGACATACGGCTGCTCAAGATCGGGGACGACTTTTTCGCCCGCATGTTCGAGGGGCAGTACGGCGAGAGGTTCGAGGAGATCCCGCCCTGGCTGGACGAGCAGATGAGGTACCCGGCCGAGCTGTTCAACTGGAAGACCAGCATGTACAACTTTTACCACGTGACCGACGTGGACACGTACATACAGGCAAACGAGTTCTACGAGATACCGCGGGGGCTCGACACGTACTACGTGGAGGCCAAGCCGCCCGGCTTCGAGGAGCCCGAGTTCGTCGGCCTCCTCTCGCTGGAGCTCAGGGGCTCGCAGGGGCGGAACTTGGCGGGCTTCATGGTGGTGCAGAACGACCGGGAGGACCTGGGCCGCATGCGGTTCTACGAGGTCCCGCTCAACTCCACCACGAAGCTCATAGGGCCCACCGCCGTCGACGAGGCGCTCAACCGCGACCCGGACTTTGCGCAGCTGAAGACGTTGTTGCGCTCCCCCCGGACGGGCGACAACATACTGTACAGGGTGGGCGAGCACGACACGTACTTCATCCCCGTGTACACGTCGGGCGCGGGGGGCGTGGTGGCCCAGCTCGGCACGATAGCCGCCGTGGGGGCCGCGTTCACCGGCGAGTACTACGTGGGGCTGGGCGAGACGCAGCAGCACGCCTTCGAGGCCTACCTGCAAAAACTGTCCGGGGTGCCGACCGCGCAGGCTGCGGCGAACGGCGGGTCCGCGGAGGGTGCCGAGTCCCTGGACCGCCAGGCCAGGATCGAGGCCATAACGGCCATGTTCGAGGACGAGGGGGTGGAGATAGCGAGGCCGACGTCCATACAGATACCGATAGCGTTCGAGGAGGGCTCCGCCTTCTTCTACACCGAGGCGGACCGCGAGGACACGGCCGAGCTTATATCCTCGTTCATAGACGACTTCGTGCAGCCGCGGACGGACAGCATATTCATGTGGGAGCGGGAGGAGAACACTTTCAGCTTCGGCACCATCCTGATCAGGGACAACATACCGCGGATCCACTACATCTCGGTGGGCGTGGGGAGCTAGCAGGCCCGCCGGCCGCGGGGGCGCCTCCCCCGATCCGGATTCCCGCCGGCCGCCCGCCCCCCCCCGCGCGGGGCCGGCAGCCCCCGCCCCGCGGGCGCGAATCCGGATCAACGAAAGCGCTTTCCCGCCCGTGGCTGGCGGGCATGTGGCCCCGCGCCCCGTACGAGGTCAGCAACCCCCGCTTCGCAGGCGCGAACGCGGATCAACGGAGTCGTTTTCACGCCCGCGGCCAGCAGGTGCGTGACCTCATGCCGCGCCCCCCTTCCAATCCTTAAATTGCCTCCGCGCCCGCGCCCCCCATGCTCGTCGTGGACAACGGCTCGTCGTACACGGACGAGCTGGCCGGGTTCCTGCGGGACTGCTCCGGCGCGGCCCGGGCCTCCCCCGGCGATCCCGGCATATGGCGCGCCGTGCGCGGCTCCGCCTCGTACGTGCTGTCGGGGAGGAGGGAAAGGAGCAGGAGGACCAACGCCGTCAACCACGGGATAATCCGGCACGCCGCCGCGGCCGGCAAGCCCCTGCTCGGCGTGTGCTACGGGGCCGAGATGCTGGCGCTGGCCGCCGGCGGGACGCTCCGCCCCGCGGACGGGGGCCCCCGCAGGGGCGGGGCGCGGGTGGAAGTGCGCAGCGCCAGCCCCCTGTGCGAGGCGGGGCGCAGCCTGGGCGTGTTCGAGAGCCACCGGTACGAGATCGCCCGGCTGGGCGCCGGCCGGCTGCGCAGCCTGGGCGGCTCGGCCGGCTGCCGCCACGAGATGGTGCGGCTCGGGGACTCGCTCATGTTCGGCACGCAGTTCCACCCCGAGATGACCCCGGACGGCCGCGGCCTGATCCGGCGGTTCGCCGCGCTGGCGGGGCGGCCCGGCGCGGCGCCGCCGCCCTGATGGTATTAATACCGGGCGGGCCCGGCGCGGCCGTGGAGCCGCCCGAGCGCACGCTGATCGTGCCGCTGGTCACCGAGAACCACGCCTGCCTGCCCCTCTCGATCAACGCGGTTGCGAAATACTGGAACATCGACCTGCCCGTGCGGGAGGCCGAGGAGGCGTGCAAAAAGTACGGGGGGGTGAAGGGCAGCATACTCATGGAGGGGATAGAGCTGGCCGAGCGGCACGGCATGCGCGCCGCCGTGGCGCACTCGGACATTCCCGGGCTGAAGCGGCTGATCGACGCGGGAATTCCCCCGATACTGATACTGCCGGGGATGGGCGACGTGGTGCAGCACGCCTCGGTAATATCCGGGTACAACGAGGCCGAGGGGCGCATACTGCACTACGTGCCCGAGCCGGCCCGCGACGACCAGTTCAAGGTGGGCGCGATACCCGAGGCCCGCTTCGACGAGATGTGGTCGGAGGACGGCCGGCTGCTCATAACGCTCGTGCCGCCCGCCGCGGCCGAGCTCGTGGGCGATGCGGATCCCGCCGCGTCCCGCTCCAACAGGCTGTGCTTCGAGGCGGAGAAGCACAACGTGCTGGGCCAGGCCGGCGAGGCCATGGCGCTGCTGGAAGAGGCGCTCCGGCTGGACCCCGGGAATTCCACCGCCCACGCCATCATGGGATCCGTGCGCAACGACGCGGGATCCCCCGACTGCGTCGGGCACTACGAGAGCTGCATCCGCCTCAACCCGCGCTCCTTCCTGGCGCGCAGGGGCCTCGGGAACTACTACATAAAGTCGAAAATGTACGCCGAGGCGGAGCGGTGGTACTCGGAGGCCATCGGCATCAACCCGTCGCGCTACGTGCCGCTCTACAAGAACAGGGCCATCGCCCGGGAGCAGCTCGGGCTGCGCGCGCAGGCGAAGGCGGATCTGGCCGAGTACCTCCGGCTCATGCCGGACGCCCCGGATGCCGGCCCCATACGCCGCACCATGGAGGAGCTGTAGGTTTGGTGCGGAGTGCGGGATTCGAACACGCGATCTACAGCTTGGGAAGCTGACGTCATACCAGGCTAGACCAACTCCGCCCGCCCGCCGCGTGGCGCTTATCGTTATATACCTTGGAGCCGCGGCGGGGGCGTGAACGCCAGATGCCCCGAGTGCGGGGAAGCCGCCGCGCTCGACGAGGAGATGACCGCGGTGAGGTGCGCCCACTGCGGCTTCGAGGCCGGCTACGACGAGTACCTGGAGACCATGAAGCAGGCGGCGGTGAACATGGCCGCCGACTACATCCCCGACCGGCCCGGCATGTGAGGCGGCCGGCCCTCGCCGGTTCCCCGAAGCGGGCGCGCGCGGATCGCCGGGCGCCCGAGAGCCGGCCCGCCCCCGCGGCATCCCCCCCCGGCGCGTTTCCTTCGGGCGCCGGCGCGAAAAGCGGCGGCCGGGGCCCCGGGCGGCGGGCGGGCCGATCGCTAAACGTTAATTAGTAGTCCGGGGCCCGCAAGCCCTGCTTGGCAAACTTCAAGCTCAACATATCCGACTCAAAGGGGCACTCCGCCACCAAGGAGCTGAAGGATGCCGACGCCCTGCCGCTCATCGGACTGCAGATCGGATCCGAGATCGAGGCCTCGGCGGCCGGGCTTGACGGCAGGCTGGCGATAACCGGCGGCAGCGACAAGTCGGGCGTCCCCATGCGCCCTGACGTCCACGGGGCGGCCCGCAAGCGCGTCCTCCTGTCGCGGGGGGTCGGGCTGCGCGACGCCGAAAAGGGGGAACGCGTGCGCAAGCTGCTTCGCGGGAACCAGGTCTCCGAGGAGATCTACCAGGTCAACTGCCGCCTGCTGGATGCCGAGCTTCCCGCGCCGGAGCCGGCGGAAGGCGGCGGCGAGCAGCCGGGCAAGTAGGCGGGCCGGCCGGCCCCGCGGATCGGCTCGATCCAAAGCTGAGGTTCCTGCGCCTTTTTGGGGCAAGTAGGCGGGCCGGCCGGCCGGCCGGCCCCGCGGATCGGGGCGCCCTCCCGCCGGAACGCGAACCCGGCGGCCGCCTCCCGCCGGAACGCGAGCCCGGATCGGCGTAGGCGCGTCCGCACCCGGCGGGCGCGCGGCGCGAAAAAGGTTAACATATCCCGCCCCGGCGCACGTAGGCATTGCACTGGAAGGATTCGCTTCCCGACTGGTACGTGGAAAAGTACGGGCGCCAGCCCTGCGTCAACGTGGGCACCGCCGGGCACGTGGACCACGGGAAGACCACGCTGATCCAGTCGCTGACCGGGGTGTGGACCAGCGTCCACAGCCAGGAGCTGAAGCGCGGGATCACCATACGCGTGGGCTATTCGGATGCGGCGTTCTACAAGTGCTCCTCGTGCGAGCCGCCGTCCGGCTACTCCACCTCGCCCGAGTGCTCCTCGTGCGGCGGCAGCTCCGAGCTGTCGCGGGTGGTCAGCTTTGTGGACAGCCCGGGCCACGAGAGCCTCATGGCCAACATGCTGTCGGGGGCCGCCCTCATGGACGGCGCGTTGCTGGTGGTGGGGGCCAACCGCAAGGTGCCGCAGCTGCAGACCGAGGAGCACCTGCTGGCGCTGCAGATACTGGGCATACGCCAGATAGTCGTGGTGCAGAACAAGATAGACCTCCTCTCGTACCAGCGCGCCTTGGAGAGCTACGGGGAGATAGACGCCTTCCTGGAGGGCACCGCCAAGGGCGGCCCGGAGGCCCCCGCTTCCCCGGTCGTGCCCGTCTCGGCCCAGTCCGGGCTCAACAGGGATGCGCTGATCCACGCCATCGAGACCACCATACGGACCCCCGAGCGCGACGGCTCCAAGGATCCCATAATGCACGTGCTGCGCTCCTTCGACGTGAACCGGCCCAGCACCCCCATCAGGAAGATAAAGGGCGGCGTCATCGGCGGCTCGCTGACCCAGGGCGTCTTCAAGGTGGGCGAGCAGGTGGAGATACGCCCCGGCATACTGGACGAGAGGAAAAAGGCGTACGAGCCGGTGTCCACCGAGATAGTCTCGCTCGGGACGGGCGCCGGCATGGTGCAGCAGGTGGGGCCGGGGGGCCTGGTGGCCATCGGCACCAAGCTCGATCCGTCCATGACCGGCGGCGACTCGTTCATAGGATCCGTGCTGGGCCGCCCCGGGACGCTGCCCGAAAACGCCACCCGCTCGGTCATGCGGACCAGCCTGTTCGACTCGGCCGTGGGCGCCGAGGCCGGCTCCGGGGTGGAGCCCGTGCAGGCCGGCGAGTCCCTCCGCCTCAGCATCGGGACGGCGCCGGCGCTGTGCCGCGTCGCAAAGGCGGAGCGCGGGGGCAGCGACATGGAGGTGGAGTTCCGGCGCCCCGTGTGCCTGTTCGAGGGGTCCAGCGTGGCCATCAGCAGGCGCATATCCGACCGGTGGCGGCTCATCGGCGCCGCCACGGTGGTGTCGGCCTCTGGCTGACGTCGTGTGCGATACCAGCTTCCTCTTCCACGTCGCGAGCGCCAGAATCAAGAACGCCGGCTCGCTGGATGCCGAGATCGGGAGCATCTCGTTCCTGGTGCCGGGTGCCGTGATGCGCGAGCTGGAGGGGCTGGCGCGCGACCCGAGAAAGGCCGCCGCCGCGGAGGCGGCGGCGCGGTACGCGGGGCGGCTCGGCCGCATCGGCCTGCCGCAGGGCGGCGACGCGGACGACTCCATCGTGCGGCACGTGGCGGGCTCCGGCGGCGCGCCGCTCGTGGCCACCATGGACGCCGCCCTGAAGCGCCGCGTGAAGGAGGCGGGCGGATCCGTGGTGTCCGTGGCCGGCGACCGGATAGTCCTGGAGGAGGGCGGGGGAGCGTCTCCCCGGGGGCCCCGCCGCGGCGCGCGGGCTTGGGCCGGCCCGGGGCGCGGGCCGCGCCGCCGCTGAACTGCGCAACGCGCTGCGGGCGGGCCCCCCGCGGCCGGCTCGGCCGAACTGCGCAACGCGCTGCGGGCGGGCCCCCCGCGGCCGGCTCGGCCGAACTGCGCAACGCGCTGCGGGCGGGCCCCCCGCGGCCGGCTCGGCCGAACTGCGCAACGCGCTGCGGGCGGGCCCCCCGCGGCCGGCTCGGCCGAACTGCGCAACGCGCTGCGGGCGGGCCCCCCGCGGCCGCGCCGATGCGCGCGGGCGAGGCAGCCGCGGGGAGGCGGCAGGCGGGATGCGGGGAGCCCGCGTGACGCCGCGCCCGCGCCGCGGGCCGCGCCGCGCGAGGCCGGTAGCCCGCCGGCCGCAAGCGCGAAAACGATTTCGTTGATCCGGATCCGCTCCCGCGGGGAGGGGGCCGCCGACCTCGTGCGGCGCGCCGTACGAGGCCACGTACCCGTACGTCACGGGCGCGAAAACGCCTCCGTTGATCCGGATTCGCGCCTTAGAAGCGTGGGTTGCCGACCTCGCGCGGCGCGCCTTCTGAAAGACTTAACTGTGCGGGGCGCCGCCTGCGGGGCATGGTTGCGCTTTACCTCAAAAGCCCCGCGTTCGAGGACGGGGCCGAGATCCCGCGCAGGCACGGCTACAAGAACGGCAACGCCAGCCCGCCCCTCGAGTTCGGGGGGATCCCCGAGGGTTGCCGCTCGCTGGCCCTCGTGATGGACGACCCGGACGCGGTGGGGGCGGTCGGGAAGGTGTGGCTCCACTGGACGGTCTGGAACGTGGGCCCCGACCGGACGCGGTTCGACGACTCGTCCGCCCCGCCTGGCTCGGCGCAGGGGGTGACGGACTTTGGCAGCGCGGGCTACGGGGGGCCCGCCCCGCCCGACAGGAGGCACACGTACGTGTTCACGCTGTATGCGCTGGACCGCGCCTTGGACGTCCCGGCGGGAGCGGGCAGGCGGGAGGTGGAGGATGCCATGGTCGGCCACGTGGTGGAGAAGGCGGTGCTGACGGGCACGTACGCGCCGTGACCGCGCCCGCGCCCCCCCGGCCCATACTGCGCACCAGCCTGCTCTGCTGCGCCCGCCGCCGTAACCGGTCCCGCATCCGCGCGTGATGCCGGCAGGCGGCGCGGACTGCGCCCCCCGATCCCGCGCCCGGACCGCGGCGGACCCGGGCCCGCGCGGCCGCGCGTGACAAAGAGTAATAAGCCATGTTCCGGCGCGCACGCCGGATGCTTTCCAACAGGCGCCTCCTCCGCGTGGGCCAGTTCGACCTGCGCATGCACCACCTCCTCGTAATAGGGATACTGGCGATCTCGTTCTCGATCTCGTTCATGATACGCTCGCAGCCCGCCGAGTACGGGTTCGAGCTCAACGAGTTCGATCCTTACTACAACTACCGCGCCACCAACTTCCTGGTGGAGAACGGGCTGGAGGCGTACACCGACTGGCACGACTACATGGCGTGGCATCCCAACGGCCGCGACATATCGGCCACCTCGCAGGCCGCGCTGCACATGACCGCCGCGTTCACGTACCCCGTGTTCGGCGCCGGCAGCACCGTCTACGACTACACGATAATGTTCCCCGTGGTGTTCGGCTCGCTCACCACGGTGGTGGTGTTCGCGCTCGTGCGGGTGATCGCGGGCACCACGGCCGGCTTGTTCGCCTCGCTGTTCTTCGCCGTCTCGGTGCCCGTGATAGTCCGCGGCACCATAGGCTGGTTCAAGTCGGAGCCGCTGGGCCTGTTCTACGGCCTGCTCGCCGCGTACCTGCTGCTCAGCGGCCTGAGGGCGACCGACCGGAAGTGGGAGGCGGCGGCCCGGCTGGCCGGCGGCGGCATCTTCATGGCCTTCGGCCTGGGGGCATGGGGCGGAATCCAGTTCTTCGTGCTGCCCGTCTCGGTATTCTTCCTGGTGCTGCCGCTCGTGCGGCGCGACCTCGGGTTCCTGATGTGGGCCGTCCCGCTGTTCGCCGCGTCGTTCCTGCTCTCGGTCCTCGCGTTCGAGCGGCCGGGCATACACTTCGTGACGGGGGTCGGCGGGCTCCTCGTGGCCGGCCCCGCCGCGTACCTGGTGGGCAGCTCCCTCCTGCAGCGCTTCTCGGCGGAGGCGGTCCGCCTCCGCAACGGCGCCCTGCTGCTGGCCGGCACCGCGGCGGCGGGGGCCGGGGCGCTGGTGGCCAACCACACCTTACAGTTCATCTCCCTCCCCGAGTTCCGGTACCAGAACGCCATCAACCCGTTCCTCACCACCACCAACCCCCTGGTCGACTCGGTGGCCGAGCACGCCACCACCACCACCGCCCAGTCGTTCTTCTTCCTGTCCGTGCTGATGCTCTTCGCAGGGGCGGGCGCCTGGCTCATGCTGGGGGGCCGCGAAAAGCTCAGGGGGTACCACAACAGGCTGCGCGGCGACATGGTCGCCTTCGCCCTCATACTGGGCATATTCGGGGCCCACATCAGCTCCGCGTACATACGGCTGGAGCTGTTCGCCTCCATATCCGTGATAGTGCTGGCCTCGGTGGGCCTGTCCGTGCTGGCAGCGGAGGTGCTGAAGCCCACCGTCCGCACCAAGCGGCACTCGCGGGGCACCCCGCTGGCGGGCCGGATCGCGTTCGTCGCGGTCACCATAGGCCTGCTCATGGTCCCGACGGTCGTGCCCACCCACGGGAACTGGGTAGACAGCGTCAGGGGGCCGCCCACCATACTGAACGGCGGCACCAACTTCGGCACGCTGCTCTCGGACTGGCCGGACACACTGGAGTGGCTGAGGACCGAGACGCCGGAGGACTCGATAGTGGCGGCGTGGTGGGACTACGGCTACTGGATCACGACGGTCGGCAACCGCACCAGCATGGCCGACAACGGCACCCTGGACTACGAGGCCATACGCGCGATAGCCCGCATGATGCTGGCCGACCCGGATGCCGCGTGGGCTTGGCTGAACGAGATGGGGGCGGACTATGTGCTGCTGTTCGTGGCGGCGACCAAGATACAGCAGGAGCCGGTGGAGGCGTACCTGCTGAACGGCGGGGGCGACGAGAGCAAAAAGCAGTGGTTCATGCGCATAGCCGGCGACGACCCCGTGGAAAAGTACCTGCACGCGGACGGGCTGAGCGGCACCCCGCACTTTTGGGAGAACACCATGGTGGGCCACATGATCCCGTACTCGCTGATCGCCTACGTGAACTTTGCGACGGGCGAGCAGTCCCCGTCGTACGTGCCGGGGTTCACCCCGGTGTACGCCAAGGACCTAAAGTACCCGCAGGGCGGCGACGGCCCGCTCAGGCTGGCCTACTCGTCGATCACCTTCGACAGGGAGGCGCCGGGGGCGGTCGCGGCCGTCATGGTGTACGAGGTCAACAAGGAGTACGATCCCGATGCGCCCACGATGGCGGAGATGCGGGAGATACTCGGGCGCCAGCTAGCGCTGCAGGAGACCGCCGCGGTCTCCACCGCGGAGGGCGACTTTACGATAGCGTTCAGGGACGACCTAGCGCCGGCCACGGTGAAGAACTTCAAGGATCTGGCGCGGTCCGGGTTCTACGACGGCACCGTGTTCCACCGGATAGTGCCCGGCTTCGTCGTGCACGGGGGCGATCCGAACACGGTAGCCGGCCCGCGCGACACCTGGGGGACCGGGGGGCCGGGCTACTCCGTGCGGGCCGAGCTGGATGCCGGCGGCACCCACTCAAAGTACGCGGTGTCCATGGCGCGCGGCGCCTCCATAGACAGCGCCGGCTCGCAGTTCTTCGTGGTGCTGGAGGACTCGCCGTGGCTGGACGGCAAGTACACCGTGTTCGGCCACGTGACCGAGGGGACGGACGTGGTGGACAGGCTGGCCGCCGTGCCGCTCAGCGGGCAGCCGTACCCCGAGCAGCCGGCCGATCCCGCGGATGCCGCCGTGAACAGCATCCGCATCGTGGAGCCGGCGCTCGGGCAGGGATCCGGGCCGCCGATGCCGCCGTCCCCTGATGCCGCCGTCCCCTGATGCCGCGCGCAGAACCGCCGCAAGGCGCGGCGCGGGGGCTGCTTGCGGACATCCCGCCCCGCGGCGATCCCCTCCCGGCCGCGCGCGGCCTCCGGGGATCTCGCGGGATGCCCGCGGCCGGGGATTCCCGGCCGCGATGCTGCCGCGCGGCGCCCGCCCCCGCGATCGGCGCGCGGGCGGCTCCGGAAAAGCGCGGCCCTACGGCGGCCCCGCCGCGGCGGCGGCCGATGCGGCCGCGGCCCCCGCGCCGGGAGGGGGAGCCGGATCCTCGGCGACCCCGGAGGCCGTGACGCGCAGCGCGAACCGCGAGCTCGCGTTGATCGTCACCAGCTCGCCCCGGACCGAGGCGGGCGCGGGAGCCGCGGACGCGGCGTCCCCGCCGTCGCCGTACTTGTCGCTGTCGTCCCTGTGCAACCGGATCCGGACGTGCGCGAACAGCTCCATGGCGCGGCCCATGCTCTCCACTTCCACCCCGTCGGCCACGCGCACCGTGTTCGTGACTATCGCCGGCACGCCGGCCGCGAGGGCCTCCCCGGCCAGGCCCCGGGCGTACGCCATGAACTGCGCGTAGCGGCCCCCCGCCCCCGGAGCGCGATGCGGCGCGCCGGGGGCGGCGGGCCGCGGGGCGGGCGGCGGCTGCATCCGGCCCCCGCCCCACCGCGGCCGCTGCCGGCCGCCGTACTCGAACGAGAACAGGTCGGTGACGCCGTCCACTACCGCCAGGGAAAAATTGCCGCCCCCCATCGCTCGCAGGGCCGACGCCTGCTCCCCGACGTTCGTCGTCCGCATCACCCAGATCCGATCCAGCGCCTCCATCTCCCCCCCAGCCATCTCCAGGATCCGCTCCGGCCGGAACTCGCCCTTCGTGTCCACGAACAGCACGCGGGCGCCGGCGCGCGCGGCGCGGGCGCACACGTGGTACGCCAGCTGCGTCTTGCCGGAGGCGGGCGGCCCGAATATGTCCGTGATGGACCCCGCCCCGAACCGCCCCCCCAGCGGGCCGTCGATCCCCCGTATCCCCGACGCTACGGCGATGCGGCCGGGATGCGCCATGGCGCGCCGGAGGGGCCGTTCTTATAAAAAACTGCGCGGGGCCGCCCGGCGCGGGGGGATGCCCGCCCCCCCCCGCCCGGCGCGGATCCGGATCAGCGCGGGCGCCCCCCCCCGCCGGGCGCCGCGCGCAGGGACGGGCGGGAGGCGGAGGCGGCGCGGGCGCGCGGGGCGCCGGAAGCCCGCTCCGTTGGGCGGCCGACGGCGCCATGAAGGCGGGGGCGGGCCCCGGCATCCGCGAACCGCCTGGCCCTCCCCCGGCCGGCGGAGCGCGGCCCGTGCGCCGCAACCGGCCGGATGCGCGGCCGCCCGCCCCCGCCTGAAAGTGGAACCTGCCGCTTAATCCCGCCTGCGGCCCCAGCCGTGGCCGCATTCGCCGCACTCCCAGCCAGGGTCGTCTGGCCCGACGCAGCACCCCCCGAGCACGATCTTCCCGCTGTCCAGCTTTTCCTGTAACTTCTCGTCTATCGGCATGTACCCGTACATGATCCTTGCTATCTTCCTGCCGCCGCATTCGGGGCAGGTCTTCCTCCTGTATGCCACCGTCCCGCTTTGGCCCGCTTTTGATAAAAACATAGCTTGCCGCCCCCCGCCGCGCAGCCCCGAAACCGCTTCGCGCGCCGCCCGGCGGGCCGGCCCGATGCGGGGCCGGCGCGGGAATGGCGGCGCGCGGGTTCCCCGACGGAACCGATCGCGCGGGAACCGCGGCCGGCGCGCGGCGAACGGCGCGGGCGGTCGCCGCCGGGCGCGGGCGGTCGCCGCCGGGCGCGGCGGGCGCCGGGCCGCGGGCCCCGCGCGGGCTGCAGCGCACGCGCGGCGCCCCCCCGGCCCCGCGCGTCCCGGCCCCGCGCGTCCCGGCCCGGAGGGCGCGGCCGCGGCCGTTCCCGGCGCGGATCCGGATCGGCGGCGCCCGCGCGCGAAAAGGCGCGGCCGGGCCCGGACGGGGACCGCGCCCGGCGGCAGCGGGCCGCCCCCCGATCCCGCGCCCGGATCGCCGCGGGAACGGCCCCGCGCAGCGCGAAGAACGGCGCGGGGCCGCGCGCCCGCCGGCCGCGGGAACGGCCCCGCCGGTCCGCGCCCGCGGGGCGGGAGTTGCCGGCCTGGCGCAAAAAATTAGGCAAGGCTTTTATTAATGCCGGGCAGAATCCCGCCGAACGTACAGTGTCCCAGCCCACGGCGAAGCGGCCGCTCACCACGCTACAGAGGAGCACCAAGAAGAAGGTGACGGTGCGCCTGAAGAACGAGGTGGTGTACAAGGGAAAGATAGACAACGTTGACTCTTACATGAACCTCATAATGACCGATGCCGAGGAGTTGCAGGACGGCAGGGTCATAGCCAACTACGGCAGGGCCATACTGCGGGGGAACAACGTCCTGTTCATAAAGCTGGAAAATGAACTCTGAGGGGGCGCCCCCGCGGTGAGGAGCTTCCTGTTCACGTCCGAGTCGGTGACCGGGGGGCACCCGGACAAGCTCTGCGACCAGATATCCGACGCGTTCCTGGACGAGTACATCCGGCAGGATCCCGACTCGCGCGTCGCGGTGGAGGCGATGGTCACCACGGGGTACGCGGTCGTCTCCGGGGAGGTCACCTCCAGGGCCAGCTTCGGGCCGGCCGAGCAGGAGGAGCTGGTGAGGCGCGTCATACGCGAAGCCGGGTACGACGATCCGGCCCTCATGTTCGACGCGGACTCTTGCCGCGTGGACCTGCGGATACACGCGCAGAGCCCGGACATCAGCATGGGGGTGACGGCGGCGGAGGGCCGGGAGCAGGGGGCCGGCGACCAGGGGCTCATGTTCGGCTACGCCTCGGACGAGACCGAGGAGCTCATGCCCGTCCCGATACTGCTGGCGCACCGGCTCACCGAGAGGCTGGCCGGCGCCCGCAGGTCGGGCGCCCTGCCGTGGGCCAGGCCCGACGGCAAGTCGCAGGTGTCCGTGATGTACGAGGGCGGCAGGCCCGCGCGGATAGGCACGGTCGTGGTGTCCACGCAGCACGCACCCGGCGCGTCCGCCGGGGAGATAAGGGAGGGCGTCATGGGGGAGGTGGTCAAGCCCGTCTGCGGGGACAGCGGCCTGTGGGACGGCGCCGCCACCGTCCACGTGAACCCGACCGGCCGGTTCGAGATAGGGGGGCCCCACGGGGACACGGGGCTGACCGGCCGCAAGATAATAGTGGACACGTACGGCGGGTTCGGGCGGCACGGGGGCGGCGCGTTTTCCGGCAAGGACCCCTCGAAGGTGGACAGGTCCGCCTGCTACATGTGCCGCTACGTGGCCAAGAACATAGTGGCGGCGGGGCTGGCGCGCAGGTGCGAGGTGCAGCTGGCCTACGCGATAGGCGTGCCAGAGCCGGTCTCCCTGATGGTCGACGCGTTCGGGACGGCCGCCGTCCCGGAAGAGCGCATAGAGGGGATGGTCAGGGGCGCCTTCGGGATGACCCCCGCGGCCATAGTGGACAGGCTCGACCTGAAGCGCCCCATATACCGGCAGACCGCCGCGTACGGACACTTTGGCCGGCTGGGCCCCGGGTTCACGTGGGAAAGGACCGACGGGGCCGCCGCGCTAAGAGAGGCCGCCGGCCTCTAGGGCCTCGCCGTACCCGCGGAACCTGCCCATCCCCGTCAGCCGCCGCAGCCTCCCAAAGTCCCCCGTGAACCCGCCCACCAGTATGTTCAGGTCGTCGGGGCCGAACTCGGCGGCCGGATCGCGCACGGCCGCCCTGTACGCCTCCTCCAGGCCGATGCGGTCTATGCCCGCGTGCCTCACCCCCGAGAGCAGCTCGTTGTACGTGACCACGTCGGGGCCGACCAGGTCCACCGTCGCGTTGGCGAGGCCGGGCCGCAGGCCGGCGGCCGCCGCGGCTATCGCCTCGCAGGCGTCGCCCACGTGTATGGGCTGCATCTCGTACTCGCCGGAGCCGGGAACGGCGAGGCGGCCCGCCCGGCGCCGCATCTGCCCCCTGAGGCGGCGCGAGAGGGGATCCCCCCGGCCCATTATGAACGAGGGGCGGAACACCGTGTACTGCACCCCTGAGAGCGCCACCGCCCGCTCGGCCTCGTACTTTGAGGCAAAGTACGCGGTGGCGGCGCGGGGGGAGGCGCCCAGCCCGCTCAGGTACACGATCCTCCGCACCCCGGCGCGGCGGCACATGCGGGCCACCCTGGCCGCCAGCCCGGCGTTCGAGTCGGAGTAGCGCGGGGGGGCGGCCCGGCCCGAGCCGGCCAGGTGCACCAGCGCGCCGCAGCGGCGCAGCGCGGGGAGCAGGTCGGCCTCGGAGTACGAGGGGCTCGCGGCCGCCTCCTCGCCGCGGCGCAGCCTGACGCGGCCGCGGGAGATGCACGTCACCGGGATGCCGCGGGAGGCCAGGAGCGCCCTGAGGTTGCGCGCCACGAACCCGCTCGCGCCGCTCACCGCAGTCCGATCGCGCGCCATCCGCGCGGGCCGCGCGCTCCCGATTTTAACCGTGCCGGGCGCGGCCCCGGGCGGCCCCGGCGGGCGGGATCCCCGCGACCGATACATTTAGATCGGGGTGTTTCCGCTGGCCGCCATGGTGGAGTCCGAGCCGACGCTGCTGCGCAGGGAGCTGGTCGCCGTGTGCGAGCAGCTCGCGGATCTGGAGGCCGCCGTCGCGGAGCAGCGCTCCACCATCGCGGAGCAGAACGACCTGATCGCGACGCAGGGCGCCACGATCGCGAGGCTGGAGGACAGGCTGGCCGCGTACGAGGATCCGGGCGCCGCCCCGCCGCCGGCCCCCGCGGAGGGGGCCCCCGACCCGGCGCAGCGGCGCCTCGCGTAGCGGGGGCCGATCGGCCGCCGGCTCCCGGGGGGCGGCAAGGGTTAATACGAATGCGGCCGCGCCGCCGCCGTGGGGGGTGACCAGGCGGGGGCTGCGCACCGGCTTCACCACGGGGACCTGCGCGGCCGCGGCGGCCAAGGCGGCGGCGCTGGCCGCGCTGGGCGGCAGCCCCTTCGAGGGGCACGTGGAGGTCGACCTGCCGGGGGGCGGCGCCGCCCGCATCGCCGCCGGCCGGTGCGAGATGATCCCGGGCGGCGCCCGCTGCTCGGTCGTGAAGGACGGCGGGGACGATCCCGACGTGACGAGCGGGGCGCTCATAGTGTCCGAGGTCCTGCCGGGCGGCCCGCCAGGCGACGTGCGGATACTCGGCGGGGAGGGCGTCGGGACGGTCACCAAGCCGGGGCTGGGCCTGGAGATCGGCGGGCCCGCCATCAACCCCGTCCCGCGCCGGATGATCGAGCGGAGCGTGCGCGGGGCGCTGCGCGGCGGCGGGGCCGCCGTGACCGTGTCGGTCCCCGCCGGGAGGGAGCTGGCGCCCAAGACGGACAACCCGCGGCTGGGCATAGTGGGCGGCATATCGATACTCGGCACCAGCGGGATAGTCGTGCCGTTCTCCACGGCCTCGTTCGCCGCGTCCATACGCCAGGGGATCGACGTGGCCGTCGCCGCGGGCGACGGGGGCCTGGTGGTGCTCACCACGGGCGGCAGGAGCGAGGAGTTCGCGCGGCGGGCGGCCGGCCCGCTGCCCGACCACTGCTTCGTCCAGATGGGCGACTTTGCGGGGTACGCCGTGGAGCAGTGCGCGAAGAAGGGCGTGGGGGAGGTGCTGCTGGCGGGGTTCGTCGGCAAGCTGGCCAAGATGGCCGCCGGCGCGTCCCAGACCCACGTGAAGGGCTCCAAGGTCGACACGGCCATGCTGGCGCGGCTGGCCGCCGAGGCGGGCCTGTCTCCCGGGACCGCCGAGGCGGTGCGCGGGGCCAACACCGCGAGGCACGCGATGGAGGTGGTGGTGGGGCGGGAGCCGGGGGCGGGAGCCGGGGCGTTCTTCGGGCTCGTGTGCGAGCGGGTCCGCGGCAGGATGGCCGCCCGCGCCGGGGGCATGGGGGTGGGGGTGGCCATGTTCGACTTCGAGGGCGGGGTGCTGGCCTGCCGGCGGGAGCGCGGCGCGCGCCCCCTCCCCGCCGCGGATGCGGGGCCGGGGGGCGGATCAGCAAGCTATTTTACAAAATAGGGGCGCGGGGAGCCGTGGACGTGTCGGTGCTGGCGATAACGAGGAGCGGCGTGAGGACGGCGCTGGAGCTCAAGAAGTCGTTCCCGTCGTGGTCGGTGCACGCCCCGGCGAAGCTCTCCGGCGGCGGGGCGGGGGACGGGGAGGTGGAGTGGTTCGAGGGGGCGGCCGGCGCCGCGGTGGGCCGCCTGTTCGCGGCGGGCGGCGGCATGGTGTGCCTGTTCTCGCTCGGGGCCGTGGTCAGGCTGGTGGCCCCCCACCTGCGGGACAAGAAGACGGATCCGGCCGTGGTGGTGGTGGACGAGGGCGCCAAGTTCGCGATCAGCGTGCTGTCGGGGCACATAGGCGGCGCCAACCGGCTGGCCGAGGACATAGCGGCCAGGACGGGGGCCACGCCCGTGATCACCACCGCCGCCGACGTGATCGGGACCATACCGGTGGACATGGTGGGGCGGAAGTTCCGCTGGGAGATAGACGGGGACGAGCACGTCACCGCGGTGAGCGCGTGCATGGTGAACGGGGATGCCGTGGGCCTGTACCAGGACGCGGGCCGGAGGGACTGGTGGGCGCCGGCGGGGAAGAAGGGCGCCGCGGCCGGGGGGCTCCCGGCCAACGTGACGGAGTACGGGACCGAGCGGGAGCTCGCCGCCTCGGATGCCAAGGCCCTTATGATAATCTCGGACAGGACGGGGATAGCGGAGGGGGCGGGGAAGGGCAGGCCGTCGGTCACCTACAGGCCCAAGACGCTCGCGGTGGGGGTGGGGCTCCACTGGGACACCGCGGAGGAGGAGGTAAGGGCCGGGCTGGAGGCCACGCTGGAGCGGTTCTCGCTGAGCCGGCTGTCCGTGGCCGCGGTGGCCACGATGCGCAAGGCCCGCCCGCCCGCCGGGCTGGAGGCCTACGCCGCCTCGACGGGGGTGCGGCTGGAGTACGTGGAGCCGGAGATGCTGGCCAGGGTGCCCGTGCCGAACCCGTCCGATACCGTGGCCGCGTTCGAGGGGACGCCCAGCGTGGCCGAGGCGGCCGCCCTCCTCGCCTCGGGCGGGGAGCTGCTGGTGGAAAAGCAGAAATTCCCGCCCAACCTGACCGTGGCAGTGGCCAGGACGGCGGCCGGGAGCGAGGCCGCATGAGGCGCGGCATGCTCATAATAGACAGGGGGAGCCGCGAGCCCGAGGCATCGGAGGAGCTCGACGCCATCTGCGCCGGCGTCATGGGGAGCGGGGACAGGTACGAGTTCGCCGAGCACTGCTTCCTGGAGGTGGTTCCCCCGTTCATAGCGGAGGGGATGGGGAGGGCGCTGGGCAGGTCCCCCGACGCGCTCACCATAGTGCCCTACTTTCTGTACCCGGGCCGCAAGGTGAAGGCGGCGGTCGCCGATGCCGTGGGGCGGCAGGCGGGCACGGGGGTCAGGTTCGTGGTGTCGCGGCCCATGAGCATGCACCGCTCGCTGGTGCGGCTGGTGGACCGCAGGGTGCGCTCCGCGCTGGAGGAGGCGGGGCTGGGCTCCGTCCCCAGCAGCGGCGTGGACGTGCTGGTGGTGGGGCACGGCAGCCGCGACCCCAACGCGGCCAGGTCCATCCGGTACATAGTGGACGGGCTGGCGCCCTCGTACAGGAACGCGGCCCACTGCTTCCTGGAGATGGAGCAGCCGGACATACGGCGCGGCGTGGAGGAGGCCGCGGCGCGCGGGCCGGCGGTGCTGGCCGTGGTGCTCTACTTTTTGCACGAGGGGGCCCACGTGAAGCGCGACGTGCGCGAGGACCTGGATCCGGCCCTGCGGGATGCCGGCCTCGGCAGGGTGGTCGTGACCAGGCACATAGGCGCCGATCCCGCGATGGTGGGACTGGTGGTGGAGAAGGCCAGGGAGGCCGAGGATGCCGCCGGCTGCGGCTGACCGGGGGAGCTCCATAGAGGCGGCCAGCATGGCCGTCATCGAGGCCGAGATCGGGGAGCACGGGTACGGGCGGGAGGAGTGGCCCGTGGTGAGGAGGATAATACACGCGACGGCCGACTTTGACTTTGCCCGCGGCGGCGCGGTAGTGTTCGGGCGCGGCGCCGTGGGCGCGGGGCTGGAGGCGCTCGGGCGCGGATGCCGCATAGTGGCCGACGTGAACGGCGTGAAGGGGCTGCTCAGCAGGGGGGGAATGGCGGCGTGCGGGAGCGGCGCGGTCTGCCGGATAGCCGAGCAGGGCGTGGCGGAGGCGGCGGCGGCCTCCGCCGGCGCCATGACGCGGGCGCAGGCGTCCATGAGGGCCTCGGCGGCAGACATGGACGGCGGCATAGTGGCGGTGGGAAACGCCCCCACCGCCCTGCTCGAGGTGATCTCGATGGTGGCCGAGGGCGCCGCGCGGCCGGCCCTGGTGGTGGGGCTGCCCGTCGGGTTCATATCCGCGGCCGAGTCGAAGGCCGAGCTGGAGGGCGCCGGCGTCCCGTTCATCACCAACAGGGGCAGGAAGGGCGGGAGCCCGGCGGCCGCGGCGGCCGTCAACGCCCTCATGGTGATGCGGCGGGGCGGCGGCGGGGAGGGCTAGCGCGCCGGGAACCGGGCCGCGGCGGCGCGGCCCAAAAGCCGCGCGGCGGGGAGGGCTAGCGCCTCGAGAACCCGGCCGCCATCCCGACGAACCGCCCCGCCCGCTCCCGCGTAATCTGGCAGTGCACGTAGGAGGCCAGCGCGTTGTGCGCCAAGATGCCGTCGCAGCCGCGCTTCCCGCCGCGGCCCCGCCGCGGCCCGGATCCGCCGGGCGGCCCCACGTGCCCCCCGCCGGGGCCCTCGCACGCGTAGGCCAGCCGCGCATCGTCCGGCAGGCCCCGCATCTCGGAATAGTGGAACACGTGGCCCGCCAGCCCCGCCCCGCCCGCGGCCGCCTGGATGGGGGTGTCCGCCAGCAGGCCGCACCGGCAGTACCCCACCCTGAGCCGGCCGGTCATGGCCGCCTCGCCGCCGATCAGCCCGACCATCCTGCGGCGCCGCGGCCGGCCGGGGCCGGCCGCGGACAGGCGGTCCGCCAGGTACATCATCCCGCCGCCCTCCGCGTACACCGGCCCGCCGCGCTCCGCGAACCTCTTCACGGATGCGCGCATGGGCGAGTTGGCGGACAGCTCGGCGGCCCGATCCTCCGGGAACCCGCCCCCCACGTAGAGGGCGTCGCACTCGGGGAGCGCGCGGTCGGCCACCGGGCTGAAGAACCTCAGCGAGGCGCCCGCGAGGCGGAGGTTCTCCAGGCTCCGGCGGTAGTAGAACCCGAACGCGTCGTCGAGCGCCACGCACACGACGGGCCCGGGCGCCGCGGGGGCGGCGGGGGGGCGGCCCGCGCGCCCCGCGGCGCCGCGGTGCCGGGGGAGCGGCTCGCTCGTCCTGCTCGCCCTCGCGAGCCCCCCGGCGTCCAGGAACGATGCTATCCGCGATGCCATGGCGTCGACGGCGCCGCTCCCCAGCCGCCAGGAGGGCACCAGCCCCAGCGGGCCCGAGTCCAGCGACAGCCCGGCCTCCCGCGGGACCGCCCCGAGCACGGGGATCCCCTCCCCGTCCAGGGCCTCCCTGCAGATCCGCTCGTGCCTCTCGCTGCCCACCCTGTTCAGTATGACGCCGCGGATGCGCGTCCTGCGGCGGTGGGCTGCAAAGCCGGCGGCCACGGCGGCCACCGAGTGGCCGGCCTTGCCCGCATCCAGCACCAGCACCGCGGGCATCCTGAGGCGCGAGGCCACCGCGTACGTGCTCAGCTCGTCCTCCCCGCCGTACCCTGGGCCGCCCCCGTCGAAGTACCCCATGACCCCCTCGGCCACCGCCACGTCGAACGGGCGCTCGGCCGCAAAGTCCTCCACCATCGTCCTGCCGTCCGCGAGGAACAGGTCTAGGTTGGCGGCGGGGCGGCCGGCAGCGGCCGAGAGGTAGCCCGCGTCCAGGTAGTCGGGCCCCGTCTTGAACGCCTGCACGGACATCCCCATGTCGCGGAACGCCCGCACCACGCCGCACGCGATCGACGTCTTGCCGGCCCCGCTGGACGGGGCGGTCACCATGAGACGCGGGACGCACTCCACGCCGCCGCGGGCGGCCCCGCGCAAATTAACCTTTCAGCGGCCCCCGCGGGCGGCGGCCCTCTTCCTCCATCACGGCGAGTCGGCCCGGGGCGGCGGGCCGTGACTCCCGTGCCGCGACATGATTTTGGTCAGCTCGCCGAGCCGCCTCTTCTCGGAGTCGTGCGCGCGGGCAAGCTCGCCGCACTCGAATTTCCGCCCGTCGCGCTCGGATCTCAGCTCGCTCATGGCGCGGCGGGCCGCCTCCAGCTCCGCCTCCAGTTCCCCCCGCGTCTTGCGCTCGCCCGTGCCGTATGGTCTGCTTGCGCGCATAACAGCGGCCGAATTGCAACTTTTCACGAAAAGCTCAACACCTGGTGACCTCGCGCGCGCCCGCGCCGGCCGCGCTAAAAGTCGATTCCCCTGCGGGCCTTTATTCCCGACTTGAACGGGTGCTTCACCTCCCTCATCTCCGTCACGAGGTCGGCCGCCTCCACCACCTCGGGCCTCGCGCGGTTGCCGGTAAGCACCAGGTTCAGCCTCTCGGGCCTGCCGCGTATGAGCTCCATGACGTCCCCCGCCTCCACCAGGCCCAGGTCCACCGCGTAGTTGATCTCGTCCAGTATGACGAGGTCGTACTCGTCGGACATCACCCGATCCCTGCTGAGCCGCAGGGCCTCGGCGGCGGCCCTCACGTGATCCTCCCTGGGGCTCTTGTCGTCCACTATGCCCACGAACCCCCTGCCGGCGGCCACCATCTCGAACCGCGGGCCCAGCATGGCCGCCGAGTCGGCCTCGCCGTAGTGCCACGAGCCCTTGACGAACTGCACCATGCACGTCCTGAGGTCCCCGTACCCGGCGGCCCGGAGGGCCATCCCCAGGGCGGCGGTGGTCTTGCCCTTGCCGCCGCCCGTGTACACGATGACCAGCCCCCTGTCCACTGCGCGCGCCGGCGCGGCCCGCCGCTAAAAAGATTGGCGCCGATCCGGGCCCGCGCCCGGCGGAGGGGGGCGGGCGGGGCCCGCCGGCCGGAGCGCGCCCCGCCGCTACCCGCCGCTACCCGCGGCGCCGCTCCCCCCCAACTCGGAGACCAGCTCGGCCAGCCTCGAGTACGGGTCCTCCATTGACGCCACAAAGCGCTCCGCCCTCCTCTTTTTCGCGGCAGATCTGCCGGAGGCGAGCAGGCGCCCGACCCGCGCGGCGATCCTGGCGGGATCCTTTTCGGTCACCAGGAACCCCCGCCTCCCGAGGTACTCGGAGGTGACGTTCGGCACGGCGTCGTAGGACACCGTGGGCACCCCCATGAGCGCCGCCTCGGCCGTCATGGTGCCGCCGGACCCGACGAAGGCATCGCAGTTCTCCAGCAGGATCTTCCCGTCGTACGCCATGTCCAGCAGCCGCACGCGGGAGCCGAACTCCCTGCCCAGCCGGGCCTTCTGGTCGGCGTACCGCGAGAGCACCACCACGTTGTGGCCGGCGTACCTGTCCAGCACGCCGCGCACTATGGACGAGGTGGCCTCCCCGCTCTTCTCCTTCTCCCCCACGTACGCCGCCTGCTCCTCGACCGGCCTGATCAGTATGGTCAGGGCGCCCCCGCCCGCCGCGTACGGCAGCCCCGCGCCCCCGGACGGGGAGGCCCGCCGGATCATGGGGCCGGCGTCGATCGCCCTGTAGCGCGATATGCGCTTCCCGTCGAACCCGTACCTGGTATACGCGCTCTTCGGGATCATCCACGGGGTGAACAGCCTCTGGATCATGGGCAGCGTCAGCCTCATCCCCACGTCGTGGTGCGGGGCGTCGTTGAACGCGGCGTGGTAGAACCCCAGCCCGTACGAGACGCGGGCGGCCTCGGGCGAGCAAAAACTCACGGTGAGGTCGGGGGAGAACTCGGAGATCATCGCGGTGAGCCTTTTCATGCGCTGCAGGCTGGCCTCGAGCTTGCCGAGCTTCTCCGCCCCGCCGTGCCTGCCCACCAGCACCACGGGAAACCGCCTTATCGCGGCCAGCGCGTGGGCCTCCTTGTACCTGCGCGACGTGCAGAGGACGTCGTGCCCGCGCGCCTTGAGTTCCTTGGCCATCGGCTCGAAGAACAGTATCTCCTTGGGGGTGAGTATGTCGAACCAGATCCTCAAGCGGCGGGGCGGCGGGCGAACCGGCAATTGGGCTCGTGACCGCGGATGCGCCCGCGCCCGGCCCCGCGCCCGGCCCGGCCCCGCCGGCGCGTCCGGGCCGGGGCCGCGCCCGCGGCGGCGCCCCGCCCCCGATCCCGCGCCCGGATCGCGGCGGACCCTGGCCCGCGCGCCGCGGTCCCCGCTACCCGTGATCATTGTGTCCAGCCGTCAGGTCCCGGCCGCAGACGTTGCACTTGCCCCGGTACCCGATCTTAATGATGTCCTTCGTCTCGACGTCGTATACCGGCTCGCCTCCCTCCGAGAACGACCCCGACTTGGTGATCCGGACCGCCACGACCTTTACGCGCAGCGCCTGGCCGCCGCCGAACTCGTACTCGCTGTACCTCTCTCTGATCGGCTCAAAGTCCACGACGGCGTCCGCCTTTCCCGCACGCGGCCCGCCCCGCTCGCGCTTTTGGACGCCCGAGGGCCGGCGGCGCTCCTTCGGCACGAACGTGGCGACCTGGATCGCGCAGCAGGTTAAGATGCCTCCGGAACCGTCGGGATTCGGGACGATGGTTATCACCTCGATCCGGACGCGCACCACCGCCCCGCTGCCGTCTTTTATCGCGTAGTAGCTCGGGCGCGCGCGCTTCAGCTTGCACGCCGTGTAGCCCATGCGCGCAATGCGCTCGAGGATCTCCCTCTCGGGAACCGACCGGCCGACCCTCCGGCGCTTCCGTCCCGCGCCCCCCGCCGCGGTCATCGCCGGATCCCGCCCCCCGCCGCGGGCCCCCCGCGCTCCTCACACGGGTGCATGCCGGGGATCACGAGTGCGCCGTCTCCCGTGCCGTAATAAAGTTTCACGGGGCCCGGCGTGCGAGGCCAGCAACCCCCGCTCCGCGGGCGCGAATCCGGATCAGCGGAGTCGTTTTCGCGCCCGTGACTGGCGGGTACGTGGCCTCGTACGGCCCGGCGGCGGGGTCGCGCGCCCGTCGGCCGCGGGCGCGAAGGCGCCTCCGCCGATCCGTATTCGCGCCCGCGGCCGGCCGGCCGGCGCGCCCCGCCTGCCGCGGATCCGGGGCGTCGGGCGCATCGGGGCCGGGGATGCGCCCCGGGCGGGCGGCGGTCCGGCCGCCGGCATCGCGGGGCGCTCTCCCGGCAGGATTAAATTGCCACCCCGGCCAGCGCGCGCGTGCCCGAACCGCAGGAGCTCCCCGAGCAGGGCGAGATAGTGGTGGCTACCGTGTCGCGGCTGATGGATCACGGCGCGTACGTCTCGCTAGACGAGTACGGGGGCACGCAGGGCTTCCTCCACATATCCGAGATAGCCCCCGGATGGATAAGGTCGGTCAGCAGGTTCGTGAGGCCGGGCGAGAAGAAGGTGCTGCTTGTAAAGAGGGTCAACGCGCGCAGGTCGGACGTCGACCTGTCGCTAAAGCAGGTCTCCATAGACCAGAAGAAGAAAAAACTGCTGGCGGTGAAGCGGTACGAAAAGGGCAAGACGCTCCTGAAGGGGGCCGTGGAGAGGGCGGGGCTCTCCGAGGCCAAGGCCGCCAGGCTCGAGGAGGCGCTGTACGCCAGGTTCGACTCGGTGTACCAGGCGTTCTCCGAGATCGCCAGGGCGGGGAAGGTGCCCGACGGCATGGGCATCGACGGCAAGACCGCGGCCGCGCTCCTGGAGGTCAGCTCCAAGATCAGGCTCCCGTCCGTGGAGATCCGCGGGGTGATGGAGATAACCAGCCCCAAGCCCGACGGCGTCGAGGTGATCAGGGAAGCGCTGGGCTCGGCCGCCGACAGGGACGGCGTCGGCATCACGTACCTGGGGGCGCCCAAGTACCGGCTGTCGGTGACCGCGAAGGACTTCAAGTCGGCCGAAAAGCAGCTCAAGCCGCTGGTGGACGGGATACAGCGCACTATAGAGAGGAAGAGGGGGGGCGGCACGTTCAAGTTCGCCAGGGAAGAGTCGAGGAAGACCCGGGAGGGGTGAGGAACGAGGTTCCAGATGCGCAGGTGCCTGCTGTGCGGCCGCTACACGCTGAACCCGGCCTGCCCCGGCTGCGGGGGGGACACCAGGTCGGCCCACCCCGCAAAGTACTCCCCCGACGACAAGTACGCCAGGTACCGGCTGGCCTCCAAGTACGGCAAGAGCGCCGCCTGACCGCGGCGGGACCCCCGGCCGGGGGCGCGGCCTGCCGCGGGCGGGTCCGCGCCCGCTCCCCGCCCGCAGGCTCGCGCCCAAATTGAGACTGCGCCCGGCGGCGGCAGCCGCCCGCCGATCCCGCGCCCGGATCGCAACGGACGTATCTGCGCCGCCCCGCCCTCTAGTCTATCTCATAACTACCCTGGACGGCGCCGGGGCTCCGCTCCTCCCCCCTCCCCTTCCCCCTTCTCCCCCCAAGTCCCCCTATCCGATCCCCCCCGAGGCCATGCCGACCAGCCTGTTGTAGAGCGCCACCTTGAGGCCGACCTCCTGGACTATGTTCTTCCACTTCAGGGCGCGCACGTCGCTCCCGAACAGGCGCTTGACTGCCGAAAAGACGATCTCGATCGTCCAGCGCCGGCCGTACCTGCTGGCCGCCTTCCACGCCTCCATGCTGGCCGCCTTTTCCGCGGCGGTCAGGTCCGAGACGTACTTTGTGCCGAAGCCCAGCTGCTCCCGCACCACCCTGCCCCACTCGTCGCCCTCGCCCTTGCCGGCCGTGGTGGCGTTCTTTCCCATCTTGATGAACGGGACGATCCCGAGCTCCTTGCACAGGGCGACGTTCTTGCGCGACGCGTACGCGCCGTCGGCGTAGATGACTTTCTCCGCCCCCTCCGCGGCCGCCGCGGTCACGGCGGCAGAGACGGACGCCTCCGGCTCCCGCTCGCGGGCCGTCCCGCCGTTGTCGGCGGCGACCGCGCGCGCCGCGGCCGCCTCCTCGGAGGCGGAGCACATGGCCTCTGCCGCGATCGCCGCGGCCGCCTCTTCCTTCTCTTCCGCCTCCTTGCCCCGCGCCTCCCCGCGCGCCGCCGCCCTGTCCAGGGCCGCGACCGCCTCGGTGACGAGCGTCTCGAAGACTGGCGCGTCGCCGGTCTTCTCGTCGGTCACCTTCAGCGCCAGGACGTGGTGCGTGTCCACGTCCACCAGCATGTGCACCCTCACGAACCCGCGCTTCAGCTTCCACTTCTTCGTTATCCACTCCCCGCGGTTGTGCTGCTGCAGGCCTGACGAGTCGGTGGCCATCCGCACGGTGCACTTGCTGCTCGACGCGATGACCATCCCCTCGCAGATGTCCACCTTTATCCCGTTGATCCTCCTGCATATCTGGGCGTGCCTCGGCGTGCCGTCGTCGCCCAGCGCCTGCCGGGCCAGGCCCTCCAGGGCCTCGTACGACGCGCCGGTCAGGCACCTTATGGCCGCCAGGGCCAGGAACATGGACTCGGCGTACCGGTACGGGGCCCCGACCTTCTTCCGGTTCATCTTCTCGAGCTCCTCGCCCTCGTTCGGATCCCTCTGCAGGACGAGCAGCCTGCCGCGCGCCACGTACTTGGATTCTGCCACGCCATGGTGTGGCCGGGCGGGTTTTTGGCCCGTATTGTCAACAAAAGTCGCCCGTTCGCGATCATTGTCTTGAGCTGGATCGGGTTTCAGGCGTGATTATGAGATAGACTACCGCCCTCCCAATCTATTTAACGGCGCCCCGCCCCGCCCTCCCGTGGCGGGCATCTTCGAGTCCATTCCGTTAATCTCAGTCATACTTTTTGCCGTGGGCCTGGTCGGGGTCATGGTGTATGAGCGGGCGAGATCCAGGGAAAGGCACGAGCGCGAGATGCGGGACGGGGAAGGGGAGCAGCCGCAGCAGCCGGAGCCGGAGCGGCGCGCGAAAAGGAAGGAAAAGAAGGGCGCCGCCCCTCCATCCTGACCTGCGCGCCAGGTTCGCCTCGCTGGGGTTCGGCTCCCTCACCGAGATACAGGAGGGCGCCGTCCCGCACATACACAGGAAGAGGGACACCCTGGTGGTGGCCCCGACCGGCTCGGGGAAGACCGAGTGCTCGGTAATCCCGATATTCGCCCGCCTCGGCGCCTCGCGGGGCCGCGGCCGGATAAGGGCCCTGTACGTGACGCCGCTCCGCGCGCTCAACCGCGACGTGTTCGGGAGGATCGCCGCGTACGCGGCCGCCGAGGGCCTCTCCATGGAGATCCGGCACGGGGACACGACGCAGAGGGCCAGGCGGCGCATCGCCGAGAGCCCGCCCGACGTGCTGATAACCACCCCCGAGTCGCTGGTGGTCCTGCTCAGCCAGGAGCGGATGCTGGCCGCGCTCTCGGAGCTGGAGTGGGTGGTGGTGGACGAGGTGCACGAGCTCCTGGCCAGCGAGCGCGGCGCCCAGCTCTCCCTCAGCATGGAGCGGCTGGCCCTCAACTCGGCGAGGGACATGACGAGGGTGGGCCTGTCGGCCACGGTGGGCAACGTGCGCGAGGCGGCCAAGTTCGTGGCGGGCACCAAGAGGAAGTGCCGCATCGTGCGGGACGCATCTGTCCGCCGGTACGACGTGGAGGTGCGCCTCGTGGACGGCTCCGTGTCCGACGTGGCCTCGGAGGCGGCCGAGTACGCCGCCGCCCACTCGCCGGACTCGCCGGTCCTCCTGTTCGCCAACAGCAGGGGGGAGGCGGAGCTCGTGGCCTCGGTGCTGAAGGAAAAGTCGGCCGTGCCGGTGGAGCTCCACCACGGCTCGCTGTCCAGGGAGGTGAGGGAGGAGGCGGAGGGCTCCCTCAAGGAGGGCCGGCGCGGGATAGTGGTGTGCACCTCGTCGCTGGAGCTCGGCATGGACATAAGCTCCGTGGAGCTGGTCATACACTACGGCTCCCCGCGGCAGGTCTCCAAGCTCGTGCAGAGGATAGGCCGGAGCCGGCACAGGAGGGGCGCCTCGGCGAGGGGGCTGGTCATAACCAACAGCGCCGACGACGAGCTCGAGGCCAGGGCCATCATGGAGAGGGTGGCCGCCGGCTCGATGGAGGAGCAGCGGGTGCACGAGGGCGCGATGGACGTGCTGGCGCACCACCTGGTGGGCCTTTCCATGCAGCTGGGGGGCGACGTCTCGGTGGAGGCGGCGCTGGGGCTGGCCAGGGCCGCCTACCCGTTCCGGAACGTGCGGCTCGGGGACCTGCTGGGGGTGCTGGAGCTGCTGGACTCCACGTACGTGGTGACGCTGGACCGCGATGCCATGACGTTCTGCCGGAAGCGCGGCTCGTTCCGGTACCACTTCGAGAACCTCTCCACCATCCCGGACATACTGCGGTTCCGCGTGTTCGATTCCGTGGGCAAGCGGCACATCGGGACGCTGGACCAGCGGTTCGTCGGCGACCACGGCGAGCAGGGAAACGTCTTCGTCCTGAGGGGCTCGCAGTGGAGGATAATGAGCGTGGACGAGAAGGCCCTGGCGGTAAACGTGGAGCCGTTCCGCTCTGGCGGGGTCACCGTCCCGTACTGGGAGGGCGAGAACATCCCGGTCGACGCGGCCACGGCCGGGCTGGTCGGGGCGCTGCGCCGGCGGGACGCGCGGCGCGGCCGCCCCGCGGCGGCCGGCGGGGGGGAGCAGGGGGAGGGGATGCCCGCCGGCGCCGCCCCCGCGGTGCCGGACGACCGCACCATCGTGGCCGAGTCGTCCAGGACGGAGGGGGCCGTGGTGCTGCACGCCTGCCTCGGCACGCGGATCAACGCGACCCTGTCCGCCCTGCTCTCCTCGATGCTCTCCTCGGCGCTGGGATTCTCCGTGGAGTCCCGCTCGGACGCGTACCGCATCGCGCTCGTGTCCCGCTCCCGGATAACCGAGCCGCTGCTCCGCGGGGTGCTCTCTGACTCGTACGACCTGCCGTCCATGGTCTCGGCCTCGCTGGCCGGGACGCACAACATCAACTGGAGGACGTGGTGCGTCTGCAAAAAATTCGGCATCGTGGAACGCGGGGCCGTGTACGAGCGCCGGTCCGCCCGGTTCCTCCACGAGAGGTACGCCGGCACCCCGGTGGCGGACGAGGCCCTCAGGGAGCTGTTCCACGACAAGTACGACCTGGACGGGGCGTCGGAGGCGCTGTCCCGGATAAGGGCCGGCGAGATCGCCCTGGAGTGGCGCGAGGCGGACGGCCGCCTCTCCGAGATGGCCGCCCCCGTGCTCGACCACGCCGCGCGGTACTATTCCTCGCCGGCCAACGTCGACAGGGGGATAATGGAGATGGTCAGGAAGCGGCTGCGCAAGACGGTGCACCGGCTGGTCTGCGCCAGGTGCGGGGGCTGGGAGCGGTCGTGCACCACCGACGAGGCATCGGGCCTGCGGCTCGCCTGCCCGCACTGCCGCGGGCGGCAGATCGCCGCCACGTTCTACTCGGACCACGACCTCGCCGCGCTCGTCCGGCGCAGGCGCAGCGGCAAGAAGGTGTCCGCGGAGGAGCGCCGCCGGCTGGACAGGGCGTGGAAGACCGCCTCGCTGGTGGGCTCGTTCGGCGCCACGGCCATACTGGTGCTGTCGGGGTACGGGGTGGGCGCCGACACGGCGGCGCGCATACTGCGCAATATGGTCGACGAGGAGACCCTCCTCAAGCAGATCTACGAGGCCGAGAGGCAGTACGTTATGACCAAGGGCTTCTGGGACAACTAGCCGGGCGGCGGCGGATGCCCGCGCCCCGCCGGCGCGAAAGCGCGCAGCCGTTCCGGGCGCGCTAGCTGGGCGCCTCGGCCCCGCCGCCCTCGGCGCCGAGCCCGCCGCCGCCCTCGGCGCCGAGCCCGCCGCCGCCCTCCGCGCTTCCGGTGTCCTTTTTGGTGACCTTGGTGTATGGGCCGACGAACAGGTCCACCCTCCCCTCCAGGCCGCTCCTGGCCGTCACGTCCGTCATGACTGCGATGTCGCCCGTGCCGAGGCCGTCGATCAGCCGGGCATCCTCCCTCCACCCCTTCACCCACATCTGGCCGGTGGCATCCCCCACCAGGACCTCGCCCAGGTACACGGTCTCCCCGCCCCTGGTCTGCACCTCCCTCCTCTCGGGGCTCTTCAGCACTATCACGTCCACGCAGTAGCTCCCCCCCGCGGTCGTTATGCTCGAGATCATGGTGCGCAGCTCTTCCTTCTTCGGAATCTTCTCGCCTCCCTCGCCCTCCTCCACCTTCCGCACGTACGAGTTGGCATCGAGCGTGATCAGGTTTCCGTGCGCCCTTGCCGGGAGGAACTCGATGACCTCGCCCTCCGGGTAGCCCAGCATCTTGCCAGCGGGATCGGTGAACCGGAGGAGGTTCCCCTTCGCGTCGGCGCCCAGTATCCTCGTCTCGCCCGAGTCGGACCTGGCCGCCGACACGATCCTGGCCCTTATCGGCTCCGGCTCGCGCGAGCCCTCCACGGACATGGCCGTGGACTCGTTCCCGTGTATCTCCATCGCCCCCTGGTCGTCGGGCTTCGCCCTCACCCCGAGCAGCCGGGCCTTCGAGTCCGACGCTATTATCGGGGGCAGGCCGGCCTCGTCCTTGCCCCACAGCACGACCCTGACGGACCTGCCGTCCTTCCCCTTCATCCTCATCTTCAGCGCCTTTCCGGGCATGCCCTTCGAGTTGACGTACTGCATCGTGTCTATCGGGCCGTCCAGGATCCCCGAGACGGCCAGGTTCTTTCCCTCCTCCCCGATCTCGCCGACGTCCTTTGTGATCTCGTCTATCCCTGGCATGCCGCTTCCGGCGCCCTCGCCGGCTACCGCCTCGACGGACGAGCCGGATCCGACGTTGATCGCGGGGGCGCCGTCCATGTCCTGCTTTACGTACGCGTTGGTGATCTTCACCACGTCGCCCGGCTTGAGCTCGTCCATCCCGGGCAGGTTGGCCTTTTCGTCCCACATCTTCACCGCGGCCCTCGCGTCCGCGTCGTAGACGATCATCGTCCTCAGGAAGAACGCGGTGCCGTCCTTCCTGCTGTACTGCTTTGCGGGCGAGATGCTCATGACTTTGGCCTCGACGGATACCTCCCTGGCCCCCGTCCACAGCTCCTTGAGGCCCACCTCGGCCTTGGCCGGCTCCGATATGGAGATGCCCAGATCCCCGGCGATCAGGAACATCGCGCCATTGTCGGTCAGGTAGCCGGCCCCGATCTTGTTCTTCTTGTCCTGTATGAGCTCTTCCACCTTGGCCCTGCTCATGTCGGGCCGCAGCTCCAGCAGCCTCTCCATCAGCGCGCCGAACTCTGGCATGGGGGCACGCGCACGGATCATCATAATAAACATTCGATCCGCCTGCCGGTATGGGGCCGCGTACCCGCCAATCACGGGCGTGAAAACGCCTCCGCCGATCCGGATCCGCGCCTGGGGAGCGGGGGCTGCTGACCTCGCACGCCTGCCGGCGCGGGGCCGGCAGCCCGCTCCCCGGGCGCGGATCCGCGCCGCGGCCGGCCCCCCGGCCCTTTCCCGGGCGCCCCCCCGACCCGCCGGCGATCTGGCGCGGCAGGAACTTATCCGCGCGGCCCGGCCCGCCGCATGGCCGCCGCCCCCGACCCGCCGGCGATCTGGCGCGGCAGGAACCCCGCCTGGTCCGTCCCTTTTGCGCCCCGCCCGTTCCGTCCGGACCCGCCGCCGGCCTAGTACGGCAGGAACTCGGCCAGGTTCCTCCCCTCCCGGTTTATCGTGACGTGCCGGTTCCTGCCCACCTTCTCGACGTCCACGAGCCTCCACTGCAGGAGCGGCTGTATGATGTTCTTGTCCAGCGTGGTGTAGCGCACCACCGCGTGGTTCTTTTCTTGCGCGTTGACCTGTATGATCCCCCTCTCCTCGGCCACCTCGGCGAGCCTCTTCTTGGTCATCCTCCCCCCGCCCTCCTTTATGACGTGCAGCGTCCTGACCAGTGCCTCCTTGGGGGTGCGGATCTCGAAGGTCGGGAGCGGGTTCACCCCCTTCACGCCGCTCGACTGCTGCCTCCCCTCGAACCCCGCGTACTCCTCGGCCTCGGCGTAGAACGGCTTGATCTCCCGGCCCCCGGCCTGCATGGTCATGCACGCCATCATGCACCCTATGGCCTGGATCTTCGATCCGGAGGCCGCGTTGACGTACACTATGTTGTCCGCCGGCTCGTCGGCTATTATCTTGCGGGCGGCCCTGATTATGCCGAACAGGCTGAGCCGGTCGGCGTAGGCCTCCCTCGCCTGTATCTTGGACTTTTTCAGGCGCTTCTTGATCTCCTCGGCGAACCGCAGCGCCTTGTCCTCGGCCCGGTTGTCGTGCACGAGGAGCCAGACCCTGTCCGCCTTCAGCCGCCTGGCCGGGATCACGATCCTGTCGATCTCGAACCCGACGGGGGCTATGTGCACGCGCTCGCTCTCGAGTTGTGCCATGGTACTATTCCTAGTATCAATAGTATATTGATGGTATATAATAATTTCGATCCCGCGCCCTCAGGCATGGACGGCAGAACCGCGGTCAAGGTCGCGCTGGATTCCTGCGTGGTGATAGACGTGCTGAACGGCCGGCACGCGGCGGTGGCATCGGCGCTGAAGGGCGAGCGCGTCGTCCTGGTGCTGTGCGAGACCGTGCTGCGCGAGGTCCGCCGCGTGAGGGGGGTGGAGCCCGGGGAGACGGCGCGGCTGGTGGGCGCCAGGCTGGGCAGGCGCGTCGAGACGGTGGGCTCCACGCCGGGGCACAGGACGGTGGCGCGGAGCCTGTCGTGCAGGCTGCTCCACTGCCACGCGGGCGACGACATGATAGTGGCAGCGTGCATCGACCTCAGCTGCATCCTGATCACGTCCGACCGCAAGCTGCTGGACGTGTGCGGCATGGTCGGCGTCACGGCGCGCCGGCCGCGCGGGCGGCGGGGCCGATGACCGGCGCGCGGGCGGCCGCCCCGGCCGCGTTCTACCCGCGGATAATACGCGAGTTCGACGACGGGCCGGACGAGGAGCCCATGCTGTACGGGGGCGGCCGCCCCGGCCGGCCTCATTAACTACTTTAGTAGGGGCCGGCGCCGGGCCGCGTGCAGTGCATACGGGCGCGATCCCTCACAAAGTCGTACGGCGGCGCGGGGCGCCCCGCGGTGGACGGCATAGACCTGTCGGTGGGCGCGGGCTCCGTGTTCGGGTTCCTGGGGCCCAACGGCGCCGGCAAGTCCACCACGATCAAGATGCTCACCACGCTGATCCGCCCCGACTCTGGGGATCTCTCCGTGTTCGGGATCGACGCGCTGCGCTTCCCGCTGGAGGTGCGCAGGCGGATAGGCGTCGTGCTCCAGCAGGCCAGCTACGAGCCCACGCTGACGGTGTCCGGGGCGCTGGAAAAGTACGGCATGATGTGGGACGTGCCGGCTGCCGAGCGCCGGAGGCGGGCGGGCCGCCTGCTGGAGGAGTTCGACCTGTCGGAGATACGCGGCAAGAGGAACGACGACCTGTCCATGGGGCAGCGCAGGCGCGTCCAAGTGGCCAGGGAGTTCATGCACGACATGGACCTGCTGTTCCTGGACGAGCCGACGGTGGGGATGGACCCGGCGGCCAGGAGGGCCCTGCTGGACTCGCTCAGGCGCAGGGCCAAGTCGGGCCTCACCATATTCTACACCACGCACGTGCTGGCCGAGGCCGAGTACATATGCGACGAGATAGCGATAATCAAGGGGGGGCGGACGGTGGCGGCCGGCTCGCCGGAGAGCCTGAAGAGCAGGTTCGGCTCGGGCAGGGAGGTCCGCATACGCGTGCCGTCCCGCGACGGGCGGATCCCGGCGCTCCTCGGCGGGGTGGACGGCTGCTCGGTCAGCGTGGACGCGGGCACCGAGATCCGCGTCCGGCCGTCCGGCTCGAACGAGGCCCTGCTGCGGGTGCTCCGGGTGCTGGGCAGCCACGGCATAGAGATAGACAACCTGTCGGCAGCCCCCGCCAACCTGGAGGAGACGTTCCTGCGCGTGGTGGAGGAGGAGCCCGGTGCACCCGGTCGCTAGGCTCGTAAACCGGAACCTGACCATATCTCTGAACCCGGGATTCCTGGTGTGGCAGGTCGTCTTCCCGCTGATCTACGTGTTCGTGGCGGGGTTCGCCTATTCCTCGCTCATAGACCGCGTCCCGTTCGGGGGGAGGGACCTGGCGTACCCGGCGTACTTGGCCACCGGCATGATCGGGTTCAACATAATGAACAGCACCCTGGTGAGCGGGGTGATAATCTGGAACGACAGGCGCAACGGCATGTTTGAGCAGATCATGTCCGGCCCGTTCACTAGGACGCACTACATACTGGCCAGCGTCCTCACGCAGGGGATAGTGGGGCTGGCCAGCGCCGGCCTCATAGCGGGCCTCGGGCTGGCCGCGTACTACGACCAGGCGGAGCCGGGGCTGGAGGCGATCCCGCTGGTGGTGTTCGCGGCGGTCACCGGCTCCCTCCTGTTCGGCTCCACCGCCTCCATAATATCGACCAGGCTCAAGACCAGCGAGGGGTTCAACGTGATGATCAACACGGTGTTCCTGTTCTTCGCGTTCGTGAGCACGGCGTTCTACCCCGCGGCCGGCGCGCCCGAGCCGCTGGCCACCGCGTTCTACCTCAACCCGCTGACGTACCTGGTGGACGTGGTGCGCGCGGGCATGCTCGGCGGCGGCCTGACCGACCTCGTGCTGGCGGAGATGGCCGCGCTCGCGGTTCTGGCCGCCGGCCTGTTCGCGCTAGCCACGCGCCTGCTCACGAGGCTGGACTTCTAGGCACGCCACGCCGCCCTGCCGGATCCGGGGGCGGACGGGCTTGGGGCGGGATTTCGGGCGGATGGCGGTATAGCCCGGCCCAGACTCGAACTGGGGTCTGGGGCTCCAAAGGCCCCCATGCTTGCCGCTACACCACCGGGCTTCCGGCGATGCCGAGGGCCGTCCCTTAATGATATTTTCGCGCGCCGCCGGCGGCGCGGCCTGGCGGGGGCGGGGGGAGGAAGAGGGCGGGCGCCGCCGCGCCCCGTTCCAGCAGCGGCGCGTCGAGCAGCATTGTCGAGTCGGGGGGAAGAGGGCGGGCGCCGCCGCCGCGCCCCGTTCCAGTCCAATACGTTTTTCTTACTCCCAGCGTGTTGCACCCGCCGTGGAGCGGGGCGGGGCGGTGGTGTACGGCATGAGCGAGGAGGGCTACGCCGCCGCGTGCATCATGGCAGTCAAGGGTACCCCCGTTTCCCTCGTGGACGAGTCGACCGCGTCGGCGGTCCAGCTCACCGCCGAGATGGCGAAGATATACCCGGACGTCCATTCGCTCAAGGAGGACGAGCCGATACTCCTTCTGGAGCCCACCAACAAGGCGGTCGGCGAGGCGGCCTACCTCGTATTCAGCCCCAGGATGAAGGCGGGCGAGGACGCGGCGGAGGTGCTGTCCAAGTTCAAGGATGCGGCATCCTGCCTCGGCCGGGACAGCTCGGTGGTGTACTGCCTGCCGACGGGCCTCGGCGGCAACGCGGAGAACATGTCCGTGCTGGAGCACGTGACCGGATTCGAGGTCGGCAAGACGATCTCGTACTACTATTATCCCCTGGGCGGGCCGTCCGGAAGCCCCGCCGTGATCGGCACCGCGGGCGCCGGGAACGAGAACCTGGCGCGGATGCTGGCCGCGGGCAGGCGGGTCAAGGCCTTCGCATCAATCCCCACGTCCGAGTACCTCTACACGATGCACCTGCTGTCGCACTTTACCAGCGTGTACGACGTGCTGGAGGTGTGCAGGATAGCCAGCGGGGGCGCCAGGAGCTCGGTGCCCGTGCCCGCCAGCGAGCTCTCCCTGGACGGCATAACGGACCTGTTCCTGGACGACATGGTGGTCGGCCAGCACGACATGTGCATGCTCCCCTCGTCGCCCGCGGAGGGGCTGGGCGGCATAGCCCACTTGGTCAACATGGCCAGCCGTGGGATCGACCAGTACATCAGGCGCCTAGCCACGACGCTCCACCGCGCGCTGAAAAGGCACGAGATAAGGCCCAGCAAGACGCAGGTACTCGTGTCCTGGACAATCAACCGGCACGAGATCCGCGCGGACAAGGTAGTCACGCTGGGCGCGCTGATCGAATGCCTGAGGGACTACGTGAGCGACGTGGCGTACGAGCGGGACGCCGAGCAGTTCCACACGGACAGGACGCTCGTGGTGGTGGCGTGCTCAAAGGCCGACTATGAGAGGGCCGCCGCGCGCAAGGACTCCCCGGCCATACTGCTAAAGGCGAACCCGATGTGCGAGGTAAGCGTGGGCTCGGGTCCAAAACGAAACCGCGCCTAGCGGCGGCAAACCGCCCACGATCCCGCACCCGGATCGCGGCGGGCGCGAGTACGCGCCGGGGCAATCCGGTAGGATTAAAATTGGCCGGGGCCGCCTCCGCCGCGTTGGCAGAAGAGCGCGGCATGGCCGGGGCCGTGGGCGCCCCGCAACCGGCGGCAGGAGCGGCGGAACAGGCGCCCGCCTCGGAACAGGCGCCCGCCTCGGAACAGGCGCCCGCCTCGGAACAGGCGCCCGCCTCGGAACAGGCGCCCGCCTCGGAACAGGCGCCCGCCTCGGAACAGGCGCCCGCCTCGGAACAGGCGGGAGACGGCGTGGCCGATCCGGAGATCGACAGGCTGCGCGGCCTGCTCTCGGAGGAGAAGCGCAGGGCGGACTCGCTGGAAGACGAGCTCCGGCGTAGCCTGGCGGACTTTCAGAACTTGGAGCGCAAAAAGATCTCGGACATCGAAAACGGCGCCAACGCGCTGGTGGACCGCTTCATGCTCGACATGCTTCCCGTCCGCGACGACCTCGCCAGGGCCCACAAGGCGGCGGCCGCCGGCGGCGGCACGGTGGTGGACGGCTTGGAGTCGATCATAAAAAACATGGATGCCGCGCTCGCAAAGCACGACATTGCCCACATGGACGTGATCGGGGAGATATTCGACCCCCGCCTCCACGAGGCAGTCACGGTAGTGGAGGACGGCTCGCTGGACGAGGGAACCATAACGGAGGAGATTCGCAGGGGATACGCGGCGCGGCAAAGGGTTATTAGGCCTGCGCTGGTCGTCATATCGAAAAAACCGGTATCAGGGAATGGTGACTGATTGGCTAGGGTAATAGGGATAGATCTGGGAACGAGCAACTCGGCTGCGGCCGTGATGATGGGCGGCAAGCCTACCATCATACCCGCCGCGGAGGGGGCCACCGTGGGCGGCAAGGCGTTCCCTTCGGTCGTGGCGTTTTCCAAGGACGGCGACCTCCTGGTGGGCGAGCCGGCGCGCAGGCAGGCGGTGACCAACCCCGACAACACGATAGTGGCCGCGAAGAGGAGCATGGGGACCGACCGCACGTTCGCGGCGCGGGGCAAGGAGTACCGGCCGCAGCAGATCTCCTCGTTCATACTGCAGAAGATCAAGAAGGATGCCGAGGCGTTCGTGGGGGAGCCGATCGAAAAGGCGGTGATCACGGTGCCTGCCTACTTTGACGACAACCAGCGCCAGGCCACGAAGGACGCGGGCACGATAGCCGGCCTGGACGTGGTGAGGATCATCAACGAGCCGACGGCCGCGTCGCTCGCCTTCGGGCTGGACAAGTCCAAGGCCGACATGAAGATACTGGTGTTCGACTTTGGGGGGGGCACCCTGGACGTCACCATAATGGAGATGGGCGGCGGCGTGTTCGAGGTGATGAGCACGTCCGGCGACACCCACTTGGGCGGCACGGACATGGACAAGGCGGTCATAGACTACATAGTGGACGAATTCCGCAAAAAGGAGGGGATCGACCTCTCGCAGGACAGCACCGCGGTCACGCGCATCCGCGAGGCCGCAGAAAAGGCCAAGATCGAGCTGTCGACCGTAATGGAGACGGACGTCAACCTCCCGTTCATCTCGCACGACCCCGCATCGGGTCCCAAGAACCTCGAGCTGCGGCTCACCAGGGCGCGGCTGGAGGAGCTCGTGGGACCCATCGTGGAGCGCTGCCGCCCCTCCGTCGAGAAGGCGCTGGAGGACGCGAAGGTCTCCACGTCGGACATCACGAAGATCGTGATGGTGGGGGGGCCGACCCGCATGCCGGCCGTGCGCAAGTTCGTCAGCTCGGTGATAGGCAGGGACGCCGTGTCGGGCGTCGATCCGATGGAGGCCGTGGCCATGGGCGCCGCCATCCAGGCGGGAATCATAGCGGGCGACGTGGCCAGCGACATCGTGCTGCTGGACGTGACCCCGCTGACGCTGGGGATCGAGACGCTGGGGGGCGTGCGCGAGCCCCTCATAGAGAGGAACACCACCATACCCACGTCCAAGAGCAAGGTCTTCACCACGGCCGCCGACAGCCAGACTGCGGTGACCATACACGTGGTGCAGGGCGAGCGGCCGATGGCCGCCGACAACGTCTCGCTGGGAAGCTTCAACCTCACGGAGCTTCCCCCCGCCCCCCGCGGGGTGCCGCAGATAGAGGTAAAGTTCGACATTGACGCCAACGGCATCATCAACGTGACCGCCAAGGACCTCGGCACGCAAAAGGAGGCAAAGATCACCATAGAGTCAAGTTCAAAGCTCTCGGAGGCCGAGATAAGCCGCCTGAAGGAGGACGCCGAAAAGTTCTCCGAGGACGACAAGAAGAAGATGGAGGGCGTCAGGCTCAAGAACGAGGCGGAGAACCTCATCTACTCGGCTGAAAAGCTGGTCAACCACGACATGAAGGACAAGATAAGCCAGGAGATGGGGATCAAGGTGACCGACGCCGTGCGGGAGCTGCGGGAGTCGCTGGACAAGGAGCCCGACGCGCTTAGGCCCAAGATGGATGCGCTCCAGTCGCTAGTCCACGAGCTGACCACCGAGATGTACAAGAACATACAGCAGCAGGCGGCGGCATCCGCCGAACCCGGCCCCGCCGGCGGGGAGCAGGATCCGCCGCAGCCGCCGCCCGGCGGGGAGCAGGATCCGCCGCAGCCGCCGCCCGGCGGGGAGCAGGGCCCCGCAGGCGACGCGGACCGGGACAAGGGCCCCGCAGCCCCCTGATCGGCTCGGCCCCGCCGCGCCCGCGGTCCTCCCGCGCAAAGTCATTCCCCGCCGCGCCGGTTGCCTTGGCGCGAACCCGGTTCGGCGCGCCGCCTTCGCGCGCGGCCGGCAGGCGCGCGAACCCGGCCGGCCTGCCGCCATCCAATTTATAGACCGGCCGGCCAGCCGCGCGCGTGAGCTCCAAGAGGGACTACTACGAGGTCCTCGGCGTCCAAAAGGACGCCACGGCCGACGAGATAAAGGCGCAATACCGCAAGCTGGCCCTCAAGTTCCACCCCGACCGGAACAAGACGGCCGAGGCGGCGGAGCACTTCAAGGAGATCTCCGAGGCCTACGCGGTCGTCTCGGACGGCAAGAAGAGGAAGATCTACGACCGGCACGGCCACGCGGGGGTAGACGGCAGGTATACCACGGAGGACATCTTCCAGGGGGCGAGCGGAAACTTCAACGACGTGTTCGCCGACCTCTTCGGCCGCCGCGGGGGCGGCGGCGGGTTCGAGTCGGTGTTCGAGACGTTCATGGGGCAGGGCGGCGGGCGCGGCGGGCCCGGGCGGCCGAGGGGCAGGGACATGCTGTGCGAGACGACGGTCACGCTGGAGGACGTCCTCCACGGCAAGCGGGTGGAGTTCGACCACAAGGGGGCCGTGGCCTGCGAGGCGTGCGGCTCCACCGGCTGCGCGCCTGGCAGCACGAAGATCCGGTGCAAGGGGTGCGGCGGGAGCGGCCAGGTCCGGGCGCAGCGCCGCATGGGGTTCGCCTCGTTCGTCACGGTGGGGGCGTGCCGCGACTGCGGCGGGCAGGGCAGGGTGGTCGAAAAGCCGTGCCGCGACTGCGGCGGGAGGGGGGTCCGAAAGGGCAAGAGGCGCATAGAGTTCGGCCTGCCCCCCGGCATAGACGACGGCGAATACACGATGCCCGGCAGGGGAGAGATTGCCCCGGGCGGAATCAACGGGGATCTGATCGTGAGGGTAGCGGTGGAGCCCCACCGCCACTTCCGGCGTGACGGCAGGAACATATTCTGCGACAAGCACGTCACCATGGTGGAGGCGGCGCTGGGGGCCGAGGTAAGAGTCCCCACGCTGGAGGGCGAGGAGGACGTGCGCATCGCGGCGGGGACCCAGCCCAACCACCTGGCCAAGCTGGGGGGGATGGGGGTGCCCAAGCGCGGCTACGGCGGCAGGGGCGACCAGTACGTCCGGATAGTGGTGGACGTGCCCAAGAAGCTGAGCAAGAGGCAAAAGGCGCTGCTCGACGAGTTCGCCAAAGCCGGCTAGGCGGCCCCGTGCGCGCCCGCGTCACCGGCCTGCCGCTGCTCTATGCTGTGCCCCTCCTTGACGTGCTGGGCGTGGCACGTCCTTATTATCTCGCCAATCCTCGCCTCCGAGTAGTACTTTGCGTTGTACCTGCCGATTATCCTCCTGCAGTCCCTGCAGTATATCTCGGTGTACCGGCCCATCCCGCCGCGGCAGGGAGCGGGGCCCATTTATCTATAAAGAAACTTATTCTGGTGCCGCGCAGGCGCCGTGCGGGAGTCGCCCAGCCCGGTCAAAGGCGTAAGGTTCAGGTCCTTATCTCTCAGGAGTTCGTGGGTTCGAATCCCATCTCCCGCACCATCCAACCTCCGCGTCCGGCCCCCCCGCGCCGCGGCCGCGAAATCGGCCGCATCGCCCCCCCGCGCCGCGGCCGCGAAATCGGCCGCATCGCCCCCCCGCGCCGCGGCCGCGAAATCGGCCGCATCGCCCCCCCGCGCCGCGGCCGCAGATCCGGCCGGGCGCGCCCGCGGCCCAAAAGCAAACAACTTTAAGGCATGAGGCCATAATGGCGGCATGGGAAAGGTAGTACGTGTTGGAGGTCGCGGCACCGCGCGAAGAGTCGAGACCAAAGAAAAGGACAACTGGACAGGCACGGCGTACAAAGAGTACACTGATGCCCGAAAGAGCGCGGCCAAGAACATGTTCGTCACGGTGGGCCGCGGGACCCGCAAGATAAAGATGAGCGACATAGCGGAGACCAAGGGCAGATCGTCGGGCAAGGGCCGCCGTGTAAGTACCAACAGGGGCACCGGCAGGCGCCTAGTGGAATAGCCGCATTTTTTTCCTATTTTTGCGCCGGGCCGCGGTCTTTTGCCGCGCCGGTATCCCGTTTTCCCGCCGCGCCGGCCCGGCGCACCCTTTCCGCCAGCATCCTGTTCACGGCGCTTCCGGGCGCCCGGCCGCGCAGCTCCCTCATGGCCGCCCCCATGAGCGGCCCCAGGGCGCGCTCCCCGTCCCTCTCCACCATGCCGGCGTTGTCGGCCACTATGCGATCCAGCCTCTCCCCGAGCTCCGCCTCGGGAATGGTCCCCAGCGACATCTTTTTCACGGCATCGGCTACCGTGTGCGACTCGCCCGCCATTATGCTCTCGAAAATCATCTCTACGGACTCCTTTGGTATCTCCCCGCGGGCCAGCAGCCCGAAGGCCTCCTCGATCATGCCGCCGCCGAGCAGGTCCGGATCCAGCCCCTTCCTCTGCAGGCCGGCGGTCGTCGAGCATATGGCCGATGCCGCAAAGTTGGCCCGGATCCCGGCGCCGCAGACCCTCTCCAGCAGGCCGGCGTGCCCCGAGTCCAGCACCTGCTCGGCCAGCTGCGCGTTCAGGCCGTGCCGCGCGGAGAGGTCGGCGATCATATCGTCCCACGGCATCGGGACGCCCGCGCGCGCCTCGTCCATCTCGCCGGGCGAGACGGGGACCGGCGGGACGTCGGTCTCCGGGTACATGCGGGCCGGGCCGGGCCTGGGCCTCAGGAACGCGGTCTCCCCGTCGGGCGTGGCCATCCTGGTCTCGGCGGAGACCCCCGCGGCGGCCTGTCGGACCCTTTCGGCGACGCGGCCGGGGACGGTCCCGCACTTGGAGGGCGGCAGCGCCATGAGCAGGAACCCGTCGCCGTCCCCCGCGCCGATGGCCCTCCTCACGCGGCCCACGTCCTCGGCGGTGATGCCGTAGGCGGGAAGCTCGTCCGAATGGAACACCCCCCCCACCCCGTAGAACCGCACCAGCTGCGCTATCTCGCGGCCCAGCCTGACCCCCCCGTGCGGGGAGAGGCCGAACACGCCGGCGAACCCCGGGGCGAGCACCGCCATCACCCTGCTTCCCGACTCCAGCGCCTTCCGCACGGTCTTGGAGCCGCAGCCGGCCATCTCCCCGGTGACATCCGACGCCGCGGATCCCTCCCCCGTGGCCCCGCGCCGCCCCAGCTCGGCGGCCACCGCCCGCATCCCCTCCTGCCGCGCCACCTCGAACCTGACCACCTTTTCAAGCTGGTCCAGCTGCTGCACGCCCTTGACCTCCACCACGGGGCCGCCCCGCGTCGACACGTTGACGTCCTGCCGTATGGTGCCTATCCCCCTCGCGGCCAGTCCCGTGGAGCGCAGCAGCCTGCCCAGCGCCAGGGCCACCTGCTTGGTCTGGCCCGGGCCGCACCGCATCGGCTCAAGCGCTATCTCGACCAGCGGGATTCCCAGCCTGTCCAGGGAGTACTCCTTCCTGCCGCCCGAGTTGGCGACCAGTCGGGCCGCATCCTCCTCGAGGCACACGGACTGGACTCCCACCGCGAGGCCGCCCGCGCGGAGCGTCCCCCCCTGCGCCACCAGCATGGTCCTCTGGAAGCCCGACGTGTTCGAGCCGTCTATCACCATCTTGCGCATCGGGAAGATCTCCCTGAACGTCCTGGCTCCCAGCGATGCGGCGACCAGCAGGGCCGCCCGCTTCGCGGCGGGATCCACCGCGTGGGGGGGCTCCTCGTCCTCCTCCACGAGGCAGCTCGTCCCCGGGCTCGTCCGGTACGTTATGGCGTTGGACTTGCCCTCCTCGAACACGGCGGCCGGATCGTACAGGCCCAGCTCGCTCCTGGACGCGCGCAGCCTGCGTGTGAACGTGCCGCCCCCGCGTTCCGCGCCCCCGCGTTCCGCGCCCCCGCGTTCCGCGCCCCCGCGTTCCGCGCCCCCGCGTTCCGCGCCCCCGCGTTCCGCGCCCCCGCGTTCCGCGCCCCCGCGTTCCGCGCCCCCCGCGTTCCGCGCCCCCGCGTTCCGCGCCCCCGCGTTCCGCGCCCCCGCGTTCCGCGCCCCTGCACCCGCAGAACAGCTTCCTTCCGGTGTCAAGCTGCTGGTGCACCTCCAGCCCCACCATGGCCCCGGCGCGCTCGTACAGGCGCTCCGCCTCCGCATCCTCCAGCACCACGCCCTCCGGACTCCCGGCCAGTTAAAACCTAATCGGAGATCTCCGAGGCCACGTTCTCCAGCATGAGGCGCTCCACGCCGTCCGGGTCGTTCTCCCCCGCCACGCCGAGGGCCCACATGGCCTTGACCAGCGCCGTCTCGGGGATCATGTCGCGCAGCGGCACCACCCCCATGGCGAGCAGGTCGCGGCCGCTCTCGTAGACGGTCATGCCGACCCTGCCTTCTATGCACTGGGAGGTCATCCCCACGAACACGCCCTCGGCGGCGGCCCGCCGCACCGCCCCGTGGACCGTCCTGCCCACGTGCCCGAGGCCCGTCCCCTCGAATATGACCGCCCTGTACCGCCCCGCCCCTATGGCCTCCTCCAGGGGGGCCGGGTCGTACCCTGGGTGGTACTTTACCAGCGCCGCCCTCGCATCGAGGCGTATCCTGGGCCTGTACTCCCCCGCCCCTCCCCCCCCGCCCCTCCCCCCGCCGCCGGACACGCCGCCCCCGCCGGCCCCCACGGTGAACGCCGGCTCGCCCCCTATGGTCCGGAATGCGTCCCTCCTGCTGGTGTGGCTCTTGCGCGCCCTCGTCGCCTCGTGGCAGGCCGCCTCCGCATCGCTGCGGTTGCCGTGCATCACGATGTAGACGCCCCCCCCCGCCTTTCCCGATGCCAGGAGCCGGGCGGCCGCCGCCAGGTTGAGGGGGGCGTCGGAGGAGGGCCTGTCGGGCGACCTCTGCGAGCCGACGAACGCCACGGGCACGGGCAGGCCGGCCAGCGCGAACGAGACGTACGACGCCGTGTACTGCATGGTGTCAGTGCCGTGCGCCACCATCACGCCCGCGTACTCGCCTCCGGCCTTTCCCGCGGCGGCGTCGATCTCCCGGGCGAGCCCGACCCAGTGCTCGGGCTGCAGGTTCTCCGAGTACTCTGAAAAAAGCATCCTGGGAGCTATGCGCGCTATCCCTGCCAGCTCGGGGACGGACGCGGTTATCTCCCCCGCCGTGGCGGCCGGAGTCACCGCCCCCGTCCTGTAGTCTATGGTGCTGGCTATCGTTCCGCCGGTGGACAGCAGCAGGATCTCGGGAAGCCCCTCGGGGGCCGCCGCCCCCGCGCCGCCCGGGGATCCGGCCTCCGCGGCGCCGCCCGGGGATCCGGCCTCCGCGGCGCCGCCCGGGGATCCGGCCTCCGCGGCGCGCGCCCGCACGATCTCGTCCACCTCGATCCCCACATTGTAGCCGCTGCCGAGCTTCAGCACCAGCCTGTCCCCCTCGGAGCCCTCGTACCTGGGCATCACGATCCCCCTGTACTCGTCGCCGCGCGACGTCGCCACCTCCGCTCCCGCGCCCACCTCCATGCCCTTGGACTCTAAGAAGCGGCGGGAAGCCCCGCGGTAGCCCTCGAACCCCGCCATCGCGCCGGCAGGGGGCAGAGCCGTTATTAATGGTGCAGCCCCCCGCCCATCCCGCAGCCGCGGGGGCGGGACACGCACGGCGAATTGTACGAGCGGGGTGCAGCCCCCCCGCCCATCCCGCAGCCGCGCCCGCGGCGGCCGCGCCGGGGCGGTTTTTCGAGCCCGAAACCTGGACCGCGGGGCGGGCCGCGCGGGGCCGCGTACCCGCCAGCCGCGGGCGCGAAAACGATTTCGCTGATCCGGATTCGCGCCTGCGGGGCGGGGGGCCGCCTGCCCCGCGCGACGGGCCGGCGCCCCCCTCCCCGCCGGGCCCGCCGCCGCCAGGAGGGACCTCGGGCTCGCCGCCCGGAAGGGACGGGGCGAAACGGCGGGCCGCCGCGGGGCCGCGATCCGCGTCCGCGCAATCGGCCGTTGCCGCCGGGGGGGAAAGGGGACCCGCGCCTACCTGTAGTACGAGGCCACGACCTTCTGGCCCACCTTGAGGTCTTTTTGCTCCTTGACCTTCTTCACGGCCTCCTCGAAGTGCCTCATCGTGACGCGCGCCTCCTTGGCGTTGCTCTCGATCTTCTTGGCTTCGGGATGGCTGTCCAGGTACTCGTGTATGACCAGCGAGACGGCCGTGTTGGCTATGGCCGCCACGTCGGCCCCGCTGAGCCCGTCGGTGATCTCGGCTATCCTCGCAAAGTCGACCCGCTCGGCATCGGAGGGATCTTCGACCACCGGGATCTTTTCCGAGTTGATCTTCAGTATGTTGGCCCTGCTCGCCTTGTCCGGCAGCGGAATCTGGATGATCTTGTCGAACCTGCCGGGCCGCAGCAGCGCGGGGTCTATCATGTCGGCCCTGTTGGTGGCGCCCAGGACCACCACGCCGTGCATGTTCTCCATGCCGTCAAGCTCCGTGAGCAGCTGGCTGACCACGCGCTCGGCCACGGCCGTCTCGCCGCCGGCCCCCCTTATCGGGGCTATCGAGTCTATCTCGTCGAAGAAAATGACGCACGGGGACGCCTGCCTGGCCCTGCGGAATATCTCCCGTATGCCCCTTTCGGACTCGCCGACCCACTTGGAGAGGAGCTCGGGCCCCCTGACCGAGACGAAGTTGGCCTCGCTCTGGGTGGCGACCGCCTTCGCCAGGAGCGTCTTGCCGGTGCCGCTGGGGCCGTGCAGCAGTATGCCGCGGGGCATCTTGTGGCCGAGGTTGTCGTACAGCATCGGGTACTTCATGGGCCATTCCACGGCCTCCTGCAGCTCCCTCTTGACCTCCTCCAGGCCGCCGACCTCCTCCCACTTCACGTCGGGGTTCTCTATGAACACCTCTCTCATGCCGGAGGGCGTCACCTCGATGATCGCCTTCTGGAAGTCCTCCGCGTTCACTATGAGCTTGTCGAGCGTCTCGGTGGGTATCTTCTCGTCCTCCAGGTTCAGCTCGGGCAGGAGCCTCCTGAGGCACTTCATGGCCGCTTCCTTGCAGAGGTACTCCAAGTCGGCGCCCACGTAGCCGTGGCTTATCGCGGCCACCCTGTCCAGCCTGACCTCGTCGGCCAGCGGCATGTTCCTCGTGTGTATGGACAGTATGTCCCTGCGGCCCTTCTTGTCGGGCACCTTTATCTCGATCTCCCTGTCGAAGCGCCCCGGCCTCCTCAGCGCGGGGTCTATGGCGTTGGGCCTGTTCGTGGCCGATATCACTATGACCTTCCCGCGCGCCTCCAGGCCGTCCATCAGGGACAGCATCTGCGAGACCACGCGGCGCTCCACCTCCCCGGTCACCTCCTCCCTCTTGGGCGCTATCGAGTCTATCTCGTCGACGAATATTATGGACGGGGCCTTTTCCCTGGCCTCCTTGAATATCTCCCTGAGGCGCGCCTCGCTCTCGCCGTAGAACTTGCTCATTATCTCGGGGCCCGAGATGCTGATAAAGTGGGCGTTGCTCTCGTTGGCCACGGCCTTGGCCAGGAGGGTCTTTCCGGTGCCCGGCGGCCCGTACAGGAGCACCCCCTTCGGCGCCTCTATCCCGAGCTTTTCGAATATCTCCGGGTGGCGCAGCGGCAGCTCGATCATTTCCCTGACCTTCTTTATCTCGTCGGTGAGGCCGCCGATGTCCTCGTAGGTGACCTGCGGGACGCCCCTGAGGGTCTCGCCCTTCTCCGCTATGTGGAACTGCGTCTTCTGCACCACGAGCACGGCGTCGGCCGCCGGCGTGACCCCGATTATCTGGAACGTGAGGCGGCCCCCAAAGTACGGGACCATCACGTTGTCGCCCTTTATCAGCGGGACGCTCTCCAGCGCGTCCGTGAGGTAGCGCTCGTCTATGGGCGGGATGGTCTCCAGCGGCGAGACCACGACCTTCTCCGCGCCCACCGCCTTTATCTTGCGGACGGTTATCGTGTCGCCTATGGCTATGCCGGAGTTGTTCCTGCCCAGCCCGTCGATCCTGATTATCCCCTTGCCCTCGTCCGACGGGTACAGGGGCAGGCACTTGGCCACGGTCCTCCGCTTTCCCTTTATCTCGATGACGTCGCCGGTCGAGGCGCCCAGCGTGTCCATGGAGTCGTAGTCGATGCGGGCCACTCCCCTGCCGACGTCGCGCGTGTACGCCTCGAGCACCTTCAGCGAAAGGGGGTTGGCGCTCATGTGCAAACCCTTCCTGTCTATTTTTTATATCTTTGTTTAAAAGGGGCGCGCTGACTCGGTCCGGGCCGATCCCGCGCCCGGCGGCGGGCGCCCCCCCCGCCCGGCGCGCGCCCGCCGCCGCGGGGGCGCCCCCGCCGATCCGGGCCCGCGCCGGGCGGGGGGGGGGGGGGGGAGGCGCCCGCCGCCGCGGATTCACAAGATTAAAATCCGCCCGCCCGCCCGCCCGCCGCGTATGGGAAAGAGGCCGCTAGTCAGAAGGAGGGGCCGCGGAGGCATGCAGTTTCGGGCGGCCTCCACCGGCAAGATAGCCCGCGCCCGCTATCCGGGGTTCGCGCTTGCCGAGCAGCGGGCCGGCTCCGTGATAGATCTGGTGCACGAGCGGGGCCGCGACGCCCCGCTGGCCAAGATCCGGTTCGAGGACGGCTCGGTCTCCTTCGTGCCGGCGGTCCTGGGCGCCCGCGTCGGCGCCGTGTTCCACTTCGGCCTGCAGTCGGCCATCGAGGACGGCAACGTCATCAGCGTGCAGAACATACCGGACGGCACCACCGTCTGCAACGTGGAGCGGCACTTCGGCGACGGCGGCACGATAGCAAAGTCGGCCGGGGGCAGCGCCACGATATTCTCGCACGGCGACGACGGCGTCACCGTAAAGCTGCCGTCCGGCCGGTTCGCCACGCTCAACCCCAAGAGCCGCGCCATGATCGGCACCCTGGCCGGCGGCGGCGTCACCGAGCGCCCCCTGATGAGCGCCGGCGGCAAGTGGCGCCGCTCCAGGTCCAAGGGCCGCAAGTACCCGATAGTCAGGGGCGTGGCCCAGGCGGCCTACGTCCACCCGCACGGCGGCGGGAGGCACCAGCACGTGGGGCAGAGCTCGACGGTGTCCAGGAACGCGCCCCCGGGAGCCAAGGTCGGCAGCATCGCCGCCAGGAAGACGGGAAGGGCGCGCATCAAGGAACGCCGCTGATCCGCTACTCCGCAACGGTTGCGCGCGGCCAAAATTGATTAATGGGATGGCCTAGCGGCGCCCATGGCGGAGGGCCGGCAGAGGGTGAGGTTGTTCGTGACGGGAAAGGTGCAGGGGGTATTTTTCAGGCAGGCGCTCAGGGTCACCGCCAAGCGGCACGGCGTCACCGGCTGGGTGCGCAACCTGGGGGACGGCAGGGTAGAGGCGGTGGCCGAGGGCGGGGACGCGGACGTGGGCCGCGTGATAGAGTGGTGCCACGCGGGGCCGGCCAACGCCAGGGTCACCGACGTGAAGATCACCACGGAGCAGTATACCGGCGCCTATTCGGGGTTCGAGGTTCTGTACTGAGCCGCGGGGCGGGAAGCCCGGCCCGCCGGGCGGCCGCCGCCGCGGGGCGGGGGGAACGTGGATGGTGGTAGCAGCCCTGCCGGTTCCGGACCTGGCCGGCGGCCCCATCTCGAGGCGCACAAGATCCGCCACGTTGACGGGGCAGCGTGGATGCTCCGCCTTAGGACTGCTCCCTCCCGGACCTCGTCCCTTTCGGCGGCTCGGCCATGTCGTCCGCCCCTTCGGACGGATCCTGGCCTGCAACCACCCGCCCCGGCGTGATTTCATCTCCGTCCGCCAGGCGGGAATCGCCTGCCAGGAGATTTGCCCGGCAGTTGCTGATCTCCGCGTATAGCCGGTTTCGGAATGGGGCACGGCTGGCACCCCGATCCTCCCTGCTACCGGCCACCGTTGCGCGGTGTTGCTATATCTGCATTAGGATGGGGCCCCCGAAGCTCCAGGACGGTCCTGCACGCGGCGCACATGCGCCTGTCGGAGCACGGGGAGCCGCACCTGGGGCAGGCGGCCACCTCCGCCACGCCCCCCGCCCCCGACTCCCTCACGGCGCCGGCGATCCTCACCGCCGACCTGTACATGCCGTTCTTGGCGCCCGCGTGGGACTCTTCCAGGCGGTTCAGGAACTGCCGCAGCTCGGTCCGCACGCCCTCGCCCGCGTGGGGGCACGGCTCGGCCTGGAACGGTATGCCGGCAGCGAACGCATAGTACACCACCTCCGCCTCGTATATCTCGCAGAACGGCTTTATCCTCCTGGCCCCCCCCGCGCCGGGCGCGGCCGGGTCGGCCCGCCCTATCCTTTCCGTGTCGCCCGACATCATGTTGATCAGGAACGTCTGGAGCATGTCGTCCAGGTTGTGCGCCGTCGCGGTGCAGTCGGCCCCCATGCCGGCCGCCGCCTTGTCTATGGCCCTCCGCCTCAGCGTGCCGCATATTGCGCACGCCGAGACCCTGCGGCCGCCGCGCGCCTCCAGCGCCCCCTCCAGCGTCGTCCCGAAGAGCTCCTCGTACGAGCACACGTCGTGCCCCACCCCCAGCCTGCCGCAGTACTCCTCCACTATCCCGAGCGCCTCGTCGCGGTACCCCGGTATGCCCTCGTCTATGGTGGCCGCCCTTATCCGGAAGCGCCCGCCGTCCCGCGACATGCGGTCCAGGACGCGCAGCAGCGCCAGCGAGTCCTTCCCGCCGGAGACGGCCACGCAGACCAGGTCGCCCCTGCCTATCATCCCGTACTTCGATATGGCCCTCGCCGCCTTGCGCTCTATGGACTCCATGAAGCACGGCGCGCACAGGCGCTGCCCCGAGTACCTCCTGGCGTACGCGACGGGCCCCGACCCGCAGGACCCGCAGGCCCCGCCGCTCATATGGTGAACCAGCCGGACTTTGCGTACGACAGGCCTATGTTCAGGCCGAACAGCACGAAGGTGAACGCGTAGATCCCCAGCATCACGCCGTTGACGGACCTCTCCGAGATCTTCCTGTCTATTATGCTGTGGACGAACTTGCCGCCGTCCAGTATGGGGAGCGGCAGCATGTTTATGATCCCGATGAAGAACGAGATCATCCACAGCCACAGCAGGAACAGCGAGAGGTGGTGTTGCCCGTCCCAGTTTATGAGCCCGTATACGGGCTCGTACGCGGCGCTGTTGTCCCGCATTATCCCGACCAGGCCGCGCTCGGGATCCTCGGCGGCGGCCGTCACGTCGACCGGCACCGTCACGGCCTCGCCCCCCCGCGACACCGTCACGTCGACCCGGTCGCCCGGGCTCAGGCCGGCCTTCTCCATGTCGAACGCGGTGAACACCCTGACGTCCCCGATGCCCACTATGACGTCCCCGGGAAGCAGGCCCGCCGCCTCGGCGCCCGACCCCGGTATCACCGACAGCACGGTCACCCCGTCCGGCTCCTCGTAGAAGGCGCCCCTTATGGGCTCGGGCACCACCACGGCGAACACGGGGTTCGTGAGCAGCACGGCGCCGAGCGCCAGCGAGAACGCCACGTTGGAGGTGGCGCCGGCGCCTATCACCCTGAGCTTTGACATCTTTTTGGCCTTGTCGAACTCCTCCTCGTCCGGCTCGACGAACCCGGCGAAGAGCGCCACGAACACGGCGAACCCGCCGGTCTTTATCCTGATCCTCTCCAGGGCCGCCACTATCCCGTGCGCCCCCTCGTGCATTATGAGCACTATCGGTATGCACAGCAGGAAGTTGAGTATGGCCGAGGCGGAGGTGAGCGTCACTCCGGGTATCAGCACGGTCACCTCGGCGAAGCCGGAGGGCTTCACGAAGTAGTTGGCTATGTTGGACACGAGGAACCAGAACGCGAACCCCATCATGGCGAACCCCGCCACCACGCTCGCGTCGGCGAACACGCGCACCCACCGGCGCGAGCGCGCCAGCACGCTGTCCAGCACCGCCTGGACCCCGGAGTTCCTGTACGTTATGCCGTACGGCTTCACGTCGAACCCGCGGTTCTGCAGCCTCAGGCCCTTGGCCGCGACCAGCATGATGCCCCACGCCACGAGCACGTACACTATGGCGTTGTCGGTGAGGAAGTCAAGATCCAAGCCGCACACGCTCAGGCTGCCGCGCGCCCCGGGCGCGGGATCCGTGGTCGGTGGTGTTCGGCCAAGCGCGGCTCCGGCGCAGGCCTGAGCGTGTACTCCAAGCCGGTTGGTACGTTTTTTTAGCGGCGCACATTTATCGGTTACTGTGTGCGGCGGCAGCGGGGACGGCGGCAGCGGGGTAGCGATGCTCGCGTCCACCTATCCCGACGAGGGCTCGGCGGCGGCGGCAGCGCGCGAGATCGTCGGCGCGCGGCTGGCCGCGTGCGTGAACACGGTGAAGATCTCCTCGGTGTACCGGTGGCGGGGCAGGCTGGAGGAGGGGGACGAGTGCCTGGCGATCTTCAAGACGGCGGCCGAGCTCCGCGACGCGCTGCGGGAGCGCATAGCCTCGACCCACCCGTACGAGGTGCCCGAGATAGCGGAGATCGCCGTCCCCTCGATCAACGCGCCGTACCTGGACTGGATCGCCGGGTGCATCTCGCGGTAGCGGCGCCCGCCCGCCCTACCCGCCCACCGGGAACCTCAGCGTGGCGACGACCCCGCCCATGCCCGACACCCTCGATCCCGCGTCGGTCGTCGAGTCGACGCTGAGCGCCTTCCCGCCCCCCGCCTCGGCCTCGTTGAGCATGTCCACCGCCTCCTGCTCGCCCGCCGCCTGCATTATGCCGTCGGAGAAGACCAGCGAGTCGACGGCCCCCACGCGGCTTGCCCTCCTCGTCTCCTCGTACCCCATGGCGAACTTGCGCCCCCTCCTGCTCGCCATCAGCATCACCTCGTCGATTACCCTGTACGCCGCCGCCATCTTGCTGTCCCCCATCGCATCCCTCATGGCCTCCGATCCGGTGAAGGAGCGTATCCCGTCCTCCCCGCCCGTGTCGACCCCCTCCGCCAGCAGGACGTCCTGCGCCGCCGGGGCGCCGCCGCCGCGGCCGCGCTGCGCCGCCGCCGCCCGCGCCTCGAGCATGCGGTTGCGGAGCCTCCTCTTGGTCTCGCCCGGCCCGAAGACCACGACGGCGTCGCCCTTCCTGCGCGCGGCGGCGATCGCCCCGGCGGCCTCGTCCAGGTACCTCTCCATGCTGAACCCGGCAGTCTTGTACCTCTTGCCTCCCGCCCCCGATCGGATCCCGGCCGCCATGGTCAGGCGCGTCCCCGCCAGCCTGGCCACGCCGCAGTCTGCCGAGTCGATGGCGGCCAGCACGAAGCCCCTCCCGCCCCCGCCGCCGCGCCCCACGAGCCGCGCGTGAACCGGGGACCACGCCTTTTTGGTTATGGTCACGCGGTCGCCGGCCTGGACCAGCAGGGAGTGGTGGACGCCGTGCGGGATCGCCTCGTTGTCCGACTCCGATATGGTGCCGCGCATCCTCAGCCTGCCCAGCGTGCTGTCGAGCGAGACCGCCTCCACGTTCAGCGCTATCCTGACCCGCACGCGCTCCCCCCTGTCGGGGCGCGCGTATTCCCCCTCCCTCTTCACCGCCCTGGTGGTGCTCCCCGCCACCACGTCGCCGGCCTCCACCACGCGCCTCAGGGCCATCAGGTCGTCCGACTCTTCCGGCATCACCGCGAACGATCCCTCGCCGGCCGCCTTTGTGATCATGCCCCCGCCGGCCGCCCGCGGCGCGGCGGCCCCCCCCGCGGGCTCACGCCCGGGCCGAAGATGCGCCCGACGACCGCGAACCGCCCCCCGATCCCGCGACTAGGCCGCAACGGGCGCGGGCCTACGCATCCGCGGCGCTGCGCTCCGCATACTCGTCCAGGGAGTCCAGATGGATCACGCCGGCGCCGGCCAGGTTGACGAGGGAGTTGTTCGAGGCCTCCCCGGTGACGCGGCCGCTGTTCCTTCTGGTCTGGCGCCACATCAGCCTCGTGTTGCCGCTCTTCGACGTGTAGATTATCCCCAGTATGTCCACCGCGTTGACGAACGTGATCTCCCTCACCTTCTTGAGGGTGACCTTGTCGGCCGCTTCCACGTAGATCGAGCCGAGCTCGTCCTCGCGCTCCGCGAACACCTCCTCGTCGTCCAGGTAGCCCTTGGGCGCGAACGAGTCGCAGGTGCTGCTCATGACGAACTTCCGGAAGCTCTCCAGCGACGAGGGCGTGTCGATGCTGACCATTTACCGGCGTGCTCACCGGTTCTTTATCAAGGTTCTTGAATGGTTTTTCCGCCGGCCGCCCGGCCTCCGCCGCCCGGCCTGTTTCGCGGCCGCGGTTTCGGGCGCGGGGGGCGCCCGGTTCCGGCGCGCGGGCGCGCGCCGCCCCCGCCGCGAACCCAAGACTCATAGGCGCGCGCCGCCCCCGCCCGCGCGCGGGCGCTGATGAGCGTATCCCTTTGACCGGTGATGTGGATCTTGAGTTCTGAGCCCGCCACGACTTTTATGCGGCGGCCCGGCAGGATGCCCGTGAAGTCGCTCACCGAGTACCTCTACTTTGAGACGCCGTCCCGGCGCGCCTTCGTCAACATAACGGGACAGATCGAGGAGCTCGTCCGCAAAAGCGGGATCGGGGAGGGCCTGTGCCTGGTCAACGCGATGCACATAACGGCCAGCGTGTTCATCAACGACGACGAGGCGGGGCTGCACGGCGACTACGAGCGGTGGCTGGAGCGGCTGGCCCCGCACGGGCCCACGTCCCAGTACCGGCACAACGACACGGGGGAGGACAACGCCGACGCGCACCTGAAGAGGCAGGTGATGGGCCGCGAGGTGGTGGTGGCCGTGACGGAGGGCAGGCTGGACTTCGGCACCTGGGAGCGGATATTCTACGGCGAGTTCGACGGCCGCCGGAAAAAGCGCGTGCTGGTGAAGATCATCGGGGAGTAGGCGCGCCTCCGCCCGGGCGGCGCGGCCGGGGACGCGGGCGCGGCGGCGCGCTAGCCAAAGTCGGCGTCGCGTTTTTGGCTCCGGTTCTCGTTGGTCCTGGCCGATGCCCTGAAGCCGTCGTCGTGGTTCTGGGGCCCGTGGCCGCACTTTACGCAGGCGATCTTGAAGCCGTAGCTGTCTTTTTCGTACTCTCCGCATCCGCAAAAGCACGCAGTCATGCGGCGGCCCGCCCAACTGTCGTTATATTCCTTGTCGGCGCGCGGCGCCATTCCGCATGCCGGCCGGCGGCCCGGCCCGCCGCGGCGCCGGCGCGGGAATGGCGGCGCGCCCCCTCCGGCGGGTGTAGGGGACGAATGAAGGCGCCGCGCGCGGCGCCGGGATTGCAGCCCGCGCGGGGCCACGCCGCGCCGCGCGCGGCAGATCTGCGCCAGGTGCCGCAGGACGGGAAGCGCGCCAGCCCCGGGCGGAGATCCGCGGCCGCGCAGGGATGTGGTCGGAGGGGACGCTCCGCCGGCGCGGGCCGGGGCCGGCGCGGGCCGGGGCGGTTTCCTGGCGCCGCGGCGAGAATCCGGGCGCCGCGAGGCGCCGCGCGCCGCATGCCGGGGAAAGATGCCGGCAGCCGGGAATCCGCAGAAAAACGAGAAGCGCGAGCGGGCCGGGTTGGAAGAAACGCGCTCCAATTCCGTGCGGCACGCAGGCTGCAAGCGGCTCCGCGACGGAAGGCGGCTCGCCGCGCACCGGGACGGCGCCTCCGGGGCCGCCGCCGGCCGCGGCGCCTCCGGGGCCGCGGGAAGGCGCGCCCCGGAGATGCTCGCGAAGGCCGCCGCCGAGCACGGCAGGCCCGAATCGATCACGACCGGTAGCGGATCCCGGCCCCGCGGGGGCGGAGGCCGGGGAGTCAATTCTGGAGGCGGCCCGCCTGGTCGGACGTGGGGGCGGAACCTGGCAGGGCCGGGGCGGCCCCGGACAGGCGGCAAGCCGGCGAGGTTCCGCGGCGGGATCGAGAGGAAGACGAGGCGGCCCGGCTGGTCCGACGGGTTCGTCCGCCGGCACAACCGCGGCAGGCCCCGCGGCTCCCCGGATCAGAGCACGCCGGGGATGCCTGCCGGGGCGTTCGCGCGCGGGATGCCCGAAAGGGGGAAAGCGGCCGAGGGCGAAGCTGCGGGGGGCGCATCGCTACCGCCATGAAGCGAAACGATTCCGGAATCGCGCAGGCGCGCGGAGGGTGCGCGTTTGGGCACCCGCGCCGTCCTGGCGCGGAACCGTCCGGCAGCGCCGCGCTCGGGGAGATCCGAACGCCGGCAGCGCCGCGCGAGGCCTATTTTCCCCACGCGCTCTCCGGGATCCTGCCGCCTTCCTGCTCGCCCTCGCCCTCGCCGCCTTCCTGCTCGCCCTCGCCCTCGCCGCCTTCCTGCTCGCCCTTGCCGCGGCAGCACTCGCCCATCGGTATGTCGAGCCCGTGCGGGCATCTCCGCGGGTGGTTGAGCATCGTGCAGAGAGCGTCGGCGAACTGCCTGTTCATGTGGTGCTCCACCCCGCAGACCATCTCCTCGTCGATCTCGATCTTCAGCGCGCTGTCCATGAGGACCTCCAGCAGCCTGCTGTTCCTCATCATGGTGGCTCCGACCCTCGCCCCCTCGTCCATGAGGACGACGCCGGCCTTGTTGTACGTCACCAACTTTTGGCCGTTGAGCTTCTTGAGCATCTGCACCACGCTGGGCTGCCTGACGTTGAGCATCTTGGCTATGGTGCTTATCTTGACGTCCTCGCCCCGCTCCTTGATGTGCCATATGGCCTTCAGGTACATCTCCACGTGCTCGGCCTCGGCGGTCCCGACGAACAGTATCTCCTGGTCTATGGCATCCATGCAGTCACGCCTCTCCTGCATCTTTTATTAAGTATTCAAAATAGTCGCGGGCGAAGACGGCCAGCCCCGGGTGGTCGGCCCATATGGCCACGGTGCCCGCCGACGAGGACGCCTCGCTCATCTCCGTGCCGAGCAGGATGACCACGTGCCGCCTGTCTGCGATTATCCCCCCCCCGAAGAGGCCCGCCCTGACCCTCACCGAGCTTACCACCCTGGAGAGCGCGGCCAGCGCGTCCCTGTCCATCTTGTCCGAGGTGAGCACGGTGACGCCCACCCCCCTCTCGCGCAGCTGCCGCAGCTTGGGGAGGGCCTGCCTTACCAAGGCCTCGCCCGCCCTCGGCACCGCTATGAGGACCTCGCTCCTGCACGACTCGACCATCTCCAGTATCTTGGCCGCTATGTTGGGGGTGCCCGAGAGGAACCATATGTCGGGCCTCTCGCTCGTGCCGCTCCCCTCGTACAGGGGCAGCAACTCGCTGAGCACGGCGCCGCTGCTTTCCGCGAACTCCGAGTCCATCCTCTGCTTGGTGGCCTCCAGCCCCGTCGAGGGGGACTTTGCAAAGTACCTCGCGGGCCTCGACCTGTCCGAGCCGACCCATCCCTTGTAGGCCAGCGTCCCGAGCACCTCGTACACCTTGGAGTACGGCACCCCCGACTCCTTGCTCAGCGCGGCCGCCCCCAGCCCTCCGCCGGACCGGAGGAGGGCGGCGTACGCCCTCGTCTCGTAGCTGGTGAGGCCCACCCTTTCCAGCGACTTTTTCGCCTTTTCGGAGACGGCGCTCATCGCACGGCGGGCACGCGCGGGCTGATTTAAGGTGACGGCAGGCGGCCCGGAGGGGGCTCGGCCGCAGCCGGGCGCCTCCGGCAGGACGGCCCCGCCGCGGCCCGCGGCCGCGCCGCGGCAGCCGCCTGCCCCGGCGCCCCGCCCGGAAGCCGGCGGGCCCCGCACGACGCGGCGGCCCAGCTCCGGAGACCGGCGGCCCGACCGGCGCCCCGCCCGGAAGCCGGCGGGCCCCGCACGTCCGGCCGCCGGAGCCCAAAAACGCCCGATCTTGGCAGAGCCGCGGGCGGAAGGGGGCGGGCCGCGGCGGGCGGGCATCACAGGAGTTCGCTAGTTGCCGCTTTGAGCTTACGCCTGTTTGTGATTTCCAAAAGAGGCCCAACGCATGAAAGCGCGCGGGCCGGCCCGCGTTAGCCACCTAAACACACATGGCGCGGTGTGGATCAGAATATATACCAACTTTCAAAACTACTGACAGATGTCACTGATACAGATCGCCAACCAGTCGATCAAGAACCTCGGCAAGCGGTCGACGATCCGCTTCACGCAGAGCATATGCCCCGACTGCAACATGATCCTCGATGCCGAGGTGTTCGAGAGGGACGGCCGAGTCTACATGACAAAGACGTGCCCGACCCACGGCGAGTGCGAGGAGCTGTACTTTGGCTCGTACGAGATGTACCAGAAATTCAGCACCTACTGGCAGGACGGCAAGGGGGCCCACGCCCCCAACGTGATGATCGAAAAATGCTCCTGCCCCAACAACTGCGGCCTGTGCTCCAACCACCTGTCCCACAGCGGCCTGGCCAACATGATAGTCACGAACAGGTGCGACCTGACGTGCTGGTACTGCTTTTTCTACGTGAAGAAGGGCCTGGAGGGCGCCTACATGTACGAGCCGTCCCGGGACCAGGTGCGCGCCATGATGAAGACCCTGCGCGCCGAGCGGCCCATACCGGGCAACTCGATGCAGATAACCGGCGGCGAGCCGATGCTCCGCGAGGACATCGCCGACGTCATACGCATAATGAAGGAGGAGGGCGTGGACCACATACAGATGAACACCAACGGCATACGCCACGCCATGGATCCGGAGGCGGCCCGCGAGGTGAGGCTGGCCGGCTGCAACAACCTGTACCTAAGCTTCGACGGAGTCACCGCCAGGACCAACCCGAAGAACCACTGGGAGATCCCCCACGCCCTGGACAGCTGCCGCAAGACCGGCACCACCGTCGTGTTCGTCCCCACCGTGATAAAGTCGATAAACGACCACGAGCTGGGCGGGATAGTCAGGTACGCCCAGAAGAACATGGACGTGGTGCACGCGGTAAACTTCCAGCCGGTCTCCCTCACGGGGCGCATGGGCAAGCAGGAGCGCGAAAAGTACCGCATCACGATACCCGACTGCATACAGCGCATAGAGGAGCAGACGGGCGGCGAGGTCACGGTGGACGACTGGTTCCCCGTCCCGAGCTGCATGCCGCTCACCAACGTCATAGAGGCATTCTCGAGCAAGCCAAAGTACGAGCTGTCGATCCACTTCGCGTGCGGCGCCGGCACGTACGTGTTCGAGGACGCGGAGACCAAAAAATTCGTCCCCCTCACGAGGTTCTGCGACATACAGGGCATGCTGGAGCTGTTCGAGGACAAGGCCGAGGAGATCCGCTCCGGCAAGAACAGGTACTTCACGATGCTCGAGGTCGTCCGCAAGCTGAAAGGCTTCGTGGACACCAAAAAGCAGCCGGCCGGGCTGGATCTCGCGAAGATGTTCGGCAGCATACTGATGAAGCGCTCCTTTGACTCCGTGGGCTCGTGGCACGTGAAGGGGCTGTTCCTGGGCATGATGCACTTCCAGGACAAGTACAACGAGGACCTGGAGCGCCTGCAGCGGTGCGACATACACTACGTCACGCCCGACCTGCGCATCATACCCTTCTGCGCGTTCAACGTCATCCCGGAATGGTACCGCGACCGCATACAGAAGAAATACTCCATCACCGTGGAGGAGTGGGAAAAGCGCGAGGGCGTGAAGCTCGAGGACGGCCTCTACCGCGGCCTGATGAGGCGGGGCGCCGGGGACGAGCTTGCCGCCGGTTGCGCGAAGAGCCAGATGTTCCACCAGGCCTCGCAGGCCCTGTCATAGGACGGCCAGGTTTTGCCCGAATGCGAGGTTTTCCTGCGAACTCCCCCCGCTTTGGAAACGATTCCGTGCGAGTTTCTTGGCAATAATGCGGCAAAGTTGAAAAAATTATGGATCTAACCTTATATACACGCGATTTCCTTAAGGGTGGAGGCGATACGGAGTGACGTGCAAGGGAATCTGCACCAGGTACAAGGCGCAAAAGCCCGTGGGGACGGGCAGGTACGCCTCGGGCCAGCGGAGGTGCCAGATATGCGAGATATTCATAAAGTGGGCCGGCCTCTGGTGCCCGTGTTGCGGGTACCGGCTGAGGACGAAGCCGCGCAACCTAAAGTACAAGGCCAAACTCCGGGCCAGGGTGGAAGCGGACACCAAGGACTCCGGGACGGCGGCGGCAAAGGCCTAGGCCGCCGCATGCAGCCTTGCCGCTAGACGGAACGCGGGGCCGGGATGGCGCCGGTCCCGGCGGCGGGGGGCGGGAGGGCGGCCCCGAACTGGCGACGCGGACGGTCAGCGCCTCCGGCCGCTCGTTCGCGGTGGCCGTCCTGCGCTTCGCCAACGGCGACTTCATCTCGGTGTCGGAGGGCGAGGGCCGCCTGGGCCAGATGGTCGCCTCGCTGGCGGGCGCCGGCCCGGCGCCGGTCACCGCGACGGTCATCCCGTCGAAGACGGACGCGCTGTTCCTGCGGCTGGTGGCGGAGCGGGCCAGCAGCGCGAGCGGGGGGATAGCGGTGGTGTCGAGCAGCGTGCGCGCCGGGCTCGGCGCCGAGGCCGCGAAGGCCCTGATGTCCGAGATAGCGGAGATGGTGCGGCGTGGCGCGTGACCTGCGCGGCTACCTGGAGGAGCTGGAGGGGGCCGGCGAGCTGGGCAGGGTGGGCCGCGCGGTCTCGACCGAGTACGAGATCGCGGCGGTCACCGCGAGGGCCGACGGGGGCAAGGCGCTGCTGTTCGAGAGCGTGGAAGGCTCGGAGTTCCGCGTCGCCGCCAACCTGGCCGGGACCAGGCGGAGGTTCGCCATGGCGGCCGGCTGCGGCGAGGGCGGCATACACGGCAGGATGGCCGAGGCCGTGCGCGGGGCCTCGCCGCCCGCCCGGCGGGGGGCGCCCGGCCTGTTCATGCGGAACAGCCGCACGGACCTGTCGGCGCTTCCCGTCGTGAGGCACTTCGAGAAGGAGCCCGGCCCGTTCATGACGTCCTCGATGGTGCACGCCCGCAACCCCGAGAGCGGGGAGCAGAACAGCTCGTTCCACAGGATGATGCCCGTGGACGGATCGCACGCGTCGGTGAGGATGGTCGAGGGCCGGCACCTGCACAGGTGCTACGAGGAGGCGCGGTCGCGCGGGGACGACCTCCGCGTGTCCGTGACGGTGGGCGTGCATCCCGCCGTCTCGATCGCCGGCGCGTACCAGGCGGAGTGGGGGGCCTCCGAGATGGGGGTGGCCAACGCGCTGCTGGGCGGCCGCCTCGAGCTCGCGGAGTGCCGCTACTCCGGGACGGCCGTGCCCGCCGGCGCGGAGGTGGTGATGGAGGGGCGCATCCTGTCGGACCGCACGAGCCGGGAGTGGATGGTCGAGATGCTCCAGACGTACGACCACGCCAGGGAGCAGCCGGTGTTCGAGCTGGAGAGGCTGTACCACAGGGACGAGCCGGTGTTCCACGACGTGCTGTCGGGCTACTCGGAGCACAGGATGCTGATGGGCATGCCGGCGGAATCGAAACTGGACTCGGAGCTGAAGGCGGGGTTCCCGCACGTGGGGCAGGTCCGCCTGACCGACGGCGGGTGCAACTGGCTGCACGCGGTGGTGCAGGTGCGCGGGCGGGACGAGGGTGAGCCGCGGCGGATAATCGAGCGGGCGTTCCTCGTACACAGGTCGCTAAAGCAGGTGACCGTGGTGGACGGCGACATCGATCCGGGCTCGGCCGAGCGGGTCGAGTACGCGCTCGCCACGCGGTTCCAGGCGGACCGGGACCTCGTCGTGACCGAGGACGTGCGCGGCTCCAGCCTGGATCCGTCCAGCGACCAGGAGCGCCTGCGCACCGCGAAGGTGGGGATCGATGCGACGCGGCCCCTCTCCAAGCGCCCCGAGGGGTTCGAGGTGGCCCGCATACCAGGCGCCGAGGGGATCTCGCTGGACGACTACGTGCGCTAGGATGCCGCCCGCCGGCTCATATGCCGGGCAGCATGCCCAGGTTGTCCATCTCCACCCTGTTGGCGTCAGTCCTGATGGAGTGCGCGCCGCCCGCCTTGCGCAGGCCGACGCGTTCCCCCATGCGCCAGCGCTGGTTGCCGCTGAATATGGTGGCGTACGTCGCGCCCCTCTTCAGGTTGGACTCCACGTCGCTCCGCTCCGCGATCTGCCCGGAGTCTATCTGCCCGCCGGTGTCCCTGTGCTGCCTGACGCGCGTTATCCTCCTGCCCTCGCCGTACTCCACGGCCGATATGAGATAGTCCGCCCACTTGTCAGCCACGCAGGCGGCCCGCGCACTTCAAATATAAAATTAGGGCGGCGCCCTGCCTGCGGGGCCGCATGCCCGTTGGACGCCGGCGCGAAAGCGGCCCCGCCGCTCCGCATCCGCGCCTGCGGGGCGGGAGCCGCCTGCCCCGCGCCGCCCGGCCCGCAGCTCGGGCTTTGCGGGAAACCGCCGCGCCGCCGGCGCGGCCGCGGGACGGACTGGCGGCGCCAACCTCGGGCGCGGCTGCCGGGCGGGCCGGCCGCGCCCCCTGCCGCGGCATCACTGGTTTTTTCGCGGCCACATGCCGTCCCAGGTCTCGGCGAACTTTTTCATAGTCTCGCCGTACGTGCGTATCTGCTCCATGCCAGACGAGGTGAGGGAGTTCTGCCACGCCTCGGCGAACCGGCGGTACGACTCGGCGGTCGACTCGCTCATCGCCTTCTGCCAGCTCTCGCCGAACTGCCTCACGCCGCTTATGCCGGCATCGTTCATCGCCTTCTGCCAGCTCTCGCCGAACTGCTTCATGGTGTCGGCCGAGGATTCCCGGGCCGCCTTTTCGATGACGTCGTTGAAGCTGCGCCGCACCTCCGCGTTGGCCTTCTGCACGGCCTCGTACATCTGCTTCCAGTTGTCGAACGCCTGGATGTAGGCGTCCCACAGCCCCTGCCAGTCGTTCCGCGCGCCGCGCTCTTCGGACATGCGCGGAGCTCGAAACTCCCGTCTGATAAACCGTTCGGACGCCCGCCCCGCGCAGACTCACGTCCATTGCGATCTGGGCGCGGGATCGCGGAGCGGATTGTTGCCGCCAGGCGCGGTTTCGGTTTGGACGCAAGTCCGCACCCCGCCCCGCCTGCGCGCATCCGGGCAGCCGGCGCCCGCCCCGCCCGCGGGCCGGCCCGGGGCCCGTCCTACCGCGCCCCGGGTCCCGGGGCGCCCTTCCCGCCGGATGCCCTGCGGCGCCGCCCGCCGCCTACCGCGATCTTGTCCTCCTCGTACGGCATACCCGTGTATCCCCGGGCCGAGATTTACCCGCACGCGCCTAAAGATCTTCACAACGTGGTGAACTTTTTCAGCGCGATCCGCGCGGCGCGCGGGCGGGCGCGCGCGGGGCGGCAATCCGGTCCGGCCTGCATGCGGGGACGCGGCAACCGCCTGCCCTGAAACGGCGGGCGCGCCGCGGCGCGATCCCGCCTTCGCGGCAGGCCTCTTGCGGCCGCCCCGCGGCCCCGGCCGGCGAGAGCGGCCATCCGGATCCAAAAACGCCCGCGACCGCCTGGGCGCGCATCGATTCACTGGAGTTAAAAGCGGATCCTGCGACCCTTCCGTATGAGGCGGTCCCGGATGCGCGCCGTGGCTCTTGGAGCCTTTCTCGCGCTCGCCGCCGGGCTCGCCCCGGCCTCGGAGGCGCAACAGAGCCTCACGCTGGACGGGGTGTTCGGCAATGACGACGTCCTCGTGTTTCGCGGGACGGGCGAGCCGGGCATCGCCGTCAGCGTGGGGATATACTCGCCGGCGGGCGATCACATCAAGCTGTTCAGCGCGATTCCTGGTCCCGACGGCGCGTTCGAAACGCTCGGCCAGCTGACGGTGTCCGACGTATTCGGCGCCCGCGGAACGTACGAGGCGCGGCTGGGCCTTACCCCTGACGAGGCTCCGTCGCTCCGGATAGAATACGACGGGCAGAGGGCCTACGTGGTGCCGGACTACGTGGTGGATCTGGTCCCGATGGGCGGGAACATGAGCGTGGAGGCGGGCGAGGCCCTCTCGTTCACGGCCAAAATCACCGACGGTTCCCTGCGCGGCGTGGTGTACGGCCTGGAAGGCAACGTGCCGGCCGGCGCGTCGATCGGCGCGTCCGACGGCCGGTTCGCTTGGATCCCGGTGCCCTTGCAGGGTAGCGCGCAGGGATCCGCATACACGTTCGACGTGGTGGCCACCAAGGAAGTACTGGAGGACAGGCAGTCGGTCACGGTGGTAGTGTTTGCGGCAGCGCCAGAGCCCGGGCCGGAGCCGAGTCCAGCGGCAGCGCCAGATCCCGCCCCATCCGATGTGGCGCCTCCGGCGTTCGTCGAGCCCGGCGTGGACCCCCAACAGTACGTCGACAGGTACGAGTCGGAGCCGGCCTTCCGGCAGTGGTTCGACGAGAACTTTCCCGGCGTGACGATCCACGCGGCCGTCGGCCTTCCCGAACCCGTCCCCCGCCCCGCGTTCGTCGAGCCCGGCGTGGACCCCCAACAGTACGTCGACAGGTACGAGTCGGAGCCGGCCTTCCGGCAGTGGTTCGACGAGAACTTTCCCGGCGTGACGATCCACGCGGCCGTCGGCCTTCCCGAACCCGTCCCCCGCCCCGCGTTCGTCGAGCCCGGCGTGGACCCCCAACAGTACGTCGACAGGTACGAGTCGGAGCCGGCCTTCCGGCAGTGGTTCGACGAGAACTTTCCCGGCGTGACGATCCACGCGGCCGTCGGCCTTCCCGAACCCGTCCCCCGCCCCGCGTTCGTCGAGCCCGGCGTGGACCCCCAACAGTACGTCGACAGGTACGAGTCGGAGCCGGCCTTCCGGCAGTGGTTCGACGAGAACTTTCCCGGCGTGACGATCCACGCGGCCGTCGGCCTTCCCGAACCCGTCCCCCGCCCCGCGTTCGTCGATCCGGAAAGGGATCCGAGGTACTACGTGGCGCGGTACGATGCGGAGCCGGCCTTCCGGCAGTGGTTCGACGAGAACTTTCCCGGCGTGACGATCTACGAGGCGGCCGGCACCAACGAGTCGGCCATGAACCGGACCGCCTTCGGCCAGTGCGGGATAGGCACGCGGCTGGTGGGCGGGGAATGCGTGGCGCCCGATCCGCCCCCGATCGAGGCGGGCCCTGAGCCGCCCGAGCCGGAGCCAAAGCCCGCGGCGCCCGAACCCCCGCCCCCGCCCCGGGATCCCAGGCCCGGCGGCTGCCTGATCGCCACGGCGGCGCACGGCTCGGAGATGTCCCAGCAGGTCCAGATGCTGCGCGAGGTGAGGGACCGGACGCTGCTGTCCACCGCGTCGGGGGCGGGATTCGCGGACGGCTTTAACGCGCTGTACTACTCGTTCTCGCCCGCGGTGGCCGATGCCCAGCGGGAAAGCCCGCTTCTCCGGGAGGCGATCCGGGCCCTGATCGCCCCGATGCTCCTCTACCTGTCCGTGATGACCCTGGCGGAGGAGGGCTCGGAGGCCCACGTGGTCGCGGCGGGGTCTGCCGCCATCGCGCTCACGCTGGGCACGTACGTGGCAGCCCCCGTGCTGGCCGCGGCGGGCGCCGCTAGGCTGGTCCGGTCCAGGCGGCGCCGCCCGGAGGCGGGCTCCGGGGCCCGGCGGCCGCCCGGCCGAAAACCCCCGTCCCCGACCTTGTTTAATAGCGGCGGAGTGGGGTAAGCGCATGGCAAAATGGGCCGACTACCTCGTATCTGCCGCCTCCTACCTGGAGGGCAGGCAGGTGTCGCTTTTGAGGCGGCACCGCGACGAGGGCGGCAGGATAGCGCCGGGCGAGCTGGTCGACAAGGCCACCGTCGCTACCGAGATCAGCAAGGGGGCCTCATACATGACGATCTACAGCGCGGCATCCAACTGGACGCCGGGAAGCAGGATCAGGCTGTTCCGCGCCGAAGGCAGCTACTACCTGAGGACTGACGCCAACTCCGTCTGCTACGACAACCTCGGCCCGCTTCCGGACATACCGGAAGGCCGGCCTGCCCCCGCCGCGGGCGGGGGGGACGGCAAGCGGCAGCCGGGCGCCGGGGCGGCCGGCGCGCCGCAACCCCGACCAATGTCCCGTGGCGACAAGGAGATGCTCGCGGGCATGGGGGCGAGCGCGCCGGGGTCGACGGCCCCGCCCGCGCCGCAACCCCCCCTCGTGCCCGTTGCGGACCCCCGCGCCCCGCGCGAAAAGCCCGAGCCCGCGCCGCCTCCCGCCGCCAAGTCCCGGCGGGAGATCCTCGACGAGTACGAAAAGGAATACCTCGGCAGGATCGGCGCCGACGATCTGGAGGCCGGTCCTCCAGCCGGTCCTGAAACGCCCGATCTGGAACCGGAGCAAAAGCCCGGGCCCCCTGAACCGGAGCAAAAGCCCGCCCCGGCGCCGGAGCCCGAACCCGAGTCTCCGCACGGCACGCTCCCCAAGGGCATGTCGGCCCCGCCTCCCGCGAAGCAGCCGGAGCCCGAACCGGAACAGGAGCCCGAGCCCGCGCCGCCTCCCGCCGCCAAGTCCCGGCGGGAGATCCTCGACGAGTACGAAAAGGAATACCTCGGCAGGATCGGCGCCGACGATCTGGAGGCCGGTCCTCCAGCCGGTCCTGAAACGCCCGATCTGGAACCGGAGCAAAAGCCCGGGCCCCCTGAACCGGAGCAAAAGCCCGCCCCGGCGCCGGAGCCCGAACCCGAGTCTCCGCACGGCACGCTCCCCAAGGGCATGTCGCCCCCTCCCCCCGAAGAGCCGTCGGCGCCCGCCCCCGAGCCCGCGCCGGAGCCCGAACCCGAGTCTCCGCACGGCACGCTCCCCAAGGGCATGTCGCCCCCGCCTCCCGCGGAGCAACCAAAGCCCAAACCGGAGCCCGAACCCGAGTCTCCGCACGGCACGCTCCCCAAGGGCATGTCGGCCCCGCCTCCCGCGGAGCAGCCGGAGCCCGAACCGGAACAGGAGCCCGAGCCCGCGCCGCCTCCCGCCGCCAAGTCCCGGCGGGAGATCCTCGACGAGTACGAAAAGGAATACCTCGGCAGGATCGGCGCCGACGATCTGGAGGCCGGTCCTCCAGCCGGTCCTGAAACGCCCGATCTGGAACCGGAGCAAAAGCCCGGGCCCCCTGAACCGGAGCAAAAGCCCGCCCCGGCGCCGGAGCCCGAACCCGAGTCTCCGCACGGCACGCTCCCCAAGGGCATGTCGCCCCCTCCCCCCGAAGAGCCGTCGGTGCCCGCCCCCGAGCCCGCGCCGGAGCCCGAGCCCGCCCCGGCGCCGGAGCCCGAGCCCGCCCCGGCGCCGGAGCCCGAGTCTCCGCACGGCACGCTCCCCAAGGGCGTGTCGCCCCCGCCTCTCGCGGAGTCCCCGAAACCCGAGCCCGCCCCCGCCCCGGCGCCGGAGCCCGAGCCCGCCCCGGCGCCGGAGCCCGAGTCTCCGCACGGCACGCTCCCCAAGGGCATGTCGCCCCCTCCCCCCGAAGAGCCGTCGGTGCCCGCCCCCGAGCCGGCGCCGGAGCCCGAGCCCGCCCCGGCGCCGGAGCCCGAGTCTCCGCACGGCACGCTCCCCAAGGGCATGTCGCCCCCGCCTCCCGCGGAGTCCCCGAAACCCGAGCCCGCCCCCGCCCCGGCGCCGGAGCCCGAGACCGCCCCGGCGCCGGAGCCCGAGTCTCCGCACGGCACGCTCCCCAAGGGCATGTCGCCCCCGCCTCCCGCGGAGTCCCCGAAACCCGAGCCCGCCCCCGAGCCCGCGCCGGAGCCCGAGACCGCCCCGGCGCCGGAGCCCGAGACCGCCCCGGCGCCGGAGCCCGAGTCTCCGCACGGCACGCTCCCCAAGGGCATGTCGCCCCCGCCTCCCGCGGAGTCCCCGAAACCCGAGCCCGCCCCCGCCCCGGCGCCGGAGCCCGAGACCGCCCCGGCGCCGGAGCCCGAGACCGCCCCGGCGCCGGAGCCCGAGTCTCCGCACGGCACGCTCCCCAAGGGCATGTCGCCCCCGCCTCCCGCGGAGTCCCCGAAACCCGAGCCCGCCCCCGAGCCCGCGCCGGAGCCCGAGACCGCCCCGGCGCCGGAGCCCGAGACCGCCCCGGCGCCGGAGCCCGAGTCTCCGCACGGCACGCTCCCCAAGGGCATGTCGCCCCCGCCTCCCGCGGAGTCCCCGAAACCCGAGCCCGCCCCCGCCCCGGCGCCGGAGCCCGAGACCGCCCCGGCGCCGGAGCCCGAGACCGCCCCGGCGCCGGAGCCCGAGACCGCCCCGGCGCCGGAGCCCGAGTCTCCGCACGGCACGCTCCCCAAGGGCATGTCGCCCCCGCCTCCCGCGGAGTCCCCGAAACCCGAGCCCGCCCCCGAGCCCGCGCCGGAGCCCGAGACCGCCCCGGCGCCGGAGCCCGAGACCGCCCCGGCGCCGGAGCCCGAGTCTCCGCACGGCACGCTCCCCAAGGGCATGTCGCCCCCGCCTCCCGCGGAGTCCCCGAAACCCGAGCCCGCCCCCGCCCCGGCGCCGGAGCCCGAGACCGCCCCGGCGCCGGAGCCCGAGTCTCCGCACGGCACGCTCCCCAAGGGCATGTCGCCCCCGCCTCCCGCGGAGTCCCCGAAACCCGAGCCCGCCCCCGAGCCCGAGACCGCCCCGGCGCCGGAGCCCGAGTCTCCGCACGGCACGCTCCCCAAGGGCATGTCGCCCCCGCCTCCCGCGGAGTCCCCGAAACCCGAGCCCGCCCCCGAGCCCGAGACCGCCCCGGCGCCGGAGCCCGAGTCTCCGCACGGCACGCTCCCCAAGGGCATGTCGCCCCCGCCTCCCGCGGAGTCCCCGAAACCCGAGCCCGCCCCCGCCCCGGCGCCGGAGCCCGAGACCGCCCCGGCGCCGGAGCCCGAGACCGCCCCGGCGCCGGAGCCCGAGTCTCCGCACGGCACGCTCCCCAAGGGCATGTCGCCCCCGCCTCCCGCGGAGTCCCCGAAACCCGAGCCCGCCCCCGCCCCGGCGCCGGAGCCCGAGACCGCCCCGGCGCCGGAGCCCGAGACCGCCCCGGCGCCGGAGCCCGAGTCTCCGCACGGCACGCTCCCCAAGGGCATGTCGCCCCCGCCTCCCGCGGAGTCCCCGAAACCCGAGCCCGCCCCCGCCCCGGCGCCGGAGCCCGAGACCGCCCCGGCGCCGGAGCCCGAGACCGCCCCGGCGCCGGAGCCCGAGTCTCCGCACGGCACGCTCCCCAAGGGCATGTCGCCCCCGCCTCCCGCGGTGTCCCCGAAACCCGAGCCCGCCCCCGAGCCGGCGCCGGAGCCCGAGTCTCCGCACGGCACGCTCCCCAAGGGCATGCCGCCCCCTCCCCCCGAAGAGCCGCCGGAGCCCGGGCCCGCCCCAGAACCAGAACCCGGGGCCGCGCCGGCGGCCGCGCCCGAACGGCCTAGCGACCGACAGGGCACCGAAAACATCCCGGCGGCCGCATCCTCGGCGCGCGATATCGAGGACCAACTGGCGGATCTCAAAAAACAACTGGCCGAGGTCTCGGAACGCGGCGACGCCGACGCCGGCGGCGTCGCGCCTCCGAGAATCGCGGCATACTGCATGAAGTGCATGTCCAAGCGCGACGTGCGGGATCCCGTCCAGTCGGCGACGAAGAACGGCCGCCCGGCCGTCAGGGGAACGTGCTCGGTCTGCGGCGCCAGGATGTCCCGAATGGGAAGGCTGGCCGGCGCGGCGGGCAGGTAGCTTTCCCCCCGCGTTGCCGGAAAGGGCGGGAGGAACGGGCCGGCGCCCCCCGATCTTCAAGGGAGCGCGCCGCGGTTCCCCCGCCTTCGGCGCGGGCCGGCGCCTCCCCCCCCGCCCGCCGCCTTGATGCGGCGGGGCAATCACAAGGTCGTGTTACACGCCCGTATAGCGTGGCCAGATCTTATCAGTGGGCGCCGCGCGCGGGCGCCATGGTGCGGTTCGAGCACGGGCTGGCCGCCGCGATGGCCGGCCTGATCCTGTTCGCCGTCGCCGCGGCCGTGGCCGCCCCCTCCGACCCCGGCCAGCCGCCGAGCCGCTGGGCAGAGGGCCTGGGCGCTGGAGCCGCCCCGGGGCACGGCGACCGTCCCCCCGCCGCGCACGGGGTGGCCATCCTGTGGGGCTCCTCCTCCGCTGCGTGCAGCCGCGGGGACTATTGTTATTTCCCGTCGGTCGTGCGCGTGGAGGCGGGCGACTCCGTGGTGTGGTCCAACCTGGACTCGGCGCGGCACGATGTGGCCGGCACGGCGGGCGGCGAAGCGTTCAGCTCGCGGTTGCTCGCCGAGGGGCAGACGTTCGAGCGCGCCTACGGGGTGCCGGGAACCTACGAGTACCGCTGCACGGCCCACCCGTGGATGGAGGGGACGGTGGTGGTCTCCCGCGCGGGCCAGGATCAGAGCGCCGAGTCCACCATGAGCGCTATGAACAGCACGGCCAGGTAGGGGCTGGAGAACTTGAACAGCACCCACGAGGATCTCTCGGTGGGCCGCGCCACGACCCAGGCGGACAGCGCCACCATCAGGGCGCCCGACGCGGCGGCCGTCCAGGCGTACGCGGGGCCGGCCGCCGGGTCGCCGTTCTCGAGATGCATGAAGAAGGGCGCCGCGCTGAACAGCACCATGGCGACCGTCGAGGCGGCGATGGCCCTGGCCGAGGCGCCCTCCGACTGGACCGCCGTGAGCATGGGCACGCCGACCCTGTTGTAGTCCTCCTTGAAGTGCAGCGTGAGGGCCCATATGTGCATGGGTATCCAGATGAAGACGAGCCCGGCCATGGCCAGCCCCATCGTCCACAGGTCGGAGGTGGTCACGGCCGCCCAGCCTATGAGGGGGGGCATGCCGCCGCACAGCCCGCCGAGGATCACGTTGAGGCGGCTGCGCCTCTTCAGCGCGTACGAGTACACCAGCACGTTGTTGAACAGGCCGAACGCGATGAAGGCGGTGGCCAGCGCGCCCTGCTCCGGGGTGGTCGTGGCGGACATGGCCGCGGCCAGCGCCAGGGAGGCGGCCGCCAGCGCGAGCCCGAAGTTGCGGGCGCCGGCGGGGGCGATCCGGCCCGACGGGATGGGGCGCTTCTTCGTCCTCTCCATGACGGCATCGATGTCCCTGTCGTGGTAGTTGGTCAGGACGTTGGCCGCCGCCGAGCCGGCCGCCACGGAGCCGAGCATCAGGGCCCACGTGGCCCCGGAGACCGGCAGGCCGTACGCGTTGGAGGCGGCCACCGCCGCGCCGGCCGCCGTGAACACCAGCAGGTACCATATCTTGGGCTTGCTCAGCTCATAGTACGCGCCGACCCTCGACTGCAGCCTCTGCTCCTGCACCGCGGCCCCGCCCCCTCACGCGGGGGGCCTGTACGGCATGGCCCTCTCCCTGCTCTTCATCTCTATGAAACTCTCCGAGGAGACGACGCCGTCGATCTTGCCTATCCCGTCCGAGACTATCCGGTGCATGTCCTCCAGCGCGCGGGCGTACACCGTGACGAGTATGTCGAACCTGCCGGTGACCTCTGCCACCTCGCTCACGCCCGGCGTCTCGAACAGGGCGCCTATGGCGTTGTCCCTCTTTTTCGTGTCCATGTTGAGCCCCACCAGCGCCTTGACCGCGTAGCCGAGCTCCTGGCTGTTCACCACTATGGTGTACCTCTCTATGAGCCTCCCCTTGACCATCTTTTTTATCCTGGCGTACACGACGCTCGGGTTGGCCTTTATCCTTTCGGACAGTTTCGGGACGGATATCGAGGCGTCCGCCGACAGCTCCGAGAGTATGGCCATGTCAAGATCGTCGACCACAGCGCCCCGCCCCACGGTGCCCACCGCGCTGAACGGCCAAGGCGATTTTATAAGCCTTGGCCGGTTGGGGGCCAAAACCTGCAAAAATTTCACCGCCGGGCGCCGCGCGGCCCAGATCTGCGCGAGCTCAGATCTTGCCCTTCCTTAGCAGCATCTCGGCCAGCAGCACGGCGCCCTTGCCCGAGCCCATCTTCTTGTTGTGCGAGAACAGGACGTACTTCAGGCCGTTCGCGAACAGCTCCTCCCTCTCCATCCTGCCCACGGTGGTGGTCATGCCGCCGCCCACCTCCCTCTCCAGCCTGGGCTGCGGCCTGGTCGGGTCGGTGTGGAACGCGTAGTACTTTTCCGGCGCCGACGGGAGCCCCGCCACCGACGCGGAGGCGTTGGCCTCGTCGAACAGGCGCCCCGCCTCCCGCGGGTCCGCCTCCCCCTCCGTCTCCACCGACACGGACTCGGTGTGGCCGTCTATCACGGGGACCCTGGTGCACGTGGCGCTGACCCGCACGTCCGCCTCCCTTATGCGGCCCCCCTCCAGCCGGCCCAGTATCTTCCTCGTCTCGACGCGCACCTTCTTCTCCTCGTTGGCGATGTACGGTATTATGTTGTCCGTTATGCTCGTGGCCGGCACGCCCGGCGACCTGCCGGCCCCCGATATGGCCTGCATCGAGGTCATCAGCACCTTCCTGACGCCGTACCGCTCGTGCAGCGGCTTGAGCGTGATGGCCAGCCCCGTGGTGGTGCAGTTGGGCAGGGGGGCCACCCACCCCTTCCAGCCCCTGTTGGCCCTCTGGGCGTCCAGGAGGTCGGCGTGCCCGTCGTTCACGCCGGGTATCAGTATGGGCACGTCCTCGTCGTACCTGTGCGCGGAGCTGGTCGATATCACGGGCACCTGGGCGGCGAACCGCGCCTCCACGTCCCTCGCCGCCCCCGACTCGATGGCCGAGAACACCAGGTCGAGCTCCCCCGCCTCCACCTGCTCGATGCTCCTCACGACCATCTCCCTCGCGTACTCGGGGACCTCGCCGCCCACCTCCCAGCCTATCGTGCCGCCGGCGCCCCTTATCGCGTCCAGGTACTTTTTCCCCGCCGAGCGCTCCGAGGCGGCGATCTGGGTCACCTCGAACCAGGGGTGGCCCTCCAGGGTCTGGACGAACTCCTGCCCCACGGCGCCGGTGGCCCCCAGCACGGCCACCCTCTTCTTCTCCCCCATGTACGGCGCGTCGCGGGCGGTCACCTAATATTCCTTTTTTCCCCGCCGGCCGGGTACGAGGTCAGCAACCCCCGCTCCCCAAGCGTGAACGCGGATCAGCGAAGGCGTTTTCACGCCTGTGACTGGCGGGTACGTGGCCCCATGCCGGCCCGGCCGCGCCCGCGCCACCAAAACACACTAAATCGCCGCGGGCCGCGCGGCAGCGTGATCTCCCCCGCCGCCTCCTCCCACTCCCCAGTGCCCCACGGCGGCCCGTACTCCGCCCCCGCCGCCCTCCGCGGCCGCCTGATCGACTTCAGCTCTAGCATCACCCCCGCCGGCCCGCCGCCCGCGGCCGAGGCCGCCATGCGGCGGGCCCTGGGCGCGCTGGGCTCGTACCCAGATCCGGCCTCGGAGTCGCTCCGCGCCGCGCTGGCGCGGTACGCCGGGATGCCCTCCCCGTCGTACGTGGCGGCCGGCAACGGGGCCACCGACCTCATCCACTCCTTCTGCCGCGCCTTTCTGGGCGGGGACCGCCGCGGCCGCGCGGCGCTCGTCCCGGCCCCCGCCTTCGGCGAGTACGAGGCGGCGGCCCGGCTGGCCGGCGCCCGCGTTATCCCGTTCCGCACGATGGACATGGCCGCCGACCTCGGCGGGTTCGAGGCGGCCATCCCGCGGGGGGGCTGCGCGTTCCTGTGCAACCCGAGCAACCCCGCCGGCGAGCTGCTCCCCGCCGCGGCGGTGCGGCGGCTGGCGCGCGCGGCCGCATCGCGCTCCTCGCTGCTGATGGTGGACGAGTGCTTCATAGAGCTCGTGCCGGGCGCGGACGAGTCGGTAGCCCCGTCCGTCCCGCGGCACGCGGGGCTGGTCGTGCTGCGCTCCATGACGAAGTCCTTCGGGCTCGCGGGGATAAGGGTGGGCTACGCCCTGGCCCGCCCCGCGCTGGCCTCGGCCATGGCGCGCGCGGCCGCCTCGTGGAGCGTCTCGGGGCCCGCCCAGGAGGTGGCCGCCGCCGCCCTCCGCCGCCCGTCGGGGCACCTGGAGGCGGCCCGCCGCATAATACGCTCCGAGTCGGCCTTCCTCAGGAGGAGTATAAGCGCCATCGAAGGCTTCGAGTGCGGCGCGGGCGGGGCTGCCAACTTCCTGCTCGTGCGCACCGAGCGGCCCTCCGGCCTGGTGAGGAAAAAACTCATGGAGGAGGGCGTGCTGGTGCGCGACTGCGCGACCTTCCGCGGGATGGAGGAGGGCCGCCACATCCGGATAGCCGTGAGGACCAGGGCGGACAACGAAAAGCTGGTGGCGGCCATGGGGCGGATATGGGCGCGCTGATGGTGCAGGGGACGTCCTCGGGCGCCGGCAAGTCCACCCTGGTAGCGGCGCTGTGCCGCATATTCTCGGACGCGGGGCTCTCGGTGGCCCCGTTCAAGTCGCAGAACATGTCGCGCTTTTCGTACAGGGGGCGCGGGTTCGAGATCTCGCGCGCCCAGGCGGTGCAGGCGCTGGCCGCCAGGACGGAGCCCTCGCCTGACATGAACCCCATACTGCTGAAGCCCCGCGGCGCGGCGCGCAGCGCCGTGTACGTGGGCGGCAGGCGCCTGCGCGCGATGGATGCCGCCGAGTACCACGGGCGGTTCGCGCCGGCGGGGGGCCTCGAGGCCGCCTCGGCCGCCCTGGCGCGGCTCCTCGCCTCGCGCGACCTCGTGGTGCTGGAGGGCGCCGGCTCGCCCGCCGAGATAAACCTGGGCGGCGGGGCCGACATCGCCAACATGGCCATGGCCGAGCGCGCCCGCGCGCCCGTGCTGCTGGTGAGCGACATAGACAGGGGCGGCTCGTTCGCGTCGCTCGCCGGCACGCTCCTGCTGCTGCCGGCGCGCCACAGGAGGCTGGTCCGCGGCCTCGTCCTGAACAGGTTCCGCGGCGATCCCGGCATACTCGAGCCGGGGTTTCCCGCGCTGAGGAGGATCACGGGCAAGCCCGTCCTGGGAGTCGTCCCGATGATGCGGGAGCGCCTGCCGGCCGAGGACTCGCTGGACCGCGCGGACGCGGAGCCGTTCGAGTGGGGCCGCCGCCAGGTGGCGGCCCTCGACCGCCGCCTGGACTCGCTGGCCCGCACCGTGGGGGAGTCGCTGGACATGCGTGCCATAAGGGGGATGGCGCGTGGCCGCTGAGGCCCCGCTGCAGGCCGCCGAGGCCCCGCTGCAGGCCGCCGAGGCCCCGCTGCAGGCCGCCGAGGCCGCGCTGGCCGCCGCCTACGGGACGCCGGCGCTGGGGGCGGCGATCCCGCTGCTGCTGGCGCTCGGGACCGCGCTGGCCGCCGACCTGGCGCTGGGCGACCCGCGCACCCGCTTCCACCCCACCGCCTGGGCGGGGCGGCTGATCGGCCTGCTCGTCCCGCTGGGGCGCAGCCCCGGCCGCCCGCGCGCGGAGATGCTCGCCGGCGCCGGCGCCGCCGTCGCGGCGGTCGCCGCGGTGTCGGCCGCGGTGTGGTCGTTCCACCTGCTGGCCGCCGCGTCCCTGGATGCCGCGGGGCTCCTGGCCGCGCCGGCCGCCGCGCTGGCGGCCGGGATCCTCCTCAAGACCACCATATCGGTGCGCGGCATGGAGAGGCACGCCCTCGCGGTGGCCGCCCACCTGGAGGCGGGCAGGCTGGCGCAGGCCAGGGAGTCCCTCTCCATGATAGTGAAGCGCGACACCTCCTCGCTGGACGGGGCCCACGTGGCCTCGGCCGCGGTGGAGAGCGTCTCGGAGAACACCGTGGACGGGGTGACCGGCCCGCTGTTCTACTTTGGGCTGCTCGGGCTGTTCGGCGCCTTCGCGCACCGCACCGTGAGCACCCTCGACTCGATGGCGGGGTACCGCACCTGGATGTTCCGCGACCTCGGGCGCTTCGCCGCCGGCTGCGACACCGCGCTGAACTACGCGCCGGCCAGGCTCACGGCGCTCGTGATGGTGCTGGCCGCCGCGCTGCTCCGGGCCGACTGGAGGGGGGCGTGCCGCGCCGTGGCGCGCGACCGGTCGGCGCCGGCCAGCCCCAACGCCGGGTACCCGATGGCGGCCATGGCCGGCGCGCTGGCCGCATCGCTGGAAAAGGAGGGCCACTATACCGTGGGGGCCGGGGGGGCCGCCCCCGATGCCTCCCTCATACGCCCCTCCGTGGCCATCATGAAGGCCACCTCGCTCCTGTTCTGCTGCACGGTGACCGTGCCCGCGATACTGGCGCTCTCGTGGCTCGGGTGGTGGCAATGGTGGGCGCGGCTGTGGTGGATCCCGCATGCTTGAGGGCATCCGCTCCGTCGTGTCCTTCCTGACCGTGCTCCCGGCGGGCCCCCGCGGCGCCCCGCCGGGCCTCGGCGCGGCGGCCCGCTCCATGCACCTGTTCCCGCTGGCCGGCATCGCGGTGGGGCTGGCCGCCGGCGGCGTCGGGTACGGCGCGCACGAGGCCGGCGCCGACCCCCTGATAGCCGCCCTGCTCACGGTGGCCGCGCTGGCCATGGTGACCGGCATGCACCACGCCGACGGGCTGGCCGACCTGGCCGACGGCCTGATGGCGCGGGGCAGCAGGGGGCGCAGGCTGGCCGTCATGCGCGATCCCGCGGTGGGCTCCGCCGGGGCGACGGCCGTCGCGCTCTGCCTGGCCGGCACGCTCGGGACGCTCTCACTGGCCGGCAGCGGCGCCCAGCTCCTCGCGGCCGTCGTGCTGTCGGAGGTCTCCGCGAAGTTCGCCATGGTGGTCGTGGCCGCCGCGGGCAGGCCGGCGGCCCCCGGCTCGGGCGCCGCGTTCGTCGCGGCCATGCGGGACCGGCGCAGGCCGGCTGCCGCGGCGGCCTTGGCCGCGGCCGCCTGCGCCGCGCTGGGCGGCCCCGCGGGCCTCGCGATGCTGTGCGCCGCCGCCGCCGCGGCCGCCGTGCTCGCCCTGGCCTCGACGCGCGGCCTCGGCGGGGTCACGGGCGACGCGATGGGGGCCGCCAACGAGGTGGCCAGGCTGGCCGCCCTCGTGGTGGCGTTCTGGGTGCCCGCGTGATGATCGGGCTGGTGATGGCGGGCGGGGCCGGCGCGCGCATGCGCGCCGGCGGCGTGCGCGGCGAAAAGCTGCTGCTGGCGCCCCCCGGCGGGCAGCCGTCGGTGCTGGCCGTGGCCGGGGCCCTGCGGGACTCGGGCTGCGTGGGGGAGGTGCTCGCGGCCACCAGCCCCCTCTCGCCGGGGGCGGCCAGGGCGCTGGAGGCGGCCGGCGTCGGCCTCGTGCGCACCGCCGGCTCGGGCTATTCCGCCGACATGGCCGAGGCCGTGCGCCGCCTGGCCCCGCGCGGCGGCGAGGCGCTCGTGGTGCCGGGCGACATGCCCCTGCTGGATGCCGGCGCCGTGCGGCGCGCCGTCCGGGAGCACCGGCGGGCCGCCGCGCCCGAGCCGGTCACCGCGTTCGTCGTGCCGGAGCGGCTCGCCCGCGCGGCCGGCCGGCCCCCCCGGTTCGCGGCATTTTGCGGCGGGATGCGCTGCGCGTACACGGGGGTCTCGGCGGTCCGCCCCGGGCGCGTGCCGCGCGGGCCCGGTCCGGCGCCGGAGCGGCTCGTGGTGCTGGACGATCCGAGGATCGCGTTCAGCCTGAACACGGCCCGGGACTACGAGGAGCTGGCATCCGGGGCGGCCGCCGCCCGGGCCGGCTGAGCCGCCTCCTCCCCCGCGCCCTGCACGGTCCCGCGCAGCTTGGCGCCCGAGCCGGTGGGGGTGGCTATCTCGTTGCCGCACGCGTTGCAGGCGACCGGGGTGGACGCGTGCGAGTACACCACCTGGATCTCGCCGCACTCGTCGCACTTTACCCTGAGGAAGCTGCTGGCCGGCCGCGGGACCGGGATGTGGCTCTTCTTCACGCCGCGGCCACCAGCTCGAACTTCTTGACGCGCAGGCCGCGCGTGTTGAACTTTTTCTTGCATCCGGGGCAGGCCAGCATGCGCGTCACCTTCTTGGTCACCTTGGCCGGCTTGGCGAGCTTCGGGAACTTCTGCCCCCCGTACCCCTTCTTGTCCTCCGCGTGGCGCCTCTCGCCTATGGCCGAGGCCCTGCGCTTGCCGGCCTTGTATATGGAGACCTTCTGCAGCGTGTGCTTCCTGCACCGCGGGCAGTACCTTCTTATGGCCTTGGGGTAGTTCACGCGCCCGCGCGCCGCCGCGGTAATTTAAGCATAGACACAAACAAATCCCCGCCCTCCCGCCGGCTGCGGTTGGCCGGACGGCTCGGCGGCGCCCCGCTCCCCCCCCTGCGCGATGCGATGCGGCGGCTCAACGCCGTCGCCGCGGGGGACCGGGAGGCCGACCTGGTGCTGCGCCGCTGCACGGTGGTGTCGACGTACACGGGCGAGGCCGTGGAGGGGCTCGAGATAGCCGTGTCCGGCGGCCGCATCGCGTACGTGGGCCCCGACGCCTCCCACGCGGCCGGGCCCGGCACCGCCGTGCACGATGCCGGCGGCCGCTACGTCGTGCCCGGCTACGCGGACCCCCACACGCACACGGACCAGTTCGCGCTCCCCGCGGAGCTGGCCGCCAGGCTGGTGCTGCGCGGCACCACCTGCCTGTTCGCGGATCCCATCGACATCGCGTGCGTGGGCGGCGGCGCGCGGGGCCTCGAGGAGATCGTCCGCCTCTCGGCGGGCCTCCCGGTGAGGTTCTTCCACGCGGCGCCGGGCGGGCTGCCCGTGGACCCGCGGTTCAGCTCGGCCCGGCAGATGGAGCCGCCCGCCCTGCGGGCCGCCCTGGGGATGCGGGAGGTGGCGTGCATGGGCGAGGTCTTCGCGTGGACCCGGGTGACCTCGCGCGAGCCGCGCACGATGGCGGCCCTCTCGGCCGCCCACTCGGCGGGCCTCCCCGTCAACGGCCACACGGCCGGCCTGCGCGGCGCGAAGCTGTGCGCGTACGCCGCCTCCGGCATCCTGTCGTGCCACGAGCCCGTCGACTACGGGCAGGCGCTGGAGCGGCTCCGCCTCGGCATGTGGGTGATGGTGCGGGAGGGATCCGTCCGGCGCGACCTGCGCGCCATAATGCGGGGGGTCGCCTCGTCGGGGATCCGCACCGACCGGCTGATGTTCTGCTCGGACGGCGTCTCGCCGCGGGACCTGGAGCGGCTCGGCCACATGGACCACTGCCTGCGCGAGGCCGTCTCGGCGGGGATCCCCCCCGCGGACGCGCTGGCCATGGCCTCCCGCAACTGCTTCGACTACTACGGGATGGCGGGGGATCTCGGCGGGGTGGCGCCCGGCAGGATGGCCGACCTGCTGGTGCTCCCCGACCTGGAGTCGTTCGTGCCGGACGACGTCTTCGTGGGCGGCGAGCCGGCGGTGCGCGGCGGGCGCCTCACCGCGCGGTGCGCGGCCCAGCTGCGCCGCGCCTCGTCCAGGAGGCCGCGGCCGTGGACGCGCAGGACTGTCCGGCTGGGGCTGCTCTCGCCCGGCGACTTTGCCGTGCGGGCCCCCCGGGGCGCGGCCGCGGACGGGGGATCCGCCAGGGCCGCGACGATAGACCTGGCCACCGAGATAATAACGCGGCGGGGATCGGCCGACCTGCCGGTGCGCGGCGGCGCGGTGCACGCCGCGCCGGACGAGGGCGTGTGGAAGGTGGCCGCGCTGGACCGCCTGTCCGGCTCGGGCAGGCGCGCCGCGGGGTTCCTGCGCAACTTCGGGGCCCGCGGGGGCGCGCTGGCCTCCACGTGGAGCTTCCACGAGAACGACCTCGTGGTGATGGGCTCCGACGACGGGGCCATGGCCGCCGCGGCCAACCTGGTGGTGCGGTCGCAGGGCGGCATGGCGTTCTCGCCGCCGGGCGGCCGCGGCCCCGCGGCGCACGTGCCGCTCCGGCTGGCCGGGATAGCCTCCACGGATCCCATCGACGACGTGGCCGCCGCGTTCGCTTCCCTGGACGGCGCCCTGGCCGACGCGGGATGCGCGCTCGGCAGGCCGCACCTGGTCCCGCTGTTCCTGACGTTCCTGGCGCTGCCGGCCCTGCGCATAGTCAGCTCCGGGCTCATAGACGTCAAGGCCGGGAAGCGGATCCCGCCGGTCGCGCCGTAGCCCGGAACGGGCCCCCGGCCTGCGCGGCGGTTTGCCCGCCGCGCCGCGGCCCGGGTTGCGCGGCACCGGGCGCCCCGCCCGGCGCGGGGCCGGACCGGAGTTGCGCGGTAGCGGCGGGCCGGCGCCCCGCCCGCCCCGCGCGAGGCGGATGCCGCGCCTTCGTAATATTAAAAAAGGGCATTTGTCGGCCCTTGCTCAAGTTGGCATCAATCCAGCAGACACCACAAGGGCCGGTACTAGTGCTGAAGGAGAGCGCACTGCAGCAGAAAGGCCGCGACGCGCAGCAGAACAACATATCGGCGGCCAAGCTGGTGGCCGAGCTCGTCCGCACTAGCCTGGGGCCCCGCGGCCTTGACAAGATGCTGGTGGACTCGCTGGGCGACGTTACGATAACAAACGACGGGGCGACCATCCTGAAGGAGATCGACGTGCAGCACCCGGCCGCCAAGATGATGGTGGAGATATCGAAGGCCATGGACAACGAGGTGGGCGACGGCACCACCTCCTCCGTGGTGTTCGGCGGGGCGCTCCTGGCAAAGGCCGAGGAACTCCTCAAGAAGGACGTGCACTCGTCAGTGATTGTAGAAGGCTACCAGGCGGCGGCCGAGAGGTCGCTGGAGGTGCTAGAAGCCATGTCCAAGACCATAGCCCCCGAGGACAAGGCATCGTTGCTGAGCGTGGCGAGCACCAGCATGCAGTCGAAACTCATATCGGAAGACAGCAACGCGCTGTCCAGGCTAGTGGTGGATGCTGTCCTCAACGTGGCGACCCGCAAGGGCGAGGAGCGCGCCGTGGACCTTGACAACATAAAGGTGGAGAAAAAGTCCGGCGGCTCCATAAACGACACGCAGCTCATAAAGGGCATGGTCCTGGACAAGGAAGTGGTGCACAGCGGCATGCCAACCCGCATAGACAACGCCCGCATCGCCCTGCTCAACGCGGCCATGGAGGTGGAAAAGACCGAGATGAGCTCCGAGATCCGCATCAGCGACCCGACCCAGATGCAGATGTTCCTCGAGGAGGAGAACCGCATGCTCCGCTCGATGGTGGACAAGGTGCACGATGCCGGCGCCAACGTCCTGCTGTGCCAAAAGGGCATAGACGACATTGCCCAGCACTACCTGGCCAAGAACGGCATACTGGCAGTGCGGCGCGTCAAGGAGAGCGACATGACGAAGCTCGCAAAGGCCACCGGCGGCAGGGTCACCACGAACATTGACGATCTGGTGTCGGGGGATCTGGGCAACGCCGAGACGGTCCAGCAAAAGAAGGTAGAGTCTGACAAGTGGGTGTTCGTGGAGGGGTGCGACAACCCCCAGTCGGTCACCCTGCTGATACGGGGCGGCTCCCAGAGGGTCGTGGACGAGGTCGACCGCTCCATGCACGACGCCCTGATGGTCGTAAAGGACGTAATTGAAAAGCCCGCCATAGTGGCAGGCGGCGGCGCGGCCGAGTCGTACATAGCCTCGCAGCTAAAGTCGTGGGCCGAAAGCTTTGACGGCAGGGAGCAGCTGGCAATCAAGCAGTACGCGGAGGCCCTTGAGCAGATCCCGCTCACCATAGCCGAGAACGCCGGCATGGATCCCATAGACACCATAGCCAGCCTGCGCTCGAAGCAGAGCCAGGGCAAAAAGTGGGTCGGGATAGATGCCAGAAACACCCAAGTGTCGGACATGCTGATGATCGAGGTGATCGAGCCCGTCGCCGTCAAGGAGCAGATCATAAAGTCGGCCACCGAGGCCGCCTGCATGATACTCCGCATCGACGACGTGATAGCCGTATCCGGAGGGGACGGCGGCTCCGGCGGAGGGCCGCCCGGCGGCCCGCCGCCCATGTAGGCTCCTGCCTCCGTTCTGCCTCCCGGCGCGCCTGCAAGATTATCCATCCCGGCACGCCGGTCCTCCCCCGTAGCCCCGTCGTCTACGGTAGCCCGGCGCGCCTGCAAGATTATCCATCCCGGCACGCCGGTCCTCCCCCGTAGCCCCGTCGTCTACGGTAGCCCGGCGCGCCTGCAAGATTATCCATCCCGGCACGCCGGTCCTCCCCCGTAGCCCCGTCGTCTACGGTAGCCCGGCGCGCCTGCAAGATTATCCATCCCGGCACGCCGGTCCTCCCCCGTAGCCCCGTCGTCTACGGTAGCCCGGCGCGCCTGCAAGATTATCCATCCCGGCACGCCGGTCCTCCCCCGTAGCCCCGTCGTCTACGGTAGCCCGGCGCGCCTGCAAGATTATCCATCCCGGCACGCCGGTCCTCCCCCGTAGCCCCGTCGTCTACGGTAGCCCGGCGCGCCTGCAAGATTATCCATCCCGGCACGCCGGTCCTCCCCCGTAGCCCCGTCGTCTACGGTAGCCCGGCGCGCCTGCAAGATTATTCCTCCCCGCAAGACGGCCTGCCGCGCAACCGCAGCCGGCCGCCGCGCGCCCGCGTCCTCCCGCAGATTGCGCGGAGCCGCTAGGTTGCCCCGTTGCCGGGCGCGGCTTTGGCCGGGGAAAGCGCATGCTCCGGCCGCCTGGCGGCGGCCTGCGTCACAACCGCGCCCGCGGCGCGGCGGTTTCCCGCGCCCGAAAACGGCGTTGCGGTATAGGCCGCGGGCAGGCAAGCCTTAAGAGCCGAACCGCCTCGTCGGGGGCATGGGCCGCCGCCCCGCCGCCAGTCCCGGATCCCGCGGGCGGCGGCCGCCCTGGCCCCTTCCCGCCGCCGGCGCGGCGCGGGGCCGGCTCCGCGTGGGGATAGACTTGGGCGGGACGAAGACGGAGGGCATCCTGCTGGACGTCGGCGCCGGCGGCCGCGGGACGGTGGTCAAGCGCAAGCGCATCCCCACCCCGAGGGAGGGCGGGTACGGGGAGGTGCTCGCGGCCGTGGCCGCGCTGGTCATCGAGCTCGCGGGGGAGAAGAGATGCTCGGTGGGCGTGTGCTCGCCGGGGACGGCGCCGGGCGGGGGCGCGGGGGCGGTGAGGAACAGCAACACGCGGTGCCTGGAGGGCAAGCCGTTCCGGAAAGATCTGGAGATGCTCCTCGGCCGCCCCGTCGCCCTGGAGAACGACGCCAACTGCTTCGCGCTGGCCGAGGCCGCCTTGGGCGCCGGCAGGGGGCACGAGACGGTATTCGGCGCCATCCTCGGGACGGGCGTGGGGGGCGGCATCGTGCACGGCTGCCGGATGCTGCGCGGGCGGGGCGGCGCGGCGGGGGAATGGGGCCACCACGCGCTGCACCCCGGCGGCAGGGCGTGCTACTGCGGGAAAAAAGGCTGCGCCGAGGCGTACCTGTCCGGGCCCGCCCTGGAGGAACTCTGGGTGGAAGAGGTCGGCCCGCCCCGCATGGCCCTCCGCGACATAGTGGCATCGCTGGCGCCGGCCGGCCGGCGGGCGCGCGCCCCCCATCCGGGCGCCGCGCGCTGGAAGGCGCGGTTCCTGGACGACTTTGGGGCCGGCGTGGCCAACGTGATAAGCGTGCTGGATCCGGATGCCGTGGTGCTGGGGGGCGGGGTGTCCAACGTGGAGTTCCTGTACGGCGAGGGGCGCGACTCGGCGCGCGCCCGCGCCTTCGGGCCGTGCGACACCCCCATACTGCGCAACGAACTGGGGGACTCGGCCGGCGTCTACGGGGCCTGCATGATATAGGCCGCGGCTACTGCGGCTCGATGGTGGACGGCGGCTTGCTGGACACGGCGTACGTGACCCAGGCCGCGCCGTCGACCTCGTTGGTTATCCTGTTGCTGACTGCCTCCAGCACGCCGTGGGGCAACCGCGTCCAGTCTGCCGTCATGGCGTCCACCGAGTCGACGACCCGCACGGTGACCACGCGCCCGTACAGCCGCTCGTCGCCCACCACCCCGACGGCCCTGTCGTCGCCCACGGCGGCGTACGCCTGCCACACCTCCCGGTACAGGCCGGCCTTCTCGAGCTCCTCCTCCACTATGGCGCTGGCATCCCTGCAGATGCGCAGCTTTTCGGCCGTGACCTCGCCCATCACGCGGACGGCGAGGCCGGGTCCCGGAAACGGGTGCCTGCCGATCAGCCCCTCCGGGACCCCCAGGACGGCGGCCACCCTCCTCACCTCGTCCTTGTACAGGTCCCTCAGGGGCTCCAGCACCCCCATGCCCAGGTCCTCCGGCAGCCCGCCCACGTTGTGGTGCGACTTTATCACCGAGGCCGGCCCCTTGGAAACGCCGCTCTCGATGACGTCCGGGTACAGCGTCCCCTGCGCCAGCCACCTGAACGGGCCGTTGGCCTCCGCGAACTCCGAAAAGGCCGCCGCGAACTCCTCGCCGACGGCCAGGCGCTTCTCCTCCGGGTCGGCCACCCCTTCCAGCCTGGACAGGAACCTGCCCGCCGCGTCCACCCTGTGGAACCGGACGCCGAAGTTGTCCCGGAACATCGCCTCTATGCCGTCGGCCTCGCCCCTGCGCAGCAGGCCGTTGTCCACGAAGACGCACGCGAGCCTCCCGCCCGCGGCCCTGTGTATGAGCAGGGCCGCCACGGTCGAGTCTATGCCGCCGCTCACGCCGCACAGGATCCCGCCCTCCGTCGCGCCTATCTTCCTCACGGACTCCTCCACGAACGCCTCCATGGTCCACTCCCTCCGGGCGCCGCATATGCGCACCGCGAAGTTCTCCAGGACGGCCGCGCCCCCCTCCGTGTGGGCCACCTCCGGGTGGAACTGTATGCCGTACACCGACCTGTCCCTGTCCGCGATGGCCGCCGCGGCCGCCGCCCCCGTGTGGCCTATGACGCTGAACCCGGCCGGCACCGCCTCCGCCTCGTCGCCGTGGCTCATCCACGCCCTGGTGCCGCCGCCCAGCCCCCCGAGCAGGTCGCCCCCGTCGTCCACCGTGAGCCGCGCCGAGCCGTACTCCCTGTTGGCCCGCTTCACCTTCCCGCCGAACCTGTCCACTATCACCTGGTGGCCGTAGCATATGCCCAGCACGGGCACCCCGAGCCCGAATATCCCGGCATCCGGCAGCGGCGCGCCGTCCTCGTACACGCTGGCCGGCCCGCCCGACAGTATTATCCCCCTGGCCTCCGGCCCGATCTCGGCGGCCGGCGTGTCGTGCGGGACGAGCTCGGCGCGCACCGAGGCGTCCCTTATCCTGCGGCAGATGAGGTGGCTGTACTGGGAGCCGAAGTCCAGCACCGCGATCCTGTCCACGGGGTCACCCCGAGGCCTCTTCGTGCATCCTGGACAGCGACCAGCGTAGCGCGCCGGTGATCTCCTTGGCCCTCTCCTCGGTGCGGTAGCCGCCGACGGTTATCCTGCCCATGCCGCCGTCCTCGTTCGTCTCTATGGACAGGGAGATGCCGCCCTCGCCGCCGCGGCCCTCCGCTTCCGCCTCCGCTGCGTCCCGCGCCTCCATCCTGGCCACCACCCCGTTCCTGAAGAACGACCGGAACGGGCCCGCCTCGGGATCCAGGCGCACGCCCTCCGCCGGCACCACGGTTATGCGCTCGGGCGCCACGTAGCCGGTGGCTATGTGCGTCCCGCCGCCGCCCTCTATGCGGAACGGCTCGCCCTCCTCTCCCGCGGGCGCCTCCCCCGGGGCCGCGGCGGCCGCGGCGGCCGCGGCGGCCGCGGCCGCATCCACGCGGGGCGCCGCCTCCTCGGCCGCCTCGGCCGTCGGCGCCGCCTCCGGCTCCTGGGAGCGCAGCTGGGATGCCTTCGTGAAGCTCGCCCTGCCCAGCACCGAGTCGATCACCTCCAGGCATTTTTTGAGCATCTCGGCCTCCTTCTCGTGCTCTTCTATCTTTTCGGCGACGTACTCCCTCGCGTCCAGTATGCCGCGGACCCTGCTGCCCTCGTCCGCCTGCTCCGCGCTCTCCACGCGCTGAGGCCGGGCAGCGGGTATAAAACGATTCCAAGCGCCGGCGGCGCGCCCGTCCCGCGGCGGCGGCTCCGCGCGGCGGGGGATCGGGCCGGCCGCGGCGGTTGCACCTGGAGGGCGGCGCCGGCGGCGCTCCCCCTCACGGCTGCGCAAGTCGGCGTTCGTCCCGGATCAGTTGCACCGGGAGGGCGGCGCCGGCGGCGCTCCCCCGCAATTGGTTTAAATCCGAACCGCCGGCCCTCCGGCCCGTGATAGTGGTAGACGAGGAGCGGATATTCAAGGCCATAGAGGAGAAGAGGCCCGCCTCGGTGGCGCTCAACGGGCCCGACGGCATCCTGCCGCAGGTGCAAAAGGCGGCCTCCCGGGTGATGGAGAGGTTCGGGATACCGGCGTACGTGATAGCGGACGCCACGTGGGGGACGTGCGATCTCAACTCGGCCGGCGCCAAGACGCTCGGCGCCGAGATGCTGTTCAACGTGGGGCACACCATAAACGCCGGCGAGTACCCGGGGAACGTCTACCTGGTGGACGCGTTCGACGACGTAAAGTTCGACGGGGTGGCGGCCAAGGCGGCCGCGATGCTCGCGGGGACCAGGATATCGCTGGTGACCGACAGCCAGCACCTCGACCAGGTGGGCCCCGTGAGGGAGGTGCTGGAGTCGGCCGGGGTGGAGGTGGTGGTGGGCGGGGGCAAGGGGCAGCTCAACGACGGGCAGGTATTCGGCTGCGAGTTCTACCCCGCGACGGATGCCAGGGATTCGGGGGGCGCGGCGGCCAACGTGTTCCTGGGCCAGAGCAGCTTCCACGCGGCCGGCGTGGCGCTTGCCACGGGCCTGCCCACGTACGCCCTGGACCCGTACTTCAACGAGGTCAGGGAGGTCACCGAGTTCGCCCGAAAGCTGCGCAAAAAGGCCACCCTCGCCGTGTACAAGGCCGCCGAGGCCAGGACCTTCGGCGTCGTGGTGGGGCTCAAGGAGGGCCAGCTGTCCAAGACGGCGGGGCTCCGGTTCAAGAGGGAGCTGGAAAAGGCCGGCAAGTCCGTGCAGCTGTTCGCCATGACTGACATAACCAACGAGAGGCTCCGCTCCCTGCGCGGGATCGACGCCTTCATCCAGGTGGCGTGCCCGAGGATATCGACGGACAACCGGTTCGACATGCCCGTGCTCTCCACCCCGCAGGGCAACGCGCTGCTCAGGGTGCTCCGCGGCGAGGGCGAGGGCGAGTACCTGCGGCTGCCCCACTGGCTCTGACCGCCCGCGGCGGCCTGGCGCGCGGGGCTAGGGCCTCAGCAGCATCTTGCCGAACAGGCCCTTCCCGCGCAGCATCCTGGCGTGGGCCTCGGCCGCCCGCTCCAGCGGGTACTCCGAGTCTATCACGGCCCTTATGGCGCCCCGCGACATCCAGTGCAGGCCCCTCTCCAGCTCCGCCCTCGTCCCCTGGGTCGAGCCCAGCACCGATATGCCCTCGCCCACGAGGCGGCGCAGATCGGTGCGCACGTCGTACCCCGTGGTGGCCCCCGTGGTCACCAGGGTGCCCCCCCTGCGTAGCAGCGCCAGCGCGCGGCCCCAGTGGTCGCCGCCCACGTGCTCGTACACGACGTCCACCCCGCCGCCGCCGAGGCGCCGGGCGGCGCGGGCCGCCTCTTCGTCCCACCCGCCCGCGCGGTGGTCCACCGCATAATCGGCCCCCAGTTCCAGGCACCTGTCAAGCTTGTCTCCGCTCGCCGTGGCTATCACCGAGCAGCCGTGCAGCTTTGCTATCTGTATGCCGAACATGCCCATGCCCGAGCCCCCGCCCATCACGAGGACGGTCTGCCCGGGGCGCACGGCGGCGCGCCCCGCCAGCATGTGCCAGGACGTCATGAGGGTCATGGACGCGGCGGCGGCCTCGTCCGTGCCGACGCCGTCGGGGATGCGGACGGCGTTGGCCTCCGGCAGGCGCGCCAGCTCGCAGTAGCCGCCCCAGAGGGGCCCCGTCTGGAACCCCCAGACGGACCGGCGCCGGCAGTTGTACTCCCTGCCCGAGGTGCACTCGCCGCACACCCTGCACGACAGGTTGCCGTGCGAGACGACCCTGTCGCCCGCGCGCAGGTGCCGGACGCCGGGCCCCGCCTCCACGACCTCGCCGGCCGCATCGGTGCCCGATATGTGCGGCAGGGGCACCTTGATGGGGCTGCCCCTCATGCCCCAGATGTCGTCGTGGTTGAGCGCGGCGGCCTTCACCCTGAAGACCACCTCGCCTGGCCCCGCCGAGGGCGGATCCACGTCCCTCACGCTCAGTATGGACGCAAAGTCGTCGTCTGCAGCGTACCGGTCGTACACGAGTGCCCTCATGCGGGGAGGGCGGGGCGCGAAATAATATACCTGCCGCGCCGGCGGCCGCGGCGGCCCGGCCGGAACAGGGACAGCGGCAGGTAGCGGCGGGCCGCCCCCCGATCCCGCGCCCGGATCGGCGCGCGCGTCTGCGCGACTGTCCCTCTACAAACAATTATAATTCAAGCGCCGCGACGCGCGGCATGGCTGGCCAGATCAGCATGCCGGGCGACCGAATAGCGTACATAGAGGAGTACGTGCCTGGCCGCAACACCTTCGACGACGGCGACGCGGTGAGGGCGGCCGTGGTGGGCTCGCCGGTGATCGACAGGGAGCAGCGCACGGCCAGCATACGGGACCCCAAGGGCCTGACCGTGCCGGACGCGGGGGACACCATAGTGGGCACGGTGGCCGCCGTCATGTCCACCATGTTCGCGGTGGCCATAAAGTTCATCAACGGCAGGCCGATCACGTCCGGCGTGGAGTGCATCTGCTCCACGAGGAGCATGCGCAGGAACGCCGTGGTGGCCCTTCCCAACGACGTGGTCGTGCTCAAGATAGCCAGCCACCTGAACGGGGCCATCCACGCGAAGATGGACGAGCCGGAGCTGGGGATACTGTTCACCAAGTGCCGCAAGTGCGGCCTGCGCGTCATAACGAGCCGCGACGGCGTCAAGTGCGTCGAGTGCGGCTGGTTCGACGAGAGGAAGCTGTCCTCGGCCTTCGGGGACGCGCGCGCCGTGGAACTGGCCGGAGGGTAGCGGCGTGGCGGCCGCGGGCGGCCCCCGCGGCCGCGTGTCCGGCGTGGCGTTCCAGGGCGAGCCGGGGGCGTACAGCGAGGACGCGGCGGCGCGGTTCTTCGCCGGGCGCTCCGCGGAAATAAGGACGGTGCCGTGCGCTACCTTCGCCGAGGCGCTGGGCAGCACGGAGCGCGGCGAGACCGACTATACCATGCTGCCCGTGGAGAACTCGCTGGCGGGGAGCGTCGGGGAGAGCATCGATCTGCTGTACGGCACGCCGCTGCGGGCCGTCGGCGAGTCGTACTACAAGGTGGAGCACTGCCTGATAGGCACGGGCCGGCCGGACCAGGTCTCCACCGTATACTCGCACCCGCAGGCGCTCGGCCAGTGCAGGCGGTTCATACAGGGCGCCGGAATGAAGGCCGTGCCCACCTACGACACGGCCGGGAGCGTCAGGATGGTCAAGGGCATGGGCTCGGATGCCGCGGCGTGCATAGCGAGCAGGGCGGCGGCCGAGCTGAACGGGATGCCCGTGATGGCGGAGGGGATAGCGGACGAGCCGGGCAACTACACCAGGTTCCTGGCCATGGCGCGCGAGGGGGGGGCGCTCCCGGCCCCCGCGGGGGCGGCCGGCGAGAAGACGTCCGTGATATTCTCGGTGCGGCACGAGCCCGGCGCCCTGCACCGGATAGTCAGGGCCTTCCACGAGAACGGCACGAGCATGACCAAGATAGAGTCCCGGCCCAGGAGGGGGGCCCCCTGGGAGTACAACTTTTACGTGGACTTTGAGGGCGGGCCCTCCGACCCCCCCACCGCCGCCATGCTGGAGGGCATGCGGGGCGATGCGCTGTTCTTCAAGGTTCTGGGCACCTACCCGGCGGCCCGTACTCGCGGCCCCTAGAACCCGCGCGGCCTCCTCGCGCTGAACGCGGCGCTGAACCCCGCTATGACCATCCCCGATATTATGACCAGCACGTGGTAGGTGAAGTGGATGGGGTCGGTGCTGATGTGCGCCGTCCCCTCGACGCGCAGGCCGGACTGCCCGGTGTTCTGCACGTGCAGCCTGCTCTCGCCGTCGGCCGCGTGCGACCACGAGAGGTCGGCCCCGCCCTTGTGGGAGGCGAGCGGCATGCCGCCAGGGCCGCCGCCCGGCACCGAGAGCTCCACGTCGAAGGCCTCCGCCTCTATCTTCACGCGCTGCTCCGCGCCGGCCGGCGCGTCGAACCTGTACGAGACGCGCTCTCCAGTGCGCAGGTCGTCTTCTATGGCCACCTCCTGTATGCCCAGGGCCAGGGCGAACGCGGCCGCGCCTATCCCCATTATGGCGGCCCCGACGGCCATCCCTATCACGGTCCTCTTGGTGATCACGGGGCCCCGAGGGGGGCCGCTCATAAAAAGCAGCCTACGCCGGGGAGACGTCGTGCGGCTGGCTCTCGACGAATCCGGCGCGCGAGATCTTCACGAACTCGGCGTTCTGCTGCATCTGCGGTATGGTGCGGGCCCCGCAGTAGCTCAGCCCGGAGCGGATCCCGCCGGTCAGCTGCTTCAGTATGTCGGTGACGCTCCCCCTGTGCGGGACGACGGCCTCCACCCCCTCGGCCACGTAGTCGTTCAGGTCGTCGCCGGCCCCCGTGCCGCTGCCCGGCTCCTTGGTGCCGCGCCCCAGCGAGGCGCCCAGCGAGGCCATCCCGCGGTACACCTTGAACCTCTTGCCGTTCTTCATGAGGACCGCCCCCGGGGACTCGTCGGTGCCCCCCAGCATGCTGCCCACCATCACGGACGAGGCGCCGGCGGCGAGGGCCTTGGTGGCGTCGCCGGACGTCCTGGTGCCGCCGTCGGATATCACCGGCACGCCGTGGTCGGCGGCGGCGCGGACGCAGTCCAGGACGGCGGTGAGCTGCGGCACGCCGGACCCCGTCACCACCCTGGTTATGCAGATGGAGCCCGAGCCCACCCCGACCTTCACGGCGTCCACGCCGGCCCGCGCCAGGTCCTCGGCCCCCTGCGCGGTGGCCACGTTGCCGGCTATGATCTCGCAGTCGGGGAAGGCCCTCTTTATGCTGCGCACGGCCGTCACGGCGTTGCTGCTGTGGCCGTGCGCGATGTCCACCACTATGGCGTCGGCGCCGGCCCCCAGCAGGGACTCGGCCCTCTCCAGAAAGTCGCCCTTCACCCCCACGGCGGCCCCGACCAGGGGGCGCCCCTTCCCGTCCTTGGCGGCGTTCGGGTAGTTGTCCCTGTCCGTGATGTCCTTGCTGGTTATGAGGCCGCAGACGCGCCCCTCCCCGTCGACCAGCGGCAGCTTTTCCACCCTGTGCCGGCGCAGCAGCTCCTTGGCATCCTCTATGCCCGTGCCGGCCTCGGCCGTCACGACGTCCTTGGTCATGACGTCCCGCACGAGGGCCCCCTCCCCGCCGAGCCCGAACGCGATGTCCCGCTCCGTGAGTATGCCGGCCAGCTTGGACCCGGCGCCGACCGCCAGCAGGCCCGAGACGCCCTTCTCGCGCATGTAGCCCACGGCCTCGGCCACCGTCTGGTCCGGCCGCACCGAGTACGGGTTCTCTATCATGATGCTGCCCGAGCGCTTCACGCGGAGCACCTCCCCGACCTGCTCGTCCACGGAAAGGAAGCGGTGCACTATCCCGATGCCGCCCTCGCGGGCCATGGCCACCGCCATGGACGACTCCGTCACCGTGTCCATGTTGGCGCTCACCAGCGGGATCCCGAGCGATATGTTCCGGGACAGCCGCGTGCGCAGGTCCGCCTGGGAGCGGCTGGTGACGTCCGAGTACTTTGGTACGAGGAGCACATCGTCGAACGTGAGCCCCTCCCTGAATTCCAACATCGATCCGCAGGCGTGAGTCCCGAAAATCATTATAAGCTTTTGTCCGCGGCCCCGCCGATCCGGGCCCGCCGCCGCCGGGCCCGGCGGCCTATGCCCGCCGCGGCCGCGTCGACCGCGGCGGCGGTCGCCGCGACGTCGTGCGTCCTCACCGCGTCGGCGCCCCTCATCACGGCGAGCGCCTCGAACGCCAGCGAGCCGGGCAGCCGCGAGGCCGGATCCTCCTGGCCGAAGAGCGCGCCGAGGAAGGACTTGCGCGAGACGGACGCGAGCAGGGGCAGCCCCGCCCCCTCGCCGACCTCGCGCAGGCGGTCCAGCACCTCCGCGTCGCGCCGCGCCGCGCCGGACGAGGCGATCCTGGAGAACAGCCTCCCCCTCCCCCCCCTCCGGAAGAACCCGACCGCGGGATCCGCCACCGCCCGGCCCGGCGGCACGCCGGCGCGCGCGGCCAGCTCCGCGCTCTCGCGCAGGGCCGAGGCCGTCTCGCCGGGCCCGCCGTCCCGGGCCCGCCGGCGGTGGGCGCACAGCACCACGGAGGGCGAGTGCCGCGACAGGACGGCGGCCATGCCGGGATCGTGCTTCAGGCCGGTGACGTCGTTCAGTATGGAGGCGCCGCTCCTCATGCCGGCCTCGGCCGCGGCGGCCCTGCACGTGTCGACGGAGACGGGCAGGCCCGCCGCGCCCACGGCGGCCTCGACGGCGCGCGCCACGCGCCGCGCCTCGGCCTCCTCCGGCACGGCGGCGCGCAGGTACGGCGCCGTGGACATGCCGCCCACGTCTATGATGTCGGCCCCCTCGGCCTCCATCCTGGCAGCCGCGCGGGCCGCATCCCCGTACCCGGCGGCCACCGACCCCTTGTAGAACGACTCGGGGCTCGCGTTTATCACGCCCATGATCCGCACGGGGCGGCTGCCGCCCACGCGGACCGGGCCCAGGCGGGACTCTGGCCGCTGCACACGGTTTATGACACGCCGCGCAGATTTGAGGGTATGGCGGGCCGCCGCGCCGCGCGCACCCCGCACGTCCCGCCGGTAAGGAGGGGCTGGATGGCGAGGTACGCCGGCATCGCATCGGAGCTCGGGCTCAGCAGGGCCGGGGACGCCGCCGCGGCCCGCGAGCTCGACCGCGTGCTGCGGGATCCCGCCCCCCTGGGCGCCGCCGCGGGGGCGCTGGCCGGAAGGGCGGTCTTCGTGGCGGGGGCCGGCCCGTCGCTCGCGGCCGCCGTCCCGCGCGTGGGGAGGCACGCCGGGATGGGGCGGGGGGCCGCGCTGGTGGCGGCCGACAGCGCCCTCGGGACCGTGGTGGCGGGGGGGACGGTCCCGGACGTGGTAGTCACCGATCTGGACGGCGACTGGGCGAGCCTCGCGCGGGCCGCCGCCGCCGGCTCGCTCATGGTGGTGCACGCGCACGGGGACAACGCGGGGAGGCTGCATCTGGCCGCGCGCTTCGGGAGGTGCCTCGGGACGGCCCAGGGCAGGCCGCCGGGGCGCCTGCACAACTTCGGGGGGTTCACCGACGGCGACAGGGCGGCGTTCATGGCAGAGTCCCTGGGGGCCTCCGCCGTCGTCCTGTGCGGGATGGACCTGCGCGGGGGCCGCATTGGCAGCCGCTCCCGCACCGCCCCCCGCGACAGGGCCGCGAAGCTGAGAAAGCTCGAGATCGCCGCGGACCTGCTGGAGTGGCTAGCCGAGGGGGCCCGCTGCCCGCTGTACTCCATGTCTGGGAGCCTGCGGGGCTTTGCGAGGGCGTCCCCGGGGGATCTGGGGAAGATCGCGTCCGGCCGCGCGCCGTGACGGCGCGGGCCCGCCGGGCTGGGAGAGCCGCCCCCGCCGCATCCCCCTTCCCCGCAACCCGCCGCCCCCGGCCCGGCCCCCGGGCGGCGGAGGGCGCGGGCGGCCGTGGCGGAATGCGCGGGGCCGAAGTGTTGCGGAATGCGCGGGGCCGGAAAGCGGGGCGCCGGGAAAAAGGCGCGGGCGGCCGGGGCGGAATGCGCGGGGCCGCCAGTGTTGCGGAATACGCGGGCCGGGGATCCCGGCGCCGGGAAAAAGGCGCGGGCGGCTCTGGGATCCCGGCGCCGGGAACGCGCCGCGGCGGGGCCGTTCCGCGCCTGCGCGGATGCCGCCCGCCCCGCGCAATCCACAAATTGGCCGCCGGGCCGCGGGCGGGGGGTTGCGCGCGGCTGGCGGGGGGAAGAATGGCGGCGGGGCGACCCTGCTCTCCATCGGCATCGACGACACGGACTCGGCCGAGGGCATGTGCACCACGTACCTCGGGTTCATGCTGGCCGCGGAGCTGCTTGAAAAAGGAGAGGCCGGGTTCGCCTCGTACCCGCGGCTGGTCCGCCTCAACCCCAACGTGCCGTGGAGGACGCGGGGCAACGGGGCCGTCGGGCTGAGGGTGCTGACGGACGATCCCGGCGCGGTGAAGGAGAGGGCGATCGGCCTCGTGAGGCGCTGCTCGGACGTCAAAAACGGCGCGAACCCGGCCGTCGCGTTCTGCGAGGGCGAAGTTCCGGCGGAGCTGGCCGCGTTCGGCCGCGCGGCGCTGTGGCGGCTGCTCCCCCGGGCGCGCGCCCTGGAGGCGGCCGAGCGGCACGGCTTGGAGACGTTCCGCATGGGGAACGGCCGGGGGCTGGTCGGCGCCGTGAGCGCCATCGGGTACGAGTTCGGCGACAGCACGCTGGAGATCCTCGCGTACAGGGAGCGGGGCAGGTTCGGCACCGCGAGGGCCGTCTCGCCGGAGAGCGTCAGGCTCATGCATGAGCGGACGCGCCCGCGCACTTTCAACAGCTACGACGAGGAGAAGCGCCGCGCGCTCGTCTCGCCGCGCGGGCCCGATCCCGTCCTGTACGGGATAAGGGGGGAGGATCCGGCCGTGCTGCTGGCCGCCTCGCGGTCCGTGGATGCCGGGGAGCCGCTGGCCGGCTACATGATGTTCCAGTCGAACCAGGGTACGGGCGACCACCTGGCCCACGAGCTCGGGGAGCGGGACGCGGTGCCGCACGCGTCGGGGACGGTCACCGGCACCGTGTCCGGCCCGCCGCGCGTGGGGCCGGGCGGCCACGCGTACTTCGAGGTGGCCGCGGCCGGCGCGCCCGCCGGCAGCCGCCCCCCCGTCCGCTGCGCCGCGTACAAGGAGTCGGGGCTGGCCGGCTGCGCCGCGGCCATGCGCGGCGGCGACGCGGTGAGGGCGGGGGGCGGGATCCGGCGCGCCGCCGCCGGCCACCCCCGCGTGCTCAACGCGGAGTTCCTGGAGATCCTGGACCTGGCGCGCCCGACCCGCGAGGCCAATCCCGCGTGCGGGCGCTGCGCCAAAAGGATGAAGTCCAAGGGCGCGGGGCAGGGATTCAAGTGCATCAAGTGCGGGAGCAGGGCCGGCTCCAAGGTGGCCGAGGCCGTCCCGCGGCGCCTGCGCAGGGGACTGTACCTTCCCCCCGCATCGGCGCAGCGGCACCTGGCGCGCCCCCTGCAGCGGCAGGGGGTGACCAATGCGGTGGGGTTCGACGGCTCGGTGGCGTGGATCGGGAGGTTTGAAGTTGATAGCGGGGAGTAGATTTGAACTACTGATTTGCGGGTTATGAGCCCGCCGGGATGACCTAGCCCTTGGCGACTGACTTCCCCACCCCGCTGTGCGGGGGGACGAGGCCGCGCGCTATATACCTTGTCGGAAAGGATGCGTGACGGGAGCCGCGGGGCGGGGCAGCGGCCGCGATGTCTTTCCCGCCGATGCCGACCTTCCTGCCCGCCCGGCCGGCCGCGCCGGAATGGGGCCGGCCGCGCCGGAATGGGGCCGGCCGGCCGCCCCGCCGGCCGCGCCATTCCGCGTCCCCCGTTCGGCCGCCTTGGAGCGCCCGCAGAACGATCTGCTGCTGAATAACGCCTCCGGGCCGGATCCGCGCGCTTGTTGAGGATGCCGGTGGACACATAAGGCATGGCAAGAACCGCCCTTCGTGTCCGCCCAGCAGCAAAAGTACGAGGTTAATCAGTACACGGTAGACAGCATACTCGCCTGGGTCGATGCCGGAGACATAGCGATCCCGGAAATACAAAGGCCGTTCGTCTGGGAAAAGGCGAGGGTAAGGAGCCTCATAGACTCCCTGTACAAGGGATTTCCTATAGGTTACCTCATCGTGTGGAAAAACCCAGACGTCACCCTAAAGGACGGCACCAAGTCGCTCGGCAAAAAGATCTTGATTGACGGCCAGCAGAGGGTCACGTCGCTTGCCGCGGCGCTGCTGGGGAGGGAGATCACGAACAAGCGATACACGAAGGAGAGGATACGCATCGCGTTCAACCCCGCCCGCGAGGAATTCGCGGTGCAGAACCCGGCCATAGAGAAAGACGACTCGTGGATACCGGACATCGCGCCGATCATGAGCGGCAAGAAAAGCGTGTTCGCGGCCCTCGACGAGTACTGCAGGAAAAACGGCGGCGCCGACAGGGAAAAAATGGGACGGGCCATAGAAAACCTGTGCGGGATACGGGCGAAGACCCTGGGGCTCATAGAGCTGGGGCAGTACCTGGACATCGACGCCGTGACGACGATCTTCGAGCGGATCAACTCCGAAGGCGTGCGGCTGAGCAAGGCCGACTTTGCGATGTCGAAGATCGCGTCATACGGGGAGTTCGGCTCGAACCTCAGAAAACTGATAGACTTCTTCTGCCACCTCGCGGCGGCCCCGGAATTCTACCCGCAGCTGGAAAACATCAGCGACGCGCTCAGCCCAAAGCACCTGGGCGCCATCCGCTGGCTCAAGGACGAGACGGACGACCTGTACGACCCGACGTACTCGGACGTGCTTCGCGTGGCCCTCGTCGGCGGATTCGGCAGGGGGAAGATGGGGGATCTGGTGAGCATGCTGTCGGGGCGGAACTTTGAGACGCGCGAGTTCGAAGTGCAGATACAGGAGGACGCCTTCGAGCGGCTGGAGGAGACAATCCTGAGGTTCGCCAACGAGCACAACTTCACGAAATTCACCATGATCGTCCGATCCGCGGGGTTCGTCAGCCCCGACATGATCCGCGGGACGGGGGCGCTGAACTTTGCCTACGCCGCGTACTTGAAGCTGAGGGAACTGGGCACGCCGCAGAACGAGATCGAGCCGTTCGTGCGCCGGTGGTTCGTGATGTCGCTACTGACGAGCAGGTATTCGGCCTCGCCCGAGACCGTTTTTGACAGCGACATCAAGCGGATCGCGGAAGATCCCCACAAGCACCTCCGGTACGTGGAGGATTCGGAGCTGTCGGATGCGTTTTGGAACACCAAGCTGGTGGGGGAGCTCGAGACGTCGAGCAGGACCAGCCAGTCCCTGTACGTGTTTTTTGCATCGCAGATCAAGGCGGCCAGCAAGGGCTTCCTGTCTACGGACATAACGGTGCGCGACATGAGCGCGGGCGACGGGGAAATCCACCACATATTCCCCAAGGCGTACGTCAAAAAGACCCACAACAACAGGAGGGACTACAACCAGATCGCGAACTTGGTATACATGCAGTCGGAGATCAACAAGGCCGTGGGGGACAAGCCCCCGTCCGAATACTTCGGCAAGGTGCTTGCGCAGTGCCGCGGCGGCCCGCGCAAATTCGGCGGCATATCGGACATGGAGTCGCTGCGCTCCAACATGGAGCAGAACTGCATCCCGGAGTCCGCGTTCGAGATGTCGATCGGCGACTACCACGACTTTCTGGGCCAGCGGAGGATGCTCATGGCGGGCGCAATCCGGCGCTATTACGAAGGCCTGCGCTGACCGGACTCCCGCGCGCGGGCGGCGGGAGTCAGGGCGCCCCGAAGGGGGGCGGGCCGGAAGGCGGCCGCGGATCCCGGCGGGCGGGAGGGGGAGCGCCGAGCGGGGAGGGCGAAAAACCGGAGGCGCGAGGCCCGAGGCCGCGAGTAGCCGCCCCCGCCGATCCGGATCCGCGCCGGGCGCGGGAGGGCGGCCGGCCCCGGAGGCCCCGCCAACCCATTAATAGAAACCGGCGCCCGGGCGCCCGTGGACAAGCGCATCCGCATAGCCGGCATAGCCGCCGCGGTAGCCTTTTCGGCGGTGATACTCACCTCCCCGTCCGAGCCCCTCCCGCTCCCCGCGCCGACCACCACGCGCAACCAGAGCGACTCGGTGGAGGTCATAGCGACGAACCTGGACGACCCGCGCTCCGTGGCGTTCGCCGGCGGGAACGTCCTGGTCTCCGAAAAGGCCGGCCGCATACGCGTGGTGCAGGACGGCGCGCTGCTCGCCGAGCCGCTCGCCACGCTGCGCGTGGCCGACGACATCGGCAGCGGGCTGCTGGGGATAGCAGCGCATCCCGGCTACGCGGAGAACCGCCTCGTGTACGCCTACTACACGTACGCGGAGGGCGGCGCCCTGTGGAACAAGGTGATGCGCATAACCGAGCGGGACAACAGGCTGGAGGACGCGGAGACGGTGCTGGACGGGATACCCGGCTCGCGGTTCAGCAACGGCGGCGCACTGAAGTTCGGCCCCGACGGCAAGCTGTACGTGGGGACGGGCTCGGTCTCGGACTCGCTCCGCCTCTCGCAGGATGCGGGCTCGCTGGCCGGGAAGATACTGCGCATCAACGACGACGGGACGGTCCCGGAGGACAACCCGTTCCCCGGCTCCCCCGTCTATTCCACGGGGCACAGGGACCCGCGGGGCCTGGCGTGGACGGCGGACGGCGCCACGATGTACTCGACGGATCTGGGGCCCTCCAAGAACGACGAGGTGAACGTGGTGGTGCCGGGCGGCAACTACGGCTGGCCCGACGCCGAGTGCGGCGGGGACGGCGGCGGCGGCCGCCCCGGCCTGCTCGCCCCCGCCGTCTGCTTCGATCCGGCCGTCGGGGCGGGGGGCATCGTAATATACTCGGGCGGGGTGCCGGGGCTGGAGGGCATGATGATCCTGGCATCCACGAGGACGGCCAACCTCTACGGGCTGGACCTCGGCGGGGACGATGCCGGGGCCGGCGGGCAGCGCGGCCTGCTGGGGGGGCTGGGGCGCATCCGGGACGTGGCCCAGGGCCCCGACGGCAGCCTCTACGCGATAACCGCCAACACGGACGGGAAGGGCTTCCCGGACGACCTGGACGACCGGCTGGTGAGGATCACGGGGTGAGCGGCACGGCCGCCGCGCGGCCGCCGCCGCCGCCGCCGCCCGCGGCCGGCGGCTCGGCGATACCGCGCTTTTACGAGCTGGACAGGGCCGCGCGGGTGCGCGCGGTGGCCGCCTTCGCGGGGCTCACCGCGGAGGAGGAGGCCCTCCTGGCGGGGAGGGGCGGCGGCATCTCCTTCGAGGACGCCGACCGCATGGTGGAGAACGCGGTGGGAACCTTCTCCCTCCCGCTCGCGGTGGCCACCAACTTCCGCATCAACGGCCGCGACGTCCTGGTGCCGATGGTGACGGAGGAGCCCTCGGTCGTGGCGGCCGCCTCGAAGGGGGCCAAGGCGGCCAGGGCGGGAGGCGGCTTTTCGGCCAGCGCGGGCGAGCCCGTGTGCACGGGGCAGATCCAGGTGGTGGGCGCCGGGCCGCCGTCCTCGTTTCCGGACGCGGCGGCCCGCGTGCGCGAGGCCTCCCCGGAGATTCTCGAGGCCGCCAACGCGCGGAGCGGCACGCTGTCCGGGATGGGCCGCGGCGCCAGGTCCGTCTCGTGCCGGATGCTGCGGCCGGGCGGGGAGGAGGGCGACATGGCGCTGGTGGTGGAGCTCGAGGTGGACGTGGCCGACGCGATGGGGGCCAACGTGACCAACTCCATGTGCGAGGCGGCCGCGCCCGTGGTGGAGAGGGCCGCGGGGGGGCGGGCGCTGCTCAGGATACTCTCCAACTATTCCACCGCGCGGACGGCCAGGGCCGAGGCCGTGTTCCCGCGCGGGGAGGTCGGCGGCGCCGCCGTGGTGGACGACATGCTGCGCGCGTACCGGTTCGCCAGGGACGACGTGTACAGGGCGGTGACCCACAACAAGGGGGTGATGAACGGGTGCGCGGCGGCCGCCGCCGCCGCGGGGCAGGACGGCAGGGCCGTCGAGGCGGCGGCCCACGCGTACGCGGCGCGGGGCGGCGCGTACCGGTCGCTCACGGAATGGTCGGCGGACGGGGAGGGCAACCTGGTGGGCTCGCTGGAGATCCCGCTCGCCGTCGGGACGGTGGGCGGCGTGGCCGGGGTGCACCCGCTCGCCCGGCTCTGCCTCAGGATACTCGGCGCGTCATCCTCGCGCGAGCTCGCGTGCGCGATAGCCTCGGCGGGGCTGGCCCAGAACTACGCGGCCATGAGGGCCCTGTGCACGGAGGGCATACAGCGGGGGCACATGCGGCTGCACGCCAGGAACCTGGCCGCCGCGGCCGGGGCGCGGTCCTCCGAGATAGACCGCACGGCCGAGGCGATGATCCGCGAGGGCCGCATATCGCTGGCCCGTGCCGCGGAGATCCTCGGCGGCGCCTAGCGCCGCCGGAGCGGCCGCGCCCTGGAGCCCAGCGAGGACAAGCCCCCGCCCCCGCCGCCCTTTCCCTCCCCCCGCGCGTCGTAGAACCTCCTGCCGTCCCCCTTCCCGTACTGCACGAGGTGGGGATGCCTGCTCGGCTCCTCGTGTATCTCGTTGTGGCACTTCCAGTGCACGTAGCAGCAGACCTCGGGGAAGTACTTCACGTGGTGCACGATAAGCTCCGCATCCTTCTCGGGCGGCCCGCGGCAGCAGATACACATCTCCCTGCCGTTCATGTACGTCCTTTTCATCAGGGGGGGACGGCCGGCCCGGCTAAAAGGCTTGGCGCGCGCCTCCCGCCGGCGCGCCAGCCGCGATCCGGGCGCGGGATCGGGGGCGGCCCGCCGCCGCGGGCGCGGCTTGCCGGGCCGGCCCGCGCCGTCCCGGCGCGGCTCCGCGCGCTTCCCCCCGGCGCGTCCCCGAGCTTCGACCGCGCCGGCCCCCGCCGTGCCCGCGCGCGCCGCAGGCGATCGCCCCCGTGCTGGCGCGTGCGGAGTACGCCGCGGCGCGGGGCGGCGGGCGGGCGGGCGGGACCGCGCCGGACGCGCGCATGGCGGGGAACCGCCGCCGCGATGCCACGAAAGTGATAGGGATCGGCGCCCGGGGCGCGCGGGCGCCGGGCGCAGGACCCAAGTGCTTTACGATTGTCGTCGGCACAGCAACGGGGATCGGCGCCCGGGGCGCGCGGGCGCGGGACCCCGGCACCCGCGATCGCATCGCGGGGAGTGCGCGCGGCGGGCGGGCGCGCGCGCGGCGAACCCCTGCTCCGGCTCGCGCGGGGGGGCGGCCGCGCCCGCGCGCTGCCGGGACGGCGGGCGGCGCGGCGGCGGCGGCGGCCGATCCGGCGCCCGGCGCGGGCGCGGTATTATATAGTCGGGCGCCGCCCCCGCCCCGTGCAGGTGAGGTTCGCCATACCAAAGGGGAGCCTGGAGGAGGCGACGTTCCGGCTGCTGGAGAGGTCGTGGACGCGCGTCACGCGCAAGAGCCGGACGTACCGCGTGTTCCTGGACGACCCGTCGATACTCGTGAAGATGCTCCGCCCCCAGGAGATACCCACCCTGGTCTCGGAGGGCCTGTACGACGTGGGGATAACCGGGAGGGACTGGGTCGGCGAGACCGGCGCGGACGTGGAGCCGCTGCTGGATCTGGAGTACGGCCGCATCTCGCTGGTGGCAGCGTTCCCGGAAAAGTACAGGTACCGCACGCTCGACTCGATGGTGGACGACTACGCGGAGCGGGGCAGGACGCTCCGGATATCCTCCGAGTACCTGACCACGGCGTCCGCGTTCGTCAAAAAACTCCCCTCGTACGTGAAGCGCCACGGGGCCAAGTCGCCGCTCATAGTGACGCCGTGGCTGCGCACCGGCACCAACCGCGCCGTGCAGATACACCTGTCGTTCGGGGCCACCGAGGCCAAGCCGCCGGACGACGTGGACGCGATCGTGGACGTGACCGAGACGGGCACCACGCTGCGGCAGAACAAGCTGCGCATAGCGGACCGCGTCATGGAGTCCACGGCGCACCTCATAGCGAACCCCCGGTCGCTGCGCGACACCGCGAAGCGCGGGAAAATATTCGACATCGTGACGCTGCTGCGCGGGGCGGTCCGCGGCCAGCGGTACCTCCACGTGTACCTGAACGTGGAGGGGCGCAACCTCAAGAGGCTGCTCCGGGACCTCCCGTCGCTCAAGCGCCCCACCGTGAGCCCGCTGGCCGGCGAGGGCGGCGGCTGGTACGGGGTCAACACCGTGATACTAAAGTCCGAGTACCACAAGGTGATACCGCGGCTGCGCAGGACGGCGCAGGGGCTCGTGGTCCACGAGCCCCGCCAGATACTGGATCTGGAGGAGGTGAAGCGCGACGAGGAGAACTGACCCCGGGCGGGAACCCGCCGCCGCCGCCCCGCCATGCCCGCGATGAGGGTGGTGCGGGTCGGCGACGCGGCGGGGTTCGCCGCCTCGGCCCGCCCCGCGCCCAGGGAGGCCGACGAGCGGGCCGCCGCCGCCATCGTCGAGGCGGTCCGCAGGGGGGGCGACGCGGCGGTGCGCCGGTACGAGCGCAGGTTCGGCGGCCGGGCGGCGGCGGCCCGCCCGCTCCGCCTGGGCCGGCGGGAGGTGGAGGAGGCCTACCGCGCGGCGCCCCCCCGCGCCCTCGCCGCCGTCCGCGAGGCGGCCAAGCGGCTGGCCCGCTCCGAGAGGGCGCTCCTCTCCGCCGTGCGCCGGCCCGTGGCGGTCGGCGCCGGCGGCGCCACGGTGACCCGGCGGCTGGAGCCGCTGGCCAGCGCCGGCTGCTACGTGCCGGGGGGCCGGGCCTCCTACCCGAGCTCGGCCGTGATGACCGTGACCCCCGCCAGGGTCGCGGGGGTGGGCCGCATAGCCGTGGCGACCCCGCCCGCCGCCTCGGGCGGGGCCGATCCCCTCACCGTGGCGGCCGCCGACATGTGCGGCGCCACCGAGATATACCGCATGGGCGGCGCCCAGGCCGTGGCCGCGCTGGCCTACGGCACGGGGTCGGTGAGGCCGGTGGACAAGATAGCGGGGCCCGGCGGCCCGTTCGTCACGGCGGCCAAGGCGCTCGTCTCCCGCCACGTCGCCATAGACATGCTGGCGGGCCCGACCGAGCTGTGCATCGTGGCCGACTCGTCGGCGGACGCCCGGCGCGCGGCCGCCGACGTGGTCTCGCAGGCGGAGCACGGCCCCGACGCGTTCTGCTGCGTCATAACCGACTCGGCGGAAAAGGCGGCCGAGATAGCCGCCGAGGTGGACAGGGCGGCGGCGGCCGCGCGCCGCTCCGGCGACGTGCTGGCCAGCCTCCGCGGGAGCGGGTTCGTCGCGGTGTGCAGGGACATGGGGCACGCGGTGGAGCTCGCCAACCTGCTGGCCCCCGAGCACCTGCAGGTCTCGGCGCGGGGGGCGGCCGCGCTGGCGCGCCGCATCACGGCGGCCGGGCTGGTCCTGGTGGGGGAGCGCACGCCGTCGGCCGCCTCGGACTACCTGCTCGGGTCCAACCACGTGCTGCCCACGGGGGGCTCCGCCCGCGCCCGCGGGGCCCTGTCGGTGCTGGACTTTGTGAGGCTGGGCACGAGCGTGGCCGCCGCGCGCGGGTGCATGCGGGGGATCTCGCGGCACGCCGCGGCGCTGGCCGAGGCGGAGGGCCTGCCGGGGCACTACGGCGCGGTGGAGGCCAGGCTGTGACGGCGGCCGGCCGCGGCGGCGGCGGCGGCGGGAGGGGCCGGCTGGACGCCAGGCTCGCCGCGCTCTCGGGGATGGCGGGGTACGAAAAGCCCGAGCCCCCGGGCGGGGGCGACGGCGGCAGCCTGAAGATGGACTCCAACGAGAACACGGTGGTGCCGCGGCAGGTGCAGGACGACCTGCTGTCGGCGGCCCGCCGCGCGTCGGACGTGCGGGAATACCCGCTGGGCGGCGCGGAGCGGCTCTCCGCGGCGATCGCCCGGCACCTCCGCGTGCCCGCCGCGTCGGTGGGGGTGGGCAGCGGCTCGGACCAGATACTGGACCTGCTGCTCGCGTGCTTCGCGTCGGCCCGCACCCCGGTGCTCACCACCGACCCCACGTTCTCGTTCTTCGTGGACCGGTGCAGGCTGCGCCGCGTGCCGGTGAGGAGCGTGCCGTTCTCGGACGGGATGACGCTGGACGCCGCGGACGTGGAGGCCGCCTCGGGAGGGGCGGGCATACTGTACATGGACACGCCGAACAACCCCACGGGGTTCCAGATGCCGAGGCGCGACATGGAGCGGCTGGTCCGCGGCTTCGACGGGCTGGTCATACTGGACGAGGCGTACGCCGAGTTCGGCGGCTACACGGCGATGCCCTGGGTGCGCAGGACGGACAACCTGGTGGTGGTCAGGACGTTCTCCAAGTCGTTCGGGCTGGCGGGCCTGCGCCTGGGGTACTGCGCCGCGGGGGGCGGGATCGCCGAGGCCTTCAACCGCGTGGGCCAGTACCCGTACCCCGTGAGCTCGCTGGCCGTGGAGGCCGGCATCCTGGCGCTGGAAAAGGGGGCGCTGGAGCAGGTGCGCCGCTCCGTCGGGATCGTGAAGGCCGAGCGCCGGCGGATCATAGCCGGGCTGCGGGCCCACGGCGCCTTCGAGGTATTCGACTCCAGCGCCAACTTCGTGCTGTTCGACGCGGGAGCCGGGGCGGACAGGCGCGTCCACGCGGCGCTGGCCGAGCAGGGCATACACGTGCGGCGGCTGGGCCGGATAGGGCGCCGCGGGGGGTGCCTGCGCGTGACCGTGGGCACGAGGGAGGCCAACTCGCGGTTCCTGCTGGCTGTGCGGGACCTGCTCGGGTGAGCCGCGCTGGCCGGGGAGGGGGGCGGCCTGCGCGAGGCGGCCCCCGGCATACGCGTGTCGCCGGAGGGCCTGGGCCTGCTGCGCGCCGCGGACGCCATAATATTCGACTGCGACGGGGTGCTGGTGGACGTCTCCGAGTCGTACTATGCCGCGATACGGGAGACCGCGGCGCGCGCCCTCGGCGGCCGGGTGCGCGCCCCCCCCGTGTCCAGGTGGATGATAGACGGGTTCAAGGCGTCCGGCGGGTTCAACGACGAGGTGGATCTGGCGTACGCCGTGTCCCTGGCTATGGCCGCGGCCGCGCGCGCGGGCCTCGAGCCGGAGGGGCTGGTGCGGGACGCCGCGGCGCGGGCCGGCGCGGACGGGCTGCCCTCCGTCAAGTCGTACTTGGCGGGGGCGGCCGGCGCCGATGCGGCCGCCGCCGCGGGGAGGCTGCTCGGCCCGCACCCCGGAACGGGCGGCGGCGCGAGCCCCTTCCGCCTCCTGTTCAACAGGCTCTTCTACGGCGCCGAGATGTTCGCCCGGATCCACGCGGGCGCGGACGCGCCGGACGGGCCCGAGGAGGGCCTCATAGAGAGGGACCGCCCCATCCTCGACGGGCCGCTGCTGGAGAGGCTGCGCGCCGCGGCGCCGGGCAGGATGGCGCTGGTCACGGGGCGCGGGCTGGAGTCCGCGAGGCGCACCCTGGGCGTCCTGCTGGACGGGTTCGACCTGTCCTGCTCGTTCTTCCTGGAGGACGAGGACCGCTCCATGGCAAAGCCGGCCCCCGAGGCCCTGGAGCGGGCGATGGCCGGGCTGCGCTCGCGGCACTGCCTGTACGTGGGCGACTCCGCGGAGGACATGATCATGGCGGGCAGGGCCTCGTCGGGCGGCGGGCCGCGCGCCGCGTTCTGCGGGATAACGGGGACGAGCGCGGACCCCGGGAAAAAGCTGGAGGCGTTCGAGCGCGGCGGCGCGGCCGCGGTGCTGGACGGCGTGGGCCTCCTTCCGAATGCATTAAATCTAGCGGGCCGCGGCGCGGACTCCGCGTGGGCGCGGTGAGCAGGAAGGCGAGCGTGGAGAGGGCCACAAAGGAGACCTCGGTGGCCGCGTCCGTCAGCATCGACGGGACGGGCAGGGTCTCGGCGGAGACCGGCGTGGCGTTCGTCGACCACCTCATCTCCGCGCTGGGCCGCCACTCCATGTTCGACGTGGACGTGAAGGCCGAGTCGCTGGACGGCATAACGCACCACCTCATAGAGGACGCGGCGATCGGGCTGGCATCGGCCATAGACGGGGCGCTGGGCGACCGCTCCGGCATACGCCGGTTCGGCCACGCCGCCGTTCCCATGGACGAGTCGCTCGCGGAGGCCTCGGTGGACCTGGTGAGGCGGCCCTTCCACAGGCTGGACCTGCCCCTGGACAGGCCGGAGGTGGAGGGGGTGCCCGCCGAGGACCTGCTGCACTTCTTCGACTCGCTCCTGCGGAACCTCAACTGCTGCGCGCACCTGTCGGTGAGGTACGGGACGAACGACCACCACAGGGCCGAGTCGGCCGCGAAGTCGCTGGCGGCCGCCCTGCGCGAGGCCGCCGCGCCCGACCCCGGGCGCGGGGGAGAGCCGCCCAGCACGAAGGGCACCATGTGATGCGCGGATGGCGCGCCTGGCGATATTCGACTACGGGGCGGGAAACATACTCAGCCTGAGGAACGCGCTGGAGCGGGCCGGCGCCGGCGCGGAGGTGATAACCGACGTGTCGCGCGCCGCGGAATACTCGGGGCTGCTGCTGCCCGGGGTGGGAAGCTTTGATCCCGCGGTGGGGCGGCTGCTGCCCGACGAGGGCGCCCGGGAGGCGTTCGCCGGCCTGCAGGGGACCGTCCCGGTGCTGGGCATATGCCTCGGGATGGAGGTCATGTTCGAGGGGAGCGACGAGGGGAGCGCCAGGGGCCTCGGGATCGTGGGCGGGCGCGTCGTCTCGCTTCCGGGGACGATGAGGGTGCCGCACATGGGGTGGAACGGCCTGCGGGTGAGGAGGCCCGGCCGCCTGCTGCGGGGGGTCGGCTCCGGCTCGTGGGCGTATTTCGTGCACTCGTACGCGGCGCGGCCGTCGGCGGAGGGCGCCGGCGCCGTGACGGCCGAGGCCGACTACGGGGAGCCGGTGCCGGCGGCCGTCGAGAGCGGCACGATGTTCGGCACGCAGTTCCACCCGGAAAAGTCCGGCGCGACCGGCCGCGCCATAATCGGCAACTTCGTCAGGGAGTGCTCCGCGTGAGGGTGATCCCGGCCATCGACGTGATGGGGGGGCAGGTGGTGCGCCTGCTGCGGGGGGATCCGGAGAAGAAGACCGTGTACAGCAGCAAGCCCCGGAAGGTGGCCGCGGCCTGGGAGGATGCCGGCGCGGACATGCTGCATATTGTGGACCTGGACGCCGCGATCGGCTCCGGCTCCAACCTCCCCCTGATACGGTCCATGTGCGGGCGGATATCCGTGCCGGTGCAGATCGCCGGCGGGCTGCGCACGGAAAGGCTGGCCTCCGGGGTCCTGGACGCGGTGGAGGGGAGCCGCGTGGTGCTGGGGACGATGGCCTTCCGCGAGCGCGACGTGCTGCGCGGCCTGGCCGCCAGGCACGGCGCCGCCAGGATCGTGGTGTCGGCCGACCACTCGGGCGGCCGCGTCAAGGTGAACGGGTGGCAGAGCGACACGGGGATGAACGTGTACGACTCGATGCGGGGGTTCGCGGACGCCGGGTTCTCGGAGTTCCTGGTGACCGACGTGGGAAGGGACGGCACGATGGGGGGGCCGGACGTGGAGGGCGTGAAAAAGGCCTGCGCCGTGAGGGGGGCCAGGGTGCTGGCCAGCGGCGGCGTGTCGGCCGCCGCGGACGTGGCGCTGCTCGCGGATGCCGGCGCCGCGGGCGTCATACTGGGCAGGGCGCTGTACGAGAACCGCCTGACGGTGCGGGAGGCCAAGAAGGCGGCATGGCGCTGACCAAGCGCGTGGTGCCGTGCCTGGACGTGGCCGGGGGGCGCGTCGTCAAGGGGACCAGGTTCGTGTCCACGCGGGACGCCGGCGATCCCGTCGCCCTGGCGGCGCGGTACGGCGCGGAGGGGGCCGACGAGCTCGTGTTCCTGGACATAACCGCGTCCCCGGAGGGGCGCGGGACGACGCTGGGCATGGTGCGGGACGTCTCGAGGGTGCTGGACATACCGTTCACGGTGGGGGGCGGCATCAGCACGCTGCAGCACGCGCGCGACATGCTGCTGAGCGGCGCGGACAAGGTGGCCATAAACACGGGCGCCGTGCGCGACCCGTCGGTGCTGACGGGGCTGATGGACCAGTTCGGCAGGCAGTGCGTGGTGGTGGCCATAGACGCCAAGAGGAACCGCGGCGGGGGCCCCGGGGGGAGCGCGCTCGAGGACGCCGGGGGGAGGTTCTGGTTCGAGGTGTACGTGTACGGCGGCAGGCGGGCCACCGGGCTCGACGCCGTGGAGTGGGCCGCCCGCGCCCAGGAGATGGGGGCCGGCGAGGTGCTGCTCACCAGCATAGACCGCGACGGCACGGGGGACGGGTACGACCTGCCGCTGACGTCCGCGGTGGCCGACGCCGTCACGGTGCCCGTCGTGGCCTCGGGCGGATGCGGCGGGCCGGAGCACATGGCCGAGGTGCTCGCGGAGACCGGCGCGGGCGCGGCGCTGGCCGCCTCAATATTCCACTACGGCTCGCACGGCATACCGCGGGTGAAGCGGTTCCTGCTGGAGCGCGGCGTGCCGGTGCGCCCCCCCTAGGCGGCGCCGCCCCCGGCGCGGCGGCCCGCCCCGCGGCCGCGCCCGAAACCCGGGCCGCCGTGTAGGCTTGCGTCCAAACCGGAACCACGTAGCAACGGCAAGCCACCCCATGATCCCACGCCCAGATCGCGACGGACGCAAGTCCACACGGGCCGCTTCCCGGCAAGCTCTATTACGGGCTCCCGGCCCCCGCGCCCGCATGCGGACGGGCGTGGACTCCATCGACTTCGAGAAGGGCGGCGGCCTGGTGCCCGTGGTGGTGCAGGACGCGTCGACGAAGGAGGTGCTGACGCTGGCGTACGCCAGCAGGGAGTCGCTGGAGCTCACGAGGAAGACGGGCAACTCCTGGTTCTGGAGCAGGTCCAGGAACAGGCTGTGGATGAAGGGGGAGGAGTCGGGAAACACGCAGAGGGTCACGCGGATAATGGTGGACTGCGACTCGGATGCCGTGGTGTACGTGGCCGAGCCGTCGGGCCCCGCGTGCCACACGGGGGAGCGCACGTGCTTCCACAACGAGGTGGAGGTGGCGGGAGTCAGCACTCCTCGGTGATGGTGTCCCCGGCCGACTCCACCCACTCGCCGGTCACCCTGAACGGGAGGGGGGGATGCGCGCCGTCGGCGAACACGACCGCCCACACGCCGACCAGCTGCTCCGGCGTGCACACCCCGAGGGACTCCTTGGTGTCCGGCAGGAAGTACTGGTTGAAGGACGTCTTTTCGGAGCCGTTGTAGTCGAACGACCTGTACAGGGTGCCGTTAGGCGTGAACACGCCGATCTTCCCGGCCTCCCCCTGCCGCAGGCCGGCCACCGTCAGGTACACGCTCTCGCCCAGCCTGTGCTCGTACTGGGACACGCCGACCGGCCCCGAGTATATCCAGGACGAGCCCGCCTCCTCGGCGGCCTCCGGCCAGGGAACGTTGGCCACCACCACCCCCGCGACTACCGCCGCGGCCGCCGCGGACGCCATGGGGATCATCTTCGTGTTCAGCGGGCGCCCCCCCGCGCCCCGCCATACTAGCCTTCCCCAGCCCGCCCGCGCCGGGGCGGCGCCGCGAAAAACCCAATTAAATTAGGGCTGCCCGGCGGTCTTCCGTGGGCCAGCAGATCACCACCGTCAACCCCGCCACCGAGGAGCAGCTCGCCACGTACGACCCGATGGGCAGGGACCGCGTGCTGGGCATGGTCGACGTGGCGAAGAGGGCGTTCAACGGGTGGAAGAGGGACTACGAAAAGCGGCGCAGCTACGTGTACAACCTGGTGCAGTACATAAAGTCCAACAAGGAAAAGCTGGCGCTGACGGCCACCAGGGAGATGGGCAAGGTCCTCAAGGAGTCGATCGGCGAGGTGGAAAAGTGCGCCTGGGCGCTGGAGTTCTACGCGGACCACGCGGACAGCTTCCTGAACGAGGAGGTGCTCCACACGGACGCCCGCAAGAGCTTCCTCACGTTCGAGCCGCTGGGCGTGGTCGGCTCCATAATGCCGTGGAACTTCCCGTACTGGCAGGCGCTGCGCTTCGCGGCCCCCTGCCTGATGGCCGGCAACACCATCGTCATGAAGCCCTCCCGCGTCACCATGCAGTGCGGGCTGGAGATGGAAAAGGCGTTCGCCGAGTCCGGGTTCCCGGACGGGATATTCCAGACGGTGGTGGGCAGCGTCGACTCGGCCACCCACCTCATAGAGTCGGACGTGAGCGCCGTCACGTTCACCGGAAGCACCGAGGCGGGGGCGAAGGTGGCCCAGCTGGCGTCGGCCAACCTGAAAAAGTGCGTGCTCGAGCTGGGCGGCAGCGACCCGTTCATCGTGCTGGAGGATGCCAACATAGACAAGGCGGCGGACGGCGCGGTCAAGGGGCGCTTCATCAACTGCGGCCAGAGCTGCATAGCATCCAAGAGGTTCTTCGTGGCCAAGAACGTGGCGGACGAGTTCGTCGAAAAGTTCGCCAAAAAGGCGGCGCTGCTCAGGGTGGGCGACCCCGAGTCCGCCCAGACGGACGTCGGCCCCCTGTCCAGCAGGGACGGCCTGGAGTCCATATCGGGCATAGTGGACGACGCCGTCTCCAAAGGGGCGCAGGTGGTGCTGGGGGGCTCGCAGGCGTGGGACAGGGGCTACTTTTACAGCCCCACGATACTGACCGGGGTGACGCCGGACATGAGGATCGCCCGGGAGGAGACCTTCGGCCCCGTGGCTCCCATAACGGTGGTGGAGAACGAGAGCGAGGCGGTGCGCATGGCCAACGGCACCGAGTTCGGCCTGGGGGCCAGCGTGTGGTCGACCGACTTGGCGAGGGCGGAGAGGCTGTCGCGCCGCGTCGAGTCGGGCATCGTGAGCGTGAACAACGTGGTGGTCTCCGACCCGCGCATCCCGTTCGGCGGGATAAAGCACAGCGGGTTCGGCAGGGAGCTCTCGCGGTACGGCATGCTGGAGTTCGTCAACATAAAGTCCGTCCGGTTCTACGACAGCCTGGTGCACCACCACTACGTCGAGTAAGGGCGGGGCCGCCGGCGGGCCGGGGCCTTCCACGCCGCGCGGCCGCGGCGAGAATGGAAGACGGGGCGAGGGTTCCTCCCGAACGCCGGCATGGGATGCCCGGAGCGATGCCGCGGGGGGCGGGGGGAGAGACGGACCCCGGGGAGGGCGACGGGCCGCACGCGCGCGTGCGGGGGGAGGAGTGCGGGACGGCGGCCGGGATCGGGGGGAGCCCCGACCGCGACAAGCCCACTATGTGCAAGCGGCTGATGCGCGCCCGGGCGGGGGGCGCGGGCGCGAGGCGCGGGCGCGGGGGGCGCGGGCGGGAGTGCCTGCCGGACGCGGACCGGCGCGGGCAACTCGCGGCGGATCTCGAGGGCCGCGGGCAGCGCGGCTTCGAGTCAGCCCCGCGGATCTCCGTCCTGGCCCGCGCGCGCAAAGAAAAACTCCGGCGTGGAGCACGGCAAGCCGGGGGTGTTTTCCCTCCCCACCGGGCTGCCCCGCGCGGGGGGGAAATAGCCCCCGGGCGGCCTCGGAAAAAAGCGGGACTGGGCGGGGGAGGGATCCCGGCGGCCCGCGGGGGAAAATGCCGGGCGGGGCTGCGCGGCGGCGGCGGGCCGTCCCGGCGCGGCCGGGCCGCCGCGTCCCCCCCCGCCCTGCGCGGCCGGGGAGGCGCGCCTCCCGGCCCCGCGTCCGAAAGGCCCGATCCGCCCGCGCTGCCGCGCCCGGCCCTGCGCGGCCGCCCGCCAAGCGGCCGCCGGGCATCCGGGCCGAAGGCCCCGGCGCGGCCGGCCCCGCGTCAGCCGCGGCCGGCCCGCGGGCCTGGATCGCGCGGCCGGGGCGCCGCCGCGGCGTCCCGGATCTTCTTCACCAGCAGGAACCTCGGCCTGGCGGGATCGATGTCCCCGTGCATCTCCACGTTGCTGATTATCTTCACCCTCCGCCGCGACCACGCCTCGTACATGTTCCTTCCCCTGCCGTCCTCCCCGCCGGCCTCGAGCAGCTCGCAGCTTGCCGCGTACCTGCCGGCCACCCTGAGCACCTCGTCGATGCCCGCCTCCACCCCGCGGTCGTCGAGGTGGTTGAAGAACCCGTGGGTGAACACCATGTCCACGGACGAGTCCCCGTACGGCATGCGCGTTGCGGCGCCCGCCGCGACCAGGGCCGCCGGCCCCAGCCTCGCCGCCGCGACGCGGGCTATCGCGGGATTGTAGTCCAGCCCGACCGCCCTGGCCCGCCCCGCGAGCAGCCTCAGGTCGTTCCCCGCGTTGCAGCCCACCTCCAGGACGCCGCGGCATCTGAGCGAAACGGCCAGGTCCCTGACGAACTCGGCGAACGCCCTGTTGTAGTTCGAGTCGGCCTCGCCGGCGTGGCGCTCCCAGCGCGAGTCGTCCGTGTGCCGGCGCCTCCCCCTACGCGCCGCCGCCGCCGCGGTGGGCGCAGCCGCACTTCACCATCACGGTTCCGAAGGAGCAGTCGTGGGGCCCCTCGGAGCGCCCCTCGGTGGGCACCTCCACCATGCACTCGGAGCAGCGGCCCCTCCTGCAGAACCAGCAGGCGCCTTCCGACTCCTCCCCCGCGGCCACGGCGCTCACCGCGCGACCGGCGTGAGCCACGAGGCGAACCTCTCGTCCCGGCCGGTGGCCGCGCCGATGAACGACTTTTGCAGGGCGCGGGTCGCCTTGCCGGGGCGCCCGCCCGATATTCTCACGCGGTCTATCCTGGACACCGCCTTTACCTCGGCGGCCGTCCCCACCATGAAGACCTCGTCGGCCGCGTACAGGTCCTCCCTGTCCAGATCGGCCTCGGCCACGCTGCCCCCGTCCGCCTCTATTATCCGCATGACGCTGTCCCTGGTTATGCCCTCGAGTATGCCCGCGCTGGCCGGCGGCGTGGTCATGGCGCCGCCCCTCACCGCGAATATGTTCTCGGCGCTGCCCTCCGCCACCTTGCCCGCCGAGTTGAGCATTATGGCCTCGTCGTATCCCGCCTCCAGCGCCTCCGTCCTGGCCAGGGCCGCGTTGGCGTAGTTCGCGGATGCCTTGGCCCTGGCCGGCTGCGACCTCCCGTCGATCCTCGTCCAGCTCGACACCTTGCAGCTGGCCCCGGTGACCCTGCCCGCCTTCGACTCCCCCATCTTCCACTCCCAGCAGGCTATGGCGACGTCGACGCAGTTCCTCGGCGGGGTCAGCCCCATCTGCCCGTACCCGTAGTACGCTATGGGCCGTATGTAGCACTCCTTGAGGCCGCTCGCCCTCACGGTGTCGGCCACCGCGTCCGCGATCTGCCTCCTCGTGTACGGGATCCGCATGGAGTACATGCCGGCCGACCTGAACAGGCGGTCCACGTGGTCGCCGAGGCGGAAGATCGACGGGCCCGTCCCCCGGGCGTTGTAGCAGCGCAGCCCCTCGAACACGGCCGTCGCGTAGTGCAGGGAGTGGGTCATCACGTGCACCTTTGCATCCCCGGACGGCACGAGCCTGCCGTTCATCCATATCCTGCCGCCCTCCTTCATGCCGGCGGCCTCCGATCCCGCTAATTTAGAGTTGCGACGCGCGGCGCCCCGGCCGGCCCCGGGATCCGCCCGCGCCCCCGCGCCCGCGCTTCCCCGGCCCCGCGGGCCGGCCGCGGCGCGCGGCAACCCGCCGATCCATGCATGAGGTCACGCACCCGCCAGCCGCAGGCGTGAAAAAGACTTCGCTGATCCAGATTCGCGCATGGGGCGTGGGGGCGCTGACCTTATACCGATCTATATAGCACAAGCCTAAATAGCCATGCCGCGAGATACAAGCAGCGTGTTTTGGGTAACGCCGGGGCTAACTCTAGATAAGGCCCAAGAAAAAACCCGAGTTGGTGAGACTGGTGAAAATCCAGCTCTGCCAACATCATAATCGCGGGGGCGGCCCGTCCCCGCCGCCCATGCCGGCCCTCTCGTCGTGTATGGCCCGCACGGCGCGGGGCACGGCGTCCCCGCTGTCCTCCATGATTATGATTATGCGGGACGTCTCCTCCTGCGCATCCATGTTCAGTATGTTGATGCCCTCCTGCCCCAGCTTGGCGCTGCTGCGCGCCGCCACGTGGCGCGCCCTCCACATCCGGTCCCCTATCAGCGTGACCACGCCGCGGCCGTACGTTGTGGTGGCCAGCGAGTCGAACCCGAGGAAGTACTTTTCGTTGCGCCGCACATAGTCCGCGTCGAGGAACAGCAGCCTGGTGAACTCGGCGCCGTCCCTCGTGAACGGCGAGAGCGTGACGAACTCGCCGTACCTCTTGTCCTTCTTCAGCGACACGAGGAGCCGCGCCGCCGCGTCGGCCTCCGCCCTGAATATCGCGCAGTTGCCCTTCCCGGTCACGATCTTGACGGGGTGGCCGCCGGCATCCGGCGGCGCCCTCTGGACCACGGTGGCCCTCGCCGGGCGGTTCATGTCCGTCACGGCGACCGGTATGTCCACCCCGTTCTCCAGTATCTCCTTTATGGCCACCGGGTCTATTATCTTCATGCCGAACATTCCCGCCAGCCGGGCCTCGTTGTACGAGAGGCTCGGCACGTCGCTCAGGCCCTCCGAGACCACCTTGGGGTCCGCCGAGACCACGGAGCTGTCCTTTTCCAGATCGATCCTGGCGTCGTACTTTTTGTGCAGCAGTATGCCCAGGTCCGCGGCCGTCCTGTCCGAGCCGCCCCTCTCGTACGTGGTGGCGGCCCCGCCGGCAGTCCTGCCGATGAACCCGCCCATCGTCACCACGTCGTTGCGCGCGAGCAGCTCCTCCAGGGGGCCCAGGCGCCTCGCGGACTCGGCCGCCAAGAAGTTGGCCGACTCTATGTTGGAGTCCGTTATTATGGGCCACGACTCGAAGGGCACGTGGGCCGACCTCATCCCGAGCCCCCCCAGCACGTGGTTCATCACTTGGGAGATGAGCAGCTCGCCGGAGAATGCCAGCGCGACGGAGCGCACCTCGTCGGCGAACTCGCGCTTCTCCCCCGCCGCGCGCAGGGCGGAGGCGGCCCTTTCGAGGCACGCGGCAACTGTCCGCCTGCACTCGTCCCGGCGGTCGGGCGCCACCGTCCCCGCTATCCTTTCGTACGCGGCCCTGATCCCCGCCATGTCCGCGTCCCTTCCGGACTCGGCGCGCGCGCCCAGGCCCAGCATTATGTCGGTGATGGAGCGCGGGGATCCCGCCTCCCCGTCCGCGGTGAGGGGAGCAGAGAACACGCAGGCCACCTTGGCGTCCCTCTTCAGCTCCGCCACGCGCCGCACTATCGCCGGGATCGACAGCCCGTCCGGGCCGAGGGCGCTCCCGCCGAACTTGGCCACCACGAGCCTGCCGCCGGCCATGGCGGCCGCGCGGCCGCGTGTTTATTAAAACATGATCTCCCGCGGTCCGTGCGAGGCCGGAAACCCCGCTCCCTAGGCGCGGATCCGGATCAGCGAAGGCGTTTTCACGTTCACGGAGTTCATACGGCGAACAAAGGCCGCCGGCCGGCGCGGATCCGGATCAGCGAAGGCGTTTTCACGCCTGCGGCTGACGGGCGCGTGGCTTCATACCGCGGTCAGGCCCGGACCGCGCGGCCCGCGGGCCGGATCGGGGCGGCCGCGGGACGCGGCGGCGGCGGAAGGCGGGCGCGTACCGCCGCGCCGCGCCCCCCGGCATCCGCCCCCCCCCTACCCGCCCTCCAGAATCCTCCTGATCGTTCCGGCCGCCCTCTCGGCGCCCCCCAGATCCCCCGGCGCCCCCCTGCCCCGCGCGAGGCCGGCCCGGACGAGCTCCTCCAGGCGGCCCAGGTCGCCGCGGGAGAACCCCTCCTCGCGCGCGTTGTCCTCCTGCTCAAAGTGCCCCCCTATGGGGAGGAAGACGCCGGGCGTCCCGAACGCCCCGCACTCGTCAATGGTGGATCTCCCTGCCAGGGAGACGACCAGATCGGCCGCGAGGATCATCTCGTGCAGGTTGGGCACGAAGCCGGCGTCCCGCACGCCGCCGGCCGCCCCCTTTCCCCCGAGGCGCGGCCCCGCCGCGGCGACCGCGCGTATCCCGTCGGCCTCCAGGGCGGGCGCGATCCCCGCCACCGCCTCCAGGAGAAATCCCCCCGCGCCGGTTCCCCCGACGCACGCCAGCACGGTCGGCCCCGCGAACCCGAACGCCTCCCGCAGGGCGTCCCTGGGGCGTCCCGGGATCCGCACTATCGGCCCCGCGTACGAGACGTTCCCCTCCCCCCTCCCATTCTTTGGGACTATGACCGCCCCGCATCCCGCGGCTATCCGCCGCATGGACCGGTTGGCCTCCCGCTCCAGGATGCCGCCGATTCCGCGCGCGCCGAACCTGACCTCCGACACGTCGGTGATCAGGACCGTCCTGACGCCGGCATCCTGGGCCGCGGCCAGCGCCGCATAGTCCTCGTCGCCCACCACCAGATCCGGCCGGCGGTCCCGTATCAGCGCCGCCGCCCTCTTCTTGGACGTCCTGTAGTGCAGGGCGTACCTCCACAGCCAGGCGCCCGCCCCCCGCAGCCGGCCGTCCCTGACGTCAAAGTCCGGCATGGTGTACGCCTCTTCCACGTCCAGGCCGTGCGCCGCGAGGAGCCGCCCCGCCCCGCCCCCCGAGACGAACCTCGTGCGGGCGCCTTCCAGGCCGCGCGCCGCGCCGACGGCCGCGTCCCTCGACGCGTGGCCCAGCCCTACGGAGCTCGTGAAGAACAGTACGCCGCCGGACACGGCGCCCGCCCGCGCGCCCGCCTCTTTTGTGCCTTGCCCGCCGCCCGCCCGCCCGCCGCGGCCGGCCCCGCGATCCCTCAAAGTTTAAATGGATTTTTGCGGGGAGCGCGCCCGGGCTCATGGTCCAGATCGGTCATGACGTCGCCCTTACACGGCGAAGATCCGGGGTTCAAATCCCCGTGGGCCCACTGCCGACTCCCCAGCGCCCGCCGCGCCAGCCGCTCCTTGACGAAGTCGATGGCGCGCACCGGCGTGGGATCGATCCCGGACAGGGCGGCCCTGTACATGCTGGCATAGTCGAACAGGTACACCAGGCCGGCCACCTTGGTGAGTATGCCGCCCCCCGGCGAGTAGACCGTGTGGTACCCTATGCCCTCCTCCCCGAAGAACTCGCGCAGGATCTCCCACCTCTCCTTGGTCTTGGGGTGGTCGTCGGCGCCCCTGACCATGACCGGCCTGTGCGTGCCGCCCGCCCCCGCGCCCCACGCGACTATCCCGTTGTGGCACGCCTCGATGACGTCCTCGACCATGGCGTGGATCTTGGCGTTCTCCTGCAGCGAGTTCTTGAGCCTCACGGCCGCGGCGCGCAGCCCCCACGGGTAGTACACCACGGCGGGGCCGGCGATCCACCGGGCGAGCTCGACGGCGGGGTTGGCCCCGCCGCCGGGGGCCCGCGAGGCGATCCTGGCCGCGAGCCGCCCCATCTCGGATATGGACTCCCGCACGTCGCCCTCCCTCACCGGCAGCGAGGGCCCGAGCGCCCCGAGCATCCCGTACAGGAATGCCGCGTAGGAGGCGCGCGGCGAGTGCCGCCCGGCCACCCCCACGTGGGGCATCCCGTTCCCGCGGCAGTACTCCTCCATCCTGCCGCCGTCCGAGAACGACACGGTCCTGCATCCCGCCCCGCGGGCGGCCGCGAGCACGCTCAGGGTCTCCTCGGTGTTGCCCGAGACGCTGGTGGCCACCACGAGGCTGCCGGGGCCGGCGGTCCTGGGGAGCAGGTAGCCCTTCACCACGTCGACGTGCACGCCGGTCCGCGACATGACGGCGGCCAGCGTGTCGCCCACGGCCCCGGAGCCGCCCATCCCGGCGAATACCACGTGCCGCGCCCCGTCGGCGGCGCCGCCCGCGCTCTCCCCCCCCTCCTTTCCCTTCTCGTACTCCTCCGCGGCTATCCGCGGCCACGCGTCGTACACCTCGTGCATGCGGGACGCGTCGCTCCCGGCCAGTGCAGGGCGGGCCGCGTCGGCCATGCGGGCGGCGGCCCGCGGTCTGAATATATGTCATGGACGGGGGCGCCCATTCCCCGCCGCACACGTTATAACCGGCCCGGCGGCGGGGGCGCCGTTGGATCGGGGCGGCGCGGCGGCGGGGGATCCCGGCCTGAGGACCGTGGAGTGGAGGGACGGGGGGACCGTGGTGATGATAGACCAGACGCGGCTTCCCGGCCGGCTGTCGTTCGTGGAGTGCACCGGCCACTCGCAGGTGGCCGAGGCCATACGCGGGCTCGTGGTCAGGGGCGCGCCGGCCATCGGGGTCTCCGGCGCGTTCGGCCTGGCGCTCGCGGCCTCGCGCAGCGCCGCCGAGTCCAGGGGGGAGCTCCTCGCGGACCTGGACGCGGCGTACGAGGAGCTGCTGGGGACTAGGCCGACCGCCGTCAACCTCCGCTGGGCCCTGGACGCGGCCATGCGGGCGGCCAGGGATCCCTCCCTCTCCGCCGCCGGGGAGGTGAGGGCCGCGGTGGTGGAGGCGGCCAAGGCGATGGCCGAGGACGACGTCAGGACGAACATGGAGCTGGGCCGCCGCGGCGCGGAGCTGTTCCGCGACGGGGACACCGTGATGACGCACTGCAACGCCGGCGCGCTGGCCACCGTCGCGTACGGGACGGCCCTCGGGGTGGTGCGCGCCGCGCGGGACGGGGGCAAGGGCGTGCGCGTCATAGCGACCGAGACGCGCCCCGTCCAGCAGGGCTCGCGCCTCACCGCGTTCGAGCTCCAGCGGGACGGCATAGACGTCCGCCTCGTCCCGGACACGGCAGTCGGGTACTCCATGGCGGAGGGGCTGGTGGACCGCGTGGTGGTGGGCGCCGACCGCATCCTGCGGACCGGCCACGTGTACAACAAGATAGGCACGTACCAGGTGGCCGTCATGGCGGGGCGCCACGGCATCCCGTTCTACGTGGCCGCCCCGCTCTCGACGTTCGACATGGGCAGCAGCCCCGGCGACGTCACCATAGAGCAGAGGGGGCCGGACGAGGTGACCTCCGCGGGGGGCGCGCGGACCGCCCCCGTGGGGGTCGGGGCGATCAACCCCGCCTTTGACCTGACCCCTCCTGACCTGGTGACGGGGATAATCACCGAGCGCGGCGTGGCCGGGCCCCCGTACGAGGAGTCCATCGCGGGGCTGTTCGGGGCGGGGCCGGGCGGAGTTAATCAAAGCTAACTTTTAGAAAGTTTTTATCCTTTTTTCATAACCCTGCCGCATGGTGGCGGTCACGGCGGAGGCGGTGCGGGACTCGCTCCGGCAGTGCATGGACCCGGAGGTGCCCATCAACATAGTGGACATGGGCCTCGTGTACGGGATAGACGTGGCCGGCAACAACGACGTCAGCATCCGCATGACGATGACCACGCGCGGCTGCCCCCTGCACGACACGCTCGTCTCGGACGTCACGCGGTACGCCAAGAGGGTGCCCGGCGTGAACGGCGTCAGCGTGGACGTGGTGTGGGATCCCCCGTGGACCATGGACAAGCTCTCCGAGGAGGCCAGGAAGACGCTGAAGAGCATGGGGGGGTCCGGCGGCGAGGGCCCCGCCCCGGTCAACTACGAGACGGCGATGCCGCAGGGCGTGGGCAAGCTGGTGCGCCAGGAGGACGGCTCCATGGTGCTCGCCAACGAGCACGACCAGGGCTTCATGGTGAACCAGGCGATCATAGACTTTTGGAAGTCGTGCAACGGCCAGCGCCGGATCACCGATCTGGTGGACGTCTTCGCGCGCCAGACCGGCATGCAGAGGGGCCAGGTCGAAAAGGAGGTCATGCAGCTGGTGAAGCAGCTGCGCGACGGGGGGCTCTTGGTGGTCCGCGACTCGCCGCCCGCGGCGGCGGCGGCCCCGCCGCCCCCGGCCGTCGGATCGGGCGCGTGAGCCGGCGCCGGAAGCCGAAAGGTGTAGACTTACGTCCGTCGTGATCTGGGCGTGAGATCGCGGGGTGGCCTGCCGTTGCTAGGCGTGGTTTCGGTTTGGACGTAAGCCTGCGCGCCGAAAGCGCGCCGCCGCGCCCGGCAGCGGGGAGGCGCCTGCCGCCGTCCGCGCTCGCGCGGCCGACGATCCGCCCCGCGCGGGCGATCGTCGGGGCCACGCGGCGGGGCGGAGGCGCCGTTTCCGGCCGGGCGAGGCGGCCCATTCTCGGCCCCCGGCGCGCCCGCCGCCCGGGATGCCCCGGGACGGCGGCCGCGCGCGGTCAAAAGACGTGGCGCGACGAGGCGCCGTCAAAGTCTATCACGGCGCCCGAGATGTACGAGACGCCGTTCTCCACTATGCCGCGCACGAGGCCGCCTATCTCCCGCGGATCCCCGAGCCTGCCCGACGGCAGCGTGGCCGCCAGCGCGGCCGGATCGTCGACGAGCTCCCTGGTGCGGTCGGTGTCGATGGGGCCGGGCGCTATGTTCACGCAGCTCACGCGCCGCGCCGCGTACTCCCTGCTGAGCACCTTGAAGACGCTGCTGAACGCCGACCTGTACGCGCCCGACACGACCAGCCTGGGATCCGGCTCCTTGACCACGGCGGAGCTTATGAGGAACAGGTACCCGCCGTTCCTCACCGTTATGCCGCGCGCCAGGATGCAGAACCCGAGGAACAGCTGGTTGTGGTACTTTTCCCAGTCCGCCCTGGTGACCTCCTCGAACCGCATGGGGGGCGGCCCGCCTGTGTTGAGCACGAGCACGTCCGTCTCGGGATGCGCCGCGGCGAACCTCTCCACGCCGTCGAGGTCCGACGTGTCCACGTCCGCGCTGGATGCGGCGGTGACGCTGCAGCCCATGCCGCGGAGCGCCCCGGCGATCGCCGCGCCGATCCCCCGCGAGCCGCCGAGCACCACGGCCTCGGTCGCGCGGCCCCGCGGGGTGGTCAAACCTCGGTGATCCCCGTCACGGTCCCCGTGACGGAGTCCATGCGGAACACGGCCCTGGCCTCCCCCCGGCCCGCGTCCCAGCCCAGCGCCACGTACCAGTCGCCGGCATCGCCGTGGTACTTTGTCTCCAGGACCCTCGCCGAGGCCGCGGCGGCGCCGTGCCTCTTGGCCGCGGCCGAGAGGGCCAGGGAGACGGCGGACTCCTCGGTCTCCAGCCTCCTCTTCATGAGCCCTATCCCGGGAACCACGCGCCGGCGCGCGCCGCGCGGCATATATTGATTTGGCGCGGCCGCGACGGCCGCGCCGAAGGGCCCGGAGGGCTTCGATCCCCCGGCCTGGCGGTCCGAAGCCGCCCGCACTGTCCGGACTGTGCAACGGGCCCGCGGGCAGGGTTTTAAAGCGGCGCAAATAATGCCTTGCGATGCGGGTATCTGGGAGGGTGGCCGGCGTCGAGTACGCCATACGGGACGTGGTGTCGGCCGCCGGGGAGCTGGAGGCCGCGGGGAGGAGCATAGACTACCTGAACATAGGCGATCCCGTCCAGTTCGGGTTCCAGCCGCCCCGCAACGTCAGGGAGGCGCTGGTGCGCGCGGTCCGGGAGGGCCAGAACTTCTACGCGGCCTCCGAGGGGCTGCCGGAGCTGCGCGAGGCCATAGCCGCCAAGGAGAGCGCCAAGGGGCTTCCCGCGTCCGGGGAGGACGTGCTGGTGACCAACGGCGTCTCCGAGGCGCTGGACATGGTGATCGCGTCCGTCGCGGAGGAGGGCGACGAGGTGCTGCTCCAGGGCCCGTACTACCCGCCGTACGCCTCGTACGCGCGGCTCCACGGCGCCGTCCCCGTCGAGTTCGCCACGGATCCCGCCACCGGCGAGCCCGACGTGGACGACCTCCGCTCCAAGATAACGCCGCGGACCGTCGCCGTCTGCCTGATCAGCCCCGGCAACCCGACCGGCGCGGTCCTCTCCGCCTCCTCGATGCGGCGCGTCCTCGACGCCGCGGCCGAGCACGGCCTGTACGTCGTGTGCGACGAGATATACGACCGCATAACGTTCGAGGGGCGGTTCGAGGGGGTGGGCGCCGCCGCCTCGCCCGACTCGCCGGTCGTCCTGCTCAACGGCTTCTCGAAATCGCACCTCATGTCGGGCTGGCGCGCCGGGTACGTCTGCCTCAACGGGGGCTGCGCCGCGCTGGACGGGCTGCGCGAGCATCTCCCGAAGCTCGCCCGCGTCCGCATATCGACCAGCCTGCCGGTCCAGCACGCGGCGCTCGAGTCGCTGAGGGGGCCGCAGGGGTACGTCGCCGCGTTCGTCTCGGAGATCAGGAAGAGGCGCGACCTCGTGGCGCGCCGGCTGGAGGGCATCCCCGGCGTGTCGTGCACGGTGCCGCGGGGCGCGTTCTACGCGTTCCCGCGCATAGACGACGCGGGGATCCGGGCGCGGTTCCGCTCGGACAGGGACTTTGTGCTCGGGCTCCTCCGCGAGAAGGGCGTCCTCGCGGTGCACGGATCGGGGTTCGGCGCGCGGTACGGCTCGTGGCACGTCCGCCTGGTCTTCCTCCCGGGCGAGGATGTCCTCGGGCGCGCCATGGACGGGCTGGAGGACTTTGTCCGCGAGGCCTCGCGCGCCCGCTAGCCGCGGGCCCGCCCCGCGGCGTCAGTACCGCCACCGGGCGTACAGCCGCGGCTCGGGCGTGATCTCCACCACGCAGTCCGTCTCGGCGAGCAGCTCCGCGGCCGCCGGCTCCTCCAGGGATCCGTAGTAGCGCAGCAGTATGCGCGAGGCCAGGTCCCTGACGCGCCCCGGCTCCGTTATGAGCGCGGCCGCGCCGGCGCCGCTGACGCCCTCTATGTCCGGCGAGGCCTCGCCCACGTCGACGCAAAAGGCGGCCCTGGCCCCCTCCCGCCGCAGGTTGCGGGCCTTTTTCGTGCGGGAGCCCGTCCCCACGTACACCTTTCCGCCCTCGTACATGTACCAGACCGGCGCCACGTGGGGCTCGCCGCCGGGGCCGACGGTGGCCAGCCTGAGCATCTTGCACCGCCCGAGGAACCCCTCGCGCCAGGCCGCCCCGCCCGCGGGGTCAGCCGCGCCGCCTGATGTCACCGCCCCTTCCCTCCTCCCCGCTCCTGAGCCCGATCGCCAGCAGGATGCAGCCGAACGCGATCATCCCCGCCGAGACCTTCTCGTTCGTGAACTCCGGGCTGACCAGGAACTCGGCCACAAAGTCGGGCGTCCACAGCACGAGCTGCCTGGCCATCACTATGGACGCGGACACTATGAACAGCACGCCCATGGCCGTGTACCAGTTCCTCCCCCGCCGCGTGCGGCCGGCGCCGAGCCCGGGGCCCACGCCTCACGCCACCGCCGCCAAAGCCGCCCATCCTAGACGATCTTTATCCCCGGGTTCCTGATGCCGTTCCTCGACATGGCGTTGAGGAGCAGCGGCGTGGCGATCTCCGCCATGTACGACAGGGAGCCGGGCCCGAGGCGCACGGGCCGGAGCCCCTCTATCTGCCTCACGAGATCGCACACCGCCTCGACGGCCTCCCTGCCGTCGCCGCAGACGAAGATGTCGCAGTCCAGGCTCCTCGACGGGTCGGCGAGCTTTTTCTCCGATATGACGTGGAACGCCGAGACCACCATGCTCCTGTCCCTGGCGTGGGCGGCCACTATGTCGTACGAGGAGGGCCTGCCGTCCTTCACGGGGATGAACTCAAAGCCCGCCTCGGTCCTCACCATGGGGACTATGGGGGACACCACGATGCAGTCCGGCCGCGCGGCCGGCAGGAGCTCCGCGCAGGCGGCCTCGGCGCCCTCGTACGGCACGGACAGCACCAGGACGTCGCTCCCGGCGGCCACCGACCGGTTGTCGGCCCCCGAGATGCTGCCCCGCACCGCCTCCGCGCCGTACGCCTCGGCCGCCGCCTTTGCGTACGCGGCCGCCGCCTCGGCCGCCCTGCCGCCGTCGCGCGACCCCACGAGTATGTCGTTCTTCCTGCACCACCGCAGGGCGAACCCGCGGCCCATCCCGCCGGTGCCCCCTATTATGCCGATCGTCCTGCCCACGGCCGGGGCCCCGACAATCTTATTATTATCTCTACTTGGGGCCCGGCCCGGATGGGCCTGATAGTCTTTCTGAGGCACGGCCAGGCCAGAAACAACACCGAGAGGATCCTGGCCGGCAGGTCCCCGGGGGTGCGCCTCACCGAGGAGGGCGTGGAGCAGTCCAAGGCGGCGGCCGCGATGGCCGCCGGCATGGGCATATCGCGCATATACACGAGCCCGATGGAGCGGGCCGTCCAGACCGCGGGGATCGTCTCGGAGGCCATGGACGGGGGCGCCTCCGCCCCCGCCGTGCCGGACGATCGCCTCATAGAGCTGGACATGGGAAAGTTCACCGGCATGGGGTACGACGACGTGCTCTCGCGGCACGGCAACGTCTTCCTGAAGTTCTACTCGGGCGACCTGGAGCTGGCCCACAACGGGGTGGAGACCTTCGGCATGGTGAAGAGGCGCGTGATGGGCATGGTGGAGGAGGTGGGGCGCGAGCACCCGGGCGAGAACGTCCTGCTGGTGACCCACATGGATCCCATAAAGGCGGCGCTCTCCGAGGCGGTGGATCCGGATCCGCGGTTCCTCTTGGAGCTGGTGGTGGCGAACGCCTCGCTCACGGTCTTCGACTGGGACGGCGGCGGCAACGGGAAGGGGGACGGCGCGCGCGGGGGCCGCGGGCCGCTCTTCCTCCGCGCGCTGAACGTCATGGATCCGTCGCGGCTCTCGCGGGCCTGGTAGGCGGGCCGAAAATCCGCCCGGCTACCTCCAAACCCTTAAATAGAATTTTCAGGCGAGCGGATCCGCTCGGCATGAGGGGAATCACTGCGCTGCTTGTGGCGGTCCTGGTTGCCGTGCCGCCGGCAACGGCCATGCAGGCGCACGCCGCGGGGGACGAGCCGGGCGAGTACCTGGACCGCAGGGTGGAGATATGGAACCTGTTCTTCCGGCTCATGGTGGTGGCGTTCACCATAGGGGCGATCGTGTCCGGGACCATGGTCTGGCAGGTGTGGCGGTTCCGCGAGTCCAACCCCAACGCAAAGCCCACCCCGTACGAGGAAAAGGGTGAATGGTAGTTGGGAGGTCACTCGAACTGGCCGGAATGGGTGTACATCGGGGTGGTGGTGGCCCTCTTGGTGTGGGTGGGCGCCGAGGCCTGGAACGTGGAGAGGCTGGTGGAGCACGTCCCCGAGGACGCCGAGGTCATACGGGTGACCGGCCAGCAGTGGTTCTGGACGTTCGAGCACGAGGACGGCACCACCGAGGTGGGCGAGCTGCACGTGGAGGCCGGAAAGGCGTACAAGTTCGAGATAGTGTCCACGGACGTGATACACTCGTTCAACATACACGACTACGTGGTCCTGATGGACGCCGTGCCGGGCCGCGTCAACACGGTGTGGTTCGCCCCGACCGAGGCCGGCGAGCACGACATACAGTGCAGGGAGTACTGCGGGCTCATACACTACAACATGCGGGCGACGCTGTACGTGGAGGAGCCGGCGGCATGATGCCGCGAGCGGCGCCGGCCGGGCGGGGAGCCGGAGGGGGAGCGCAATGACGCTGGAGATGCAGAGGCCGCGCCCCGTCTGGCAGATAATGTTCTCGACCCACCACACCGACGTGGGCCTCCTGTACCTGATAACCTCGCTGGCCTTCCTGTTCCTGGGCGGGGCCCTGGCCCTGGCCATACGCGTGGAGCTGTTCCTGCCGGGATCCCAGTTCATAGCGGACTCGATGACCTTCAACCGCATATTCACCGTGCACGGGACCACGCTGATATTCCTGTTCATACTCCCGTTCGCCTCGGCCGTGGGCAACTACTTCGTGCCGATAATGGTGAGGTACAAGGACATGGCGTACCCCAAGCTCAACGCCATCGCCTTCTGGATGATCCCGCCCTCCGGCGCCCTCATCTGGCTCGGCTTCGCCGACTTTACTTGGTACGCGACCCCGCCCTACTCGATAATCAGCGCCCCGGGCCCGGCCGCCGACATGTGGATCTTCGGCCTCAAGATACTCGGGATATCCTCCGTCCTGGGGGCGATCAACTTCGTGGTGACCATAATGAAGTGCAAGCACCCGGACATGTCCCTGGGCCAGGTCCCGCTGCTCGCCTGGTCGTTCCTGTCGTCCTCCCTGATAATACTGGTGGCCATACCCACGTTCGCGGCCGCCCTGCTGATGCTCCTCACCGACAGGCTGGGCGTCTCGGGGTTCTTCAACCCGGCCATGGGCGGCGACCCCATCGCGTACGCCCACCTGTTCTGGTTCACGTTCCACCCCGAGGTGTACGTGCTGGTGATACCGGCCATCGGCATGATGTACGAGATCATACCGCGCTTCTCGCGCAAGCCGATATTCAGCTACAACTCGGGGGTCTTCGCCTTCGTGCTGCTCGCCATAGTGGGGTTCTCGTCGTGGGCCCACCACATGTACGCGACCGGCATGTCGTTCACGGAAAAGACGGTGTTCATGGTCGGGACGCTGGCGGCGGTCCCGGCATCGGCCATGCACGTCTTCAACTTCCTGGCCACCATGTGGAACGGCCGCATACGGTTCGCCACCCCCATGATGTGGTCGGTCGGCGGGATAGCGCTGTTCTTCTCGGCCGGCGCCGGCGGGGTGGTGAACGCGGCCATGCCGCTTGACTTTACCACGCACGACACCTACTGGGTGGTCGGCCACTTCCACCTGTTCGTGATGGGCACCATCGCGTTCGGCTCGATAGGCTACCTCTACTACATGTTCCCGTACGTGACCGGCCGCATGTACCACGAAAAGATGGGGCAGGCCCACTTTGTAATGTCGTTCATAGGGGCCGTCCTGGTGTTCTACACGCAGCACGTGCTGGGCCTGTACGGGATGCCGCGCCGCGTGTACGACTACCCGGCCATCCCGGAGTGGATAGCCATGAACCAGATCGCCACGGTGGGCGCGATGCTGATAGGCGTGAGCATGGTGCTGTTCCTGGCCAACATGATCCACTCGTCCGCGAAGGGCCGCCCCGCGGGCATGGACGATCCGTGGAAGCTCGGGGGCAAATACTATTATCCGTACCAGAACAAGAACCCGCAGCACTAGGGGGAGATGGCGGGCGTGAGCGGAGAGGGCGGGAGCGGGAGCGCCGCCCTGAGCGCGCCGGATCCCGTGTACAGGACGACGCCCGAGCGCACCGCCAAGATGATGGCCATAATGCTGGGCATATGCGTGGCCGGCGGCGGGATATTCTTCGCCATGTGGGACTACTGGATATCGGCGCCGCCGCCGGTGGCCGAGATGATGGCCGGCGGCGAGGCCCTTGAGCCGGTGGACGTGGAGGAGACGGGGACGGAGATACCGGTATCGTTCTCGTTCGTGGAGTCGGCCGACTTTAGGGTGATGGCGTTCAACGCGCTGCCGGGGGAGCCGGACAACAACCCGGTGATACGCGCCGAACCGGGCGACAAGATCGTGTTCGACGTGGTGAACGACGGCACCCTGTTCCACGCGTTCGGGGTGACCCCGGCCGACTCGGGCATCGCGCCGGTGTACCCGGGATCCGAGGTGGGCACCGGGTCGAGCCCGCTGAACCCGGGGCAGGGCGGCGCGGCGGAGTTCGTCGCGCCCGAGGAGGGCGTGTTCTACTACATCTGCACCGTCCAGGGCCACCGCCAGCAGGGGATGGAGGGCGTGATAATAGTGGGCGATGCCGAGGAGCCCGTGCGCGAGGCCGCGGCGCCGGCGGCCCCCGCGGAGCCGGCCCCCGTCCCCGCCGAGATGGAAGCGGTCCCGTACGACGGCCCCGTATCGCTGCCGGCAGGGTCGTCGGTGGCGGGTTGCGAGGCAGACGCGCTGTGCTACGTGCCCGCCCACGTGGAGGTGGCGCCCGGCACCGAGGTGGTGTGGTCCAACGACGACAACGCGGCCCACACAGTGACAGGCGGGCCGGCCCCGGCCCCGGGCGGCGAGTTCGACAGCGGCCTGTTCGTTGCGGGGGCCACGTTCTCGCACACCTTTGAGGAGCCGGGCACGTTCCCGTACATCTGCATCGTCCACCCGTGGATGACGGGCGCCGTTACCGTCACCGGAGCCGAAGGCGAGATGGCCGAGCCCGGGATGGAAGTCGACACGGAGCCCGGGATGGAAGGCGACACGGAGCCCGGGATGGCCGAGCCCGGGATGGAAGGCGACACGGAGCCCGGGATGGAAGGCGACACGGAGCCCGGGATGGAAGGCGACACGGAGCCCGGGATGGAAGGCGACACGGAGCCCGGGATGGAAGGCGACACGGAGCCCGGGATGGAAGGCGACACGGAGCCCGGGATGGAAGGCGACACGGAGCCCGGGATGGCCGAGCCCGTCACGGTATCCGTCCCGCAGGGAACTGCGATAAAGGGATGCGAGAGGGACGATGCCTGCTACATTCCCGCGCACGTGGAGGTGGCGCCGGGCACCGAGGTGGTGTGGTCCAACGACGACAGCGCGGCCCACACCGTGACGGGCGGGAACAACGTGGACGGCCCCGACGGGGAGATCGACAGCGGCCTGTTCATGGCAGGCACCACGTTCTCGCACACCTTCGAGTCGGCGGGCGAGTTCGACTACTACTGCATAGTGCACCCGTGGATGGTCGGCACGGTCACCGTGGGCTAGTTCGCCTGGCAGGCAGGCCGGCCATGGCGCTAAAGTATCTGGCACTCTCGTCCCTCGTGGTGCTCTACTCTCTGATGTTCTTGGGCGGCTACGTCTCGGCCGCCGGACTGGGGCTCACCTGCCCCGAATGGCCGCTGTGCCCCGACGGCCTGATGCCTGGCGAGGCCTACCTTGTGGAGTGGACGCACAGGCTGGTCGCCGCGGTGGCCGGCGCCATGATCGTGGCGACCGCCGTGTGCTCTTGGTTCAACAGGAACTCGTACCGCACGATCAGGGTCACCAGCGTCACCGCCGCCGCGCTCGTGGTGGTGCAGATAACCTTGGGCGCAGTGGTGATAGACACGCTGCTGCACGCGGTGCTGGTGGCCATACACTTGGGGATAGGAATACTCTTGTTTGCCATGATGCTGCTTACCACGCTGTTCGCGTTCAGGATAGACCGGCAACCGCCCATCAAGACCGAGGCGTGACCGCGTAGCCGGGGCGCGGGCCGGGGTGCCTGCGGGCCGCGGGCGCGAAAACGCCCCGGCTGATCCGCATTCGCGCCGGCCGGGAGGGATGCGGGCGGCCCCGCGCCGGCCGGGGGATCAGCGGCGCGCCGTCCGGCTCCCGCGCCCGAAGGCCCTCGGCAGGTAGATGTATCCCATTATGACGGCGAAGGTGGCCGCTCCCACCGTTATGGCGGCGAAAAAGATGTACCCGAACGGGCTCTGGGTGCCCACGTTGAACGTGTACGTGGTGATTCCGTCCCCGCCGCCCATCCCGTACAGGTCGACGTGGACTATGTGGTTTCCCGAGTTTTCGAACACGAACGCCGTTTCCCAGTGGCTGCCGCTCACGAACGTCGGGCTCACGGCGCTGATCTGCTCCCCGTGGTAGGTGAACCGCACGCCCATGGTGAACCCGTCGATCTCCTCGAACTCGGCATCGGTGATCCTCAGGAGTATCTTGGACTCCTCGCCGATCTGGGGGAACTCGGGCAGCGTGGCTATCTGGACCCTGAACCCGCCGATGAACTCCTCGGCCGAGTTGAAGAGGGAGTGGGCGTGGGCCTGCCCCGGGGCGGCCGCCGCCAGCGCCGCCAGCGCCGCCGCGCCTGCCAACGTGGCCGCCCTTTCCATGCGTCCGCGCGCGGCAGGCGGGGAATATAACGTGACGTGTAGCGCCGGCGTACGATGCCGGCGACCCGCGCTCCGCACGCACGAATACGGATCAACAAAAGCGCGTTCGCGCCAGTGACCAGCGGGCGGCCGACCTCGTACGCGCCGGCGCGGCTCCCCGGGATCGCGTGCGGGCGCGCAGCGCCGGCGCGGCGGCGCGATCGACTAGGCGCGGCCGGCTTTTTCTCGCGCGCGCGCCCGCCCCGCTTTTGGGCACGGTCCCGAATCCTGGACCGTTTGGAGCCGCGGCGGCCGCGGGGCGGGGAGGCGGGCGGGGAGTGCAGAACAACCGTGCGTTACGCTGCGGGCGCGCGCGGTGTTTTTCTGCGCAGAGCGGCGGTCGGTCGGTCGGTCGGTCGGGCCGGCGCGTCACATGTCGCGGACGGCCTCGGCGCACACGGGCGACCCGCATCCGCACGCGGCATCGCACAGGCAGTGCGCCTGCATCTGGCAGTCGCACTCGTTCCCCGAGTCCGCCGAGGCCGCGCATCCGCACGCCGCGTCCTCCGCGGGCGCCGCCGCCGCGGGCGCCGCCGCCGCGGGCGGGGGCGCCTGCCGCGGGGGCTGCGCCTCGGCCGCATCGTACACGCTCCTGGTCTGCCTGTAGTCCGTGTCGTCGGCGAGCTGCGCCTCGCCCCTGTTGGTCCGGTACCCGCCGGCGCTGGCGCTCGTCTGGTACCCGGTGAGCCTCGCCGGGTCTATCCCGGTCTGGCCCTGGCCCGCCTCCTTCTTCAGCTGCCTGCTGCTGAACACGAAGAACGCCCCGCCCCCGACGGCGGCCAGCCCCGCCATCCCGTATATGATGGCCACCGGAAAGTCGCCCGTGGCCGTCTGGCCGTAGCCCTCCGGCGCGGTCGGGGTGACCCCGACTATCTCCAGGTCCCCCAGGCTGTCTATGACGGCGAGGCCTATTACCCTGAGGGTGGCCGAGTCGGAGGACTGCACGGTCCTCACGTCGTACTCCTTGTCGGAGGAGAACCCGCCGTGCAGCTCCACCTCCACCTGCCGCCCCTCCCTCAGGCTGCTCTCGCCCATCGTGTACGCGGACAGCACGAAGCCCTTTATGGTGTCGGACAGGCCGAACGTCCCGGCATCCGCGCCTATCCCGGTGGGGTCGAACAGGAAGTGCCAGTTGGCCAGCGGCTGGTCCCTTATGGCCTCGGCGTTCACGAGCGGGGTGCTCAGCACCTCCTCGGCCTCCGAGCCCCTCATCTGCGCGCGCAGCTCCGGCTCGTTCTCGGCTATGGCGGACATGGGCACGTTCACTTCCACGCCGCCTATCTCGACGGGGCCGCCCACGGAGAGGCCCCTCCACCCGAGGTCCACCAGCGTCTGGCCGCTCACCCCGCCGGCCTTGGCGATGTTGTAGTCCGCGAGCTCGCCGCTTATGACCAGCTTGTAGTCGATGGCGGCGTTGGTCTGCCTGCCCCTCATGTCGGCCGCGTATTCTACGGACATCTCGGCGATCCTGGCGCCGCTGCCGTCCGCGGCGATCTTGGCGTTGAGCGCGTCCCTGAAGGCCGCCACGTCGGTGTCGTTGGCGGACGACCCGGACGCGGCGTACGTCCACGAGCCGCCCCTGAGCATCTCGCCCACGCTGCCCTCCTCCCCGTACGTGACCAGCGCGGTCCTCTGGTACGTGACACGGAACTCGGAGGTCTCCTCGTTCGGGTTTATGACCGCGTCCAGCTGGGCCGCGCGGGCCTCGCCGGGGGCGGAGCCGGCGGCCACGGCGATGCCGGCGAGCAGGATGCCGAGCGTGCAGGCCGCGGCGTTCACGCGCGCGCTGTTCCGGGAGGCCATAATAACATATCCTTGCGGACGGAATGCAAAAGCCGACTCGGACGCGTCGCATTCCTCCGGCCGCAAACCCGCAGGCGCGCGCCCTGGGGCCGAGGCCCGGGGCGGCCGCGGCCTTGGCGCGGGGCGACTTCCTGCCGCGCGGCGAGCTTTTGCTCCCGACGGCGCCGGCGGTCACGCGCGGCCGCGCTTTGCGTGAGGCGCGGCCAGCCGGCGCCGCATGCGGCCGGACGGCCGGCGCTGCCCGCACGGCGCAGGCGCGCCTGCCGCCGCCCCGCCATGGAGGAACCGCGCGGCAGCGGGACTCATTGGCGCGCAAGTATGTGGTCAGCAACCCCCGCTCCCCAGGCGCGAATCCGGATCAGCGAAGGCGTTTCCGCGCCTGCGGCCAGCAGGTACGTGACCTCGTACGCGCAAAATCGCCAAACCTTTAAATCAAGACCGGGAAAGATGGTTGCCATTGGCAACAGCCAAGCGATCCATTGAGATCAGGGCGCCGATCAGCACAGTATTCACCTACTTTGCAAGGCCCGAGCATGTCTCGGATCAGATGAGCGACAAGGGCGTAGGCATGACCGTCATACCGATGGACATCAAGGACGGCATGGGGGTGGGCACCACGTTCCGCATCATAGGGGACTTTGGCGGCAAGAGGCTGGAGTGGGACTGCAGGACGACCGAGTTCCTCCGCGAGGAGAGGATAGCGGCGGTGCAGATAGACGGCCCGTTCAAGAGGTGGGGCATCACCAACGTCTTTGAGGCGCTGGGCGAGAACATGACCAGGGTGACCATGACGGTGGACTATGAGATGCCGTTCGGCCCGCTGGGCGCCATACTCGACAAGGCAAAGTTCGCAAAGTCCGCCGAGCGCGGCATGGAGACCGCGCTGTACAAGGTGCGCGGCCTCTTGGAGGGAAGCGGCTCGATCCCCGTGTACATCACGCTGGACGCGTACCAGAAACTCCTGGCCGAAAAGAAGAAGATGAACAACGTCCCGGTCTCGGTGGTGCTCAGCGCCATACTGGAAAAGTACGAGCAGGAGGCGGCCCCCGTGCCGCAGCCAAAGCGCGCCGCGTAGTCCGGCGGCCAATCTCAACGTTAATAACAACTTCCGGCACCGTGCCCTCGGGTCTATGGCTCAGCCAGGTAGAGCACCGGACTCTTAATCCGGCTGTCGTGGGTTCGAATCCCACTAGACCCGCCACAGTCACTGCCGCGCCGGGCCCGCCGGCGCGAAGACTCCCCCGCTGAACCGGGTTCGCGCCAGGAGGACGGGGGGGGGGGGAGGGCGACCGACTCTGGAGGCGCGCATCGCCTGCCGGGCGGGGATGCGCCTCGGCGGCGCGCCGCTCGGCCGGGGGCATGCGGGGCGGCCTTTCGATCCCGGCATCGTACCGGCGAAGCCCCCCGAACTCGGCGCGCTCGTCCCCCGTCCTCGGCACCCGTGCGGAGGCCGGGTCACCGAACCCCGCCGGCCGCCGGCCCGGCGGGGGCTCCCGCCTCGCGCGGGCGATGCTCTTGATCCTGCGGGTGCGCCAAGCCGCCCTCCTAGCGCTTGCCGGGCTCCCGCCTCGCGCGGGCGATGCTCTTGACCCTGCCCACCTGCCCGTCCCGCAGCCTGACCTTTATCCCGTGCGGGTGCGACCCGCCGCGCGTCAGGATCTCGGCCACCGCGCCCTCGGTGATCCTTCCGGTTCCCTGGTCGGCCTTGGTCACTATGCCGACCCTGGTTCCGGCGGCCAGCTGGCTCCTTGCGGGCGGATCGGCCATGCGCGCCGCCGGAGGCCCCCGATTTAAGCCAGCCGGCCCCGGCTCTCCCGCCTGCCGCGCCGCAGGATCGCCGCGCCTGCCGCGCGGGGCGTTCGCCTGGCCGCATTCGCGGCCGCCGGCCGCGGGAGCTTCGCGGCCGCGGCCGCGCCGGCCGCGCGTTGCCCCGAATGTGGCGCGCCCGGCCGCGGGCCCTGCCTGTCGCGGCCGGGCGCGCCGCCGCCCCGCCCCCGTACACACTTACCTCCCCCCCCCCTCCCGGCGCCCCCCGCGCGCCCGGGCTGCCCCGATCGGCGCGCGCCGCGCGATCGCGGCCGGAGCGGGGATCCTTCGGCGGGCGGGCGCCGCCCCCCGCGCGCCCGGGCTGCCCCGATCGGCGCGCGCCGCGCGATCGCGGCAGGGTTCGGGGCATTTTCGGCGCGCGGCCGCCCCGGTACGGCGCTCCGTCCCGATGCCTGACGCGGGCTGACGCCGCCCGCGCGCGCCCGGCAGATCCGCTGGGGCCGGTCAGGCGGACGCCGCTGCCGGAGCCGGCGCCCGCCCCGCCGCGGAGCCGGGCGGGCGCACCAGCCCGGATGCGGGGTCATCGAAGACGCACCAGTCGGGCCCGGCCCACGGGCCGGGGTCGAACATTTTCCAGTCGCGATTGCGGGCGATCTCGGTGAAGGCCCTGCCCGGGAACATGCCGTTCATGCGGGCGGTGCCCCCGATCGTGACCAGCTCGGAGAACGTCTTGCGCCCCTCCGGCGTGGAGATCTTGTGGTGCGCATTGCGCTGCGTCACTATGAGGTCGCGTATGGCGAGCTCGGCGGGGTTGTTGTGGGGCGGCATGCCGCGGAATCCCATGAACGTGAGCACGTGCGGCTCGGCGTTGGCGAGGTGCGTCTTCAGCTTGCCGTCGGGGTACGCCGACACGGCGTCGTGGAACTCCTTGGCCAGGTACGTCACGGTGAACGGCGCCAGCGTCTTGATGCCGTGTATCTTGTGGTAGTACCCCTGCATCCAGTCGTGCCTCGCCTCGTCCCCCGGGTCGCCGTCCACGGCGACGGCCTCGCCCTTGGCGAGCAGGTGCCTGCAGCATCTCTGCAGATGCTGGAACCACGCGCGGTACGCCGGCAGCCCGTCGGCCACCACCGCCCTGCGGGACAGCCAGCCGAAGTGCTCCCTCAGGACCGCCGCCCCCCGGGTGGGCGCGAAGTGCACCCACACGGCGTTGCCCACGACGGCCACCCAGACGTAGCCGGTCTTGCCCAGCACGCCGATCTTGAACCCGGTCTCGTCCATGTGCACGAACATGCTCTCGCGGAACGCCCACTTGATGTCCTCCAGCTGCTTCTTTGACGCGCCCGCCATGGCCCTCCTGGCCTTCGCCACGGCCGCCTCCGAGATGCGGAAGTAGAACGTGGACTCGATAAAGCCGGCGATCCTCGCGTCCGTGCAGCCCATCTCGAACAGCGCCATTATGAGGCCGAGCGCCCTCGGGCCGCACGAGGTGCCCTTCGGAAACGGCGCCTGGGCCTCGTAGTACTTCTCGCACTTGCCGCACCAGCCCGTCTCCACCTCGATCATCGCGGTGACCACGCGCCAGAACTGATCGAAGTCGTTGACCAGCTTTCGCCACCTGTCGAACTTCTCCAGGGGGCCGCAGCACACGGGGCACGTCAGGATCCCGCACTTCATGGTGAACTCGGGCTTGTTGCAGTGCGAGACGCCCTTGTGCCCTTGGGGCGGGCCCATCTTGCGCGGGGCGCCGCCGTCCGGAGCGGGCTTGCCGTCGGATCCGGCCCCGTCGCTCCCCTTGTAGCCCCGCTCCTTGCGCCAGGCGTTCCGCCGGGGGCCGTACGTGGTGAGGGACGACGAGGGCGCGTTCGGGCCGTCGCACACGGCAAGCCTGACCGCCTGCTCGGCGGCCTTGGCCTTCAGCCCGGAGTTCTCGGCTTCCAGCCCGGCGATCTTTTCCAACGCGGCCGCCAGTTCCTTGCGCAGCAGCGCCTGCTCCGTGGACTTGGCCTTCAGCATCGCGATCTCGGCCGCCCGCTCCGCGGCCTCGGCTTCCAGCCCGGCGATCTTTTCGAGCGAGGCCGCAAGTTCCTTGCGCAGCAGCGCCTGCTCCGTGGACTTGGCCTTCAGCATCGCGATCTCGGCCGCCCGCTCCGCGGCCTCGGCTTCCAGCCCGGCGATCTTTTCCAACGCGGCCGCCAGTTCCTTGCGCAGCAGCGCCACCCCGGATTCCGCCATGCCGGCAGGCCCAAACTCGCCACAATTATACAAATCGACCCTTAGGCCAGCCTAAGCTTGCGCGGCGCGCGGGCCCGCCCGGGCGGCCAAGTCGCGGCGGGAGGGGGGGGGGAGGTAAGTGTGTACCCGCCCCCCACCGCAATGCTAAAAAGCGCGGGCTCCGGACGTGACCCGTTGGCTAACAAGGTGCTGGTAGACTACAACAAGCTCGGATGGGCCGACGACAACAAGTCCAAGATCGGCAGTGACTACGAGGTTGTCCTCCACGTGGGAAAGGACGGAAACCCGGAGCAGGACAGCCCCGACGACAAAATCCTCTCTTTCTGCCTAGACCGTTGCTGCGACCTGCTCACCGGCGACAAGCGGATCCACACGTCGCTCCTGCGGGACCGCCCGAACATGACCGTCCAGATCTCGCAGTTCGCACTCGATGCAAAGTCGGGGCAACCGGTCTACCTGATCAAGTTCCTGTAGCCGCACGGCCGGGGCGGCATCCGCCCTCCCCTAGTTCAGCACTATGGACTTCACCGCGGTGCGCAGGTCGTCCAGGCCGCTTATCACCATGAGGTTGTCCGTCACCGTGTACAGGTGGTCCTCTATGTACAGCGACCTGGACCGCGACGGGCTGTTCGCGTCGTGCTGTATGGCCCCGGCCAACTCGAACCCGCCGTCGCCGGTTATGTCGTACACGTAGAACCCGTCCCATGGCTCCCAGTGGCCCGGCGCCCACGGGGCCTTCCCCGGCTCGGCGGGGTACGCCGCGGGGTCCCCGTGGTGGACGGGCAGCGAGATCATCCCCCTGCCCTCGTCCACGAGCACCGCCCTGTGGTCGTGCTCCGCCTGCGAGTACGTCTCCGCGCTGCCTATCACCACCTCGCTGCGCAGGCTCGGGTTGCCGGGATCGGAGATGTCGAACATGGCGAGCTTGACGCCCCCGCCGGTGGGGCCGGGAGCTCCGTCCTCGCCGAGGTCCCGCCCTATGCCTATGATGCCGTCCCTCCCGTACGGGTGGAGGTACGTGGAGAACCCGGGGATCTTCAGCTCGCCCAGTACCTCGGGGACCTTGCCGGAGAGCTCGATCACGAAGAACGGGTCGATCTGCCTGAACGTGACCAGGTACAGCCTGTCGCCCACGAACCGCGCCGAGTATATGCTCTCGCCCGGCGCTATGCCCTCCAGGCTGCTGCGGTGCTCCAGATCCCCGTCCAGAACGAAGACGCTGCTGTGGGCGGCCCCCGACTCGCCGACGCCGGTGGTGGCTACGCGGAACATGCCGCCGTGCTCGTCCATGGAGAACTGGTTCAGGACGCGCCCGGGCACCTCCGCCTCGGCCGCGTGCGCGAACGAGTGCAGCCCGCCGGGGCCGGCACGCAGGTCGATCTTGTGCACGGCCGTCCTCGGCTCGCCCAGCCCCAGATCGTCGCCGAACTGCCGCACGTGCCTCTCAAAGTCCGCCGCCTTGATGCGGCCCTGCCCCCCGGCGATCTCGTAGGTGTCGTGTATTATGTCGTATATCTCCTCCACCTGCCCTCCGGCCGGCATGCCGCTCGCCAGTATCTCGGACACCTCCCCCCTGTCGCTGCCGGACATGAAGCGCGCCGTGCTGCTGAGCAGCTCGCTGTCCAGGAGCTTTTCCAGCACCGCCCCCGGCGTCGGCCTGTCCAGATCGAACGTCAGGTAGATGCTGCCCTCGGAGACGTAGATCGCGTCGCCGTGCCCTGTGAGGTACGACTGCGCGGCGACGGCGCCCCCGGCGCCGTGGTCTGCCGCCAGGTCCACCGCCGACACCGTGGTGAGGACGGACGGGTCGACGCTGTCGAAATAGTAGACGTCGGGAACCGTGGGCGCGGCCGCGCCCTTTTGCGCCCCGCGCACCTCGGGGATCCCCGGCGCGCCGGGGTCGAGGTGGCTGTTCGTGACCACGTAGGCCGTCCCGCCGATCAGCCTCGCGCCGCGGTACGAGCCGTCGATGGAATACTCGCCGATCACCCGCGCCGCGTCCCTGTCGGACGCGTCGACGATCATGACGCTCGTGGCGGCCGCCCTCACCGACCACGCCCTGGCCCCGCCGGACCCCGGCAACGGGACGGACTTGTGCACCTCGTCCTCGTAGATTATGGCCAGCCTGTCCCCGCTCAGCAGCATGTGCGCGTAGTAGCGCTTGCCGGGAGCGTCAAAGTCGGACTCGAAGACGACCCTCGCGTCGCCGGCCGGGTACGCGTCGACTATGCTGAGCTCGTTTCCCACCAGCACGTACACGTGGTTCCCGTCGCTCTTCAGGAAGTCCGGCTCGTCGACGCCCTTCACCTGCACGTTGGTGGCGGAGTGCTCGGGGCCGCGCGCGTGGGCCGCCGAGGCGGGGGCGGGAGCGGGGGCGGCGCCCCCCGGCCCGCGTTGCGGCGCGCCCACGGCCTGGGCGAACACGCCGGCCCGCGCGCCTTCCAGCGTGCCGCCCTCCCGCAGGCTCGCGGGCTCCACGGGCGCCGGCCGCCCGCCGGCGGGCTCCTGCTGCCAGGCGCGCCGCTGGTACTCCTCCAAGAGGTACAAGTGCTCGTACTGGAGGAGATCCAGGATCTCCTCGGCCGTGGCGATCTTCCTCGGGCCGGCCTCCTGGCCCGCGTGCCTGGCCTTCCAGTCGCCGACGTCAAAGGGCGTCGCCGCCGCCAGCCCGAGCCTCTGCGCGGTGGTCTCCGTGACGCACGCGGGGGAGCCCCCGTGCCGGATCACCAAGATGAGGCCCTCGTTGCACAGCACGTCCGCCGCCGCCGTGCCGGCCCTGAGCTGGGCAAGCGGGGGCGCATAGTCCGCGTGCGCCGCGCCCGCCCCAGCTCCGGCGAGGACGGCCAGCGCGAGCGCGGGCAGGACGGCGGCGCGGCTGATCAACGCCCGCGTCGCGGCGCTCAGCTATATGTGTGTGGCAGCCGCGGATGCGCGCCTGCCGCCCCTCCCCCCGCCGCGCGCGGCCGGATCGGCGGGGGCGTTCCCGCGCCGGCGGCCGGGGGGGGGGGGGAGGGGGGCGCGCCGCCCCGCGCCGGGTCACACGCGGTCCACCGCGCCGGAGAACCCGCCGTCGGTGTTTATCTTGATCACGCCCAGCCCGGCGCTGAGGCCGGCCTCCGCGTCGCTCGCGCTGTCGCCTATCATGTACGACGAGCTCGTGTCTATGTTCAGGTCGTACGCGGCATCGTCTATCATCCCGGTGCGCGGCTTGCGGCACCTGCATCCGTCCCCGGGCAGGTGGGGGCAAAAGTACACGCCCGCGAGCCTCACGTCCGACTCCGCGAGCTTCCGCTCCATGCGCGCGTGTATCCCGTCGAGCTCCGCCTCGGTGATTATCCCCCTCCCGACTGCCGACTGGTTGGTCACAACCACGAGCGCGTACCCCTTGTCCTGGAGCTTCCGCATGCCCGCGACCGCGTCCTCTATGATGACCAGCTCTCCCGGGCTCTTCACGTAGTCGTCCCTCTTCACGTTGATCGTCCCGTCCCTGTCCAGGAACGCCGCCTTGATGGGGCGATTCATCGCGGCGCCGGCGCGCCGCCGCCGACATAAACATTTGCGTGCGCGCCGCGCGCGGAGCCGGCCGCCCCCCGCATCGGCCGCGGATCCGGTTCGGCCGGCGCGAACCCGCGCCGCCGGGGAGGGCGCCCGCCGGCCGCCGGGGCGGTGCGGGGAGGGGGCGCCTACGGCGCGGCCGAGCACAGCACCAGGGCGTAGTGGCCGCGGGGGTCGCTCCACACCCTCCTGACGGACAGGCCGGCGCCGGCCATCATGCCGCGTATCTGCGGCAGGTCGTACTTGTGCGAGCTCTCGGTGTGTATGGTCTCGCCCCTGGACAGCTCCACGGTGATGCCCAGGCCGCGGACCGCCACCGCCTGGTCCTCCAGCGACCGGAGGCGCATCTCGACCCTGCGCTCGGACTCGTTGAACGCCGCGACGTGGGCGAACTTTGCGGGATCGAACTCGCCGCCGAGCTCCCTGTTTATGCGGCGCAGCACGTTGAGGTTGAACTGCGCGGTCACCCCCCGCGAGTCGTCGTAGGCCCTCTCCAGGATCCCCCTGTCCTTCACGAGGTCCATCCCGGCCAGGAACGCGTCGCCCCCGCCGCGCATGGCGCGCCGCACCCGCCGCAGCAGGTCGCGCGCCGCCCCGCCGTCCAGGTTGCCTATGCTGGATCCCAGGAACGCGATCAGGGTGCGCGCGCCGCCCCCCGCATCCCCCGCGAACTCCAGCCCCCCCTGGTACGTGTCGATCACCCCCGTGACGCGCAGGCCGGGATAGTCGTCGAGGAGGCAGGCGCAGCTGCGGGCGAGCGTGTCGGAGACGTCGATCGGGACGTACTCGATGCCGCCCCGCGCGCGGGCCAGCGCATCGAGGATGAGCCGCGTCTTGCAGGACGAGCCGCTGCCCAGCTCGACCAGCCTCGCGCCGGGCCCGGCGATCTCCGCGATCTCGGGCGCCGCCCGCTCCAGCAGCCCCGCCTCCAGCCGCGTCAGGTAGTACTCGGGAAGCTCGCATATGCGCTCGAACAGCTCCGAGCCGCGGTCGTCGTAGAAGAACCGCGGGCTGAGTGACTTTTCGCCCCCCCTGCCGCGCCCCAGCCCGGCCGCCACGGCCTGCGCGAACGTCTGCTCCTCCCCGCCGCCGAGCGGCCTGTAGCAGGCCATCCTCGGCCCCACCGCGCTGCGCTCGTACCCGGGGCGCGCCGCCTCGGCCCACGCCGCCCGGCCCCCGTCTAGCACCGCCCTGCCGGCCGGGGGGCTCACCGCAACACCGCCCGCCCGCCGCCCGCGCCGGCGGTGGAAGCCGACAGCATGGGCGCCGCCCGCCGGGAGCCTGATTTAACCCCACCGCCGTCCCGCGCGCCGGAACGGCATCCGCGCAACCCCGTCCCGGCGCCCCCCGCGGATCCGTGCCGGCGCGCGCCGGGAGGGCGGCGCGCGCTGCTACGCCAGGCTGCCCTTGCGCCCGCCGGCCATCTCGGCCACTAGATCGGTGGAGGTGACTATCCCGATGATCTCGTCCCCTTCCACCACGGCGAGCTTTCTTATCCTCTTGGCGGTCATCTCCGCCGCCGCCTCCGCGAGCGTCTTGCTTCCGTCTATGACGATGAGCGGGTACGACGCGACGCGGCCGACCGCCGTGTCGGCGGCGATCCTGTCCACCGCCACGCGGATCGCGTAGTCCCTGTCCGTGATGATCCCCGCCGGGACGCCGTCCTTCTTCACCAGGACGGCGCCTATGCCGCCCTGCTCCATCATCTTTGCTACTTGGAACACGGTCGTGGACGGGTCCACGGAGATGAGCGCCCTGCTCATGGCATCCCGCACCGTCCTGCCTCCGCCAGCGGCCTCCATGCGCGCCGGAGGGGGCGCGCAAGTTATAACACTTTGGGCGGGCCCGGGGTGCGGGGTCGGCCGATCTTTGCCTTTTTGCGGAAAGCCGCAATCCGGCCGCCGCCGCGCGCATCAGACACCGGCACGGGCTGGCGCGAGACGCGCGGGGATCCGGAGGCGGCGCCGGGGGCGGCCCGCCGCGGCGCGGCCGAGCGGAAAGCCGAGTGCCGCGGGCCGGATTCCGAGCGCGCCGAGCTTGCCCGCGCGCGCGGCCGCGCGCAGGCGGATTGATGCGCTGGCCGGGAGGATGCCGAACTGCGGGAACGCCGACCCGCCCCCCGTCCGGCTCGCCGGAACGGAAGAAGAAAGAGGCCGCCGCCCGCGGGAGCGGCGGCGGGCCGTGGCGGAAGGGGCCGGGGGGCGGGAAGGGCCGCAGGGGAACGGCGCGAAAGCGCGGCCCGGCGCGCGCCCAGCGCCGCGGGTCCGGGGGCGCCCCGCCCGCTCCGCGCGGACGGGCGCCGCCTGCCGGCGGGGCGCGCCGCGCCGGCCCCCGCTACCCGCCCGCCCGGCCCCCGCCCGGCCCCGCCAGGAGCCTCCGCCCCGGCGCGAGCGCGCGCTCCCGCCACAGCAGGTGCGACTTGTACAGCTTTGGATCGTGCCCCTCGTTGTCCCGCAGGCATCCCATCTGCATCAGCTCGGCCTCGGCCTCCGGATCCTCGGCCTCGCAGTCCATCCCGTCCAGGAACGCGCGCGCCTCCCACATCCTGCACTCCGCGATGCTCGAGGATGCGGCCGCGTACGCCAGGTGGAGGACGCCCAGATGCCTGCGCCGCATGCCGGAGGGCTCGTCCCCGCCGGCCGACCAGTCGTCGAGGAGGCGGCCCAGGTACGACATTCCCCTCGCGGTGGGCGCGTGGTCGAGCAGCCGCGGATAGTCCGCGGCGGCGACGGGATGGAACGGGTTCTCCGACACCGCCCTCACGAACTCGCCGCACCAGCTCACGCCGTACTGTCGCCGCGGCCCCTTATGCGCGGCCTTGTCTAAACTTGTGCACAAGCAGCCCGGCTCCGCGGCGCGATCGCCCGGCCGGGCGCGGGGCCGGGCGCCTCCGCCGATCCGGCCCCGCGCCGGGCGCGGGGCCGGCGGCCCCCCCTTCTCCGCGGGCGCGGATCCGGATCGGCGGGGGCGTTTCCGCTCCCGCGGCCGGCGGGCGCCCGGCCCGCCCGCAAAATCTTAAATCGGCGCGCCGGGGCCCGCGGGCGTGGATCTGCCGCGCGGCATGAGGGACATCTGGGAGGACGACTTTGCGGGGATCGAGGCGGTGCGGGAGGGGTTCATGCGCACGGCGGAACTGTTCTCGTTCAGGCTGGTCGACCCGTCCCCGATCGAGTCCCTCTCCACGCTGGAGGCAAAGTCGGGGCCGGCCATACGCGAGGAGGTGTACCATTTCGAGGACAAGGGGGGGAGGGACGTGGCGCTCCGGTTCGACTTCACGGTGGGGCTGACGCGGCACGTGGCCGCCAGCCGCTCCATGGCGATGCCGGCCGCCCTGGCCTCGTTCGGCGGGGTGTTCCGGTACGACGAGCCGCAGCGGGGGCGGTACAGGTTCTTCCACCAGTGGAACGTCGAGGTATTCGGCCCGCCCACCGTCGAGTCCGAGGCCGAGGTGATCGAGTTCGCCTCCTCGCTGTACGGGTCGCTGGGGCTGGACGGGATCCGCATCGAGGTGAGCCACCGCGGCCTGGCGGAGGCGTTCGTCCGGGACGAGTACCCGTGGTCCGGCGAGGGGGAGGAGGCCAGGGCGCGCGTGCTGGCCGACTCCCTCCGGCTGGTGGACAAGTCCGCGAAGAGGCCCAGGGCGGCGCTGCTGGAAGAGTACTCGCACATGCCGGGGGGCTACGCGGAGTCGCTGCTGGACTTTGCATCCGTGCGGGGCTCGCCGGACGATGCCGCGGCCGCCGTCCCCTCGGCCTCCGGCCCGTGGGGCCGCGTGCGGGAGCTGTGGGACGCGCTGCGCAGCCGCTCCGTGGGGGGGGTCGAGGTCAACCTGGGGATAGTGCGCGGGCTGGACTACTATTCGGGCGCGGTCTTCGAGGCGATCGATCCGGGCTCGGGGGAGGGGGCGCTGGCCGGGGGCGGCCGGTACGACGCGCTGGCGGCCGCGCTCGGGCGCCCCGACCTGGGGGCGGCGGGGGCCGCCGGCGGCGTCGAGCGCACCGCGCTGGCGATGTCGAGGCGCGGGCGCGCCGCGCCCCTCGCCGCGCGCCGGCGGGAATCGGTCTCCGTGCTGCACACGGGGGGCGGGGCCCAGAGGGCGGCCGCGGCCGCCCTGGCCTCGGGGCTGCGCGCCGCCGGCGTCCCCGCCAGGATCGACCTCGCGGGCAGGCCCCTCCGGAAGCAGATGGCGGCGGCCGCCTCCTGGGGCTCGGGGATCTCGATCACCGTGGGCCCCCGGGAGACGGAGCGCAACGCCGCGACGGTGAGGCGCATGGACGACGGCTCCGAGACGGAGGTGGGCATGCCCGCCCTGCTGGGCGACCCGCGCGGCGCGCTGGGGCTGCGCGGCGGCGGGGGCCCCGGCTAGCCGGCGAAGGCCCTGGTCATCATCATTATCTCGGGGCCGCTGGTGAACGTCCCGGCCACGACGCTCCTCCCGTTGGCCAGCACCCCGGACGAGACGAACGGCACCCCGCCGTTCACGGTCGCCGGCTCCACCCCCGCCCCGAGCACCTCGGCCATCGTCCGGACGTCCTCCTCGGCCGTCTCCGGGTGCACTATGGCGCCGCGCGCCGTGGCGGCCATCATGGAGCCCGCCTGGTTGTACCCCGCTATCTTCAGCCGCACCACCTCCACGTCCAGCGCGTCGGCGGCCTTTTCGGCCTCGGCCTTTTCCACGACGGGCGAGACGACGCCCCCCCTGTCGTTGGCCCCTATCATGTTGCCCAGCGCCGTGTACTTTGTGCCCAGCACCTCCACGTTGAGGCCCGTCCGGCTCCTGAAAAAGGCCACCTCCTCGTCGGTCGCGGTGCGCGGGAGGAGCAGCCCGTGGTTGTTGGCCACCATGAGCGCGCCCAGCAGCCGCGTGTTGGCCACCGAGGCGTAGAGCGCCTCGGCCCCCAAGAACCCCTCGAGCTTGGCCGCCTTTGACCGCGCGAACCCCCTGGGCAGGAAGACGTGGCCGTCGTTGGCCCGCGCGTACACGCCGACGTTGGGCCCCCCGTACACGTCGAACTTGAATATGTCTACCATTCTCCCGCCGGCCCCCGCACGCCGCCCCCGCGCGCCCTAGCTTTAAATATGATCCACGCGCGGCACGGCCGTGCCGATAGCGGAGAACTTTCCAGAAGGCCTCAGCCCCGCCGGCCGCATACTGCATTCGGACGGCGAGCACTTCCACTTCGTGTGGGGGCCGGGCCGCGGGGGCGCCGAGGCGGCGCAGAGCCCCGAGGTGCGGGCCGCGCACGCCGCGCGGGGGGAGAAGATCGAGCCGCTCGGCGTCAGCGGGACCATGGTGGCCGTGGACTGGGACTCGTGCGTGGCCGACGGCGCCTGCATAGAGGCGTGCCCCGTCCAGGTCTTCCAGTGGTACCGCACCGAAAAGGACGTGCCGGCCTCGCAGGCCGTGGGCCAGACCTTCGAGGGGACGGGTAGCGCCGAAAAGGACGAGCGGAAGGACCACACGGACAAGGCCGATCCCATCCGCGAGCACGACTGCATATGGTGCATGGCGTGCGTGTCCGTCTGCCCGCCGCAGGCCATAAAGGTGGACCAGGCGAACGTGGAGAGGCACGAAAAGGCCGCCGCCGCCGGCCTGGGCGCGTGACCGGGGCCCCGCGCGGCGGCGCGTTGCCGCCGTTTAGCCCGAACTAATTTTGCCTAGATATAAATACGAACCATCGGGTGGGGGGCGCATGCCAATTGACGAAAAATTCGTCGAGAACTTGGAGGTAGCCGGCCAGACCAACCACTCTGACGGCGAGAACAAGCACTTCATCTGGGGCGCCGGCAAGACCGACGGCGCCGCGTTCTCCAACGAGCAGGTAAAGGCCGCGTACGCGGAGCACGGGGAGGAGCAGGTGCCCCTGGGAATCCACGGCACGACGGTGGCCGTGGACTGGGACGACTGCACCGCCCAGGGCTCGTGCATGAGCGTGTGCCCCGTGCAGACCTTCCAGTGGTACCGCACCGAAAAGGACGTCTCTGCCGACAAGTGCATGGGCGAGACCTTCGACGGGACCGGAAACACTGAGCAGGACGAGCGCCTGGACTACTCGGACAAGTCGCAGCCCATAAGGGAGCACGACTGCACCCAGTGCATGGCGTGCCAGGAGGCCTGCCCGGAAAAGGCGATCCTCATAGAGCCCTCGTACCAAGAGCACCACGAAAAGGCCGACGGAACGTACGTTAAGATGAGTTCGGGCTCGGTAAACCCGCACGCGCACGACTAGGCGCCGATCGCCTGTCCCTTTTTCAAGCAGCCCGCGGGGACGGGGCGCGCGCCCCTGCCGCGCGGCCTATTCGGGCGGGCCCGCTATGCGGCCGCGCTGCAGGTCGGCGCGGGGCCGCGAGCCCTCCTGGCGCAGGAGCGGGAACGCCCCTGCCGATCCGCCCCCGCGCCCGGCGGGGGGCGCCCGGCGGCTATACGCCCGCTGGCGGAGGACCGAGTACACCGAGCGGCTCGCGTCGGATGCCGCGCCCAGCGACAGGCATATCCCGTCGACGAGCGTGACGCTGCTCGCCTCCGTGAGCCGCCCGGCGGCCGCCGCGCCCAGCGTCCGGCGTATCTCCCTGATGATCGGGATGTCGTCCGGCTCCGCGGGCGGCCCGCGGCTCCCGGCGCGCGCCGTGCCTCCCTTCCGCGGCTTGTTCCCGGGGCCCGGCCCGCCGCCCCGGCGCCCGCCGGCCCCCTCCCCGCCCGCCGGGCCTCCCTTCCGCGGCTTGTTCCCGGGGCCCGGCCCGCCGCCCCGGCGCCCGCCGGCCCCCTCCCCGCCCGCCGGGCCTCCCTTCCGCGGCTTGTTCCCGGGGCCCTCGTAGCGCGACAGCCTCCTGGCCAGCGCATCGGCGAGCCTCTCCAGGCGCTCGATCTCGCGGGCGTCCTCGGCGCGCCTGGACTCGAACTCGCGGATCCTGCCGACGCACGCATCCAGGGCCTCCACCAGTTCCATCACGGAGGTGCTCCGGGCCACGCGGGGGGCCCCGCGCGCGCGTATAAAAAATTCGGGATCGCCCCCCGGCGCGCGGCCTAGAGGGCGCCGGCGTCGGCTATGAGGTAGCGCAACGCGCCCAGCATCTCCGAGTCGCCAAGCAGGCCGTCGCCCCACCACGCGTACAGCCTCTTCACCCACTGCGGGACCGACGCGCCGGCCCCCTCCCCGCCGGACCCGGGCAGGAGGCCCGCCCCGGCCATGTCGCGCAGCGATGCGCGCACCTCGGCGTCCGAGACGTGCTCGCCGCGTAGCATGGCTACCTGCCGCACCCATTCCGGGACCGGGACGGGGGCGAGCTCGAACGAGGCCGAGCCCGCGCGCTCGCCGCCGCGCGACGCGTCCACGCGGTACTCGCCTGGCGCTGCCCCGGGCCGCAGGACGACGACCGCCTCGAACCGGCCGGCCGCGTCCGGGACGGCCTCCAGCAGCACGGGCGGGCCCGCGGGGCCCGCGACCGATATGGCGACTGGAGGCGCGCCGCCGGGGGCGGCCGGCCCGCCGCCCGCGCGCCCGGACACGCGCACCTCTGCCGTCGCGCCGGGGGCCGGCGATGCCAGGCCCCCTGGCGCGTCCAGGCGCAGCGGGTACTCCGGCTGCCGCCCGGGCTGCCCGGGCTGCGCGGGCTGCCGCCCCCCGGCCGAGGCGCTCACCGCGCTGGGGTTGCCGCTGCCGTCGAGGAAGTCGTAGTATTTCGCGTCCACCCTGCCGCCGGCCGGCGAGACCAGCCTGGTGCCGTCCTCGCTGCATATGCGGGAGGGCATCTTGAAGGAGCCCTCGAAGACCCCCGTGGCGGGGCCCGTCTCGACCAGCGCGAAGCCGGTGGATCCCAGGCCGCCGTGCGACACGCCGTCCGCGGTGGTGCACCCGCGGTACCTGTGCCCCTTTATGGTGACCTCCAGGAGGATCCCGCCGCCCGGCGCGCCCACCGCGTCCGTGGCCTCGGATGCCGCGTACGACTCCACCGTCCCGCCGTCCGTGTTCAGGTCGGGATCGCGGAGCGTCACGGTGACGGGCTGGCCGAACCGGTATGAGGGCGATCCGAGGCTGACCGCCCCCGAATGCGTGCCGGACGCGAGCCCCGCGGCGACGGGCCCCCGTTCCCCCGCCCCGCCCGCCGCGTCGGCGTACGATACGGTGATCTCGTCCGATCCCGCCCCCGCGCCGGCGGCGAACCTCACCTCGTCGCCGTGCGTGCGCAACGAGGCGACGAAGGCGGGATCGGCGGCGTCCCCGGGGCCCATGACCGCGCGCTCCACGGTCCCCGCGAACACCCCCGTGCTCCTGCCCGTCTCCTCCATCTCCACGCGGTACGCCGCGTTGCTGCCCCAGCTGCCCGCGCCGAACGAGGCCACGTCCAGCACTACGGGCATCGCGCCGCCCGCCGCGGTTCCCTCCCCGTCCCCGCCCAGCCTTACCACGATGAACGCCGCGCCCGATCCCGCCGCGTAGGCCGGGGGATCGGGGATGCGCGCGAGGCCCCTCCCGTCCCCGGGGATGCCGTCCAGCAGCACGACGGCCCCCGGATCGCCCGGGCTGCCGAACGCCACGCTGACCGAGGATGCCGGCAGGTCAGCCCCCGCCGACCCGAGCGCGGCGCGCAGGTCGTAGTTCAGCCAGTTGGTGCCCGAGCCGGCGTCCGCCAGGACGGCGCGCAGGTCGGCGGCCGAATACCCCGCATCCACCACCATGGCGTACGGGGCCGGGCCCGGGTCCGCGACCGTCAGCCTGCCGTCGGCCCCGGCGGAGTGGGCCGCCCGCGCCGCGGCCTCCCCGTCCCGGACAATCTCGACGCCGGCGGCGCCGGCCAGCGTCAGCGGGGATCCGATCCGGACGACGGGCACGGACTTCACGGCCGGGTCCGAGGAGTCCAGCACGTCCCTCTTCGCCGCGTTGAGGTCCAGGTCCGCATCGCGCAACTCCACGCGGACCGGGGTGCCCGGGGGGACTGCCGCCGCCCCGCCCGCGATCGCCGGGGCGGCCGCCGCCCCGAGCGAGACGGAGGCGCCGGAGGGGCCGGTCACCGCGGACAGCGTCGACTCGCCGTAGCGGAACGCCGCCGCGTTCCCCCTCGGCGCGCCGGGCAGCACGTGGACGGTCGACGACTTTGCCCCGTCGTGGCTCTCGAATACCCCCGTATTGCGGCCCGTCTCGGCCAGCGTGACCAGATCCGAGTACCGCGCGGCGCCGGCGGAGAGCGACGCTGACGGCTGGTTCGCGTTCGGCTTGAAGCCCAGTATGCTGGGCCTGCCGGCCTCCCCGTCTAGCACCTCGAGCAGCCCCTCCCCGTCCTCGAACCCGAGCCGCCCGAGGTGCGGGGCGAGGTCGGGCGATCCCCGCCCGCCGAACGCCATGTAGAAGGCGGCCGGCCCGCCGGGCCCCGTCCCGAACGTCCAGCGGTCCTCGTCGGTCGGATCCAGGCCGAGCTGCGCGTCGGCCACGGAGACGAAGACCTCGGCGCCGGCGGGGTACCTCTCCCTGTCCAGCGCCAGCGCGGGCTCGGGCATCTCGCCGTACTCCAGCCTCGCCTCGCCCCCGCCCCCGCCGCCCCTCTCGTACCTTACCGCGGCATCGCCCCCCTTGAACAGCTGCACGGCGGGCCAAGCGCCGGGATCCAGGCCTATCTGCCCGGGGGGGACTGCCGGGTTCTCGTTCATCGCGGCCGGGCGCCTCACCACGCTGTTCAGCGCGGCGCCCCACCCGCCGCCGGCCGGGCCCGAGCAGGCCGCGGGCCGGCCGGGCCCGTCCGTCCCGCCGCCCCCGCCCCGCGGCACGGCCACCGCGTCGGCCCCGCCGAACGACGCGCCGAGGGCCGATGCGGGGGTGGACGGGGAGCAGAAGCGCCCAAAGTCGGGGCCGCCCCCGCCGGCCGCCGCGAGTCCGTCCGCGTACAGCGCGGCGTCCGCGTCCGCAAAGTACGCGTACCACGCGCCGTCGGCCCCCTGCACCATCCGGAGCGGGGAGCCGCCCACCGTGACGTCCGGCTCCCCCACCGGCCCGCCGGTGTCGCGCAGGTCCGGATCCCTCACCACCACCTCCACGACCATCGCCCCCGCAAAGTGCCCCGCGGCCGCCCGGCCGTCGGGGCCCGCCGCGGACACGTACAGGTACGGCGATCCGCTGCCGCCCTGCTGGCCCGCGGCGGCGGGGGCCGCCAGCGCGGCCGCGGCGACCGCGGCCAGGACGGCGGCCGCGTAAAGCGCCGCTCTCCCCGCCCGCATTCTACGCGTGCAGCGCGCCGCTCTAATATGTGGTGTCTGTTGCGTGCGCCGCCGCCAAGAACGCGCGCCGCGGGCGGGCGGGGGGCAGAAACGGCAGGCGCCCGCAGCCCGCAGCCGCGCATCCAAAATTGCCGCATCGTCCGGCACGGAGCAGGCGCCGGTTGGAGTTCGCGGCCTGCGCGTCCCCGCCGATCGGCGCGGCAGGAGCATCCGTTGCCACGGAATGCGGGAATGGCGGGAGATGCCGACGGCGGCGGCGCGCCTCATGCGGCAGTTCGCATCGCGGCCGCTGGCGCGGATCGTCGTTCCCAAAGCGTCCAGGCATTGGGCCGCAGCCGCCGCAGTGGGTCTGGTTTTGGAATGCGGAAAGGCTTGGTGCACAAGCGCGAATGTGCCTAGGCTGGACAGGACAGAATGCGCTACGAACCTGCCGCTCGGGGCCAAGGGCCGGCGTGGTTCACGCGGCAAGCCGCGGCACACGGCTGAGCGGCCGGCGCCGGGACGCGCCGGCGCCTAGTCTTGGTACGAGATGATCCTCACTGGTACTCGCAGCCTCTCGGCGATCTTGTCTGCTATTTTTCTCCTCGTGCCGGAGTCTCCGGGCCCGTACACCAGATACCTGATCACCAAGGACTTCGCAGTGATCGGGGAATACTGGGACAGGCTCATCACATCCTCTTTTCTTATGACCTGGATAGAATCGCCGCCGTACAGCTTTATGCCGATCTCGGCCTTTAAGAATATCACTTGATGCGCTTCCAAGCCGAGCTCGCCTGCGACCTCGCGGGCCATGCTGTCAAAGTCATCCTGCTCCATTTTCACGAGTTTCCTGTCGACGCCCGCATTCCTCATGAGTTCCATTGACGTAAAGTCGCAGGCACGCTTCAGTAGCCGCCGGTGCCTGACGTCTTGTAGGATCTTCTTGCTCATGCTGTCTGAATTGTGGCGCATGATCATCTCATAGATCGAACTGTCGTCCAAACTCTTGTAGAATTTCAGAAATTCACTGTCGTCGCCGTCCTGTCCGCGCTTCAAGAAGTTCTCGTCTATGACTCCCTCGTCAAGCGCCGCGTTGAGCGCCTGTAGGAACATCTTGTCCGCCACCAATCTGGCGTGGTGGTGGTATACCTGCACATGCAGGAGGTGCCTCCCGAGGCGGTAGCCCTCCACCGCGTCCTTGCCCCTGATGTCGACGCAGACGGTATCGTCCTCCGGGTTTTTTCGTATGGTGTGCAGTATGCGGTCCAGGTCGAATCTACCATAGGATACTCCAATGTGGTGAGAGTCGCGCAACATGTAGTCGAGCTTGTCCGCATCTAGGCTGCCGGACACAATGCTGGAAGCGAGAGCGTCTTCCTCGGGCGCGGACTTGCCCAAGATCTCTGCTACTCGATGCCTCCTCTCCCCCAGCACGCGCGCTACATCTTCGTCTTCCTCTATCATCACGCGCGATATGGCCTCGTGCGAGCTATCGATGCCGTGATTGCGCTTGTCTACCACTCCTTCGAAGAGGTGGGAAAACGGTCCGTGTCCTATGTCGTGCAGCAGCGCAGCCAGCCGCACTAACTCCTTTGCCTCTTTGTCCATGTTCAACTCGTCGCACATGCGACTTGCCACATCCATGCACCCAAGCGAGTGTTCGAAGCGCGTGTGGACGGCGCTCGGGTATGCGATGAATGTGTGGGCCAGCTGCTTTATTCTGTGCAGCCGCCGGAACGCTGGCGTGTCGATCAGCCGTGTTTCAATTTCAGACAGGCCGATGAACCCGTACAACGGATCGCGTATGGCCTTGTGCCGAAAGTGGCGCTGGCCGTCACTTGTCAAGGCGCAGTTTTTTGAGCAGGTCTATGCCGGTCCTAGCATCCTTGTCGGATATGCGCCAGTTCAGGTCCTTGCCGCCGCTCCTTACGTTGTCTACCGTGTATTCGCCCCCGCCTTGTTTGGCCACTATGTAGTGGCATTTTGCGGCATACGAGAGCGGCGCCGGCTTTAGCTCGCAGAACGCCTTGCATGTTCTCACCGTCTCATCAATCTGTTTGTTCTCTTCTGGAAACTCACTTGACGCTGCCTCAGCGTACTTACTGCCTTCTTCCGTCATCTCGTACGCGTAGCCCTCGTGGAATCTTGGATGCGCGATCTCGTTTACGAATGCGAACGCGGACAGGTCGTACAGGGCGGATGCCACCACCCTGCTGAACGGCCCGTAATAGTGGTGCGTGTAATGTGGGGAGAACTCTTTTATGTTGATGGTGTGAAAGTACACCAGTTTTTGTACAGTCACCCTGCCGTTCAAGGTGCCCCCGCAACTGCTGATGGTGAGGAGTATAGCATCGTGGGAGTCAAAACCCAGCATTTCAGCGATAGAGATATGTTCCAATTTAAACCATTGCATTCCACCAGCGGTACACACTTACCTTCCCCCCGCTGCGCCTTGTGCCGCCCTAGCGGGCCTGCACGCCGCGTAGTCTTAGCTTGGCCTAAGTAACCCTAGGTTGATTGGTGCTAGTACGGCGGATTTGCTCCTGCCGGCATGGCGGAATCGGAGACGGCGCCGCTGTGTAAAGAACTGGTGGCCGCGTTCGAAAAGATCGCGGCGCTGGAAGCCGGGACCGCGGAGCGGGATTCCGGGACCGCGTGGCTGGAAGCCAAGATCGCGGCGCTGGAAGCCAAGCTTGCCGTGTGCGGCGGCCCGAACGCACCCTCGTTGACCCTCTCCACGTACAACCCACGGCGGAATGCCTAGTGCAAGCAGGGGGGCTACCTGGGAGCGACAGGGCCGGATCTGACGGCGAGCCCGCGCCCCCGGGCAGGGCAACGCCTCGCGCAAGATGGGCCCGCTCGCAGGGCACAAGGGTTGCTGTGGGCGCTGACGCGGCTGGCCGGCAGTCCCCGCCGTGCGCATCATCAATGAGGCCGCGCGCCGCGTTGCTGTGGGCGCTGACGCGGCTGGCCGGCAGTCCGCTCGAGATATGGTCGGTGGCGGCGCTTGCGGCGGAGTTGCTGTGGGCGCTGACGCGGCTGGCCGGCGGTCAGGCCGCGCAAGATGGGCCCGCTCGCAGGGCACAAGGTCGTCTCGCACCGCAACAAGCTCTAGTTCACCAGGGCGTGCGGGATCCTGGCGTGCCACGGATGCTACGGCCCGCTGGAGAAGATCACTAGCTGGCAAAAACTGGTCAACGACTTCGATCGGAACTGGCGCGTGGTCGACGCGATGATCGAGGTGGAAAAGGACTGGTGCTACAAGTGCGATGAGTTCTCCGAGGCCCGGGCGCCGTTTCCTAAGAGCACATCGTTCGACCCCAAGTCGATCTGTCTCATCATTGAGCTCTTCTTGCTGGGCGGCACGGACGCGAGGATCGCGCGCTTTTTCGAGGCCATGTACCACTTCTGCGTTTCGGAGGCGGCCATAGCAACCTGGAGGGAGCGCGGCGCGGCCGGCAGGCCGCGGGCGCGCCGCCCCGATCCCGCAGCGGCGCCGCGCGCCCGCCCCCGAGGGGCGGCCGAACGAATTTTAACGCGGCGCCTCATCCTCCCCCCGCAGAGGTCGCCTAGCCTGGTAGGGCGCGGGCCTTGAGAGCCTGTGCGAGAGATCGCGCGGGGGTTCGAATCCCCCCCTCTGCGCTCGCGCGGCCGGCGCCGAAACCGGCGCCGGCCGCGCTATCTGGATGCGCCCAGCCGCCCGAGCTCGGCCAGCATGGCCGTGAGCTGTATCTCGGGGCTGGACCCCGCCAGGATCCTGTAGTCGTACTTGGCCATGGCCTCCAGAACCTCCCCCATGTTGGGCGGCGCCGCCCTGTACACGGCCCCGCAGGCGTACTTTAGGAAGTCCGACTCGGACATGCCGTACACCTTTACGAGCTCCACCATGCCCTCCCTGGCCTTGGCCAGGTTCCCGCCCATGGCCGCCTTGACCACTCCTTCCACGCTGTCGGCGCGCGCCAGGCCGGCCGCCGCCCTGATGTTGTCGGCCGTCACCTTGCCGGAACCGGTGGCCGCCGCCGCCTGCAGTATGTTGATGGCGTGCCTCAGGTCGCCCTCGGCCTGGTCGTAGATCTCCTCCAGGCTCTTCCTGTCCGCGGCCACCTTCTCGGCCTTGGCCAGCCGCCCCAGGTGGGCGACGAGATCCCCCTTTGGTATGGCGGTGAACTTGAACACGGCGCACCTGCTCTGGATGGGATCTATTATCTTGGATATGTTGTTGGCCACCAGTATGAACCTGCACACCCTGGCGGCGTCCTCTATGGTGCGGCGCAGGGCCGTCTGGGCGTCCGCGGTCATCTCGTCCGCCTCGTCGAGTATGATTATCTTGAACGGCACGTCCGCGAACGCCGCGTAGTTGGAGAAGCGCTTGACCTTGTCGCGCACCATGCCTATGCCGCGCTCGTCAGAGGCGTTGAGCTCCAGCAGGTGGTCCCTCATGTGGTCCCCGAGCACCTGCCGCGCTATGCACAGCGCGGTGGTGGTCTTGCCCACCCCCGCCGACCCGGAGAACATCAGGTGCGGCATCTCGGCCGGCCTCTCCAGCAGTGCCCGTATGCTACCTATCGCCTCTGCCTGCCCCACCACCTCGGACAGTTTCGCGGGCCTGTGCTTTTCCACCCACATGACGCCGCCTCCGGCCATGCGCGCCGTCGGCGGCGGCCGCTAAATAAACCACGGCATGGGAGCGCGGGTGTAGGCTTGCGTCCAAACCGGAACCACGCCTAGCAACGGCGGACCACTCCCCGACCCCGCGCCTAGATCGCGATGGATGTGGGCCTACACGGGCGCGGCGCGGGCCCGGGCCCGGGGAGCGGCCCGTTGCCGGGCCCGGGCTCGGCTTGCCGGAGCCTGCCCGCTCCCGGCCGTCCGGCTCGCTGCCCGCCAGATTTTATATCCGGGCCGCCCCGCGCGCGCCCGATGGCTGTCGAGGCAGGAGGGCGATTCCCCGGCCCCGCCGTGGGCAGGCGGCCTCCCGGGATGGTGGAGAAGCAGGTGGACGAGGCGCTGCCCGACCTGTTCGGGGGGGAATACGGGAGCGTCCTGTACGTGGGGGCCAACCGCCGCCGCCAGCACTTTCTGGACGACTTCGTGGCGTCGTGCGGGGAGGTGGTCGTGCTGGAGGCGCACAGGGAGAACGCCGAGTACATCCGGGAGATGTACGAGCGCGGGGACGCGGCCAAGGGCGCGGCGGCCAGGAGCTCCCGCCGCCCGGGGAAGGGGGCGAGGGTGAGCGTGGTGCTGGGGGACGTGCGGGCGGCGGCCGCCGCGGTTCCGAGGCGGTTCGACGCGTGCTTTTTCTGGCACGGCCCCGAGCACCTGTCGCGCGACGAGGCGCCCGGCGTGCTGCGCATGCTCGAGTCCATGGCGGACAGGCTGGTGGTGCTGGGCATGCCGTACGGCAGGTACGAGCAGGGGGCCGAGTACGGCAACGAGTACGAGGCCCACCTGTGGCACATGTACCCGGAGGACGCCAGGAGGCTGGGCTACGAGGTCAGCACCGTGGGCCGGCCGGACGACGATCAGGCCAACATGATGGCGTGGAAGAGGATGCGGCCCGCCGGGGGAGTGGAGGGGCGGGGGCGGCCGGGCCCCGGCCCTACCTCCCCGTAGGGCGGCTCCCGCGGCCGCGGATCCGGCCGGGCCCGCCCCCGCCCCCGCGGGCCGCGCCGGCGCCGCGCCAAGCCGTGTGGGGCCGGCTGCCTCCCTTGTCCGCTCCAACGGCAGGACGAATCCGGCCGGGCCCGCCACGCGCCCACGCGGCGGCCGGGCTGCTTCGCGGCACCCTTGCGCGCCTTACCGACCCGCCCTACCGAAGGACGGGCCATCCAGGCGTCGGCCTGGCCGCTTCGCGGCACCCTTGCGCGCCCCGCGGGGAACCTTGAAGATCTTCGTGCCGCCGATCGCGTGCTCGATCCTCGCCAAGTTCCCGCCGATCTTCACGTCCTCCTCCCTTCGGGCCGGAGTCGGCTCCTCGGCCTTCTTGGCGGGATGCGCGAGAACCGTTCCGGCGCCTGTCCCGTGAGGCAAGCGGGGGCTTGCCGCTCTCGTGATGCCGTCCGGCGCCCCGAGCTCGTGCGCGGGCGCGGGATCGCTGCGCGCGAGCCAGTCTTCGGCGGCCGGTGACCTTCTGAGCGCGCGCTCGCGCCTCAGCTCCGTCTCCGGCCGCCTGTTCGCGTTCAATAGTGCGGCAACCTGCCGCCTGCGCGGTTTGGCATGCCGTAGTATCGCGCGCGGGGCCTTGCCTGTCACGTCAGCATATTTGACCATTTAGTCAAAAACAGCCTCAACTGTAGGCGTTATTTGACCTCGAGACTATGTGACATGGGCCGGCGCATGCCAGACTGGGAACCGGGCGAGGTGCCGGGAGCGCCCGCATGTGCGGCGGACGAGGTGCCGGGAGCGCCCGCATGTGCGGCGGACGAGGTGCCGGGAGCGCCCGCATGTGCGGCGGACGAGGTGCCGGGAGCGCCCGCATGTGCGGCGGACGAGGTGCCGGGAGCGCCCGCATGTGCGGCGGACGAGGTGACATCCGTGTATGGAAACACATTTATCCTTATGACAAAGTACCAGTACTGTAAACTACCTTTGAACAATTATAATACACGCGGGAAGTTCGATCGTTGCGACAGGCGCCGGATCCGCTTGGCGCGCGGCCCGCGCAACGCCTGGCACGCCTGCGGGGGATCGGGCCGCGCGCGGCTGGAAAAGCCGGCGGCGAGGATCGGGATGACCATGCCGGCCATCGCGCAGCGCCGCGGGCGGGGGGGCCTGGCGTAAGTTGTGGCGCGCCGACAGCGTGGAGCGGGCCCACGCGGCGGAATTCGAGATGGAGGACGTGAAGTTCACCTTCGTGCGCGACGTCGCGGTCAGCGTAGGGGAAATCCGCATCGAGGCCAAGGAGGGCGAGATGATGAATGTCCCGCGGTACGCGGCCACCGTGCTGGAAGAGCAGAAGGCCGGCAAGATCCAAGACACGGACATGGTGGTCGAGCTCAAGCAGGCCAGCGTGAAGGAGAACGCGCAGGGCGAGTTCGCCCTGGCCACGCTCGAGGACCACTTTTACATCCGGCTCAAGGCGTACGTGAAAAAGCTGCCCGAGCAGGACCGCGACAAGGTGAATAGCATGCTGAACACGCTGATGCGCAAGAGGCGCGGCAAGATAGTCCGCCTGGCCGACGCGTCAAAGCTCACGGCCGACCTCTCCGCCAGGCTCACCGTGGAGGAGCGCCTGTTCTACACGGGCCTGCACGAGATAAGCTCCGCGTTCGCCGACCGCATAATGGGCGGCGCCGGCGGGGACGGGGAGGGACGGCAGTGAGCCAGGCGGCAGCCGAGGCGCCCCCCGGGCCGGGCGAGGCGGGATCCCCGATGACCGACTCGGCGGTGTCCGAGGTGGTGCGCACGTTCCTGGTGGGGCAGAAGGGCGGGGACGGCCGGTACAAGTACGTGGAGCAGATCGACCGGATGATGCCCAAGGCGGCAAAGTACATCGCGGTGGACTACAACGATCTGGTGTCGTTCCCCGAGATAGACGCGCGGTTCGGCGAGGATCCCGACGGCGTGCTGGATGCGTTTTCCAGCGCCATCAGGGAGGTCCTGCAGGAGAGGTTCCCGCGGTACTCGGCCAAGATAAGGGACGAGATCCGCGCCCGCATCGTCAACTATCCTGTGGAGCGCGGCCTGAGGCAGATCAACGCCGAGATAATCAACCGCGCGACCAGCGTGTCCGGGATGGTCGTGCGCGCCTCGGAGGTCAAGCCGCTGGCCCGGGAGCTCGTCTACGTCTGCCCACAGGGCCACCGCACCGTGCTCGTCCTGAGCAGGGGCATGAGCATCCGCCCCCCCACCAAGTGCTCCGATCCCAAGTGCGCCATGCGGGAGCTGGAAGTGGTGCCCGACGTGAGCCGGTTCATCGACTTCCAGATACTGAGGCTGCAGGAGCTGCCGGAGAACCTCCCCCCGGGCCAGCTGCCGCACTACATAGACGTGGCCATAAAGCAGGACCTGGTGGACGGCGCACGGCCCGGCGACCGCATCATACTCACGGGGATAGTGCGCATAGAGCAGGAGCAGATCGCCGGCGTGGCGAAGGGCAGCAGCGCCCTGTACCGGCTGCGCATAGACGGCAACAACGTGGAGTTCCTGGGCGGGCGCGGCTCCAAGTCGTCGCGCCGCACGGAGCGGGAGGAGATATCGCCGGAGGAGGAGAAGACGATAAAGTCGCTCGCGGGCGACGAGGGAATATACCAAAAGCTGATAGACTCGTTCGCCCCGCACATACGCGGCCAGGAGGTCATAAAGGAGGCCATACTGCTGCTGATGGTCGGGTCCACGCAGCGGATCCTGCAGGACGGCAGCAAGATACGCGGCGACATCAACGTGTTCCTGGTGGGCGACCCCGGGACGGCCAAGAGCGAGATGCTCAAGTTCTGCGCCAGGGTGGCCCCGAGGGGCTTGTACACGTCGGGGCGCGGCTCGACGGCCGCCGGGCTCACGGCGGCGGTGGTGCGCGACAAGTCCGGGATAATGATGCTGGAGGCCGGCGCCGTGGTGCTCGGCGACCAGGGGCTCGTGTGCATAGACGAGTTCGACAAGATGAAGCCGGAGGACCGGAGCGCGCTGCACGAGGTGATGGAACAGCAGTCGGCAAGCATAGCGAAGGGCGGGATAGTGGCGACCCTGAACGCCCGCACCTCCATACTGGCAGCGGCCAACCCCATGTACGGCAAGTACGACCCGTTCAAGAACATAACGGAGAACGTGAACCTGCCGGTGCCGCTGCTCACGAGGTTCGACCTCATATTCGTCGTGCGGGACATCCCGTCCAAGGAGAAGGACCGCAAGATCGCCAAGCACATCATAGACCTGCACGCCCCCGTCGGGGCCGAGAGCCGCTCGCTCATAGACGCGGACATGCTCACCAAGTACCTGGCGTACGCCAAGAGGTTCAACCCCGGCCTGACCCCCGAGGCCGAGGAGAAGATCATCGACTACTACATGAAGATGCGCAACGTGGACTCGGAGGAGATGATAACGGTCACGCCGCGCCAGCTGGAGGGGCTCATACGGCTGGCCACCGCCAGGGCCAGGCTGCTCATGAAGGACACGGTGGAGGGGGAGGACGCCCAGAGGGCCATCGACCTCATGCAGAGCATGCTGCAGGACGCCGGCGTGGACGTGAACACGGGCAAGGTGGACCTCGGCGTGCTGCAGGGCAAGCCGCGCAGCGAGGTCTCCCGGATGCAGCTGTTCATGGACGTGCTCAAGTCGCTGGAGGGGGAGAACCGCGCGGCGGTGGAGGAGAGGGAGTTCGTGAAGGAGCTGGAGCGCTCCGGCAAGTTCTCCGAGGAGGATGCCCGCAACTTTATCAGGCGCATGCTGCGCGAGGCGTCTATATACGAGTCCAAGCCGGGCCACTACAACAGGGTGTGACGGGTGGCGAAATCCGGGGAGGCGGGCAGGATGGCGGTGGCCGGGCTGGCCGGCCGGATCGCCGGAGCCTTCGGTCGGACGAGCGCCCAGGAGGCGGGCAGGATGGCGGTGGCCGGGCTGGCCGGGCTGCCGCCGGCGGCCAAGCGGTTCCTGGAGTCGCAGGGGTACGTCTCGCTGTACCCGCCGCAGGGGGACAGCGTGGAGGCGGGCCTGCTGGACGGCGAGAGCCTGCTGGTCTCGGCGCCCACCGCCAGCGGGAAGACGCTCGTGGCCATGATGGCCATAATGGCGCACCTGGCGGCCGGCAGGGCCGGCAAGGCCGTCTACCTGAGCCCGCTCAGGGCCCTGGCGTCGGAGAAGTTCGCCGAGCTCAAAAAACTGGAGGGGGTGGAGGGCCTCCTGCGGAAGGAAAAGGGGATGCCGCGGCGGCCCGTAAAGGTGCGCATCTCCACGGGCGACCGGGGCGGCTCGGGCGGCCGCCTGATGGACGCGGACGTGCTGGTGCTGACCAACGAGAGGATGGACGCGCTGATGCGCAACAGCCAGGAGTGGGAGGATGCCGTGGGCCTGGTGGTGGCGGACGAGATCCACTTGGTGGGCGACCCGACCCGCGGCCCCACGCTGGAGACCGTGCTGACCAAGCTCCGGATGGCCGGGGGGCGCCCGCAGCTGGTGGGGCTGAGCGCGACGGTCACCAACGCGGCGAAGATAGCGGACTGGATGGGCGCCACGCTGGTGAGCAGCAGGTGGAGGCCGGTCCCCCTCCGCGAGGGGGTGTACGACGGCAGGACGGTGTGGATGGCAGGCGGGAAGAGCCGCGACGTGAAGAAGACGCAGCGCGGGGCCCCCGTGGACCTGGGGGCGGACTCGGTCAGGGAGGGCGGCCAGGCGCTCCTGTTCGCCGAGACCCGCCTCCGGTCGGCGTCCATGGCGGCCAAGGCGGCGGGCGCCGTCTCCGACATGCTGGACGAGGGCGAGCGGAAGGGGCTGGCGCGGGCATCGGAGAAGATACTCGGGTCCGGCGAGGGCACCGAGATGGTGAAAACCCTGGCCAAGCTCGTGGCCGACGGCGTCGCCTTCCACCACGCGGGCCTAGACCAGGCCTGCCGGGAGGTGGTGGAGTCGGAGTTCCGCGCGGGGCGCGTAAAGATACTGGCCTCCACGCCCACGCTGGCCGCGGGAGTCAACCTGCCGGCCAGGAGGGTGGTCGTCTCCAGCATCAGCAGGTACGACGCGGCGGCGGGGATCAGCATGCCGATAAGCGTCCTGGAGTACAAGCAGCTGTGCGGCAGGGCGGGGAGGCCGCAGTACGACCGGTTCGGCGAGGCCGTCATAGTTGCAGGCAGCCACGATGCGGACGAGGTCGCCGCCCGCTACATACGCGGCAGGCCGGAGCCCGTGACGTCCAAGATAACCGAGGAGAGGCCCATGCGCGTGCACCTGCTCGGCCTGGTGTCTTCGTCTGACGGCATAAGCGGCGGCGCCGCGACCGAGTTCTTCATGGAGACGCTGGGCGGAAGGCAGTCCACGGCGCGGTCCGTCTCCCGCTCGGTCGACGACACCGTCGGCTTTCTGGCCTCGTCCGGGATGATCCGGAAGGGCGGAGGCGGGCTGCTGGCGGCCACCCCGCTGGGAAGAAAGGTCTCCTCGCTGTACATGGATCCGACGACGGCGGTGCGGTTCGTGCACGCCCTGCGCGCGGCCTCCCGCGGCGGGAAAAGGCACACGCTGGGATTCCTCAACCTGCTGTCGCAGTGCGACGAGTTCTACCCGCGGCTGTACATGCGCGAGCAGGATCACGAGCTCATGAGAGACCTGCTGGACGGCCGGCGCCGCGAGATGCTGGACGCGCCGCGGCGCTACGGCAGCCCCGACTACCACGGGCCCAACAGGAGCCTCCTGGCCCTGAACGGCTGGATAGAGGAGGCCGGCGAGCTGTGGATGTCCCAGAACCTCAAGGTGGAGTCGGGGGACATGCACCGCATGGCCGAGACGGCCGACTGGCTCCTGCGCTGCCTGCGGGAGCTGGCGGGGAGGCCGTGGGGCGCCGACGCCGCCGCGGCCGTCTCCATGAGCGACGATTTCTACGACGGCGACGACGACGACGACGATGCCGACTACGGGGTCGACGATGCGCTGCTGGCCGAGCTGGACGCGCTCCGGCGGCGCGTCGCGTACGGCGTGAAGGAGGACCTGCTGGATCTGGTGCGCCTCAGGGGGGTGGGGCGGGTGAGGGCCCGCAGGCTGCGCAGGGCCGGCTTTGCCACGCTGGACGATCTGGCGGCGGCCCCGCAGAGCAGGATAGCCGCCGTCGCCCGGATCGGCCCCACCATAGCGGCAAGCATAAAGGACCAGCTGATCGCCCGCCGGCGCTCCTGAGCCGCGGCGTCACAGGTGCCAGGGCTCGGCCCCGGACGTTATCTTTTCGGGCAGCGACCCGCGGTGGTCCTTCAGGAACCCGATGTCCGAGTCCCTGTCCCTGAGATCGTCGGGGAGCATCACCGGTATGCCCTCCATTATGGGGTAGAACCTGGAGCATTTCGGGCAGTATATGGCGCCCGCGTCCACGCCGCCCCCCTTCTCGGCCGCGCACTCGAAGAGCTCCAGCGGGGCGTGCTTGTCCATCGGGCACGCCAGAATCTCCATCATGTCCCTGTCCATCTCAGATCCAGATAGATCGGGGCGCCGCTGCGCCCTGATAAAAGTGCCGCTTGGACCGCGCCCGCCACGCACGAGGCCTGCCCCGCCCCCCTGATGCCGCCGTCCAGCGCGCCGCCGCCGGCGGCGGCCACGAAGGCGCGGAGCTCGTCCTCCCGCGGATCGCCCTCCTCCACCCCGACCGCCTCCGCCGGCCCCCCGCCGATCGGCTCCGCGCGGGCGGTGCGGGCGACGAGGTCGGCGCTCACTACCGCCTCCGCGCACGTGGCCCGCAGCTCCAGGGATCTCCGGCCCCCCGCGCCGGCCGACGTGATCACCGCCACCCCCTCCTCGCCGAACCCCGCCACGACGGCGGAGGCGTCGGCGGCCGCGGCGGGGGCTCCCTCCCCGCCGCCCCCCCGCCTCGCATCCCTCGCGAACACCACGGACGGGGCGCGGCCGAACAGCCATGCGGCCGTGTCGACGTCGCGGCCGAACAGCCGGGCGGCCGCGTCGGCGTCGCGGCCGGGCGCCCCCGCCCTGCGCACCTCCAGCATGGCCAGGCGCCCCCGCCTGCCCGATGCGATCTCGCGCCTCGCGGCGCGCGCCGCGGGCTCGAACCTGTCCGTGCCGCCGAACGCCAGGACCACCCTCCTCCTCGCGGCCCGCGCGCCGAGCTCCTCCGCCCAGGGCAGGGCGCCGGCGCCGTCCCAGTCCACCATCACGTGCTTTCCGGCCCTGACCAGCCGCGAGGCCGCGCCGGCGCATTCGTCCGGCCCCGCGCACACCAGGGCGGAGTCGAACCCGCCGGACTCCAGCGCGGCGTCGAGCGAGCCGTGGGCGCGCCCGCCGCCGGCCGCCGCGCCCTCCCCGGCCGCGGGGCACGAGGCGGCGAGCGCGCCGATGCGCCCGAGCGCGCGGCCCGCCTCGCCGGCCCCGCCGCCCGAGCCGGCCAGCAGCACCCCCACGCGTCAGTACACCCCGGTGAGCCAGCGCGCGTACCTGCGGTCGCGGCCGTTCACGATGTCCGAGTACGCCCCCATCACGGCGGCGGTGGCCTCCCCCACCTTCCCGTCGCCCACCTTCGCGCCGTCTATCCTGGTGATCGGGGTTATCTCGGCGGCCGTTCCCGTCAGGAAGGCCTCGTCGGCCCCGCGCAGCTGCCTCCTCGTTATGCGGCGCACCTCCGCGCGGCGCCCCGAGTCCTTCGCGATCCTGAGCACGGTGTCGCGCGTTATCCCGTCCAGGGCCGAGGAGGAGAGCGGCGGGGTCGCGAGCCTGCCGCCCTTCACTATGAAGACGTTCTCGCCCGGCGCCTCGCTCACGCACTCGCCCCCGCTCCCGGAGTCGAGCAGTATGGCCTCGTCGGCCCCCCTCCTCCTGGCGTCGCGCGTGGCTATTATCGAGTTGAGGTAGTTGCCGCCCATCTTGGCCTGCGTGGGGGTCGTCGCGTCGGAGAACTTTCTCCACCGCGAGACGACGGCGGAGATCCCGCCGCCGCCGAACAGTCTCCCCATCGGGAACGCAAAGGCCGCCGCGTGCGTCTCCGCGGCACCGGTCACGTCGAGGCTTATCCCGTGCCGGCCCACGAAGCAGAACGGCCTCACGTAGCACGGCTCCCTGATGCGGTTCTTCCTGCACAGGCCGGTCACCGCCTCCGCCACCTGCGCGTCCGTGAAGCGCAGCCTCATGGAGTAGCGCCGGGCGGACCTGCGCAGCCGCCTGACGTGGTCCCCCAGCCTGAACACGCTGAGCTGCCCCGAGTTCCAGTACGCGCGGATCCCCTCGAAGGCCGACGTGCCGTAGTGTATGGCGTGGGTGGTCAGGGGCACCAGCGCCCTCTCGCGCCGGACGAACCTCCCGTCAAACCACACGAACCGCGCGACCTCGGCCCCCTCCACGGCGCGCCCGCCCCCGCTCCTCAGTTAAACCATGCCCCGGCTACCTGTACCCCTCCCTCGGGAACTTCATCCCCGCCACCTTCACCGTCCTGTCCTCGGCGCGGGCGAACTTTTCCACGGTATCCCAGTTCTCGCGTATGATTCCGGCGACCCCGGGCGGGACGCCCTCCCTCCACGCCGCCCCGCCGGGCCCCTCGCCGCCCGGCGCGGCCGCCTCGTACAGGCGGTCCTTCACGGACGAGGCCGACAGATCCCTCCTCCTGCCCACCCTGGGCCGCAGGAAGTACACGCGCAGCATGTAGCCCTCCGCCCTGTCCCCGGTGTACGTGAAATAGTCGCCCTCCACGCCCTCAAGTATGCTCCTCCTGAGGCCCCACGACTTTGGCGAGAGGAGCGGCGGCATGTACCTGGAGAACGGGGCGCGGAACGTGTAGTTGCGGGACACCTCGACGGACCCGCCGAACACGGACGAGAGCATCCTGCTCCGCGCCTCGAAGCCGAACGGGAAGCTCCTGCTGGTGACCTCCCCGCCCTCCCCCATGAACACCACCGGCATGACCCTCACCGCATCTGCCTGGGACATTAGCTCCCGTATTATCTCGGCGTGCGCCTCGGTCACCGGGTTCAGGTGGGCCAGGTACAGCGCGGTGGTCAAGCGCGGGTGACGCGCCCGGGCCATATTTCAATCATGAGTGGGAACGATGGGATTTGAACCCACGATCTCCAGCGCCCGAGGCTGGCAGTATGCCATGCTAACCTACGTCCCCGGCTGCCGTCGCGGGCGGCCGGTATTATTTCTTTAAGGCGCCCGCCCCGGCGGCGCTAGCCGTACGACTCGTCCTTTACCTCGAAACTGCCGTCGTCGCGCTTGTCCCGCATGGTGACGAAGCCCTTGGGCTTCAGGAAGTCCATCACGCCGTCGATGGTCCCCTGCCAGCCGCAGACGTAGAATATGGTGTTGTCCTTTGTGATCTTTTCGCCCACCAGCCTCTCCAGCGGGGAGATCTCGTCGTACTTTGGCCTCAGGAACGTCTCGACGCGGCCCGTCTGCCCGCCCCACGAGCGGTTGAACCACTCCTGCGGCCTGCTTATCGTGGCCCTGTACCTGAAGTTCCACTCGCCCTTCCCGCGGTCGATGCTGTCGTATTCCAGCCTCGTGAAGAGGTTCTTGTACGCGAGCTCGTCCACGTAGCTGGCCCCGTGCAGGACGACCACCTCCCTCTTGTCGCCCCGGGCGTGGAGGTGCTGCGCCATGCTCACGAACGGCGCTATCCCGGTCCCCCCGCCCATGCAGACGATCCTCCTCCCGTCGGGGCTGCCGTCGGGCAGCTTTTCGTTCACGAGGAGCGCCATGCCGGTGGGGTTGAGCCACCCCACCTCGTCGCCTTCCCTTATGTTGAACAGCTCGGTGGTCAGGCGCCCCGGCACCGGCTTCCTGACCCACCTGATGAACAGCTCCACGTACTTGCGGTTCTCGGGGTGCGATGCGATGGAGTACGCCCTCCTGATGATCTTGCCGTTCTCGCTCTTGACGGGGAGCCCCAGCGTGACGAACTGGCCCGCCTTGTACTGCGGGACCTCGCCCTCGGCGGGCACGAAGCGCATTACCATGAGATCCTCCTTGAGGAGCTGCACGTAGGTGACCCTTCCCTTTTTGTCTTGTACCAATTTCGCAAGTCCGCGCCCAATGCTTAAATGTCTTGTGTAGCGCCTAGCCCGTTCTCACAACTCGAAGTTTAGGCGCGAAAAACTGCCCCGCCGCGGCCGCCGCGGGCGCGGTTGTGAGACGGGCTGGTAGCGCCCGGCCCGCCCCCCGGCCGCGCCGGGAGGCCGCCCGTCCCGCATCGGCCGCCGCATCGGGGAGGCTTTTCCGGCGGCGGGGACCGGGGGCCGGCCCGGCGGGACTCCCGCGGCGCGGGGACCGGAGGGCGGCGGGGCGGGACTCCCGCGGCGCGGGGACCGGAGGGCGGCGGGGCGGGACCGCGGGGGGACGCATTCCGCGTGCCGCAAAAAGCGGCCGGGATGAGCGGCCGGGATGAGCTGCCGCGCGCCGCAGGCGCGAGAACGCTTCTGCCGATCTGGGATTCGCGCCCGCGGAGGGGGCTGCCGACCCCGCGCGCCGCCGTTATAGCAATTGATAAATACCTGCCGTCGACAGCCGTTGCGATGTCGGCCCGCGGCACGCCACTTTTGCTTTCCGGTATAGCCGTAGCGTTGCTGATCGCCGTCGCCGGCCAGCCTGCTGCTTCGGCCGCACCGTCCCCCCTGATGCAGTCGAGCGAGAACGTTCCGGCCTCCCAGACGGTGTGCAACGAGGGGCTAGTCCTGATCATACGCAACGCGGGAGGCGATCCGGCGTGCGTTACCCCCGGCACCATGGCCACCTTGGTGGCGAGGGGATGGGGCTCGGAACCGGCGCAGATGATGGAAGGCGAGATGATGGAAGGCGAGATGATGGAAGGCGAGATGATGGAAGGCGAGATGATGGAAGGCGAGATGATGGAAGGCGAGATGATGGAAGGCGAGATGATGGAAGGCGAGATGATGGAAGGCGAGATGATGGAAGGCGAGATGATGGAAGGCGAGATGATGGAAGGCGAGATGATGGAAGGCGAGATGATGGAAGGCGAGATGATGGAAGGCGAGATGATGGAAGGCGAGATGATGGAAGGCGAGATGATGGAAGGCGAGATGATGGTGGCGGATCTGGATCTGACGGACGAGGAGGCGGCGTGGATCTCTAACGCCACCGTGAGGGTCACGTACGACCCCGACTGGCCTCCGTTCGAGTTCGCCGGGGAGGACGGGGAACTGGCGGGCCTCTCGGCGGCCTACCTCTCACAACTGGAGGCGATCACGGGGGCCGACTTTTCCACGGTACACGCGGACAGCTGGTCGTCCGCCCTGGGCTTGATGGAGGACGGCGGAGCCGACGCGATACTGATGATCGACGAGACGGACGAGTGGCTGGAGTACATGAACTTCACCGAGCCGCACACCGTGATGACGATAAACATAGTGGGCCCGTCCAACCGCCAGATAGAGGCGGAGGACATCGCGACCATGCGGGTGGGCACCATCGAAGGCTATTCCATAGAAGCGTGGCTTGAAGAGAACATGCCGCTGGTGCGGTACAAGTCGTACGCCGACCACGCCGCCATATTCGATGCCCTCAGATCCTCCGAGATAGACGTGTTCCTGCAGGTCTGGGCAGTGGCAGAGCGGGCGGCACACATTGCGGGGGTGGACGAACTGTACAACTTGGGCGAGGTGGGAACCGATCTCGAACTGTCCATAGGCTACGCGAAGGACAGCGGCCCGCTGGGCTCCGTACTGCAAAAGGCACTGGACGCCATACCGGAGGCCGAAAAGGCGCGCATGGTGGAAGAGGCGCTGGCCCCGCCCGGATCCTCGCCGGCGGCCGACCCCGTGCTCGAACTCACCATAGCGGAGCAGACGTGGCTCGATAACCACCCGACCATATCGGTCGCGTACGATCCCGACTGGCCCCCGTTCGAGTTCATCGACGACGACGGCAACTTGGCCGGACTCACCGCCGGGTACGTCTCCCGCTTCGAGGAGCTGACCGGCGCGGATCTCGTCCCGCTGGAGCTGGAAAGCTGGTCCGACGCCCTTGCGGCCATAAAGGACGGCGGCGCAGAACTCGTCTTCGAGGTGGTGGAGACCGCGGAAAGGTCGGAGTACATGGGCTTCACCGAGCCGCACACGGTGATGTCGTGGGACATGGTGACCACCGCGGTGGAGAGCATGAGCGCCGAGGACCTGGCCGACAAGAGGGTGGGAACCATACGGGACTATTCCATAGAGGCGTGGCTGGACGATAACCGCCCCGACGTGAGGTACACGTCGTTTGACAGCCATTCTTCGGCCCTCAACGCGCTCAGTTCGGGCGACATCGACGTGTTCCTAGAGGTTTGGCCGGTGGCGGCCCTCGCGGCGGAAGCGGCCGGAATCGACGGCCTGTACAACGCCGGGCCGACGGGGGCTGAGCTCCCGCTGGCCATAGGGTACGGCAAGGCGGACACCGTCCTGGCATCCATAGCCGCAAAGGCCCTGGCCGCGATACCCGAAGAAGACAGGATTCGCATGGTGGCTGACATCGCGCTCGGCTCGTCGCTAGATCTTACCGACGAGGAGGCAACGTGGCTACTGGCCAACCCGACGATCCCGATCGCGTACGATCCCGACTTTGCGCCGTTCGAGTCGGTCGACGAGGACGGCATGCTGATCGGCCTGGTTGCCGACTACCGCGAGAGGTTCGAAGAGTCGATCGGGGTGGACTTTTTGCCGCTGCCCTCGCTGCCCACGTGGTCCGACGCCCTCGACGCCATGGTGGACAAGAGCGCGAGCGTCATGCTGGTGGTGGGCGAGACCGAGGACAGGCTGGACTACATGAACTACGTCGGCCCGCACACCGTGCTGTCGTGGGACATAGTGACTCTGGGCGCCGATCCGGTGGCCCCCGGCGATCTGAACGCCTCCAGCGTGGGGACCATGCGCGACTACGCGGCAGGCGCGTGGTTCGTGGAAAACTATCCAGACGCCGAGTACACGGCGTTCGACGACCACGCCGCGGCGCTCGCGGCGCTGGAGTCCGGCGAACTGGACGCGTTCCTCGAGATATGGCCGGTGGCGGCGCTCGCGGCGGAGGAGGCCGGGATCGAGGGCCTGCACAACGCCGGGCCGACGGGCCTTGTGCTGGACCTGTCCGTCGGGTACGTCAAGGACAGCGGCCCGCTGGGCTCCATACTGCAAAAGGCCTTGGACGCCATACCCGAAGACGAGAGGGCGCGCCTGGCCGATAGGGCCTCCGCCATGGCGGCGGCCGAAGGCGCCTAGGGACGGCAGGGACCGCGGTAGCCAGCTTCCGTCGTCCGCGCGCATTTTTTAAATTCTGGCGCGTGCCACCCCGCGGCAGGATGCCTTTCGCGATCAAGCCGCGGCTGATCAGGGACCTCGTCGTGCGGGTGATGGCCCGCGAGGGCACGACCGTGGCCCAGATAGAGGAGGCCAGGGGGCGCGTCTACGAGGGGGATGCGGGACAGGAGGCCTACCGGGATGAGCCCGTATGGCACACGAAGAAGGCTATAGACGCGGCTGTGGCCGAGAAGCTCCGACTGAACGCCTCCGCGTGGGGACCGGACAGGAAGTCGAACGACTTCCAGACCTCCGTGTCGACGGCGCTGTCGGGGATGGCGCGCCGGGGCCAGACGGTGCCGTGGAACTCCGGCCGCCGCTATTCCATCTGGCGCCTGGAGCCGGCCGCGGCCGCGGCCGCGGCGGTAGCCCCCGCCCCCGACCTGTCGTCGCGGGAGGGGATCTTGAGCGCCGCCGCCGAGGCCCAGCCGGCGCCGGCTTCGGGGGAGGACATGATGAGGGAATTCTTGAGCATACTGCGGCACGGGAACAAGGACAATACATACAAGTTCGCGCTGGCGAGGGCCCTGCTTGACTACAGCACGGGGCGCGGCAGCGACGGGGCGCTTGAGGTTCCCTACGAGTACTTGGCGGACAAGTTCTTGGAGTACTACTGGCACCAGGAATGCAAGCTTAGGCTCAAGCAGGACTCGCACAAGGCAAAGTCGCCCAAGGCGATCCAGGCGATACGGCGCGTCTGGGGCGCGAACACGCCCGGCAGCTTTGAGTTGCTCGACAACGAGGACAAGGCGGAGGCCCGCTCCATGATACTCAGGGACGTGTTCGGGCACGCGAGGAGCAAGACCTCGCTAGTGGTGCCGCGGTTCCAAAAGATCAAGCGCGGCGGCGTGCATGTAAAAGCGGACACGTTCTACGACTACAGCGACGACGACCAGATGATCTGCCTGAAGCCCAAGGCGCTGGAGTTCCTCAGGGCCAACCACGTCGCGCTGCGGGGGCTAGTGACGCTGGAGTGGGCCAAGTTTCTGGAGGCAAAGAACCCATTGCTGCCCATGATGGTGGCTAAGGTAGAGAAGTACGAGGCCAGTAGGGGCTCTCTCGCGCCGGTGAGGCGCAGCTTGCTGGAGCACTCTTGCCACTGCTTTTACTGCCGCAGTCGCCTGGAGAGGCGGAGAACCGACGTTGACCACCTCATCCCATGGTCGTACATGTTCTCGGACAGCTGGTGGAACCTGGTCCTGGCGTGCCGGCGCTGCAACGGCAAAAAGAGCGACTCGTTGCCGCAGGACGAGTTCCTGGACTCCCTAGTGCGCAGGAACAGGCAGTACGAATACAGGGTAAAGCCGATCGGGGACTCGCTCGCCATGCTGAACGTCGGCCGCGGCTGGGAGACGGAGATCCGCGGGCATTACGACACCTGCAGGGAGTACGGGTTTTGCGTGGTTAATCTTCCCTGACGGGGATACTACGCCGGCGGCCGGGCGCTTTCCCGGCGGGGCGCCGCTTCCGCCTCCCCGTTGCAGCGCCAGGCGGCCCGGCTATGCCGTTCACCGCATCGGCCAGCCCGTCCAGCGCCTCGTCGATGCCGCGGCGGCGGATCTCCGCCGACTCCCTGCGCTCGGCCAAGGAGGCCCGCCTCTCGCCCGCCATGCGCCGCTGCTCGGCGAACCCTGCGGAGCCCCGCGACGTCCTCCCGCGCAGCGAGCCGGCCGCGCTCAGGCCGCGGATCGCCTCCGCCAGCGCCCCCGCGTCGGCGCCGGTCCCCGCTACGGCCCTGCCTATGCGGGCGGCGTCCAGCCTGCCCAGCGGCATTCCCGCATCCTGCGCCTCCCGCACGAGCCGGCCGGCTATCCCGTGGGCCGCCCTGAACGGGACGCCGCCGGATACCAGCCGCTCCGCCACGTCCAGCGCCATGATGTGGCCGCCACCGCCCCCCGATGCTGCCCTGCCCATGGCGCGCCCGTTGACAGTGATGCCGCGCAGCATCGACAGCATGGCGGCCAGCGCGCCGGAGGCCGCCCGCGCCGCAGACCAGACGGGCGGCTTGGTGTCCTGCAGGTCGCGCCCGTACCCCGTGGCCAGCCCCTTGCAGGCGGCGAGGACGGCCGTCAGGTCGCCGATGGTGCGCGCGGCCCTCCCCCGCGTGAGCTCCAGCAGGTCGGGGTTCTTCTTCTGCGGCATGACGCTCGACGGCGAGGACGCCCCGTCGGACAGCTCCAGGAACGAAAACTCCGCGCTGGACCAGATGACAAAGTCCTCGGCCATCCTGCTCAGGTTGGTCATGAGTATGGCCGCCGCCGCGGCGAACTCGGCCGCGAAGTCGCGCGTGCTCGTCGCGTCTATGGAGTTCTCCACCAGGCCGGAGAAGCCGAGGAGCGCGGCCGTCCGCGAGCGGTCTATGGGCAGGCCCGTCCCGCCGACCGGCCCCGCGCCCAGCGGGCTCTTGTTGGTCCTCTCGAACGCCCCGTCCAGCCTCTCCAGGTCCCTGAACAGGGCGTCGGCGTGGGCCAGCATGTAGTGCGAGAACGTCCCGGGCTGGGCGCGCTGGAGGTGCGTGTACAGGGGCATGGCCGTCCCGGCGTGCTTTTCCGCGAGGTCGAGGAGGGCCCCGATCACGTCCAGCAGCGAGCCGGATATCCCGATGATGTCGTCGCGCACCTTCATCCTGACGTCGAGCGCCACTTGGTCGTTCCGGGAGCGGGCCGTGTGCATCCTCCCGCCCGCCGCCGCCCCGGCCTCCCTGGCCACCAGCTCCTCGACTACCTCGTGCACGTCCTCGCCGGCCGATCCGCCGCCCGCCGCCGCGGCCTCCAGCTCCGCCACGATCCGCCCCTTGAGCCCCTCCAAGGCGGCCAGCACCCTGCGGGCGTGCGCCCTGCCCATTATTCCCGCCTCGTGCAGCATGACCACGTGAGCCTGGCTCCCGAGTATGTCGTATTCCGCAATGGCCGCATCCTCGGCGGCCGAGGAGACGTAGCCGAGGATCGCCTTGTCCAGATCGCCCCCCAGCCTGGCCCTATACACAGCGCCGGGATCTAAAATGGTTATATATACCGTAAAAGGGCCCGTTGCCATGTCGGATGCCGGGGTGAGGCAGATGCGCGTCAGCATATTCGACGAGCTCTCGAAGATAGTGGACCCGGAGATAAACACCACGATAACGGAGCTGGAGCTCATCGACGAGGTGGACATACAGGGATCCTCCGTGAAGGTGGACCTCCACCTCACCAGCCCGTTCTGCCCCGCGGTGTTCGGGTTCAAGATATGCCAGGACATACACGACAACCTGCTGAGGCTTGACGGCATAGACGACGTCAAGGTGAACGTCTCCAACCACTTCATGGCGGAGCAGATAAACGCGCAGGTCAACAGCAGCCCCCCTCCGGCGCCGCAGCCCTGACCGCCCGCCTGGCGGCTTCGAACGCACGGCACTCGATCCGGCAGCCCCCCTCCGGCGCCGCAGCCCTGACCGCCCGCCTGGCGGCTTCGAACGCACGGCACTCGATCCGGCAGCCCCCCTCCGGCGCCGCAGCCCTGACCGCCCGCCTGGCGGCTTCGAACGCACGGCACTCGATCCGGCAGCCCCCCTCCGGCGCCGCAGCCCCGCGCGCGCCGGGCCCGCCGCGGCCTGGAGCCCGCTGGCGCGCGAACCGCGTCCGGCGCTGGCGGGATCGGAAAGCCCGCGATCGGCCCGCTACTTGCGGAATCCCAGCAGGTAGCCGCGCAGCAGCTGTATGCCCATCGCGGGGTCGACGCCCTTCGGGCACACCTGGCTGCACGAGCCGGCGAAGTGGCAGCGCCATATGCCGTGCGACTCGTCTATTATCTTCAGCCTCTCCTCGCGCCCCTTGTCCCTGCTGTCCGCCACGTAGCGGTACGCCTGGGCCAGCGCCTGGGGGCCGACGAACGACGAGTCGGTGGCCATGGTGGGGCAGGCCGAGTTGCACAGGCCGCACTTTATGCAGGCGGAGAACTGGACGAACCGCTCCAGCTCCTCGGGCGTCTGCGGCGCGGCCTCCGCCGCGCCGGGCGGCCCGCCGGACCCCCCCGCGCCCACCACGTACGGCTTTACCCCGCGGTGCGCCTCGAACAGCCTCTCGAACCCCACCACCAGGTCCCTCACGACCGGGAAGTTCTTCATGGGCTCGACGGTCACGGTGTCCGCGCCCAGCTCGTCTATCTTGGTGAAGCACGCCAGCCTCGGCCTGCCGTTTATCAGCATCCCGCACGAGCCGCACGTGGCCTGCCTGCACGAGTACCTCACCGCCACGGAGTGGTCGATGTGCTTCTTCACGTCGAGTATGGCGTCGAGGACGGTGGTCCACTTTTCCACGGGCACCTTGTGCACGGAAAAGCCGCGCTCCCCGCCCCGCGCGTCGGCCGGGTTCTCCCTGGATATCCTCAGCGTCACCGTGCGGGACGGGGAGACCGCGGTGCCCGCCGCCTCCGCTGCCAGGCCGCGCCGCGCCATCACGACACCGTCCCCGCGCTTGCCATTATTATGGTTCTGGAGCCGTACGCTATGACCGCGAACATGGCCGCCAGGCACCCGTACGAGACCGCCTTCTCGTACGCCCTGCCCTGCCTCAGCTCCAGCAGCACGACCCTCAGGCCGTTGAAGCCGTGTATGGACAGGAGGACCAGGATTATCTCCAGCAGGCCGGCGTACGGGAGGAACTGGTAGTTGGCGATCACGCTCTCGTACTGGAGCGAGTCGGAGAAGTCCTGGGTGAACCTGAACAGCACGTGCACGGCCACCAGGGCCACGGCCCCGAGGGCCGTCCCGTAGTGGATCCTCATTATCGTGCTTTCCCTCATCTCAGTGCACCTCGCCGAACATCACGGCCAGGCCGTACATGGAGGCCGCGGCGGCCAGCACTATCGAGGAGTATATGCCGATCTTGTGCCGGGCGCCCTGCGACAGGGGGGCGTACGGGTAGTCGGGCCTCGCGGGCCTGCCCACGCCCAGCCCGCCGTGGCCCAGCATGAGCCGCACGCCGTTGGCCGTGTGGAAGACGCACATCCCTATCACCACGGCCAGCAGGACGTGGCCTTCCGTGGTCTGCGTCGTGGCCAGCATCTCGTCCCAGCCCGCCCTGCCCCTCAGTATGTTGCTGGTCTCGTATATGTGGGCCACGAAGTAGGCCAGCAGCCCCAGCCCGCTCAGCCTCATCAGCCAGTACGCGACCCGCTCTATGCCGTACCCGCGCGGGTCCGCCATGCCCTTTATGCCGCCCATGTTGCGGCGCCCGGCCCCCCCCTCCCCGCCGGCGGCGCCGGAGCCGGGCATCAGTACCTCCTCTCCACCGGCTGGTACCGGGTTATGGTCACGGGGTGCTCCTTGAGTATGGGCTCCGCGGGATCGTAGTACGCCAGGGTGTGGTGCAGGAACCCGGCATCGTCCCTCTTGGGGTGGTCGGTCCTGGCGTGCGAGCCCCGCGACTCCTTCCTGTTTATGGCCCCCACCAGGATCACCTCGGCCGCGCGCAGCATCGAGTCAATCTCCATCACGTTGCAGAAGTTCGTGTTGTATTCCTTTGCCCTGTCGTCCACGTGCTTCCAGGCGCGCTTCTTGAGCTGCCTCACCCTCCTGAGGCCCTCGGCCAGGCCGGGCCCGTCCCTGTACACGTAGGCCTTTTCGTTCATCGTGTCGGTCAGCTCCTGCCTCACCTCGTACGGGTTGGCCCCCCCGCCCCCCCTGAATATGCCGTCGTAAATCCTCTTTTCCTCGTGGGCCACCAGGTGGTGCGGGAAGGGGGCCCCGCCGTCGCCGCCCCCCCTCTCTATGTACTCGGCGGCGAGCTCGCCGGTTATCCTGCCCCACACCATGCACTCGGACGTGGAGTTGGCCCCGAGCCTGTTGGAGCCGTGGGTGCTGTTGCACGCCGCCTCGCCGGCCGCCCAGACACCGGCCAGCTCGGTGGCGCCGTCGATGTCCGTGTGGATGCCGCCCATCATGTAGTGGCAGACGGGCCTCACGTCCAGCACGTCCTCGGCGGGGTCGGCCCCCGAGAACTTTATGGAGATCTCCCGTATGCCCCCAAGCTTTTCCCTTATCATGTCGTCGCCCACGTGCCTCAGGTCCAGCCTCATGCAGTCCACGCCCGTCTCGTGCTTGAAGCCGCGGCCCTCGTTGATCTCGGTTATCATGGAGCGCGAGACGATGTCCCTCGGGGCGAGCTCCATCTTGCTCGGCGCGTACCTCTTCATGAACCGCTCCCCCCTGCTGTTCAGCAGGTGGCCCCCCTCGCCCCTGGCGCCCTCCGTTATGAGTATGCCCGACGGCATTATCCCCGTGGGGTGGAACTGGACGAACTCCATGTCCTTCAGGGCCATCCCCGCCCTGTACGCCATGTCCAGCCCGTCGGGGGTCGACGAGTGGGCGTACGTGGAAAAGCTGTACAGCCTGCCGGCGCCCCCGGTGGCGATTATGAGGGCCTTGGCGCGCAGCACGTGGAACGTCCCCGTGGCGATCTCTATGGCCGTGAGCCCGTGGAACCTCTGCCCGTCGTGTATTATGGAGGTGGCGAACCACTCGTTGAGGTACTCTATGCCGTCGAACCCCTGGCAGGTGTCGTACAGGGTCTGCATCTCGTAGAACCCCACCTTGTCCGAGGCGTACGTGGCCCTCGGGTAGCTGTACCCGCCGAACGCCCGCTGGTCTATCCGGCCGTCCTTCCTCCTGGACCACGGCATGCCCCACTTGTCCAGCTGGCCTATCTGCGCGGGCATCTCGCTGCAGAGCCGCTCCGCCACGTCCTGGTCGGCCAGGAAGTCGCTGCCCTTCACGGTGTCGTACACGTGCGACTCCACGGAGTCGCCTTCGTCCTGCGCTATGGCGGCCGCCGTCCCGCCCTCGGCCGAGACCGAGTGGGAGCGCATGACCTGCACCTTGGAGACGACCGCTATGCTGATGCGGGGGCTCTTTTGGGCGGCCGATATGGCGGCCCGCAGTCCGGCCAGGCCAGAGCCGCATATGACCAGATCATACCTTATGGTCTCGACCATCCCTCACCACGCCCGCGCCCGGCAAGGTAAATATGTAGTGCGTGGCGGGGGCGCAGGCTCCGGCCCTCCGGCCCGATCGACGCCGCGGCATCCGCCGCGCCGGGGCCTGGCCGGCCGCCCGCCCGCCCGCGCCGCGGGAGCCGCCTCCCGCGCCGGTTCTGTCCGGGGCGGCCCTCCCGGCCCTCCGATCCCGCGCCGGCATCGCGGGGCGGCGGCGGCCGCCCCGCGCCCCCTCCGCCGCGGTTCAGTTTTATGTGGAGCCGGCCCCGGCGCGCCGTGATAGAAAAGGAGGACGCCGCCGCGGTGGCCGGCATGCTGGCCGAGAACCTCGCGGGAGTGTCGCGCGTGAAGGACAACTTTAGGCTGCTGCCCGACGCGTCGTGGGGCTACTTTGCGCTGGGCCACGACGGCAAGGGCCGGTTCGGGCTGTTCGTGGCGTACTCGGAGGCCGGCTCCGACCTCGACGGGCTGCTCGATGCCTACAAGGGGTGGGCCGACGCGTCCGCCGCGCGGGGCAAGGGCCGGGAAACACAGATTAAGCGATAGGCGGCGCGGCGGCGCGGTCGGATTGAAGGGACTCAGGCGCCTGATCGGCGGGGACGGCGGCCCCCTGGTGGTGCCCGGCGTGTACGACGCGCTGGGCGCCAAGATCGCCGCGCGGGCCGGGTTCGAGGCGATGTTCCAGACCGGCTACGGCACGTCGGCCTCGCTGCTCGGCATGCCCGACTACGGGTTCGTCGGCGCGGCGGAGACCGTGGAGAACGCCAGGCGCGTGTGCGGCGCGGCGGGGGTCCCCGTGCTGGTGGATGCGGACACGGGGTACGGCAACGCGCTGAGCGTCTGGCGGCTGGTCGGCGAGCTCGAGGCGGCCGGCGCGTCGGGAATGTTCCTGGAGGACCAGAGGTGGCCCAAGAGGTGCGGCCACATGCGGGGGAAGGAGGTCGTCCCGTACGAGGAGTACGCCGAAAAGCTCGGCGCCGCCCTGGACGCCCGCTCCAGCCGCGACTTTGTGGTGGTGGCGCGCACGGACGCGCGGGCCACCGAGGGGCTGGACGGGGCGATCGAGCGCGCGCGGCTCAGCCGCAGGGACGGCGCGGATGCCGTGTTCGTCGAGGCCCCCGCGTCGGTGGCCGAGATGCGCCGCATAGGCGGGTCGGTGGACGCGCCGCTCGTGGCGAACATGATAGAAGGCGGCAGGACGCCGCTCCAGTCGGCCGCCTCCCTGCACCGCATGGGGTTCGGCATAATCCTGTACCCGCTGTCCATGCTGTACGCGAGCGCCCACGCGGCGGCGCGGGTGATGGGGGAGCTGAAGCGCAGGGGAACGACGCGGAGGCTCGAGGGGGAGATGGCGGGATTCGACGGGTTCAACGAGATAGTGGGGCTGGAGGGGATGCGGGACCTCGAGGAGAGGTACCGATCCCCGCGGCCCGGGGGCCGGAGGCGCGCGGCGCGGCCGCGCCGCGGCCGCGGCGGGGCCTAGGGGCGGCGACGGCCGCAGCCCGGGCGGCGGAAAGCGGGGGCGCGCGGGATCGGGAACGCCCCCGCCGATCCGGATTCGCGAAGCGGCGGGGGCGGCAGACCGCGCGCGGGGGGCGTGATTAGACGGATAGAACGATGTGGGATTTGGAGGGATGCACGGCCTCGCGGAGGCGCCGTTCCCGCGGCACTAGGGCCGGAGGCGCGCAACGCCAAAGCGGTTGCAACAGGGCCTAGGGCGCCGGCAAAAGCCGCCGCCGCTACTGTTGCTCTGTTTGCGGCTGCTGCGGCTGCTCTGTTTGCGGCTGCTGCGGCTGCTCTGTTTGCGGCTGCTGCGGCTGCTCTGTTTGCGGCTGCTGCGGCTGCTCTGTTTGCGGCTGCTGCGGCTGCTCTGTTTGCGGCTGCTGCGGCTGCTCTGTTTGCGGCTGCTGCGGCTGCTGCGGCTGCTCTGTTTGCGGCTGCTGCGGCTGCTCTGTTTGCGGCTGCGCCGCCGCCTCGCTCTTTTTCACTCGGATCTCTATGGTGGAGACATTCCTCGACTTGCCGTCCTCTGACTGCAGCGTCTCGGAGCCGATCTCAATTCCGCTCACCGCATACCCCATGTCGCCCTTTTTGCGCGCCAGTATCTGCGCCACGTCGACGGCCCTGCCGATGCTCAGGCCCCTGGCCTTGATCTTGACGGTGGTCATGCTTGCGAGCTGGATCTTGGCCGACATCACGTACGCCATGAGGGGCTTTTTGCCGATGTAGATTGTATCCCTTGCCTCGTCTGCCATTGCGCGCCCACGCGTCAGGGATAATTTAAATCTAAGATCGACGCCGTTGCGGGGCCATGGGGGCGGCTGGACGGGAGGGCGGAGCCGTGGGGGCGGCTGGACGGGAGGGCGGGCCGGCGCCGACGGGCCGCGCCTCCGGGACCCGGCGCATCGGGGAGCTCGCCGGCCGCGGCGCGGTCTGGGAGGTGATATCCGCCCTTGACGATCCGGACGTCGCGGTGCGCGGGGAGGCCTTCGCCGCCTTGGTGTCCGAGGAGGCCGACATATCGGAGCGCCTTGCGCGGGCCCTGGGCTCCCCGAGCAGGAATGTGCGCGGGTTCTGCGCGCTGGTGCTGGCCAACAGGGGGGACGGCGGCCGCGCTGGCGAGCTTGCGGCGCTGGCCTCCGGCGATCCCAGTTCCATGGTCAGGTCGTGCGCGCTGGGGGCGCTGGGGTACCTGCGCGCGTCGGGCCCCGCCGCCTCGGCCGCGGTGAGGGGCGGCTTCGCCGACCCGAACGTGGAGACGCGGCGGAGCGCGCTCAAGGCGGCGCTGGACATGGGCGTGGCGCTCTCCCCCTCCGACGTGGAGGCGCTCTCGGCAGGCGGGGACGGGGAGCTGCTGCGCATGCTGGAATCGGCGCGGCGCGCGTGACGCCGCAGCGCTGCATGCCGCTGCGCGGCGCCCCTGCGCCCCCCGCCCGCAGCCTGTCCCGCCCGCTGTACCGCGGGCCGCGCCGCGGCGCCCGCCCCCGGTTGCGGCGGCCCGGAACAAGCCGGGGGCCGGACCGTCCCGCCGCCGAGGTCCGCGCGGCCGGGACCGCGGCCCGCGGCGGCAGCCCGCCGTTCCGGGACGGGATCGGGCGTTGCTCGATCCGAGCGCGGCGGACCAAATACGCGGGCAGCGATGCCGTCCCCGCGCGGCCCGGCGCGGGCGCGGGCGCGGGGCGCGTCCCCGCCGCGCTTGGGGACGTATCCCTGCGGCCGCCCGGCATCCGCGGCCGCGCAGGCGAGTCAGCCCGGATCCGAAAACGCCCGATCCCGCGCGCGAGCCGCCGCCTGCGCTAAACGTAAATAACTACGCCGGGCGTCGACGGCGTGTGGGCCGATTGCCCGCTCAATGGGCCGGTCGTCTAGACTGGTAGGATTCGCCCTTGGCATGGGCGAGATCGAGGGTTCAAATCCCTCCCGGTCCACCTTTTCCCGCCCCGCGATCCGTGGCGCGCGCGCACCTTCCTCCGGGCGCGCGCGGCGGCTTTCGCTCCCGCGCGGCGCTCCCCGCGCGGATGCGGCAATAACGCAAACCGGGCTCCCGCGCCGGCGCGTGCCCGGTTGCGCGGTACGGAAGCCGTTGCGCGGTACGGAAGCCGTTGCGCGGTACGGAAGCCGGCCGCGGCGCGTGCCCGGTTGCGCGGTACGGAAGCCGGCCGCGGCGCGTGCCCGGTTGCGCGGTACGGAAGCCGGCCGCGGCGCGTGCCCGGTTGCGCGGTACGGAAGCCGGCCGCGGCGCGTGCCCGGTTGCGCGGTACGGAAGCCGGCCGCGGCGCGTGCCCGGTTGCGCGGTACGGAAGCCGGCCGCGGCGCGTGCCCGGTTGCGCGGTACGGAAGCCGGCCGCGGCGCGTGCCCGGTTGCGCGGTACGGAAGCCGGCCGCGGCGCGTGCCCGGTTGCGCGGTACGCGGAGCCGGCCGCGGCGCGTGCCCGGTTGCGCGGTACGCGGAGCCGGCCGCCTGTGCGGCATGCGGGTATCATTAGTATCTATAGTATTATACTGTTATTAATATCCCTGCGGCATCCAGTGCATGCATGGGCTCGGGAGATGCGCCGGCTTCGACCGGAAAAGCGCATCAGCGGGACGGGGAATCCGGCAGCGGCGGCGGGGCCGTGTCCAGGGCTGCCGACCAGCTGGGCAAGATAGCGAAACTGTTCTCCTGCAAAAAACTCCCCGACATGGTGTCAAAGTCGTACCTGGAGCCGGCGGGGAGGCCGAGCGACAAGTGGAGCCTGGGCAACCGCCTGCTGGTCATGATGGAGGGGACGCGCGACGCGCGGGGCATCCTGCAGTGGAACGCGGCCGGCAGGCGCGTGGTGAAGGGCCGCAAGGCCATATACATACTCGGGCCCACGGTGCGCAGCCGGGACGAGACCGACGAGAAGACGGGCGAGGAGCGCAAGGTGAAGTACGTGGCGGGGTTCCACGCCATCCCGGTGTTCCGGTACGAGGACACGTGCGGCGCCGGGCTGAGCACCGTGAAGGACGAGCCCAAAAAGCTGCCGCCGCTGGCGGACGTGGCCGCCAAGTGGGGCATCCGCACGCGGTACGACGCGACCGAGCACGGCGAATACGGCTCGTTCTCGCCCAGCGAGGGGGAGATACGCCTGTGCACCGACGATGCGGCCACCTTCTTCCACGAGCTGGCGCACGCGGCGCACAGCAGGCTGGAAGAGCTGAAGTCCGGGCAGGATCCCGAGCAGGAGGCCATAGCGCAGCTCGCGGCCTGCGCGCTGGGCAGGGCGTACGGGTATAACGTCGACGGCTACACGTACAACTACATCGCGCACTACGCGGGGGGCAACGAGCCCGAGCGGGTGGGGCGCATGTGCTACAGGGTGCTGGGGAAGGTGGAGCGGATAATGGGCATGATCCTCGAGGAGGAGCGGGCCGCGGGGCGGGATGCCGGAAAAGCGGAAAGCTCGGGCGGCCCGGCTCCCGCATCCGGCCCCGCGGACGCCCCTCCCGCCGCCGCCGCTGCCTCCTAGCCGGCGGGACGGGGCGGGGCGGCAACCGCGGGCACGCGGCCGGCCTCCTGCCGGGAACGAATCCGGATAAACGAAAGCGCTTTCGCGCCGGCGGCATCCCCTCCCCGCCCGCCGCTCCACCTTATTACGTAGCACTGCGGCTTTTCCCGCATGCCCGCGCGTGATCCGGCCGGATCGCCGCCGCGCCGCCCCGCGCTCCGGCTGCCCGTCGCCGTCGCCGCTTCCGCCGTCGCCGTCGCCGTCGCGGCGGCCGTCCTGGCCGCGCCGCTGCCCCAGCATGCCGCGGCCTGGCCGGAGGCCGCCGCCGCGTGCGGCGCGGGGCAGGCGCCGCCGGATCCGGCATGCGCCGCGGGCCCGCCCGCCGCGGCCCCCGGGGAAGGGCGGCCGGACGGCGCCGCCGCCGGCCGGCAGGAGCGGCGGCCGCCGGAGGCCGCGCCCTACGCCTCGTCCGGGTACGCGGAACTTCCCAACCCGTCCAACACGACGATCTCCGTGCATTCCCGGCCGTACGCGGGCGAGCCTCTCGGCGTGGTTCTCACGACCACGCTTCCCCCGGCCGTGGCCATGATGCACGGGAACGGCAGCATGGGCGTGTTCGAGTTCCCGGACGGGCACGAGGACGCGGGGGACACCTCGGTGCACGTGCTGTTCGGCGGGGACGTCGCGGTGCTCTCCTCGGATCCGGCCCTCGGCGCGCCGTCGCGCGGGGAGGCAGGCGGGAGCGCGTACACGGAGATCGGGGGGACGCTGGCGGCGACGCCCGGCCGGGAGTACCGGTTCGAGTTCACGGTGCTTCCCGCCGAGGAGGGCGTCACCGTGATCGACGCGGCGGGGTTCCTGCGCGGGGCCGCCCGGCTTGTGCTGGACGTGGCGCCGGCCGCCGGCCGGGGCGCCGCGGGGCACCCGCAGTCGGCCGCCGCGCCGGATCCGCCGGGACGGGCGGGCCCGCCGGCCGGGGAGCCGCGGGGCGGCCGGAGCCTGGGGGACGAGATCAGGGCGGCCGCTGCGGCGCCCCTCGCCCCCGCGCCCGCCGGCGCCGGCTACGCGATCCCCGCGGGAGGCTGGGCGTGGAGCGATCCCGGCGCGGCGGATGCGGGAACGGGGGATCTCGTGCTGTTCGGGCAGATCCGGCTGGAGCTCCCGTACTCCGACTCGATGGGGCCCGCGCGCGGCCTGCTCGTGTGTGCCGTCGACGTGGGCGCGGGAAGCCGCCGCGGGGCGCCGATGAGCTACGCGGACGGGACGGACGCGTGCGCGCGGACCGACGAGCACGGCCTGTACGTGCTCGGGCCCCTCAACGCGACCGATCCCGACGGGGACGGGACGGGGCCGGACCCGGGCATCCTCGCGTACTCGTACGGCGGCGGGGTGTCCGTCAGGAACAAGACGGGGTGGACGTACCACGAGGCAGCCGGGCACTACCTGCAGGATCGCGCGGCCGGGATCGCGCGCCTCGACATGGACTTGGGGACGCCCGAGATGAACGGGGCCGCCAGGATAGTGGATGCCGTGTCGGACGCGGAGGCCTTTTTCGAGGGGGAACTGGGGGCGGAGATCCCGCCGGTCACCGTATACTGGCAGTACGGCGAGCGCATCATGGACGCCTGGCCGGATCGCGCCGGCGGCCGCGCCAGCCACGCGTTCTACGTGCCGTTCCACTCCGAGATTTTCCTCGACGGGCTGGACGCCGTCAGGGCGACGGGCGACGTGTCGGAGAGCAGGTATGTAATCCAGCACGAGTACGGCCACCACGCGCACAGCCACCTGGGGGGGACGCCCGAGGGCTGCGCGCACGCCTTCAGGACGAAGGTCTCCCCGGGCTGCGCGTTCGGCGAGGGCCTCGCCTACTTTGTCCCGCACGTGGTGGACGGCGCCCCGGAGCTGCGCGAGTACGAGAACACGTACGTCGACATGGAGCGCGAGCTGCGGCGCGCGGGGGAGGGCATCCAGTTCCTGTTCGACTACTCGGGCTCCCTCGACAGGCAGACGGAGATACAGGTGGCGGGGGCGCTCTGGGACGTCCACGACGAGCCGGCGGACGGGATCCACGACCGCAGGAGGACGCTGGCCGGCGGGACGGTGGTGGCGGAGGGGGGAATACTGGACGACCTGCACGTGGGGGCCGGCGAGATCGTCCGCATCGTGCGGGACGGCCCGCAGAACGCCGAGCAGTTCTACGCGAGGTGGGAGAAGGAGGAGGGGCTCGGGAGCATGGAAAGCATAATGGACCTGCACCGGATGCGGTTCGGACCCCCGGATCTCCCGGTGTTCGCCGCGGTCCCGGCCGTGGAGGTGGACTACACGGGCGAGGCCTCGGTGCCCGTGGCCGCCGCCGCCCCGGGGGGCGCCGGCGTGTCGCTGGACGCGCGCCAGGGGTTCGAGAACGAGCGCGGGTACGAGTACGGCGGGGCGTTCGTGGACGACGGCGGGAACGGCGCGGGGACGCTGGTCCTGCGCCCCGCCCGGGCCGACGTGGGGGAAGGCTTCGTGGTGGTGCGCGCCTCCTCCCCGGGGGGGAGCGAGCTGGCCCGCGTCGGCGTCACGGTGGGGGAGCCCCCCAAGTGGGCGCCCGTCCAGCTGAACTCCACCTTCGACAGGGGATTCGCCGACTGGACGCCGGACTGGGGCGACGTCGGCAGGTGGAGGCTCGCCCCGGACGGCGGCTCGCCCTCTCCCCCCGGCCTCGTGTTCAGGGCCGGGGCGGAGAGCAACGTGACCCTGGATCGCGGCATAGACGTGACCGCGTACGGCTCGGCCGTCTTGGGGCTGTCCCGCAGCTCGCCGCCCCTGGAGCCGGGCTCGTACCTGAGGGCCTACGCCTCGGACGGCGCGGGCCCGTGGGCGCTGCTGGAGGAGTGGGGCGCGGGAAACGCGACGGGCGGGTTCCGGCAGGAGGCGGTCCCGCTGCCGGCCGGCCTGATGGATGCGGAGAGCCTCGTAGTCAGGCTCGCGGCCAGGGGCCTGCCCGCCGACCCCTCGCGCGAGTTCAGCGTGCTCATAGACAACGTGACCGTCACCGGCGCGCGCGGCGGGGGCCCCGCGATCGAGGCGCCCGGCGACGCGGCGGTGGAGGCGGAGTCGCCGGCCGGCGCCGCCGCGGACATCGGCACGCCGAGGACGGATCCCGCGGCCCTGGCCGTGGCCCGCGAGCCGCCGGGGCCCCTCCCCCTGGGGACCACCGCGGTGACGTGGACCGCCACGGACGAGGCGACCGGCGAGTCGGACAGCGACACGCAGCTGGTGGACGTGGTGGACACGACGCCGCCCTCGGTGACGCCGCCGGCGGACTATGCCGTGCGCGCCGCCGGCGCCGCGGTCTCGCTGTCCGCCAACGACTACTGCGGCGCCTCCGCGGAGGACGCGGTATCGGGCACCATACTGCTGCACACGCCCACCGCGGCCCTGCCCGTGGGGGAGACCTCGGAGGTGACGTGGCTGGCCCTCGACCGCTCGGGCAACCACGGGACGGCCGTGCAGCGCGTGGCGGTGGAGCGGTCGGGCGTCCCGCGCGTCCCCGCGTCGGCGGTTGCGGTGTGGGCGGAACCCGGCGCGGAGCAGGGCCCCGCGGCCGTGCACGTGGGGTTCTCGCATCCCGTGGTCCTGACCGCCGCCATGTCCGGGGAGGCGCCGGGCTCCCTCCTGCCGTCCCTTGAAATGGCCGGCGGCGGGAAGGCGGAGTACGAGTCGGGAAACGGGACGGCCCGCCTCACATTCTCGTACGCGGCCCGGCCCGGCGAGGGGGCGCCAGACTACGCCGGCCCGCACGCGCTGGGCGGCCCGTGCACGATACGGAGCGCGGCCGACAACCGCGGGGCCGATGCGGAGCTGCCCGACCCCGGCCCGCCCGGCCTTCCCGGCCCGCCGGACGCCCCGCGCGTGGCGGGGGTCTACTCCGACATGGCCGCGGGCGTGTACGGCGAGGGCAGTGCCATAGCGGTGCGGGTGAACTTTTCGGATGCCGTCGCGGTGGGCGGCTCGCCCTCCTTGCTGCTGGAGGCAGGCCCGCCGGGGGCCGCCGCCGCGTACGCGAACGGCTCCGGCACGCGCTCGCTCGCGTTCGAGTATACGGTGCGGGCCGCCGACGCCGCCGCCGACCTGGACTATTCCGGGACGGGGGCGCTGGTGCTCAACGGCGGCTCCGTAGCCTCCCCGTGGGGGGCCGCCGCCGACCTCACACTGCCGGATCCGGCAGCCGAGCCGGGCCTCCTGGCCGGGCCGGGCGGAATCACACTGGGCACAAAGCCGCACGCGCGCGTGGGCGTGTTCGCGGGCGGCCCTGGCGACCCGGCGGCCGCGGCGGCGCGGCTGGGGGCCGCCGCCTTCAACGGCCGGTCGGCGGAGCGGGGATACGCGGCGTTCGTCGACGTCTCCGAGCACGCGCTGCCCGCGGGGGCGCCCGCGCGGGAGGCCGAGGCGGCCCTGCGGGAAGCGCACGACGGCGGGCGGGGGCCCGTGCTGTACGTGGGCCCGGCCTCGGATGCCGCGCTGCGCGGCATGGCCGGATACGCGGCGGAGAACGGGATCACCCTGGTGTCGCACTCGTCCGCGGCGCGCTCGCTGGCCGCCGGAGGGGACGGCATATTCCGGCTGGAGCCGGGAGCGGCGCACATGGCCATGGCCCTCGCCCGCATGGTGGCGGACGGCGGGTTCGGCGCGGCAGTGCCCGTGGTGCAGGCGGACCTGTACGGACCGGGGTACGGCCTGCTGGAGCCGCTCGCGTCCGGCCTCGCGGGGGCCGGCATACCGGCAGGGCGGCCCGTCGAGTTCCTGGAAGGGGACTGGGCCGCCGCCGCGGAATCCATAAAGGCCGCCGTGCTGGCCGCCGGCGGGGAAGGAACGGCCAGGAACGTGGCCGTCATATACGCGGGCTCGGACTCGGCGCTCGCGGCCATCGCCGGGAACACGGGCGCGGGCAGCCCCGTGCGGGAGAGGTCGGCGTGGTTCGCGGCGGGCGGCGGGGTGGCCGCGTCCCCCCTCGTGCTGTCGGATGCGGCGGCGCTGGAGATGGCCAGGGACGTGAGGCTGGCCGCGGTGCAGTTCGCCGTGGAGCGTAACGACATAACGGACGAGATAGACGGCGCCGCCGACGGCGCCTCCGCCGCATCGTCCACGCCGGCGTACGCCGCGTACGAGGCCGCGCGCATACTCGGCAGGGCCCTGGCGCTGGCCGGGGGCGATCCGTCGGGGGCGGGAGCGCGCGTGGCGAGGGCGGCCGACTTGGACGGCGGCCCGCTCGGCCGCATGAGCCTGGACAGTTCGGGAGACCTGCGGCTGCCCATAACGTACGGCGCGTGGTCGGTCTCGAGCGAGTCGGCAAAGTGGGAGCGGGCCCCCGACCTGCTCCGCGGCATGGACATGTGCGGCATCGCGATGGAAAAGTCGTCGCTCGCCCTGCCCAGCGTGTCCCCGGGGCGGGCAAGCGGGCCGGCGCGGCAGACCATCACCAACACGGGGACGGTCCCGCTGCCGGGCGTAACCATAAGCGCCACCGACTGGGATCTGCGCGGGAGCGGCGGCTCCGGGCCCGGGGCCACGCTGCCGTCCTCGCTCACGGAGATATCCGTGGAATCGGCGGGCTTCGCCCCGCTGGCGAACGGGACAGCCATACTGAACGGGACGCTGCCGGGCGACAGCGCGGGAATCGACTTCCGGATAAACCTCGCCGGGGTCCCCACGCTTGAGGCCGACTACATGGCGCAGACCGTCACGTACGGGGTGAACTGCTAGGCGAGGTGGAACGGGGCCGGCCTCCCGCTCGCAAGACTGCGGGCTGGCGCATGGTGGCGCCCTCGGCGGGATTTGAACCCGCGTCTCAGCCGTGACAGGGCCGAATTCTAGACCGGGCTATACTACAAGGGCGCAACGAGGCGCCGGGGCGGGCCCGATTTAAATCTTTGATCCGGTTCTGCGTATGAGGCGTTATTGTGTTGTATGAAAACCACGTCACATGTTCGTTCATGCCCTCCTCATCCAGCGAGGGTTGCTCTTGATCGCATTCGTGGCTTTCTTGGAGGCGAACGCCTTGAGTGGAGTCTCCAAATTGGGGGTGTCTAGCGAGCAGTGGAGCCTTTGTTCGTTGTAAAAACGCAACAAATTCTTACAGGCATTCGTAGTGCTTGATCTCCGCCTCCGTGGTTTCGAAGAACCTCTCCAGCTTTCCGTTGGTCTGCGGGTGGCAGGGGCGGCCGCTTGTCAGATCAATGCAGCCGGCCAGCGGCTCGCTCGAACGCGGTCGGTTGCGACGATCATTGGGGCGCCTTCCTGCCGCCCTTTTTGTGGCCTCCCCGGCCCACGAAGCACGAGCCGTTGTCTGACAGCATCGCCGCGGGCGCGCCGAACTGCTTCGCGGCCTAGCGCAACGCGACCACCGCGTTCTTCGAAGTTGCTTCCCCAAACACGCTCGCCCCCGTCGCGCATCGGGGCGAATCGCCGAGATATGCGACTAGATTTAGGCTCTTAAAGCGCGAATCCTTCTCGTGCCAGCCTGCATGCTGCATGGTGTTGGAGTAGCGCCTCTCAAAACGGGCTCATTTCTTGCGCCCCGGCTCGGCCGGTGACGGCACCACCAGTACGCAGTCATTTATGATCTTGCAGGCCTTGTCGCAGCTTGTGGCGTGATCGACCCTCAGTGCATTGGCGGCGTGCCAGATGCCCGCACGCATCTTCCTGCGCTGTTGCGCCACCAGCTCAGTCTCCTGCAATTATAGTGAATGAAATATGAAAAGATGTCAATTTTTGCCGATTATTAGTGCACATTAACTCTCCATTCCTTTCAAGCACGGCGATGGCGCGAACGAAGCCCCTCAAGGCGAAGGCGGGACAAGAGTTACTGCGAACACTAGAATGAAATACCTAGAAAATCTCTACAAAGAGGAGAAGAACACCAGGAAACGCCACAGGCTGCGTGCGTACATGTACAGGAAGGAAGGCATGACGCTGGAAGGCATCTCGGACAACCTGAAGCGAACCCCGTCCACCACACACAACTAGATGGTGCGTTCCCGGGATGAGAGCATACGCGCGAGGCACGAGCGCGAAGGGCGCGGCCGGGAGTGCTTCCTGGACGAAGATCAGCGCAAGCAGCTCGCGGCGGACATTAAGAAGAGCTAGGAACATTCCAGATTCGAGTCCGGCGCGTGGAATTCCACTTTCGCCTGCGGGCATGTCAAGGAAAAGTTCGGCGGAGTACATCCCGATAGGGATGCAGTGCCTCGTCACGAGGCCGGGATTTTCGCGGGAGAAGGAGCACCCGAAGAATCCCGGAGCGGCATCTAAGAAGCAGGAGGAGTCTAGGGAGAGCGCGGAGCGACTCGTGAACGAAATGGCGAGAAAGGGCTTCAGAGCCATGGCGGGCGACGAGGCTGGTCTCTAGAACCCCCGAACAGGCCCGGCTACGAGTGGTTCTGGCGCGCCAAGGCCGCCGTCTCCCCGCCATGCCTGACGAGGGGGAGAAAGTACGCCTTCGAGGTCCTGGCCGACGGCATGTTCTACTGCACGTTCCACGACGAGCCGAACGACGACAACTACATTGACATTGACATTGACTTTCTGGGGGGCGTCTACAAGAAATTTGGCATGGTGGTGATATTCGTCGACAGCGCTCCGTGCCACGAGTCCGCGAAGGCCGGGAGGTTCTTGTAAGAGCGTAGTGGAGAGGTAGTCCCGGAGCACCTGCCGCCGCACACCCCGGAGCACCTGCCGCCGCACACCCCGGAGCACCTGCCGCCGCACACCCCGGAGCACCTGCCGCCGCACACCCCGGAGCACCTGCCGCCGCACACCCCGGAGCACCTGCCGCCGCACACCCCGGAGCACCTGCCGCCGCACACCCCGGAGCACCTGCCGCCGCACACCCCGGAGCACCTGCCGCCGCACACCCCGGAGCACCTGCCGCCGCACACCCCGGAGCACCTGCCGCCGCACACCCCGGAGCACCTGCCGCCGCACACCCCGGAGCACCTGCCGCCGCACACCCCGGAGCACCTGCCGCCGCACACCCCGGAGCACCTGCCGCCGCACACCCCGGAGCTGAACCTCGTCGAGGTACGGTGGAGGGCGATCAAGCACGCGCTTTCCAACAAGATCTACGAGTCGGTCAGCGAGATGACGCGATCTGTGCGCGCGATGTTCCGCAAGAAGGAGATCGCGCCCGTCAAGATGTTTGACTACCTGATCTGCTGACCGCGGTATCCCGCCGCGGTGCCCGTTTCACGCGTGCACGCGTACCACTGCGCTCCCCCCGCCTCCTTTGCGGCGCCTCGGGCCGCTTCGCGCCCTGCAACAGGCGGAAAAATCGATCTGCCCCTCTTGCCCCCGCGCCCGGTTTGCCGCCGTTGCGTGCCTGACCGGCGCCCGCCGTGCATTCAGGCCAAGGACTACCAAGCATTACATTTTTTCAATAGGATTACTATGCTTGGTGATCTGCGTGGGGGGCTTGTCAGGTAGGCGAATTGTGGGTGGCTTACCCGTACGCCCGTATTTCGCGGGCAACCTCTGTATGTTCTTTGGGGTCACCTTGATCTCTGGCATCTCGGACGTCTTGCGCCCCTTCTTGTGTTGCCTTGTTGCGTATTTGATCTGCCTGTCGGTCAGGGAGCCTGCCATCCTCTGTGACTAGCATAGCCTAGAAAAACCGCTCGCTGGCCGCCTAGAGTTAGGTCGACCTAATTTTCACACAACACAACCCAAAACAGATCATGAAAACTTTTTAAAGGCTCTATAAGATACTTTTTTTGAAGAAAAACATACTGCCAAATAACATTTATACACGGCTAACGAGAAACAGACATGGGTGGAACCACAAACCAAGGAGAGGTTCATGGATTTGATGCCATTCGCGGTATCCAGGGGAGGCGAGAGTACTTTGTAGTCACCTGCCCGCTAAAAACACTACCTGCGCTATTCAAGCTCGGAGAGTCATACTTGACGCCCAAGCAACGAGCTCAACGGAAAATGAGAGGGACCCGCATTCCGGCAATCAAATCATACATACTAGACAACCCTGCCGAATACCTGTTCTCGTCGGTAACGGCCTCGGTTGACGGCGAGATGAGATTTGAACCTGCACCGCACCTAGGCCCAGATGGTAAGATGGGACGCTTATACATAGACATGAATGCCAGGATGCTGTTGAACGACGGTCAACACAGATGCAAGGCGATAGATGAGGCGCTGTCTGAACGCCCGGATCTTGGCTCTGAATCGATCTCTATCGTGTTCTTTGAGGATAAAGGCTTACAAAAATGCCAGCAGATGTTTGCAGATCTTAACAAGAACGCTTCAAAGCCGTCAAAGTCGCTGAACATACTGTACGACCGCAGGGATCCATACTCTAGTTTTATAGTAGAAATGACGGAAAATGTTGAGATTTTCAAGGACAGAGTAGACATGGAGAACACCACCATAGGCAAGAACGCCACAGAGATGTTCACACTAGCAGGAATAGCAGATGCAACACGAAAGCTCTTGGGGAAAAACAAGATAAGGCGAATGCGCCAGGAACAAAAATCGCTCGCACTAGAATACTGGAAAACCGTAGCAGATAACATGCCAGACTGGCAACTCGTGATCGATGGGGATGCCACACCAAACGATCTACGGGCGAATTTCGTTCACACCAATACTAACTGCCTCTACTCGCTAGGGATAGCCGGTAAGGTGATCGTTGAAACATATCCCGACACTTGGAAGAGAGTGTTGCGACGCTTTCGCACAATAGATTGGACTAGGGACAACAAGGCGTGGCAGGGCACGCTTCTGCAAGGCAAACATATGGTGAGAACCACGACAGGCACAGTCTTGGGTGCCATCGCCATACTCAACGCATGCAATGTTAGAATACCACGGGGGATGGAGGCGCTACGGAATTGACGGATTCGGTATTTGAGACAAAAAGCTTGAAGCAGATCTACGAGGAGATCAAAAAAGTATACTTGGGCGACGACCGTCCATGGATATTGGGGTTTAGTGGGGGAAAAGACTCCACCTGCATGGTTCAGCTGGTCTGGAAGGCGCTTGAAACACTCCCGCCAGAAAAGATGGGCAAGAGAATATACGTCATATCTTCAGATACCCTTGTTGAGTCGCCTCAAATTGTAGAACGCATAACTGGCTCCCTTAGTATGATGGAGAAGCACGCCTCTATGTCGGGTTTGCCTGTGTCCACCAACCTTCTCAAGCCCCCAGTCACCAACACATTCTGGGTAAGAGTGCTGGGCATGGGATATCCCGCACCAACTCCCATGTTTCGGTGGTGCACTGAAATGCTGAAGATTGACAATGCAGATAGGTTCATCAAGGAACGCGTCTCCGAATACGGTGAGGTAGTAGTTCTTTTGGGTACACGAAAGAGTGAGAGTTCCACACGGCAACAGACAATGAACCTGCTTGAGATAAGCAACAGCGTGCTGTCTCACCATAAAAAATTTGCGCAGACATACGTGTATACCCCACTGGTAGACTTTGAGGCCGACGATGTCTGGAACTACTTGCTCCAGAACAAAAACCCCTGGGGCGAAAACAACCGCAATCTCTTGTCTTTGTACCAAGAAGCCAATGCAAGCGAGTGTCCGTTGGTGGTAGACACCAGCACTCCGTCCTGTGGTAGCGGACGGTTCGGTTGCTGGACATGTACTGTGGTAGATCGACAAAAATCCCTTGAGAATATGATAGAAAATGGACATGACTGGATGGAACCTCTTGCAGAACTGCGCCAAGTTCTCAAAGATACACAGAACCCAGAAGTGTGGCCCAAAATACGTCAAGTGACTAGACGCAACGGCAGGGCAGACCTACGCAATGACGGGTCAGACTACACGCCGGGGCCGTACAAGCTGGAATTCCGGAAGCAGTATCTCGCAAAGCTGTTAGAAGGACAGAATGCGGTGCGCAGGCACGATCCTTCCATGATCTTAATCTCAGAAGACGAAATATGTGAGATACAGCGAATCTGGAGGATGGAAGAGGGCGACTGGCGGGACAGCGCATATGCAATATACGAAGAAGCGACAGGGATCCGCCTTGAGACAGAACCTGACGATTCTGGAGGATTCGATGCGGCAGATCAAGACCTGCTGAATCAGGCATGCCAGCGCCACGGAGTGCCCTACAAGCTAGTGAGCAGCCTCCTCAACGCCGAGTTGGAAGCATCCTCGGGGAACCACGCCAAGGTGTTTCCAAAGATCAAAGCAGAGTTGTCCAAAGAATGGAGAGACAATGTGGAAGATATACGAAAGTCACTGTTCCGGCAGAGAGATATGGAGAGGGCGGCCAAATAATGCTTCTGCGGCGGATGTCCCTGTCCAACATAGGGATATACGGAAAGGCCGATGCGGAAGCTGACGTATTTAATCTTGAACCGCGACCCGGTAAGCCGGTAGTCCTGTACGGCGGTATGAACGGGGCAGGCAAGACAACGCTGTTTGACGCAGTTTCACTGTGCATGTACGGTCGGGATTCGATTGAACCGCGCCCATCAAAAAAAGAATACGAACACAAGATCTGGTGCCTCATGCACAGAGATAAGACCGGAAAGCGATCTCACACAGCATCGGCGACTCTAGACTTCAGCTACTCCCACGGGGGCAGGGTAGCAGATTATCGAATTCGGAGAGAGTGGTTCGGAGATCAAGGCCGGCTTGAAGAAGAGCTTATCATGTCCAAAAAATCTTCAGGAAGATACCGCACCATCATGCTGGAAGGCAACCCGCAACACATGATTAACAGTCTGTTACCTCGTAGCATAACACGACTGTTTTTCTTTGACGGAGAAAAGATACAAGACATAGCTGACACCGGGAACGAAGACGAATATATCGCATCGTCGTTTAACTCACTCTTAGGAATGGATCTAGTCGATCGACTCCATCAAGACATGGGCTTGCACATACTTCGCACTGCAGATCATGGTGCTGGTGCACTCATGAAGGAAATCAACTGCATGATGGTAGAAAAGCGCAACATTGAGAAAAAGATTGAAGATCTGCGCACCAAAGCTACATTCTTAGAAGGCGACGTATCTAGGGCAAGCCGGGCCTTGGCCGCCAGAAAAGATGAATTTTTCAAGCTTGGGGGGGGAATGGCGCAGAAAAGCCAAAACCTTGTAGCCCAAAAAGCCCACACAGAACAAAAGATCAAGATGGTCAGGAAGGGCATCCAAGATCTTTGCGTCGGCACCATGCCGTTGCTTTTAGTTCCAGAACTGCTATCACAAGTCAAGATCGGCCTTAAATCTGAGATGTCCAGCATGCGTAGCAGCATCTCAAGAAGCATTCTGGACTTAGAATTCGAGGCGGTGGCCACCGCTCTTGATGTAGATCTTTCACAACGGCTAATGGAACCAGAGGCTCGCCTTGTGGTGGTGAGGGCGGCTAGAGATATCATGACCAAGAGACTAGCGTTGCTGCCAAAACATAAGCGGCAGACGTTTGGGTTTTCACTGGAAGATGCCGATTCGCTGATCCGGATCATGAACTCCCTCCAGCGCGAACGAAACTTTGATGACTTGGCGAGAGATTACGATTCACTAACAGAGTCACTTGGAGAGATTCAAACAATGCTTGATGCATCTCCTCAACATGACGATATAGGACCGGTTCTGTCTGCCATGAACGAGGCGCAAAGCGAGATGGCAGAGATTGAACGTGATCTCGAGAGTGTTAGAGCCTTGGAGTTGAGGGAAAGTTCCCGACTGCTTCTATTGAATGCAAAGATCAGAAAAATCCTGGCTGAGAAAAAGACTGCTGACCGAGACGCTGGTGGGTTACACATGGCGCGCAAAGTTCAGAAAGTGCTTGATGATTACGGCAGAAATCTTCGTGCTAAAAAGATAGGCACTCTGGAGTCCAACATATTGAATGGAATACAAAGGCTTTTCCACAAAAAAGATCTCGTTAACAGCATATCCATTGATCCGAATACCTTTAAAGTCACCCTGCACGGATCTGGAGGCAGGATAGCACGCGAAATGCTTTCAAAGGGAGAGTTGCAAATGTACGCAATCGCAATAATTTGGGGACTTGCACGCACATCTGGCCGCCCCCTCCCTTTCATCATAGACACCCCACTAGCAAGGCTGGATACATCGCACAGGGATAGCATGGTGGAGAATTTCTACACATCTGCATCACATCAGATCATAATACTATCTACAAACACTGAGATTGCGGGATCTTACTATGAGCGGCTTACTCCGCATGTCGCACGCTCGGGGGTTATAGAATATGATCTGCAAGCTGGCACCACACACATCCGTAGTGGATACTTTGGGACAGAAAAGTCGAATTGAAGCTCTTTAAGATACGTACGAGTTCTAGGACAACACACATGTTCGGGATGCTCAAATCCTCTACTGGTCTTGAACCTCCCGCCTTGTCTAGATTTGCGATCTGCCTTTCATTGCGCCAAGAGGGTGTGCCCAATCCCTCCGAATACAACAAAAACGGATCAGAGTTCAGCTCCTCTACCCTTTTCGGCGAATATGAGCAGCTATACTTGGCACTAATCATACAACGATTGGTCAACGACAAGCTGGATCCGGAGACGTATCTAGACGATATGGTTAGGTCTCACCTGAATAGGGGTGCCATCGGCCTCCGGCAACGGATACGGTCGATCTCCGACTTTGCGAGGTTGCTACGCATATAATTGATCTCAACTCTATGAACCAAAAAAGTTTTTACAATTTTGAAAACTCACTTAGAGCGTTCATAACGGGCAGTTTTCTACCTGCGCAACATTGGGGGTAATGCAGAATTCACCATCTTGTCGACACAAGCTCACACGATAGGTTAAAGCCCCCGCCCGCGATGCCATGGCATGCCGAACTCGGCCAAGCAGGAGGCGGCGATACTCCGGAACGAGAACAAGCGGCTGGAGGAAGAGCTGGAGCGCGAGAGGGCGCTCTGGCCGTCGCCCTCCACCGCGGGCAGGCTCACGCGGAACTGCCCCCAGCTCATGCACGCGCTCGCGATGCTGGACACCATCCTGGCCAGCGACAAGCTCCTGAAGGCCTGCACCGGGATGACGCGGAAGCATTTCGACTACCTGCTGCCCCTGTTCATCGAGGAGATCGAGCGCAGGAAAAAGACCCCGCTGTTCAGGGACGGCGGCCCGGGCGCGTCGGATCCCGGCAACAGGTGCAGTCTCGAGCGCAGGCACGCCCTGCTCCTCGTCATCATGCGCTGCAAGACCGGCGCGACGCAGGGGCATCTGGCCGTCCAGTTCGGGGTGGACCAGAGCACCGTCTGCAGGTACATCAAGGCGTGCATGCCGATCCTGGAAGCGATCCTTCCCACGCCGGACAAGTACTCCAAGGAGATAGCCGCGTGCAAGACGGACGAGGAGCGCGTGAAGTTCCTTATCGACGGCTGCAAGGGCAGGGGCAAGGACAAGGGCAAGATGCTGCTGGACGGGACCCGGACGCCCCGCGCGCGGCCTTCCGACGGGGAAGAGCAGAAGGACTTCTACACCCGCAAGAACAAGATGCACTGCCTCAACACGGTGGCGGGCGCCAGCCCGAGTGGGATGCTGCTGTACGCCAGCGAGACGCTCCCCGGCAGCCGGCACGACATCGTCATGGTGGGCGGGCTGGGCAAGGTGTTCCCGAGCATGGCGGACCCCCGCACGCCCGACGGAGAGAGGATAACGGTCGTCGGGGACGCGGGGTTCCAGGGATTGGGGAAGCGCCTTCCCGGGACAATCCCGGTGACCCCGCACAAGAGGAAGCCGGGGAAGGATCTCACCGCGGCCCGGAAGGAAGCGAACAGGAAGCTCAGCAGGATGAGGTCGCTGATCGAGCGCATCTTCGAGAGGATGAAGGGGCACAAGATACTCCGCGTGCCGTTCGAGGGGACCCCGGAGCAGTTCCACCGCGTATTCAACACCGTGGGGGGCCTGGTCAACCTGGTCCGGGCGTTCGACGAGATCTCCAGCGGCGCCGGCCTGCACGGGTCCCTGGCAACCAAGTGGCGCGGGCAGCGGCTGAAGCGGCCCCCGCGCCGCTGACGCAGCGCGGGACTTCCGGCGCCGGGAATTCCCGCGGCCAGGGCAGCATCGCGTTTCATTCCGGGGCACTTTGCGGTGCTTCGAGCCCGCGCGCCCCGGATCGGCAAATTGCGCGGTTGTTCCCCGCGCGGCGCAAGTACGCACCGCGCAAAGCGCGTCATTTGTCACTCGTGAAAATACGCATTATCTCCATTGAATGGTATCTGTTCGGGGAACTCGTCGCAAAGATTATCTGACGGCGCCGCGCGCGATTGAGCTCCGCGTGAGTCGGTATGCCGTGTCCGCAAAACAACCCAAATGAACGCCCATGATTAGCTCAGTTACTTATTTCCATGCTATGTCTTATCAAATTTTTTCACGCGGTCATTGCTTTGGATACTGACTGTGCAATCATGTCTGTACCTAGAGCATCATCTATTTTCCGTGCTAAATGCTCACCCCATCCAGATCGAGTAGCGTAAGTGATTACTACACCGGGCGAACAGTTTTTTATGTATTCTAAGATGTTGCTGTACATTACGTGCTCTCCTAACTCGACGAAATAATGATTGGGATTGTCTACATTCTGTCGGATCATAGTAGTGTGACCGATTTTGACATCTTCTAAGTTAAACACGACAGATTTTTTCTCTACTTCGTGATCTGACTTGCATTCCGAGGTTGTTTTGAATTCTACAAATGGGGAAGAGCCTTCCACGATCTTCTCTGCACGCCATGTGCCCGATGGAACTACATCGCGTATTGGCATTCCGTATTTTGCATACACCCGTACTAATCTACGGTTGTCCGGCGCAGACATAAAGCGTATGTTTGGTGCAAGGGTCTTCGACAGAAGATGCATGGTATGCTGGAGTCTACTCATATGTGCGCGTATACACACGGAGCGTCCTGCTTCCACTTCTTCTTTCACGTACTCTACAAACATGTCCTTCAAGTTGACTGCATCAACCGGTGAATTAAACATAGGACCTCCATGCGTGGCATCTATAACCAATGCGTCACACTTCAGGGGGCTTGCCTGCGGGATTGCAAAGTCATTTGAGTAAGCCGCCCTGATCCCATCACTAGTAACTACTAGCACCTGCGAAGATCCCAACATGTGGTGTGACTGGTATAGAGTGATCTTGTCGTAGTATTTTGTTGGGTTTGTATCGTGGATGTATTTTCCTGCTAGCGCCTGGGCCTCAAAGTCAAGCACATGAATGTGTCTTCTACCGAAACATGCCTCCGGTGTTGGATTGAGATCACTATTTATGCTCGGCGCCGTTAGCAGTTCTAGCGTAGGGCGAGACACGAAGAGTGCGGAGCACTCGTGCATGGCGTTAATAAAAAACGGTGCATGGCTACCATGTATGTGTGTGAACACGCCCACTTCACGCCCGTGGTGATACCCATCCACTACGGTGTTATTTCCTAGCAGTATGGAACCGTTCTCACTTATTTTTGCACATTGCAACAGATTCTCATTTCGTACCAAGATCATTCTTTGAAATTATGTGGTTCACGACGTTTCTCACCAAAACTCCCTCTTTCTTAGCTATCACGTCTAGGTTCTTGCGTCCTTTTTCGGTGAGTGCTACTTTGATGTGCTTGCCATCTTTGATCAACACCCCCTCGAGGTTCTCTGCACCGAGGCTCTTGGCTAGAGCCAATTCGGCTCGCGCGTTAGGGGTAGCAGGCCCGGCAGATGTATGCTTTCGCAGTCTGCTTGCAACATCTGGATCGATGTCTGTTACGAACACCACATATCGTATTTTCTTAGGAACTAGATTGAGGATCTCCTCACAGCATTTTTCTATGGACTTTTCAGGATTCTTTTTTTTGAGGTACAAAATGTCTTCGATCATAGATGTGGGGATCTGCTTGTTGATCACACCTTTCAACAACACATCTAGTTCTTCGGCCGTAATGTCTCCGCTTTTTAGAAATGGTCCAGCTCTTCTGATCTCTGACCATGGTATTGGGCACCCGTCAGACTTTCCCCACCCAAGCATGTTGTGGTATTTTTGAGGCACGGCGAGAAGACCTACGAAGTTATCTATCAACGGTGTGCTCACCCCCAGCCTTTGCGCGGTCTTTGTGCTGGATGGGTTTCCAAGATCATTTTTCATCTCTACTATGTGTTCTGCTACCTGGACCGGGGAAAGTGGACGAGGATTGGTGTGATCTTTCCCAATGCTGCGTTTTAGGAGGGCCAGCCGTCTACCGTTGTGAATAAGCGGCATTTTCTACCTCGTCCCTCTCCAACCCTTCTTCTATAAGCTCCGATGCCGCAAGTGGTATAGATCCTATCTGCTTCCTGTCTTTGTAGGCTTCCATGCGCGAATACGTATTAGTGGTGACTTCAGTAGTCACATTAACCGTTGTCTGCCTCTTTGTTCTCACATCTTCTATTATGTCTGGAATCGGCGCCTGCGGTTTTTCATGATGGATTTCTTTTACACGTTTCTTTTGTTTAGTGCTGAGGCTTTTGAGATTAATTGCACATGACCGTATCTCTTCTTCAGGAATGTTTCCTATGTCTGATGATTCGAGGGCCATAAGATCTGCCGTCTCAAGCGCAGTGTTGAGCATTATTTTGCCGTCTGTCTTCATGTCCTTGAGAACTTGTGGTAGTCGTTCGAACTTGACATACTTTCTCACGTCGTTGTAGGATATGCCAGTTTTTTCTGAAGTGGTCTTCATGTTATTGAATTCGTTAAAGCAAGCCGTTACTGCCGCTATCTTATCCGCTTCGGTCATTGGCTCCTGCGTAGTAAATCTAACTACTTACGGACTAACAGATCTGCGGCCCTTTAAGCATGACGTTTAGTTCTCAGCGCTGCCAGCACCGCGAATGCCAGCGGGCCCGCAACGCCAGCAGGCGGGAAATCCCCGACCGGCGCGCCCGCAGATCGCCAAAAAAAAAAGCCGGAGGCGGCAACGCGCCGCCTAAGACAAATAAGAACTCATTTTGGCGATCTTGACCTCGCCCTTGCGCAGCATGGCCAGCATCGACTTTTCCATCGCGCCCGCGCTGTCATGCAGCATGTTCGCGGTCGCTTTCCGGAACATCTTCCACTGCCCCTCCACGGGGTTGAGTTCCGGCGTGTAGGGGGGCAGGTACATGAGGATCATGTCCCCGCCGAGCGAGTCGACGAACTTCTTGACCCCCGCGGATTTGTGGTAGCTGGCGTTGTCGAGGACCACGATCGACTTGCCGTAGCGCTTGTGCAGGTAGCTCAGCATGTCTATGATCGCGGCGGTGTCCATCTTTCCGTAGAACTCGGAGTCGAAACCGCCGCTGTGCAGGGCGCCCAGCATGTAGACCCTTTCGCGCGACAGGCTGATCGGGCACGAGATGGGCAGGCCCTTGAGGTACCACGCGTATTGGATGTTCCAGCCGGCGATGAACCACGCCCCGTCTATCGCGAACTTCTTGTGGTCCGGGTTCGCGGCGGCCACGGCCTCAACTTTTTTTTTGAACGCGTTTTTCTGGCGGGTCGAGGCCGATTTCGGGTGCTTCGGCCTGGGCTTCCTGCACGAAAAGCCCAGCCTGTGCAGGACGACGTACATGCTGGAGCGGGCGTACTCCACGCCGAACTTTTTCTTGACGTGCCGCATGAGCAGCGGCACCGTCCACGCCCCCGACTCGAACCCGCAGGCGCGCGGGCCCGCCACCAGGTCCGCGTGCAGCTGCCCCTGCTGCCCCGGGCTGAGCTTGTTCGGCGCGCCTTTCTGGGGGATGCTGTGCCGGCCGTCGACGCCCGACTGGACGGCGCGCACGAGCCAGTTGCGGACGGTCGAGTACGATCTTTTGAGCGAGTCCGCTATCTGCTGTATCGTCATGCCGTCCTTGCGCAGGTTGTACGCTATCAGCCTGACCGCGGCTTTGGGATCCTTCTCCGCCTTTTGCATCTTTTTCAGGCGATTCGAGGACGTGCCGGCCAGGAATTTATCGCCTGTTGGTATCGAAGATTCGTCGGCATTCATCGTGTTGACCGTGCTAGGGTCCAAACGTCGTACTTAAAAAAGTATTGATTTTTCCATTCCTTATTAGTTGGATTTACTACGTAAAGTTCTCATTGATCGAGATCGCCTTCTTTTCCCACTCAAGCAGGTTTGCATATATGAAAGCCGGTATCTTGGAGAACTTTTCAGGGTCACGTTTCAGCAAGACATCCCTGTACGCTTTCATTCGGCGTTGCCCTGCCACGATCTCGTATTTGCCACCTCCTGAGTCCACCACTAACACTGGAGAGAACAGCCCCTGCATTTCTATGCTTTTGGCTAAGCTCTGTACATTGGAGTCTATGTTCTGTTGCCTAGCTTGGAGGCGGGTGCTGTTTATGTTATTTACGGGGATCTCATCATACCGACGTCTGTTGTCCATGTTCAATGCGAGGCACAATATGTCTGCTTATAAATTTTCCCTGCGTCGTAGTGTACACACTTACCTCCCCCCCCCCTCCCGCCGCGACTTGGCCGCCCGGGCGGGCCCGCGCGCCGCGCAAGCTTAGGCTGGCCTAAGGGTCGATTTGTATAATTGTGGCGAGTTTGGGCCTGCCGGCATGGCGGAATCCGGGGTGGCGCTGCTGCGCAAGGAACTGGCGGCCGCGTTGGAAAAGATCGCCGGGCTGGAAGCCGAGGCCGCGGAGCGGGCGGCCGAGATCGCGATGCTGAAGGCCAAGTCCACGGAGCAGGCGCTGCTGCGCAAGGAACTTGCGGCCTCGCTCGAAAAGATCGCCGGGCTGGAAGCCGAGGCCGCGGAGCGGGCGGCCGAGATCGCGATGCTGAAGGCCAAGTCCACGGAGCAGGCGCTGCTGCGCAAGGAACTGGCGGCCGCGTTGGAAAAGATCGCCGGGCTGGAAGCCGAGAACTCCGGGCTGAAGGCCAAGGCCGCCGAGCAGGCGGTCAGGCTTGCCGTGTGCGACGGCCCGAACGCGCCCTCGTCGTCCCTCACCACGTACGGCCCCCGGCGGAACGCCTGGCGCAAGGAGCGGGGCTACAAGGGGAGCGACGGGGCCGGATCCGACGGCAAGCCCGCTCCGGACGGCGGCGCCCCGCGCAAGATGGGCCCGCCCCAAGGGCACAAGGGCGTCTCGCACTGCAACAAGCCCGAGTTCACCATGAAGTGCGGGATCCTGACGTGCCCCGTGTGCTGCGGCCCCCTGGAGAAGTTCGACAGGTGGCGAAAGCTGGTCAACGACTTCGATCAGTTCTGGCGCGTGGTCACCGCGATGATCGAGGTGGAGACGGGCTGGTGCGGCAAGTGCGAGAAGTACTACGAGGCCCAGGCGCCGTTTCCGAAGGGCACCTCGTGCGGCCCGAGGGCGCTCGGCCTCATAATGGCGCTGTTCGAGATGGGCTGCACGGACGCGAGGATCGCCGGCTTTATCGAGTCCACGTTCTACTTCCGCATCTCGGAGGCGGCCGTGGCGAAGGCCAGGAGGGCCATGGCGGGCGCGTCAAAGAAGCAGCTGGAGGACATCAAGTGGGCGTTCCGCGAGAGCATGTTCGTGCACATGGACGAGACCGGGTTCAAGATCGGCGTGCTGGGCAAGACCGGCTACGTCTGGGTGGCCGTCGTGGGCAACGCCGTGTGGGTGCACTTCGCGCCCACCCGGGGGGCGGCGGTCCTGAGGGAGCACTTCGGCTGGCTGTCCCGCAGGGCGGTGGTGGCCGACGGGCTGCCGGCGTACCGCGCGTGGTTCCAGCATCTGCAGAGATGCTGCAGGCACCTGCTCGCCAAGGGCGAGGCCGTCGCCGTGGACGGCGACCCGGGGGACGAGGCGAGGCACGACTGGATGCAGGGGTACTACCACAAGATACGCGGCATCAAGACGCTGGCGCCGTTCACCGTGACGTACCTGGCCAAGGAGTTCCACGACGCCGTGTCGGCGTACCCCGACGGCAAGCTGAAGACGCACCTCGCCAACGCCGAGCCGCACGTGCTCACGTTCATGGGATTCCGCGGCATGCCGCCCCACAACAACCCCGCCGAGCTCGCCATACGCGACCTCATAGTGACGCAGCGCAACGCGCACCACAAGATCTCCACGCCGGAGGGGCGCAAGACGTTCTCCGAGCTGGTCACGATCGGGGGCACCGCCCGCATGAACGGCATGTTCCCGGGCAGGGCCTTCACCGAGATCGCCCGCAACTCCGACTGGAAAATGTTCGACCCCGGCCCGTGGGCCGGGCCCGACTGGTGCGTCTTCGATGACCCCGCATCCGGGCTGGTGCGCCCGCCCGGCTCCGCGGCGGGGCGGGCGCCGGCTCCGGCAGCGGCGTCCGCCTGACCGGCCCCAGCGGATCTGCCGGGCGCGCGCGGGCGGCGTCAGCCCGCGTCAGGCATCGGGACGGAGCGCCGTACCGGGGCGGCCGCGCGCCGAAAATGCCCCGAACCCTGCCGCGATCGCGCGGCGCGCGCCGATCGGGGCAGCCCGGGCGCGCGGGGGGCGGCGCCCGCCCGCCGAAGGATCCCCGCTCCGGCCGCGATCGCGCGGCGCGCGCCGATCGGGGCAGCCCGGGCGCGCGGGGGGCGCCGGGAGGGGGGGGGGGGGAGGTAAGTGTGTACGTCGTAGTGTGTAGACTTACGTCCAAACCGATCCCACGCCTAGCGGCAACAATCCGCTCCGCGATCCCACGCCTAGATCACAATGGACGTAAGCCTACACGTCGTAGTGTACTGTGTAGTCCCAAAAGTAGTGACACCCTTCTGCACGCGCGCGCGTGCGCCCAAGCCGGACGACGGAGGCGTGCTGAATGGGTGATCCGCGGAGTGGAAATGAAGGTGGGGGGGGGGGTCGGCCTTCGCCCCGATCCAAAGCAGCAAGTCAGGGCACGGCGGGCCGGAGCCAAGAAGCTGGACGAGGGCCGCGTCAGGTGGATAGTCCGCCAGAGGCGCAAGGGCGAGATGACGGACGCGCAGATAGCGCAGACCATGAAGGTCTCGGCGTCCTGGGTCAGGAGGCTGTGGCGGAGATTCGAGGGCTGCGAGCCCAAGGACATCAAGTACCCCGCCCGCATGGGCAGGCCCAACAACGGCATCCCCGGGCGCAGGGAGCAATCTGCCGTGCTCTCGGGCAGGCACAGGAACGAGTGCGGGGCGAGGGGACTGGAGGACGACATAGAGGAGGACACCGGCCTGCACGTGCCGCACAACACCATACACAAGGTGCTGGCGGGCGAGGGCATGGCCGAGGCGCAGCCCAAGAAGGGCGGGCAGCGCAAGTGGGTCAGGTTCGAGAGGACGTATTCCAACACCATGTGGCACGCCGACTACAAGAGGCTGGACGACGGGAGGTGGTTCATCGCGCACATGGACGATGCCTCGCGCTTCATAACCGGCTTCGGCGTGTTCGGGGAGGCCACCGGGAAGCACGCGCTGGAGGTGCTCGGGAAGGCGATGGAGGAGCACGGCAGGCCCGCATCCATCCTGACCGACCACGGGTCCCAGTTCTACGCCAACGAGTCCGAGTCCAGGAAGAGGGGCGAGACGGAGTTCGAGAAGGAGCTGGCCAGGCTGGACATACGGCACGTGCTGGCCCGCATCAACCACCCCCAGACCAACGGCAAGCTGGAGCGGTTCCACGGGGAGCTGCAGCGCAGGCTGCCCAGGTTCATAGGCGCGTCGCACCACAAGACCGTCCGCGGCCCGCCGGCAGGCCACGTGGGGGACATATTCAACTCGTCCGGACCGACGGATCCGGTGGCCAGGCTGATCAAGTGGTACAACTACGACAGGAAGCACATGTCCCTCAAAAAGAGGAGGGAGACGCCCGCCCGGGCGTTCTTGAGGAAGATGCCGCCGCCAGGGGCCAAGTTCGTGACGGACAAGCAGACGGGGGAGCAGTATCGTGTCGGGTGAGGAGGTGAGGGAAAGTGTCACTACTTTTGGGATCCCACATGCGTCGTAGTGTACACACTTCAGAAGAAGGGGGCGTCGGCCAACAGGGCGCTCAAGGCCATGAAGGAACTCTACAAGGACGACAGGATCCCGACGGGGCAGTGGCTGCTGGGCATGGTGGCAAAAATTCCGCACGAGCTGGTGGAGAAGTGCGGCCAGGACATGCTCGCCCGCACCGCCGCGTCCATGATAAAGAGGGGCCACATACCCGCGAGCGCGGCGATCGCGCTAGACGTACGCCCGCATCCGTTCACCGGCGAGGACGGCGGCGGCTGGACGGTGAGCGGCAGGCCCAAGGGCGGCACCACGCGGTTCGACGGGTACATGACGGCGTACGTGGCGGAGAAGGCGCACATGCCGCACGTGGGGGCCATCCGCGTGGTCGACGGGGTCAAGGTGGCCGACTACGTCAAACAGATGTTCGGGGAGCTGCGCCGGGCCGGGCTTAAGCCGAGGCTGTTCCTCGCGGATCGCGAGTTCTGCACGGTCGCCGTGATGTCCGCGTTCGACGGCGCCGGGGAGAAGTTCCTCGTGCCCGCCAGGAAGACGGCGGGAATCAGGAAGGCCCTGGCGGAATACAAGCGCGGGAGGCGGAAGAAGGTGTCGCGGTACACGATGAAGGCGGACGACGGGACGGAGTTCACATTCTGGCTGGTCATCGAAAAGCGCATGGTGAAGGCCAAGGGCAAGCGGAGGTGGAAGTACCCCGCGTTCGCCACCAACGTCAGGCAGGGCAGGATCGGGAGGACCATGAAGAGGGACATCCCCGGCTTGTACAGGCAGCGCTGGAGGATAGAGAACGCCTACAAGTCGATCAAGCAGATCCTGCCCACGACGAGCAGCAAGAACCTGTCGATCAGGACGTTCATGATGTACTTCGCCATGGTCTACTGCAACGCGCGGTGCGCGTCCAACCACGCCGCCGATGCGGATGCCGCGGAATCGGGGCGCCGGCCGGCGAAGAAGCGCAGGGCGCTGTCCGAGTTCGCGACGCTGATGGTCAAGTTCGCGCTGGAGATCATCAGGACGGACACGGGCAAGCGGGGCTACTACCTCCAGTGCGTGACCTAGCGCGTTTCGGACCCCTGCCGCGCGCCGAGGCGGCGCGGCCGGCAGCATCACCCGCGCCCGATGCCGTTCCGGCCCCGGGCGGGGCCGGTCCCGCTCCCTGATCGCGGCGGCGCGCCGATCCGCGGGCGGGCCGCGCCGCGCAGGTCCTGGTGAGCCGTCCCGCGCGGCGGGCCGGCGCGCGCTCCCGGCTACGAAAGATCGGCGCTCCGGCCCGCCGTTGCCGCAGAACGCGCCGGCGGATCGGGGCGCCGCTTGTCGGTTGCCGGCGCCGCGGGAACCAATCCGTCACCCGACAAATCCCGGCCGTTTTGGCGCTCGGCCGGCACGAAACGGGAGTACATTTTCAACCTCAGGTGTGGGCCCGGACCTGGGCCAGGCCCGCAACCTGTTGCGCCGTTGCCTGCCTGCTTCGATCTTCCCGCGCCCGCCGCGCCGCAGTCCTCCCGCGCCCGCCGGCGATCGCCCGCGCCGTTCCTCGCGCCAGGTTCCTCCGGGGGATCTCGCGCCCCGCATCCCGCGTGGCCGCGCCCCGGCTCCGGCTTGCCCCGACATCCCGCGCCGCTCCCCTAAACGCGCCACAGGAACCTCCGCGATCGCGCCCGGCGCCTCCCTGCCCGCCAAACCGCGAGTTTCCTGGAATTTTCGGGCTGGAAACGGCGTGCCGGGCGTCTATTCTTGCGTTCAAGGAGCCCGGCCGCGGGGCGGGGGCGTGACTCCCGCTGGAAACGGCGTGCCGGGCGTCTATTCTTGCGTTAACTGAGTGAAACGAATTGTTTTTAAGAGGATTGAATGAGGGGTTGATATGACTAGTCCTGTACATGTAGGAAGAGCGCTGGAGTCACTAAGAAACTCCAATTTCAACACGGTGTCAGCTATGGGAGAGGTCATTGACAACTCTATTGAAGCCAAAGCCACTAACATACGGATAAGAATAAAAAAAGACAAAACGAGGGCAAATCATTACGACTTAACTGATGTTGCTTTTTATGACGATGGTGAGGGTATGGACACAGACACACTCAGCAAGTGCCTCCAGCTTGGGTTTTCAAAGAGATACAACAACAGAACTGGGATAGGACGGTTTGGAGTTGGAATGACACTAGGTGCAATAACACAATGCATCAGGATAGAAGTATACTCCAAGCCCCGTGGCGGTAACTGGAATTATACCTATCTAGATTTGCAAGAGATGAAAGATCAGGAAGATCCTGCCATACCGCCTCCTCGATCAAGTGAGGTTCCGAGAGAGTACTCTGATCTGGTTAAAGATTTCGGAACTTTAGTAGTTTGGAGAAACTGGGACAGAGAGGATGCAAAGATAAACGAGATGATAAAATGGATTGGACGGACATACAGAAAGTTCATCGGTGAAGAGATCATCAAAGACGGCCACGTTGTTGCTAATCCACATCAACGCCACATATTTCTGGATGACGGCGATGCCGATAGGGAGATTTCAGCATATGATCCGCTATACGTCACAAAGACTAAGTACAACACGGAGGTCACCACACTAGATTCGCCAATACGACTGAGGGAAGAAATTCATATGTTTGATAAGCCACCAAACAGTCAAGAAGGGCAGAAGGTTATTGAAATTCGCTCTACGTTGCTTCCAGAACAATGGAGAAAGAAACGTGGTGACGGACTATCAACTGAGAATAGGGCTAGGCTCGTTCCTGACAACGAAGGAATATCCATACTACGAAATGATCGTGAGGTGTTTTACGGACACATTCCACATTACAAGATTGTGGATAAAAAATCCAGTCACTACAAGAGCTTTATAGATCTGGATAGGTTTTGGGGGTGTGAGATTGCTTTTGATGCGGATTTGGATCACTGGTTTTCTGTAAAAAACATCAAGGTGGGAGCAAAGCCACTCCGCGAGTTAAGAGAAAAAATCCAAGACCAGTTAAATGACACAATTCACACCTACAGAGACGAAATAAGAAAAACTTGGGAACGTAGTTCTGATGAAGAAAACAAGAGAACCAGCGGTAGCTTCAACGGAACCGAAGATGCCCAAAACATAATCAAAGACAATACTGCTGATTCTCCTAGCACCGAAGAAGAAATTGACCAACTCTTGGGAGAGTCAGGGGAAATCAAAGAAGAAACCAAAAAAGAAATAGAATTGATACTAGAAAATAGCCCATTTGTGTTTGCCAAAAATTATGACACAGACGGGAGAGGGAATTTTATAAACATTGTGTCGAGAGGTTCAAAGACATTCGTAAACATTAACATGAAACACCCGTTCTTTCGAAAATTTTTTGATCTGCGTAATGAACTAGAGGACAAAGGAAAAGAATACAAAGATGACGATTTTGATAAGATTTTAGCAAGCGTAGAAACTAATCTGCATCTGCTCCTAGGATCATTTGCACTAGCACAAAAGGAGTTTCATTCTGACGTCAAATACACGGCAGACGAGTTTGGTAAAAAATTAATGCACAATTGGACATTCTGGTTGGAAGAAAACGTAAATTCCACGCTGGAAGACAATTAAGAATATATCATGCTAAACAAATATCTTCTCGAATCAGACCTACACAACGATCTACGCAAATTTTTAGACTCGTACAATTTCATGCTCGCGCAGCTTGATCCTAAAAGAAGAGTGTCAATATACCAAGACACCGAACTACTCGCCCAGTTGCATCATTCGTTAAACATTGAAAAATACGGTCAGCGAACATTTAGACAACGTCTTCTGGCCGTTGCACCCACGAACCTTGTCATCGAATTCGCGAAAAGCCGAAACATGTGCGGCTCAGGTGATGACGTAGAAACAGACGAATTCCGCAATCGCCTGGCGCTGTTTGCGAGGGGAAACAATGATGACACGCGCAACTTTGTAAAAATATTTGATTATCCAGAATACCTTATTCCAAACGAAGACGACAAATCGGTAATCCCTAACCAAGTAATCAACCCGCATGAAAATCCATTCAAACAACTAAAAGACTATCAAGCAGAAGTCGTTTTTGCGGCGTTAGAGAAAATTGAAATTCCGAATTCAAAGTTTCTTATTCACATGCCTACCGGTGCAGGAAAGACGCGTGTCGCAATGGAGATAATAACTCACTTCCTAAACAAAAAGAAGGATCGTCAGGTGATCTGGCTTGCAGATAGAGTTGAATTGTGTGAACAAGCAATGGAGACATTTCTTGATGTGTGGTCTCATTTGGGGCGCCGCAAAATCATGGTATACAGAATGTGGGGCAATGCCGACATACCTTCTCAAATAACGGGTTCGGGGTTTGTCGTTGCTATGTATCAAAAAATCCGAGATTATGTCAATAACGGGAGAATTATCATAAAGGGAGACGTAGTTGTTCCAGATGAGGCCCACAGTGCGATCGCTCCAACCCATTCCGGAATTATTGAAGAATTAAAGGACATACACAAAAAACAAACCCGTATTGTGGGTCTTACAGCAACGCCAGGAAGAGGTTCTGGCGACATCGACGACAATGGTAAGCTAGCAAGGTTTTTTGGAAAAAATGTGATTAAAATCAAAACCGGAGAGTCTGGGGTCATTGAGTTCTTACAACGAAAAAGAATCTTGGCAAAATGCATCAGAAAACCACTAAACACGAACATGAGGTATACTTTCTCAGAACAAGAATGGCGGCAAATAGATAAAAGCTTTGAACGAGAATTCCCTAATGGCAATTTGGAAAAAATTGCCAACGACGAAAAAAGAAACATGAAGATGCTATTAAAACTATTAGAAGTTGTAAAAGAATGCAATCACATCTTGGTGTTTTGTGGTAGTAAGTTCCAGTCAAAACTCTTATCTGGAATTATGACAGTTTCGGGTTACTCTTCAGCATATGTTGACGGCTCTAGCCCGAAAGGCTACCGGAAGGATGTAGTTAATAAATTCAGGAATGGACAAGTACAGATAGTCTTTAATTACGGTGTATTCACCGCGGGATTTGACGCGCCGAAAATAGATGCTATAGTCATTGCTCGGCCAACAACATCAATTGTGTTGTACGGACAAATGATTGGCAGGGGCATGCGGGGCCCCGACATAGGCGGTACCGAAAAGTTTCAACTGATAGATGTGGTAGATGACATACTCTCAGAGTATAGAGGACTAGAGAATGTATACGAATATTTCTCAGAATATTGGGAAGCCACGTGAACCTTGATGAGAATTTTTAAAAGCTTACGCTTTTGGAGCAATTCTTTTGAGAACCACACAACATCCGCGTGAACTTTCATGTTGTACGATAGGGTTTGTGCGTATTGACAAATGCCAAAACAATTTCACACCACAGGTTGAAGAGCCATGGCGCGACAGTATGGCATGCCAAACTCGCTCATGCGGCAGCTTGCCGTGTACGAGAACGGGATGGGGCGGCTGGAGGCGGAACTGGGGCGAGAGAGCGCTCTAGAAGTCGACTGCTGCCGAAAAGAGGCTCCAGCGAGGCGATCCCGCGTCCATGCACGCGGCCGAGATGCTGGACCACGTGGCGGACCCCGCGCACTTGAAGTGCTGGACCGGGGTAGATCCCGAAAAGTTCACGTTAATGCTGGGCCTGTACGTTGAGGCGATCGAGTGCATGGGCGTAACCCCGCTGTTCAAGAACTGCCCGAGCATCGCGTCGAATCGGGGCAACCGGTGCAAGCTGGAGTACGAGCACACCCTGTACCTCTCCCCGGTGCGCATCATGACCTCCTTGACGCAGGAGCATCTGGCCCACACGTTCGGGGCGGACCGGAGCGCCGTCTGCATGTACCTGAGGCTGAACGAGCGGGTGATGGATGAGGTGCTGCCCACGCCCAAGAACACCTCCAGGGAGATAGCGGCCTGCAAGACCGACGAGGAGCGCAAGAAGTTCATGCCCGGCAAGAAGGGCGGCGATCTAGTGATCGACGGCACCCGGGCGCTCCGCGCGCGGCATTCCGACGAGGCGGAGCAGAGGGAGTACTATACCCGCAAGAACAAGACGCACTGCACGAACACGCTGACGGTCACCAACCGGAAGACGGCGACAGCGCGCGTGAGCGAGACGCTTCCCGGCAGCAGGAACGACATCGTGATGCTGGGGGGGGGGCTGGCCGAGGCGTTCCCGAGCATGGCGGATCCGGACACGCCCGAGAAGAAGGGGATGAGGCTGATCGGGGACTCGGGGTTCCAGGGATCCGAGAAGCGCCTTCCCGGAATCATCCCCGTGAACCCCGGCAGATTGCGCTGTTATTCTCCGAGGGCGCGACATCCGGGCCGGCAGATTGCGCTGTTATTCTCCGAGGGCGCGACATCCGGGCCGGCAGATTGCGCTGTTATTCTCCGAGGGCGCGACATCCGGGCCGGCAGATTGCGCTGTTATTCTCCGAGGGCGCGACATCCGGGCCGGCAGATTGCGCTGTTATTCTCCGAGGGCGCGACATCCGGGCCGCGCGGGGTGGGCAGTCGCCGCAACGAGCCAAACGCATGAACTCTATTGGAGTCCAAAGCCGAAGCTATGGAGCAACTAGCTTCAAAAGCGTGCTCTCTGACAAGCAGACCTGTGTGGCAAAAACTTTGTGTGTCCTTGGCTACCAGCAAAAGGGAATCTACACTAGAAGTGAAAGCGGGTCTAGCGGGATTCGAACCCACGACAACCGGATTAAAAGTCCGATGCGCTACCTGGCTGCGCCATAGACCCCTCTGGCAAGCCATTGAGCGTATAATTTAGTCCTATGGAAAAAGCCGAAGCCGCACGCTACCGGGCCTGCGGCGCCGCCTTCCTCAAGACCCGACCGTTTCTTAATCTGCCGCATCAGCATCATGTGGCAGACCGCGGCCCGAGGCACACACGCATCCGCCGCGCGTTCCAGCCGGTGCGCACCGCCCTCGCTACCCCTGCGGCCGCCCCATCCTGGCGAGCACCTCGTCCAGGGCCCCCCTGCTGGATGCGGCGTAGAACGAGAGCCTCGTGGCGTACCCGAGGTCCGAGTCAAGCTGGCCCAGCTCAGCATCTAGGACTATGCCGCCCGCCTCCCTGACTAGGAGGCACCCTGCCGCCGCGTCCTGCACCCTTATGCGGCCCCTCAGGTCCACGTACGCGTCCATGCGGCCGGCCGCCAGCATGGCCATCTCCAGCGCGTTGGCCCCCAGGTGCCTCACGTGGCCGTTGCCGTCGAAGATGGGCTGCAGCATCCGTATGACCTCGGGGCCCGCCCCAGACACGTTGGCCCCCACTATGCTGTACAGGGAATCGCGGCCGCTCACGCGGATCCGCCCCCCGTTGAGGAAGGCCCCCCCGCCCCTCGTGGCCCAGTACGCATCGCCGGTGGCCAGGTTGGTGACGACGGCGTCCGTGACGTCGGACAGCCGCGGGCCCGCGGCGTAGGCCAGCGAGCAGCAGAAGAACGGTATCCCCCTCACGGCGTTGGCCGACCCGTCGACGGCGTCCATCACGACGTTGCCGCCGCCGCCGCCGATCTCCACGCGGCCGCACTCCTCGCCGAGGACGGTGCACGGGGCGCCGCTGCGCTCCAGATGCTCCATGACCGTGCGTTCCGCCGTGACGTCGATGTTGCGCGAGACGTCCCCGCCGGCGCCCACCCCGAAGTCGCCCCCCGCCTCCGGCGTGCCGGCCATGGGGCCGACCTTCTCGTAGACGAGCCGGGCGGCCTCCCTGAGCGTGTCCACGGTAACCGGCACGGCGGCATGCCGGGGGGTTCTAATTTAAGTCAAGTTCCGCGCCGCGGCCGCATTCCGGGATCGCGGGCCGGCGGCCAGCGAACGACCCTGCTCGCCGCGCCGCGGCCCCCGCCGCTTGGCCGCCCGCAGCCCCGCGCCTGCGGCGGGCTCGAGCCCGCGGCGCCGATGCGGGTTCTTGCCCCCGGCCGCTGCGCGACTGCGCCATCATGGATGGCTGCGAGCTTTTAGCCCGCGGGGCCGGCCGCCCCCGCCCGAGTAGGCATAAATAACTACGGGGGGCCCCGCGGCCGTGATCGGCAAGGACCCGTCAGTCACCGGCAAGGCGGCGCTGATGGGGACCGCCCCGGGGCGCAGCATCATAAAGCAGGGCCTGACAAAGTCCGCCGGCTACCGCATGTTCGAGCGGTACCGGGCGGAGTTCGAGCAGCGGCTCCCGCAGTTCCGCGACCGGTTCGCCGCCGGCCTGCTGGAGCGCATCCGCGCCGACCCCGACCCCGCCTCCACCCAGCGCGCGTTCGCCGCCGAGGTGGGCTCGGAGGGGATGGCGCTCGGCCCGGATGCGGCTGCCTCCGCCTCGTCCCGGCTCGGCGGCGATCCGGCGGCGCTGGCCGACCGCGTGAGCCGCATACTGGACTCCAACTTCGTGAAGATGACGTTCCCCGTGCTCAGCGCCCTGTACGACGCGGCCGCGGCGGACCGCGGGGACGGGGGCGGCGGGGACGCAAAGTGGGACGCGGTGGAGGGGCACGTGCTGGCCATAGACCTGAGCGAGCCGATGGACAGGATAGCCGACGCCGACGAGGACCTGGAGTACCTTGACGACTACCGACTGATGAACCCGCACATACTGGCCATGGCCCGCGAGCGCATGGGGCGGGCCGGCCCCGGCGTGCTGGAGTCGTTCGAGGACGGGTTCGCCCGCGCCAGGGAGGGGCAGCGCCTGGACGTGGAGCTGAAATCGCGGCCGGCCGCGGCCACCTGCGACGAGATGGCCGCCTCGTACGCGAAGTACAGGGCGGTGATGGGGACGGCCGGCCGCAACATGGCGCTGGCCCGCGCGCCGCTCGGCGAGGTCTTCTACGTGGGGATGGCCGCGGCGGCCGAGTCCGTCGGGTGCGGGAACGAGATGGAGGACTCGCTGAAGGGCGGCAGCGTGAAGGTGCCGTCGTGGCCGCTGTACTATACGGTGCTGGCCGGCGGCGACGTCGCGCGCGGGTTCGACCTGGCGCTGGAGCGGAGCATGCTGCACCTGGGCGAGGCCCGCATGGCCGCCTCGCTGCTCCCCGAGGGCTCTGCGCACAGGGACTACCTCGGGTTCCTGTTCCTCACCGTCGAGCACTACAACCGGTTCTGGCACGGCCGGCTGCGGGAAGAGGCGCCGTGGAAGGCGATGGCGGCCTCCCTGCCGGGGAGGGATCCGCCTTGATGTGGTCGGAAAAGCACAGGCCGGCGTCCCTGTCCGCGATGATGGGCAACGAGGAGGCCAGGGGGCAGCTCGCCGCCTGGCTGAAGGGCTGGCGCAAGGGGGCCAGGCCGGTCCTGCTCGTGGGCCCCCCCGGCACCGGCAAGACGACGGCGGCCTTCCTGGCCTGCGAGGCCTTCGGCTACGACATGGTGGGGCTCGACGCGAGCGACGCGCGCAGCCGCTCCCGCATAAGCGGGGTGCTGGGCCCGGTGATGGGGAACGCCGGCGTCTCCGGCCGCCCCGCGCTCATATTCGTCGACGAGGTCGACGGGATCCACGGCAGGGCCGACTTTGGGGGCGCCGAGGCGCTCCTCCGCCTGCTCAAGGAGCCGACCGTCCCGGTGATAATGGCCGCCAACTCTGACGCGTCGCCCAAGATGAAGTCCATAGAAAAGGCCTCCAAGACCCTGCGGTTCAGGCCGGTGCCCCCGCGCCTGCTGCGCGCCCACCTGCGGCGGGTGCTGCGCGAGGAAGGCGCGTCCCTCTCGCCCGGCACGGAGATCCGCACGGCGGAGGGGTGCGGCGGCGACATGCGCCGCATGCTCAACGCGGCCCAGTCGCTGGCGGCCGGCTTCGACATCCCCGCGGACGCGGGGCAGGGCATGCTCGACGCGCAGGCGGGCACGGATGCCTTTTTCGCGGCCGGCGACGCCGAGTCCGCGCTGGCCGCCCTGCGCGCCATGCGCATGGACCCGCGGGAAAAGATAGGCACGCTCTTCTCCGCGGTGGCCACGGCCCGCCTCCCCCCCGAGGCCGCGGCCCGCGCCATGGACGCCATATCGGAGGCCGACCTGCTGTACGGCCGCATACTGCGCACCAAGCAGTGGCGCCTCCTCCGGTACATGGACGCGGCGCTGGCCGCCAAACTGCACCGCGCGACCCGCGGCGCCGGCGTCAGGTACGAGCGGTACGGCCTGCCCTGGCAGCTCCTCAACCGCATACGGTGGGACGGCAGGGCCGTGCGCTCCCTGTGCGGGGCGCTGGGCCGCCGGATGCACGCCTCGTCCTCCGAGTTCTCCACAGTATACCTCCCGTACCTGGCGTACATGGTGGGGGCGTGCGGGGCGGAGCCGCCCGACCTCTCCTCCGAGGGCGGCGACGGGGGGCAGGCGCTGGCGGCGGCGCTGGCAAAGGAGGCCGGCGCGCGCGGGGGGATGCCGCGGTGAGCTGGATACCGCTCAAGATGAGGTTCCCGGGCACGTGCCTGGAATGCGGCAAGCGGGTCGCGATAGGGGAGCCGGGCCTGTGGAAAAAGGGGACCGGGGTAAAGCACGCGGCGTGCGCCCCCGAGGAGGGCCCCGCGGCCGGCCCCGCGCCGGGCGGCCCCCGCGAGCTGCGCTGCGCCGCGTGCGGGGGGCCGGCCGGGTGCCCCGCGTGCGAGCACGCCGACGCGTGCGACACGGAGGCCGTCTCGCAGCTGTGCATGTGCAAAAAGTGCATGGATGCGGACGATCCGGCATCCCTGTACCTGGAGTCGGTCGCCAAGAGGTCGCCGGCACTCGGGCCCGCCCGCCGGGCGCCGGGCCAGAGCCGGCTCGCGTGAGCCCCTCCCCGAGGCGCGGGCGCCCCCGCGCCGGCGGGCCCGCGCCCCGGACGCGGCCGGGCCTGCCGCCCGGCGCGCGGACCCGCGTCCGCCGATCCGCACGGGGTCGGCACCCCCCACTCCTCGGGCGCGAATCCGGATCAGCAAAGCCGTTTTCACGCCTGCGACTGACGGGTACGCGACCTCATGCGCCGATCCGCCCTAAAACCTTAAAATCCGGCCGGATCGGCGGCGGGGCATTGTCCTCCGGCGGTGGTGGTGACGGTAGGGGGGGCGAGGCGGAAGCCGCCGCGCTGCCGGGCGAGGGGGCGCCGGCCGACAAGCTCCTCGCCGTAAAGGCCGCCGAGGCGGAGGCCGCCGCGTCGGCGGAGCGGCTCCACGCGGTGAAGGTGGCCGCCGACGCCGCCCTGGAGGAGGAGTACAAAAAGATAGCAAAGGAGCTCCCGGCGAAAAAGGAGCAGGACGCGTTCACCGACTACCGCACGGGAGACATCATATTCCGGCGCGAGCTCGGCGAGCCCGAGTTCTGGCTGGACCGGAGGGCGCGCGGCCCGTCCGCCCTGGTGCTCACGGACGAGCAGGCCAGGGAGATCTCGCGCATGGTGGAGATACCGGGCAACCAGCTCCCGCGGTACGACCCGCGCCACGTGCTCAGCAAGGAGTACGGCGGGACCTCGAGCTACGAGGCGGGCCTGAGCGGCATACGGGAGGAGACGCGGCGGGGGCTGGACGCCCTCCGGCGGTCGGGGGACGCGCCGGCGGCGGCCGTCCGGCAGGCCGAGGAGGATCTCGCAAAGCTGGACTACCTGTACGACAACTACCACGTGGGGATGAGCGTGTTCAGGTCGGCCAAGGGCGGCCGGGACAGGGCGAAAAAGTAGGCGGCGGGCATGGCGGGAGACGGGTTCGACGTGATCAACGCGGTGTTCACCTACAAGAACATCCCCCTGTACAAGCTGGCCAACTACTCCTTCAAGGACCCGAGGGCCGCGTACGCCGCGTTCCTCCGGGTGCCGGGCATCTCGGGGGTGGTGCTGGTGCAGACGGCGAGCCGCGTCGAGGCATACATGCTGGTGGTGAGGGAGCCGGACGCCCCGGACGCCCGCAGCGCCGAGGGCAAGGGCCTCACAATCAACCGCATCCGCGAGACGTGGATCTCGCTGGCCGGCCTGGACGGGTACGACGTGGACCACTTCGACCAGACGCTGGAGGTGTACAGGAACGAGGAGGCATACGGGCGCCTGCTCCGGCTGGCCTCGGGCCTGGAGTCTGTGGTGGTGGGCAAGGCGGAGATCCTGCGCGAGATCAAGGCGTCCATAGAGACCTCCCGGGGGTTCGGCGCCTCCTGCCGCCAGCTGGACACCCTGTTCGACACGGCGATCCTGGTAGCCGAGAAGATCCGCGACGCGACGGGCATAGGCGACAGCGTGCTCACCCTGGGCGACGTCGCGGTCAAGATGGCCGAGGAGGGCGCCGGGCTCGGGCCCAAGAAGAAGGTGCTGCTGGTCGGCACGGGGCAGTCCGCCGCCCTGGTGGCCAAGTCCCTCAACGCCGCGGGGCGCAGCTTTGACGTGGCCAGCAGGAGCCCGGAGCGGGCGGCCGGGTTCTCGCGCATACTGAAGGGGACGCCCGTCGAGTTCGCCGCCGCCCTGGCGGGGTTCGACAGGTACGACGTGGTGTTCGTGGCCACCACCGCCGACTACCACATACTGACCGACTCGCGCATACGGGGAGTGATGGAGGGCAAGAAGACCGGCACCATGGTCCTGGACATATCCGAGCCGCGGGCCGTCAACGAGAACGTCTCCTCCGTGCACGGCATAAAGCTCATGTTCCGCGACCAGATAGCGGAGCAGGAGGAGGAGAACCTCAAGATCCGAACCGCCAAGATCCCGGAGGCAGAAAAGATGATCGACAAGGAGCTTCCCGTCGTGGCCGCCGTGATGTCCGGCTCCGCGGCCTAGCGCGGGCCGCCCGCCGGGACCGCGCGACCGGCCGCAGCGCGGCCCGTATTCCCCGCGGAGCCGCGCAGTGCAGACTTGCGCCCAAACCGAAGCCGCGCCCAGCGGCAACAAACCGCCCCCCGATTCCGCGCCCAGATCACGACGGACGTAAGTCTACACGCCTCGCACTGCCCAATGTTTTTATCAGCCGTGTCCTTGCTGCCCGCATGGTGCGCCTGCGTTGCTCCGACTATGGGTTCGAGTGCGACTTTGTGGCGGAGGGCGAGGTGGAGGGCGTCATAGATTCCTTCGGCTCGCACACCGAGGCAAAGCACGGCATCGACTATTCCCGCGAGTCGCTCATGCAGTTCATCGTAAGGCAAAAGGGCTAGCGGGCTCCCGGCGGTTGCGCGGCATCGGCCATTCCCGCGGGCCGCTCATGCAGTTCATCGTAAGGCAAAAGGGCTAGCGGGCTCCCGGCGGTTGCGCGGCGCGGCATCGGCCATTCCCGCGGGCCGCCCGCGCAGTTCATCGTAAGGCAAAAGGGCTAGCGGGCTCCCGGCGGTTGCGCGGCGCGGCATCGGCCATTCCCGCGGGCCGCCCGCGCAGTTCGCCGCAAGGCAGAATGCCCGGCGGGCTCCCGGCGGTTGCGCGGCGCGGCATCGGCCATTCCCGCGGGCCGCCCGCGCAGTTCGCCGCAAGGCAGAATGCCCGGCGGGCTCCCGGCGGTTGCGCGGCGCGGCATCGGCCATTCCCGCGGGCCGCCCGCACGGCCCGCCGCGGGGCAAAGGGGGCGGCGCTTCCCGCCCCGCCCTTCCTACCCGTACGACTCGTACTTTATGGCGTAGCTGCCGTCGTCCTTTTTGTCGCGCATCGTGGCGAACCCCTTCTTTTCGACGTGGCCGATCACCCCGTCTATGGTGCCCTGGTACCCGCAGATGTAGATCATCGTGTTGTCCGGGGTGATCTCCTCGCCCACCAGCTCCTCCAGGGGGGAGCGGCCGCCCTTTCCGGGCTTGAAGAACGACTCCACCCTGCCCGTATGGCCCGTCCACGTGCGGTTGAACTTCTCCTTGGGCCTGCTGATGGCCGCCCTGTACTTGAAGTTCCACTCCCCGGGGCGCTCGGCGCTCTCGTACTCCAGCCCCGTAAAGTGCTCCTTGTAGCTGAGCTCGTCCACGTAGCTGGCCCCGTGCAGCACCACCACCTCCCTCCTGTCGCCCGCGTCGTGGAGGTGGTTCGCAAAGGCCACGAACGGCGCTATCCCCGTGCCGCCGCCCACGCACACTATCCTCCTCCCGTCGGGGCTCCCGTCGTGCAGCGCCTCGTTTATGAGCAGGTCGTTGCCGGTGGGCATGCCCAGGTAGACGGTGTCGCCCTCGCTGGCGTAGAACAGCTCCGTGGTCACCCTGCCCGGGAGGGGCTTCCTGACCCACCTTATGACGAATTCAAAGTACCTCTTGTTCTCGGGGTGGGATGCCAGCGAGTACGCCCTCCTGACCATCTTGTGGTTCTCCGCGGCCACGTGCACGCCCACCGTGAGGAACTGGCCCGTCTTGTACGCGGGTATGGCGCCGTCCTCGGGAACTATCCGCAGTATCACAAGGTCCTCCCTGAGAAGCTCGATGTAGGTTATCTTGGCCTTGATCTCGGCGACCACGGGCGGCGTTGCGCAACTTTGGTTAAATAGATTTCTGCAAACCGCTCGTGTGAGGTCACGTGCCCGCCAGTCACAGGCGCGGAAACGCCTCCGCTGATCCGGATTCGCGCCCGCGGGGCGGGGGTTGCCGACCTCGCACAACCGCCCCGACCGCCCGTGCAGACTTGCGTCCAAACCGAAACCGCGCCCGGCGGCAGCAATCCGCCCCGCGATCCCGCGCCCGGATCACAATGGACGCAAGTCTGCACAACCGCCCCGCGATCCCGCGCCCGGATCGCGCCCCGCCGGCGCGAACCCGGATCAGCGAAGCCGTTTTCGCGCCGGCGGCCGGCGGGCGCGCGGCCCCGCACTGCCCGCCTCCCGCCGGGAGGGCGCCCCCGCCGCCCGGGAAAGCCGCGCGCCCCCGCGTCCCGGCCGGGAAGGAAGAGCCGTCCCGTATCCGGGGCGCCGGGGAGGGGGGGGGATCATTCCTTTCCGCCCCGGCGGGCTCGTCCCTGCCGGCGGGGCCGCGGGGAACGGGATCCTCCCCTGCCCCGCCCCGCCGGCCCGCGGATGGGGCCCCGCCCGGCCCGCTTCCGCGCACCGCGATCCGACAAAATAATATAGGCGCCGGCGGGGCCGACCCCGGCGTGCATTCTGAAAAGCTCGACGAACATTCCCGCAAGGTTCGGTCCGCGCTGATGGGGGGAGGGCCCGACCGCGTGTCGGCCCAGCACGGGAAGGGAAAGCTCACGGCGCGCGAGAGGATAGGCCTGCTGCTCGACGAGGGCTCGTTCGTCGAGATGGACGCCCTGGTGACCCACCACTACCACGAGTTCGACATGCAGGGCAAAAAGTTCCACGGCGACGGCGTGGTGGGCGGGTACGGGAAGGTGGCCGGCAGGCAGGTCTTCGTGTACGCGTACGACTTTACCGTCCTGGGAGGCACGCTGAGCCAGATGGGCGCCAAGAAGATAACAAAACTGATGGACCACGCGGTGAGGACGGGGTGCCCCGTGATAGGCGTGATGGACTCGGGCGGGGCGCGCATCCAGGAGGGGATACTGAGCCTCGACGGCTTTGCGGACATATTCTACCACAACCAGCTCGCCTCGGGCGTGGTCCCGCAGATCACCGCCAGCATAGGCCCGTCGGCAGGCGGCTCGGTGTACTCGCCGGCGATGACCGACTTTGTGGTGATGGTGGAAAAGTCGGCCACTATGTTCGTGACGGGCCCCGACGTCGTCAAGACCGTCCTGGGCGAGGAGATCTCGTTCGAGGACCTGGGCGGGGCCGTCTCCCACGGCACGAGGAGCGGCGTGGCCCACTTCGTGGCCCGCAACGAGTACGACTGCATGGACTGCGTCAAGCGGCTCCTCTCGTTCGTCCCGCAGAACAACGCCGAGGACCCCCCCCGCGCGGCCTCGGACGACGACCCCGACCGCATCGACAACGGCCTGGCGGGGGTCATCCCCGAGAACCCGCTCCAGCCGTACGACGTGAAGGACATCATACGCTCGGTGGTGGACGACCGCGACTTTTTCGAGGTGCACGAGCTGTTCGCCCCGAACATAGCCGTCGGCTTCGCCAGGCTGGGCGGGGCCCCCGTGGGGGTGGTGGCCAACCAGCCGCTCCACCTGGCCGGCGCGCTGGACATCGACTCGTCCAACAAGGCGGCCCGGTTCATCCGGTTCTGCGACGCCTTCAACGTGCCCATAGTCACCATAGTGGACACGCCGGGCTACATGCCCGGCTCCAACCAGGAGCACAACGGGATAATACGCCACGGCAGCAAGCTCTTGTTCGCGTACTGCGAGGCCACCGTCCCCAAGATCACGCTGGTGGTGGGCAAGGCCTACGGGGGGGCCTACATCGCGATGGGCAGCAAGAACCTGCGCACCGACGTGAACTACGCGTGGCCGACGGCCCGCTGCGCCGTGCTCGGGGCCGAGGCGGCCGTCCGCATAATCAACCGCAAGGACCTGGAGGCATCGGCGGACCCCGAGGAGCTCAAGCGCGGCCTGATGGGCTCGTTCGCGGAAAAGTTCGACAACCCGTACGTGGCCGCCTCCCGCGGCACGGTGGACGCCGTCATCGATCCCGCCCGCACCCGGCCCATGCTGGTCGGGGCCCTCCGTATGCTGGAGGGGAAGCGCGACCGCCACCTGCCGCGCAAGCACGGCAACATAAACCTGTGACCGGCGATGATAGAGAAGGTGCTGGTAGCCAACCGCGGGGAGATAGCCCTGCGCGTGATCCGCACGTGCAGGGCCCTGGGCGTGCGCACGGTGGCCGTCTATTCCGACGAGGACGCCAACGCGCTGCACGCGAAAAAGGCCGACGAGTCGTACCGCATAGGCGAGGCGGCGCCGGCCCGCTCGTACCTGGACCAGGACCGCATACTGGAGGCGGCCGCCTCGTCGGGCGCCGACGCCGTGCACCCCGGGTACGGCTTCCTGTCCGAGAACGACGAGTTCGCCCTGCGGTGCGAAAAGGGCGGGATAAACTTCATCGGCCCCCCGTCCGGATCCATGCGGCTGTGCGGCGACAAGATGGAGTGCAAGGCGGCCATGCTGGCCGCCGGGGTCCCGACGGTCCCGGGCAGCCCCGGCCTCGTGGGGGACGCGGACGAGGCGGCCGGGATCGCGGCAGAGATAGGGTACCCCGTGCTGCTAAAGTCCGTCTACGGCGGCGGGGGCCGCGGCATACGGCTGGCCGCGGCCGAGGCGGAGCTGCGCTCCGCGTACGACACGGTCACGGCCGAGTCCATATCGGCCGTCGGCAAGTCGGCCATACTCGTGGAGAAGTTCCTGGAAAAGACGCGCCACATAGAGTACCAGATGGCGCGCGACGAGCGCGGCGGGACCGTCCACATATTCGAGCGGGAGTGCTCCATACAGAGGCGCAACCAGAAGCTCATAGAGCAGACGCCCTCCCCGGCGGTCGACCCGGAGACCCGCGAGCGGGTGGGCGCGCTGGTCGTCAAGGCCGCCGAGGCGGTCGGGTATTCCAACTTGGGCACCGCCGAGTTCCTGCGCGCCGACACGGGCGAGTTCTACTTCATCGAGATCAACGCGCGCCTGCAGGTGGAGCACCCCATCACGGAGATGGTCTCGGGGCTCGACCTCGTGAAGCTGCAGCTGGACATAGCCAACGGCGAGCCGCTCCCGTTCTCGCAGGCGGACCTGAAAATGAACGGCTGCGCCATAGAGTGCCGGATAAACGCCGAGGACACGTTCCTGGACTTCGCGCCGTCCACGGGGCCGGTCCCCGACGTCACCATACCGTCGGGGCCGGGCGTGCGATGCGACACGTACCTGCACCCCGGCTGCGCCGTCTCCCCGTTCTACGACTCGCTGATGGCCAAGCTGTGCACGTGGGGGCAGACCTTCGAGGAGTCCAGGCTGCGCATGCTGGCCGCGCTCGGCGACTTTTACGTGCGGGGCGTCGAGACGTCCATACCCCTGTACAGGACCATACTGCGCACCGAGGAGTACCGCGAGGGCCGCCTCTCGACGGACTTCCTGAAGAGGTACGGCATCATAGGGAGGCTGGAGGCCGACATGAGGGCGGAGCGCGGGGCGGCCCGGGAGGCGGCCGCCGTCGCGGCGGCCCTCCGCCTGGAGCTGGCCGCCGCCGCGGCGGCGGAGGGGGCGCGGGACCGGTCGGGCTGGAGGAGGGGGCTGGGCCCCTAGGCGGCGGGATGCTCTACAACATACGCGACACGGACGGCGGGCCGGTCGAGGCGGCCATATCGAGGCGCCTGGGCGGCGGCGAGTACGTCGCGAGCGTGGGCGGCAGGGAGGAGCCGCTCCGCGTGCTCTCGGCGGGCCCCGGCGGCGCGGAGTTCATCCTGGGGCAGCGATACCACAGCGTGAGGTACCTGCGCGCCGGCACCGCGTCCGTCGACATGGTGGTGGACGGCATCCCCGTCCAGGTGGGGATGCACTCGCACCTGGACGGCATCGTGTACAAGAACTCCGGGGGCGCCGGCGCCGGCGCCGGCGGCGCGTCCGGCAACGCGCTGAAGAGCCAGATCCCCGGCAAGGTCGTCGAGGTGTCCGTGGAGGAGGGCGCGCAGGTCAAGAGGGGCGACCAAGTGGCCGTGCTCGAGTCCATGAAGATGCAGGTGGCCGTAAAGTCCCACAAGGACGGCACGGTGCGCTCCGTCCGGGCGCGGCAGGGGGCCAGCATCGCGAAGAACGACGTCATTGCGGAGATAGAATAGCGGGGGGCGCCGCCCGCGCGGCGGGCCGGGGCCGCCGCCGCATCGGGACGGGACGCGCCGCGCCCCGCCTCCGCCCGCTTGCAAATCCCGTTCCCTGCATGCCCGCGGGGCCTCCGCGGCCGCCGCGCCGCCTGCTCCGTCTGCCGCCCGCGCGGAATCCTGCCGCCCGGGCCTCCGCGCGCCTCCGCGCTACCCGCCCTTCAGAAAGTCCTTGATGGCCGCATAGTCCGGCTCGTCAAGCGGGTTGTCGGTGACCCACTTGTAGCCGACGGTGCCGTCCTCCATCACCACGAACACGGACCGCTTCGCGGCGTTGTAGCCCTTCACGTGGAGCAGGTCCGGCATCAGCACCCCGTACTCCCTTATGGTCGCGCTGGTATAGTCGCCGAGCACCGGAAAGTCCAGGCCGTTCTTCTCGGCGAAGGCCTTGTTGGCGAACGGGCCGTCGTTGCTCACCGCCACCACCTTGGCGCCCAAGGCGGAGATCTCCTTCCACGAGTCCCTGAACGCGCACAGCTCGGTCTGGCACACCGGGGAGCTGGCCGCCACAAAGAACGCCAGCACCACCTTCTTTCCCGAGAACTCGTCCAGCCTCCTCATCTTGAGGTCCGTGTCCACCAGCTCAAAGGCGGGAGCCCTGTCGCCTACCTCGGGGAATGCCACGGGGGTGCGGCCGGCCGGCCATTTAATAACCTTGGCTCGCGGCAGCGCCCGCCGCGATCCGGGCGCGGTGTGTGGGGCGGCCTGCCGCCGCCGGGCGCGGTTTCGGCTTGACCGGGCCCGCGCCGGCGGGGGGGGGGGAGGGCCCCGGCGCGCCGCGGCCCCCGCGGGCGGGGGGGGGGGGGGGAGGGCCCCGGCGCGCCGCGGCCCCCGCGGGCGCGGATGCGGCGGGGCCCGCGCCGGCATCATACCTTTTTATATAATCCCGCGCGTGGCGGATCGCCTTGGTGGGCGAGCTGGTAGCCGGATACAGCAACGTCGTAGTGATGTTCGGGTTCGCCGTGGCGGCCACCGCGCCGGCGCTGCTCGTGTCGCGGATGATATCCCCGAGGAAGGGCAGCAACCCCGTGAAGTTCCTGCCCATGGAGTGCGGCCAGGTGCCGAAGGGCGAGGGCAGGACCCACTTCATGATGCAGTACTACGCGTACATACTGATGTTCGTGGTGTTCGACGTGATGGCCATATTCCTGTACGCCTGGGGGGGATCCGTGCTGCACCTGCCAAAGTCGGCGACCCTGCCCATAATCGCGTTCTTGGGCATAATGTTCGCGGCCATGGCCTTCGCCCTGTACCAGTCGAAGAGGCGCGACATTTGGTAGCCGCGGGCGCGCGGCGGGAGGCTGCGCGGTAGTTGCTCAAGGAGCTGCTCACGCCCCAGACGGCCAACGCCTTCGTGGGGAAGCTGGGCGACGTGCTGGAAAGGGCGGTGGACAAGCCGCTCGGCTACGCCATCAACTGGGGGCGCATATGGTCGCTGTGGCCCGTCCACATAGAGACGGCCTGCTGCAGCGTGGAGTTCGGGGCCGCGTCGGGGCCCCGCTACGACGTGGAGCGGTTCGGCATAATAGAGGCCTTCGGCTCCCTCCGCCAGTGCGACCTCGTGGTGGTGCAGGGGACCATAACCAGGAAGATGGCGCCGCGCCTCCGGCTCGTGTACGACCAGATGCCGGAGCCAAAGTACGTGATCGCCATGGGGGCGTGCGCCATAACCGGCGGCCTCTACTTCGACTCGTACAACGTCCTTCCCGGGATAGACGGCGTCCTGCCGGTGGACGTGTACGTGCCGGGGTGCCCGCCGCGGCCCGAGACCCTCATACAGGGCTGCATGCTCCTGCAGGAAAAGATCAAGAGGATGAAGGCCAGGAAGTCCGTCTAGCGGGGGGCGCGGCCGCCCGCGGACGTGCGCCGACCCGCCGTACGCGCGCGCGCACCGGGAAGTCCGTCTAGCGGGGGGCGCGGCCGCCCCCCGGGCGCGGCCGCCCCCCGGGCGCCGGGAATGCCGCCTAGCGGGGCGCGGGCGCCCCGGCGGCCATAATTTATATGCATTTTTGCCCTGCCGCGGCGGATGGTGCTGGTGGTGGACGCGCAGGTGGCGGGGATCTCGGGCGACATGCTGCTGTGCGCGCTGGTGGACATGGGGGCCGACCGCTCCCGCGTCGTGGGCGCGGTGCGCGGGGCCGACGAGTCCTCGGGCCGCCGCGCGGTGGAGCGGATGGAGTTCGTCCGCGCCGTGCGGCGGGGCACGGCGGCCACGGGGCTGGTGCTGGAGCTCGGCGGGGACGTGAGGGGCCGCGCGGGGAAGGCACTGGCCGGGGACGTCGCCGCGGGCTGCGCGGGGGCCGGCCTGTCGGGGCCCGCCTCCGAGTTCGCCGCCTCGGCGGCGGGGTTCCTGGTGGCCGCCGAGTCGGCCGTCCACGGGGCCCCGGCCGGGTCGGTCCGCCTGCACGAGGCGGCCGGCTTCGACACCATCGCCGACATCGTGGGGACCGCCGCGGCGCTGGAGGACCTGGGCCTGCTCGGCGAGGAGGCCGTCTGCACCCCCGTGGCGGTGGGGGGCGGCACCGTGAGTTTCTCGCACGGCGTGGCGCCCAACCCCGCGCCGGCCGTCCTGGAGGCGCTGCGGGATGCGGGCATAGCCGTCAGGGGGACCCCGGCGGGGCGCGAGCTGGCCACCCCGACCGGCGCCTGCCTCCTCAGGGCGCTGGCCCCCGCGTGCGTGCGGTTCTACCCCGAGATGACCGCGCGGGCGGTCGGGTACGGCGCCGGCGCCGCCGACCCCGAGGGGTTCGCCAACGTGCTCAGGCTGGTGCGCGGGGAGCGGACGGCCGCCGCCCCGCCGCCCCCGGGCGCGGGCATGGAGGAGGACGAGGTGGCCGTCCTGGAGACCAACCTGGACGACGTGACGGGGGAGGAGCTGGCCCACGCCATGGAGGCCCTCGCGGAGGCGGGGGCCCTGGACGTGACCGCGGCGCCGGCGGTGGGGAAGAAGGGCAGGCCGGCGCATGCCGTGGCCGTCATGTGCGAGCCGGACTCGGCGGCGCGCCTGGCCGGCGCGCTCATGGAGCAGACGGGCACGCTGGGGGTGCGCGTCCGCGTGTCGCGCCGCCTCAAGTCCGGGCGCCGCTCGGGGACGGGAACGGTCCGCGCGGGGGGCGCCGAGTTCGAGGTCTCCCTGAAGACGGGCCTGCGCACGGGCCGCACGAAGGCGGAGGCCGACGACGTGGCGGCCGCCGCCAGGGCGGCGGGGGTGCCGTTCCGCGAGGCGGCGAGGCTCGCGGGGGGGCGGCGGGGAACCGGCGGGGGCGGCGGCGACGGCGGGGATTGAGGAGCTGTGCGCCTGGTTCGCCGGGCGGGGCCCCGCGCTGGTGGCCCTCTCCGGCGGCGTGGACAGCGCGCTCGTGGCGTTCGCGGCGCTCAGGGCGCTGGGGCCGGGGGGCGCGGCGGCGGCGACGGCCGACTACAGGACGCTCTCGGCCGAGGAGCTGCGCGCGGCCGCCCGCGCCTGCTCCGAGATAGGCATACGGCACCTGCTGGTGCGGTACGACGAGCTGGAGAACGGGCGGTTCGCTGCCAACGACAGGTCGCGCTGCATGCACTGCAGGACGGAGCTGGCCTCGCGCCTGGCCGATCTGGCCCGCGCGCGTGGGTACCGCACCGTGGTGGACGGGGCGCACCTCGACGACCTCGGGGACTACCGCCCGGGGATGCGGGCCATGCGCGAGGGCGGCGTGCTCAGCCCGCTGGCGGAGACCGGGTTCACGAAGGGGGACGTGCGCCGCGAGGCCAGGGCGGCGGGCCTCTCCATGCACGGCCGCCCGGCCAACTCGTGCCTGGCATCCCGCATCCCGTGGGGGCGGCGCGTCACCGCGGAGAGGCTGGCCCGCATAGAGCTGGCCGAGTCCATGGTGAGGAACGCGACGGGGGCGAGGATAGTCAGGGTGAGGGACATGCACGGCGCCGCCCGCATAGAGGTGGACCGGGGGCACGTGGGGGCGGCCTCCGAGCCGCGCGTGCTGGCCGGCCTGGGCGCGAGGCTGCGCATGATAGGGTTCGAGTCGGTCAGCGTGGATCCGGGCGGCTACGGCAGGGGCAAGGCCAACGCGCCGCCGGGCCGGGGCGGCGGCGGGCCGTGATCTACCTCGACAACGCCGCCTCGACGGCGGTGCGCCCCGAGGTCCTCCGCGAGATGCTCCCGCACCTCTCTGAAAACTTCGGCAACCCGTCCTCCGCGCACGCGCAGGGCCGGGCCGCCGAGAGGGCGGTGCGGCTGGCGCGGCGGCGCGCGGCCGCGCTGATCGGCGCCTCGCCGGGCGAGATCCTGTTCACCTCGGGGGGCACCGAGTCCAACAACATGGCCCTGCTCGGGGCGGCCGGGGCCGCCGGCGGCGGCCTGGCGGTGGTGGCCACGTCCGTCGAGCACGAGGCGGTCCTGGAGCCGTGCCGCCTCCTGGAGGAGCAGGGCTGCGAGCTCGCCCTCCTGCGGGCGGACGGCGACGGCATGATCGACGCGGCCGAGCTCGGGCCCCTCCTGGACGGGCTGGCCGGCCGCCCGCGCCTCGTCTCCGTGATGCTGGCGAACAACGAGGTGGGGACCATACAGCCGGTGGCCGAGGCCGCCCGCGCGTGCAGGGCGAGGGGGGTGCCGATCCACACCGATGCGGTCCAGGCCGCCGGCAAGATCCCCATAGACGTCTCGGAGCTCGGCGTCGACATGCTGTCCCTGTCGTCCCACAAGATCCACGGGCCCAAGGGCGCCGGCGCGCTGTACGTGAGGCGCGGGACGCGCATCGCGCCCGTGATCCGCGGGGGCGGCCAGGAGGGGGGCATGCGGTCGGGCACCGAGAACGTGCCGGCCATCGTCGGCTTTGGGGCCGCGTGCGAGCTGGCCGCCTCCGAGCTGGGGACGGCCGCGCCCAGGATGCGCGCCCTCCGCGACCGCCTGGTCTCCCGCGTGATGGGGGCGGTCCCGCACTGCGCGGCCAACGGCCACCCCGGCCGCCGCCTCCCGAACTGCGCGCACCTCACCGTGCTCGGGGTGAGCGGCGAGGATCTCGTGGCAAAGCTGGACGAGCGCGGGATAGCGGCCTCCACGGGATCGGCCTGCACCGTAAGGACCCAAAAGGAGTCGCACGTCCTGCGCGCGATGGGCCTCTCGCACGAGCGCATATCCGGCTCGCTGCGGCTGAGCCTCGGCGCCTTCACCACCGAGCGGGAGGTAGACGAGGCCGCGCGCATCCTGGCCGAGGTGGCCGCCGAGCTGAGGCGCGTCTCGCCGTTCAGGGAAAAGTACGGCTTCTGACCGCCCTCCCCCCCCGCCGGCCCGCGCCTAGCGGGGGAACGGGGCCGCCCACGCGCCCCTGCCGCGCGCCGCCACCGCCGCGCCCATCGCCGCGGCGGCCACGGCAACCGCCGCCGCGCCGCCGAACTCGGGCACGACGCACGTGCCGATCACCTCCACGCGCATCGCGCCCTCGGGGAACGGCACCGTGACGATCCTCTTGTCGGACATGTCCGAGACCCTCTCGTACGGGGTCTCGATGCCGTCCACGAGCATTATGAAGAACTCGTCGCCCCCCCCGCATCCGTCGGTCCTGGCGTCGATGTACTCCCTGGGCAGGGTGAGCGTGATGCTGCCGCCGGAGCCGGAGCCGCCGCCGGGCTGCTCCTCGAGGAACACGGTCATGCCGAACATGCGGGGATCCACCCTCATGCTGTGCACGGCCCCGTCGACCACCGTGTACTCCACGTCGAACGTCCCCGAGCTTCCCGCGCCCACCTCGTACATGGCGCTGCTGCTGGCCGACTCCCTCGTGGCCACAAAGTCGAATGTCGTCTCCACGGCGTTGTCCACGCTGTACAGGGCCCTCACCGTGTACTCGCCGTCGTTGTCCCACAGCGGGCCGGCCGCGCTGATTATGTGCGTGTACGTCCCGTCCTGCGCCACGTCCAGCTGGGTCACCTCCACCAGGATGGTGTCGTTGTAGAAGACCTGCAGTATGACGGGCGTGTCCGCTATGATGGCGGAGACGTCGCCGGACACCACTATCGCGTCGCCGCCCGAGTACGAGTCGCGCGGCGTGTTCACCGTCATGATGCCGGCGCCCTGGGCCGCCGCCTCCTGCGCGGGAAACGCGGCCGCCGCCAGGACGATCAGGGCGGCCGCCGCGACCGGAGCGATAGAAACCGTGCGCCGCCCCCGGCCGGCGAGAACGCCGCTGCCGCGGCGGATGCGCCTAGATGCCCGCAACCAAGCCGGGCCTCGACCTGGCCGTGATCGCCACCGCCGCCACCACGGCCGCGGCAAGCGCGAGGACCGCCACCGCCCCGAATTCCGGAACCACCACGCAGTCGCCGATCTCCACGGTGGCCGTGTCCGAGTACGCGTTGTTCGTCCCCTGCCTGGCCGTTATGGTGTAGAACCCGTCCTGCTTCCACGTCGGGCAACCCACGGCCATCTCGGCGCTGAACGCGCCGTCCGCGCCGGGGGTGGCCTGGTCCACCGCTATCACGTTGCCGTTGGGCGCCTCCACGGTGATCGTAACGTCGGTGCCGGTGTGGTCCGTCGTCCCGCCGATCCCGACGGTCGCGGTGCCCACCGGCGCGTCCACCTCCATCCTCAGGCCGCTCTCGCGCCCGTCCTGCATCGCCAGGGGGCGGCTGTCGAACTGCATGGACGAGCCGGGCACTCCCGCGTCGGTCACCAAGCCGCCGGCCACGGTGACCGCGGTGCTGACGCGGTACCTGTCGGACGGGGCCTGGCTGGCGCTTACGGTGTACTCCCCGTCCTGGCTCCAGAGCGGGCCCACCCTCACGTCTACCATGTACGTGCCGTCGGCGGCCGGGGTGACCTGCGCCACGTGCACTATGTTGCCGCCCGGGCCGGTCACGCGGACGGTCACGTCGCCTAGGGAGATGGCCGTCTGTCCCGAAACGAGCATGAACGAGGATCCCGGCGCCGCGTCGGCCCGCACCGACATGCCCGCATCCTGGGCGAAGGCCTGCCCGGGCAGGGCGGGGGCCGCCGCGATCGCGAGGGCTACCAGCGCTATGCCGGCACCGATCAGAAAGCGCACGGGTGGGCTGAATTCGTGGATTATTTATATATGCCGCGCGGGCCGTGACCGGCGCCCCGGCGCGCATCCCGGCGCGCTTCGCCCCCCGGGGGCGCCGGGCGGGCGCCCCGGCCGCGTCCGGGAGCGGGGCCGGCGGCCCCCGCCGCGCGCGGACTTGTGCGGCGGCGGCTCCCCGGCGCGCCGCAACCCTGCCGCCGGGAAGGCGCGCCGCGGAGCCGCCGCCGGATCCCGCGGGGATGCGCCGCCGACGCGGGCGGGCCGTCCCGCGCGCCGGCAGGCGCGGGCGCGAGATCGCCCCCGCTGATCCTGATTCGAGCCTGCCGGATGCGAGGCATCCCGTCCTGCCCTCCGGCGCCCCCCCGGCGCGCCGGCCGCCCGGCCTCGCGCGGCGCGCGCCCGGCATCGCCGCCCGCGCCGATCCTGCGCAACTGCGCATTTGCCGCCGCCGCGCGCGGCCTCCCGCATCGCGGCGTTCGACCTTGGCGGGCCCCCCGCTCTTTTCTGCCGGGGCCGCCGCCGCCCCCCGCCGGGATCGCCGGCAGAAACTCGCCCGTCCGCCTCGTTGCCCGCGGCATCTTCCGGCGATCCCCGACACCGTCATGGTCGGCATGGGGTCCGGCCCAATCCCGCGCGCGCCCCGTTCTTGGCCGCCGCCGCGAAAAAACGGCAGCCGGCCTGCCGGGGCATCCGCGCCGCGCGCCTTCCCCCGGCGCCCCCCCTGCCGCGCCGCCGGAAGAGGGCGCACATCTCCGCGCATCCGCGCCGCGCGCCTTCCCCCGCCGCGCCCCCGTTCTGGCGCGCGGCAGTGCGGTGCGCTGCCGCGCGCGCGCCGGGGTGCGGCCCGCGCGCCCCGCGGGGGCGGCAGCCGCCCCGCGCTCCCCGGCGCCCGCTCCGGGGATTCCTCGAGCCGCCAGCCCGCGGGGGCGGCAGCCGCCCCGCGCTCCCCCCCCGGCGCCGCCCGCCGTTCCCGCGGCCGGGCGGGTGCCGGAAGCGGGGAGGCGGCGGCCCGCGCGCCGCCGCCGCGTGCGGCGAGGGGATGCCGCGGCGGCGCTCCCGCCGCTCCGGGCGGGAAACTCGGCGCCGGTTGCGCGCGGGCCGGCCGCCGGGGCGCTCCGCGCGGCGAGCCGGGCAAGGCCTGGCAGCGGCGCCGGCCGCCTTCCTCCTCGGGCGGCTTTGTTGCGCGGTTGGGGAGCCGGCCGCCGCGGATGCGGCGCCGTGGTGAAAAAAGGCTGGTAGCGTTGCTGGGCCTAGAGCCTCGGGGCCATGCTCAGCCTCGATCTTGCGCCGACCGCGACGATGGCCACTATGGCCGCCGCGAGGACGACTACCGCAACAGGCCCGAACTCGGGAATCACGCAGGTGCCGATGATCTCGATCATCGTCGAGCCGGCAGCAAAGTCAATTGACAGGCTCCTTGCCTCGTCAGTGGTGTCCTCCCCAAAGTCCGCCTCCTCGCCGTCGATCAGCACGTAAAGGGCATCGTCGGCCCCCTCGCATCCGTCCGTCCTGGCGTCGAGTATGGACCTCGGGATCTCCATGGTCAGCGTGCCGTCGCTTGGGGCTTCAATTTCAAGCCTCATGGAATTAGACTCGGGTTCCGGGATCATGCTGCGCAGGCTGCCGCCGGTAATGGCGTAGCCAAACTCGGCGCCGCCTATGCTGACGGTGCTATCGCCTATGACTGCCTCTTCCGGCGCGGAGGGCGGCATCGCGCCGCCCGGCCCGGCCGGCATGGCGCCGTCTCCCGGCATGGTGCCGTCTCCCGGCATGGTGCCGTCTCCCGGCTCTGCTGTCGTGCCGCCGTCGCCCGGCTCTGCCGGGGCCGACCCGCCGAACTGGAACGTGGCCGTGTCGGTCATTCCGGCATCGCCGTACACTACAGTGACGGAGTAGGTGCCTGCCTCCCTCCACAGGGGCCCGCCTGCCGTCACCTCTGTGGAGAACGTGCTGTCGCCCCTGACGCCAAGCTGGGCTATCGACACCACGTTGCCGTTGGGGGACATCAGGCGGAGCGTCACCGCGTGGCTCGCCAGCATCTTGTCGACGTTGCCGGTCACTATGACCGTCTCCCCGTCGGAATACGATGCCTTGTCGGTGCTCACCGTTATGGGAGGCTCAGTCTGTCCGTAGCTCGGCGCGGCGGCAGCTATTCCGGCGACCATTGCAATGATCGCGGAGGCCGCAAGCAACGCCGAGTGACGTGAATTCATTATTCTATGCGCTAGATATGACTATTTAAGGGTGCGGCAGCCGGCTCGTGCGGGCCCGCAGCCGCCGCGATCCGGGCGCGGGAGGGGCCTGCCGCCGCCGGGCGCGGCTTCGGCCTGCCGAGGCCCGCGCGCCGGCCCCGCAGCCGCCGCGATCCGGGCGCGGGAGGGGCCTGCCGCCGCCGGGCGCGGCTTCGGCCTGCCGAGGCCCGCGCGCCGGCCCCGCGAAAACGCCCGCGCCGGGCCGCCGCCGGCAGGCCGCGGGGAAGCGCGCCTCCGCCGATCCGTGCTGCTTCGGGCTGCACGGGGCCGGCAACTCCCCCTGCCGCGGGCGCGGATCGCGCCAAAGCCGCCTTGCCGGCGGCCGCGGGCGCGCGACCGCGCGCGGAGGCCGGCCGGGAAAAATTAGATATATATTAACCCCAACGGGCGGCCACCCACTTGCCAGCCCTATATTCCGCCCCTCCGGGGGGAGGATGCGCATAGCGTGGCCGCCAAAAAGCAGCGCATCTTGGTGCCCGACCACGACTACGTGCCGAAGCACGAGATCATGTCAAAGAATGAGGCCGAGGAGGTGCTCGAGCGCTACCACTGCAACCCCACCGAGCTGCCGCTCATACTGGTCGACGACCCGGCGATAGTGGGCTTGGGCGTGAAGCCCGGCGACATGATAAGGATCACCCGCGCCAGCAGCACCGCGGGCCAGAGCACCTACTACAGGTACGTGGTGGAGGTCTAGCGGCGGTGGCTGACCCGGCCAACGCGCGCTGGCCCATAATAGAGGACCTGCTCAGCAAGGAGGGGATAGCCAGGCAGCACCTCAACTCGTTCAACGAGTTCAGGGAGCGCGGCCTGCAGAGCATAATAGACGAGGTGGGGCACATCGACATCGAGAACGCCGAGTACCCGTACAAGATACAGCTGGGCAAGGTGCGGCTGCAGCAGCCGCGCATGATGGAGCTGGACGGCTCCATAACCCACATCACCCCCGCCGAGGGAAGGCTCCGCAACGTCTCGTACGCCTCCCCCGTGATGATGGAGGCCAGCGTGGTGGAGGACGGCAAGACCCTCGAGTCGCGGTTCATACACATAGGCGACCTGCCCACCATGATAAAGTCCAACGCGTGCATACTGTACGACTATTCCTCGCAGAAGCTCGTGGAGCACGGCGAGGACGACAAGGATCCGGGCGGCTACTTCATCATAAACGGCTCGGAGCGCGTGATAGTGGGGCTGGAGGACCTCTCGTACAACAAGATCATAGTGGACAGGGAGACGGCCGCCGGCCACGTCGTGCACAAGGCCAAGGTCTACTCGTCCATAGTGGGCTACCGCGCGAAACTCGAGCTCATAATGAAGAACGACAACCTCATCGTGGCCCGCATACCCGGCTCGCCCGTGGACATACCGGTGGTGACGCTGATGCGCGCGCTGGGCACCGAGTCGGACAAGGACATCGCCTCGTCCGTGTCGCTGAACTCCGCCATCCAGGACGAGCTGGAGGGCTCGTTCGAAAAGGCCGGCGATGCCCCGACCTCGAAGGACGCCATCGTGTACATCAGCAAGAGGATAGCCCCGGGGATGCTCGAGGAGTTCCAGATAAAGCGCGCCGAGACGCTGCTGGACTGGGGGCTGCTCCCCCACCTGGGCAAGCACACCGAGAACAGGCGGGAAAAGGCGCGGTTCCTGGGCGAGGCGGCCTGCAAGCTGCTCGAGCTCAAGCTCGGCTGGATCTCGCCGGACGACAAGGACCACTACGGGAACAAGGTGATAAAGTTCGCCGGCCAGATGCTGGCCGACCTGTTCAGGACCGCGTTCCGGAACCTCATACGCGACATGAAGTACCAGCTGGAGAGGTCGGGCCAGAAGAGGGGCATAAACGCGGTGGCCGCGGCCATCCGGCCGGGCATAGTCACGGACAAGCTCAACAACGCCATAGCCACGGGCAACTGGGGGCGCGGCCGCGTGGGCGTGACGCAGCTGCTCGACCGCACCAACTACCTCTCCACGATAAGCCACCTCCGCCGCATCCAGTCGCCGCTCAGCAGGACGCAGCCCAACTTCGAGGCGCGCGACCTGCACGCGACACACTTCGGGCGCATATGCCCGAGCGAGACCCCCGAGGGATCCAACTGCGGCCTCGTGAAGAACCTGGCGCTGTCGGCGGTGATATCCGTGCTCGTCCTGCCGCAGGAGATCACGGAAAAGATGTACGATCTGGGCGCCGTGGATGCCGAGTCGGCCGGCGATGCCGACCGCGACTCGGCGGCGCGCATATTCGTGGACGGCCGGCTCGTGGGGTACTGCGCGGACGGGGCCGAGCTGGCCGCGTCGCTGCGCAGCCTCAGGCGCGAGTTCAAGATGCCCGCGCACGTGGGGGTCTCCTTCCACGGGCCCGAGGCCGAGGGGGCGACCCCGCGCCTGTACGTCAACTGCAACGCCGGCCGCGTCCTGCGCCCGCTCATAATTGTGAGGGACGGCAGGCCCCTGCTCACCGCCGAGCTGCTGGCCCGCGTCGTGGACAAGACCAGCTCGTGGGCCGACCTCCTCCGCATGGGGGTCATAGAACTGGTCGATGCCAACGAGGAGGAGAACTGCCACGTGGCCCTGGACGAGGTGACGAAGCGCCACACCCACCAGGAGATATTCCCGTCGGCGATACTGGGCGCCGGCGCCTCCATAATCCCGTACCCCGAGCACAACCAGTCCCCGAGGAACACGTACGAGTCGGCCATGGCCAAGCAGAGCCTGGGCTTTTCCACCCCGATGATGAACACCAGCACGTACGTCCGGCAGCACTTCATGCTGTACCCGCAGACCCCCATAGTCAACACGAAGGCCATGAGCCTGCTGGGCCTGGAGGACAGGCCGGCCGGCCAGAACTGCGTGGTGGCCGTGCTGCCGTTCGACGGCTACAACATCGAGGACGCCATAGTGCTGAGCCAGTCGTCGGTGGACCGCGGGCTGGCGCGCACCTTCTTCTACCGCATATACGATGCGGAGGCCAAGCAGTACCCCGGGGGGACGAGGGACGCCTTCGAGATGCCGGGGGCCGAGGACAACATCCGCGGGTACAAGGGCGAAAAGGCGTACCGCCTGCTGGAGGACGACGGCGTGGTGGCGACCGAGTCGGCGGTGGCCGGCGGCGACATACTGATCGGCAAGACCAGCCCGCCGCGGTTCATGGAGGAGTACAGGGAGTTCGACCAGGCGGCCGGCCCGTTCAGGCGCGACACCTCGGTCGGCGTCAGGCCCTCGGAGACCGGCATCGTCGACACGGTGGTGATGACCCAGTCCAGCGAGGGCGGCAAGATGTACAAGATACGGGTAAGGGACATGCGGGTGCCCGAGATCGGCGACAAGTTCGCCGCCAGGCACGGCCAGAAGGGGGTGCTCGGGATGCTCGCGAAGAACGAGGATCTCCCGTACACCGCCGAGGGCGTGACGCCCGACGTCCTGATCAACCCGCACGCGTTCCCCTCGCGGATGACCGTGGGCATGTTCATGGAGTCCATAACGGGAAAGGCGGCGGCCCTGCGCGGCACCCAGTTCGACGGCTCGGCGTTCGTCGGCGAAAAGATGGACGAGGTGCGCAAGGTCATGGACGCGGCCGGCTTCAAGTACTCCGGCAAGGAGGTCATGTACGACGGCAGGACGGGCCGCCGGTTCCCCGCGGAGGTCTTCATAGGCGTCGTGTACTACCAAAAGCTCCACCACATGGTCGCCGACAAGATACACGCCAGGGCCCGCGGCCAGGTCCAGATGCTCACCAAGCAGCCGACCGAGGGGCGCGCCCGCGGGGGCGGCCTCCGGTTCGGGGAGATGGAGCGCGACTGCCTCATCGCGTACGGCGCCTCCATGATACTGAAGGACCGCCTCCTCGACGAGTCGGACAAGTCCGAGATATTCGTGTGCGAGCGGTGCGGCTTGGTGGCGTACCGCGACGAAAAGCAGCGCAAGTTCGTGTGCAGGGTCTGCGGCGACAAGGCCAAGGTCTCGCCCGTCTCGGTGGCGTACGCCTTCAAGCTGCTCCTGCAGGAGATGCAGAGCCTCAACGTGGCGCCGAGGCTGCTCATAAAGGAGAGGGTCTGAGACGTCGCTGCAGACCGCCAAGTCCATATCCGCCATACGGTTCTCCGTGTGGTCGCCCACCGAGACCAGGAGGTACTCGGTCGCCGAGATCACCGCCCCCGAGACGTACGACGAGGACGGCCTGCCCGTCCAGGGCGGCCTCATGGACGGCCGCCTGGGGACGCTGGAGGCGGGCCAAAAATGCCTCACCTGCGGGAACACGGCGGCCCGCTGCCCCGGGCACTTCGGCCACATAGAGCTGGCCGAGCCCGTCCTGCACATCGCCTTCATAGACAACATACACAAGCTGCTGCTGGGGACCTGCCGCTCGTGCTCCCGCCTCCGGGTCCCGCAGGACGACCTGGACAGGCTCTCCAAGGTGCGCCGCAGGGAGGCCGCGTACACCGTGATATCGCAGAAGAGGGTCCCCGAGCAGATACTGGAAAAGGCCAAAAAGTCCAAGGACTGCCCCCACTGCGGCAAGCCCCAGTACGAGCTCATATTCACCAAGCCGACCATATTCATAGAAAAGGACGACACGGGGGAGCACAGGCTGCTCCCGATAACCATACGCGAGCGCTTCTCGCAGATAACGGACACGGACCTGGAGCTGCTCGGGTACGACCCGGCGACGGCGCGCCCCGAGTGGTTCGTGCTGCAGGCCCTCCCGGTCCCGCCCGTGACGGTCAGGCCCTCCATAATACTGGAGACCGGCATAAGATCGGAGGACGACCTGACCCACAAGATGGTCGACATCATACGGGTCAACCAGCGGCTCAAGGAGAGCAAGGAGGCCGGCACGCCCCCCCTGATAGTGCAGGATCTCGTGGACCTCCTCCAGTACCACACCACCACCTACTTCGACAACGAGGTCTCGGGGATCCCCCAGGCCCACCACCGCTCCGGCCGGCCCCTCAAGACGCTCACGCAGCGCCTCAAGGGGAAGGAGGGCCGGTTCAGGGGATCGCTGTCCGGCAAGCGCGTGGACTTTTCCAGCCGCACCGTGATATCGCCCGATCCCAACCTGGACCTCTCCGAGGTGGGCGTCCCCGAGTCGGTGGCCATGAAGCTCACGATGCCCGAGATCGTCACGGAGTGGAACGTGGAGCGGATGCGCGATCTCGTGGTGAACGGCCCCGACCTGTACCCCGGCGTCAACTACATCGTGCGCCCCGACGGCGTCAAGATACGGCTGGACTTCGTGGAGGACCGCTCCACCATAGCCAAGACGCTGGAGATGGGCTACCTCATAGAGAGGCACCTGCTCGACGGCGACATCGTCATGTTCAACAGGCAGCCCTCGCTGCACCAGATGTCCATAATGGCGCACTACGTGAAGGTGCTTCCCGGCAAGACCTTCCGGCTCCACCCGTCGGTCTGCCCCCCGTACAACGCCGACTTTGACGGCGACGAGATGAACCTGCACGTGCCGCAGAGCGAGGAGGCGCGGGCCGAGGCCATACTGCTCATGAGGGTGCAGGACCAGCTCATCTCGCCCAGGTACGGCGGCCCCATAATCGGGGGCCTGCGGGACTTCATCACGGGCTCGTTCCTGCTGACGCGCGACGGCACGGTCCTCTCGCGGGAGGAGTTCTCCAACCTGGCCATGCTGGGCGGGTACGGCGGCAGCCTCCCCGCGCCCGGGGCGCCGGGCGGCGCGTTCACCGGGAAGCAGCTCTTCTCGCTGTTCCTCCCCAAGGACTTCAACTACGTCATCACCTCGAAGTGGTCCAAGGGGACCCGCGGCGGCGAGAAGGACGTGGTCATCAAGAACGGCGAGCTGATAAGCGGGGTGATAGACAAGTCCTCGATAGGCGCCGAGGAGCCGGAGAGCGTGCTGCACCGGATAGCGAAGGACTACGGCAACGCGCCGGCCAAGAGGTTCCTCAACTCGGTGCTCATAATAGCAAAGCAGTTCATAACGCACTACGGGTTCAGCTACGGGTACGCGGACCTGGAGCTGCCGGAGCGGGCGCGCGGCGAGATCTTCGACGGCATACAGGGCAGCTACGACACCGTGTACGACCTCATGTCGCAGTACAAGAGGGGCGACCTCAAGCTCACGAGGGGCCTGTCCCCCGCCGAGGCGCTAGAGGCGCACATCGTCAACGAGCTCTCCAAGGCCAGGGACGCCGCGGGCGGCATAGCGGACAGCTCGCTGGGCCACACCAACGCGGGCAAGATAATGGCCTCCACGGGGGCGCGCGGGTCCGCCCTGAACATAGGCCAGATGGCCGGCTCGCTCGGGCAGCAGTCGCGCAGGGGCCAGAGGCTGCTCCGCGGGTACAGCAACCGCGCGCTGCCCCACTTCCGCGAGAACGACGACGACCCCAGCGCGCACGGCTTCGTGAAGTCCAACTACCGCGACGGCCTGTCCGCGCTCGAGTTCTTCTTCCACGCCATGGCCGGCAGGGAGGGGCTGGTGGACACGGCCGTCCGCACGCAGCAGAGCGGGTACATGCAGCGCCGCCTGATCAACGCCCTGGAGCACATACGGCTGGAGTACGACAATACCGTGAGGGACCCGCACGGCCACATCATACAGTTCCTGTACGGGGAGGACGGCATAGACGTGGCCAAGAGCGACCACGGCGAGGCCTTCAACGTGCACCGCCTGATAGAGTCGCAGCGGATAGTCGACTCGGGCAGGGCGGCCTCCGCCGCCGACGTCGCGGCCATAGCGGAAAAGTACACCGGCTCGTTCAACCCGCGCCTCCGGAGCACGGTGGCCGAGGCGCTGGGCGGCTGCGGGCTGAGCAGGGGCGGGCTGGAAAAGGTGGGCCGCAAGGGGCTGGACCTGTACGACAAGGCGAAGGTGGAGCCGGGCCAGGCGGTCGGGATAGTGACGGCCCAGTCGATAGGCGAGCCGGGCACCCAGATGACGCTCAGGACGTTCCACTTCGCGGGGATACGCGAGCGCAACGTGACCCTGGGCCTGCCGCGCCTCATAGAGCTGGTGGACGCGCGCAAAAAGCCGGTGACGCCCACGATGGACATACACCTGGAGGGCGAGGCGGCCAGCTCCCGCGAGGCGGCCATCGAGGTCGCCCTGGACGTGCTGCAGACCAGCGTCAGCGACCTGCTGGCGAGCTCCGACACGGACTATTCCACGCACATAACCCTCGAGCTGGACCCGCGCGCGATGGGGGATCGGGGGTGCGCGGCCGGCGACGTCGTGGACGCCCTCTCGTCCAACAAGAAGTTCAAGATCGAGGAGCACGGGAACCTGCTGGTGCTGAGGCTGGCCGAGGAGTCGGAGACCTCGGCGGTGATAGCGGTGCGCAACAAGGTGCACGGGACCACGGTCCGCGGGGTCCCCGACATCGAGAGGGTCACGCTGGTGCAGAAGGACGGCGGGTGGGTCATACAGACCACCGGCTCCAACCTTTCCAAGGTGCTCGCGGTCCGCGGGATAGACAGGAGCCGCGTGGAGACGAACAACGTCTCGGAGATAGCCGGCACCCTCGGGATAGAGGCGGCGCGCAACGCCCTGATACGGCAGCTCCACACGACGCTGGCCGACCAGGGCCTGGAGGTGGACATGCGGTACATCATGCTGGTGGCCGACCTCATGTGCTCCCGCGGCTACATGCAGCAGATAGGCCGGCACGGCGTGGCCGGCACCAAGGACAGCGTGCTGGCCAGGGCCGCGTTCGAGATCACGGTGCCCACGATAGCCCACGCGGCCCTGGGCGGCGAGATAGAAAAACTGAAGGGCGTGACGGAGAACGTCATAGTCGGCAACAACATACCGATAGGCAGCGGCACCGTGGACCTGTACATGCAGGTCTCCAAGAAGCGCCAAAAGTGAGCCCGCCGCCGGGCGCGGGGCCGGCAGCCCCCGCTCCCCGGGCGCGGATCCGGATAGGCGCAGGCGCTTCCGCGCCTTCGGCTGGCCGGCACGCGGCCGCGCACGCCGCCGCGCAAGGAACTGGCGGCCTCGCTCGAAAAGATCGCCCGGCTGGAAGCCGAGATCGCCGGGCCGAAGGCCGAGGCCAAAGAGCAGGCGGCTAGGCTTGCCGCGCGCGACGGCCCGAACGCGCCCTCGCGCGGGGCCGGCAGCCCCCGCCCCCCGGGCGCGGATCCGGATAGGCGCAGGCGCTTTCGCGCCCGTGGCTGACGCGGGCGCGCCCTCGTGCGCGCCCCCCGTCAGCAGGTTTATAGAATAGCGGCGCCAGCGCCGCGCATGGACGGGCGCGCGCTGGCACTGCTGGGGGTGGCGGCCGCCGCGGCCGCGGGCCTCATGTCCGCCGACGCCTCCGCCCAGCAGGTCACCGTGCGGTACGTCTCCGGCGACACGGTGGTGTGCGGCGACCGGCTGTGCGCGGAGATCCCCGGCGGCTATTCTGCGTGGAAGCGGGACGGCGCGGCCGCGTACGCGGCGCCGGCCCCGGCAGCCCCCGCGGCTCCCGCGGCTCCCGCGGCCGCCGATCCCCCCGGGCCCGAGTACGCGGCCGAGCCCGAGACGCACGAGTCGACGGTCGCCGCCGCCGAGGCCGCGCTGGAGGCATCCGGCTGGCGCCTGCCGTTCGATCTGCCGCCGCCGGTCACCGTGCAGCTGGCCGAGAACGTGTACTACTTCAACTGGGCCTTCTACACCAGCCTGATAGTGGTGTCGCAGGACGGCGTGCTGGTCACGGATCCGGCCAACGACGTCCGCGCCTCGGTGCTGGCCGCCGAGGTGGCCCGCATAACCGATGCCCCGGTGACCGCGGTGGTCCTGAGCCACGAGCACTACGACCACGCGGGCGGGACGTCGGCGTTCGGGGAGGCCCGAGGTGGTGTGCCACGCCAACTGCGCGGCCGTGTTCGATCTCGAGCCGTTCGGCGCCGTCCCCGAGGTGGACATCGAGTTCGACGACCGCCTGGCGATCGACATGGGCGGGACGCTGGTCGAGCTGCACTACCTGGGCCCGTCGGACGGGGAGGCCAACACGGTGGTCTATCTTCCGGAGGAGGGCGTGCTGCTCACGACGGACCTGTACAGCCCGCGCCGGCTGACGCCGGCCGAGTTCATGGACGACGTGAACTACGCCGGCCTGCGCCACGTCCTGAACACGGTGAAGGAGTGGCCGGTAGCCCACGCGGTGACGTCCCACGGCGTGGGCTCGGATCCCGCGGGCCTGCACGAGGCGGCCGGGTTCGTGGACGACCTGTACGACGCGGCGCTCGGGCCCCTGGATGCCGCGCGCGCCGGCGGCATGTTCGCCGTGCTGGGGCTCATGGAGACGCTGCCGGGGACGCTCGAGCTCGAAAAGTACGCCGGCTGGGACGGCTACGAGGAAGACTTTCCGCGGCACGTCGAGCGGATGCTGGCCGCCCTGAGCCACGGCGACTAGGCGCGCGCCGCGCCCCGCCCTCCGCGGCCGGCAAGGAATTTAACGGATCGGGGCGCGCGCGACCGCATGGCGTTGCGGGGGCGGGCCGGCGCGGTTGCCGCCGCCGCGGCGCTCGCCCTCGCGGGGGCCGCGGACGCGGACGCCGGCGGCTGGTCGCCCATGCGCCTCGACGCGCCGGCGTACTCGTGGACCGACAAGGTGCGCATAACGGTGGTCGCCCCCGCCTGGAACGCCGACGCGCACGGCATAGACTCGATCGGCGGGGACCGGGAGCATCCGGTGACGGTGCGCACGAGGGGGCACGAGCTCGGGCCGTACAGGCTCACCGAGACGGCCCCGGACAGCGGCGTGTTCACCGGCGAGGTCACGCTCACCGGCTTCCCGCACGACGCGGACGGCGACGGCCGCCGCGACACGGCGCCGCGCACGGCGGGCTCGGGCCCCACGGACGGCCTGCTGGAGGCGGGCCGCCGCGACGCGGTCACCGTCTCCTTCGAGTACGGGAAGGGGCGCATCGCGGCGGAATCGGCGCCCATCGCGTGGAGCCTGGCGACCGTGTCGGCCTCGGTCTCGGGGGACGGCGGGAGCCTGCGCGTCGCCGTGGCCGATCCGGACATGGACCTCGATCCCGAGGCGGTGGACGGCATCACGGTGGGCGTCGCCTCCGACTCGGACGGGGCGGGGGCGGAGCTGTCCCTGGCCGAGACCGGCGCGGACACGGGGGTGTTCGTCGGGACGGTGCGGCTGGCCGGGGAGGGGAGCCGGCCGGGAGGGGCCGCGCTGTACGCGGCGGCCGGCGACCGCGTGACCGCGACGTACACGGACCGCACGCTGCCGGAGCCGCACGGCCTGCGCGCGGCCCTGGACGTGGAGGCCCACGCGCGCGCCCCGCCGGGCCCCGGGCCCCTGGTCGAGATTGCGGGGATCTCGGTGGGCCCGGGCCCGGGGCTCCCCGGCGCCGGCGGGGGCCCGGGCGACCGGTTGCAGATCGCGGCCGGCCTCGCCAACATGCGGCCCGCCGCGCAGGACTACGTCGTGCTCTTCCAGATCTCCGCAGCGGGGCCGGGCGGCGCCGGCGGCGCCGCCCTCGCGCTCTCGTGGGCGGGGGGGACGCTCGGCCCGCTCCAGTCGATGGGCGTCTCGCAGTCGTGGACGCCCCCCGGGCCGGGCGAGTACGTGGCGGAGGCGTTCGTCTGGGAGTCCCTGGCCGAGCCGGTGCCCCTCGGGCCCCCCCGCGCCGCCCCCTTTTCGGTCGGCGGGTGAGGCCGCCCGCGGCCCGCGGCGCGGGATCAGGCGCCGAGGCTGGAGGCGCCGAACCCCTCCCGGGACGTCCTCGAGGACTTCATCGCGTACTCGTAGATGGTCCCCGAGTACCCGTCCAGCTCGGCGGCCATCTCCGAGATCCCGCCCCCCGCGTAAAAGCCGGGGCAGTCGCCCGTGAACTGGTACGATGCGTGGACGCGCGCCGCGTCCCCCTCCATGGCCAGCCACGCGGAGAACGGGTACAGGTAGCACACGCCGGGCCGGTGCGGGTGCAGCCCGCACGCGCCGTCCTCCCCGAGGAACCTGCACGGTATGCGCGTCCCGTCGTCCTTTTCGGTCTCGCCCTCCTTCCGCTTCAGGTTGACGGTGGTCATGACCGGCTCCCCCCCGCCCCCCCAGGTGGCCGTCACGGTCTCGCTCCCGACGAACTCGGAGGTGCGGGCGTACTTCATGCCGCTCCCTATGGTGATCAGGTCGTCCATGGTGAGGGGGAGGCGGCCCTGCCTCTCGCAGCAGTTGTGGCAGTCCGGCCACAGGCACTTCCACAGGACGTACTTTTTCGACTCGCGCAGGTACGGTATGTGGAACACTACCCTGCCGGCAACCACCGCCCTGTCCTCCACGTCCGTGATCCTCCGCAGGACAAAGTCCCGCACCAGCGGATCCACGTCCCAGCGCCCCTCCAAAAGCGCGAGCGACTTCTCTATCTCCTCCTGCTGCAACTATTCAGTTATAACGGCACGCCGCTGCGTATTAATGTTGGGCGAGAAGGGCAGGTACGCGTCGGCCACGGAGGGCAGGAGGCTGGTCTGGGGGGAGATCGTGTGGCCGCTCGTGCTGGAGGTCAACGACACCGTGTTCAGCGCCGAGCGGTACCGGAAAAAGCGCGACGAGGTGGCGAGGGCAGGCGGCGCGGACACCGCCAAGATGTCCCGGGGGCTGGCCTCCCTCGTCCAGAAGGGCATGCTGTACAAGGAGGGCGGCGCCTACGGGATACACTACAGGCTGATCCCGTACATGAGGCTGAAGGCCGAGTGCGACTATGCGACCGCCGTGCAGGAGGCGCAGTCCCACTGAGGCGCGGCGGGGCCGCGGCCGCGCGGGCCCGGGCCGGCCGCGGGATCGGGGGGAGGCCCGCCGCCGCAGCCGGCCGCGGCTTCCGTCCGGACCGGGGTCCTCGCCGCGGCCTGCATAGGCTCGCGCCCGCCGCGATCCGGGCGTGAGATCGGGGAGCGGTTTGCCGCTGCCGGCCGCGGTTTCGGCTTGGACCCGAGTCGCGGCCCGTCCCCAATGATTATATTCCCGGCGCCGTTGCCCGTTGCAGTAGCCCGATAGTCTAGCGGTCAAATGGAGACAGGCCAAGGATTCCGCGCTCTGGATCTCACGAGTGGATACGCGGAGACGGCAGTTCGAGTCTGCCTCGGGCTACCTTCACTACGGGGAGGCACGCGCCCCGGCCCGCGCCTTTTCCGCTTGGTATGGCACAACCGCATGGACGGGACGGCCGCCACGCGCCCCGGCCCGCGCCTTTTCTCCACTACCTGGAGGCCTGCGCTATGCGCTCCAACTCGTGCTTTTTCTTCACGGACGGGGCGCCCTGGTCGCTGGAGGCGGCCAGCACGAGGTGCTCCGCCAGGTACTCCTCGACCGCCTTTGGGTTGGAGAAGGTGGCCTCCTTTACGCCGTCCGCTATGAACCGCAGCGCGAGGTCGACCCTGCGGATCGGGGAGACGTCGACGGACACGTGGTACACGGTCCCGCCGTACACTATCCTGGTCGTGTCCTCGTTGGGCGCGGAGTTCTCCACGGCCCTGACCAGGACCTCCACCGGGTTCTTTCCCGTCTTCAGGTGGATTATCTCGAACGCGGCCTTTACGGTGTTCGTCACGCTGATCTTCTTGCCCGTCATGCGGCCCGTGTTCTTCGCGTATTTTTTTCCGAAGTGCATCAGCTTGTTGACGAGGCGCTCCACGATGTTGACGTCGGCCTTGTTGAACCTCTTGAGGGCGGAGCGCCCGTACGTGTGCGGGACCACGGTCTGGCGCAGCGAGATCGCGGTCTTGAGCCCTGGATCGACTATCTCGATCCCCTCCAGGCTCCACTTGCGGAACAGCAGCCTCGGCGGCTGCCCGGCCTCCTCTTCCTGCTGGGCGCCTTCCGGAGCGGCCTCCTGCGCGCCGCCCTGCTGCCCGGCCTCCTCTTCCTGCTGGGCGCCTTCCGGAGCGGCCTCCTGCGCGCCGCCCTGCTGCCCGGCCTCCTCTTCCTGCTGGGCGCCTTCCGGAGCGGCCTCCTGCGCGCCGCCCTGCTGCCCGGCCTCCTCCTCTTCCTGCTGGGCGCCTTCGGGAGCGGCCTCCTGCGCGCCGCCCTGCTGCCCGGCCTCCTCCTCCTCCTGCTGGGCGCCTTCGGGAGCGGCCTCCTGCGCGCCGCCCTGCTGCCCGGCCTCCGGGCCCGCCGCGGCCTCTTCCCGCCGCGCTTCCACCGACTCCATGCCGCGCCTCTACCTCCTCGGCTTTTCCTTCTTGCCGATGACCAGCTCGTGGAGCGAGGTCCCGTTCACCTTGAACACCTTGAAGCGGACGCCCGGAATGTCCCCCATGGCCCCGCCCTGGGTGGCGCCCATGCCCTCCACGTGCACCTCGTCGTGCTCGTCTATGAAGTTCATCGCGCCGTCGCGCGGCAGGAACGCGGTGATCGACTTGCCGTTCTTTATGAGCTGGACGCGGACGCACTTCCTGACCGCGGAGTTCGGCTGCTTCGCCTCGACGCCCACCTTTTCCAGGACTATGCCCCTGGCCTGGGGCGCGCCCGCGAGCGGGTTGGACTTTTTGTCGAGGCCCAGCCGCCTCCTCTTGTACCGCGATATGGACCAGCGCTGCCTCTTCTTCTTGGCGCTGAGGACCCTGCCCGCGAACAGGCCCAGAGGGGACTTTGCCACCCCGCCGTCACCCGAACAGCGCCCTCTCGGGGCTGTTGATCATCACGTGCGCGATGCCGAAGTACCTCTTGGCCAGCAGGCGCGCCTTTTCGGCGTTGCGCCCCTCGCGCCCGACCACCAGGCCCTTGTTGCCCTGGTCCACCATTACCACGGCCTGGGTGGTCCCGTCCGGCCGCTCGCTCACCTTCACCTCGGATACCAGCTTTGGGTTGAGCACCCCCTTCAGGAACGCGGCGGGATCCTCGCGGAACTCCACGAGCTCAACGTTCTTCTGCACCTTGGCCTGCAGCGACTTCATGTGCGCGCCGTGCCTGCCGATGGACAGCCCCATCTGCCCCTCCTCCACCACGAATATCACGCGGTTCTGCTTCCCGTCCTCCACGCAGTCCTTGGCGGTGACTTTCGTGACGCTCTGGAACAGCGACATGAGCCGCATCTGGTCCATCGTGAGCTTTATCGCCTGCGCCATCAGTCCACTACCACCGGCGGGCCCGGGGATCGCCATTTAATCTTTCACCAGAGCGCGCCGTCATTGCTGCCCGTTCTCGTTTATTATCGACTTTACGCCGGCGTCGGTGGCCGACGTGAGCGAGACTGCCGAGACGCGGAACTGGAGGCCGCACGCCCTTCCCAGCGCGACCGAGGATCCGGGGAACCGCACCAGCGGGACGCCTGCCGCCGCGGCCCTTCCCTCCACGTCCTGCCGCCGCGGGAGCCTCTGCAGCGAGGCGGACGCCACGACCAGCTTTGAGCCGCCCAGCGACGACAGCACGCTCTTCGCGCCGAGCCTGCACGCGCCCTCCTTGGCCGCGTCCTTCAGGGCCTTTTCAAGCATCTTGCCCATGTGTAATCCGGTAACGATTCGCCGCGGGGCCCATATAGGTCTATTGAACCCCCGCGGGTGTGGACTCACGTCCACTTGCCGGCCGCGCCCGAAAGCTGCCACCGGCCGGCGCCGCGGGGCCCGTCCCCGTCCCCGCCAAGCCGGCGCCGCGGGGCCCGTCCCCGCCAAGCCGGCGCGGCATCGCGCCCGATCCGCCGCCGGGGCGGGCCCCGCCCGGGGCCGTGCCGGCATCCGTGGATAATGCTGCCGCCCGCGCTATTCCGGCGCGCGCGGGGCGGCATCGCGCGGGCCGCTGCCGGCGGTCAGGCGGCTACCGCCGCCGCCGGGGCCCTCGGCGGCCCGGTGGCGGGATGCGCGAACATGTCCCATTCCGGGTCGGCGCGGAGGGCCTTCAGCGCGGTCGACGGCCAGATTCCCAGGCGCCTGCACGTCTGGAACACGGTGCACGTTATGGAGAGGCGGCGCATGCCGGCCGCGCTCCTCAGCTGGCGGCGCGACCTCTTTTCCCTGGCCGGCCCCTCGTGTATCGCCTGCTCGACGCGGTTGTTGTGGCAGGGCATGCCGGGATGCCTCAGGAACGTGAACATGTGGGGCAGCGCGTTGACGAGGGCGGTGCGCATCGCGTGCTTCTCACCGTACCCTCCCGCGATCTCCAGCACCTGCCTCTCCAGCTCCCGGATGGCGGCCTCGTCCGCCGTGTCGATGCGGGAGATCCTCCTGTACATGGCGCGGAGCCGCAGGTACAGCAGCAGGTACAGCTCCCGGTCCTCCGAACCCATGGCGCGGATCGCGAAGCTCTCGGCGTGCCGCAACAGGTGGATGAGGCAGATCTGCCTCACGTCTATCCCGTTGTACCCCGAGTACCCGTCGGTCACCATCGGCTTGCCCTTCACCTCGGGAAAGTACAGGTCCAGCACGGCCGCCGCCCTGCTGCCCAGGAACACCACGCGCACCGCATCCCCGCAGCAGACCAGCCACGCGTACCCGCGCTTCCCGCGCACGTTGAAGGGGGTCTCGTCTGCCTGCCCGCACCCTTTGTGGTTCTTGATGTACCCCGCGACGCACCGGTCTCCCGGCTCCAGCACGTTGGCGACGGCCTCGTGGGCGTTGATGAATGTGGTCTGCGCGAACTTGTAGCCGTACTGCTCATCCACGAGCTCGGCGACGGACGCGTACGGAATGGCTTTCGCGATGCAGGCGACCGCGGACCCGAGCAGATTGATTCCCATGTGGGTGCCCGGGATCGACTCCGACTCCGCCGTGCTGATCCTGCAGCACCTCGCGCACCAGGCCCGCTCGGCCGAGATGCAGGAGGCCCTGATCTTCCCGGCGCCGTCCAGCTCGACGTAGAGCTTGTTGCAGGGCCGCTCCGCGTGCAGATGCTCGGCCAGCCCGCAGAACTCGCACGCGGAAAGGGGGTAGTAGCGCGTCTCCTCCGACTTGCGCGAGTGCGACACCCCCTTGTGCCCGACGGGCGGGCCCATCTTCTTCCTCGGCTTGCGATCGCTGTCGTACGTGCCGTGCTCCCTGCGGAACTTGGCCCTGTCGGCGTTGTACCTCTCCGCATCGGGCTTGTTGTAGCCGTCGCACGAGTTGATCCGCTTCTCGGCCTTTTTCAGCTTCGCGGACAGCTCGCCGCACCCCGCGCAGGCGGCGCCCTTCTCCGCCCCAGCCGGCTTGGCGGCGGGGGCGGGGGCGGGGGCGGGGGCGGGGGCGGCCGGCTTGGCGGCGGGGGCGGGGGCGGGGGCGGCCGGCTTGGCGGCGGCGCTCCTCTCCGCCACGGCCGCATCGCGGCCGCCGCCTCCGCCTCGCGCGGCCGCCGCCGCGTTCTCCGCCTTGTTGCCCAGCGCCGCCGCCAACTCGGCCCTGAGGAGGTCGATTTCGTTCTGACGCCTGTCAAGTTCCAGCCTGTTCTCGGCGCAACCGGCGTGCTGCGCCTCCACGACCCTGAGGCGGTCGATTTCGCTACGCGTTTCGGCCGACTCCCGACGCCTGTCCTCTACGTATTCCGCGTGTTTTGCCTCCAGAACCGTCATGCGGCGGGTCACCGCCACCAGCTCCCTCCGCACCAGCACCGTTTCAGAGTCGGGCATGTCTAGTGTTACGCGCGTGCGGGCCTTAAGCGCTCGTGCTGACAACTGTCGACAAGATGGCGAAGCAATGTTGACCCGCAACGCGCCCCGCGGCCCTCCGGCAGGACGGAATGCCCGCTTTCCGGCAGCCCCGCGCCTACCGGCGCACTGCTCGCCTGCGTGGCGGCATCCCATCAGGCGTGGCTGACAAGTGGACGTGAGTCCACACCCCCGCGGCCCGGCGGGGGCCGTTCGTCCGGCAGGTTGCCCCCGGATCGCGGATTCCGGGAGCCTCCGCGCGGGATCCACGGCGGGGCGGCGGCGCGCTCCGGAGAGCGACGGCGGCGCGCTCCGGGGGGGGGGGGACGGCGGGAGCCTTGGCCGGCCGCGCGCCTCCGCGCGGGATCCCCGGCGGAGCCGGGCGCGCGGGGGCGGCTACTGCTGCGCGGCGGAACGGGCCGCGCGGGCGGCCCGAAGGCCGGCCTGCGGCCGCGCGCGCGGGCCGGGGCACGCCAGTTCCGCCGCGGCGGACTCGCGCCGGCCGGAGTCGATCGCCGGCAATCAAGACCGGCCGGCGCGGGCGGCCCGTTCCGGCCCAGATCGGTTTCCAATTAACCTTGCTGTAATATTGGGACGGGATCGCGCGGCGGTTCGCGGCGGCCGGGCGCCGTCCCTGCCCGGACGCGTGGCCGCGCCCGCCGCGCCCCTCCCGTGTCTTTCCGCGCAACCCGTTCCGCCGCGCGGCATCGCGCGCGGCTGCGCCAGAGCCGGCCCGAGCATACGCCGCGCCCCGGGGCGCTCCGCCGGAACCGCCGCGATCCCGCCCGCAGCCGCATCGTCCCGCCGGGGCGCGCATCTCCGGGCGGCCGCAGCCCGGAGGCGGCCCGCCGGATGAACAGGCTTCGCTGGCCGCGCGCGACGAAAAGGAGATGCGGCCGCGCCTGCGGCTGCCGGAGGTGTGCGGGGAGAAGGACGGCGGACGCGGCACGCTGCGCCGCGATCCGGGAACCGGGGATCCGGCAGGCGGGATCGCGGACGAATGCGGATTGCCAAACTGGTGCGGCCGCCGCCGCCGGCGCGCGCACGCGTTCCTGCGGCATCACCGCATGCCGGTGCCGGAACAGCGGGGCGGGAGATGCGTGCGGGGCCGGCCCGGGAGCTGCGGCAGCGCCGCCGTCGGGCGGCCCCGGCCGCATGCTCCCGGATGGCACGTTCCGCATTCCGGACGCGCGAACGCGCGGACCGGCCGCCGGCCGCCGGCAGCCGCCGCCGGCGACCCGAAACGGAACATGGCTGCGGGCCGGCCGCCCATCTGCCGGCATCCTCCGCAACGGACACCGGCTTGCGCGGAGCCGCTTCGCGCGCAGGCGGCCCCGGCGCGCGGCATCATTCCGGGCCGGATCGGCCACGGCTGGAGCCAGAACGATCCGCGGATCCGCCGGCATCTGTCCCGCCGCAGACGGCACGCCAAATTCGCGCCCGGCGGCGAGGCGCCGCGGCCGACCTCGCCCGGGCCGCATCGGGGCGCGCGGATCTGCGTACGAGTCCGCGTACCTGCCGGCCACGGGCGCGAATGCGCCTTTGCTGGCCCGGATCACGCCTGATTGGGGGGAAATCCGGCCTCGTGCCAGCATTGCGCCCCGTAAAGTATAAAATGGATCACTTTCGACCGTCATAGCGTACACCAATGTCAAGCCACACGAAGCCATCCGCAACCCAGCATCACGCCGCAACGGGGTTGCTGGACTTCAGGCGCGCCAGCTCCCTCGCGATGGCAGCGGCGGCCGTAGCACTCCTTGTGGCCGCTCCGCTGGCGACGAATCCCGACGGCAGCATGGGCGACAATCCGGTTGCTTGGCTCGCGGGAGGGCAGGCAGCGTACGGCCAGGATCCGCCAGCGGTCGTAAACGTGACAGCTGCCGACGGGACATACGGGTTGGGCGCCGTAGTCCCCATCACGGTGGCGTTTGACAAGACTGTGCACGTCACCGGGTCCGGCATCAAAGTCGGAGTACCGCAGGGCCACACCATAAAATCGTGGCTTGACGATGCCCGCCCCAGCCTTGATTACGCAGAGTACGACGACTACTCGGAAATGCTCAACGACCTAAAGAGCGGCGAGATCGATGCCCTGATCAACTTCTTGAAAGTGGTAGAATACCAGAAAGTTGAACACAACATTACCGGCCTGCCGTTGCACGACAACGGCACATCGGGCGCCGATGCAATGCTCTCCTTCAGCTACAACAAGAACAACGCAATGCTGGGATCCGTACTGGACAAGGCCGTCGCCGACATGTCGGATGCCGAAAGGGAGCGCATATTCAGGGACGCCGAGCTGGCTCCCTCGTCCGAGCTTGGCCTTACTGCTGACGAGATCGCGTATCTTGCGAACCTGAATGGACCACTCCGCGTGGCCTACGATCCGGAATGGAAGCCGCTGGAATACCTTGAGGACGGCGAGCTCAAGGGCCTGCCCGCCGCCTACACGAGCAGGCTCGGCGAGGCGCTTGACGTGGAGTTTGCGCCCGCGAACATTGCCAACTGGACGGACGCGCTTGAGCAGATAAGGGACGGCACCGCCGACGTGATGTTCAGCGTCAACGCCACGGACGACCGCCGGACCACGTACAACATGAGCTTCACGGACGCCCACACCACCATACCTTGGGTGTTGGTGACGGACGGGGCGAATTCCACCATCAACGCCGACAATCTAACCAACATCAACATCGGCATCATAACGGACTATTCCGTGGAAGCTTGGCTGACGGCGGAAGGGCACGCCTACACAGAGTACGACACGCACGCGGCCGCCTTTGAGGCGCTCGAGGACGGAACGATAGACACGCTGATAGAGGTGTGGCAGGTGGCCGAGTACCAGGCTCCGGACGAAGTCAACGCGACCAACGCCGGCCCCGTGGGCCACGACCTGGACCTCTCCATAGGCTACCACATGAACAACGCAACGCTTGGCTCCATCCTGGACAAGGCAATTGACTACATCACCGAAGATGAGAGGAACAGCATACTCAGGGACACCCCGCTGTCCCCGGTGATTGACCTGACCGCCGCGGAGGCGGCGTACCTTGTAAACAAGACGCTAAACGTGGCCTACGCGCCGGACTGGGCCCCGTACGAGTACTACGAGGACGGCGAGCTCAAGGGCCTGCCGGTGGCCTACATGAACAGGCTGAGCGAGATGCTTGACGTGGAGTTCAGCGTTGTCCCGAACATCGCCACTTGGTTGGGCGCGCTCAGCACCATAAAGAGCGGCACTGCCGACGTGATGTTCGGCGTAGTAGACACGGATGCGCACCGCAACGATTACGACATGGCTTTCACCTCGACCCACACCACCACCCCGTGGGTTATCATAACGTCCAACGGTACTGTCACGAGGCAGTTGATTGCGGCTCCATTCCTCGGCATGGTGACAGACGATATCTACAGAATGGCGTCATATCATAGCGGGAGCGGTAGCTCGGCTATTACGTTCAACTACTTGGTGCAACACGGTGACACATCGCCCGATTTGGACTATGCGAACGATGACGCTTTGGTGGTGGCGGGAAATGCCAAAATAGAAAACTCCAGCAGCGGGCCTGTTGGGAGCGCAAACTTGACGTTGCCGTTGCCTGGCGGGATCGGGTCGCTTGGGGAGACCAGCGATCTGATAATCAACGCCGCAATAGATACCAGGATAGTTGATGTCACGTCACCTGACGGCGACGGCACGTACACCACGGGCGATGCGATCAACGTCACCGTCTCGTTCAACGAGGCCGTCTACACCGAGCCGGAAGCAAAGGACATAACGGTCGGCATCGGCCAAGACTACGCCATAGAGTCGTGGCTGAACACGGAGAGGCCCGGCCTCAAGTACTTGGAATACACGCGGCACACAGACATGTTCAACGCCTTGGTGGCCGGGGAAATAGACGCGATCATTGAGGCTTGGGACGTGGCCGAGTACTTGGCCGACCGCTCCGGAATCGCGGGCCTTGATCTGAAAAACAACAACGGGTCGGGCGACGTCCTCGCGCTCTCCTTGGGCTACAACATGGACAACGCAGAGCTGGGTTCCATACTGAACAAGGCAGTCGGCGACATGTCGGATGCTGAAAAGCAGCGCATGTTCAGGGATGCTCCTCCCTCCCCATCGTCCGAGCTGAACCTCACCGCCGCCGAGATTGCGTACCTTGATGGCTTGGAGGAACCGCTCCGCGTGGCCTACGATCCGGAATGGAAGCCGCTGGAATACCTTGAGGACGGCGAGCTCAAGGGCCTGCCCGCCGCCTACACGAGCAGGCTCGGCGAGGCGCTTGACGTGGAGTTTGCGCCCGCGAACATTGCCAACTGGACGGACGCGCTTGAGCAGATAAGGGACGGCACCGCCGACGTGATGTTCAGCGTCAACGCCACGGACGACCGCCGGACCACGTACAACATGAGCTTCACGGACGCCCACACCACCATACCTTGGGTGTTGGTGACGGACGGGGCGAATTCCACCATCATCGCCGACAATCTAACCAACATCAACATCGGCATCATAACGGACTATTCCGTGGAAGCTTGGCTGACGGCGGAAGGGCACGCCTACACAGAGTACGACACGCACGCGGCCGCCTTTGAGGCGCTCGAGGACGGAACGATAGACACGCTGATAGAGGTGTGGCAGGTGGCCGAGTACCAGGCTCCGGACGAAGTCAACGCGACCAACGCCGGCCCCGTGGGCCACGACCTGGACCTCTCCATAGGCTACCACATGAACAACGCAACGCTTGGCTCCATCCTGGACAAGGCAATTGACTACATCACCGAAGATGAGAGGAACAGCATACTCAGGGACACCCCGCTGTCTCCCTCGTCCGAGCTGGGCCTGACCGATGCAGAGAAGCAGTACCTCGCTGGCCTGACGGGGAAGCTGAACGTGGGCTACGCGCCGGACTGGGCCCCGTACGAATACTACGAGGACGGCGAGCTCAAGGGCCTGCCGGTAGCCTACACGAACAGGCTGAGCGAGATGCTTGACGTGGAGTTCGCCACGGCCCCCGGAATCACGAACTGGGTCGACTCGCTCAACGCCATAGCTGACGGTTCTGCCGACGTGCTGTTCAACGTGGAGGACACGGCAGATCGCCGCTCCACGTACAACATGGGCTTCACGGATGCCCACACCGACGTTCCGTGGGATGTCATCACCAACGGCGACAGCCCGCCCGTCACCGCAGCCGATCTTGAATCCACGAACGATCTCCCGACCCTCTGGATGGAGACGGGCGAGATCGACCGGCCGGCGTGGTACGCGGCCGGCAACGGCACCGATGAGTTCCAGTTCCGCTACGTGGTGCAGGCAGGAGACGCGACGCCAGACCTGAACTACAACGGCACCGGAGCGCTAGATTACGGCGTCACGACCATCCGCGATGCCGCGTCCGATGTTGCCATTCCCCAGGGCATCCTCGTCCTGCCATTAGCCGGCTCCGGCAACGCCCTCTCGGACAACAAGAACATCGTGATCGACACCGCACCCGCGCCCGACACGAGTACGGCCGTGATCAACGTCACGTCCTCGAACGACGACGGCGCGTACACCACTGGCGACGCGATCAGCATCGCCGTCTCGTTCAACGAAGCCGTCAGCATAATGCCAGAGCCGGAGGACATCACTGTCGGCATCGGCCAAGACTACGCCATAGAGTCGTGGCTGAATACGGAGAGGCCCAGCCTCATGTACATGGAATACACGCGGCACACAGACATGTTCAACGCCTTGGTGGCCGGGGAAATAGACGCGATCATTGAGGCTTGGGACGTGGCCAAGTACCAGGCCGACCGTTCCGGAATCGCGAGCCTTGACCTATTCAACGAAGGCGAGTCGGGCGACGTACTCGCGCTCTCATTGGGCTACAACATGGACAACGGAACGCTAGGTTCCATACTGGACAAGGCCGTCGGCAACTTGTCGGATGCCGAAAAGGAGCGCATGTTCAGGGATGCCCCGCCCACTCCAGCCGCCGAGCTGGGCCTGACCGCCGACGAGATTACGTACCTTGAGGCTCTGGAAGGACCGCTCCGCGTGGCCTACGATCCGGAATGGAAGCCGCTGGAATACCTTGAGGACGGCGAGCTCAAGGGCCTGCCCGCCGCCTACACGAGCAGGCTCGGCGAGGCGCTTGACGTGAAGTTTGCCCCCGCGAACATTACCAGCTGGACGGACGCGCTTGAGCAGGTAGGAAACGGCACCGCCGACGTGATGTTCAGCGTCAACGACACGGCAGAGCGCCGCGCCACGTACGACATGAGATTTACCGCCGCCCACACCACCATACCTTGGGTGATGGTGACGAACGGAACGAATTCCGATGTCCGCGCCGACAACTTGGGCAACATCAACATCGGCATCATAACGGACTATTCCGTGGAGGCTTGGCTGATAGCGGAAGGGCACGACTACACCGAGTACGACACGCACGCGGACGCCTTTGCGGCGCTCGGGGACGGAACGATAGACACGCTGGTAGAGGTGTGGCAGGTGGCCGAGTACCAGGCTCCTGACGAAGTCAACGCGACCAACGCCGGCCCCGTGGGCCACAACCTGGACCTCTCCATAGGCTACCACATGGCCAACGGAACGCTTGGCACCATCTTGGACAAGGCCGTCGCCTACATCCCGGCTGACGAGAGGAACAGCATACTCAGGGACACCCCGCTGTCTCCCTCGTCCGAGCTGGGCCTGACCGCCGCGGAGACGGCGTACCTTGTCAACAAGACGCTCAACGTGGCCTACGCGCCGGACTGGGCCCCGTACGAGTACTACGAGGACGGCGAGCTCAAGGGCCTGCCGGTGGCCTACACGAACAGGCTGAGCGAGATGCTTGACGTGAAGTTCGCCACGGCCCCCGGAATCACGAACTGGGTCGACTCGCTCAACGCCATAGCTGGCGGCACTGCCGACGTGCTGTTCAACGTGGAGGACACGGAAGAGCGCCGTTCCACGTACAACATGGGCTTCACGGATGCCCACACCGACGTTCCGTGGGACGTCATCACCAACGGCGCCACCTCGTCCGTCACCCCAGCCGATCTCGAATCTACGAACGAACTCCCGACCCTCTGGATGGAGACGGGCGCGATCGACCGGCCGGCAGGCTACGCGGGCGGCAGCGGCACCGACGAGTTCCAGTTCCGCTACGTGGTGCAGGCCGGAGACGCAACGCCAGACTTGAACTACAACGGCACCGGGGCGCTCGTTCCCAACGGCGTGACTTTCCACGATGCGGCATCCATGGTTGCCATTCCGCAGGGCGACCTCGTCCTGCCCGAGGCCGGCTCCGGCAACGCCCTCTCGGACAACAAGGACATCATGATCGATGCCAAGAGCACTGCCGTGACTAGTGTCACCTCCCCTGACAACGATGCCACGTACACCGAGGGCGACGTGATCAACGTCACCGTCTCGTTCAACGAGCCCGTCAGCATAATGCCGGACATCACTGTCGGCATCGGCCAAGACTACGCCATAGAGTCGTGGCTGAACACGGAGAGGCCCGGCCTCAAGTACTTGGAATACACGCGGCACACAGACATGTTCAACGCCTTGGTGGCCGGGGAAATAGACGCGATCATTGAGGCTTGGGACGTGGCCGAGTACTTGGCCGACCGCTCCGGAATCGCGGGCCTTGATCTGAAAAACAACAACGGGTCGGGCGACGTCCTCGCGCTCTCCTTGGGCTACAACATGGACAACGCAGAGCTGGGTTCCATACTGAACAAGGCAGTCGGCGACATGTCGGATGCTGAAAAGCAGCGCATGTTCAGGGATGCTCCTCCCTCCCCATCGTCCGAGCTGAACCTCACCGCCGCCGAGATTGCGTACCTTGATGGCTTGGAGGGACCGCTCCGCGTGGCCTACGATCCGGAATGGAAGCCGCTGGAATACCTTGAGGACGGCGAGCTCAAGGGCCTGCCCGCCGCCTACACGAGCAGGCTCGGCGAGGCGCTTGACGTGGAGTTTGCCCCCGCGAACATCACAAGCTGGACGGACGCGCTTGAGCAGGTAGGGAACGGCACCGCCGACGTGATGTTCAGCGTCAACGACACGGCGGAGCGCCGCTCCACGCACGAGATGAATTTCACGGACGCCCACACCACAATACCTTGGGTGATGGTGACGGACGGAACGAATGATGATGTCCGCGCCGACAACTTGGGTAGCGTCAGAATCGGCATCATAACGGACTATTCCGTGGAAGCTTGGCTGACGGCGGAAGGGCACGCCTACACAGAGTACGACACGCACGCGGCCGCCTTTGAGGCGCTCGAGGACGGAACGATAGACACGCTGATAGAGGTGTGGCAGGTGGCCGAGTACCAGGCTCCGGACGAAGTCAACGCGACCAACGCCGGCCCCGTGGGCCACGACCTGGACCTCTCCATAGGCTACCACATGAACAACGCAACGCTTGGCTCCATCCTGGACAAGGCAATTGACTACATCACCGAAGATGAGAGGAACAGCATACTCAGGGACACCCCGCTGTCTCCCTCGTCCGAGCTGGGCCTGACCGCCGCGGAGACGGCGTACCTTGTCAACAAGACGCTCAACGTGGGCTACGCGCCGGACTGGGCCCCGTACGAATACTACGAGGACGGCGAGCTCAAGGGCCTGCCGGTGGCCTACACGAACAGGCTGAGCGAGATGCTTGACGTGGAGTTCGCCACGGCCCCCGGAATCACGAACTGGGTCGACTCGCTCAACGCCATAGCTGGCGGCACCGCCGACGTGCTGTTCAACGTGGAGGACACGGCAGATCGCCGCTCCACGTACAACATGGGCTTCACGGATGCCCACACCGACGTTCCGTGGGACGTCATCACCAACGGCGACAGCCCGCCCGTCACCGCGGCCGATCTTGAATCCGCAAGCGACACTCCGACCCTCTGGATGGAGACGGGCGCGATCGACCGGCCGGCAGGCTACGCGGGCGGCAGCGGCACCGACGAGTTCCAGTTCCGCTACGTGGTGCAGGCCGGAGACGCGACGCCCGACCTGAACTACAACGGCACCGGGGCGCTCGTTCCCAACGGCGTGACTTTCCACGATGCGGCATCCATGGTTGCCATTCCGCAGGGCGACCTCGTCCTGCCCGAGGCCGGCTCCGGCAACGCCCTCTCGGACAACAAGGACATCGCGATTGTTTCCACACCTACGATCAACACGGCAGTGACCAGCGTCACGTCCTCGAACGACGACGGCCCGTACACCACTGGCGACGCGATCAGCATCGCCGTCTCGTTCAACGAGGCCGTCAGCATAATGCCAGAGCCGGAGGACATCACTATCGGCATCGGCCAGGACTACGCCATAGAGTCGTGGCTGAATACAGAGAGGCCCAGCCTCATGTATCTAGAGTACACGCGGCACACCGAGATGTTCAACGCCTTGGTGGCCGAGGATATAGACGCGATCATTGAAGCTTGGGCCGTGGCCAAGTACCAGGCCGACCGTTCTGGAATAGCTGGCCTTGACCTGTTCAACGAAGGCGAGTCGGGCGCCGTCCTCGCGCTCTCCTTGGGCTACAACATGGACAACGCAGAGCTTGGAACCATACTGAACAAGGCAGTCGGCGACATGTCGGATGCTGAAAAGCAGCGCATGTTCAGGGATGCTCCTCCCTCCCCATCATCCGAGCTGAACCTGACCGATGCAGAGATGCAGTACCTCGCCGGCCTGACGGGACCGCTCCGCGTGGCCTACGATCCGGAATGGAAGCCGCTGGAATACCTTGAGGACGGCGAGCTCAAGGGCCTGCCCGCCGCCTACACGAGCAGGCTCGGCGAGGCGCTTGACGTGAAGTTTGCCCCCGCGAACATTACCAGCTGGACGGACGCGCTTGAGCAGGTAGGAAACGGCACCGCCGACGTGATGTTCAGCGTCAACGACACGGCAGAGCGCCGCGCCACGTACGACATGAGATTTACCGCCGCCCACACCACCATACCTTGGGTGATGGTGACGAACGGAACGAATTCCGATGTCCGCGCCGACAACTTGGGCAACATTGCGATCGGCATCATAACGGACTATGCCATAGAAGATTGGTTGGTGGCAGAGGGACACGACTACACCGAGTACGACACGCACGCGGACGCCTTTGCGGCGCTCGGGGCGGGAACGATAGACACGCTGATAGAGGTGTGGCAGGTGGCCGAGTACCAGGCTCCTGACGAACTCAACGTGAACAACGCCGGCTCCGTGGGCCATAACCTGGACCTCTCCATAGGCTACCACATGGCCAACGGAACGCTTGGCTCCATCTTGGACAAGGCCGTTGCCTACATCCCGGCTGACGAGAGGAACAGCATACTCAGGGACACCCCGCTGTCCCCCGTGATTGACCTGACCGCCGCGGAGACGGCGTACCTCGCCGGCCTGACGGGACCTCTGAACGTGGCCTACGCGCCGGACTGGGCCCCGTACGAGTACTACGAGGACGGCGAGCTCAAGGGCCTGCCGGTGGCCTACACGAACAGGCTGAGCGAGATGCTTGACGTGAAGTTCGCCACGGCCCCCGGAATCACGAACTGGGTCGACTCGCTCAACGCCATAGCTGGCGGCACTGCCGACGTGCTGTTCAACGTGGAGGACACGGCAGATCGCCGCTCCTTGTACAACATGGGCTTCACGGATGCCCACACCGACGTTCCGTGGGATGTCATCACCAACGGCGCCACCTCGTCCGTCACCCCAACAGCTCTCGAATCCACGAACGATCTCCCGACGCTCTTGATGGAGACGGGCGCGATCGACCGGCCGGCAGGCTACGCGGGCGGTAGCGGCACCAACACGTTCCAGTTCCGCTACGTGGTGCAGGCAGGAGACGAGACGCCCGATCTGAACTACAAGGGCACCGGGGCGCTCGCGCCCAACGGCGTGACTTTCCATGCTGTATCGACCATGGCCGCCATTCCTCCTAGCGGTCTCGTCCTGCCCGAGGCCGGCTCCGGCAACGCCCTCTCGGACAACAAGAACATCAGGATCGCGACATCGTTGGACGACCCGTCCACGGCCGTCGCCCAGGCATCGCCGGGAGGCACGGTAAACATACGGCCTGGCGAGTACGCCAACGTCGTGCTGACAATAGACAAGCCGCTGACGCTGTCTGCCACCAGGGGTCTAGCAACTTTCACGGGCGACTCTAGGCTGGTGATCAGCGGCGGCTCCGCCGCCGGCACGGTGACCGTCAGCGGCCTCACGTTTGACACCGGTTGCGGCACCGAGGCGCCCATCAAGGTCGCTCCTGCGAATGCAGGGGTGCGCAGGCCGGTGGTCATTGAGAACAACATGATCGCCAACACCTGCGCCGGCGCGATTGATCTCGTGTCCGACGGCAGCGCCACGCTCGGCATCGTCACGATCCGCAACAACGTGATCGAGGGTAGCAGTACCGGCGCCGCCATTGAAGGCGTACACAGCCTGTCAGACAGCGCGATAACGTCCAACTACATACTCGCGCGCAACTCTACGGGCGAGGGCATAACGCTGTCAGGCACCGACGACGTGATCATATCGGACAACCACATAGCGGGAACGGCCGACGGGATTACGCTCATGCGCGGCTCGGACAACGCGATCATTGCCGGCAACACGTTGATCAACATCAGCAACGCCATACAGGTATGGGCCGACTCGAGCCGCGTGGTTGCCACCCTCAACACCATATCCGACGGCACCACTGCCTTTGCGGTGCGCACCGGCCAGAATGCAGAAGACATCGGCAACGCCATCCGGTTCAACCACAACATCGTGCTGGACTACGGTAGCAACACGGACTCCCTTATCGTGAACGATGCAACGGGCACGCTCAACGCGAGTAGCAACTACTATCCCGTCGGCGCGCCGGCCGCAGTGACGTCAGGAAGTGGCGTCGAGTACCTGCCTATCGCCGCGGGACGCGGCCCGGTGGAGGTAGGCGGCCTGCTGGCGCTCACCGACCTGCCGTACTTTGACGGCCGAAACAACGTGGAGGCCGTAAAGCTTGCCTTTGACCGGTTCAACGAGGCGCAGGTGGGCACCTCTGGCATCTCGCTCGCGCTGAATCTGGCCGACCTTGACCTCGATGCGCCACTTGAAGACCTCAAGGCGATGCACATGGGCCTAGAGGACTCGGCATACCGCCCGGTGCTCCAGCACGAGATCGACTGGATGATCGGACTGTACAACAGCTCCGGCGCGACGGCCGCGTTCGAGGCGATAAACGCCCTGAACAGCAAGCAGGAGCACTATCCATTCGCGATCAACATGGATGGCCTCGTCCAGGCGAACGGGTACAACTCGTCCCGCCAGGGCGTGATGTCGGCGATAGCCGCCAACGCGACCGCCTTTGCCGCACTGCGTGACGATCTGGCCGCGGCAGGGAACGAGCCGGTCTGGTTTGACTATTCCATAACCAACCCCGTGACTGGCGAGACCCAGGCCAAGCGCTCGTTGCTTGCAATGCACGACCGGCACATATTCGGGGCAGGCTACTACACCGGCGACGGCCCGTCATACTATGTCGGCCCGTCTACGAGCGGGGCCATAACCGCGGTGAAGCCGTACGCCGATGCAAACGACCTCATCCTCGTCTCCCCGTCCTCGCTGGCCCCGTCCTTGGCCATGGCCGACGACGGCATATTCAGGCTGGCGCCGTCCGACAACAACCGAGCCCCGACGATCGCGAGCGTCTTGGTAAACTCCAGCATCAAGGGTGTCGTTCCCGTGGTCCAGGACGACGCGTACGGGAACGAGCTGGTCCGCCTGATAAAGAGCGAGTACACGGTTAGCTCCAACGGCGAATTCGGCGAAACCATATCGTTCGCGAGCGGCAACACGGAGTGGTCCTCGCAACTGGTTGCCATGAATGCGGCCATTGACACCCTTTCCAGCAACGTGGCAAACAGGTCGCAACTGGCCGTGCTGTACATAGGCTTTGACCCGTCGTACGTGTCGCTGGCCGAGGCGGCGAACTCCTACTTGGCCCTGAGGACCGTGCCGTGGTTCACGTCAGACGTGGCGTCCAGCCAGGCCGTGCTGGAAAGCCAGACCGCCTTGGACTTTTCGCGGATGACGAACCTATCGGCCCTCACATTCCATGTCGAGTCGAACAGCATAACTGAGGCGGTGGACTCGGCAATCAGCACGCCTCCCGGCCCGGCCACCGCTACGACCGCCCCGCCGCTGGCGTACGCCTATTCCGCGTACGACTCGGTATTCGTTCTGGGCCAGACACTGCTGGCCGGCGCCGACGGGCCGGCCGGAGTGCGCGACGGATTTGCGGATGCCGCGGCCGCCTATTCTGGCGCGCTCGGAAACCTGACGCTCGATGCGGCGGGCGACTTGGCCACGCCCAACACCTACGGCATATGGTCGGTCTCGCCCACCGCGACGGAATGGGTGCGTCCCTCCGCCGTCATAGAGGGCGAGCGGACGATGTGCGGCATATCGCTCTCGTCCCCGACGCTGGACTTCGGAAGCGTCAGGGCGGGCCAGATGTCCGGCACCGCTACCCAGACGCTAATGAACACAGGCACCGTGCCAGTGGGATCGATCACCATGACCGCTACCGCTTGGAGCATCTCCGCGACGGGAGGCACGATGCCGTCCTACCTGACCGAGACCAAGTCGGAGAGCGCAACCGGCTTTGCGCCGCTCTCCCAGGGCTCGGTTGCCGCGCCGTCACTCTCGCAATCCGGCTCGGCTTCAGTCGACTTTAGGATCAACCTCCAGGGCCAGACCGCGTCAAGCGCCTCGCCCATATCCCAGGACGTATCGTACTCGGTCACCTGCGGCAGCTAGCGCGCACGGGCCAGCGCGCCTGCCGGCCGCAACCGCGCAGGCACTTTCGCTGATTCGGGCACGCGCCCGACTATCTGGCGCAGGCAACCTCGCGCCGGCAACCGCGTGAACGGTCCCCGTCTGCCCGCCACACGATGCCGTATTCCGCCTTGCGCGAATCCAACCGCGCGGCGTTTCCGCGGCAGGCTGGGGATGCATCTCCCGCCGCCGGGAGCGGGGCCGCATCCGCTGCGGGGTGGCGGCAACTGCCGCGCGCAACCTACAAAACCAAGCGCGCCGCGATGCCTGACCGCGATCGCCAATTGCAACGTTGCGCCGGATCCGGCCTGCCCGCGCCGGGCCTTCTGCCCTACCTTCTGCGCCTTCTCTGCCCCGGCTTGTTCTGGCCGGGGAACCTGTTGAGCACGAGGCGCTTTCTGTAGTTGCTCTTGTTCCTCAGGCTCGAGTTGGTGCCCGTCCTCTTTCGACCCTCGATCTTGGGAGTCTGGCTCCTCACCTTGCCTGCTTTTGTGAGAGAGCCGTGGGTTGCCATGCGTCCGCCCCGCGGGTGCCGAATTTATGCATTTGGATTTGGCCCGCGCCGCGTTCCTGTCGGGAGGCCGGAAGCGGCGCGCGGATCCGCGCCCCGGCGCGGCGCCTCCCGCCCGGTCCTGCTTCCCCGCCGGCGCCTCCAGGAGTGCGAGGTCAGCGGCCCCCCCGCGCCGCGGATCCGGATCAGCGAAATCGCTTCCCCGCCGTGACCGCGGGCAGCTGCCCCGTACGTCCCGAAGTGCAGACTCGGGCCCGCCGTGATCCGGGCGCGGGATCGGGGGGCGGCCTGCCGTTGCCGGGCGCGGTTTCGGCTTGGGCCCGGGTCTGCGCATCCTGAACCGCTTATGGTTTAAATTGGATCCGGGGCCCCCTGCCCCCGATGGATGCGCCGGTGCCGAAAAAGGTGGGCGAGATGCGGTACGAGATAGAGCCGACCGCCGAGAACGGGATGAACGTGCCGGTAGTCATACTGGCCGACGAGGGGCTGCTGGGGAAGATGCTGGGGGACAGGACGGTGCGGCAGGCCGCCAACGTCGCCTCGTTGCCGGGGACGGTGGGCCGCGTGGTGGTGCTGCCCGACGGCCACGAGGGCTACGGCTTTCCGGTCGGGGGCGTGGCAGCCATGGATGCCGAGGAGGGGATGATAAGCCCTGGAGGAGTCGGGTACGACATCAACTGCGGCGTCAGGTTGCTCCGCACCGGCCTGGACGCGGAGGAGGCGAGGCCCAGGCTGAAGGAGCTCGTGACGGACCTGTTCAGCTCCATACCGTCGGGGGTGGGCTCCAAGGGGGCCGTGAGGCTCAGCAGCCAGCAGTTGGACGAGGTGATGGCCAGGGGGGCGGGCTGGGCGGTCGACGGCGGCTACGGAAAAGACGGCGATGCCGAGGTCTGCGAGGAGGCCGGCTGCATGGCGGGGGCCGACCCGGAAAAGGTCTCCGAAAAGGCCAGGAAGAGGGGCGTCCCGCAGCTCGGCAGCCTGGGGTCCGGGAACCACTTCCTCGAGATCCAGAGGGTGGCCGAGGTGCACGACGAGGAGGCGGCCGAGAGGATGGGCATAAGGGAGGGGCAGGTGACCGTCCTGACCCACTGCGGCTCCAGGGGGTTCGGCCACCAGGTCTGCAGCGACTACCTGCGGGTCTCCGAAAGGTCGCTGGACAGGTTCGGCATATCCCTGGCGGACAGGGAGCTGGCGTGCGTCCCCAACGGCTCCGAGGAGGGATCCGCGTACAGGGGGGCCATGGCGGCGGCACTCAACTTTGCGTGGAGCAACAGGCAGATGATAACACACTGGACGCGCAGGTCGTTCGAGAGGGTGCTCAAGCTCTCCGAGGCGGACCTGGAGATGGACCTCGTGTACGACGTGGCGCACAACATCGCAAAGGTCGAGACGCACAACGTGGACGGCAGGCGGCGGCGCGTGGTGGTCCACCGCAAGGGCGCCACGCGGGCGTTCCCGGCCGGCATGGACGAGGTGCCGGACAGGTACAGGAGCATAGGCCAGCCGGTGTTCATACCGGGCTCGATGGGGACGGCCAGCTGGATACTCCTGGGCCGGCCCGGCTCCATGGATATGACGTTCGGATCCACGGCGCACGGGGCGGGGCGCACCATGTCGCGCTCCAGGGCAAGGCGGGAGCACACCGAGTCCCAGGTGAGGAAGGCGCTGGGCGACAGGGGCGTGTTCGTGAAGTCGCTCACCAAGGAAGGCGTGGTCGAGGAGGCGCCCCAGGCGTACAAGGACGTGGACAGGGTGGTGGGGGTCTCGCACGATCTGGGGATCGCCACGAAGGTCGCGAAGCTCGTGCCCATGGGGGTGATCAAGGGATGAGCGCCGGGGGCGACGGCGAGCTCGAGCGCCTCATGGCCAGGCGCCTCGCCGAGATGAGGCAGAACCTGTCGCAGCGCGGGCAGGACGGGGGCAGCCCCGAGGCCGGCAGGGGCGGGGCGGAGCGCCCCAAGTTCCGCGACGTACTGGCGAAGAGCCTCGGGCACAGGGGGCTGGAGGTGCTGCAGAACGCCGAGGCGCAGTTCCCGGGAGAGGCGGCCGCCATAGCGGACAAGCTCGGGCGGCTGATCGCGGCAGGCGAGGTGAAGGAGACGATAGACGGCGGCAAGCTCCTGTTCCTGTTCAGGACGGTCGGCCTCGCGGTCAGGATGCCGACTAGGATCAGCGTGGAGCAGGACGGCCGGATGGTCTCCCTGTCCGACAAGCTGAAGGGCGCCGGAGGGGGCTGACCGGAAACACTGTCCCTCGTGATGGAGATCGGCACCACCGACCACTTGGGAGCCAGGCTGGCCATGAAGAGGGCACTTTCCCACATGGAGACGCTCTGCGGCATCCGCGGCGGGTACGAGATGGGCGAGCCGGGGGAGAGGGCCGGGTGGTCGTTCTTCACGCTGAAGATCGGCCCCGGGTTGCGCGAGTGCATCGAGTCCAAGTTCGCCGACATGATGGGCCGGTACAGGGGGGGAAAGCCGGACGACAAGCTCGCAAAGTTCATGACGGAGTACTTTGAGTCGAAAGGCGCGGAGATCAAGCTGAAGATCGTAAGGCCGTAGGGCGATCGCGCGGCGCCCGCGTGTCCCCCGCCGGCCGCGGAGGCGCGCCTCCGCCGATCACGGCTTGGGCAGCCGCGGGGAAGATCTAGCGCCGTGCAGGGTACCTGCTGCGCGCCCGGCATGATGCTGGGCAAAAACACCCACGACAAGGAGATCTAGCGCCGTGCGGGGTGCTGGCCGCGCGCCCGCCCAGACATGACCGGCCGGCCGCGCAACCGGCGGCCGCCAAGCGGCGGGAGTGGCTAGACCCGCCTTCCCCGCTTGCCGCCCTTTTTCCTCGTCGTGTCGTGCGGTATGGGGGTGACGTCGTCTATCCTGCCGATCCTGAAACCGCCTCTCGCCAAGGCCCGGATGGCCGCCTGGGCTCCGGGTCCGGGAACGCGCGAACCGACGCCGCCGACCGCCCTGACCCGTATGTGGAAACTGTTGAATCCCTTGGTCCTCGCAGACTCGATCACTGCGTTAGCCGCTTTCATCGCGGCGAACGGCGACGACTCGTACCGGTCGGCATTGACGTGGATCCCGCCAGAGCTTATCGCCACAGTCTCGGCCCCCGTGAGATCGGTCATGTGGATTATCGTGTTGTTGTAGCTGCTGTATATGTGGGCAATTCCCCATTTCTCGGGAGGCTCTTCGGCCTTGGATTCTCCGGCTTCGGCGCTTGCGAGTATGTCCCTGACCCGCGCGGCCTGTCGCTTCTGCTCTGCCGGCTGCGCGGGTGCATCTTTCGGCTCTGCCGGCTGCGAAGCTGCGGCGGCCTCGGGCTGCTCTGCCGGCTGCGAAGCTGCGGCGGCCTCGGGCTGCTCTGCCGGCTGCGAAGCTGCGGCGGCCTCGGGCTGCTCTGCCGGCTGCGAAGCTGCGGCGGCCTCGGGCTGCTCTGCCGGCTGCGAAGCTGCGGCGGCCTCGGGCTGCTCTGCCGGCTGCGAAGCTGCGGCGGCCTCGGGCTGCTCTGCCGGCTGCGAAGCTGCGGCGGCCTCGGGCTGCTCTGCCGGCTGCGCGGGTGCATCTTTCGGCTCTGCCGGCTGCGAAGCTGCGGCGGCCTCGGGCTGCTCTGCCGGCTGCGCGGGTGCATCTTTCGGCTCTGCCGGCTGCGAAGCTGCGGCGGCCTCGGGCTGCTCTGCCGGCTGCGCGGGTGCATCTTTCGGCTCTGCCGGCTGCGAAGCTGCGGCGGCCTCGGGCTGCTCTGCCGGCTGGTCGTCTACGTCGGAAGCGGAGGTGCTTTCAGGCACGGGCTGACCGACCCTAGCGGGTTTAAAAAACATTGGCCGCGCGTTCTGTGCAGACTCGGGTCTATCGTGATCCGGGCGCGGGATCGGGGGGCGGCCTGCCGCTGCCGGGCGCGGCTTCGGCTTGGACCCGTCTAAGCCGAGTTCTGCGCGGACCGGGGCCCGCCTGCCGACTGCGCGCGCGAACGGCCGGCCGGCCGGCCGCATCGCCGCCGCCGGCCGGGCGCCCGCGCCAAGTTCCGCGCTCCGCCGGCCGCACGGGCGCGCGATGCCCCGCCGCGCGCCGTTCCCGAAACCGGACAGGCCAGCGCGCGCATCCCGGCGAGGCGGCGGCCGCGCGCGCAGGCCGACGAAATCATCTTATACGCGCGGGGGGCGGCAGCGCGGAATGGACGAGAGCTGCGCCGCGTGCGGCGGCCCCGTAAAGAGGAGGTTCAACCCGATGGAGCGGTGGGGGATCGAGGGGCCGCTGTGCGGAAAGTGCTATTCCGAAAAGATCGCCGCGCACTATCCGGGCGAGCACGTCCGGATGGGATCCGAGGGCGGCTAGGCCCCGTCCGCCGTCCGGCCGTACTCGTTGGCGCTGAGGCAGTTCCAGGCGACCGCGTCGTCCCTGGCCGAGTCCTCGTCCAGGAACAGTATGTCGGTCACCGTCTTTTTGTTCCGCAACAGGGTCACCTGGAAGCTCTCGAACCGGCCGCACCCGCAGCCGTCCTCCATGCAGTCGTGCAGCCGCCCCCCGCCCTCCTCCTCGTAGTCGTCGTGGTCGTCCTTTTCGTGCCCGCAGTTGCAGACGGCGTCGTCCTTTACGTCGTCAAAGTGCATTTTGGAGTAGATCCCGAGCCGGAGGTACGCCTCGCCCTCGTGCCCCGCCTTGAACCGCTCGTAGTTATCCGACCTGGCCAGCATCTTGTAGAACCACCTGTTGGAGCCCGGCTTCGAGGACTCGGCCGCCAGTATGAACCAGTACCTGTCCCTCCCCGACTCGACGAAGCGGACGCGTATGCCGGGGTCCGCCCAGAAGCGCACGACGCCGTTCCACACGCCCGCGGCCTCCCCCCTCTCGGCGAACAGCGGCACCACGTTCATCCTCAGGTCGTAGTACCTGTAGGCCACCCCCAGAAAGTCGTCGCTCCACGCGCCCGCCCTCCCGCCCGACATGGGGCCGGCCGCGCCCCTTTCGTATTTAATTGGAACAGCGCCCGCCCCGTGCGGGGTCAGCAGCCCCCGCTTCGCAGGCGTGAACGCGGATCAGCGGAGTCGTTTTCACGCCTGCGGCCAGCGGGTGCGCGGTCCCATGCCCCGCCCTCCCCGCCTCCGGCCGCGCGGCTCGGATCCGCGCCCCGGGCGTTCGGCCGCGCGGCCGGCAGGCCCCCGCGGGGCGCCCCCGCCCGCCCTGGCGCCCCGCGGGGCGCCCCCGCCGCCGCTCAACATTGTTCCACATATTTTAAATACGAATGCTGCGAACGGTGGGCATGGCCCCCCACAGGAGCAACATGAAGATAGTGGCCGACCTGCTTACCGCCACGGAGCAGTCGGGGATGGAGGGCATCAAGACCACCATGCTGCTGTCCAAGGCCAACGTCCCGCACTCGAGGCTGTCGAAGTTCGTGGACAACCTGACCGGCGCGGGGCTGATCAACAGGATAGAGTTCGACGGCAGGAACGCTTTCGTGATAACCCCAAAGGGCAGGCAATACCTCGAATCGTACAAGAACTTTTCATCCGTCGCCGAGTCCTTCGGCCTGGAACTGTAGCCCGCCGGGCCGGCCGCGTAGTCCCAAAACCGGCACCCTCCCTCACGCACCTGATTCTCCCCCCTCGTCCGCCCCCGCGGACGCGGGCATCCTGCGGGCAAACGCCATGGCGGGAGTCTCCGCGGACTCTAGGTCCAGGGATTCGTGGGTGCGATCGTTGTTGTACCAGTCGACGAGCCTCGTCACCGGATCGCGCCTTCCCGCCGCGTGGAAGATGTCGCCCACGTGTCCGCCCGGGACGCCCCGCCCGGCGGTCCTTTCGGCGGACTCTTCCACGAACGTGGGCAGCCACCGCTGCACCTCGCCGTGGAACCTCCAGAGCTTGCCGCTTGTCAGCGGGTGCCCCGCCCCGCGCAGGATCTGCCTGATGCCCATGGCCGCCAGCTCCGTCTCGAACCTGGACGGGCCGCGCCCCTTTCCCCCGGACTCGCTGGAGCAGAACTGCGGGCCGCGGCCGGTGATGATCGAGGAGGGCTTGCCGTGATCCGCGACGGCCCGCTCGAGCACCGCCAGCGCGTTTTCCGCGGTGGCGTCAGGGAGCGCGCCAAAGCCAGTTATGAACCGGGATGCGTCGTCCATGTACGAAACCAGCCACCTCCCGTCGTGCAGCCGCTTGAAATCGGCGTGCCACATGGAGTTCGAGTATTCCCTCTCGTGCCGTACCCATTTGCGCCGCCCGCCCTTTCTGGGGCGTGCCGCGGCCGGGTTCCCGTCCCGCATTGCCCCGCGCGCGGTGCTGGAGGAATATGAATTCCGGCAAGGCGCCAGGCGCCGGCCTCCCGGCGCTTGGCCCCGCGCGCCGGGCATCGCCGAGTACCCCCTGCGGCCGCGCGGCCCGCCTGCCGGAGGGGCGAAACGCCGGGCGGCCGGGACCGGGGCGCCGGCGTTTCGCCCGGGGCTTTTGGATCCGCATCCCGCATCCCCGCGGTCCTGGCGCCGGCCGCGCCTCCCTTCCGCCTTTGCCCGGCTTTCCCGCGGCGCGGCCGCGCCGCCCGCCTCCGGCGCCCCCCGCGCGGACGGCCCGCGCGCCTTCGTTCCCGCCCCGCTTTCCTCTCCCGCCCGGATCATCCACCCGCGGGGGGCATGCCGGTTTTGGGACAATGCCCCGCCGGGGCCGGCCTACCTTCTTCTGGAGTCCCGCCTTTCCCTTCTGAGCTGCTGGTGCTCGCGCCTGTTCTTGGCGGTGGTGTAGGCTATGAGTATGAGGGCCCCGGCCAGGCCCCCGTAGAACAGCTCCAGGCGCGGTGGCGTCTGCGTGATGCCGATCACCATCCCGCCCACCAGCATGATCATGACCACCAGGAAGTACTTGTCCACGATGCGCCGGGATCAGTCAAAATAATATATCTTTTCGACGCGGGCACGGCGTGGGAGCAAGCAACAAGATCCTGGAGCTGGCCGGATTCGCGCTGGTCGGAGGCACGGTGTACGCCTTTCTGGCCATGGGGGGAAGCGAGCTGCGGTGGCCCGTATTCTGGGGCTGTGCGGGCGGCGCGTTCGCGATCATAGTGTACCGCAAGGCCAGGAACAAGAGGGCGGCCGGCCGCACCTGAGCGCCCGCCCGGGAGGATCGCGGGAGCCGGCTGGGCCGGCGCGGGCGGCCGGGGCGATGGCGCGGCCCGGGGGAAGGGGGGTATCCGGGAAGGGCCTGCCCGCATGCTGGGACGTGGCCGAGGTGCAGTGGCTCGAAACGGCCTGCCGCCCCGCCGCGATGCGCGCCTGCCTGCGCGCCTGCCTGCCTGCGCGCCTGCCTGCCTGCGCGCCTGCCTGCCTGCCGGCCGCCCCGGCGCGATGCGGGGTTCTCCCCGCCCGGCGCGGGCGGCGCCGGCGATCCCGGAACGGAGACGGCCCGCGCCCGGCGGGACGCGGCCGGGGCACCGGCAGTGCTATAAGGGACGATCGGCATGCGGGCGCGGTGGGGCGCGGCGTGTCGGATGAGGGGGCGGTTCCCGAATGGTGGGCGGGAATAGACGGCCTCGAGATGGACATCGAGCACCGCGGGGCCGAGAGCGGCCCGCGGCCCGGCGCCTGATGCGGGCCGGAACGCGCCTGCCGATTCCCGCGGCCCGGCGCCTGATGCGGGCCGGAACGCGCCTGCCGATTCCCGCGGCTCCCGGCCCGCGTTGATGCTGAAGCCTCGAGTGGGATCTGAACCCACGACCTAACGCTTACGAGGCGTTCGCTCTACCGGGCTGAGCTACCGAGGCGTGCCGCCGGCTCGGGCCAGAGTTAATAAAAAGCCTTGCCGGTTCGCGCGCGTGAAAAAGTCGGTGTCCGGGATCAGGGGGGAGATCGGCGACGGGTTCGGCCCCCGCGAGGTGATGGCGTACTGCGCGGGGTTCGCGGGCCTGCTGGCGGGGAGGCGCGGGGGGCAGCAGTGCGTGGTGGCGGCGGACACGCGGCCCGGCGGGGAGGCGCTCAAGGCGGCCGCCGCGGCCGCCCTGGCGGCCGGCGGCGTGGACGTGCTGGATCTCGGGATCGCGCCGACGCCCGCGGCGTTCTACGAGGCGAGGCGGATCCGCAGCGGCGCGGGCGTCGTGGTGACCGCCTCGCACAACCCCATAGGCTGGAACGGCCTCAAGTTCATACTGGACGGCAGGGGGATCGGCGAGGCGGAGACGGCGGCGGTGGTCGCCGCGGCGGAGGCCGGCGGCCACGGCGCGGGCGGCGGCGTCGTGGAAGGCATCGGCACGGACTACGTGGAGGCGGCCCTCGTCGTGGCGGCGGCGCGGGGCGTGCGGGATCCCCCGGGCGTGGTGGTGGACGCGGGCGGGGGCGCGGCCAGGGACGCGGCCCCGCAGCTCCTGAGGGGGATGGGATGCCGCGTGAGCGTGATCAACGCCGAACTGTCCAGCTCCGGGAGGGGCCCCGATCCCACCGCCGAGGGCCTGGAGGGGCTCGCGGCCGCGTGCGCCGGGGCCTCGGCCGACGCCGGCTTCGCCTTCGACATGGACGGGGACAGGCTAGTGGTGGTGGCCGGCGGCAGGAAGCAGGCGCCGGATGCCACCCTGGGCTTGGGCGTGGCAGCGGCCCTGCGGATGGGGCACAGGCGGTTCGTGCTGAGCGCGGACACGAGCAGCGCCGTGGAGAGGCTCGCGGAGGACGGGGGCGGCAGGGTGCAGAGGTCCAAGGTGGGCGAGGCCAACGTGGTGGCCGCGATGCTGGAGGCCAGGGCGCAGGCGGGCGGGGAGGGCAGCAGCGCCGGGTTCATCCTGCCGGGGTTCAACTACTGCAGGGACGGCATACTCACGGCCGGGCTCGTCGCCGCGATGCTGTGCGGCGGGGGGGAGGCGGCCCGCGATGCGCTGGAGGCGATGCGGGGCTCACATATGGTGAGGGAAAAGGCGCCGGCCGACTCGGCCCTGCACGGCAGGACGCTGGAGGGCGTCGAGCGGATGATGGGCCGCAGGTTCAGCGAGGTGGACACGCTGGACGGCGTCAAGGGGATAGCCGACGAGGGCTCGTGGGTCATGGTGAGGGGGTCCAACACCGAGGACGCCGTGAGGATCTCGGCCGAGGGCGCCGACCCGCGGAGGGCCGGCGAGCTGGCCGGGGAGGCCCGGAGGATGGTGGCCGAGTCGTATGAGGCCGCCCGGCGAGCGTGAAATGATAGGCGCGTTCCAGGACGCGTTCCGCGGGGGCGGCCGGTTCGTCCCGGACGACGCCGAGTTCTTCTCGGTGGGCCGCTCGCGCGCCGCCGTCGCGGTGGACACCCTGGTGGCCGGCACGGACGTCCCGCCGGGGATGGGCCCGCGCAGGGCCGCGCGCAAGAGCGTGGTGGCGTGCGCGAGCGACATGGCCGCGAAGGGCGTCGCGCCCTCGTGCGGCGTGGTGTCGGTCGTGCTGCCGCGCGGCACGGGGCGGCGGGGCGTGGACGCGCTGGCGCGGGGCCTCGCGGAGGGGGCCGCCGAGCTGGGCTTCCCGCTGCTCGGCGGCGACACGAACGAGGGGAGCGAGCTGTCGATAACCGTGTGCCTCGCCGGGAGGCCGCCGCGGCGGGGCCCGCCCGGCAGGGGCGGGGCGGCGGAGGGCGACCTGGTATACGCCACGGGCCCGTTCGGGTACGCGGCGGCCGGCCTGTCCATCATAATGGACGGGGCGCGGGCGCCGCGCGCGTTCGGGAGGCGGGCCAGGGAGGCCGTGTACCGCCCCTCGTGCAGGCTGGGGTTCGGGGTGGCCGCGGCCGAGGCCGGCGCGGCCAGCTCGTCCATGGACTCGAGCGACGGGCTCTCCGCCACGCTGGCCGAGATGTCCAGGCAGAGCGGCAGGGTGTTCGCGCTGGACGGCGCCCCCGCCGCCGCCGGGCTGGGCGAGTTCGCCGCCATGAACGGGGCCGATTACGCGGGCCTGGTCTTCGACGGGGGCGAGGAGTACGAGATCGTGTTCACGGCGCCGCCGCGCATGGCGCGGCGCGTGGGGGCGATCGCCGCGCGGACGGGGACGCCGGCCGTCCGGATCGGCAGCGTCGGCGCGGCGCGGGAGGGCGGCGGCGTGGTCGTGAAGCGGGAGGGCGGCGGCTTTTCCCGCGTCCCCGACCGCGGGTGGAGGCACTTCGGGCGGGGGCGCCGCCGGCCGCCCCGCGCGCCCGCCGGCCGCCCCGCGCGCCGGGGCCCGCCGCCCTGAACCGCCCCGTCCTTTTTAGCCCGTCTTCGGGCGGGCGGCGGCGGATGCCGCCTCGGGCCCGCCGCCCCGAACCGCCGGGCCCTCCCGGCGGGGCGGCGGCGCGCGATGCGGGCCGCGCCCCGCGCGGGGCCCCCGCTAGGGCCCGCGCCTGGGGGGATCCGGATGCCGTAGTTCGAGGTGAGGGGGGGAGTCGAACCCCCTTGGATGGGCTCTGCAGGCCCACGCATAACCGCTCTGCCACCTCACCGGCGGGCGGCGCGGGCGCAGCGGATTAAACTCTTTAGGTTACGCCCTGAACGGCCGTGACGCCATCTTCACGTCGTCGGCGCGCACCGTCCTCCTCCCCGCGTGCGCGGACAGGTCGACGGCGTTCCTGGCTATGCGCGCGGCCAAATCCTCCACCACGCGCCGCAGCTCGTCGGCCGACTCGTCGCTCACGCGGGGCGCCCCCGACTTTTTGAGTATGCGGTACATGGCCGCCAGCCCGAACTCGGATGATCTCATCGCACTACCTTCCCCCGCCAGAGATAAAAGGTCCGGGATAAAAAAATAACACAAGCGGATTGAATTATGCAGACCAAACCGGGTGGACGTACGACACGCACGTGCACCTGGCGGACCCCGAGTACGCCCCCGCGATGGGCGGCACGCTGCGCGGCATGCGCCGCATGCGGGTGAGGGCGTGCGCCGTCTCCACGGGGGCGGCCGACTCGGAGCGCACCCTCGGCCTGGCCGGCGAGGCGGGGGGCCTGGTGCTGCCGTTCGTCGGGATACATCCGGAGCGCGCGGGGTCGGAGGATCCGGCGGAGATCGAGGCGCTGGTGGACGGGGATCCCGGGGCGGTGGCCGGGATCGGGGAGATAGGGCTGGATGCCTCGTACTGCGGCGGGGATGCGCGCGGGGGCGGGGCCGAAAGGCAGCGGCGCGCGTTCGGCAGCATGATGGCGCTGGCCGAGAGGCACGGCAAGCCGGTGTCCATACACGCCAGGGGGAGCCTGGGCGAGGTGCTGGACGCCTCCGGCTCGTACTCGGTGGGCGGGGCCTGCCTCCACTGGTTCGACGGGAACAAGGGGCAGCTGAGGGCCGCCATGGACGGCGGGTTCTTCGTGTCGTACGGCCCGCTGGCCGTGTACGCGGGCGACAAGCGCGGCCTGATGGCCAGGACCGACCGCGACAGGATCCTGGTGGAAACCGACGGGCCGGTCAGGTTCGGCGGGTGCTTCGGCCGCAGGCCGGCGCAGGCGGGATTCGTCCACAGCGTGGTGCTCGCGGCGGCACTGGCGCTGCGCATCGCGCCGGGCGAGGCGCGCGATCTCCTGGAGGCCAACTCGCGCCGCTTCCTTGGAATATAGGCATGACACGCCCCGGCCCGCGGCGGCACTGGCGCTGCGCATCGCGCCGGGCGAGGCGCGCGATCTCCTGGAGGCCAACTCGCGCCGCTTGGAATATAGGTATAATACACCCCGGCCCGCGGCCGCACCCGTGGACAGGGTCCGAAAGCTGTCGGGGGAACTCATAGAAAGGTACGACTCGGACTTTGGAACCGACTTTGACAGCAACAAAAAGGCCCTTGACAAGCTGGCCATAGTGCGCTCAAAGTGCCTCAAGAACGAGATCGCCGGGTTCATCACAAAGTCCGTAAAGGCGGAGCTGCGCAGGAAGGCCGAAAAGGAGGAGCGCGAGAGGGAGGCGGCGGCGCCGGCCGATGCGCCCGCGGATGCTCCGGCCGATGCTCCGGCGCCGGCCGATGCGCCCGCGGATGCTCCGGCCGATGCTCCGGCGCCGGCCGATGCGCCCGCGGATGCTCCGGCCGATGCGCCCGCGGATGCTCCGGCCGATGCTCCGGCGCCGGCCGATGCGCCCGCGGATGCTCCGGCCGATGCTCCGGCGCCGGCCGATGCGCCCGCGGATGCTCCGGCGCCCGTTGCCGCGCCGGCCGATGCTCCGGCGCCGGCCGATCCGGACAAGGCCGCCGGCTCGCCCCCGGACAAGGCGGCAACCGGATCCTAGATGCCCTTCAATGCGGCCCCCCGCCGCCGGACGTGAAGTTGATAACCGTCAGGCTGCTGGGCGGCGCGAAGAGGTCGTTCGGCGCCGAGTCCGTGCGGGTGGACGGGGACGAGATGACCGTCGGGGAGCTCCTCGGCCGCCTCGCCGGAATGGCGGCGGATCTCGACGCGGCCAACGTGCTGGTGGCGATCAACGGCGCGGACTCGTCGGCCTCCGGCGGGCAGTCCGCCGTAGTGCGCGCGGGCGACGACGTTGCGCTGGTACCCGTGATACACGGCGGCGCCGGGGCGCGCCGGATCCGGTTCCTGCTGGGGCGCTACGCGGCCGAGGCGTTCCCCGTGGCGCACGACGGCCGGAGGGACGACGTGGCGTACCTTGACGGCCTGCGCCGGGAGTTCCCCGGCGCGGCCCTGCAGGCGCTGTCCCGGAGGTTCGTACTCGGGAGTTCGCACGTGCGGAAGGTGCTGCTGGTCTCCGTGCGGGCCAAGTCGGGGGGGACCATGCTGTCGAGGAGGATCGAGACCGACCTGCTGATGCGGTTCGCCGGGACGGGCCAGATCGACAGGGCGATATCCACGGTGGGCGTCGGCGGGAAGGGGGACGCGGCCGGCCTTCTCCTCGTGGCGGTGGCCGGAAGGCCGGCTGGCGTCCTGGACGCGCTGCGCGCGCGCCTGCGGCCCGACCTCGATCCGGTGCCGTTCCGCGATGACAACTCCGGGTTCATAATGGGGCGGTTCGGCATATCGGCCGAGCAGGTCCGCGCGGTGCGGTCGAGGGCGCCGCTGGAGGACCTGCTGGCCGAGAGGGCCGCCGTCCTATTCTGACATGCGGCGCTTTTCCCTGTCCACGCTGAGCACGTCGCCGTCCGAGACCAGGGAGACTCCGGCGCGCGGCCCGAATATCTCCACCAGTATGGTGCGGTCGGGATCCTCCAGGGAGACCCGCCCCCCGATCACCGAGTCCGCGATCCTCCGCACGAGATCCTGCGAGGAGACCCGCGAGTTCCTCTTCTTCACGGACACCCTGTAGGACTGGCCCTCGCCGATGCCCCCGGCGAGCTCGGCCGAGCAGGCCACTATCGAGTCGGGGTCGGCCTTGACCCACCTTTGCAGCGGGATGGTCCTGAGCGCGTACCGGACGGACCACGGCTCCTCCCTGAGCAGGCCCCGCATGTAGCGCGAGACGGCGGCGGGATCGGCCGAGGTGCGCACCAGCACTATGCCCGGCATGCCGCTCCTGCGCGCCCGCGGCGCCGCATCCCCCATGCGCCCGAGTATGCGCGAGATCTCCTCGCAGGCGTAGTCCTCGAAGTGCCGCGGGCACGTGACCGCCAGATTCGCGCCGTCCCGCATGCTCCCGCCTCCCGCCGCGGCGCCCTCCTCCCCGGCCGCCGCGGCGCCCTCCTCCCCGGCCGCCGCGGCGCCCTCCTCCCCGGCCGCCGCGGCGCCCTCCTCCCCGGCCGCCGCGGCGCCCTCCTCCCCGGCCGCCGCGGCGCCCTCCTCCCCGGCCGCCGCGGCGCCCTCCTCCCCGGCCGCCGCGCGGAGCGCCGCGGCGATGTCGTCCCTGCCGATCCTCCCCTCCCTCGCCACGCGGAGGCCGAGCCGCCCTTCCCGCGCGTCCACCTCCACCACGGTGGACTCGGCCGAGGCCGCGCCGGGCCCGGGGCCTTCTATCGCGCCCCCGTCCACGAACACGTCGACCAGCTCCCCCACCGCCTCGAAGCACTCGCCGGGATCCGTGCTCGGGCGCCCGCCAGAGGGGTTGGCGCTGGTCCCCGCAAGCAGCCCGCATTTCCCGAGCAGCCTCCCGACGCACCGGCCCGCCGGCACGCGCACCGCCACCACGCCCCCGGGCGCCAGCGCGGGGGCGAGGAGGTCCCCCCTGGACGGGGCCAGCACGGTGAGCGGGCCTGGCCAGAACCGCGACGCCAGCGCCCCGCGCCGCCCTCCCAGATCCGCTATCCGCGTGAGATCGTCCCGCGAGCCGCCCAGGACCGGGAGCGGCTTCGAGGAGGGGCGGCCCTTTATCCCGTACACGCGCGCGACGGCGGAGGCATCGAGCGGGTCGCACCCCAGCCCGTACACGGTGTCGGTGGGGAATGCCACGACGCCGCCCCGGCGGACGGCATCGGCCGCCGCGCCTACGCCGTCCGCATCGCAGCGCACCCTCACGGGCCGCCGCGCCGCGCCTTCAATAATAATGAGCCGCGCGCGCCTCCCGGAACGGGAGGGCCGCGGCGGCGGGAGGCGGGTCCGGCGGCGGGCCGGGCGGCCCTGCCGCAGCCGGGCGCCGCCCCGCGCGGACGGCCCGAAACCCTCCGCCAACCCGCCGAGCTTTCGGCACGCCGTCGGCGCGGTGCCGGGGGGGGGGGGGTGCTGAAGATCCGCTGAAACCATCAGCGAACCCGCCGAGCTTTCGGCACGCCGCGGGGCGCCCTTTCCCGGCCGGCCCGGGCGGTACCGCGGGCCGCCGCCCGAGTCCGCCTGCTCCTGCCGCCACCGGGACGCCGGGGTACCCGGCATGCGCGGCAGCCGGGAGTGCGGCGCGCGGTCCTCTCCCCACACGTACTCGGGGCAGGTGAAGCCGACCCGCAAGGGCGGCAGCCGGGAGTGCGGCGCGCGGTCCTCCCCCCCGATCAGGCAACCGGCGCCCGGTCCCTCGCCGCCGCCGCGCGCCGTCCCGGCGCGGCGCCGCGCCGGCGGCAGGGCGCGGGGGAACGCGCGGGGCCGCCGATTTTTCACGGCCGGCCGCGGCCCGCCCGACGTTCCCCCGGCCGCCGCGGGCCCGCGCCCGCCGTTATCCGGGCGCATCCTGCGGTTGCCGGGCGCGGTTCCGGCTCGGGCGCGAGTCTACGCTCCGGCGGCCCCCCGGCCCCCGCCGTCCTCCCCGCCCGGTGCCCGCCCGTCCATCCTCATCCCGGCCACGGGGACGCGGCTGACCGGGACGAACAGCGAGATCAGGCCGGCTATCTTTATGGCCACCGACGCGTAGTACATGGCGGTGCCCGGAAAGACGAACGAGTACCACCCGAGGAACTCGCCCAGGGCCAGCAGCGCCAGCCCCGCCGAGACGAACGCGGCCCCCGCCTTCCTGTTGTCCGCGTACGAGAGGAGCGTCTCGATCGCGCCGTACACGAGCAGTATGAACGAGGTGGCCCGGAACACGTGCTCCACGTGGGCGGTGGATATGATCAGCAGCGGGACGGCGCCGACCGAGCGGAGGTGCCTGTTGCGCGGGAAGAACGACTTTATGCTGTGCGAAAAGGCGATGAAAAAGTAGCCCACCGTCTGTATCCCTATGCCCAGCGTCTGCACCCACCGCTCTATGCTTCCAGACATCACCACGAAATCCTCCACCATGTAGCCGATCCACACCACGAAGAACCCCGCGCTTATGGAAAAGAACGCGATGCACAGCCGGAACAGCGTGGGGCTGCCGGTGTTCCTGAACCCCGCGTACGAGACCGCCCCGATGGCGAGGCCCACGAGGAACCCGACCAGGTTGAGCGCGTTCTCGAGGATGAACTCCAACCGCGATCGGCACCCGCGCGGCCGTTATTACCATTGCCATGCGGGACGCGCCCGGGGCTCAGCCCTGCTCGTCCCACTCGTCCAGCGTGCCGGAGGACTGGCCGCCCGTGCTTCCCGCATAGTCCCCCAGTATGTCCGAGTACGCGGCGTCGCTGTGCGCCACGTGCCTGACGTACTCGCCGTAGCTCATCTCCAGCCCGCAGCCGGGGCAGCTGACCGAGGCGAACCCGGGGGCAAGCTCCGCGCCCCCCTTGCACCGCGGGCACCTGATCTTCACGCGGCGCCGCGGGCCCCGCCGGTATTAATCCCCTCGGCGCGCCCCGCGGGGGCCCCCGCCGTGGCCCCTTTTCATCACGGCCGCCGAGCGGTCCCCGCGCGGGCGGCGCCGCGCAGGCTCGGGCAAGCCGAGACCGCGCCCAGCAGCAAGCCGCCCCCCGACCCCGCGCCCGGATCGCGGCGGGCCCGAGCCCGCGCGGCGGGCCGCTACAAAGGTATTATTAGCCGGCCGCGCGGCGGGCCGCATGGGCCGATCCTGCACGAAATGCAAGGCGGAGATACCGGACGGCCAGATCTTGGAGCCCCAGGCGGAAAAGTACCCGTGCTGCCCAAAGTGCTGGGCCGGGTGGAAGGAGTACCGGGTCATGGTGATGAACGAGATGAGGCTGGACATGTCGATGCCGGACCACCGCAAGCTGCTCAGGAAGCACGAGAAGATGTTCGCCGGGGTCCTGCCCGCGGAGGGCGGCGTGGTGGACTATGCCAACGAGGACAACCGCAAGCCGGACGAGCCCGGCCGGGCGCCCTCCTGCGGCTGCTGACGCCCCGCGGCTGCCGGCACAAGGCATTCTCGCCGGAAAAGCGATTCCGCGCCGCCGGCGCCCCGCCCCGCGGTTGCTCGGGAGCGCCGCCGGCTCACAGCCCCATCGCGGCCCTGGCCCTGTCCGGCATCATCAGCAGGAGCCTCCTCCTCTGCTCCGGCTCCAGCCCGGACAGGGCGCGGGCCGCCGTCCCGGCCACGATGCCGCGCCTTTCCTCGTCCAGCGAGGCCAGCGCGCCGTACAGCCCGTCCATGTTGAACCGCGCGAGGATGCCGGGATCCGCGCCCACCTGCCGGACGTAGCGCCCGAACAGCTCGGCCCGGCGCGCCTCGGGAAGGCCGGCCGAGACCTCCAGCCACGTCCCGAACAGGCGCAGGAACCTGTGGAACGGTATGCGGGGGCCGGCCTCCAGGGCGTCGGCCACGACGGCCGCCTTGTCCTCCTCCCCCATCGAGAAGAACTCGGCAACCCGCCGCTCCAGTATGGGCCGGCGCAGAAAGTCCGGCAGGCTGGCCAGGCTGTCTATTATGCCGCCGGCGTGGTTGGGCGGGGACAACGGCGCGAGCCCGGCGGCGGCACTAATATTGCATTCGGCGGCCCCGCCGCGCGCGGGCGCCGTGGGGGCCCGCCCAAACCGGAACCGCGCCCGGCAGCGGCGGGCCGCCCCGCGATCCCGCGCCCGGATCGCGGCGGACGCGAGTCCGCGGGGAGCGCCGCCGTATGTTAAAATAAACCGGGGCGGCCGGGCGCGGCGTGTCCTGCACGGTGGTTGTCGGGGGGTTCTTCGGCGACGAGGGCAAGGGCAAGATAATATCGCACCTGGCCTCCGCCGGCCCGTCGCCGCCGTCCGTCGTGGTCCGCGGCGGGGCGGGGCCCAACGCCGGGCACACCATACACGGGGCAGACGGGAAGATCTACAAGGTGCGGATGCTGCCCAGCGGCTTCCTCAACCGGGATGCGAGCGTCATGATCGGCCCCGGCGTCGTCGTCGATCCCGGGGTGCTGCTCGACGAGGTGGAGCGGTTCGGGGCTGGCGGCCGGGCGTTCGTGGACGGGGCCTGCGGGGTGATCGACTCCGGGCACCGCGGCGCGGACTCGGCGGGGGATCTCAGGGAGAGGATAGGCAGCACCGGCTCCGGGACGGGGCCGGCCAACGCGTCCAGGGCCATGCGGACGCTCCGGCTCGCGCGCGACGAGGGGTCGCTCTCGGGCCTCGTGCGCGACGTGCCGGAGGCGGTCAACGGCGCGCTCGACGGGGGGGAGGGCGTCCTCGTGGAGGGGACGCAGGGCACGTTCCTCTCGCTGTGGCACGGCACGTACCCGTTCGTCACGTCCAAGGACGTGACCGCCTCCGCCGTGTGCGCCGACGTGGGGATAGGGCCGAGGAGGGTCGACGACGTGGTCGTGGTGTTCAAGTCGTACGTGACGAGGGTGGGCACCGGGCCCCTGCGGGGCGAGCTGGGCGCCGGCGAGGCGGCCGCGCGGGGGTGGGCCGAGTTCGGGACGGTCACGGGGCGCCCCAGGCGCGCGGCGGAGTTCGACTTTGGCCTGGCAAGGCGGGCGGTCATGCTCAACAGCGCAACGCAGGTGGCCGTCACGAAGCTCGACGTGCGGTTCCCCGGATGCGCCGGGGCCACCTCGTACTCCGACCTTACGGGCGAGGCGGACGCGTTCGTGCGGGGCGTGGAGGAGAGGCTGGGCGTGCCGGCCACGCTGCTCGGCACGGGGCCCGGCGCGGGCGACGTGATAGACAGGAGGGAGGGGTAAGCGGCCCCGGCGGGGGCGCGGATCCGCCCCCGCGCCAGGGTAGGTTTAATTTGACAGGCGCGCCACGCGCGGCGTGGAACCGGCCGACAAGCTCCCGAGGTACATCCAGGTGGGCTCGGCGCTGGAGTTCTCCCGGCTCGTGTGCGCGCTGGAGCGCGCGCCGCGGGTCTCGTTCCTCCACGAGCACGACGGCGCGACGGTGCTGTCCGTGCAGATGGACATAATAAAGGAAAAGCCGGTCATATACTACGCGCCGCTGGAGGAGCGGGGCCACTACCTGTGCTACGGGTTCAGGGGAGGGCGGGAGGAGTCCCGCGTCGTCGACTCGGCGGCCGACAACAGCAGGCTGTACTCGCCCATAGTGAGGATAAAGTCGCTGCCCGCCAGCCTCAGGGCGGGCAACGGGACGGCCGACAGGTACCACCCGATCGTGCTGGAGGACCTGGCCAGCCTCGCCAAGCTCAGCTACGCGTTCGAGGAGGCGCCGTTCCCGCTGTTCGCGTTCCCCCGGGGCGGCGGGTGGCTGATGGGCGTGTTCATGAACTTCAACGAGGAGGGCGCCCCGTACTTTTGCCACGTCGCCCTCGACGCGAGGCCGCCGGGGCCCTTCCTGAAGTACGCCACGGGCAACGGGGCCCAGCCCTCGTTCGTGGGGGACCCCGGGGAGCACGGCTACTCGTACATCAAGATAATAACCCTGAAGGAGGCGCACCCGCTGGTCGACTATGATCAGCTTCGGGGCTAGGATAGAGGCGGCGGCCGCGCGCGGCGGGCGGCTGATCCTGGCGTGCGACTACGACGCGTCCGAGCCGGACCCCGAGGGCCGCGCGCTGGCCGACGTGTCCAGCACGGGGAGCCACCTGTGCGCCGTGAAGATCAACTTCCACCTCCTGCTGCGCCTCGGCCCCGCGCAGGTGGGGAGGATAGCGGAGGCCGCGCGGCGGCGCGGCGTGCAGTGCATAGCGGACGTGAAGCTCAACGACATAGGCAGCACCAACGCGGCCGCCGCGCGGGCCCTGTGGGGCATGGGGTTCGACGCGGTCATAGCCAACCCCATAATGGGGAGGGAGGCGCTGGCGCGGCTGGCCGCCGAGTCGCGCGCGGCTGGCAAGGGAGTCATAGCGCTGTGCCACATGAGCTCGCCGGAGGCGCGGCACGCGTACGAGCTGCTGGTCAGGCAGCGCTCGCTGCACGCGCCGCTGTACGCGCTGTTCCTGGAATGGGCCGCCTCCGCGGGGGCGGACGGGGTAGTCCTGGGCGCCACGTTCCCCGAGGTGATAAGGCGGCACAGGAAATCGGCGCCGGGCGGGCCCGCCGTGTACTCGCCGGGGGTGGGCGCCCAGGGCGGCAGCGCCGCCGAGGCCGTGCGGGCGGGGGCCGACTATGTCATCGCGGGCAGGAGCGTCACGGGGGCGGCCGATCCCGCGGCGGAGGCGGCCTCCCTGGCGCGGCAGTGCGCCGAGTCCGCGGCCGCCCGCGGCTAGCCGGCCCGGGCGCCGCTGCCGCTACCGCGCCGGGCGCGCCTCCGAAGTGGGCGCGCGCCGCCCGCGGCTAGCCGGCCCGGGCGCCGCTGCCGCCCCGCAGCGACTTTTCCGCCACGGCCAGCACGCCCCTGGCGTTGCCGTACGTGGCCCTCGCCACCGCGTCCTCGAAGCCGAGCCACGAAAAGCCGACGTGCTCGCGGGAGAGCGTGACGTCCTCGGCGCGGGTGCGGGCCAGGTAGAATATGACCCTCTTGCGCACGCGCCGGCCGGAGCGATGGAAGTCGTACCGGACGGACTCCTCGAACCCGTCGACGAACTGCAGGTCGACTATGCCGGTCTCCTCCATCGCCTCCCGCACCGCGGTCTGGCGCGCCGACTCGCCCTCCTCCATCTTGCCCTTGACCAGGTCCCAGTGGCCCGACGGGTAGTGCAGCAGCAGGTACAGCCGCGAGCCGCCGTCCTCCCGGTACACCACCGCGCCGGCCGAGACCACGCGCGCCACGGGCCCCCTCCGGATCACCTGCCTATCCGCCTCCTCCTCTTCTGGAACATCCGTATGGCCCTCATCAGGTCTATCTTCCTGAAGTCGGGCCAGAACACGTCCATGAACACCAGCTCGCTGTACGCGCTCTGCCACAGCAGGAACCCGCTCAGCCTCTTCTCGCCCGACGTGCGCAGGATCATGTCGGGGGAGGACTGGGGCAGGTGCGAGGTGTACAGGTTCGACTCTATGACGCCCTTGTCCACGTCCGCCGGGCGCATGCTCCCGTCCTGGATCCTCCGCCCGATCTTCCTCACCGCGTCGACCAGCTCGTCCTGCCCGCCGTACGCGATGGCTATGTTCAGGAAGCGGTCGCCGTACCCCGCGGTGGACTCGTCCAGCCTGCGCAGGGCGCCGCGTATGCGGTCCGGCAGCAGCTCGGTCCTGCCTATGGCGGTGACCCGCATCCGCCTCTCGTGTATCCTCGGATCCTCGTTGAGCTTTTCCAGCCTGGCCCCTATCAGCTCGTACAGGAGCCCCAGCTCCTCGTCCTCCCTTTCCATGTTCTCGGCGGACAGGGTGTACAGGGTCACTATGCGTATGTCGAACTCCTCGCACCAGTCCAGCAGGTTCTCCACCGCGTCGGCGCCCCTCCGGTGGCCGATCCGCGCGAAGTTGAGGTTCCTGCGGGCCCACCTGCGGTTCCCGTCGAGTATGAGGGCCACGTGGTTGGGTATGGCGCCGTGGCGGATCTCGCTCTCGAGCCGCCTCGTGTACAGCCGGTACAGCCCCGACGCGTGGAGCGCCGCCCCCTTTACGTCCATGGCCGCCAGCCTCCCGCCCCCGACCCGGCGGCCGCCTCCCCCTATTTTACCTGTGCCGCCTCCCCGCCCGCGGGGGCCGCCCGCTTCCCCCTGAACTTCCTGAACAGCAGGGCCGCCGCCACGGTGGTGGCGGCCAGGCCGGCCAGGAGGGGCGGTATGAGCGTGAACGGGCTGCCGCCGCCTATCACGACGTCGGCGAACTGGGACACCGTGGGGTACAGGGCGCCGAGCACCACCAGCCTCAGCACGTCCGCCATGTGGTGCCTCACGCCCGCCAGCCAGTTGCTCAGCAGTATCCCGGCGAAGACGGTCCCCAGCCCCACCCACAGTATGGGCAGCATGCCGGAGACGAACTGCCCCACGAGCGCGCGGTTCGACACTATGGATATGAGCTCGGCGTTCTGCTCTATGATGTCGAGGCCGGCCACGGACAGGCCGGCGGGCACCGAGGACAGCATGAGTATTATCCCGGCCACGGTGGTGAACATGCGGACGAACCCGGACGGGGTGGGCTTGGTCCAGTTGGACCACGCCCTGTCCACGTCGAACGCGCGCACGAGGAACGCGGCGCCCAGTATGCTGACCAGCACCGCGAATATCTCCGTGGTGTACCCCATCACGGTCCCGATGCCGCCTATGAGCAGGAGCATCCCGGGCACCCCCAGGAAGAACTTCGAGTACTTCGAGTCGTACGCCACCATCTTCAGGTACTTGCCCAGCACCGCGTACGAGTACTCCACGCTGCGGCTCACGTTCATCACCACCCTCTGCACGGAGACCACGGGGACGACGTTCTGGATCACCGGTATCACGCTCTCGTCGTCCTCGCCGTCGGACACGATGACGGCGCCGTCCGCCGGGCGCCCCTCCAGGACGGAGCGTATCTGCGAGGCGATCCTCTCGTCCGCCTGGACGCCGCGGTCGGGCACCCCCGCCACCACGACCACCTCGGCCCCGTACCCCCTGCTCACCAGGTCCTCGTAGATCTTTATCGCCGCGAACATCGAGTTCGAGTCGGCATCCTCCGGATCCTCGAGCGCCAGCCTCTGCGCCGCCTCTATGCAGGCATCGCGCCCCACCACGGGGGCCTGTATCCCCGTCTTCTGCCCGACGTCGTCGTCCCTGTCCACGCACACCACCAGCAGGCGCCTGGCGGCAGACGAGCGGATCCCCTTGGGCAGGCCCTTGATCTCCTGCGACATGCGGCGTGATCCGGGCCGGATTGATTTTAAGGATTTCCCGATGCCGCCCCGTGGGTTTGCCGCATCGGCGCGCGCCGCCCTACGGCCTCGCCGCGCGGGAGGCGGCGGCGAGCTCCGCGGCCTCCTCCCCCAGGGCGGCCGCCTTTTCCAGGGCCCGCCGCATCCCGCCCTCGTCCGCGGACTCGGCGGCCACTATGGTCTCCCTGACGCGCGCGTCGTGCTTGCGGAGCGCGTCCAGGTACGCGGAGTAGCTCTCCAGCCACTCCGCGGGGGCGTCCACGGACACGAGCTCGATCATCTGCGCGCGCATCTGCCCCGACGTCGCCCTGGCCGCCGCGGCGTACTCGTCCGCCCGGATCTCCCCCGCCTCGAGCCGCGCCAGCTCGGCGTCCAGGTCCTCGTCCAGCGCGCCCACTATGCTGCCCACGCCGTCCAGGTACCCCCCGTGGTCGGAGACCACGAACGAGGCCTCGTTCCCGCCGGGGATCGCCCACGCCAGAAAGCTCGCGGCGGTCACGGCCCCCAATATTCCCGCCGTGACGGCGATCCCCTTGCGCGACGCCATTCCGCCGCCCGCGCCCGGCCCCTTCTTGTAAACCTACCCTGCCGGCTAGGGCGCCCCGGCCCAGCCGCCCGCGCCGGCCCCGCGCGGCGCCCCGGCTAACCCAGATCCCAGTCGTTCCGGTACAATTCCACGTCCCTCGATCCGAGGAAAATCTCGCCGCCGTCCTTCTTGAAGCTGGCCTGGTATCCCGCCCGGTTTGACGTGATGTCGCCGCCCCCGATCCTCTTCTTTATGTCCCTGGACGACATGACCACAAAGTTGATTTTGTTTCCCGGATCCCGCAGGACAAAGACGTAGTACATGTTCGGCGCGTCGTTCTTGTCAAACGGTTGCTTCTTTATGCTGGTAATGTACCTGTCGTTATTGTTCCTGGTGACCGCCTTTACCTGTATGCGGAAATTGTCGCGGCCTTTGCTCGCCCTTATGTCGATGCCGTCGCCGGCGCCTCTCCGGTCCACCCCGTACCCGCGGAACAGCAGCTCGCTCATCACCCGAAACCTGCCCGCCGCCCCGATCCGCCGCGACCCCGCCGCATCCTGCGCGTCGTCCTGCACCGGATCGGCCTTCCCGCCTTTTGCAAAAAGATTGTCGGCGGATGCGGTTCTGCCGTCCGCGTCGTCCTGCACCGGATCGGCCCGTCCGCCGTCGCCGGGGTCGTCCTTGCCGCGATCTTTCGTGGAGTCGCGGCGCAGCTCAAACGAGTTTTTATCCACTAGCCTAAATTCTGATGCCTCCCCCCTCACCTTGATGTTCTTGTACAGGGCGGCGCTCATGCTCGCCACCGGCGTGCGGCCTCTGGGCTTAAGGTGCCCTTCATCTATGGCTCGCCTTGTGATCTCTTGGTATCCTAGCGGCCCGCCCGCGTCCCGCAGGACTGCAACTGCCGCTTCCTTGTACCCGGCCACGGGGCCTCCGGGACGGCACTCCTAATTAAAGTCGCAACACGCGGTAGTCCATCCCACAACTTGAATTTTAGGCGTGAAAAACTGCCCCGCCTCGGTCGCCGTAGGCATGATTATGGGATAGACTAGTCCGCGGCCCCGTGCGCGGCCACGGCAAGGGGTCGGATGCCTCCGTAGGCGCGGACCAGGATCGGCGGGGGCGCTCTCGCGCCAGCGGCCGGCGGGCGCGCGGCGGCAACGCCGGGCGCCCGCGCGCGGCCGGCTCGGCCAAGTCGCAATACTGGCAGTGCCTGCCATATCCGAGAAGGTCGGGCACATACTCTCCCTGGCCGGCTCGGCCAAGTCGCAATACTGGCAGTGCCTGCCCCGCCCCGGCGGGGATCCTCCGCAACGCCGCCCGCGCGGCAGAATCAGGCGCGCACAAAAAAGGGGCCGGCCCGCCGGTCTTCCCGAAGCACCTACATCTTTCCTATGCGGAAGATGCCGCTGCTGCACTTGGGACAGGTTCCTTTCACGGCGGGCCGCCCGTTCTTCATCATTGTCTCTTTGGGGTTCTTCATGGCCGTCTTTTTCCTGCACTTGACGCAGTACGCCTCTACCATGCCCGGCCGCCGCGACGGGCCATATTTAGCCCATGCGTGTGAAAAATATCACACAACACGGGCTCCGCCCTCCCCCCGCGCGGGCTCGTCCGGACCGAGGCCGCGCCCGGCGGCGGCGAACCGCCCCCCGATCCCCCGCCCGGGCGGCAGCGGGCCCGATCGCGCCCCGCCTCGTGTAGGCTTGCGCCCAAACCGAAACCACGCCTAGCAACGGCAAGCCGCCCCCAGATCCCGCGCCCAGATCACAACGGGCGTGAGTCCACACGGCGGGACGTGTAGGCTTGCGCCCAAACCGATCCCGCGCCTAGCGGCAACAAGCCGCCCCACGATCCCGCGCCCAGATCGAGATGGGCGTAAGCCCCGCCTCCCCGTATAGACATATAGGTGCGCCGCGGCGTTCCCGCCCGTGGGCGGCAGGAAGGAGGAGTACGTGGGGCTCCTGAAGAGGATAGAGGGCAGCCTCTCCGAGAAGGAGCAGGCGAGCGGCAGGTTCGAGCTCCCGCCGGTCGACGTCATGTGGGAGGGGCAGAAGACTTTCCTGCGCAACTTTTCCGACTTTCCGAAGGTCCTCAGGCGGGATCCGGACAAGGTCCTGCAGTACCTGTCCAAGGAGTTCGCCGTGCCGGCCGAGAGGATGGGCGACAAGGCGATGTTCGTGGGGAAGAGGGACCCGGACGACTTCACGCGGCTGTTCAACATATACGTCAAGGACTACCTGGAGTGCCCCACCTGCGGCAGCCCCGACACCAGGATCTCGAAGGCCAACAGGATATCGTTCCTCACCTGCGAGGCGTGCGGCGCGAAGGCGACGCTGAAGGGCAAGTACGCGTGATGGCCCCCGCTCCCGCGTTCTGCGTGAGGGTGGCCAGGTACAGGGACAACCCCATGCTGAACATATGCGATGCCGACCTGCTGGGGACCGACGTCGGCGGCGGGGGCGGCGGGCCCACCATGAGCATCACCAAGGAGTTCTACGGCGAGAGGACGGTCGGCGGCGAGGAGGCGGGCAGGCTGATGCGCGGCTCGTCCATCATAAACATGGTGGGGCGCCGCGCCGTGGGCCTGGCCGTCAGCCTGGGGATAGGATCCGAGGGCGGCGTGAAGAAGATAGGCGGCGTGCCGTTCCTCATCGTGTTCAACATGTGATGCCGCGGGGGCGCCGCGCGTGCACAACTTATATGGTAACGGCCCGCACTCAACCCGTGGGAAAGCGCAAGGTGCTCAACGAGAGCGCGCTCAAGGAGATAAGGCTGCCGGAGGAGGAGGAGATGCTGGGCAGGGTGATAAAGTTGCTGGGGAGCGACCAGGTGCTGGTCAAGTGCACCGACGGCATAACGCGGCGCGGGAGGATCCGGGGCAAGCTGAAGCGCCGGATCTGGATACGCGACAACGACATAGTGGTCATAGCGCCGTGGGACTTCAAGGAAACGGAGCGGGGGGACATCGTGTGGCGGTTCACGCTGCCCCAGGTCGACTGGCTGAAGAACAACAACCACCTGCCGCGGGACTTTTGAGCCGCGCGGCCGCCGGATAGGGCGTGCGGCATCGTGACCCGCTGCGGCTTCAGGGTGGCCCCGGACGCCGGATGCGTCGACAGGGGCATGGAGATGCGCATAGCGAACCGCATACTGGAGAAGGCCGGCGGGAAGAAGACGCGCCGCTCCGGCGCCGGCCGCTCCGACGGCTTCAAGGGGGGGAAGGTGGTCAACGAGGTGCTGGACAAGCCGACCGTGATGAGGCTGTACGGGATGATCAACTCGCGCATCATATCGTACGTGAACGGGGCGGTCAGCGCCGGGAAGGAGTCGGTCCTGTTCTGGGCGGCCGGCGCGGGCGGCAGGAGGGACGTGGCCCTCAAGATCTACCTGGTCAGCACGGCCAGCTTCAAGCGCCGCGCCCCGTACATAACCGGCGACCCGCGGTTCGGCAGGATCAAAAAGGGGACCAGGAACATGGTGAACCTGTGGGCCAAGAAGGAGTTCGCCAACCTCCGCCTGTGCTTCGGGCGCGGCCTCCCGGTGCCCGAGCCGATCCACGTCTCCGGCAACGTGCTGGCCATGGAGTTCGTGGGCGAGGGCGGCGCCCCGTGCCCCACACTGCAGGAGTCGGCTGGCGAGTGCGGGGAGGCCGACTACAGGGAGGCCGTCTCCATAGCGGGCAGGCTGTACAGGGAGGCCAACCTCGTGCACGGGGACCTCTCGCCGTACAACATGTTCAAGGAGGCGGGGGGGCTGAGGCTGTTCGACATGGGCTCCGCCGTGGATGCCAGGCACCCCAACGCCGGCCCGCTGCTCAAGAGGGACATCGCGAACATCACGAGGTTCTTCGAGAAGAGGGGGGTGGCGGTCGACGATCCGGGCAGGGTGCTGGAGGGGGTGCTGGCGCCGCCGTGATGTTCGAGAAGGTGGTCAGGATACCGGCCGACAGGGTGGCCGTCCTCATAGGCAGGGGAGGGGCCACCAAGTACGCCATAGAGGAGGCGTGCGGGGTGTCCGTGGGCGTGGACGGCGGCGAGGTGCGGGTGTCGTCCTCCTCCGCCGGCGGAGGCGGGGACGAGTTCCTCCCCTTCAAGGCGGCCGAGATCGTCTCCGCCATAGGCCGCGGCTTTTCGCCCGGCAACGCCATGCTGCTGCTCGAGGGGGACAACGCCCTGAACGTGCTGGACCTGAGGGAGTTCGCCGGCAAGTCGCGCGCCCAGATGGAGCGGATAAAGGGTAGGATAATAGGAGAGGGCGGGAGGGCGAGGAGGAACATGGAAAGCCTCACGGGGACGCGCATATCCGTGTACGGCAGGACCGTGGCCGTCATCGGCAGCGCGGCGGGCCTCCGCCAGGCCGTCGGGGCCATATCGTCGCTCTCCAGCGGGAGCATGCACGGCGCCGTGTACGGCAGGCTGGAGTCGGCCCGGCGCCGCGAGAAGGCCGAGAGGATGCTTCTGTGGGAGGGCCGCGATGCCGCCTAGGGAAAAATTCAACCAGATATCGCCCAGCGAGTTCTTCTACCGGAACCGGGACCTGGCCGGGTTCAGCAACCCCACCCGCTCGCTGTACACGGCGGTCAGGGAGTTCGTCGAGAACGGCCTGGACGCCTGCGACCAGAGCGGGACGCCGCCCGACATACGCCTGTCCATAAGGGCCGTCGACAGGGACAGGCCCGACCCGCGGCCGTACGTGCTCACCGTGGCCGACAACGGCCCCGGCGTGGAGTCCTCGCAGATCCCCCTGGCCTTCGGGACGGTCCTGTACGGATCCAAGTTCGGCCTGAAGCAGGCCAGGGGCATGTTCGGCCTCGGGGCCACCATGGCCATACTGTACGGCCAGATAACCACCAACAGGCCGGTGGTGGTGAAGAGCTCCACCGACGGCAAGTGGAGGGACGAGTACGAGCTGCTGCTGGACATACAGAAGAACAAGCCGGTAATACTGAAGCACAGGAGGGTCGAGGCGGCCAAGAGGGGCCTCTCGGTGAGCATCAGCCTGGAGGGCGACTATTCCAAGGCCGGCTCCAGGATCCGCGACTACGTGTACCAGACGTCCCTGATCACCCCGTACGCGTCCGTCACGTTCGACGACCCGAAGGGCGCGCGGTTCCAGTACAAGCGCATAGTGGCGTCGATGCCCGAGCCGCCCACCGTGATAAGGCCCCACCCGTACGGGGTCGACGTGGAGACCATACGCAGGATGACCGTCGAGAACGCGCGCGAGATGCCGAGGGCCGACGAGGCCCTGGCCAAGAAGGTGAACAAGGAGCTTGGCATCGGCGGCAAGAAGGGCGGGAGCCTCGGCGATGCCCTGGCCGGCGCCAAGAAGAAGTGGACCAAGCTCACCGGCCAGGCTAGGCTCATGGCCGCGCTCATGGCGCTGCTCGGGAGGGACATGGCGGGGCTGTCCCGCGTGCGCGTGGACGACATCGACGCGGCCAACCGGACGGTCACGTACTGGGACTACGACGCGTCCGAGTCCAGGACGGTGGGAATGGGGCCCGACGCCGACCACTACAAGGCGCTCGCGGAGATAGCCGCCGGCGACACCCTGACCGCGTTCCTGACCAAGAGGTTCCAGCGCGTGGGCAAGTCGACCGCAGAAAAATTCGCGAAGTTCGCCGGGTTCAGGCCGGAGCACCGGCTGGGCACGATGACCAACCAGGAGCTGGTGAAGCTGAGCGAGGCGCTGCAAAAATTCACGGACTTTTTTCCTCCCGATCCCAGCTGCCTGGCCCCGCTGGGCGCCGAGCCGCTCGAGAAGGGGATCCGCAAGTTCTTCGAGCCCGACTTTTCGTCCGTGGTGCAGCGCTCGGCCTCCGCGTACTCGGGGTTCCCGTTCGTGGTGGAGATGGGCGTGGCGTACGGGGGCGGCATACAGACGCGGGGGGCCAAGGTGTACAGGTTCGCCAACAGGATCCCCCTGCTGTACGACGAGGGGAGCGACGTGGTGCTGAAGGTCTCCAACGACATAGACTGGAAGAGGTACAGCGTGGGGCCCGACCCGCCGCTGGTGATAGTCTCGCACATATGCTCCACCCGAATACCGTACAAGACGGTGGGCAAGGAGAACGTCGCGGACAGGCAGGAGATCGAGAAGGAGATCAGGCTGGCCCTGCAGTATCTCCTGAGGAAGCTGGCCTCGTACATGAAGAGGAAGGGCAGGGCCGAGGCCGCTAAGAAGAGGGCCAACCTGTACTCGAAATACGTCCCGCTCATAGCCCAGTTCTGCACGGAGCTGGCAGGCAAAAAATCCGAGCCCGACTACGGGGCGATGCTGGCCGCGGAGCGCGAGGCCGAGGCGGCGACCGGCGGGGCGGCGGCGGCGGCGGCCAAGCCCGGCGGGGCGGCGGCGGCGGCGGCCAAGCCCGGCGGGGCGGCGGCGGCGGCGGCCAAGCCCGGCGGGGCGGCGGCGGCGGCGGCCAAGCCCGGCGGGGCGGCGGCGGCGGCGGCCAAGCCCGGCGGGGCGGCGGCGGCGGCGGCCAAGCCCGGCGGGGCGGCGGCGGCGGCGGCCAAGCCCGGCGGGGCGGCGGCGGCGGCGGCCAAGCCCGGCGCCCGGGGAGGCCGGTAGCATGCTCGACATGATGCTCGACGAAGAGTTCGTGCTAGGCGCTACCGCGCTCGGCGCTGCCCTGTTCGGCACCAAAGCGGCAAAGGCGGACAAGCCGGGCCAAAAGCCCGCGCCTTCGGGCTCACGCGGCGCCCGGCCTGGCGCCGCTGCCGCCGAGCCCGCCGACGGCGGCCCGCACTATTGCCACTTCATCGCGCGGGCAGGCATCAACGCCCGCACGTGCGACTTTACCGCCAGGGACGACGGGGCCGCCCGGGAGGCGGCCTGCCGCCTCATGGCGGAATGGGGCGCCGAACGCTACCCTGCGGCCGATCCGGGCGCCGCCGGCCCGCTGATCAACGGCGCCGCATGGCGCAGGCGCCCCCTGCGCAGCATGAAGCGCGTGCTGATCGTGGCCTGGCCGAAGGCGGAGGCGGCCTAATGGCCCGAAAGAGGCGCAAGGCGGCGGAGCGCGTCAGCGCCAAGGACAGGCAGAAGATTCTGCTCGGCCTGCTGAAGGAGCACGGCGCCAGGATATACGAGGAGCTGGACGGGGGGAAGTTCCCGAAGGTCTCCATACCCAGCAGGTCCGTGCGCAACATAGTGTACGACGAGCGCGTCAGGCAGTACGTGCTGGGCGAGAGCGCCGCCGTGCGCAGCTCGAAGAACACCTCGCAGCTCCGCTCGTTCACCCAGCTGATGTGGCTGGCGTTCTTCGCCAACAGGCTCACGAAGGAGAAAAAGTCGTCCACCCTCAGGGACGTGTACTATTCGTCGCAGGCGTTCGCGGTCGACTTTGACGACCAGTCCGAGTCGGACAACATCATAGTGGACCTGGAGGCAGTCCTCGCCAAGCCCAGGGAGGACTTCCACGTGTTCCCCGAGGAGCGGAGCAGCGTGTTCGGCGACCTGGACATAGAGTACACGGTGCCCGGCTACGAGGGGAAGAAGATGAACCTGTCCAACCACCCCGACGGGTACGCCATCGGCCCCAGCCTCACCACCGCCGACCTCGTGGGGACGGGGGCCGAGATAGTGATAGCCGTGGAGAAGGGCGGCCTGTTCACGCGGTTCGTTGAGGAGCAGGTGGACAAGAAGTTCAAGTCCATAATAGTGGACACGGGAGGGCAGGCGCCCCGCTCCACCAGGACGCTCCTGAGGAGGCTCCACGACGAGCTGGGCCTGCCCGTGATAATACTGACTGACGGCGACGTGTACGGCGAGCACATAGCGATGGTCATAAAGTCCGGCTCGGCCAACGCGGCCCACCTCCGGGAGCTCACGGTGCCCGACGCCAAGTGGGTTGGGGTGTGGGCCACCGACATAGAGGAGTACAAGCTGCCCACCATACCCATGACCGAGTCGGACATCAAGCGGTGCCACGACCTGAAGAAGGATCCGCGGTACAAGAAGGGCGTGTGGCGCAGGGAGCTGGACGTGTTCCTGAGGATCAAGCGCAAGGCCGAGCTGGAGGCGTTCTCAAAGTACGGCCTGACCAACATAACCGACAAGTACCTGCCGCGGAAGCTCGAGGTCGCCAAGAGCATGTGATGGCGGCCGGCCGGCTGGGCGGAAGGAAGAGGAGCGCCGCCCGCGCATCCGGCGACGCTGTTCTGACCGTGACGGAAGGAAGAGGAGCGCCGCCCGCGCATCCGGCGACGCTGTTCTGACCGTGACGGAAGGAAGAGGAGCGCCGCCCGCGCATCCGGCGACGCTGTTCTGACCGTGACGGAAGGAAGAGGAGCGCCGCCCGCCGCCGCGGCATCAGGATGCCGAGTAGTTGCGTTTTACCGCTTCCGATTATTTGGGGACGGCGCCCGCTACTGCCCGCGTATGCGGAGGGTCAGGACGCCGTTGCGGTACTTGAAGTCGTTTATCTGCATGTCAGCGGATCCCTCGATGTCGACGTCTTTTGAAAACCCGCCCCCACCCCTGATGTACAGCACCCCGTCTATGAGCCTCACCATTATGCGGTCCTCGGGTCCCGGGACCTCGGCCACGAAGATGTACTCCGACTCCCCCTTCATGAGATCGTACACCCAGTTCTTCGTCTCCTTTTCGCGCGCGACGTACTGCGGCTTGTAGTCGGTCGCCAGCTTCCTGAGCACCCTCACCCAGTAGAGCATGGTCACTGCTGCGCCCCCGACCAGGATGAAGCTGACGAACCCCTCGCCGGAGCTGCTCGACATCACGTAGACTGCCCCCAGGAACAGTATGACTGCCACCGGTATGACGAAGTTGAGCGACTGCTCCGTGGAGTACGTCCCCTTGTAGCTTGCCACGGCAAAGATCCCGCTCTGCCAAATATAAAGGATCGACGGGCGGCGCTCCCGATCTCGCCCCCTGCCGCGCGCCAGCCTACGGCCGCCCGGGCGCCCCGCGGGCGCGCCGGCCCCGGAGGGGAGGCGCGGGCGGATGCCCGGAGGCTCCCGCCGACTTGGTTTTTATTGCCGCCGGCGCCGTGCGCGCAACGTTGGGCGCCGGAGGAGGCGGGGGCGCGGGACTTTCGACAAGGACTGAGCTGCTGCGGGGGACGGCCGTCGCGCTGATAGTGCTGGCGCCGTCGCTCTCCGCATTTGCCATAAGCTGGAGAATCTTGGACGACGTCATACTGGCGTCCATAGTCGGGGTGGTGGTGCACATAGCCGCGATGGCGCTGGCCGTCAAGGTGGCCCGGAGGCTGTTCGTCAGGCCTAGGAGCAGGTAGGCGCGGGGGCGGGATCCGCGCCGGGCGCATGTCCGCGGGGTGGGCGCGGGGCGCCGCCGGGCCTGCTTGGCGATGCCGGGCCTCGCCCGGGCCGGGATCGCGCGCCGCGGGCCCCCGCTAGCGGCTTCGGCGGCCGGCGCCGCCCGGCCGTAGCGCGCGCCTGCGCGGCTCCGCCGCCCGGGCGCGCAACCGCGCAACGGCCCCCTTCCCCGCCCGGGCGCGCAACCGCGCAACGGCCCCCTTCCCCGCCCGGGCGCGCGCCGGGGGAACCGTTTTTAGGCCGGCGCGGCGGGCGCGGCCCGTGGACGGGGGCGAGGCGGAGCGCATCCTGGTGTCGGAGATCGGGCTTTCCCGCACGCAGGCCAGGGTCTTCCTGTTCGTCACCGCGGAGGGCATGCAGACGCCGGGCCGGGCGGCCGCGGGACTGGGAATCCCCGAGGCCGAGGCGCGGCGGGCCGCCGAGTCGCTGGTAGCCGCGGGGTCCTTCATAGAGATGCCCGGCGGCCGGTTCGAGGCGACGCACCCGCGGTTCGCCGCGGTCAACATGTACAGGAGGGCGTGCGAGCGGTCGGGCGCGAAGTTCGGGCGCAACGACGCGGTCGACGCGGTGGGCGCCTCGCTGGAGGGCGCGTACGACTCTGCAAGGACTAAATAGGCCGGGGCGCGGCCGCGCGCGTTGAGCCCGGATCCCGAGTCGTGCGCGCACCAGCCGGTGTACCTCGGGGTAGTCAACGTGAACGTGCAGGAGAGGACAATAGGCTCCGTCGACGTGTGGCACTGCGGGGCGTGCAAGAAGCAGTTCTGCGAGGAAAAGCAGCTCGGGATAGAGGCGATCGCCGAGCAGGTGGGCATGCCGAGGATAGGCCCGGACGAGAGGTGGGCGGTCGTCGTGTGCAGGCTGCAGAAGGGCAGGGACAGGTGGAGGCTGGTCAGGATGAAGGAGGGCGCGCCGGTGGGCCACGAGTGCGTCGGCGAGAAGGCGGTCTCGCTGCCCGCCAGGGGCTTCGCGGTGGACGAGGGCGAGGGGGGAGTGCACTGGAGCTTCCTGGTGGACGACCACGTTAACGAGGCCGTCGAGATATGACGCGGCCGGACGTCAAAGTGCACGTGAGCAGCGTCCGAGGCAGCCAGATGGCCGCAAAGGTGGGCGGGAAGTTCGAGGTGGGCGGCCACGAGTTCAGGTTCACCGCCATAGCCTTCGGGCGCATAGGCGGGCAGAACGTCGGGGCCAAGCTGTCCGCGGAGACGGAGAGGCGGCTGGCGGCCCTCGGGCACGATCCCGACGAGGTGGTCATGGAGCTGCAGGCCCGTCTGGTGCGCGGCGAGATCACCGTGCCGGAGGGCCTGAAAAAGGAGTCGTTCGCGGACGGCTAGCCGCCCGAGGGGGGCCTAGAGCTTCGCCTCGGAGAGCGCGGCCTCGCACGCGCACCCGCGCTCCGCAGGGATCCGGCCAACCAGCGACGCCAGCAGCCCGCGGGTCCGCTCCGCGTTGCGCGAGAGCGTCTGCACCACGTCCTTCGCGGTGACCGGCCGCTCGGCCCACACGTCGTAGTCGGTGACCGTGGCCACCGAGGCGTAGCAGATCTGCGCCTCCCTGGCGAGCTGGCACTCCGGGACGAGCGTCATCCCTATCACGTCGGCCCCCGTGGAGCGGAAGAACCGCGACTCGGCCTTGGTGGAGAACCTCGGCCCCTCTATGCAGACGTACGTGCAGTCGGGATGCACGTCCAGGCCCATCCTTCCCGCCTCCTCGGCCACCGCCGCGCGGAGCTGGGGGCAGAACGGGTCGGCCACGGATATGTGCACCACGGAGCCCTCCTCCGAGAACGATCCCTTTCGGGACCTCGTGAAGTCCAGGAACTGCGAGGGGACCGCAAAGTGCCCAGGCGCCGCCTCCTCCCTGAGGCTGCCGACGGCCGAGGGGGCGATTATCCGGCTCACGCCCAGCTTTTTGAGCGCCCACACGTTGGCCCGGAAGTTGATCATGTGGGGGGGTATGGAGTGCCCGCGGCCGTGCCTGGGCATGAACGCGACCCGCCTGCCCGACATGACGCCCACGGTCACGGAGTCGGAGGGGCTCCCGTACGGGGTCTCCACGGCTACCTCGCGGGCATCCTCGAGCGCCCCGGGATCGTACATGCCGGTGCCGCCGAATATACCGATCTCGGCGGCCGGCTCCCCGCCCCCTCCCGCGCCCGACAAGGCGCCTAGTACCTCACCAGCGACAGGCGCTTGTACTGCGACACCCGGTCGGCGCCCCCCAGGTTGGTGAGCTCGACCATGAACGCAAAGCCGGCCACGGTCCCGCCCAGCCTCTCGACGAGCTTGGCGGCGGCCTTGGCCGTGCCCCCCGTGGCCAGGAGATCGTCGCATATGAGGACGCGCTCCCCCGCCTTGACCGCCCCCACCTGCACCTCCATGACGTCCTTGCCGTACTCCACGTCGTACGATGCCCTGCGCGTCTTTCCGGGCAGCTTTCCCGCCTTGCGCAGCATGATCATGCCCTTGCCGCACCTGACCGCCAGCGCCGCGGCGACGAGGAAGCCGCGCGACTCGATCCCGGCCAGGACGTCGTAGCCCCGCGCGTGGAAGTGCCTCTGGAACTCGTCCAGCGCGAGGGACATGGCCTGCGGATCCCGGAGCAGGGGGCCGACGTCCCGGAACACGACGCCCCTTTTCGGAAAGTTCAGGTGCTTGTTTATCCTGTCCTTAAGATCCAACGCAGCCGCCGCTGCATGCGGCGCGCGGTAAATAAACGGTAGCTTTGGCCGCGCCGGGAAACCCGCGCCCGGCGGGCGCCCGCGCGCGGCGGGGCCGGGCCCGCGCCGCGCTAGGGCCCGCCGTACGCGAAGGTGGCGTTGGCCGTGTGTATGCCGTCGGTGGCCGTCATCGTGTACGTGCCGCGGCCGAGCTCGGCGGGGACGGGCCACAACGAGGTATAGTCGGGCGACTTGCCTGGCAGCTTTATGACCTCGCCCACCGCGGTGCCGTCCTCGGCCACCACGGATATGATGAGCGTGTGGGATGCGCCGAGCACCCTGAACTCGACGACGTCGGCGGCCAGCGTGCTGGAGCGCTCCACGCTTTCCACCAGCAGGGTCAGCCCCTCGTCGCTCGCGCTGCCTGCCAGCACCTCGAACATCGCGTTGTCGAAGTTGTTCCCGCTCCTCGCGCTGACCGTCCATGTTCCCGGCCCCGCGTCGCGCGGCACCCTGAACGAGTCGACGGACAGCCTGCTCTTGTCCAGGGACGGCTCGGAGGCCGGCTCCGCGATGGCCTCCCTCGTGCTGATCGCCCTGCCGCCGGGATCCATCAGGGACAGCGTCACCAGGAAGTTCCCCCTGTTCTGCATGTCGCCGTACACCAGTATGGGGTCGCCGGGGAAGTACTCGGTCTTCGTGGTCCTGACGGAGATCTGCCCGGAGCCCGGCTGCAGCCCCACCGAGAAGACCTCCTCGGCCTGCGTGTTGCCGTGCGTGAGCACCACCGAGTACACCCCCGACTTGTAGCCCGCCAGGTCCAGCACGTAGTCCTTCTTCCCCCCTGGGTCCAGCACCACCACGTCCGCGAACGCCTGCTGGTCGGACGAGTCTATGACCAGCAGCGACATGAGGGCGGAGGGCGGGCCGTCGATGGCCACGTGCGCCTCGTCCCCCGCGTCGTAGTTGAGGCGGTCCGCCCTCGCCACGAGCCGCGGCGCCGGCGGCTCGCCCAGGCCCACGTGGGCGGTCGCCGTCAGGTCCCCCTGGAACGCGAACAGCACGTACGTGCCGGCCACGTAGTCGCGCGTCGTCTCGACCTCGAACGACACGGTGCCAGAGCTGTCCACGTCCACGGTGTCGTAGAACACCTCGGCGCCCCGCGGATCCTCCACAACCAGCACCAGCTCCCTGTCCGGCAGGACGGTCCCGTTGAACCGCACGGCGTCCCCCGGCTCGAACTGCCGCTTGGTGGGCTCGAGCAGCAGGGCGGTGCCGTGCTCCACCGAGATGTCCCGGGTCAGGCGCGCCCGGCCGTCGGTGACTGCTACCACGTGCGTGCCGATCTCGGCATCGAGCGGGACCAGCGTGCCGTACGACCACGTCCCGTCCGCGCCCGCCAGCACCTCGGTGGTGGTTATGGCCGCGCCGTCCCCTCCCGCGCGCGACACGGTCACGGTCAGGTGCGCCCCGGGGGCGGCGGTCCCGTCCATCCTGAACGTCCCGCCGGGGCTCACGGTGTCGGTGAATGCAGATATCGCGGGCGCCGCGCCGGCCCCCGGGCCGCCGCCCGCGCCGGCCCCCGCGCCGGCCGGGGCCTGCCTGGCGCCGAGCCGGACGCTGAAGGTCTTTTCGTTCCCCAGCGAGTCCGCCACGGAAAACTCGACCCTGTCCGCCGGCTGGTCGTCGGGGATACGCGACGTGATTATGAAGTTGCCGGATCCGTCCGTCCGGAACGCGGCGTGGGCCTCCCCCCCGATGTAAAAGTCGAGCGCCTGGGACCTGCCGAACCCCTGCCCCGCCACGCGCACGGTGGATCCCGCGCCGGGCTTTTCCGGCACCAGCCGGAACTCCGAGCCGGGAAGGACGCCGGGCTGCGGGGGCGGCGGCGCCGCGGGGGCCGGGGGAGGCGGCGCGGGCGGCGCGGGCGGCGGCAGCTCCACGGGCGGCGGCGCGGGCGGCGGCAGCTCCACGGGCGGCGGCGCGGGCGGCGGCTCCTCGGCGATCGGCCCCGACGGGGGGCCGGAGGCCACGGTGAGGCCCGAGCCGAGGCTGTTGCCGGCCCCGTCGAGCGCCCTCCAGTTTATTCCGGGCTCCTCGACGTCGGTCTTTATGCCGAACTTGATCGCCCCGCCCCTCTCCACCGGGACCGACGAGGACGTGAACACCAGCACCCCCTGCGGCAGCTTCGTTCCCGTCCACCCCTGCTCCGCCTTGAACGACTTGAAGGAGGCGTTCTGGCCGAGCCACAGCCGGAACGCCTCGGCGGCCGCGGCTCCCCCGTTCTCGAACTGTATGACGGTGGTGCGCTCGAACCCCACGCTGCTCGCCAGTATGGCCTCCTGCCCCCAGGCATCCGGCCATGCGGGCGCGGCCAGGGCCAGGGCCAGGGCCAGGGCCGCGGCGGGCAGGGCCGCGCGCGCCGGCCGCGGGCCGCGCCGGCCGCCTCCGAGTACGGGCAACGCCGCGCCGCGGGCCGCGCTATATTTTATCATTTATTGTCGCGCCCGCCGGCCGGCGCCGCCCCCTACCGCGCGGCGGGGGCTGCCCGCCGCGCCGCCGCCCTGGCGGCCGCCTCCGCCTCGGAGCGGGACGCGGCGTTCTCGTACTGGCGTATGCGCTCGGCTATCAGCCGGTACAGCGACCGGAACTGGTCCTTGGTCTTGTCGGTGAGGAACTCGGTCTGGCCCAGCGTTATCTTTTCGCACACGTACCTGGTGATCTCCTCGTTGTCGAACTTGCCCCAGCCGTCCTCCCTGCGGTCCTCCCACACGGCGTGCAGGCCGTCCAGCACGCCCTCGCGGCCGAGGGCCTCGACGTCCTCCCCGGTCAGCTTGGTGTACCCCTCCCGCCTCAGCTTGATCTCGTACGTCTGGTTGACGGCGTGCAGGTAGTCGTCGGCCACCATGTAGTCCTCGATGGAGCGGACCGGCCTGCCGTCCCTCTCGAAGAATATGGTCTGCACCTTGGAAAACCCGTTGTCCACCAGCTGCGCGGATATCTGCTTGGACTCCTCGCTGTTGTCCAGCAGGACGAACGTCCGGTACCCGTGGTTCCTGTAGAATATCGCCAGCGGCATCACCGAGTTCTTGCTGAACGCGGGCACCACGTTGAGCGGGTTCATGGAGATGTTGGGGTCCTGCAGGAACTTGTCGAACGCGTTGAGGTACATGCTGTCGGACATGGTCTCCACTATTATTATGGGCCTCGAGTTCGTGCCTATCTCCCTGTCCACTATCGACTGGACCAGCCCCCTGGACAGCCCGTACAGGATGGGCGTGAGCGTGTTGTCGTCGGCGTTCCAGTAGTCGTAGAATATGCGGCTGAGGTGCCGCCTCTTGTCCAGCTCTACGACCAGCAGGTTGCCCGGCGTGTAGTCGAATATCATGAACGGCGAGTGCGTCGCGTACAGGACCTGGTTGGAGCCGGCCAGGTCCTTCAGCAGGTCCGATATGCCCATCTGCTGCGTGGGGTGCAGGTTGCGCGCCGGCTCGTCCAGCAGGAGTATGGCCTCCTTCAGCTCGGCCCTCTGCGTCTCCGCCGCGAAGTTCACTATGAACGAGAACGTCCACTTGAAGCCCTCGGCCCTCCTGTTGAGCAGCCCCGTGTTGGTTATGGTGCCGTCCCTGTGCACGTCCGATATCACCACGCTCATGATGTTGCCCGGCTGGTACCTGAGGTCCACGTGTATTGGGTCGCCCTTCCAGGCCGGGTTCAGGCGGTCCGTGAGGCGGTTGCTGGCCGTGTTGAGGAACTTTATGAGCCGCGACGGGCTGTCGTGCAGCCTCTCCATCTCGTCCACGTCCAGCTCGGCCAGGTAGAACAGGTTCCGCACCGTCTCGGCCCTGTCGAACTCCTCGATGTATTCCAGGCCGTCCCTCTTCTCCCCCTTGGACTCCTTTATGTACTCGTTCAGGTTGATGTTGCCGTAGATCTTTTTGTAGTCGGAAAAGTAGACGAACCGCGGGTGCAGGTTCTCCTCTATGAAGTGCTCCAGCGCGTCCAGATCGGTCGTCCCCGCGAGGAGGCTGGAGAACTGGTTCTCCTTGCTCCCGTACATCTTTTCCCACTCGTGGATCACCTTGGGCTCGTCGCCGGCCTTTACGTGGAACTGGTTGCTAAAGTCCGCCATGGCCGCATCGAACTCGTCACGCGTGGCGGGCGGGGCTCCCGGCCTGAAGAACGAGGCGTCGAGCTGGATCCTGATGTGGTTGGGTATGGAGTCGAGGAACGCGAGCATGCGCTCCCGGAAGTTCTCCCACGAGTTGAGCGCCTTGTTCTCCTCGCTGCTTATGTCCAGGTCCCCAAAGTCGTACTGCGCGTCGTCGCCCCTGTTGGTGCGGCATATGTGGAGCCTCGTCACGTCGGGCAGGCCGGGGAAGCGGTCCCTGATCATCGACGTCTCGTTCTGGTTGAGCACGAACTCGCCCTCCACCAGCTTGACCTCCTCCTTGAGCGCCTCGGCCAGCTCGTCGCACAGGTCGAGCTCGGACACGCGCACCCCCCTGTTGAGCAGCGTGAGCGCCTGCAGTATGGTGGTCTTGCCGCTCTCGTTGCGCCCCACGAACGCCGCGAGGTCCCCCACCATGATCTCCCCCGAGTCGTGGATGCACCTGTATGCCTGAACGCGGAACTTGCGGAGGCGCATGTGCGCCTGCTGACGATCACTTTGATTTAACTCATGCGAACACCGAAGCGCGGATCCGCGCGCCGGCGGGGCGGCGGGGGCGGAGCGCGGCCCGCCTGGGAACCGCCGGCGCGCCGGGAGCCCGGCCGGCGCGGCGCGGAGCCGCGGGCGCCGGGGGCCTCCGCCCGGCCGCGCGGCGCCGGGGGCCCTCCGCCGAGGGGGCGCCGGCGGGGGTCCGGGGAGCCCCCGCGCTCGTGCGGCGGGGGACCGCGGGGACCCGCGCCCCGCCGCCCGCGGGCGCCGCCTGGCGGGCGCGCCCCCGGCAGGGGGCGGGGGCGCGCCGCCCGGCCCTGCCCCGGCATCGCCGCCGCGCGCCGCGAGGGCGGCGGGGCGATGCGCGCGCGCGGCGGGCGCGGGGGATGCGCCGCTTTTCAGCGCGCAGGCCCATGCCCAAACCGGAACCGCGCCAGACGGCGGCGCGCCGCCCCCCGGCCCCGCGCCTGGATCGCGGCGGGTCCGTGTCCGCCTTTCTGCGCACGAGGCCGCGCGCCCGCCAGTCACGGGCGCTAAAGCGCTTCTGCAGGTTTGGGCTCGTGCCCACGAAGCGGGAATTGCTGATCCCGCACCTTTCCGTGTGTGGGGTCGCGTACCCGCCAGCCACAGGCGTGAAAACGGCCCCGCTGATCTAGATTCGCGCCTGCGAAGCGGAAGCTGCTGACCGCGTACCTTTCCGTTCCTTAAATAGATATATGGGAAAAACGCGCTTGGGACGGTGGCCTCTAGGGTAGTTTACCTCGCATTCATCCTTCCGGTGCTGCTCTCGTTCGCCTTGGGGGGCTCCGTGATGGCCCAAGTTCTCCAGGAGCCGGGAAGGGAACTCGTAATGTGGCCGCCCGACAGGCCGGCGTCCGGCGCAACCGGCGACGGCACCCTGCAGATCCTTGGACTGAACCCGGCCTATTCGGCCACGGAGCCGGTGGCTATACAGGTGGCGGTTCGGGACGATGCGCTGGACTGCGGCGACCTGTACGTGACTATCTACGACGCGGCCACCGACGAGGTGGTGGCGCAGGACGGCTTTTTTGAGCAGTGCTTTGCGGGATCCAATTCCACCATTCCCCTGAACGGCGGGTTCTTGAAGACGATAGACGAGCCCGGAAACTACGAGATCAGGGTTGTGGTCAGCGACGCGGCGGGGACGCGGACGGCCACGGCAGGGGATGTGTTTTCCGTAGGATGAAATCGACGTCGCACATCGGCACCGGCCCAAAAACGGGCGCGCCGCGCCTCGAGTGATCGCATGGCTGACGAATTGCGCAACGATTCCGGGAGCGCGGGTTCCGGGCAGGGCGCATCCGGCGCCGGCGCGCCCGTCGGGCCGACGTCCCCCGCGCCTCCCGATCGCGGCGGCGTGGCCGGAGCGAAAAAAGGGGCGGAAGCCGCCGCCGACGCGGACGTCCGCGGGACGGGGGCGAGCGCCGCGGCGGCCGCAGATGCGGGGACCGAAACCGATGCCGGCCCGGGCGGCGGGGCCGAACCTGCCGCGCAACTACAGGAGGCCGGCAAAGCCGCAGGCGGCAAGAACGACGAGGCCAGGCAGCAAGATGCCGGAGGGGAGCCAAAGGACGCAAAGGCGGGAAGCGGCAGGAAGGCCGCGAAGGCGAAGCCCAGGCAAAAGGCGGCGGGTAGCAGCAAGGCCGCGGAGGCCGAGCCGTCGGGGCCTGCGCCGAGCGCGGAAAAAGATACAAAGGCGAAGGCGAAGCCCAAGCAAAAGGCGGCCGGCGGAGGAAAGACCGCGGGGGTTGTAGCGGCATCGGACGGCGGGAAAGCCGCCAAGGCTGGGGCGAAGCCTAGACAAAAGGCGGCGGGTAGCGGCAAGGCGGCGGGTAGCGGCAAGGCGGCGGAGGCCGAGCCGTCGGGGCCTGCGCCGAGCGCGGAAAAGGACAAAAAGGCGAAGGCGAAACCGGGGCAAAAAGCGCCGGGTGGAGGAAAGGCGAAGACGAAGGCGAAACCGGGGCAAAAAGCGCCGGGCGGAGGGAAGGACGGAAAGCCCGAGACCGAATCAGATGCCGGGAAAAAGAACGAGAAAGCCGGGGCCGCGCCGGACGGCGGCGAGGCGAAGGCGAAACCGGGGCAAAAAGCGCCGGGCGGCGGGAAGGACGGAAAGCCCGAGACCGCATCAGATGCCGGGAAGGTTAAGGCTACACCGGGTGTAGAAAATGTCTTGAAGGCGAAAGCGAAGCCCAGGCCGAAGGCCGGGAGCGCCGGAAAGAGAGACGGGAAGATGGAGGTTGCAGAGGCTGGAGGAAAGGATGTGGTTACAGGGGGCGCGAAGGATGCTGGCGGCAAGAAGGCGGCCCCGGCCACCGGCGGCAAGAAGGCGGCCCCGGCCACCGGCGGCAAGAAGGCGGCCCCGGCCACCGGCGGCAAGAAGGCGGCCCCGGCCACCGGCGGCAAGAAGGCGGCCCCGGCCACCGGCGGCAAGAAGGCGGCCCCGGCCACCGGCGGCAAGAAGGCGGCCCCTGCCCCGTCCCCGGCCCCGGCCCCCGGCGGCAAGAAGGCGGCCCCGGCCCCGGCCCCGGCCCCCGGCGGCAAGAAGGCGGCCCCTGCCCCGTCCCCGGCCCCGGCCCCCGGCGGCAAGAAGGCGGCCCCTGCCCCGGCCACCGGCGGCAAGAAGGCGGCCCCGGCCCCGGCCACCGGCGGCAAGAAGGCGGCCCCGGCCACCGGCGGCAAGAAGGCGGCCCCGGCCACCGGCGGCAAGAAGGCGGCCCCGGCCACCGGCGGCAAGAAGGCGGCCCCGGCCCCGGCCCCGGCCACCGGCGGCAAGAAGGCGGCCCCTGCCCCGTCCCCGGCCCCGGCCACCGGCGGCAAGAAGGCGGCCCCTGCCCCGTCCCCGGCCCCGGCCCCCGGCGGCAAGAAGGCGGCCCCGGCCCCGGCCCCGGCCCCCGGCGGCAAGAAGGCGGCCCCTGCCCCGTCCCCGGCCCCGGCCCCCGGCGGCAAGAAGGCGGCCCCTGCCCCGTCCCCGGCCCCGGCCACCGGCGGCAAGAAGGCGGCCCCTGCCCCGTCCCCGGCCCCGGCCCCCGGCGGCAAGAAGGCGGCCCCGGCCCCCGGCGGCAAGAAGGCGGCCCCTGCCCCGGCCCCGGCCCCCGGCGGCAAGAAGGCGGCCCCTGCCCCGGCCCCGGCCCCCGGCGGCAAGAAGGCGGCCCCTGCCCCGTCCCCGGCCCCCGGCGGCAAGAAGGCGGCCCCTGCCCCGGCCCCGGCCCCCGGCGGCAAGAAGGCGGCCCCTGCCCCGTCCCCGGCCCCCGGCGGCAAGAAGGCGGCCCCTGCCCCGGCCCCGGCCCCCGGCGGCAAGAAGGCGGCCCCTGCCCCGTCCCCGGCCCCCGGCGGCAAGAAGGCGGCCCCTGCCCCGGCCCCGGCCCCCGGCGGCAAGAAGGCGGCCCCTGCCCCGGCCCCGGCCCCCGGCGGCAAGAAGGCGGCCCCGGCCCCGTCCCCGGCCACCGGAGGCAAGAAGGCGGCCCCGGCCACCGGAGGCAAGAAGGCGGCCCCGGCCACCGGAGGCAAGAAGGCGGCCCCGGCCCCCGGCGGCAAGAAGGCGGCCCCGGCCACCGGAGGCAAGAAGGCGGCCCCGGCCCCCGGCGGCAAGAAGGCGGCCCCGGCCCCCGGCGGCAAGAAGGCGGCCCCGGCCCCCGGCGGCAAGAAGGCGGCCCCGGCCCCCGGCGGCAAGAAGGCGGCCCCGGCCCCCGGCGGCAAGAAGGCGGCCCCGGCCCCCGGCGGCAAGAAGGCGGCCCCGGCCCCCGGCGGCAAGAAGGCGGCCCCGGCCCCCGGCGGCAAGAAGTCGAAAAAGGCCGGCGCCTCCGCAAAAGGCGAAAAGACGATGGAGGAGGAGATGGAGGTGGCCCTGTCCGCCGAGGAGATAGCGAACTTCCAGATCGACAGGGTCGACATGAACGAGCTCACCAACAAGGTGTGCGAGATACTGGTGGACTACGAGTCGGCGGGACTGGTGCAGGCAGAGCTGTGGAAGAGGCTCAGGCCGTGGAAGAGGATAAAGCTTGACGACAGGGACGGGGCCAGGCTGGCCCTGAAGCTGGAGAGGTCGGGGATCATCACCAGGGAGAAGGTGCTGGAGAACGGCAGGTGGACGTACAGGCTGGTGCTGAAAAAGACGCCCGTAAGCACCCTGTCCATAGAAAAGGCGCCCTGCCTCACCTGCGACGTGGAGCAAAAATGCACCCCCGACGGGGAGGTGAGTCCCCGCACCTGCCTGCTCATAGCGAACTGGGTCATGCCTCCGCTCAGGCCGAAAAGGCGGCCATGAAGCCGGCCGAGGCCAGGAGGGACCACTACAGGAGGCTCGCCCGCGAGCAGGGCCTCAGGAGCAGGGCCGCCTTCAAGCTGAAGGAGCTGAACAAGTCGTACAGGATCATCGGGGCCGGGTTCAGCGTGCTCGATCTGGGCTGCGCCCCCGGCGGGTGGACGCAGATTGCCGTGAGGCTTGCCGGCAACCGCGGCAAGGTGATGGGCGTGGACACCGCGTACGTCGACGAGATAGAGGGGGCCGAGATCGTCCGCGGGGACGTGGAGGGCGACGGGAGCGTGCTGGAGGCGGCGCTGGAGTACTTTGGCGGCAGGGCCGACGCGCTGATATGCGACCTTTCCCCGCGGGTGACCGGAAACTGGTCGGTGGACCACGCCAGGCAGATCTCCCTGGACTACGCGGCGGCCGAGGTCATGGAGGGGGTGCTGGCGCGCAAGGGCAACGCGGTGTTCAAGGTGTTCGACGGGGAGTACGCGACGGAGTTCTGCGGCCATATGGGGTCGAAGTTTTCCAAGGTGAAGGCCACGAAGCCGCAGGCCAGCCGCAAGCAGAGCAGCGAGCAGTACCTCGTGTGCCTGGGGTTCCGCGGGTAGCGCGCTACGCGAACACCCCGCGCATCTCGGCGACGGCCGCATCCGTCCTGAACCCCGTGGGATCCAGCGACGTCGGGCTGGCCGAGAATCCGGCCCTGCGCAGGAGGGCCACAGCCCTGTCCAGGCGCGGCGGCGATATTCCCAGCCGCGAGGCCACCCCGTCCAGGGTGTGGTACGCGGCTGGCATCCCGCACTCCTGCGCCGCCCTGTCCAGCGTGCGCCGGCAGGCCCCGCCCACGTCCAGGCCGCGCGCCGCCGCGCGCATGTCGCGGAGGAACTCCCCGTCGAACAGCGGGCCGGTCCACAGCGGGCCCGCCAGGCCGGCCGGCCTGCCGCACGCGCCGCACGCGAACGGCCCGCCCCCGACAACGGCGGGCTGTTCCTTCCCGCCCTCCCCCGCCCTCCCCCGCTCCCCGCACTCCGCGCAGCTGAACACGTGCCCCATGTTGCTGGAGGTGTCCGGCCTGCCGAGGAGGCGCACGAACGCCCTGTAGTAGTGCTGGTCGCTCCCGACGAACAGCGGCTCGAACGCGAGCCCCAGCCGCGCGGTGACGCGGCGGAGGCATCCGAGCACCAGCCTGATGGCCACCTCGTTGCCGAATCCTGACCGGCGCACGGGGATCCCCCCGTACCTGCGCTCGCACGCGCCCGGAAACATCCCGTTGAGCACCTGCAGGTCGGTCGCCGTAACCGACAGCATTCCCCCGTGCTCCAGCGCCCTGACGCAGCAGTCCAGGAACGGCGCCGGCGAGCCGAAGGGATCCGCGTCGACTATGGCCCCGCGGCGACCGCGCGAGGAGCGCCCCGCCAGGAACCGGCACGCCTCCGCCTCGGAGAACTCCGCGCGGCCCTCGAGCCCGTTGGCCGCGGCCGACTCGGCGGCCAGGGCCAGCGCGCGCGGGTTTATGTCGTTGAGGACCGCCGCCTCCAGGCTGCCGGCTCCCGCCTCGTTGGCCACGCGCAGCCCCCTCGCGCCCAGCCCGGAGAGCGCGTCGAGCATGACGGCGGGCCCGTCGTAGCGTGCGAGGAACGCGGCGCACGCCGCCACGGAGACGTCCCTGGTCAGCCTGGCGCGCGGGTTGAAGAACGCCGGCTCCGCGGGCGGCGGCAGGCCGCCCAGCGAGGCCTCCGGCACCACCAGGCGGGTGGAGCCCTCCGTCACCGCGACCATCTCGGCGCCGAACCGCCTCACAGCTGGCGCGGCCCGCCCGGCCCGCCTATAACGGTTTAATAACGCGCCGCCGGGGCCGCCGCCCATGCTGGTCTGCGGGGTCGACGAGGCCGGCCGCGGCTCCCTGATGGGCCCGCTGGTGGTTGCCGGGGTGCGCACGAGCCGCCGCGGGGCCAGGCGCCTGGCGGAGATGGGCGTGCGCGACTCCAAGAAGCTCTCCCCCGCCAGGCGGGAAAAACTGTACGGCGCGATAGTCTCGGAGGCGGACGCCCACAGCATAGCCAGGGTGAGCCCCCCCGTGATAGACCGCAGCGTGAGGAGGCACCTGCTCAACCACCTCGAGGCGGAGAGGATGGCGGCGGTCATATCCCGGCTGGGGCCGGACGTGGCGTACGTGGACGCCTGCGACGTCAACGCGGCCAGGTTCGGGAGGCGCGTATCCTCGATGGTCTCCGGGGCCGTGGACGTGCGCTCGCACCACCGCGCCGACGGCCGGTTCGCCGTGGTGGCCGCCGCGTCCATACTCGCAAAGGTGGCCCGGGACAGGGCGGTGGCGCGCATAGCGGCCGCGGAAAAGGGGAGCGGGGCGGTGGGAAGCGGCTACCCGTCCGACCGCAGGTCGGTCGAGTTCGCCAGGGCGCGCATCGCGGCGGGGGGCGGCCGCGTGCCCCGCTTCGTGAGGGCCAGCTGGAGGCCCGTGAGGGCGATGGTGGCCGAGATCGAGGAGGAGGCCGGCGGCCCGCCCGCGCTCACGCGGCGCGGTACAGGACCGCCGCCATCGCGTGGTCCCTGTCGTACGGCTCCAGCCCGACGAGCTGCGCCACCTCAAAGCCGCCCCTCATCTTCGCAAGCTCGCCTTCTATGACCTTGTCCGGGCGCCTTACCACGTCGATGCTCCTGGTCTTTATGACCAGCAGGAGCGTGCCGCCGCCCCTGAGGTACGCCCTGCAGTTCGACATGGCTATCTCCGTCTGGTCCGGCTGGGCAATGTCCGCGTAAACCACGTCCACCTTGCCGTACACGGAAAAATAGGCGGAGGGGTTCCTGGCGTCCTGTATCACGGGCACCACGTTGCGGCGCCGCGAGGCGACCCTGTCCAGCAGGTCGCGCGCCACGCGGCTCGCGTGCTCCACCGCGAACACGACGCCGCCGCCGCCCACTATGTCCGAGACGTGGCTCACGGTGGTGCCCGTAGATGCGCCGAGGTACAGGACCGACGAGCGCCCTTCCAGCGGGAGCTCGTCGAGGCCGTTGAGCAGGGCGGCGGCCAGCTTGCTGCGGAACGGATCCCACACGCGGTACTCCGTCCCCCCCGCGACCAGCGTCTTTTCCTTGTACGCGCGGTGGCCTGGGGCAAGGTTCGCCGTGGCCAGCCTGTCGTGGCCCTCCCACCGCACCCGGAAGACGCCGGGCCATCTGGTGGATGCCGGGGCTACCTTGTCACGGGGGGCCGCCGCTCCTGCCACCCCGCTTCCTTCCCCCGCCCTTGCCCCTGCCGCGGCTGCCGCCCCCCGCCCTGCCCTTGGCGCCCCCGCCGCCGCGCCTGCCCGGCGGTCCCGCGCCCCCGCGCCCCCGGTCGTCTGCGGGGCGGCTTCGCCTGCCCGGCGGTCCCGCGCCCCCGCGCCCCCGGTCGTCTGCGGGGCGGCTTCGCCTGCCCGGCGGTCCCGCGCCCCCGCGCCCCCGGTCGTCTGCGGGGCGGCTTCGCCTGCCCGGCGGTCCCGCGCCCCCGCGCCCCCGGTCGTCTGCGGGGCGGCTTCGCCTGCCCGGCGGTCCCGCGCCCCCGCGCCCCCGGTCGTCTGCGGGGCGGCTTCGCCTGCCCGGCGGTCCCGCGCCCCCGCGCCCCCGGTCGTCTGCGGGGCGGCTTCGCCTGCCCGGCGGTCCCGCGCCCCCGCGCCCCCGGGGCCGGTCGTCTGCCGCGCCCCCGCGCCCCCGGGGCCGGTCGTCTGCCGCGCCCCCGCGCCCCCGGGGCCGGTCGTCTGCCGCGCCCCCGCGCCCCCGCTCCCGCGGCTCCGGCTCGCCCGGCGGCGGCGGCTCGCTGTACTTTTTGCCGATCTCTCCCACGCGGACGTTGAGCCGCTCCAGCAGGGTGGAGTTGATGCTTCCCTCGCTGTACACGTCAACCCTGGCCGCTATCGCGGCCTTTGCGGCCACGGCCCTGGCCACCTTTCCCCTCTGCCACCGCGGCGCGGCGTGCACCAGCGGGTGCTGGAAGAGGAGCCCGTGCTTCGGGGGCCGCGATCCGGTCTTGAGCGCCCTGAACAGGGCCTTTTCGGCCCCTATCACCTGTATGGTGCTGGACGGCATGGATGCCAGCCGCTTGAGGCTGCCGGCCCTCGCCAGGATCCTGGCCCCCACCGATGCGCCCAGTATGGCGGACAGGTTGGGCGCGACCGCCCGCATCTGATCCTCCACGCGCGCCTCGAGCTCCCTGCGCAGGTCGTGCATGCCCAGCACCTGCCGCGCCATGCCTTGGACGGCCGCCAGATCCCCGTCGGAGATCTCGCCGCCGCGGCTGTGCCCGCAGGCGACCGAAAGCATCTGCACCTTGGCGTCGTCGAACCCGGCCCCCCTGAACGCCTCCTCGGAGAGGCCGTCGCGCCTCCCCGCCAGGACTATCCTGGCGTACCCCGCGGCGCCGTCAGCTATGTTGTCGAGCTCGGGAAAGTGCAGGCCGTACCATTCCCTGAGGCGCGAGCCGGCCGCGTTGCTCATGCGGTCGATCTCGTCGAGGGATCCTATGGCCTGTATGACGTGCATGTCGGGGCTGCCCGACGCCGCGGCCACCTTGGACGAGGAGAGCTGCATGGCGAAGTCGCGCAGCCGCTCCAGCGCCTCGTCCCTGTCCGCGGCCAGGCCGGACTCCACCAGCACGTCCGGCTTTGAGGACTGGATGCGCTCGCGGGCCTCCGCATCCATGAGCCTGCAGTCGTCCGCCCCGCCCTTCTTGAGCGCGAGCAGGAGCGGCTCGTCGCTCACGAGCGCCCCCGAGTCCAGGCCCGCCAGGTACCCTGCCAGCCCGGACAGCGGCTCCGGCACGCGGCCCGCCCTCGCCTCCACGTACTCGGATGCGGGATCGCTGCGCGAGAACGGGAACACCCTGGCCGTCCGGCCGCCCTCGCCCCCCTCGCGCACGGCTACCCCGAGCTCGGTAAGCACTACCTCCATCATGCGCCCTTCCGGCCGGCCGACTCTTAAAAAATCTAACAGCGGCGGGGCGGCGCAGACTTGCGCCCGAACCGGAACCGCGCCCAGCTGCAACAAGCCGCCCCCCGATCCCGCGCCCGGATCACGGCGGGCGTAAGTCTACGCGCGGGGCGGCGCGGGATCGCGCGCCCGCCGCCCGGCCGGCCGGGGGCCCCGCCCGCGCGTGTAGACTTGCGCCCAAACCGGAACCGCGCCTAGCAACGGCAAGCCGCCCCCCGACCCCGCGCCCAGATCACGATGGACGTAAGCCTGCACGCCCGCGCCCGTCCCAGATATTTATTGGGCCGCCCCGCGCGGCGGCTCGGGTTGAGGATCGCCGTGATGGGGATGGGCGTGGCCGGCTCGTACCTCATGTCCCGACTCGCCGGCTCGGGGCACGAGGCGGTGGGGTACGAGCTGTCCAGCAGGGAGAGGCACGACTCCATATGCGCGTGGGGCACGATACGGCCCGTCCTGGAGGAGTTCTGCCGCAGGGCGGGGAGGAACTTTGGCGACTACCTCATACACGACGGAAAAAGCATGAGGGTCCGCATGAGCGGCGGCGCGGGCTTCGAGATCAGGCTCAAGGGCCTGTGCACGTACGACAAGCTGGCCCTCATCAAGGACTTCATGTCGGGCGGCGACGTGAGGTACGGCCGCCCCCCGCCCCTCCCCGACTTGGAGGCGGAGTACGACATGGTGGTGGACTGCACGGGGTTCAACAGGGCCTACCTGCCCAAGATCAAGGAGGACTTTTTCCTGCCCACGTACGAGTACAAGGTGGAGTACGACGGGGGGCTGCCGTACGACGACTTTTACATAGAGCCGTTCGAGGGCATGTCCGGGTACTTTTGGTACTTTCCCCTAGGCGAGAGGTGGGCCCACATAGGCGCGGGCGACTACCGCAAGAACCACGTGAGGGCCACCAAGGCGTTCCTCGAAAAGCACGGCGGCAGGGTGGTCGCCACCAAGGGGCGCCCCATACGCCTGGCCACCCCGGACCGGTGCAAGCCGTACCATTCGGGGAAGGTGGTCGGCGTCGGCGAGTCCATAGGCACCGTGTACGCGCTGCTGGGCGAGGGGATAATACCGTCCATGCAGTGCGCCGAGCTGTTCTTGGACAACATGCGCGACATGCGGGCGTACGGGCGGGCCGTCGAGGAGCACTACGCGGTGTACGCCAAGGTGTTCAAGTTCGTCCAGTCCAAGATACGCGGGAACTTCGCGCTCGGGTCGCTGCCCGACTTCCTGTCCATATTCAGGTACATGAAGCGGAACGAGGACCGGTTCGGCATGCACGTGAGGATGGCGGACCTCATCAAGGTCGCGAGGGCCTGAGCCGCCCGGGGCCCGGCCGCCGATCGTGCAGACTTGCGCCCAAACCGAAACCACGCCTAGCGGCAACAATCCGCGCCCAGATCACAATGGACGCAAGTCCACGCCGCCGATCCGGGTCAACCGTTATATCCCGACGGCGGCCCTCCACCCCGATGGCGCCGAGCCTGTCGACGGAGGTCTGCCCGTCCCTGACCATCGGCGCCCCGACCATGCTGGCGTCGGGGATACTCGGCATATCGGCCGACGTGTTCGCCAGGGTCGCGGAGGCCGGCGCCGGCGCCGTGGTCACAAAGTCGGTGAGCCGCGAGCCGCGCGACGGGTACCAGAACCCGACGGTGACCGGGGTGCGCGGGGGCGGCTGGCTCAACGCGGTGGGCCTCTCGAACCCCGGGGCGGGGAGCATGGCCGGCATGCTGGCCGCGGCGGCCGGCGGCCGGCGCGGGGCCCCCGTCATAGTGAGCCTGGTGGGCTCGGCGGGGCCCGAGTTCGAGCAGATGGCGGGCCTGTTCGAGGAGGAGTGCGGGGGAGCCGTGGCCGCGTACGAGCTCAACCTGTCCTGCCCCCACGTGGCGAGGGTCGGGCTGGAGGTGGGCGACGATCCCGCGCTGGTGAGGGAGGTGGTCCGGGCCACGAAGGGCGCGACGGGCGCCCCCGTCATAGCCAAGGTCGGGCTGGGCTCCGCGCGCTACATGGACACGGTCGAGGCCGCGCTGGCCGCCGGCGCCGACGCCATAACGGCCATAAACACGGTGCGCGCCATGTCCATAGACGTGGCCGCGATGAGGCCCGTCCTGAGCAACGGCATAGGCGGGCTGTCGGGCCCCCCCATACGGCCGATAGCCGTGAGGTGCGTGTACGAGATAGCCCTGCAGCACGGGGCGCCGGTGATCGGCTGCGGGGGCGTCTCCTGCTGGGAGGACGCCGTGGAGTTCATGCTGGCCGGGGCTAGCGCCGTGCAGGTGGGCAGCGCCGTCGCGGGCGCCGGCTGGGTGGGCGTGTTCTCGGAGATAAACGCGGGGGTGCGCCGGTACATGGAGGACAACGGCTTTTCCGGGGTGCGGGAGGTGGTGGGGCTCGCCGTGCAGCGGCGCTAGCGGCCCCCGGGACCGCGCCGCGATGCGCGCGGTGGAGGAGGTCGTGCAGGAGACCCCCACGGTGCGCACCCTGGCGTTCACGGACGCGGCGATGCACGCGGCCCTGCCGGGGCAGTTCGCCATGGTGTGGGCGCCTGGCGCGGGCGAGCTTCCCATGAGCGTGATGGTGCACCGCGGGGAAGGAAAGGCGGCGTTCACGGTGCGCAGGCACGGGCCCGCGTCGTCCGGCCTGTTCGGGACCGCGGTGGGCGGCCTGATAGGGGTGCGGGGCCCGTACGGGAACTCGTTCGACGTGAGGCGCGGGAGGCTCCTGCTGGTCGGGGGCGGCACCGGCATGGTCCCCCTGATGAGGCTGCTGTCCCGCGCCGGCGGGGACGACGACGTGACCGTGCTGATCGGGGCGAGGACCGCGGGCGAGGTCTTCTTCGAGGAGGCCGCCGGCCGGCCGCCCGGGGGGAGCGGCTCCCGCGCGGTGGAGGTCTCCACGGAGGACGGCTCCCGCGGGCGGAAGGGCCTGGTCACCGCCGCGGCCGAGGAGGCGCTCGGCGCGGGCCGCTTCGATGCCGTGTACACGTGCGGGCCGGAGCTCATGATGCTCGGGGTGGTGCGCGCGGCAACGGCGCGCGGGGTGTTCGTGCAGGCCAGCCTGGAGCGCGTGATGAAGTGCGGCGTGGGCATGTGCGGCAGCTGCTGCGCCGGCGCCGACATCGTGTGCCGCGACGGGACGGTCTTCGACGGCGACCACCTGCTGGCCAACCCCGACTTTGGCCGCTCGTACAGGAACAAGGCGGGGGCGCCCGAGGCGTACGGGGATGCCCGCGGAGCCCCCGCGCCGGGGGCCGGGATCGGGAGCCGCTAAACGCGCGTTTGCCTTTTCCAGCCGGCCGCGGCCGGCCGTGCGGGGGCGCGCGGCATCGCGCGCACGTCCGGCGGATTCTAGCAAGGTTTAAAACAAATCCGCCGCGGGGAGGGGGCGTGCTCGTACGATGGCCCGCCCCCGGATAGTGCTTACAGCCGACCGCACGCTCATGTCACCGTACAGGAACCTGTCGCTGGCCACGTTCTTCGGATGCGCCCCGGCGCTGGACCCGCACAGGGACCCGAAGAGCTTTTGGCACCGCGTGCTGGGCAAGCAGGTCACCCCGAAGATCCTGTTCGACTTCATCTGCAACTACATCCCGCACACGGGCGGCGTGGCCGACTACGCCCCGTACGGCCTGAGGAAGGTGGAGGCGGGCCTGCTCCGCGACGGGTTCGCCAGGGAGGACGTGGTGGTGGCGCACCCCGACCACATAGAAAAATTCATCGGCCCCGAGACCGAGGTGGTCGGCACGTACGAGATGGATCCGCTGGGCATGGGCCCCGTCACGATGACCTTCACGTACGGCCGCAAGCAGATCTCGTACGACGAGTACTACAGCAGGGAGATGCACATGAGGATCAACGCGGCCAAGGAGAGGACGGGGAGCCGCGCCAAGGTGATAGCCGGCGCGTCAGGCACGTGGCAGTACAACTACGCCCCGGAAAAGATAGGCGAGTACGGCCTGTACGCGGTGCTCGAGGGGGAGATGGGCGGCATAGCCCCCGAGATAGACGGGCACGCGGGCAGGTTCTTCAACTACCTCATGGACGGCGAGTTCGAGAACATGGACCCGTTCAGGAAGAGGAAGGACTTCAAGGTGAACATAAAGGAGTTCGACAGGGGGGAGGGGAAGAAGATACACGGCCGCTTCGTCAACTTTTGGGACAGGCCGGACCTGGACGAGATACCCGAGATCGTGGAACCCAGCATGCACGGCATGATCGAGGTGATGCGCGGATGCGGCCGCGGCTGCAAGTTCTGCGACGTCACCCTCCGGTCCCTCAGGTACTACCCGCCGGAGAAGGTCAGGAAGGAGATAGAGGTGAACCTCAAGAGGGGCGCGGAAAAGTCGGCATGGGTGCACAGCGACGACATTTTCGTGTACGGGATGGACCCCCGCACGAGCAAGGGCATGGAGCCGAACAGGGAGGCCCTGGAGGATCTGTTCGAGGTGATAATGTCGACGGGCGTAAAGCACACCAACCCCACGCACGGCACCCTGGCCGGCGCCATAGCGGACGAGAGGCTCATACCGAACATCTCGCGGATAATAGGGTCGGGCCCCGACAACATGACCGGCATACAGTGCGGGTTCGAGACGGGCAGCCTCAGGCTGATCGAAAAGTACGCGGACAGGAAGCTGGCCCCCTACGCGCCGGAGGAGTGGCACTGGGTGGTGAAGGAGGGCGTCAAGACGTTCAACGAGAACTACTGGGTCCCGGCGTTCACCCTGATAATGGGGCTGGACAACGACGAGACGCCCGAGGACTCGTGGGAGACCATACAGGTGATAAGCGAGCTGGAGAGGGAGCAGCCCGAGTCCATGTTCACCGCCACCCCGCTCACCTTCGTCCCCATAGGGCTGCTGGAAAAGTCGCAGTTCTTCAACATCGGCAACGAGATGGACCCCGCCCAGCTCGGGGTGATGTACAAGACGTGGCAGCACAACTTCAAGTACGGGATACAGAAGTTCATGACCAAGACGGGCAGCGGCAACAGCGTCCGCAAGACGTTCTTCAACCTGATAGCGCGCTCCCTCGGGGGCGTCCCGCTGGGCGCCATGGAGAGGTACGCCAGGCGCAAGGGGCCAGAGCACGAGCGCGTCATCGAGAAGATCAAGGTAAGGTACTGGTAGGCCCGCGCGCCGTTCCGGCGCGGCCCGCGCCCCGCGGGTAGGTTTATTTTCGCCGCGCCTCCGGCCGCAGCGTTGGCCGTGTTGCCTGTGGACGGGGGGAGGTACGGCTCCGCGGAGATGCTCGGGATATTCGGCGAGCAGAGGAGGATAGACTACCAGCTCGAGGTGGAGGGGGCGGCGGCCGCGGCGCAGGCGGAGATCGGCGTGATACCGGGGGAGGCCGGCGCCGACATACTCCGCGCCTCCCGGAGCGGGGGCGTGACGGCGGCCCGCATCAGGAGGCTGGAGGCGAGGAGCGCCCACGACACGGCGGCCCTGGTCGAGGCGCTCTCCGAAAAGTGCGCCCCCGGGTCCAGGCCGTGGGTGCACTACGGCCTCACCAGCAACGACCTGGTGGACACGAGCAACTCGCTGCAGATGCGGGACGCGCTCGCGCTGGTGCGCTCCGGCTGCATCCGGCTGGCGTCCGCCCTGGCGGACAAGGCCTCGCGGTACGCGCGCCTGCCCGCCGCGGGGCGCACGCACGGCCAGCACGCCAGCGTCATGCCGTTCGGGCTCAAGTTCGCCAACTGGGCAGCCGAGATGGTGGCGCACGTGGAGAGGCTGGACGGCGTGCGGCGCCGCGCGCTGGTCTGCAAGACGCTGGGCGTGGTGGGCACCGGCTCCATGATGGGCGCCGCGGCGCCGCGCGTCCAGCGGCTGGTGGCGGCCAGGCTGGGCCTGCGCCCCGCGGAGATCGCCACCCAGGTGGTCCCGCGGGAGCGGTACGCCGAGTACGTGTTCCACCTGGCGCTGGCCGGGGCGACGCTCGAAAAGATCGCGGTGGAGGTGCGCAACCTGCAGAGGACCGAGATAGGGGAGGTCGCCGAGGCGTTCGCGAGGGGGCAGATGGGCAGCAGCGCCGTCCCCGTAAAGCGCAACCCCATAAAGAGCGAGAGGGTGACCTCCATGTCGAGGCTCCTGCGCGCCCAGATCTCCGTGGCCATGGAGAACGTGCCGCTCTGGCACGAGCGGGACCTGTCCAACTCGGCCAACGAGAGGTTCGTCCTGCCCACCGCCCCCATACTCCTGGACGACATGCTGCGCTCCATGGTCCTGGTGGTGGAGGGCCTGCGCGTGGACGAGGCCAGGATACGCGCCAACTTGGACGCGACGGGCGGGCAGATATTCGCCGAGTTCGTCCTGGAGGCGATGGTGCGCAAGGGCATCCACCGCATGGAGGCGTACCGCCACGTCCAGCGGGTGGCCTTCGCGGCGGGCGGCCGCGGGGAGGGGGAGTACCTGCGCGCGCTCAAGGCGGATCCCGCCGTGTCGTCCGCGCTGGACGCCGGCGAGCTCGAGCGCGCGTTCGATCCGGGCCTGCACCTGGGCGCGGCCCCGTCGATGATATCCGCGGTGTGCCGCAGCGTGCGCAGGGCCGAGGCGGCAGCGGCGAAGGGCGCCGCCCGCGCGCGGGGCTAGGCGCCGCCCGCGCGCCTGAGCCTCGCCAGGGCCTTGTGTATGCCCGTCCCGTACTGCATCGCCTTCTTCCTCCTGCCCGCCGAGTCCTCCGGCACGCCCGCGCTCCTGGCCATCTCCCTCACGGCGTGCTTGCGGAGCGCGTCCCCCGCGCCGCGTATCTTTCCGGACAGCGGGAGCGCCGAGGCGAACTCCACGAACCCGGGCGAGAGCAGCGGGCGCGCTATGCGGACCCCCGTCCCCGCCACGGCCGCGTCCACGGCGGCCATCATGCGGATCTCGGCGGCGACCTTCTCGCCCACCATCCTGCGGATCTCGCCGGGGCCGCCCCCGCGCTCCATCTCGCGCCTGTACGCGTCGTACCCGCAGAACAACTCGTCTATGCCGTTGGCCGCCGCCACCGTGCCCAGCCCGAGCCGCGAGGCCAGCGCCGCCACGTAGAGGAACGCTATGCAGTTCTCGTTCCACGACGGGTCGTCCGTCCCGGCGGCCTTCCTGGCTATGCGGGCCGCCTCCTCGAACGGGGGCGCGCCGGGCCCGCCTATCTCCAGCGAGGCGTGCGGCAGCCCCGCCCTTCCCGCGGCCGCGGCGGCGAACAGCATGTCGTGCGAGCCGGCGAACCCGACGGTCAGCAGCGTCACGTCGTGCCCCATGCCCGAGCAGACGGCGGCCAGGGCGGAGCTGTCGACCCCGCCCGAAAAGGCCACCCCGACCCTCCCGCCCGAGGGCCCGAGGGCCCCCGCCACGGCGCGCCTGAAGTTGCCCAGCAGCCCGCCGTCCCCCCCCTCCGCGCCCGCCGCCCCCACGCGGCCGCGGCGCGCCGATCACCTTTTTAACTTGGCGGGCGCAACGGGCCCCGTGGCGCCCCCCGAACGGCTCTCCGATGAGCAGATTGGCGAGGAGCTAGCGTCGGGATCCCTGCTGGGGTGGTCCGTCAGGGACGGCAAGCTGCACAAGGACTACGCGTTTTCCAGCTTCAACGAGGCGTTCGGGTTCATGGCCAGGGCCTCCATGGAGATCGAAAAGATGAACCACCACCCCGAATGGCGCAACGTGTACAACCGGCTCTCCGTGGATCTCACCACGCACGATGCCGGCGGCATAACCGGCAACGACGTGAGGCTGGCCCGCGCGCTGGAGCAGCTGCGCTGACCGTGGATCGGGGACGTGGCCGGGGCTGGCACGAACGGCGGCGGGGCGGGCCCGCCCGCCCCGGAGCGCCCGCCTGGCGCGGCGCGCGGATCGCCCGCGCCCGACGAGCGCCGCAGGAGCCTGCGCCGCCTGTCGCGGGACAGGCTGGGCATGGTGATCGCGGGTAGGGTCTCGAAGGACAAGATCGTTGACACGATGGCAAAGTACGGCCGCGAGCTCCCCGCGGGCGACGTGCTCGGGAAGGAGGACGCGGAATCGCTGCGCGGCGCGGACGTCCAGGAGGCAGACAGGCCGCTGCTCGACGCGCATCTCGACGCGGTCGAGGAGGCTGCCCGGCACCAGGCCGCGCTCGAGGACGAGATGGCATCGACGTGCGGCGACGATCCCGGCGTCAGGCTGCTCATGACGATACCCGGAATCGGCCGCGCGACGGCGATCGGGCTGCTCTCCGAGATAGCCGACGTGCGCCGGTTCGAGACGGCCGAAAAGTTCACCGCGTACGCGGGAATCGTGCCGTCGCGAGGCGGCGGCGTCATAACGAAGACCGGTCCTGCATGGCTGCGCTGCGCGCTCTTCGATGCGGCCACAGCGGCGGCGCGCCACGACGGGAGGATGATGGAGAGGTACGAGCGGATAAGCGAGCGCCGCGGCAAGCGGAAGGCCGAGGTCGCCGTTACCAGGACGCTGGCCACGGTGATCTGGCACATGCTGACCGACGGCGCGGAATACAGGGCGCGGGACGGGGGCCCCGGGCGAGATGCGGGGGGCCGGGGCGAGCCGCCCGGCTGACGGGGGCGAGCCGCCCGGCTGACGGGGGCGAGCCGCCCGGCTGACGGGGGCGAGCCGCCCGGCTGACGGGGGCGAGCCGCCCGGCTGACGGGGGCGAGCCGCCCGGCTGACGGGGGCGAGCCGCCCTGGCCCGCGCGGCGCAGCCCATTCCCCCCGCCGCGCGCGGCCCCGGATCGGCGGGGGCGCCCCGGCTCCCGGGGCCGGCGGGAACCGCGGTCCGCGCCACCGCGCGCGCGGACTCGGGTCCGAGCCGAAACCGCGCCCGGCAGCGGCAAGCCGCCCCCCGATCCCGCGCCCGGATCACAACGGGCTCGCCCGCGCTACCGCGTGCGCGAGGCCGCGCACTCGCCAGCCGCGGGCGTGAAGACGGTTTCCTCGATCCGCATTCGTGCCCGCGGAGCGAGTGCTGCCGACTCACGAGTTCTTGGTAAACCAACACGCGCGCTGCCCGCCCGCGGCGCGGTAATGGCGGGAGGCGCCGATGCGGCCGCGCCCGCGCGCGGCGCGCAGCTGCGGATCGGCGGGCCGGCGGCGCGGCGCGCGGGGCAGCCGGGCACGCGCGGGATAATGCGCGGCGACGCGCGCGAGGTGCTCGCGTCTCTCCCGGACGGGGCGGCGGACCTGAGCTTCTGGTCGTCGCCCTACGTGGGCAAGTCGCACGAGAAGCATCGGGACTTCGCCGGCTGGCAGGTACTGCTGCGGGGCGTGGTGGGCGAGCACGGGGGGAGGTGAAGCCGGGCGGGTTCGTGGCGGCGAACGTCGGCGACATACTGCGCTTCGCCGACCCCGGCATGCCGAGGATACGGGCGGACAGCAGGGGGCGCAAGATGGCATCCGCGACACGGGCGGGCGCGCCGGCCGCCAAAAAGGCCAACCCCGGCGCCAGCAGGCACGGGCTGGCGGCCATCCCGGGATGCGGCGGGCAGGCGGTGCAGCGGCGCCTCGAGCACAACAACGTGAGGGGCAGCAAGCCGGCGCCGGGCACGGGGGCGATGCCCACGAGCGCCATGGTGTCGGGGCGGGCCGAGGCGGGCACGTGCCTGTACGACCGGCGCGTGCGGCACGAGGATCCCGCGCGGGCGGGCAGCGGGTGGCACTCCTCATCGTGCGGGGCGGTCGACGAGCACGAGCACGCGCTGGTGTTCTGGAACCCCGGCATCACGGACTACGACCGCGGCCGCCCCGCCGACCCGGAGTGGGGCGAGTGGGGCCCGCGCGGGGCGTGGCGGATACCGCCCGTCCGGAGGAACTCCCGCCACGAGGCCGAGTTCCCGGAGGAGCTGGCGCACCGCGTGATCCGGCCGCCGCCGCCCGGCGGGATCGTCCCGGATCCGTTCGCCGGCGCGGGGACCGCCGCGTGCGTGGCCGAGGGGGAGGGGCGCGGGTGGATCGGCATGGACTCCGACGAGGGATGCGCGAGGATGTCCGGGGGCCGGCTGGCTGCCGGCTGACCATGCCGCCCGCCGCGCGGACGGCCGCGCCCGCCAGGCGTTGCGCAACAGCGGCGCCGCCTTACAGAACTTATATACCGAGCGCCGCGGCCCGGAGCGGATGGCCACGCCGGCGGTCCCCGACTCGGACTTTAGGTACCTCGACAGGAAGAGCGGGGCCCTGATGAGGACGAGGACGGAGCTGTCGGTGGCGCAGATGCTCTCTTTCCTGGGCCACGAGTACGAGTACGGCCACGAGCTGGACGTCGGCGGGGAGCGGTTCCGCATCGACTTCAAGACGGCCCGCGGGCTCATCGAGGTGATAGACGGCAGGGAGGACGCCGAAAAGTACGGCAGGGCGAGGGCCGCGCTGGAGCGGGCCGGCGGCCCGAGCATAATGGCGGTGGGCCGCCCGGGCGGCGCGGCGCGCATGGAGGAGCTCGGCGACGTCGCGTTCTGCGGGCCGGAGCCGCAGCCGGAGGCCGGTTCCATATTCATGGAGGACGAGTCGTTCACCTTCGACTACGCCCACGTGCTCCCGCTGGTCGAAAAGTGCTCCATACTGCACGGCCACACCTCCTCGGTCATGGTGGAGCTGGCCGGGCGCATGGAGGACGGCCTGCTGGTCGACTTCGGGGTGGCCAAGGGGATAATACGGCGGGCCATCTCCGCTCTGGACCACAAGTTCTTCGTCAACGAGAGGTACGTCGCGAGGGAGACGCCCACGCACTACTCGATATCGTTCGAGGGGCCCCGCGGCGCCTTCGACATACGCGTCCCCCGGGACACGGCATACCTGCTCAGGGGCGAGGCCACCGTGGAGAACCTTTCTACCGAGATAATATCGCTGCTGGCCCCCGGGCTGCCGGCCAACGTGGATGCCGTCGGCGTCTACGTGTACGAGGGGTACAACAAGGGCTCGCACGCCATATCGAGCCTCGCGGGGGCGCGGCGGTAGGGGTTGGGCCCGGAGGACGCGGGCCGGCCCCCGGCCCCCGAGCCCCTGCTCGGGGAGAAGGCGTGGGACCCGTCGCTGGAGGCGGCCGTGCTGGACGGGTGGCGCGCCTCCGGCCTGTACCGGTACAGGCCGTCGGATGGGGAGGGGCGCGACTATACTATAGACACGCCCCCGCCGTACCCGTCGGGGCGGCCGTGGCACATAGGCGCGGCGGCGCACTACGCCCAGATAGACATGATAGCCAGGACGGCCAGGATGCGGGGCCGCAACGTGTACTTTCCGGTGGGGATAGACCGGAACGGCCTGCCGGTGGAGCTGTACACCGAGAAAAAGCGCAACGTGCGGATGAGGGACACGGATCGCGAGGAGTTCCTGGGCATGTGCAGGGAGGCGCTGGACGATCTGGAGGGGGAGATGGTCCAGATCATGAGGGAGCTGGGCCTGAGCGGCGACATCGACGGGCGCTACAGGACCGACTCGGACGAGTACAGGGCGCTCACCCAGTCCACGTTCATAGAACTGTGGAAGAGGGGGCTGGTGTACAGGGCCACCCGCCCCAACAACTACGACTGGGCGTCGGGCACGACGATAGCCGACGCGGAGATCTCGTACGAGGAGGCGCGGACGAGGCTGGTCTACATGAGGTTCGCCGTGGAGGGGGAGCCGGGGAGGAGCATCGTAGTGGCCAGCACCAGGCCCGAGCTGCTGTGCGCGTGCCGCGCGGTGGTGGTCTCGGCGGGGGACGCGCGGCACGCGGGGCTGGCCGGCAGGAGGGCGGTGGTGCCCCTGTACGGCCATTCCGTGGGCGTGCGGGAGCACGGCTCGGTGGACGAGGGGTTCGGATCGGGGGCCGTGATGGTGTGCAGCTACGGCGACCAGCACGACGTGGAGCTGTTCAGGGAGCTCGGGCTGGAGGAGGTGGCGGCCGTGGGCCTGGACGGGCGCCTCACGGAGGCGGCCGGCGCGTACGCCGGGCTGCGGCCCAAGCGGGCGAGGGAAAGGATAACGGCGGACCTGGAGGCCGCCGGCCTCGTGGAGAAGGCCGAGGAGATAACCCACAGGACGCCGGTCTCGGAGCGCAGCAAGAACCCCATAGAGATAGTCCCGATGGAGGAGTACTATGTCCGGCAGACCGGCTCGCTCGCCCGGCTCCGCGGCCTGGCCTCGGGGATAGGGTTCCGCCCCCCGATGCACAGGCGCATACTGGAGAACTGGCTGGACTCGGTCACCATAGACTGGCCCGTCTCCCGCAGGCGGTACTACGGCACGGAGATCCCGCTGTGGTACTGCGAGTCCTGCTCCGAGCCGCACGTGCCGGAGCCCGGAAAGTACTACCGGCCGTGGAAGGATCCGTGCCCCGCCGCCTCCTGCGGCAGGTGCGGCTCGGGCAGATTCGTGGGGGAGGAGCGCACGCTGGACACGTGGATGGACTCGAGCGTCTCGCCGCTGTTCGTGTCGCGCTTCGGAAAGGACGAGGGGTTCTTTTCCAAGACGTACCCCGCCGCCCTGCGGCCCCAGGCCAAGGACATAGTGAGGACGTGGCTGTACTACACGCTCCTGCGGTGCGACCAGCTGACCGGCCGCGCCCCGTGGTCCGAGGCGTGGATAATGGGGTACGGGCTGGACGAGAGGGGCATGAAGATGAGCAAGAGCAGGGGCAACGCGATAGACCCGCTGCCCCTCATACGCCGCGTGGGCGCCGACGCGTTCAGGTTCTGGAGCGCCAGCGAGGTCACCCACGGGTACGACTTTAGGTGCGGCGAGCAGAAGATAGAGTCGTGCAAGAAATTCCTCAGCAAGCTGTGGAACGTGTCCCGGTTCGTCTCGTCGGTGCCGCGGCCCGCCGCCCGGGCCGGGGGCGGCCCGCCGCCCGGGGCGCCGGCCGCCGACCGCTGGATACTGGGCGAGCTGGACAGGCTGGTGGCCGAGTGCGGCAGGGGGTACGACGAGTACAACTTTTTCGCGCCGGCCGTGGCGGTAAGGGAGTTCACTTGGAACGTGTTCGCCTCCCACTACGTGGAGATGGTCAAGGCCAGGGCGCGCGGCGGAGGGGGGTTCTCCGCCGCGGGGCGGGACTCGGCGGCGCGCACGCTGCACGAGGTCCTGTCGACGCTGCTCAGGCTGCTCGCCCCGATAGCGCCGTTCATAACGGAGCATCTCTGGCAGGCGCTGTATTCGGAGGGGGGGGGAAGCATACACGCGGAGGCGCTCCCCTCCGCGCGCGGCGGGGCGGAGGCGCGCCGGGGCCGCCAGGCCGGGATCACCAGGGCGCTGGCCGACTTCAACTCGGCCGTCTGGAACGCAAAGAAGGCCCGCGGCCTCTCCCTCAAGGACCGCATACGGATGGACGTGCCTGACGCGCTGGCCGGCTTTCGCGGGGACCTTGAGGCCATGCACAGCCTGGACCGCCCGGCGGGGCCCCGTCAGCAAACCCCGTAGACGTTGGGGATGCGCTCGCTCATCCCGAACGTCTTGGCCAGCACGAAGTCGTCGCATCTTCCCTCGTCCTGGGGGGCGCCGGCCGGGAGCAGCACGAGCGAGTGCGAGTTGGAGGCGGCGCACTTTCCGTGGGGGCGCATCCACTGCAGCGTGGGCCGCGGCTCCCCGCCAATGCCGCGGCTGCGCCACTCCGCCGCGCCGGCCTCGACCTCCCCGTCCTGCGGGTAGTCGCCGCGGCGGACCATGGTCGCCTCCTTGCCGCAGCGGGGGCACGTGATCCCGATCCCCGCCTCGCGCGGGGAAAAGACGCGCTTCGCGCCGGCGCCGATGCAGCTCCCCTCCATGGTGGTGCCGACCTTCATGGTCTTTAGGTAGTCGCCGGAGGTCATCCTGGTGTCGAGGACGCGGTTGACGGTGCACATCACGTTCGCCATGCCGTACATGTTCTTGAGGTTCTCCAGCATGCCCGCGATGGCCCTGCGGCGCGCGTCCTTGCGCCTCTTTACCCGGATCCCGTCGAAGCATCCTATCTCGATGACGCCGACCATTTTCGTTTCCTGAAAGCTGTAGTACGAGGGCACGATCATGTTGTAGTGCTCGTACACGATCTTCTTGATCCCGCCGTCGAACTTGCCGGTGCTGTCCGCCGAGTACATCTGCGACTGCGGATCCACGCTGAAGCGGATTATGGCGGATCGGAGCGCGCTCCTCTTCACCGGCTCCCGCGCCTGCAACGCGGCGCGGCGCGGCCGGCCGGTATAAAAATTCTCGCGCGGCCCGCCCGCGCAGACTCGCGTCCGTCGTGATCCGGGCGTGGGATCGCGGGGCGGCTCGCCGCTGCCGGGCGCGGCTTCGCTTGGGCGCAAGTCTACGCGCCCGCCCCCGGCCCGCCGCGATCCGGGCGCGGCTTCGGCCCGGACGGGCCCGCCGCGCCGCGCCGGCCCGGCGGGATCACTATTTATGATCGGATCGCGTGACCGCGCCGGGATGGAAGTGACGGCCGGGACCGCGGAAAGCCCGCTGGTGAACCCGGGAATACGCATATGCATAGACTGCGGGAGCTCCAGGGTGTCGCTCACGCACCTGTGCGTGCAGTGCAGGGACTGCGGGGCGCAGCACAGGCGCGCCGCGCCGCACCGCCTCCGGTTCCGGCGGGGGGACTGCGTCAGGATGACGGATGCGGCGGGCGCGGACGGCGACGGGATGGTCTATACGGTGGAAGGGATCTCCAAGGACAGGGACGGGACGATCCGGTACGCCCTGACGTCGCCGCCGAGGCCGATCGCGCCGGCCCGCGCGGAAGGCCTCGAGTCCCGCCTGGTGCAGGTCGGGGCCGGGGGCGCGCCGGGCGCCCGCCCCGCGCGCAGCTTGAATTAAATGCGATCGCCGGGATCCGGGGGCGGTGTACGACATGTGGGTGATGGGCGCCGCCGTGGCCGGGATAGCGGCGTACCTCGTGATGCGCAGGCTCAGGGACGACGGGCCGTGATCCGGGCCGCCGCTACCGCTGCCGCCGCCCGTCCCGCGCGGCCGCGGCGCCGCCGATGAAGTGCCTGTACAGCGCCAGGTCGCCGGCCAGCTCCGGGTGGAACGCCGTCCCGATCACGGCGCCCTGCCTCACCGCCACTATGCGGCCGCCGTGCCTGGCCAGGACCTCGACCCCCGGGCCCGCCTCGGACACGGACGGGGCCCTGATGAAGACGCCCCTCGTGCTGGGTATCCCGCACGGCTCCATGGAGACGTCGGCCTCGAACGACTGCCTCTGCCTGCCGAACGAGTTCCTCTCCACGCGGACGTCCAGCACGTCCAGGAGGGGCTGCCCCGTCGCGCCCACCGTCCTGTCGGAGGCGCCCCTCGAGAGCAGTATGAGCCCCGCGCATATGCCCAGGATCGGCGCGCCCGCCCCCGCCCTCTCCCTCACGGCCGCCGCGGCGCCGCTGACCAGCGACATGCCGCCGATGGCGGTGCTCTCGCCGCCGGGGATGACGAGGCAGTCCGACCCGGCTATCTCGCCCGGCGATGCCGCCTCGGCGACCGCGCCGTTCCCCCCCGCCTCGCTCTCCAGGGCCGCCTCGGCCGCCTCGACATTCTCGCGCACGTCGCCCTGCAGGGAAAGGACGCCCACGCGCAGCCCCGCGCCGCTCATGCCAGCCCGCCGCGCTCCTGCATCCTCAGCTCCACGGATGCCGCGTCCAGCCCGAGCATGGAGCTCCTCTCGTCGATCATCTCCTGCGCCTCGGCTACCTTGGCGGGGTCCTTCCAGAACGTAGCGGCCAGCACCACCGCCCTGGCCCTCTCCTTCGGGTCGCCGGCCTTGAAGATGCCCGATCCGACGAACACGCCGTCGCACCCCAGGGACATGAGGTACGCGGCATCGGCCGGCGTGGCTATCCCGCCCGCCGCGAAGTTGACCACCGGCAGCCGGCCGAGCTCGGCGGTCTGATCCAGCAGCCCGAGCGGGACGCGCAGCTCCCTCGCCATCCTGACCATCTCCTGGCTGTCGCCGGCCTCGCGCGCGGCCCTCGCCGCGCGGACCCCGCCGTTGACCGCCTTTATGTGGGTGACCGCCTCGGCCACGTTGCCGGTGCCGGGCTCGCCCTTCGTCCGTATCATGGCCGCGCCCTCCTCGATCCGCCTGAGGGCCTCGGCCAGGGAGCGGGCGCCGTTGACGAACGGGGCGGTAAAGTCCCACTTCCATATGTGGCGCATCTCGTCGGCCGGGGTGAGCACCTCGGACTCGTCGACCATGTCCACGTCGGCCTCCTGCAGGACCCTGGCCTCGTAGACGTGGCCTATGCGGCACTTGGCCATGACGGGCACGGTGACCGTTCCCATGATGTCCCGTATGGCGCCCATGCCCGCGGTCCTCGCGACGCCGCCTGCCTTCCTCACGTCGGAGGGAAGCTTGTCCAGCACCATCACCGCCACCGCGCCGGCCTCCTCGGCTATGCGCGCCTGCTCCGCGTCGGTCACGTCCATCACCACGCCGTTCTTCAGCATGTGCGCGAAGCCCCTCTTGAGCGTCGGCGTCCCGCGGACCGACGCCGGCCCGCCCTCCTTTCCCTCCTCGCTCACTACCCCGCGCGCCCCGGCATCCGTCCCGACCGGAAGGGGGATCATGCGGCCGAGCTGCGCAAATAGCTATTTGTACCTATCACGCGCCGCCGCCGCCGCCGCGTCAAGCTCCTCCTGCACCAGGGTCACGATGGGCGGTATGAAGCCATCCGTGGCGTTCTGCTCCGGCCACTGCACCCTGCTGGCCGCCCCGTTCAGCGTGATCTTCAGGGACCGCCTCTCGTACTCCTGGACGTCGTCCCTGACGGGGAGCGGCCGGTCGGGGATAGCGGCGAACCCCGTCTCCTTTATCACCGCGGCCAGCCGCCTGTGGTCCGCCGGGTCCATGGATCCCGAGACCTCGGGGCGCGCGATCCCGTCCTCGACCAGCGTGTACCTGTACCCCCCGTCCGGGTCCACGGAGAGGATCTCGCTGCTCCGCGCCGCTATCCTCTCGGTGATCCCGTGCGACACGCGCACCATGCCGTGCTTTTCGTACTCGATCTCCAGCCTGTCGTTCGGGTTGGCCGCGGAGGACGGGATCTCCGGCTGGGCGATCAGGGGCACCGCGATGAGGGCCGCCACCACGGCCGGCACGGCCGCCGCTGCCAGCATGACCGGCCTCGCCATCCTGCCGGCGCGGCCCGCGCGTTTGCAATAAACCTTGGCCGCCGCGGCGCGGCCGGGGGAAATGGCTTAAATTCGGGCTGGCCGGGGCACGGCGCGTGGGGTCGTAGCCTAGCCTGGTAGGGCGACAGTGCATACGCAATGTTCACCGCAAGGGGCTCCAGAGGTCGAAAGCTATGCCTGATGGAAAGATGATGTAAGCTTGGAGCTGCAGTGACCCGTAGGTCACCGGTTCGATTCCGGTCGGCCCCACATCCCAGAGCTAGCGGGCCCCCGCCCCGCCGCCCCCGCGCCGCAGGACGTTGAGGGCCGAGCCGGCGCGGAACCACTCCAGCTGGGGGGCGCTGTACGAGTGGACCAGGTCCATCCGCTCCGAGGATCCGTCCGCGTGCGCCACCGCGCAGCGCACCGTCCCGCCCGGCTCCAGCGACGCGAGGCCGGACAGGCCCAGCCTGTCGCGCGCGTCGACTATCCTGTCATAGTCGGCGGGGTCCCCGAAGCGCAGCGCCAGTATGCCCTGCTTTTTGAGGTTGGTCTCGTGTATGCGGGCGTAGCTTTTGGCTATGACCGCGGCGCATCCGAGGTGCCTCGGGGTCATGGCGGCGTGCTCCCTGCTGCTGCCCTCGCCGTAGTTGTGGTCGCCCACTATGGCCCAGCGGATCCCCCCGGCCTTGTACCTGCGGGCCACCGCGGCGCACGGCCCGGTCCCCCCCGCCAGCACGTCCGCGGCGGTGCCGACCCCCCCGGTCAGCGCGTTGGTCGCGCCCAGCAGCATGTTGTCGCTCAGGTTGTCCAGGTGCCCCCTGAGCGAGAGCCACGCGCCGGCGGGCGATATGTGGTCCGTGGTGCACTTGCCCGCGGCCTTCGCCAGCACCGGCAGCCCCGCAAGGTCGCGGCCGTCCCACGGGGGGAACGGCTCCAGCCTCTGCAGGCGGCCGCTGGCCGCGTCGATCTCCACCTCGATCCCGCCCGGATCGCCGGGGGGCGCGGCGTACGCCCCGCCCACGCCGCCCCTCCCCGCGGCGAACCCCCCCGCGGGGACCTCCGGCGCCTCCCCCGGCGGCTCCAGCACGAGGCGCCCCCCGCCGTCCAGCTCGATGGCATCCGCCACGGGGTTGAACGTGAGGCGCCCCCCGAGCGCCATGGCCACCACGATCTCGGGGCTTCCGATGAAGTTCATCGTGCCGCGGCTGCCGTCGTTGCGGCCCGGAAAGTTCCTGTTGAAGCTGGTGACTATGGTGTTCGGGGCGCCCTCCTTCATGTCCGGCCTGCTCCACTGGCCTATGCACGGGCCGCACGCGTTGGCCAGCACGGTGGCGCCTATGTCCCTGAGGGACCGCATCTGCCCGTCGCGCTCGATGGTGGCCCTTATCTGCTCGGAGCCGGGAGTCACCAGGAGCGGGACCCTCGCGGCGAGGCCGGCGGCCTTCGCCTGCTCGGCCACGGCGGCCGCCCTCGTCATGTCCTCGTACGACGAGTTGGTGCAGCTGCCCACCAGCGCGGCCGAGATCTCCTCGACATACCCGCCCTTCCTGGCATCCGCGGCCAGCCTCGAGACGGGCCTCGCCAGGTCGGGGGTGTGGGGCCCGGCCACGTGCGGCTCCAGGCCGGACAGATCGATCTCCACGACCCTGTCGAAGTGCGGCCCCGGATCCTCCTCGACCTCGGGATCGGCGGCGAGCAGGCCCCTGCGGGCATCGGCCAGTTCCGCCATGCGCGGGCGCCCCGTGGCCCTCAGGTACGCCCCCATCCTCCCGTCGTACGGGAACAGGGAGCAGGTGGCGCCGATCTCCGCCCCCATGTTGGTTATGGTGGCCTTGCCGGTGCAGCTTATGGATCGGGCGCCTGGCCCAAAGTACTCCACCACCGCGTTCGTTCCCCCGGACACGGTGAGCTCGCCGGCCAGCTTCAGTATGACGTCCTTGGGGGCGGCCCACCCGCCGAGCCTGCCGGTGAGGCGGACCCCTATCCTTCTGGGGTACAGCACCTCCCAGGGCATCCCCGCCATCGCCTCGGCGGCGTCGACGCCGCCCACCCCCACCGCGGCCATCCCGAGGCCCCCGGCGTTGGGGGTGTGCGAGTCCGTGCCGATCATCAGGCCGCCGGGAAACGCGTAGTTCTCCAGCACCACCTGGTGTATTATGCCGGCCCCGGGCCGCCAGAACCCGCAGCCGTACTTTGCGGCCGCCGACTCCAGGAACCTGAACACCTCGCCGTTCTCCCCCAGCGACGCCTCGGTGTCGGCATCCCCCTCGGCCACGGCCCGTATGAGGTGGTCGCAGTGTATGGTGGTGGGCAGGCTGGTCTGGCGCAACCCCGCCGACATGAACTGGAGCATCACCGTCTGGCCCGTCACGTCCTGCAGCGCGACCCTGTCCGGGCGCAGCAGCGCGTAGTCCTTCCCCGCGCGCGGCACGCCGCGCCACTCCGCGAGGTGGCCCGCCAGGATCTTCTCGGCAAGCGTGAGCGGCCTGCCCGCCTCCGCGGAATACCGCGCGGCGCCTTCCTCGATCCTGGAGTACGCCGCATCCGCCATCTCCGGCGTGGTCTCGACCGCAGCCATGCCGCCGCCCGCCCGCCGCCCGGAATTAACGCTTCCGGCCCGCCCCCCCGGGCGGGCGGGGGGATGCGGGGGCCCGGCGGTCGCGGATCGGGGCCCATTTAAACAGTTATAACTTAAAAATGCCGCCGCCCCGCGTGGGAAGGATCTACGAAGCGCCGTCGCCGCGGCGCCCCGCACGGCGGCCATGGTGAACAGGGGGTTCCCAAAGTTCGGCGTCTCCCAGGCGGGGGCGTTCGTGGCGGCGCTCAAGAACTACAACCTGCCCGACTTCATACTGGAGATCGTGGCCAAGGACTGCGACTCCGACCTGCTCGAGCGGGGGCGCGTCGACGACCGCCTGCAGAGCATGAACGACGCCGCGCTGGCGCTGCTCCACCGCGTGTTCGTCGGCTGCGAGACCGACGAGGAGGGCAAGTACGCCCAGCTCCGGTTCTACGCGTACGTCTCCAGCATGTACCACAAGTGCGCGGTGGCCATAAACGAGCCGATCCCCGGGCGCTCGGGCAGGAACCACCGCGTGCAGATCGCCGTAAAGAGCAGCGGCATGTACGTGGCGGTGGCGCACAACAAGCCCGTCGGCAAGCCGGTCAACAGGCGGGACGCGATCCGCTTCTACGGGGCGGTGGACGACATAAAGCGGGGCGACCACGGGACGCAGCTGGCCGACGCCATATACGGCTCGTCGGTGGGGTTCAGGGACGAGGCGGTCGCCGAACTCGAGGATCTGAGCCGCTCCAGGAACGCGGCCGATCCGGAGAACCGCCTGGACTTCAAGGCGGCCAACTTCGAGAACAACATCTACTCCATAACGAAGTGCTGAGCCCGCCCCGCGCGCGGCGCGCCCTCAGCCCCGCCCCGCCCCGAGGCGCCCGCGGAACGAGGAGGCGTCGATCGTGAGAAAGTCCGGCCTTCCCTCCGTCCTGGAATGGTCGCCGCCGTACTGCTCGAACGGCAGGCCGGCGTGGAAGTGCCGCATCCACACGTCGTGCACGTCCTGCACGAACCGCCCGTACCCCGCCTGCCTCAGGAGCTCGTGGGCGATCTCGTGCGAGACCGCGGTGCAGTTGCGCTCCGCCATGAACGCCGCCGCGTCGCCCCCCCTGGGCCTCTGCCAGTACACCATCCCGAAGTTCTCGGCGTGGTACCCCTCGCAGGTGCAGTCCGTCCACGTGGGCCGGAAGTGGCACAGGTAAAAGTGGTAGTCGCCCTCCCCGCGGGCCCTGTGGTCGGCCACCGCCGAGTGGGTGTCCAGCCTCCCCAGCAGCGCGCCGCGCCTGCCGGTCGTCATCTCGTCGAACCTGACGCGCAGGTCTGCCGCGAACGCCTCGCCGGCCCAGTCGGCGAAAAAGCGCGCCATGCGGCCCGCGTACTCCACCTCCACGCCGCGCGCCGCCAGCTCCGTGCTGTCCGCGGCCGTAAAAATAAAATGTAGCAGCAATCCGAAACGCGGGAGCCGCGCTAGGTCTGCCCCTCGATCCCCATGAGGGTCAGGGTGGAGCGGATCTTTTCGATCTTCCTTATCTTCCACGTGATGGTCTCCCTCAGCTTTTCGACGGTGTCCGACTCTATCTTCGCCAGAATGTCGTAAGCGCCAAAGGTCCCGTGCACCTCCTTTACGCCGTCGAGGCTCTTCAGCTGCTGTATGATGGACTCTTCAGAGCCGAGCTCGCAGTTTATCAGGACATAAGCCGTGGCCATGCACCTCCCCCGCCCCCGCCACTATATCAACATTCAATCCGGCCGCCCGCGCGGGGCCGGCAGCCCCCGCTCCCCGGGCGCGAATCCGGATCAACGGAGCGGCTTTCGCGCCCGCGGCTGGCGGGCACGTGGCCTCGTGCGGCCGCCCGCGCGGGGCCGGGCGCCCCCCCCCGCAGTCCCGAAAGCGTCCTCCCCCCGCGCGCGCAGGCGCGCCCGTCGCGATCCGGGCGCGGGATCGGGGAGCGGTCCGCCGTTGCCGGGCGCGGTTCCGGTTTGGGCGCAAGTCTACGCGCGCGAGCATACTACATTAATATAGAGAGCGCCGGGCCCGCCGGCCGGTAGCCCAATGTCGCACTCCACCGCCAGGAGAATCTTCGAGGCGGCGATGAAGACGGATCACAAGATAGTGACCGAGGATGATGCCAAGTCGATACTGGCCTCGTACGGCTTGGAAGTCCCGAGGCACGCGCTGGCGCGATCGGCCGACGAGGCGGAGAAGCGGGCCGCGGAGATCGGCTTCCCGCTGGTCATGAAGGTGGTCTCGCCCCAGATACTCCACAAGACGGACGTGGGCGGGGTCAGGGTGGGCATCGCCGGCGCCGCCGAGGCGAGGGCGGCCTTTTCCGAGATGCACGGCAGGCTGTCGAAAAAAAAGGGGGTGGACGTGAAGGGGATCCTGCTGGAGAGCATGGTGTCCGGCGAGGGCGGCGTGGAGATGATAGTGGGGCTACAGAACGATCCCCAGTTCGGCCCCGTGATCATGGCGGGCATGGGCGGCACGCTGACCGAGGTGATGCGCGACGTCTCGTTCCGGATGCTGCCCATAACGGAAAAGGACGCGAGGTCGATGCTGGAGGAGCTGCGCGGGTACAGGCTGCTGGCCGGATTCCGCGGCTCAAAGCCGGCCGATGTGCCCGCGCTGGTCGGCGCGCTGGTGGGCATGGGCCGCCTGGGAATGGACCGCGCCTCCCACTTCGACAGCATCGACTTCAACCCGGTGCTCGTCCGCCCGAAGGGATGCGTCGTGCTCGACGCGAAGATAATCCTGAAGGAAAAGCCCGATGCGGGCGCCGTGTCCCGGGCGTCCCCCGACACGCGGTTCCTGGGGCGGTTCTTCACCCCGCGCTCGGTCGCGCTGGTCGGCGCGTCGTCGTCCAAGGGAAAGATAGGCAACTCCATACTGGACAGCCTGGCCAACCACGACTTCAAGGGAGAGGTCTACCCGATAAACCCAAAGGCCGACGAGATATTCGGCCGCAAGTGCTACCCGTCGGTGGCCGACGTGCCGGGCAGCGTGGATCTCGTCGTGGTGTCGGTCGACCTTTCCCGCACCCCCGAGGTGCTCGAGGACTGCGCCAAGAAGGGCGTCCACAGCGTCGTCGTGGTGTCCGGGGGAGGGAAGGAGCTGGGCGGGGAGCGGGCAGACTACGAGGCCGAGGTCAAGCGCCTCTCCGCGAAGCACCGCATCCGGATCATCGGCCCCAACTGCATAGGCATGTTCAACGCGGCCAACCGGCTCGACTGCGCGTTCCAGGGGCGGGAGAGGATGGTCCGCGCGAAGCTGGGCCCCGTCGCCCTCCTCTCGCAGAGCGGCACCATGGGGATAAGCTTCCTCGAGACGGCCGACTCGTTCGGCCTCTCAAAGCTGGTAAGCTACGGGAACCGCTCGGACGTGGACGAGGCGGATCTCGTGTGGTACCTGGCCGGCGACCCGCAGACGGAGGTGATCGCCCTGTACGTGGAGGGGTTCGGCGACGGCCGCAAGTTCATAAACACCGCGAGGCGCGTCATGCGGGAGAAGAAAAAGCCGGTCGTCGTGTGGAAGAGCGGCCGCACCGAGATGGGCGCAAAGCAGGCGGCATCCCACACGGGCTCGCTGGGGGGCTCGGACAAGATAATAGCCGGCGCGTTCAGGCAGGCGGGGATAATCGCGGTCGACAGCTACCAAGAGCTGGCCGCGGTCACGAAGGCCCTGGCCTGGCAGCCCCACGCGGCGGGGCCCAGGGTGGCCATGACGAGCAACGGGGCCGGCCCCATGATCGGCGGCATTGACCACTTTGAGCGGCTGGGACTGGAGCTGGCCAAGGTCTCGGCGAGGTCGCTCAAGGACATGAAGAGCCACTTTCCCCCCACCTACGTCATAGGCAACGGCAACCCGGCCGACGTCACGGGGGGCGCCACCGCCGACGACTACAGGTTCGTCGTCAGGGCGTTCATGAACGACCCGGGGGTGGACATGGTGCTGCCCTGGTTCGTGTTCCAGGACGATCCGCTGGACATAGACGAGATCGTGGGGCATCTGGCGGCGTTCTCAAAGGCGCGCAAGAAGCCCCTGCTGGTGGGGGCCAACGGGGGCCCGTTCACCGGAAAAGTGGCCGAGATGGTCGAGTCCGAGAAGATACCCGTGTACGACGACCTGAGGGACTGGGTCGCCGCCGCCTCGGCGCTCGCGCAGTGGGGCCGGATCCTGAAGGGCTAACTCGTCCGAAGTCCCCGCCCGCGCAGCGGGCCGGATCCCCCGGACCGCCCCCCTTTCCGCCGCCTTCCGATCGGCGGCGCCGTTGCCGCGGGCCGGCGACCGGGCAGCCCCGGTCTCGCGCGGGGGAGGCCGCCGCGCCCCGGCGCGCGATGCAGATCCGCGCGCGCAGGATACACCTTTAAACCGGCGCGCGGGGGAGGCCGCATGGCGCTGGTCACCACGTCGGCATCCGACGGCATCTGCACCGTGACGATAAACCGGCCGGAAAAGCTGAACGCGATGAACACGGACGTGGCCCGCCAGCTCATAGACGCGTTTTCCGACGCGGCGCGGCGGGGCGACGTCAAGGCGATCATACTCACCGGCGAGGGGGACAAGGCATTCTCGGCCGGCGCCGACATTGAGTACATGTCCGGCATCACTGCCGACGAGTCCGTGGAGTACGCCCGCCTCGGCCAGCTGGTCACCGAGACCATAGAGCAGGTCGACCAGCCGACGATCGCGGCGGTCAACGGCTACGCCCTGGGCGGCGGGTGCGAGGTGGCGATGTCGTGCGACATACGGCTGGCCTCCGACCGCGCCAAGATGGGCCAGCCCGAGGTCACCATCGGGATCCCGCCGGGGTGGGGCGGCACGCAGCGCCTCATGCGCATAGTGGGCATCGCCAAGGCCAAGGAGCTGGTATACACTGGAGCGGCGATCGGGGCAGAGGAGGCCCTGCAGATCGGCCTCGTGAACCGCGTGTTCCCGGCCTCCTCGCTGGCGGAGGAGGCCGAGAAGATGGCCCGCAAGATCGCCTCGAACTCCGCCATGGGCGTCCGGATGTCAAAGATCGCCATGAACAGGGGGCGCAACGCGGACCTGGACACGGGCCTGTCGATAGAGCTGCTCGCGTGGCGCAACTGCTTCACGCACCAGGACCGCAAGCAGCGCATGAACGAGTTCCTGCAGCGGCCCAAAAAGTGACCGGGCCCGGGCGGTTGCCGGCGCGCCCGTCCCGCTCGCGCGGCCGGGGGTCGCGCCGTTGCTCGGCATCCCCCCGTTGCCCGCGCCGCGCGGGGCCGCCCCACCCCCTCCGCCACGCGCTAACTTGGATCGGCGGAGGCGTTCCGGCGCCGGCGGCCCGCGGGCGCGCGGCCCCGCATCGGGCCGATCCGCAAAGGTTCTTATAATTTGGGCCGGGAATCGGGACATCATGGCTACAGAAATGGCAGAAAGACTGGTGAGCGTCACCCCGAAAGCGGCCGAAAAGATCAAGGAATTCATGGCCGACGAGGCCGACAAGCCCTCGTACCTCAGGGTTTACGTGCAGGGGGGCGGCTGTTCGGGCCTCTCGTACGGCATGGGCTTTGAAAAAGCGGCCGAGGAGGACGACCTCGTGATCGAGGAAAGCGGCGTCAAGCTGCTCGTGGACAGCTACAGCCAGGACCACCTCAAGGGCGCGAATGTGGATTACATCGAGAGTCTGATGGGTTCGGGGTTCAAGATCAACAACCCGAACGTCACAAAGTCGTGCTCGTGCGGCCACTCCTTCAACACCGAGTAGGCGCACAGATTTTCATTTTTCCGACGGCGGGGCCCTCCGGCCCGCGCCGCGGTGCGCGCCCCCTGCCGGACGCGGCCCGCCCGGCCTGCCGCGCAACCAGGGGGCGGGGGCGCCAGGCGCGGCGGACGCGGCCCGCCTAAAGCGCAATGCGTCCCGGCCGCAGAAGCCTGCCCCCGCCCCGCCTTCCCCCCGCCGGCGGTCCGGCTGGCTGGTGCGCGGCGAGATCACCGTGCCGGGGGGCCTCCCGCCCGCCTCCCCCCCGCCGGCGGTCCGGCTGGGCTGCGGGCCAGCCGCCGCGGCCAGCGCCGCGCGGGCGCCCTCTTCCACGGCCGCGCGCTTCGCGCGTGCGGTGGGGCGCGTCGATCCTGCCCGCCGGGATCCCGGCGCCCCGGCCGCGGCGCTGCCGCGTGTCCGCCTCACGCCTTGGGCGGCCGGCGCCGCGGATCCCCGCGCGGGCGCGCCGGATGCGGCGCGGCGGGACGGGACGATGCGGCCTGCGGGCGGCGCCCCGGCGGCGCGGGGCGGGACCGCGCGCGGCCCCGGGAACTGGAGCAGGCCGCGGGTCCGCCTCCTCCGGGGTTCGGCCCGCCGGAGGGCCGGGCAGCGGCGCGGCGCGCAGGGATGCTGGCGCCTGGCAGTCCGGCGGCCGCGTGGCGGCGGGCAAAAGGGCCGCGGCGCGCTTCGCCCGCACGGCTGCCGGAAAAGGGGCCGCGGGATGCGGAAGGCTGGGGCGCGCTGCCGGGACAGCCTTCCCGGCGCGCGGGGATCCGGGGATGCGCCGGGCGCTTTTCGGGGACAGCTCCGCAGCCTGCCGGCGGCGCGGGCCCCGTCCTGCGGCTTTGCTCCCGCGCCGCGCCCGGCGCGGCGGAGCGCTGCCAAGTCGGGGCCGGAACGGCGCCCGATCGCCGTCCGCATTTTCGCGCAATCGTCACGGCGGAAGCGGCGGGGCCGGAACGGCGCCCGATCGCCGTCCGCATTTTCGCGCAATCGTCACGGCGGAAGCGGCGGGGCCGGAACGGCGCCCGATCGCCGTCCGCATTTTCGCGCAATCGTCACGGCGGAAGCGGCGGGGCCGGAACGGCGCCCGATCGCCGTCCGCATTTTCGCGCAATCGTCACGGCGGAAGCGGCGGGGCCGGAACGGCGCCCGATCGCCGTCCGCATTTTCGCGCAATCGTCACGGCGGAAGCGGCGGGGCCGGAACGGCGCCCGATCGCCGTCCGCATTTTCGCGCAATCGTCACGGCGGAAGCGGCGGGGCCGGAACGGCGCGCGGGACGCCCGCGCCCCGCGCGGACCCGCATCCGAGCCGGGGCCGCGCCCGGCGGCCCAGGGCCCCCAGTCCCGCGCCCGGGCCGCGCCTGCCCCCGCCCGCGCGGAAACGGGGGCCGCCTGCAGGCCGCGGCCGGCCGGCGGTTCCGCGCGCGCAGCCGGGCGGGCGGGGCGCGGGCCCCCCGCGCGGGGCCGCCCCCGAAGCGCGATCCGGGTCCGGCGGGGGCGCCACCGCGCCGGCGCGCGGCCCGATCGGGGCCCATCCGATAGGCTAATATAGGCAATATCAAGGGCTAGGGCATGTCAGTTAAGGAGATGGGAAATTGCCTCAATCTGGAATCGTCAAATATCACGTCAAGCTTTCATACAACGTCGATGGGCTAGTTGAACGGGCGGATCTGATCGGCGCGATCTTCGGGCAGACCGAAGGCCTGCTCGGGCCGGAGATGAACCTGAACGAGCTCCAGCGCGTTTCAAAGATAGGCCGCATCGAGGTAACTACCCGTTCGACGACGAACGCCACCCTCGGGGACGTCGTGATACCGATGAGCACGGACATTGACACGTGCGCGCTCATAGCGGCCGCCATCGAGAGCATCGACAAGGTGGGCCCGTTCGACTGCAAGTTCCACCTGGAAGCGATAGACGACGTCCGCGCCGCCAAAAAGGACGACATCGTGCGGCGCGCCAAGGAGATCAAGCAAAAGTGGGCCACCAAGACCGTGAGCGAGGGCGACACGATGCTCAAGGACATACACGAGGGCAGCGGCGGCAAGGTGCAGGCGTACGGGAACTCAAAGCTGCCGTGCGGCTCGGGCATACACAACTCGCCCTGGATAATACTGGTGGAGGGGAGGGCCGACATCATCAACCTGATGAGGGCCGGCTACAACAACGCCATAGCCATACAGGGCGCCAGGATCGACGAGTCGATAAAGGATCTGTGCAGGTCGAAAAAGACCACCGTGGCGTTCATGGACGGCGACAGGGCGGGCGGGTTCATACTGCGCGAGCTGAAGTCGATGGTCCGCGTGGACTATGAGCTCCGCGCCGATCCGGGCATAGAGGTGGAGGAGCTCACCCCGCAGCGCGTCTCGGAGCTGCTGGATCCCGTGGCCGAGGAGATCAAAAAGGGCAAGCCGCCCGCGTCGCAGGAAAAGGCGGCGGCCGCGCAGCCCCCCGCGGGGGCGGCCGAGGCGGCGCCGGCGGAGGAGGACGCGAAGATGCTGGCCGCGGTGGCATCCAGGGCCTACTCGTCGCTCAACGAGACGCTGGAGGCCATGGCGCTGGACGCGGAGGAGAAGGAACTGTTCAGGGTGCCCATAAGCGAGCTGGTCAAAAAGCTCTCCACCCAGTCGGGGATAAAGTACTTGGTGCTGGACGGCATAATAACGCAGCGGCTGCTGGACGGGGCCAGGGGCGCGGGGGTCAAGTGCGTGGCGGGCCACCGGATAGCCAGGATAAGCGACGGCGGGGACGGCATCGTGATCAAGACCTTCCGCGACTTGGGCATCAACTAGTTGCCGGCAGACCTGAGATCCCACCACCTGCGCACGCTGGCGTACCTGCTTTCCCGCGGGGCGCGCCACAACTTCGTCCCGGTAACCACGTCGGAGCTCGGGCGCGCCGTGGGGCGCTCGCAGCAGGCCGCGTCCAGGCACGTGCTGGACCTGGAGGAGGGCGGGCTGCTGGAGAGGGGCCCCGCCCCGGCGGCCGCTGCCGGGCGCGGCGTGTCGCTGCGCATAACGCAGCGGGGCTATTCCGAGATGGCGCGCGTGTACGAGGAGCTGCGCGGCGCCATGGAGTCGCATCCCTCCCACGTGGAGCTGGACGGGGTGCTGGTGTCCGGGATGGGGGAGGGCGCGTACTACATGTCGCTGGACGGCTACACCGCGCAGTTCCGCGAGCGCATAGGCTACGTCCCGTTCCCCGGGACGCTCAACGTGAGGCTGTCCGAGGCGCGGCACGTGAGCGCCGCGGTGAGGCTGGACCAGGTCGGGGGGGAGCTGATCGACGGGTTCTCCGACGGCAGGCGGACCTACGGGTGGGTGCGGTGCTTTGCGGGATCGGTGAACGGGGCGGTTGGCTGCCACCTCATACGGCTGGAGCGCACGCACCACGATCCTGCCACGGTGGAGGTCATCTCGCGCTCGAACATACGGCGCGCCTGCGGCCTGGAGGACGGCTCGCCGGTATCCATACGCCTCCCGATGTGAGCGCCGCCCGCCGGCGCCGCCCGCGCGTCACGTGCCGTGTATGGCGTCGCCGTACTCGCCCTCTATGGCGGAGCTGGAGATGCCGGGCACCGGGGACTGGAGCCTGGCCACCCTCGCGTCGAGGCCGACCCTCCTGCACCCGTCGACGATGTGCTTTTCTTGGTGGGCCTGGTCGTACCCGAGGGCCACCACCTCGGGCCTGACGCGGGCGACCGTCCTGAACATGTCCTCCTCGTCGCCCACCAGGCAGGCGTCTACCATGACCAGCGAGGCGACCATCTCCCTCCTCTGCTCCTGGGCGTGGAGCGGCGAGCGCTTTTTCATGCGCAGCGCCGTCGCGTCGGTGGCGACCACGGCCACCAGCACGTCGCCCAGCCTCCTGGCGGCGCCCAGCGTGTGTATGTGCCCCGGGTGTATTATGTCGAACACGCCGCCGGCCAGCACCACGGTGAGGGATGCCCTGCCGAGCTCGGTCGGGGCGGCCTCCCCCGGGCCGGCGCCAGGGGGTCCCGCCAGCCCGGCCTTCTCGAGCCTGGCGATCCCGGCCGCCGCGCAGGGGCCCTCCGCCCCGCGGCCCGCCCCGCCGAGCGAGCGCGCGTACAGCGCCGCCAGCACCGACTTGTCGGCCCTGCCGAGCCCGCCGCCGCCGGCCCCCGCCCCCTCCCCCCCCACGCCTACTCGGGCTCCAGCCCCTTGGCTATGCGGAGGGCGTCGACGAGGCCGTCGGCGTAGCCCACGGCCAGTATGGCCACCTCGTCCCTGCCCTCGGACAGGAAGTTCTCGGCGTCCCTCGCGTACGCCCTGGCGTTCTCCAGCACCTCGGCATCGGCGCTCCCGTCCCCGCCGCACAGGGGGGCCACCCTGTCTATGGCCCTGCCCACGGCCGGCACGTACCGCGCGATCATGCGCGCCGCGGCCCTCCCGACGCGGGCCGAGTTGTCGGCCGGCTCGCAGGAGCAGTCGGCCAGCGCGCGCAGCGCCTCGGCCTCCGTAAAGTGGAGCGAGCCCGGCACTATCACGGCGTGCGGCGGCGGCCCGAAGTCCCTGCCCGCCATGCCGGCCGCGTCGCCGGCCGCTATGGCCTGGTCGCCCGAGCCCACCCTCGAGGCCACCACGACGAACAGCGGCCCGTCGAAGACCCCGAGCCGCTGGTCCGCCTCGGCCCCTGCGAGCAGCCCGAGCGCCTCCCCGGGGCCGAGGAAAAAGCCCCCCTCCCGGTCGTACTCCAGCAGCAGCACGGTGTGGCATCCCCGCGACAGGTTCTCGTGCACGGCGCGGTAGGTGGCGGGGGCCGCCGCCGGATCGGCGACCACGGTGGCCGTCCTGCCCACCTTGTAGTGGTGCAGCCCGCACTCGCCCACCGCCGCCGCGGGGGCCGAGGCCGCGTGCGCGGTCCTGGTGGGTATGCCCGCGCGCGCGGCCCGCGCGCGCAGCTCCGCGTGCGTGGTGGCCACGTACGGGTCGCCGTACGAGACCAGGGCCACATCGCCCCCGCCCCCCGCGCTGCGCAGTATCTCCCCGCCGTCCTCGACCGCCGCCCTCCCGGCGGCGACCACCCTGCCGCGCGCCGCGCCGGCCACCTCCCCGTACAGCCGCTCGCCGAAGGGGCTCGTGAACCGCTCCACGTACACGGTGTCCGCGCCGGCTATCGCCCCGCGCGCCTCGGCCGTGAGCGAGCCGGCCCCGCCCACGCCGGTGCCGACGAACCAGAGGGTCACTCCGCGCCCCCCCTTCCGGCCGCCCTCGCGCCCGCGGCGCGCCGCCCGTGCAGCCTCCTGAGGTGGGCCAGCGCCTTCTTCAGGACCTCTATGCCCCTCAGGTACTCGCTTATGGAGACCTTCTCGGCGACCGTGTGCGCCTCGTGCGGGTCGCCCGGCCCGTACGTCACGACGGGTATGTTCAGCCGGTTCCCTATGACGTTCATGTCCCCGGTGCCCGTCTTCCTGATGAGCGTGGCCCTCTCCCCCTCCACCTCCATCACGCCCAGCGCGAAGGCGCGCACCAGCGGCGAGTTGTGCGGCGCCTCGAACGGCTCGGTCTCGTCCAGTATGGTGTGGAACGCTTCTATCCCGCGCGCCGCCGAGAGCGACTGGACGCGGCCCGCCACCGCCTCCTCCACGCGCCTGCACGTGGTCCCCACGGGCACCCTGATGTCCATGGTGGCCTCGCACTCCATGGGGGTTATGTTGTGGCTCGTCCCGCCGCTGATCTTGGTCACGGTGGCCGTGATCCTCGCCCCCCTGCTCTTCCCCTCCTGCCCCGCCTCCAGGTCCTCCTTGAGGGCGCGGCAGAACAGCACGGCCTCCTCTATGGCGTTCTTGGACAGCCACGGGGCGCTCGCGTGCGAGCTGTCGCCCGCGCTCACCCTGAGGCTTATGGCCAGCCTCCCCTTGTACGCGATGGTGACCTGCCGCAGGCCGCTCGGCTCCCCGAAGACCGCGTAGTCTATGCCGAGGTCCTGCTTTGCCAGGTGCTTTATCCCCGCAGCGTTGCCCTCCTCGTCGACGGCCCCCACGAAGGTGACCGTCCCCTCCCCCCGCTTTGCCGCCGCCGCCGCGAACAGCATGGCCATCAGCGGCGCCTTGGCGTCGGACGCCCCCCTCCCGTACATGCTGTCCCCGTCGCGCCTCACCCTTATCTTGCCCGGCACCACGTCCATGTGCCCGCACAGCATGACCCTCGGGGAGCCGGATCCCTTGCGCGCTATGAGGTTTCCCGCGTCGTCTATGCGGATGCCCTCGAAGCCCATGTCGTCGCACCTGTCCGCCAGGAACTCGGCGAGCGGCCTCTCGGAGAGGGACGGCGTGTAGAGCCTCAGGGCCTTCTCGAGCATCTTGACGGCGAACCGCGGGGTGGCGGCGAACGGGCCGCCCCCCTCGTGGGCCGCCCTCCCCGCGGGCCCCGCGTCCGCCGCGTAGTAGGGCCCCGCGGGGGGCGGGCCGGCCTCAGGCGCCATCCTTTCCGCGGGCCCTCCCCGCCGCGTAGCGCATTATGGCGGCCGGCACGTCCACCCCGCAGACCCTCACGGTGTTCTTGAACTCCGTGGTGTTGTTCACCTCGTGCACCAGATGCCCCCTGTCCCTGCTCTCCATCATGTCCACCCCGACCACCTCGCCGCCGACGGCCCGGGCCGCCTTGATGCAGATCTCCTCCATCTCGGCCGTCACGGGGCACGCCTCGGCCCGCCCCCCCGTGGCCATGTTGGTCTTCCACGAGGATCCCGAGTACCTGTATATGGCCGCCGCCGCCCTGCCCCCCACCATTATCACGCGTATGTCGCGCTCGGGCCGGTCGACGAACTCCTCCATGTAGTGCACGTGGTACAGCGGGTACATGCCCTCCCGCCCCTCCAGCACGCCCGCTGCCGCGTCCCTGCCCGTCAGCCTGGAGACCATGCGCCCCCAGCTCCCGACGGTCGGCTTTATGACCGCGGGGTACCCGGTGCGGTCCAGCGCCTCCAGCGCCGCATCCCTCGAGAACGCCACGCGCGCCTTGGGCACCGGCACGCCGCTCTTCTTCAGCAGCATGTGCGCGTACAGCTTGTTGCCCGCGAGCACCCCGGTCATCATGGGGTTGATCACCGTCGCGCCCAGCCCCTCCAGGGCGGCCGTCGAGTGGACGCTGCGGTAGTAGCTGACGCATCTCTGCAGCACCACACCGTGCGCCGAGGCCGCATCGGCGGCGTCTCGCCCGTCCAGCTCCTGGGCCAGCCCCCTGCAGTCCACCATCCTGACGTCGATGCCCTCCCTGCGCCCGGCCTCCATGAGGGCCTTTTCCTCCCACCTCATGGCGTCGTACAGGACGGTGACCCGCGGCGCGGGGGACGTCACCGCCCCCCGCCCCCGCCCCGGCGCCCCCCCTTCCCGGCCTTCGGCGGCGCGGCGGCGGCGGCGCGCCCCCCGCCCCGGCGCCCCCCCTTCCCGGCCTTCGGCGGCGCGGCGGCGGCGGCGCGCCCCCCCTTCCCGGCCTTCGGCGGCGCGGCGGCGGCGGCGCGCCCCCCGCCCCCGCCCCGGCGCGGCGCCTTCCCCGTCATCCTCCTTTCCAGCCTGTCGTCGAGGGGCACGTCGATGAGGTCCCCGGCCCCGAGCTCCTTGAGGCCGGCCGCCACGGCCGCGGCCGCCTTGCCGTCGCCGCCGCCGGGCAGCCCGAGCAGGGACATGAGGTAGGCGGCCCCCGCCCTGCCCGCCAGCCCGCCGAACACGATCCTCCTCCTGTTGCCCACGGCGCGCGGCGGCACGGGCTCGTACGCGGCCGGGTTCTTCAGGACCGCGGCCAGGTGGGTCCCCGCCTTGTGCTTGTACGCCGACGGGCCCACCACCGGCTTGGAGTCCGGTATCTTCACGGAGGTGTACCCCTCTATCATCCTGGAGAGATCCTGCAGCATGTCCAGCCTGAAGTCGTTCGTGGTCCCGTACAGGTACGTCAGCGCCACGGCGACCTCGGCCAGGGGCGGTATCCCGGTGCGCTCCCCCATCCCGTCTATGGTGGTGTGTATCTGGTCGGCCCCGGCATCGGCGGCCGCCAGCGCGTTGGCGACGGCCAGCCCCATGTCGTTGTGGACGTGCGCGTCGAGGGGGATTCCCACCTCGGCGCGCACCATCCTCACCATGTCGTACATGCCGGACGGGCGCAGCGCCCCCACGGTGTCGGGCAGGCTTATCCTGTCGGCCCCCGCCTCCTCCACCGCCCTGCAGACCCTCAGCAGGAACCGCGGGTCGGCCCTGCTCCCGTCCTCGACGGTGAACCTTATCTTGAGGCCGTGCCGCTTGGCGTATTCCACGGTGTCGACGGCCCGCTCGACGGCCTCGTCCCCGGTTATCCCGAGCTTGTCCCTCATGTGCACCTCGGAGATGCCCAGGTACGCGGCGACCCACTCGGCGCCGCACCTGCGGGAGACGTCCACGTCGGCCCTGAGCGCCCTGCCGTGCGCCACGACGTCGGCCCGCAGCCCCTGCCCCAGTATGGATCTGGTGGCCTCCTCGTGGTCGGGGGACACCACGGGGGAGATCTCTATCTGGTCCACCCCGAAATAGTCCAGCATCCAGGCCGCCTGTATCCTCTGCTTGTTCGTGAACGAGACGCCGGGATGCTGCTCGCCCTCGCGCAGCGTGCTGTCCAGTATGCTCACCTTGCGGGGCTCGCCCCTGCCCCGCCCGTTGTACCGGTGCGCGTGCCTGTTGGGATCCCTCCTTCCGGCCATCCTCGGGATCCGCAGGCGGGCGGCCTGTTATAAGCATATTTGTGCAGTTTGTGGCGGTTACCGCCGGATCGGCGGCGGATTCAGCCGCGCCGCTTCCGCCAGGGGGCCCGGTGCCCGCGGTCCTGCGGGGAGGGGGCGGGGGGGCGCCGCGCCGCGCCGCGGCCCTGCGCCTCCGCGGGCGCCGCGCCGCGCAGCGCGTCGGCCGGCGCCACGGTCTTGAGTATTATCACGGTGTTCGTGTCCGTGACGCCCTCCACCTTCCTGAGCGTGTCTATCCCCGAGTTGATCTGCGCCACGCTGGGCGCGCCCATTATCACGGCAATGTCGTACTGGCCGGTTATCTCGTAGACCGCCTTCACGCCGCGCAGCCCGGCGAGCTTTGCCGAGACCCTGGAGGTCTCGGTGGCCGACTCCACGGAGGCGAGCACTATCGCCTTGGTGGCCCGCGCCTCCTCGCCCAACTCCACGGTGAACCTGCGTATGGCGCCCCCGTCCAGCATGATCTTCACGCGGCGGCGCACGGCCTGCTCGGAGAGCCCGGCCGACTTTGCTATCTCCGAGTAGGTGGCGCGGCCGTTCTCGGCCAGCATGCCCAGTATGATCCTGTTGGTGTCGTCAACGTCCACCCGCATCCCCCCCGCCCGCGATCCCCCTCCTCCCCTCCTCGGCGGAGAGCAGCCTGTCCACGGCCCCGAGCACCAGCCGCGCATCGTCCCGCGTGGCGACCAGCGGGGGGAGCAGCCTCAGCGTGTTCCTCCCCGAGTACAGCATGAGCAGGCCCTCGTCCCTTATGGCCCCGTGCAGTATGTCCCTCACGTCGAACCTGATCTCCACGCCGATCATCAGGCCCATGCCGCGCACCTCCCTTATCGAGGGGCGGCGCCCCGCCATTTCGCGCAGGCCTTCCAGGAGGACGCCGCCGACCTCGGCGGCGTTTTCCACCAGCCCGTCCTCCGCTAGCGCCCTGAGGGTGGCCGAGCCGGCCGCGCAGGCGAGCGGGTTGCCCCCGAAGGTGGACGAGTGCTCGCCGCGCCCCATGGCGGCCACGACGTCCGGCCTCGCGAGGGTGGCGCCCATCGGGATGCCGCCGGCGATCCCCTTCGCCAGGCACATCACGTCGGGCGCGGTTCCCCAGTGCTCGGCCGCCCACATGCGGCCCGTGCGCCCCAGCCCCGACTGGATCTCGTCGAAGACGAGGAGCGCCCCCGCCCTGTCGCACGCCTCCCTGGCCTCCCGCAGGAACCCGCCGGGGGCCGGGCGCACGCCGCTCTCCCCCTGGACGGGCTCGATTATCGCGAACGCCGTGTCCTCGTCCACGGCGCGGCGCAACGCGGCCGCGTCGCCGAACGGGACGAACTCGACGGGGCCGGGCAGCGGCTCGAAACTGCGCCTGTACTTCTGGCCGTGGGTGACCGAGAGGGCCCCGAGTGACTTGCCGTGGTACCCGCCCCGCATGGCCACGGCCTTCTTCCTGCCGGTGAACTTGCGGGCGAACTTTATGGCCGCCTCGACGGCCTCGGCGCCGCTGTTGGACAGGTGCGCGGCGCCCAGGCCCTCCGGCGCGGCGGCCACGAGCGCCTCCAGGAACCCGGCCCGCGCGGGGCTGTACAGGGAGGAGTGCACGGTGATTATCCTGTCCAGCTGCTCCCTGACGGCCCGCACGACCCTCCCGTTGCGGTGGCCGACCAGGGCCACGCCGTACCCGCCCATGCAGTCGAGGTACTCCTTTCCCGCGTCGTCCCTCACGCGGCAGCCCTCCCCGCTCACCACGGTCACGGGGAACCTCTGGTAGAGGCCGCCCGATATGTCGTCCTCAGCGCCCACCGCGGATCACCGTGCACCCGTCGTGCGCCACGGCCGCCGAGACCGGGTTTTCCCTGGCCCCGCTGGCTATGAGCGCCTCGCCCACCCCGCCCTCCAGGGCCTCGGCGGCCGCGAGCAGCTTTTTTTCCATGCCGGGGCCGGCCCGCGACATGGCCTCCCTGGCCCCGGCCGCCCCGTCCAGCTCGGGGACGAGCCTTCCGGAGCCGTCCAGCAGCCCGTCCACGTCGGTGACGAACAGCACGCTGGACGCCCCGAGGGCGGCGGCCACCCTGGCGGCCGCCCTGTCGCCGTCCACGTTGAGCAGCTCGTGCCGCTCCTCGCCCATTGCGATCGGCGAGACGACCGGGGTCACGCCCCTTTCCAGCAGCGCGCCGAGCAGCCCCGCGTCCACCGACGTGATGCTCCCCGTGTACCCGCCCTCGACCGCCTGCCTCCTGCCCCTCTCGTTCACTATGACCAGCCTGCCCTTGCGCCGCGCCCTGATGGTGCCGCCGTCCACCCCGGACAGCCCGGCCGCGTTGACGCCGCCCTCCTGCAGCATCCTCACTATGCCCGTGTTCACCCTGCCGGCCATCACCATGGCGAATATCTCGGCCGTCTCGGCGTCGGTGTAGCGGCTCCTGATGCCGCCGGGCGAGGTGACGAACTTGGGCTCCTTGCCGAGCTGCGAGCAGACCCTGGTCACCTCGCCCCCGCCGCCGTGCACTATGGCCACGCCCCCGCCGCCGGGCCCGGCCGCCCCCGCGATGTCGGCCACCGCGGTGCGGTGGAGCCCGTCCACTATGCTGCCGCCTATCTTCACGGTTATCATGCGCTACACCGGGGTGAGGGGCGTGTGCCTCAGGCCGGCCGACTCGTCGAACCCGCACATCACGTTCATGCACTGCACGGCCGAGCCGGCCGCCCCCTTCATCAGGTTGTCCGAGGCGGATATGGCGATCAGGCGCCGGTTGTCCGGATCGACGTCGAAGCCGATGTCGCAAAAGTTGGATCCCACCAGGAACTTGGGGTCGGGGAACTTGTACGCGCCGCCCTTGTCCCGTATGAGCCTGACGAACCCCTCCCCGCCGTACGCCTCCCTGTACAGCCTCCACAGCGCCCTCTCGTCGGGGGGCTCCCCGCCCGCGAAGAACGTGTGGTTGGTGCACAGTATGCCGCGCACCACGTCGACGGCGTGCGGGCTCATCGAGACGCGGATCTTTTCCCCCGCCGCGGCGCTAAGCTCCTGCTCTATCTCGCCGGTGTGCCTGTGCCTGGCCGGCTTGTACGGCCTTATGACGCCGGACCGCATGGCGTGGGCGGTCCCGGAGCCCGAGCCGGCGCCCGACGAGCCGATCTTGGAGTCGACCACTATGTGGTCCGTGTCCACTATCCCCGCGCGCACCAGCGGGGCGAGGGCCAGTATGGACGTGACCGCCATGCAGCCGGGGCACGCGACCAGCCGCGCCCGCCCTATCTCCTCCCTGTGCAGCTCGGGCACGCCGTACACGGCGTTCTGCAGGTAGTCCGGGTGCGGGTGGTCCCAGCCGTACCACTTGCCGTAGTCCCCCGGGTCGTGCAGCCTGTAGTCGGCGCTGAGGTCCACGATCTTGACGCCCCTGTCGTACAGGGCCTTGACTATCTCGGTGGCGGTGCCGTGGGGCACCGCGGTGAACACGAGATCGCAGCCGTCGGACAGCCTGTCGTAGTCCAGCTCGGAGAACCGCATCTCCGTGAACCCCTTGAGGCTCGGCTGCACCCTGTGCAGGTACTCGCCCGCGTGCTGCCTGGACGTGACCGCGGCTATCTCGGCCTCGGGGTGGTTCAGCAGGAGCCGGAGCACCTCGCCGCCGACGTACCCCGACGCGCCGACCACGCCCACCTTCATGCGAGCGGCACGGCCGGGGCGTATTTATTTCCTGAGGGCGCGGGAGCGCGATCCGGGCCCCCGCCGCCGCCGGCCCGCGCGCCGCGCGGCCTAGGCCGCGGCCTCCGAGGCGGCGAACTCGACCATCTCCCGCGGTATGTTCCTGCTGGTGACGCTGGACAGCCCCCTGAACTCGACGGTGTTGTTGACCTCGTGCACCACGAGGCGCCCGCCGCCGGCCCTGTCCTCCATCATGTCCACCCCCAGTATGCCGCCCCCGACGGCCTCCGAGGCTTTTCCGGCCAGGTCCTCGATCTCCCCCGTGATCCTGCACGGGGACGGCTCGGCCCCGAGGGCCACGTTGGTCTTGAACCCCCCGTCCGGCGACTCGCGGTACATGGCCGCGATCGCCCTGCCCCCGACGGTTATCACGCGTATGTCGCGGGGCGGCCGCTCCACCATCTCCTGCAGGTAGTATATGCGGTCCAGCGGCGTGTCGGAGAGCTCGCGCATCTCCAGTATGGCGTCCATCGTGTCGCGGTCGCCCACGGGTATGACGCCGCGCCCCCAGCTGCCCACCACCGGCTTGACCACGAGCGGGTACCCGGGGTCGCCGCCCTCCGCCGCCTCCATGGCCGCGTCCCTGGAGAACGCGAAGTGCGTCCTGGGAGTCGGGACTCCCCGCCTGTTGAGCCGCAGCGTCATGAACATCTTGTTGCCGCACCGCTCGGCCACCTCGAACCTGTTGGTGACGGACACCCCCATCGACTCGAGGGCCGCCGTCACGTGGAGGCCCCTGTAGTAGCTGACGCACCTCTCCAGGACGGCCGCCCCGTCCAGCCCGAGGCCGGGGGCCGTCGTGTCCGTGCTCATCCGCGCCGCCTTCGCGTCGACGGCCGCCGCATCGTGCCCCATCGCCTCCGCCTCGCTCCGGAGCATCTTCTCCTCCTTCCTGATGCGGTCGTACACGATGCGGATTCTCGAGCTTACTCCCCCCAGTCCTCGCCGACGGTCTCCGCCTGCTTCAGGGCTACGTCGGATCCCTCCTTGGAGATCTCATAGTCCGCTCCGCAGTCGGGACAGGAGACAATCTCCCCGGTCACCGCGTCGTCGGGAATGCCGAGGCCTGCGTCGCATTCCGGGCAGTTCATGCCTTCCGGCGCGCCGGCGCCTTCAATTTATTCGCTTCTGCCGTCTGCATCCCCCACAGCCGGACGAACCCGCGCGCGTCCCTCTGGTCGAACTCCGAGCCCTCGCCGTACGTGGCCGCCCTCGCGTCGTACAGGGAGCATGGCGAGCTCCGGCCCACGACCCTGACGCCCCCCTGGAACAGCCTCAGCCTCACCCTTCCGGTGACGGCCCGCTGGGCGGAGCGTATGAACCCCTCCAAGTCGTCCCTGAGCGGGTCGTCCCACAGGCCGGCGTACGCCAGCTCGGCCCACTCCCTGTCCACGGCCGCCTTGACGCGGGTCTGGTGCTTGGTGTGCACCATCTTTTCCAGGTCCTTGTGGGCCTCCACCAGGCAGATCGCGGCAGGCGTCTCGTAGACCTCGCGCGACTTTATCCCGACCGCCCTGTCCTCCACGTGGTCGACTATGCCGACGCCGGCCGCGCCGGCCTTTAGGTTCATGAGCTGTATGAGCCGCACCGTGTCCATCGCCCTGCCGTCTAGGGAGACCGGCGCGCCCGCCTCGAACCCCACCACCGCGTACGTGGGCCTGTCCGGCAGGCCGGACGTCCTCACCCACTCGAACGCGTCCTCCCGCGGCTCGCTGTACGGATCCTCCAGATCGCCGCCCTCTATGGCGCGGCCCCACAGGTTCTGGTCTATGCTGTACTTTTTTGACACGTCGTCCACATGTATGCCCCGCTCGGCCGCGAAGCGCAGCTCGGCGGGCCTGTCCAGGTTCATGTCGCGGACGGGGGCGATTATGGGCAGGGGCGAGCCCGCCTGCAGCGCGACGTCGAAGCGCACCTGGTCGTTGCCCTTGCCCGAGCAGCCGTGGGCCAGGGCGACGGCCCCCTCGGCCGCGGCCACCTCCAGCATCTTTTTCGCGATGAGCGGGCGCGCCAGGGCCGTGGCCAGGCAGTACTTTTCCTGGTACAGCGCGTTGGCCATTATGGCCGGCACGACGTACTCCCTGGCGAACTCGCGCCTGGCGTCCACGTGGACGTGCTTTGAGGCGCCGAGCTTTTTGGACTTGGCCGCTATCCTCCGGCGGTCGTCCCCCTGGCCCACGTCGACCGTGACCGTGACTACCTCCATGCCGTGGTCCTCCCTGAGGTACCCCACGGCCACCGAGGTGTCCAGGCCTCCGCTGAACGCGAGCACCGCCTTTCCGGCCATTGTAATGCGGGGGGCCCGGTAGTGATTTATCTCTTGCCTCGGCGGTCGGCCCCCCGCGCGCCCCGGCGGCCGCCGGTCCTGGATGCGGGGCCGGCGGGCCGCCCCCGCGCCGGCCGATCCGCATCCGCGGGGCCCCCACGCGCGCGGCACTCCCGCCCCCCCTGCCGGATCCCGGGCCGGCGCCTTCCCCGGCGGTTCCCGCCGCAGGGTACCCCGGGCAGTCCCGCCGCCCGGCGCTCGGGAGAATGGCATGGAAAGTCTGGCAGCAGACAGTTCGCATGATTGCATTTTGCAGGCAAATTCACGCTTGGCGGCGCGGCGCCGGCCGATTCCGAGCCCGGATTGCGTGGGGATCTGGGAGCGCGCGACAATTCCGCCGCGGGGGCGCGCGCCGGGCCAAGCGGCCGGCCGCGCAACGCCGATTAGCGCCCGGCCGCGGTTCGGGCGAGGCCCCGCGCCCGCCCGGCGCCGGCCGCCGCGCCCGCCCGGCGCGAACCCGGATCGGCGAACGCATCGCGCGCGGCCGGGCGATCGCGCAACGATAGTTCTGTCATGCTCTGCAAGTGCCGGATCGGATCGTGGGTACCGGCGCGCGCGGGCAACCGAAAAGGCGGGGCGCCGTCTTGGCGGCCCTGCTGGCGGCGGCCGCCGCTCCATTCCTGGACGGTCCCTTGGAATGTTGCTGCGGCATCGAGCTCTCCGAGTCCGACCCCGGCTACCTTCTGGCTTTGTATCTGGGCACTTTTGCGGGCTACCGGGCTGTTGCCCGCAAGGTGCGTGGCGTGAAAGGCGGCCGCCGCCGCGGGAGCCGGTTGCGGGGGCGCCGCGCGCGCGGCGCCGGGGCGGCGGGCCGCGCAGGCGAAGGCGCCGGCCTCCGCGAGGCCGGCCCGCGCTGCGGGGGCGATCGCCGCGGCCCGGACCGTGGCGCGCGGCCGGCCCGCCGCGGCCCGCCGGCTGCCGGCACTCCGGCTCCGCCGGGCCCGCGGCGCGCCGCGGCCGGAAAGGGATTTAGGGGAACTCCCGCCCGCCGGGCCATGGGAAAGCCCGCGTACGCCAGGAACGAGATCATCTGCGCGGACGCGGCCGATCTGTGCGAGCGCGTCGAGCCGGAGTCCGTGACGCTCACGGTGACCTCGCCCCCGTACAGGAACGCCATAGACTACTCGCGCGACGTGGACAACGCGAGGAGCGGCTCCAAGGAGTGGATGCGGGGGGTCGGGACGCAGACCACCGCGGCGTACCTGGGCGCGATGGGGCGGATATTCGGCCAGGTGTTCGGGGCGACGCGGGACGGGGGGTACTGCTGCATCGTGGTGGGCGACGAGGTGGTCGACGGCAAGCTGATCCCGCTGCCCTCGCTCCTCGCGTCCGGGCTGGCCGGCCGGGAGAGCGTGGACGATCCGGAAAAATGGCGCCTCCGCGACGTCATAGTGTGGCACAAGGCGACGTCGGGGCGGAACGGGGCGGGCAACCGCTTCGGCATGTTCGTGAGGCTGCCGTACCCCGGGTACTTTAGGGCCAACATCATGCACGAGTACATACTGGTGCTGCAAAAGGGCGGGCGCGGGGCCACGTCAAGGAGCGAGGCGGACCGGATCCCCGTGAACCGCGTGGCGAAGCGCGAGCTGGCCAACTCCGTGTGGAACATACCGCCGGTCCCCCCGCTGTCCGCATCGCACCCGGCGCCGTTCCCCGAGCAGATACCGTGGAGGCTCATAACGCTGCTTTCGGCGCGGGGCGATCTGGTGCTGGACCCGATGAACGGGAGCGGGCAGACCACCAAGATGGCCCGCCACCTGGGGCGGGACTACGTGGGGATGGACGTGCGGCAAGAGTACGTCGACTTGGCGCGGCGCCGGCTGGCGGAGGAGCCCAGGCCCGGCGCCCACCTGATACCCGTCTTCCACAAGGAGGCGTGGTCGGTGGACGACCAGGCCGGGTTCTTCGAGACGGAGGAGGCCGACCTGTCCGCCAATATGCCGGCCGGCTACTCCCTCAGGTTCACGTCGGCGGAGGGAGGCGGGGGGCCCGGCATCCGCGCGCACTACGAGAACGGCGAGTCGTCGCACATGTGCCTCGTGCTGTCGGCGGCGGGGCGGCAGGTGCGGCTGAACCTGGGCAGGCTGGAGGACGGGCGATCCCTCCTGCGCCGCGTGCTGGACGGGCTGCCGCCGTCCCGGTTCACCGCCGGCGCCGCGGGGGAGGCCATCGAGACCAGGATGGCCGGCAAGCGCCAGGCAGCCCTGGCCGCGCTGGATGTGCTGGAGGAGCGCGGCCTCGTCGCGGGGATCGGGGGGAAGGGCGCCGCGCTGTACGAGCTTACCGAGGCCGGCAGGTCGGCGCGGCGCGGGATCGTGGGCGGCCGGCCCCCCGCCGCCCCGGGGCCCGGGGCGGCGCAGCAAAAGATCGCGGCCGGCCGATCTTCGCCGGCCGCCGCCTCCCCCGCAAAGCCGATCCTTATTTAACGGCCCGGTGCGGCTTGCCTCCATGCGGATCCGGTCGGTGCCCGTCGCGTCGGGGTTGGCCGGCGCGGCCGCGCTGGCCGCCGCCGTCCTGGCCGCGCTGGCCGCCCAGGGGGCGCAGCAGGACCACGACGGCGGCGCGGGGGCGCCCGCCGCCGTGCGCGTGGCGTTCTTCCCGAACACGGGGCATGCCATACCCATAGTGGGGCTGGAGCGCGGCCTCCTCCCGGGGAACGGGTCGGGGCTGGAGGTGGAGCCGCGGCTGTTCTACAGCGGCCCGCAGGCCGTGGAGTCGATGTTCGCCGGCGCGATGGACATGGCGTACGTCGGGCCGGGGCCGGCGGTGACCGGGTTCCTGCGGTCGGGGTCCGGGATAGTGGTGCTGGCGGGGGCCGCCAGCGGGGGATCCAGCCTGGTGGCCCGCCCGGGATCCGGCATGGCAGGCCCGGAGGACATGGACGGCCGCACGGTGGCCGCCCCGCAGGTGGCCAACACGCAGGACGTCTCGCTCCGTACGTACGTGGCGGATCTGGGGCTGGAGACCGCGGCGCGCGGCGGGTCGGTGTCGGTGCTGAACGTGGCCAACCCCGAGATATACGCGCTGTTCGCGAAGGGCGACGTCGACGCGGCCTGGGTCCCGGAGCCCTGGGCCACGCTGCTGGTCGGGGAGCTGGGCGGGGAGAGGCTCCTGCGCGAGGAGTCGCTGTGGCCGGACGGCCGGTTCGCCTCCGTGCTGCTGGTGGCGCGGGCGGAGTTCGCCGACGAGAACCCCGCGGCGGTAGCCGCCTGGCTGCGCGCCCACGGCGAGACGGCGGAGTGGATACGCGGCAACCCGGAAGAGGCGGCCTCGGCCGTGGACGCGTTCATGGAGAGGGAGCTGCGGGCCCCCCTGCCGGAGGGCGCGGCGGCCGAGGCCCTCTCGAACGTGGAGATCACGGCGGATCCGCTCGCCCCCACGGTGCTGGCCTTCGCCGAGCGCGCCGAGCGGCTGGGGTACCTGGGGAGGGAGGGCCTTCCGGGCGGCGGCCTGGACGGCATGTTCCGCGCCGCCGGGCCCGCCGCGTAGGGCGGGCGGGGGGGGGGGGGCCGGCGGGCGGGATGGCCAAGATCGAGGCGCGCGGGATCGTGCGGCACTTCGAGCACGCGGGGTACCGCCTCAGGGCGCTGGACGGGATAGACCTGAGCGTCGGCGACGGCGACTTTCTGTGCATAGTGGGGCCGTCCGGGTGCGGAAAGTCCACGTTCCTGCGCATAATGGCCGGCCTGGACGCGCCGGACGCCGGGGAGGTGCTGCTGGACGGCAAGCCGGTGTCGGGGACGGGCCCCGAGCGGATACTGGTGTTCCAGGAGGGCGCGCTGTTCCCGTGGCTGAAGGTCTCCGACAACGTCGAGTTCGGCCTTAAGATGGCCGGCATACCGGGCCGCGAGCGGTCGCAGATCTCGCGGCGGTACCTGGACATGATGCAGCTGGCCGACTTTGCCGGCTCGTACACGTACCAGCTGTCCACCGGCATGAAGCAGCGGGTGGCGATCGCCCGCGCGCTGGCCATGGACCCCGACGTGCTCCTAATGGACGAGCCGTTCGCCGCCCTCGACGCGCAGACCCGCGACCTGCTGCTGGTGGAGACGCAGCTGATATGGCAGAAGACCAAGAAGACCATACTGTTCGTGACGCACAACGTGGCCGAGGCGGCCGTGCTGGGCTCGCGCGTGGCCGTCTTCTCCAACCGCCCCTCCAGGGTGCGGCGCGAGCTGGCCATATCCCTCCCGCGCCCCCGGGTGGGCGCGGACGAGGCGCTGGCGCGGGTGCAGCGGGAGATACTGGCCGAGCTCAGGCCGGAGGTGCGCCGGTCGGGCGGCGGGGAGGGGGAATGAGGGGGGCGCGCCGGCGGCCGGGGAGCCGCGCAGTAAGGCTGATCTTCTACGCCGCGCTGGTGGCGGCCTGGCAGGCGGCCGCCGAGGCCGACGTGTGGCCCGACGAGGTATTCCCGTCCCCGTACGAGGTGGCCGAGGATCTGGCGCACGGCGCGGCGGACGGCAGCCTGCTGCACGGGGTGGGCACCAGCATGTGGCGGCTGCTCGCGGGCCTCTCCATGGCCATAGCCGGCGGGACGGCGCTGGGCATAGCCATGGCCAGGGTGCGGGTAGTGAACCAGACCATGGGCTCGCTGGTGCTGGGGTTGCAGTCGATACCGTCCGTGGCGTGGGTGCCGCTGGGCCTCATATGGTACGGGCCGTTCGACGCGGGAATAATATTCGTCACCGCCATCGGCGCCGTATTCGCGGTAGCCATAAACACCTACACCGGGGTGAAGAACATAGACCCGCACTACGTGGAGGCGGCGCGCAACATGGGGGCGAGGGGCGGGCAGCTCGTGACGAACGTGCTCATACCGGCCGCCTTCCCGTACATGATGTCAGGGTTCAAGCAGGGGTGGGCCTTCGCGTGGAGGGGCGTCATCGGGGCCGAGATGCTGTTCTCGTACCTCGGGATGGGCTCGCTGCTGAACATAGGGCGGTTCACCAACGACGTCTCGCAGGTGATGGCCGTCATGCTGGTCATCATGATCATAGGGATGGTGGTGGACGGGCTGGTCTTCCGGCGCCTGGACGACCGCGTGATGTCCCGCTGGGGGCTGCGGTGACCGGGGGCGCCCCCGCCGGCGCCGGGCGGGGGTCACCCAACCCGCTGGATCTCCTGCGGTGGACGTTCCGGCGCCGGGAGGGGGACGTGGTCCGCATGTACGACTACCTCTCCGGCGTGATGAGGCTGGCCACCGGGGGGGACATGCTCAACTTCGGGTACTGGGAGGGCGGGGGGGCGGCGCCGGGCGCCTCCCCCGCGGCGGCGCAGGGGGCCCTCTGCAGCATGGTCGGCCGCATGGCGGGGCTCTCCCCGGGGCAGGTCGCGGTGGACGCGGGCAGCGGGTACGGCTCGCCGGCGGCCGCGTGGCGCAGGGAGAGCGGCGCGGCGCGCGTCGTATGCGTGAACACCAGCGCCGCGCAGCTGCGCGGCTCCGGGCCGGCGCCCGGCGTCTCGCCGGTGAACGCCACGGCCACCGCGCTGCCGCTCCGCGCCGGCTCGGCCGACGCGGTGCTGGCATTCGAGTCGGCCCAGCACTTCCGGCCGCTGGGCCGGTTCGCATCCGAGGCGCGGCGCGTGCTGCGCGACGGCGGCGCGCTCGTCGTGGCCATACCGGTGGTGTCCGACGAGGGCGGGGAGGCAGCGCGGCTGGGCCTGCTGCTGTCGCTCGCGTGGACCTCCGAGCACTACGCCACGGGGCGCGTGCTGTCGTGCCTCGAGGATGCCGGGTTCGAGGTGGCCGAAAGGAGGATGATCGGGGCCATGGTGTACGGGCCGATGGCCGAGTACTATGCGTCGAACCGCCGCGCGCTCAGGAAGAAAATAACGCGGGAGTACCCGGGGTACGTGGAAGAGATACTGCACAGGTCCATGGGCAGGATGGCGGCCGCCTCGCGGGACGGCGCCATAGACTACCTGGTGGCCGCGTGCAGGAAGCTGCCGGCCGGCCGCGCATGACATAATTGTGCCCGCCGCGCCGGCGCCGCGTGGCATCCGCCGGCGGCGCGTTCCCGTTCCTCGAGGCGCTGAAAGAGAAGGTGCTCTTGTTTGACGGGGCGATGGGCACCGAGATCCAGGGGCTGGACCCGTCGTCCGCGGACTTTCCGGACGGCCGCGACGGCTTCAACGACGGCCTCGTGCTCACCCGGCCGGAGTGGATACGCGGCATACACGAGGGATACCTGCGCGCCGGCGCCGACTGCGTGGAGACCAACACCTTTGGCTCGAACCGCATAAAGCTCGACGAGTACGGGTTCGGCGGCCGCACCGTGGAGATCAACGAGCGGGCCGCCCGCCTGGCGGCCGGCGCGGCGGCCGAGGCCGCCGCCTCCTCGGGGAGGGCGCGGTACGTGGTCGGCTCCATGGGGCCCACGGGGCAGCTCCCGAGCTCGGACGATCCCGACCTGGGCAGGACGCCGCTGGACGAGATAAGCGGCGCGTTCGCCTTGCAGGCGCGCGGGCTCGTCCGCGGCGGGGCCGACGCGCTGCTGGTGGAGACCAGCCAGGACATACTGGAGGTCAAGCTCGCCATAGAGGGCTCCCGCGGGGCCATGGAAGCGGAGGGCCGGCGCGTCCCGCTCATCGCGAACGTGACGCTGGACCAGTACGGCAAGATGCTTCTCGGCACCGACGTGCAGGCCGCGTACACCACTGTGTCCTGCATGGGCATAGACGTGTTCGGGCTCAACTGCTCCACCGGGCCCGCGGAGATGGAGCCGAGCGTGCGCTGGCTCGACGCCGAGGGCGGGCACGACCTGCTGGTGGTGCCCAACGCCGGGATGCCGCGCAACGAGGGGGGCCGCGCCGTGTACGGGATGCCCCCGGACGGCATGGCGGCGGCGATGGGCTCCATAATGTCGTCGTGCCCGAGGGTGCGCATAGTGGGCGGATGTTGCGGCACGACGCCCGACCACATCGCGGCCCTTCGCGCCGTACTGGACGGGGCCCCTCCGGCCCCCGCCGCCGGCTGACGCGCGCGCGCCGGCCGTCCCGGGAAAGGCCGGCGATCCCCGCGCCGGGTTGCCGAAGCCCCATCCCGGCCGCGCTCGATCGCCGCCGGCATCTCCCCGCCCCCCGCGCGCATCCCCGCGCCGCCACAAGCGCCTCACATTTCGAGTAGCCTCCTGATCGAGCCGGACTTGGCGATCCCCACCCTGCGGTATATCTCCAGCAGCTCCTCGTAGGCGCCCCCGCCGCCCAAGAAATCCCAGTACTGCTTTCCTATCAGCGTCTGGTGCTCCAGATCCAGGTGGTTTATCGCAAAGCTGTGCCTGTACTCGTTTCCCTCTCCGTACGGGTTGTAGGGCATCCCAAAGTATGTTCTCGCCCCGGGATGGGTTTTTTTCTTTATGGCGTGGATCCACAGGTGCTTTCTGGTGATGTTCAGGCACTGCTCCTTGTTGGGCTTGGGCGATTTTATTTCAAAAAACACCTCGCCGCCGTCGTCCCGCCTCAGGTACAGATCTGACGTTACGGCCCTGGTCACCTTTTTCCCGGCCCCTCCCGCCTCCATCGCCACTATCCTTCCCACCACGTCGAGGTAATCCGGAAAGACGTGGCCCTTGTTTATTTTTCCCACCTCGTCGCTGATCTCCGTGTCCGTCGACTCCAGCATCTCCCCTTCCGTCTTGTGCTGCAATTCCGCCGCGGCGAACCTCGGCCGCGCGATGATGGCGGAATGCCGCTCATAGGAATTGCCGAGGCTGGTCGAAAACGACCGCTCGGCTACCGACAACCTGATGAACGACTTTGGCAGGAGGGCGGCGTGGAACGGCTTGACGTCGGCTTTCGGCGCATTTCCGCCGCGGCCCCTCGGGGGACCTGGCTGCTGCGCCTCTATGAACTGGTCCAGCCAGCTATGCATGTCGGCCTCGATCTCGTCCGTGACGGTCCTGTCCAAGATCATAGTCCGCAGACTAGGATGTCCTCGCTGAAGCTCGTCGCGCGCCTCCCCGATCTCCTGTTCACTTCCCGCGTCAGGCGCTTCTTTATGACCAGGCCGCCGTCGGCCACTATGTCCTCGTACAAGCCGAGCTTGTCGTTGACCACTATTATGAACCGGCTGTCTTTGCTGAACGCCGCCTCGGAAATGTTCCTGATCGTTCTGCTGATGTCCTTTTTGTAGTTGTGTATGGCGCTCTTGCTCGAGCCGTTCTTCTTGCGGCCTATCTCGAGGTCGCTGTTGTCGTCGAGCCCCAGCAGTTCATACGCGTATTTGTGCTGGTCGTGGTAGTCGATGAGCCCTATGTACGGCGGCGACGTAAAGACGTGGTTGATTTCGAGGCCGGCAAAGTCGAACTTGCTCGAGTCTCCGTGGACGGGCCTCGTGCGGACGTCGGTCCGGATGCGCTGGAATTCCGCTATCCTGTTGACGACGTCCTTGCAGTACCGCTGCAAAAACGTCATGCTGTTCTTTGTGGGATGGCACGTGCGATCGTGCTTGATGCAGTAATAGTCCTCGCCGTACGGCTTTTTTGGAAAGTCCACCTCGTAGTGGGCGATCATCCTGGACGATCTTGCCGCCCTCGAGAGGATTATTTTTAGCACGTCCTGGTAGCTGTGGCCGGGGATCAGGCTTTGAAACGCCAGTAGCGAGCGGAGGGCATCCGGGTGGTACCACGTATTCAGGTATGGCGAATCGGGGTTCTTGATCGCGCGCCTTTTCTTGGCGATAAAGCCGTCAAGCGACGGCATCACGGCCGCGCGCGCCTCCTCCAGCACGGCCTCGACTTCCCTTCGCAGCTCGGCGACGTCGTATTTTTTCGTCTTGACGTCGCACAGCATCACGTTGAACTTGCTGATGTCGAATCCGATGGACGGTATGCCGTTCACGTTGCATTCTATGAGGGTCGTCCCGGATCCCATGAACGGATCGCACACGAGCTTCGAATTCTTCAGCCCGCGCTTTAGGAAATAGTCCACCAGCTGCGGCACGAACTTTCCCAGATACGGGTGCAAGCTGTGGACGTGCTTGGTCCTCACCTTCTGGGGAAGATCCTTTTCCGTCCAGCACAGCTGCTTGATGAGCCTGGGCTGCACCGTCACGGGCCGCCCCCCCCGCGCCGCGGCCTTCCCGCGCCGGACGCCACCGCCGCCGCGCGGCAGATCCCGCGCATCGCAGAATGCGCGCCGCCCAGCCTCCCCGCCGCCGGCCTCGGGATGCGGCGCGGGCGGCCCCCGATCCTCCCGCGCGGCGGGTTCCCGCGCGCGCTTTTGCCTTTCGGCATTTCGCGCGCGGCAACCAGCACGCTCTGCGCCTTAAAACAGACTGTAACCAGCACGCTTCCGTCTACCCGAATCGCACGCGCGGCGCCTGCCGCTTAAAAGCTTATCCGGGCTGCGGCATGTCCGCAAACGCCGCGGGCCGCTCCCTTTCCGCCCCGGCCTCGGGATTCTACATCGCAACAGACGGCGGGAAGGGCGATCCCGCGCCCCGCCCGTCCTGCCAGCCGCCGCCGGCGGGTGGGTAGGTATTTAGGAAATCCGCGGCGCGCAGGCGCATGTCCCGCCCCCAGCCCCCTGCCCGGCCGGCGGAAGGCCCGCCGCAAGTCCAGCGGCTCAGCTCCGCCCTCAAGGCGGTCGACATCGTGCAGTCCCCCCCGCCCCTCATAATAGGGGAGAGGGTGAACACCCAGGGCTCGGCGCGGGCCAAGAAGCTCGTGCTGGCCGGCGACTACGACGGACTGGTGGACCTGGCCCGCGCGCAGATGGACGAGGGCGCCCACTGCCTGGACGTGTGCGTGGCCACCACCGAGCGCTCCGACGAGAAGGAGTTCATGGTGAACTTGGTCAAGCGGATAAGCATCGAGGTGGGCGCGCCCCTCGTGATAGACTCGACGGACCCCGACGTGGTGGAGGCGGCCGTCCGGCAGACCCCGGGCCGGCCCATGATAAACTCGATAAACCTGGAAGGGGACGGCTCGCGGTTCCGCAGGCTGGCGCCCGTGATGGCGAGGTACGGGGTGCCCGCGGTGGCCCTCTGCATAGGGCCGGACGGGATGGCCAAGACTCCCGAGCAGAAGCTGCGCACGGCCGAGCTCATATGCGACGCCGGAAAAGAGTACGGGCTGGGGCCGGAGCGGTTCGTCTTCGACGTGCTGACGTTCACGCTGGCCACGGGCGAGGCCGAGTTCGCCGACGCGGGGGTGCGCACGCTGGAGGGCATATCGCTGGTGAAGGAGCGCTTTCCCGAGTCGGGCACGGTGCTGGGGCTGAGCAACATAAGCTTCGGCCTGCGCCCGCCCGCCCGCCGCGCCGTGAACTCGGTGTTCCTGCACCACGCGGTGCGGCGGGGGCTGGACTGCGCCATCGTCAACGCCCGCGAGATGGTCCCGTACGGGGATCTGGGCGCCGAGGAGAGGCGGCTGGCCGAGGACCTGGTGCTCAACCGCGGGCAGGATGCGCTGGCCGGCCTCATAGAGCACTTCGAGTCGGCCGCCGGAGGGTCTGGATCCTCCGGCGGGAGGGGGAGCGCGGGCCCGGAGGTGGATCCCTCGTGGGACGCCGGGCGCCGCGCCGCCTTCAGGGTGGTGAACCGCCTGAAGGACGGCATAGCAGCCGACGTCGTGGAGGCCATAGCCGAGAAGATCTCGAAAAAGGGATCGCTGAGGCGGGCCGGGGAGGGCCCGCCGGTGCTGGACGAGCCGCCGTCCGTGACGCACGGGGGGGCCATACGCACCCTGAACGAGGACCTGCTTCCGGCCATGAAGGTAGTCGGGGACAAGTTCGGCTCGGGCGAGCTGATACTGCCGTTCGTGCTGAAGTCGGCCGAGTGCATGAAGGCGGCCGTGGCCGAGCTGGAAAAGTACCTGCTCAAGGAGGCCGGCAGCAGGGCCAAGGGGGTGGTCGTGCTGGGCACCGTGTACGGCGACGTCCACGACATCGGCAAGAACCTCGTCAAGACCATCCTGGAGAACAACGGGTACGAGGTGCACGACCTGGGAAAGCAGGTGCCCGTCCAGGCGTTCGTGGACAAGATAGCCGAGGTGGGCCCCGATGCCGTGGGCCTCTCCGCGCTGCTCGTCTCCACGTCGAAGCAGATGCAGCTGTTCGTGGAGCACGCCCGCTCGTCGGGGATGGACGTCCCGGTGCTGTGCGGCGGCGCCGCGATCAACGGCCAGTACATCAGCCGCATAGCCCGCGACGGGGGCATATACGGGCCCGGCGTGTTCTACTGCAACACGATGTTCGAGGGCCTCAAGACGATGGACGCGCTGGTCGATCCGGCCAGGCGCGGCGCGCTGCTGTCGGAGTGGAGGGGCCGCCTGGAAAAGTGGAAGGACCCGCTGGAAAGGGCCGCCGCCCCCGCGGCCCCGCGGGCCTCCCGCGGCCCAGCCGTCCGCCCCGCATCCCCGCCGGCCCCGCCGTCGCTGGGCGAGCCGATCCGGCTGGGCGCCGCCGAGATCCCGATGGGCGAGGTGTGGCCGCTCCTCGACAGGCGGTCGCTGTTCAAGCTGTCCTGGGGGCTGCGCGGGAAGGCCGGGAGGGCGTCCGAGGCGGAGCACGCCGTGCTGCTGGACGAGTGGAAGGGGCGGGTCGCCGCGGAGGGGCTGTTCGAGCCGGCCGCCGTGTACGGCTACTTTTCGTGCAGGGGCGCGGGGAACTCGCTGGAAGTGGAGGATCCGGCCGGCGGCTCCGTGACCTTCGAGTTCCCGCGGTCGTCCGGCCCGCGGGCCCTGTGCCTGTCGGACTATTTCGGCGGGAAGGACGTGGTGGCGTTCCAGGCGGTGACCGTGGGCGGCCGCGTCACCGAGGTGATAGATGGGTGGAACGCGCAGGACCGCTACGCCGACGCGTACTACCTGCACGGCCTGGCGGTGGAGGCGGCCGAGGCGCTGGCGGGCTGGGCCAACGCGAGGATAGCGTCAGAACTCGGGCTGGGCGGCGCGCGGCGGGAGGCCGCCGGCCGCCGCGGCCCCTGCCTGCGGTACAGCTGGGGGTACCCGAGCTGCCCCGACGTGGGGCAGCACCGGCTGGTGTGGCGCCTGCTGGGGCCGGAAAAGTCGGGCATGACGCTCACCAAGTCGGGGCAGATCGTCCCGGAACAGTCCACGGCGGCCATGGTGGTGCACCACCCCGACGCCGAGTACTTTGGGGCCTAGCCGGCGCCGGCCCGCAGTTCTCGCAGGAGGGCCGCGCCCGCCGCGAAGTCGTTGGGGGACGTGAGCAGGACGTCGCCGGCGATGCGGTGCACCTCGCGCGCGAAGCCCGCCGCGTCGCCCTCGTACTCGGACCAGTCCATTCCTAACAGCTCCGCAGAGCGCCGGTTCCTCTCTGACGGGACCAGCACTATGGGGATGACGCGGAACTTGGGCCTGAGGCGCGCGCACAGGCGCTCCACCGCGCCGGCGGACCTGACGACCTGCGTCACGAAGCCGTCGGGCCGCGCCGCCACCTTTCTGGCGATCTTTGCAAAGTCTGGAACGCTCGGGACGGACAGCAGCAGGCCGAGGCGGTCCTCGCGCCCCCCCTCCCGCAGGCGGGCCACCGCCGCGCTCGGCGCGAGCCCCGAGTCCGGGGGCCCTCCCGGTAAGGGGTCGCCCTTGAGCACCAGTATTCCGTCCAGCCCCGCCTCGGCGGCCCGCGCGGCGTACGCCTCGGCCTCCCGCATGTCCCTGTTTATGACCCTCATGGTGGCGGTGACCTCCAGGCCGGGATGGCGCGCCTTGACCGCCCCGCCGGCCCGTATGGGGGAGATCCTCCTCGTTCCCATGACGGACTCGGTGACGTGCAGCCCGTCGCACGCGCCCGCCGCGGCATCCGCCCTGCGCAGGAACCCCTCCAGCGGGCCCTCCCCGCCCGGCTCCGTCTTGGGCGGGTTCATCTCGTACATCACGGCCATGCGCCGCCCGCGCGCCGCCGCCGATAAAAACTCAAGCGCAACGCCAATAACGGAAGCCGGCCCCGCGCCGCCGTGGACATGCGGCGGACCAGTAGCCTGCTGGCGGCCGGACTGGCCGGGCGCGCGCCGCCGCCGGCCGCCGCGCGGGGCTGGATGCCAGCCTCCGTCCTGGCCGTGATCCACGGCCCCGGCGAGCCCGCCGTGATACTGATCGAGAAGGATGCCGGCCTCCGGCTGCACGCCGGCGAGATCTCGTTCCCCGGGGGCAAGCCGGAGCCCTCGGACTCGGATCCTCTGGACACGGCGCTGCGCGAGGCGCGCGAGGAGATCGGCCTCTCGCTGGACAGGCGGCGGGTGCTGGGCTGCCTCGATCCGGTCCGCACCGCCGGCTCGGGGTTCGTCATATCGCCGTTCGTGGCGGCGGTCCCGCGCCTGGACGCCGGGGCGCTGCGGGCGAGCGGGGAGGTCGGGGAGATATTCGACGTCCCGCTCGCGCCGCTGCTGGCCGCCGAGGTCGAGCACCGCGACCCCCGCGCCCGGGGCGCCCCGGCGCCCGCCTACTCGTTCGGGGACAGGATCGTGTGGGGGGCATCCGCCCGCATACTGGGCCAGATGGCCAGCATGCTGGGGCGGCGCCGCGCGGCGGGCTGCCCGCCGCGCCCCTGCGCGTAGCGGCGCCGAACCGGAGGGCCCGGCCCGCCGGGGCTCACGCGCCCCAGTGGGGAATGACGTCTATCCAGAGGTGGCCGCGCCCGCACGACCCGCCGCGCCCCACGTTCACGTCGAATTCCGCGACGGCGCCGTGGTCCAGCAGTATTCCCGCCTTCACCTCCTCGGCCAGCTCCAGGCAGAGGTTCCTCTCGGCCGGGATCATCTCGGCGATCTCGCCCACGTGCCTCTTGGGGAACACCAGGGAATGCAGCCTGGATGCGGGACTGGCGCTGCGCGCGGCGGCCGCGAACGTGTTGGACGCGACGGGCATCGCCCCGCACAAGAGGCACCCCTTCTTGCGGCGTCTGAGCCGCATGCTCCACCCCACAAAGTCCGTCTTGTCCCTGTCGCCCTTTTGCCTGTTGCAGCGGCCGCACAGCGCCTGGAGGTTTCCCGGCTCCGTCTTGCCGCCCATGTTCACGGGGACTATGTGGTCCACCTCCAGCGGCCTGTCGACCCCGCACGCCATGCACCTCTTGTCCCTGGCCAGTATGTCGTACTGGAGCGCGCCCGGCACGGGATCCCTCGTGCCTTTTGCCCCGTACCTTTCCCCGAACTTGTCGACGAACTGGGCCGTCCGCAGGTCGCAGATCTCCACGAGCCGGTTCCGTGCCTCCTCGCTGATGCCGTCCACCAGCAGGGTGAACCTGCCCTTCCCCCTCCTGGGGCCTTTCTCGTACTTTACGACCTTGTGCTTTTCCAGGGTCTTCTTGGGCCACACCATGACCCTGCCCATGTAGTACCTCAGCAGGGACGCGTCCATGTCTATGAACTCCTTTGCTATGTCTTCGACGGTGGCCTCGCCGCCCGATTCCAGCAGGCGCTTTATCATGACCGGCTGGTACACGTGGGTCATGCTCATGCGCTTGAGATACTCCTCGAGCTTCCCGCTGTCCACGGGCCGGGGCGGGCCTACTGCGCTTTAAGGGTGGCGCGGGCCGGGCGCCGGCGGATCCGCAGCTCCGCGCATGCGGACAGCCACCAGCTGACCGTTGAGGTGGCGCGGGCCGGGCGCCGGCGGATCCGCAACTCCGCAGCCCGCCCCGCAACTGCGGGCGGCCCGGGCGGCGGCCGCGCATCCGCCGCCGTCCCGGGACGGCGCGGCGCGTTTTTGGATCTCGGCAACAGCCGCCCGCGCCGGCGCTGGACCGCGGCCGGCCGCCCGGTGAAAGCCCTGCCGCACGCGCCGGCCCGCATCCGGCGCGGGGGGAGGCAGCCGTCTCTCTCCATGAAGCCGCCCGCCCGCACGCGCCGCGCTCCCCGTCGGGATCATTTAAAAAGAGCTCGGGGGCGGCGCACGCATGGGAGCCCGCAAGCCGTCCGGCAGGAAGATCCGCCTGCACAAAAAGACAAAGCAGGCATCCCCCGTCCCCGCGTGGATTCTGCTGAAGACGCGCAGGCGGGTCAGGACCAACCCGAAGCGCAGGCCGTGGCGATCAGCCTACACGGAGGTGGGTTAGGTGGCCAAGGACGACGAGGTTGAGCATGTCCACACCGTGCCGCTGGGCAAGGTCCTGCTCTCACCCGACAACAGGCGCGCAAAGCGGGCAATAAACATGATCAGGGAGTTCGCGCGGCGCCACGCGAAGGTCGACGACGTCAAGATAGACGAGGAACTGTCACACGCCATATGGTCCAGGGGCATCCGGCGGCCGCCCCGGAAGATAAGGGTCAAGCTGGCGCGGAAGGGCAGCTCCGTCGTGGTGTCCAAGTACGAGGACGTGATAATATTGGAACACAAGCAAAAAGTGGACGATGCCGTCGCCGGATCGATACCGCTGGCGACTGCTGCTGACGCCGGATCGATACCGCTGGCGACCGCCGCCACCGATGCTGCTGCTGACGCCGGATCGATACCGCTGGCGACCGCCGCCACCGATGCCGCCGCCACCGATGCCGCCGCCACCGATGCCGCCGCCACCGATGCCGCCGCCACCGATGCCGCCGCCACCGATGCCGCCGCCACCGATGCCGCCGCCACCGATGCCGCCGCCACCGATGCCGCCGCCACCGATGCCGCCGCCACCGATGCCGCCGCCACCGATGCCGCCGCCACCGATGCCGCCGCCACCGATGCCGCCGCCACCGATGCCGCCGCCACCGATGCCGCCGCCACCGATGCCGCCGCTGAACCACCAGCGGCGCCCGAGCCCCCGGCCGCGGAGCCCCCGGCCGCGCCCGAGCCCGAGCCCCCGGCCGCGGAGCCCCCGGCCGCGCCCGAGCCCGAGCCCCCGGCCGCGGAGCCCCCGGCCGCGCCCGAGCCCGAGCCCGCGCCCGCCCCGGCGCCCGAGCCCGAGCCCGCGCCCGCCCCGGCGCCCGAGCCCGAGCCCGCGCCCGCCCCGGCGCCCGAGCCCGAGCCCGCGCCCGCCCCGGCGCCCGAGCCCCCGGCCGCGGAGCCCCCTGCCGCGCCCGAGCCCGAGCCCGCGCCCGCCCCGGCGCCCGCCCCGGCGCCCGAGCCCGAGCCCGCGCCCGCCCCGGCGCCCGAGCCCCCGGCCGCGGAGCCCCCTGCCGCGCCCGAGCCCGAGCCCGCGCCCGCCCCGGCGCCCGAGCCCGAGCCGCCGGCCGCGGAGCCCCCTGCCGCGCCCGAGCCCGAGCCCGCGCCCGCCCCGGCGCCCGAGCCCGAGCCGCCGGCCGCGGAGCCCCCGGCCGCCGAGCCCGAGCCCCCGGCCGCGGAGCCCCCGGCCGCCGAGCCCGAGCCGCCGGCCGCCGAGCCGCCGGCCGCCGAGCCGCCGGCCGCCGAGCCGCCGGCCGCCGAGCCCGAGCCCCCGGCCGCCGAGCCCGAGCCCCCGGCCGCCGAGCCCGAGCCCCCGGCCGCCGAGCCCCCGGCCGCCGAGCCCCCGGCCGCCGAGCCCCCGGCCGCCGAGCCCCCGGCCGCCGAGCCCCCGGCCGCCGAGCCCGAGCCGCCGACTACCCCCGACACAACAGAGGACAGCCAGCAGAAAAAATCTGGCTTCCTTTCCAGGTTTCGGACCAGGATCGCGCAGCCCAAGCCTTCCGAAGACGAAGATCAGTAGATCCCGAGGGCCTCCGGGAAAAAAATGCTCGGAACGAAATGACTGGAACATGTTCTGGCCGCGCGCCCGCCGGCGCATTCCGCCTCGGCCAAGGGGTTGCGCTGTTGGCCCGCGCGGCCCGGAGGCGCCGCGCCTCCCGCTACCTTTCCAGCTGCGTCAGGCGATCCAGCCCGCAGTCGATGCTGCACTCGGGCTCGTCCCAGTCCAGCATGTCCCTCGCGGGTATGATGCCCAGCGGATCGTACGAGTCGAACCGCGCCGCGCCGCGCAGGGCCGAGACCACGACCACGCCGGGCCCGCCTGGCCCCTCGGCCTCCTCGGCATAGTCGACGCGGACGCCGCCGAGGGCGCCGGCCGCCAGCCGCACGGCCTCGTCGAGGGCGCCCACCGGGATGCCTTTCCCGCCCGCCACGTGCAGGACGGAGCGGCCCGCGCTGCCTAGGGGCGCGCTGGCGTGCACGGCCTTGAGGGCCGATCTCAGCGCCTCCTCCTTGCCGCCGGCCGCCGGCGCCCAGCCCGGCGCGGCCACGCTGGTCCCCTCCGCCGCGGGCGAGCCGGCCAGCGCGTTCGCCGCGCACAAAAGAGCGGCATCGGCCGCCATGCGGGCGTCGCCCGCGCTCATCTCGGGGTTGCTGTCTATGACGGCATCGTTGTCCGCAACTATGACGCACCCCGAGTCCTCCCTCACGCGGCGCAGGGCCACGCCTGCCGCGAACAGCCTGTCCTTCTCGAAGCGGAACGGCATTATGACCAGCGAGGCCAGGGGGATCCCGGCATTCCTGCAGGCGCGCGAGACCACGGGGGCTATGGCCGAGCCGTCGCGGCCGGCCAAGTTGCCCACCAGTATCGCCGACGAGTACGGCGCGAGGGCGGCCTCTACGGAGCCCTGCGCGGCCATGGCGCCGCCGCGGACCAGGGCCGCCGAGGGGTTGATCGTGTTGCCGGTGGCGACCAGTATGGATTCCCCGCTCCCGCCGCCGATCTCCGAGGCATCGGTCCCTACGCGGAGGCAGTCGATCCCCATCGCCCCGGCGATCCGGGCGGCCAGCCTGGAGCCCGCCCCGCCCACGCCTACCGCGAGCGCGGGACTGGACAGGGCGACCATCAAGCAACCCCTCGCGGGTTGGATAAAAAACATTATCGGTCGGTTTTGTTCCGCCGGGCGGTCTAGGGTTTTTAGCTAGCCGGCGGCCCCCCCCTCAGGCGGCGATCTCGCCCGCGAGGGCGTGGGCGGTGGCTCCGGTGATCCGGACGGTGCGGAAGCCGGCCGCCGGGGCGCGCCCTCCCCCGGTCTTGACGTACACGGGCTTGTATGCGGGGTTCCTCCCCCTGGCTGCCGGCTCCCCGTCCCCGTCCCCGGCGCGGGGCGGGGCCTCGGCGAACATCACCCTGCCCTTCCACCCGATCCAGCGCCTGTTGGCCTCGAGCGAGACGGCCGCGGCCAGCCTCGACACGATCCCGCTGCGCCGCTTGGCGGTGCGGGCATCGACCGCCTCGTCCCTCCGGCCGGCCGCCTCCGTGCCGGGCCTGGCGCTGTACCGCGAGACGTTCACGACGTCCGGCCTGGCCTCCTCCAGCATCCGCACGGTCTCCCCAAAGTCCCCGTCCGTCTCGCCCGGAAAGCCTGTTATCACGTCGGTGGCTATGGTGAACCGGCCGAACTCGGCGCGGAATGCCGCCGCCGCGTCGGCGAACGTGGCCGCCGTGTGGGATCTCCTCATGGCGCGCAGCACGGAGCCGCTGCCGCTCTGCACCGGAATGTGCAGGAACCTGTACACCCTGGGGCTGCGGAACGAGCGGAGCAGCCCGGCGCGTATGCGCGGCACGTACATGGGGTTCATCATGCCCACCCGCACCATGTATTCCGGCCCGCCCTCCCGCATTCCGGCTACCGCGTCCACGAGCCCCGGCAGGTCGGCCCCTATGTCCATGCCGTAGCAGCCGTTGTCCGTGGAGGTGAGCCAGAACTCCCTGCACCCGTCGGCCATGTCCGCCCTCGCCTGGCGCACCACGTCGCCTATGCGGTAGCTCCGCAGCCCCCCCTTCGCCAGCTTTGTCTGGCAGAACGAGCACTCGCTGAGGCACCCGCTGGATATCTGTATTATCCCCACCGCCCCGTTGAGCCTCACCCTGGGCAGGCCGGCCTTCTGCGCCCCCGTGTCGCCAAGCTCCACCGCCTTTTTCCCCGCCAGCGCGGCGTCGGCCACCTCCAGCGCCCTGTCCAGGGAGCCCGGCCCGAGCATGCTGGCGCCCGCCCCGGCGAACTTCTCCACCGTGCGCCGCTCGGCCTTGGGCAGGCAGCCGGCCACCACGAGCGGCCTCCCCGAGAGCTCCTTCATCCTGTGGATCATCCTGCTCGCGGTGGCGTCCTTTACCGAGCAGGTGACCAGTATCCCCAGGTCGGACTCTTCCGGGGACCCCGCCAGGGTGTGGCGCGCCCCCGCCCCGCCGGAGACCGCCCCCGCTATTATCTCAGAGTCCGACCGGCTGGCGGAGCAACCGTACGACTCTATCCAGATCCTGGCCGAGGCCGCCGCCCCCCGTCACCGGAGCAGGGCCTCCGCCTGCTCCTTCGTTACCATGCCCTCCTCCACGGCGAGATCGCCCGCCGGCCTGCCCGTCCGCAGCGACTCCTTGAACAGGGCCGCGGCCCTCTGGTAGCCTATCCTGGGGGCCAGGGCCGTCGCCGCGGCGGGGCTCATGGCTATGCCGCGCTCCAGCGTCCCGGCGTTGGCGGCCAGCCCGTCCAGCATGTTGGCCGAGAACACGGGCACGAACCTGGCCAGCATGTCCGCCGAGTCCAGCACCGACCTGAGCATCCCGGGCAGCATCACGTTCAGCTCGAACTGGCCCGCCTGGGCGGCCTGGGCTACCGCGGCGTCGTTCCCGACGACCGCGTGGCAGACCATGTTCATGCACTCGGCCAGCGACGGGTTCACTTTCCCGGGCATTATCGACGAGCCGGCGTGCACCGCCGGCACGGATATCTCGGCGAGGCCGGACGCGGGGCCCGAGGCCATCAGCCGCACGTCGCTCGCGATCCTCCCCGCCTCGACGGCCAGGTTGCGCATCGCCGAGGAGACCTCCGCGACGGCCAGCCTGCTCTGCAGCGCGAACTGCATGTCCGGCTCCGGCCTGAGCCGGAGCCCCGAGACCCTCGCCAGCTCGGCCACGGCCGCCTTCCTGTACCCCCTCGGGGCGTTGGCGCCGGTGCCGACCGCGGTCCCCCCCAGCGCGACGCGCTCCAGCCCGCGCGCCGCCGCGACGAGGGAGGCCCCCGCCCGGCGGATCGCCGTGGCGTACGCGGCGAACTCGCCGCCGAGCGTGACCGGCAGCGCGTCCATCAGGTGCGTCCTGCCCACCTTCCTGCGGCCGGCGAACCTGGCCGCCGCGCCCGACAGGGAGGACGCGAGGGCGTCGACGGCGCCGAGGGTCCCGCCCTCGGCGCGCAGCGCCGACAGCACGGAGACGTGCATGGCGGTGGGGAACGTGTCGTTGCTGGACTGGGACATGTTCACGTGGTCGTTCGGATGCAGCTCGGAGTACTGCCCGAGGTTCTTCCCCATCTGCCTCAGGGCCGCGTTGGCTATGACCTCGTTCGCGTTCATGTTGAAGGCGGTGCCCGCCCCCGAGTTTATCATGTCCACGACGAAGTGGTCCCGCAGATCCCCCGCCAGTATCCTGTCGCAGGCCTCCGTTATGGCCCCGCCCCGCAGCCGGTCCAGCGCCCCGACCGAGACGTTGGCCACGGCCGCCGCCCTCTTTATCATCACGTACGCGTCGACCAGCCGCGGGTGGGCGGGCCTGCCGGTCACGCGGTACTGCTCCACGGCCCTGGCGGTGAACGGGCCGTAGTACGCGCCGCCCGGGATCACGACCCTCCCCAGCGAGTCCTCGTCGATCCTGCGCCTCAACGGCGGCCCGCGCCCCCCGCCGCCTTATCACCCTTTTTATCCGCGCCGCCCGGGCGCGGGCCCCGCCCGGCCCCGGCCGGGCGCCCCGCGGGGCGGGGCTGCCCCGCCCCGCGGGCCCGGCCGGGACAAAACCGCGCCCGGATCGCGGCGGACCCGGGCCCGGCGCCCCGCAGCGCGCGGGCTTGCGCCCAAACCGAAACCGCGCCTGGCGGCAACAAGCCGCCCCCAATCCCGCGCCCAGATCGCGACGGACGTGAGCCTGCGCCCCGCCGCCGCTCACACAACATATAAAGATCCGCGAGGGCGCGCCCGCAATGAACAAGAAAATCAGTATGCTCCTTACAGTCACCGCGGTAGCGGTGATGGGTGCTACACTATTCGGCAGCACGTACTCGCAGACGCAGATCGCCGGCCAGTCGATATCGAAGCAGGAGGTAGACCTCATGCAGCAGATACACGACATGGGCGGCCTGCAGCTCGTGATGCCGCAGGCGTTTGCGGAGACCGACTGCGGGGCCCTCGAGTCCAGCGGCCGGAACGTCGTGGAGTTCAACCTCACGGGCGAGAGCATCGAGATGCCCATAATGGGAGGCGGGATGTACCACGCAATGTCGTTCAGCGAGCAGGTGCCGGGTCCCACGCTCAGGGTCACCCAGGGCGACGTCGTGAAGATGTCCCTGACCATACCCGAGGACGAGGTGACGGCCCACGGCAACGACATGCACGCTTCCCAGATATCCTCGGCCGCGTTCGAGTCGGTAAATCCCGGCGAGACGTCCGTCTACTGCTACATAGCGGAGGCGGCGGGGGTGTTCAAGTACCACTGCTCGGGCGTAAAGCTGGTCGGAATGGACCAGCACGTCCTCTCCGGCATGCACGGCATAGCCATAGTCGACCCCGCCAACGGCTACAAGAAGCTCATGGTGGAGAAGACCAGCGGCAGCGGAGAGCTCGACAGGATGTACTACTCTGCGGACGCGCTGGAGTTCCAACTCCAGTACTCGCAGCTCTTCATCAACGACGACGGCCTCTACGACGCGCGCGCCATGTTCGATCACGACCAGACGCAGACCACGGTCAACGGCCAGGCGTTCGGCTACGTCCCCAACGGCGTGCACAACGCCATCATAATGGGCGACGAGAACCGGAACATCTTCGTGGCGCAGCCGTGGAACGACCTCGACCTCAAGCAGTACCAGTCGCAGCTCCTGTACGTGGAGACGGGCCAGCATGTCCGCCTCTTCATAGAGAACCAGGCCAACGAGCCGGTCTACTTCCACATAGTCGGGGAGATCCTCGACCGCGTGACGCAGGGCAACAGGGTGCAGTCGGCGGCCACCGAGACGTGGCTGCTCGGAGGCTCGCAGAACATGATAGTGGACCTCGTATTCGACGAGCCCGGAACGTACGCCGCGGTCAACCACGACTACGGCGCGCTGTACACCGGCGCGGCGACCGTGTTTGTTGCCGGCGATCCGTTCGGGCTCAACGACCGCCTCATGGAGGCCGAGATCCTCGAAGATCCTGTTCCGTCGTACGCGTACGTGCTGGGCAACCCGAGCGATGCCGTTCCCCCGATGGGAATGAACAGCATCGCCCACCCGGCCGTCAACGTGCACGGGATGTACTCCGACAGCGTAGTAGAGCAGAAGATAGCCGACGGCGCGATACCCCTCTGGGACGTCGTGCCGACGTTGCCTCCGTTCTAGGCAGTGCGGCACACGCCGGAACGCGCCTAGAATTCCTTTTTCATTTTATCCGCCCGCGGGGCCGCCGAGCCCGCCCTTTCCCGCGCGCCGGGGCGGGCGCGCAGCCGCGCCGGCCGCCGCCGCGTGCGGGAGGGGATCCGGACCGCCCGCACCGCGCGCCGGGGCGGGCGCGCGGCCGCGCCGGCCGCCGCCGCGTGCGGGAGGGGATCCGGACCGCCCACACCGCGCGCCGGGGCGGGCGCGCGGCCGCGCCGGCCGCCGCTACATGAATTATATTTCCTGATCCCGGCCGCACGGCCGTGAGCGGCGACCATGCAGCGCTGATATGCGATCCGGTGGATCCCGCCCTGGCGAGGGTGCTTTCCGCCAGCGGCGTCTCGGTCGACTCCGAGCCGGAGATAACGGCCGAGCGCCTGGCCGAGCGCATAGGCGAGTACGAGATCGTGGTGGTGCGGAGCAGGACCAGGCTGACGCGCGGCCTGATCGGGGCCGCCTCGCGCTGCAGGATAATAGCGCGCGTCGGCGTCGGGCTGGACAACATCGACGCGGCCGCCGCGGCCGAGCGCGGCATACGAGTCATGAACGCCGCCGAGGCCGCCACGACGGCGGTAGCCGAACTCGTGCTGGGGCTCATGCTCGGGATGGCCCGCCAGATCCCGCTGGCCGACCGCGGAACCCGCGGCGGCGGCTGGCCCAAGGGGGCCCTGCGCGGGACGGAGCTGAAGGGCAAGTACCTCGGCATAGTGGGGCTGGGCAACATCGGGCGGCGCTTGGGCCGGCTGGCCAGGGGGCTCAACATGAACATAATAGGGCACGACGTGGTGCCCATAGACCAGCAGTTCTCCAGGGACGTGGGGCTGGTGAAGGCGGATCTGGACACGCTGCTGCGCAGCTCCGACTATGTGTCGCTGCACGTGCCGCTGCTGGACTCCACCCGCCACATGATCGACGCCGGCAGGCTGTCGCTGATGAAGCCGACCGCGCGCATAATCAACACGTCGCGGGGCGGCGTCATAGACGAGGACGCGCTGTACGATGCGGTGAAGGGCGGCCGGCTGGCGGGCGCGGCGCTGGACGTCTACGAAAAAGAGCCGCCCGCCGGCACCAGGCTGGCCGAGCTGGATGGCGTCATAATGACCCCACACGTCGGCGCGATGACGGCGGAGGCCCAGGCGCTGGCGGCAACGGTCATAGCGGAAAAAATCATCCAGGCGATCAGGGGGCCGCCGGCCCCGCCCGCGCCGGATACCTAGTGCTTTTAAGGCGGGCCGCAGAGCACACCGCGATGGGATTCGTGTCGCCGCCGCGCGCCGCCTGCGCGGCCCTGCTGGCGGTCGCGGCGCTGGCCTTCGCCGCCCCGGCGCACGCCGAGCCGGGGACGATCGCGGCGGGGGACGGCAGCGGGGGCCAGGCCGAGATCAGCTACGATGCCACGGGAGTCGTGGTGAAGGCGGCCACCGTCGATACCGACTTTGCGGCGCTCGTGCTGGACGTGGACGTCGGCGGCCCGGACGGGGTGCTGGAGGTGACTCTCGAGAGGGGCTTCCTGGACTCGGTCAGCGTGGACGGCGACGCCGACATTGAATTCATAGTGGTATTTGACGGCGGCGACGAGCCCGTGTTCGAGGAGGTGCTTACGACGGACGCGAGCAGGACGCTGAGGATCGAGCTGCCCGCGGGGAGCGACGAGGTCACGATCGTCGGCACGGTGCTCGGCTCCGGCGCAGCGCCTGCGGACGGCGCCTCAGCCGACTCTGCCGTTCCGGAAGATGGCGCGGGGACCGGCGAGCCTGATGGCGTGGCGGCCGAGCAGGCCGAGGCCGAGGCGGTTGCCGAGGCCGAGGCGGCTGCCGAGCAGGCCGAGGCCGAGGCGGTTGCCGAGGCCGAGGCGGCTGCCGCGCAGGCCGAGGCCGAGGCGGCTGCCGAGGCCGAGGCGGCTGCCGAGGCCGAGGCGGCTGCCGCGCAGGCAGATGCCGAGGCGGCTGCCGAGGCCGAGGCGGCTGCCGCGCAGGCAGATGCCGAGGCGGCTGCCGAGGCCGAGGCGGCTGCCGCGCAGGCAGATGCCGAGGCGGCTGCCGAGGCCGAGGCGGCTGCCGCGCAGGCAGATGCCGAGGCGGCTGCCGAGGCCGAGGCGGCTGCCGCGCAGGCAGATGCCGAGGCGGCTGCCGAGGCCGAGGCGGCTGCCGCGCAGGCAGATGCCGAGGCCGAGGCGGCTGCCGCGCAGGCAGAGGCCGAGGCGGCAGTGGACGCGTGCGGCCCCGGCACGGTGCTGCGTGGCGACACCTGCGTACTGAAGGCAAAGCCTGCCGCCAGCCTCAACAAGGAGCTTGCGGCGGGGGGCGCGGCCGGCTTTGGAATCGCGTTCGGCGCGGCCGTGATACTGGGTCTGATCAGCAGGGCGCACAGGAGGAAGCGGCGGGCCGCCGCGGCCTAGTCGCAGCCATCCTTCCAGTGCGCGCCGTTCATGATGTCGTAAAAGTCGGACGCCAGATGCGTCGTGGTCGTCGAGTACGGAACGACCCCGATTATGGCCGTCTCCACCTCCACCTCCACGAACATCTTGCCGGGATCCAGCCTCACGGGCGCTGACCCCGCGAACTGCGCGTCCATGTGGAGAAACATGTACTGCGACTCCACGTACGAGTCAGACCGGAAGTCCCCCTCCAGCACGAGGGGCCGGGACGGCGGGAGCGCCGACGCGGGGACGGAGTAGGTGCCCTTCCTGTCGCCCTCGTACACGGCCGTTATGCGGATGCCGCGCATGTCGAAGGGGAGGGGATGGGCGCTGCACGCCAGGACAGGCCGCTCGTTGCTTATCTCGAACAGGCTGAACAGCCCCTCCTCGGAGGAGCGCAGCTGCACGCCGTGCGCGGCCGCCGCGTTCAGTCCCGAGTGCGCCAGCACGACCGCTATGGCGGCCGCGGCCGCTACCGCCGCTACGGCGTGCCTGTCCGTGGCCGCGTCACCGGCCCACCGCGACGATCCCCGCGGACATGAGGTAGCGGAGGCCCTCTGCGAACTCGCCGTCGGTGATCAGCCCGTCCGCCCACCACCTGGTGCTGGTCTTGACCCACTGGGGGATGACGGCGCCGGGAGCCTCCCCCTCCCCGCCCTCGGCGGGGGGTAGCGATATTATCCCCGCGCCCACTAGGTACCTGACGGCGCCGGCGAACGTCCCGTCGGAGATCTCCCCGTCGGTCCACAGCACGGCGACGTCCCTTATCCACGACGGTATGACCACCCGCCCCGAATCCTCCAGCCGGAACGTCGTGGCGGCCTCGCCCCCCGCGTACAGCACCCTCAGGGTGTACGTTCCGGTGGGATAGACCAGCGACTCGAACGGGAACGGGGAGGTCAGCGTCGTGCTCGCGCCCTCGACCTCGAACAGTATGGGCGAGCTGCTCTTTCCGGCCTCGTCCCGTATGTACAGCGCTGCAGGCCCGCCGGCGACCTCCGGGACCTCCAGCGTGAACGTCAGCCTGTCCCCGTAATAGTACGTCTCCTGCGAGGCGCGCACCGCGATGCCCGCCTCCTGAGCCGCGTGGGCCGGGGCGTGCATTCCCGCCGCCGCGAGCGCTGCCGCCGCAAGCGCGATCGACACGGCGACGGCCGCCGCCGGCGCGGCAAGTCCTCCCACGGAAGGGGACGGCCCCGCACTCCAATAAATATCAGGCCGGACGGCGCCGCGCGCCGCGGGACTCCGGGCGGGAGATCCGGGATCCGCGCGGCGGGGGCCCGCCCGCCGTGTAGGCTCGGGTCCAAACCGAAACCGCGCCTAGCAACTGCAGGCCGCCCCCGATCTCGCGCTTGGATCACGCGGACCTGGGGCCCACGCGGCCCGTTCTACGCTTCAGATATTAAGGGCCGCCGCCGCGTCGCGCCATGACCACCCTTCAGGATCGCGTGTGGGTAAAGATGTGGAAGGAGAACTCGCCGGTCCTGCGCGAGAGGGTCGTGGCGTGGCGCAGGCAGCCCGCGATGACCCGCATAGTCAGGCCGAGCCGCATACAGCGGGCGCGCAGGCTGGGCTACAAGGCGAAGCAGGGGATAACCGTGGTCCGGATGCGCGTGGGCCGCGGCGGGATGCGCAGGCAGCGGCCGCGGGGCGGCAGGAGGCCCAAGCATCTTGGCGTGACCCGCATAAAGGCGGACGTCAGCATGAAGCAGGTGGCGGAGAACCGCGCCATGGAGAGGCACCCCAACATGAAGTTGCTCGGCTCGTACTTTGTGTACAAGGACGGGATCCACTACTGGTACGAGATCATAATGGCCGACCCGTCGCACCCGCGGGTGTACAAGGACAAGGAACTCCGCAAGCGGGTCCTCGCGTAGGCGGGCCACTCGCCGGGCGCGGCCGCGGCGTTCCGGCCGTGGCCGGACGCCCGCGCGGCAGAGTCACTCGCCGAGCAGCGACCGCACGGAATGTTCCAGTTCCGCGGCCGAGGCGAGTTCGGCCCGCGCGGCAGAGTCACTCGCCGAGCAGCGACCGCACGGAGTGTTCCAGGCCTACGCCCTGCCCGAAGGAGACGTCGCGCAGTATGCCCTTCCTGTCCACCAGTATGGTGGACGGCGTTCCGCGCAGCGAGTACGACTCGAACGTCTCGGCCGAGTACTCCTTGGCCCTCAGGTGCTCCCTCACCCGCTCGACGATCTGGCTCCTGTACGCCTCGGGCTTCGAGTCAAAGTCGGGGATCTGCGGGCGGATGATCCGGAGCACCTGCTCCATGCTTCCCCCCGCATCTGTCCTCGCCAGCGAGTCCATCCCGAGCGGGAAGGGTATCTTGTAGGGCAGCCTGTCTCCGCCCTCCAGCTTGCCGTACTGCCCGAGGGAGTGCAGCGTGTCGCCGACCACCCTGCCCGTTTCGGCGAGCATCTCGAGGTTTTCCAGGGTGTTCTTGTCAAAGTCCTCGAAGGCCGTGGCCACGCCCAGCACCCTCACCCCGTCGTCGCGGTACTTGTTGTACACGGATATGGCCTCGGGTATGGCGTACATGAAGCAGCCGGGGCAGTTCACCTGGAACACCTCCACCACCACTATCCTGTCCTTTTCTTGGTCGATGTTGGTGGGCATGCCCTGCACCCACTTTGAGACGCTCAGGTTGGGAGCCTTTTTGCCGATCTCGGCCGCCGCGGCCACGCGGGCCGGGCCGCCGCCCGCGTTAAAAATGGTAGCCGCGGGCCGCGCGGCTTGGGCCTTCGCGCCCGCCGTTCCCCGCTATGGTATATAGCCGCCCGCCCGCTCCCGGCCGCATGGGCGGCGGGGCCGAAGGGCCGGTGACCGAGGCGAGGCTCCGGACGTTCGCGCAGATGGAGCGCAGGTACGAGGAGCGGGACACGGGCTACTTTGTGGGGTTGCTGGGGCACGACGACTACGTGGTGCGGACTAGGGCCACCTGCATACTGGTGGACTTTGGGGGGGAGGACAAGGTGGAGCACGTGGCCCGCGTGCTGAAGGACGACCCGAACGAGCTGGTGAGGCACGAGGCCGCGTTCTCCCTGGGACAGATGGGCTACTCCAGCTGCGTGGGGCACCTGGCGGAGGCCACCGTGGGCGATCCGAGCATGTTCGTGAGGCACGAGGCGGCCATAGCGCTCGGGGTGGTGGGGAACAGGGAGGCCAAGGACGCGCTGACCCGGGCGCTCGGCGATCCCGAAGGGCCCGTGGTGGAGTCGGCGGTCGTGGCCCTCTCCAACATCGAGTTCATGGAGACCCTGTCGAAGAACGAAAAGTTCGCGAGGCTGACGGGCGGCTAGGGCGCGCCCCGCCGGCGCGGCGCGGCGCGCGGTTGGCAGCCCGCCGGCGCGGCGCGGCGCGCGGTTGGCAGCCCGCCGGCGCGGCGCGGCGCGCAAGGGTTATACCGCAGCGGCGCACTCCGCCGCCGCATGCCGGGAACCGATCCGATGCGGGCGATGGCCGGCGACTTGGCGGGGCGCTTGGGGGGGAGCCGCGGGACGGACAGGGTGCTGCGGGGGGCCGGCAAGCGGTACGAGATAACGCGGGACGGGTTCCGCGAGATCGCGGCCGGGGGGGATCTGCGCCGGATGGCCTTCGTGGACGGGGGCAACGCCGTGATATCCGAATCGCCCGTGTTCGTGGCGGCGGTGAACCGCGTGTATTATGCGCTGTTCCGAGGCGCCGAAAAGCTGAGGCCCCGCGCCGCGAACAGGCTGCAGTTCCTCTCGTACGTGCTGGCCGGGGCGGCCGGCTCCTCGGGCGGCGGGACGGCGGAGTACGCGGTGAGGCTGTTCCCGTACGGGGATGCGGGCGGCCTCCCGCGCGAGGACGACATGGCTGCGAGCACCGACCGCATCGAGCAGTTCATGGAGGGCGAGGCCGGCTCGCTGGCGAGGCGGTTCGCCGAGCTGAGCGTGGCCGCGCGGGTGGCGCGGGACGAGCTCGGCAAGGGGGACATGCTGGTGCTCGACGGCTCGCTGCGCGACCGGCTGAAGGGGGAGAAAAAGTACGCGGACGACCTGTACCGCGCGGCGGCGGACAGGGGGGTAGTCGTGTGCGGGCTGGCGAAGACCAGCAGGCTGGTCACCGAGTCCGGCGACCCGCTGCTGGCCCGCATACTGGAGATCTCCGAGGGGGCCGCGCTGCCGCCCGCGTGGTACATCAGGGTGGCCGAGAAGATATCGCCTGGCGGCCGCGGGTTCGTCATGGCGGTAAAGCTGCACCCGCGGTCGCGGTTCCTGTTCAGGTTCGAGATACTGCGGGAGCAGTACGAGCAGATGGGCGAGGCCGAGATCTCCTCCGTGCTGCACAGCCTGGCGGCCAACTCGGGCGACGCGTCCATGCCGGGATACCCGTACGGGCTCATAGATGCCGACAGGTTCGCCAAGGTGCGCTCCGGCGAGATCCCCGCGTTCCGGGCGGAGCTCGGGGCCCGCGCATCCTCCGACCGCTCCCTTTCCAGGATACTGCGGTACGAGGCGATGCAGTCGGCCCACGACTGGTTAAATAGGGTGACGTGAGCACGGCCGCGATGCGCACCGACGGCCAAGTCGTGGGGGGCCAGTTCGGCGACGTAATCGTGAGGCAAAAGGCCGGGACCGTCCTGGAGATAGGGGACATGCTGGTCTCGGACGAGGAAGGCGGCTCCATACTCATCTCGCAGGTCTTTTCGCTCCAGTACGGATCGCAGATCCAGGAGGGGATGCGCCAGATGATGTCGGGCGTGGACATGGAGCAGCCGGAGCTTGCCGGGGCCGGAGGGGCGCAGTTCTACGAGCCGGGCTTCGTCAACTACGTGCTGGCGAGGACCAAGCCGCTGGCCCGCGTGGCCGGGGACGGCTCGGCGGTGAGCAACCCAAAGGCCCTGCCGGGGTTCTTCAACAACCTGCGGCTCATCTCGAAGGACGATCTGGGGTTCCTGGACGGGGGCGGGGGGGACATACTGGTGGGCCACATACGCAGCGGCACCAAGGTGATACGCGAGGCCGCGGTGCGGCTCCCCGCCGAGGACGTGTTCTCGCACCACGTGCTGATACCGGCCACTACTGGGAGGGGGAAGAGCAACCTCGTGAAGACCATGATGTGGCACGTGCTGGGGTCGGGCAACAGGGTGGGCGCGCTGGTCCTGGACGCGCACGACGAGTACTACGGGCGCCATGAGACGGGGCTGAAGGACCACCCGGAGGCGCGCCGGAACCTGGCCTACTACACGCCGGCCGACCCGCCGCCCGGGGCGCACCGGCTGACGATAAACCTCCGCCAGATAATGCCGGAGCATTTCGAGGGCATAGTGGACCTGTCGGCGGCGCAGCTGGACGCCATACGGCTGTGCCGCATAACGTACGGGGAGGAATGGATAGCGAGGGTGATGACCGAGATGCTCGAGTCCCTGTCCATGGAGGGCGCCGAGGCGGGCGGCGGCCGGTCGGGCATAAGCAGGTCCACGCTGTCCGTGGTGCGTCGTAAACTGAGGCTCATGCTGGGGCTGACGACGGACGAGGAAGGCAACATCATATCGAGGCACGCCGTGTTCGACGCCACCACGCACGGGATGGGGACGGTCAAGACGATCGTCGAGCAGATAGGGCAGGGGCGCGTGGTGGTGCTGGACACGTCCAGGCTGAGCAACGAGGCCGAGCTTTTGGTGGGCAACATAATAGCCACGAGGCTGTTCGAGGACTACAAGGTCGCCAAGGCCACCGGCGACCTGGGGAGGCGGCCGGTGGCCGCGGTCGTGATAGAGGAGGCGCCCCGCGTCATAGGCAGCGACGTGCTGGTGTCCGGCAACGAGAACATATACGCCACGATAGCGAAAGAGGGCCGCAAGTTCCGCGTGGGCCTGGTGGCGATAACCCAGCTGAGCAGCGTGATCCCCAAGGCCATACTGGCCAACATGAACACCAAGATAATACTGGGCAACGAGATGAAGCAGGAGAGGGACGCGCTCATAGCGTCGGCCTCGCAGGACCTGTCTGCGGACGACCGGAACATCGCCAGCCTGGACAAGGGGGAGGCCATCATAACGAGCATATTCGTGCCGTTCGCCATGCCCATAAAGATACCCGAGTTCAAGGAGATGGCGAGGGAGGCGATCGCCGGCTCGGGAGAGCGGCGGGAGCGGGTCCTGCCTCCGGGCGCGACAGGGGTAAAGATGTTCTGATGGGCGTGTTCGCCCACACGGCCGACATCCACTTGGGGTTCCAAAAATACGAGGGGCTGCAGCTCATAGAGCAGCGGGCCTTTGAGAGCATGCTGGACAGGTGCATAGAGAAGAAAGTGGACTTCATACTGGTGGCCGGCGACCTGTTCCACACAAACATACCGGAGATGCGGGTGCAAAAGTACGCGTTCGCGGCGTTCAGGCGGGTGCGCGAGGCGGGGATCCCGGTGTACGCCGTGTACGGCAGCCACGACGCATCTCCCGTGCACAACTCGGTGATAGACCTGCTGGAGGCGGCCGGCTACATAACCAAGGTGAGCAAGGGGGAGGAAGTCGGGGGCGCGGGCGCGGAAGCCGCCGCGGAGGCCGGGGGCGCGGAAGCCGCCGCGGAGGCCGGGGGCGCGGAAGCCGCCGCGGAGGCCGGGGGCGCGGGCGCGGAGGCCGGGGCCGGCAAGATACGCCTGTCCTTCACGACAGATCCGGCTACGGGGATCAAGATCGCCGGGATACCGGGCCTGAAGGCCGGACGCGACGAGGCGTATTACCGGATGCTGGACAGAGAGGCGCTTGCGGCCGAGCCGGGCCTCAAGATATTCATGTTCCACGGCGGCTTTTCGGAGATAAAGACGGGCCGCGGGCACGAGGGCGAATTCATGCCCATCTCGATGCTGCCGGCAGGCTTTGATTACTATGCGGGAGGGCACATGCACAGGCATCTTCAGGAAAATCACGAGGGAGTTCCCGTCGTGTATCCGGGGACGCCGTTCGCCGGATACCACGGCGATCTGGAGGAGAACGCCGGCGGCGTCAGCAGGGGATTTGTCATGGTGGAGTTCGACGGCGGCAAGGTGCTCCGCATAACGCGCGACACGGACGGCCCCCCCGTAGAGTACCTGACGGTGAGGGTGGATGCCCAGGACCGCACGGCCGAGTCCGTGGCCTCGGAGCTTGCCGAAAAGGTGCGCAAGGCGGATCCCTCCGACAAGGTCGTACTGGTTAGGGTTGGCGGGGAGCTCACGGTGGGCCGGACGGCGGACGTCGACTTGAACGGGGCCGTCGACAGCCTCGACTCGAGGGGAGCCAAAGCCGTGAGCCTCAACCGGAGTAGCCTCACTTCGAAAGAGTACAGGATCACAGCGTCCCAGTACACCGGCACTAGGCGGGAGGTGGAGCGCGCGGTGTTCTCGGAGAACGTGGGGGAGGTGAGGGCGGCGAGGGACGAGCTCAGGGGGGAAAAGGGGATCGCGCTGGCGGTAGGCATGCTGGACATCCTGCGGCAGGAGCAGCCTGACGGGGAGAACAAGGAGGACTACGTGACCCGCGTGCTGGCCGATGCGGCTGCCGCAATGCTGGCCGCGGCCGGAGGGGGGAATGGGACGGAGGCCGCGGCCGGAGGGGGGAATGGGACGGAGGCCGCGGCCGGAGGGGGGAATGGGACGGAGGCCGCGGCCGGAGGGGGGAATGGGACGGAGGCCGCGGAAGAATGATAGTAAAGTCTGTGGAGATCAAGAACATCCGCAGCTTTGAGGAGGAGATAATAGAGTTCGGGGAGGGAATAACGCTGTTTCGGGGGGACATCGGCTCTGGCAAGTCGTCAATACTCATGGCCATCGAGTTCGGCCTGTTCGGGCTGGGATCGCAAAAGCCAGAGGCGCTGCTAAAAAAGAGGGAGAACTTCGGCAGCGTCCTGCTGAAGTTCGAGGCGGGGGGGAAGGACTACGAGGTCAAGCGCGCCCTGAAGAGGACGGGGGCGGAGGAGGGAAGGAAGGTCTCCCAAGACGCGAAGGAGACCTACCTGCTGGACGGCGGCAGGCTTGAACCGCTGGCCCCGTCCGACCTGAAGAGGAGGATACTCGACATACTGGGATTCAACGAGCCGGCAGGCCCGCGGGCCGAGAGCCGGATATTCCGGTATGCGGTGTTTACGCCGCAGGAGGAGATGAAGCGGGTGCTCTCGGATCCCAAAGGCCGACTGGAGACGGTGCGCAAGGCGTTCAGGATGGAGGACTACAAGAGGGCCCTGGACAACGCGGGGCGCCTCTCCCAAAAGATGGGCATGGATGCGGCCGAACTGAAGGGCGCCTTTGCAGAACTTGGCGCGATGCGGTCGGACAAGGCAGCGTGCGAGGAGGATGCCTCCAAGCTGGAAGGGCGGCTGGCCGAACTCCGGGATGCCGCCGGAAAGAGCAAGGAGGCCAGGGGCGCGGCGCAGGCGGATCTTGACGGGCTGCGCGGGGAGGCGGACGTCCGCATACGGCTGCAGGCTTCACGTGAGGCGCTGGAAGCAACCATACGTGACAGGAAAGCGCGCATGAGATCGGCCGAGGCGGAGATCGCGCGCAAAAAGAAGCGTCGTGCAGGAATTGAGGAAAAGATCGCGGCGCATGTGGTGCCGGAGCGGCCCCCGGACGGATGGAGCCTGGACCGCATAGATGCGGAGGCCAAGAGGCTCAGCCGCGTGTCGAAGCAACTGGGCATGGAGCGGGGGCGCGTCGGGGAGCTCTCGAAGCGCTTGGAGGACTTTGCCGGCCTGTCGGGGCGGGATCTGGCCGGCCTGCGACGGGAAAAGAAGGAGGCCGAGGAGCGCCTTGCGGCGGAGCGGGACCTGTTGCGCGGCAAGGAGGAAGAGATCGCGCGGACCCGCGACGAGGCCTCCGGGAACAGGCGGGACCAAAAATCCGCGTCCAAGGATCTCGCGGGCCTCTCGGAGCTGGGTCCGGTCTGCCCCACGTGCGGGAGCCGCGTGAGCAAGGACCACATAGACGGCCTGAGGAGCGAAAAGCGCAAGCGGCTTGAAGAATTCCAGCAGGCCATGCGGGAGATCAACTTGACGCTGGAGGGGCTGGTTGCGGCCAAGGAAAACATCGCCGCCGAGGTAGCCGGATGCGAGTCCAAGTTGGGGCTGGCCGACGAGGGGTTGCGCCGCATAGTGGAGAGGGGCGAGGCGGAGGCCCGGCTCGCGGAAGCCAGGGCGGCGGCGGCCGCGCTTGAGGGCCAGATGGCCGTGGAAGGTGCGGAGGCAGAAGGGGCCGGCGCGGATCCCGCGGCGTACCTGAACAGGCTCAGGGCCGCGCTGGCCGAACACGACGCGGCCGCTGCCGCGCTGGAGGCGATGCGGGCGAGCCGCGACGAGTGCGAGGGCGACATCCAGAGGCTTGAAAACGAGGAGCGGGAGGCGTCTGAGGCCCTCGCCGGGGGGGAGGACCGGCTTGCGGAGATGGACGAAAAGCTTGCCGCGTCGTCGGGCATAGACGAGAAGGTGGCCGCCGCGGACACGGCGCTGCGCGAGATGGACGAAAAGCTTGCCAGGAACGCGGCCGAGGCGGCCGGATGCGAGGAGGCGCTGTCTGGCAAGAGGCAGAGGCTCGAAGAGCTCGGCTCGAGGATAGCGGCGGCCGGGCGCGCGAAGAGGGCGCACGACAGGTACGACGACTACGCCGACTGGCTGTCGGGGTTCTTCGAGGGCGCCGTCTCGCAGATAGAAAAGCAGGTGCTGCTGTCCACGCAGCAGGAGTTTGACGGGGCGTACCGAAAGTGGTACGGGATGCTGATCGACGACGCCACGAAGGAGTCCAGGATAGACGAGAACTTCGTTCCCATAATAGAGCAGGACGGCTGGCAGCAGGAGGCGGCATACCTGTCGGGCGGGGAAAAGACCAGCGTGTCGCTGGCGTACCGGCTGGCCCTGAGTTCCACGATGGGCAGCGACGCGGGCAACGGGGGGCCCTCAGAACTGCTCATCCTGGACGAGCCGACCGACGGCTTTTCGAAGGCGCAGCTGGAAAAGGTGCGCGCCATACTGCAGCAGCTCGGGTACAGGCAGATAATCATGGTGTCCCACGAGGTGGAACTGGATGCGTACGCCGACCGCGTGTTCCGTGTGTCCAAGGAGGCCGGCCGGTCGCTCGTCGGGCCGGCGTGACCCCGCGGGCGCGCCCGCCCCGCCCGCAAGGCTTTAGTGCCCATTGCGCGCGGCCCCCGCGTGGGGAAGAAGCGCATAGGGTTGCTCGGGTGCGGCGCCATGGGCACGCGCATCGCCAGGGCCATAGACTCGGGCGAGGTGGACGGCGTGCTGGAGCGCGTGCACGACGCGGAGCCGGAAAAGGCGCGCGCGCTGGCCGGCTCGCTGGCCCGCCGGCCTACGGTGGTGGAAAACCACCACCTGCTCTCCTCGGGGCCCGGCGTCGACCTGGTGGTGGAGGCGGCCTCCCAGGACGCGGTGAGATCGGCGGCGCTGAGCGTCATACAGAACAGGAAGGACATGGTGGTGATGAGCGTGGGCGCACTGCTCGACGAGCCGGTGTACGAGGTGCTCGCCGACGCCTGCGCCCAGTTCGGCCGGACCATATACCTGCCGTCCGGAGCCGTCGCGGGGCTCGACGCGCTGCGCGCAGTAAGGGGCGAGCTGGAGTCGGTGACGCTCACCACGACGAAGCACCCGCGGTCGCTCGCCGGCGCTCCCGGCCTCGCGGGGTCCGGGATCGACCTAGGCGGGGCGGGCGGGCCGACCACCGTGTTCGAAGGGGACGCCGCCGCGGCGGTCCGGTCGTTCCCCGCCAACGTCAACGTGGCCGCCCTCCTGGCGCTGGCGGGGGCCGGCGCGGCGGCCACCTCGGTGAGGATAGTGGCCGATCCGGCGGCCGAGAGGAACTCGCACCGCATAGACGCGAGGGGGCGGTTCGGCGAGATCGCCGTGGAGGTGCGCAACGTGCCGGATCCGGGCAACCCGAGGACGAGCCGCCTGGCCATACTCTCGGCGATCGCGACGCTCCGCGGGGTCTGCTCGGGCGGCGGCTCGGTGCGCGTGGGCACGTGACGGCGCGCGATCCATCCGGCAATACTTGCCGGGCCCCGCCGCGGCGCTGCGCGTAAGTGCCCCATGCCATCGCTTTAAATCACATCCTCGCGCACGCGTGGCGGGATGCAGGCGCAGGAGGCCGTGGAGGGGCTGCGGGAGGAGATACTGAGGCTAAAGTCGGAGAGGGACGCCGTGATACTGGCGCACAACTACCAGGTGCCGCAGGTGCAGGACGTGGCGGACTTTGTGGGCGACTCGCTGGGCCTGGCGCGCCGCGCCGCCGAGACCGACAGCGGGCGCATACTGTTCTGCGGCGTCCACTTCATGGCCGAGACGGCGTCCATCGTCAGCCCGGACAAGAGGGTGCTCATACCCGACCCGGAGGCGGGATGCTCCCTGTCCAGCTCGATAACCGCGGGGGAGCTGCGCGAGTGGAAGGGGCGGCACCCCGGGGCCGCGGCGGTCGGCTACGTGAACACCACCGCGGACGTAAAGGCGGAGCTGGACTACTGCTGCACCTCGTCCAACGCGGTCGACGTGGTGAACGCCATACCGGGCGACCGCGAGATCCTGTTCCTGCCCGACATGTTCCTGGGCTCGTACGTGGCGCGCGTCACGGGGCGGAAGAACATCCGGGTGTGGGCCGGCGAGTGCCACGTCCACGCCGGCATAACCCCGGAGGACGTCACCTCCAAGATCCGCTCGATGCCCGGCGCGCAGTTCCTGATACACCCCGAGTGCAGCTGCACCACCCCGATGCTGGACGCGGCGGCGGCCGGCGCGTACGGCGGGGCGGGGACCGCCGCCGGCGGCATGCGCGTCCTGTCCACCGAGGGGATGATGCGGCACGCCGCCTCGGCCGCCCAGGGCAGCCGGTTCGTCGTGGCGACCGAGACCGGCATACTGTACAGGATGAGGCGGCAGAACCCCGGCAAGACGTTCGCGCCCGCGTCCGAGGAGGCCGAGTGCAAGTACATGAAGATGATCACGCCGGAAAAGGTGCGCGACTCGCTGCTGCACGACAGGCACGAGGTGCGGGTGCCCCCCGCCACGGCCTCCAAGGCGAGGCTGGCCATACGGCGGATGCTGGAGATAGGCTAGCGCGCGGGGCGGCGGCGGGGGGGCGCCTGCGCCCCGGCCGGCGATGCGGGGGCGCCCACGTTCGCGGCGAGCGCGGGGCGGCGGGGGAGCGGCCGCGCCCTGACCACCTCCAGCGAATAGTCCACGTGGGGCGGCGCGCTGGTCAGCGCGCCCACGGAGACGCAGTCCACCCCCGCGGCGGCGTAGCGCTCCGCGTTGTCCTCGGTTATCCCGCCCGAGGCCTCCACCGTCACGGAGTCCCTCAGGCCCGCCCGCTTCAGCGCGCCCACGGCCGCGGCCGCGCGCGAGGGGGTGAAGTTGTCCAGCATCACCGCGCCGGCGCCGGCCCGCGCGGCCGCCAGCGCCTCGCCCGTCGTCTCCGCCTCCACCTCTATCTCCCCGCGGCCGCGGCCCCCTGCCGCGGCCCCCGCCACCAGGCGCCCGATCGCTTCCGCCCTGCCGGCGCCGCGGATGGCCGCCGCCGCCGATATGTGGTTGTCCTTTATGATCACGCGGTCGGCCAGCGACATGCGGTGCCTCTCCCCGCCCCCCGACTCGACGGCCTCCTTGTCGAACAGCCTCAGCCCCGGCGCGGTCTTTCTGGTCGCCAGCAGCCGGACGCCGTGCGGCGCCAGCGCGCCGGCCAGGCCGCGCGTGCGCGTGGCTATCCCGCTCATGCGGGACAGCAGGTTGAGCGCGGCCCTCTCGCAGGCCAGCACCGATCGACCGGGCCCCCTGACCGACATGACGCGGGCGCCCTTTCCCCTGGGTATCTCGTCGCCGTCCCGCACGATGACGCGCGCCGCGCACCCGCCGATCCCGAACAGCTGCCCGGCGCGCGCCGCCCCCGCCACGACCACGCCGCCCCTCCCGCACAGCACGTCGGCCTTGATGGTGCAGTCGGGGAGGAGATCGCCGGTCGCGTCGCCGCGCCAAGAGTCCTCGTCCAGAAACCTCTCCAGCGCCTCCAGCGCGGGGTCGGCGCCCGAGTCAGGTCACCTTTATGGCGTACTTGCCCTTGGCGGTTATCCCCAGCGTGGCGGCTATCTGCGAGCCTGCCGGCTCCACCACCAGGACTATCCCGTTCCAGTCTGGGGTGAGATCGGAGGACTTGCACGCGGGGCAGACCTTTCCGGTCGTGACGCACTTGCACTTCCTGCAGGCCATCTCGCGCGCCATGCCCCTACCGCCCCCCGGCCCTCCTCTGCTTCCCCTTGCCGCGGCCGGCCCCGGCCGCCGGGGCGGCGGGCGCCGCCTTTGCCTGGTCGTCGTCCCCGCTGTCCACGCGCTTTATCTCCTCGGCGATCCACTCGTCGGCGCCGAGGAACGGCTGCCTGCACGTTATGCCTATCTTTCCCATGGTGGCCGCCTTCGCGAGCGAGACGGCGGTGATGCGGGCGCGCACCGTGGAGCCGACCCTGAGCGTGCGGCCGCTCTGGTTGGCCACTATCACGCCCGACTTTACGTCGCTCTTGAGGTAGTCGTCCATCACCTGGGACAGGTGGAGCAGCGCGTCGGTGGGGCCGATCCTCACGAACGCCCCAAAGTCGGTGATGTCCACTATCTCGCCGCGGACTATCTCCTGCAGCTTTGGGTAGAACGTGAGGGCGTCGAACTCGACCCTGTGGAACGTCCCCCCGTCGCCGGCGACCATCTTGCCCATCTCCTCCACCTTGGCGTCCATTATCATGACGATGTACCCCAGGTCGGCGTTTATGGCGCTCTCGTACTTTTCCTTAAGTATGCCGATGGCCGCCCTCTTCAGGGCTGTGCCGAACAGGCTCGGGGGTATCCTGACCACGTCGACCAGGCTAGATATTGAAAACAACCACGGGCCGCTCCGGGCCAGAATTTATGAACCTTTGGAACGGCCGATCGCGCGGGACAGGACCCGGGCCGGAACCGCGCCCGGCGGCGGGCCGCCCCCGGATCCCGCGCCTGGGCCGCAGCGGACGCGGGCCCGCGCCGGATCCGCGGCGGGGGCCCGGGAGCGCCGCCGCCCGCCGGATGCGGCTCCGCGCCCGCCGGCTCCGCCGCCCGCACGTCTCCCGCGCCGCCCTCCCGCGCGCCGCGGCGGCCCGGGACGCGGCGGCCCCGGCCTTCGCGAGGCGCGCCGCCGCCGCGCGCGGGGGGCGGGAGCGCCGGAGGCGCGCCGGATCCGATCCCGCCGCCTTCGGGCGGCGGCGCAACCCGCCCGCCTGCGCCCCGCCGCGGCCGGGGGCGCGCGGCTCCGGCCCGCCCGCCTCCGCGCCGCGATCCCGTTAGCCCGGCCTAACCCGCGCGTTGCCCCCGTCTATCTATAAATTATCGCGGGGGCCGACCGCGCCATGCCGGCAGGCGTGGACCAGGTGCTCGAGGCCCTCGCCACCGTGATCGATCCCGACCTGAAAAAGGACATCGTCTCCATGGGGATGATAAAGGATCTGGAGATGGACGGCGGCCGCCTAAAGTTCACCCTGGAGCTCACGACCCCCGCGTGCCCGTTCAACGCGGAGATAGAGGACGACGTCCGCAAGGCGGTCGGCGGCCTGGACGGGATAACCGGCCTCGACCTCAACGTGACCGCCAAGGTGATGGAGGGCCGCTCGCTTGACGACGACACGGGGATGGCCACCGTGAAGAACATCATAGGGGTGGCGAGCGGCAAGGGTGGCGTGGGAAAGTCCACGGTCTCGCTCAACCTGGCGCTGGCGCTGTCCCGGGAAGGGGCCAAGGTGGGGCTGCTCGACGCCGACATTTACGGCCCGAGCATCCCGCTCATGCTGGGCATGAAGGAGGCGTTCATGCAGGTGGAGAACAACAAGCTGCAGCCGGTCTCCTCGCACGGGATAAGGGTCGTCTCGTTCGGGTTCTTCGCCGAGCAGGAGCACCAGGCCGCCATATACAGGGGCCCCATAATATCGGGCCTCCTCAGGCAGTTCCTAGTGGACACCAGCTGGGAGGACCTCGACTACCTGGTAGTGGACCTGCCGCCCGGCACGGGGGACATCCCGCTCACGCTGGCGCAGACCATTCCCATAACGGGCATACTCGTGGTGACCACGCCGCAGGACGTGGCTAGCAGCGTAGCCGTCAAGGCCATCGGGATGTTCAACAAGCTCAACGTGCCCATCCTGGGGGTGGTGGAGAACATGAGCTCCTTCGCGTGCGGCAAGTGCGGCGAGGAGCACCACGTGTTCGGCAGGGGCGGCGCCAGGAAGATCAGCGAGCGGTTCGGGGTGCCGCTCATCGGCGAGATCCCGCTGAGCTCGGGAATAATGTCGGGCTCCGACGCCGGCAGGCCCGTCATGCTGGCGGATCCGGGCTCGGCCGGCGCCATGGCGTTCAGGGCGTCGGCCCGGAACGTTGCGGCGCAGTGCAGCATAGCGGCGGCCCGGATGAGGGACGAGGAGGCCGCCGCCGCGGCGGCGGCGCCGGCCGCCGCCGAGGGGGGCGACGGGCCCGCCGCCGGGGGCGCGCCACCCGGGCAGGCCCAGCCCGCCCCCCCGCCCGCCGCCGCGGCCGCCGGCCCGTAGGATGGCCGCCCTTCCGGAGGGCCTGCGCGGCCGCCTCCGCGAGCCGATGGGCGAGCTGGTCCCCGATGCGGAGGTCTGCCGGGAGCGGGTGGCGGCAGCCGTCCCCGACGGCGCGGTACTCGTGACGGTGGGGGATGCCACCACCGAAAGGGTCTCCGGGTTCGGACTGGAGCCCTTCCTCTGCATAATCGACGGCCTGGAAAGGAGGGAGCCGAGGCCGCTCCCCAGGGCGCCGGGGCGGGCCCTCGCGGTGCGGTGCGGCAACCCCCCCGGGGGGATAAGCGCCGGGTGCTCGGATGTGGTGCGCCGCTGCCTGGAGGGAGCCTCGCCCGGCGGCCGCGGCACCGTCCTCGTGGTGGACGGCGAGGAGGACCTTCTCGCCATACCGGCCTGCATCCACGCGCCGGACGGCTCGGTGGTCATGTACGGGCAGCCGGGCGAGGGCCTCGTCATAGTGCGCGTGGACGGGGCCGCGAGGAATAGGGCTAAATCACTGCTGGCCGCGGTGGGGCGGGGGGCGTGATGAGACGGTGGCTGTATGACCGTCGAGTGATTGCACCAAACGCGCTGACCCCCCGCCACGCATCCCGCCACGCATCCCGCCACGCATCCCGCCACGCATCCCGCCACGCCTAGGCAAACCGCCCTCCGGCGGGCGGCGGGACGGGAAGGCTCCGCGGAGAAAAGGGCCCGGCTGTGCCCGCCGTTCCGCGCGGGCGGCCTCCTGCCGGCCGGACGCCGGGCGCGCGCGGCCGGACTCGGGCAGCCCCGCGGCTTCCTCCGGGGCGGCGGCGCGCGGGACGGCGGGAGGCGCGGCGCGATGCCGCGGCCGGCGCGCGGCCGCCGGGCCGAGGCCCTAAATAGCATCGGGCGGATGTCTTTTCGTGAGGCTGGATCCCGACCTGAGGCTGCGCGTGCTGGAGGCCGTCGGCGTGTACGCCGCCCGCTTTTCCATACCGGAGCCCCGCGTCCTGATGACCACGCGCGAGGTCCTGGACATGCCGAGGGCGGTCACCGAGGGGAGGCGGACCTCCGCGTACAAGTACTACGGGGTGTCGTACCTGAGGCACTCCACCGTGTTCATCAACGTGCGCAAGATCCCCGACGAGAGGCGGCTGGCCAACACCATAGTGCACGAGCTCGTCCACCTGCGGTTCCCGTACCTGAGCCACGGGCGCCGCTTCGACTCGCTGGTGAGGCGCGGCCTGCGCGGGGCCACGTTCCCGCCGTACAGGAAAAGGGCGCCGCGCCGCCGGGCCTGACCGCCGCAGGGGGCCGGTCACACCCTCATGGGGCCGGCTCCCGCGTGGTCGGACGCCGAGTACCTGCGGCCGCGCCACGCCACGGCGCCGTCCCCGCCCGCCCGCACGATTCCGGCGAGGAACCCCAGCACCACGATCAGCCCCCCCGCCGGCGCGGCCGCGGCGTTCAGCGGGCATATCCGCAGCGCGCGGGTCATCGCGGCCGCGCCGGCCCACGCCCCGCACGAGGCGGCCAGCGAGGCCAGCAACGCCGCCCCGCCCGCCGCCGCCGGCGCGCCGGCGGCCAGCGCCGCCGCCGAGGCGGCCAGCAGGGCGAACGGGGCGAACAGCAGCAGCAGCACCGCGGAGAACACGCCGAGCGCCGTCCTCCTGTCCCTGAGGTACAGCGGCACCATGAGCCTCTTGAGGCCGTTCCACAGGGTGGGCAGGTCCCTCGCCCACACCGCCTCCACCTCGCCCCCGCCGGCCGCCATCCTCATGGGCCGCCCCGACTCCTTCACCCTGCAGCCCAGCGCGCCGTCCTCTATTATCTCGCCCCGCACGCCCGCGTGGGTGCCGACCGCCTCGTACGCCTCCCTCCTCATGACGAAAAAGCTGCCGAAAAAGTACCCCGTCTTCTTGGACGGGTCGTTGACCCTGGCCGCCGAGAACCTGGTGTGCATGAACACGGATATGACCGGCAGGGTGATCCTGGCCCACGCGTCGGGGCACAGCATGCGGGGCATCACGGTGAGGGCGTCGAGCCCCGCGGACTCCAGGTGCCCCACCGCCAGCGACATCACCGAGCGGCCGTGGCGCGTGTCCGCGTCGGTGAACAGCAGCAGCTCCCCGGAGGCCCGCCGGTAGCCCTCGGCGCACGCCCAGTTCTTGCCCGTCCAGCCGTCCGGCTTTGGGCGCGCGCTCACGTGCACCACGCGTGGGTCGGCCCCCGCCGCGTCCCGTATGATCCGGCCGGTCCCGTCCCCGGACGAGTCGTCTACGGCCACCACCTCGAAGTCCGGATAGTCCTGCCCGAGGAGGGAGCGCAGGCACCTGCCTATGTACGCCTCCTCGTTGCGCGCGGGCAGTATCACGGAGACCCTGGGGGGCGCCCCCGCGTGCGGCCCGAACTCGTCCAGGCGGGGCGTGCGGGCCCCGCTCCCCGCCAGGGCCCCGAGCAGCCACGCCCAGACGGCGGCAGAGCCGGCCATGAGCGCGGCCGCCGCGTACAGCGCGGCTTCAGCCGCCGGCACCGCCCTCGGCCTCCTCCTTCATGGCCAGCAGCGCGCGCGCCGTCCCCTTCCTGATGCGACCCGCGACGGCGGCGCCGAGCGGCGCGGCAGGCCCGGCGAGGCGCACGTCCCACGCGGCCTCCAGGACCACGCCTCCGGCGCCCTCCCTGGCGGCAAGGGTCCTCGTCCCGAGGATCATCCCCCCGGTGAACTCGGTCACCACCTCCGCGCGGGGGCGCAGCGTGACCACCTGCGTGCACCTCCCGCCGAACGCCATCTCGGCCTCCCTCGCGACCGTGCAGCCGTCGCGCGACACGTTCCGCACCGACCTCGTCCCCTTCCAGTACATGGGCTCGCCGTCGATGTCCGACATTACCCGCCACACCGCCTCCGCGGAGGCCCCCACGGTGACGGCATCCCTCACCACGATGCCGGCCATGCAGGCCGGCCGGCGGCGCAGTAAATATATTGGATTGCACGCGGGGGGCGCCGGCTGTAAGGGGCCGCCTGCCGAGAGGGGCCGTAACTCCAGTCCCGGGCGGGCTGCCATTCTTCCCTTGCAGCCTCTCCGATGCGCCGCCGCCGGTCACGGGCAGGCACGTCACCGTCTGGCGCATCCCGCCCCGCCCCGCGTGGCGCGCGTCCCGCATGCTGATCCTCAAGTGCGGCTCCTGGCCGCCCGCCGGCTCCGGGGCGCCGGCGGCTAGCGGGGCGAACGCGCCGTCCCTGCCGCCGGCCGGGATCTCCGCGGGCGACGCCGGCAGGCCCCGCGCCCCCCCCCCCTCGGGGGCCCGCCGGCCGCCGCGACGGCGGCGGACGGCGCGGCCGCCGTTCCCGCGTCGCGCGCCACCCGCGCGGCGGCGCCGGAGGGCCGGCCCGGGGCGAGGTTCCCGAGGCCAGCCTCGGCTTTTCCGGCGCTGTCCCGCGCGCGTCGATCCCGCGGATCGGCGCGCTCCCATTCCGGGCGCTCGTCCGAGACGCCCCGGGCGCCGCACGCGTTGGGAAGCGCGGGATCGCCGGCCGCGTCGAGGCGCGCGGCGCCCGGCGCCCCCGAACAGCCGCGGGCCGCCGCGGCCACGTCCCCGCCGTCCGGCACGGCCCCGGATCGGCGCGGCGCCCCGCGCGCCGGGGCGGCCCGGCCGGCAGCGTGGTCGCGTCGTGCGCGGCGCGGGCCGCCGCGCCCGGCTGCCCCGCCGGCGCGGCCGGCGCCCCGCCCTCAGCGCCCGGCTGCCCCGCCGAGAACCTCGCCGGGGCGGGGGCCGGCGCCCCCCGCGAATTCCAACTCCGCCGCGCCCGCCGCGGCGGGATCCCGCCCGCCAGGCCGGCGCGGCCGGCGCCCGCCGCGGCCGCCCCGCCCGCGGCCCCCCGCGGCGATCCCGCCCGCGGCCGCCTCCAGCGAGGGCCCCCCGTCCCCCGCAGCGTAGGCCGGCGCCCGCGCGCGGCCCGCGGCACCGGGATCCGGCCTGAACGGGCCGTCGCCCGGCGCCGCCGGCGAGGCGGCCGCCGAGGTCGGGCTCGCCAGGACCTCCCCCTCCTCCGCGCCCGATGCGATGCGGCGCAGGCCGCGGTCGGATGCGGGCGCCACGTGCGGCGGGCCCCCGCCGCCCTCCCGCGCCAGGCGCGGGGCCGCGCCGGGATCGCCGCCCGCCGCAAGGTCAGGCACGGGCCCCCCGATCCCGGCCGTGCCGGCGTTCCAGTCCGCGGCGGCCGGCCCGGCGGCCGGATGGGGCGGATCGCCGGGGGCGCGGCCCCGCCCGCCCCGCGGGCGCCCGCGGGCGCCCAGACTTTAAGTGGGGCGGCCCGCGCGCTACGACATGGACGGCGGCTCCCGCGGGAACGGGCACGTCTCGTACGGCGAGTTCTCCCGGCTGGATCTGCGGGTGGCCGTGATCAAGTCGGCGGAGCCGATCCCCGGCAGGACGCGCATACTCCGGGGCGTGGTGGATCTGGGAGGGGGCGACGAGCGCACGGCGGTGATCGGCGGGGCCGAGCACTATGCGCCGGCCGATCTCGCGGGAAGGACCGTCGTGGTGGTGGCGAACCTGGAGCCCAGGAGTCTGGCCGGGGTCGAGTCGGAAGCGATGCTCCTGGCCGCCGACGTGGACGGCAAGCCGCACTGGCTCACGGTGGACGGCGCGGTGCAGGCCGGCAGCCCGGTGCGGTAGGGGGCGCGCGGCGCGGCCGCCGCGGATGCGGCGGGGGCCTACTCGTATATCATGAGGTCCTTTTCCTCCAGCAGGGAGTGGAGGTTGTTGACGGACCTGTACACGTCGGGCTCCTTTTTGGCCCCCGTGCAGACCAGCTTTCCGGAGGAGAACAGGAGTATCACCGTCTTCGGGTCGAGCATCCGGTGTATGAGCCCGGGGAACTGCTCCGGCTCGTACATGCTCCTGGGCAGGGTCCTCGCGGCCTGCTCCAGGTGGATCTTGCCGCCGAGGTTGATGGAGGCCACTATGTTCTGTATCTCCACCACCGCATCCCTCTTGATCCTTATCTTGCCCCTGCGCAGCTTTTGCACCACCGTCTTGACGGCCTTGCGGGCCATCTCCTCGGACTTTGAGCCGGTGCAGACCATCTTGCCGGACGTGAATATGAGGGTGGCAGTCTTCGGGCTCTTCAGCCTGAACACCAGGCCGGGGAACTGGTCGGGGTGGTACTCCACGTCGGGAAACGTCTTTGTTATCTCGTTCAGATCCATCCTCTGGTCGACCGATGCCGAGGCGACGACATTCTCCACGCTTACGATGGGTTTTGTCTGAGGCATGCGCTAGGCGAATGCTACTCGTATAAAAGGTTTGCAAGTGGCATCAGGGGGCCGTTTGGCGATGCGGCCGTCCAGCCGCGCCGTTCCGTTCCAAACGCGCGGATGCCGCCCGGCCTCCCGGCCGCACGTCTGTTTCGGCCCCCGCCGCCCGCCTCCCCGATGCCGGCCGGAACCCGCCGCCCGTCCGAATGGTTTAATTTGGAACCGACGCCCCCCGGCGCGTGGATCTTGGCGGCGTGGACCTTGATTCGCTGTTCGGGCTCGGCGACGAGTCCAACCCGCTGATGATGCTGGTGTGGATACTCCCCATCATCCTGTTCGTGTTCTACGGCCAGCGCATACAGCTCATGGTGACGTCCGGCGACATCAAGAAGAGCATATCGAGGCTCGACGGGTACAGGGCCGAGTCCGAGAGCGAGCTGGTGGGCTTCGTCCGGGGCAGGGCGGGCGGGGGCTCCGGGGCGGATCCGGCCCCGCGCATAGGCCAGTTCCTCGACTATTTCACTATAATGCCCGTCGACATGGACCCGGCGGGGCTGGTGGGCAAGGTGCAGCACGTGGTCCGCTCCCGCGAGGACCACACGAGGCGGCACGTCCGCTCGCTGTGCGGCGGGATGGGCGAGGACGACCTTTCCAGGACACAGACGCTGCTGGAGATCGCCTCGACGCTCCGCCTGTTGCACCGCGCCGTGAACCACATGTACCTCACGGCGAAAAAGCAGAAGAACTTCCCGCTGATACTGCCCCTCCAGATGATGCTCCCGTTCCTGATGGAGCAGGCCAAGGCCCTCCGCGATGCGGTCCCGGCGTTCAAGGCGGGGCAGCCCGTGGGCGACGGGATAGGCCCCATGGTGGTGGGGCGCATGATGTCCGGCGTCGCGGCAAAGTCGGAGGCGGCGTTCCAGACGGTGTGGTGCGAGTCGTCCGTGGAGGGCCGGACCGTATACCTGATGAAGGCGCGGGGCCCCAATTCCGCGGTGGGCAGGCCGGGCGAGGGGGTCAGGAACCTGGCATCGGGGCGCAGCCTGGACGCGATCATAACGGTGGACGCGGCGCTGCGCATGGAGGGGGAAAAGTCGGCTACGGTGGCGCGCGGGTTCGGCGCGGCCATGGGGGGGATAGGGACGGAGCGGTTCCACATAGAGGAGGTGGCCGCCGAGCGCGGCATACCCGTGTTCGCCGTGGTGGTAAAGCAGACCGTGGGCGAGGCGCTCGGCCTGATGACCCGCGAGATAGCCGAAAAGGCCGACGAGGCGCGCTCGCACGTCCTGTCGACCATACTGGAGAACACGGAGGAGGGGCAGTCCGTCCTGGTCGTGGGCGTCGGCAACACGGCGGGGGTGGCCCAGTAGTGGGGTGGTGGCCGTTCGGCGGCCGCCGCCGCCGGAGCAGGCCCGCGCGGGCGCTCACCGTGGAGCGGTGCGGCTCGTGCGGGGCCGAGTCGGAGAGGCCCTTCCGCGAGGGCGACTGCCTGTTCGCCGGCGAGTCCGGCGCGTGCGGCAAGTGCGGGGGCGGCCGCACCTCGGTGGAGCGGATATTCGGCGAGCCCGACGAGTGACTAGGCGGCGGCGGTGGTGATGCGGGCGCCCGAGCTTCCCGGTATGAACGTGTGCTCCGCCTGGGCCACCCTCTTGCCGTTGGCCTCCACGAGCACGGGGTACGCGCGGACGGCCTTCTTGGAGACGAGCACGTCCAGCAGCCTGCGCGCCTCGGCCTCCTCCCACTCGCCGACGAGCCAGCGCAGCGCGAACGGGAGCATGTTGAACCGCTCCCATATCGAGTCCAGCATGCGGTCTGCCTCGGGAGTTCCCGTCCTCTTCCTGCCGGATACGGCGTAGATGTTGCGCGCCTTTCCCTCCCTGACGTACCCCAGGCCGTCGCCCGTGGTGACGAACGGCTCGCACGCGTAGGCCGTCGTGTCGGACAGGGAAAAACTGGTCAGCGACCACGTGTTGGGGATGGACCGGCCCGCGTGTATGGTGTACCTGTCCAGGGAGTGCCCGCTCAGGTTGGCTATGGGCTTGAACCCGTGCCGCTTTATGGCCCCGTGTATGGCCCGCCCCACCGCGCTGGCCTTGACGCCGGCCGCCGCCGCCTCCATGGCCGCGGCCAGGGCCTCCTCGGCCGCCTCCACGAGCTCGTCGTACCTCGGATCGTAGTTCACCGTCACCGCGGTGTCGGCTATGTGGCCGTCGACGTGGGCGCCCAGGTCTATCTTGACCAGATCCCCCTCCTCCACGGTAAGCCCGTCGCCCGGCTCGGCCGTGTAGTGGGCGGCCACCTCGTTTATGCTCGCGTTCACGGGGAACGCGCACGCTGCCCCTCCCTTCCGTATGTCTCCCTCCACGCGCTCGCATATCTCCAGCACGGTCTTCCCGACCCAGTCCCTGGAACGGGCCGCCTCGCGCGCCTTGGCGGCCACGGCGCCCGCCTTTTCGTAGTCCGCCACGTTCACGCCGCCGGCCCCGCCGCCCCTCGCTATTTAAAATCCACCGCCGGCGCCCGCCGGGGCGGGGCGGGGGCCCGCCGCCGCGGCGGGCCGGCCCCGCGCGGCCGCGCCCGGAGGCCCGAGGCGCGGGAGCAGGATCGCGTCCCGCCCGCCCGCCCGCCCCCGCTTCCGCGTGCGGATCCGCGCGGCCGCCGCGGCGGTCCGGGCGCCCCCCGCCCCCGCAGCTCAGGATTAAATGAGGGCCGGGGCCCGCATCCCCGTCGGGATTGTAGTCTAGCTTGGCATGATTCTGGTTTTGGGTACCAGGGGTCGCAGGTTCGAGTCCTGCCAATCCCACACCACACTGCGAGTCCCCGTGCCGGCGTCCGGCGGGGGCCCGCTTTCCCGCCCCCCGCGCGGGCCGCGGGGGCGGCCGGCCGTGTAGAAGCGCGCGTTCCGGCAACTGCCGCAGATGCGCTCGCGCCGCACGGCGCCGCCTTCCCCCAACCGCCCGGCGCCAGCCAGGATCGACGAAAGCGTCTTCGCATCCGCCGCCGGCGGATGCGCGAATTCGTTCTTCGCGCCATTCGGCACGTATTTTAACACGCAATTCGACCCCATCCGCATGATTTTCGCGCGATTTCCACGCGCAGTTCTGAGCGCCGCCAAGCCGCACGGGGGGGGGGGGCGGCGAAACCCGCCTCGCGCTCCCGCAAGCGCGCCGCGCGCACCGTGGTTCAAGATCGGGGGGGGGGGGGCGGCGAAACCCGCCTCGCGCTCCCGCAAGCGCGCCGCGCGCACCGTGGTTCAAGATCGGGGGGGGGGGGGCGGCGAAACCCGCCTCGCGCCCCACGTGATCCGCTAACACGCTCCCGCGCCGAGCAGCGCGAGACGGTCCCGCCGCGCGATGCGGCGAACTGCGGGGGGGAGCAGCCTTGACCCTGAAGTGGATGTTCCCTCCGACCGGCGGCGGGGTGGAGCAGGGCTTCAACGACAGCGGACAGGAGCACTTTAGGGCAGACTCGTGGGAGAACGCCATACGGGAGATGATCCAGAACTCGCTGGACGCCGTCAGGGACAGATCCAAGCCGGTCACGGTAGACATATCGACCATGGACGTGCCTTCGTCGGAGATCGGCGCCGATGCGCTCGCAAGGCACATGGAAAAGGCGCTGGAATACACGAAGCGGCACGACGAGATAGAGGGGACGCGGTTCTACAAGGATGCCCTGAAGATCCTGGACCGAAGCACGATTTACACGCTGGCGATAAAAGATGCCAACACAACTGGACTCGTCGGAAACAATTGGGATGCCCTCATACACCGGGAGGGCACCCCCAACAAGCGCGGCATGGATGCGGCCGGCGGAAGCTTCGGCATAGGCAAGAACGCGCCGTACTTGGTGTCCGCCCTGAAGACGGTGTGCTATTCGACGCGATATCTGGACCGCGGCAGGCAGGAGGCGTTCATCGCGCGTTGCAAGATTTCGGCGCATCGAGACCCGAACTCCCCCCACGACGAGCTGCAGCACATCGGGTTCGGAACAAAAGTAGGAGTCAAGCGGGGCTACCGCGCGCCGCCCACGATCGGCAAGGCCATCTACGGGGGCTTTCGCCTGAGCGAAACGGGAAGCGGCGTATTCATCGTCGGGTTCGATCCCCAATCAAACAACTGGGCAAACAAGGCGAAGAGATCGATAGCCCACAACTTCTTCGCGGCCATACACGAGAGGAAACTGCAGATAAGCATAGAGTCTGAACAGATCACACACGAGACCCTCGACGAACTCTTCGAGGCGGACAGGAAGGCCGAACCCACCCGCCACTACTACCACATAATGCGCGACCCCGACGCAAAAGCCCACGCCGTGAACGGCCAATTCGGAAATTTCACCGTGCAATTCAGCGTCGGCGAATCCGGGTCGCCCAACACCATGGCGTACGTCAACAGGAGGGGCATGCTGGTCACGGATGCCAAGCAGTCTGGCAAAAACCCGTTCCACACGACGTTGGGGGTCGGGTGGGCCTCGTACGCGGCCGTCGTGAGGGCCGCCGACGACAAGACCGACGCAAAAATACGCAGGATGGAGCCCCCCACCCACCGCGCCATAGAGCACTCGCGCATCAGGGACCCCGAAGAACGCTACACGACCCGCACCCAACTGGGGGAGATAAGGGAACAAATCGCCAAGATGATCGACGAGGAGATCCGGCGCGGCGTGGACGACGAGCTCAACCTGTCCGAGCTGGCGGACATCATGCCGATGGACGAGGGCGAAGGAACAAAGAAGGGGCACGCCCAAAACACCGAGGCAAAAGAACTATCCCACCGCGAACTGGCGCCGACGAGGCCAAAAGGGAAGAGAGTAGAACCTACCGGCGGGGACGGGCAAGGGTCGGACGAAGCCGGCGGGGCGGGCAACGGCGGCGGCGGCGGCGACGGCACGCCTCCTACGGGCGGCGGCGGCGGGGCCAAAAACAGGCCCCGAGACTCGTCATTCGGGAGGATCCGCGTGATGCGCAACCGCGGCAAACTGAGGGTGTCGCTCACGCCAAAAAAAGACGCCGGAAAAATCCGCTTCATAATCAAGCCGGCCGGCGAAGATCAGAAGCGCGAGCGCGTAATCCGGGTGGCCGGCGCCGAGATCGTCTCGCCGCGCGAAGCTTCGATCGGCGTGAGCGGCAACAGCGTTGCCGTGGAGCCGGCCAACGGGAGCAGGATAGTGGTAGATCTCGCGGTGGGGCAGGATCACGGCTATACGGGGTACGAGATAGTGGAATTCGCCGACCCGGAGGTCGAGAAATGAGCCACGAAAGGGCACTGCTGCCCCATCCCGTGCTCAGGCCGGGCGGCATCGACTACAGGGAGGATTGCACCTTCCAGATGGAGATAGGGGCCGCCAGAAGGACTCAGGATGGCGACGTCCTGGTGGAAGGCTCGTTCGACCTGTCCAGCGCCACGCTGACCGGCATGATCCGCGACGACGACGCGGAATTCTTCGTGGTGGCCAAATGCGCCAAGACATACCTCCGCCACGCGCTCGGCACGGACGGGGCGATCGCGCTGAAGATCCTCGCCGGCGACCTCGCGGACACCCTGAAGCTGACGCCGTACGTGGTCGCCTCCAAGGAGATCCCGTGGTTCGCCTCGGAGGAGCACGACGACGAGATCAGGGCGATGCCGGGCGGCGCCAGCATACCGCCCGGGTCAATACTCGCGGTCGGCGCGTCGCACGAGATCGAGATCGACGAGATCGGGACGATCCAGGCCGCGATCAAGCTGGTCTCCAACGACCAAGTCGAGGAGGGCCTGTACACGATAAACATAGACGGCGACTATGTGCTGATAGAACTAGGCCCCAAAACCTACCGCGACGTGGCGCTGATGCGCAGGCACGCGCCAGACCTGCTTTATCCCTCGATCTACCAGACCACGGTCGAATACGCCATGCAGGAAATGGACGATCACGCCGCCTCTAAGTGGGCTAGGGCCCTGCAAAAGACGCTGGCAGACTGCGACATCAAGATCGACGATAACCTGCAAAAGACGGCGCACAAGCACGCCCAGATCGTACTGGACAAGCCGCTGCACAAGCTGATTGAGTGGAACGGGAGCCACGGTGCAGAATGAACGGCCGACCGGTATGCCGACTCACGGGGGAGGCATTCGAGTGGCTGCGCAAGTTTGCAGAGACTAATGCAGACGAATACGCCAAGCCCGATGCAGATTTCGGACGGATTCTCGAAAAGGGCAACCTGCGGGACTACTGCGAGCCGGTGGATGCCACGATGGCCGGACCGCTCGATCTCAAGGATCCGGCCGAGTACGCCGAGAACCCCAAGAAGCGACACTTGGCTGACGTACAAGCGCTGGAGTTTTACCGCGCGTTCGAAGGAATGACGCCCAGGCTCGCCTCGGATCCGCAGGTCCTGGCGTACCTCAACCACTTTTGCCTGCACGGGTACGGCATAAGCCGGTGGCCGATGAGCGAAAAAAAAGACGCGAGCAGCCACGTCCTCCTGCACTGGCTCACCAAAGGGACCGAGAGCAAGCAGATCTGCGAGGCAAGCATCTCGGGGCGCATGTGGTGGATAGCTCACGCGGCCTCCAAAGCGGCCGGGGGCTCGGGGGGCGCCTTCACGGCTGAGCAGGCCTTGGACGTGTTCTCCAGGGTGCCGGAATACTATCACCGGACGATGGAGTACGCCGTCCTCAGGAACCCCGTCCTGATGGCCGAATGCGTCCGCGCGCTGATGCACGAGGCGCGCGGCATAAACCGCAGCGGGTACCGGGAGATGGGCATGGAGATGAACCGCGAGGCCGGCGCCAGGCTGCTTGATTCGCTGGACCGTGCCCACCTGAGGGTCCTGGTGCAACGCTCCGCCAAGCGCCTGATGCGCAAGCCGGAGTTCGTGACGGACCGGCGGGACCTCAACGGAGTGGAAAAGTTCAAGGTGCTGAGCCTCGGGGCGGGGGCGCAGTCGACGGTGCTCGCGCTGATGGCGGAGGAAGGCTGGGATGGCCTGGAAAGGCCGGATCTGGCGATATTCGCAGACACGCAGTGGGAGCCTCCCTCGGTGTACAAGCACCTCGCCTGGCTGGAGAAGCAACTCAGTTACGAAGTGGTGAGGGTCTCGGCGGGCAACATACGGGAGAACCTCCTGCGCGGCGTCAACTCGGACGGCGACAAATTCCTGGACGTGCCCGTGTTCCTGCGCAACCCCGGCGGCAGCAACGGCGTGGCGGCCAGGCAGTGCACCACGCACTACAAGATAAGGCCCATACGCGATGAGATCCGCAAGAAGCTGAAGATCCCGGAAGGCCGGCGCGTCCCCAAAGGCACGCAGGTGGAGATGTGGCTGGGGATCAGCGCGGACGAGGCGACCAGGATGAAGCCGAGCAAGGACGAGTGGATAGACAGGCGCTTCCCGCTGGTGGAGATGAACATGACCAGGGCCGACGTCTACAACTGGTTCGAGGAGCGGTATCCCGGCCGGCACTTGCCGCGCAGCGCGTGCGTCGGATGCCCGTACCACGACGACATGGAATGGAAGCGGCTGCGGGAAAGCGAGCCGGAATCGTTCGAGGAGGCCGTGCGCGTGGACTGGTCGCTGCGCCACGTTCCCGCGGCGCGCGGCTCGCTCCGGGGGGAGGCATACCTGCACAAGTCGCGGCGGCCCCTCGGAGATGTGGACTTTTCCAGTACCAGGGACTACGACGACTACATGGCCAGCGAGTGCGAGGGGTTGTGCAGTGTCTGAGATACTGGGGCGGCTGAGGTCGGACCTTGCGCCTTTCGGCCACGCGTGCCACGAGGGGATCGATGCGGCGGCGGGCCTGTACAGCTTTTGGCTGCGTGGTTGCTGCTTGTACGTGGGGATGAGCGAGGATCTCCGGAGGCGCGTACTGGAGCACGAGACGGCCGAGAGCAACGCAAGATTGGCGGGGTACTTCAAGACGTACCCCCGCGAGATCAAGATCTCGGCGGTGCGCGTGGAAGGCACGCCCCGCGATCTCAGGCGGCTGGAGTCTGCAGCCATATGCAAGCTGCGCCCGGTCGCCAACAGGCGGGGCAGGGGAGAATCGCGTTGACCAGCTGCTATCCCGCGCTCCGGGGCAAGTTCGGGCGCACGGAGTACTTTTTGACCACCATGCCGGTAAGCGAGCTGGTAAGCCGCGTAAAATTCCCGGTCGAGATGCCGGAATGGGACGACGGTTCGATCGAGGAGCGCTACCAGCGCAAGCTCGACATGAGGCGCATAAAGAAGGAACTGGCCCCCTACTTTTCCAAAGACCACAACAGGTTCTCAGGCTCGCTGGTGCTGGCCGTGCTGAACCATGATGCGATGGAATTCGATCAGATGTCCACGATCACCGGAGATCTGAAGAACATTCCCAACCTGTACAGGAATGCGGCCGCCGAAATGGGATTCGTGACAATGCAGGGCCAGGAGATGCTGGTGCCGCTCGACGGGCAGCACAGGGTCAAGGCGTTCAAAATAGCCATAGAGGGTGATGCGGCAGACGGGGTGACGCCTCCCGCAGCGCGGCCCAACATCGATCTGGCGCGCGATGCGGTCGCCGTGATCTTGGTGCGCTTCGACAAGGCCTCTTCGAGGTACATATTCAACAAGATAAACCGGTACGCCAAGCCGACTGGCAAGGCAGACAAGCTGATCACCGACGACGATGATGCGGTGGCAGTCATAACGCGAAGGCTGGTGGCCGGCGGCGTGATCCCCCAGCGCCTGGTCAACATAGACACCAACACGCTCAAAGAAAAGGCCCGCGAATTCACGACGCTGGCTACTTTTTACGACGCGAACAAAAAACTGCTTTCGGCGTTGCCTGTTCCGATCACGATCCATCCCGAAAAGTTACCAGCCGCCGAGAGAGATTTGCGCATGGAGGAACTCAGAGACGAATGGAGGAGGTTGCTGTCGGGAATCGGGCAATGGAAGCGAGCCACCGGCGATCCGACCCAGGCCGGCGATGCCGCGCGCGTTGAACTGCGCATGGCCTCCGTTCTGGGCAGGCCTCTCGGGCAGGCCGCCCTGATCAACGGGTATGCGCTGGCATGCAAGAAGGGCAGGGAGCACGTGGACCGCGACGAATTGGTGAAAAAGCTTGACGGGATGGACTGGAGCATGGGCGCGGCTCTCTGGAAAGGCCTGTTGGTAAAGCCCAACGGCAAGATTATGGCCGGCAAGTCCGCCTCCAACAGTGCGGGCACAATGATCGCGCACATGATCGGGGCCAAACTCACCAGGAAGGAGAGCGACGGCGTCATGAAGTTCGTCCACGGAAACGCGTCGGAGGGACACCATCTGCCGGAACCGATCAGGCTGGGCTAGGAAGGGCCACAACACAGCCGGCAACGGAAGATGCGATCCTTGTCAGCGGCTACCGACTGGGGCGATCCCGCCTCCGTTTGACAGCGCGGCCAAAAGGAATCATGCGTGCACGCGAGCTCAGGCTCCGCCTCGGCCCGGGCGCGAATTCGGCCGCAATGCCGCGCCGCGGGCGCGAATTCGGCCGCAATGCCGCGCCGCGGGCGCGAATTCGGCCGGAGGCTGGGCGCATGCCGTGCGCCGGAGGTGGCCTTTTAACCGGCGGCGCAAGGCGCCGGTCGTCGCGCGATGAGGAGGAGTTAGAGTGATGATTTGGATGAGAAGACGTGACGCCGAGCGCGGCGATCCCGGACTAGGCTGGAGGCATGCCCGTTTGTCGCCCGCGGGCGCTTGAATCGCGCGACAGCGGGCCCGGAGATCTTCCCGGCGCGGGGATTTTGCGGGCGGAACAGCGGTCGGGGACGGCCGGGGGCCGACCGGATACCCGAAAACTACCTGTGGGTCGCTGGAATGTCGAGAGCGCCAAGCCGCGCAAGCGGGAGCTTTCGGCGTCGCCTCGCCCCGTGCCGTACGAGGTAAGCAACCCCCACTCCTCAGGCGTGAATCTAGATCAGCGAAGGCGTTTTCACGCCTGTGACTGACGGGTATGGTCTATCTCATAATCACGCCTACGACGGCCGCGGCGGGGCAGTTTTCACGCCTAAAATCCGAGTTATGAGATGGACTAGACAGGTACGTGACCTCATACCCCGCGCCGCCCGCATGACTTTTATCAAATCGGCTGCGCTCTCCTGCGTTGGAGTTCGTGAAGCGCGACCTCATCCTGCTGGCCGCCACGGCTATGTTCGTCATCGCCGCTTGGATGTATCTGGGGATCGCACTCGCGCTGGGAATCGGCGCTACCATATTCATTGGCATGAAGGTTTTCGTCACGGGCAGGCAGGCGGCCGTGGCGAGGCACGTGGGCGAGGGGCTGTGCGCCGAGTGCGGCATGCAGGTGTCCGGCGGCCGGTGCCCCCGGTGCGATCCCGGCTCCGGGGGCGGCGGCCGGCCTGCCGGGGAGGGCGGCTCCGGGGGCGGCGGCCGGCCTGCCGGGGAGGGCGGCTCCGGGGGCGGCGGCCGGCCTGCCGGGGAGGGCGGCTCCGGGGGCGGCGGCCGGCCTGCCGGGGAGGGCGGCTCCGGGGGCGGCGGCCGGCCTGCCGGGGAGGGCGGCTCCGGGGGCGGCGGCCGGCCTGCCGGGGAGGGCGGCTCCGGGGGCGGCGGCCGGCCTGCCGGGGAGGGCGGCTCCGGGGGCGGCGGCCGGCCTGCCGGGGAGGGCGGCTCCGGGGGCGGCGGCCGGAACGTGGGCCCCGCCTAACGCCAACTAGTTTAACAAACAGCTCAACTTTTGCATTGCGGGCCTATAAAACGCCGTTCCGCGTAAGAATACCGGTGGACGGCGAGTGGGGGAGAGCGGCATCGGGGTAGGGGGGCGCGGCCCCCGTTGCGGGGCGGCGGCCCCCCGGCCGGCAGCGCTGCTCGCGGCGGCCCTCGCCGTCGCCCTGGCCTCGGCCGCCCTGGTACCCGCGGCGGCCGCCCAGCAGGGCGGCGTGGTCATAAACGAGATCGACACGAACCCGCCGGGCCCCGACACGGGCCCGATCCCCATAGAGTGGGTGGAGCTCTACAACCCCACCGGCGCCGACGTGGACGTCGGGGGGTGGCAGATAGCGTCCACAACGATACAGCGGATCACCCTCACCATGCCCGAGGGGACCGTCATAGAGGCGGGAAGCTTCGCGGTGTTCTTTCACGAGAGGAGGTGGTTCAACGACGCGGTCGAGGTGGTCCAGCTCCGCAACGCCAGCGGGGGGGTGGTGGACCAGACCCCGCGGATGTCCGACTTGGCGGGAGGCCGCGACTCGTGGTCCCGTGTGGCTGACGGGCTGGACACGGACGCGGACTCTGACTGGCGCTTCGGGCCCGCGTCGGCCGGCACCTCCAACGCCAACGCGCCGGGGGCCGGCGCCGGCGGAGAAGGCCCTGGAGGGGGGGAGGCGCGGGCACCGGTGGCGGTGGGAACGGACAGGGCGTCGTACGAGCTAGGCCAGTACGCGGTGATATCGGGCAACGTGTCGGCCCCGCCCACGGCGTTCGGCAGCACCACCGTGGAGGTGGAGGTGTCGGGGCCCGGCGGGTACGAGCGGGAGTTTACGCTGCACCCCGACGGGGACCTCCGGTTCGAGGCCAGGCTGGGCCTGATCGGGGTGCTCGGGGCCTCGGAGGGCCGCTACGAGGTGTCCGCCGCGTACGGCGGCTCGTCGGCGGCCGCGTCGTTCGACGTCGGCCCGCGCGCGGCCGCATCGCAGGGAGGGCCCGGCAGCGCGCCGTCCCTGGAGTTCCGGCCGGACCGCGGGCGGTACGAGCCGGGCGACACGGTGCGCGTCGAGGGCACCGCGGGCAGGACGATCCCGCTGGAAGGCCTGTCGCTGGTGGTGCTCGATCCGCGCAGCGAGCCGTCGCACAGCATCACGCTGTACCCGGACGCCGCGGGGCGGTTCGCGGGCAATCTGTTCATGAACCCCGTCTCCCCCGTCCTCGGCACGTACACCGCGATCGCCAGGTACGCGGGGGCCGAGGCGTCGTTCACGTTCGAGCTGGGGGAGGGCGGCGGGACAGCGCGGAAGCTCACGGTGCGGACCGACCGGGACGGCTACGCGCCCGGGGACACCGTCGTGATAACCGGCCGGCTGGCGGGGGTCTGGACGTACGCGCTCGACCTGGAGGTGCGGCAGATACGGGCGCACGGGCCCGACGGCTCGCGGGCCGCCGGGGTGACCCTCTCCAAGGACGTGGGGACGATCCGGCTGGCGGGGGACGGCACGTTCCGCCACGAGTTCGAGCTGCCGACCGGCGAGGCCAGGCACGGCGAGTACCGCGTGCGGGTGGAAAAGAACGTGGGATCTGCCGAGGCGCTGTTCACGGTGGGGCCGCCGCCCGAGGCCGCCGCGGGGGGCCCCGCGCCGGTGCCGGAAGGGGGGCAGCCGGGGCTGGGCGGCGCCAGGCAGCCCATCACCGTGGGCACCGACAGCGGCGTGTACGAGCCCGGCGCGCCGATCGTCATATCCGGAAAGGTCTCCGTGGGCCCGCAGTCGCCCCCGCACGCGCGCTCGGTGGAGATCACGGTGGCGCGCTCGGGCGGCGACCAGATCGCCTCGCGCGGGGAGGACGGCTCCGTGCGGTACGTGCTGACGGCAGTGCCCGACGGGGCCGGCAACTTCGAGGCGTCCGACAAGCTGCACGCCTCGCTGTACCCCGTAGGCTCGTACACGGTGTCGGCCTCGCACGCGAACGGCCGCGCTACGGCGCGAGCCACGTTCGATATAGTGGACCCGCTGAACATACCCGAGGGCATCAGGCTCGCCCCCAGCGGCGACGTCTTCGCGCCGGGGGAGACGGTCGAGGTCGCGGGGTCGGTGGCGCGGCTCGCGCAGGGGAGCGGCGTGGACATCGTCCTGAACAAGCCCGGCGGCGACACGGACAAGTTCGGCGCGCTGACGGACAACTCGCGGTTCTCGTGGAGCTGGCGCATCCCCGTCGCGGAGGGGCCGGAGTCGCCCGTGTACGGGGTGTACCACGCGGTCTTCTCGGCCGGCCCCACGAGCCGCACCGTCTTCTTCAAGGTCTCCCCCGACCCTTCCTCCGACGCGCTGGAGATTCCGCCCCTCACGATCTACCTCGGAAGGGAGACGTACGCGGCCGGCGAGGAACTCGAGGTGAGCGGCGCGGCGCACAAGCGGCACTACGGCAGCGAGGGGCTGGTGGTGCAGGAGCGCGCCAAGGTGGCCGTGCGGCAGGCCTACCCGCCGTACGCCCACATATACGAGTCCTCGCTGTACCTGGACGCCGGCGGGCGGTTCGATGCGAGGTTCGACCTGCCCATAGGCATATTCAAGGAGGGCCGCTACCGCGTGACCGCCTCGTACGCGGGCGACAGGACGGAGGCCTTCTTCAGCGTGGACAACGAGTACGTGCGGACGGCCGGCCGGGACGGGGCGGCCCCCCGCGCCATGTCCGTCTCGACCGACCGGCAGTCGTACCTTCCGGGCCAGGCGGTGAAGATAACCGGCTCCTTCAACCAGCTCGTCAGGGCCGACGGGGTGGACGTCACCGTGGCGCGCGAGGAGCAGACCCGCATAACCTGCGGCGCGTTCGTGTGCGGGGAGCCGGGCGAGACGGTCCGCGTGCTGCCCACCGCGACGGGCACCTTTTCGCACTCGCACCGCCTCGGGGGGACGGCGGAGGCGTGGGGCAGCTACGTCGTCACGGCCGACACGGACTTCGGGAGGGCCACCGCCGCGTTCACGGTGGCCGGCGAGCCGCCCGGCGCCGCCCCGGCCGCGGGGGGGAACGGCACCGCCGCCCCGGCCGCGGGGGGGAACGGCACCGCCGCCCCGGCCGCGGGGGGGAACGGCACCGCCGCCCCGGCCGCGGGGGGGAACGGCACCGCCGCCCCGGCCGCGGGGGGGAACGGCACCGCCGCCCCGGCCGCGGGGGGGAACGGCACCGCCGCCCCGGCGCCGGCCGCCGCGCGCCACACGGAAAAGGTGAACCGGATCACTAACGACACCATACGCGTGGCCACCGGCCAGTCGGTCGTGGACGGCGCCACGCTGCACCCGCGCGTATTCCAGGGCTCGATGTTCACCGCCGCGCGCGGCCACGAGCCGTCCGTCAACATAATGCTGGTCTCCTCGGGAGGAACGTGCGTGATAGGACCCGCCGCGGGCGGCAGCGACGGGCCGTGCCTCGTGTCCAACTCGACGCGGGCACACGGATCCATATACCGCGTGGTCCAGATCGACGGGGAGGACTACAAGGTCCTGTACAGCGGGACGGACGCGAGGCTGGAGAGGTTCGCCGTGGTCCCTGCCGATCGCGCGGGGACGATCCACGTCCCCGAGTGGACCGCGACCATACTCAAGGACGGCCAGCAGCCGTCGATGTTCTACTACAAGATCACGCGCGTCCCGGGCGCCGGCTAGTCGGCGTCCACGGCCGGCCCGCCACAACTCAAATACGCCGCGCCGCCCTCGGCCGCGATGGAGGTGCGCGTTCTGATGCGCGGGCAGGACGACCCGAAAAAGTGCACCGCGGCCAGGATGGTCAGGCTGGGCCTCGCGCGCAGCGTGCGGCGGACGGGCGGCCGCACGCTGGTGCTTGACCCGTTCGCCCCGCGGGTCATGCTCCCCGCCGACGGGAGGGGCGCCAGATCCGTCACCGGCATAGACTGCTCGTGGCGCCTCGCGGGGGAGGAGTTTGCCGCCGCGCTTCCGGGCGCGCACCGGCGCCTTCCCCCCCTGCTGGCGGGCAACCCCGTAAACTATTCCAAGATCGGCATGCTGAGCACCGCCGAGGCCTTGGCTGCGGCGCTCTTCATAGCGGGGCTGGACCGGCAGGCGCAGTCGCTCCTCGGCGCGCTCAGGTGGGGCCACACGTTCTACGAGCTGAACCGCGGCCTGCTGGACGACTATTCCAGGATGGGGGACGAGTCTGAGATCCCCGAGCTGCTGGCCGAGTACGGGATCGCCGCGCGGTGAGGCGCGGCCGGCGATTCCGCGCCCCGCCCGGCCGCCGGCAGCGCCGCTGGCCCGCGCGGGGCCTGCTTTTTCCCTCCGACCGGCGCGGGTCAGGGGGCGTCTTCGCGCCAAAGTCCGCCGGATGCGTCCCCCGGCTTTGGCGGCTCCTCCGGTGGAAGGGGGCGAGGGCGTCTTCGCGCCAAAGTCCGCCGGATGCGTCCCTCCACGACGGCTAGGCGGCATCGCGGCCCCCCGCACGGCGGGGCGGCGCGCGCGGCCCCCCGCATCTTCCCGCCTCGGGTTCCACAAGGCACGCGCGCGGATTTTTTGCCTACCATAGACATTTAAAATCCAGCCAAACCGCCTAGTCTGGAAAATTACGATGAGTTCAACTCAGGATTCCGATCCGCTGCCTTCTAAAGGCGGGAAAAAGACCGATCTTTTGCCGGAGGAACCTGTAGACGCCAAGCCGCCCCCCGCTCCAGTGGACGCCAAGCCGCCCCCTCCGCCCACGGCCCCTTCGCCCCCTCCGCCCACGACTCAGGAGGACGCCAAGCCCGCCCCCCCAAAGCCCGCCCCGGCGGACGCCAAGCCCGCCCCCCCAAAGCCCGCCCCGGCGGACGCCAAGCCCGCCCCCCCAAAGCCCGCCCCGGCGGACGCCAAGCCCGCCCCCCCAAAGCCCGCCCCGGCGGACGCCAAGCCCGCCCCCCCAAAGCCCGCCCCGGCGGACGCCAAGCCCGCCCCCCCAAAGCCCGCCCCGGCGGACGCCAAGCCCGCCCCCCCAAAGCCCGCCCCGGCGGACGCCAAGCCCGCCCCCCCAAAGCCCGCCCCGGCGGACGCCAAGCCCGCCCCCCCAAAGCCCGCCCCCCCAAAGCCCGCTGCCGCCAAAAGGCCCCCCCCACCCGCCAGGAAGGCGCCGGAGCCCGCCAAGCCGCCGGAGTTCGAGAGCGGCATGGTCGACAGGATCACCGAACGGTTCGGCGACAGGGCAAAGCCCGCATTCGTCCAGCCGAACCGCATAGGCATCCGCACCGGAAAAGAGGACGTGCTGCAGGTGGCCGGGTTCATCCGGGACGAGCTCCACTTCGACCACGCCGAGTCCGTATCCGGCGTGGACTATCCGGCGGACGGCGAGATAGAGGTGGCCTACCACCTCGGCTCCTACCTGGATCCCGCCCTCTCCAAGCAGGTCCTCGCGCTGTACGTCCGGGCCGCCCGGGAGGAGTCGCCCGATCCGGGGAACGACTCGACGCGCCTGCCCAGCCTCCGCGACGTGTTCTACAGCGTGGAGTTCCACGAGCGCGAGTGCTTTGAGATGCTGGGCGTCTATTTCGAGGGCCACCCCGACAACCGCCGCCTCTTGCTGCCGGAGGACTGGGCGGACCTGCCGCCGCTCCGGAAGGACTTTGCGATAAAGGGGAGATAGGTGCGGGGATTGGACGGCACCGTGGGAGCAGCATCGGCCTCCGCCGCCGCGCCGCCGTCCCCCGCCGGCGCGGGGGCGCCGGCCGGGCGGCTCCCGCCGGGCCTGTCCGTGGAGAGGACGGACGAGCGCATAATGACGCTCAACGTGGGGCCGCAGCACCCCGGCTCGGGGCACATGCGGCTCGTCATACAGGTGGACGGGGACTACATAGTGAACTGCGATCCCGACCCCGGATACGTCCACCGCGGCGAGGAAAAGATGGCCGAGTACCGCAACTACGTGCTGAACATACCGCACCTGGAGCGCCCCGTCATACACGACTCGTGCAACGTGCTGTACCCGTACTGCCTGGGGGCCGAGGACATACTGGGCGTCGAGGTGCCCGAGCGCGCAAAGTACGTCCGGGTGATAGCCTCGGAGCTCAACAAGTGCATATACATCCAGTACTGGCTCGCCATATACGGGATATTCCTCGGCCACTCCACCATGTTCATGTGGCCGGCCGGCGACCGCGAGCTGCTCATCGACCTGATGGAAAAGCTCACGGGCGCCAGGGTGACCCACGCCTACTTCGTCCCCGGCGGGGTCCGCAACGACCTTCCCGCGAACTTCGAGGACGCCTGCCTGCGCCAGGTCGGGTACTTTGAGAAGCGCATAAAAGAGTACGCCGACATCTTCTACGACAACCCCATACTCGTGTCGCGCACCGCCGGCACGGGGGTGCTGTCCAGGATGGACGCCGTCCGGTTCGGCACGACGGGATCCGTCCTGCGCGCGAGCGGGGTGGACTTCGACCTCCGCAAGAGGGAGCCGTACGACGCGTACGGCGAGATGGACTTTTCCACGCCCGTGCTGAAGGACGGCGACTCGTACGCCCGCTCCCGCGTCCCGTGGCTGGACATGATGGAGAGCTGCCGCATAGTCCGCGACGCGCTGGCCAAGATGCCAAAGTCCGGCTCCGTCCGGACCAAGCTAAAGCCGAACCCCAAGGGCAAGCTCCCCCACGAGGAGGTCTACCGCCGCGTGGAGTCGGGCAGGGGCTCTCTGGGCTGCCACATCGTCTCCGAGAAAAAGCCCGAGCCGTACCGCGTCAAGATGAGCGTCCCCTCCTTCCGCAACCTCATATGCATGCCCAACCTGCTGCGCGGCGAAAAGCTGGGCAACATGCCGGCGGTCTACTGGAGCCTCAACTACTGGCCCGTGGAGGCGGACCGCTGATGTCGGTGATAGCCCCCAAGTTCCGCCTGGGGTACTTCCTAAAGTCGCTCACCGACAACGCCTTCTGGTCCGTCGTGCTGCTCACGCTGGTGGGGGTGCCCATAATCCAGATCGTCCTGTTCTACGTGGAACTGCCCGTCGTGGACGGCGAGCTGGTCAACCCGTTCCTCGCCCTCACGTGGCTCTCCCACCCCGAAAGCATCGTGCCGCTGGTCAAGGCGCTCCTGTACACGGACGTGTTCCGGATCGCGGTGTTCCCGGGGTTCGGCTTCGCGGCCCTGGTCGCGGCGGGGACCATATTCGTGGAGCGCAAGATGCTCGCGAAGATGCAGCTCCGCGTGGGCCCGTTCTACTGCGGGAAGGTGGAGGGCATACTGCAGCTCATGGGCGACGGCCTGAAGCTCATCTCCAAGGAGATCATCGTGCCGGCCCGCGCGGACAAGCCGCTGTTCATAGTGGCCCCGCTCCTGTTCGTGGGGACGGCCGCCGCGCTCGTGGCGCTCATACCGGTCGCCCCGGGCTGGGTAGTGGCCGACGTGGACATGGGCCTGCTGGCCGCGTTCGCCGTCATCGGGTTCTTTCCCATAATCACCATACTGTCGGCATGGTCCGCGAACAGCAAGTTCCCGTTCATCGGCGGCATACGGGCCCTCCACCAGATGGTCTCGTTCGAGATCCCGCTCATACTCTCGTGCCTGGGGGTGGTCATACTCACCGGCACGCTCAACCTCTCCGAGATAGCCGCCAGCCAGGCCTTCTTCCCGTGGATCCTGTTCCTGCCCGTCGGGGCCATCGTCTTCTTCGTCTGCGCGCTGGCCGAGCTGGAGCGCATCCCGTTCGACCTGCCGGAGGCCGAGAGCGAGATAGTGGCCGGCTGGCTCACGGAGCTCTCCGGCATGATGTACGGGCTGGTCCAGCTGGGCTCGTACGTAAAGCTGTACGCCTTCGCCGCGCTGTTCGTGGTCCTGTTCCTGGGCGGCTGGAGCGGCCCGCTTCTCTGGCCCCCGCTGGACGAGCAGCTCATAAACGACGGCATAAACGCCGGCCCCGTGTCGGCGGCCGTGCCCGGCCTGCCGCTGTTCTCCATGGAGTTCTTCAGCGCCGTCATATGGTTCGTCCTCAAGACGGCCGCCGTCATATTCTTCATACTGCTGCCCCGCGGCGTGTTCCCGCGCATCCGCATCGACATGCTGCTGCAGATAGGCTGGTACCGGCTGATCGGCCTGGCGTTCGTTAACATCTTTATAGCGCTCGGCTTGGTCTACGCCGGCGTGATCGGGCCCGGGGGTGTGATCTGATGGGTACCGCCAGCGGGATAATCAGGGCGCTCAACTCGGGAGTGAAGCACTTGGCAGTGAAGCGGTTCACCCTGCGGTACCCAGAGGAAAAGCTAAAGTTCGTGGGCGACGGCTACCAGTTCGACCCCACGGTGGGGGTCGGGATCGCGGGGCTCAAGGGGAGGCACATGCTGTTCCACGACCACTGCACCGGCTGCCAGCTCTGCTCGATAGCCTGCGAGGGCGTGGCCGAGGCCATCGCCATGGTCAAGGTGCCGGAGGGCTGGAAGCACAACAAGAAGTCGATAATGCCCCAGATAGACTACGGCAAGTGCGTGTTCTGCGGGCTGTGCGTCGACGCGTGCCCGTTCTACGCCCTGTACATGACCAACGACTACGAGCTGTCCTCGTTCACGAAGGAGGGCCTCATATACACGCCCGCGCAGCTGCAGGTCAAGCCGGACGTCCGGCAGGACTCCGAGATAGTGATAGACGAGCGGGGTGCCACGCATGGCTGATGCCGCGTTCGTGGCCCTTTCCGTGCTCACCGTGGGATCGGCCATAGCCGCCCTGGAGCTGCGCTCCATGATATACGGCTCCATCGCGCTCATGGGGACGCTGGGCGGCATCGCCGGGTTCTTCTTCCTGCTCGACTCGCCGTTCGTGGCCCTGTTCCAGATCGCCGTGTACGTGGGCTCCATAGCCGTCCTCATACTGTTCACGGTGATGCTGGTCCGCCGCGAGCTCATATTCAAGAAGGTGGAGGATCCGCGCAGGAGGCTGGCCGGCATCGGCCTGATGCTCGTGTTCATGGTGGCGGTCGGGGCGGTCGTCCTGGACTCGGGGATAAAGCAGGTGTCCGCCGGCGGGCCGCCCGTCGAGTTCACCGAGATAGGGGAGGACTTCCTCACCTACTACTGGCCGGCCCTCGTGCTGATGGCCCTGGTGCTGGCCGCCTCGGTCACGGGCGCGCTGGTGCTGGCGAGGCGCGAGGAGCCGGACGGGGCCGCGGCCGCCGCGGAGATCCCGGCGGCGGCGGGGGAGGGCCCCGGCGCCGGGGAGGCGGGGGCGGAGGGTGTGGAGCATGGGCAACGAGCTGGTTGACTTTGCGCTGGTGTCCGTGGCGCTGCTCGGGATCGGCATATACGGCCTGGCCGTAAAGCGCAACTTCATCCGCATGCTCTTCGCCGTCGAGATAGTGATAAACGCGGCCAACCTGAACCTGGTGGCGTTCGCCAGGTTCCTCCCGCACAGCGGCGGGCAGACGCTGGCGCTGTTCTCCATAGCGATAGCCGCCGCCGAGGTGGCCGTCGGGCTCTCCCTCATAATAGTGGCCTACCGCATGTACCGCAACGTGGACGTGGCCGAGTTCCGGAGCCTGAGGGGGTGAGGTGATGGAGTACGCGCTGCTCCAGGCGGTCTTCTTGCCGCTGCTGCTCTCGCCCCTGGCCTACGTCGTGGGCCGCCGCGCGGGCGCCGGCCCCGCCGCCTGGGTGACCTTCGGCATACTGCTGTACGGCACCGCGCTGGTGGTGCTCGCGGCCGCGCAGGACGGCACGTACGAGGAGCGCTACCCGTGGACGGAGATGTTCGGCGAGTTCGGCCTGCTGATGGACGGCCTGGCGGCCCCGTTCGCCATCATGATATACGCGATCAGCGCCATCCTGGCCCTGTACTCCAGGCCGTACATGGAGCACAAGTTCCGCCAGATGTACGCCGGGCGCCGCCGGGCCGCGGTGCTGGAGCTGGAGGCCGGCGGGGGCGCGGCGGGCGGCGGCGGCGCCGCCGGGGACGGGGAGGGGGAGGGGGGCGCCCACGGCGCGGCGGGCGCCGATCCGGAGTTCGACAGGTACGCCCGCTCGCAGTCCGGCCTGTACTTCGCGCTGTTCCTGGTCTTCGCCATGGGCATGCTGGGGACGATACTGGCCACGAACCTGATCGAGTTCTACGTGTTCTTCGAGGTCATGCTGATACCCGGCTTCTTCCTGGTGGCGTTCTGGGGCGACGGGCCGCGCCGCCGCATAGCCCTGATGTTCCTGTTCTGGACGCACGTGGGGGCCGTCGTGCTGCTGCTGGGCTTCCTGGCCCTGGGCCTCAGCGTGGGCAGCTTTGACTTTGCGGACATCAAGGGGGCGGACATACCGCCGGACGTGGCGTTCCTGGCCGCCGTCGCCATAGCCCTGGGCCTGGGGGTGAAGCTGGCCGCGTTCATGTTCCACGTGTGGCTGCCCTGGGTGCACGGCGCCGCGCCCACCCCGATAAGCGCGCTCCTCTCCCCCGTGATGATAGGGATAGGCGCGTACGGGATATTCAGGCTGATAGTCGAGTTCCTGCCCGCCCAGTACGGCGAGCTGTCCGTGTGGTTCCACGTGTGGGGGCTGGCCACCATGATATACGGGGGGGCCATGGCGCTCATGCAGGACGACCTCAAGCGCATGCTCGCGTACTCGAGCGTGAGCCAGATGGGGTACCTGCTGTTCGGCATAGGCACGCACTCGGCGCTGGGGCTGGCCGGCGCCGAGATGATGTACGTCACCCACGCGCTGGGCAAGGGCCTGCTGTTCATGGCGGCCGGCGTCATAATAGTGCAGGTGGGCACGCGCAGCATCTCAAAGCTGGGCGGGCTGGCAGGCAGGATGCCCATAACGGCCGTGTGCGCCGTGATAGGCGCCCTGACCATAATGGGGGTGCCGCCGACCAGCGGGTTCATGGGGGAGTGGATAATGTTCTACGGGGCGCTGGAGACGGCGGTGGCCGAGGACTCGGCGCTGCGGTACGCCACGTTCGGGCTGGGGCTGGTGGCCACCGCCCTCACCATGTCGTACATGCTGTGGATGCTCAAGCGCGTGTTCTTCGGGAAGACGCCGGCGGGCCTGTCAGGCGTGAGGGAGGCCGGGTGGCACATGACCGCCCCCATGATGGTGCTGGCCGGGTTCACGGTGGTCCTGGGCATATACCCGGACATATTCCTGGAGGGCATAGTGCCCTACATGAGCGGGGTGCTGGGGTAGGATGGCGGCGGGCGAGGCGGCCGCGGCGGGGCTGCTGCCGGCCGCGGCGGCCGCGCAGGCAGCCTGGCTCGTGTGGGTGCTGCCGTTCGCCGCCGCCCTGATAATGCCGGCCGCCGGCCGCGCCGCCCCCAGGGCGGCGGGGTACGCGGCGATCGCCTTCGCGCTGGCCAGCGCCCTCCTGGCCGCATCCCTCCTGCCCGGGGCGCTCTCGGCCTCGGAGGTGCACGACCAGATCGGGTGGATAGACGCCATCGGCCTCAAGGCGGGGGTGCTGGCCGACCCGCTCGCGGTCATAATGGCCAACGTGGTGGGGTGGATCTCCTTCCTCATCATAATATACAGCACCGGCTACATGAAGGGGGACCGCAGCCTGGTGCGGTTCTGGTTCTGGATGATGTTCTTCATCGGCTCCATGCAGCTCATCGTCCTGTCGGACAACCTGCTGCAGCTCTTCTTCGGGTGGGAGGGCGTGGGCCTGGCCTCGTACGCGCTGATCAGCTTTTGGTACCGCGACAAGAAGAAGGACCACGTGGGCCGGGAGGGGCGCAGGGCGCTCGGGCTGCTCGACTACTATTCCCCCACGCACGCCGGCATGAAGGCGTTCATCATGACGAAGGTCGGCGACGTCATGATGATAGCCGGCATGCTGCTGATATTCGCGTTCGCCGGCACCTTCGGGTTCAAGGAGCTGGCCGGCGACACCGCGTGGGCCGCGGACATGGCGGCCGCCGGGCTGCTCGTCCCGGCCGCCGTGCTGCTGTTCGGCGGCGCCGTCGGCAAGTCCGCCCAGTTCCCGCTCAACGAGTGGCTGCTGGAGGCGATGACCGGCCCCACGGCGGTCTCGGCCCTCATACACGCGGCCACCATGGTGAAGGCCGGCGTGTTCCTGGTGGCGAGGCTCGGCCCACTGTTCTTCGCCCTCGGGGCGGCGGGGATACTGGCCGACCAGTTCTTCGAGGTGGTGGCCTGGGTGGGGGCCGTGACCGCCCTGCTGCTGGCCACCCAGGGGATGGTGAACCCGGAGATAAAGAAGGTGCTGGCGTACTCGACGGGCTCGCAGATAGGCTACATGATGATGGCCCTCGGCATAGCGGGCCTGTCCGACCGGTTCACCGACGGGTACACGGCCGGCTTTTTCCACCTGATGTCGCACGCGATGTTCAAGGCATCGCTGTTCATGGCCGCCGGCTCGCTGCTCCACGCGGTCGGCTCGCGCTTCATGACCGACATGGGGGGGCTCCGCCGCAGCATGAAAAAGACGTACGCCTTCATGTGGGCCGCCGGCCTGGCCCTGATGGGCGCCCCGTTCATAACCACGGGGTTCTGGAGCAAGGACGCCATATTCGCGGCGGTGTACGAGTCGGGGAACGCGTGGGCCGCCCCGATATTCGCCATCGCCGTGCTGACCGCCGTCATCACCGCCTTCTACACGACGAGGATGATCGGCATGGTCTTCTTCGGGCCCAAGAGCGCCCACGTCCTGAGGATGGAGTCGGCCGGCCGCCTCGTGCGCGAGGCGCCGCTGTCCATGTGGGCCCCGTACGGCATACTGGCCGCGCTCACCATCGGGATAGGGATAATCGGCTTTTCCGTGGAGGGCGGCATGCACCACCTGTTCGTCGAGTACCTGGACCACTCGTTCGGCATACGGGACGCCGAGGACCACGCGGTCGCCGCGTCCGCGCTGCCCGGGCCCCTCGCGGGGCTGAACCCCGTCGCGCTCGGCGCCTCCGTCGCGGCCTTTTCGGTAGGGATAGGCCTGGGGTACGTGTTCTACGTCGGCCGCTGGGCGGATCCGGCGCGGTTCGTCGCGTCCAGCCCCGTGTTCTACGGGATCCACAAGCTCCTCCTGAACCGGTGGTACCTCAACGCGATGGTGTACTGGGGCTTCGTCGTGGCCCCGCTCTGGCTCGCCCGCGGCGTGTTCCGGTACTTTGAGCGCACCGCCATAGACTACGGGATGAACGCGGGGCTGGAGAAGGCGGTGGGCTGGAGCGCCCGGGTCGTGCAGGGCACGCAGACCGGGGTGGCCCAGTCGTACCTGTTCGTGTTCGGCGCGGGAATACTGTTCGTGGCGCTGGTGCTGCTGGTGTGATGGGGATGGGCGCGGGAACGGGCACTGCGGGAGAGGCGGCGGCGCGGGGCGCGGGAGGGGCGGCATGATAGATCCCGGATCGACGCCGATGATCGTCGTCGCCCTGCTGGGCACGGTCGGGGTCGCCCTGCCGCTGATCAGCGTGGCACGCGGCGAGCGCGGCTCCAACTCGTTCTACGCGGCCATATCGCTCGGCGCGCTGGCCGCGGCCATCGGCTACGTGGGGTATCAGGCGGCGGCCGGGAACGTGGCGCCCGGCGCGCTGCTCTCCGCGGACGTCGTCTCGGACGACGCGTTCGGCGGGTTCTTCGCGATAGCGATGCTGGCCGTGGCCATAATGACCACGGCCGGCTCGATAAACTACATGCGCAGGATGCAGCACCACGCCGTGTACTATTCGCTCATACTGCTCTCCGCGATAGGGATGGTGCTCGTGGCGTATTCCACGGATCTCGTGATGCTGTTCGTCGCCTGGGAGCTGATGAGCATACCCACGTACGTCCTCGCCGGCTTCCACAAGAGGAACCCCTCGTCCAACGAGGCGGCCATCAAGTACTTCCTGTTCGGCGCGCTGGCCTCGGCCGTCATAATATACGGCATATCCATAGCGTACGGGCTCACCGGCTCGACCAACATAGCCGAGGTGGTGCGCGGGTTCGCGGCGCTCGATCCGTCGATGGTCCCCCTGGCCCTGCTGGCCGCCGGCCTGTTCATAGCCGGGTTCGGCTTCAAGATGGGGCTGGTGCCGTTCCACATGTGGCTGCCGGACGCGTACGAGGGCTCGCCCCCGCCCGTCGCGGCCCTCCTGGCGGCCGGCACCAAGAAGGCCGGGTTCGCCGCCGCGCTCCGCGTCGTGGTGATGGGCGCCGTGGCGCTGAACCTGGACTGGACGCTGGCCCTCGGGATAATCGCCGTGATGACCATGACCGTGGGCAACGTGGCCGCCATCATGCAGCGCAACCTGGCGAGGATGCTGGCGTACTCCAGCATCGGGCACGCCGGGTACATCCTCATAGGCCTGGCGGTGGCCCCGTTCTCGGCAACCGGCTCGACGGGGGCCATGTTCCACGTGCTCAACCACGCCGTGATGAAGGGGGCCGCGTTCATCGCGGTAGCCGGGATAGTGACCACGCTGGCCGTCACCCACCTGGACAAGCTGAAGGGGCTGGGCCGGCGCATGCCGATCACGGCCCTCGGGCTCACCGTCTCGCTGCTGGCGCTGGCCGGCGTGCCCCCGCTCAACGGGTTCTGGAGCAAGCTCGTGCTGTTCGGCAGCGCGATCGACGCCGGCTCGGCCTCGGCGGCCGCCTCGTGGGCGCCGTGGCTGGCGGTGGCCGGCGTCCTGAACAGCGCGCTGTCCCTGGCGTACTACGGCTGGATCATACGCAAGATGTACTTTGAGGGCGAGGAGGAGAAGCGCGTCCGCTCGGAGCCCCGCTCCGTCGTGGCCGTGATGGTCTTCTCGATGCTGTTCATGGTGGGGTTCGGCGTGTACCCCGATCCCATAATACAGTTCGCCGAGTTCGCCGCGCCCGCCTTTTCGGCCGGCGCCGGAATCGTGCCCTGATCCCGCGCGGCGAACTACGTGGCGCTGTCCCTGCGCGGCGATTTTCGGCCGGCGCCGGAATCGTGCCCCGATCCCGCCCCGCCGGCGCCTAGATCTGGCGCGTCGATCCGCCCCGCCGGCGCCGGAATCGTGCCCCGATCCCGCCCCGCCGGCGCCTAGATCTGGCGCGTCGATCCGCCCCGCCGGCGCCTAGATCTGGCGCGTCGATCCGCCCCGCCGGCGCCGGAATCGTGCCCCGATCCCGCCCCGCCGGCGCCTAGATCTGGCGCGTCGATCCGCCCCGCCGGCGCCGGAATCGTGCCCCGATCCCGCCCCGCCGGCGCCTAGATCTGGCGCGTCGATCCGCCCCGCCGGCGCCGGAATCGTGCCCCGATCCCGCCCCGCCGGCGCCTAGATCTGGCGCGTCGATCCGCCCCGCCGGCGCCGGAATCGTGCCCTGATCCCGCCCCGCCGGCGCCGCAGCCCCGCCCGCGGGCCGCCAGGCGCGGCGGGGCCCGCGGGCGGCGCGGACGAGGCGGGCGCGCCCTTCCCGGAGGCGGCAGCCTACCCGTTCAGCACGGTGAGGTCTATGAGCGTCTCCAGGCCGCGCTTGGCCTTCCCGTCGGGGACCCGGCGCAGCCCCGCCCCCGCCTTGGACGAGTAGTCCCTCAGCATGCCGTCCATCCTCTCGAACACGCCCCTGGGGTTCTTGCTGCCCCTCAGCAGCGTGTTGAACACCTTGTCCTCGTTCTTCCAGTCGGTAAGATCGTCCCGTATCTGGTAGGCTATGCCCAGGTTCCTGCCGAACTCGGTGAAGGCCTCTACCTGCTCCTGCGTGCCCCCGCCCATCACCGCGCCTATGCGCGCGGCCACCTCGAACGCGGTCGCCGTCTTGTACTCGATGACCCTCAGGTAGTCGTCGAACGTGACGTCCCCGCCCCTGCCCAGCCGCATCTCGATCATCTCGCCCTCGCTCATCAGCATCGCGGTGGTGGCGAGATCCTTGGTGATCCTCGGGTCGTTCAGCTTTGAGGATATGTTCAGTATGAGGCCCAGCACGAAGTCGCCCGTCAGTATGCCCGCGTCCCGGCCGTACTTTGCGTGGAACGGCTTGCCGCCCCTGCGCACCGTCTCGTCGTCTATGATGTCGTCGTGTATGACGGACTCGGTGTGCAGGAGCTCCACCGCGCACGCGGCGGTGTACGCGTTGCCGTCGGCCCGGCCGCCCCTGACGCACTCGGCGGCGAGCGCCAGTATGACGGGCCTTATCCTCTTGCCCCCCGCGACGGCGTGCCTGAGCGGCTCCACGAGCTCCGATCCGGAGTACATCCGGAGCTCGGACTCTAGTGCCGCGTTGATCCTACCCACGTACTCGCCGTACGCGCCCAAAAGCGGAACCGCTTCGGCGCCGCTGCCATTATCCAACCGCAGGCCCGGCGGGGACGGCCCGCCGTTGCTAATTAAACCTTGGTGCTCCCGCCGGGACTTCCATCTGGGGATTTTGGACCCGGGATCACTGCCTTGAAAGGGCAGTATGCTTGACCGGACTACACCACAGGAGCACGGTGGCCCCCGCCGGGCTCCATATTTAAAGCGGTACGGGATCCGCGCGCGCCGCCGCATCGGAAAAACCGGAGCCCGCGCGCCGCCCGCCCGCGCGCCCCCTGACTGCGAGGCCGGGGCGCGGCGGCTCCGCGCTCCTCCCGCCGGTCCCCCCGGGACCCGCCCGCCTGCCCGCGCCGCCCGGCGCCCGCCGATGCGGCGCGGCCTGGCGGCATCAGCCGTCCCGCCCGCCGGCAGCCCGCCCACGGTTCTGGGCGCGTCCGGCGGATGCTTGTCGGCAAGATTTTATTACCGCTGGCCTGCCGGCCGCGCATGGGACGCTCGCTGGCGGACAGCATAGACCTCATGGTGGAGCGGCGGAGCCTCCTGGACCACCCGTTCTACCAGAAATGGTCGGAGGGCACCCTGCCCGTGGAGGCGCTGGCGCTGTACTCCCGCGAGTACTACCTGCTGGTGAGGGCGATTCCCGAGATGATGTCGCCGATCATAGCCGCGGCCCCGGCCTGCGCGGTGGCTGAACTCGAGGCCAACCGGCAGGAGGAGCACGATCACATACGCCTGTGGGAGGAGTTCGCCGGATCGCTGCACGTGGGCCGCGACGAGCTGCGCCGCGGCGGCGGGCTGGAAAAGACCGTGCGGGCAGTGGCGGACCTCAGGGCCCTCGCGGCCACCTGCATCGGCGGCGCCTGCGCCATGTACGCGCTGGAAAAGGAGATACCGAAGATCAGCGCCGCAAAGCTGGACGGGCTGGCCAAGTTCTACGGGATAGACGGCGAGCGGGAGACCGAGTACTTTAGGCTGCACACGGAGGCCGACGTCAGGCACGCCGCCTCGTGGCGGGCGCTCATAGGCGACGCGGAAGCGGGCGGCGGGCCGGAGGCGGCGAGGCTGGGCGAGGATGCCGCATCGAGATCCATCTCGGCGCAGCACCTCCTGCTTGACTCGTGCCTCGAGGCCGGTTGCTGAGCCCGGCCGGGGCGGCGCGGCAGCGGGCGCGCGCGCAGGCCCGCGCCCGCCGTTGCCGGGCGCGGTTCCGGCCCGTACGCGGGCGCGTGCGCATAAATTTTATACCGAGCGGCGCCCCGAGCGCGCGGGGCCCGTAACTCAGCTTGGTAGAGTAACCGACTCATAATCGGTGAGCCGTGAGATCGAAGCTCGCCGGGCCCACCCACACGCTCTTGGAGCCTTCCGCCGGCGCGCGCTCCATATTTAACGCGCCGCCCCCGCGCGGCACGGCCGCGATGAAGAATCAGAGTTATGTCTGATGCGTGATGTGAAGGCATTTGTCTGAGCTGCCAGACGATCGGCCGGCGCGCGCCGCGCGGGGCCGCCCGCGCGGGGCCGCGAACCGGCCAGCCGCAGGCGCGAAAGCGCCACAGCTGATCCGGATCCGCCCCCGGGGCGGGCTGCCGCCCCCGCACGGCCGCCCCCGGGGCGGGCTGCCGCCCCCGCACGGCCGCCCCCGGGGCGGGCTGCCGCCCCCGCACGGCCGCCCCCGGGGCGGGCTGCCGCCCCCGCACGGCCGCCCCCGGGGGCGCGCCGGGCCCGCGCCGGCGGTTTCATATAGCTTGGTGTCCTACCGCAGGGCGTGATGGAGCCGAAGAGGATATGCAGCGGGCGGTGCAAGGAGTTCCGCGTCAAAAAGCCCGTGGGCCTCGGAAGGTACGAGACCGGCCAGGGGCGCTGCCAGACGTGCGACATATGGATAGACCACCACGGGGCGCACCTGAGGGACGGTAGCGCTGCCACGAAAGGATCGGAGGGCTGGTTCTGCAACTGCTGCAACTACCGCGTGAGGCGGAACCCTAGGAACAAGAAATACAAGGAGAAACTCAGGTCGGCGGCGGCGAGTCTATCACGGAAGCGGGCAGCTTGACCGGGAACAAGAAATACGAGGAGAAGCCCGGGTCGGCCTCCGGGCAGGGCGCCTGACATGCGCCCCACGGCCGGCGGCAGGCAAGCAATTAATCACGGCCGGCCCCCCGGCGCCCGTTGAAGCCAGGGAGGCCCGCCCGGTGATCGGCGCCGTCGGCGAGGAGGCGATAGCCGTGGTCACCTCCGAGTTCAGGGTCGACGCGATAGGCAGGACGCCGAAGAACATCCAGTTCCGCATACTGGACGAAGGCTCGTTCAAGCGCAGGTTCGCCGACCTGGCGCGCAGGCTGGAGGCCAAGGACTTCCTGTGCAGGGCAGAGGTGGTGAACGGGCGCCTGTTCGTGCAGGTGGTGCGCATGAAGCCGGGGGGGTCAGGGAGGAGGAGGTGGCTCGCCGGGGCGTGGGTGCCGCGGCTGCTCTTCGCGGCGGTGGTGGCGTTCGTGATGGTGGACGGCTACTACCGGACGCTGGACGCGAACGCGGTGGTGCACGTGGGCGATCCGCTGGAGATGGCCGCCGCGTACACGCTGGCGCTGCTGGGCATACTGGGGGCGCACGAGGCGGGGCATCTGGCCGCCTCCAGGCTCCACGGCATAAGGACCTCGTGGCCCTACTTCATACCGGGGATCCCCGTGGTGGCGATACCGACGTTCGGCGCGTTCATCAGGTCCCGGAGCCTGACCATAAACCGCGAGATACTGTTCGACATAGCCGTGGCCGGCCCCGTGGCGGGGCTGGCGGTCGCGGTGCTGGTCGCCCTCTACGCCGCGCACGAGGCACCCGTGATACCTCCCGAGCTGGCCGCCCTGCCTCCGGGGGAGTCTGGGCTGGCGGAGTGGTCGCACGGCCAGCCCCTCCTGATGGCGGCCGCGCTGGCCGCTTTCGGCAAGGGCGGGGAGGGCCAGGACGTGCTGTTCACGCCCCTCATGTTCGCCGCGTGGCTGGGCTTCCTCATAACTTTCCTCAACATGCTGCCGGCGTGGCAGCTGGACGGCGGCCACATGGCGCGCACCATGATGGGGGAAAAGCGGCACCGATACGCGACGTTCGCCAGCTTGGGCGTGCTGGTGCTGCTCAACTACTGGATGATGGCCCTGCTCATACTGGCGCTGAGCGCCCGCAACCCCGCCGCGCGCCCGCTGGACGACGTGTCGCCGCTGCCGCGGGGGAGGCGCAGGTCGTACGCGGCGGTAGTGGCCATGGCGGTGCTGTGCGCCCCGCTGCCCTCGTACGTCCTACCGTAGGAGCAGGCGGGCTCCGTCGGCCACCACCGCCACCTTCTGCCTCTGCCCCATGGTGCGCAGTATGTGGTCCATGGCCCGCTTTGCGCCGCCGAGCGGGACCATCCCCAGCCCCTTCGCGTAGAACTCGGGCAGGGCGGAGACCAGGCCTATCTGGAACCCGCGGCCGGCCGCATCCCGAAGGAACAGAAGGTCCTCCATCCCGTCCGTGTAGCGCGCCGGGCTCTCCAGGCCTCCCAGGCCGTCCTCCCACCCCTCGGCCCGCGCCCTGAGCGCCGCCGAGCCCAGGCCCCCGCCGGACTCGGCCAGCAGCACCGCGATCCCCCCTCCCTTCGAGGCGTCCACCGCCCCCTGGCAGCTCCACAGGGAGTTGAGGGCGCGCGAGAGCGTCGAGCTGCTGGCCTCCTTGCCGGTGCTGATCACGACCGCCCTGTGGCGCCCCGCGTCGCGGACGGCGGACGCCTCCATCTCCGTGCGCAGCGAGGCCGTCTCGGAGGGGTGGCCCACCGCCAGGCCGGCCAGCCCGCCCGGGCCGCCCAGCGCCTCCACGCAGCGCACCTCGAAGCGGCCCGCGAACGAGGCCGCCTCGTCCAAGCTGGGGACGGCGGCCCCGGGGGCGGGCGCGTTGCCGGCGCGCTTGGCGTACGCGGCCAGCATGTACTCGCCGCCGCCGAAGCGGCGCAGCAGCCTGCTGGCCACCGTCTCGTACCCGAACAGCCCGTCCATCTCCATCTCGGCCAGGAACACGAGCCTGCCCTCGGGGAGGGCGCCGCCCCCCTCCCCGCCGCCGATCTCGCCCGCGGCCGCCCCGCCCGGGAAGGCCGGCCCCCCGCGCGCGGCGGCCCCGTCCGCCAGCACGCGGGGGCGGGGCGCCGACTTACGCTCGCACATCGCGAACAGGCGCTCCGCTACCTGCCGCACGGCCGGGGTGTCGTGCAGGACGGCCAGCTCCAGCGGCTCCCCGCCGGGCTCCACGAGCTCGGACAGCTTCTCGTCGGCCAGCCCGCCGTCCATTCCCTTCCCGTCCTCCAGGCCCACGGTCGCCCCGAGGTTCTCGGCCTTGACGTCCAGCACGACGTCGGCCGCCCCGTAGTTGAGCCAGATCTCGGGCATCGCGGCCCCGGCGCCGGCGGGAAAATAAACCCACGCGCGCTTGGCGGGGCAACACAGATAAGTTTGAAGGGGCGCCTTTCGCAGGCATGCAGGCCAACCCGAGGCGCGTGGGCCGGTGCGCCATAAGGCGCGTCGAGCCGGGAGACCTCATACCGGTGATAGAGATAAACCTGAGGACGCTGCCGGAGCACTATTCGGACTACTTTTACGAGAGCCTGCTGGCCGAGATGCCGGAGGCGTTCCTCCTGGCCGACATGGCCGGCCGGCCGGCCGGGTACATCATGTGCAAGACCGAGTACGGCTTTTCCAACTTCAAGCGGCTGGGATTCGTCAAAAAGGGGCACTTGGTGTCCGTGGCCGTCTTGCCGGATCTGAGGCGGCAGGGGATCGGCACGGCGCTGGTGGAGGAGGCGATGGCCGGCGTGCGGTCCAGGAAGTGCGTGGAGTTCTACCTGGAAGTGCGGTGCAGCAACAACGAGGCGGTCGGCATGTACGACAGGATGGGGTTCTCCACGCGCCAGAAGCTCAAGTCGTACTACCGCGACGGCGAGGACGCCTACCTCATGGCCATAGAGACCTGACGCCGGAACCCGCCCCCCCGCGGCGGCCCGGCCGCCCCCGGCAAGGGGGCCGACGGCCAATGGCGGCACGGCGCCGGAATCCCCCCCGCGGCGGGCGCGCTGCCCCGAAAGCGGCGATCCCCCCCGCGGCGGGCGCGCTGCCCCGAAAGCGGCGATCCCCCCCGCGGCGGGCGCGCTGCCCCGAAAGCGGCGATCCCCCCCGCGGCAGCGCCTCGTGCAAAAACAAGTATGCCCCCGCGGCTGAACAGTTAATACGTGACCCGGGCGATGGGGCACGTACGATGGACGGGCGCAAGGCTGCGGGGGTCGCGATATTCGCGCTCTGCATGGCCGGCTTCGTGGCGTACGCGTACCTGCTCATGATGTCCGAGTGGAGTCCGATCGTGCTGCAGCTGTCGGTGCTGATGATCGTCGGCGGGGTGCTGGGGGTCGTCTCGTGGATAGGCTATTCGATGGCCACGACGCGGCCGGCGCGCTCGTCCGTGGTGGCCGAGGACGCGTAGGGCGCCGCGGGGCCTCCGCCGGGCGGGGCGGTCCTGGCATCGACCACCGTCTGGTAGTAGCGCGGCCCGACGGCCCTCACCGTCCTGGAGAAGAGGATCTCCGAGCCGGCGGGGCCCACCTCCGCGTAGTGCAGCTCGGAGAGCTTGCGGGCGGCCCCCTTGGACGGGGCCCCCACGTGCGAATAGTAGTGTATGGTGCCGCCCCCCCTGGTGGCCTCGGCGGCCGCCCCGAGGAACCGGTCGGAGTCCTCCGGCAGCGGCATGAGCGTCCTGTCCGAGGCGCCGCGCAGCCGGGCGCGCACCACCTCGGCCGCATCGCCGCAGATCGAGATCACGGTGCCCTTCGTCTTGTTCCTTTCCGCGTTTATCCCGCACAGCCTCGCCGCCTCGGGGTTCGAGTCTATGCTGTACACGGTGCACCTGCTCCTCCTGGCGGCCGCGAGGGAGAACGCCCCCACCCCGCCGAACATGTTCACTATGGTCTCGCCGTCCCCCGCCAGCTCCGCTATGCGGAGCCTCTCGGCCGAGAGCCTAGGCGTGAAAAAGACGCGGGCCACGTCGACCGCCATCCTGCAGCCGTTCTCCACGTACTCCGTGACGGTGCAGTCCTCGCCGGCCAGCAGCTCCAGCCCCCTGGTCCGGTAGTCTCCCCGCACGTCGGTGGCCTGGCGGTACACCGACCTGGCCGGCTTGACCGCATCGAGCAGGGCGCGGCCTATGGCGGCCCCGCGGCCGGCCAGCTCTTCGGGCACCCTCACCACTATGATGCCGCCTATCTGGTCGAAGGAGGAGAACAGGGCGGCGCGCTCCCCCGCGGTGAGGACGCCGGCCAGCGCCCTGCTGAGCATCCTGGTCAATCGCGGTAGTAGTACCTGCCGGCCCGCTTTTGTTCCTTGTCCAGCCTGCTTCCGGCCTTGTTGACCCTCGGCCTGCCCGAGCGCTCGTCGCGCCTGAACGTCATGCCCAGCGACCCGAGGAAGGCGTTCATGGCCCCGGACTTGGGCATGGGGGGCGAGGCCCTGCCCGACTTGCCCGGCTCGCCCCCGAACACGACCATCGAGTCCGAGACCAGGTCCACGAGCTGCACGTCGTGGTCTATTATCACGACGGCCCTGCCGTGCGAGCGGGCGAACTTCTGGACGAACCTGGCCAGGGCTATGCGGTCCTCCACGTCCATGAACGCCGATGGCTCGTCCAGGGCGTAGGCCCCCGCGTCGCGCAGCAGGCACGCGCACACGGCGACCTTCTGCAACTCGCCGCCGGACAGGCCGCTGAGCGGCCTCTCGTACAGCCTCTTCACGCCCATGTGGTCCACGACCTGCTCCTCCTTGAGGCTCCCCTCCACGGGGGCGCCGGCGGCCCCGTCCAGCAGCGCGGCCACAGTCGCATCCGAGTCGCCCCGCAGGTACTGCGGCTTGTACGATATGCTGGCCGCCTTGCGGACGGGATCCGAGCCGGGGCCCGGCTCCTCGACCCCGGCCAGCATCTTCATCATGGTGGTCTTGCCCAGCGAGTTGGCGCCGACCACCCCGACGACCTCGCCCTTCCTGACCGCGCCCGCCCCCACCTCCAGCGAGAACCCCGGGTAGGACTTTTTCAGCGCGCCGTACGAGAGGGCCTCGTCGGCGGCCCCGAACTGGTCGCCCCCGCCGCCGGCCTGGGACGAGGTGGCGCCCAGCGCGGCGCGCCTGTCCCTGAACCTGACGTTCTCGGCGGGCAGGTACCCGTCCAGGAACGCGTTTATCCCCACCTTCGTGGACATGACGCCCGAGGCTATCCCGTACGCCGCCGGCTCGCCGTACAGCACGTCCACGCGGTCGCTGAGGTAGTCCAGCAGGGTCATGTCGTGCTCGACGACCATCACGCTCTTGCCCTCCGCGGCCAGGCCGCGGATCACCCTCGCCACGGCGGCCCTCTGGAACGCGTCGTTGTACGAGGACGGCTCGTCGAAAAAGTAATAGTCCGCGTCGCGGGCCGCCGCCGCCGCCACCGCGGTGCGCTGCAGCTCCCCGCCGCTCATCTCGCCGAGCCGCCGGCCGGCCGCGGCCCCCGCCAGGCCCAGCTCCTCCATGAGCTCCCCGCCCCTGCCCCTCTCGTCGTACCTTTCCACGAGCTCGGCCCCCGTCCCTCCGAACGCCGACGCTATGCCGCGCACCTGCTGCGGCTTTATGGACGCCCTGGCGCGGCCGTCCCTGACCGCCTCGAAATGGGCGCCCGTCTCGGTCCCCGCGTAGCGCCGCACCACCTCGTCCCATCCCGGCCCCTCGCCCTCGCCGTACCTGCCTAGGTTGGGCCGCAGGGAGCCCGACAGTATGTTCACTATGGTGCTCTTCCCCGTGCCGTTGCGCCCTATGAGCCCGACCACCTCGCCCTTCCTGGGGGACGGGAGCCTGTACAGCCTGAACGAGTTGGGGCCGTACTGGTGCACCTTTTCCGCGGCCATCTCGGCCGCGAGGTTGACCACCGTGATGGCATCGAACGGGCAGACCTTCACGCATATGCCGCACCCGTTGCACAAGTCCTCGTCGATGCGGGCCTTGGCGTCCCCGTCCTCCTCCAGCGCGATGCAGTCGGATCCCGTCTTGTTCACGGGGCAGTACTTTACGCACTCGAGGCCGCATTTCCTGGGCTGGCAGTCGTCCTTGTCCAGCACCGCGACCCGGTGCGTCATGGGCGCCCGCCCGCCCGTTACCTTATACCTCTTTGTATGGGCGGGGCGCGCGGGGCCGCGCGCGCGCCGGCCGCGGGCGCGAAAACGGCCCCGCCGATCCGGATTCGCGCCCGCGGGCCGGGGGCGGCCGGCCCCGCGCGGCGGGGCGCGCCGCATCCCCGAGGCCGCCCCGCGCGGCGGGCCGCGGGCGCGCCGGCGCCGCGCCGGGAGCCCTGGGCATCCGCCCGCCGCGCAGGCCTGGAGGGCGGAGGGGCGGCAGCCCGCGGGCGCGCTCCGGGCGCCCGCTCCCGCGCGGGGCCCGCGCGCTACATTAATAGATGGCAGCGCGGGCGGCCGCGCAAGCCGGCCATAGCGTCAGGGCGCGACCCAACCCCGTTCCGAACTTGGAAGTCAAACCTGGCGTCGCTGTTGTGCTACTAAGATGCGAGAGCTCTTGGGAAGCAACAGTGCTGGCATCTTCCAATCATCTGCCGCGGGCCCGGCCGCCGTCCCGCCCTGCTGTGCCGGCGGTTCCCGCGCGCCCGCGTACGGCAACGGTCGCCCGATGCGCGCAGCCCTTGCCAGCGCCACGGACACTCCTCGACCGCGGGGCGGCGCCGGTCCCCGAGCCGGGCCCGGCCGCGGCGGCGGCAACGGGGGCCCGGCCCCCGATCACTTTCGGGCGCCGTTGCGGACGCCCCCGTGCCTTCTGGCCAGGATCGGTCCTGTTGCCAGCAGGGGGGTGCCGTGGAGCGCTTGCGGGACAGAATTGGTGCGAGTGGCGTAGCTGGAAAAGCCCGCTTCCGTGACCGATTCGGGCGCCCGCATCTGCGCCACGGCCCACACGAGATCGCTCACCGCGACGGCGACCGGCAGGCTGTACGAAAGTCCCGACGCGAAGATCAGGCCTAAACCCAAATAAAAAAGGGAGGAGCGCACACCGCCGCTCGATCCCACAAGCATCCCGCTTCCCAGACAGCACGCGTGAAAGGACTATAAGCGCTGCACGCCGCCGCCGGGCGTGTCAGCGGGCAGGTGCGCCGTGTGCGGGGAGGAGTTCGGGGACGATGCGCGGTTCCTCAACCACATGATGGAGCGGCACGGGTTCAGGAACCCCGGCGCGGGGACGCCCGACCGGAACAGCCGCGGGTACTGAGCGGCCCTTCCTAGCGACCCGCGACCCGCGACCTGAGGTACTCCAGCACCAGCCTGACCCCGAACCCCGTGGCCCCCTTCGGGTTGTACGGCCTCTTCCTGGTGGCCTCCTGCGTCCAGGCGGTGCCGGCTATGTCCAGGTGCGCCCACGGCGTGTCGCCGACGGCCCCCCTGAGGAACGCGGCGGCGGTGATGGCCCCCGCCGCCCTTCCGGCCCCGACGTTCTTCACGTCGGCCACGTCCGACTTTATCATGTCCATGTGGTCGTCGTTCAGGGGCAGGCGCCACACCTCCTCGCCTGTCCTGGATCCCGCCCCGGCGATCCCGGAGGCCAGCGAGTCGTCGTTGCTCACCATGCCGGCCACGTTGGCGCCGAGGGCCACCACGCACGCGCCGGTCAGCGTGGCCAGGTCGATCATGGCCGCCGGCCTGTACTTGGCCGCGCCGTACGCCAGCGCGTCTGCCAGTATCAGCCTGCCCTCGGCATCCGTGTTCACTATCTCGGCCGTCCTCCCGCCGTACAACTCCACCACGTCGCCCGGCCTGTACGCGCCGCCCCCGGGCATGTTCTCCACGGACGGGACCAGCCCCACCAGGTTGACGGGGAGGCGCATGCGGGCAGCCGCGCTCACTATCCCTATCACCGCGCAGCCGCCGGCCTTGTCGAACTTCATCTCGTCCATCCTGGCTCCCGGCTTCAGCGATATGCCCCCCGTGTCGAACGTCACCGCCTTGCCGACCAGCACCACCGGCCTCCCTGCCCTGCCCGCGCCGGAATGCTCCATGACGGCCAGCCTCGGCCCGTTCCTGCTGCCGCCGCCGACGGCGAGGATGCCGCCGAACCCGCGGCTCTCCAGCTCGGCGCCCTTCAGCACCGAGCAGCGCAGCTTGCCCGCCTTTCCGCCGCCCCGCGCGCACGCCTTCCTGGCCTGCGAGGCCACCTCGGCGGGGGGGCACGCGTTGGGCGGCATGTTGGCCACGTCGCGCGCCAGGATCGTCCCGCCCGCGGCGGCCTCGGCGATCCGGACCGCGTCCAGGACGGCGGCGGCCCTCGGCGCCATCACGTCCATCGCGGCCGGCGCTGCCTTCTCCTTCCTGCTCCTGAACCTGTCGAAGGCGTACAGGGCCAGCGCCGCGCCCTGCACCACGGCCGCCGCGCCGGCCGCCGCGTCAGCTCCCCCGGGGACGGCGGCGGCGAACCTCGGCAGCCCCATCTCGCGAACCGCCTTGGCGGCGCTCCCCGCGGCCGACATGAGCGCATCCGCGCCCGCCGGCCCGGCGCCCGTCCCCGCCACCACCACGGCGCCGGCCGGGGCGGTGTCGAGCGACTCGATCACGCGGACGGCGCCGGCCCTGCCGCCGACCCTCTCCGCCGCCGCCTCGACGGCCTCCTCCAGCTTGGGGCCCCCTGCCGCGTAGCCCGCGGCGCCGCCCTCCGGAACGAACAGGCACAGGGCCGGCGTCCTCTTGCGGGCGGGCGGGGTGGAGTCGACGGCGATCTTCATGCCGCTCCCCTCAGGCATCCGGGTTATAGGTCTACGGCGCGGCTCCGGGCCCGCCCGCCCCCCACGGCCGCGGGGCCCCCCGCCCGCGCGCCTGAGGGGGGTATACTAGTTTTGGGACAACACGCCCCCCGCCCGCGCGCCTGAGGGGGGTGTACTAGTTTTGGGACAACACGCCCCCGCCCGCGCGCCTGAGGGGGGGGGGGGTGTACTAGTTTTGGGACAACACGCCCCCGCCCGCGCGCCTGAGGGGGGGGGGGGTGTACTAGTTTTGGGACAACACGCCCCCGCCCGCGCGCCTGAGGGGGGGGGGTGTACTAGTTTTGGGACAACACGCCCCCCGCCCGCGCGCCTGAGGGGGGGGGAGGGGGTATACTAGTTTTGGGACAACACGCCCCCCGCCCGCGCGCCTGAGGGGGGGAGGGGGTATACTAGTTTTGGGACAACACGCCCCCCGCCCGCGCGCCTGAGGGGGGGAGGGGGTATACTAGTTTTGGGACTACGCTGGGGGGTGTACTGGTTTTGGGACTACACGCCGCCCGCGCCTACCGCCGCGCTCTAATACGGGGGCGCCGTCCGCCGCGCGTGGGGGGAGACGCGGGCAGTGGCTAGGACCAGGAGGGCCAACCGCTACTGCGTGGACTGCGGGGCGAGGCTCACGTACCACTCGCTACTCTCCAACCCGCGCGCGCCCAACGAGCACAGGACGCTGGTGTATTCCTGCATAGACTGCACCAGGGCCCTGGGAAGGCCAAAGATGCTGGCGATCCGCCGCCGCCGCTCGGAGGATCCGCTCGGGGACCTGGAGGCCGAGGCGGCCAGGCAGCGCGCCAGGCGGCCCCGCCGCCGGCCCGGCAGGCCCCCCGCCGCGGGGGGCGGGGGCGCGCCCGGCGGCTAGCCGTCGGCGACGACCAGCCTTATCCTGTCGCCGCCGCTGTTCCAGGCGTATATGTCGCCCTCCCCGTACGGCGCCTTCACGATGAGCGATATGAGGCCGAAAAAGTTGTTCAGGTCGGTCAGGGAGGGCCTGGCCGACCCGCTCGGGTGCGAGTGGACTATCCCCACGTAGCTCATGTCGAGGGGGAGGAAGCTGTGCGGGAACCCCGCGAAGGTGGGGCCCGTCTCTGAGAACGGCGGGATGACCAGCCCGTCCACCGCGACGTCCCCCCGCCTCGCCCTGCCCTTCAGCACCAGGATCCCCTCGTTCGGGTGCTTCATCTTGCAGAAGGACAGTATGCCGTCGCGCGCCTCCCTGGTTATGGAGACTACCCTCCCCGAGTCGTCCCTCTTTTTCCTCCCGCCCAGCCCGAACAGCCCCGCCATGCGACGGCGCCCGCGGGGCCGCCCTTAAGAATTCTCGATCCGCACGGAATAGCGCACCGGCGAGATCTCCCCGAGCGCCTTCTCCATGCCGGCGGCCATCCTGGGGATCCGCCCCGCCGCCTCGGCCACCTCGCCCCTGAGCCGCGCTATCCGCTCCGCCGCGTCGCGCCTTTCCGCCGCGTTCCGCCCCAGCTCCGACTCCGCCGCATCCACCTCGCCCGTGTCGATGCGGGAGATCCGCCCCTCGACCTCTGCCCTCCTCCGGGCCATCTCCTCCTTGCGCCCGGCGATCTCCGCGGCCTTTTTGGCCGCCTCGCTCAGCAACTGGGCCGCCTTCGCGGGATCCTTGACCGACACGGCGCCGGCCAGCACGCCCTTCTTGGTGGCCTCCAGTATGCCGACGGCCGCGCCGGGGTTCCCCGCGGCGACGGCCCCGTACGGGTCGTCTATCATGGCGCGCAGTAGCGCCATGCTCTCCTTGTCCAGCGCCGAGACGTGCTCGTAGCGGCCCAGCGGCCTGGATATCCTCGTGAACCAGTCCCTGTACTCCCGCCCGGCCGCCTCCTCCTCCCCCGCCAGCCGCTCCGCGCCGGCGCGCGCCCGCCGCAGCTCCGCGTACTCCCCCGAGGCCCTCGCCTTTTCGGCGCGCGCCTCCAGGAGCGCCCCCTCGCCCTCCAGGGACCGCAGGGACGACTCGAGCTCCGCGATCCTGGCCGACTTTTTCCGCGCCTCCTCCACCATGCCCGCCGCCGCGGCCGCGTCGGCCCTTATCGCGGCCGATGCGGCGCGCGTCCTGGCGTGCTCGTCGATGAGGGCCTGCAGGGCGTCCCGGTCCTCCTTGAGCCCCGCCAGCGCCGACTTTATCCCCCCGACGTGCCGCCTGGCGAAGTGGTGTATGATGCGGGAGTGGCGGCCCAGCACGTCGCCGGATCTCTTGAGCGTGCGGTTCAGCCTCGCGCCGAGCTCCTCGGCCTCCTCGGCCGTGCCCACGCCGGGGATCTCGGCGCGCGCCTCCTCCCCTATTATCCCCGACACCTGGGCCTTGCCCCTCTCCACGGTGCTCTTCAGGCGCCTGTCGAACTCGTCGGCGTCCAGGTCGTCCCCCGCGAGATGCTCCGCCAGCCGCCCCAGCTCGGCCAGCCGCGGCCCCGCCTTGTCCCGTATGGCGGCCGCGCCGGCCACCAGCGCCCGGCCGCGCGCCTCCTCTATCCCGTCGAGCACGGATCCCACGCCGCCCAGCGTCGTCACCTCCGCCTGCGCCGGCTCCCCCCCCGCGGCCGGAGCCTCGGCCCCGGCCGCCGCTCCCCCGCCCCTGCGCCTCCTTCCCCAGCCGAACACCGCTCATCTCCCGCGGCCCCGCGGATTAAATGTGTAGGTGCGCCTCCCGCGTACACACTTACCTCCCCCCCCCTCCCGGCGCCCCCCGCGCGCCCGGGCTGCCCCGATCGGCGCGCGCCGCGCGATCGCGGCCGGAGCGGGGATCTTTCGGCGGGCGGGCGCCGCCCCCCGCGCGCCCGGGCTGCCCCGATCGGCGCGCGCCGCGCGATCGCGGCAGGGTTCGTGGCATTTTCGGCGCGCGGCCGCCCCGGTACGGCGCTCCGTCCCGATGCCTGACGCGGGCTGACGCCGCCCGCGCGCGCCCGGCAGATCCGCTGGGGCCGGTCAGGCGGACGCCGCTGCCGGAGCCGGCGCCCGCCCCGCCGCGGAGCCGGGCGGGCGCACCAGCCCGGATGCGGGGTCATCGAAGACGCACCAGTCGGGCCCGGCCCACGGGCCGGGGTCGAACATTTTCCAGTCGCGATTGCGGGCGATCTCGGTGAAGGCCCTGCCCGGGAACATGCCGTTCATGCGGGCGGTGCCCCCGATCGTGACCAGCTCGGAGAACGTCTTGCGCCCCTCCGGCGTGGAGATCTTGTGGTGCGCATTGCGCTGCGTCACTATGAGGTCGCGTATGGCGAGCTCGGCGGGGTTGTTGTGGGGCGGCATGCCGCGGAATCCCATGAACGTGAGCACGTGCGGCTCGGCGTTGGCGAGGTGCGTCTTCAGCTTGCCTTCCGGGTACGCCGACACGGCGTCGTGGAACTCCTTGGCCAGGTACGTCACGGTGAACGGCGCCAGCGTCTTGATGCCGTGTATCTTGTGGTAGTACCCCTGCATCCAGTCGTGCCTCGCCTCGTCCCCCGGGTCGCCGTCCACGGCGACGGCCTCGCCCTTGGCGAGCAGGTGCCTGCAGCATCTCTGCAGATGCTGGAACCACGCGCGGTACGCCGGCAGCCCGTCGGCCACCACCGCCCTGCGGGACAGCCAGCCGAAGTGCTCCCTCAGGACCGCCGCCCCCCGGGTGGGCGCGAAGTGCACCCACACGGCGTTGCCCACGACGGCCACCCGGGCGCAGCCGGTCTTGCCCAGCACGCCTATCTTGAACCCGGTCTCGTCCATGTGCACGAACATGCTCTCGCTGAACGCCCACTTGATCTCCTCCAGCTGCTTCTTCGACGCGCCCGCCATGGCCCTCCTGGCCTTCGCCACGGCCGCCTCCGAGATGCGGAAGTAGAACGTGGACTCGATAAAGCCGGCGATCCTCGCGTCCGTGCAGCCCATCTCGAACAGCGCCATTATGAGGCCGAGCGCCCTCGGGCCGCACGAGGTGCCCTTCGGAAACGGCGCCTGGGCCTCGTAGTACTTCTCGCACTTGCCGCACCAGCCCGTCTCCACCTCGATCATCGCGGTGACCACGCGCCAGAACTGATCGAAGTCGTTGACCAGCTTTCGCCACCTGTCGAACTTCTCCAGGGGGCCGCAGCACACGGGGCACGTCAGGATCCCGCACTTCATGGTGAACTCGGGCTTGTTGCAGTGCGAGACGCCCTTGTGCCCTTGGGGCGGGCCCATCTTGCGCGGGGCGCCGCCGTCCGGAGCGGGCTTGCCGTCGGATCCGGCCCCGTCGCTCCCCTTGTAGCCCCGCTCCTTGCGCCAGGCGTTCCGCCGGGGGCCGTACGTGGTGAGGGACGACGAGGGCGCGTTCGGGCCGTCGCACACGGCAAGCCTGACCGCCTGCTCGGCGGCCTTGGCCTTCAGCCCGGAGTTCTCGGCTTCCAGCCCGGCGATCTTTTCCAACGCGGCCGCCAGTTCCTTGCGCAGCAGCGCCTGCTCCGTGGACTTGGCCTTCAGCATCGCGATCTCGGCCGCCCGCTCCGCGGCCTCGGCTTCCAGCCCGGCGATCTTTTCGAGCGAGGCCGCAAGTTCCTTGCGCAGCAGCGCCTGCTCCGTGGACTTGGCCTTCAGCATCGCGATCTCGGCCGCCCGCTCCGCGGCCTCGGCTTCCAGCCCGGCGATCTTTTCCAACGCGGCCGCCAGTTCCTTGCGCAGCAGCGCCACCCCGGATTCCGCCATGCCGGCAGGCCCAAACTCGCCACAATTATACAAATCGACCCTTAGGCCAGCCTAAGCTTGCGCGGCGCGCGGGCCCGCCCGGGCGGCCAAGTCGCGGCGGGAGGGGGGGGGGGAGGTAAGTGTGTACCCTCCCGCCGTTTCCCGCGGCGGCCGGAACGCCCCGCGCCCCCGCCGCGCCGGGGGCCGCCCCGGGCGGCGCCGGGCGGGGCCGCCCGCCGGGAAGTTGCGGAATTCGGCCCGGGGATCCCCCGCCTTCCGGCAACCGCGCACCCTGCCTGCGCTCTTGTGCCGGGAGGGGCATTGCCGCTGCCCGCCCGCGCGCGCGGCCGCCGCCGCGCGGGGCGGCCCCGGGGCGGAACGGCCGATGCCCGCCATGCGTAAATACCTCCCCCGCCCTCCCCGCCGCGTGAGCGACACCAGGTTCACGCTTGCGGGAATCGGCGCCGTGTTCGCCGGGTTCACCGTGCTGGCCGCATTCGGCGGCCAGTTCGGCACCGCGGCGGTCGAGGCGGAGGAGTTCGGCGACTGCCACGCGTACGGCGAGGGCATGCATCCGCGGCCCGTCCCGTGCGAGGACGTCGAGAGGGCGAGGATCGCGTTCTTTGCGCTGGTCGTCGGCCTGGTCGCGGCGGGCGTGCTCGCGCTGGTGCGGGGCATGCGCGGCGACTGGGACCAGCGCGTCAAGCCCGGCGACATGCTGGGCCCCGGGCGCGGCGGAGGCGCCGGCGAGGCGGGCACCGGCGGCGGATCCGAACCGGGCGGGGGCAGCCGGTGACCGTTGGGGACGTCCCCCGCGCGGGGCGCCCGCGCCCCCGCGGGAACCCGAGCGTGGCGGGGGCGGCCGGAGCGGACTAGGGCCCCGGCCGAAACCGCGCCCGGCGGCGGCGTGCCGCCCCACGATCCCGCGCCCGGATCGCGGCGGACCCGGGCCTGCCGGCCGGCCGGTGATTGTTAGCCTTAAATTATGGACTCCCCGCCGCGGCCCGTGGTGGAGCAGGATCCCCTAGGCGCGATGGCCCGGCCGGGGCAGGATGGCCTTTCCCTGCCGGTTGCGAGCGCCGACGGCGAGCCGCAGGAACGCCTCGAGGTGTTCTACTCGTGCCTCCGTTGCGGCACGTCCGTGCCCAACGCCGAACTGATCCGCCTGCCCGAGATAAAATGCATCTGCGGGTTCCGCGTATTCACAAAGGTCCGCCCGCCCCTGGTAAAGTCGGTAGACGCGGTATAGCGTGGCGCGGCCGGCCGCCCTAGCCGCGCTTGGCCTTCTGCGCGTCCCAGCAGCCGCGGCACAGTTCCCTCCCAACCATGTTCCACTTCGGCTTGGGCCTGTACCGTATGAAGCCCATCTTCGCCCCGCACATGGCGCAAAAACTCCTCTTCCTGGCGAACCCCTCTTCTTTCGAGTCAAAGCACCCCTTGCACAAAAGCCCCTCCATGTCCCACTGCCAGCGCGGCTCCCACAGGTCGGTGATCTTCCTCACGGCCCCGCATTCGGCGCAGGGGCGGCTCATCCTGCCCTCGTGGTATTCCTTGGCCTTGTCGACGTGGCACTCCCCGCACAAAAGCCCCTCCATGCCCCACTCCTTCCTGGGCCGGTGCCGGTGCCCCAGCTCCGCGCCGCATACCGCGCAGCGCTCCGGCTTGCGGGAGAACAGCCCCATGGGGCCGGGGGGCCGCCTGCGCTCAAATATGTTGCGCCCCCGCCCCGGTGCAGACTCACGTCCATCGTGATCTGGGCGCGAGATCATGAGGTGGCTTGCCGTTGCTGGGCGCGGTTCCGGTTTGGACGTAAGTCTACACCCGCCCGCGCGGACCCGCCGGCGGGCGGGCCGGGCCCGCGCGGGACGCAAGGGATATTAGAACAGGCGCCGGCGGGGCGGCATGGAAAAGAGATCCATCCCCGTCTGCCTCACGGCCGGCCAGTACGAGGCGGTCCGCCGGCACGCCGCCGCGCGCGGCATGCTCGACGCGGGCCAGGCCGTAGAGGCCATGCTCGAAGAGTCGCGCGGCTGACCGCGCGCGCTTCGGCGCCTCGCGGCCGCGCCCCCTCCGGGCCGCCGGGGCCCGCATCGCTCCCGCGCATCCGGGACCCGCGCACGGCCCGCATGCGGCCGCGCCTCCCCCCGCGGCGCGGCCCGTCCCGCAGCCGCGCACGCGGCGGCAGCGGCGCGGCGGTTTCTTGCGCCTAGGATCCGGGCCGCGGCGCGGGCCGGCGGGCGCGGACTTGCGTCCGCCGTGATCCGCGCGCGGGATCGGAGGGCGGCCTGCCGCCGCCGGGCGCGGCTTCGATGCGGGCCCGGGCCTTCACGCCGGCGGCGCGGAAAGGTATTTTGTTGGGAGCCTCCCCGGCGGCGCATGGCGGCGGCCGCCGCCGCGGCGCCGGAGCGCAGGGCGCCGCGGGGCAGGATGATCCAGGTGCTCGTGGTGGGGCACAACGCGGGCAGGCAGTGCACCGCGGCCCACCGGCGGCTCGCGTACGAGGCGGGCGCCGAGGTGGCGCGGTCCGGGGCCGTCCTGCTGACGGGGGGGATGGGCGGGGTCATGCGGGCCGCCTCGCGGGGGGCGCGCGAGGCGGGAGGGCTGGTGGTGGGCATACTTCCGCAGCCCGAGCACTCGCACGCCAACGAGTTCTGCGACATCGTCATTCCCACGGGGCTCGGGCTCTCGCGCGACTTCGTGAATGCCCTGTCGGCAGACGGCGTGGTGGTGATAGGCGGGGGGGCCGGGACGCTCTCCGAGGTCTGCGCCGCGTACATGCACGGCCGGCCCATGGCGGCGGTGCGGGGAAGCGGGGGGACCGCCGACAGGTGCGCCGGCGGCTTCGTCGACGGCCGCCGCACCGTGCGGGTGGAGGGGGCCGACACGCCGGCCCAGGCGGTCTCCGCGGTGCTGGGAATGATCGGGAGGCGGCGCCGTCAGAGCAGCGCGGCCAGGCCGGGATCCGGCTCGTAGAACCGGCCGTGCGCGGCGGCCAGCCGCTCCAGCTCCGACAGCACGCGGGCCTTTCCCGCCGCGGCGGCAGTCTCGGACAGCGTCGCCCTGAGCCCGAGCCCTAGCCTCGCGGCCTTTTCTATCTCGGGCATGTCGCTGGCCCCGTTCGTGACTAGCCACGCGGCGTTGTTCATGACGCCCGCTATGAGCGGGAGGGGGTCGAACCTCTCGGCCAGCCCCTCGGAGAGGTCCACCCTCTCGTAGTTGCCGCCCCCGTACCGGTAGAACCCGCCGCCCGACTTTTGCCCCAGCCTGCCCTCCCCGAACAGCCTGCCCACCTCGGGGTGGGGCCTGACCACGCCGCGGTCGCGCTTCCGCATCTCCTCGGTCGCCTTGTGCACGACGTCCAGCCCCGTAAAGTCGGCGAGCTCGAATATTCCCATGGGGAAGCCCATGCGGAACTTGACGGCCGAGTCGACCTCCTCCCGCGCCGCGCCGGCGCGCTCCCTGGCGTGGCAGGCCTCGTGCACCATGGGTATGAACAGCCTGTTCACGATGAACCCCGGCACGTCCTTCCTGCACAGCACGTCCTGCTTGCCGGCCGACCTGACGATCTCCCTGGTGAGCCGCACGGTCTCCCCGGACGTCCGCTCCCCCGGTATGACCTCCACGAGCTTCATGAGCTGCGGCGGGTTGAAAAAGTGCACGCCGACGAACCGCTCCGGCCTGGACGTGGATGCGGCCATCTCTGTTATCGGCAGGGTGCTGGTGTTGGACGCGAACACCGCGTCCTTCGGGGCAGCCGCGTCGAGCTCCGCGTAGACCTTCCTCTTCAGGTCCATCACCTCGGGGACCGCCTCTATGACCATCTCGGCATCCTTCACGGCCGGGCCAAGCTCCACCTCGGGCGTTATCCTGGACATGACCTCGCCCGGCCCGCCCTCCGGGATCCTCCCCTTGGCGGCCATCTTGTCGAGGCTCCACTTTATCTTGGTAAGCGCCGCGTCGACCAGATCCCGCCTGATGTCCCTCAGCACCACCTCGTGGCCGGCGGTCGCCATCACCTGGGCTATGCCGTGCCCCATGATGCCGGATCCCAGGACGGTCATCCTCCTGCCGCCTTCCATGCGCGCGGCGGCCGCGGCGCCCCTCTTATACCATGCTGCGGCGCGGCGGCGCAGGACCGGGTCCGGGCCGGAGCCGCGCCCGGATCGCGGCGCCGCATCGGGCCCCGCCGGCCCGCGGGGGTTTCGGCCGCGGGGCGGCGCGCCCCGGCGCGGCCCGGGGCGCACGCGCGCCGCGCCGGCGGCCGGGCGGATGGGCGATCCCGGCGGCCCGAATCCCGCGGCGGATCCCGGCGGCCCGCGCCCTCCCGCCCGCCCGCGCCGCCGATCAGCATGGCTTATAATCGAGGCGTGCCCGGCCCGGCCATGGGACTGTTCGGAAGGGGGAACAAGGGCGACGCCGGGACGAAGTGCGAAAAATGCGGCACGGAGCTCCACGACTCGGAGCGCCTGAAGCGGCACATGAAAAAGGCGCACGGCAACGTGCCGGCCAAAAAGCCCGATGCCCACGGCTCGGACGGCGGCATGTGGTAGCGGCGGGGCGCGCGATGGAGGTCAGCGACGGCAGAAAGTACGGGGCCATATTCGGCGGGGCGCTGGTCGCCGCCGGACTGGTGCTCGCCACGGTGGTGTTCCCGTTCTGGAACCTCGTCCGGGAAGACGTGTACGAGGAGGCGCTGGTGCTGAGCAACGAGGGCGGAATCTGCTACGTGGAGACCTCCGACGACATACCCAAGACCGTACAGGAGTGCTCGGCGCAGCCGGGCCAGACCGTGGCCGTGCGGTTCGGCGAGGGGCTGGCCTGGGCGGTCATATTGGACGGGCCGGACGGGGGCGGCCCGCCCGCCGGGGAAGGGGGCGCGGGCGGCCCGCCCGCCGAATAGCAGTTATGCGGGCCGCGCCGCCGGGGGGCGTGGAAGGGTGCGTGTTCTGCGGCATCGCGGCGGGGCGCGTGGAGGCCAGGGTGGTCGCCGAGACGGATCTGTCGGTGGCGTTCATGGATGCCTTCCCGCTCGCCGAGGGCCACTCGCTGGTGATACCAAAGGCGCACTACGGGAGGGTGCAGGACGTGCCGCCCGCGGAGAGCGCCGACCTGTTCGAGACGGTGCGGCGGCTCATCGGGCGGGTCGACGAGCTGGGCGGATCCACGCTGCTGGCGGTGCACAACGGGCCTGAGAGCGGGCAGGAGGTGCCCCACGTCCACGTCCACCTCATACCGCGCAGCGGGGGCGACGGCGCGGGGCCGGTCCACTCCATGTTTCCAAAAGAATCGAGGCCGAGCGGCGGCGCCGCGCCCGACGCGTACCGCGTGCTGAGGGGCGGCCCTCAGAGCGGGTAGAGCCTCCGGCCCTCGCCGCGGTCCTCCACAATTATGGCCTTGGTGGGGCACGTCTCGGCGGCGTTCATTATCTTGTTGCGGCCCTCGCCCCTCATGTTGATCACCCTGGACTTTGGATTCAGGTTGGAGTTCTTGTCTATGGAAAAGACCCCCGGCGCTATGGTCTCGCAGCTCTGGCACGCTATGCACAGGGACGGATCCACGTCCACGAACAGGTCGGGGCGCGGCCCCCGCTCTTTCGCCTTTTCGTACTCGCCGTTGCGGCCGTCCGCGTTTACGGTCTTCTCGTACTCCTTCCAAAAATTCCTCTCGTACTCCTTCCAGAACCCCGGGTTCCCCTCCTCGAACTCCCTCGTGTGCCTTGACCAGTCCTGCTCGGGAGGGCTGCCCCCTCCCCCGCCGCCGGGCGGCCTCCGGGCCCCGCGCTCCGGGGGCGGCGGGGGCGGCCGCGGCCGCGGCGCGGCCTCCTCCCGCCCGGCGCCCTTGAGCACGCGGTACGCCTCGTTGACCCTGCTGAACTTCTCGCCCCCGTCGTCCGCGCCGCGCCGGTCGGGGTGGATCTCCAGCGCCAGCCTCCTGTACGCGGCCTTCACCTCCTCCTGCGCCGCGCCGCGCCCCAAGCCGAGCACGCGGCGCGCCTCCTGCGCGTCCACGGCGCCCGGCGCAACCGGTCAGTTAAAAACAGTTCCCGATGCGCTAGGCGCGGGGTCGGCGACCCCCGCTCCCCGGGCGTGAACCCGGATCAGCGAAGGCGTTTTCGCGCCCGTGGCTGACGGGCACGTGACCTCGTACTGCGCCAGTTTCTCATAACCGCGCCCACGGCGGCAGCCGCGGAGCGGTTTTTCGCGCCTGAAGCCCGAGTTGTGGTGTGGACTGCGATGCGCGGCCGGCCCGCGGCCGCGCCAAAAAACCGCCCGCAGGAGCCGGCGCCTCCGGCCCCGGCCCCTGGCGCGCTTCCCGCGGGGGCGGCCGGGCCGGCGCCCGCCCCCGTCACTCGTCGGGGATGGAATGCCACACCCTGGGCATCAGGAACTGCTTTATGACTAGGGCGGTGGCCGCCAAGTACAGCGAGACGCAGACCGGCTCCACCCAGTTGGCGTTTCCCGCCCCCGCCGCCACGCCCAGCGCCGGCTCGACCGCGTACAGGAGCAGCAGCCCCGCCACCAGCGGCGCCACGCCCACGAAGAAGAACATCAGGGTGAACGAGTCCCGCGCCGCCCTGGCAAAGTCCCTGGCCGTCCCGCGCCGCCTCCACCTGCCAGGACCCGTCCACGTCTGCATGCCGCCGGCGTACCAGTGCGTCATGCCGTGGAACAGCATGCCGCCGATTATGTTGCCCAGCGTGACCGGCACCAGGTTGTTGAACCACGCCTCGCCCCACGTGTACTCGCCCCCCGCCCATATGCCGGCCGACAGCGCGAAGTGGTTCACGATGCTGTGCTCGAATCCCGTCGCGAAGAATATCGAGACCGGCGCGGCTATGATCAGCATCTTGGCCGTCGTGCTCTTCACGCGAAAGCCGCCCCACACGCCTATGGCGATGAGCCAGTTGGCCAGTATCCCCCGGTAGAAGAGCTGATCCCACGGGAGGCCGTACACCTTGTCGGTGCCGATGCTCGCCAGGTTCTCCGTCAGCATCGAGCCGACGGGGCCGGCCTGGGATGCGCCGGCTATGATGATCCACGCGATGGTGCAGCCGCCCATCCAGTGCCCCGCGTGGGTCACCGTCCACGACCACAGCACCTCCCGCCACCTCGCCTGCCTGGTCATGAGCGATATGCCCGCGATCATAAAGTCGCCGGTCACGGCGTTGGATCCGTGCAGTATGATCATCACCCTGCCGCAGAGGCCGAACATGCAGAAGGCCATGAACATGGCCAGGCCGACTGACAGATCTGCGGAGACCGTCGCCATTATGGCCCACGTCAGGAACGCGGCGAACGAGAGGTACGCGGCGGACTGCCACCCCATTATGATTCCCTGCGCGGGGTTTATCTTGGACTTGGAGAGGCCCAGCGCGCTCAGCGCCCTCAGCGTGCTGGCGAGGCCCAGCATGCCGGGGCCCAGCACCGACGGCGGCGGCTCGCACGACTGCATGTCCGGCGCCAGCGCATCCTCCCCGCCTGGGGCCTCATCTTCCCCAGGAGCGCTGCTGATCCCCGGCGCGGCGCTCTCGTCGTCCCGCGCCATGCGCGCACGACGCCCGCATGTTCCAATAAAGGTATCTTTCCCAACCGCGCGCCCGGGTCATCCGCGGGGGCCCGGGCCGCGCCCTGCCCGCTAGATCCTCGCCGTCACGTGATCGTCATCACCGCGCCGGTCCCCGCGCACGCGTGCCGCGCCCTGCCCGCTAGATCCTCGCCGTCACGTGATCGTCATCACCGCGCCGGTCCCCGCGCACGCGTGCCGCGCCCTGCCCGCTAGATCCTCGCCGTCACCCTGCTCTTGAAATCGGACTCGTACCACGCCGTCTCCGGTTCCGCGCCGCCGGCGAAAAAATTCACCGCCACGTGCGCGAACCATTTTCCGCCCGATCCGTGCGCGTGGAGGACCCCGGGCGGCACGTGCGCCGCCCCGCCGACCTCGAGTTTTTCCTCCCCGATCTTCCTTATTCCGAACTGCCCCGCGCCCCTTCCCTTCCTCGCGAACAGCTCCAGCACGCCGGCGCCCCTGATCGGGATGAGCGCCTGCGCGCCCGTGTGCGCGTGGATCTTCGTGCGGGCGCCCGGCGCGAACCTCACGCGGTACGCCTTGCACGCCGCCCCGGACCATCCGGACGACAGCTCCTCAAGCGAGACCTTTCCGGCAAAATAGCCCGGCCTCGCCGCCTGCGCCGCGCTCCCCGCCCCCGTCACACCTCGTCCAGAAGCTTCTTCTTTTTCGCCCTGAACTCGGCATCGGTGATCACCTTCGCCTTGCGGAGCTCGCCGAGCTTCGCGAGTGCCTCGAGCGCATCCGTCCGCCCGCTGCTCCCCGCCCGCCTCTCCGAGATTATCCTGGAACTTTCTTCCTTGGCCCTCTGCCTCAGGCCGGCGCTCCTCCTCTGGGCCTCTGCGGCCGTCATCTTTCCGAGCACCACGGCGTTGTCCAGTATGTCGTCGGCCTTTTCAATGCCCTGCTCGAGGGCCGAATCGATCGCCTTTTCGGCCTTCTTCAGGAATCCTCCTATGTGCCCGGCCCCTTCCCTCCTTGCCACGCTTGAGGCCGCCCGCGCCGAGTATTATTGCTTTCTCTTGCCTGCTTCCCGGCCCCGGTTCAGGGCGGGAATGGCCGCCGCGGCCGCGCGGGGCCGCATCCGGATCGGGGCCGCGCCCGGCCGACGCGCCTGCCGGCGGATCCGGCCGCCGCGCCCCTCCCCGCCCGGCCGACGCGCCTGCCGGCGGATCCGGCCGCGCCTGCCAGGCGCCGCTCCGCCCCACCCCGCAGCCGCGCCCGCAACGGCCCCGGCGGGGCGGCCTTTCGCTCCTAAAATCCGAGTTGTGGGACGAACTGCCCGGCTAGTCTATCTCATAATCGCGCCTACGGCGGCCCCGGCGGGGCAGTTTTTCACGCCTAAAATCCGAGTTATGAGATGGACTATGCCCGGCGCGAATCTTATAAGCAAGCGCCGCACAGGCATAGCGGTGCAGGCTGGATGAGAGTTGCGAAGGGCGGCCCTGCCGCCGGGAAACGGAGGGCGGGCAGGAAAAAGCCGTTCGTGCGGGGGGAGGCAACGGCCCGGGCGGAGCCTGCCGCCGGGAAACGGAGGGCGGGCAGGAAAAAGGCCGGCGCCCAGGGGCCGGACGGGGGGAGGCTGGTGGTGCTCATTCCCGTCTTGGACGAGGAGGACGCGCGCGCCATAGTGGAGAAGAAAAAGGCCGGCGCCTTTACGAGGCTCATGGTGGTGCGGCCAAAGGCCGAGCTGATCCGCGTCCACAAGATCGAGATGTTCCTGGAGGCGTTCGTGCTGGTGTCCGCAAAGTACAGCGCGGACTACTACAGGAAGGCTTCGCACAAGGTAAGCGTAGGCCCCGGCGTGCGGGAGGTCGTGCTGGGCGGCCTCACGTTTCCCGCAAAGTCCAAGTCGCGATCCATATCCGAGATGTTCTCGCGCGGGAGGGCCAAGGGCGAGGTGAGGCTTGGCATGGAGGAGCACGTGTTCGTGGAGAACCGCGCCACGGCGTGCCTCGACTGCCACGGCCAGGACGCCCGCGTCCCGTTCAAGCTCGACAAGGCGGCGGCCGAAATCAACCCCGAATCGGCGCTCGCGGCGGCCGGCGGCATGGTGAGGCGGCCGGAGGTGTCCGCGGGCGAGGCGCTGAAGGGCCTAAAGTCGCGGCTCATGCCGGACATGGGAAAGGAGCAGATCCGCGACCTGAACGACATGTTCGAGGCCACCGAGGCGGCCGAGGTATACGTGCCGGTCTTCGAGGCGCGGCTGGTGGGCCCGAGGGGGCGGATCGCCGTCATGCGGATCAACGGGTCCTCGAAGGCCGTCATGTGATCGCCGCCGCCAGCCACACAGCGTTTCCGCCGCCAGCCGTCTTTTTGGGGTCCCCGAAGGCCGCCGTGTGATCGCCGCCGCCGGCCTACCTCATGATCCGATCGAACCTCTCGTCGCCGGCCAGCGCGCCGAACGCCTTCTCCGCCTTGGCCCACTCCTTTACGCTCTTCTTGTCCTTGTCCAGCGCCGCCTTGAGCGCCTTGATGGCGCCGTCGTGCCTGCCCATGAACGCCAGGCTGCGCGCCTTCGCGTACAGCACGTAGGCGATCTCCCCGTGCTCCTCAATGATCCCGTCGAAGATGCCGACGGCCTCCACGTGCCTCCCGAGCTCCGCCATCTCCAGCCCCTTGTGGAACGCCGAGTCGGCGTGATCGGGGTGGGCCGCGCACACCATCGAGAAGCAGTTGAGCGCCTCCTCGTGCCTCTTCATCTTGGCCAGCACTACCCCCCTGTAGAACTTTGCGTTGGGTTTTGACGGGTCCACTTCTATGGCCCTGCCGAGCGAGGCGAGCGCCTCCTCGTGGTCCCCCAGCCGGTCGTGCAGCACCCCGATGTTGAAGTGCGCCGCCGCGTATCCGGGGTCGGCAGCGACGGCATTCCTGTAGCTTTCCATGGCTGACACGGTGTCGCCGAGCTCGGCCTGCGCTATGGCCCTGCTGTTGAGGGACGGCGCGTCGGCGGGATTGGCCGCAAGGCAGGTATCGAAGCACGTTATGGCGTCCGAGTACCTTCTGGCCTGGTTGAGGGCGAGCCCCTTGTGGTACATGGCGGCGCTGCTCGACGGCTCCATCTTGAGTGCCCTGTCGAGCAGGCCTATGGCTTCCTTGGCCTTGGCCCCGGCCTTGGCCCTGTCCGTGCCCTTGTACTCGTGGAGCACGGCGACGGCCTTGCATATGAGATCCTCGGGGTGGCCGTCCCTGCCGCGGGAAAAGAACCGCACGCGGGCCCGCGCCCGCACCGAGTAATCAATCTTGGCACCTGCCCCCCGCGCCCGCCCTCCGGCCGAGCCCGCGCGGACGCCCGCCGCGCTACGGCGCGGACGCCGAGAACCTCTCCGAGGCGCGCACCAGCGAGCGGATGTCTCCCCGGGTGTGGGCCGCGGAGGCGGCGCCCATCTTGCTCGGCAGGAAGAATATGCCCTCCCTGGCGATCAGCTCAAAGTGGTACCTGCGCAGCATGTCCGCGTCGCATCTCGCCGCATCGGCCCCGCCGCGCACCTCGTGCACGCCGTCGCGGAGAAAGTGCGCCATGAACAGCGACCCCTTTCCGGTGACCGCGGCCTTGCCGTCAAAGGCGCGCGCCAGGCCCCTCCTGGCCTCCTCCCCGAGCCTCGCGATCTTCGGGTATATGCTTCCCCGCCCGCTCCGCAGCTCGTCCAGCGTCGCCGCGCCGGCCGACATGCTGGCCGGGTTCGCCGAGAATGTCCCCCCGCCTATGTACGACCTGTCGGCCCTCGCCGGCCCCCCCGGCCCCGTGTCCGACAGCCCCATGATCTCCTTCCTCCCGCACACGGCGCCTATCGGGAAGCCTCCCCCGATTATCTTGCCCAGCGCCACGATGTCCGGATCCAGGCGCATCTCCGGGTACGCGCAGCCAAACCTGAACCTGAACCCCGTCACTATCTCGTCCAGTACCAGCAGCGCGCCGCTGCTGCGGGCGAACTCCTGAATGCCCCTCATGTAGTCCGGCTCGGCCGGAACGCACGCGCCCCCGAGCAGCGGCTCCGCCACTATGCACGCGAGGTCCTTCCGCACGCCCCGGAGCGCATCCAGCGAGCCCTCCAGATCGTTGTACGGGACGGACACGACATTCTCGGCCCCTGCCAGCCCGCTGCCCTCCGCGACGTCGAACGGCCAGTTGACCGACTTTAGCAGATCCGATGCGTACCCGTGCCACCCGCCGTCGATCTTTGCTATCGTGCGCCTGCCCGTGCGCGAGCGGGCCAGCCTCGCCGCGTACATGACGGCCTCCGTTCCCGACGTCACGTAGCGGATCTTCTCGGCGGCGCGCACCGACTTTTGCAGCGCGGCCGAGAGGCGCATGGTGGGCTCGCTCACCGTCCCGTGCATCCAGCCGTCCGCAATCTGCGCCCGCACCGCGGCCCTTACGGGCGCCGGCGCGTGGCCGAGGATCATGCTCCAGTGGCCCATCCAATAGTCGACGTACCTGTTCGAGTCGACGTCCACCAAGTGCCTTCCCCCGGCGGACCTCGTGACGAACGGGTACGGCTCGAAGAACCTGATGTTGTGGTGAACGCCGTTGACATGGAGCCTCCTGGACCTGGCGAAGATCTTGGCGGACACCGTGGTCTTGTGCCTGTACTCCGCCTCCGCGTCGGGCATGCCGCGCCTCCCGCGGGCCGTAATTTATTGAGATCGCGCTAGGCCGCCTCCGGGCCCCGCGCCTCCCGGCCGGCCGCCTCCGGGCCCCGCGCCTCCCGGCCGGCCGCCTCCGGGCCCCGCGCCTCCCGGCCGGCCGCCTCCGGGCCCCGCGCCTCCCGGCCGGCCGCCTCCGGGCCCCGCGCCTCCCGGCCGGCCGCCTCCGGGCCCCGCGCTAGGACCTTGACGGACGCGGGCCTGCGCGCGGAGCGCGCCCCCTGTAGCGGGCGCGGAAGCGCCCCACCGATCCGCATTCGCGCCTGGCTGGGAGGAGGACGGCCACGCGCGAAGCCGTCGCGGCCCGTCCCGCAACCGCGGCGCGGCGGTTTTTCGCGCCTGAAACCCGAGTAGCGGGAAGGATCGAGCTGCCATAATGGTTTATATAGATACGCTTTGCACAGACAGGCGTACGTAACGCAAGAGCGGCGCTTGTGATGAAGCTTGGTGTTGAGCCATTTTATGATTCGCAGGCCTCCAGTTACGCATACAACATGAGGGTCTGATCAACCGGTCAGATCTGATGCGTGAAGATTACGTGCATTCCGATCAATTCCAAAGTACGCAAGTACTTCTATAATCCAAGAGAATCCGGTTGATCCTGCCGGACCTGACTGCTATCGGATTGATACTAAGCCATGCGAGTCATTGCAGCAATGCAAGGCGGACGGCTCAGTAACACGTAGTCAACCTAACCTGTGGACGGGGATAACCTCGGGAAACTGAGAATAATATCCGATAGGCCACGATGCCTGGAACGGTTCGTAGCCGAAATGATTCGTCGCCGCAGGATGGGACTGCGTTCTATCAGCTTGTTGGTGAGGTAATGGCCCACCAAGGCTATAACAGATACGGGCTCTGAGAGGAGAAGCCCGGAGATGGGTACTGAGACACGGACCCAGGCCCTATGGGGCGCAGCAGGCGAGAAAACTTTGCAATGTGCGAAAGCACGACAAGGTTAATCCGAGTGGTCCCTGTTGAAGGGATCTTTTGCCGGTCCTAAAAGCACCGGTGAATAAGGGGTGGGCAAGTTCTGGTGTCAGCCGCCGCGGTAAAACCAGCACCTCAAGTGGTCAGGAGGATTATTGGGCCTAAAGCATCCGTAGCCGGCCGTGTAAGTTTTCGGTTAAATCCATATGCTCAACATATGGGCTGCCGGGAATACTGCACAGCTAGGGAGTGGGAGAGGTAGACGGTACTCGGTAGGAAGGGGTAAAATCCTTTGATCTATCGATGACCACCTGTGGCGAAGGCGGTCTACTAGAACACGTCCGACGGTGAGGGATGAAAGCTGGGGGAGCAAACCGGATTAGATACCCGGGTAGTCCCAGCTGTAAACAATGCAAACTCAGTGATGCGCCGGCTTGTGGCCGGCGCAGTGCCGCAGGGAAGCCGTTAAGTTTGCCGCCTGGGAAGTACGTACGCAAGTATGAAACTTAAAGGAATTGGCGGGGGAGCACCACAAGGGGTGAAGCCTGCGGTTCAATTGGAGTCAACGCCAGAAATCTTACCCGGGGAGACAGCAGAATGAAGGTCGGGCTGAAGACCTTACCAGACAAGCTGAGAGGTGGTGCATGGCCGTCGCCAGCTCGTGCCGTGAGATGTCCTGTTAAGTCAGGTAACGAGCGAGATCCTTGCCTCTAGTTGCCACCATTGCTCTCCGGAGCAGTGGGGCGAATTAGCGGGACCGCCGCAGTTAATGCGGAGGAAGGAAAGGGCCACGGCAGGTCAGTATGCCCCGAAACTCTGGGGCCACACGCGGGCTGCAATGATAGTGACAATGGGCTCCGAATCCGAAAGGAGGAGGCAATCCTCAAACGCTATCACAGTTATGACTGAGGGCTGCAACTCGCCCTCACGAATATGGAATCCCTAGTAACTGCGTGTCATTATCGCGCAGTGAATACGTCCCTGCTCCTTGCACACACCGCCCGTCGTTTCATTGAAGTTTGCTTTTAGCGAGGTGACGTCTGATTGGCGTTATCGAACTTGAGGTAAGCGACAAGGGAAAAGTCGTAACAAGGTGACCGTAGGGGAACCTGCGGTCGGATCACCTCCTTTGACACACGGAATGCGGAGTGCACGGGTCCCCGCGGCTAGCGCCGCGGGGGCCGATCTTCGCGCGGACCATCGAATGCAATGCGCCACGAAAGTGGCGTATGAAGGATGTAGCGCCCCCCAGCGTGGGGGCGCGATGATCATCGCGCATAGTCGTGTAATATGTGGCTGAATATGCCGGTGTAAAGACGGCAATAGGAGGATTGCTAGGCTTGAGGAGAGACGAAGGACGTGGCAAGCTGCGATAAGCTCGGGGGAGGTGCACGCACCCGTTGATCCCGAGATTTCCGAATGGGAATCCTGTATACTCCGCTTCGGCGGAGGTCGAACCGTGGGAATTGAAGCATCTTAGTACCACGAGGAAAAGAAATCAACCGAGATTTCCCAAGTAGCGGCGAGCGAAACGGAAATAGCCCAAACTGAATCTGCCGCGGCGACGCGGTAGAGATGTGGTGTTTTGGTGTGGCGTTATGATCCCAGAACATAGCCAAAGTGTTCTGAAATGTTCTGGCAGAGAGGGTGATACCCCCCTAGGCAAAGTGGTATGGGATCTTGCCAACACCCGAGTAGCTGTCCTTGGCAGTGGGCAGTGAATATTGGTGAAAGTAGCATCAGAGGCTAAATATCTCTCAAGACCGATAGTGCACTAGTACCGCGAGGGAAAGCTGAAAAGTACCCCGGAAGGGGGGTGAAAAGTGCATGAAACCTATTGCTTACAGACGTGCATGGCGCAGAAGGGGGCATTTCGCGGCGGGACGGCTCCGGCAACGGGGCTCGATGTTGCGTACCTACGCCCCCAGCGTCATGCGTTCCGTCTCGAAACACGGGCCAGGGAGCTTGCCGTCATGGCGAGACTAAGCCTGAAAAGGCGGAGTCGCAGGGAAACCGAATTCCCGCAGCGAAAGCGAGGGGAAGCGTGTGAAAGTGCGTTGAGTCATGGCGGTAAGGCTAGAAGCCAGTCGATCTATTCCTGAGCAAGATGAAGGTGGGCGAAAGCCCACTGGAGGTCTGCAGCAGTTCTGACGTGCAAATCGTTTGTGTGACTTGGGAATAGGGGTCAAAAACCAATCTAGACTGGCGCTTGCTAGTTCCAACCGAAGCGTCTCGCAGGGCGTGCTGTGTGGAGGTGGTGTTTCCGGTAGAGCACTGATAGGGCGGCGCGGGGAAGAGATTCCTCACCGCCCATTCAAACTCCGAACGGATGCACACCGTAGAAGCACGGACACGGGTTCGTGTGACGTAAGGTTCACGACCGAGAGGGGTTTAACCCAGACTGGAGTTAAGGTCCCCAAATCTTTGCTAAGTGTCAAGCCAAAGTGCGTGTCGCCGCCAAGACAGCAGGGAGGTAAGCTCAGAAGCAGCTATCCTTTAAAAAGTGTGTAACAACTTACCTGCCAAGTGGGGGCGCCGCGAAAACGGACGGGGCTAAAGCAAAGTACCGATACTCCAGACGTGCACCGTAGGTGTACCGTGGTAGGTTGGCGTAGTGATTGGGACGAAGCAGGGCGGTGACGTCCTGTGGACCGATTTCTATTGCAGATCCTGGCGGCAGTAACAGCATAGTATGGTGAGAACCCATACCACCGAAAGCGCAAGGGTTTCCAGGCAATGCGCTATCAGCCTGGAGTTAGTCGATCCTAAGGGCCGCCTCAACAGAGCGGCTCGAACGGGAAACTAGTTAACATTCTAGTACCCCGCAGGGAGCGACGGCGCTCGCGGCCGCCGCAAGGCGGTCGTGGCGGTTCCGGCGCAAGCCGGGGCCGCCGCAACCGCGGGCGCCTCAACCGCATGGCTCGCTTCCGGACAGGGCGAGTATGACCATCGTTGTATCCAACCGTTAGAGGGCAGGGGAGTGTCGTAATGACGAGAACCTGCCCGAGGCGGGAGTGGCTCTGCGTATGCAGAGTTTGCCCGATTCCAGGAGACCGTGAAAGGCGGTGCGGCTAGCGAACTGCGGGTTCGTACCCAGATCCGACACAGGTGCGCTGGTTTAGCAAACTAAGGTGCTACGGGTATACCGTATGGCGAGGGAATTCGGCAAATTAGTCCCGTAGCTTCGGTATAAGGGATGCCTGCAGCCGTCGTGAGGAGCGGCGGCAGCAGGTTGCAATGACAAGGGGGTTTCGACTGTTTAATAAAAACACAGGCGACTGCTAGTCCGAAAGGATGCGTATAGTCGCTGAATCCTGGCCGGTGCCGGTACCTAAAACTTGGGTTCAACCGAGCTAAGGGCCGGTTAACGCCGGGAGTAACTCTGACTCTCTTAAGGTAGCCAAATGCCTTGTCGGGTAAGTTCCGACGCGCATGAATGGAACAACGAGAGCCCCACTGTCCCCGCCTACAACCCGGTGAAGCCACATAAGGTGGACGAACAGTCCATCATCTTCCATCGGGGAGAGAAGACCCCGTGGAGTTTTACTGCAGCTTGTGCTTGTAGTATAGTAAGGACTGCACAGGGTATCTGGGAGTCTTTTCTTGGCGCTCTCCGGGGCGTCAAGGGACGCCGATGTAACACCAGACCTTTCTTGCAGTGCTGCTTACCTGGTGAAGACCAGGGACACGTGCAGGTGGGCAGTTCGGCTGGGGCGGCACCCCTTTGAAAAGATATCAAAGGGGCCCAAAGTTTAGTTCAAGCGGGTCAGAAATCCGCTGAAGAGGGCAAAGCCAAAAACTAGACTGAATGGATTTCCAAACGCACGGAATTCATAGACGAAAGTCTGGCTTAGCGATCCTTCGTGTGCCCACTATTGGGGCCCGGAGGTGACAGAAAAATTACCCCAGGGATAACAGGCTCGTCGCGGGCGAGAGCTCCTATCGACCCCGCGGTTTGGTACCTCGATGTCGGCTTTTCCTATCCTGGTCCTGCAGCAGGGGCCAAGGGTGAGGCTGCTCGCCTATTAAAAGGGAACATGAGCTGGGTTTAGACCGTCGTGAGACAGGTCGGTCTCTGCCTGATGGAAGCGTGAACATCTGAGGGGAAGTTGCTCCTAGTACGAGAGGAACAGAGCAGCGTGGCCACTGGTCTACCGGTTGTCCGACAGGGCAGGCCGGGCAGCTAAGCCATTTAGGCTAAGTGCTGAAAGCATCTAAGCACGAATCCTATCCCGAGACATGATGTTCTTTCTTATGATGGAGGTCGGCAGCAGAAGACTGCGTTGATAGGAGGGTGGTGTGTACTACGAGCTTCGGCGAGTAGAGAGCCAGCCCTTACTAATAGACCAACACACCGGCTCAGCCACTTACATAGAGACTATGCGCGATGATTCATTTTACTACCCCTAGCGGACGCTAAGCTCCGCCGGGCGGCCCCCGCGCCGCTCCCGGCCGAGGCGCCCCGCCGGGCGGCCCCCGCGCCGCAGGAGTGCGCCCTGTTCGCGCGCGCGTCCGGCCCGCGCCCGCCCACGGCGGTCGGCTTGTGGAGATCTCCGCGCCGATCCGCGCAAGCGCGGCACCGCGCGCGGGACCTCCCGCGTTGCGGGGATTGGGCCACGCACCCGTGTCGCTGACGCGGAAGCGCCCCCGCTGATCCAGATTCGTGCACGGCTGGGGGTGGGGTGGGGGATGTGGAAGGCCTGGCCCAAAAGGCCTAGTCGTCATGACGTCCGACGGCTGGGGGGGGGGGGTGTGGACGGGGCGGCCGGCCCGCCTGCCCGCAACCGCAAAGAAATAATTTAACGTGATGCGGCCGTACGGGCATGGACAAGGAGCCCGCGGACGTCGTGGACGGGATCAACGAGCTCCTGAAGCTGGGCGTGGGCGACCGGTACAGGCTGGAGCACATCAAGCTGGCATACGTGGAGAACAAGAGCGTCTGGGAGAGCGACAAAAAGTACCTCGCCCACCTGAAGGAAAAATACATCGACACCAAGAAGGCCGAGCCGGTAGACACGGAGGAGGTCCCGGTGAAGGGGGGCCCGGTTGCGGCGGCGACGGCCGACTATGCGCAGGACGCGGCTACCATGTACTGCTGGTCGTGCGGCAAAAAGAACCTGCTGAAAGCGAACTTTTGCATGAAATGCGGCGCCCTCCTGTTCGAGGTGGGCGCCGAGGAGGGGGCCGCGGCGGCCGCGGCATCGGCCCCCGCTTCGCCCCCTGCGCAGAGGCGCGCGGCCCGCGCTAGGCGCGGCGCCGGCGCGCGGGGTGGGCTGGGGAAGAAGAAGATACTGATCGGCGTGGCGGCGCTGGCCGCCCTGTTGCTCGTGACGGGTATGGTGCAGGGCGGGCTGGAGATCACCATCGGCGATGCCGGGGAAAAACCGGGAGCCGGCGAGGGCAATTCCACCCACTCAAAATGCGGAAGCGGGACGGTGTTCGATAACGCGACTAACGCCTGCGTGATACAACTCACGTAGGCGCGCCTTCTTTGGGCGGGGGCGGCGTCCGACAGAGCGGCGGCATCCTGTGCAGCTGGGTGGCCGGCGGGCGCGCGGCCCGGATGCGGCCGTTCGTTGCGCGGCGCCGGCCCGGGCGCGCGTCCCGGCCGCAGCCGCCCGCACGTCACCCGCCCAGTTCGACGTGGCAGGCGGCCGCCCTGTCCCCTCCCACGTCCCGCAGATCCGGCTCGGCGGCGCACTTGTCCACTGCGTACGGGCACCTTTCCATGAACCTGCACGCCCCCGCCGCCGTTGCCGCCCCGGGCCCTCCGGCCGCCCCGGGCTCCAGGATCCTCACGGTCCTGCGCCCGTGCAGGTTGTCCGGGTCGGGCTCTGGTATGGCGTCGGTCAGCGCCTGCGTGTAGGGGTGCCGCGGCCGCAGCAGGACGTCGGCGACGGGCCCCGTCTCCACTATGCGGCCCCCGTACATGACGGCGATCCTCTTCCCGAAATGCCGCGCCGTGGCCAGGTCGTGCGTTATGTACAGGAACGAGACGGAGAGGCTCTCCCGCAGCTCGGACATCAGCCCGAGCATCTCGGCCCTGATGGACACGTCCAGCATGGACACCGGCTCGTCGGCTATTATCACCCTCGGCCTGACGGCCAGCGCCCTGGCGAGCACCACCCTCTGCCTCTGGCCTCCCGACAGCATGTGCGGATGCATGGACGCGATCGCCTCGGCCGGCTCCAGCCTGGCCTCCCTCAGCGCCTCGAGCATCCTAGACCTCCTGGCCCCCGCATCCCCCCCGCCGGCGCGGTGTATCTCGAGCGGCTCGGCGACTATCTGCGCCACCCTCATGCGCGGGTTTATCGAGTCGTACGGGTCCTGGTGGATCATCTGGCACTGCGACCTCACGCGCCGCAGGCCCTCCTTGCCGCCGCCCGGGATCGCCTCGCTTCCGTCGAATACCACCTTCCCCGAGTCGGGCGCGACGGCCCCCAGGATCATCCTGGCCACGGTGGTCTTGCCGGATCCGGACCCGCCTGCCAGCACCAGGACGTCGCCGCCGCCGCCCAGCGAAAAGGAGACGCCGTCGGCGGCCCTCGTGCCGGCCCCCCCGCCCCGCCGCAGGAACCCCCCGGTGCGGAATGTCTTGGTCAGCCCCTCGACCCGGAGGATCTCGCCGGCCACGGGGCCGCGCCGCCCGCGCCGTATATCAACGGTAGGCGCCCCGCCGGCGCCCGCCCCGCCCGCGGGCCGCGGCCACGGGGCCGCGCCCGCCGGCGGCTAGGCGTCGCGCGCGCATCTGAACCCGCAGAACATCCACCGCTCGCCGAGCCTGAAAAAGTTGCGGCAGGTCCCGCGTATCGACGCGGACGGCGTCCCGAACGAGCCGCCCCTGAGGACTTTCTGGCCCGTGAACCACTTGTCGTTGTATTCCTCGAACCCCGTCCTGAACCCCGGGTACCCGGCAAACTCGGAGGACGTCCATTCCCACACGTCGCCGATCATCTGCAGGCATCCGGACGGGCTGGCCCCCGCGGGGTACGAGCCGGCCGGCGCGCACCCCCACAGGCGGGACTCGAGGAGGTTGGCCCTCTCCGGGGTCGGCCCCCCGTCGCCCCACGGGAACCGCCTCTTCCTCCCGTTCCCCTCGTCCCACAGGGCGGCCTTTTCCCACTCCGCCTCGGTGGGGAGCCTCTTGCCGGCCCAGCGGCAGTAGGCGTCCGCCTCGTAGAAGCTCACGTGGCGCACGGGCTCGGAAGGGTCCACGGCGTGCTTCCCGGCAAAGTCGTCCACCTGCCACCCCTCCCCGTCCCTCTCCCAGTACATGGGGGCATCCCAGCCGTTCTCCTTCACGCTTTCCCAGCCGTCGGCCAGCCAGTGCCTGTAGTCCGAGTACCCGCCGTCCTCGACGAACCTCGCGTACTGGCCGTTGGTCACGGGAAGCCTGTCGATCGCGTAGTCCTCCGTGTACACGGCATGCTCGGGCATCTCGATGTCGTAGGCGAACCCGCCGCCGGGGTGGCCCAGGCGGTACAGGCCGCCCCCGACGCGCGCCTCTCCGGCCGCGCCGGGATCCGCGGGGGGCGGGGGCGCCGCCTTGCCGCCGGCCGGCTCGTACCTTCCCCCGAGCATGTGCTGCAGGTCGTACGCGAGGAGCTCCTGGTGCTGGCACTCGTGGTGGATGCCGATCTCGAGCAGCCTGGCCTGCGCCTCGTCCAGGCTGCGCGAGGCCACGAACTCGGCGACCCTTCCGCTCGTGGCCCTGAAGTAGCTGAGCACCTCGTCGGTAGTGGGCCGCGAAAACGTCCCCCTCCGCCCCTTCTCGCCCGGCTCGCCGAACCGCTGGTAGTACGAGTTGAGGTACCCCGAGAGATCCTCGCGCTGGGAGCGGTACCCGGGATCGATCCTGCCCATGACCACCTCGTAGATCCAGCTCACGTGCCCCACGTGCCACTTTGGCGGGCTCGTGTACGGCGCGGTCTGCACCACGAAGTCGTCCCCCTCGAGGCCGTCCACCATCTCCATGGTCATGGCGCGTGTCGCCGCGAACTGCCCCATGAGCGTCCCGGGGTCCGGGGCTGCCGGGGAGCGCGGATCGCCCATGCGGCCGGCCCGCCCGCGCCGGTATAATACCCATGCGCAGCCCGCGCGGCGCGGGCTCGGGTCCGCCGTGATCTGGGCGTGAGATCAGGGGGCGGCTCGCCGCCGGGCGTGGCTTCCGTTTGAACCCGGGCCCACGCGCCAGCGCCGCGATCGCGGCAAGCCCGGCGATCTTTCCGGGCGCGGCCGCCGGCCTCGCGCGCGCCGCCGCCCCGTGTTCCGCAGCGGCGTCAGCCAAGAACGCCGCGGGCCGAGCCCGCCAGCCCGGAGGATCCCGCGACCCTGCCGCGATCGCGGCCCGCGGGCCCGATCAGGGCGGCCGCGGGGCGCGGCGGGACGCGGGAGGCAGGCGCCCCCCGGCCGAAGATCTCTGTTTCGAACATGCCAGACCTTCAAGCGCGGCGGGACGCGGGAGGCAGGCGCGCGCCCGGCCGCGGCGCCGTGCGGGCCGAATGCGGGGAAGGGGGGAGGGGGCCCGTCCGGGAGCGCCCGCCATTTTTCCGCGCGCGCCTGCAGTCTTCCTCGAATGCGGCGCGCCGCCTGCCGCTGGCCGGGAACGTCCCTCCCGTTTCCCGCGCCCCCGATCCGGCCGGCGCCCCCCGCCCCGCGTCGGGCGCCTCGGGCATTGCGCCGTCGGCATGCCCCGCCGCGTTCACCGGCCGCCGCCCGCCGTCATGATCCCGCTGCCCACGAGGAACTGCAGCGCCGACACGAACTCAGAGTCCGACGTGTCCCCGGCCACCCAGTGCCCCGCCGTGGCCTTCAGCCACTGCGGGACGGCGGCGCCGCCCGCCGCGGGGGCGGCCGGATCGCCGGACGGCGGCGGCACCACCACCACGCCTTCGTTTATGAGGTACTGGATCGCGTCGACGAACTCCGAGTCCGACACGGCGCCGTCCACCCAGTAGCCCGTGGACGTGCGCACCCACCCGGGGACCGTCGCGCCCGCCGCCGGCTGCGGCGGGGCGGGGCCGATCTCGATCATGGCGGAGCCGATTCCGGCGTGCGCGGGATCGTAGTCGATGCCGGTCCCCAGCACCCTGACGTCCAGCCTGTACGCGCCGGCCTCGGGGAGCGTGACGGTCTGGTAGTCTATCCCCTCCACGGAAAGCAGGCCTATCCCGCCCGGATCGCCCGCGTCGGTGCCGGCCTCGGCGATCACCCCGCCGCCGTCGGGGTCGATCAGGTAGTACGCGTACCGCACGTCCTTGAGCAGGCTCCTGCCCTCGCCGAAGAAGGTCATCTCGAATGGTATGGGATCGCCCGCGGCTAGGGCGCCGTCCCAGGCCACGCTGACCGCGGCGGGCTTTTGCTCGAACGTCCGCGCGTCCACCAGGAAGAACTCCACCGAGTTGACCGCGGCCTCCGGCCGGGGGACGATCCTGAACGACATCTCCTTCCTGTCCTCGTGGTCGGGGCCCAGCACCTGGTTTATCCGCCGCAGCTCGGCGCCGCCGACCAAAAAATGCGCCACGTTGGTGCCCTCTATGGAGTACGGGTCGAGCAGGAGTACCCGCCGGTCCACCTCAACCCCGTCCACGTACCCGCTGAACTGCATCCCCGCGTACGGGGCGAACTCCGCCGGGAACTGGAGCTCCTCGTGGACCATCGCCACGTGCTCTATGTAGTCGGGCGACCAGTCGAAGGGCATGTCGAACGAGACCGAGTCGTCGGCGGGGTCGTAGCGCACGTTCTCCACGTCGTCGTAGTACGTCTTTATCACGAGCGGGACGGCCGCCTCGGCAGTCTGCAGCGAGAACGCCTGCTCCTGCGCCACGCTGACGAACGTGTCGTAGCTGAGCCGCTCGCTGAGCAGCGTCTTGGGGCTGGTCGCCCCCTCTATGTCGACGCGTATGTTGTACAGCCCGCCCTTGTCGAATATCGGGCCCGTTATGGAGGGCCGGCCCCCGCCCTGCGCGTACAGGGCGCCGGGCGCGCTGGGGTGCTCCGAGCCGCCGTACGTGCTGCACCGCCACAGGTCGGGCTCGGCGCAGTCCAGCACGGGCTTCACCTCCACGTCGAGCAGGCCGTCGTCGTCGAAGAACGCGTTCCTGGCGAGCAGTTCGCCGCTCCTCCACACCTCCACGCGGTACGTCACCTGCTCCAGCGTCCGGTTCTCGTCCGCGTCGAAGAAGCGTACGGCCATGTTGGCCGAGTCGACGTCGCCCGCCGTCATGTCGGAGGGATCGAGCCGCGTGCTGACCGTCACGTTCATGTCGCCGAAGCTGATCGGCGGCGCCACGTCGATCCCCCTGCCGTGGGCGTCGGCCGCCGGCAGGGCGGCCGCGGACGCGGCAAGAACGGCGGCAAGAACGGCGGCCAGCGTCGCGGTCGGGCGCAATGCGGCGTTTTGGCCCATTCCGTATTTAAACGGGCGATCGGCCCCCGGGCGCGCGCTTGCCTCCCCGCCCCTCCCGCGGCCCCCCGGCGGATCCGCGCGCTAGTAGCCGCGGGCGAACACGGGCCTGTGGCGCGCGCGGCCGCCGCACACGGCGCACGCCTCCCCCCCGGACGCCTCCCCGGCGGCGCCGCGCGGTATGACGCGGATCTCCGCGCCGGCGCCGTCCTTCACCTTCCTCTCGCACTCGGGCGAGCCGCACCACGGCGCCGAGATCAGGCCGCCCCCGCCCTCCGCCGCGCCGCGGATCTCCCCGTACGTGGACGCGCTCGACGACAGCTCCGCGTGCCTCTTCCTGGCCGCCTCCAGCATGCCGGCCTGGATCTCCTCCAGCATCTCGCCCACGCGCGACATGTCCCCGAGGGGCACGTCCTCCTTGGCGCCGCCGGTCCTGCGCGCCACCGCCGCCGTCCCGCTCCTGACGTCCCTCGGGCCCACCTCGATCCTCAGGGGGACCCCCCTCATCTCCCAGTCGTGGAACTTGAAGCCCGGGGTGACCTCCTCCCTGGAATCGACGTGGACCCTCACGCCGCCCTCCTCCAGGAGGGCGGCCGCCCCCTCGGCCGCCTCGACCACCGCCCGCCTGTCCTCCCCGGAATAGTATATGGGGACCAGCACCGCCTGCACGGGGGCCACCCGGGGCGGCAGGACCAGGCCCTTGTCGTCCCCGTGCACCATCACCATGGCGCCTATGAGCCTCCACGAGACGCCCCAGGAGGTCTGCCAGGCGAACCTCTCGGCGTTGCTCCTGTCCAGGAACCTGACGTCGAAGGCCTTGGAAAAATTCTGCCCCAGAAAGTGCGACGTCCCCATCTGCAGCGCCTTCCCGTCCGGCATCACGGCCTCGATGGCCGACGTGTACACGGCGCCGACGAACTTTTCGGCGTCGCTCTTCCTCCCCGCCACGACCGGGACGGCCAGCACCTCCTCGGACACCTCCCTGTACACGTCCAGCATGGCCTCGGCCTCGGCCTCGGCCTCCTCCCTCCCGGCGTGCGCCGTGTGGCCCTCCTGCCACAGGAACTCGGAGGTCCTGAGGAACGGCTTGGTGGCCTTTATCTCGGCGCGCAGCGCCGTGTTCCAGAAGTTCATCCGCAGCGGGAGGTCCCTCCAACTCTTTATCCACTTGGAGTACATCGAGTACGCCAGCGCCTCGGAGGTGGGCCTGAGCGCCAGCCTGTCGCCCACCTCGCTCCCCCCCGCGCGGGTGACCCAGAAGACCTCGGGGTCGAACCCCGCAAAGTGCTCGCCCTCCCTCTTCAGCAGCGACTCGGGTATGAGCACCGGCAGGAAGCCGTTCCTCACGCCCCGGCGCGAGAGCCTGCCGTCCAGCGCCTTCCTCACCGACTCCCACACGGAGTAGCCGTCGGGCCTCAGCACTATGGCGCCCTTGACCGGGGCGTAGTCGGCCAGGCCTGACTTTACCACCGCTTGCGTGTACCACTCGCTGAAGTTGTCCCCCTTGCGGACGGTGATCCCGACGTCCGCCGGCCCCTTGCCGCCCAAGCGACGCGACCGCGGGATCCGGGCTAAATGTGCCTTTTGATCCGGGGGCGCGTGCGGGCCAGGGCCGAAACCGCGCCGGCGGCGGCGGGCCGCCCCCCGATCCCGCGCCCGGATCGCGGCGGATCTGGGCCCGCGCCTAGAGGTCGTTGCCCTTGCAGAGCACCGTGCCCCTCACCCTGCTCTGGAAGTTGGAGCACACGAAGCACCTGACGAACTGCGTGTCGGCGCCGAGTACGGGGCAGTCGACGTACTCGCTCTTCATCTTTTTGAGCATCTTTGGGCTGACGCCCTTTATCTTCAGCTTTCCCTTCTCGTCCACTACTCCCGCATCCTTCAGCTCCTCCTTCACGGCGCCGGTCAGCCTCTGCATCTTTTCGGCCGCCTTCACCTCCACCTCGTACTTGTGCTCTAGTTCAGCTTCCACGCCCGGCCCCTTTCCGCGGCCGATTTATTGCTAACGATCCGCCGCCGCGAAGCCGCGGGCGGGCCGGCCCCCCGGCCGCGCGCCGGGCGGCGGGATCGCGGATCCGCGGGCCAACCTTAAAATAATTACCGCCGCGGCGCCCGGCCAGTTGCTGGCGATCTTCGACGTCGAGGGCGTCCTTTTCGACGCCGAGTACCTCCCCATTCTGGCAGAAAAACTCGGAAAGGAGGACGAGATATGGGAGATCACGAAAAAGGGGATCCAGGGGGCGATCGACTGGGAAGAGGGGCTCCGCGCCAGGGTCGATGCGCTGAGGGGGCTGGACTACGCCACCTGCAAGGAGGTGGCCGACGCCCTGCCGATAATGACCGGCGCCAGGGAGGCCTGCCGCGCCCTCAAGGACGCGGGCTGGCGCCTCATGGCCGTCTCCGGCGGGTTCACCATAATGACCGACAGGCTCAAGGATGAGCTCGGCCTGGACCACGTCTTTTCCAACGAGCTCGTGTTCCGCGGCGCCCGGCTTGACGGCGTCCTGGTGAGCGTCGATGCCGACAAGGCGAAGACGGCGGCGGCCAAGATACGCGAGTGGGGCCAGAGGCGCGAGGAGATCGTGGTGGTCGTGGACGGCGCCAACGACGTAAAGCTGTTCGACGTGTGCGGGCTGGGGATCGCGTTCCGCGCGCAGGACGTGGTGAAGGAGCTCGCCGACTTTGTGCTGGAAAAGAAGGACCTGGCGGGGATACTTCCCGTCATAGCCGGGCGCTACGGCGTGCCGCTGAAGGCCGCGGCCCCCGCGTGATGCCGGCAGCCGCCCCCGCCCCCCCCCGCCCGCGCGCGGGCGGCGCGGCCGTGGAGGTGATCCCGCTGGGGGCGCCGGAGGACGTGGGGCCAGGCGACAGCATAGCGGCCGCGGCGGTCGCGTCGGCCGCCCGGCGCGGGGGCGTGCGCGACGGGGACGTGCTGGTGGTCTCGCAAAAGATCGTCTCCAAGCAGGAGGGGCGCGTCGTGCGCCTGGATGCCGTCTCCCCGTCGCCGCTGGCCGCCGGGATCGCCGCCGCGTACGGGAAGGACCCCCGGGTGGTGGAGCTGGTGCTGTCCGAGGCGAGGCGCATACTGCGCATGCGGGACGGGGTCATAGTGACGGAGACGCGGGCCGGGCTGGTGTGCGCCAACTCCGGGGTGGACGAGAGCAACGCGGGACGCGGCGGCGGGCTGGCCGTCCTCCTGCCGGAGGATCCCGACGCGTCGGCGGAAAGGCTGCGCCTCGAGGTGGAGCGGCTGTCGGGCGCGCGGATCGCGGTGGCCGTGTCCGACACGTTCGGCCGGCCCTTCCGCGCGGGGCAGGCCGACTGCGCCATCGGCGTGTCCGGGCTCGGCCCAGTGCTCGAGTACGCGGGCCGCGCCGACGCCTACGGCCGGCGGCTGCGCGTCACGGCGGTTGCCGTGGCCGACGAGCTGTGCGCCGCGGCCGAGCTGGTCAAGGGCAAGTCGTCCGGCACGCCGATGGCCCTAGTGCGCAACTACGCGTTCGAGCCGGGCCCCGGCTCGGCGCGCGGCATGCTGCGGCCGGAGGGGCAGGACCTGTTCCGGTGAGCGGCCGGCGCCTCCCCGCGGGGCGGCGGCCGTGCCGCGGCCCGGTTCCCGGGCGCGAGAAGCCGCGGGCGCGGGACGGGCCGCGCCGCGCAGGCTCGGGCAGGCCGAAGCCGCGCCCGGCAGCCGCGAGCCGCTCCCCGATCCCGCGCCCGGATCGCGGCGGACCCGAACCCGCGCGCCGCGCGCGGGCAAGGGTTAATGTATGGCGCGCCGGCGCCGTGGCGATCCATGGATCTGCTGCGGGCCGAACTGCACTGCCACAACTCGTTCTCCAACTTCCACGGCGCCGGGGACGACACGCCGTACGACTGCGGCGTGGGGATCGCCGAGCAGCTCGAGCGCTCCCTGCGGCTCGGCCTGGACTGCCTGTTCGTCACCAACCACAACACGCTGGACGGCCACGCCCAGATCCTCGAGTACCAGAGGGACCACCCGCGGTACGCCGGGATACTGGTCCTCCCCGCCGAGGAGGTCACCACGGCCGAGGGGGCCCACCTCATAGCGTACGGCCCGCACGAGGAGATAAGGCCGGGCATGACGTTCGAGGAGACGCTCGACGAGGTGCGGAGGCAGGGGGCCGTGTCCTCGGCGCCCCACCCGTTCGGCCTCCTCGATGCCCTCCGCGAGAAGGCCGGCTCGTGCGACCTGGTGGAGGTCTTCAACAGCAACAACGTGGACGTGCTGGCCAACGCCAGGGCGGCGGAGTTCGCCGCCGAGCGCGGCATCGCGGGCGTGGCCGGAAGCGACTCCCACATCCTGTCCACGCTGGGCAGGTGCACCAACGCGGTCGAGGCGGAGGCGGGGCTGGACTCCGTGCTGGACGCGCTGCGGCGGGGCCGCGTCTCGATAGCCGCCACGGGGTACGCCACGCCGCGCGAGACGCTGGAGCACTTTAGGTACAAGGTGGACAACTCGGCCGAGTACATATCCGACTACGTCTCGCGGGTCTATCCGCACTCGCGCGCCCTGTTCGCCGTCCTCCTGCGCATATTCGAGCGCGATCCGGACAGCTACCTGTGGATACTCCTGTACAAGATGGGGCTGGCCGCGATGAGGCGCATATCGCGCAAGGTGAACTACGGCTCCGCCAACCCGTCGTTCATGAAGGACAGGAACCTGTACGACATGTTCAGGGCCGCCCTGTAGGCGGGGCGCCGCCGGGCGCGGCTTCGGCTTGGACGCGGGTCCACGCGGGCGCCGATCCCCACGGTATATAGGGAAGCGGCCAAGCCGCGGGCCGTGCCCGAGCCGGAGAAGCGCCTGGATGCCAGGGGCCTGTACTGCCCGGAGCCCGTGTTCCGGACCAAGATCGAGGTGGAGCGCATGCAGCCGGGCCAGGTCATCACGGTGCTGGCGGACGACCCCGCCGCCGAGGACGACATATCGAGCTGGGCGGACCGCAGCGGCCACGAGATGCTGTCCGTGAAAAGGGACGGCGGCGCGGTCGAGATGTCGATCAAAAAGAGGTAGCCCGCCCGCCGGGGGCGGCCGCCCCGGTCAGGCCCCCTTCTGCCGCCTCTCCGTGAGGTGCCTGTCGGCCTCCAGGGCCGCCATGCAGCCGTAGCCGGCCGCGGTCACGGCCTGCTTGTAGTGCCGGTCGTGGACGTCGCCGGCGGCGAACACGCCTTCCACGCTGGTCATGGCGGTCCCGTTCCGCAGCGCCACGTACCCGTCCCCGTCCGTCTCTACCTGGCCCCCGAGCATCGCCGTGTTCGGGTCGTGCCCTATCGCCACGAACACGCCCCCGACCCTCAACTCGCTCTCCTCGCCCGTCCTGGAACTGCGCAGCGTCACCGACTCGACCCTCCCGCCCCCGCGGATCTCCTTGACCTCGCACGACATGTGCATCCTTATCTTCGCGTTGCCCCTGGCGCGCTCCTGCATCACCCTGCTGGCGCGCAGCTCGTCCCTCCTGTGCACCACGTGGACGGCCGAGGCGAACTTTGTCAGGAACGTGGCCTCCTCCATCGCCGAGTCGCCGCCGCCCACCACGGCAAGCTCGGCCCCCCTGAAGAACGGGCCGTCGCACGTGGCGCAGTACGAGACCCCCTTGCCGGCGAGCGCCTCCTCCCCGTCCAGTCCGAGCTTGCGGGGGCTGGCGCCCGTGGCTATTATGACCGCATCCGCCTCGTACTCCTCGCTGGCGGTGAGCACCTTGAACGGCCTCCTCCTCAGGTCGACGTTGACCGCCTCCTCGTCGACGATGGAGGCCCCCGAGTTCTTCGCCTGCTCCCTCATGTCGGCCATGAGGTCGGGCCCCATGACCGCCTTCGGGAACCCCGGATAGTTCTCCACCTCGGTGGTGTTGACGAGCTGCCCGCCCGGCAGCAGGCCCGAGAGTATGAGCGTGCGGCGCCGCGCCCTGGAGCAGTACACGCCGGCCGTGTACCCCGCGGGACCGGCCCCGATTATGACCACCTCGTACGCCGTGCCTCCCCCGGCCGGCCCCGGCCGCTCGCCTCCTCCCGGCCCGCCGGCGGGATCGCCTCCGCGCCTCTCGACGAGCACCGCCCCGGACGAGGCCCCGCCCGCCATCATGCGCCCGCGACGGGGGCGCAACAATTTAAGTCATTTCAAGCGCGGCCCCTCCCGCCGCCCGCCCCGGCCCGGATCGGCGGGCGCGCCGCCCCGCGCCCGCGGCGGGGCGGCCCGCGGGGCCGGGAATCCGGAGCCGGCGCGGCCCCCGCCCCCCTAGCCGGCCCCCGCCCTCCGGAGGGCCGCGGCGTGCCGCCCGCAGAGCCGGCCGGACTCCACCTGCGCGCGCAGCAGTTCCTCCTGCCAGTGCGCGTTGTACAGCCTGCAGTCCCTGTCGCCGCAGAACGCCTCGCCCGTGGCGTAGTACGCGACGGCCTGCAGGGCGTACCCCTCGGCCGCGGCGGCCATCCTCGGGTCCCCGCGCTCCAGGTACCTCCCGGCGTACCTTTCCGCCGCGCGGCCCGCGTCCCCGCCCAGCGCCGCCGCGCCGATGAGGTCGACGTAGTACTGCCTCGGCCTGGCGGGCGCCTCGACCATCCCCGGCGCGGAGATCAGGGCCGGGTTCGACCCGATGAGCGCCCTGCCGTGGTACCGCATGTCCCCCTCGTCCTCGTAGGTGCAGGTGAGCCGGCCGGTGATCACTATGTGCAGGACGTCCCTTTCGGCCTCCGCGCGGGGGATCATCCCCGCCACCGCGCGCTGCATCTCGAACCCGTCGTAGCACGCGGCGCCCGGCGCCCGGCCGGCCGCCCCCGCGCGGATCCCCCCGGAGATCTCCTCGTCGATCTCGCGCGGATCCGGCCTGCGCCTCCTGAACGGCCTCGCCGTGCTGCCCACCCTGCACGAGGCCAGCGCGGCGGCCTGCGCCGCCGTCATGCCCTCGAAGATGCCGCCGGACGGCGCGGCGGGGGCCCCCGTGCAGCCGCGCAGGAACGAGGCGAGCGCGCCCGCGCTCACCTCGGGGACCGCCGCATCCCCGTACACCGCCACGCGCGATATCCTCAAGGCCGGGGGCGCCTAGGGGCTAGTCCCCGCCGGCGCGCAGATCCTTCATGCCGGCGGCGGCCACTTCGGCCGCCTTTTTGCCGGAGAACAGCATGGAGCCGAAGGTGGGGCCCATCCTGGCCAGCCCGTGCGTCTCGGTGACCGACATGCCGGCGGCCACCAGCCCCGGGAAGACCTCGCCGGTCATGCGGACGACGCTGTCCTCCCCGCCGTCCACGTGCATCGGGTCCATGCCCTTCCACTCGGCCAGCCCCCTGTCCGCGAGGCGCTTGACCGCCACCGAGTCGTGCCCCGAGGCGTCTATCACCATCCCCGCCTCGAGGGCGACCGGATCCACGCACGTTATGTTGCGCGGCAGCGCCGAGACGGGCATCCAGTTCACCACCACGCCCGCGACGCGCCCGCCCTTGAGCACGAGATCGTCGAACTTCGTGAGGTTGAGGAACTTGACGCCCGCATCGCACGCGCCCGCTATGAGCTTCGACACCGCGTGGGGGCCGGGCGTCAGGTACAGGCCCTCGGCCGCCTTCTTGTACGGGATGCCGAGCTCGTCCCAGACCTTCTGGGCCGGCTCCCTCACCGTGACGGGGTTCATCATGTACCCGCCCAGCCAGTAGCCCCCGCCCAGGTAGTTGTTCTGCTCCACGACGAGCACCCTGAACCCCATGAGCGCCAGCTCGCGCGAGGCCGTCAGGCCGGCGGGCCCCGCCCCCACCACGATGACGTCGGAGACGGCCCTGTCCATGAGGACGGAGTTGAACTCGGAGGCGATGGCCCTGGTGATCTCCGCCTCGCCGACCGGCTCGAATATCCGCCCGGCCCGGCCCTCGGCCTTCTGCATGGGCCCGCTGGCCGCCGGTCGTGATTAATACCTTGTCTTTCCGCGGGCGCGAATCCGGATCGACGGAAGCGCTTCCGCGCCGGCGGGCGCGCGGCCCGAACGCCGGAGCGAGACTCAAATTTATAACCGCGCGCGGCGCACCGTGCGCGTTGGACGAGAATCGGCCGGCCGCCGGCGGGGCGGCAGCCGCGCAGGAGGAGGCCCGCCCCCGGGATCCGCGGCCGGAGGCCGGCTGGTCGCACGCCGGGGAGGCCGACAGTTTCGCACATACCGTGAAGCTGTTCCGGCAGGGCCGGTACGACGCGGACAGCTTCAGGCGGTTCAGGCTCCAGAACGGGGCGTACGGCACGCGCATGACGGGGGACTACGCCATGGTGCGCATAAAGATCCCCGCGGGGCGGCTCCTCCCCTCCCAGATGGAGATGGTGGCCCAGCTGAGCGAGGCATACTCGATAGGCGGCGCCCACCTCTCCACGCGCGAGAACGTCCAGCTGCACTGGGTAGTCCTGGAGGACGTCTCGGAGATAATGCGCGGGCTGGCCGAGGTGGGCCTGACCTCGCGCGAGGCGTGCGGCAACACCGTGCGCAACGTCATGTGCAGCCCCCTGTCGGGGGTGTGCGGGGAGGAGGCCTTCGATGCCACCCCGTACGCGCTGGCCACCGCCAAGTTCTTCCTGCGCAACCCCATGAACCAGAACCTACCGCGCAAGTTCAAGTTCAACTTCACGTGCTGCGAAAAGCACGGCATGGTGCGCATGGTCGACGTGGGCCTGCTCCCGCTGGCGCGCCCCGCCCCGGACGGGGGAGGGGGCTCCCAGCGCGGGTTCAAGGTCTTCCTGGGCGGCGGGCTCGGGAACAGGTCGTTCGTGGGGCACCAGCTGGAGGACTTCACTCCGGAGGAGGAACTCCTGCACACCTCGATCGCCGTCCTGCGGATATTCGACAGGCTGGGCGACCGCAAGAACATGGCCCGCAACCGCATGCGGTACATGGTGAACGAGATGGGCTGGGAAAAGTTCCGGAACCTCGTCCTCAAGGAGCGCGCCGTGGTAAAGTCCACGCAGTCGGTCGCGGCGAGGCTGGACGTGGGCCGCGGCGGGGATCCGCCGCCGCGCCCCCCCCCGGTGCGGGTGGAGGCGGACGTGGGCGGCGGCCCGCCGGCCGGCTTCGCCAGGTGGAAGGCCGCCAACACGCTGGCCCAAAAGCAGCCGGGGTACAGCGCCGCCTTCGTCACGCTGGAGGCGGGCGACATCACCGCCGGGCAGCTCCGCTCGATGGCCGCCGCGTGCAGGGAGTTCTCGGCCGAGGCGTGCGCCCGCAACGGCTTCTCCCAGGACATGGTGGTGCGCCACGTCCGCGATGCCGACCTGCCGGCCCTGTACTCGCGGCTGCTCGGCGCGGGCCTGGCGCGGCCCGGCGCGCTCACGATGGCCTCGCCCGTCGGCTGCTCGGGGACGACGTCGTGCAACCTGGCCCTGACCAACTCCCACCGCCTCGCCAAGGAGATACAGCGCAGGTTCCTGGAGGAGGGGCTGGACGCCGACGCCGACCTGGCCGGCGCCACGATAAAGATCAGCGGGTGCCCCAACTCGTGCGGCCAGCACGGCATAGCCACCATCGGGTTCAACGGCGGGGGCTCCAAGGCGCGGGGGCGCATGTACCCGGTGTACCAGATGTCCGTCGGCGGCCGGTTCGACGGGCAGACCGCCCTGGGAGTCAACTGCATGAGGATGCCGGCCAAGCGCGTCATCCCCGCCGTGCTCAGGGTGATAGAGCTGTTCAGGCGCGACAAGGAGGCCGCCGGCGGGGCACCGCAGGCGGGCACCCTGGCGTCGTGGGCCCACGGCGTGGCCGCGGGGACCGGCGCCGGCGCCGTGCGCACTGTGGCGGACTTGAAGAGGGAGCTGGCCCCGCTGGCCGAGCCGCCGGAGTTCGGGGACGATCCCGGATTCTATTCGGACTACGGGAGCGACGGCGGCTACCACGCGCGCACGGGCCGGGGTGAATGCGCCGCTTGAGCGGCGGGCGCGTGACGATAGACGCCGACTCGCTCCGGTCGGAGGTGCGCGACTCGAGCATCAGGGTCGTGGACGTGCGCAGGGAGGACGAGTACCGCCGCGGCCACGTCCCGGGCGCGGTCAGCCTCCCCCTGGGGGGGCTGCTCTCGGACGACAGCCCCGAGGGGACCGGCCGGCTGTTCGGCTCCGTGGGCATCGACGAGCGGGTGCCGGTGGCCGTCTACGACGACACCTTCGGCGCGCTCGCATCGCGCGCGGCGTGGGCGCTGGAGCACATGGGGCACCGGCAGGTCTCGCTGCTGGACGTCACGTATTCCGGGTGGGCCTCGATGGGGATGGACAGCGAGGAGGGGGGGCCGCCGGACGTGGCGGCGCGGCGCCCCGGGGTGGAGCCGCGCCCCGACATGGCCGCATCCGCGGAGCGCGTGGAGTCGGCGGCCGGGGGCGGCGGGGCCGTCCTGGTGGACAACAGGGAGCGCCTGAACTACCTGGACCAGCACATACCGGGCGCCGTCAGCATCCCGTACAGGATGCTCGCCTCGCCCGACCGCATACTGCTCCCCCCCGGCAGGATGCGGCGCCTGCTGGAGAACAGGGGCGTGTGGGGGAGGGATGCCATAACGTACTGCGGCAGCGTGGGGACGCTCTCGGGGCTCGCGTACTACGCGTTCCGCTCCGCGGGCATGGAGGGCGTGAGGCTGTACGCGCGCTCCTTCAAGGAGTGGAAGAGCCTGCAAAAGCCGGTGGAGAGGCAGGAGCACGCCAACTACTGGGACCTCTCCGCCGAGTGAGCGCGGGCCGCCCGCCCGCCCGCCGCCGCGGGCGGCGCCGCCCGGAATCCGGCGCGGGAACTCCGGGTCGCGCGGCATAAAATCGCGCGCCTGCCGGCCGCGGGCGCGAAAACGACCCCGCTGATCGGCATTCGCGCCTGAAGCTGGCATTGCTGACCTCGTGCGTCGCGCGGCGGCGCGCCTCCCGGCCGCGGCTTTCCGCGCCGCCGGGAATCCGGCGCGGGGACCGCGGGGCCCGCCCCCCGGGGCGCCGACCGGGGCATCCGCGGCCCGCCGGTCACGGCACGCCGCTGCGCAGCTGCTTGGTGACCGCCGTCTCGACGTTCTCGAAGACGCTGAGCATCTTTTTCCTGTTGTCCAGCAGAAAGTCCGCCCCGTGGTCGCTGAGCCTTATCTTCCAGAGCCTGATGTCGCGGTGCTCCTCGAAGAACTGCTCTATCATGTGGCTGCCGTGGAGCTTTGGGTCTATGAGCTTGTCGAAGCCGGCGGTTATCCTCCCGACGTCCCCGTCCTCGATGGCGGCCCGCGTCTCGTGGACCGTCCTGCCGAGGTCCTTCAGGTCCCTGATGGCGCCGGGGAGCCCCTTCTTGGGCCTGCGTATGCCCAGCAGGCCCCTCTTTTCCGTGCCCACCCTCTTCGCGATGTCGGGCGCCAGGTCGTACGTGGGTATCTTGTGCAGCCCTTCCCTCTTTTCATGCCGCACGAGCAGGCCCTTTTCCAGCAGCTTGGCCAGCGCGTCCTCCGCGTCGGCCCTGTCGAGGAAGGTGGTCCACACTATGGCGCCTATGGTGTGGTAGCCCTGCCTGACCGACTCCAGCACGACCACCTCGATTATCCTCCTGAACCCGTCCTCCACGCGGACGTTGATGAAGTCCCTGTCCTTCACGGCCTTTTTGGCGTTGTGCACGTCGATCTCTATGGAGCGCTTGAGGGCCGCGACGGCCTCGGGGATCTGCATGAGGAGGGAGAGGTAGCAGGCCTTGTTGTACCAGGCCATGCCGTACGTGGGATCCGAGTCGACGGCCTTTTCGACGCAGTCCAGCGCCTTGGCGAAGTTCTTCTGCTCGTAGTGCACGAGTGATCTCAGGTTCCACGTCTCGGCATCGGTGACGTCGATCTCCAGTATGCGGTCGTACGCCCTGAGCGCCTCGGCGTGGTCGCCCAGCTGGAATTTCGCGTACCCGAGCTTGAGCAGCACCTCCACGCTGTCGGGGTCCAGCCTGAGGGCCTGCTCGAACGCCTCGGCGGCCTCCTCCAGCTTTTCGTCCGCCATGAGGTTGACGCCCCTCTTGAACAGCTTTTTCCGCTGGTAGTCGGCATCGGTGAGCTCCGAGCCGGGCTTCGCGGGCCCGGCGCCTTCTGCCCTCGCGGGAAGGCCGGCCTTTTCCGGGGCGCCGCCCCCCGGCGCGCCGTCCTGGCCTTCCCCGGGCGGCCCGCTCATGCGGGCGTCGGCGCTCCCTTTGGATAAATACCATTCCAAGCGCCGCCCCCGCCGCCCCCCCCCCGCGCGCCGGAAGATCCGGGACGCCGCATCGCCGCCCCCGCCGCCCCCCCCCGCGCGGCCGCGCGGGCGGCCGCGGGGACGCGATGCGGGCGGCCGCGGGGAAGTGGGGCGCCGCCGGGCAGGCCGGCACGGGCCGCGGCGGGGCGGGCCGGCGCACGGGAGGCCTGCGGGGCCGGCCGCGCCCCGCAGCCCGGCCGCGGGGCGGGCGCATCCTGGCCGGCGCTGCGCGCGCGGAGCCGCCCGCTCCGGGCCGGGCGCGGACCAGGATCCGCGGGGGCGTTCCCGCGCCCGCGGCTGCCGGGCGCGAGTACCCGCGCGGCAGCATCTTGAAAATACAGAAATACTTCGTGGTGAGTACCCGGGCGGGTTGGATGCGGCCAGAATGGTGAGGGTGCAGGGGGCGGCGCCGTTCAGCCAGCCCGGCGTGTTCGAGGTGGTGATCTCCCTCGCCGCGCAGCGGCCTCCCGCCGCCGGCATAGATGCCAAGAACTTTCCCGTCCTCTGGAGCGACCGCTTCCACCTGCGCGTGAAGGACGGCCGCTTCGACGAGGTGCTCGGAAGCGCGGAGAACCCGATCCCCGACTCGGTGTTCGCGCTGCGCACCGCTTGGGTGGTAGTGACCGACCAGTTCTCTACCACGCATTCCGTATTCGACATAGTGGTGCCCGATGCCGCCCCGCAGCCGGCGCCCCCGCCCGCCGCCCCGCAGCCGGCGCCCCCGCCCGCCGCCCCGCAGCCGGCGCCCCCGCCCGCCGCCCCGCAGCCGGCGCCCCCGCCCGCCGCCCCGCAGCCGGCGCCCCCGCCCGCCGCCCCGCAGCCGGCGCCCCCGCCCGCCGCCCCGCAGCCGGCGCCCCCGCCCGCCGCCCCGCAGCCGGCGCCCCCCGCCTGGCAGTCGCCGCCAAGCGAGAGGGGGCGGCAGGGCCCGCCAGGCGACAAGGGCCCGAGCGGCCAGCCGGGCGAGAGGGGGCGGCAGGGCCCGCCAGGCGACAAGGGCCCGAGCGGCCAGCCGGGCGAGAGGGGGCGGCAGGGCCCGCCAGGCGACAAGGGCCCGCCAGGCGACAAGGGCCCGAGCGGCCAGCCGGGCGAGAGGGGCCAGGCCGGCCAGTCGGGACCCTCGGGCGACAAGGGGCCGCAGGGCCAAAAGGGCCTGACCGGCGACAAGGGCGACAGGGGCGACAAGGGCCAGTCGGGCCCGATCGGCGAAAAGGGCGAGCGGGGCCCCTCGGGACCCCAGGGCGACAAGGGCCCGCAGGGCCCGCGGGGCCCGATCGGCGAAAAGGGCGAGCGGGGCCACTCGGGACCCCAGGGCGACAAGGGCCCGCAGGGCCCGCGGGGCCCGATCGGCGAAAAGGGCGACACGGGGCCGACCGGCCAGCTTGGCGACAAGGGGCTTACCGGCGAGCGGGGCCCGTCAGGCTCCAAAGGCGAGACGGGCTCGGCCGGGCCCCTCGGCGACAAGGGCATACAGGGCCCCGCCGGCCCGCCCGGCGACAAGGGAACCGTCGGACCTCCCGGCGAGAACGGCCCCGCCGGCCCGCCGGGGCAACAGGGCAAGGACGGGCCCGCGGGCCCCCAGGGGCTCTCGGGCGACAAGGGCCCCGCCGGTCCCACCGGCCCGCTCGGCGCGAAGGGCCTTACGGGGCCGGAGGGGGAGAAGGGGCTCACGGGGCCGGCGGGACCGCAGGGCAAGGAGGGCCCCCAGGGGCAGATGGGCGAGAAAGGGCTCACGGGGCCGGCGGGACCGCAGGGCAAGCAGGGCGAACCCGGGCAGGGCGGCCCGCCCGGCGAGGCGGGGGTGCAGGGCCCCGCCGGCCCGCTAGGAGAACAGGGCCCCGCCGGCTCGCCCGGCGAGGACGGCCCCGCCGGCCCCCAGGGCCAGCAGGGCAAGCAGGGCGAACCCGGGCCAGGCGGCCCGCCCGGCGAGGCCGGAGTGCAGGGCCCCGCCGGCCCGCCGGGCGACAAGGGACCGACCGGCCGGCCCGGCGAGGAGGGACACACCGGCCCGCAGGGGCCCCAGGGCAAGCAGGGCGAACCCGGGCCAGGCGGCCCGCCCGGCGAGGCCGGAGTGCAGGGCCCTGCCGGCCCGCCCGGCCCGAAAGGCCCCGCGGGGCCTTTCGGCGAGAAGGGGCAGCAGGGCCCGCAGGGGCCCCAGGGCAAGCAGGGCGTCACCGGCCAGCAGGGGCAGGGAGGCGAGAAGGGCCCGCAGGGGCCCCAGGGCGAGCCGGGGGAAAAGGGCCTGACGGGGGTCCCCGGCCCCCAGGGCGAGCCGGGGGAAAAGGGCCCGATGGGCCAGCAGGGCGAGAGGGGCCACCAGGGGCAGCAGGGTCCCTCCGGCGAGAAGGGCCCCACGGGCCCACAGGGCCAGCAGGGCGAGAGGGGAATCCAGGGCCCGCCAGGCGAGAAGGGCCCCACGGGCCCCCAGGGGATCCAGGGCCAGCAGGGCGAGAGGGGGACGTCCGGCCCCGACGGGCCGGCGGGCGGGGCGGGCCCGCGCGGCACGCAGGGCCCGCTGGGCCCTCCCGGGCCGCGGGGCCCGCCGGGGCCGCCGGGCGACAAGGGCCAGTCCGGCGGGATGCCCGATGCGCAGAAGGCGATGTTCAAGGATCTGCTCGAGGCGCTCACCGCCAAGAGCGTCATCACCACGGAAGAGCAGATCCGGCTCATGAGCTACCTGTACTGACGGGCCTTCCTGCCGCGCGCCCGCGGCGGGCGCGCCGCGCGGGTGCCGCGGCATCGGCCGCGGCGAGTCCGCCCCGCGCGCGGAGGCGGAACGGGGCCGCGGCGGAGTGGACGCGGATCGATTTCCGGTTTTGCCGGACTGCTTTTTGGCCGTCGGGCGATCGGGATGCGCGCCGCCGCCGCGCGCTTTGAGCGCGCGATCTGCGGCCGGCGGCGCCCCCCGCCCCGCCCTGATCGCATCCAACGCGGGCACGCGAACCTCCCTGCTAGCGATCGCCCGGCAGCCGCTTTCGGGCTCCGGTTCGGATCGCGGCGGGCAGATGCGAGACGCGCCGCGCTGGATTCCCGCGCCCCCGCCCCGCAACGCCAGGAGCGGCTCGTGATCGCGCGCGCGGCCCGCCCGGCCGGGCGGCGGCGCGGAGGCCAGAGGCGCGCGGCCGGCGCCCTTGAATCGTAATTAAAAATACAAACGATCGCTTAGCCGCTGCCGGACTGATCCGTGGGCGGGTCCGCTATGTAGTCCTGCTTGACCGGGTGGCCGGCTTTTTCCTTCCGTTCGTCGGGCGCTTCTTTGTAGCTGTCGAAGCTCTCCTTCCGTTCGTCGGGCGCTTCTTTGTAGCTGTCGAAGCTCTCCTTCCGTTCGTCGGGCGCTTCTTTGTAGCTGTCGAAGCTCTCCTTCCGTTCGTCGGGCGCTTCTTTGTAGCTGTCGAAGCTCTCCTTCCGTTCGTCGGGCGCTTCTTTGTAGCTGTCGAAGCTCTCCTTCCGTTCGTCGGGCGCTTCTTTGTAGCTGTCGAAGCTCTCCTTCCGTTCGTCGGGCGCTTCTTTGTCGCGGCCGGCTTCGCTGTAGGAGCTCTCCTTCCGTTCGTCGGGCGCTTCTTTGTAGCTGTCGAAGCTCTCCTTCCGTTCGTCGGGCGCTTCTTTGTCGCGGCCGGCTTCGCTGTAGGAGCTCTCCTTCCGTTCGTCGGGCGCTTCTTTGTAGCTGTCGAAGCTCTCCTTCCGTTCGTCGGGCGCTTCTTTGTAGCTGTCGAAGCTCTCCTTCCGTTCGTCGGGCGCTTCTTTGTAGCTGTCGAAGCTCTCCTTCCGTTCGTCGGGCGCTTCTTTGTAGCTGTCGAAGCTCTCCTTCCGTTCGTCGGGCGCTTCTTTGTAGCTGTCGAAGCTCTCCTTCCGTTCGTCGGGCGCTTCTTTGTCGCGGCCGGCTTCGCTGTAGGAGCTCTCCTTCCGTTCGTCGGGCGCTTCTTTGTAGCTGTCGAAGCTCTCCTTCCGTTCGTCGGGCGCTTCTTTGTCGCGGCCGGCTTCGCTGTAGGAGCTCTCCTTCCGTTCGTCGGGCGCTTCTTTGTCGCGGCCGGCTTCGCTGTAGGAGCTCTCCTTCCGTTCGTCGGGCGCTTCTTTGTAGCTGTCGAAGCTCTCCTTCCGTTCGTCGGGCGCTTCTTTGTCGCGGCCGGCTTCGCTGTAGGAGCTCTCCTTCCGTTCGTCGGGCGCTTTCGTGCAACGGCCGGCCTCGCATCGGACCTTTCGCTCTTTGCCTGTCTTGCCATCGCTAAGGTGAAAATGAAGTTGTTTTTTTACTATTGAACTTAACAAAATTACACAAATCGGTGTTTTTTTTTCACCCGAATTGGCCGCATGTAGTGCGGAAATTAGGCAACCCTAATTCTGGGCGGCCGGCGGGAGATCATTACGTGCCGCGCCGGCCCGAACACGAGCCAGAACTCGAAAATGTGCCAGGTTACGCACTGGAAGCGGCAGCCCCGCTTGCCCGTGTCCGCCGTACGAGGTCAGCACCCCCCACTCCTCAGGCGTGAATCCGGATCGGCGAAGTCGTTTTCACGCCTGTAATTGACGGGTACGTGACCTCATACTGTCCGCCCCGATGATCTCCAGCGCGAGCCCGGCCGCCGGCGCCACGAACTCGGGCAGCGCCTCGCGCTTCCCCGCAAGCCGGCGCTCCTCCGCATCCGCATCGGCGGCGCAGTCTGGCGCGCGCCGCGCGCTGCTGCCGACCATGGAAAAGCGCGCCGGGAATGCACTGATCGTGCAGTTCGCGCTTCTCGTCGCGGGGCGGATCTCCCTGATCGACTTGCGGGCGTTCCCAATCCTCCGGCGCTTCCTGCACGTTTCCGGCGGGTCACTCTCCAGCATCCGCCCGATCCTGCACCGCGGCACGTGGCGAGCGCGGGGTGCCGCCGCGCCCGCCCGCCGCCTGTTTGGCGCACGCGCTTTTCGACGACCGGCCAAAAGGCGGACTGCGTCCCGTCCCCGGCCGTCGCCCCCCTTCCGCGCGCGAGCGCCGGCGCCGCGATCGGGGCGCGCCTTCCGCGCGGCGCGCCGTGCCTGCCCGGCGGGAGGATCCGGAGCGCCGCGGCCGGCGCGTGCAGGGTGCCGGATGCGCTTGCGGCGACCGGCGACCGGCGCCCCGGTCCGCCGCCGTGGTGCGTGGCGGCGGATCGAAGCGCCGCCCGTTGGCCGCCGGCGCCCCGGGAACCGATCCGCGCGCCCGGCAAGCCTTGGACATCCTGGCCGGCAGGGCCGCGCCCGGAGCGGGAGCGCATCGACTTCCGGCGCGGCCGCGGCGGGGCCGATCGCGCCGCCGCCCCGCGGCGGCAAAAGCGGGAACGCCGGCGGGGAGGGGGGCTACCCCCTGACCTTCACTATGGTCAGCACGTCCTCGTCGTGCAGGGTGTGGCTTATTCCCACGCGCTGGCCGCCGAACTTGACGCTGCTCCCCCACACCAGCGCGTAGCGGAAGTCCCTCCTCATGCTGCGGTGCAGCTTGTCGCAGACGGCGCCCACGGTGGCCCTGCGCCCCATTATCAGCGGCTCCTCGTAGTCGGTAGGGCCGCCTTTGGGCCTCATGTAGATCCTTATGAACTCCAGCCTGCTGTAGATCAGCTCCTTCAGCTCGTCCACGTTCCGGTCGGCGTCGGCCGAGACCTGCACGAACCCCGACCGCACCTTCTCCTTGAGGGACTCCAGGAACCGGCCGTCGACCAGGTCTATCTTGTTGATCACCGTGATGGACTTGGCGTACGTCTTGTTGCCGGATATGTGGTCGACCAGCTGATCCGCGCTGACGTCCTCCCTCACGACGACCCTGGCGCTGACGTACCCGTACATGCGCAGCAGCTCCTTCATGAACCTCTCGGTGGTCCTGGTGAGCTTTTTCTGCTGCGCGACGGATATGCCGCCCGAGCTCGTCTTTTCTATGACGATGTCGGGCGGCTCCTGGTTCAGGCGGATCCCCATGTTGCCGAGCTCGTTGACCAGCACCTCCTCGTGGTACGGCTGGAACACGTCGAGCACCAGCAGCACCAGGTCGGCGTTGCGCGCCACCGCCAGTATGCGCTTCCCCAGACCCTTCCCGCCCGAGGCCCCCTTTATTATGCCGGGCAGGTCGAGCACCTGTATCCTCGCTCCCTTGTGCTCCATCATGCCCGGCACGACGGTCAGCGTCGTGAACTGGAACGCGCCGACGGCCGAGTTCGCGCCGGTCAGCCTGTTGAGGAGCGTGGACTTTCCGACGCTGGGCAGGCCGATGAAGACCACGGTGGCATCGCCGGCCCTCCTCACGTCGAAGCCGTCGGATCCGCCCCCGCCCTTCCTGGCGTGCTCCTCCTCCTGCTCCCTCTTCAGCTTTGCGATCTTCGCCTTGAGGAGGCCGAGGTGGTGCTCCGTCGCCTTGTTGACCTGGGTCCTGGCCATCTCGTCCTGGATGGACTTTATCTTCTCGGGTATCCCCACGCCTCCCTCCCTCCGCCGCCCGGCCCGCCGATCTTTTATTATTCGTAGCGCAACCGCGGCGGCGCGGGCCCGCGCCCGCCGCGATCCGGGCGCGGGATCGGGGGGCGGTTCGCTGCCGGGCGCGGCTTCGGTTCGGGCCCGCGCCCCCGCCGCCCCGCGCGGGAATGCGGGGCCACGCGCCCGCGCCGCCGGCGCGAAAACGATCCGGGCGATCCGGATACGCGCCCGCGCGGGGGGAGGGCGGCCCCGCGCCCTCGGGAGCCTCGCGCGATTATTATTATCGGCCGGCGGCGGGCGCCCGTGAGGCGCGCTACGTTCGCGGTGGACATCGACGGCACCGTGACGGAGGACGGGCAGGGGCGCATACACCTCGGGGCGCTCTCGGCCCTGCGCCACCTGGCGGCCGCGGGGCACAACGTCGTGTACGTCTCCGGCCGCTCCTCCGTGGAGGGGTTCATGCTGGCGGTGTACGGCGGGACCACGAGGCTGGCGGTGGGGGAAAACGGCGGCTGCATAACCACGTCCCCCACCGAGCACGCCCTGATCGGCGACAGGGCGCGGTGCGAGGCGGCCCTGCGCGCCCTCCGATCGGGAATGGACGGGGTCGCCGAGAAGCCCGTGTTCCCGCGGCTCACCGAGGTGGTGCTGGAGCGGACCTTCGACGTGGCCGAGGGCAGGCGCCTGGTGGGCGAGCTGGGGCTGGGCGTCTCCCTGTCGGACAGCGGGTACGCGTACCACATAAACTCGGCGGGGATCGACAAGGGCGCCGGACTGCGCCGCGCCGTGGAGATGCTCGGCGGCGCCGCGGCGGGCGAGGTGGTGGCCATAGGGGACAGCGAGACGGACGTGCCGATGTTCGGCGCGGCCCGCACCAGCGTCGCGCTGGGCAACGCCCCGGACGGCGTCAAGGCGGCCGCCTCGCTCGTGGCCTCGGCCCCCTCCGGCGCCGGCGTGCTGGAGGCGCTGGACGCGCTGGCCCCGCGGCTGTCGGGGCCCGGCGGGGGGGCGGCGGGCGCGTGAGCTACCGCGCCGCCGCCGACGAGGCCGGGCGCCGCGTCGGCCTGGCCGCCGCCTCCCTCGGGCTGCCGGGGGGCGGGTTCGGCGTCTCGCCGGCCCGCCGGGGGTTCGGGGACATGGCGTGCAACGCCCCGTTCGTCATGGCCGGCCGATCCGGCGCCGGGAAGGGGGCGGCGCCCGGGATAGCCGAGCGGCTGGCCGCCAGGTACAACGAGGATCTCGGGCGCGGCCGCGGGGAGGGCGGCCCCGCCGCGCTGCTGGGGGAGGCCAGCGCCCACGCGTCGGGGTACCTGAACCTCTCGCTCGACTGGCCGCGGTTCGCCGCGGCGGTGCTGCCGGCCTCGCTGCGCGGCGGGTACGGGGACGCGGGGCTCGGGGGCGGCCGGCGGGTCGCCGTGGAGCACACCAGCGTGAACCCGAACAAGGCGCTGCACATAGGGCACGTCCGCAACGTGGTGGTGGGGGACTCGGTGGCCCGCATACTGGAAAAGGCGGGGTTCGAGGTGCGCGTGCTCAACTACGTGGACGACTCGGGGCTGCAGGTGGCCGACATCGTCATGGGGTTCGAGATGCTCGGGTTCCCCGAAGAGCCGCCGCCCGGGGTGAAGTTCGACAAGTACTGCGGCGACACCGTGTACGCGGGGGCGGCCGCCAGGCGCGAGGCCGACCCGTCGCTGGAGGCGGAGCGGGGCCGCGTGCTGCGGGAGATAGAGCAGGGCGGCTCGGAGACGGCGGGCCTGGCCGGCCGCGTCACGTGCAGGGTGCTGGCGTGCCAGCTGGAGACCTGCTGGCGCCTGGGGGCGCGGTACGACTGCCTCAACTTCGAGTCCCAGATAGTGCGGTCCGGCATGTGGCGCGACGCCTTCGAGAGGCTCAAGGAGATGGGGCTGGCGGAGCTCGAGGAGGGCGGCGGGAACGCCGGCTGCTGGGTCGTGCGCGGGGCCGCCGCCGGCGAGGAGGACAAGGTGCTGGTGAGGAGCGACGGGACGGCGACGTACATGGCCAAGGACATACCGTACGCGGCCTGGAAGATCGGGCTGGTGGGCGACCCGTTCGGGTACGAGCCGTACGGCGCCGGGCAGCCTGGCGGCCGGGCCGTGTGGCAGACCGTGCTGGGCGGCGGCGGCGGGGGGCGGCGCCCGCCCGGCGAGTCGGCCATAACCGTGATAGACTCGCGGCAGTCGCGGCTGCAGCGGATAGTCTCCTCGATCATGGAGCGCTTCGCCGCGGCCCGGGCCGCCGGCGGGGAAGGGGGCGCGCGCGGCCCCGCGCCGTTCCCCCCGTACCTGCACCTCGCGTACGAGTCGGTCGCGCTCAGCCCGGCCACCGCCGGGATGCTGGGGCTCGACACGGGGGGCCGCGCCGCCCAGATGTCCGGAAGGCGGGGGGTGTACGTCGGCGCCGACCGGGTGCTGGACATGCTCGCCGAGAGGGCCCTCCGCGAGACGGAAAAGAGGAACCCCGGGATGGACAAGGATCTGGCGGGGCGGATAGCCGGGCAGGTGGCCGTGGCCACCATCCGGTACGAGATGGCGAGGCAGGACCTGGACAAGGCGATCACGTTCGACGCGGCCCGCTCGCTCAGCCTGGAGGGCGACACCGCCCCGTACATACAGTACGCGCACGCGCGCGCCGTGCGCGTCCTCGAGAAGGCCGGCGGCCGGGGCGCCGGCGGGGCGGATGCCGCGGGGTTCGCGGCGCTGGCGGCCGGCCGGAGGGAGAGGGATCTCCTGCTGCTTATATCGCTCTTCGAGACGAGGGTGGCCGAGGCGGCCTCCAACCTCTCGCCCAAGGTGGTGGCCAGGTACTGCAGGGACCTGGCGGTCGCGTTCAACGGGTTCTACGAGCACGTCCGCATACTGGACTCGGCCGACGCCGGGACGGCCGCCGCCAGGCTCCTGCTGGTGCGCTCGTTCGCGTCCGTGCTGGCCGAGGCGCTGGGCCTCGTGGGGGCCGAGGCGCCCCCCCGCATGTAGCGGGCGGCGCGGGGCGGGGGGCGCCAGATCCCGGGCCGGCCGGCGCGGGCCCGCGCCCGCCGCGATCCGGGCGCGGGACCGGGGGGCGGCCCGCCGCCGCCGGGCGCGGCTTCGGCCCGGACGCCCGCGCGCGGGCCGCCCGGGTACGTTATTATCCCGACGGGCAGCGGCGGCGCCCGTGGACGACCGGATAAGGGGCAACTCGTACGCGCTGCTGTACTACAACCGCACGAAAAAATGGCTGGTGCGCCTGTCCCGCAAGGAAGAGCTGCACACGCACATCGGGGTGATACGGCACGCCGACGCCATCGGCAGGGAGTTCGGCTCCCGGATCCTCACCAGCAAGGGCAAGTACGTGTACCTGTTCCGGCCCACCGCGTACGACTTTGTGATGAAGATAGAGCACGGAACGCAGATCGTCTACCCCAAGGACCTGGGGTACGTGGTGGCGCGGGCCGGCATACGCAGCGGGCAGACCGTGGTGGAGATCGGCACCGGGAGCGGGGCGCTCACCTCGTTCCTGGCGGGGATAGTCCGGCCGCGCGGCCGCATACACACATTCGACGTCGATCCGGGGTTCATGGCGGTGGCCGAGAGGAACATCAGGAAGGCCGGGATGGAAAAGCACGTGGAGATGAACCTCGCGGACGTGAGGAAGGCGCGGCGGCCGCCCGTCGAGGGGGCCGACGCCGCCATAATAGACCTGGGCGATCCGTGGACCGCGCTGCCCGCGGTGAGGCGCATGCTGAAGGGGAGCGGGTCGGTGACCGCCGTGTGCCCCACGATGAACCAGCTGGAAAAGCTGGCGGCGGCGCTCGCGGAGCACGAGTTCGCGGACATAGAGTGCTCGGAGCACATACTGCGCACCATCGACGCCAGGGAGGGCAAGACGCGCCACTCCTTCCAGGCCATAGGCCACACGACGTACCTGTGCTTCGCGAGGAAGGCGTTCTTCGGGCGCGCCGCGCGCGGGGCCACCGCCGCCGGCGTTGCGAAAAAGCGCGGCAGCGAGCCGGCCGGCCGGCCGGGGCCCCCCGCCGGCGTTGCGAAAAAGCGCGGCAGCGAGCCGGCCGGCCGGCCGGGGCCCCCCGCCGGCGTTGCGAAAAAGCGCGGCAGCGAGCCGGCCGGCCGGCCGGGGCCCCCCGCCGGCGTTGCGAAAAAGCGCGGCAGCGAGCCGGCCGGCCGGCCGGGGCCCCCCGCCGGCGTTGCGAAAAAGCGCGGCAGCAAGGTTTAAGCAGCCTGCCGGCATCCGCGCCCGATGGAGGAGCGCGCCGAGCCGCCCGGCAGCGTCCCCCTGCTCGGGGCGGAGGAGGTGCGCCGGTTCGTCCCCGCGCGGCGGGAGGACTCGCGCAAGGGCGACAACGGCAAGGTGCTGGTGGTGGGGGGGAGCGGCGTGTACCACGGGGCCCCCGTGCTGGCCTCGCTGGCCGCGCTGCGGTGCGGGACCGACCTGGTGTACGCGGCGGTGCCCGGCGCCGTCGCGCAGGCGGCCAGGTGCGCCTCGCCTGACCTGATCGTGATCCCGATGGCCGACCAGAAGCTGACCCGCGGATCGGCCAGAAAGCTGGCGGGGCGGGTCCGGCCCGACCTGGACTCGGCCGCGCTGGGGATGGGGCTGGCCGTGCAGGACCGCGGCGCGCTGGCCGGCCTGGCGCGGGGCCTGGCCTCGGCCGGCGCCAGGCTGGTCCTGGACGCATCGGCCCTCGTGCCGGAGGCGCTGGGTGCCGTCCGGGATGCCGGTTGCGTGGTCACCCCGCACGACGGGGAGTTCCGGCGGCTGTTCGGGCAGGAGGCGCCGGCCCGGCTCGGCCCCAGGGCCGAGGCGGCGGCGCGCGCGGCGCGCGGCCACGGGGTGACGGTGCTGCTGAAGGGGCCCGCCGACGTGATATCCGACGGCGAGCGCACCTTCGCCCACGCGGGGGGCGCGCCGGCCATGACCGTGGGCGGGACGGGCGACGTGCTGGCGGGGCTGGCCGCCGGCATGCTGGCCAAGAACGCGGATCCGCTGGAGGCGGCCTCCGCGGCGGCGTACTTTTGCGGCGCGGCCGGGAGGTCGGCCCAGGATCGGCTGGGGCTGCACGTGGCCGCCTCCGACCTGTGCGGGGAGATCCCCGCCGCCATGAAGGAGTTCGACGGGATCGTTGGCCCGTAGGGGGGGCGGGGAAGGGCGGCGGCCCGGGGCCGAACACGTGCCCGCATCGCCCGCGCCCGGCCGCGCGCCGGCCGGCAGCGGGGAAGGGGGGCGGCCCGAGGCCGAGGACCTGCAGGTGGAGCGGCGCATGGGGAGGACGGTGGCCCGCCTCCGGAGGCTGGTGCGCCAGCCCAGCATCTCGGCCACCGGCGAGGGGCTGGAGGAGTGCGCGGGGCTGGTCGCGCGGACGCTGGAGGAAGCGGGGGTGGAGGCCACCGTGCTGGAGGCCCCGGGGGCGCCCCCCGCGGTGTACGGCGAGGTGGCTTCCCGCTCCAACCCCGGCCGCACCCTCCTGTTCTACAACCACTACGACGTGCAGCCGCCGGACCCGCTCGGCGAGTGGAAGCGGCCCCCGTTCGGCGGGAGGCTGGAGGGCGGCCGCGTGCACGGGCGGGGGGCCTCGGACGACAAGGGGGAGCTCGTGTCGCGGCTGGCGGCCGTCGAGGCGCTGCTCCGCGCGCGCGGCGACCTGCCGTGCAACGCGAAGTTCTTCATAGAGGGCGAGGAGGAGACGGGCAGCGCGCACGTGCGGCGGTACCTGGCGGGGCACCGGAGGAGGCTCGCGTGCGATGCCATCGTGTGGGAGTTCGGGTACGTGGATCCGCGCGGCCGGCCGGTGGTGAGCCTGGGGATGAAGGGGCTCCTGTTCGCCGAGCTCTCGGCGCGGGGGCCCGCGCGCGACGCGCACTCGAGCCTCGCCCCGATAGTCGCCAACCCCGCGTGGAGGCTGGTGGAGGCGCTGTCCTCGCTGCGGGACGGCGCCGGCCGGATCCTGGTGCGCGGCTGGCACGACGAGGCGAGGCCGCTGGGGCGCGCCGCGGCGCGGATGCTGCGGGAGGAGCCGTTCGACGGGGAGGCCCTCCGCCGCGGGCTGGGCCTGCCGGCCGCCGCAGCGCGGGGCAGCGGTGGCGGCATGGCCGACAAGGCCGCCCTCGCCGCCGCTCCCACGTGCAACATAGCCGGGATCCACTCGGGGTACGGCGGCCCGGGCGCCAAGACCGTCCTTCCGGCGCGCGCCGAGGCCAAGGTGGACATGCGGCTGGTCCCCGGAATGGACCCCCGCAGGCAGGCGGCGCGCCTCCGCCTGCACCTCGAGGAGCGGGGGTTCGCCGACGTGCGCGTGCGGATCCACAAGGGCCTGGCCGCCTGGAGGACCGACCCGGCGGACCCGTTCGTCCGCATCGTCAGGGACGCCGCCGCATCGCCGGCCGCCTACGGGGCGCCCCCCGTGATGAGCGCCTCGAGCGCCGGGACGGGGCCGATGCACCCCTTCGCCACGATGCTGGGCGCCCCATGCGTGGCGGTGGGCTGCACCCACGTCTTCGCCGGGATACACGGGCCTAACGAGTACGTCAGCACGGCGCTCGTGGGGGCCGCCGCCAGATGCATGTGGCGGATAATGGACGGGGTGGGGCGCGGCTAGTGTATGGGGCGGGGCAGCCCCCTGATCACGTTGGCCAGCGCCACCCTTCCGGGCCCCATCACGATCACCACCAAGCAGGAGGCCAGAAGTATGAGGTCGAACTCGTAGGAGCCATCGCCGGTGAACGCCTTGAACTCTTTCACCTTGATCATGGCCGCCATCATTATGACCGCGAGTATGGAAGCCGATATCCTGGAGAGCACCCCGATTATGAGCATTATGCCAGGCACGATCTCGCCCAGCGCTATCACGAACGCGAACTCGGGGCTTATCCCCATCGATCCCATCCAGCCGACGAACCCCTCGTTCCCTATCTTGGAATAGCCGTGCACGATGAACACGACGCCTATGGTGGCGCGCAACCCCATGAACGCAAAGTCCGCGAGGGGGCCCGGCCTCAGCTTCGACGTGTCCAGCACGGACGGCGGCGGGGCGCGTTTCTTAAAATACCTTGCTTTTGGCGCCCGGCGGCGGCGAGCCGCCCCGCGATCCCGCGCCCGGATCGCGCCGGGCGCGATCCCGCGCGCCGCGCCGCGGGCGGGTCCGGCCCCCGACCGTGCCTGTATGGGCGGCCTGCCGGCCGCTCGCAAGCGTGGCTGGCAAGCGGATCCGAGCCCGCGCGCCGCGCCGCGCGTGCTCGCCCAAACCGAAACCGCGCCCGGCGGCGGCAGGCCTCCCCCCGATCCCGCGCCCGGATCATAACGGACCTGAGCGCTGGTACGGGGCCAGCTGCCCCCGCCGCCTCGAACTGCGCCTTTTTCATCGACGCTGCGACGGACCTGAGCGCTGGTACGGGGCCAGCTGCCGCTGGTGCTGGCGGGCGGCGACCCCCGGGACGCCGCGACGGACCTGAGCGCTGGTACGGGGCCAGCTGCCCCTCTCCGCCGGGTGTAAATCTGGATTAACCGAGGCGCTTTCACGTCTGCGGTTGGGGGGGGGGGGTAGATGATCTCGTGATAAACTTGGTACGCTATAGTTAAATATAAGACGCCGTATTAATTCGTATGGGATGTGGTAGTTTATCTCATAACTATCCTGGACGGCGCCGGGGCTCCGCTCCTCCCCCCTCCCCTTCCCCCTTCCTCCCCCCGAGTCCCCCTATCCGATCCCCCCCGAGGCCATGCCGACCAGCCTGTTGTAGAGGGCCACCTTGAGGCCGACCTCCTGGACTATGTTCTTCCACTTCAGGGCGCGCACGTCGCTCCCGAACAGGCGCTTGACGGCCGAAAAAACGATCTCGATCGTCCAGCGCCGGCCGTACCTGCTGGCCGCCTTCCACGCCTCCATGCTGGCCGCCTTTTCCGCGGCGGTCAGGTCCGAGACGTACTTTGTGCCGAAGCCCAGCTGCTCCCGCACCACTCTGCCCCACTCGTCGCCCTCGCCCTTGCCGGCCGTGGTGGCGTTCTTGCCCATCTTGATGAACGGGACGATCCCGAGCTCCTTGCACAGGGCGACGTTCTTGCGCGACGCGTACGCGCCGTCGGCGTAGATGACCTTCTCCGCCCCCTCCGCGGCCGCCGCGGTCACGGCGGCAGAGACCGACGCCTCCGGCTCCCGCTCGCGGGCCGTCCCGCCGTCGTCGGCGGCGACCGCGCGCGCCGCGGCCGCCTCCTCGGAGGCGGAGCACATGGCCTCTGCCGCGATCGCCGCGGCCGCCTCTTCCTTCTCTTCCGCCTTCGCCGCCGCCGCCCCCGCCGATTCCTCCTCCGCCTCCTTGCCCCGCGCCTCCCCGCGCGCCGCCGCCCTGTCCAGGGCCGCGACCGCCTCGGTGACGAGCGTCTCGAATACGGGCGCGTCGCCGGTCTTCTCGTCGGTCACCTTCAGCGCCAGGACGTGGTGCGTGTCCACGTCCACCAGCATGTGCACCCTCACGAACCCGCGCTTCAGCTTCCACTTCTTCGTTATCCACTCCCCGCGGTTGTGCTGCTGCAGGCCTGACGAGTCGGTGGCCATCCGCACGGTGCACTTGCTGCTCGACGCGATGACCATCCCCTCGCAGATGTCCACCTTTATCCCGTTGATCCTCCTGCATATCTGGGCGTGCCTCGGCGTGCCGTCGTCGCCCAGCGCCTGCCGGGCCAGGCCCTCCAGGGCCTCGTACGACGCGCCGGTCAGGCACCTTATGGCCGCCATGGCCAGGAACATGGACTCGGGGTACCGGTACGGGGCCCCGACCTTCTTCCGGTTCATCTTCTCGAGCTCCTCGCCCTCGTTCGGATCCCTCTGCAGGACGAGCAGCCTGCCGCGCGCCACGTACTTGGATTCGGCCACGCCATGGTGTGGCCGGACGGGTTTTTGGCCCGTATTGTCAACAAAAGTCGCCTGTTCGCGATCATTGTCTTGAGCTGGATCGGGTTTCAGGCGTGATTATGAGATAGACTAGGATGTGGCGCGCCGGCGGCCGCACGCGGGAACGCGTGGGGCGGACTGGGATGCGGGGGCGGACGGGGATGCATCCGGAAGCAACCGCGTAGTTTTTCCTTTTGCGCCTGGCTGACCACCGATCGGACTCGGGGGAGAAATGTGCGGCAATGCGCGCACGGCGGAGTCTGGCTTGCCTTACACGCCTGGGCCGTCCTGCGGGAAAATCCAAGATGGACGGCGGAGAACGCGGCCTGCGCCGAGCCGCCGGTTGCGGATCGCTGCGCGCGGGTTGTTGCGGACGGGCTTCGAGTAGGCGAGCTGGATGGCTAGCCGGATCGGACGGCACGCAGGCAAGGCAGGCTGGGCGAGGAAACACTGGCAGTTCCTCGTGATCGCCCCGGCACTGGCGATTGCGTTCGTGGCTCTCCTGGTGTGGGAATACATGTGGAGCGGTGAATTTCTGAGCAAATGGGTCGCGGCAGTCACAATTATTTCGGTTCCCGGCGCGCTTGCTGCCTATTTTGGAAAACTTGGCGAAAAGGACAGGGAGCTCAGGCGGCAGGCGGAGTACGAGAAGAAGATGATATCGAACAACCTTCGCTGGGAGGTGCGGGACACCTTGAACATTCTGAAAACTACGGATGATTATTGGGAAGCAAGTTTTGGAGAAAAAAGCATCAAACTCACTAACCGATTCTTCAACCACGACATATACGACGGGCTCGTATTCTCTGGAAAGATCGGTTTTCTCAGTAACGATCTGCAACAAAAAACACAGAACATATTTCGTCGAGTCAAGAGCCACAACCAATATCTGCGGCGCATAATAGAACTCCAGGATGAGTCGTCCCAAGTCCCGTTTCGGCACTGCGAGATTCTGGCTACCTACGAAAAAATGCTACTAAGCGAGATGCCGCAGATCATGCGCGAGTTGGAAGCGGAGTCAGGTTGAGTCGCTTTGGCGTGGCGGGGGGTCCCGTTGCTTCACGCGGCGAAATCCCGGCATGCCGTCCATTGATGGCGCTTCTGTGCCATGACGAACAACGCGTAGATGCGGATAGTAGCTCCTTTGGGATGCGGAAGAATCTTCCGCCGGTTTTTCGGTCTTGCTTGGCATAATTATGACAGTCGGCGCTACTATTTAAGCATAACTGTGGGGGGTATGAGGTCACGTACCCGTCAGTCACAGGCGTGAAAACGCCTTCGCTGATCTAGATTCACGCCTGAATAGTGGGGGTTGCTGACCTCGTACGAGGGGGGAGGGGGCTGTACACGCTTATCTCCTCTCCCCCGCCGCGACTTGGGGCCGCCGGCTCCCCGCCCTGGGCCGCCGGCTCCCCGCCCTGGGCCGCCGGCTCCCCGCCCTGGGCCGCCGGCTCCCCGCCCTGGGCCGCCGGCTCCCCGCCCTGGGCCGCCTCCGATTCCGCCACGGCGGCCGACGAAAACACCCCGAACCAAGGATCGGCCCGAGGGATCCCGCAGTCTGGAGGGGATTGCGCGGTTGCGGGCCCGATCAGGGCGGATGCAGGACGCGGCGGGGGGGGGGGGGGGGGAAGGCAAGGTGTACAGGACGGGCAAGGGGGTGTTCCTGGACGTGGATGCAGGACGCGGCGGGGGGGGGGGGGGGAAGGCAAGCGCACGCGCGCCGCGGGGGCGGCCCGGAGCGCGCACCCCCCGCGCCCGAGGCCGCGGCCGCCGCCGCGGAAAGAAAACCCTTTATTGCGCCCCGGGCGGGCCCGATCCGTGTCGTACATGTACATGCCGGGCGCCACGGCCGTGGGTATGGTGTACGGCGAGGGGATCGTGCTGGCCAGCGAGAAGCGGATAGCGTACGGCAACTTTCTGGTGAGCAAGAACACGAAAAAGACGTTCCGCATAACCCCCAGGGTCGGCGCGGCGTGCGCGGGGCTGGTGGCCGACATGCAGATACTGTCGCTACAGATCTCCGCGCTGGCGAAGATACGGCGGATGGACCTGAAGCGGGACATACCCCCCAACTCCATAGCCAAGATGATGTCCAACATGATGTACGAGAGGAGGTTCTTCCCGCTCCTGACGCAGGTGATCGTGGGCGGGGTGGTGGGCAAGCCGGCCGTGTACACGCTGGACCCGCTGGGCTCCGTCCTGCCGGACGCCTACGCGGCGGTGGGCACGGGCGCCGAGACGGCGCTCGGCGTGCTCGATCCGCACTTCGACGGGGGCGACGGCAGCTCCATGAAAAAGGACGACGCGGTGGCCTTGGCGGTCAAGGCCGTCCGAGCTGCCACCCTGAGGGACTCGTTCAGCGGGGACGGGATAGACGTGCTCGTGATAGACGGGGACGGGGCGACGGAGAGCACCGCCGGACCGGCGCGGGCGCCGGCGGCGGCCTGACTAGGATCCCTGCCTGGCGGACTCCCAGAACCTGTCGGACACGTAGTGGGCGTTCCTGATCACCTCGCCCCTCTCGGCCTCCTCGGCCTCCTCGCTGCCCATGGCCGCCACCCCCACCGCGAGGAACTTGCCCCTCGACTCCTCCTTGACGCACACGATGCCGCCCTTCTCGAACCGCGACATGGCCCTTATGCCGGGGCGCATGACGTTGGCGCCCTTGCAGACGAACTTGACGGCGCCCATGTCCACCGTGACGCTGGGGAATTTTTCCAGGATCCCCGCCTCGGTGAGGAACGGCAGGTAGGCCGGGCTGCCGCCCCCCCGCCTGAGCGCCTTGAACCCCTCGCCCGAGACGAGCTGCGCCCCGTCCGCGATGTGGTCTACCCTCAGGTTCCTGGTCCTGGGCAGCTCGATCCCCCACGCGGCGGAGATCTCCGCGGACGCCTGGGCCGACTCGCTCTTGGACAGCAGGTTGGACTTCAACCGCGCGACATCCCCATCCTGATGTCCAGGAGATCCCGCAGTATGGAGCTGGCCGTCTCGGTGCCGCCGGCCCCCTTGCCTATAACGGTCTGGGTGCCGGAGTGGGCGGAGGTGAACGAGACGGCGTTGAGCGTGCCGTTGACGCACACGGGATCGTCCTGGGGGACCTCGGCGGGGCCCACCGCGAGTTTCCTGCCGTCGCCGCCGCACGATGCCATCAGCTTCACGGCGCGCCCGCCGGCCGCGGCCCTCTTCACCTCGCGCGCCCCGACGCGCCTGATGCCCTCCCTGTCGACGTCGGGCAGCGTGATCTTCATGCCCATCACCCAGTTGGCCAGTATGACCAGCTTGGCCGCCGCGTCGAGGCCGTCCAGGTCGAGTGACTCGTCGGCCTCCACGTACCCCTTCCCCCTCGCATCCTCCAGCGCCCCCGCGTACGAGCTGCCCCCTGCCATGGCCGTGAGGATGTAGTTCGTGGTGCCGTTCAGTATGCCGCGGAACGAGGTGATTATCTCCCCCCTCAGGCTGTTCTTGGCGTAGTCAAGTATGGGGGTGCCGCCCCCCACGGTGCCGCTGAAGCGCAGCATGACACCGTTGTACGCGGCGAGTTCCGTGAGCGAGGGGAGCGCGAGCGCCAGCGGCCCCTTGTTCGCGGACACCACGTGCATGCCGCGCTTCACGGCGCCGGTTATGTGCGACATGCCCGGCTCGGCGTCGTCGTAGTTGCTCGGCGTGGTCTCGACGAGCACGTCCGCGTCCAGGCTTGAGATCATCTCGTCGCCGGCGCGGGATCCGGGCGCCCCCCCCGGATAGTGCGCCACGGACCCCCTCTCCTTCTTGGTGGCGACAAGCTTCACCATGTCGAGCCCCGACGGCTCGGCCGCGCCGCCGCCGCTGTCGAAGACCCCGACGATGCGGGGCTTCAGGCCGTACCTGGCGTAGAGGTCCTCGCGGCGCGACTCGAAGATCTTCGCGAGGCTCTGCCCGACCGCGCCGAAGCCGCACAGTATTACGCGCACCGCCCGCCGGGGCCGCGCGGCATTAATTAAGATTGGGCAGGCGGCCCGCCGCCGCCGGCAGGGCGGCCCCTGCCGCGGGACGGCGGGCCGGGGCCCCGCGCCGCGGCCCGCCTCCCGGGGAACCGCGAAGGGCGGGGCGGACGGCCGCGCGCGCCGGCGCGGCGGGATGCCGCGGACGGTACCGGGGAGGCTCTCCCGCGCCGCGCCCGCCGCGGGCCGCCCGCCTCGTGCGGTCGGCCGGGGCGGGATGATCCGGCGCGGCGGGGGGCCCGCATGGCGCGCGGTGCCATGCCGTCCGCAATGCCGGAGGGGGGCGGAAACGCCCTTCGGCGCGCCCCCTGGGGGACGGGCGTGGTCGGCGCAGATCGTGGCGCCGACGTACCGGCGGAAACGCCCTCCGGCGCGCCCCCGGGGGGCCGGAGGGGGCGTGTCCGCTGCGGGCGCCCGCGCGGCGCCCTTGCCGCCTCCGGACGGCACGCGGGCGCCTACGCACGCGGACGGCGCGTCCGGGTTGGCCGCGGGCCTGATGCTGGGGGAGGCCGCCGGCGCGGGTGCCGGTGAGGCGCACGCAAAGGCCGCCGGAGATCGGGACAAGCCCGCCCGCGCGCAGGCCCGCCGCCGCGTCCGCGCCGGCGGGTCCCGGCGCAGCCGGTGCGGGGGCGGGAAGTTCGGACGGGCGCGGGGACGGCGCGCCGCCCGCCTTTCCCGCCCCGGCGGCAACCGTGCGGTTCCGCGGAGCTGCGCGCCGCCCCCCACCCGCCGTGCGCGAATCCGGTTCGCGCGCCCGCCGGCCGCAGGCGCGAAAGCGCCTCCGCCGATCCCGGTTCGTGCTAGGTGCGGGGCGGCGGGGGACCCCGTGCCCCGGATCGGCAAAGGCGCCCCGCCCGAGCGCCCGAGCGCCCGCGCGCCGCCGCAAGTTTTAAGAACTAACTACATTCGCTGCCCCGCGTGACGGAAGTCGAGAAAACCAAGGCGGACGAGGCTCCGGCGCCCGACGATCCGGTTGTGCCGCCGCGCATAAACGTCGGCCTGTTCAACGTGGCCGGCACGATAAGGACGCTGGGCAGCTTGGGCGTCTCCAAGACCAAGGTGAACCCAGCGCAGGGAATACTCATGGGCTGGCAGGCCGCAGCCTACCTGTGCTTTGCGGCGTTCCTGGCCTGGGTCATAATGTTCACGGTGGCCGACGACCTGTCGGTCGGGCTGGGCAAGTTCCTCGCCTTCGCCACGTTCGGGTTCTCGGCGCTCGTTCTGGTCATACTGTACGGGTCCAACCTGGTGACCGGGGACTACATGACCTCGAGCATATCGCTGATGACGCGGCAGGTCAGGTGGCGCGAGGTGCTGTGGGAGTGGACGATCACGCATTCCGGGCACTGGATCGCCGGGTTCGTCATCGGATGGATGATAATCATAGGCGCCTCGCAGGCGGGGCCCATGGGCTCGACCCTCATGGAGATGATGGCGGGCATAGGCAACACGAAGGTCAACGAGCTGTCCTGGGACCAGCTGTTCTACCGCGGGATACTGGCCAACTGGCTCATCGCGATGGGCGTGTGGGGGGCCTTCCGCACCAAGGAGACCACGGCGCGGATACTGCTGATCGGCATACCCGTGTCGGTGTTCTTCGCGACCGGCTTTGAGCACAGCATCGTAAACCACTTCGCGCTGGCCGCCGGCCTCTGGGCGGGAGGCGACTACACCTGGGGAGAGGCGTGGCTCAACAACCTGGTGCCCGTCACGCTCGGAAACATCATAGGCGCCATGTTCCTGCAGGGGATGGTATACTGGTACGTGGGCGGCATGCAGACGTGGATCGGCCCGGGCAAGTGGAAAAAGCCGCACGGCTCGTACAGGGATCTCGTGCGCGCCCTGCGGGACACGACCACCGTGATGATATTCTTCGTGGCGATGGCGCCCCTGGCGGCCGGCGCGCTGTTCGTGTACGGGGTGGAGCCCCTGATGGGGGTGACCGCCGAGTCGGGCAACCGGAACTGGGCGGAGCCCATAGGGATCGCGGCGTACCTGGTGGGCACCGCGCTGATAGTCAAGTGGTTCATGATGCCCAGGATCTGGCACAAGGTTCCAGAAGAGTGAGGGCCCGGGCGGGAGGACGCGGCCCGGACCGGCGGCGCGGGATCCGGCGCTTCTGCGGCGGGACGCCCGCGCATTCGTCCGCGCGCGCGAAATCCGTGGCCGCCCTGTATGGGCGGATCCTCCCGGGCGTCCCGAGGTTCCTGCCGGCGGGCCCCCGGCCCGGCACGCCCGCCCCCGCGGCGGCGGGGTCCGGGCGCCCCGAGGGGGGCCGGCAGGAGGGCTGCCGCGGGCCGCGACTGCCGGAGGTCCCGGGAAGGGGAGCGCGGCAGCCGCGCAAAAAAATCCGGTTGCCGGACGATTCCTGGCCGGCGCGCGCGGCCGCCGCCGGCGATGCGCGGCCGCGGCAAACCGTGCCGCCGCGGAGGCGGATCGGCCTTTCTGCCGGGCGGCGGGCGGCCGGCCGCGCCCGCAAAAGGCGGCGGCGTGGCTCCGGGATCGGGCGGCGCCGCGGGCCGCCCGCCTGGTCCCGGGGCCGGGCTCCTGCGAGCGCCAGAAAGGGCCCCGCGGCTGCCTTCCCGCCCGCCCCGCGGCTGCTTCTGCCGGCATCTGCCCGCCGCGCCTCCCGCATCGTCCGCCTTCCCGCCCGCCCCGCCGCGCCTCCCGCGGATCCGCGGCAGAAAGCCGGCGGCGCTCCCGGCGCCGGCCGCCCCGCCCCGCGCGGAGCGGATCCTGCCCGTCCCTTCGGCCGGGCCGGCCGGCGTCCTCGATCCGCGGAGACTTGCCGCCGCGCCGGCCCTTTCGCGCCTGCGGAGCCGGCCTATTTCGGCATGCGCGCCGGACGGGGCGCATCCCGCCGGCCGCAGATGCCGCGCGCCGGCTATGGCGGCATTTTTTTGATCTCCCGGCGCCACCCCTGCGCGGCCTCCCCGGGGCCGGCCCGGCGCTGGTTCGAGTAGGAGAATCCCATCCTGCGGATCAGATCCCAGACCGAATGCACGTTATAGTCCACGCCGAACTCTTTTTTGATGTGCCTCGCGATCAGCGGCACGGTCCACGCGCCGGCGCCCAAGTTGAACGCCTCGGGGCCGGCCAGCAGGTCCTTGACCAGCCGCCTTCTTTGCCCCCCGTCGATCTTGCACGCCGCCCCCCTGTTCTTGACGTCGTGCCTGCGGCGGATCCCGCCGCGCGCAATCCTGGAGATCCAGTCGCCGACCGTCGCGCGGGGCGTGCCCAGGATGCCCGCAATCTCGGCGATGCTTTTTCCCTCCTTTCTGTACATGCACGCAAGCAGCCTTGCCCTTGCCTTTGGATCCTTTTCTTTCCTGTGCACCTCGCGCAGGTGGCCGATGGTGGTGCGCGGAAGGAACGGTTTTTTGGGCGTGCGCGCACCCCCGCCGCGTCCCCTTATAGGAATTTTTGCCGCCGCCCGTCAATGCCACGCACGCGCTTCGTCCCCCGCGGCGAACGGGACGGGCATCCGGCCTCGCGCCTCCGGGGGGCTGCCGCGCGGCAACCGGGCACGCGAAGCGGGGCGGCTGGGCAAGGCGTCCACGGAGCCGGGCCGCTTCAAAAAGCGCGAGATCTTGCGCGTGGGCCGGCTCGGCCGCGCGGCGATGCGGGGATGGGATGCCGCCGCCTGTCCGGGGCGGGGGCGCGCGCATCGCCCGCGCCGCGCGGGGCCATGTGGGGACTCGCGCGCGGCGCCTTCCGCGGTCAGCAGCCGTGCCTTGTGGCCCACTGCTCTTCGCCGAACGAGCTCTCGTCGCAGAACCGCTCGTACATCCTCGCGTGCCCGCTTTCCAGAAGCGCCTCGTTGAGGCTGACCTGTCCGTCGATTCCCCCGCACCACACCACCGCCACCGTGCGGCCGTACCTGTCGGTTCCCTGCATCGCGTCTATCTCGTAGGATGCTTGGGTGCCGGGCTGGCACGCGGCGCGGGTAAAGTCGGTCGCTTCCTTGAAGCCCTCGTCGCCCCGCTCCGGCGTGTCCACCAGGGCCAGCCTTATATTGACGTCGTCTATGTGGAGCGTGTCGCCGTCGACTACCCTTTCGACGGTCCCCGTTATCGCCCCGGCCGGCGCCTCCTGCTCCGCGGCCGGCGCCTCCTCCAAGCGCACTTCGCTTGGCGCGGCGCCTTTCTCGGGCTCGGTCGCATCCATGTCTACGGGCGCCGTCATGGCCGCCGCCGCCAGCGTCACGATCGCCGCCGCCGCGATCGCCGCGATCACGAGCCCAATCTTGCCCATGGCAACGCGTGAGGCCGCGAGGTATTATAATGTGATCCCGCCGCGGGGCCCAAAAAGGGGCCGGCGCGCGCGGCCAAAGCGCGCGCGGCCCCGCCTATCCGTCCTTCGCGGCCCTGTCCAAGTCGAGGGATGCCGAGTTGATGCAGTAGCGCAGTCCGGTGGGGGCCGGTCCGTCGTCAAAGACGTGGCCCAGATGCGATCCGCATCCCGCGCACCTGACCTCCGTCCTGACCATGCCGTGGCTGCGATCCCGCACCATCTCCACGCCGCGCTCCGTCGCCGCCTCCGAAAAGCTGGGCCACCCGGTGCCGGAGTCGAACTTGGCGCCCGACCTGAACAGCTCCCTGCTGCAGCAGACGCAGCGGTACGCCCCGTCCTCCTTGCAGTCGACGTACCTGCCGGAGAACGGCGGCTCGGTGGCGCCGTTGACGCACACGTCGTACTGCTCCGGGGTGAGCCTCCTCGCCGCTTCCTCCGGGATGCGCCCGGCCGGCCCCGTCCCGGCCCCGCCTCCCCCCGTCATCGCCCGCCTCCCCCCGCCTTTTTCCGGCGGTACCGCCCGCGGCATGCGCCCGTCCCGGCCCCCGCCGCGCGGCGCGCGGGGCAACGCGCGTATTCCGGGCGCGCGCGGAGCCCGGGACCGCCGCGGCGGCTCCCGCGGCGGGGGCCGTCCCGGGATGCGCCTCGCGCCCCTCCGCGCATCGGGCGCGGCGGGCCCGCGCGCGCGCCGGCCTGCCGCGGAACTTGCGGTCCGGGGAATGGGCGGGGCCCGCGCCGCGCTCCGGGCACCGCGGGCATGCCCGCGCTTTCCGCCTTGCCGACGCCACCGTCCCGTGCGGTAGCGCGCCCGCCGGCCACTACGTCCCGCCCCCGCCCCGCCCGCCGGCGGCATCTGCGGCGGTAACGACAGCGGCAGCGGTAGCAGTGGCGGTAACGACAGCGGCAGCGGTAGCGCCTGCGGCCCTTCTCTTCCGCTCAGCTTTTCCCTCCGAGTCGAGCCTCTCCAGCGCGCATTCCTTCATGTCTGCGAACCGCATTATCTGGCTGAGCGTCGGGTGCACTCTCTGTATCTCCCTGAACATCTCTTGGGCTGCCCTCCTGTAGTCGGCATGCCCCTGCGGCATCGTGCGCAGCTCTATCAGGTGCGCTGCCTCCCTCAGGTTGAGCCTCATCATGTACGGATAGTTGTACCCAAAGTTTACCACGTACTGTGCCCGCGCGGGATCTTCCTTCCTCATACGCTTGAACACCTCCCTGGACGCATCCATGCACTCCTCATACCTGCCTTGCCACCCGATCTCCCGCACCTCGGCGGGCACCTCGTAGCCGTGGTCAGCGGTGAGCAGCTGCCTCTGCATGGTGAGCATCCTGTGCCGATGGATGTCCCTGAACATGCCGAAGTTGCTCAGCATGTCGAACGTGTAGTAGGTCATCTCGAAGGCCCTGGGCGGCCTGTGCCTCCTGTTCCTTCTGGCCGCGGCGCATCTTGTTATTATGTCCATCTTCTCATCCTTGGACATGCGTCGCACGGCATCAAGCACGGCTCCGTACGCCGCGCCCGCCGACTGGCCGTATGCTAGGGCGGCGACTACCGAGTCGAGTGCATCTGCCTCTGGATCGTGTTCTTCTAGGCGCACGACGTTGCCGCGCTCCGCGGCCGCGCGCTCCGCGGCCGCGCGCTCCGCGGCCAGGCGCGCTTGGCGGCGCATCTCGCGCAGGTAGTCTTGCAGTGCCCTGCCGTGTTCCTCGTCGGCCCTCCTTACGAAAGCTCCTATCACCACACCCAACTCCTTTTTGATTTGGGCGGCCAGCGTCTTCACCTCTACCAGCTCCGAACCGTACAGGACAGCCAGCAGGTACTCGAAGGCCCTGCCGTTCCCTGTTACTCCAACATTGGTAAGCGTAGATGCCGGCAGCAACCCCCTTAGTACATCTAGTGCCTTGGCTTTGATGGCTCTGCGGTACGCCGCCTCGGCCATCTTGATGTCGTCCGGGTCACGCAGTTCAGCAAACGACTTGGCGCCCCCCTGCACCTCAAACGAGTGTTGCTCTATGGGGTGGCGCTCCTCGACGTACTTTTTCATGGGCTCGATGCAACCCGAGTACGCCTCGAACGCCCCGTTGCACGCTTCCACGTACTCGTCGAAAAACCTTGACCCATCCAGGCCGCCGCCGCGGTAGAACATGTACCCGCCGTCCTTCTTTTTGTCCCACGCCACGTACCTGGTGGACTTTTCCAGGTACGAGAGCCCTATCCTCCTGTCTTGGATGGCCTTCACGGCTATGTTGGAGATCCCCTCTATGCCTATCTGAGCCTCCCCGAGCTCCGCCACCGAGTCGTCGCCGTACTCCATGAGGACTTTGTCGTAGAACTTTTCGCCTCTTCCCCCGCTCGTGAACTCGTCCAGAAAAACGCGCCTCATGCTCTTGCCCGTCCTGCTGTACATGGACATGAGCGCCCCGCGGTCGGCCTGACTCGGCGTCGTTATGGCGAACACCGGCCTGTTGGTGTTCGAAAAGTGAGGCCGCAGCCTCTCATTCTCGTCCTCGGTGAACGTCTCGGAAGGCAAGGCGCCCGCTCCCGCGTCAGCCCTTTCCCTTGCCGATCTGTATGAGATCCGGCGCGCCGGCGGGTTCCCCCGCGCGGTGCCGCCCCGCCTCCGATCCCTTGGACTGCCACCTCTGGAGGACGGCCCTGAACGTATCCGCGTCGGCGCTGTTCTCGGTGTACAGCAGGACGGTGATCCACTTTCCGGTGCCGGCCCTGCCGCCCGCCGTGTTCATCCAAAAGTTGCTGGGCAGGGATGCGACGGCCTTGTCGTCCGGATCCGCGGCCATGCCCATCCACCTCCTCGACACGACGTCGAGGATCTGGCCGAGCCCTTCCCTGCTGAGCACGGGGTGCACCCCGGCTGACCTATTAAAAACCATGGTCGGCCGCGTGCGCGGAAACGCCCCTGCCGGCCGGGATTCGCGCCCGGCGGGGAGGAGGGGAGGGGGCCGGCGCGCGCGGGCCGCCCGCGCCCCGGCGGAGCCGGCGCCCCCCCGCCCGAAGCCGGGAGGGGAGGGGGCCGGCGCGCGCGGGCCGCCCGCGCGCCCCCTGCCGGACGGAATGTTGTATGGCGAGGGGCCGGGTCAGGGGCCGGCGCGCGCGGGCCGCCCGCGCGCCCCCTGCCCCTACGACCTTTCGGCCAGCCAGCCGCCGAGCTCGGGCAGGATCCTCTTCTGCGACGAAGAGCTCGCTATCATCCCAACGTGCCCCGTGGGGTATATCCTCATCGTCTTGTCCCCGCTCCCCACGGCGTAGTGCAGCGGCATGCTGCACTCCGGGGACACCAGGTGGTCGCCCACCGCGACCTGGGTGAACACGGGCATCCTGATCTCCTTCAGGGATACGCGCCGCCCGCCCACGAACATCATGTCGCGGGCCAGCAGGTTCTCCTGGTAGATGTCCCTTATCCACTGCCGGAACAGCTCGCCCGGGATGGGGGGCGTGTCCGCGAGCCACTTTTCGACGCGCATAAAGTTGTCCACGAACGCCTCGTTCTCTATGTTGTTGAAAAAATTCGCGTACTTTTCCAGGCCCTGCTCGAAGGGCTTCAGCACCGAAAAGCAGTAGTACATGAACTCCGGCGGCATGTTCCCCACGGTGTCCACCATCTTGTCGATGTCCACGTGCCTCGCTATGTTGCTCACCACCGTGGTGTCCTTCCAGCCGTCCACCACGGGGGCCGTGGCGACCAGGTTCCTGACGCTGCCGGGGTGCAGGGCCGCGTACGTGACCGCGAGCGTACCGCCGGTGCAGTACCCCTGGAGGGAGACGTCCGGCGACCGCGACTCCCGCTTCACGAACTCCACGCAGTTGTCCATGTAGCCGTTGACGTAGTCGTCAAAGTCCAGGTACCTGTCCATGTCGGTCGGGCTTCCCCAGTCGATCATGTACACGTCGAACCCCTGTTCCAGCAGGTTGCGCACCCAGCTCTTGTCGGGGTGTATGTCTAGTATGTGGAAGCGGTTGATCAGCGCGTAGGTTATCACCAGGGGGGTGCGGTGGCGCGCCTCGGACCGCGGCCTGTAGTGCAGCAGCCTCATCCTGTCCTCCTCGTACGCCACGTCGTAGGCGGTGGTGTCGAGCTTTATCTCGTCGGGCGCGGCCGCAAGCTTGGGGGCATCGCTGACGTGCCTCCCGAACCGTATGATCTCCTCTATCACCTTTGGGTCTATTCCCGCCTTCGGTTCCATCATTCCCTGTTCTCTTCGCTCGCGTTCGGCGCCTTCCAGCCGCCGGCATCGCGCCGCTCTTGGCCCGCGGCGCCCGCCTCCCGCGCCTCCGGCTCCGGCTCCTGGCCCGCCTCCGGCTCCGGCTCCTGGCCCGCCTCCGGCTCCGGCTCCTGGCCCGCCTCCGGCTCCGGCTCCTGGCCCGCCTCCCGCGCCTCCGGCTCCGGCTCCTGGCCCGCCTCCCGCGCCTCCGGCTCCGGCTCCTGGCCCGCCTCCCGCGCCTCCGGCTCCGGCTCCTGGCCCGCCTCCCGCGCCTCCGGCTCCGGCTCCTGGCCAGCAGCGCCGGCCTTGAGGCCCCTGTTCTCCACCTCGAGTTTCGCGATGCGCCGCCGCAGGGCGTGCATCTCCTTGTACACGCTCAGCATGTCCTTCTTGCTGGGGAGGTTGGCCGATCTCAGCATGACTGCCGTCACGTTGTTCCAGTGTTTCGTAAGATCGAGCTCCCTGGAGACGAGCTTGCCGTAGTTGTTGCCGAACTCCTTGGAGTCGAACAGCTCGGTAAAGTCGTTGTCGAACATGTCCACCCAGACCCTCTTGTACGCCTCAAAACGCTCTAGGTCGTTCGGGATCTTCGGCACCTTTGCGTTCACCTTCTTTTGCGCCTCGACCCACGTGTCGGACAGCTGCTTGTAGTACGTGGCGAGGGCCTTGTTGAACTCGACCAGGTCCTCGTTGGCCGCTAGGATCTCGGTGGTGATGGCCTTTGCATTCTCCGCAAAATTCCTCATGGGGCCCACCGACGTGAGCGCTTGGGGCTTGCTTGACATCAGGTGCAGGAGGTCGGTCCAGAACACGGAGAGATGCTTAAAGTACGCGGGGTCCGCGCCGAGTCCCCCGAAAGCCGCTCCGCCGGACTGGCCCCCCTGCTCGGCTTTGCCGCCGGCGCCCCCGCCTTCCGCGCCGCTGTCCTGCACGGTGCCGGCGCCGACGGATCGCAATAAATAGATCGCGCGGGCCCGGCAGGCGTGGAGAGCGTGGACGAACTGGAGCGGCTGTGCCGCCAGATACTCGGGGTCGACCCGATGTTGAGGTCGGCGAGGCTTATAAACAGCCGCGGCCACCTGCTGGCCGGCGGCATGAGGGACGGCCTACGGCAGCTCGAGGCCCAGAGGCACGACGAGATGCTGTTCGTAGAGCTGGCGCTGCGGGTGCGCATGCGGCAGGAGTTCGACGCGGAGCTGGGCAAGGTCAACTTTTCCCTCTCGTACCGCGACAAGGTCGTAGTGATGAGCTTCCCGCTGGCGGGGGGCAACGTCCTTCTTGCTTCCGGGGAGAAGGACATAGACTTCGGCAGCGTCCCGTTCAGGATACTGGATCTGCTGAGCCCGCTCAGGGACGGGTAGCAAGGGACCTAGGGGCCGCCGCGCCGCACGCGGGGACGCCTGCGATGGACGGGGCGGCGCGGGACGGGCGGCGGGGGACCCGGGGCCGCCGCGCCGCCCTTCCCCCGCCGCCGCCGTGTTTACGATCGTACAGAACTGCGGGGCCTCTTTGGACAAAACGCCGCCGCGCCGCGACGGCTTGTTAAATAGGGCGCGCGCGCAAGCGGCGCAATGGCATCGGCATACGTGTTGATCAACTGCGAGCTGGGATCGGAAGAGGCGGTGATCTCGCAGCTCAAGATGCTGGACGCGGTAAAAGAGGTCCACGGGACGTTCGGGGCGTACGACATACTGGCGAAGGTGGATGCGATCGAGGTGAGCGTGCTTCGGGAGGCCATCACTTGGAAGATCCGCAAGATCGACAAGATCCGCTCTACCCTGACCCTCATGAGCATCGAGGGGCAGGAGTAGTCAGGCGCCAACCGTTCATTTTCTTTCAAATGCGGCCCCGCGCAGGGCGCGGGGCGGCGCCGCCCCGGACAAACAGTCGCCTCGGCCACGCGCGCCGCCTGCACGGCCCCGCGCAGGGCGCGGGGCGGCGCCGCCCCGGACAAACAGTCGACTCGGCCACGCGCGCCGCCTGCACGGCCCCGCGCAGGGCGCGGGGCGGCGCCGCCCCGGACAAACAGTCGACTCGGCCACGCGCGCCGCCTGCACGGCCCCGCGCAGGGCGCGGGGCGGCGCCGCCCCGGACAAACAGTCGCCTCGGCCACGCGCGCCGCCTGCACGGCCCCGCGCAGGGCGCGGGGCGGCGCCGCCCCGGACAAACAGTCGCCTCGGCCACGCGCGCCGCCTGCACGGCCCCGCGCAGGGCGCGGGGCGGCGCCGCCCCGGACAAACAGTCGACTCGGCCACGCGCGCCGCCTGCACGGCCCCGCGCAGGGCGCGGGGCGGCGCCGCCCCGGACAAACAGTCGACTCGGCCACGCGCGCCGCCTGCACGGCCCCGCGCAGGGCGCGGGGCGGCGCCGCCCCGGACAAACAGTCGACTCGGCCACGCGCGCCGCCTGCACGGCCCCGCGCAGGGCGCGGGGCGGCGCCGCCCCGGACAAACAGTCGCCTCGGCCACGCGCGCCGCCTGCACGGCCCCGCGCAGGGCGCGGGGCGGCGCCGCCCCGGACAAACAGTCGACTCGGCCACGCGCGCCGCCTGCACGGCCCCGCGCAGGGCGCGGGGCGGCGCCGCCCCGGACAAACAGTCGACTCGGCCACGCGCGCCGCCTGCACGGCCCCGCGCAGGGCGCGGGGCGGCGCCGCCCCGGACAAACAGTCGACTCGGCCACGCGCGCCGCCTGCACGGCCCCGCGCAGGGCGCGGGGCGGCGCCGCCCCGGACAAAGCGAAGCGCCGCGGAGCGGACGCCGGTGTCCCGCGCGGCGGGGCGGCGGCATCGTCACGCGCGGGGCGGCTCTCCCTCGCACCGAATCCGCCGCGCGTTCCGCTGCCCCGCCGCGCCCGCGGCATCATCCGGGGCAAAGCGCGGCGCCGCCCCCCGCGGCGGAGGGGCGGCGCGCGGCTGGGGGCACTACCTGATGATCTTGCGCAGGCCGGCGCACCTGTTCCGTATGGTGACCTCGGTCACCCCGGATGCCATGGATATGTCCTTCTGGGACTTTGCCTCGTCGTTGCTGATGCACGCCAGGTAGAGGGCCGCCGCGGCCATTCCCATGGGATCCTTGCCCGCCACCATGCCCATCTTCTTGGCCTTGTCGAGTATGGTGACGGCGTAGCGCTTCGTCTTCTCGGTCAGGTCGGCCTTGCTGGCTATCCTGGAGATCCCCTTCACGGGATCCACCACGGGCATCTTCAGCTCCAGCTCCCTGAATATGAGCCGGTAGCAACGCGCCACGTCCTTCCTCCTGACGTTGATCCCCTCCGCTATGTCGTCCAGCGTCCTGGGGGTCTCGGTGTTCCGGCACGCCGCGTACAGGCACGCGGCCACCAGGCCGTGGATGGACCTTCCCTTGACCAGCTTTTTTTCCATCGCCTTGCGGTAAATGTACGCGGCCTTTTCCACCACGGCGTCCGCCAGGGCGAGCTTGTCCTTCATCTTGTCCATCTCGTTGAGGGCGTGGCGGAGGTTCCTGTCGGACGACGAGTGTGCCTGCGTCCTGCTGTCCCACGTCCTCAGCCTGTCGATGGACGTCTTTATGGTGGGCGAGAGGGGCCTTCCGGTGGAGTCCTTGTTGGCGGGGCCTATCACGGTCGACAGGCCCATGTCGTGCATGGTAATGGACGTGCCGGAGCCGGTCCTGGATCTGTTGGTGTCCTCGCCGGAGAACGAGCGCCACTCCGCCCCCGTGTCCTCTATCCTGTCGCTCAGGACGTACCCGCAGGTGCCGCAGAACAGCTCGCCGGTGTTCTGGTCGGTGACTATCCTGCGCTTCCCGCACGACGGACACTTGTGTGATGGAATTATGGACAGTTCACGCACACCTGCGACGAACGCGCGCGCCCATTATTAGTTTTGGCACGCCGCGTTAGGGCCGCCTAACGGACGCCGCCGCGGGCCGCGCGCGCGCAAGGGCCGCGGCAGGGCGCGATCCGGATCCCCCGGCACGGCCGAAGGCGAGCCCGCCGCGGCGCGCGGCCGGGACGAATTGCGGCGGGGCCGGGTTCCGGCGCGGCGCGCGCCGGACTGCGGCGCAAGGGCCGCGGCAGGGCGCGGATCCGCGCGCGGCGCGGATCAATATCGTTATATGGCAACGCGGCCATCGGCGGCCATGGCAGGCAAGGCGCCGCACGTGGTGGGGGTGGAGGTGCTCAAAAAGAACGGGCTGGACGTCGACGAGCTCGTGAAGCAGCTGGTGGCGAACTCCTCGGTCGAGTTCACCGCGTACTATTACTTTACCCTGCTGCGGGCCAACTGCACCGGCATGGACGGCGAGGGAATGAAGGGAGTGATCGAGGATGCCCGCCTGGAGGATCTGAGCCACTTCGAGTCGTGCATAGAGAGGATCTACCAGCTCGGGGGCCAGCTCCCAAGGGACGCCGCCGACTACATCAAGATGGCCGGGTGCGAGTTCCTCCAGCTTCCCTCCGACCCGACCGACCTGAAGGCCATACTGAAGAAGTGCCTAAAGGCCGAGCAGGGGGCCATAGTGAACTGGAACAAGGTCTGCCGCATGACCCACGGAAAGGATCCGGTCACGCACGACATAGCGCGCGACATACTGGCAGAGGAGATCGAGCACGAATCCTGGTTCCTCGAGCTCCTGCACGGCAGGCCCTCCGGCCACATGAGGCGCCGGTACTCCGGGGAGCGGCCGCACACGCGGAGGCACTCGCGCGCGCTGGACATGGCCTGATCGCGCAGGCTCGGGCACGCCTGCCTGACGCGCCCGCGAGCAGCCGCCCGGCCGTCCGCGCGGGCGCGGCCAAGGAACTGGCCTGCCCGCGATCCCGGCGCGCGGGGCCCCGCGCGCGGCCGCCGGCCCGGGACGGCCGCGCGGCTCCCGCCGGCCCCGCCTCCGGAAGGGCAGGCCGCCCCCCCGCGCGGCGAATGCCCGGGACGGCCGCGCGGCTCCCGCCGGCCCCGCCCCGCCGGCCGCCGCGATCCTTGGGCCGTTTTCGGCCGCCGCGAGCGTGCCCGAACCCCCGATCCCCCGGCTTGGCGGCCCCAATTCCGCGCGGCCGTCCGCCGGGCAGGGCTGATCGCCGGCGGCCAAAACCGCGGCGCGCGCGGCATGTCCCGGCTCGGGCCGATCGGCCACGGCATCGGATGCCGGCGCGCGCGGCACGTTCTCCCCGCGCGCCTTCGTGCCCGAAAAGCGCGCGGCCGGGTTGATCGGGCGCCACCCCGCCCCCGCCGCGCGCCGCTTCCAAGCAATCCCCGGTCCGCGGCTCCGGCCGCCGCAAAGCGCGCCGCGCCGCCTCGATCGCGGGTAGCCGCGCGCGCCTCGGGGCGGCGGGCCGCCGCGCCGCGCCGCGCGGGAACCCGCATCGCCGCGCGCCGTTGCGGGAGATGCGGCGGCGCGCCGGGTGCCGTGCGCGCAGCCTCGCGCCTCCGGCCGCCCTCCGGCGCCAAGTGCTAACGCGGATCAGCAAAGGCGCTTTCGCGCCCGTGACTGGCAGGCGCGCGGCCTTGCGCCGCCGGGACGTGGGAAAGGCTTTAACCCGCTGGAATGGATCCGCCGCCGATGACCGAGCTCGGGCTGGGTGCGCGCGTGAGCCAGACCCGGAGGCGGATCGAGCAGATCCGCGCGGAGCTCGGCGAGATGACCGAGCCGGAGGATCTGCCCTGGATGATCCGCAACACCAACGTGCTCCGGCTGAACGAGTACTTGTCTGAGGCCAACCGGAAGCAGTCGGAGCTGCTCGCGGCGTACGGGGAGTACGCGGGCCAGCTGGAGTCGTTCGTCTCGACGGCCCTGGAGATCCAGATGGATCTCAAGGACGTGCTGCGGGACCAGTCGCGCCTCATAGACGACGCCGCCGGCGCCCCGCGCCCCGCCAAGAAGGGCGCCGCCAAGGCCGGACGGCAGCCCGCCGGCGCCCCGCGCCCCGCCAAGAAGGGCGCCGCCAAGGCCGGACGGCAGCCCGCCGGCGCCCCGCGCCCCGCCAAGAAGGGCGCCGCCAAGGCCGGACGGCAGCCCGCCGGCGCCCCGCGCCCCGCCAAGAAGGGCGCCGCCAAGGCCGGACGGCAGCCCGCCGGCGCCCCGCGCCCCGACAAGGCCGGACGGCAGCCCGCCGGCGCCCCGCGCCCCGCCAAGAAGGGCGCCGGCAAGGCCTGACGGCAGCCCGCCGGCGCCCCGCAGGCGGTTGCTCCGCCCGGGCCGTTGCATCCCCCCGCACGAACGGGGAGGGGCCCGCTACGCCAGATCGCCGGCCCCCACGGCGACGCGGCAGCCGCCGGCCGTCGCCACCACCAGCCTGCCGTCCCCGTCCACGCTCTCCGCCACCCCGCTGATCGTCCTGCCGTCAAGCTCCAGGGACACATCCCTGCCGATCGTGGTGGCCATGCCGGTCCACCTCTCCAGCACGCCGCCCACCCCCCCTCCGCGGAGCGACTCCAGGACGGCCTCCAGCCGGCGCAGGAACTCCTGCACGAGGGGCACGGGGCCCCGCCCCGCCCCGCCCTCGGCCGCGAGGCTCGCGACCCCCGGGCTGCCCGTGCCCCTTATGCGCTCCTCTATGCGATCCGCGGGGACATCGAAGTTGATCCCGGCGCCGATCACCAGCCACTCCGCCGCGCCCCCGGCGGCCGAGGCGTCGACCATCACCCCCGCGGCCTTCCTCCCCCCCACCACCACGTCGTTCGGCCACTTCACCCCCGCGCCGATCCCCGTGCTCGACCGTACCGCCTCGGCCAGCGCGACCGACGCAGCAAGCGGCAGCGCGGCGCTGAGGGGGAACCCGGGCCCCGGCCTGTGCACCGCGGACATCCAGATCCCGCCGCGGGGGGACTCCCACCCTCCCGCCGCGCCCTTCCTCCCCATCCCGCCGGTCTGAGTCCCCGCCACGACCACCGTCCCGTCGTTCCAGGCATCGCCGGCCAGGGAGACGGCCACCTTCTGGGTGGAGCCTACGGTGTCGAAGTAGATCACCCTCCGCCCGATCATCGTCGTTCCCAGCCCCGCGCGCACCTCCCACGGGAGGGGCGGCGCCGGGCCCGCCAGCCTGTACCCCTTCCCGGGTGCCGATTCCACGCGGTACCCCAGCGCGCGCAGCGCGCCCACGTGCCCCCGGATCTCGCCGGCCGTCGTTCCCAGCCCCGCGGCCAGCTCGCCGTCCCCCGCGCGGCCCCCGCCCCTCCTGATCCCGTCCAGCACGCCCTCCAGCGCGCAGCGCCGATCGGACGTGTAGCAGCCCATGCCCGCCGCGCGCGGGGGCGGATTTATTGGTGTCTGCGCGCGGGCGGCCGTCCGGCCGCCGGATCTCCCGGCCGGGGGCGCGGCCGCGCGCGGGCCGCGGCGGGGAACGGGGAAGGGAGGGCGCGGGCCAGCGCGGGGCCTCTTCCCCCCCGAATCGCCTTTTTTCATCAAAACTAGAAGCGAGAAGGGGGAGGGCGCGGGGCCTCCCCGCCGCCCGCGCATCGGGGGGCGGCGCCCCCCCCCGCGCCGCCGTCCCGCGGGGCGGAAGATGTCCCGCCCGCCGGCCCCGGCGCGCCCCCGATCGGCGCGCAGTAGCCGCGCGCCCCGGGTTGGGGGCGCGTGGCGGCGGGAAGGGGGTGCCGGATGCCTGCGCTTGGGCGCCCCTGCCCCTGCCCCGCCGCCGCGGGACGGGAATCCCGACGCGGACGGCAGGCCGGCGGCCGCCCGCCCCGCAACCGCGCCCGCGGCGGTTTTTCGCGCCCAGGCCCCGCCGCCGCGGGACGGCCCGCGGCGGGCAACGTTTTTTTAAAACGGCTAAAGGCAAATCGCGTTGATCGCCCCCTGGCCCCTCCTGATCGGGTTCGCGTTGCAGGTGCAGCAGACCGCGTTCACGCTCACGGACGAGTTCTACCTGATCGCCAGTTTTTACATCAACGTGGCAGCCATCGTCCTCACGGTGATACTGACGGTCATAGTCGTGCACTACCACAACAAGCAGCAGAGGGCGGCCGAGGAGTACTACATGAACGAGACGCTCAAGAACGCCCACGACATAGCCTCCACGTTCAAGGAGATCCTCAGGCGATCCCACGTGAGGGATCTCCGGCAGCCGTCGGAGGTGGAGCGGGCGACCTACTCGCTGGAAAGCTACTTCAAGAAGAACGTAGAGCGCATAAACAAGCTAGTGACCCACAGCGAGGCGTGCCTGGAGAGGTGGATCAGCCTGAAGATGTACCACCGGAACAACATGAACGACGCCATATCCGACCTGCACTGGCTGACGGCCGACTACTTTCCGGACGGCAAGTCGTTCAACACGAAAAAGCGCTCCTGGCCGGACCACTACGACGACCTGGTCGTAAAGGAGTCGAGGATATCCAAGATCGTCGATGCGTTGCCGGAGCCCAAATAGCCGGCAGGCGCGCCCCTGCCCCCGCCTGCTCCGCGCCCGGGGCGGGGGCCCGGGCGCGCCCCGGTGGGAATCTTTTAAAGATCCTCCTCTGACGCCGGGCATGGTAGAGGACATCGCCGTAAGGGAGGTAAGCCTCGAGCTGTCGCAGAGGCTGATCAACCTGGAGTTCAAGGTCGACTTGATCCTGAAAAAGATCGACAAGATTAGGGCCGTCCAGCCGGGCGACAGCAAGGACTACGGCTCCGCGAGGATCATGCCGGGCGGCTACGTCAGGAACAGGTGGCCGCTCCGAAGCGGCGCCGTCCCCGACGCGATCGACCCCACGGCGGAAAACTAGCGGGCCGGCGCCTTCCCCCTCCGCTGCCGGGGCGGGGGGGGGGGGGGCGCCGGGCGGCCCGCCGCAGGTTGCCCGCGGGATGCCGCGCGCCGACGCGCGGGCCGCGCCGGGCAGGCCGGATTCCGCGGTTGCGGCGCGCGGGGTTAGGCGTCCGGCGCCGGCGCTTCCTGCGATTCAAGAAGGCGGCCGACCTCGTCCCTGCGGCGCGCGGGGTTAGGCGTCCGGCGCCGGCGCTTCCTGCGATTCAAGAAGGCGGCCGACCTCGTCCCTGCGGCGCGCGGGGCCGGCGGCCCCGCCCCGCAAGCGCGAATCCGAGTCGACGGAACAGTTTTCGCGCCTGCGGCTGGCGGGTGCGCGACCTCGTACCCGGCCGCAGGTGATCTGTTCATATACCGGCGCATCCCAACGCGCGCATGGCACAGGAGGGGCAGGATCACATGCGCGAGCAGCGGATCCACGACACGCCTTTCGTCCGCGCGGGACTCAAGCCCGCCCCCAAGGACGGCCGGGATGCGATGCAGAGGGTCGCGCAGTCGCTCTCGGACCTGATAGAATGCTACATCCGCCTCATCGATCTGGACAACGAGGTCAGGGATCTGTTCGGCTACATAGCCGTGTCCAACCCCGAGAAAAAGCACATCTGCAACGAGTCCAGGGAGGTGGTGGTGCGCAAGTTCATCACGGAATACGTCAACTACGTCACCGAACTCACCGACACCCTCGAGAGGATCAGGTCCAGTTTCGGCCTCAACGACCCCCACAGGGACAGATAGCCGCGCGGGCAGGGTTGCGGGCTTTTCCGCCGCTGGGCGCGCTAGTCGGGACTGCCCCGCGCCGTGCGGCCCAGGAGCGGGAGGATCCCGCGAGGCGCGGCCTGTCGGGAGGCTGGGTTGCCGGCGCCAGCGCGATCAGAATCCGAGGTCAAAGTCAAAGCCGCCTCCCCCGTCCATCCCGGAATCGACTCCCCCGTCCATCCCGCCCTCGTCGCCGGCGGAGCCAGCATCCGCGCCCTCGGGGATCTGGTCGGCCGGCACATAGTCCGTCATGGAGGAGCCCATCATGCTGAACATCATGCTGAACATCATCATGTCCATCACGCCAAAGAACATCATCATGGGAAGCATCCCCCTGAACCCGTCCATCTGATCCTTCATCTTCTTCTTGTCGCCCGACTTGTAGACCTGCACCATCGTGTCCCAGCTCTGCTGCATCTCGTGGACGCTGCGCTCGAGCTCCTCGTCGCCCTTTTTCGTGGTGTGCAGCTCCACCTTCTTGCCGAGCCACGTCTTTTTTTCCTCGATCTTGATCAGCCCGCGCTTCTCGAGATCCTCCAGCGCCTTGTCGAGCTCCTCGGGGCTGACCTTCGTCGCCTTCTGGATCTTGCCGAACTTTCTGGCTCCCCGCCTTATTGCGCCGAGCACCATGACATCGCTAGGCTCGCAGTCCACGCGCCCCTTCCGGGGCGGCTACCTATAAAATATTCGCCGCGCGGCAGTCCATCCCACAACTCGGATTTCAGGCGCGAAAAACCGCCCTGCCGAGGCCGCCGTGGGCGTGATTGTGGGATGGACTGCCGCGCGGCGGCGCGCGGGGCCGCGCACCCGCCAGCCGCCTGCATGAAAACGATCCCGCTGATCCCCGTTGCGCGCCTGCGGGGCGGGGGCCGCCGGCCCCGCGCGCGGCGGCGCGCGGGGGCCGCGCACCCGCCGGCCTCGGGCGGGCGCCGGCGCCGCGGGCGGGGCGCGGGCGCCCACGGGCTGCGCAGCGCGGATGCGCCGGCGCCGCCCGCCGCGACGCGCCCCGCGCGCGAGATCCGTAGCATCATGCCGGCGCCGCCCCGCGCGCGCTCGCGTTCCCCGCGCATCCCGGCGCGCCGCCCCGCGCCGCGCGCCTCCGCCGATCCGGGTTCGCGCCCTGCGGGGGGCCGCCGGCCCCGCGCCGCGCCGGGCACGCGCTTGCTGCACGCGCCCTGCAGCCCCGGCACGAAATCGTCCGGCGACGCGCCGCCGGGCGCGGGTTTGATCGGGGCCAGGCGCACGCCCCTGATCGCGCACGGCCTGCGGCACAACACCGGCTTGGGGAACGAGAACAGCCGCGGGCACGGCCGCAAGATGCCGATGCTGCGTATGCGGTCAGCACCCCCCGCGCCGGCCGCGGCGCCCCGCGCCCAGGCCGGCTCGGGGCGGGGAGCCTCCCCGCCGCCGGCGTCGGTCCCGCGCCGGCCGCGGCGCCCCGCGCCCAGACCCGCCTTGCTGCTTATTCGGCCGCGCCCTTGCCGCGCGCCCTCCGGGCCAGGACGCGCGCCGCGGAGCCGGGCATGCGCCCCATGGCCGCCGGGCCTCCCTTGATCTGCCCGCTTGTCTCGCGGAACACCACGGCGCAGCGCAGGGCGCGCCCCGGGGAGCTGTTGGCCGGTTCGACGCGAAGGTGTGCGCCTTCGACGTAGTAAGCAGCGCAGGGCGCGCCCCGGGGAGCTGTTGGCCGGCTCCGCCTCCGGTTGCTCCGGGAACGCGGGCAGGATCGGCACGGCCCCTTCGATCCCGGCGACGAGCTTTTCCAGCCGCTCGCCGCCCGAGTCCCGGTACCGGTCCGGCGCGCCTCCCAGCGCCACCTCCGCGGCCCGGCGCAGCCGCGCCGACGGCGCCCCGCCGTCGCGCAGCAGGACGGCCCCCGCGCACGCGCGCGGCAGGTCCCCGCCCAGCAGGCGCGCGTGCGGATGCGCCCCGCACACGTCCGCGACGTGCCCGGCGCCGCGCGGCCCGCGGGACCGGCAGTCCAGGCGCTTTCCGCCCGGATCGAACGCCCCGCGCGGGCGGCGGCCGCCCGCGGTCGCGCATCCCCCGTGCCCGCCCGCGTGCGCGTCGATCGCCCCCCTGCCCCTGCTCCTGTCGCATATGGCGAACTTGCTGGGGCCCGACTGGACGGCGCGGAGGCTCCCAGCCCCGGGCCGGCCTGGGCGCGGGGCGCCGCGGCCGGCGGGGGACCGACGCCGGCGGCGCGGAGGCTCCCAGCCCCGGGCCGGCCTGGGCGCGGGGCGCCGCGGCCGGCGGGGGGGGGGGGTGCCGACCTCGTACGATGCTGCTCACAACATATTTAATACACTCGCGGAACAGCGCGGCAATGTCATCTGACAGCGAGACGCTTGGCCAGATCGCGGCCAAGGTTGATGGGATCAGGGCAATACTAGACGAGAACAACGGAATGCTGAAGTACAACAAGGCAACGCTCACCGAGAACAACACAATCCTGAAGGAAAACAACGAGATGCTGAAGTACAACAAGTCGACTATCGCCGAGAACAACGACATGCTGAAGTACAACAAGTCGACTCTCACCGAGAACAACACCCTCCTGAAGGAGAACAACGAGATGCTGAAGTACAACAAGGCAACGCTCACCGAGAACAACGACATGCTGAAGTACAACAAGTCGACTCTCACCGAGAACAACACCATCCTGAAGGAAAACAACGAGATGCTGAAGTACAACAAGTCGACTCTCACCGAGAACAACGACGTGCTGAAGTACAACAAGTCGACTCTCACCGAGAACAACACCATCCTGAAGGAAAACAACAGCATGCTCACCGAGAACAACGCACTCCTCAAGAACCGATAGCGGGATTCCGCGTAGCATATTATGCCGCATTTTGTTTTATTTCTGCGATGACTCGCACGCCATCCAGCTTTCCGGGGCGGCGCCAATGCTCAGTTGGCGAAAACCGCTGGCAATCCGTCGGGCAGCTGGGCCCGTTTGCGGCCGCGGGGGCCGGGGAGGCGCGCGCCCGGCCCGGGGCAAAACCCGCGCCCGGCGCCGCGGCCCGCTTCGCGCGCGCCCGGCGCCGCGGCCTGGCCGCGTTCCCCCTACTCGGTCCTGCGGTAGATGACCTTGAACTCTTCCGCCAGCGTATACGAGAGGTTGAGCAGGTGGCACAGCTCCGTCATCGTTTTCTTGCCGTGGGCCAGCTGCCGAAGGAAGGTCAGCGCCTTCATGTCTGAATTGGGCTCCAGCGCCGCGTCGCCGTTCCAGGTGCCGAACGCGGCGCTGACCTCCAGGCAGAAGTTCATGACGAACCCCTCCTTGTCCCTTATGCGGTCCTTCGACTCGTGGACGCTCCAGAATATGCTGTCCTCGAGCAGCTCGAACTCGTTCTTCCTGTCCACCAAAAGCATCCCGAGCGCCCTGCTCCGCCTCCCCTCGTCGTACTGCTTGAGCATGGCCAATGCCTCCTCCCGGCGCGAGACGATTTAAGTGATCCATGGGCGCCCGCGTATGGGGCCACGTACCCGCCAGTCACGGGCGTGAAAACGACTTTGCTGATCCGGATTCGCGCCCGAGGAGTGGGGGGTGCTGACCTCACACGCGCCCGCGCACGGGGCAGGCGGCCCGCGCCCCGCGGGCGCGGATCCGGATCGGCGAAAGCGCCCTCGCGACTGCGGCCGGCGGGCGCGCGCCCCGCCCGCCCCCGCTAGGCCGCCCCGCCGCGCGGAGCCCCCCGCGGCCTGTCCGACATGATCCACGTGGCCCTTCCTCCGGCCCCGTCCTCCACGTCCACCCCCGCCGACCCCAGCTCGTCCCGTATGCGGTCCGCCTCGCCGTACATGCCCCGATCGCGCAGCGCCGCGCGCTCGCGCAGCGCCGCCTCTATCCTTTCCCTCTCCGGCCCGTCCGCGGCCGGCATGCGCAGCCCCAGCACCCCGAGCATCCTGTCGAACACCGGCAGCAGCGCGGCGGCCCTGGCGGCCGTCGCCCCGCCCTCCCCGCCGCGCAGGCCGGCGGACACCACCGACTGCAGGGCGCCCAGCGCCCCGCGCGTGTCCACGTCGTCCTCGATCGCCCTCGCGAACTCGCCCCAGAGGCGCCCCGCCTCCAGCGCCGCCTCCCTCCCCCCCGCGGCCGATCCCGATCCGGGGGGGCACTGCGCGAGCCTGTGGTGCGCGAGCCTGGTCCTGTCCCAGAGCGCCTCGTGCTCGGCCAGGAGATCCTCGGAATAGTCGATCGGCTTGGCGTACCCCGCGCCCAGGCAGAACAGCCTCACCACGCTGGGGCTCCACCTGGCCAGCAGGTCCCTCACGGCCTTCACGTTTCCCAGCGACTTTGACATCTTTTCGCCGCCCACCGTGACCATGCCGACGTGCATCCATATGCGGGCCAGGGGCATCCCCGTGTGCGCCTCCGACTGCGCCATCTCGTTCTCGTGGTGGGGGAACACGAGATCCCTCCCGCCCCCGTGCACGTCGAAGCTCCCCCCGAGGTACTTTAGGCTCATCGCCGAGCACTCTATGTGCCATCCGGGCCGCCCCCTGCCCCACGGGCTGGGCCACGACGGCTCGCCGGAGGCGAACTTCCACAGGGCGAAGTCCAGCGGGCTGCGCTTGCCCTCGTCGACCTCCACCCTGGCGCCCGCCAGCAGCTCGTCCGGCCTCCTCCCGGAGAGGCGGCCGTAGCCGGGGGCCCGGCCCACCGAAAAGTACACCCCGTTCTTGGCGGCGTACGCGATCCCGCGGCCGGCGAGGCCCGCTATCATGTCCAGCATCTCCCCCACGTGCTCCGTGGCGGCGGGGTACCTGCTGGCCTTCTCCACGTTGAGGCGCCCGAAGCATTCGTGGTAGTCGGCGACGTACCTCGCGCTGACCTCGGCGGCGGACGCGCCCTCCTCGGCGGCCTTGGCGATTATCTTGTCGTCGACGTCCGTGAAGTTCTGCACGAGCTCCACCTCCGCCCCCGAGTCCTCGGCGTACCTGCGCAGCACGTCGAACACTATCACGGTCCTGGCGTGGCCTATGTGGGAATAGTCGTACGCGGTGATCCCGCACAGGTACATCCGGACGCGGGCCCCCCTCCCCACGCGGAGCTCCGCGGGGGCGCCCGTGAGCGTGTCCCTTACCCTCACCGCGCCGCCGACCTTCCGAGAGTCCGCGCCCACGCGGCGCTCACACGTCCACGTATATCCCGTCCTTCTTCTCCTCGACCCTGTACGTCCCGAGGCGCACCCCCTTCAGGTAGTCGAGCAGCTCGCCGGTCCTGTAGTCGTAGTGCCAAAAGTGGTGCGGGCACTCGATGACGCCGCCCTCCACCTTGCCGCACGCTATGGACTGCTTCTGGTGCGCGCACACGGCGTCGAGGGCGTGCCAGCCGCCGCTGTTCACCAGGGCGATCTTCCTGCCTGCCACCTCGAACTCCCCGCTGCCGCCCTTGGGGACATCGTCCCTGCCGGCCACCCTCGTCCAGGCCACCGCCGCCCCGCCCGCCCGCTCAGCCGCCGCCGCGCCGCCCGGGGCGCTCCCACAGGGCGGGGTCGCACGCGGCGATCCTGCCGGCGACCTCGTCCCTCTGCCCCCCCCAGGCAGGATCGTCGAGCTCGGCGGCCTGGTCGGGGTCTATGGACACGGCCACGAACAGGGCCTCGGCGGCGGGCCCCTCCATGCCGGCCGCTTTCAGGATCCTGGCCTTGCAGATCCAGTTGTACGGAGAGTTGGGCACCGCCTCGAGGGCCCTCTGGATCGACCTCATGGCGTCGCGGATCCGCCCGAGGCCCGCCAGGGCGTTGGCCCTGGCGCTCCACGCGTGGTCGCAGTCGGGATCTATCCTTATCCCCCTGTCCGCATCCGTCAGGGCCGCATCGTGCCTGCCCGTCACGCACATCTCGTCCGACCTGCACGCCCACAGGCGGGGATCCTCGGGGTCGGCCTCGAGCATCCTGGTCATCACCTGCAGCGCCTTTTCGTGCATGCCCGCGTTGCTCATCACGTCAAAGGCCACCTCCAGCGTGTCCCGATCCTCGGGGGCGAGCACGAGTGCCTTTTCCACGAGCTCGACCGCCCTGTGCTTCCAGCCCCTCTTCCCCAGCATCCTGAGGCAGTTGGCCTTGTTGGTCATCGACACCGGGTCGTCGGGCGACAGGCGCATGGCCGCGGTGTAGTACCCGGTCGCCTTTTCGTGCATGCCCAGCGCCTCGTAGGCCAGGCCGGCCTTCACCACCACCTCGTGCTGGTCGGGGCTTATGCGCAGCGCGCGCCTGTACGCGCCGGCCGCCTTGCGGTACCTCCTCATGTCGTACATGACGTCGCCCTTGTCCTCCCAGGCCTCCGGGCTGTCCGGCTCGCCCCTGAGGTTCTTCTCCGCCAGGGCGAGCGCGCCGTGCAGGTCCCCGTCGTCCAGCAGATCCTGGACGGCCTCCGCCTCGTCGCCCCGCGGCCCGCCGTCGTCCCACCTGCCTCCTAGCAACGGCGCCCCTGCCCCTCCCCATAACTTAAGTTATTCCATGCGGCGGCGGCGCGGCCCGCGCGGGAGGGCCGGCTCAGGTGAGGGAAAGCTCGATGTAGACGTCGTCGGGTATCTTGAGCCTCATCAGCTGCCTGATGGCCTTGTCGTCGGCGTTTATGTCGATGATCCTGCGGTGCATCCGCATCTCCCACTTTTCGTACGTCTCGGTGCCGTTGCCGCACGGGGACTTTCTCGTGGCCACGTGGAGCTTTTTCACCGGCAGCGGCGTGGGGCCCTTTATCCTCACGCCGGTCTTCTCGCCTATCCCCATTATGTCGCCGCACACGCCGTCAAGCTTTGGAAGGCTGGTGCTGGTGAGTTTTATCCTGGCGGACTTGGCCATGCGCCGACCGCCTAGGACTTTTGCTCTTCGGTCACTTCTTTTACGATGCCGGCGGCAATGGTGGCACCCATGTCGCGCAGCGCGAACCTGCCCATCTCGGGGAACTCCTTGAACGTCTCTATGGGCGTGGGCCTCACCGGCCTTATCTTCACCATGGCCGAGTCGCCTACCTTCAGGAACTTGGGGCCCTCCTCCTCGACGGCGCCGCTGGCGGGGTTGATCTTGGAGACGAACTCGTTCACCTCGGCGGCCACCTGGGCCGTGTGGCAGTGCATGACGGGGGTGTACCCGGGCGCGATGGCCGTCGGGTGGTGTATCACTATGATCTGGGCGACGAACTCCTTGGCTACCCTCGGCGGGGCATCCGGCGTCCCGAGGACGTCGCCCCGCTTGATGTCCTTCTTGTCTATCCCCCTCAGGTTGAAGCCGATGTTGTCCCCCGCCTCGGCCGAGGGCATCTCGGTGTGGTGGGTCTCTATGGACTTTATCTCCCCGACCGCCCCGGACGGCATGACGACGATCTTGTCGCCGGGCTTCATCTTGCCCGTCTCGACGCGGCCGACGGGGACAGTCCCCACGCCCGTTATGGTGTACACGTCCTGTATGGGGACGCGCAACGGCTTGCCGACCGGCTTTTCGGCCACCGTAAAGTCGTCAAACGCGCCCAGAAGCGTCTTGCCCTTGTACCACGGCATGTTCTCCGACTTTTTTACGAGGTTGTCGCCCTTCCAGCCGGACACGGGTATGAACGGCACCTTGTCCAGCTTGTAGCCGACCGACTTTATCAGGGCCTGGCCCTTCTCGGTGGCCTTCTTGTAGGCTTCCTCCGCGTACTTGCCGTCGTCCATCTTGTTGATTGCCACTATCAGCTGGTTCACGCCGAGGGTCTTCAGCAGGAACGCGTGCTCCCTGGCCTGCCCCCCCGCCGCCACCGCCGTGTCCGTCTCCCCCTCCTTTGCGGACAGCACCAGCACGGCGCAGTCCGCCTCGGAGGCGCCGGTGATCATGTTCTTGATGAAGTCCCTGTGGCCGGGCGCATCGATCAGCGTGAAGAAGTACTTTGCCGTCTCGAACTTTTGGAACGCCAAGTCTATGGTGATCCCCCTCTCCCTTTCGTCCTTTATGTTGTCCATGACCCACGCGTACTTGAACGTGTCCCCCTTGCCTGTCTTTTCCGACTCTGCCGCGTGGGCCGCGATGGTCCTCTCGTCTACGATGCCGAGATCCATCAGGAAGTGGCCCATCGTGGTCGACTTGCCGTTGTCGATGTGGCCGGTGATGATCATGTTCAGGTGGGGCTTGTCAGCCATGCGTGCGCTCGCCATCGTGGGGTTTATTACCCTTGCGATCGCGTAAGGCGTTTTCCGGGCAGGTCCCCCCCGCGTTGCGCTGTTCCGCCCGGCCGCCCCCCCCCCGCGCCGTGAATCGCCGCCGCGGCAGGCGGCGCCCCCCCCGCGGGGGCGGAAACCCCGCATGCCGACGGTTCCGCCGGGCCGATCCGCCGCGCCCCCGCGCCGGAACGGCCGCGGGACGCCGCGGGACGCGCCGCAACGGCCGCGGGACGCCGCGGGACGCGCCGCAAAATACACATAAATCAAAGCTTGTTTCAGCCCATCCCGTGAAGATCACGGTGTCTGCCATCAAGGCCGACGTGGGCGGGGTGGGGGGCCACACCAAGCCAAGCTCCGCCATGATGGACGCGGTGGACGTGGCGATCGAGACGGCCGGCCCCATCCTGTCCGGCAGCTACATCGGGCACTGCGGCGACGACATACACCTGATACTCACGCACACCAGGGGGGTGGGCGACCCCGATGTGCACGGCCTCGCGTGGCGCGCGTTCATGGCGGCCACCGCCGTGGCCAAGGAGGAGGGGCTGTACGGCGCGGGCCAGGATCTCCTGAAGGACTCCTTTTCCGGCAACATCAAGGGGATGGGGCCGGGGGTGGCCGAGATGGAGTTCGAGGAGCGGCCCAACGAGGCGTTCACGGTGTTCGCGGCGGACAAGACGGAGCCCGGCGCCTTCAACTATCCGCTGTACCGCATGTTCGTCGACGGGCGGAGCAACACGGGGCTCATAGTCAACAAGCACCTGGCAGAGGGGGTCGTCTTCGAGGTCATGGACGTGCAGGAGGCGCGCATCGCCAGGCTGTCCCTGTGGGAGGACAAGCCGACGCTGGAGGCGGCCCTCATGTATCCGGGGCGCTACGTGGTCTCGTCGGTGCAGACCAAGGACGGCGAGCCCATAGTCTCCGCATCCACCGATCGGCTCCACAACATAGCGGGAACCTACGTCGGCAAGGACGACCCCATATGCATAGTAAGGACGCAGAAGCGGTTCCCGGCGACCGAGGAGGCCGGAAGCGCGTTCGACGACCCGCACTACGTGGCGGGCAACACGCGCGGGAGCCACCACATGCCGCTCATGCCGGTGCGGCTGAACTCGGCCGCATCGACCAACTTCTGCATCCCCATAGTGGAGTCGCTCGTGTTCAGCATGCGCATGGGAAAGCTGACCGGCCCGTTCGACGGATTTTCCACCCCCGACTGGGACTATGTGCGGGAGATCGCCACGAAGCGGGCGCGCGCGATGCGCGGCCAGGGGTTCGTGCATCCGGCCACGCTCGTCCCGGAGGAACTCGAGTATGCCGAGGGGTACAAGGCCCGCATGGACATCCTGTCCTCCAAGATGAGGCCGGTCGGGGGGCAGGACGGGGCGCCGGACCCGGCCGCGCGGCCGGGCGCCGGGGCGGCCGCGGGCGGGGAGCCGGGCGCCGGGGCGGGCGGGGAGCCGGGCGCCGGGGCGGCCGCGGGCGGGGAAGGGCCGCGGCGGTACGAGGATCCCGACTAGCGCGCCGATCGCGCCCCAAAAAGATTAAATGAAAACGGCCTGTGGTACGGGGCATGGGCGGGCTCGGCCGGCTGTTCGAGGTGAAGACGTACCTCGTGACGTACCTCGTGACGGTGCTGGCAGTAGCATCGTTCTCGCAGTTCGTCGTCCACCTGTTCGGGCAGACCATACCGGGGATAGTCTGGACGTTCTTCAAGGACGCTGGCGATGCGGTGATACTGGCCACCGTCTTCATGTTCGCCTTCGCGTGGCTCCTCAGGGCCAGGCCGCACAACAGGCCAAAAGAGTACGCCGTGGTCGTGTTCGACGTGTACGGGAGGGAGGCCGCCATCGAAGGCCTGCGCACCGAGTTCAAGACGCACGACGTGGCGTGGAGTTTCATGAAGCAGTACAAGGCGGCTTACCCGATGTACAACTTTGCGCTCGTCTCAGAGACGCCGCGGTCGGAAAAGCGGACCATATCGCGGTACATCTGAACAGCGGGCGCGGGAGCGCCCCCCGCCGATCCGCGTTCGCGCCGGGCGGGCGGCGGGCGGTGCGGACTTACGTCCATTGTGATCTGGGCGCGGGATCGGGGGGTGGTTTGTTGCCGCTAGGCGCGGTTTCGGTTTGGGCGTACCTACACGGCGGGCGGTATGATGTCAGCACCCCCAACTCAGGCGTGAATCTGGATCAGCGAAGTCGTTTTCACGCCTGTGACTGACGGGTACGTGACCTCATACGGCGGGCGGGGCCCAAACTTTAATTCAAGGGCCGGCTCTGCCGCCGCGTGAGGTTTTCCGTGCTGTCCGAGTCGCTCTCGGGGATGGAGGCCACCGCGAAGCGGCTGGACCTCACGGGAATCCTGGTGGATCTGTTCGGCAAGACGCCGCCCGGCGTGCTTCCCGCCATAGTCTACCTCATACAGGGAAAGCTCCGGCCCGAGTTCGAGGGGGTGGAGCTGGGCGTGGCCGAAAAGCTCGCGGTGCGCGCGATCGCAAAGTCGTCCGGCGCATCCGCCTCCAAGATCGAGGAGGCCTACAGGGATGGCGGGGACCTGGGGCTCGCCGCCGCGGCCGTGCTGGGCCGAAAGGCCCAGACCACGTTCGTGGCGGAGCCCATAACGGTGGAGCGCGTCTACGAGACCCTCATGCGGATCGCCCGCCTGGAGGGCCAGCGCTCGCAGGACATGAAGGTGAAGCACATATCCAGCCTGCTCAACGACGCCAGCCCGCAGGAGGCCGCGTACGTGCTCAAGCTGCTTCTCGGGACGCTGCGGCTGGGCGTGGCCGAGAACACCGTCATGGACGCGCTCGCCGCCGCGTTCACGGGGGACAAGGGGAACAGGCCCGCCCTCGAGCGGGCGTACAGCGTGTCCAGCGACCTGGGAAGCGTCGCCGCCGCCGCCGCGGCGGGCGGCCTCGGCGCGCTCGCCGAGTTCCGCGTGTCCGCGTTCAGCCCCGTGCGCCCGATGCTGGCCGAGCGCGCCAGGGACGCGGCGGAATCCGTCGCCAAGATGGGCGGGGCCGCGGAAGGCGGGCGGGGCGGGGAGTTCGCCGCCGAGTTCAAGCTGGACGGCGAGAGGGTGCAGGTGCACGTGTCTGGCGGGCGGGTGCAGGTCTTCTCCAGGAGGCTCGAGAACATAACGCCCCAGTACCCCGACATCGTGGAGCGGATCCCGGGGCTGCTCGGCGCCGACGAGGCGATCCTGGAGGCGGAGGCCGTCGCGGTCAACGCCGACACGGGCGAGTTCCTCCCGTTCCAGGAGCTCATGCACAGGCGCCGCAAGCACAACGTGGACAGGGCCGTCTCGCAGTACCCCGTGACGATCAACTTCTTCGACGTCCTGTACGCCGACGGGAGGAGCATGCTGGACGAGCCGTACTCCGAGAGGAGGCGCCTGCTGGAGGAGATCGTCCGCCGGGACGGCGGGGAGGGGGGCGGCCGGGGCACCGGCCTGGAGTTCGCCGCGTGCGTGCCGATGAGCATGGTGGGAGACGCGGGAGGCGTGGAGGACGCGCTGGAGAACAGCATAAGCGCGGGGTGCGAGGGGCTCATGCTGAAGGCGCCGGGCGCCCCGTACCAGGCGGGCTCGCGCGGCAGCCACTGGCTGAAGCTGAAGCGCGAGTACAGGAACGAGCTCGGGGACAGCCTGGACCTGGTGGTGGTGGGGGCGTTCTTCGGGAGGGGGCGCCGCGCCGGAAAGTACGGCACGCTGCTGCTGGCCACGTACGACGACACGCGCGACGCGTTCCCGAGCGTGTGCAAGGTGGGGACGGGGTTCACCGACGAGGACCTGGACCAGATGTACCAGCTGCTTTCCCCCCGGGTGACCCGCCGGAAGAACCCCCGCATAGACAGCCAGATGGAGGCGGACGTCTGGTTCGAGCCGGAGCTGGTCGTGGAAGTGGTCGCCTCGGAGATAACGCTCAGCCCGGTGCACCGGGCAGCCATGGGGGCCGTCCGCCGCGGCGCGGGGCTGGCCCTGCGGTTCCCCAAGTTCACGGGCAGGACGAGGCAGGAAAAGTCGGCCGAGGGCGCCTCGACCGACGAGGAGGTGGTCGCGCTGTACCGCGGGCAGCGCAAGGTGGCCGCCGAGGACGCGGCGGGCCGCGGATAGGCGCGCGCCCCCGGGTTGCCGGCGCGGGGCCGGGAGCGCGCGCCGATCCGGGCCGCGCGCCGGGCGCGGGGCCGGGAGCGCCCGCGCGCGACAGGATTTAATTAGTGCGCGCCGGCCGCACCCGCTGTAATGTACAGCGGCGAGCTCGAGGTGCAGGCGAAGCGCAAGGCGATCGCGGTGCTGCAGGACGAGATATACCGCATACTCAACGCGTCGCGCGAGATGTCCGCCCTCCCGGCCCTCATGATAAAGAGGGACAAGGCGGGGGTGAAGGCCGGCTTGGAGCAGATCTCCAGCATAGAGGAGGACGTGGAGAACCTCCGGCGCAAGATAACCCGGGAAGTGGCCGACGTGGGCGGGCTCATAATGAACAGGGAGAACCTGCTGAACACCGCGTACACTATGGACGAGATAGCCGGGTACATCACGGGAATATCGTTCAAGCTGTCCAACATAAAGACGGTCACCCTGAAGAACTCGAACCTGGACAAGGACATCACCCGCCTGATGGAGCTCGTGGTGGACGAGGTGTACAAGCTCAACGAGGTCATCCGCAGCCTGAGCACCAACGCGAGCCGCGCCATAGACCTGGCCCAAGAGACGCAGGCCATAGAGCGGGAGATCGACATAAAGTACAGGCAGGCCACCATAAAGATACTCACGGAGATATCCAACATGCGCGAGCTCATGCTGATGAAGGACGTGGTCGAGGGCATCGAGGAGATGGCCGACAAGTGCCAGAGGGTGTCGGACTCGTTCATACTCCTGGCACTGAGCCTTTGACGGCGCGGGCCACCCTGCTGGGCAGCCGCATCATAGTCTGGGACGCGGCGCAGGCCGCGGAGCTGTTCTGTTCCGGGTACTACGGCAAGCCGATCGGCATACCGAAGCCCAGGCCGGGCCAGATCGACGCCCCGCTGGTGCTGGACCTGATGGAGGGCCTGTACCTGGCAGAGGCCGGGCGCATGACGGTGCGCTCGGGGGGCGGGGGCGGCAGGGACGGCCGCCGCATCGGCGCCGGGGACCTGCTCGAGGCGTGCCGCGCCGAGTACGACGACTTTGACAGGAAGTACGCCGTGTACAAGAGCTTCCGCGACAAGGGGTACGTGGTGAGCCCGGGCATAAAATTCGGCTGCGACTTTGCGGTGTACGAGCGCGGGCCCGGCATAGACCACGCCCCGTACCTGGTGCAGGTGTACAGGAGCCGCGACGCGATAACGTCCACCGGCGTGGTGCTGGCCGGCCGGCTGGCCGCCGCCGTCCGCAAGCAGTTCATCCTGGCCATACCGCGCGGGAGCGGCAGGGTGGATCTGCTGGCGCTCGACTGGTGGAAGGCGTAGCGCCCCCCGCGCCTTTTCTCCGCATGCCGGACGGCCGGCGGAATGCGCCGCGGCTAGAGCGACCTGACGTGGCCGGCGATCCTGTCGTATATGCGGAACATCTCCTCCGTTATGCCGAAGCCTAGGTGGTCGGACCACCCGGCCGCGTGTATGCGCACGCCGGCCGGCGTCGGCTCAACGGTTATGGACGCCTCGGCGGGCGTGCGCTCGGCGATCATCGCGCTGAGCTCCCCGTCCCCGTTGAGCGCGGCGGCCAGCTTTCCTGCCCCGTTCCACGACACCGCGGTGACCCTCTTGGCCCCGAACCTGCCGGACGTGGCCAGGACCGTCCGGGCCGCCGCGTCCCCGTCGTTCTCCACGGCCCTCCTCACGATGTAGTGCGCCTGGAAGCGGTCAAGCGCCCCCCACGGCATAGGGTTGGCATCCTGCATGGTCAGCCCTTCTGTATCACGTGGACGGCATCTATGTTGCAGCCGTCCACCTCGAGGCTGCCCCTGTTGGTGACCATCCTGGGGGTGGGCACGAAGTACCTGCTGTAGTAGTCGTCGGACTCGACGTCCCCGGAGCCGATCTCGTTGGGGCGCGCTCCCACGCCGATCTCGCCGAGCATGTCGCAGAGGCGTTCCGGCCAGCTCTTCGGCACAAACGTGTCGGGCTCCTCCTCCCCGCCGTGCATGGCCTCCCGCGCGGATCGCGCAACATAAACCTTCAGAAAACCTCCGCGTGTAGACTCGCGTCCAAACCGAAACCACGCCTGGCGGCAACAAACCGCCCCCCGATCCCGCGCCTAGATCACGATGGACGCAAGTCCGCACACCGCCGCGTGTGGGGCCACGTACCTGCTGGCCGCATGCGTGAAAACGGCTTCGTTGATCCGCATTCGCGCCTGCGGAGCGGGGGTTGCCGACCTCGCGCACCGCAGGGCGCAGACTCGCGCCCGCCGTGATCCGGGCGCGGGATCGGGAGGCGGCCTGCCGCCGCCGGGCTTTTGCCCGGACCCGAGTCCGCGCCCGGCCGCGCGCTCAGGCCGGCGGCCGGCCCCGCAGGCGCGGATCCCGATCGGCGGAGCCGTTTCCGCGCCGGCGGGTGCGCGGCCTCGCGCCCGCCGCCGCCCCGCATCAGGCCGGCTTTTTGGCGCCCGCCCTGATCCTGCTCAGGATCCCTTCCAGGATCGGCTCGCACAGCGCGAGGTACCTGCAGACGGCGCTCTGGTCCACCCCGAACAGGGCGGCAAGCTGCCCCTGCGTCATGTCGGTCTTGCGGCGCATGAAGGTTAGGAGCAGGGCGTGCCTGCGTTCCAGGCTGCACCTGTTGCCGGGGGCGGCCGTGCCGGCCTCGCCGTCGCGGAACAGCGGCGCCTCGCGCCTGCGCTTGATCTCTCTCACGAACAGGCCCAGCAGGCGACTGAACTCGTCCGGCACCAGCCCGGTGTTGGCCTTCAGCATCCTGCGGTTGCTCAGGATGCCGTCAAGCGTCTCCAGCCTGTGCATGAGCCCGGGATCGCTCCGCGCGAGCCTGTCTTTGGTGGCGGGCGACTTCCAGAGCGCGCGCTCGCGCTCCAGCTCCGTCGCCAGCCGCCTGACCTTGTTCTGGAGTATGGCGTTCTGCTGCTTTAGCGAATTCGGCATGCCGTCGCATATCGCACGTGTTCTTTAACTTATGGGATCGGCCAGTTCGGCGTGTTGTACGGAAATCATGTCACCTGTTCGCTCGCGTCCTCCTCTGTCCGGCGCGGGTTGTTTTTCTCGATCGCCTTCGCGTCCTTGGCGGGGAATGCGCCGGGCGGGGCCTCCGGGCCGTCCGTGCCCGGCGGGCGGCGGGGCCTCCGCCCGCTGCGGACCGCGGCGAATTCCGGCGGGCTCTGGCGGCACGCGATCTCTGCTTCCCCTGTCCCGAAGTACCTCCCCGGCCTGCCGCCGGTCCGCGGGAAGCAGGAGCGGATGCCTGCCGGATCGACGCCGAGCTCCTGTAGATCGCCCCCCGGCACGGCCGGCCGCCGCGATCCCCCGCTCGCCTTCCCGCAGTCCCTTCCGCGGACTCCCCGTCCCGGAGCGCGGGCGTTGCCTGCCCGCATCGCCGCGGGCGCGCCGAACCGCTTCGCGGCCCCGCGCCGCGCGGCCGCCGCGTTCCCCGGGGCCGCCTCCCCGGGCATGCGGCGCCCGCCGCGCATCGGGACGAATGGCCGAGGCATGCGGCCGCGCGGTCGCTCGCTAAAAACTTCGCCCTTTGGGGCCAAACTGCTACCCGAACGGCACCATTCGTGGCGAAATTTTCCCCGGTCGAAATCGCGGGCCGAAGCTTCCGGAGCGCGAATCCCCCGCTTCGCGTAGCCCGCGCGTCGCGCGGCGCCGGAGCGCCGCGTCGCGAAACGGACCCGCTTGCTGCGCCCCGGCCCGGCCGGAGGCGGAGCTGCCGGCCCGCATCCTCCGCGATCCCGCAGGACGCGCCGCGGATTGCGGTGCGGCCGGCCCCCGGCGCCCCGCCCGCGCGCCAGGCGCCCGCGTGCCCCGCCACGCGCCGCCGCGCCGCCGGATCGGCATCCCGCGTGGCGATCCGTGCGGGAGGCCCGCCGGGGCGCCGGAACGCGGCCCGCCCGCCCGCATCCCGCGTGCAGCTCCCGCGCGCGCCGCCGGGCCGCGCCCTGATCCCCCAGGCCATCCGGGATGTCCTGCGTCCCTTCCCGTGCTGCCTGATCGCGTACTTGTTCTGCCTGCCGGCCGGGAAGCCCGCCATCCGCTTTTGTGGTCGGCACGCCTTGGAAAAGCCGCCCGCTGGCCTCCGGGAGCTAGGTGACATGTTTCCGTACAACACAGATCGGCCAGTTCGGGCGGCCGGCGAGATGACGGCGGCGCCATGCGCCGCGGCCCGCCGCCCGCTCTTCCGCGCGAGCGGGGAAGGCATCGGCGCGGGATCCTGCACGTGCGGGAGGCGGCCGAGCGCCCTACCCAGCAGGCCGCGGCCTGCCCGGCGCGCGTGCCCCCCGCCCGCCCGGCGGGGGCGGCAGGCGCCGGCCCGCGGCGCGTCCTGCCCGGCGGCGCGGTCCCCCGCGCCGGCCGCGGGCACCGGCGGGGGCGCAGCGCCGGGCCGCCGCCCTTGCCGGCCCGCGGCCGAGAGGCCCGCCGGTTTCGGCGCGCCGCCGCGGGACGCGGCGTCCCGGCCGGGAGGGCCGCCGGCGCAGCTAGCCCAGGGGCGCCGCCCAGCCGCGCTTGATCAGCTCCGCGGCCGTGCCCGGCTTCACGCAGGCCGGCTCGCCGGTGGCCATCTTCAGGACGCGCACGTGCCCATCGCCGCACTCGCGCGGGGGGCCTCCCCCGCCTGCCGGAACCAGCGCCAGGATCCTGTCGTCCCCCTCCGCGGGGATCCCGCGCCCGTCCCTGTTGCTGGTGAGCACGTAGACGCTTCCCGTGCCGCCGTCCACCACCACGTCGCGCAGCCTGCCGTACTCCCCGGAAAGGTAGCGCTCGATCCCATGCACGGTCCCGTCGGCCCCGATCTCCGCGGCGAAGAGGGCCCTGCCGGCCAGCGCCGCGAACAGGAACCTCCCCTCGAACTCCGGTATGGCGCCTGATCCGTAAAAGGAAGCGCCCGACGGGGCCCACGTCTCCCCGCCGCTGTGGGCTGCGGGGGGGATCGTCCCCGGCGCCCGCCCGTCCCCCACCGCATCCGGCCAGCCGTAGTTGCCGCCGGCCTCCACCACGTTGATCTCGTCTTGCCCGAATCCCGCCTCCCCAGAAGGGCCGTGCTCGGTGGCGACGAGCGCTCCGGTGGCCGGATCCCAGTCGAACCCCTGCGGGTTCCTGTGCCCTAGCGAGAATACGGGCGAGCCCGGGACGGGATTGTCCGCCGGGATGCTTCCGTCGGGGTTTATCCTGAGTATCTTGCCGGCAAGCGATCCGGCATCCTGCGCCAGCCGCATGCTGGCGGCATCGCCCGTGGCCACGTACAGGGTGCCGTCAGGCGCGAACCTGATCCGCCCGCCGTCGTGTATGTGGGCGCCCGGTATCCCGTCGATCACGGTCGTCCCGCCCGCCAGCCTGCCGCCGGACTCCTCGAACCTGGACACCTTGTTGTACGTGGAGAACAGCTGGCCGTACGTGTGGTACAGGTAGACTAGGCGGTTCTCCTCGAACCCGGGATCCAGCGCTATGCCGAGCAACCCGCCCTCGCCGGAGCCGACGCCGTCCATGCTGAGCGCCGGCGCCTCCGGCACGGCGCCGTCCGCCCCGATTATCCAGACGTCGCCTCCCCTCTCGGTAAAGAACAGGCGCCCGTCCGGCGCCACGTCGACGGACCACGGAACCCGCAGGCCGTCCGCCACGGTCTCCACGGCGAATCCGGGGCTGCCGCCGAGGTCCGTGCCCCCTGTGCCCCGGTCGGCGGACCCGGACTGGGAGCCGATCCCCGCGTGCGCGGCGGGGGCCAAGACGAGCGGGACCAGCAAAAGCGGCAGCGCGGCCGCCAGATGCCGCATCACGGCCCCCGCGCCGCCCGCGCGTAATAAAACCCTGTTCCGGGCGCCGGTTCGCCCCGCGACTCGAATTTTGGGCGTGAAAAGCCGCCCTGCCGCGGCCGCCGCGGGCGCGATTATGACACGGACTACCGGACGCGGCCGTGCGGGCTCGCCCGCCTGCCGGCCGAGGCTGCGGGCAGGCTGTCCGCATCCGATGCAGGCGCGGCGAGGGAATCGGCCCGCGCCCGCGCGCCGCGTTCCCGCCCGGCGCCGACCCGGCCCGCCAAAACGCGCGTTTTCCAGACGCGGGGATTCTGCGGCGGCCGCCGCCCCCGCCCGCCGCGCGGCCCCCCGCGCCCCCGCCGCCCCTCCCCGCGCCGCCGCGGATCGCCGCGCGCGATCATTCGAATTAAATACGGCCGGGCGCTATGCGCCCCATGCCAGCCTTTGATGGGCAGACCGCCATGGTCACTGGTAGCGGCACGGGGATAGGGCGCGCCGTCGCCGCGGCGTTCGCGCGGGAGGGCGCCAGCGTCGTAATACTGGGGAGGAGGAGGGAGCCGCTCGAGGAGGCGGCCGCCGCGCTGCGCGAGGAAGCGGCAGGGGCCGGCGCGGGCGCCACGGTCACGGCGTTTCCGGGCGTGGACGTGGCGGACGAGGGCGCGGTGACCGGCATGTTCGAGTCGCTCTCGGGATCGGGCGTCAAGCTCGACGTACTGGTGAACAACGCCGGGGTCTCGGGGCCCGTCACCTGCTTCGCCAACGCCGACCCGGCCGAGTTCGGCAGCGCGGTGGACATACACCTGACAGGCACGTTCTGGGTGTCGCGGCAGGCCCTCTCCGTGATGGGCCAGGGGGGGCGCATAATCACCATATCGACGTTCTTCACGGAGGAGAGGCCCCTGGAGCAGCGCCCGTACAGGTTCCGCGACCCGTACACCGCGGCGCAGGGAGCCAAGAACCGGCTGGCCGAGGCCCTCTCGTGGGAGCTCCGCGAGCGGGGGATCATATCCATAGCGACCAACCCGGGGCCCGTCCATTCCGACCGCATATACAAGACCGTCTACCCAAAGGCCGCCGCCGAGTTCATGAGGGTGGGCGGGTTCGAGGGGCTGGAGCCGGCGCAGGTGGAGCAGGCCTGCCGGCGCCTGGTGCCGCTCCTGGGGGAGGACGAGGGGGCCGTCTCGGCGGGAATATCCGGCGAGGCGGCCCGCCTGGCGGGGGGCGCGCCGGATGCCGGCGCGGAGGCGACGCTCCGGCGCCTGCTGGACAAGGTGCGCTCGGTGGCCGAGCGCATACAGGCCAACACGTCGGGGATGATACCCGACGGGCAGTTCCTCTCGCAGGAGCAGGTGGCCGCGACCGTCCTGGCCCTGGCCGGCCCCGGCCTGGCCGGGACCCTCAACGGCAGGGTGGTCCCGGCCGACCGCGTGTTCTATCCCGTGAGGGCGCACGTGGCCAACGCCGCTCCCGCCTCGCCGGCCCCGGCCCTGTCAGGCCGCTCGGTCGTCATAGCGGTGGACGCGGCCGCCCCCGCGGCCGCGCGCCGCGCGGCGTACCTGGCCGCCCACGCCCAGTGGCGGGGGGCCACCCCCGTGTGCCTCGTGTCCGGCGACGCCCCCGCCGAGATCGGCAGGACCATATCCGACCGCTTCCACTCGCACTCGGCCGACCTGGGCGACCCCGCCGCGATCGGCCGGTGGTTCTCGGCCGCCTCGGCCAACGCCGGGCCGGTGGCCGCGGCGGTCCACGTCACCGGGGACGTACCCGACTCGCCGCCGCTCGCCAGCATGTCCAGGGCCGAGTGGGATCTGCTCGTGGACAGGTTCGTGAAGAGGCCGGCCGCCGTGCTGCGCTGCGCCCTGGAGCACTTCGTGCCCGGGGGAGGCTCCGACCCGCGGCTGTACAAGGGCAGCTCCGGCCGGGTTGCCGTGGTGGTGGGGCCCTCCCTGCCCGCGGGGAAGAAGGTGCACGGGGCCCGCAGGGCCAGGGCCGAGATATTCCGCGGTGCCCTCAGGCCGCTCGCCGCGACCGTGAACCAGGAACTCTCCGACGTGCTCGGCTCCGGCCTGCGCGCGTTCGTGGCGCTGCCGGGCGCGGCCGACGGGCGCGAGCCGGACGACGCCCGCCTGGCAGACGCGTTCGACTACTTCCTGTCCCCCGCGGCCCCCTCGTCTGGGGAGGTCGTGTTCTGCGTGGACGAGTCGCGGAAGGCCTGAGGGCCGGCCCCGGCGCGCGGCGATCCCGGCCCCCGGCGCGCGCGGGCCTGCGTTCCGCGGCCTTCCCGCCGGCCGCCCGCCCTACGCGGGGGCGCCCGCGCCGGAGGCCGCGGCATCGTAGAACATCTTGGCGGCGAGGGCCGCTATGGCCGCGGCCGCCAGCATCGCCAGCCTGGACTCGCCCACCGACAGGGACAGGCGCGCGCCGGCCAGGCCCCCGGCGAAGGCGCCGATCCCCAGCATGAGCGCCATCTGCAGCGCGGTGTGGCCCAGCGCCGCGTGGACGGCCAGCCCCGAAAGGGAGGCGAACAGCAGGATGAACTGGGAGGTGGGGGCGGCCCTCCGCATGCTCATGCACATGAGGGCGATCATCAGCGGGACGAACACCGCCCCGCCCCCTATGCCGAAAAAGCTGGACACCACCCCCGCGCCGAAGCTGGCCCCCGCCACCCCGAGCATCGCCGCGGCGCCGGAGGGGGCCGCCCCGGCCCGCCGGCCTCCCGCGATCCTTCCCCCCAGCAGCATGTACGCGGCCGAGGCGACTAGCACCGCCCCGAACAGCGCCTTGAACGCGGCCGGCGAGGCCTCGGCCGCGGCGTACGCGCCGACGACCGTTCCCGGCACGGACATGAGCCCCAGCCTGGCTCCCGCCGCGTAGTCTATCCTGCGCTGCCGCGCGTACGTCACGGTGGAGGCGGCCGCGTTGGTGAACGCGGCGAAGAGGCTCGTGCCGGCCGCCGCCGCCGGGGAGACCCCGGCGAAGATGAGCGCCGGCACCATGACGATCCCCCCGCCCAGCCCTATCATGGATCCGAGTAGCCCGGCCGCGAAGCCCAGCGGCACGAGCCACGCGTGTTCGATCACGGCCCGCGAAGGGGGCGCCCGTATTATACGGTGCCGCCCGCCCGCGCTGCCGGCGGCTGGCCGGGGACCGATCCGGGCGGAAGCTAGCAACCCGCCGCAACATCGGACGCCGGCGATCGGCTCCGGCGGGGGCGCGCTCCTAGAGCGCCTTGAAGTTCTCGCTCCACTGGTAGTACGCCCTGAGCATCTCGTGCGAGACGCTCGGCTTCCTGCGGGTCATGATGTTCCGAAAGTCGGCGATCGCGACGTCCCGGGGCTGCTGCGCCGGCTCGCCCCCGCCGTCCTGCCCGCCGCCGTCCCCGCCCTCGCCCGTCGGCTCGCGGTACTCGGGGCTGTTGAACATCTCGTGGACCACGCGCAGCTGGGCCGCCTGGCAGACGTCCTTTATGTCGCTGGCGCTGTACCCCTCGAACAGCTTTGCGAGCAGGGGGATCTTCAGGCTGGGTTCCTTCTTGAGCGGATCCGTGTACAGCGAGAACAGGTTGTGGCGCGCCTCGACCGTGGGCAGGTTCACGTAGATCCGCTTTTGGAACCTGCGCAGGAACGGCCAGTCCAGGCTCCACGGCTTGTTGGTCGCCCCTATCACGTACAACTTCAGGTCCTTGCCCTTCCCGTTGACGCCGTCCATCTCGGTGAGGAACTGGTTCTTCACCCTTACCTCGCCCCCCACCTCGCTGTTCCGCGAGCCCAGGAGCGAGTCGACCTCGTCGACGAACAGTATCACGGGCTTGCCCTCCTTTTCGGCGTACCCGCGCGCCATGGAGAACAGCTTTGAGACGTTCTTTTCCGCCTCGCCCAGCCACTTGCTCATCATGGAGGCGGCGTCCACGTTTATGAAGTAGCCGTCGATCTCGCTGGCGGTGGCCGCCGCCAGTATGGTCTTGCCGCAACCCGGGGGGCCGTACAGCAGCATGCCCCTCGGCCACCCGAGGGGGAACAGGTCCTGCCTCTTCGACGGGTACACGATGGACTCGCGCAGGGCGTTCTTAGCGTCGTCGAGCCCGATCACCTCCGTCCAGCTGATGTTCGGCTTTTCCTTCATTATCAGGTCCTCGAAGTCGTTCTTGGCCTGGTGCTCGGCGAGGTTCGACTTTTGCTCCGCCGGGGACGCGGAGGGATCGACCGCCGGCTCTATGGGCGCGGACTCGCGCAGCAGCTTGATGCGCTTCTGGTAGGAGGCCGTGCGCTCCTTGTATATCGGGTTGAGCTTGCTGCGCGGGTACAACTGCATGAGCTTCATCAGCGAGTCGATCGCCTTTTGGTAGTTCGTTATCGCCATCCCGCGCGCGCCCTGCGAGTCGCACTTGATCGCCTCGCCGGCGTACTTGCTGGCGCTGTTCTCCAGTTCCTGCGGTGCCATGCTCATCCGTATCTCCTCCTACCTGTGGTGTCCCTTTGAGGCGGCATTGGCTGGTGTGAGCTTAATTGCGGTTTCATGTCAAACTATTCACACCTGTTTCCGGCCCGTGGGGAACCACGGGCACGACGGGCGGGCGGGGCTCTTGGCGGGAGGGGGCGCCTCGGCCGCCGGAGGGGGCGCCTCGGCCGCCGGAGGGGGCGCCTCGGCCGCCGGAGGGGGCGCCTCGGCCGCCGGAGGGGGCGCCTCGGCCGCCGGAGGGGGCGCCTCGGCCGCCGGAGGGGGCGCCTCGGCCGCCGGAGGGGGCGCCTCGGCCGCCGGAGGGGGCGCCTCGGCCGCCGGAGGGGGCGCCTCGGCCGCCGGAGGGGGCGCCTCGGCCGCCGGAGGGGGCGCCTCGGCCGCCGGAGGGGGCGCCTCGGCCGCCGGAGGGGGCGCCTCGGCCGCCGGAGGGGGCGCCTCGGCCGCCGGAGGGGGCGCCTCGGCCGCCGGAGGGGGCGCCTCGGCCGCCGGAGGGGGCGCCTCGGCCGCCGGAGGGGGCGCCTCGGCCGCCGGAGGGGGCGCCTCGGCCGCCGGAGGGGGCGCCTCGGCCGCCGGAGGGGGCGCCTCGGCCGCCGGAGGGGGCGCCTCGGCCGCCGGAGGGGGCGCCTCGGCCGCCGGAGGGGGCGCCTCGGCCGCCGGAGGGGGCGCCTCGGCCGCCGGAGGGGGCGCCTCGGCCGCCGGAGGGGGCGCCTCGGCCGCCGGAGGGGGCGCCTCGGCCGCCGGAGGGGGCGCCTCGGCCGCCGGAGGGGGCGCCTCGGCCGCCGGAGGGGGCGCCTCGGCCGCCGGAGGGGGCGCCTCGGCCGCCGGAGGGGGCGCCTCGGCCGCCGGAGGGGGCGCCTCGGCCGCCGGAGGGGGCGCCTCGGTCGCCGGAGGGGGCGCCTCGGCCGCCGGAGGGGGCGCCTCGGCCGCCGGAGGGGGCGCCTCGGCCGCCGGAGGGGGCGCCTCGGCCGCCGGAGGGGGCGCCTCGGCCGCCGGAGGGGGCGCCTCGGCCGCCGGAGGGGGCGCCTCGGCCGCCGGAGGGGGCGCCTCGGCCGCCGGAGGGGGCGCCTCGGCCGCCGGAGGGGGCGCCTCGGCCGCCGGAGGGGGCGCCTCGGCCGCCGGAGGGGGCGCCTCGGCCGCCGGAGGGGGCGCCTCGGCCGCCGGAGGGGGCGCCTCGGCCGCCGGAGGGGGCGCCTCGGCCGCCGGAGGGGGCGCCTCGGCCGCCGGAGGGGGCGCCTCGGCCGCCGGAGGGGGCGCCTCGGCCGCCGGAGGGGGCGCCTCGGCCGCCGGAGGGGGCGCCTCGGCCGCCGGAGGGGGCGCCTCGGCCGCCGGAGGGGGCGCCTCGGCCGCCGGAGGGGGCGCCTCGGCCGCCGGAGGGGGCGCCTCGGCCGCCGGAGGGGGCGCCTCGGCCGCCGGAGGGGGCGCCTCGGCCGCCGGAGGGGGCGCCTCGGCCGCCGGAGGGGGCGCCTCGGCCGCCGGAGGGGGCGCCTCGGCCGCCGGAGGGGGCGCCTCGGCCGCCGGAGGGGGCGCCTCGGCCGCCGGAGGGGGCGCCTCGGCCGCCGGAGGGGGCGCCTCGGCCGCCGGAGGGGGCGCCTCGGCCGCCGGAGGGGGCGCCTCGGCCGCCGGAGGGGGCGCCTCGGCCGCCGGAGGGGGCGCCTCGGCCGCCGGAGGGGGCGCCTCGGCCGCCGGAGGGGGCGCCTCGGCCGCCGGAGGGGGCGCCTCGGCCGCCGGAGGGGGCGCCTCGGCCGCCGGAGGGGGCGCCTCGGCCGCCGGAGGGGGCGCCTCGGCCGCCGGAGGGGGCGCCTCGGCCGCCGGAGGGGGCGCCTCGGCCGCCGGAGGGGGCGCCTCGGCCGCCGGAGGGGGCGCCTCGGCCGCCGGAGGGGGCGCCTCGGCCGCCGGAGGGGGCGCCTCGGCCGCCGGAGGGGGCGCCTCGGCCGCCGGAGGGGGCGCCTCGGCCGCCGGAGGGGGCGCCTCGGCCGCCGGAGGGGGCGCCTCGGCCGCCGGAGGGGGCGCCTCGGCCGCCGGAGGGGGCGCCTCGGCCGCCGGAGGGGGCGCCTCGGCCGCCGGAGGGGGCGCCTCGGCCGCCGGAGGGGGCGCCTCGGCCGCCGGAGGGGGCGCCTCGGCCGCCGGAGGGGGCGCCTCGGCCGCCGGAGGGGGCGCCTCGGCCGCCGGAGGGGGCGCCTCGGCCGCCGGAGGGGGCGCCTCGGCCGCCGGAGGGGGCGCCTCGGCCGCCGGAGGGGGCGCCTCGGCCGCCGGAGGGGGCGCCTCGGCCGCCGGAAAGGCGGCCGGGAGGCCGGTTGCCGGCCCCCTCGCCTCCCTTTCCGCCGCATGGACGTTCTCCGCTCCCCCCATGCGCAGCTGCATGGCGCGTATTCGCGCCATCGCGTCCTCGGCGGAGACCACGATCTCGTTGATGTCGCCGTCCAGCCTCCCGATGTCTTCAACGGAGCGGGTTATCACGTCCACGAACTCCTGCAGCAGGTCGCGCACGTCCTCCTTGTCCTCGTGCTTTGAGAGGACGAACCAGGCCATGTGCAGCACGCTGTACGTGTCCTGCAGCTCCTCGGCGTCCATGCCCGCCACCACCTTCCTGTACGCGCCGTCAGCGTCCTTTTCCCGCCCCTCCCGCAACCGCTCCTTCACCAGCGCCGAGAGTCCCGCTATGCGCGCCGCCTGCCGGCGGCGCTCCCTGCCGCCCCTCCCCCCCAGTATGCTCAACCGGTGTCTTGTATACGCAATGCTAGATTAGGATACAGCTCGCTTAATTTAGAGCAGGCGATCAACTTTGCTTCATCAAGCAGAGCCGCGGACTCTAGGTTGTGGCGGCCAAAGTCGCACGAGGCCCCCGTCATGCTCGCAGAGTCCGCCATCACGCTCCCGAGTATGGAGGAGACCTCGCACAGCAGGGCGCTGTACCCCGGATAGGCGGCGTGCAGCGCCGAGCTGAGCCCCCGCGCGGCCGGGATCATGGGGGGGAGCACCTCGGGCGCCCGCCGCAGCAGGGTGAGCCGGGCCAGCCGCCTCTGCATGTGGCGGGTCACGTGCACGGACACGCGGAGCAGCATCTCCCTCTCGATCCCCTCGCGGGCCGCCCTGGCCGGGCCGGGCGCGCGGGCGGCGTTGCGCCTGCGCACCAGGTCGCGCTCGCGCCGCATGGACGACAGCAGCCCCCCGACCGCCCCCCTCGCCAGGTCCAGCCGCGGCAGTATGGCCCGCGTGCGCAGGGCCGCGGCGCGGGCGGCCGGCTCCTGGTGGAGGAGGAGGGAGGGCGCCCGCGCCGCGGCCTGCATCACACGTTAAAGGCTCGGCCCGGGTATATCAGGCGGGACGTCACGGCATTCGCGGTAACCGCGGTGACGGCGCGCGCGGGGACGGGGGAACTTTTTTTGAGCGGTTTGGCTAAACAGTTTCACACGGCGCATTGCCCACCCATGCCGCGACGTCAGGGCATGGAGGCGGGGACGGAGGCGCTCTCGGTGGGCCTGGCCGAGTTCGGGCTGAGCAAGTACGAGGCCCGGGCGTACGTGACCCTGGTGTCCAAGGGCGGCATCTCGGCCAGCGAGCTCGCCCACTACTCCGACATACCCAGGCCCAAGGCGTACCCCACGCTGCACAAGCTCGAGACGAAGGGACTCGCCATACTGCACGGCGGCAAGCCGACGACGTGGACCCCCGTGGCCCCGGAGGACGCGTTCGACGGGATAGTGCAGGACCAGATAGGCAGGATAGAGGCCATGAACTCCCTGGTGGCCGACCTGAAGAAGACGAACGACGGCAACAGGAGGTCGCGCGGGGCGCGCGAAAAAACCTACATCGGGCTCGAGGCGAGCGGCACCCTGGGCCAGATGCGGAGGATGATCGACGGGGCGACCAAGACAGTCTGCGCCATGGCCGACCGGTGGATGATGGGCCTGCTCGCGGAGTGCGGCGACCAGCTGGTCTCCGCCGACAGGAGGGGGGTGGACGTGATGATCGTGATGCCCCTCGCGCTGGTCGGATCCAGGGCGCACAGGGCGGTGCCCGGCGGGGCGGCGGTCCGCATCTCCGAGACCGTCCACAACTGCATCGTGTTCGACGGGGTGGACGTGATCGCGGCGGACAGCTCCAGCGGGAAGGCCGACGCGTTCCCGTCCGCGGGGGCGCTGGGCGCCGCAACGTCGGCGCTGTTCGCCCGCGTCTGGGAGGACGCCTCCGGCACGGCCTGCATGGACGACATGACCAGCGGCGAGGCGAGCGAGGTCTACGGGATGGTGCGGCTGGTGGGCGAGGAAGCGCTGGGCCACGTGCTGGGATCCGACGTGGCCTCCAGGCGAGGGCTAGACCTGCTCGGGATGCTGGAGGGGCGCGGGATAGACCTGAACGGCAGGCCGGTCGACGACGTGGTGGAACTGGTCGACTCGGCGTTGCAGATCGCCTGCTCGGGGCACGCCGACCTGGACGACAAGGCGGGCAACATCGCCATAAGGTCGGCCGCAAGCGGCGGCCGCTCCCTGCCGTGGGCCTCCATACTGGACGGCTACCTCCGCAGGGCGGGCTACTCCACCCGGATGACGTACAAGAAGGGCTCGGGGAGTTCGGGCGAGATGGTGCACCTAAAGTTCGCCGCCGCGCCCCCCGCCAAGCTGGCGCGGGCGCAAGGCTAAAATCGCCGCCGCGCCGGCTCCCCGCGTGCAGTCGGTCCGCGGGAGGCTGGAGCGCGCGGGAATGCGCCTGCCCAGCCCGCCGTCCGCCGTGGGAGTCTACGTGCCGGTGGCCGTGGCGGGGGGCGCCGCCTACGTCTCCGGCCAGATACCGGTGGACGGCTCCGGCGCCGTGCTGTACTCCGGCGCCGTCTCGGATGCGAATGCCGGGGAGGCCCGCAAGGCCGCGAGGCTGTGCGCCCTCAACGTGCTGGCGCAGCTGGAGAAGGAGATAGGCTCGCTCGATGCGGTGACCAGGGTGGTCAGGATCGGCGGCTTCGTCAACTCGGCCCCCGGGTTCTCGGGGCACCCCCGCGTCGTGAACGCCGCCTCGGACGTCATGCTCGAGGCGTTCGGCGACAGGGGGCGCCACGCCAGGGCGGCCGTCGGCGCGTGCGGCCTCCCCCTGAACGCCATGGTGGAGGTGGAGGCGCTGGTCGAGTTCGACCGCGGGGCCGCGGCGCCGGGCGGGCGGGATCCGGCGCGGCTCAGCCCAGGCTCAGGTTGAACTCCCTCACGAACCGCGCCATGTTGGGGAGCGGGATCATGGCCCCGCACGCCCTGTCGTGGCCGCCGCCCGAGCCGCCAAGCTTCGCGGCCAGCCTGTTGGTGAGGCGGCCCAGATGCGTCCCGCACGACCGGGACCCGCGTATCGACACGGCGTAGTCGTCCCTCTTTGACAGCTTTTTGTATGCGACGCCCACGTCCTTTCCGGAGAGCCCCAGGACGAAGTTGACGGCCGCCCCGGCTCCCGTCTTGGACACCTCCATGTAGCCCAGGTTCTTCATGACCTTCACGTTCTCCTTCACGTACGATATGGTCTTGGACATCTTTTTTGCCTGCTCCCGCACGTGCTTGAAGACCCGGGGCATCTCGAACGGGTACCGCGACTCGGACAGCCGCTCCACCAGATCGAGCAGGTAATCCATGTTCCTCTGGTGCCCCACTATGTTGTAAGTGAGGATCGTCGCGTTGAGCATCGCGAACTGGCGGTCGTACATCTGGAGCAGCGCCGAGCCGAGGGGCCTGTCCTCCATGTAGTCCGCGATGGCGGCGCACGCGGCCACGAACGACGAGTGGTCAGACAGCAGCTTCCGGAACGCGCTGTGCACCTGCACCGCGGTGCACTCGTTCGTGTCGTGAATCATCCTGACGCCGGCGGCGTCCAGCCGCTTTGCCACCTCGCCGTCGATCTCGTGGTGATCTATGTACGCGACGGCGACGCGCGCATTCCGGAGCGAGGAGAGTATCTTGACGAACTCGTCCTGGTTCTTCTGGCTCAGGCCCAGATCGCACACGTACAGCGTCTTGAGCGAGGGATCCTCGGAGATCCGCCTCAGCGCATCCATCTGTTCGGTGTAGTCCACGAGGACGGAGTCGCCGCCGAACGCCTCGCGGATCAGGGCTGCGGAGCTTATGCCGTCGGCATCCTCCATGTGCGAGAGGCAGACCGTGCGCGTCCTGGCACCGGCCCGACGCTTGGCAGGGGCCGCCGCGGGGCTCTTCGTCCGGGCCGGGCTCTTCGTCCGGGCCGGGCTCTTCGTCCGGGCCGGGCTCTTCGTCCGGGCCGGGCTCTTCGTCCGGGCCGGGCTCTTCGTCCGGGCCGGGCTCTTCGTCCGGGCCGGGCTCTTCGTCCGGGCCGGGCTCTTCGTCCGGGCCGGGCTCTTCGTCCGGGCCGGGCTCTTCGTCCGGGCCGGGCTCTTCGTCCGGGCCGGGCTCTTCGTCCGGGCCGGGCTCTTCGTCCGGGCCGGGCTCTTCGTCCGGGCCGCGGATGTCTTAGTGCCGGCGGCATTGCGCAACATCTTTTCGCGCACAGGCGTCTTGTCGGTCACCATAGGGCGGATCGCCCCCCGGCCCACATTTAAATCAAAATGGACCGGCCAGTGTTCACGGTGCGTTTTTCTTTCTCGAGTCGCCGCGTGCGGGAGATGCCAGCATGTCTGTGTTGTTGCCGCCGCCGCACCCGCGGCGCCTGTCCAGGAACGCGTCGTAAAACGAACCGCCCAAAAGCTGCAGTGCGAGGTCGATCTCCTGAAACCTACTCAGGTCCTCTGGGGACGCTTCCAAGATCATCGCGTCGACCTCCTTTTGGAACAGCCTTTCCGCGTCGTCCATACCATCATTGCGCGCAAGTGCGGTAATGCCTACGAGAATTGTGGATTTAGACAAGAAGCTAAAATTTAGTGCACCATTTTCTGCGGGCAACCCGCAGGCGGAGCGGGGTTCGGGAAAAACAGATCGGCGCGCGTTGCCCCCCCGGCGGCTGAGCGGCGCCGCCTCCGGCGCCCGGGATCGGGGGCGTTGCTTGCAGGGAAGGGCGGATGCTCCGTCGTCGGCGAACCGGCTTGACATTCCGCCTGCCGGGTGCGCGCCTGCTGGCTAGAGCGCGTCGCCCTCCGTTGCCGGGAGAAAACTCGCTCCTTCCCGCGAGGGCTAGTGCTGATGCGAGCGAGGATGCTGGGAAAGGGGCCGATCGATGCGGCCCGTCCCGCGCCGGAGGCGCGCTGGGCGCGCCCCCGCCTGCCCGGCGCGCGGAACCGAGGCTCTGGAAGAGGCGCCATGGAAAGGCCGGGCGGACCCGCAGCCGCGCATCGCGCATCGCGCGGGAGCGCGCGGCCGCGCGCCCGGCCCCGCAGCGGCCGATCGCCGACGTCCGGCACCGATGCGGCCCCGCCCGCCCCGCCGCCCCGCGCGGCTTCGATCCGGGCGCCGGTCCGCGCGCGGGACCGCGGACTCGGGCCCAAACCGAAACCGCGCCTAGCAACGGCGGCCCGCTCCCCGATCCCGCGCCTGGATCACAGCGGACCCGAGTCCGCGCGGGACCGCGGACTCGGGCCCAAACCGAAACCGCGCCTAGCGGCAGAAAACCGCTCCCCGATCCCGCGCCTGGATCACAGCGGACCCGAGTCTACGCGCGTGACCGTGCAGACTTACGTCCATCGTGATCTGGGCGTGAGATCATGAGGTGGCTTGCCGTTGCTAGGCGTGGTTCCGGTTTGGACGCAAGTCTACACGCGTGACCGCCGCCAAAGTATAATAGCGCAGGAATCCCCGGCACGCCGTTGGACACGAAGAACCAGGGCCTGCGCGGCGTCGTGGTTGCCGACACGAAGATATCCAACATTGACGGCGCGCGCGGCCGGCTGTTCTACCGCGGCTACGACATTGCGGATCTGGCGGAAAAGTCCAACTTTGAGGAAGTCGCGTACCTCCTGCTACACGACGACCTCCCGACCAGCGAGGATCTGAGCCAGTTCCGCTCCGCCCTGATCGAGGCGCGCCGCATACCGAAGCAGATGCAGATCAACATGGGGAACTGGCGGAAGGATGCGGATCCGATGGACATGCTCCAGGCGTTCGTGGCCGCCCTTGCGGGGTACTACGACGAGGAGTTCTCCAGCAAGGAGGCGAGCTACGACAGGGCCACCAACCTGGTGGGCAAGGTGCCGACCATAGTGGCCAGCTGGCAGAGGCTGCGGAACGGGCTGGACTTGATCGACATGGATCCCGACGTGGGGCACGCCGCCAACTTTCTGTACATGATGACCGGCGAGAGGCCCGATGCCGAGACCGAGAAGATATTCGACACGTGCCTCATACTGCACGCGGATCACACGTTCAACGCCTCGACGTTCACCGCCAGGCAGGTGGCATCCACGAGGGCCCACATGTACTCGGCCGCGAGCGCGGCCATAGGCTCGCTGAGCGGCGAGCTCCACGGCGGGGCTAACTACGAGGTGATGAGGATGCTGCTGGACATAGGCTCGGCGGACGGGGTCGACGAGTGGATAGGGGCCAGGATGGACGCCGGCGGGAGGATCATGGGGATGGGGCACGCCGTGTACAGGACGTACGATCCGCGCGCCCGCATACTGAAGGAGATGTCCAGGAGGCTCGCCGAGAAGACCGGCGAGCCGTGGTTCGAGATAACGGAGAGGGTCGAGCGGGCCGCCATACGCGAGATGCGCGAGAGGAAGGGGATCGACATCTACCCCAACGTCGACCTGTACAGCGCGTCGCTGTACTACATGCTGGGGATACCCATGGATCTGAACACGCCGATATTCGCCATATCCCGGGTGGCCGGGTGGGCGGCCCACGTGATAGAGGAAAAGTTCGCCGAGGCGGCCCCCAAGCCCGCGCTGTACCGGCCCAAGGCCGCCTACGTCGGAAAGGACTGCGGGCCCGACGGCTGCGAGTACAAGCCCCTGAACCTGCGCAAGTGACCCTGATGCGGGGTTCGGCGGGCACCACCGCGGCGGGCTGCGAGTGCAACCCCTGAACCTGCGCAAGTGACCGCCGCCGGCCCGGCGCGGGCCGCCGCCCGCCTGTCTCCCCCCGCCGCCCGGGCCTTCGCGGGCCGCCGCCCGCCGCGGGGCCCTCACCCCGCCGCGGGGCCCTCACCCCGCCGCGGGGCCCTCACCCCGCCGCGGGGCCCTCACCCCGCCGCGGGGCCCTCACCCCGCCGCGCACCCGTCAGGCGCGCGGTCGGGCCGTTCCGCGCCGTCCAGCCAGCGCCGCAGGGCCCTCCCCTCGTCGCACCCGTACAGCACCTCTAAGGCCATCTCGCGGAACGCGATTCCCCTCTGCCTGGCCTGCGCGTCGATCCAGCGCCTGCACTCGGCGGGATCCGGATCGTCCTCCGGGGTGCCCGCCAGATCGTCGATCATCCTGCGGAGGATCTGCTCCCGCGTCATGCCGTACTGTCGCCGCGCGGCAATATGCGGGGCAGCCTGAAAAACATAGACAAGAAGGGAAAAAAACCTAGACCCGCGGCGGGCGGGAGGGGCCGGCCGCAAGGCAGAAATCGGCCCGCGGGAGCGGGCGCGCGTGGGGCTGCTCGAGGTGGACCGCCTGTCGGTCGAGTACGGGATGCGCGACGGGGGCGCCGTGCGCGCCCTGGACGGCGTCTCGCTATCCCTGGACGGCGGGAAGGCGGTGGGGATAGCGGGCGAGAGCGCCTGCGGCAAGAGCACCCTGGGCCTCGCCATAGTGCGGATGCTTCAGGGGGGGCGGGTGACGTCGGGCACCGCGCTTCTCGACGGCGAGCCCGTGCTGGAGATGGATCCAGGCGCCTTCGACCGCACCGTGCGGTGGAAGAGGGTGGCGATGGTCTTCCAGGGGGCCATGAACGCCCTGGATCCGGTGTTCACCGTGAAGCAGCAGATGGCCGAGGCCCTCGACCAGCACGGGTTCAAGGGGGACCGCGAGGCGCGCATGCTGGAGGCGATCGCCTCCGTGGGCCTGGACGGGGGGGTGCTGCGCAGGTTCCCGCACGAGCTCAGCGGCGGGATGAGGCAGCGCGTCGTCATAGCCATCGCGCTCCTCCTCAGGCCCGCGCTGGTAATAGCTGACGAGCCTACCACCGCGCTGGATGTGCTGGTGCAGGCGCAGATAATAGGCACGCTGAAGGACCTGAAGGAGCGGGGCGGCATGTCGTTCATGCTGATAACGCACGACTTGGCGGTGCTGTCGGAGGTCTGCGAGTCGATAGGCATCATGTACGCGGGGCAGATGGTGGAGTTCGGCCCGGCCGAGCAGATCTACCGGAATCCGCGGCACCCGTACACCAAGGGCCTCCTGGAGTCCATACCCACCCTGCGGGGCCCCCGGCCCGGGCACATACCGGGCGACCCCCCCAGCCTGCTCGCGCCGCCCTCCGGATGCAGGTTCCTTGGGCGGTGCCCCCGCGCGATGGAGAAGTGCGGCGAGGAGCCGCCCGGCATCGGGATGCCCGAGGGCGGGTACGTGAAGTGCTGGCTGCACGAGGAGGATGCGGGGGGGCGGGGCGGCGGCGTCAGGAATTCTGCCTCACTATAGGGAGGCACGAGTCTATTATCCGGAGCATCTCGCTCCTGACCACCTTTTTGTCGATCGACGCCCACACCCGGAGCTTTTTGATCGCGAACGATATGATCTGCACCTTTCCCCGCTCCTCCCAGACGAACTCCACCTCCCCCAGGCTCCTGTCGAAGAACGACTCCATTCCGGTCTTGATGGCGATGTGGGTGAACTGGTCGTGCGTGCCGCGCACGTCCAGCATGGGATCCAGGTCGTGCCTCCTGAAGTACGACAGGAGATCGCCGCCTGGCCCCACCACCCCGACGAACCGGATGTACGGGCTTATCTTCGCTATGGCGTTCACTATCTCCCCGTACCTCTTTTTGGCCAACCCGGGCCTGCGTGCGGCTGCGGTGTATTTTAATGGTGGCGGAGCCGCCGGGTACGGGGCAGGCTGCCCCCGCCCCGCAGGCGCGAATCAGATCGGCGGAGGCGCTTTCATGCATGCGGCTGGCGGGTGCGCGGCCTCGCACGCTGCCGGGTGCGGGTACGAGCGCGGCGGAAGGGGGCGGCGGCCCCGCGCGCCGAAGGCGCGAGGCGGAAGGGGGCCGCGGTGGGCCCCGCAGGGCGGCCGGCGCGGCGCGGGCGTTCCGGCTCACCCGCCCGCCCGCCCCGCCGGGACCTGTGGCCGCCGCGCGATCCGGCCTCCGGGCGGCGGTCGCCGGCATTCCGGGCCGTGGGCGCGGGCTGGCATGGGGGGCGGACGGGACGCCCCCCTGCCGCGGTTCTGCCGGGAATCGGGGCTCCCTGCCCCATATTAACACCACGTATAATTTATCCATAATGGTTTAATATACCCTGTCGCAAGCAAACGCATGACACGGTGGAGCAAGGGCGAGACGGTGTTTCCGATCAAACTGCACTACAGCGAGGGGCGGGGTTGCCTTGCGGTGATTCCGAAGCCGATCCTGGATCTCTTTGGCACGCCCAAGGGAATCACCTTCAGGAGGCACAGAAACGGCGTGGCAGTCGTTCCAAGCGACGGGAAAAAGATCCGCAAGGTGGCGGCCCCGAAGGGCCAAAAGCGGGACGCGGGGAGCCACAAGGGCCAAAAGCGGGACGCGGCGGCCCCCAAAAGGGGGCGTGGCCGGCCGGCCGCGGAGCGCACCCGCCGGCGCCTGTTCTGAGGCCGGGGCGCGGCGGAGGCACCCGTCCTGCGGGGGCGGCCTTTCGCATCCCGCGCGCCGTCCTCACCCCGCCCGCGGCCCCGCCGCGCGCGGGCAGGCCGCCTGCCGCGCGCAGCGGCTCGGCGGGAAGCGCCGCGCGGGGGGATTCGCGGCCGCCGGGCATCCGGCGCCCGGGGAATGCGGGCGGGGTCGCGGCGCGCCCCGCCGCGGCTTCCGGCCCCGGCAGCGGCGCGGATCGGGGCACTGGCATTTTGCCGCCGGACCCTGGACCGCCGCATCACGGGGCGCGGGGGCGGAGCCGCCCCCGCCGGGGGGAAGGAAGCCGCCCTAAGGGCGCGGCCAGCATCGCGCAAGGCACGCAAGCGGAAACGCCCCCGCCGGGGGGAAGGAAGCCGGCCCCGCGCCCGCCCCCTGCGTGAGGCCACGCACCCGTCAGTCACGGGCGTGAAAGCGCCTTCGCTGGTCTGGATTCGTGCCTGGGGAGTGGGAGCCGCCGGCCCCGTGCCGCCCCGGGAGATTTCAGTTAAATACAATCGGGCCAGACATGCGGCGGTTGGACGTCACCGATCTGTTCCCCTTTGCGACAGAGGGCGGTTACCTCCTCTTGGCGCTCGTGAGTTTTTTCGGCTCGCTCATACCGTTCGTGCCGGTCCCGTCGTTCCTGCTGCTGGCCACCATGGCGGTGGGCGACCAGTTCGACCTGCACGCGCTCGCGATCTCCTCGGCGGTCCTGGCCACGGCGGCAAAGCAGATCATATTCTACGTCAGCTACGGCGGGAGGAGGATCATAGGCGAAAAGTCGCGCAAGAGGATGGCGCCGTTCCAGAGGCTGGTGAAGAGGTACGGCGCGGGAGCGGCGTTCGTGGCGGCGGCCACCCCGATCCCCGACGATCTCGTGTACGTCCCGCTGGGACTGGCGAGGTACGACCCGAGGAAGTTCTTCGTGGCCACCCTGGCCGGAAAGGTGGTGCTGCACTACGTTATAGTGGTGGTGGCGCATTTTCTCGGCCTGCCCCTGGTGCAGCCGCTGCTGGAGAGCGTCGAGGATACCGCGCCCGTATACATAGGGATGGTGGTGTTCGGCGCCTCGCTCACCGCGGTGGTCGTCCTGCTGCTGCGGCTGGACTGGGCCCGCATACTGGGAAGGGCCGCGCCGTGGACGCTGGAGGACGGCGAGGACGAGGGCGGGCGCGGCAGCGGCTGATCCTACACGGGGGGCTAGGCCTCGATGCTGAAGTTCCACAGCCTGTCCGCGCCGCGGCTTATGCCTACGCGGCGCCGCGCCACCGCGCCGGGGAAGCGCAGGCCGGGCCGGGCCGCGGCGACGAACAGGGCGCTCCCGGCATCCGTGAGGTCGGCCCCGTACTGCTCGCGCGTTATGCGCATCGCCTGGGCCAGCTTGGCCGGCCCGTCGGCCAGCCCCTTCGGCCCGTCCAGCCCGCGGTTGCGCATCATGGCCGCCTCCCCCGCCAGCGGCCGGACGGCCCTTATCAGGACCGCTCCCGCCTCCGCGCCGCGGCGCCGCGCCACCGCGTTCACGCAGTGGTGCATTCCGTACGCCATGTAGACGTACGCGGCCCCGACGGTCCCGAACATGGCGGCGTTCCTGTCCGTGGCCCCCCCGAACGCGTGGCTGGCCGGATCGTCCGACGCGCGGTACGCCTCGGTCTCGGTTATGATCCCCGCCAGGGGGCCGCCGCGGTGCCTCCTGACCAGCGTCTTGCCGAGCAGCCCCTTGGCCACCTCCACGGTGTCCCTGGAGTAGAACGAGCGGGGCAGCGGCCTGTACGCGGCCGCCGCGCGGCCGCTCAGGCCGGGCCGCCCTCCGCCAGCCGCACGAGCTTCTCCACGTCGGCACGCAGCACGGGAAGCAGATCCCTGTTGTAGATGGCGGCGGCGGGATGCACGGTGACGAAATAGTCGCGGCCCCCCTTCCGCACCACCTTTCCCCTGTGCCTCGTTATCCCCTCCAGCCCCAGGACGGAGCCGAGCGCCGTGTTGCCCATCACGCATATCATGCTGGGGCCCACCAGCCGGATCTCCGCCTCCAGGTACGGCATGCACTTTTCGCGCTCCCCGTCCGTCGGGACCCTGTTGCCGGGCGGCCTGCACTTTACGACGTTGGTTATGTACACCGAGTCCCTCCGCGCGCCCGCGAGCTCGAGCGCCTCGGTGAGTATGCGGCCGGCGGCGCCCACGAACGGCTCGCCGCGCGCGTCCTCGGATCTGCCGGGCGCCTCGCCGACCAGCATGATCCGCGAGCCGGCGCTGCCGCTTCCGGGCACCGCGTTCGTGCGGCCCTCGCAGAGGCTGCACAGGGTGCACCCCGCGACCCGCCTGCGCACGCCGTCGAGGTCCTCCGCGCTCAGCGCCGCGTCCGCCTCCGCGCGCGCGGGCCCCCGGCGGGGACGGCCGCTCCCCCGTCCCCCGCGCCGCGCCCTAGGGCCATGCGCGCGCCCCCGCCGGCCGCCTTTTACCTGTTTGGCGGCGCGCGGCGTACGGGGTCAGCAACCCCCGCTCCTCGGGCGTGAATCTGGATCAGCGAGGGCGTTTTCACGCCTGGCTGGCGGGTGCGCGACCTCATGCCGCGCGGCCCGCGCGCGTCGCGTGAAAATTAGGCCGCACCAACTTTGGGCGGCCGGCGGCCCGCGGCCTGGGGTGCGCCCGATCGGGCGTGCCGGCCGCCGCGCCCCGGGAGCCCGGCGGGGCGTCAGCCCGAGCCCGACACGGCCGGCATCGTGTAGTAAAACTCGTCCTCGAACGGGTAGTCGTGCAGGCCCCGCCTCCGCAGGTATTCAAAGTACGCCGCGCAGTGCGCGTAGAACCGATCGTTGGAGGGAGCGGGGCCGCGCCGCGCCGCCTCCGGCTGCCGCGCCGCCCTTTCCCCGCCCGCGTTGCCTTCCACGATGCCCGCCCCCGCGCGGCATCAGGCGCGAGTCGTAAATAAACACGCGCAATCCGGATGCGCGGGCCCGCGCCTCCCCCCGCCGCGGGCGCGGGAACGCCCCGGCCGATCCAGGTCAGCGCCGGGGGGGGGGGGCCCGCCCCCCGCCCCTCTTCGGGCCCGCCCGGCCCCCGCCCCGGCTCGAACTCCGGCCGGAGGGACCCGCGCCCCCGCTCCCCTTCGGGCCCGCCCCCGCGCGGCGCGGGCGGCGCGGAGGGCGCCCGCGCGCGGCCCGGGCCGGGGGCCTCCCGTCCCACGGTGGTCCCGCGCGCGCGGCCCGGGCCGGAAGGGGGGGAACAGGGCGCGGCCGGGCCTCCGCAGGCCGCACAGTTATGGTTAAAAGGCCCACAAATCGCCGCACGCCGTTGGACGAGACAGAAGCGGACACCCGGCTCCCCGCCCCCGGGCATGCGGCACCCGAGCGCCGCGCGCCGTCGGACAAGATAGTGGTGGACACCAGCATAGTGATCAACGGCGAGATCATACGGCTCATCGACCAGGGCATGGTCGACGACTCGCGGATCATAGTGCCGGCGGCCGTGGTCGACGAGCTCCAGTCCCAGGCGTCCCAAAAGCAGGAGCGCGGGTTCATCGGCCTGGAGGAGGTCAAGAAGATGAGGGAGCTGGCCCCGCGGCACAACCTCGAGATCAGCTTCGAGGGGACGCGCCCCACGGTCGACGACGTCATGCTGTCCGACAGGGGCCGCATAGACGCGATAATCAAGGACGTGGCAAAGGCGAACGGGGCCGTCCTGTACACGTCCGACAGGGTGCAGGCCATAGTGGCCGAGGCCGAGGGGATCCAGACAAGCCTCGTGCGCCAGCGCAGGCGCCAGAAGGAGATGGAGTTCCTGAGGTTCTTCGACTCGGACACCATGAGCGTCCACCTCAAGGAGGGCCTCCGGGCCAAGGCCAAGAGGGGAAAGCCCGGCCTGTTCGACCTGACGGACATAAGCGACGCCCCCCTCTCCAAGGACTACCTGCACCACATAGCCACCGAGATACTCGAGACGTCGAGGGCCGAGGGCTCGGACATTGAGATATCCAAGCCCGGCGCCCTGGTCATCCAGCACAACGACTACCGCATAGCGATCACCCAGCCGCCCTTCTCCGAGGCGTACGAGATCACCATAGTGCACCCCATAGTGAAGATGGCCCTAGAAGACTACGACATATCGGAGAAGCTCATGGCGCGCCTGGCGCAAAAGGCCGAGGGCGTCCTGATATCCGGCTCGCCCGGCTCGGGCAAGAGCACCCTGGCATCCAGCCTGGCCAACTTTTACCACGGGAAGGGCAAGGTGGTCAAGACCTTCGAGTCCCCGCGCGACCTCCAGGTGGAGCAGGGCATAACGCAGTACACGAAGCTGGACGGCAGCTTTGAGAACAGCGCGGACATACTCCTGCTGGTCAGGCCGGACTATACAGTGTTCGACGAGGTCAGGAGGATCGAGGACTTTGGCATATTCTCCGACCTGAGGCTGACGGGGGTGGGCATGGTCGGGGTGGTCCACGCCAACTCGCCCTTGGACGCGGTGCAGAGGTTCATAGGAAAGATAGAGCTCGGGATGATACCCAGCGTGCTGGACACCGTGGTGTTCGTCAAGGACGGCCAAATCGCCAAGGTGCACGAGCTGGAGCTGAAGGTGAAGGTGCCCTCCGGGATGGCCGAGCAGGACCTGGCCAGGCCGGTCATCGAGGTGAGGAACTTCGAGGACTCTGAACTGGAGTACGAGATATACACGTTCGGCGAGGAGAACGTCATCATACCGGTGACTAAAACGCAGGCAAAGGGGGCCATCGCCAAGATGGCCGAGGAGAAACTGGCGGAGATATTCAGGAGGGACTACGATCCGGGCGCCGAGGTCGAGGTGGTCTCGGACAACGGCATCAAGGTCACCGTGGCCGATCACGTCGTGCCGCGGCTGATCGGCAAGGCCGGCTCCAACATCCAAGAGCTCCAAAAGTCGCTCGGCGGCATCCACATCGACGTGGTCAAGGGCGAGGATCGCGGCGGCCCGGACGGCGACGACGGGGGGGAGTGGAGCGCCGGGCCAGGCCCGGATCGCGGCGGCGGGGGCGGCCGCGGCGGCGGCGGGGGCGGCCGCGGCGGCCGGCGCGGGGGGCGGCGCGGCGGCAGGGGAGGCCGAGGCGGCGGCCGCGGCGGCAACTAGGGCCGCGCGCAGGCTCGTCCGTACAGCGCCCCGTTGCCCGAGGCGCCCCGTCCGTACAGCGCCCCGTTGCCCGAGGCGCCCCGTCCGTACAGCGCCCCGTTGCCCGAGGCGCGGCGGCAACCGGCGCCGCGCGCGTAGCCTTGAACTGGAACCGCGCCCGGCGCCCGCGGGCAACCCCCGATCCAGCGCCCGGATGCGGCGCCCGCGGGCCCGCGCCCGCGCGCCCGCCGGATCCTAGCCGCCGCCGGAGCGCGAGAACCTGGCCAGCACGCCCGGATCCGACTTGAGGAACACCATGAACTTGCGCAGCTGCCGGGTCGTGTGCGGGTTGAGGTGGTGCTCCACGCCCTCCGCATCCAGGTTGGCCGCGTCCCGCCCCACGCCGATCATCGAAAAGAACTCCAAGAGTATGCCGTGCCTCTGCTGTATCCCGCGGGCCACCTGCGCCCCCTTTGCGGTCAGGTTTATGCCGTGGTACTTTTCGTACTCGAGGTAGCCCCCCTCGTCGAGGCGCTGCAGCATCTTGGTGACGCTGGGCGCGCTCACCCCCATGTACTGGGACACGTCCAGTGTGGTCGCGTACCCCTTGAGGTCCACGAGCTCGGAGATGACCTCCAGGTAGTCCTCCATGCGCGAGCTGAGTGCCGCCTTTTCGGACTCGTGCGCCGCCTTTATGGACTCCAGCCTGGCATCCTTGCCAGCGCCCCGCGCCCCCCTGCGGCCCATCCCCGCATCACGGCCCGCCCGGTATAATTTCCTGCCTATGGGCCGCGGTGCGCGCCTGCCTCCCCCCGGCCCCTCCGCCGCGCCGGTTCCCCGCGCGCCGCCGCCGATTCCGCCGCGCCGCCGCCGATTCCGCCGCGCCGGCACCGGCCAGCCAAGGGATCCAGCCGTCCGGCCAGGACTGCGCGGCGCGCGGGCCCGCCGGGGCGGCCCCGAGTCGCGGCGGGATGGGAAAGAGGCAAGCGTGTGCGGCCCGCGCCCGGCCGGCGGCGCCCCGCGATCCTTAGGCGGAACTAATTTTGGGTCAACACAGCGCCCCGCGGCACCGAGGGCTTAACTAGGCATCCCGCCAGACAGTAGCGCGGATGGCCGACACGATGGAGAGCCGTTTGGCAAAAGTCAGGGCGTACTCGGACTCCGCCAAGCGGCGGGCGAGCCTGTACGGCGACATAGCGGGGATGGGCGGCAGGCGCACGTCAAAGTCCCTCGGCGCCCTCCGGAACGCGCCCGCCCCGGGGAAAAAACTCCAGAAAATAGGCTTCATAATGCTGTGGATCCCCGAGCCGACCGGCGCCACGTGCGCCGTGGGAGCCCCAATGATACTGGCCGGCCGGTACCTGGACAGGAAGTACAACAGCGCGACCATCTCGGACGTCGGAAGCCAGGCAAAGGCGAACGCCTCGGCGATAACCGGGTTCAAGAAGACGATAATGTGACAGGCGCGGGGCGCACGAGGCCAGCAACCCCCGCTCCTCGGGCGCGAATATAGATCAGCGAGGGCGTTTTCGCGCCTGCGACTGACGGGTGCGCGACCCCATGCCGCGGGGCCGTGTAGACTTACGTCCATTGTGATCTAGGCGTGAGATCGGGGAGCGGTTGCCGTTGCTAGGCGTGGTTTCGGTTTGGACGTAAGTCTACACGCGGGGCCCGCCGTATACTTTAATGGGCGGCTCCCCGCAGGGGCGCCATGCCCACCCGCATCCAGGTGCTCGCCCCGATCGGCGCGGCCGCCGTCGTGATAGGGGTGGCCGGCATGCTCTCCATCCCGAGCGACTCGAAGCTGGAGGCGGTCGAGTTCCCGCGCGGCACGGTGAAGTTCGGCGGCCACGTCCTGGAGGTGCAGGTGGCGGACACCGAGCCGAGGAGGGTGCGCGGGCTGATGTTCCAGGAGAGGCTCCCGTACGACGAGGGGATGCTGTTCGTGTACGGCGAGCCGGGCGCGTACTCGCTGTGGATGCTCAACATGCAGTTCCCGCTGGACATGGTGTGGTTCGACGGAGCCGGGAACATAGTGCACATGGAGCGGGACGTGCCCCCGTGCAAGTCGGCGCTGGAGACGGCCAGCTGCACGCCGGTCAACCCCGGGGGGCAGGCGCTGTACATGCTGGAGGTGACCGCCGGGTTCGTCGACGCGATGGGAATAACCGACGAGTCCAAGCTGGAAATAATATCGGTATAGCCGCCCCGCCGCGCGCCCCCGACCGGCGCCGCCGCCTCACAAAATATAAATTCCCAGCTGGGGCCAGCCGGCGAGGGTTACGATTAGCACAAAGAGATCGCGCCACACGGGGAAGAACGCGAGGTTGATCCTGGAGGACGGAACGGTGATGCGGGGCGGCGGCTTCGGGGCCTCGGCCTCCTCGTTCGGGGAGATCGTGTTCAACACGGGGATGGTGGGATACGCCGAGACGCTGACCGACCCGTCGTACAGGGGCCAGCTGCTCGCCCTGACGTACCCGCTGGTCGGGAACTACGGGGTGCCCGATCCGGGCCGGCGCGACGCCGACGGGATATCGATGTTCTTCGAGTCCGAGTCCATACAGGCGCGGGGGCTCGTGGTGCACGAGCTGTCCGGGATGGCGAGCCACTGGAACATGGCCATGACGCTGGACGAGTGGATGCACGGCGAGGGCGTACCCGGCATATCCGGGATAGACACGCGCGCGCTCACCAGGACGCTCCGCGAGGCGGGGGTCATGATGGCCGCCCTCGTGGTATCGGACGGGGAGATAGACGAGGAGGACGCCGCGAGGCGGCTCGAGGCCGCCCCCAGGTACGCCGACGAGCATCTCATGGGCGCGGGCGCCGGGGAGGGGGGGAGCGACGCGGTGTACGGGGACGCGGGAAAGGGGACCGTGGTGGTGGTGGACGCGGGGGCCAAGAACGCCATACTGCGGTGCGTGCGCGAGATGGGGTACCGCGCGGTCACCGTCCCGTGGGACTCCACCGCGGAACACATCATGTCGCACCGGCCGGACGGCGTGGTGGTCAGCAACGGGCCGGGCGACCCGCTCCGGTGCGGCCGGACGGTCTCGGCGGTCCGCTCGCTGATCGGGATGGACGTGCCGATGCTGGGCATATGCCTCGGCGCGCAGATAATGGGGCTGGCCGGGGGGGCCAGCACGTACAAGCTAAAGTACGGCCACCGCGGCCAGAACAAGCCGTGCCTCAACCTGGAGGACGGCAGGGTGCACGTGACCAGCCAGAACCACGGCTACTGCATAGACCCCGACTCGCTGGCGGGATCCGAGTTCGAGGCCTGGTTCACCAACTCGGACGACCGCACGGTGGAGGGCATACGGCACCGCACGAAGAGGTGCGTCGCGGTCCAGTTCCATCCGGAGGCCTCGCCGGGCCCGTACGACTGCAGGTTCGTGTTCGAGCGGTTGCGCAAGATGATGGCGGGGGAGGGCGCCGCTGCCTAGGAAGGAGACCCTCCGGAAGATCCTCGTGCTGGGAAGCGGGGCGATAAAGATCGGGGAAGCCGGCGAAAGCCGCCGAAAGCGGCCGCCAGTTTGACTACTCCGGCAGCCAGTGCCTCAAGGCCATCCGCGAGGACGGCCTGAAGAGCGTCCTGATAAACCCGAACGTGGCGACGATCCAGACGGACACGCGGTTCGCGGACCGCGTCTACCTGCTTCCGGTGGACCCCCAGTACGCCGGCTCCATAATAGAGTCCGAGAGGCCGGACGGCCTGATGCTGGCGTACGGGGGCCAGACCGCGCTGAACTGCGGCGTGCGCCTGGACGACGCGGGGGTCCTGGAAAAGTACGGCGTGCGGGTCCTGGGCACCCAGGTGCCGGGCATACGGAGCACCGAGGACAGGCAGCTATTCAAGGACTCGATGGCCGGGTGCGGCGTCCCCGTCCTGCGCAGCCGCACCGTGACCAGCTTCGAGGAGGCCAGGGAGGCCGTCGGGTGGCTCGGCTCGTACCCGGTCATAGTGAGGGTCGCGTACACGCTAGGGGGCAAGGGCGGGGGCGTGGCCCACAACGAGATAGAGCTGCACGAGATAGTGGGGCGCGGCATAAACGCGAGCCTGGTGGGCCAGGTGCTCGTCGAGGAGTACATCGGGGACTGGAAGCAGATAGAGTACGAGGTGATGCGGGACGAGGCGGGCAACAGCGTGGTGGTGTGCAACATGGAGAACGTCCTGTCCATGCGCGTGCACACCGGCGACAACATCGTGGTGGCGCCCTCGCAGACCGTGGACAACCGCGAATACCACGCCATGCGCTCGGCGGCGCTGCGCGCCACCGGCCACGTCGGGATAGTGGGCGAGTGCAACATACAGTACGCGCTGGATCCGGGCTCGGGGCGGTTCGTGGCCATCGAGATAAACCCGCGCCTCTCGCGCTCCTCGGCGCTGGCCAGCAAGGCCACCGGCTACCCGCTGGCGTACATGTCTGCCAAGATAGGGCTGGGGTACACGCTGCCCGAGCTGGCCAACCGCATAACGAAGACCACCACCGCCTGCTTCGAGCCGTCCCTGGACTACGTGGTGTGCAAGCACCCGCGGTGGGACTTTTCCAAGTTCGAGATGGTCAACCGCCGGCTGGGGGTCACGATGAAGTCCGTGGGCGAGGTCATGGCGGTGGGGCGCACCTTCGAGGAGTCGCTCCAGAAGGCCATACGCATGCTGGACATCGGCGACGACGGCCTGGTGCTCAACCGCCCGCGGCGCCAGGAGGCGCGGGGCGGCGGGGGGGACGGCGCCGGCGGCGACGAGGAGGAGATCGAGCGCCGCCTGTCCGGCGCGGACGACCGCATACTGCGCCACGTGGCCGAGGCGCTCCGGCGCGGCATCGGGGCGGACCGCATAAGCCGCCTCTCCGCCATAGACCCGTGGTTCGTCGACAAGATACGGAACATCGTGGACGCGGCCGCGGAGCTGGAGGGAGGCCCCGGCCCCGGCCCCGGCCGGGCCCCCCGCCCCCTCCCCGGCGCCGCGGCGATGCGCAGGGCCAAGGAGCTGGGGTTCTCGGACCAGCAGATAGCGAGGGCGCGCGGCTCCACGCAGGCCGAGGTGCGCCGCGCGCGCAAGGCGCAGGGCGTCGTCCCCTGCGTGAAGCAGATAGACACGCTGGCCGCCGAGTGGCCGGCGCAGACCAACTACCTGTACGTGACGTACGGGGGGTCGTCGAGCGACATAGAGGTGGGGCCAGGCGAGCGGGGCATCGTGGTGCTGGGGGCCGGCCCGTACCGCATAGGCAGCAGCGTCGAGTTCGACTGGGGGACGGTCAACATGGTGTGGGGCCTGCGCGAGCACGGCGAGCGCCGGGTCTCGGTGGTTAACTGCAACCCCGAGACCGTCTCCACCGACTACGACGTGTGCGACCGGCTGTACTTTGAGGAGCTGACCGAGGAGCGGATAACGGACATAGCCGAGTTCGAGCGCCCGCGCGGCATAGTCACGTGCGTGGGGGGGCAGACCGCCAACAACCTCTCCCCCGAGCTGGCCGCCGCCGGCATGCGCATACTGGGCACGGCGGCGGAGGACGTGGACAGGGCCGAGGACCGGTCCAAGTTCAGCGCCGTCCTGGACGGGCTGCACATACGGCAGCCTCCCTGGCAGGCATTCGCGGACACGGAGGAGGCCGGGCGCTTCTCCAGGGACGTCGGGTACCCCGTCATAGTGAGGCCCTCGTACGTGCTGAGCGGGGCGGCGATGCGGGTGGTCTGGTCGCGGGACGAGCTCGGCGCGTACGTGGCCGAAGCGGCGGACCTCTCGCCGGACCGCCCCGTGGTCATATCCAAGTTCATGATGGGCGCGCTCGAGGTCGACGTGGACGGCGTCTGCGACGGGGAGCGCGTCGTCATAGGCGCCGTGGTGGAGCACATCGACAGCGCAGGGGTCCACTCGGGCGACGCCATGATGTGCATACCGCCGTGGCGCCTGAGCAACAAGGCCATAGAGACCATGACCGACTACACCTGCCGCATAGCCAGGGCCTTCCGGGTGAAGGGGCCGTTCAACCTGCAGTTCCTGGTGAGCGGCGGCGTGGTGTACGTGATAGAGCTGAACATACGCGCCTCCCGATCGATGCCGTTCGTCTCCAAGCTCGTCCGGACCAACCTCATACACCTGGCCGCCGGCGCCGTCCTCGGCGGGCGGCTGCCCGACATACCGCACGACCGCTGGCGGCAGGCGGGCGTGTGCGGGATAAAGGTGCCGCAGTTCTCGTTCATGCAGCTGGACGGGGCCGACATCGTGCTGGGCGTGGAGATGCAGTCGACGGGGGAGGCGGCCTGCTTCGGCACCAGCTTTTACGACGCGCTCTCCAAGGGGCTGGCATCGGTCGGGTACGACCTGCCCGAGTCGGGCACGGCCCTCATAACCATAGGCGGGACGGAGAACAAGGAGCGGCTGCTGCCGACCGTCGCGCACCTGGTGGACCTGGGGTTCGAGATACTGGCCACGGAGCACACCGCCGAGTTCCTCCGCGGCAGCGTGCCCGGCGTGACGGTCGTGCACAAGATAAGCGAGCCGGAGCGCAAGCCGAACATATCCGACCTGCTGCACGGCCGGCGCATCGACTTCATCATAAACATACCTAGCACCTCCACGCTGGAAAAGTACGTGGGCATGCTGTACGACGAGTACCAGATACGGCGCAAGGCGCTGGAGATGGGCGTGCCCGTCCTGACCACCACGGAGCTGGCCGAGTCGTTCGTAGGCACACTGGAGTGGCTGCGGCGCAACAAGACCACGCTTCTCCCGCTCGAGCCGTACGAGGACCCGCCGGCCGCCGGCGGCGGCAACGCCGGCGGCGGCAACGCCGGCGGCGGCAACGCCGGCGGCGGCAACGCCGGCGGCGGCAACGGCGGCGGCGGCAACGGCGGCGGCGGCAACGCCGGCGGCGGCAACGGCGGCGGCGGCAACGGCGGCGGCGGCAACGGCGGCGGCAACTCGGAGAGGAACATCAGGGCCGCCCCCACCCGGCCGGGCAACGGCGGCGGCCCCGATCTCTAGGCGGCCCCTTCCAGCGACGAGGGCCCGCCTCCTATTATGGAGCCGTCCAGCGTTATTATCCTGGCCTCCCAGCCGCGGCCCCTCTTGATCCTCTCGATTATGGGCGACGTCGGCCCGCCCCTGCCGCCGCCCCGCGCCCGGATGCCGCGGCCCCCCTCGCGCCCGGCCCTCGCGTACCGGTTGAACGCGGGCACCACGGTTATCTCCACGGCCCGGCCGGCCCGCGAGGGGAACAGGAGCCCCCCGTCAGCCCGTATGGACAGCCAGACCGGCCTGCCGTCCAGCACGGAGCCGCCGCCGCGGAACACCGGATGCACGTGGCCCATCACTATCCCGTCCACGTGGGACAGGTTGTCGGAGGGCATCGCGTGCCCGTGCGTCAGCAGCACGTTGCCCACCACCAGCCCGGCGGGGCTAGCCAACTCCGTCCGCCCAGGGAGCAGGCGCTCTATGCCGGCATCGTGGTTTCCGGGGACCAGCGCGACGTCCTCCACCATGCCGTGCGCGGCCTCGAAGAACTCCCTTACGCCGCTCCACTCGCCCCCGACGATCGAGCCGGTGCCGGACTTCGCGTCGCCCAGCACTACCAGCGAGTCGGCCCCCGACTTTCCGACAGCCCGCCCCAGGTCCTCCACCAGATCGCCCGTCGAGGTCATCTTGCCCACGCTCACGCCGGCGCCCAGCGAGTCCTCCAGCCCCACGTGCAGGTCGGCGATGACGAGGTGCCTCCTCCCGCCGGACGACAGCACGAGGGCCGGCTCGTGCTGGACCATCCTGCACTGCGCGGCCACGGGCGTGCGATGCGGGGGCGCGGTATATGCGTAGCCGGGCGGGCCGCCAGGCCGCCAGGCCGCCCGGCCGCGGAGCGCCGCCGACCGCCGCCCCGTTTTTCCGCGCCGCGGGAGGGCGGGACCCGGGCGGCGCCTGCCGGCAACCTGAATATACGGGGCCGCCTCCCGCGGCGCGTGGAATCCAGGGCCGCGAGGATACGCGGCGTGGTGGGCGCGCACGGGGTAAAGATGCACGTGTTCCTGCCCAGCGGCCGGACGGTGTGGACCGTGGTGGGGGAGCGCGGCGAGTACTGGGCCCATCCCGAAATGGACTACTGCTCGTGCCCCGGCCACTACTTTGGCAAGCTGTCGGGGCGGGAGGACGGTTGCTATCACGTGATGGCCATAGCGTCGGCCGTCGAGCAGGGCATGGTGGACGAGGTTCGGTTCGACGACGAAGAGTACGCCGCGTTCGTGGCCCGGATCATGGACGACATGGGCGGCGGCTGAGCGGCGGGGGCCGGATCCGCCCCCCGCGGCGGGGGCGGGCGAACGCGGGGTCGGCATCGCGCTTCTGCGGGTCCGGCGGGGGCCGGATCCGCCCCCCGCGGCGGGGACGGCGGCCGCCGCCGCGGGCTCCGCGGCCCGCCGGTCCCCCGCGGGCGCCCCCGCCGGGGAGCGCGGCGGCGCGGCGCCGTCCCGGGGGAGAAAAGCCGCCCCGCGGCGGCGGGATGCCGCCCGGGAGCGGCTGGCCTACATGTTCGGGGTGGACCAGGGAGAAAAGCCGCCCCGCGGCGGCGGGATGCCGCCCGAATTCAAGGATTATAACAGGGCGCACGGGGGCCCCGGCATGGCGCTGAAAAAGGACGACCTTCTGGAGATCGTCGAGACCATCATAGACTACAGCCCAAAGATGAGGTTCGTCGCCCTCGTCGACCTAAAGGGCAACATAGTGGAAGGCATAATGAAAAAGGGAAAGACATCGCTCGAGTCGCAAAAGGAGGAGGAGCACTTTTGCCGGCAGGTGGCCCAGAGGCGCCTCATGCGCAAGGAGTTCGACAAGTCGCTCGGGAAGGTGCTCTACGTCCACGTGGAGCGGGAAAACGTCGCCCAGCTTGTAGTATACACGCAAAAGTACACGATATTCCTCACGGTTGAGCCGGAGCTCGGGCTGCAAAAGAAGGTCGGCTTGGTGAGAACCGTCAAAGACATGCTCTCCAAGGCCTGAGCGGGGCCCGGCGGCCCCAGCCGCGGCGCATTCTGGCGAGGCGGCGCCGTCCCGCCCCCCCGATCGGCGCCGGGGGCGCCACGGAAAGTCTCTTTAGGCACCGGTTGGGTGACACCGCGTGGGGGGCGACCATGACGATCCGGGATTCACGGACGAGCAGATAGGCGACGTGGCCGGGATCCTCGAGGCGGACGGCATCTCGGCCGACGAGCAGGACGAGGCGGTAATGCGCAGGTACGCCGGCATCGCCGCCGCCAGATGCGGGACGGACGCCGAAACCTCGATCCGGCTGGTCGGCGAGGCCCTGCTGTACCTGAAACTAAAGGCCTCGGACTCGTCGCAGGCGGATCCGTTGCAAGACGGGGCGCGGTTCGGGGCGGGGTTCAGCTAGGAGTTGCCCAGCGGAATCGTGAACAGGTCGTCCTTGCTCACGCCCTTCCACAGGCCGATCATCCCCTCCGGCTCCACGGGCTCCACCTTTGTGATCCGCTGGATCTTCACGTGGTCTGGGTTGGGGGGCATCCACAGCATCGCCATATAGTCGCCGACCTGCCCCGCCTTGCTGGGCAGGGCCGCGACCACCTTCTCCTTCTTGAAGCCCTTGGACACCACGGCCGCGACCGCCTTTTCCTGCAGGTCGGACCTGCCGTGGGTGAACAGGTACACGTCCCTGTCGGCGTCGATCTCTGGCATGGAGCGCCCCCCGCCGGTTGCTTAATCAATCTTTGGCCCGCGCGGCCGCGGGCGTCCGAGCGGCAGCCCGCATCCCCGCAAATCCCGGCACGAGCAGGGGCGCCCGCGCCGGGCCCGAGCGGCCGCGCGCGCCCCTGCCTCCGCCCGCAGGGAAGCGCGCCGTTGCGCGGATCGCGGGATGGCGGGCGGGCCGCCCAGGCGCCCGCGCCCGGCGCTTGTCCGCAACTACTGCTTCAGTTGCGGAAGGGCATCCGTCCGGCGCGGGGGCGGCCGCGGCGCCGGCCCGATAAAGGGTTAAATTGCCAGCGGGGCGCTTCGGCGCCGGGTTGAAGATCTTCACCGTCGGCAGCCAGTCGTTCGTCACGAGCTTCCGCCTCGCCGGGGTGCCCGGCGTCGTGGCGGACACGTCGGATCGGGCCCTCGAGGAGATCAGGCGACTCTCGGACGACTCGGAAGTGGGGCTAGTGCTGGTAAGCGACGACATGTCGGAGCCGATAACCGACAAGCTCACGGCGCTGCGCGCCGAAAAATCCACCCTGGTGTTCGCTCTGCCGGCGGCGGGCAGCAAGAAGGTCGATATCGACTACCGCCTGATGCTCAAAAAAATCTTGGGCGTCTAGCCCCCGGCCCCTCCGCGCCCGCAATGTCCGGATCGCGGCGCGCCCTGTCTTTGACGCGGGGAGTGGCGGGCGTGGGCCGGGAGCCGCACCGCGTTGGCGCGTTTCGGGGAGGTGCGCCGGATGCGCGATCCCGACTTTCGGATCCGGCGCGGGGCGATCTCGGGATCGCGGGGCGCCCCGCCGCGCGGGCGCGGCGCCCCCGCGCCCCGGGTGGGCGAAGGCGTCCACAGAGGCCGAGGCCGCGGTTGCGGGAAAAGCGTACGAGCTCACGCTTTTGAAGCGGATTCGCAGGCATTACAGACACACTCGTAAAACCCCAAGCTGCAGAAGATCGCGGGCGGGATCCGCTCGTGGAAGGGCCCGGATTGCTGAGCGATCTTGATGAGCATGAGAGAGACATGTGGGATGGGCGGGGTAAGATTCGAATTCGACATCGGATACCTGGCAGGGGGAGCCTCGAAGGCGGCCTGTCGCGCGGCGCACAGGCCGGCGCCCTACCGGGGGCGAAGTCGTCCCCGGAGGCCAAAGCCGACGTTGCGGGGAAAACTGCTTCAAAACTGTTAGCTCGCACATGACGAGCGATGCATCCTTCAAAGAGCCCGCGATCAAGCTACACTCGGCGCTGGTCGCCATGGCCCTGCTGGTGGGGCGCGGACGCGTGACCGGGCCCGCCTCCCGTCGCGTAGTCGGCCCGCTTCGATCCTCCCGCGCCCGCCGCGTAGCGATCCTTCCGCGCGGCCCGCCGCGCCCGCCGGCGATCGCCCGCGTAAATGCCCGCGCGGCCCGCCGCCGTTCCCGCGCAACCGGTTTCGCCGGGGGATCCCGCGCGCCGCATCGCGCGCGGCCGCGCCCCGGCTCTGGCCTGCCCCGACATTCCGGCGCCGTGCTACAAAACGCGTCGCCAAAACCTCCGCGATCCCGCCCGGCGCCTCCCCGGCTCGCCAAACCGTGCGTTTCGTGGAATTTTCGGGCTGGAAACGGCGTGCCGGGCGGTCTACTCTTGCGTTAACTGACAGATCAGTTAACGCAAAAGTGGCGGAATCTGCCACCGAGGCTGGCAGCGATCCCGGGGGCCGGCTACCGGAAGATGCGTAAATGATAGTCCCGGTGGCTTTCCAACTACCGTGAAAAAAAGCCGCCCGGGACGCATCAGGGGAGTGCACTACTAATGTGAACGAATGATCGACGTGGTAGCCAAAGGCGCGGGCGTCTGCAGGTTATCGGACGCCCCCGACGCCAAGTACGGGGCGCGCATCCTGGTCGGGTGCATCCCGGAGGCGGCAACGGGCAAGGGCAGCACGGTTGGAGCCGCGGAGGCCGGGCGGGAAGCGCGGGAGGCGGCCCGCGCGGCCGGCACCGGCGTGCAGTCGGGCGGGCGGGTGCGCCTGGCGATGCACGGCGCGGCTCCGGGCGTGGCGGTCGGGGCGCCGCACGCGCAGATCCGCGACGTGCTGGCGGAGATGCGGCACGTCGGGAAGATCGACGACGGGCTCGACGCGGCGATCGACTTCCACAGCGCGCGGCGCTTCGACAAGAAACCCGGCCCGGAGCTTGTCCGCGGCGGGGACGAGGCGTCAAAGTCCAAGGCGTCCTGCGAGGCGTCCTGCGAGGCGTCCTGCGCTGTGCGGTGCCTCGCGGGCGGCCGGAGGCTCACGCTGGGCATGTTCCCGCACGCCACGGCCGACAGCCACGCCGGGGCCGTGCGCGCCCTGCTCGCCTCCTGCAAGGAGCACGGCGTGCGGCTGGGGAAGGTCATGACGGACCGCGAGTTCTTTTCGCAGTCGGTGGTATCCCTGCTCCGGGAATCGGGCGTCAAGCGGCTCATGCCGTGCCCGAATGCGCCCTACGCATAGCGGGCCCCCGCCGATTACGGGGCCGGCGGGCGCGAGCGGGTCTAGGACGCGGCGATCGCCCCGTCGGAAGGCCAGCAGTGCCCGCACGCGATTATGGTAGCCGAAAGGAGATCCGTAGCGCGCACAATTAAAAAATGGAATATACTACAATCCGCGGCCCGCACGCCCGGCGGATTCCGGTTTTGCGGGCGGTCGCGGCGGGCCGGACCGCCGCGCGGGGGGCGGATCGGGACTTCGCGGGGCGGCGGGGCGCGGAACGGCCGGCATCGCCGAGGAAAAGCGGCGCGGAAGGCGGGGCGCGCGGGAACGGGGGCGGCGGGCGGGCGGGGCGCCGAGGCGGTCAGCACGTCGGGCAGTCGAACAGCCTGGCGGGCTTCAGTTCCCCCGCGCGGAACGTCCCGCGCGCGGACTCCTCCATCTCGTCCAGCGTCCTGAAGATCTTGCCGGCGAGCGCGCGCTTGATCGCCCCCCGCTGCATCTCTCTACGGGGTTGGGCTCCGGCGCGTGCGGCGGCAGGCACTCCAAAATTATGTCCCCGTCGAGGGATTCCAGGAACTTTTTGGCCTTCGCCGACTTGCGGTACGACGCGTTGTCCACGAATATCAGCGCCTTGCCGAACTTCTTGTGGACGCGCCCCAGGAAGCCTATGTAGTTGTCGGCGTTCGCCTTGCCGCAGGACTCGTAGAAGAACACGCCCGCGGCCAGGATCCCGAAGATCTGCATCTTCTCCCGCGTCAGGTAGGAGTGGGACCGGGCGGGCCTGCCGCGCCGGAACCACCCGTAGCCGGGCCTGTTCCGGGCCTTCTCGATGCCGGCATTGTCGCCGGCCGCCGCCATGTAGCCCTCCGCCGCCTTTTTCCGCGCGAGCTCGCCCGCGCGCTCCTTGAACTCTTCCTGCTTTTTCTTCGAGGCGGCGCCCGGGTTCTTCGGCCGCGGCTTCTTCCACGAGAACTTCCGCCCTTTCATGATGCCCCGCATCCCCGACTTGGTGTACTCCGCGCCGAACTTTTCCTTCACGTGCTGGCGGGCGAGGTCGGAGTTCCACTGGCCGGACTCGAAGCCGCACAACTCGGGGCCGCCGTCGAGATCCGCCGAGAGCTGCCTGGGCTGGGCCCCGTCCAGGCGGCATTTCCGCCCGCGCCCCCCGCGCCCGCGCCTCGCGCGTATGCCCTCCTCCTGGGCCCGAACCAGCCAGTCGTGCGCGGCGGACTTGCTCCTGTTGACGATGGAGGCAATCTCGGCCACCGTCTTGCCCTCCTTCCTCTGCATGTAGGCGGTCAGCTTCGCGCTTGCCCTGATGTCCTTCTCCTTCCTGTGGCACCGCTTCAGGTACGCCATGCTGGTGTTGCGGAGGTATCCGGGCCCCCTCTTCGCCTTGATCGCCGGCTTTGCCACGATCCTGCATCGCGGCCTGGGTTGTTAACCGTGCATGCCAAGAATAATTTACAAAATGGCGAGTTTTTTTTACGTCCCGCCGCGGCATCCGTCGGGCGCGCCGGCCGCGGCATCCGTCGGGCGCGCCGGCCGCGGCATCCGTCGGGCGCGCCGGCCGCGGCATCCGTCGGGCGCGCCGGCCGCGGCATCCGTCGGGCGCGCCGGCCGCGGCATCCGTCGGGCGCGCCGGCCGCGGCATCCGTCGGGCGCGCCGGCCGCGGCATCCGTCGGGCGCGCCGGCCGCGGATTGTCGAATTATCCACTTTTCTGCCGTTTTCATTACGGGAGCAAGGAGGACGACTGGCGCAAGGAGCCGCACGAAAAAGACATCGCGTTCGCCACCAACGATCCGGGCATCGACGTGGAAGAGTACTCCAAGCGCTGGGGCACAGGGACGTGTTGCCGGTTGCTGGAATCGATGCGGGTAGAGACCCGGAGCACCGGGCACGGTCCCCGGGTCACGTGCGTGGCCATCACCATAATGCTCCTCAACGCGTGGGTGCTGGTTGGCGCGCTGGCCGGGTTGCCGGGCGACGCGGCCTGCGCGGGGCGCCCGATCAGGCTGCACTCGGCGCTGGTCGCCGTGGCCGTCCTGGCGTGGTACCAGGACACGGGCCCGTGCCCGCCGCCAATTGCTCCGTAGCTGGTTTCTCCGTGGATGGCTGCGCCGTGGCCCGCCCCGATCCTCCCGCGCGGCCCGCCGCGCCCGGCGGCGATCTCCCGCGCCATTCCCCGCGCGGCCCGCCGCCGTTCCCGCGCCGCCCGTTCCGCCGGGGGATCCCGCGCGCCGCATCGCGCACGGCCGCGCCCCCGCCCCGGCCCTTCCCGACTTTCTGCCGCCGCGCCCCGGGGCGCGCTGCCATAACCGCCGCGATCTCGCCCAACGCGGCCACGGCCCGCCAGACCTCGCGTTTCCGGGGATTTTCGGGCCGGAAACGGCGTGCCGTGCAGTCTACATTTGCGTTAACTGCAGATATGGAAGCGCTGAAATACCCCCTGTGTGTAGTGTGCGCCATGACTGCTGCACGACGACCGGCCCGGACGGGGGGGGGGGGGAGTGAAGGCAGTGTTGCTAATGCCCAAAACCACGGCCGTGGAGCAAGCCGCGCCAAAAGATCAAGATCTAACACAAAAAATGTCAGCCAATACACACATGATGAAACCAAAAGGCCCAACAACCCACCTGTCGGCTTAGTCTCTTTAGAAACTGATCCAGATAAGCCAAAAAAGAAATATTCGTATGATCCCCACTTTGATCCACAACTGCAGTGGTCCAGCAAACGAGAGAATCTAGAGTTTGAGGTAGACACGGTATCCCTCCACATTCATGAGCGAATAGATCCAGTGACGATCTTAGAAAAAGCGATGAAACCAAAGCAAGACCAATCACAGGCAACACTGTTTGGCTATTTTGACGATCCAGACAACCACCTCCCTCTCCGAAATGCGATAGAGTTTTACAAGCATGACCAAAATTGGTCAAACAGACTGATTGCCGGAGATTCGCTACTGGTGATGAATTCTCTTCTCGAAAAAGAGGGAATGTCCGGAAAGATTCAGATGATATATGTTGACCCTCCTTACGGTATCAAATACGGATCTAATTTCCAGCCGTTTGTCAACAAGCGGGATGTCACAAATGGCAAGGACGAGGATCTGACTCAAGAACCCGAAATGATCAAAGCATTTCGCGACACATGGGAGCTTGGAATTCATTCTTACTTGTCATACATGCGGGATCGACTACTTCTGTCCAAGAACCTTTTAAATCAATCTGGAAGTTGCGTAGTACAGATATCTCTAGAAAACGCATCGCGGGTTAAGCTCATCATGGATGAAATATTTGGAGAGAAGAATTTTGTTAACATGATCACACTCCAAAAAACAACCTCTTCTGCAAGCAAAGCACTTGATTCCGTTGCAGACTATTTGTTGTGGTATGCAAAAGATATTAAGCATATGAAATATCGGAATTTGTACATCAAGAAGGATCTTCCTGTAAACGACGGCGCTTACAAGCATGTGGAACTTGCTAACGGCATCAGGCGACTCATGACTGCAAAAGAACGCGCAGATCCAACCAAAACACCTAAAGGCTCCAAAATCTTCATGTTGGGCGATCTTACATCAAAAAGCGGGGACAAGAATGTAAAATTTGAGTTCAAAGGAAAGATTTTTACTCCAGCTAGGGGCTCGTGGTCAACCTCAGTCGAAGGGTTAAAGAAACTTGCAAAAAATAACCGAATAGAAAAAACCGGTAAACACATAAGATATGTAAGGTATTTTGATGATTTCCCATACAAAAACATTACTAATATTTGGACAGATGTCTTGCCAAGCGGATTTCAAGCAAGAATATACGTGGTCCAGACCAATTTCAAAGTAGTAGAAAGAATCATGTTGATGGTTACAGATCCCGGAGATCTGGTACTTGACCCCACATGCGGTTCTGGCACAACTGCCTATGTGGCGGAAAAATGGGGAAGGCGATGGATCACATGCGACACGTCAAGAATAGCACTAGCGTTAACTAAGCAGAGGTTGATGACATCGTCATTTGAATATTTCAAATTATGCGGGCCAGAGGGCATATCATCTGGATTTGAATATGATGTGGTTCCTCGCATTGCACTGAAATCTATCGTAAACAATATGGAATCAATTGAAACATTATACGACAGTCCAAAAATTGACAGAACTAAAACACGGGTTTCTGGGCCGTTTACTGCAGAAGCAGTGCCATCTCCTGTTGTGAAGTCTGTGGATGCGATTTCTGAAAACGTAGACGATCCTGACAACACTGAGGAAAGTAACAGGCAGAAAGAATGGCGAAGCGAGCTGTTAAAGACTGGAATACGTGGATGCGCCAGACAGACTATGATGTTCAGCAGGGTGGAACCACACTCCGCTACTAGGTGGCTTCACGCCGACGCTGAAACCAAAGAGGCGGAACCGAAACGGGCCATGGTGTCGTTCGGCCCCAGATACGCTCCACTTGAGCAACGACAAGTGGAGCTTGCCGTTGAGGAGGCACGATCACTTGTTCCAAAGCCCGAAATGATCATTTTTGCCGCCATGCAGTTTGATCCGGAGGCGGCCAAGGACATAGAAGAGCTCAATTGGAAGGGGGTGAAACTGCTCAAGGTTCAGATGAACGCCGATCTGCTAACGGAGGACCTGAAGAAGAAGAGAACCAGCAATGAGTCGTTCTGGCTCATGGGCCGCCCAGATGTAGAACTTAACAAGTGCGAAGATGGGAGACACACGGTTGATCTTAGGGGATTTGATTACTACAACGCAAGAAGTGGCGATATTGAGTCGGGTGACTCATCTAGGATCTCGATGTGGATGCTGGACACAGATTATGACGGCAGAAGCATCTACCCCCAGCAGGTCTTTTTTCCGATGGGCGGGAAAGCTCTTTCCTGGTCCAAGCTGGCCAAAACACTGAGAGTCCAGCTTGATGAAGAGCTGATCAACAAATATTCCGGAACACGGTCGATCCCATTTGAAGCTGGGAAAAATAAGCGCGTTGCTGTCAAGATAGTCGACGATCGAGGAATAGAATCAATTCGCTTGGTGAGGTTAGACTGAATTGCCTATGGCTGGAGCGATAGATCACCTTATCATCAACAACCCTTACGAGAAGCCAAAAGAGCACTGGCAGCACGTTGGAGGAGAAAAATTCAAGAGAGTTTGTGGGCGAAGGCAAGCTGGGTACTTGATAGCTTCAAAAGATAGCAAGACGTTTGACGACCCGGGTGAGTTTCAAGAGATTGGTCTGGCTAACCGGATCAGGGAGAGGGTAGATTCATGGAAGGAAAAGGGGTATCCCAACATCACGGGCATCACCAGACAACTCTTGAAGTTCTGGTACGACGGAACTAAGCGAGCAAACCCATTCTTTTTCTGCCAGCTGGAAGCCATAGAAACACTGATCTGGCTGATTGAGTCCCACGAATCCGAAAAACAAGGGATCGGCATTCCGACAGATGGGGGCCCATTCCAGAGGCTGTGCTCAAAGATGGCAACCGGAAGTGGTAAGACAATCGTGATGGCCATGCTAGTCGCTTGGCAAGTCCTCAACAAGGCGACATACTCGCAAGATGTCAGATTTTCAAAAAACGTCTTGATAATGGCGCCCGGCTTGACAATAAAGTCGAGGCTGGAAGTATTGATTCCTGACGCAGAAAACAACTACTACGACCTTTTTGGCATAGTGCCTAGCGACTTTTACGACAGACTTCGTCAAGCAAGAGTCGTCATACACAACTGGCACACATTAGTCCCGCTGGAAGACGCAAAGCGCGGCGTTGTGAAAAAAGGACAGGAAAGTGACGCGGCCTTTTCGAAGCGGATTTTGGGCTTCGACTCGAAAAGCATTATTGTGATCAACGATGAAGCGCACCACGCATGGAGGAAGGCGACGGAGACCGACGCCACAAAAGATGAAGAAGAAGAAGCCACACGGTGGATGGAAGGACTAGACAAAATACACAGATCAAGGGGGATCTTGAAGTGCTTTGATTTTTCTGCTACCCCGTTCATACCCACCGGAAAGGATGTATCAGAAGAAATGCTTTTCGAGTGGGTGGTCTCCGATTTTTCTCTCAACGATGCGATCGAGTCGGGGCTTGTAAAGACTCCAAAAATTGCCATCAGAGATGACAGTGGAGCCTACGACAAGAACTACCAATCCAAATTCTATCACATATATATGGACAAAGAGGTGAAGGCCAACCTGAACAGGAGGGCCAAGCCGGAAGACAAACTACCGGATCTGGTAAAAAACGCATACTACCTTCTCGGACAGGGCTGGACGGAGACACAAAGGAAGTGGAATAAGAGTGGCTCGAAGATACCTCCAGTGATGATAACGGTATGTAACAGGACCGAGACGGCGGCTAGAATAAAGCACTCGTTTGAGAAGAACAAATTCGGCCTAGATGTACTTTCAAACCCCGAATTTCTTCTGCACATAGATTCTAAAGTGCTGAAGAAAGCAGAAAAAAAATCCACGGTTGCCAAAAACAGCAGTGTTGGTCAAACGTCTGTAGAAGATGATCTACGTGGAAAGGTGAACACTATAGGGCAGGAGGGGAAGCCCGGCGAAAAGATTAGGAACATAATAGCGGTGCAGATGCTCTCTGAGGGGTGGGATGCAAAGACCGTCACCCACATAATGGGGCTGAGGGCATTTTCAAGCCAGTTGCTTTGCGAACAGGTGGTGGGAAGGGGCCTCCGGAGGAGGTCGTACGAGATCAACAAGAATACCCGCATGTTTGATCCTGAGTACGTCTACATATTCGGCGTACCGTTCACATTCTTGCCACACGAGAGCACAGGCTCTGTTCTGCCACCGCCGAAGCCTACCACGAAGATCGAGCCAGACGCCGCAAAAATCAAGCACGAGATCACGTGGCCGAATGTAGACAGGATCGAGACCGTGCTAACGCCAAGAGTTACGGTCGACTGGTCAAAGATTTCGGCGCTAAATATTAGTTCTACTGAGATAGCAACAACGGTGGGAATGAGTCCGATAATAGGGGGCAAACCACACGTCGACAAGATGTCTGATATAGAGATTCTCGATATCAACAACAATTTGAGAATGCAAAAGATCATATTCATAGCTGCCAAAGATGTCTATGACATGGTTGCTCCGAATTGGCGAGGAGACCGCGGATTTCTATTGGCACAGGTAATCGTGCTTATAGAAGATTTTATAAAATCTGGAAAATTGGATGTTGTCGACGTACCTGAAGAGATGGAAGTCAGAAGAAGGATGACTATCATCTTCAACATGCAAAAGATAGTCTCGCATGTCTTCAGTGCCATAAAGTCCGATAATCTAAACGAACGTAAGCTGATTTTCAACGCAAAACCGAGAAAGTCTACTGCGGACATGCAGTCATGGTACACCAAAAAACCGTGCATCTGCGTAAAGAAATCACACATCAACATGGGTGTCTTCGACTTGGGGTGGGAAGTATTTACTGGACAAGAACTTGAGAGTAAAAGCGACGTAGTTTCGTGGGCTAAAAACGACCATCTCGGGTTCGTGATAAAGTATATCTACAGCGGATCCATACACGACTACTGGCCAGACTTTCTGGTCAGGCTAAAAAACGGAATCAACTTGGTGCTGGAAATAAAGGGCCGAGACACCGATCGAGATGTGGAAAAGCGCAGAGCGCTAGCAGAGTGGGTGGCAGCAGTCAACGAGAATGACGAGTTTGGGACATGGGCGTCTGATGTCGCGTTCAGCAAGTCCGATGTCCGTGTGATAATAGCCAAGCACTCAAAATCGCCGGCCTCGGTCATAGCGTCACCGAGTTCCGCAACATAATGTCGGCGCATTCCGGCAGCAAGCTAAAAGATCACCTCTCCAGTGCCGTCACGCCGGCACGCGGATCCCGTCTCTTCGGGCGCTGTTGTGTTACGCGGCGGCTAGGATCTCCTGTAGTAAATCTATAAAAAAATCCAACTTTTGTCAATTTTCTTAGATCATGCACGGTTGACAACCTAGGCCGTGATACCATAACATGGCGAGAAGGGCGAGCAAGGTGAAGTCGGCGCGCAGTGTCCGCAAAAACAACACAAATGAACGCCCGCGATTAGCTCAGTTACTTATTTACACGGCTATATAAAAGGACGGAGTAACACAGTTCGCCGTGGGGTCGGGCCGAGCACGAAGAACAAATGCATAAAAAAATCCGCCCGCTGGGCGATTTCGCTCGTTCGTGCACGGTTGCCAACTCGGGCCTCGTTGCGCGGCCATGGCGAGAAAGGCGATCAAGGCAAGGATGGGCGGGGGATTCTTCCGGAACGCCAGCCCCTTTCCCGCGCGCGCGCAACTCGGCGCCTCCCGCTTCCCTCTGCGGCGCCGCGTTCCTCTTCGCGCCCCGCATTCGGCAGCGGACCAGTTCCTCTCTCCGCGCGTCGGAGCCCGGTTTGCCGCGATCTTGCGCCCTACCGGCGGCCGCGGAGCATCGCTGTCGGAAGCTCCCAGGCGGCGGGTTTCTTTGGCGCGCTCGCCGCGGCCGGAGCCTCCCGGCCGGACCGGATCTTCCTGCACGGTTTATAGCCCGCCCAGAGGGGGCGGGCGCATGGCGTCGGGCAGCAAGATAAAGTGCTCCCACATACTGGTCAAAAAGCAGAGCGAGGCGCTGGCCGTGGTGGAGAGGCTCCGCTCCGGGGAAAAGTTCGGCAGGATCGCGAGGGAGATCTCCTTGGATCCCGGAAGCGCCAAGAAGGACGGGAACCTCGGGTACTTTTCGAGGGGCGCGATGGTCAAGCAGTTCGAGCAGGCCGCGTTCGACTTGGCCGTCGGCCAGACTTCCGAGCCGGTAAAGTCCAAGTTCGGCTACCACGTGATAAGGCGCACGGGCTGATCAGAAATAGTCGTCGAGGCCCCCGGGGGCCTTGGCCTTGGGCTGGCTCCCGCGGGGCCCGGCGCCCGACTCCTGCAGCGCGCGGTTCATCCTGGCGCCCATCCCCCTCGCCGCGGTGATCTTCCTCCTCCCTATCCAGTAGTACGCCTCGTCTATGGTGCCCTTTGCTATGAGGACCACCAGCCGGCCGGCGCTCCGCCTCCCGGTCCTCCCCTTCCTCTGGACGTACCGTATGGAGCTCGGGACGTTGTCGTAGAACACCACCAGGTTCACCTCCGAGACGTCCAGCCCCTCCTCGCCCACCCTCGTGGCCACGAGCACCTGGTACTCGCCGCCACGGAACTTCTCGACGGCCTCCACCTGCTTCTTCTGCTTGAGGCCGGTCTCGCCGGCCTTCCCTATCAGTATGCCGGCGCTCACCCCCGCCGCCTCGAGCCTGTCGCGTATGAGCCCGACCGAGTCGCGGTAGCTGGAAAAGACGAGCGCCCTGCCGCCGCCCTTCCTTATGATCTCCTCGAGCTTCGGGATCTTGCTGTGCTCCACGCCCTTGGCGCGGGCCTCCTCCGCCAGGCGCATCGCCCTGGTAAAGTTGGCGTCGATCTCGAAGAGCTCCTTTATGCCAGCGCCCTTCTTCTTGGCCGTGCGCTCGCAGAACGCCAGGAACGGCGAGACCCCGTGCGCCTCCAGTATGTTCAGCGCGTACGTTATCCTGATGGCGGTGAACAGCGGCTTGGCGGCCGCGCGCCTGCTGCCCAGCACGAACGGCCGGACCCTGAGCAGGGCCGAGAGCGACCTCTGCTGGCCCATGGCCACGCCGCACTTGCCCATCTGCGCGTACCTCTCGTTCAGCGCGAGCTTCAGCAGGGCCTGGATGGCCTTCATCTCGGGGGGAAGATCAACCTCGATCCACTCCGTCTTGGTCACCTGTATGTACGGCCGGACGTCCTCGCTCTCCTCCGTGCGCTGCTGTATGGACCTGGCGCGGAGCGTCTTCATCACGGACTCGGCCTTCTCCCTCTCGCTGGGCAGGGTGGCCGTCATGCCCACGATGCGGGCGCCGGCCGGCGCGGTCCTCTCGGCTATCCCCGAGTACGCGTAGTCGCCGACGGTCCGGTGCGCCTCGTCGAATATGACCAGGCTGAACTGCGAGGGGGACACCAGCTGCCTGTCCAGATCGTTCTTGGCTATCTCGGGCGTGGCGCAGACGACGCTGGAGCCGGCCCACTTGGCCTTGCGCTTGCGCACGGGATCTTCGCCGGTGATCAGCGAGACGTCGGAGACCGTGAGGTTGTCCCTGAGGAACCCGTAGTGCTGGTTGGCCAGCACCCTGGTCGGGGCGAGGAACAGCGCTCCGCCCTCGCCCTTTTCCATGAACGAGGCTATCACCTGCAGGGCCACGGCGGTCTTGCCGAGGCCCGTCGGGAGGACTATTATGCAGTTTTCCTCCCTGGCCTTCTCGGCCAGGGCCACCTGGTACTCCCGCCACTCTATGGCGCCCTTGGCCACGTACTTTTGCTCCACGTGCATGGGGCCCTCCATCGCCGCGCCCTTCCGCGCGCCGCTTTTATGGATTGCCGTGCGCACCGGCGGGGCCGCGCGCCCGCCGGCCGCGGGCGCGGGGGCGCCCCCGCCGATCCGGGCCCGCGCCATGTTGATATAGATCGCCCGCCAATGCGGGCCGTGGCCGGAACGTTCGAGCGCCCCGACTGGGACGAGTACTTCATGTTGCAGGCAGAGCTCGCGAAGCTCCGCTCCAACTGCCGCTCCAGGCAGGTGGGCGCGGTGATCGTCCGGAACAACCGCCAGCTGGCGACCGGATACAACGGTACCCCGCCCGGCATGCCCAACTGCCACGAGGGGGGATGCGAGAGGTGCCTGCGGCGCGAGCAGGGGCTGCTGGGGCCGGGCGAGCAGCTCGAGCGGTGCATGTGCACCCACGCCGAGGCCAACGCCATAATGCACTGCGCCATACTGGGGATAGAGGCGGGCGCCGCCGGCGCCGCCCTGTACACCACGATGGCCCCGTGCCTGGAGTGCGCCAAGATGGCGGTCACCATCGGGATCAGGCGGTTCGTCTGCCTCGGCAGCTACGCCGAGCACGACATGGGCCTGCTGGACAGGGCGGGGGTGGAGATGCTCGTGATGGACCGCGGCAGGCTCTCGCGCTGGATGGGCAAGATGCTGACGCCGGGCGAGGACGGCGGGAAGTAGCGTTGGCCGCGGCGGCGGCGCGGCAGGCGGGCCGCGGGGCGGCGGCGGAGCAGCCCCAGTCGATGCCCACGTCCCTGCTGGTGTCGGCCGCCTACGACGGCCCCAGGAAGTCCGCGGTGCTCAAGTTCTACGAGCCCGAGTCCGGGGAGATAATACTCTGGCACGACCGCACGGGGCACCTGCCGTACTGCTATTCCAGGCTGGGGCCCGAGGAATTGGGCGAGATCAGCGCGAGGGACGACATCGTCCGGGTGGAGAGCGTCAGGCGCCGCGACCCGCTCACCGACGGCGAGGTGAGCGTCTCGAAGATAGTGGCCGCCGACCCGCTGGCCATCGGGGGGGCCCAGTCCGACCGCAGCATCAGGAACCTGGTGGACACGTGGGAGTCGGACATAAAGTACTACGAGAACTACCTGTACGACTGCGACCTCACGGTGGGGCGGTACTACGGGGCGGAGGGGGGCCGCCTGGTCCCCCGCGAGAGGGAGGTGCCCGAGGAGGTCCGCAGCTCGCTGGACCGGCTGCTGTGGGACCGCGTCTCGTACGAGGGCGCGGTCGATCCGGCGCAGTTCCGGATGCACGTGCAGGGGTGGGCCGACCTGCTCAACCAGCCCATACCCGGCATCCGCCGGCTCAGCTTCGACATCGAGGTGGACTCGGAGCCGGGCCGCCTGCCGGACGCCAAGGTGGCCGACAGGCAGGTGACGGCGGTGGGATTCGCCGGCACGGGGGGGTACAGGCGGGTGCTCGTGCTGGAGCGGCCGGGCGTCGCGAGGGGGGCCCGCGAGCTGCCCGAAGACGTCGACGTCGCGGTGTACGGGGAGGGCCGCGAGAAGGAGATGATCCGCGACGCGCTCGCCGCGATAGCCGGGTTCCCGTTCGTGCTCACGTACAACGGCGACGACTTCGACATGCCGTACCTGTACAACCGGGCCGTCCGACTCGGCGTGCAAAAGGAGGACATCCCGCTGTACATGATGCGCGACTCGGCCACCCTCCGCAAGGGCGTGCACATAGACCTGTACAAGACGCTCTCGAACCGCGCCTTCCAGATATACGCGTTCGGGGCAAAGTACTCGGACTTTTCCCTGAACAGCGTCTGCCGCGCGCTGCTCGGCGAGGGCAAGGTCGACTACGGCAAGGACCTCGGGGACCTGGACCTGCACCAGACGGCGAACTACTGCTACCACGACGCCCGCCTCACCCTGGCCCTCACCACGTTCGGCAGCGGCGTGCTGATGGACCTGCTGGTGGTCATATCCCGCATCGCGAAGATGCCCATGGACGACGTGGCCCGCATGGGGGTGTCCCAGTGGATACGCAGCCTGCTGTACTACGAGCACCGGCGCAGGAACCTGCTCATACCGAGCCGCGCCGAGCTGGAGGCGCGCTCCTCGGCGGCGAGCAGCGAGGCGATCATAAAGAACAAAAAGTACAGGGGGGGCCTGGTGGTCGACCCCGAGGTGGGCATCCACTTCGGGGTGACGGTGATGGACTTTGCCAGCCTGTACCCGAGCATCATAAAGGTCAGGAACCTCTCGTACGAGACGGTGCGCTGCCCGCACGAGGGGTGCCGCTCCAACGTCATACCGGACACGGCCCACTGGTCCTGCACCAGGAACAACGGGCTGACCTCGCTCCTCATAGGATCGCTGCGCGACCTCCGCGTGAACTACTACAAGAGCCTCTCCAAGGACGCCTCGCTGGGGGAGGAGAGGCGCCAGCAGCACAACGTGGTGAGCCAGGCCCTCAAGGTCATACTCAACGCCAGCTACGGGGTGATGGGGGCGGAGATATTCCCGCTGTACTTCTTGCCGGCCGCCGAGGCGACCACGGCCGTGGGCCGCCACATCATCGAGAAGACCATCGAGCGGTGCCGCCGGGACGGCATACGCGTGCTGTACGGCGACACGGACTCGCTGTTCCTGGAGCGCCCCACGAAGGAGCAGGTGGCCGGGGTCATAGAGGGGGCCAAGAGGGAGCACGGCGTCGAGCTGGAAGTGGACAAGGAGTACCGGTACGTGGTGCTCAGCAGCCGAAAAAAGAACTACTTCGGGGTGACAAAGTCGGGCAAGGTGGACGTCAAGGGGCTGACGGGAAAAAAGTCGCACACGCCGGCGTTCATCAAGAGCCTGTTCTACGAGCTGCTCGACGTGCTGTCTGTGGTCGAGAGCGCCGAGCAGTTCGCGAGCGCCAAGAAGAAGATAAGCGAGCGCATCGCCGAGTGCGGGAGGAGGGTGGGCGAGAAGAGCATACCGCTGGAGGACCTCGCGTTCCGCGTCATGCTCAGCAAGGCGCCCAGCGAGTACGTCAAGACCGTCCCGCAGCACATACGCGCGGCCCGGCTGCTGGAGCAGCACAACATGGTCCCGTCGGGGATGGCGGCGGACTCGGGCAGGCGGAGGGCGCCGGGGCGCGGCGCCGACGGGGCCGCGCGGGGCCTCGGCAAGGGCGACGTCGTCTCGTTCGTCAAGACCGCCGGCGGGGCGGGGGTCAAGCCGGTGGAGCTGGCGCGGCCGGACGAGATCGATCCCAAAAAGTACATAGAATTCATGGAGTCGACGCTGGACCAGATCACGTCGTCGATGGGCCTGGACTTCGACCAGATACTGGGCAAGCCCAAGCAGGCGGGGCTCGACCAGTTCTTCGACTTTGCGTGACGGCGCCCCGCCCGGCCCGCGGCCGGAGGGCGGCGCGTGGGGCCGCGCGCCCGCCGGCCGCGGGCGCGAAAGCGCTTTTGCTGATCCTGGCCCGCGCCGGCGGGGCGCGGGTTGCCGGCATCGCGCAAAGCGGCCCGCCCAAGCGATAAATACGGCCCGCCCCCCGGTGCCGCGTGCTGCTGGTCAACTGCAAGAACTACCCCGAGGCGTCGTCGCCGGCGGGGGTGCGCCGCATGGTGGAGGCGGCCGCGGCGGTCTCGAAGGAGCGCGGCATCCAAATCGGCGTGGCGCCCCCCGCGCATCTGCTGGCCCCCGCCGTCGCCACGGCGGTCACGGCGGGGCCAGTCGTGGGCATATTCGCCCAGCACGTGGACCCCAAGAAGCCCGGCAGCACCACGGGGCACGTGGTGCCCGAGGCGGTGAGGGGCATCGGGGCGATCGGCTCGATGGTGAACCACAGCGAGCGCCGCCTGGACGGGGCGACGGTGGAGGCCACGCTGGCCCGGCTGAAGCTCCTGGGCATGATCTCGGTGGCGTGCGTCAGGGATGCCGGGGAGGCCGGCCGGTACGCGCTCATGGGGCCGGACTACGTGGCGGTGGAGCCGCCCGAGCTCATAGGCTCGGGCCGGGCCGTCTCCGCGGAGAGGCCGGAGCTCATACGCGAGGCCGCCGACGCGGTGGCCGCGGCGGGCCGGGGCATGAGCGAGCCGCCCACCTTCCTGTGCGGGGCCGGCATCGTGTCGGAGAGGGACGTGCGCAAGTCGTTCGATCTCGGCGCCATGGGCGTGCTGGTGGCCAGCGGCGTCGTGAAGGCGGACAACTGGCGGTCGGCGATCGCCGATCTGGCGTCCGGGTTCGACTGATCGGGGGAGGCCCCGCCGCGGGGCAGGACGCGCGCCTCCGCGCCGCGCGGGCCCGCGATCCAGCGCGGGCGGAATTCCCGCCGGCGGGGCGGCGCGCCCGGCCCGCAGGGCGGCCGCGCGGGTTCGCGCGCCTGCCGGCAAGCGCGGAAGCGCTCCCGCCGATCCCGGTTTGATCTTCGGGGGGGAGCGGGCGGCCCCATGAAAGGATGCGGGGCGCGCGGCCCGGACGCGCGCGGGCGTTGGCAATGCTTAAAGCACTGCCCCGGGGCCCGCCCAACCGATGGCGAAACAGGACGTGTACTTTTTCGACGAGGGCGACGGATCCGACCGCCTCCTCCTGGGGGGGAAGGGGGCGGGCCTGTGCGAGATGACGCGCCTCGGCCTGCCCGTCCCCCCGGGGTTCGTGATCACCACGGAGGCGTGCAGGCGGTACTATGCGGGCGGCGGCAAGCTGCCCGCCGGCCTCATGGCGCGGGTGAGGAAGAACATAGCGAAACTCGAAAAGTCCACGGGGAAGGGCTGGGGCTCGCCGGACGACCCGCTGCTGGTCTCCGTGCGCTCCGGGGCGGCGGTCTCGATGCCGGGAATGATGGACACCATACTGAACCTCGGGATGGACGACCGGGCCGCCGAGGGGCTGGCCGAGAAGAGCGGCGATGCGAGGTTCGCCTGGGACTCGTACCGCAGGTTCGTCCAGCTCTTCGGCAAGGTGGTGTTCGGGGTGGGCGACTCGGAGTTCGACGGGATACTGGAGGAGGCCAAGCGGAAGCAGAGGGCCGCCCTGGACGGCGATCTGGGCGAGGGCGCGCTCCGTGAGGTGGTCGCGAGGTACAAGGGCGCGTGCGAGAGGAAGGCGGGGCGCCCGTTCCCGGACGACCCGGACGAGCAGCTGGAGCTGGCGGTGATGGCGGTGTTCGGCAGCTGGATGGGCGAGCGCGCCGTGGTGTACAGGGAAAAGAACGGCATAACGCGCGACGTGGCCGACGGGACCGCGGTCAACGTGGTGGCGATGGCGTTCGGCAACATGGGCCGCGGCAGCGCGACCGGCGTCGTGTTCACGCGCAACCCGGGGGACGGGTCCAACCGCATCTTCGGCGACTACCTGGCCAACGCCCAGGGGGAGGACGTGGTGGCCGGCACCCGCACCCCCAAGCCGGTGGCGCTCATGAAGAGGGAGATGCCCGACGCGTACGCAAAGCTGGAGAGGGTCTGCCGCCGGCTGGAAAAGCACTACCGCGAGCCGCAGGACATAGAGTTCACGGTGGAGCGGGGCCGGTTCTACCTGCTCCAGACGCGGTCCGCGAAGATGAACGCCGCCGCCATGGTGAAGACCTCCGTGGACATGGTCCGCGAGCGGCTCGTGACCCGGGAGCGGGCGCTGCGGAGGATCCGCCCCGAGCTGCTCGAGCAGCTCCTCCACGAGACCATAGACCCGAAGGCGGCCGCCCGCCTGGAGCCCGCGGCCCGCGGGATCGCCGCCTCGCCCGGCGCCGCCTCGGGCGTCGCCGTGTTCGACGTGGGGCGGGCGGTGCGGATGGGGGAGGACGGCGGGAGCGTCATACTGGTGCGCGAGGAGACCAAGCCGGAGGACGTGCCGGCGTTCTTCGCGTCGGCCGGGATACTGACCAGCCGCGGCGGCAAGACCTCCCACGCGGCGGTGGTGGCCCGCGGCATGGGCAAGCCGTGCATAGTGGGGGCGGCGGAGCTGTCGATAAGCAGGAAGGAGGGGAGGTTCGCCGCGGCGGGCGGGGCCGTGGTGCGCGAGGGCGACGTGATCACGATAGACGGCAGCAGCGGGCGCGTCTATGCGGGGAAGGTCCCCACCGCGAAGCCCAGGATGACGCGCGACTTCGGGACCATCCTGGAGTGGGCGCGCGGGGCCAAGCGGATCGGGGTGCGCGCCAACGCGGACACGCCGGAGGCCGCCGCGCTGGCACGCCGGTACGGCGCCGAGGGGATAGGCCTGTGCAGGACGGAGCGCATGTTCGGCGCCGAGGGGCGCCAGGAGCTGTTCGTCAGCATGATAATGGCGCGGGACGAGGGCGAGCGCCGCGCCGCGCTGGAAAAGCTGGGCCGCCTCCAGAAGGGCGACTTTGTGAAGATACTGGGCCGGATGCGCGGCCTCCCCGTCACCATACGCCTCTTGGATCCCCCGCTCCACGAGTTCCTGCCGAACCCCTCGGATCCCCCCCCGCCCGGGGCGAAGGGCGGGGCCCGCAGGCTGCACCAGCTCCGCCTGGAGAGGGCCAGGGAGCTGGCCGAGGTCAACCCGATGATGGGCCACCGCGGCGTCCGCCTCGGCGTGACGTACCCGGAGATATACGAGATGCAGATAGGCGCCGTGTTCGAGGCGGCCGCCGAGCTGGCCCGCCGCGGGGTGGGGGACGCCGTGCCCCAGATAATGATCCCGCAGGTGGCCAGCATCGAGGAGCTGGAGTACGTGCGGGGCATATACGAGCGCGTGCGGGACCGGATGCGCGAAAAGCACCGCATGCGGTTCGGGATAAGCTTCGGGACGATGATCGAGGTGGTGCGGGCGGCAGTCACGGCCGGCCGGCTGGCGGGCGCGGCGGAGTTCTTCAGCTTCGGCACCAACGACCTCACCCAGGCCACGTTCAGCTTCAGCCGGGAAGATGCCGAGGGGACGTTCCTCCCGGAATACCTGGACAAGGAACTGCTGCGGTCCAGCCCGTTCCAGTCCATCGACGCTGACGGCGTGGGCGCCCTGGTGCGGTCGGGGATAGCCGCGGGCAGGGCCGCCAAGGCCGGCCTGGAGGTGGGCGTCTGCGGCGAGCACGGCGGGGATCCGCGCTCCATACGGTTCTTCCACGATGCCGGCGTGAGCTACGTGAGCGCATCGCCCCACCGCATCCCGATCGCGATCGTGGCCGCGGCCCAGGCGGCCATATCGCGGAAGGGCGCCTGAACGGTTTAAAGCCCCCGCCGCGCCGTGCAGGCCGTTGCTCCCGCGCCTCGACTCCATACGGGGGGCGAGGATGCGCATCGGCGCCACGCAGAGGAAGCTCGCCGAGATGTCCGGGGTGAGCACCTCCATGATAAACCAGGTCGAGTCGGGGCGCAGCAAGCCAAGCTACGAGACGGCGTGCCGCATCTTCGACGGCCTGGCGACCCTGGAGGGGCGCTCCTCGTCGCACAACGCCGGCGACTTTTGCTGCACGGACATCGTGCGGCTCAAGCCGTCGGACACCCTGCACTCGGCCGTGCGGCTGATGCGGCAGTTCTCCATCAGCCAGATACCGGTGTTCGACGGCGAGGTGCCGGCGGGCATAGTGACGGAGGACGGGATAATGCGCCACCTGGCGGGCGGGGGGGAGGCCGGGCTGGAAAAGGCCCCCCTGGTGCGGACGATGGACCCGCCGCCGCCCATAGTGGACCACGAGACGCCGGCCAACGTGCTGGTCCCGCTCATCCGGTTCACGAAGTGCATACTGGTGTCCAAAAAGTCCCGCATACTGGGGATCATAACGGCCTCCGACGCCCTCCGCATGATGGAGACGTAGCGGCGGGCGCGGGGGCGCGCCCCCGGCGCCGGCGGGGAGACGCGGCCGCACGTGCAAGCCGGCCTGGACGCAGCGGCGGGCGCGGGGGCGCAGCGGCGGGCCGGGAGGCCCTCAGGACGGCGGAGCCGCGGCGCCGCCCTCCGCGGCGGGCGGCGAGCACAGCTCGGCCAGCACGCCGTTGAGCGACTTTGGGTGCACGAACGCGACGCGGGTGCCCTCCGAGCCCCCGCGTATGCCCCCTATGAAGCGCGTCCCACCTTCCTCCATCCTGGCCACCTCCCCCTCGATGTCGCCCGTCTGCAGCGCGACGTGGTGCAGGCCCTCGCCCTTCCTTTCCAGGAACCGGCTTATGGGGCTGTCCGGGCCCGTCGGCTGCATCAGCTCTATGCGGCCGTTCTCCAGGCGTATTATGGCCACCCTCACGCCCTCGCCCGGGACGGTCTCGAACTCGGCGCCGCCGGCCCCGAGGGCCTTCGCGTACCTAGCGGCGGCCTCCTCGACGTCCTCGACGGCGATCGCCACGTGGTCTATCCTCACCTAGAAGACCTCCCTCGGCCTGTACTCGCCGAAGACCTCCCTGAGCGCGTTGCTTATCTCGCCCGTGGTGGCGCGCGCCTTGGCGGCCTCGAGTATGGGCGGCATGAGGTTCCCGTCCGACTCTGCCGCCGAGGTCAGGGCCGACAGCGCCGCCTCGGCCCCGCGGCCGTCCCTCCTCCTCCTCGTGCCCCGGACGGCCCTCCTCTGCCTCGACTCCACGGCGGCGCCCACGCGCAGCAGCTTCGGCCGCCCCTCCCGCTCCTCGGCGAACCTGTTCACCCCCACTATGACCCTCTCCCCGGCGTCGGCCTCCTTTTTCAGCCTGTACGCGTTCTTGCGTATCTCCGACTGGAAAAAGCCCCTCTCGATCGCCCTTATGGATCCCCCCATCCGGTCTATCCTCCGCAGGTACGAGCGGACCCCCGCCTCCATCTCGTCGCACAGGCTCTCCAGGTAGTGGGAGCCGCCCATCGGGTCGGCCGCCTTCGTTATGCCGCTCTCGTGCGCCACCACCTGCTGCGTCCTCAGCGCTATCCTGGCCGACTCCTCGGTGGGCAGGGCGAGCGCCTCGTCCCTCGAGTTGGTGTGGAGGGACTGGGTCCCCCCCAGCACGGCGGCCATCGACTGGACGGCCACCCTCACGACGTTGTTGTCCGGCTGCTGCGCGGTGAGGGACTCGCCGCTGGTCTGCGTGTGGAACCTGAGCTGGAGCGAGCGCTGCTTCTTGGCGCCGAACCTCTCCTTCAGCATGCTGGCGTAGACCCTCCTGGCCGTCCTGAACTTGGCCACCTCCTCGAAGAACTCCATCGTGCAGCAGAAGAAGAACGAGAGCCGCGGCGCAAAGTCGTCTATGCGCAGGCCCTGGTCGAGGCACGCCTGTATGTACGCCACGGCGTTGGCCAGGGTGAACGCCACCTCCTGCGTGGCCGTCGATCCGGCCTCGCGCATGTGGTACCCCGATATGGATATCGGGTACCACAGCGGCACGTGCCTGGAGCAGTAGCCCACCATGTCGCCGATGATCCTCATGGACGGCCGCGGCGGGTAGATGTAGGTGTTCCTGGCGATGTATTCCTTCAGTATGTCGTTCTGGGTGGTCCCGCGCAGCCGCTCCCCGCCGTACCCCTGGGCCTGGCCCACCGCTATGTAGTACGCCAGGAGCGTGGACGCCGTGGCGTTTATGGTCATGGAGCTGCTCACCTTCCCCAGCGGTATCCCGTCGAATGCGGCCGCCATGTCGTCGAGCGAGGATATGGACACGCCGACCTTGCCGACCTCGCCCTCGGCCTGCGGGGCGTCGGGATCGTGCCCTATCTGGGTGGGCAGGTCGAAGGCCATGCTCAGCCCCGTCTGCCCCTTTTCCAGCATGAACTTGAACCGCTCGTTCGTCTGCGCCGCGTCGCCGAACCCCGAGTACTGGCGCATCGTCCACAGCCTGTCCCTGTACATCCCCGGGTGTATGCCCCTGGTGAACGGGTACCTTCCGGGCTCCTCGCCGCGGCCTCCCGCCCCCCTCCTCGGCCCGTAGAACCTCTTCACCGCGTATCCCGAGTCGGTGACGGGCCCCTTCCCGCCGCGGCCCCCCCCCGTCGCGGCGGCCAACCGCTACACCGCGCCCATTCCGGCCGCCACGCGGCGGGCGGCCTCGTACGGATCCACCTTTCTCGCGCGCAGCCGGCGCAGCTGCGCCTCGTACGGCCCGCCGCCCTCGTCAAGCACCGACCTCGCCCTTTCGGTTATGATATTTAAAATAATGTCCCTCATCTCGGCCTCGAGGCGGTCGCCCTCGCGCGCGGCCTTGGCGGCGCGGGCCCCGCCCATCATCCCCTTCAGATGCCTCGCGAGCTCGGCCACGCCGCTGCCGCTCCTGGCCGACGTCATGAGCACCGTGGCGCGGCCCCCGCCCCCCTTTTCGCCCGCGGCCCCCCGGGAGGCCGGGCCGGCAAAGTCGGCCAGGGCGTCGCGCAGCTGCGCGGCGCCGTCCAGGTCGCTCTTGTTGACCAGGTAGAGGTCGCCTATCTCGGTCAGCCCCGCTTTTACGGCCTGTATGACGTCGCCGGTCTGGGGGCTGAACACAACCGCGGTAATGTCGGCGACGTTGGATATCTCCACCTCGGTCTGGCCCGCCCCGACGCTCTCTATCACCACGGGATCAAAGCCCGCGTATTCCAGGACCCTGATGCTGTTGCGCACCGATCTGGAGACGGCCCCAGCCGAGCCCCTGGACGCTATGCTGCGTATGTACGCGCCCGAGTCCGTGGCCTCGGTCATCCTGACCCTGTCGCCGAGTATGGCCCCGCCGGTGACGTGGCTCGTGGGGTCTATGGCCAGGACGGCCGGCCGCATCCCGAGGCTCCTCATCTCGGCCACCAGGCCGTTTATGAGGGAGCTCTTTCCGGCGCCGGCCGGCCCCGTTATGCCGACCACCACGGATCTTCCGGTCTCCTTGAATATCGACTTGAGCATCCTGGCGGTGCCCGCCGGATCGTCCTCGGCCACCGATATGGCCCTGGCTATCGAGCGGCGCTCGCCCCTCGCCAGCCCGTCGAGCAGCGCGGCCATCCGGGACGCGGCGGAGGCGGGGCGGCCCATGCCCCGCCGGGGGCCCGGCCCTCAATAAAGCCTTGCAGCGCGGGGGGGCCCTCGGCCGGCCGCCCCGCGGCCCGCGCGCCGGGCGCGGGGGCGCGGCACGCGGGACCGCGCTCCCCCGCCGCCCGGTCGGGATTCCCCGCGGCGCGGATCCGGGCCGCCTGCGCGATGCGCCGGGAGGGCCCGGATCGGCGCGGCCGGCCGGGGCGGTTCTGCCGGAAAAATCACGGCTTTCGGGCGCCGCCGCCCGGCCCCGCGCCCGTCCCGCCGGCGGCCGGCCCGGACGCCCGGCGCCGCCCGCCCGGCCCCGCGCCGCGCGCGGCGGCATCCGGCGGGGGCATCTTCCTCGCGTGGGCCTGGGCGGGGGTCTCCCTCTTCGACCAGTCCAGCGACATGTGCGGCCGGTCGTTGTTGTACCAGTCCACGAACCTCTCCACCGGATCGCGCGGCCTGGCCGTGCAGAACGGCCCGCCCATGTGCGCATCGCCCCCGCCGGGTGATGCCTTCGTCGCGATGCCGCAGGAGGCCGCCACGAAGATCGGCAGCTTGCGCTGCAGCTCCCCGTAGAACCTCCCCAGCTTGCCGTTCGTCTGCGGGTGGCCCGCGCGCGCGAGGCGGTGCGAGATGCCGAGCTGGACGAGCTTTTTCTCAAAGGCGGCGCTCCCGCGGATGCGCGGCTCTTCGCTTGCGTAGAACTGGCTGCCGTGATCGGTCAGGACGGATGCCGGCTTTCCGTGCCTGGAAACGGCGCTTTCTAGCACGGAAGCGGCGTTTTCGGCCGTGGCGCGGTCGAAGACGCCGTGCCCCACGATGAGGCGGGACGCGTCGTCCTGGTAGGCGACGAGCCACCTGCCGTCGTCCAGCAGCTTGTAGTCGGCGTGCCACATGGAGTTGGAATACGCCCTCTCGTACCTGACCCATTTTCGCCTCCCGGGATTTTCGGGCCGCCTTTCGGGTGATCCCGCCTCCGGCAACGCGGGATGCGCGATGCGCCGCGATATATTGATTCCATCCCCCCGCAGTTCCGCGCAGCAGGGCGCGGGCGGCGGCAGGCCGCCCCCCGATCCCGCGCCCGGATCGCGACGGGCGGGGCGAACCGCGCCGCACGGAAGCCGCGCCGCCCGCCCGCGTCCTCCTCCGTCCGGCGCGGGCCGTTCTTCTCGATCGACCCCGCGGCCTTACCGGCCGGGCATGCCCCGGGCGGGGCCTCCCCGCCGCCGATGCCAAGCGGGCGGCGGGGCCGCCGCCCGCCGCGGAACGCGACGAATTCCGGCGGGCCCTCGAGGTGCGCGATCCCCTCCGGGGTCATGAACGGCCTCCCCGGCCTGCCGCAGGCCGCGGGCGGCGGGGCCGCCGCCCGCCGGATCAACGCCGCGCTCCGGCATGTGTCCCTCCCGGGCACGGCGGGCCGCCGCGATCCCCCCGCCCTGATCCACGGGGCCGTCCAAGACGTCATGCGCCCCTCGTGCGCCGCCTTGCCGCGTCATTGATCTGCCTGCCGGCCGGGAAGTCGGCCATCCGCTTTGCGGCTGGCGCAACTTGGAAAAACCGCCCGCCTAAAGTTAGTGCGACCTAATTTTCATACACGCATGCGGGGCGAACCAAAATCTTTAAGAATAGCATGTTGAAGCGCTCGGCGTGGCAGCAGGCAACAAAAAACTCATTTACATTGGCGCGATCGTGGCGGCGGCAGCTGCTGTAGGCATCGCCGTAGCCGCCGTCTCCATGACGGATCCCGCAGCCGAGACTCCGCCTGATGTGCCATTTACCCCCGATGCCGACGATGCGGCAACGGAAACGGCGACCCCGACAAGCCTTGTGGGAGACGTGATGATCGGCCTCATCCTCCCGCTCACCGGCGACCTCTCCTCGCACGGCGAGGAGAACCACGAGGGCTCAAAGCTCGCCGTGGATGACTTTAACGCGTACCTGGAGGAGCAGGGCGAGGAGTGGCGCCTCGTGATGACCTCGGAGGACTCGGCCACGAGCCCGGCCGTCGCGCTTGAAAAACTCACCTCGCTCAACGCGAAGGGCATCGGGGTCGTGGTGGGCCCCGAGACCAGCTCCAACATACGCAACATCAAGGGGTATGCCGACGCCAACAACATGCTGCTGGTCAGCTGCTGCTCCACGGCGCCGTCCCTCGCGGTGGCCGACGACAGCGTGTACCGCCTCGTCCCCGACGACAGCAACCAGGGCACCGCGGTGGCCAAACTGTTGCGCGAGGACGGCATTGAAATGTACGTCCCAGTATGGAGGGCCGACGCTTGGGGCGAGGGCCTCATAGCCTCCACCAGGGCCTCGTTCGAGGACCGCGGCGGCCAGTCCGTGGAAGGCTTCGCGTACGATCCCGAGGCGCCCGAGTTCTCGGCGGCCGCCTCGTTGCTGGCCGCAGAAGTGGAAGAGCATGTCGAAGAGTTCGGCGCGGACAAGGTGGCCGTCCACATGGTCGGCTTCGCCGAGACCGTCCAGCTGATGCAGTCCGCCTCCAACCACGACGTTCTGGACGACGTGGCCTGGTACGGCTCCGACGGCAGCGTAAAGGAGGACCGCATCGTGTCAGACGCCATAGGCTCCGAGTTCGCCAGCACCGTGCACTTTACGGCCATGCAGCCGGGCTCGCCCTCCAACCCGACGTACGCCCGCGTCGAGGCGCACGTGCAGGACGTCCTGGGAAGGTCGCCCAGCACGTACGTGCACACCTCGTACGATGCGGTCTGGCTCGTCGGGCTCGCGATGATGGAAGCGGGAAGCTCCGACGTCGATGCCATAAAGGAGGTCATGCACGGCGTGGCCGACGAGTACGTGGGCGCCACGGGCGACATAAAGCTGAACGAGGCGGGGGACCTGGCGTCGGCCGACTATGAGATCTGGGCCGTCGAGGACGGCGAGTGGGCGAGGATGGGCACGTACTTCCTGGCCACCGACGAGCTGGATCTCGAGCCGCCCATGGAAGAAGGCATGATGGAAGAAGGCATGATGGAAGAAGGCATGATGGAAGAAGGCATGATGGACGGGACCATGATGTCCGGCGACGTCCGGATCGGCCTCATCCTCCCGCTCACCGGCGACCTCTCCTCGCACGGCGAGGAGAACCACGAGGGCTCAAAGCTCGCCGTGGATGACTTTAACGCGTACCTGGAGGAGCAGGGCGAGGAGTGGCGCCTCGTGATGACCTCGGAGGACTCGGCCACGAGCCCGGCCGTCGCGCTTGAAAAACTCACCTCGCTCAACGCGAAGGGCATCGGGGTCGTGGTGGGCCCCGAGACCAGCTCCAACATACGCAACATCAAGGGGTATGCCGACGCCAACAACATGCTGCTGGTCAGCTGCTGCTCCACGGCGCCGTCCCTCGCGGTGGCCGACGACAGCGTGTACCGCCTCGTCCCCGACGACAGCAACCAGGGCACCGCGGTGGCCAAACTGCTGCGCGAGGACGGCATTGAAATGTACGTCCCAGTATGGAGGGCCGACGCCTGGGGCGAGGGCCTCATAGCCTCCACCAGGGCCTCGTTCGAGGACCGCGGCGGCCAGTCCGTGGAAGGCTTCGCGTACGATCCCGAGGCGCCCGAGTTCTCGGCGGCCGCCTCGCTGCTGGCCGCAGAAGTGGAAGAGCATGTCGAAGAGTTCGGCGCGGACAAGGTGGCCGTCCACATGGTCGGCTTCGCCGAGACCGTCCAGCTGATGCAGTCCGCCTCCAACCACGACGTTCTGGACGACGTGGCCTGGTACGGCTCCGACGGCAGCGTAAAGGAGGACCGCATCGTGTCAGACGCCATAGGCTCCGAGTTCGCCAGCACCGTGCACTTTACGGCCATGCAGCCGGGCTCGCCCTCCAACCCGACGTACGCCCGCGTCGAGGCGCACGTGCAGGACGTCCTGGGAAGGTCGCCCAGCACGTACGTGCACACCTCGTACGATGCGGTCTGGCTCGTCGGGCTCGCGATGATGGAAGCGGGAAGCTCCGACGTCGATGCCATAAAGGAGGTCATGCACGGCGTGGCCGACGAGTACGTGGGCGCCACGGGCGACATAAAGCTGAACGAGGCGGGGGACCTGGCGTCTGCCGACTATGAGATCTGGGCCGTCGAGGACGGCGAGTGGGCGAGGATGGGCACGTACTTCCTGGCCACCGACGAGCTGGATCTCGAGCCGCCCATGGAAGAAGGCATGATGGAAGAAGGCATGATGGAAGAAGGCATGATGGAAGAAGGCATGATGGAAGAAGGCATGATGGAAGAAGGCATGATGGAAGAAGGCATGATGGAAGAAGGCATGATGGAAGAAGGCATGATGGAAGAAGGCATGATGGAAGAAGGCATGATGGAAGAAGGCATGATGGAAGAAGGCATGATGGAAGAAGGCATGATGGAAGAAGGCATGATGGACGGGACCATGATGTCCGGCGACGTCCGGATCGGCCTCATCCTCCCGCTCACCGGCGACCTCTCCTCGCACGGCGAGGAGAACCACGAGGGCTCAAAGCTCGCCGTGGATGACTTTAACGCGTACCTGGAGGAGCAGGGCGAGGAGTGGCGCCTCGTGATGACCTCGGAGGACTCGGCCACGAGCCCGGCCGTCGCGCTTGAAAAACTCACCTCGCTCAACGCGAAGGGCATCGGGGTCGTGGTGGGCCCCGAGACCAGCTCCAACATACGCAACATCAAGGGGTATGCCGATGCCAACAACATGCTGCTGGTCAGCTGCTGCTCCACGGCGCCGTCCCTCGCGGTGGCCGACGACAGCGTGTACCGCCTCGTCCCCGACGACAGCAACCAGGGCACCGCGGTGGCCAAACTGTTGCGCGAGGACGGCATTGAAATGTACGTCCCAGTATGGAGGGCCGACGCCTGGGGCGAGGGCCTCATAGCCTCCACCAGGGCCTCGTTCGAGGACCGCGGCGGCCAGTCCGTGGAAGGCTTCGCGTACGATCCCGAGGCGCCCGAGTTCTCGGCGGCCGCCTCGCTGCTGGCGGCCGAGGTCAACCGGCAGGTGAGGGAGTTCGGCGCGGACAAGGTGGCCGTCCACATGGTCGGCTTCGCCGAGACCGTCCAGCTGATGCAGTCCGCCTCCAACCACGACGTTCTGGACGACGTGGCCTGGTACGGCTCCGACGGCAGCGTAAAGGAGGACCGCATCGTGTCAGACGCCATAGGCTCCGAGTTCGCCAGCACCGTGCACTTTACGGCCATGCAGCCGGGCTCGCCCTCCAACCCGACGTACGCCCGCGTCGAGGCGCACGTGCAGGACGTCCTGGGAAGGTCGCCCAGCACGTACGTGCACACCTCGTACGATGCGGTCTGGCTCGTCGGGCTCGCGATGATGGAAGCGGGAAGCTCCGACGTCGATGCCATAAAGGAGGTCATGCACGGCGTGGCCGACGAGTACGTGGGCGCCACGGGCGACATAAAGCTGAACGAGGCGGGGGACCTGGCGTCTGCCGACTATGAGATCTGGGCCGTCGAGGACGGCGAGTGGGCGAGGATGGGCACGTACTTCCTGGCCACCGACGAGCTGGATCTCGAGCCGCCCATGGAAGAAGGCATGATGGACGGGACCATGATGTCCGGCGACGTCCGGATCGGCCTCATCCTCCCGCTCACCGGCGACCTCTCCTCGCACGGCGAGGAGAACCACGAGGGCTCAAAGCTCGCCGTGGATGACTTTAACGCGTACCTGGAGGAGCAGGGCGAGGAGTGGCGCCTCGTGATGACCTCGGAGGACTCGGCCACGAGCCCGGCCGTCGCGCTTGAAAAACTCACCTCGCTCAACGCGAAGGGCATCGGGGTCGTGGTGGGCCCCGAGACCAGCTCCAACATACGCAACATCAAGGGGTATGCCGACGCCAACAACATGCTGCTGGTCAGCTGCTGCTCCACGGCGCCGTCCCTCGCGGTGGCCGACGACAGCGTGTACCGCCTCGTCCCCGACGACAGCAACCAGGGCACCGCGGTGGCCAAACTGTTGCGCGAGGACGGCATTGAAATGTACGTCCCAGTATGGAGGGCCGACGCCTGGGGCGAGGGCCTCATAGCCTCCACCAGGGCCTCGTTCGAGGACCGCGGCGGCCAGTCCGTGGAAGGCTTCGCGTACGATCCCGAGGCGCCCGAGTTCTCGGCGGCCGCCTCGTTGCTGGCCGCAGAAGTGGAAGAGCATGTCGAAGAGTTCGGCGCGGACAAGGTGGCCGTCCACATGGTCGGCTTCGCCGAGACCGTCCAGCTGATGCAGTCCGCCTCCAACCACGACGTTCTGGACGACGTGGCCTGGTACGGCTCCGACGGCAGCGTAAAGGAGGACCGCATCGTGTCAGACGCCATAGGCTCCGAGTTCGCCAGCACCGTGCACTTTACGGCCATGCAGCCGGGCTCGCCCTCCAACCCGACGTACGCCCGCGTCGAGGCGCACGTGCAGGACGTCCTGGGAAGGTCGCCCAGCACGTACGTGCACACCTCGTACGATGCGGTCTGGCTCGTCGGGCTCGCGATGATGGAAGCGGGAAGCTCCGACGTCGATGCCATAAAGGAGGTCATGCACGGCGTGGCCGACGAGTACGTGGGCGCCACGGGCGACATAAAGCTGAACGAGGCGGGGGACCTGGCGTCTGCCGACTATGAGATCTGGGCCGTCGAGGACGGCGAGTGGGCGAGGATGGGCACGTACTTCCTGGCCACCGACGAGCTCGACCTGTCTTGATCGGGCGCGCCCGATACCGCAACTGATTCGCCGCCGGCATCCCGCAATGCGTGCCTGCCGGCCGGCGGGGCGCCGCATCTGCGCGACTGCCTGCACGCGCGCGTGAGGTGAACGGCACTTCTGCCTGCCCCCGCCGCGCGGTGCGCGAGATCAGCACCCCCGCTTCGCAGGCGCGAATGCGGATCAACGGAGTCGTTTTCACGCCTGTGGCCAGCAGGTGCGTGACCTCGTACCGCGCGACTCCGCAGGCAGTAGCGGCGGCGGCAGGCTAGCCCCCCGCGCGCCTGCTTCCTGCCGGCTCCGCGCTCCCGGAGGCGCGCCGCTCCGGCTCCGCGCCGGGATCGCGGGGGCCCCCCGCGCGCCTAGCCCACGCCGAATATGACGGGAGCCGCCGGCTCCCCCGCCGCCCGGATCTCGGTCTTTATGTTCACCGTGCCGTATTTTTCATGATCGACTACCAGCGTTATGGGGTGAGCCTGCCAGCCGTACTTTGGGACCTTCGCGAACGGGACGGCCAGCTCGAACGCGCTCGACTCGTACGTCTTCTGGAACGACTCGCTCATTCCGAGCACCTCGAGCACGGCCGAGCGCGTCCCCCCCGTGCTGTCCTCGTACGCGATCTCCGCGAGCCCGTCGACCTCGTTGTATACCCCGGTGATGCTGAATACCCCCGCGAGCTCCCCGTCCGGCGGGCCCTGCCCGCCCTGCAGCGCGGCCGCAACGGCCACGGCCGCGGCGGCGGCGGCGGCGGCGGCTACCAGCGCCCTCCTCACCGCGGCCGCCCGCCCCGCACCGCGGCCGCCACCTCAGGCCGTCTCCCTTCTCGCCCTCTCCAGGAACGCGTGGTTTATCCTGATGCGCTCCAGCGCCTGCCGCAGCGCCCTTTCCGTCCCGGGCGCCGGGTTCTCGGCGAAGAATCCCTCTATGTCCCGCCGCGAGTCCTCGCCGGCGGCGGCCGAGAGGCTGGACACGATCCGGGCGAGGAGCGGGTTTCCGCGCCCGGCCTTAGAGCTTACTGCCCGCCAGTTGGACTTCAGCCACGGCCACAGGATCCCCCTGCCGAGCGGGTTTGCCGCCGCGCGCACTATGGGGACGTGCACGTTCTGCGATCTCACGTGGTGCCCGAGGGCGAACTCCAGGGTGCGCCTCAGCAGCCCCTCGTCCCTGAAGGAGCACAGGCCCCCGCCGAGGATCCTGGCCTTTTCCTCCTGCGAGCCGGCCCTCTTGTACGCGGCCACCATCTTCCGGTGCAGGGCGGAGCCGCGGCCGCCGGCGTTCCAGGCGGCCGCCGAGTACACCGGCTCGCGGAGGTCGGCCGCCAGCGGGCCGGCGCCGTCGAGGTACGCGCCGAGCCTGCGGGACGCCTCGGCGGCCACGCCGGCGTCGCCCAGCCTGCCGAGGGCCGATATGGCGGGGCCCCGCAGCAGCGCGTCCGAGTGCCGCTCGCCCCTTTTCGCGTCCCAGCCGAGCCTGCCGAGCAGCCGCCCAAAGTGCCGCGCGGCCCTCCCCGCCACGAGCCCGGCGCACGGCTCCCCGTAGGTCCGGAGCCACAGGGATGCGAGGTTGGCGGACAGGTCGGCGTTGACCATGTAGCTCTCCTCGTCACCGTACGCGTCGGCCAGTTCCAGGTACGCGCGGAGCGGCTCGAGGCCGGCGATGCACAGCGCGTGCATGTCGTTCTGCACTCCCCACCTGTCGGCCGCGGGGATGGCCATCCGGGACACGGCGTGCCGTATGTCGAGCAGCGCGCCCTGGTCGTACCTGACGCGGTAGAACCCGCGGCGGCCGCTGTTGGCGACGAACCCGGATCCGGCGCCCTCCAGCCTCGCGGCGCCCGTCCTGCCCTCCAGCAGGAGCCTGCCGCCCTTCCTGGGCCCGCGGCCGCCCCCTCCGGCCAGCCCGAACGACACGGGGATGGGCCATTTTCCGCCGCCGCCCCCGCGCCCCCCCAAAGCGAGGAACCTCTTCTGGGACAGCCTGACGGTGCGGGCCCCGCCCGCGGCGGCGGAGCCCCTCGCCTCCAGCAGCGGAAAGCCGGCCTTGCGCAGCCACGCGCCGACCAGCGCGGCCACCGGGAGCCTCGCGGCGCGCCCGATGGCCTCCCACAGGTCGGAGCCGGAGGCGTTGCCGTAGGCGAACTCCTTCAGGTAGCGCCTCAGCCCCCTCCTGAACGCCGCCTCCGTCACGTGGTCCTCCAGCATGCGCAGTATGCACCCGCCCTTGTCGTACGATATGGCGTCGAATATCTCCCTGATCTCCGCGGGGCTCCCGACCTTGACGTCTATGGGGTGGGACGACCTCAGCGCGTCCAGCGACATGGCCGCGTTGGCCGCCTCCTGCGTGAACTGCTCCCACATCTCCCACTCCGGGTGCGCCGCGTGGACGAACTTCGTGGCCATGAACGTCGCAAAGCTCTCGTTGAGCCACAGATCGTTCCACCACTTCATGGTCACCAGGTTGCCGAACCACTGGTGGGCTATCTCGTGTGACACGACTTCTGAGATGTACTGCTTGGTGCGCGTGGACGAGTTCTTCGGGTCGTACAGCAGGAGGGCCTCGCGGAAGGTTATGGCCCCCCAGTTCTCCATGGCGCCGGCGGCAAAGTCCGGTATGGCTATCAGGTCAAGCTTTGGCAGCGGGTACGGGATGCCAAAGTACTTTCCGTACATGCCCAGCAGCCTCTTGGCCTCCCCCAGGGCGTACCTTCCCTTCTCGCGGCTCCCCGGGACGGTGGCGACCCTCACCGTCACGCCGTCCTGCCTGCCGGTGAGGAACTCAAAGTCGCCCACCCCCAGGTACACCAGGTACGTGGACATGGGGGGGGTGGTGGCGAACGAGTGGCGGATGCGGCCGCCGGGCAGCCTCTTCCTGGAGCGCACGGGCATGTTGGATATGGCCTGCAGGCCGTCCCTCGCGACTATCGACACGTCGAACGTGGCCTTGGCCGCCGGCTCGTCCCAGCACGGGAAGGCCCTCCTCGCGTCGGCCGCCTCGAACTGCGTGGTGGCGAGATGCGAGGTCCTGCCCCCGCTCGTGTAGGTGCTCCGGTAGAACCCGAGCAGCCTGTCGTTGAGCGTCCCCGCGAACTCCAGCTCCAGCGCGGCCTCGCCCCTCACGGCCCCCCCGAGATCCACGTCGAGGCGCTCGGCGCCCGCATCGGCGGACACGGCCGCGCGGCGGGGCGCGGCCGCCCGCGCGCCGACGGCGGCCCGGGTGATCTCGAGCTCCGCCGCATCGAGCCTCAGCGAGGAGACGGGCCTTTCGCACAGGAACCTGATGCGCGCCCGGCCCGAAAACCTGGCCCTGCGCAGGTCCGGCTCGAACTCCAGCTCGTAGTTGATCGGCCTGACCCCGGGCTGCATGCGGCGTCCCCCGCCCCGCGCCATATGTACATTTAGCGGCGGCCCGGATGCCCGGCCCCCCGCGGGCGGGGATCCGGGGGGCGCTTTCCCGCCCGGCGCGCCGCGCGGGCAGGCCCGGGAAGAGGCCGCCCGGGGCATCTGCCGTCGCGGGGGGAAGGAGGAGCGGCGCGGGCAGGCGGGGGAAAGCGCGAGGCCGCGCGCCCGTCAGTCAGGCGCGAAAGCGACTCCGCCGATCCGGATCCGCGCCCGGGGGGCGGGGGTCGCCGACCCCGCACGGGGGAAACGGGCGCCGCAACCGCCCCCCTCCCGCCGCGCGTCCGGGCGCTCCCCCCGTCCGGGCGGGGGGCGGGGCCCTGCCGCATCCGGGAACGGCCTCCGCCCCGGGCGGAGCCCGAAAGGCCGCCGCGCGGGAGGGCCGCGCGCGGGCGCGCGGGATGCCGCCCCGATGCCCCCGCGGGAGGGCCGCGCGCGCGAAAAAACGGCGGCCGCGGGTCCGTGCGGGACGGCCGCCGGGATCGGGGAGCGGGACCGCCTCCCGCCGGGATGCGCGCGCCCGGCCGGGGGGCGCCGCGCGGGGGACGACCGCGGACACGGCCCGCGCGCCGCCGCGATCCCGAAACCATTTCGGGATCGCACACGGCCCGCGCGCCGCCGCGATCCCGAAACCATTTCGGGATCGCACACGGCCCGCGCGCCACACATCAACTTAAATTTGCCGCGCCGTGGGCGATCGCGTGCAGGCGCTGGACAAGTTCGCCCTCCGTTCCGACTTTAAGCCCACGGGAGACCAGCCGGAGGCCATCGACTCGCTGGTCGAGGGGGTCAGAAAGGGAAGGACGCAGACGCTGCTGGGGGTGACCGGGTCGGGCAAGACGTTCACGGTCGCCAACGTCATAGCCCGCACGGGAAAGAACACGCTCGTGATCTCCCACAACAAGACCCTGGCGGCGCAGCTGTACGGGGAGCTCAGGCAGTTCTTCCCGGAGAACAACGTGGGCTACTTCGTCTCGTACTACGACTATTACCAGCCCGAGAGCTACATGCCGCAGACGGACACGTACATCGCAAAGGACACCCAGGTGAACAAGGAGATCGAGAGGCTGCGGCTGGAGGCCACCGCGATGCTGCTCTCCGGGGAGCCCACCATAATAGTGGCGACCGTCTCCTGCATATACTCCCTCGGCAACCCGGACGACTGGGGCGAGATGGCCCTGACGCTCCGCGAGGGCGAGGAGCCGGGCCGGACGAGCATAATAAAGGCGCTGTCGTCGGCCCGCTACGAGCGGAACGACACCGAGGTGGCGCCGGGCAACTTCCGCGTGAAGGGGGACGTGATCGAGGTCTCGCCGGCCTACTCGCCCGACCTGGTGAGGGTCTCGCTGTTCGGCGACCGGATAGACGGCATATCCGTGGTCGATCCGGTGACGCGCGGGGTGAAGAGGCGCCTGCGGCAGGTGCGCATATTCCCCGCAAAGCACTACCTGGTGGCCGGGGACGTGGTGGAGGAGGCCGTCTCCTCCATCCGCTCCGAGCTCGCCGCGCGGCTGCCCGAGCTCCCCGAGCTCGAGAGGCAGCGCCTGGAGACGCGCACGAACTACGACCTCGAGATGATAGAGGAGCTCGGGTACTGCTCGGGGATCGAGAACTACTCGAGGCACTTCGACGGGCGGAGCCCCGGCGAGAAGGCCTTCTGCCTGATGGACTTTTTCGGCAAGGACTTCCTCATGGTGGTCGACGAGTCCCACGTGACCCTCCCCCAGCTCCACGCCATGTACAAGGGCGACCGCTCCCGCAAGAAGGAGCTCGTGGACTACGGGTTCAGGCTGCCCAGCGCGTACGACAACCGCCCGCTCAAGTTCGAGGAGTTCGAGGAGTACGTGGGCAACACGATATTCGTCTCGGCCACCCCCTCCGCGTACGAAAAGGAGGCCTCGTTCAGGGTGGTCGAGCAGCTCGTGAGGCCCACGGGCCTGACCGACCCCGTGGTGGACGTGCGCGGCACCGACGGGCAGATGGACGACCTGCTCGGCGAGATAGCGAAGAGGGCGCGGAGGGACGAGCGCGTCCTGGTCACCACGCTGACCAAGAGGATGGCCGAGGACCTGGCCGAGTACCTGTCCAAGAACGGCGCCCGCGTCCGCTACATGCACGCGGACATCGAGGGGCTCAAGAGGACCGAGCTCATACGGCAGCTCCGCATGGGCGTGTTCGACGTCCTGGTGGGCATAAACCTGCTCAGGGAGGGGCTCGACATACCGGAGGTCTCGCTGGTGGCGGTGCTCGACGCGGACAAGGAGGGGTTCCTGCGCAACTACACCAGCCTCATACAGACGTTCGGGAGGGCCGCGCGCAACTCCAACGGCCGCGTGGTCATGTACGCGGACCGGGCCACCGACTCGATGCGCGCGGCGATGCTGGAGACGCGGCGCAGGAAGGAGCGGCAGCTCCTGTACAACCGCGAGCACGGGATAACCCCGAGGACGATAGTCAAGCCGATCCCCCAGGAGCCGGCGGCCGATCTCGGTGGGGAGTCGCTGTCGGCCCACGATGCGGCCCTGGAGATCGAAAGGCTGGAAAAGATGATGGAGCGGTACGCCTCCGACCGCGACTACGAGGGCGCCGCCGAGTGCAGGGACCGCATCGAGCGGCTCCGCGCCGGGGCCGGCGGCGGGAAGGGGCGCCGCGGCAGGGGCGGGGCCGGCGGCGCCGGGAAGCGCATCCGCCGGGTTGCCGGCCGCGGGAGGCGGGGCGGGGGGGCATGAGCCGCGACGAGGCCGGCCCCGCGCACGTGGGCGAGGGGGTCCTGCGGATACGCGGCGCCAGGCACCACAACCTGAAGAACATAGACCTCGACATACCAAAGTACCGCCTGGTGGTGGTGAGCGGGCTGTCCGGATCCGGAAAGAGCACGCTGGCCTTCGACACCATATACGCCGAGGGGCAGAGGCGCTACGTGGAGTCCCTCTCCACGTACGCCAGGCAGTTCCTCGAGATAATGGACAAGCCGGACGTGGACACGATAGACGGCCTGAGCCCCGCCATATCCATACAGCAAAAGACTACCAGCAAGAACCCGCGCTCCACGGTGGGCACCACCACGGAGATATACGACTACCTGAGGCTGCTCTTCGCACGCATAGGCGTCCCGTACTGCATAAGGTGCAGGAAGAGGGTGTCCAGCCAGTCGGCCGAGACCATCACTGACTCGGTGCTGCGCGAGCACGCCGGCAAGACGATCCTCGTCCTGGCCCCCGTCGTCAGGAACAAAAAGGGGACGCACGAGAAGGTGCTGGGGCAGGCCGCCGACGACGGGCGCGCCCGCGTCCGGATAGACGGAGAGATAGTGCGGCTGGACGGGGCGGGGCAGGAGGGGGCGGGCGCGAGGCCTCCCGCGCGCAGGAAGAGGGGCAGGCCCTCCGCCGCAGCCCTGGCCGCGGAGGCCTCCTCGGCGCCCGCGCGGCTGGACAAGAACCTGCGGCACAACGTAGAGCTCGTGATGGACAGGCTGACCGCCGAAAAGCACGAGAGGACGAGGCTGTTCGAGGCCATAGAGGCCGCCCTCGCGGCGGCCTCGGGATACGTGCTGATCGTGCCGGAGCGCGGGGACGGGGCCGCGGAGGCCGGCGGCGGGGCCGCGGAGGCCGGCGGCGAGATGTACGGCGCGAGCGTGCCCGGCCTGGACGGCGGCGGGGATGCGGAGGACGGCGGGGATGCGGAGGCCGGCGGGGATGCGGAGGACGGCGGGGATGCGGAGGACGGCGGGGACGGCGGCCGCGGAGCGGCGGCCGGGGAGCCGGCCAAGCCCCCCGCGGGCCAGCTGTACTCGCAGAACAACGCGTGCCCGCACTGCGGGTTCACCCTGGGCGACCTGGAGCCGCGGACGTTCTCGTTCAACTCGCCGTTCGGCATGTGCCCCGCGTGCAACGGCATCGGCTCGGCCATGGCGGTCGACCCGCGGCTGGTGATCCCCGACGCGTCCCTCTCCATACTGGACGGGGCCGTGGTGCCGTGGAGGCGCAGGAACTCGATGGCGCGCTCGTGGCTGGTGTTCATAGAGCGCGAGATGGGGATAGACCTGAAGGCCCCCGTGTCGTCGTTCACCAAGCGCCAGCTGGAGATGTTCCTCTACGGGATCGACGCGGCGGGGGACGAGGACGGGGAGGGCGGCAGCGGGGACGACTACGACTACGACGACGACGATGACGACGACGACGACTACTACGAAAAGGGGCCGCTGGCCGGCAGGAGGCTGTTCGGCGAGCGGGTCGTCGACCCGCACGGGTTCTCCGGGGTGGTGCCCGAGCTGGAAAAGGCCGCCGGGCGCGCGTACACGGGGGCCCAAAAGGCCGCGTACGCCAAGTTCATGAGGGAGATGAAGTGCCGCAACTGCGAGGGCAGCAGGCTGAAGCCCGAGGCGCTGGCCGTCACCGTGGGCGGCAAGAACATGCGCGAGGTCTGCGACCTCTCGGTGGACCACTGCTACGACTTTTTCGCGTCGCTGTCCCTGGGCGAGACCGAGGCGTACATAGCCAAGGACGTGCTCAAGGAGGTGCGCAGCAGGCTGGAGTTCCTGAAGAACGTGGGCCTCAACTACGTCAGCCTCAACAGGGGCAGCTCCACCCTGTCCGGGGGCGAGGCGCAGCGCATAAGGCTGGCCACCCAGATAGGCTCCAACCTGACGGGCGTCCTGTACGTCCTGGACGAGCCGACCATAGGGCTGCACCAGCGCGACAACGCCCGCCTGATAAAGACGCTCCTGGCCCTGCGCGACCTCGGGAACACGGTGATGGTGGTGGAGCACGACGAGGAGGTGATACGCAGCGCGGACTGGCTGGTGGACATGGGCCCCGGGGCCGGCGTCATGGGGGGCGGGGTCGTCTTCGAGGGCACGCTGGAGCGGATGCTGGAGGACGGCGACTCGATCACCGGCAGGTACCTGCGCGGCGGCTCCCCCATACGGCTGAAGGGGGGCCGGAGGGCCGCCGGCCGGAAGCGCCTGGTGGTGCGGGGCGCGGCAGAGAACAACCTGAAGGGGATAGACGTGGAGTTCCCGCTCGGCCTGTTCACCGTGGTGACGGGGGTCTCCGGCTCCGGCAAGTCCACGCTGATCAACGACGTGCTGCTGGAGGCCCTCCATGCCGAGTTCTACGAGGGCGACCACAGGCCGGGAGTGCACGACCGCATAGACGGCATATCACACGTGGACAAGGTGATAGCCATAAACCAGTCGCCGATAGGCAGGACGCCGAGGTCCAACCCCGCCACGTACATCGGCGCGTTCACGCCCATACGCGACCTGTACGCGGGGACGGCCGCCTCGCGGGAGCACGGGTACTCGGCGGGCCAGTTCTCGTTCAACGTGGAGCAGGGCCGCTGCATGTCGTGCGACGGCGACGGCGTCAAGCGCATAGAGATGCAGTTCCTCTCGGACGTCTACGTGAAGTGCGACGAGTGCAAGGGGAGGCGGTACACGTCGGCCACCCTGGCCGTGCGGTACAAGGGCAAGAGCATAGCGGACGTGCTGGACATGACCGCCAGGGAGGCCCTGGAGTTCTTCGAGAACGTGCCGTCCATCCAGCGCAAGATGCAGACGCTCAACGACGTGGGGCTGGGCTACATAAGGCTGGGCCAGTCCTCCACCACGCTGTCGGGGGGCGAGGCGCAGCGCATAAAGCTGGCGGCCGAGCTCTCCAAGCGCAGCACCGGCCGCACGATGTACGTCCTGGACGAGCCGACCACGGGCCTCCACTTCGCCGACGTGCAAAAACTGCTCGACGTGCTGGACAGGCTGGTGGACCTCGGCAACACCGTGGTGGTCATCGAGCACAACATGGACGTGATACGCAACGCGGACTGGATAATCGACCTGGGGCCCGAGGGGGGCGACGAGGGGGGCCGCGTGGTGGTGGCCGGCACGCCCGCCAAGGTGGCCGCCGCGCCGGGCAGCTACACCGGCAGGTACCTCCGCATGTTCGCCGAGAGGGGGAAATGACGGCGGGCGCCGCTCCCGGCGCCCCGCCGTTCGACGCGAAAAGGCTGGACGCCCCGCGGCAGCCGGGCGTCTACCTCATGAAGGACCGGGAGGGGGGGATACTCTACATCGGCAAGGCCAAGAACCTGCGCAGCCGCGTCATGTCGTACTTTTCGGGGGGGCAGGGGTACAAGACCCAGAAGCTCGTGTCCCGCATGGCGGACGTCGAGTTCGTGGTGACGGACAGCGAGGAGGAGGCGTTCCTCCTCGAGTCCAACCTCATAAAGCGGTACAGGCCCGTGTACAACATAGAGCTGAAGGACCAGCACCGCTACACGTACCTGCGCGTCACGGACGAGGAGTACCCGCGGCTGCTGGTGGCCAGGAGGACGCGCCGCGGGCGGTTCGCGGGGGGCGGGCGGGTCTACGGGCCGTTCACCAGCGGCAGCTCGAAACTGCTCACCGTGGGCACGCTGCGCAAGTCCTTCCAGGTGCGCATATGCAAGACCCTTCCCAGCAAGGCCTGCCTGGAGTACCACCTCGGCAACTGCGAGGCGCCGTGCGAGTTCGCCGCGGGCAGGGAGCGGTACGCCGGGCACGTGCGGGACCTCGAGTCCGTGCTGAAGGGGGGCGACGGGATGCACCGGTACGCCGACCGGCTCCGCGGCGAGATGGATGCGGCGGCCGCCTCGCTGGAGTTCGAGCGGGCCGCGGAGATCCGCGACACGCTGGGCCGGCTGTCGGGCCTCGGGGCGGACCAGAAGATGGAGAGGGCGGGCGGCTCCTCCCCCGACGAGGACTATTTCGGGATACGCATGGACGGGGACGAGGGGGGGGAGGGGGGCCGGACCGCCTCGGTCATGTCGCTCAGGCAGTCCGGCGGCGTCATAATGGACAGGGAGCGGTTCGAGTTCGACGTGATGGCCGACAACACCTTCTCGGGCTTCCTGTACCAGTACTACAGCACCCGGCGGATCCCGGGGCGCGTCTCCGTCAGCCGCGAGCCCGAGGACGCGCGGGCGCTGGAGGGGGCGCTCTCGAGGAGGGCGGGCCGCCGCGTCGCCGTGTCCGTCCCCGGCAAGACCGGCCGCCGCCGCCGGATGATCGACCTGGTGCTGCGCAACATCGACCTGATCCGCGCGGCGGGGGCGGGGCCGGGGCTGGCCGAGCTGGCCGCGGCGCTGGGGCTGGCGGGCCCGCCCCGGGCCATCGAGTGCTTCGACGTGTCGAACCACGGCGAGGACTACGCGGTGGGAGCGATGTCGCGGCTCGTCGACGGCCTGCCCGACAGGGGCGGGTACCGCAAGTTCCGCATAAGGACGGTCTCCGGCAGGGACGACTACGCGATGGTGGCCGAGGTGGTGGGCAGGCGGTACCGGCGGCTGCTTTCCGAGGGATCGCCGATGCCGGATCTCGTGGTGGTGGACGGCGGCAAGGGGCAGCTCGCGGCCGCGGCGGGGGCGCTGGACGCCGCGGCCGGCGCCGGCCGCGGCCCGCCGTGCGTCTCCATAGCGAAGCGCGAGGAGGAGGTATTCGGGCCGGCGGGGGCCGGCCGCGAGGGGCCGGCCGACCTTCCGCGCGGCAGCCAGGCCCTGCGGGTGGTGCAGCTGGCCAGGGACGAGGCGCACAGGTTCGGCGTCGCCTACAACCGGAGCCTGCGCAGGATCGGCGCGGGGGGCCTGACCGCCGCGCAGCGGCGCGGGCCGGGGAAGCCTACCAAGACGGCTCCTCGGCCATGACCAGCCTGCCGCCCTCGACGGAGAACCCCATGGCCTCCACGGTGCCCGCGGCCGTCGCGGTCCCCCTGTCCAGTATCTGCCTGGCCAGCCTCGCGCGGTCCTCCTTGCCCACGTGCTGGCCGATCTTGTACTTCCCGCGCATGCTGATCGGGTCCACCCTGATCACCTCCACGTGGTCTATGACGCCCATCCCCGGGGCCAGGGGCTCGTAGCCGCCCTCCGGCTGGTACTTTTCCATCAGGCCGTTGAGCGCGGCGGCCTTTTCGCCCCTGCCTGCCACCAGCGTCCCGGTCCCCTTGATCACCACGCTGACGTACAGGGTGTCGGCCAGCGAGGCGTCCTTGGGATCCTCAAAGTACGACGGGAGGAACTCCAGCTCCCTGTCCACCTCGAACCCCACCTTCGGGTTCCTCCTTATGTTGTCAAGCTTTTCCCCCTTCGTGTGCGAGTGCATGTATATGGAGCCGCGCGCGTACGCGAAGTTCATCGGGATCACCTGCGGGTAGCCGTCCGCGTCCACGGTGGCTATCCTCCCGACGTGCTCCTCGTCCAGGAACCTCGCCATCTTCTCGGCCGACCTTATCTCCAGCCTCCCGAGCAGCTGCACGCGGCGCCCTCGCCCGCCCGGCGTATAAAGATGCGCGCCGGCCCGGGCATGAGGTCACGCGCCCGCCAGTCACGGGCGCGAAAACGACTCCGCTGATCCGGATTCGCGCCCGGGGGGCGGGGGCTGCTGACCGCACGCGGCCCTGCTTGCCCCGCGATCGCGCCTGCTGGGGCCGCGGCACGGCGGTTTTTCGTGCCCGAAATCGGAGTTGTGAGGTATGCCGCGCCGGCCGCCCCCGCGAATTCGGGACTCCCGCGTCCAAGCGCGCCGGCAGCCCGGAGTCCGCGCTTCAACCGTTCCGATTCCCGACTCCCAATTCCATCAGCCGCGTCTTGAGGCCTGCCATGTTCAGGCGGCCGCCCTTGATGGAGTTGCAGTGGCCGCAGAGCAACTGCATGTTATCGTCGGCGTCAGGGCCGCCCTTTGACCTCGGGACGACGTGATCCATGGTCAGGTTCTGGTACCTAAAGTGCTCGCCGCAGCCGTTGCAGTTGCCGCCCTGCCGCCCGTACAGGACGTCCTTGAGGCAGGGCGAGCGCGTGCCCTTCCTGCGGGGTATGTCCACGCGGTGGATCACCTCTCCTGCCCCCTTGGTGAATTTCTCGATGCCCGCCTCGCGCCGGAGCCTGGACCGCACCAGATCATACGCCTTGGCCGAAATGTCGATCCCGATCCACTTCCTGCCGAGCTTCTCGGCGGCGGAACAGGCGGTGGCGCATCCGCAGAACGGATCCAACACCATTTCGCCCTCGTTGGACGACGCCTCGATGATCCGTTCCAGGAGCTGCAGGGGCTTCTGCGTCGGGTACTTGAGATCCTCCTCTCCCTGCACGGGAAGTATGTCGTCCCAAAGGTTTCCGATGTTTTCCCCCGCATAGTCGGACTCGTACACCTTGCGGATCAGCCTTCTCGCGCCGCCGGCCTTTTTGATGATTTCAAAGTTGCCCCTTTGGTACTCTTCCTCTAGGCGTTCCTTGGACAGCCTCCACCCTGCCGGATGCGGGTTCTGGAACCCCCGCCATTCGTAGCACAGATTGGGGCGTGCGCCCATTCCCGGGGTTCTCCAGATGTGGGCAGAGTCGTCCTTCCACCTCCTCCCGTCGGGATCCTGCCTGTTGAATTTTTCGTCTGACTCTTCCTTTGTTAGCGGCCTCTTGGGGGGGTTGAACTTGGCGTGCCTCGAGTCCCTGCTGTAAAGCAGGATGACGTCCCTGTTGTGCCCGAATTTTTTTGTCGCGTGCTGGCTGCCTTTCTGGCCCGACGTCGAACGCTTCCAACTTATCTCGTTTTTGAAGTTTTTGTGCCCAAAGATGGAATCCAGCGCGATCTTGAGGTAGTGGCTGGCGGTGGGGTCGCAGTGAAGGTACAAGCTGCCGTCATTTTTGAGGATCCTGCGCATCTCGATGATCCTGACTCCCATGTTGATCATATACGACATCATGGATTTTCCGGCGGATTCTTTGGTTGCCTCTAATACCTTGTACAGCGCCGGATGCGCATCCGCGATCTCGCCCCACCACGCCACGTCAATGTCGTTCAGCGCCCACGTGTCCTTGAACGCGGCTCCCGCCGCTTTTGAGCCTATGGGGGCCGAGTAGTCGTGCTTGGAGTTAAACGGCGGGTCTAGGTAGATCAGGTCTATTGACCCCGACTCCATCCCGCGCATGATCTCTAGGTTGTCGCCGGTGAAGATGGTGCGGTTCTTGATCCCGCCGGAACGCGTCGTCCCGTTCAGGGCGGCCCGCCCGCAAGACAGATAAGGGCTGTGCCGCGATTCCTGTCATGGACCGCAGCGCGCCGCTTTGATCTAGCTTCGACGAGTGACTCTTTCGACGAGTGACTCTTTCGACGAGTGACTCTTTCGACGAGTGACTCTGGCCGACCGCAGAGGCCACGCACTTGGTGCCTGCGTCAGTTCGCCACGCGTGAAGAACTCCGTCTTTTCTGCCCGGTTGCACTAGTGCGTCGCTAGGCGGTTTTGGAACCTGCACGCATCTGCTCCTCTCGTAGGCGCCGGCGACGGTCATCTCGGATTCCTGCGCACCGTTTCTCCATTTTGGCACGGCGCGGGCACGGCGCGGATCAATAATAAGATTTTGTTTATACGAGCGTATAAGAAGCGATTGAATATCTGGGCGGACGCGCGCGACAGAGATTATCGGCAATTAGTCCGGCGCATGGGACGCGTCGACGTGGATGTCCAAGTATCCACATGCTACACAATGCCGCGCCGCGCTCGATCAAGCGGCGGCCTGCCACATCGCGGAGCAAAAACAAGCGGCCGGAGGCGGCGCTAGGGCGCACTATGGGAGTCCCACGCGGCCAAAGATCGGCTCGTGCCCGACGATCCCGAATTCGCGCACGGGATCGCGGTGCCGGGAAGCATCTCGGACAACCGCGGGATGCCGATGGCCGATGCCGGACCCGCGCCGGAAAAATCCGGGCATCAGGGGTCAGCTCGTCGAAGGGGCGGAGCGCGGGTGCGGGACTCCGCCGTTTCGTGACGGACCGGGGAATCGGATCCGGGCAACCGGCGCAATCTGTATGGCGTGCACGCGCCACGTTCTCGCGCTAGTGCCGGCGTGGTGGAGCGGCCGGCCGCCCCGTCTGGGGCGGCCCGGAGCGCCATCCGCGCGCGCCCCGCGCGGCCCGGGCCGATCCCGGAAAAAACACCGCCCGCGCCCGGGGCGATCGCCGCGGGGACCAAACGCGGGACGGAAGCCCGTTCCCCGCGCGGGATGGCGGGAATGTCTCCCAAACCCGCGACTGCCCCGCCGGGCTGGCGGATCGGGCGTTCCTGGCGCGCCTGGCTCCGCCTCTGGACGGCCGCTCCGCGGTTCTGCCCGCGGGAGCCCGCCGCCGCCCGCCCGACCTGCTCCGCCGCGATCCCTACCCGCCGCCCGCCCCGCCGCCGGACAGCACCAGCCCGACGTCCATCAGGTTGGTGCCGGTGGGCCCCGTCACCAGCGGCCCCCCCGCGCCCCGCAGGCGCCCCCCGAAGAACGAGGCCGAGTCCCTCCCGCGCAGGCACCTGCCGATCGCCTCGAGATCGGCCGAGCGGACGTCGGCGATGGCGCCCGCGTTGCGCGAGTTGCCGTCGATCCCGTCAGTCCCCGCCGAGGCGACCACCGTCCCGCCCCCGCCCCCGCCTCCCCGCCCCGCCAGGATCCTCATCACGCGCAGCACCAGCTCCTGGTTCCTCCCGCCCGAGCCCGCCCCCGCCTCCCCGCCCCGCAGCAGGTCGACCGTTGTCTCGCCCCCGAACACGAGGCACGACGGGCCGGCGGGGGCCCCTCCCCCCGCGCCGCCGGCAAGCTCGGCGGCCCGCCCCGCGATCCCGGCCGCCGCCTCCTCCACGTCGCCAAAGGCGCGGTGCGCGGCGGTGCGGTACCCCATGTCCGCGGCCCTCCCCAGCATGGCGGACACGCAGTCGCCGTTGCTGGCTATCACGGAGTTGGGGATGCGCGGGGACTTTGGGGTCTCCGGGATCCGGCCGGCGGCGCCGGCCTTGAGCCTGTCCAGCACGGCGCCGGCCAGCCTCCGCTCCAGCCCCCGCCTCCTGACCACCGCGAGCGCCTCGGCGAACGTGGTCGCGTCGCAGTACGTGGTCCCCGAGCATATGTCGGACAGGTCGTCCCCTTCCACGTCGGACATCGCGAGCGCCGCCGCGTCGCACGGGAGCGCCTCCACCAGCCGGCCGCCCTTTATCCCGGAGAGATGCTTCCTGACGCAGTTGATCTCGCGTATGGGGGCGCCCGACCCCACCAGCAGGCCGCCGGCGTGCATCTTGTCGCCCAGGTCGATCCCGTCGGGCATGCACAGCAGCGAGGAACCGCCGCCGGACACCAGGAACAGCACGAACTCGGAGCCGCGGCGGCGCCTGAGGAACTTGGACACCTCCCTGGCGGCCCTCACGCTGGCCCTGCCGGGGACGGGGTGCTCGGCCCTGAGCACCGCGAGGCGGGCCCCGCCGGCGGCGGCCAGCCCGCCTGAGGCGGCCAGCCCGCCGGAGGCGGCGCCCCTGGGCACCACCACCACGCCGCCCCTCACCGCCCCGCCCAGGATGCGCACCGCGTGGGAGGCCATCGAGGCGGCCGCCTTGCCGAAGGCCACCACGTGCACCCCGGAATAGCCCGCGAGGGGGATCGTCCTCCCGCCGCACCTCACTGACCCCCCCTCCAGCGCCCGCTCCATTCCGGCCCGCGGCGAGGCCGCCTCCAGCCCGGCCTCCAGTATCCTCAGCGCGTTCCTCATGGGCCTGCCCGCGGCCAGCGCGCGGTAGTTGCGTATGATCAACCGCTGCCGCCCGCCGCGCCCGGTCACCTGCCGCGCCGCGGCGGGAACGGCCGCGGACCAGGATCGGCGGGCGCATCGCGGCAGGCGGGGGCGCGGCCGCGCGCTTTTCGACAAGCCTTATATGGCATACGGCGGAAACGCGAGCGGGTTGTTCAGTTATAAGGGTTATCTGGCGATCTTGGGCGCGTCGCTCGCGGGCAGCATCGGCCTACAGATGCTGCTGCCTTTCCCGTACGGCCTCGGGCTGGCCCTCGCCGTGTTCATCGTCCTGCCGCTGTTCCTGCGGAAAAAATTCATGGGCGTCCGCGGGTACGGCGACTCCCGCGGGGGCGGGGGCGGCTTGGGCGGCTTTTTCGGCCTGGGCCAGTCGGGCCCCGCGCGCGCCTCCGTAAAGTACGTCTGCCTGGTGTGCAACCACCGGCACAAGGGAAGCTCCTGCCCGAGGTGCGGCTCCAAGATGAAGCGGGCGGACTTTTAGCGCGGCGCGCGCGTTGGCTCCCGGACTCGACGAACTGCGCCGCCGCGCGCTGTTCCACAACTCGGTGGACGTGTGGATAGCCGCGCGCGCCGAGAGGGGGGAGGGCTGGGAGGATGCGGGCGGGTACGGCAGGTTCGTCCGGCACCTGGAGGGGTGCGGCATACCGCTGAGGCCGTACCGGCTGTGCGTCAGCGACGCCGAGAGCGGCGATGCGGAAGAGCGCAGAAAGGCCGCGTTCGGCAAGGCCGCCTCGGCCGCCGAGGGGGGCCCCGGCGTGCACGCCGTGCGGCTGAGCGATCCCGCCGTCGCGGCGATCCGCCGGTTCCCCGGGCAGGACGCCCGCGCTACCTCCTCCTGAGCCTCGGGTTGGCCACCCTGTCCAGGGCGTCGCCTATGAACACGAACGAGAGCCCCGTCAGCGCTATCATCATGCCCGGCGGGACTATCCACCACCACAGGCCGCGGGCCGCAGCCCCGTAACTGCTGGCGTCGTGCAGTATCTGCCCCCACGTGGGGAACGAGGGGTCGCCGAGGCCCAGGAAGCTGAGCCCGGCCTCGGTGGTTATGGCGGCCGGCACCGATATGGCCACGCTGGCGAGGGCGTACGGGAGGAGCTGCGGCACGACGTGGCGCAGTATCACCCGCGAGTCCCTCTGGCCCATCATCTCGGCCGCCTCCACGTACCCCCTCGTCCTCACCTGCAGCGCCATGCTCCTGGAGACCTTGGCTATGCCCACCCAGCCGAACATCATGAGGAACCCGATCATGACGAATATGCTGCTGCTCACGGTCACGGCCAGTATTATCAGGAAGGGCAGGGCGGGCAGGGCGTACACCACGTCGTTGAGCCTCATCATCGCCTCGTCCGTGAGCTTGCCCCTGTACCCCGCGTACACGCCGTACGCGAGCCCCGCGGCGACCGAGCCCACCGCCACGGACGTGCCGACGAGCAGGGCCAGCGGGGTGCCCCAGACCAGCCCGACCGCCAGGTCCCTCCTGAGATCGTCGGTCCCCATCGCGCCGAACGCCCGCCCCCCCACTATCAGCCTGGACTCGGCGAGCTCGGGCGGCGCCCCGCCGCCCGCGCCGTACAGGCCGGCGGTGAACGAGTACACGCCCTTCAGGACCTCGCGCGAGCCTCCCCCCGAGAAGACGATCCTCTCGGCCGCCTCGCCCCGCGCGGGGAGGGCGAACGCGGCGTCCGACTGCAGCTCGGCGGCCTTGCGCACCGCCGCATCCGCGGAGAAGACCCTCCCCGAGTGCTCCGCCGGCCCCTCGGAGAACGGGAGCGAGGACGAGAGCAGCACCATGCGCAGCCCGTCGGGCCTCTCCACCTCCAGCCGCAGCAGCGGCGAGCCCTCGTACCTCGCGGTGAACTCGTATATGAAGTCGCTCGGGAAGCCGTCATAGTCCACGTCGAGGGCGAACCGGTGCACGTGGGCGGAGACCGGCGCGGTCCCGCGGGGATCCCCGGCGCCGGGCAGGCGCCAGGACGCCGGCTCGTCCAGCACGGCGTGCTCGGGCAGCCTCCCGCCGTCCATCCAGTTGGCCCACGCGGGGACGGCGGTCTTCGGCAGCGCGATCCACCTGCCGGGGTTGTTCCAGTCCTGGAACGTCTCGACGGGCACCAGGACGACGGCGGCCGCCGAGACGCACGCCAGCGCGGCTAGCATGCACACGCCGGCCATGCCGATCCACGAGCGGCGCACCTCGGCGAGCATTCCGGCGGCGCCGGATCCGGCGGCCGGCAGCGCGGCGGCAGCGGCGGTGCCGCTCAGCCCGCCCTCACCCTGGGGTCCAGCCGGCCGTACATGAGGTCGGCCGCGAATATGCTGGCCAGGAAGAACGCGGTGAGCACGTACGTGGACCCCACTATGACGGGCAGGTCCATGACGGTTATGGCCTCAAAGTAGAGCCGCCCCATGCCGGGCCAGTCGAACACGGCCTCGGTGATTATGGCGCCGCCGAGCGAGCCCGACAGGCTGAGCGCCACCATCGTCACCACGGGCGGCGCCGCGTTCCTGAGCGCGTGCCCGTACACCACGCGCCTCCTCGATATCCCCATCGTCCTCTTGGCCGCCACGAAATCCTCCTGCATCACGCCCACCACGAAGTTCCTCACGATGTACGCCAGCGAGCCGAACCCTATCAGCACCAGCGTGATGAGCGGCAGCGCCATGTGGTACAGGAGCGCCTGCGCGTACCCGTCATCCCCCGGCGCGATGTCCGGGGTGGCCCTCGCCGGGAAGATCTCGAACGAGAACGCGAACACGAATATCATGAGCATCCCTATCCACCACACCGGAAAGCTGGAGCTGATCACCGCGAAGGCCGAGGTGAGCCTGTCCGGTATGGAGCCCGCCCGGCTCCCCGCCAGGGAGCCGAGCAGCACGCCGGCGGCCGACATGAGGGCTATGGCGGTGGTGAACAGCATCGCCGTCCTGGGGAGCCTCTCGGCCAGTATGTCCCCCACGCTGGTGGATCCGGAGTCGCTCGACAGGAACGTGGCGTGGCCAAAGTCGAGCACGAGCACCCTGTACATGGCCAGGCCCAGCCTCTGCGGCGAGTGCCACGGCTCGTCCAGGCCGAGCTCGGCGGAGCGCTGCCGTATCCTGTCCTCCACGAACCGTTCTAACTCCTCGGCGGACGAGAATCCCCCGGCCGCCGCCGGGTCCCCCGTGATCTCGCTCCTGACCTGGAACGCGACCCCCTGCTTCAGGATGGCGTCCATGTTGGAGCCGACCAGCGCTATCGTGAGCAGGAGGGTCACCATCAGCACGCCGAACATCGTGGCCAGCCTGGTCGCTACGTACCTCTTCAGGCCCACGCCGCGGAGGCGGCCCGTGACAATATAACATTTCCCGGATGCGCGGGGCGCGGGGCCGCGCGCCCGCCGGCCGCGGGCGCGAAGGCGACTCCGCCGATCCGGGTTCGCGCCCGGGGGCCGCCGGCCTCGCGCCGCGCGGGGCCGGCCGCGGGCGCCGGAACGGGCGGATCCGCCGCCCGCGGCCCGATCCGGCCGGGCCGGCGCCGCCGCGATGCGGGCGCGCATCCGGGAGCGGCCGGCGCCCCGCGCGGGGGCGGGATGCCGATCCGCGGGCCCGCCCGGCAGGGGCGGCAGGGACGCCCCCCCCACCCGCCGCGCGGATCCGCGGGGCCCGGGCTCCCGCGCCCGCGGGCGCCGGCGGCGGATGCCCCCCGCCCCCGCCTTCCGGCCGCGATCCCGGCCCGCGATGCCGCGCGCCGGCCCGGGCAGGCCCGAGCCGCGCCAGGCGGCGGGCCTGCGCGATGCCCCGGAAAAAAGCCGGCGGCGGATGCTCAGCCTCTTCCCATTCTGAACATCCGCGTGCCGCACGTGCCGCACGTGCCGCGCACGGCGGGCCTGCCGTTGCCCACGACCGAGGGCTTCGCGCCTTGCATCTCCCTCTTCGCGCGGCATTTCACGCAGTAGCCTGTCGTCATGCCTTACTGTGGCCGCGGAGGTATTTGCGGCGCGCGGTCGACATTGTTTCACAACTTTGCGAGCTTTTGCCCGCCGGCGCGGGGCGCCCCGGCCGCCCCCGCCGCCACCACCTTGCCCGGGTTCATTATCCCGCACGGATCCATGAGCCGCTTGAGCCGGACGAACAGCCCGTGCACGCCCGCCCCGTACTGGTCCCTGACGAACCGGGTCCTGGCCAGGCCGTCGCCGTGCTCGGCCGTCACGGTGCCGCCCAGCCGGCGGACCCCCTCAAAGTAGGCCTCCGCCGCCTCGCGCGGCCGGCAGTCCCCGCCGGGGAGCGGGGCCAGGCGGAGGTGCAGGTTGCCGCTGCCCGCGTGCCCGTACGCCACGTAGCGCAGGCGGAACCGCCGGCACACCTCCCCGGCCAGCGAGACCAGCTCCCCCAGCCTGGCGGGCGGGACGGCGGCGTCCTCCATGACGTCGGGTAGCGGCCCCCCCGGGGCCCCCCGGCCGCCCAGCGCCGCCATGCTGCGCGAGAGCGAGGCGTCCCGGCTCCTCCACCACGCCCGCATCCCCGCCGCGTCGTCCGTGGACTCTACCAGGCGGCCGCGGAGGAGCCGCGCGAGCGCCTCCCCCGCCTCCCGGCCCCGCTCCAGCTCCACCATCAGGAGGCACCCGCCGCGCCCGGCCAGGCCGCCGTCGGCCATCTCCAGCGCCGACGGGCCGGCCCGCGCTATGCGGGGGCAGTCGGCCGCGGCCTCTTCCATGGAGCCGTACTCGAGCACGGCGAGGCACCTGCGCGCCGGCAGCGGGGCGGCCCTGAGCCTGGCCGAGACTATGATGCCGAGGGTCCCCTCGGATCCCGCCAGCGCGCGGTGCGCCTCCCCGGCCGAGCCTGCCGCGTCCAGCCGGTACCCGCAGGAGTTCTTCGCGGTGCGGGGGTACGCCGACCCGTCTGCCCCGGCGGCTATGGCGGCTATCCGCTCCGCGGCCGCGCGGTCGCCCGGGAGCCCGACCAGCCGGCCTAGCCCGTCCACCAGCTCGACCCCCAGCAGGTTGTCTATAATGGCGCCGTACTTCAGGGACCTGCTCCCCGCCGCGTTCGTGGCCACCATCCCGCCCACCGTGCAGTACGGGCCCACCGACGGGTTGGGCCCGAGGAACATCCCGGCCTCGGCCAGCCTGGCGTCGACCAGCCCCTTCGGCGCGCCGGCCCCCGCCTCGACGAATCCGTCCCCCACCCGCACCGAGTCGAGCAGGCGGAGATCCAGCACGATGCCGCCGCCCAGCGCGCCGCCCACCAGCCCCGTGCCGCCCCCGCGCGCGGTCACGGCCACGCCGTTCTCCGCCGCGAACCGCACCGCCGCGGCCACGTCCTCGGCATCCTCGGGCAGGGCCGCTGCCGCGGGGACGACCCTGTACGAGCTCGCATCCGAAGAGTACCACTCCATCTCCTCCCTGCCCCACGCGACGCGCCCGCGCATGGCCTCGGACAGGCGCCTTCCCACGCCGCCGGCCCCGCGCATCGCGGCCGCCGCGCGGCGCGGCCCGAATTATAGCTTCGGCGGCCGGCGGCGGCCGCGCCGCCCCGCAAGACTAGTAATGCGGGCGGCGGGGGGGCGCGCGTGGGCGCGGGCGGGGGGGACGTGGAGAGCCTGGCGGCGGCGCTGGAGGCCGGCGGGGGCGCGCCGCGCTTCTCGGTGCGGCTGGGCGGATCCGAGTTCGAGGCCGGCCCCGTGATCCTGCGCCGCCGCCCCACGCACGTGCCCGCGAGGACCGTGCGCGGGGGCGCGTACGTCTCCGATCCCGCCGTCTTCCGGGCCGACGCGACCGTCCGTGACCGGGGCATCCTGCCGCTGCTGCCCGGGGCCATGCTGGGCCCCAGCGCGGGGTTCGCGGACGTCCTGGTGGACGTCTCCGGGGCGCCCGCGCCGTGGGACGGCGGGGCCGTCCTGCACGCCAGCCTGACCTCCGCGGTCGAGAGGCGCGGCGCCGTCGAGATCCGCCTGGACGTCACCGGGGTGGAGCGGGCCTAGTCGGGATCGCCGCCGCCGGCCCCGCCCAGCAGCCTGTCGTACCGCCGCCGCGCCTGCGGATCCGACAGGACCTCGTACGCCCTGTTTATCTCCACCATGCCGGCGGGCGCCGCGCGCCCCTTTTTCCCGCCGCCGCCGCCGCTGCGGCCCGCCCTGTCCGGATGCGCCTCCTTGGCCAGCTCCCTGTACCTCGCCTTGATCTCCGACGGCGCGGCGTCCCGCCCCACCCCGAGCAGCCCGTAGTGGTCGGGGACGCCGCCCCCCGGCTCCCCGCCGTCGCCCCCCGGCTCCCCGCCGTCGCCCCCCGGCTCCCCGCCCCCCGGCTCCCCGCCGCCGCCCCACGGCTCCCCGCCGCCGCCCCCCGCGCCAAGGCCTCCCCCCCAGTCGGAATGGTACTTTTCGTAGTCCCTGTCCCTCTGCGACTCGTACTCGCCCATGTCGTACTCGGTCCTCCGCCGGAGTATCGCGTCCCTCGACACGTACACCGCGATCCCCGCGACGGACAGGATCGCCACGGCGAACAGCAGCGCGAGGTCGCCGTCCGAGGGCCCGCCGGCCGCATCCGCATCCGCCGCGGCCGGGGCCCACGGGATGCCCCCGCCCGCCGCCGCGAACGCTGCCAGGGCGGCCGCCAGCAGCGGGGCCGCGGCGCGCCGGCCGCGGCGCGCCGGCCCTACTCCAGGCGGTAGTCCTCCTTGGCGGTGTTCAGCACCACGTGCGTTATGGTGTTCTCCACGCTGGGGATGGACGAGAGGCCCTTCACGAACACGCTCAGCTCCGCCCTGTCCCGGAACTTGGCCACCACCACGGTGTCCGTGCTGCCGGTCACGTCGTACACGGCGCACACGTTGGGGATCTCCGCTATGCGCTCCTCCACGCCCGCGAGGGCGCTCTTCTTGGCGACCACCTCGATCACTGCCGTGAGCGTGTAGCCCAGCATGTCGTGGTCGATCCGCGCCGCGTAGCCCCGTATCACCCCCTCCTTTTCCATCTTTTTTATCCGGCTCAGGACGGTCACCGTGGACAGGCCCAGCCTCAGCGCGAGCTGGCGCGCGGATATCCTCGCATCCACCAGCAGGTTCTTCACTATGAGCCTGTCCGTCTCGTCCATTGGCAACGCGCGGCCGACGTGGTGAACGCATTTAAAGCGTTTGCCGGCCGGGAGCGCCCATATTTAAAGCGGGCCGCGCGGGGGACGCGCGATGGATGCGGGCCGGGAGGAAAGGAGGGGACGGATGCTTTTGGAGCGGGGCCTGTTCGGGGAGGCGCTGGCGGCGTTCGAGGGGGCGCTCTTGGAAAAGCCGGACGATCCCGACCTGCTCAACGGCATGGGCGCCGCGCTGCGCAGCCTGGGCAGGTACGACGAGGCCAACGCGTGCTTCCGCAGGTCGCTCGAGGCGGATCCCCGCGACAGGGGATCGTCGTGAGCGGGGCTCGGAACGGCGAGGCGTCCCCGGCCCGAGCTCGCAGTACCCGGCGCGCGCCGGGATCGTCGCGGGCGGGGCTCGGAACGGCGAGGCGTCCCCGGCCCGAGCTCGCAGTACCCGGCGCGCGCCGGGATCGTCGCGGGCGGGGCTCGGAACGGCGAGGCGTCCCCGGCCCGAGCTCGCAGTACCCGGCGCGCGCCGGGATCGTCGCGGGCGGGGCTCGGAACGGCGAGGCGTCCCCGGCCCGAGCTCGCAGTACCCGGCGCGCGCCGGGATCGTCGCGGGCGGGGCTCGGAACGGCGAGGCGTCCCCGGCCCGAGCTCGCAGTACCCGGCGCGCGCCGGGATCGTCGCGGGCGGGGCTCGGAACGGCGAGGCGTCCCCGGCCCGAGCTCGCAGTACCCGGCGCGCGCCGGGATCGTCGCGGGCGGGGCTCGGAACGGCGAGGCGTCCCCGGCCCGAGCTCGCAGTACCCGGCGCGCGCCGGGATCGTCGCGGGCGGGGCTCGGAACGGCGAGGCGTCCCCGGCCCGAGCTCGCAGTACCCGGCGCGCGCCGGGATCGTCGCGGGCGGGGCTCAGAACAGCGAGACGTCGCCTGGCGCCGGGCCGCTTCGCCCCTTCTCCCCGCCGGGCTCCCCGTGCTCGCGCCGGCGGTGCTCCCGGAGCTCCTCCATGCTGCCAAAGCCGGCGTGGCATGCGGTGCACTTTGGGTTGGCCTCGTCGACCAGGGGGAGCACCATGGCCCCGCCGCCGAGCGGCCGTAATTAACCCTTGGGCGCGCTGCCGTCGTTGTGATCTGGGCGCGGGATCGCGGGGTGGCTTGCCGTTGCCGGGCGCGGTTTCGGTTTGGACGCAAGTCTACGCGGCGGCCGCGCGGTAACTCTTATACCGCCGGCCCCGCCCCCCGACGCGTTGCGGGCGCGGGAACCGGAAGCGAGCAGCACGCCGCGCCCCGCCGTGATCCGCATCGGCGTGGGGGCGCCGCCGCGCATCGCCGAGGTCCGCGCCGCCGCCGATGCGTCCACGTCCGCGTCCAGGCGGTCGGCGCGCAGGTACTACGGGATCTTCGCGCCCGAGTACCTCATGTCCGAGGATGGCGATCTGCTGGTGCAGATCGAGATGGGGTGCTTCAGCGGGATCCCTTTGAGAAGGCGCGGGGGCGCCCGCCGCAGGGCCCTCGCGGGCATACTCGCGGACGCGCTGGACGCGTACCGCGCGCACGGCATACCGTGCCACGTCAACAGGGTGCTCGACACGACGATGACGGTTTCCGAGTACTGGGACGTGAGGCGCGGCTCCTTCATAGAAGGGGACTGCGTCGAAGGGAAGTACGCGATCTCCGCGCGCGAGCCCGGGCTGGAAATAGAGTGCCCCCTCTGCGGCAGGGGCACGACGATGGCCCGCCGCGGGAGATACCCGCGGGACCGGGCGGCCGCGGCCGGCGGGGAGGAGTGGCGCCGCAGGGGCCTGCGAGGCGAGCCGCGGCCCACCCTGCAGTGGGTGCGCCCCCACGGGGCGTGCGAGGCATCCAACTCGCACTCGCTCGTGCTGGTCCCGGCCGGCGCGCCCTCGAGCGGGGAGCTCCGCGACTTCGTGCTGGCCCGGGCGTTCGGGTACCTGGATCGCATCCCCCACGTCTACGGGGAGCGCTGACGGGGCCGGCCCGCGCGAGGCGCGGCCGCGGGCGGCGTCCCGGAGGACGGGGCGAGGCACGACTGGCCGCGGGTGTACTGCCGCAAGACGCGCGGCATCAAGGCGCCGGCGCCGCCCGCCGTGACGTGCCTGGCCGGGGAGTTCCGCGACGCCGTGTCGGCGTGACCCGACGGCAAGCTGAAGGCGCGCCCCGCCAGCGCCGCGCCGCGCGCGCCCGCGTTCGCGGGATTCCGCGGCATGCCGCCCCGCAACAACCCCGCCGAGCTCATCGCGCGCGACCGCAGTGACGCAGCGCAACATGCGCCACAAGATCCCCGCGCCGGAGGGGCGCGGGGCGTTCTCCGAGACGGCCACGATCGCGGGCACCGCCCGCATTAACGGCGCGTTCGCGGGCGGGGCCTTCGCCGAGATCGCCCGCAACCTCGACTGGAACATGTTAGACCCCGGCCCGCGGGCCGGGCCCGACTCGCGCGCCTTCGATGCCACGGCATCGGGGCTCGCGCGCCTTCCCGGCTCCGCGCCGGGGCGGCCGCCGGCCCCGGCAGCGGCGTCCGCCTGACCGGCCCCGGCGGATCTGCCGGGCGCGCGCGGGCGGCGCCAGCCCGCGTCCGGCATCGGGACGGGGCGCCGTACCGGGGCGGCCCCGCGCCGAAACGTCCCGAACCCGGCCGCGATCGCGCGCCGATCGGTGCGGCCGGGGCAGCCCGGGGGCGCGGCGGGCGCCGGGAGGGGGGGAGGCAAGCGTGCACGCCGCCGCGGGGCTTTTCCCCGCGGCGCCCGGGGGCGGGGCGGCCGGCCCGCCGCCGGGGGCGGCCCTGGGGCCCGGGCGGTCCGCCGGGCCGGCCGCGGCCGCGCGACGCCGGGGAACGCCCGCCGGTCCAGGCCCGGCGGCCCGGGATCCCGCGGACCGGCTCCCGCCGGCCCCGCGCGGCGGCGGGCCGCGCAGTCCCGCATTTTCCGGCCAGCCGGCCGCCTCCGCGCCGCGCCTCCGCCCCGCGATCCCCCCGCGCGATCCCCCCCGGCGGCGGGCCCGGCCGCCCCGGCCCCGGGGCGCCGGAAAAACGCAACGCCGCGGGGGCCCGCGCGCCGGATCCGTGCAGACTTGCGTCCGTCGTGATCCGGGCGTGGGATCATGGGGCGGCTTGCCGCTGCCAGGCGCGGTTCCGGCTTGGACGCAAGCCTGCACCCGGATCCGAACCCAAGGTTCATAAGACTATCGGGGCTTCATTCGGAAAATTGATGCACGCATGAAGGGGTTCGGGACCTTGGAGTACGTGATGGACAGGTACTCGCAGTCGTGGAGCTGGAAGATAACGGGCGAGCGCGCCGTGAACATGGTCTCGCATCTCATGCCGCACTCGTGGTGCGGCGACGGGCCGGACGAGGCCATAGTCCCCGACAACACCCAGAACGTGAGGCACATACAGTGGATGGTGGACCGCTACCCGGTGGAGGTCATATCCAAGTCGATCTGGAGCCGGCGGGCCTCCAAGCCGGCCCCGATGCGCGTGGACCGCGCGGGCAGGACGGCGGGGCTGGAGCGGGCCAGGCCCGGCGCGCAGTTCCGCGGCAAGCTGCTCGACTTCCAGCGGCAGGGGCTGGACTTCCTGATAAAGTCGTCCGGCAACGCGCTTCTCGCGGACGAGATGGGCCTGGGCAAGACGGTGCAGACGCTCGCGTACCTGTCCACGGAGAGGCGGGCCCTCCCCGCGCTCGTGGTGGCCCCCCTGGTGACCCTCCACAACTGGCAGGGGGAGATCGAGAAGTTCGTGAAGAAGAAGAGCAGGAACGGGCGGATCCTCGGGGACCGCTCCCCGTCCTCCGTCATAATACGGAGCGGCAGGCCCGGCGCGATCGGGGCGCACGACTACTACGTGATAAACTACGAGCTGCTCGGCAAGCGCCTGCCCGACCTGTCGCGCCTGGGCGTGCGGTCGCTCGTCTGCGACGAGGTGCAGAACCTGCGCTCAAAGTCGACCAAAAAGTACGCGGCCGTCAGGAGCCTGGCCTCGCTCCCGACGGTGGAGCGGCGGATAGGCCTGTCGGGCACGCCCATATACAACAGGGGATCGGAGATATGGCCGATAGTGGACATACTCAAGCCGGGCCTGCTGGGCAACTACGCCGAGTTCTGCGACTACTTTTGCTACGTCAACGACAGGGGGAAGGCCATCGTGCTGGAGAGCAAGCGCGACACGCTGCGGATGGAGCTGCAAAAGCACGTCATGCTGCGGCGCAAAAAGTCCGACGTGCTCAGGGAGCTCAAGGGAAAGGTGCGCTACAAGGAGATCATAGACTCGGACACCGACTACTACCTGGGGGAGCTCGGGCGCATCTGGGACAAGCTGGAGGCGGAGCGGCAGGCGGCCCGCACCGCCCAGGACAGGTCGCTGTCGTTGCGGCGGGCCGTGCAGAGCGAGCGGCAGGCGGCGGGGGCCGCCAAGATCCCGCACGCGGTGAACTTCGTCAAGAACATCATGGAGATAGAGGAGAGCGTCGTCGTGTTCTGCCACCACAAGTACATACACCGCGTGCTCCACGACCGCCTGGCCGAGTTCTCGCCGGTCTCGATAGTGGGGGGGCAGCCGGACGCGGACAGGCAGGATGCCATAGACTCGTTCCAGGGCGGCAGCTCCAAGCTGATGATCGCCGGGCTGCGGGCCGGCAACGTGGGCATAAACCTGAGCAGGGCGCGCTACGTCGTGTTCGCCGAGCTCGACTGGAGCCCCGCCATACACCGCCAGGCCGAGGACCGCCTGCACCGCATAGGCCAGCGCAGCACCGTGTTCGCGTACTACCTGGTGGGGAGGGGGACGCTGGACGACCACGTCGCGGGGATACTGGTGGACAAGGGCTACGAGATCGACAGCATAATGGACGGCGCCGCGGACGCCTCGGAGAACAGGGAAAAGGCCGAGCTGATACTGGCGCAGATCCAGGACAGGCTGCGCGACAGGTAGCCGCCCGGGCCGCCCGCGCTCACACGGCGAGGAGGCAGACCTCTATCCAGCCGCTGCGCTCCCCGGCAAAGTGCTCGTTGCGCCCCGTGCGGTCCAGCTCCATCTGCCGCATGGTGAACCTGGATTCCAGGCGGGCCCTCCCCGCGCAGGAGAGGGCCCCCGCGGCGTCGTACCGCACCAGGCGGGCCGACGCGCCGTCCCCTAGCAGCGCGTCGAACACGGCGTCCGGTATGCCGGCCCTCCCCGCCTCCACGCTGCCCCGCGGCACCAGGTACTCCAGCACGAGCGAGTTGGTCAGGCCCGGCGTCCCGAAGAGCGCCGCCAGCCCGGAGAGCGACCGGCGCGGGATGTAGTACGAGACGCCCTCCGCCACCGCCACCGTGGGCAGCCCGGGGTCCCAGCCGGACCCGCGCAGGGCCGCCTCCACGCCCCGCGCGTCCTCCAGGTCCGCCGGGACGCACCGGATCCGGCCGGCGGCGGCGGCCGCGGCGCCGCCCAGGCTCCGGGCCGCCGCGTCCACGAGGCGGCGCTTCAGCCCCATGCCGCGGCGGTCCACGTCGTACACGGCGGCGCCCGGAACGAGGCACGCGAGCTCCATAGACAGCGAGTCCATCCCGCATCCCAGCACCGCCGCCTGCGCCCCCGCCCCGGCCCCGCGCAGGCGGGCCGCGGCCAGCTCGAGGATCTTGCTCTTGCGGTTCAGCACCACCTCGCCGTAGTGCCGCCACGCCCCCTCGCACCTGCGCAGCGCCGGGCGGCCGCCCTCGAGGTCCAGCATGCCGCGGTACGCCCTCGCCAGCGGGCCGGAGCCGGGGGCGGGGGGCCCCGCCCACAGGAGGACGAGCATCGACGACGGGTCGGGCCCCGGATCCGCCGGGGCCGGCGGCGTCACCGCCCGGCCCCGTGCCCGCCCGCCTTCCCGCCGTGGGGCCCCGTGTCGCGGTCGTGGCAGTCGCAGCTGCACAGGTACGTGCTGTGGTTGCTGACGCAGTCTATGCACTCGTAGTGCCTCCGCTTCTCGCAGGCGCCGCAGATCATGCGGCGCGTCCGCCCGCGCCGCTTGAAAAGTTTTTGATCGGCCGCCGCGCGGGCCGGCGCCCCCGCCGGCGGGCGGGGCGGGGATGGGGCGCGGCGGCCCCTTCCGGGAGGCCCGCGCCCCGCTCGTCGCAGTCGAATTTTTCCAGAACGAGTTCAAGGCGCGGCGGCCTCATCCGGGAGGCCCGCGCCCCGCGCCGTGTAAGGGCGACGTCATGACCGATCTGGACCAGGCGCAGCGGCCTCTTCCGGGAGGCCCGCGCCGCGCCCTCCCCCCCCCGCCCCGCGCCGGGGCGTCCCGGGAGGCCCGCGCCCCGCCCTCCTCCCCCGCCCCGCGCCGGGGCGTTCCGGGAGGCCCGCGCCGCGCCCTCCCCCCCCCCGCCCCGCGCCGGGGCGTTCCGGGAGGCCCGCGCCGCGCCCTCCCCCCCCCGCCCCGCGCCGGGGCGTCCCGGGAGGCCCGCGCCCCGCCCTCCCCCCCCCGCCCCGCGCCGGGGCGTTCCGGGAGGCCCGCGCCCCGCCCTCCCCCCCCCGCCCCGCGCCGGGGCGTCCCGGGAGGCCCGCGCCCCGCCCTCCCCCCCCCGCCCCGCGCCGGGGCGTTCCGGGAGGCCCGCGCCCCGCCCTCCCCCCCCGCCCCGCGCCGGGGCGTTCCGGGAGGCCCGCGCCCCGCCCTCCCCCCCCGCCCCGCGCCGGGGCGTTCCGGGAGGCCCGCGCCCCGCCATCCGCCCCCGCCCTGGAAGCGCGCGGAGTTCGGAGGGCCGCCGCGGGGCGTCCCGGGAGGCCCGCGCCCCGCCCCCCGGCGCCGCGGCATCAGATCAACAAATCTTGTCCAATTGGGCAAACTAATCAACACGCGGCCTTAACAACCGCGGCCGCGAGCGTATTGCATGGATGCGCGGGGATCGGCGGCGGCGGTGGCCGCCGCGGCGGCGATCGCGCTGGCCGCGGCGGGCGCCGCGGGCCAGGCGGAGGCCGAGGAGCGCGGCGCGACGCTCTGGCGCCTCCTGATCGACGTGAACGTCACCAACGAGCCCATACCCGAGGGGCGCGGCCCCGCGGTCGCCGGGATCGTGCTCGACCACGCCGGCGATCCCGTGGAAAACGCCACCGTCCAGATAAGGGCGGGGAGGGGCGCGGCCTTTGTCAACACCACGGGGTCGGGGGAGTTCGGCCACGCCTTTGCGGGCGTGGGCCTGCCGCCGGGCGAGCACAGCGTGAACGTGGTGGCCATGCTGCCCAGGGGCGAGATGGGGGTGGCCAGCACCAGCTTCCGCATAAGCGGGGAGGTGGATCTCACGACCCGGACGGCCAGGCAGCTCGCCACGGAGGAGGCGAGGCGCTACCTGGGCGCCTCGGAGGGCGACTTTGCCGGCAACCCCGTCGGCCTCATCCTGTACCAGCACTACAGGGAGCTGCAGGAGAGGTTCCTGGACGAGGCGGCGGAGCAGGGAAGGATCGACGAGAGGATCGGCCGCATCGACCGCGCCAGGACCGTATCGGAGGACCTCACGCGGGAGACGATCGCCGAAAGGAACCCCGGCGGCGGCGCGTTCACCGGCTTCAAGAGGGACTCCCACATATCGGGCCTCGATCCGGCGATTCGGGACGCGGTCGCCAGGCACATGAACTTCACCGACGCCATCCTCGACGCCGCGCAGGCCGCCATGAACGGGGTGCTCGCGGAGGGGGGGACGTACGAGGAGGCCAGGGCGGCGTACATGGAGGCCGCGGCGGTCTCGAAGAGCGCGCTGGAGATAGTGGCCGCGGACGGAGCCGCGCCGGCCAACGCGACCGCCGCGGCCCCGCCGCCGGCCAACGCGACCGCCGCGGCCCCGCCGCCGGCCAACGCGACCGCCGCGGCCCCGCCGCCGGCCAACGCGACCGCCGCGGCCCCGCCGCCGGCCAACGCGACCGCCGCGGCCCCGCCGCCGGCCAACGCGACCGCCGCGGCGCCCGGCGAGGCGGCCTTCAACATCAACGGGACGGAGATACGCGTGGGCCTCAGCGGCACCACGATAATGCTAAGCGTCAACGGGACCGTGCTGGAACTGCAGGTCAACGGGACGCAGGTCACGCGTGCCGCCGTCCCCGCGCGGTAGGGGCGGGGGCCGAAGCGCGCCGCGCCGCGCCGCGGCGTCCTCCCGCGCGGGCCGGCGAGCGCTCCCGCCCGCTTCCGGCGGCCGGGACGGGGGGCGCGGAAGCGCGCCGCCGCGGGGATGCGCGCCGGGAGCCGCGCGCAGGATCCGGGGGCCCGGGGCCGTTCCGAGGAACGCGGGCCGGCGCTTCCCCGCCGCGTGCCGCACGGCGCCGGCAGGGCTCGCGGAGGGCGGGCGCAGGCGCGGCAGCGCCCCGCCCGCCGGGCGCAGGCGGGAGGGCCGCCCGCGGCCGCCCGCGCCCCGATTCCCGGAGGGTTCCCGCCCGCTCCCCCGGCGATCCGCGCGGGGGCGGCCGAGCGCGGGGCCGGGGGAGCGCGAAAAGCCCGTTCCGGGCCCCGGCGGAAGCGGCCCGCCGGCGGGCCTGGGGAGGGGGAGGCGCGGCGCCGCAGGCCGCGCGCATTTCGCAAGCGGCTGAAGCGAGCTGGCAGCGGCAGGTTAAAGAACCGGCGCGCGGCGTGACGGCATGGCGAAACCGCCCAAGCGGGGGCCCGCCGCGGGCAGGCGGCAGGGACGCGCGCCGCGGGGGCGGCCCGCCGCCGGGGGCGGGCTCGGGCCGCTGGACGCCATACTGATCGACGACGGGCTCCTGCAGTCGCGCATCGGGCTCAACCGCGAGCAGTTCGACTACCTGCTGGAGATGTTCTCGGAAGAGATCGACCTCAGGGGCGCCGCCGCGCTGTTCGGCGACGGCGGGGACGGCGCGCTAGCTCGCAACCACGCCCTGCTGCTGTCCCTCATGTACCTCCTATCCGACGCGACGGAGGACGATCTGGCCGACATGTCCGGGAGCGACCCCGCCACCATCCACCGGTACGTTGAGGCGTGCATGCCGATCCTGGAGGATGTCCTGCCCACGCCCGAAAGGATCTCCGGGATGGCGGCACGCGAGACGGCCGAGGAGACAGGCAGGTCCGTGCCGGGAGGAAAGCCCCGCCATGACTCGTCCCGGACGCCCCGAGAGCCGCCCGCGGACGGGAAACCGGGGTTCCACACAGGCGCAAAAAAGCGCCCGCGGATCTGAAGGTCCGCACCAGGCATCTTTTGCCGGGCAGCCGCGGGCACGATCCGAGGCATCCGCGCCCGGCCCCGCCTCCTGGCGGCGCGCGCCGAAACCCGGCGCGCCCGGGGCGCGCCCGCGCAGGCGGCGGGGCCGCCGCGAACCGCGCGGGACGGCAGGAACGCCCGCGCGCCCGGCGCCTCGCGGGACCTCGGGAGGGGCGCGGCCGGGGCCTTTCGGCGCCGCCGCTGCGGCGCCCGGCGGGGCGGCGCGCCGGGAACGCCCGCGCGGTCCGGCAGCCCGGCTAGTGCTTCCACTCGTCCGAGAGCCCGTTCCACAGGGGCTTGAACACGGAGGGATCTTTGCCTATCTCGCCCTCGATGCGGTTCTTCAGCACGAAGAAAAAATTCTCCAGCGCATCCGTCCCGCCGTCCGCGTGGATCTCCCCGCCGATCTCGGCTATGCGGGACCTCCTGGCCCCGTCGTCGGCCGAGCCGGGATCCTGCAGGCATGCCGTCATCAGGTCGACGAGCTCCTCCTCCAGCATAAAGTCCATGCTCCGCCCGCGCCGTGCCTGTATTTACGGCTATCTTGGAGGCCGCGCGGGACGGGCGGCGGGCGCGGCCCCCGCGGGATGCGCGCCGGCCCCGCATGCGCCTGTCATGGTGTCAAAAAAGTCGGGGCCCGGCTGCCTGCCGGCGCCCCTATTGGAACGGATCTATGAACGGGCAGTTGACGATGTGGTCGGCGCCGCCGGGCCTGGCAAGCTCCGTGCTCAGGTGTCCTGCGGACACCATGGCGCCCACGTCTGCGACGGTCTCCAGCAGCGAGGCCGAGCCGGGATCGTCCCAGCTCGCCAGGTATATCCTCCACATGGGGGAGTACCCCTCGTCGCCGGGCGCGGCCGCCGCTATTCCGGGCTGGAATCCCAGCGGGCCGGTGCCGGCCAGGCCGTCCTTGAACTGGTACAGGTCGACGGCCGCGGGGCTCGCTATGAGGCTCGCGGACGTCGGGGTGCCTGGCACGCCCATCATCTCGGCCGGGCCGTCCGGCGTGGCATCGGTCACGATGTAGTATATGGTCCTGCCGTCGGGGCCCCACCCGCGATGCGCCACGAACGTGGCGATCATCTCCTCGATGTCTATGCGCAGCACCTGCCCGCCGCCGTAGGGCGTCTCGTCGGTGAGCGCGGCATCCTCCTTCACGGCCATCTGGCCGCCGGGCCACTTCACGTGCGGCATGTTGATCACGACGTCGAGCGGGGTGAGGGTCAGCATGCCGTCCTCCTCGGCCGCCAGCACGTCCTCCTCGGAGGTCAGCACGCCCGGCTCCGTGCCGGCGTTCCACGCCACGTGGATGTGCCCGGTAAGGGCGCTGTACGATTCCTTCTGGGCCGGAGTGCTGGTGAACACCTCGCCCTGGAAGCCGTGCACGCCGGTACCCTCCACCCCGTTGGTGAACATGTACGTGGTCGACAGGGCCTCTTCGGGCGCGCTCGCGAGCGGCGGGGCTACCTCGACGTTCCACCCCTGCGCCTCGCTGATTATGGAGGCGTGGGCGGGATCGCTGGAGTCCGTGATGATGTAGTAGACGTCGCCCCCGTCGTGGTATCCCATGCGGAGCGGTATGTCCGCGGGCACGCTGGCCCTGGACAGCTTCAGGAACGCCGCGGCTGGCTCCTCCGGGGCGGCCTCCGACTTTTCCAGCACGGCGCCGTCGGCTACCGCCGCGGCCGCCGTGTCGGCTCCGTCGCCCGTCCCGGCATGATCGCCGGCCGCCATGTCGGCTCCGTCGTCCATCTCCATCGAGTCGCCGGCCGCCATCTCCATCGAGTCGCCGGCCGCCATCTCCATCGAGTCGCCGGCCGCCGTGTCGGCTCCGTCTTCGGCATCAGTCGCGCCGCCGCCGTCAGGCGGGATGGCTTCTCTTCCTTCCTGCTCGCCGGCAGCCATGGCGGACTCGAAGCCCTGCCGGCCGCCGGGGTACTCGGTGCACAGCCTGTCCCCGCACACGATGTACTTTGTGGCGCTGTACGAGCTCGCGCCGTAGGCCTTGGCAATCCAGTCGGCATCGGCGCCGTGCGCCAGCGCCGCTGCGAGCAGCGGGACGAGTGCCGCCACCGTCAGCATCTTAGCAATATTACAGATCATTGCAACTGCGCGCAACCGGTCAATTAAAAGAGTTTGTCAGGGTTTCGATCCGTCCCGCGGCTCGGGTTTTGGGCGCGAAAAACCGCCTCGCCGCGGCCGCGGGGCGGGCCTCCGGGGTTCGCGCGCGGCGGGCGGGATCCGCCTGCCCCGCGCGGGATCCCGGCACGGGCGCGCCGCCCGCCGCGCGGGCCCACGCCCGCCGCGATCCGGGCGCGGGATCGGGGGGCGGCTCGCCGCCGGGCGCGGTTCGGGCCCTCGCCGCCCGCCGGCCGCGCGATTTTTAACGAGCCGCGCGGGGGCCGTGGCGGAATGGTACGGGGGAGGTTCGCCACGTCGATAAGCTGCATAGACGGCCGCATACAGGGGCCCCTGTCCGCCTGGATCCGAGGCGCCTTCGGGGTGGACTACGTGGACACCATCACCGAGCCGGGGGCGGACAAGCGGATGTCCATGCCCGAGATCGCCGGGCAGCTGCGCGCGAAGGCTGTCATCTCCGTCCGCGCGCACGGCTCCCGCACCATAGTGGTGTCCGGGCACGACGACTGCGCGGCGAACCCCGTCCCCGAGGCGGCGCACCGCGGGCAGATCGCCGCCGCCGCCGCCGTGGCCGCGTCCTGGGGGACCGGCGCCGAGATAGTCGGCGCGTGGGTGGGGCCCGGCGGGGCGGTGAGCCGCGTCTGACGCCGCCGGCGGCCGCGAGGGGCCCGCCCCCCGCGGACCCGCGCCCATTCCTTGACCGTGCCCGCGCGGATGGCTGATCGGCAGCCCGCGGGGGCGGCTGGCAGGCTGACCCGAATCCGCGTCCCTGCTTCAATTATATTGTTGCCGGCCCGCCGCGGCGCGTGCTGGAGCGGCTGGTGGGGCGATCGGAGGCGCTGGAAAAGGCCGCGGCCGGCGAGGATCTCTCGTACGAGGACGGCCTGTCGCTCATGCGGCACGACAACCTGCACGCGCTGGCCGCCGTAGCCGACGCGTCGAGGAGGAGGCTGGTGGGGGAGGACGTCACGTTCGCCGCCTCGTACTACATGAACTACACCAACATCTGCGCGGCCAGCTGCCAGATGTGCGCCTTTTACCGCAAGGCCGGCGATGCCGACGCGTACGCGCTCACGCCGTCCCAGATAGAGTCAAGGGCGGCGCAGGCCGAGGGGATGGGCGCCACCGAGGTGCACATCGTGGGCGGCTTCCACCCAAAGCTGAAGCTGGACTACTACGAGGACATGATGCGCGCCGTGAAGCGGGGCCACCCCGGCCTGAACGTGAAGGCCTTCACCCCCGCCGAGGTGCACTTTCTGTCCCGGCTGCTGAGCACGCCCGTCCGCGAGATACTCTCCCGCCTGCGCGACGCCGGGCTTGACTCGATGCCGGGCGGGGGGGCCGAGATCTTCCACCCCGACGTGCGCGGCCTCATAGTGCGCGGCAAGTGCTCGGGCCAGGAGTGGCTGGACGTGGCGGAGCAGGCCCACCGCCTGGGCATAATGGGCAACGCCACCATGCTGTACGGGCACGTGGAGGGGCCGGAGCACGTGGTGGACCACCTCGTGCGGATACGCGCCCTGCAGAGGAAGACGGGCGGCTTCCTCACGTTCATACCGCTCAAGTTCAGCCCCCCCAACACGGAGCTGGAGCGGGAGGGGCTGGTGCGGCACGAGTGCTCGTCCGCGTACGATCTCCGCATAGTGGCCCTCTCGCGCCTCATGCTGGCCGGCGCCCTGGACAACGTCTCCGTGTACTGGGTGGCGTACGGCAAAAAGCTGGCCCAGGTGGCCCTGGCGGGGGGCGGGAGCGACCTGGTGGGCACGGCCTTTTCCGAGGAGATCTACCGCGCCGCCGGCAAGCCCGCCGAGTCGTCCCTGGAGGAGCTGGCGCGCATGGTGAGGGAGGCCGGCCGCGTCCCCGTCCAGCGCAGCACCCACTTCGCGGCCCTGAAGCGCCTCTGACTCCGCCCGGGGTGCTCCCCAAAGTCGCCCACCGGGCAGCGCCCGCTCCGCCGCCCTGGGGCGCCCCTGGCGGCCCCCGCTCCGGGGACTATGCGGCGGGGGCCTGCTTTTTCTTCCTGGCGGCGCCGGCGCCCCGCCGCCCGCGCCGCGCCCCGAGGCTGACCAGGATCAAGAGCAGCCCGACCCCCGACATGAGGGCGGCCAGCGTGCCAAAGTCGCGGTTCTCCCTCTGCTCCAGCACCAACCGGAGCGCCTCGTCCTCTTCCATGCCGGGCGTGCCCACGGGCATCGCGGCGGCGAGGTACGCGGACAGGGCGAGCCCCGCGGCCAGCGCGGCGATCCCGCCCGCCATGAGCTTCGCGTCTATGACGAGCACCGCATCGCGGGGGGCGCGGGCATATTTGGGTATTGCCGGATCCCTGGCCTGTCCCACAACCGCGCCCGCGGCGCCCGCGGCGGGCGGTCTTTCGCGCCCGAAATTCGAGTTATGGGACGGACTGCGGATCCCCGCGGCGGCCGGCCCCCGGCCCCGCGCGCGGCGCTAGCCCGCGCCGCCGAGCGGGGGCGCCACCCTGGGCCTGAACCGCTCCATCACGCCCATGCCCGCGGCCATCTCGAACATGGCATCGACGGCCTCCGCGCCGCGGCTCCCCATGTCCAGCGTGACCCCGTTCACGTACATGCCGACGAACCTGTCGATGAGGTCCCGCGGCCTGCCCCTGGCGTACCTCATCGCGTATTCCAGGGCCTCCTCCCTGTTGTCCATGCCGAACCGTATGGAATCGTGCAGGTGCGCATCGAAGCGCCGGATCGCATCCTCCCCGAGATCCGTCCTCATCGCGTTGACCCCCAGCGGCACGGGCAGGCCCCCCGTCTTCCCGTGCCACCACTCCCCGAGGTCGGCCACCTTCACGCATCCCTCCGCGCCGTACGACAGCTGCGCCTCGTGTATGATCAGGCCCGCCGCCGCCCTGCCGTCCCTGACCGCCCCCGGTATCTCGGCGAACGGCATCACCTCGCACTCGAACTCCCCCGCCATCATGCGCAGCAGGAGGAACGCCGACGTGGTCGTCCCGGGGACGGCCACCGTGGAGGAGACCGCCTCCTCCGCGCCCATCTCCTCGCGGGCCACCAGCACGGGGCCGTACCCTATCCCGAAACTGCCGCCGCTCCTCAGCACGGTGTATCCCGGCATGGACGCGCAGGCGTAAACCGAGGCGGCCGTCACGTCGGGGGCCGCGCCGCCGCCGGCCGCCCTGTTGAGGTCGTCTATCCCCGCCACGGAGTGGCTGACGCGGAACCCGCGGGACGGGATGCGGCCCGACAGCATGCCGTAGAACATGAACGCGTCGTCGGCGTCAGGCGTGTGCGCGACGGTGACGTCCACGCGCCGGGCTGCGCCGCTCGCTATAAAAACAGTGGCGGCATCGCGCGCGCCGGGGCCGGGGCCGCGCCCTGCGGCAGCGGGCGGTCCGCGAACTCCGCCTGATCGCGGCGGACTAGTCCGCGCGCGCGTGCAGGCTTGCGCCGACATCCGGGCGCGGGATCGGGGGGAGGCTTGCCGCCGCCGGGCGCGGTTTCGGTTCGGACGCGAGTCCGCGCCCGCCGTTCGGTTATATGGGCGCCGGAACCGCCGCCCCCCGTGGCCGCCGGTCCTCCCTCCACCATAGACGCGATGGAGAGGGACATTCTCTCGCAGCCGGAATCGTTCCGCCGGTTCCGCCCGCCCCGGAGCCTCCCCGAGGCACGCCAGCGGGGGGCAGTATTCTGCGGCAGCGGCGACTCGCTGGCCTCGTGCATGCTGGCCGAGGCGCACTCGGGGCACCGCGCCAGGGCCGCCGACCCGCACGAGCTGGCCGAGCTCCCCCGCCCGGCCGCCGGGGACGTGTACGTCGTCTCCGTCTCGGGGCGCACCGAGGCCGGGGTGGCGGCGGCCAGGGCGGCGCGCCGCGCGGTGGCCGTCACCTCGGACGCGCGCAGCCGGCTGGCCGGGGCGTGCGGCAGCGTGATCCCCCTCCGGTTCGAGAACTCGGATGCGGTGACGGCCGGCACGTCGAGCTTCCTGGACAGCGCGCTCACGTGCATGTCGCTGGTGGGGGCGTTCCCCGGGGGAGCCGGGGCGGGCGCGGCCGGCTCCGCCTTCTCCAGGGCCGGCTCCGAGGCGGAGGGCCTGGCGCGCCTGCTGGCGCGCCGCCGGCCCGTGACCTTCTTGGGCTCCGCCCACACGTACCCGCTGGCCATGTACGCGGCGGCCAAGATGCACGAGGTGCTCGGGGCGCCGGCCCGGTACGAGAGGACGGAGCAGTTCTCGCACATGGGGCTGTTCTCTGCCTCGCCGGGGGACGCGGTGGTGGTGCTCGACGGGCGCCGCACCGCGTACAACTCGCGGCTGGCGGACGCGCTCGCCGATGCCGGGCTCGCCGCGGCATTCCCCGATCCCGGGCCGGCGGGGCGCGCGCCCGGCGTGCGGCAGGCGCTGTTCTACGCGTTCGTGGCCCAGCTCGTCCCGCTCGCGCTGGCCAGGAAGGAGGGGCGCCGCGACTGCCACTTCGTGGCCTCGAAGCGCCTGCTCCGCGCCAGCGACGGGATGATCTACGTCCCGGCCGGCGCCAGGCGGCGGAAGGCAGGCCGCGGCGCCGCGGCGGGCCGCCCGCCGCGCCGGATCGGGGGCCCGCGGGCCTGATCTCGGGGCCCCCGCATTCGCGGCCGCGTCCCGCCCGCGGCGGGATGCCGCGCAGGTCGCGCTGATCGACGCCGCCGCGGGGCGCGGCGCGCCGGGGAGGGGCGCATCCCCCGGCGCATCCTCGGGCTCCCCCGCCAGGGCATCCGCGCTCACCCGAACCGCGCGACACGAAGATTTTCCGCGCCGTGAGCCGCCCGCTGATTGCCCGACTTTTTTGGCCTCCGGCCGGCTTGTCGGCCGGCCGGCATCGGGACGGAGCGGCAGCGGCGCGCGCGGCCTGCCGCAAAGCGCGTGGAAAAATGGGTAGAAAAATGGGTGCGGCTATTCGCCGCCCTGGGGGTTGCCGCCGTCCTCGGCCGTGGCTGCATCGCTGCCGTCCTCGGCCGTGGCTGCATCGCTGCCGTCCTCGGCCGTGGCTGCATCGCTGCCGTCCTCGGGCTCCGCCGCGGGAGCGGCAACTTCCGCCCCCGCCTGCTCCTTGGCCTTCTTCCTGGACTCCTTCTCGAGCTGCTTCAGGTACTCCTCGCTGTCCTGCACGCCGCGCTCGCCGAGCTCGAATACCTGCTCCGAGTTGGGGTGGTGCGGGCTGTCTATGATCTTGGCGATCCTCTTGCTCTTGCTGCCCTTCCTGAAGTATATCCTGTACGTGCTCGCGTGGCCGACCACGTTGCCCCCGACCGGCCTGGTCGGGTCCCCGAAGAACGAGTCGGGGCTGGACGATACCTGGTTGGTGGCCAGGACCGCGCAGTTGTACGTCTCCGCTATGCGGGACAGGAGCCGTATGTAGCGGCCCAGCTTTTGCTGCCTGCTGGCCAGCGTCCCCCTGCCGAGGTACTCCGCCCTGAACATGCCCGTCGTGGAGTCGGAGATTATCAGCCCGACGTTCTCTTCCTTGATGGTCTTGCCGGCCTCCTCCAGTATGAGGACCTGGTGCGAACTGTTGTACGCGCGGGCCACTATTATGCCCTCCAGCACGGCCGCGGGATCCATGCGGTGCGCCTTTGCTATGGTGACTATCCTTTCGGGCCTGAACGTGCCCTCGGTGTCTATGTACAGCACGCCGGCACCCAGGCCGCCCTCTTCTTTCGGGCGCTGGGCCATCACGCACAGGGTGTGGCAGAACTGCGTCTTGCCCGAGCCGAACTCGCCGAAGACCTCCGTTATGGCCTGCGTCTCAACGCCGCCGCCGAGCAGCCCGTCGAGGGACTGCGTCCCGGTGGTTATCTTGCCTATCCTCTTGCGCCGCTCGTATATCTCGGTGCCGGAGGCGAAGTCCTTCGTTATGGCGCCCGTCTCGGCGAGGCGCCTCCTGGCCAGGGTGACTATCTTCTCGCACGTGTCGTCCGCCATGCTGGTTATGTCGCCAAGCTCCACGGGGCCCCTCACGACGAGATCCATCAGGTTGTGGACGCCCGAGTCCTGGAGCCTCTTTTTCGTGACCGGCCCGACCCCTTCGAGGTCGGACAGGTCGAATGTCTCTGCGCTCATCGGGGGACGTACTGTACGGTATAATATAAAGATGGCGGAAGGCGCCGCCGGCCGCGGGCGTGAAAGCGCCGCCGTGATCCGGATTCGCGCCTGGCGGCGGGGCAGCCGGCCTCGCGCGGCCGCCGGCGCGCGGCCGCGCGCCTGCCCGTCACGGGCGCGAACATGCCTTCCCGGCCCGGATTAGCACTAGGCAGCAGGCAGCAGCATGCCCGATCGCGTCTCCGCCGCCCCCGATCCGCCGGTTGGCCGCAAACGCCACGCATTTCGGGGCAACGCCGTCACCGCCCTCGTCCCGCCAGCATTTTTTTTTTCGCCGTGGGCGGAGCAAGCGCCGCGCTCCTGAAGTCGGAGCCGCGCCCGCGCATCCGGATGCCTGCGGGAACAACACCGCGCCGCGCCGTCTTGCGAGGCCGCGGATCTTCCTGTTTTGATCGCTGGCGTGACTCGCGCGCGCCCCGTCCGTCCGGCAGCCGGCATTCAGTCCGCGCCGAAGAACCCGCGATCCGGCAGCCGGCGCCTTGCAGGCACCACGGATCCGGGGGCGCCGGCCAGCATTTTAAGCGCGAGATCGGCCGGTTTGCAGCAGCCAGGGAACCGTCCGGACGCGGGCGCGATGCTCGCGCCGCCGCCGATGCCGCGAAGCGCGACACGCGAGACGGATGCGGGGGTTTCCCGGCGCGGGCGGGCATTCCGCGAACGGTGCCTCTGGCCCCTGCCGCGGTACCAGACGTCGGCAACGCCCGCCGCGCGCGCGGCCACGCCGCGCAGCATTCCTGACACGCGCGCGCCGTATTGGTGCGTGGGGGCGCGGGCGGGCAGGGCTCGCAAAAAGTGCGAGGCCGCGCGTCCGCCAGTCACTGGCGCGAAAACGATTCCGCCGATCCGGATTGGCGCCCGCGGAGGGAGGGTTGCCGACATCGTGCAAAAAATGCGCTGCGTGAAAATTAGGCCGCGCCAACTTTGGGCTATGAGTGGGCGGTTTTGCCAGGCTATGCCGGCCGAAGCGGATGGCCGGCTTCCTGATCGGCAAGCAGATCGAATACGCGGGAAGGGGCGCAAGGCGTCCCAGACGGTCCACGAGATCAGGGTGACCCCGAGGCACGCGCGAAGGCTGCTTGCGGGGCGCGGGCGGACGGGCGGGCCGCACGCGATCCGCCGGCCGGGCATGGCTTGCGTACAGATCACCAAGCGGGATGCCGAACCGGCGGCTCGGCAGCGCGGGAAGGCGCGCGCGGGCGGTTTTTCCGGGCCATGCAGGCCGCAAGGCGGATGGCCGGCTTCCTGATCCAGTAGATCCCAGGTGTAGATTTTTGGGCGCGGGCCCGCGCCGCCCGAAACTGCCGCGCGATGCAAAGATCTATATAGACAAGTTTTCAGATCTCGGCGATGGCGACGCCAAACGGCCCTGACACGCAGCAGATCTCCCGCCACGCGGCGAAGTTCATGGGAAAGTTGTTCGAGGATCTGGACATAGGGACGGGGAAGAGGCACAACGCGGCGTGCGGGCCGGCCGACTTCGCGCGCGTGGTGATGAAGGCGGGGCTCGAGAAATCCTCCATAGAGGCCGCCACGAGATCGATGCGGCGGGCGGCGGAGGCGGCCGCGGAGGAATGCGGGTCCGGCGCGAAGCCGAAGCGCGTCCCGAACTCCGATCTCACCAGGTCGTCCGTCCACGCCGCGGGCGAGGGAAAATTGGTCGTGTGCTGCAACAGAAAGCTGGGCAGCACCGTCAGGGCGGCCGGCCGGTCCGGGATGAAGCCCGGCGTGGCGAAGGGCGCGCTCGACACCACCGACTACGGGTACCACGGCAAGAAAATGAAGGAGCACACGCGGGATTCCCGCCCGCGCGGGGGGACGTCCACGGCCCTCTCGTACGCGCTGCTCCACGGCATCGGCGAGGACGCGAACGTCATGCTCAGGGTCAAGCGGTTCCCCCGTGGCTGCAAGCTGGAAAGCATCATGCTGTCTATACTGGCGGCCGCCGCCAGGGCCGGGGTGCTGCCGGAGCTGCTGCTGCTGGACCGCGGGTTCTGCAACGTGGGCTGCATGCTGGCGGCCAGGCTGCAGGGGAACAAGTGGATCATGCCGATGCTCAAGAACGCGAGGGTCAAGCGCCTCATAAGGGAGCACGACGAGGGAAAGCTGCCGCGGGCCATGGAATACACGATGCTCGGCGCCGGCGGCAGGAGCGTGACGTTCACCCTGCTCATAGTGAAAAAAGCCGCGAGCAAGGGGGAGAGCAAGGACGGCGACGGCGACGGCGACGGCGACGGCGACGACGACGGCGACGACGCGGTGTCAAGGTACGTCGTGTTCGCCACCAACATGCGGGTCGAGGATGCCGACGCCGCGATCGAGTCGATCCCCGAGGAATACCGCAAGCGGTGGGGGATAGAGACGGGGATCAAGGCGGTCAAGGGCATCACGGGAATCACGACCAGCAACTCGATCGTCCTGCGGTTGGTTCTCTTCTTCGTGCCGCTCCTCGCGTACAACCTGTGGAGGATCGCCAGGTTCGCCATCGAGGCGGCGGATCGCGGCAGCGGGAGAAAGCTGACCGCAAGCATGTTCGTCGGGGGCGTCGTGGAAGCCCTGGGATCGTTCGTCGTGGACAGGGGCAAGTAGCGCCTGGCGGCGCCCGGGGATCCGGAGCCCGCCAGACCGTCAGGATTCGAGATGCGCCGGCCGTGGGGCCTCCACGCCGGACGCGCTCCCTCCCGCGCGCGGCCCGCCGCGCCCCAGTTTTTTTTTTGCGGCGCTCCCCGCCGTCCCGTGCCCCGCCCCCGCCCCGCGCAAAAGCCGATCCGGCTCCCGCGCGGCGCCCCCGCCTGCCGCGGCGTCGAAGCCGGCATCCGCCGGGCGCGCCGGCCGGGGATTGCCGCGTGGTGTGCTTATCTACTGTGTTTGCCGCGGGCGGCGCGGGCCCGCGCCAAAAATCTACACCTAGGACTTACTGGATCGGCAGGCAGATCAAATACGCAACAAGACGGCGCAAGAAAGGGCGCAGGACGTCCGGGACAGCCAGGGAGATCGAGGCCTCGAGGCACGCGCGAAGGCCGCTTGCGGGGTGCGGGCGGACGTGCGAGCCGCCCGCGGTTCGCCGACGGGTCGGGGCCCCCGTGCAGATCAGCAAGCGGGATGCCGTACCGGCGGCGCGGCAGCGCGGGAAGGCGCGCGCGGGCGTCCGGCGCACCGCCAGCGCGCTGAGGGTCGATCACGCTACAATCTGCGGCGAGCCCCCGGGATCGCGAGGGACGGCGGACAGGCGGTGCCGTCCACGGCCAAGCCGGGGCGCGGGAGACGGGTCCGGTTCGAGATGCGGCACTCCGGCGCCACGCGGCGCGCGGGCTGGCACGGGACGGAGGATTCGCGCTTCAAGAGCCCCAGCATATGCTGCCGACCGGTGAAAATTTCGTTACGAACGGATGTTCGGGTGGCAGTTTGGACCCGAAGAGCGAAGTTTTTAGCGAACGGTGGCACACTCGTGCATCCCGGCGATTCGTCACGATCCGTGACGGGGGCCGGCATGTTCGGGGATGCGACCTCGGACGACGCGGCGGCCGCGCCGCGCGCGGCCGCGAAGCGGTTCCGCGCTCCCGCGACGATGCTGTCAGGCAACGGCTCGCGCTTCGTGGGCCGGGGAGGCCGCAAAAAGGGCGGCGGCGAGGCGCCCCCGGATCGCGGCGGCCGACCGCGTCCGGGAGCGTACTGCCGGCCAGCGGCATTGATCTTATGGGCAACCGCCCCTGCCGCCCGCAGACCGACGGCAAGCCGGGGAAGTTCCTTGGGACCTTGGGGGCGGAGATCGGGCACCGCGAAAGCCTGCCGGAATTTGTCGCGTTTTGCAACGAACGAGGGCTTCACTGCTCGCCGGACGTCGACGGCTTGGAGACTCCGCCCGGGGCATTCCCCGCCAGGAAGGCCACGGAAGCGATCAAGAAGAACGACCCTCGCCGGATGGTGGAGGACACGAGCGGACAGGCGACATGATTTCACGCGACACGGCTGCGCGGGGCCCCCGGCCTGTCGGCTAACCGCGGGCGGCCCGCCCGCCCGCCCGCCCGCACTCCGCAAGCAGCCTCTGCGCGTGCCTCGGCCCCCACGATCTTCCTGGCTGTCCAGGACTCCATGCGCCCCTTCCTGCGCAGCCTTGTTGCGTATTCGATCTGCTTGCCGATCAGAAGCCCTCTGGCGGCACCGCCGGTATGGGCTGGAAAAACCGCCCGCCGGCCTCCCAAAATTAGTGCGACCTAATTTTCATACAGCACAATAACACAAAAAAAAAAAAAACCCTCATATACTAGAATTCCAACCGCCCGCCGTTGGATTCAGCTAAGGGCGCGACGTCGCTCGGACTTCCCGCCTCCGTTCTTGTAGCAGCCTTGGTGCTTGCCGCCGTCCCGGCCCTGTCCGCCGACGGGGGCGCCTACGCGGGCATCTTGCCGGCGGCGCACGCCGAGGTCAGCCCGGATGCATGCCCGGAGACCAACGCCTCCGACTGCACGTTCCACGTCACCGACTCCATGTACATGCCGGAGGTGCTCGGCAGCATGATCAGCGAGGACTATACGACGGGCCGCCTGTACGTGGCCACCGTCCCCCACTATTCGTTCCAAGGCAACGACTCAACCATACGCATCTACGACGCGGACCGCAACTCCGTGCCGCAGACGGTCGTGCTCGAGGACACCAAGATAGTGGCCATGGGCATAAACCACGCAACGCGCGAGCTGCACGTGGTGGCCGCCACCGACCTCGAGGGCCACCCGGCAGCGCTCAGCACCGAGCACTATACCAACCCCAACCCCACACTGCCCCCGATCGCCAGCGCCAGCCTGGTCTCCTACAGCATGGACGACGCGGACGGCTCCCTTGATATGGTCGACTCGGTCTCCCTGGCCCGCACGTACAAGGACGGAAACAGCACGATTTCGGTGCCAAAGATCGACGTCAGGGACATCGCCGTCGACCACCTCAACGACCGCGTGTACGTGGCCGGCATCTGGGGAGATGCCGATCCCTCCCACGATCCGGACGACGACTGGAAGGGATACGCCCCCGTCATGGTGGTCGACACGGCAGGCACCGACCATGCCGTGCACGATCTGCAGTTCGACCCCACCGAAAACTCCGGCTGGAACCCGTTCCGCCACTCCGTGGCCGCCAGCGCCATCGAGATCGATGCCGCCAGCAACACGGCGTACGTCGTGGCCAGGCAGCACGACGGCACCGGCCACAACCAGGGCGTCTACAAGCTCAACTTTTCAAGCAATGCTGCCGGCGACTTTACCCAGAACTACACCCTGGCGGGCGGCGTGGACATACGGATCGACGATGCCGACGAGACCATAATACGCTTCAAGCCGGCGGCGGTCCAGGCCATCGACATGGCAATGTACGACCAGAACCTCTTCGTCACCTTCGGCAACGGCACCATGTACCGCTTCGCCCTTGACGGGAACGGGATCCCCGAGGGACAGCCGGTCAGGATGGCCGAGGGCAGGTGGAACGACGACTGGAGCATGTACTTCGCCGAGGGCACCCGCGCCTTGGCGGTCGACGAGAACCGCGGCCTGCTGTACGCGCTGAGCAGCATATGGCACACGCCCGAGCTGCGCGTGTTCGACGCTGCCCAGGACGGCGTGCCCCTGATCTCCGCCTCGGGCATAGGCGCCGAGGTGTCGCGCTCCGCCTTGGAGGTGAGCAGCCGCGCCGGCGGCACCGTATACCTGACGCGAGACTGGGTGCCGCACGTCATGGTGGTGGAGCCGCAGGCCCCCACAGATCTCCAAAAGATGCTGGACGATGCCGTCGAACATGAGACGGTCGTCATACCGGACGGCACCTACCGCGACACCATTCTCACCGTAGACAAGCCGCTCACCGTCATAAAATCAGACGACGCGACGTTCATCGGCAACTCGAGGCTGGAGATAATCGCCGACAACGTCACAGTGCGCGACCTCTCGTTCGAGGGCATGTGCCTGCCGGGGTACCCGTACGGCGCCGTAAGCATACTCAACGGCCGCACCGCCGCCGGCGCCGCCGCCCCCGCGATAGACGACATCGGCGAGCCGCGCGAAAACGTCACGATAAGCGGGATCTCCGTATCCGACACGTGCAACGCCGGCGTGCAGCTGGTCGGCAAGGACGGCCTCGCCGGCTCCGCCGTATCGGGAAACACGTTCACCAACATCGGCCTAAAGACCGCGCGCGACCACTCGGGGCCCGCCGACATCGTGGCCGTGGACGAATACGGCGCCATGCACGGCGCCATCGGCCTGTCGTTCCACCCGACCGGCCAGGCCGCGGTCACGGACACCGAGATAACGAACAACACCATACGGGGCAGCAGCGCGGCCGGAATCCGCGTCATGCATCCCGACGGCGTGAACATAACGGACAACACCATAAGCGGCACGGCCGACAGCGCCGTCGGCCTCGCCGGCGTTTCGAAGAACACAATGATCGCGGACAACACCATGGTAAACTCCAACAACCAGCCGGACTTTGACTACTTGGACGGCATAACGGGCAGCGGCAACGCCGCGCACTATTACAAGTCGTGGGACGACCCCGGCCCCAGGGACGACACCGTCTGGCGGGTGCTCACCCCCCAGCCGTACAACGGCACGCCCACCGCCGACGCAGCCATCAAGGTCTGGGCCACCGCCGGCACCGCGGGCATCTCCATACGGGACAACCGCATCGCCGGCGGCAACGGCGGCTTCGTCGCCTGCGCCGGCGTCTGCGGGGTGGAGACCGACGGCTTCATACAGCACGGATCTCGCGACATAGTGGACAACGCCACCGACGTATCCTCCAAATTCACGGTCAGCGGGAACACCATATCCGCTAGCGTCAATGGCGCCCCGTTAGCCAACTACGCATCGGGCAACATAACGGTAACTGGAGGCGCCGTACTCGCGGCAGGATCGAGCACGGACGGCATCCAGCTTGACGGGGTAACTACTGTGGGGGTCACTGGAGTGGCGACGAATTCATCGGCGACGGCCGCGGCACCGCACGGGATCGGCGACACTGTTGAGATAACGGTCACCTTCAACAAGCCCGTAACCGTGATGGACGCCCCGGTCCTCCGCTTTGCGGGCGGCGGCGTGGCCACATTCGTCAGCGACAGCGCCAACATGATCACATTCGCCCACACCGTGCGGGAGGGCGCGCCCGGCCAGGCGGACCTGAAGACGGCCGCCATCGTCGGCGGCACCATCGTCTCGCCCTCGGGTGGCGTATCCCTCACGCTCCCGCTCGATGCCGACCCAATCCACATAGATTCCGTCCGCCCGCACATGGCCTCGGCTCCGGAAATCGCGGGCAGCAACCTCACGCTCCGCCTTGACGCCCCGCCCAGCACGGTAGACGTCTCAAAGATCGCCGTGGCCGGCGTCCATCTTGCCGCGGATGCCGACTCTGCCGTAGACGGCAGCACGGTCACGATAACGTTGCCCCCAGCGGCGGTTGCAGCCGCGGCCGCCTCGGAGCGCCAGCCGGCCGTCCTCATGGCGGCGGGCGCCCTGGAGGACGCGGCGGGCAACGAAAACTCCGCCCATTCCCTGCGCGCCGGGGCGTGCGGTGTCGCAGAGTCGGACACCTGCACGTTCTACGTTACGGATTCCATGCACATGCCCGAGGTGCGCGCCGGCTTGATCCGCGAGGATTACGAGACGGGCCGGCTGTACGTGGGCACCGTGCCAAGCTATTCGTTCCAAGAAAGCCAGTCCACCATACGCGTGTACGGCGAGGACCGCTCCCTGCTGAACACTACCGTAATTGCCGGCGAGAGAATAGTGGCCATGGAGTTAAACCACGAAACGCGCGAGCTGCACGTGGTGGCCATTTCCAACCCGGAGGGCCACCCATCCATGAACCACCCTGAGGGCAGTCCGTACCTCCACTTTAACAAACCCACCACGGGACTGCCCCCCATAGCCGATGCCCGGCTCGTGTCCTACGGGATGGCCGCGGACGGCGCCCTCACGCTGGTCGACTCCGTCCCGCTGAACCACGCGTACGCAAAGGGGGCAGACCACGGCGTGGTCGAGGTGCCGAAACTGGACGTCAGGGACATCGCGGTCGACTATGTGAATGACCTGGTCTACGTGGCCAGCGTCTGGGGATTCGCCGACACCGGCAACATGACCAACCAGAAGGCCAACGACTGGAAGGGATTCTCCCCGATCATGGTCGTCGACACGTCGGGCACGGCCCACTCCCTGCGCGAGGTAAAGTTCGATCCCGACTCGGGCTGGAACCCGTTCGACCACGCCGTCGGCGCCTCGGCCATAGATCTGGATGCCGCCAGCAACACGGCGTACGTCGTGGCCAGGCAGCACGACGGCGACGGCACCGTGAGCCACGGCGTCTACGCGCTTGACTTTTCAGACGGCCCCGGCGGCTTTACCCTGAACTACACCTCCAAGGGCGGCATCGACATATGGACGGGGCCCGACGAGTCCGCCATACTTCCATACCCTGCAATGAGGCAGGCCATTGACATGGCCCGGTACGGCGACGGCCTCTTTGTCACCTTCGGCAACGGCACAATGTACCGCTTTGCCCTCAACGAAGTCACCGGCATCCCCGAGGGGACACCAGACCTCATAGTGGGCGTGTCCACCCCAAACCCCGGCTCCGCCCCCGACTCCGGATCCGGCCAGGAATGGTGGATGCTGTGGAACGCCGGCACGAACGCCCTTGCGGTCGACGATGACAGGGGCCTCCTGTACGCGCTGAACAACGTATGGCATGTGCCGGAGCTGCTCGTATTCGATGCTTCCGACCCCGGCCTTTCGTTGCTCGCCGCCTCGAACGTAGGCGCCGAGACATTCCGCGCCGATCTGGAGGCGAGTGCCAGGCCCGGAGGCGCCGTATACCTGTCGCGCGACTGGGTCCCACACATCATGGTGGTGGAGCCGCAGGCCCGCTCCGGCCTCCAGGGGATGATCGACGATGCCCCCGAATACTCGACAGTCACCATACCGGACGGCACCTACCGCGACACCGTTCTCACCGTAGGCAAGCCGCTCACCATAAAATCGGACGACGCGACGTTCATCGGCAACTCGAGGCTGGAGATAATATACGACGACGTTGCCGTGGACGGCCTCTCGTTCGAGGGCATGTGCCTGCCGGGATACCCGGCCGGCGCCGTAAGCATACTCAACGGCCGCACCGCCGCCGGCGCCGCCCTGCCATTTACCGAAGGAAGCATCGGCGCCGCGCAGCGCCAGAACGTCACGATAAGCAGGATCTCAGTATCCGACACGTGCAACGCCGGCGTGCAACTGGTCGGCAAGGACGGCCTCGCCGGCTCCGCCGTGTCGGACAGCACGTTCACCGGCATCGGCCTGAAGAACCCTCCGGGCCGCGACGCGCCGGCCGACATCGTGGCCGTGGACGAATACGCCGCCATGCACGGCGCCATCGGCCTGTCGTTCCACCCGACCGGCCAGACGTGGGTCACCGGCACCGCCATCACCAACAACACCATAGACGGCAGCAGCGCGGCCGGAATCCGCGTCATGTGGCCCGACGGCGTGAACATAACAGACAACTCCATAAGCGACACGGCCGACAGCGCCATCGGCCTCGCCGCCGGCGCAAAGAACACACTGATCGCGGACAACGCCATTGTAAACTCCAACAACCAGCCGGACTTTGACTATCTGGACGGCATAACGGGCAGCGGCCTCCTTTCGCACTACTACCAGCACGCCGGCGACGACCTCGTCAACATGGTGATCAACGCCACCGCGTACGACGGCAAGCCCACGCCGGACGCGGCCATCAAGGTATGGGCCGCCGACAAGTACAGCAACCCCGCCTCCAACATCACCGTGCGGGACAACAGCATCGCCGGCGGCAGCGGCGGCTTCGTGGCCTGCGCCGGCGTCTGCGGGGTGGAGACCGACGGCCTCATACAGGACGGATCCCGCGACATAGTGGACAACACCACCGACGTATCCTCCAAATTCACCGTCAGCGGGAACACCATACGCGAAGACGTAGGCGGCGCGCCGTTCGCCAACGACGCATCGGGAACCATAACGGTAACGGGAGGAACCGTATTCGCGGCCGGAAATAACAGGGGCATCTTCGCGATGGACGGGGTGACGACGCTGGGAGTCACCGGAGTGGTGACTACCCCCGCGGCGACAGCAGAGAACCCGCACAAGATCGGCGACATCATTACCATAGCGGTCACCTTCAACAAGAACGTGAACGTGACGGGCGGCCCGGTCCTCCGCTTTGCCGACGGTAGCGCGACCGCGCCCGCCGCCACCGACGCCAGCACCATGTCGATCGCTTTCACCTACACCGTGCTGGAGGGCGCGATCGACCAGGCGAACTTGGTGCCGGCGGCCATTGACGATGGCTCCATAGTCTCGGCCTCTAACTATACGATCGCCGCATCCCTCGCGCTCCCGCCCGTCGACCCCATCCCGATAGACTCGGTCCGCCCGCACATGGCCTCGGCTCCGGAAATCAACGGCGGCAACCTCACGCTCAACCTCGATGCCCCGGCCGGCGTGGCTGACATTTCAAAGATAGTGGTAGCCGGCGTCCCGCTCTCGTCAGACAATGCCTATTCGCAGGGAAACACGGTCACGATAACGCTGCCCGCAGACGCGGCCGAGGCGGCGGCGGCCTCGGAGCGCCAGCCGGCCGTCCGCCTCATGCCGGGCGCCCTTGCCGACGCGGCGGGCAACGAAAACCTCGGCCACGATCTGCGCGTCGGCGCGTGCGACGTGGATTCGAAATCCTGCACGTTCCACGTTACGGATTCCATGTACATGCCCGAGGTGCTCGGCAGCATGATCAGCGAGGATACCGCGACGGGCCGCCTGTACGTGGCCACCGTCCCCCACTATTCGTTCCAGGAGAACCAGTCCACAATACGCATCTACGACGCGGACCGCACCCTGCTGGACACCCTCACGCTGGACGACGCAAGGGTGGCCGCCATGGACATAAACCACGCAACGCGCGAACTGCACGTGGTAACCACCACCAATCCTGAGGCCCACCGCTCGTATCTCGGCCTCTCTAGCAACGCTCCGCCCGACGGCCACTTCAGCGACCGCATCAGGGAGCAGGTGCCCCCGATCGCCGAGGCCGCACTCGCCTCCTACGCAATAGGGCAGGACGGCCGCCTCACAAGCGCGGGCGCCCCCGTCTCCTTGGCCTACGAGTACGCGGGCGGAACCGCCGGCAATGTCGCGTTCGCAAAACTGGATGTCAGGGACATCGCCGTCGACCACGTCAACGATCGCGTGTACGTGGCCGGCACTTGGGGGGATGCGGCCGGCCCTATCGACTTGGGCAACGACTGGAAGGGATTCGCCCCGATCTTGGTGGTTGATACGGGCGACTCGCACTCCATGCTTCCCATAGATTTCGATCCCGCAGACGGCTGGAACCCGTTCAGCCATTCCGTGGGGGCCAGCGCCATAGAGATCGATGCCCACGCGAACACGGCGTACGTGGTCTCGAGACAGCACGACAGCGGCGGCGGCTTCAACCACGGCGTGTACGCGCTCAACTTTTCAAGCAATGCCGCCGGCGAATTTACCCAGAACTACACCTACTTGGGAGGCACCCACGTGTGGTCGCACCCCGACAGCACGGCCATACTGGGCAACCTGACTGCCGTGCAGGCCATTGACGTGGCCAAATACGGCCAAAAACTCTTCGTCACCTTCGGCAACGGCTCCCTGTACCGCCTTGCCCTTGACGACGACGGCATTCCCACCGCGCCGGTCCTCATGGGCTACGCGGGCAACCCTTGGGACGGCGGGGACCTCGGTTCATCCAACCTGCACTGGAACGGCGGCCACAACGCCATAGAGGTCGACGAAAACCGCGGACTGCTGTACGCGCTGGCCGACGTATGGCACGCTACCGAGCTGCGCGTATTCAACGCCTCGAACGACGTCGTCCCCTTGCTTTCCTCCTCGAACATCGGCGGCGAGACGCGCGACGGCAACATGGAGGTAAGCGGCCGCACCGGCGGCACCGTGTACCTGTCGCGCGACTTCGTCCCCCACGTCATGGTGGTGGAGCCGCAGGCCATCACCGATCTACAAAAGATGATAGACGATGCCTCCGAATACGCGACAGTCGCCATACCCGACGGCACCTACCGCGACACCGTGCTCACGGTGTCTGAACCGCTCTCAATAAAATCGGCGGGCGCGACGTTCGCCGGCAACTCGAGGCTGGAGATAATAGCGGACAACGTTGCGGTGAGCGGCCTCGCGTTCGAGGGCATGTGCCTGCCGGGATACCCGGCCGGCGCCGTCAGCATAGTGAACGCCCGCACCGCGGCCGGCCAGGACCCCGTGGGCATCGACGACGGCACCTTCGGCGCAAAGCGCGTGAACGTCACGATAAGCGAGATCTCGGTATCGGACACGTGCAACGCCGGCGTGCAGCTGGTCGGCAGGGACGGCCTCGCCGATTCCGCCGTCGCCGACAGCGTGTTCTCCGGCATCGGCCTCAAGATCCCCCGCGACCACTCGGAACCCGCCGACATCGTAGCCGTCGAGGAGTATTCCGCCATGCACGGCGCCATCGGCCTGGCGTTCCACTGGACGCAGCAGCCGGTCACCGGGACCGACATAACGAACAACGACATAAGCGGCAGTAGCGCGGCCGGAATCCGCGTAATGAAGCCCGACGGCGTGACCATATCGGGCAACACCATACGCGACACTGCGGACAGCGCCATCGGGCTCGTCCACATCTCAAAGAACACGAGCATCACGAACAACACGATGGTAAACGCCAACAACCAGCCCAACTTTGACTACATGGACCACATAAACGGCAGCGACGATCCCGCGTACTATCACAAGCAGCAACTGTATACGGATCCCGGTGGCGACCATGACTATATTGGCTGGCGGGCCAACTACGCCCCGTACGATGGCCTCCCCGCGTTGGACGCGGCCATCAAGGTCTGGGCCCGCGCCGCTACCGCGGACGTCAACATCACCTACAACCGCATCGCGGGAGGCAGCGGCGGCATTGCAGTCTGCGCCGGCGTCTGCGCCGTCGAGACCGACGGCGCCATACATTCCGGAAACCGCAACATAGTGGATAATTCCACCGACATCTCCTCCGCGCTCAACGTCACCGGGAACACCATATTCGGAACCGTCGGCGGCGCCCCGTTCGCCAACGACGCATCGGGAACCATAACGGTAATGGGTGGCAGCGTACTGGCGAACGGATCGAACAGGGGCGGCATCGCGCTGGAGGGGGTGTCGATGGTGGCGGTCAACGCCGTGGCGGTGTCCCCCGCGGCGACGGCCGAGGAACCTCACGGGATCGGCGACACCATTATGATAACGGTCACCTTCAACGGTGACGTAAACGTGGAAGGCGACCCGGTTCTCCGCTTTGACGACGGCGGCGTGGCCCCGTTCGTCAGCGCCGGCGCCGACTCGATCACGTTCACCTACACCGTGCTGGAGGGCGCGCCCGGCCAGGCGGACCTGGCGACGGCCACAATCGCAGGCGGCTCCATAGTCTCGGCCTCGAACCCCTCGAGCGCCGCATCCCGCGCGATCCCGCCCGACGTCGTTCCCATCCCGATAGACTCCGTCCGCCCGCACATGGCCTCGGCTCCTGAAATCAACGGCGGTAGCCTCACGCTCAACCTTGATGCCCCGGCCGCCGTGGCGGACGTCACAAAGATCGCCGTGGCCGGCGTCCAGCTTGCCGCGGGCACAGTTGCCGACATGCAGGGCAGCACGGTCACGATAACGCTGCCCGCAGACGCGGCCGCGGCCGCGGCGGCCTCGGAACGCCAGCCGGCCGTCCGCCTCATGCAGGGCGCCCTTGCCGACGCGGCGGACAACGAAAACCACGCCCATTCGCTGCGCGTCGGCGCGTGCGACGTGGATTCGAAATCCTGCACGTTCCACGTTACGGATTCCATGCACATGCCAGAGGTGCTCGGCAGGTTCATCAGCGAGGACTATGCGACGGGCCGCCTGTACGTGGCCACCGTCCCCCACTATTCGTTCCAAGACAGCGTGTCCACCGTGCGCGTGTACGACACCGACCGCTCCCACATACAGACAGTCACTCTGGCGAACGCCAACATAACGGCCATGGACATAAACCACGTGTCGCGCGAGCTGCATCTGGTGGCCGCGACCGACCAGGAGCCCCACCACTCGCAGCTTGACCCCAGGACGCCCCTGATCGCCACCTCCAGCCTGATCTCGTACGACATTGCCGCTGACGGCTCCCTCGCGGATGCCAAGTCCGTCCCGCTGGAGCACGCGTACGGAGACGACACCGATGCGGCGATCGAGGTGCCAAAGCTGGACGTCAGGGACATCGCCACCGACCACGTCAACGACCGCGTGTACGTGGCGGGCGTCTGGGGCGAGGCCGGCTCCGATCCGGCCGACGCTTGGAAAGGGTTCGCCCCAGTCATGGTGGTCAACACGGCAGGCGACGACCATGCCATGTACCCGATATCGTTCAACGGCACAGAGGGCTGGAACCCGTTCAACCATTCCGTGGGAGCCACCGCCATCGAGCTTGACATCCCCAGTAGCATCGCGTACGTGGCCGCCAGGCAACACAACGGGCAGGGCCTCGCCGACTACGGCGTGTACGCGCTAAGCTTTTCAGGCAGCGACGGGGGCTTTACGCAAGAGTACGCCGTCCTGGGGGGCTACGACACGTACCCGGGCCATTCCGCCGACACCGCCATACCGGACATCCAGTCGTTCGCGCAGGCGTACGACATTGCCAAATACGGGGACGCGGTATTCGTCAGCTTCCTCAACGGCTCGCTTGCCCGCATCGCCTTGGACGGCGACGGCATCCCCGCAGGGTCCGCGCTCATCGGCCACGAGGGCCACGGCGACCCGCGCAACCTGTTCAGCGGCGGGGTCCCCATCGCGGTCGACGAGAACCGCGGCCTCCTTTACGCGCTGAGCGACGTGTGGCACGTGCCGGAGCTGCGCGTGCTTGACGCCTCCGACCCCGGCCTTCCGGTTCTCTCCGCCTCGAGCATCGGCGCCGAGAATTCCAAGTCCGACTTGGAGGTGAGCTCTAGGCTCGGAGGCACGGTATACCTGTCGCGCAACTGGGTCCCCCACGTCATGGTGGTGGAGCCGCAGGCCCCCACCAATCTCCAAGGAATGCTGGACGTTGCCGCCTCCGGCGGCACGGTCGCCATACCGGACGGCGCTTACCGCGACACGATTCTTACCATCGCAAAGCCGCTTACCGTGGAATCGGCGGGCGCGACGTTCACCGGCAACTCGAGGCTGGAGATCATAGCGGACGACGTTACGGTGAGCGGCCTCTCGTTCGAGGGCATGTGCCTGCCGGGATACCCGTACGGCGCCGTAAGCATACTCAACGGCCGCACCGCCGCCGGCCCGGTCCCCGGCAATGACGGGATCGGCAACGCGCAGCGCCAGAACGTCACGATAAGCGGCATTTCGGTCTCGGACACGTGCAACGCCGGCGTGCAGCTGGTCGGCAAGGACGGCCTCGCCGGCTCCGCCGTATCGGGCAACACGTTCGCCGGAATCGGCCTGAAGAACCCGCCCGGCCGCGACGCGCCGGCCGACATCGTGGCCGTTGACGAGTATTCCGCCATGCACGGCGCCATCGGCCTGTCGTTCCACCCGACCGCCCAAGAGGCGGTCACCGGCACCACCATAACGGACAACACCATAAGCGGCAGCAGCGCGGCCGGAATCCGTGTAATGAAGCCCGACGGCGTGACCATATCGGGCAACACCATACGCGACACGGCGGACAGCGCCATCGGCCTCGCCGGTACCGCAAAGAACGCGACCATCTCGGGCAACGTCGCGGTCAACGCCAACAACCAGCCGGACTTTGACTACCTGGACCACATACAGGGCAGCGGCGATGCCGCGCACTACCACCAGGCGGTGCCGACGAACAAGTGGAGGGCACAATATGTCCCGTATGCCGGCGGCCTCCCCGCGCCGGACGCGGCCATCAAGGTCTGGGCCAAAGCCGATGCCGGGAACATCACCATACGGGACAACCGCATCGCGGGCGGCAGCGGCGGCCTCGTCGTCTGCGCCGGCCTCTGCGCCGTCGAGACCGACGGAGCCATACATTCCGGCGCCCGCGACATCGTAGACGCATCCAACGACGTCACTGCCGCATTCGCCATACGCGACAACACCATGTACGAAGACGTCGGCGGCGTCCACGTCAACTACCTGGCCACCGGCAACCTGAACGCCTCCGGCAACACGCTTCCCCCGTCCGCCAACCTGAACGGCACCGACCCCGTCAACGCCAGCACCTCAAAGGCGGGCGTGGTAGGCATCGTGCTTGCCGACGAGGAGCCTCCCGCTTCCGGCTACAGGATCGGCGAGATGGTGGGCATCAACATCACCTTCAACGTCCCGGTGACGGTGATTCCTGACCCCGGCGACCTGTTGGGGCTGCCGTACCTTGAGTTCTCCAACGGCGAGACGGCCACGTTTGCGGCCGGCTACAATACCATGTTCTTAACATTCACCCACACGGTCGCGCCGGGCATGATTCCTGACTATGCCACCGCCATGCTGGTCCTCAACGGCAGCAAGATAGTCGACAGCGCGAACCACGCGCAGCAGGCCGGCACCCAGCTGCCTCCCGCGGGCTCGCCAGGGCTCGCCGAGCTGTCGAACGTCGAGTTCAACACGGCCGTGCTGTCCGTGCGCGCCGATCCGGCGATCTCCGCGGCGGCCGGGACGCTCTCGCTGTACTTTAGCAGCACCATCGACGTCGCCGCGATGGATCTCACCCTCATATCGGTAGACGGCATGAGCATCTCGGGAGCCGTGCCGCCCCCCCACGACACCGACTCGCCAGTCATCAAGCTGCCCGCTTCCGTGGCGGAATCGCTGCCGCAGAATGCGACTACCGCGCAGGTGGCCATCCTGACGGCCGCCGTCGCAGACCGCGACTCGGGCATCACCCTGCCGGAGGACTACGACGGAACGGCGCGCATCATACGGGAATACGCCGTGCACGCCAGCTGCGACGAGCCGGCTGACGACTGCCTGTACGCCATAAGCGGCATCGTGCCACTGCAGCAGAACGGCCCGGCCGCGGCGCTGGCACGCGCCAACCCCAACGACGGCCTCCTCTACGTCGCGGGCGCCGGCTCCCTCGCCATATACGACGCGGCCAACGCCACGAACGTCGTCCCCGTCGACCTCGCCTCGTACGGCAGTCCGGCCATACACGACATCCAGATAAACGAGGCCACCAACACGGCCTACGTCGCCGTCTCCCACGGCCCAGCGGGCTCGAGGGCGGCCGCGCTACTCCAGGTGGATCCCGTCGCGCCCCACGCGGTAACCGACAGCACGCCCGTGAACTACACCGCCGCCGCCACCGCGACCGCAAACGCCACCACGATCACGTCCGTAACCCCGAGCCGCCTCGCGATAGACCCGCACGGCGACAGGGCGTACCTGGCCGTCTCCGCCCCGTCCGGCGGCCCCGTACTCTCGTACGACATCGCGTCCGGCGCCCCCAACGCCCCGACCCGGGCCGCGGGAGCCTATCCCGCGCAGGCCCGCGATGCCACGGCCTTGGCCGCATCCGCGAACGCCACCGACGGCATCATGTACGCGGCGGCCGCGGACGGCCTGCACGTGCTGGCCTTCTCGGAGGCCACCGCCAACTACACCGTGCAGCAGACCCTCCCCGCGGCCGGCGCCGCCTTGGACATGGAAGCGGCCCCGGGCTCGCTGTACGTCCTGCACGCGAACGGCACGCTGGCCTCGTACTCCGTTGAACACGACAGCTCGGCCGATGCAACCGCGCTGGAGCTCCGCTCCATAATGGACGGGCAGCTGTCCGGCTGGGATTCCGGCGAGCGGCACGCCCAGCAGATCGAGCTCGACGCGGCCAACTCCCGCCTGTACGCCGCGAGCCACGCCTCCGTGTCCGTGTACAACGCGACCGGCGCCGGCGAGGAGGGGCGCCTCTCCGTAGTTTCGCTGCGGGAAGGCGCCCAGCCCCTGGACCTCGCGATATCCCCAGACGGCTCCACCGCCCTGGTGGTCCCGTCGGATGCCGCCCACCTGCTCCAGATCCGCCCCATGCCAAAGTCCGCGATCCACACGGCAATCGATGCCGCGCCGTCCGGCGGCGCCGTGCTGCTCCCCGCCGGCACGTACGACGACATCGGGGCCGTAATACTGGACCGCCCTATGGCCCTGAACGGCAGCGGCGCCGTGACGCTCCGGGGCGACTCGCACGTGCGCGCGTACGCGGCAGGGGGCGCGCTTTCCATCGCCGGCATCGCGTTCTCGGGCACGGCCTGCTCGCAGGGCAACCCGGAGGGCAGCGCGGTAGCGATCTTCTCCGCCGGCGCCGCCTCCATATCGGGCAGCACGTTCGAGAACACCTGCGGGGACGCCGTCGCCGTCTCCGCCCCCGCGGGCCTGGACAGCCTCGCCGCGACTGGCAACACCTTCACGGACATCGGAATCCCCGCCGACGGCTCGGCCCCCGAGCGGCGCGCCGCCGCCGTTAGCGTTGGGGGCTCCCACGACTCGGAGGGCCAGCTCGCGGCCGGCACCATATCGTCCAACTACGTGTTCGGCACCAGCTACGCCGGCGTGCAGCTCGCCGGCGCCTCCGCCGTCGACGTGTCCGGCAACTACGTCGAGGACACGCCGGGCCCGGCCGTGCTCGTATACCAGACCGCCTCCGACGTCACGATACGCGGAAACACCATAGTGCGCGCCGACTCGGAGCCCGACATGGACTATTTGGCCGGCGTGAGCGGCAGCGGCTCGGCCTCGTTCTACGAGTCCGGCCCGCCGCCCGAGGCGGCCATCGCGGTATGGGCCGGCGCCGACGGCATCCGCGCCACCCTGAACCGCGTATACGAGAGCGGCCCCGGCGGGGCCTTCCTCGTCTGCGAGGGCGCGTGCCACGCGGGGACGGACGGCTCGGCCGCGTCCACGGCGGGCGGCCCGCACACGATAACGACCGCAATATCGTTCAACCACAACGTGCTCCACGGCGCCAACTCGAACATCGCGAACCTGGCAGGCGGCATGCTCAGCGCGCGCAACAACTTCTTCCCGGGCCACGCCGATCAGGCGGCCACGTACGTCAACGACAGGGAAAAGGTGGACTACGTGCCCGCATTCGACGGACCGGGCCCCGTGAAGATCGGCCTCCTGACCCTGCCCCTCGACGCGCCGCACACGAGGGACAGCGAGATCGCCGCGGCCACGGCCTACTCCGTGGATGCCTACAACTCCCGCCAGGTCGCGGTCGGCGGCCTGGTCTCGCTGGAACTGGTGCAGCGCGCCATACCGCTGGGCACTCCCCTGCAGCAGAACGCCACTTTCATGCTCATCCACGAGGGCATCGACGACGCCGCCCACGAGCCCATACTCCGCCACGCCATAGACAGCTCCACGGAATACCACGAGGACAACGGCCTGCGGGCCTCCCTGGACAGGATAAACGCCATGGACAGCGACGTGCCCCACTACCCGTTCGCCTTCGGCCTGGATGCCATCGTGAGGGCCAACGGCGCGAACGCGTCCCTCTCCGGCACCTACGACATCAGGCAGCTCACGGGCGGCCAGGCCGGCTTTGACGCCATAGTCGCCGACCTCAACAGGGACGGCGAGGCCTGGTGGCAGTACACGTTCACGAACCCGCTCACCGGCGGGGAGCAGCTGAAGCGCTCGCTGCTCGTCCTGCACGACGGCATCATATACGGCGCCGGCTACTACGCGGGCGACGGCCCGTCGTACTACGTGGGCCCGACCAGCAGCAGCACCGCGGCCGCCATACTGCCGTACGCCGACGCCAACGACCTCGTGCTCGTCTCGCCCGTCTCCACCGCGATCTCGCTGGCCGTGCGGGACGACTCGCTGTTCAGGCTGGTCCCGACCGACGCGCACGCGGGCGACGTGATCTCGGAGGTGCTGTACGCCGCGGTCGGGGCCGGCACGGTGCAGGGCAACACGGCCGGCGTGCTGATACCTGTGGCCGTGGACGATCCGTACGGCCGCAGCCTGGTGGACCACGTAAAGTCCACGGTGACGGGCCTGCAGGGCACCCCGGACATACTGGACACCATCACGTACGAGCAGGGGCAGGACTGGGGCGGCGTGCTGGACGACCTGGCCGCCAGGATCGCGCAGGTGAACCCGACCATAGCGGACGACCGCGTGGCGGTGTTCCACGTGGGCTTCGCCGCCGACCACGTGGCGATCATGGAGGCGGCCAACGGCCACGCCAGGCGGGCAGACTTGGCGTCCGCCGTGTGGTACGCGGACTCGCTGGGCAACCACCCCGGCGTCATATCCAGCAGCGGCGCCAGGGCATTCGCGGAGGATGCCGACCTGACGGCCACCTCCTTCCACGTGCCCACCAACCCGATAAACGCCATGGTGGTTGCGGCCGTCCGCGGGGCCCTGGGCGACGCCGACCTGGAGCCGGCGGCCAACTCGTACTCGGCGCACGATGCCGTCTCCATGCTGGGCAGGGCGGTCACGGTGCACGCCGACATGCCGCCGGCCGTCGCCGCGGGGCTGCGCGACATCGCGTCGGTCGCGCCAGGGGCCCTCGGCTCCTCCGTGCTGGACAGGAACGGGGACCTCATACTCCCCACCACCTTCGCCGTGTGGACGGTCGACGGCGGGGCCTGGGAGCGGGTCGGGGACCTGAAGTACGGGCCGACGTTCTGCGGGATGTCGCTGGAAAAGCCGGGCCTCGACCTGGGCAACATATCGCCGGGCCGCGCATCCGGGACGGACGTGCAGACGGTGAGCAACTCGGGCACGAAGACGCTCGACAGGGGGATATTCCTCAGCGCGACCCCGTGGACACTGGAGGCGGAATCCCCCTCGGACAACCGCCAGCTCCCGTACAGCCTCACCGAGATCGATCCTGACCCGAGGGGCGAGTTCACGGCGCTCAGCAACAGCCCGCGCACCGTGATATTCGAGGGCATGGAGCCCGCAAAGTCGTACGACGTCCGGTTCAGGATAAACCTCTCCACGGTGGACACCCTGCCGTCCGGCATGCTGATGCAGACCGTGACGTACGGCATCGCGTGCGACTAGGCGGCCGCCGCATCGGCGGGCGGGCCCGGCAGTCCCCCCCGCGGGCGCCGCCCCGGCCGCTTCCCGGCCCCGCGCCGCCCCCGCGGCCGCACAAGATTTAATACGCTAAATCCGCGGTCGCCGTCCGTGACGAAATTCAAGTCGACCGAGCAGGTCATGCGGATAATAAAGGACAAGGATCACATACGCAACTTCGGCGTCATAGCGCACGTGGACCACGGGAAGACCACGATGAGCGACAGCCTGCTCGCCCATTCCGGGATAATAGCGCCGTCGGCGGCCGGCTCGGCCCTCGCGATGGACTTCGACAAGGAGGAGCAGGAGAGGGGGATCACCATATACCAGGCCAACGTCACGCTGCACTACACCAAGGGCGACAGCGAGTACGTGGTGAACATGATAGACACGCCGGGGCACGTGGACTTTAGCGGCCGCGTGATACGCAGCCTGCGGGCCATTGACGGGGCGGTGGTCGTGTGCGATGCCGTCGAGGGGATAATGACCCAGACCGAGACGGTCACGCGGATGGCGCTGGAAGAGAGGGTCAGGCCCGTCCTGTTCATAAACAAGGTGGACCGGCTCATAAAGGAGCTCAGGCTGACGCCCGAAAAGATGCAGGAGACGCTCCGCGCGGTGGTCTCGGACTTCAACCAGCTGCTGGACACGTACGCGGAGCCCGAGTACAGGGAAAAGTGGAAGGTCTCCATACCGGAGGCCAGCGTCACGTTCGGGTCGGCCAAGGACAGGTGGGCCATCAACATGGACGTGATGAAGGAGCGGGGGATCACCTTCAAGGACGTGATAGACGCGTACACGGACGGCAAGGTGGAGGGGCTGGTCGAGGCGGCGCCGCTGGCCGACGCCGTGCTCGGGATGGTCGTAAAGCACCACCCGCCCCCCCACGAGGCGCAAAAGTACCGCATACCCAAGATATGGCACGGCGACCTCGAGTCGGAGATCGGGCGCGCCCTGCTGGAGTGCAGCGACGAGGGCCCGACCATAATGATGGTCGTGAACATGGTGCTGGACAAGGCCGCCGGGCCCGTGGCCATCGGCAGGCTGTTCTCGGGGACCATACGGGACGGGCAGACCGTGAGCATAATCGACGCGCGCCGCGAGGGGCGCGTCCAGTCGGTGAACTTCTTCATGGGGAACCAGAGGGAGCAGGTGGGCGAGCTCGGGGCGGGCAACATACCCGCGCTCATGGGGCTCACGGAGTCGCGCGCCGGCAACACGCTCTCCTCGGTCAAGGGGATAAAGGTCTTCGAGGGGGTCAGCTACGTCTCGGAGCCGGTGGTGCAGGTGGCCGTGGAGCCGAGGCACCCGAAGGACCTCCCGCGGCTCGTGGAGGTGCTCAGGCAGCTCACCATAGAGGACCCGAACCTGGTGGTGAAGATAGACGAGGAGAGCGGGGAGACCATAGTGGCCGGGATGGGCGTGCTGCACCTGGACGTGGCCACACACCGCATACGGGACGCCAACGTGGACGTCGTGACCTCGGAGCCGCTCATAAACTACCGCGAGACGGTCAGGACGGGATGCGATCCGGTGATGTCAAAGTCGCCGAACCGGCACAACAAGATATTCATGCGCGTGGAGCCGCTGGAACCCGCCATAGGGGACATGCTGCGCTCCGGCCAGATAAGCGAGATGAAGGACAAGAAGGAGGTGGCCGACCTGCTGAGGGCCCAGGGCTGGGACGGGGACACCGTCAAGAGGGTGATGCGGCTGGACCCGCGCGGCAACGTGCTCATAAACGGGACCAAGGGGGTGCAGTTCGTCCAGGAGTCGACGGACTCGATAAGCTCGGGGTTCGAGGAGGTCATGAAGGAGGGGCCGATGTGCCGCGAGCAGATGAGGGACTGCAAGTTCACGTTCACCCACTTCGTCCCGCACGAGGACACGGCCCACCGCGGCCTGTCCCAGCTGGGCCCGGCCTCGCGCCGCGCGTGCATGGGATCGCTGCTGACGGCGGGGACGTCGCTGCTCGAGCCCGTCCTGGCCATCGAGGTGAGGGTGCCGACGGACATGGTGGGCAACGTGGCGACGGTGCTGTCCAGCAAGCGCGGGAAGGTGCTGGACATGGCGCAGAAGGGGGCCGCGAGCATAGTGACCGGCGAGATCCCCGCCTCGGAGACCTTCACGCTGTCCGAGGAGATGAGGGGGCAGACGGCGGGCAAGGCCATGTGGAACTCGCACTTCAAGCAGTGGGCCGAGGTGCCAAAGTCGCGGCTCGAGGCGGCCGTGGAGGACATACGGAAGAGGAAGGGCCTGGCGCCCGACCCCCCGCGGGTCGGGGACTTTATAGACAAGGAATAAGCCGCTGCCGCCGCCGCGCGGACCCGGCAGCCCGCAGTCTGGGATGGGCACCCGCAGCAGCTCGCGTTGCCGCCGCGCGCGGACGGCGCGGACCCGGCAGCTCCCCTCCCCCGCGGGCCCGCGCCGGCGCGGCCGCTTTCGCGCCGGCGGGGCGCGGCCCCGCGCTGCAGGGGCCCCGCCGAGCCGGATGCGCGGGCGGGGGGCGGGGCGGCCCCGCGCGGGGCCGCTACCGCTGCCGCCGCCTCGCGCGCCGGCCCGCCCGCCTCTTGGAATCGTCCCACCTGTCGATGTTGAACAGCACGAAGCTCGCCGCGAACGCGGCCAGCATGGCGATCCCGGTGACGAGGGCGAGGCCGGACGACGAGGATCCGCCCGCCCCGCCGTAGTACGTGACGAGAGTGGCGACCAGCAGCACGGCGCCGAGGAAGGTGAGCGCCCTGTGGAGCTCCACGCCGCGCCGCGCCGAGCGCCATATTTACGGCTTGGCAGGCGCGCCCGCCCCTCCCGCCGGGCGCATCGCGCGGCGGGGCCGCGCGCCCGGGCGGCCCGCCCCGCCCGCCGGCTAAACTTGTTATAACGCGGCGGGCCGCGCCGCGCCCGTGATAGACGCGGGAGAGATGGGCCGCATAGCGGCGGGGGTACCCGCCGGACGGCATCCGCGTGGGCGTGATGGGCAGCCACTCCGCGCTGGAGGTGATGGACGGGGCCGTCGACGAGGGGCTGGGCACCGTGGTTATGTGCGAGCGCGGGCGGGAGGGGCCGTACGAGCGCCTCTCCAGGATCGCCGGGGAGGTCGTGGTGCTGGACAGCTTTTCGGACATGGCCTCGCCGGAGGTGCAGGAGATGCTGCTGCGCACGTGCACCATACTGGTCCCCCACCGCTCGCTGGCCGCCTACCTCGGGTACGACGCGATCGAGGAGCGGCTGGCCGTGCCGATGTTCGGCAACCGCGCCCTGCTGAGGGCCGAGGAGCGCGCGGAGGGCCGCAACCAGTACGGCATGCTGCGCAGCGCGGGGATACGGCACCCGCGGCTGTACTCCGACCCGTCGGAGATAGACGGCCCGGCCATAGTGAAGGCGATGGAGCGGGAGCGGGGCCTCGAGAGGGCGTTCTTCGTGGTGACGTCGGCGGCCGACTACGAGGCGAAGGCGGCCGAGCGCCTGGAGCGCGGGCTGGTCTCCGAGGAGGGGCTGCGGGCGGCGGCCATAGAAGAGTACGCCGTGGGCACGTACATGAACTTCAACTACTTCTGGTCGCCGGTCTCGGACAGGGTGGACTTTCTGGGCATAGAGCGCCGGCTGCAGACCAACGTGGACGACTATGCGTCCATGCCGGCGCGCCAGCAGCTGGACATGGACGTGCAGCTGCAGAACATCGAGGTGGGCCACACGCCGGCCAGCATCCGCGAGTCCCTGCTGGGGAAGGTCTTCGAGATGGGGGACGCGTTCGCCGGGGCGGCCGCCCGCGACTCGCCCCCGGGAGTGGTGGGCCCGTTCTCGCTGCAGAGCGTCATAACGCGGGACCTGGAGGTGGTCGTGTACGACGTCTCGCTCAGGGTCCCCGGCAACCCGATACTGGCCACCACCACCCCGTACACGAAGTACCAGTACGGCCGCACCTTCGGCGTGGGCGCGCGCATAGCCATGGAGGTGAAGCGGGCAGCGCGCGAGGGCCGGCTGGCCGGCGTGGTGACCTGAGCGGCCGCCGCTAGCCGCCCGGCCCCCGCAGCAGGCCGTCCTTCACCAGTATGGGGACGCCGTAGAACGAGGCCAGCGCCGCGGCATCCGAGGCGCGGTAGCCGCGCAGCACTATCTCCCTGCCGCCGGCGCCCGTGAGGTACAGGTTGGCGCGCAGCACCTGGCCGCTCTCGTACAGCTTTACCTTGACGAGGGCCAGGCCCGCGTTCTCGCAGATCTCCTCCACCATGCGGTATATGGTGGGGACGGGGAGGGCCGACCCGCCGGCCCCCGCATCGGGGCCGCCCCCGACGAAGTCCAGTATGTGCCTGGCCACCTCGCCGGAGAAGGCCCTCATGTGGAACTGGCGGCCGTCTTCCGACTGCAGCACGAGGAGCCCCTCGACGGCGTACGGATCGGCGAACCCCACTTTCCCTATCGTGGCGGTGCGGTAGCCGGGATCCTGGCCCTGGTCTATCCTCATGCGGGCGGGGCGCGCCCCGCGGTTATAAAGATCGGGCCTTATAACCGCCCCCCGCCGGCTCGTAGAAATATTAGTTGAGGCGGGCGGGGAGGGGGCGTGTCCAGCGCCCCGTCCAAGTCCGTGGAGTACGTCCTGGCCAAGCCGGTCTCGATGTACATGGACCGCGACGTGCTGATGCTGGGCGTGGTCACGCCCACGCGCGAGGCGGCCCACATGCTGCGGCACTACGAGCGGGACGACGTCGTGGTCGTGGCGGACGGGGAGGCGGTGGGGATAGTGACCGACCAGGACATACTGGACAAGGTCGGGGACGCCAGCGTGTACGCCGAGGCGACGCGCCTGCGCGACATCATGAGCTCGCCGGTCATAACCATAGGGGAGGATGCCACCCTCAGGGAGGCCGCCCGCGCGATGAGGGACGCCGGGGTGAGGAAGCTCCCGGTCACGTCCAAGAAGGGGGACGTGGTGGGGATGATCCGGGTCTCCATCATCGCCGACCGCATCCGCGTGGCCGCGGCCTCGCAGCCGCGAGTCCTCAGCCCCCCCGTCAAGGCGGTGCTGGGCAACCTCGGGTTCGTCCTCCAGTTCGCGGGGGCGCTGCTGCTCATACCGGCCATAGTGGCCACGCTGCTCGGGGACACCGTGGTGGCCACGGGCATCTACCTGACCACGGTGCTGCTGCTGGTCACGGGGTTCTGCCTCAACTCGTACGGGGAAAAGGCGGCCCTGAACATGCGGCAGGCCTCGGCCCTCGTGTTCTCGAGCCTGCTCATACTGGTGCTGTTCGGGACCATCCCGTACCTGTACGTCTCCCCGCACGGCGCCCAGGAGCCCCTGGACGCGTTCGCCAGCGGCTTCTTCTCCAGCGCCGCCGGGTTCACCACGGGCGGCGTCTCGCTGTTCGACGCGCCCGAGGAGCACCCCCAGAGCTTCACGTTCTACCGGAGCTTCACGCAGCTGGTGGGGGGGATGAGCTTCATCTACCTCGTGATCACCGCATTCTACCCGGAGAACAAGCTGCACTCGATGCGCGGCTTCATATCCGGAAAGATGCTCCACATGAGGGAGCTGTTCGGGACGATCACCGTGATATTCGCCCTGTACATACTGATCGTGACCGCGCTGCTGCACGCGATAGGGGGCGGCGACCTGCTGGACACCGTGTCGCTGTCCATGAGCACGCTGGCGACGGGCGGCTTCCTCCCGTCCTCGACCGCGCTGGACGGGCTGGGATGGCAGGGGCACGCGGTGCTCATGGCGGCCATGCTGCTGGGCGCCCTCCCGTTCACGTTCCACTACGGGTTCGTCCGCCGCCGCTTCCTGTCGGCCCAGCTGGGCAGGGAGGTGATGGTGTTCTTCGGGATCACGGGCGCCGCCGCGCTGCTGTTCTCGCACCTGGCGGGGCTGGACCTGCTGTCCGGCGCATTCTACGCCGTGTCCGCCTCGACCACGGCGGGGCTGCAGCCGGCCGGCCTCGGCTCGCTGGCCGCGCCGGCCGTGTCCGTGCTCATACTGCTCATGTTCGTCGGCGGCTGCGGCTTTTCGACCGCCGGCGGCGTGAAGGTGTTCAGGCTCATGCAGGTGGGGAGGGCCTGCCTGATGCTGAGGCGGAAGGGGCGCGAGTCCATGAAGCCGGAGGAAAAGAAAGAGATCGCCACCGCCGCGCTCATACTGGTCATGTTCCCCGCCGTCGCCGCCATGGCCGCGGTCCACCTCTCCGCCGCGACGGGGGCCGGCCTGGACGACTCGTTCCTGGAGGCGGCGGGCCTGATAACGACTGGGGGCCTCTCGGCGGGCGCGGTGACGGCAGAGGCGGACCCCGCCACGCTGGTGGCCTTTGCGTTCATGATGATCCTGGGGCGGCTGGAGATAGTGGCGGTCCTGTACGTCTTCCTCCCGAGGCTCTCGCCGTAGGCGGGGCCCTCCCGCATACAGTTTAATCCGCGCCCGCCGCCCGCGGGGCGTGGAGCGGGAGGCCGGGCGGCGGCAGCGGCGGCGGGGCGCCGCCTCCGGCCTCCCCCTCGCCGCCTCCGGCGCCGCCTCCATCGCGGCGCTGTTCGTCGTGTACTCTTGGCACCAGTCCCCCGAGCTGGCGACCCCCGAGGCCGTCGACGGCATGGTCCGCATGGCCGCCGCGTTCTATGCCGCGCTGGTCGCCTCCATGGGGGCCGTGGCCGCCGGCCTGCGCTCCCGGCACCGCGCGATGGCCCGCGGCCCCCCCGGAGCGGCGTGGGGCCTGGGGGCCGTGGCGGCGGCCACGTGGAACCGCAGGTCGTCCAGGATACTCGCCGCCGCGTTCGTCGGGTACGGCGCCCTGTTCTCCGTGACGTCGGGCGCGCTGGTGTACCAGCCGGACGTCAGCTTTTCCCGGCACTACGGGGTGGACGTCCCGTCGGCGGAGGCGATCCCGTGCTGCGGCGAGCCGGGCTACATGCCCAAGGTGCTCGTGTACGCGACGGACCATGTCGGGATCCAGATCGTCCCGGTGAACGTGGTCCTGCAGGCCGCGGTCTCGTACATGGTGGGCATCAACGCGGCGCTGGCGCTGGGCGGCGGCATCCCGGCGGGCGGCCGCGGCGCGGGCGGCGGGATAGGCGCGGCCGCCGGGCTGTTCGTCGCGTGCCCCACGTGCGCGGGCACTGCCCTGTCGGTATTCGCGGGGGCCGCGGGGGGGATCGTGCTGGGGGCGGCCCTGGCGCAGATGCAGACCCTGCTCATGGCGGTGAGCATACCCGTGCTGCTCGCCGCCCCGCTGCTCGCCGCCCGCAGGCTCGGCCGCCGGCCCCCGGGGGCAGCCGCCTGCGCCGCGGGGAACGGCGCCTAGCGCGCCGGCATCGCCGGCCTCCGTCCCCGGGCGGAACGCCAGCCCGGATCGCGCGGGGGCGCCCGCCCGCCCGCCGGCGCCTCCCCCCGATCCCGATCCGCGCCGCGGGGCGGCGAGGCCACGCTCCCGGGATCCCGCGCGGGCGGGCCCGAACCGTGACCGCGGCAGGCCGCCCCAGGATCCCGCGCCCGGATCGCAATGGGCGCGATCCCGCGCCTTGGATCTTGGATCCTGCATTATACACTTATAATGCAGGCGGGCCGCAACGCCGCATGCGGTTGCTGGAGAGGGGAGGCGCGGTCTTGGCCGCGGTTGCTGCTCTCGCCATGCTCGCCGCCCCGCTGTCTGCCGGCCCCGCCGACGCGCAGGATATGACGCTGACCGGCGTGGTTGCCGCCCCACCGGGGTGCGCCGACGGGATGGAACGCATCATAAAGATCGCCGACATGTCAGAAGCGTGCGTAAAGCCGGCCACCAAGATTGTACTGATCGAGAGGGGATGGGGACAGGAACCGCCCATGATGGAGGATCCCATGTCCATGATGGAGGATCCCACTATGATGGAAGACCCGATGATGCCGCCGTCGATGCCGCCCCTTGACCTTACGGACGAGGAGACGGCGTGGCTGGATCAGGGCCAGACCCTGAGGGTGGCCTACGACCCGTACGGGCTTCCGCTGGAGTTCGTCGCCGACGGCATGCTCGGGGGGCTGTCCGTAGGGTACCACGATATGCTAAAGGTCGCCGTGCCAGTGCAGACCGAGCTCGTCCCGCTGGATAGCTGGGACGAGGCCCTGCAGGCGATGAGGGAGGGGAGGGCCGACATCATGTTCTCGGTAGTCGAAAACGAGCAGAGGCTCGAGTACATGGCGTTCACCGAGCCGCACACGGTGCTCACTTGGGACATGGTGACCGCCGACGAGCGAGCGGTGGATCCGTCCGACTTGGCCGGCATGGACGTGGGCATCGTGAGGGGCTACGAGATAGGGGACTGGCTGGACGCCAACATGCCGGACGTGGAATATGCCGAGTACAATAACGCGATGGAGGCGATAACCGCACTCAGGTCTGGCGAGATCGAAGTGTACGTGGACACGTGGCCGGTCGCTTCCTACGCGGCGCTCACCGCCGGCGACGGCCCACCCGTGCACAACGCCGGAAAGATAGGGCACGACATGGCGCTCTCCATAGGCTACGCAAAGGACAACGCAGTGCTCGGATCTATACTCATGAAGTTCTTGGACTCCGTTCCGGACGACCAGAAAGAGTTGTTGGCCATGACGTTAGCCAATCCGGTGGGCGCGCTCGCCAGCGAGGAGTTCATAGGTGCGGTGGGCGAGGCCGATCCGGCCGCGGGCGAGCTGCTGGAGGACCTTGTAGGGATGGCCGAGGAGATTAAATCGAACAACTCGGAGGATATGAACGCGTTACTGGCAGAACTCTTGGAGAGCCCCGAGTCTGTCGCCTTTGCGGAAAAGCACCCCGAATACGACGTGCGGACAGACAACCTTGGGTCATTCCAAGTGGAATTCAGGCTTTCCGCTACGGACGGCACCGGCACCCTCAGAATTGAATACGACAAGGAGTCCAGCACGCCCACGTACACCTACATGTGCGACCAGAACGACATGAGCGACGCCGCTGACGGCGAAGGACTGGCCGACAGGATACCAGGCCTGTGCGTGCCGTAGCCGTCCGCCGGATCCGCCGCATCGAGGGACTAGCCAGAAGGGTAGCCGTGCGAGGCCGCCCGTCACTCTGCTTGGCGCGAATCCAGTTCAGCTGAGGCGTTCCAGCGCTTGGCCCGCTCGTGCGTGACCTTGCGGATGCCCGGCTCGCGCATGCCGTAACCGCCCGCCGGATCCGCCGCGCCCGGGACAGCCGGCAGGACGGCCGGCTCGCGCGCGGGCCGCTTCCTGCTTCCGTACGCCGCGCCAATTATTGATGCAAATCCCGCCGCGTTGCCCGTTGCCAACCGCCCGCGCATGGGAGCGGAGCGTGGCCTTGCAGGCATCCGGCGGAGCCGGCATCGTTGCAGAATGCGGGGCCTCCTGCCCGTTCTCCGGATGCGCCGGCGCGCGCCAGCTTGTGGCGGAAGGGACGCGCCGCGCGGTGAGGATGGCGGGCCCGACCGGATGCAGTTTAACGAACAAAAAACGGAGGCCCAAGAGACGCGCCGCGCGGTGAGGATGGCGGGCCCGACCGGATTCGAACCGGCGACCTAACGCTCCGCAAGCGTTCGCACTGTCCATGCTGTGCAACGGGCCCCGGCTGTCTGTGGCGCGGTCGCTTAATGTGGATTGCGATCGCGCGGCCCTACAGGGCGCGGGCGAACAGGTACGGCGTGGCGTCCGGCTCGCCGTTGGTCCAGGCGGTGGGGAGCACTGTAGTGCGTACGGCGCGCATGCGCCCGGCCGCGACCGTGCTCCCCCACCCCGCCATGCCGGAGGGATCCGGGGCGTACTTTGGCGATCGCGTGCCCGGCATCACGACGACGGAGCCGCCCAGGGCGTCCCCCATGCCGCGGATCACGGCGGCCGCCAGCGCGTCCCCGCCCATCTGCGCCAGGCCCCCTATGAAAAAGGCGGGCCGCGAAAGCCCGAGGGAGCGGTAGTCCACACCGGTCCCGTCGGCCTCGATCACGTCCAGGCGCGCCCCCGCCGCCGCGGCCGCCTCCCTCTGGACGGCGGCCAGCCGGCGGTCCAGCTCCACGGAATGCGCCCTCATGCCGAGGGCGGCGGCGCAGTACGCGATGCGGCCGTCCCCCGACCCGACGTCGACCGCCTCGCGGCACCCGAGCCTCCGCGCCTCCAGCGCCATTTCGTACGCGGACGCGAGCCACGTGGGCGAGAACGGGGCGCGGCATCCCGGATTGCGCACGCTCCCCAGCCACAGCCGGTCCGTCTCGCCCTCGCACGCCAGGCACGCCGTCCCTGCCACGTCCCGCTCCGCGATGCTGCCGTACACGGGGCTGGCCTCCGCGAACCGCCGCAGCGCCGCCAGGCGGCCCTCCCGGCCGCGCTCCCCGAGCGGGACCGCCTCGACCAGGCGCCCGCTGCCCGCCGCATCGGCGCGCAGCGCGCGCTGGATGGCTACCAGGCCTTCCGCGGCCGGGCGCGCCGGAACCCCGGCGCCATCGGCGTCCGCTTCGGCGCGGGGGCCAGCTACACGGCCTTCCGCGGCCGGGCGCGCCGGAACCCCGCCGCCGTCGGCGTCCGCTTCGGCGCGGGGGCCAGCTACCCGGCCTTCCGCGGTCAGGCGCGCCGGAACCCCCTCTCGTACTGGCCGACGAACTCCTTCACGCTCATCAGCTCCCTCAGGCGGCCGTAGGCGGCCGCGTCCCGTTCCGGGGCCCCGGCCAGCCGGTCGGACTCGCCGTCCACCTCGGCTGCCAGGCGCGCCACGGCCTCCGCGTGGGGGCCCGCATCGAAGGCTGCCACGGCCTCGGCCGCCGCGCGGAGGGCGGCGCGCGCCTCCTCGCCCGCCGCCCCGCGCCCGAGGGCCGCCGCGCCGGCCCTGACTGAGATGGCCGCGTGGTACGCGCCGATCAGCCTCGCGGCCGCGGGCCTGCCTCCGGAAAGCTCCGCTACCTCGGCGGCCAGCCCGCGCGCTTCCTCGGCCAGCCCGCGCGCCCCGGCCCCCCGCACCCCTGCGGGCCCCCCGCTACGCTTCACGCTCGGCCCTTTTGACGTACAGGGCGTTCATCAGCACCGCCGCGATGATGCCGCCGACGATGGGCCCCACCCAGTACAGCCACTGGAACTCCCACGCGCCAGATGCCAGGGAGGGGCCGAAGCTCCTGGCCGGGTTCATGGACGCCCCGGTCAGCGGGACGCCGACCAGGTGCAGCAGGAAGACCATGCCGCCCACCGCTATGCCGCTGGCGCCGGCCGCCGCCTTTTTGTGTATGACGGCCCCGAATATGGTGGCCACCAGGAAGAACGTGAATATCACCTCCAGGACGAGGCCCGAGGCCGCGCTACCGCCCAGCACGCCGCTGGGCCCCGTGTGCGCCCCCAGGTTCGCCGCCATCCCCGCCTCGGGCAGCACGGCCAGCAGCGCGAAGGCGGCCACCACCCCGCCGACCAGCTGGGCCCCGACGTACGCGGCGCCCTCGGACGGGGATATCCTTTTCGTGATGATGAGCGGTATGGTCACGGCGGGGTTGATGTGGGCGCCCGATATGTGGCCGAACGCGTACACCACGAGGCCCACGGCCGCGCCGTGCGCCAGCGAGATCATTATTATGGACTCGATGCCCAGCCCGTCCCCGTACACCACGACGGAGAGCACCACCGCGAGCGGCCCGAAGAAGACCAGGGCGAACGTGCCTATCCCCTCGGCCAGCCAGTTCCTGGGATCGACCATGGGGCGCGCTCGCGGCGGTTTTAATATAAACGGTGCCGGGTTCCGGGGGCGCAGACTTGCGTCCAAACCGGAACCGCGCCCAGCAGCGGCGAGACGCCCCGCGATCCCGCGCCCGGATCGCGGCGGACGTAAGCCCGCACTTCCGGGGCGGAGCGCGGCGCCGCGCGCGGGGCGGGAACCAACCGTTAATTAGGGCGCGCCGCCCGGCGCGCCCGTGCTGGGCGAGGGCGACGCGGTGCCGGAGTTCGAGGCGGAGGACGCCGACGGCGGGACGGTCGGCTCCGCCTCGCTGCGCGGCAGCAGGTACGTGGTGTACTTTTACCCGCGGGACTTCACGCCCGGCTGCACCGTGGAGGCCGGCGAGTTCGCCAGGGAGTACCCGAAGTTCAGGCGCGCCGGGATAGAGGTCGTCGGCGTGAGCCCCGACGGCGCGGAGTCGCACAGGCGCTTCCGGGAAAAGACCGGCGCGCGGTTCCCGCTCCTGGCCGACACCGACAGGAGCGTGTCCACGGCGTTCGGCGCGTGGGGGAAGAAAAAGATGGCGGGCCGCGAGTACATGGGCGTGGTGAGGAGCACCTTCCTCGTGGACGAGAGCGGGACGGTATTCAGGGCGTTCCCGAAGGTGAAGCCGGCGGGGCACGCGGCGGAGGTCCTCGCCTCGTTCGCGTCAAAATAAGGGAAAAATCTGCTGCCTAGAAGCCCTTCGGCATGGTGCCCCTCGAGGGCTTTCGCGCGCTGCCCTCGGCCTCGGCGCGCTTTTTGGCCGCCAGCTCGGCCGCGGCTGCCGCGACCTCCGCTGCCCTCTTGGCATCGGCGTCCAGCCTGGCGAGGTACTCTTTTTCGTACGACTCGAGCGACCCCGCGCCGGACTGCGGCGGCGGGGGCGGAGCCTGCTGCTGCTCCTGCCTGGGCGGCGGGGGCGGCGGCGGCGGCGCCTGCTGCCTTGCCTGCGCCTTGGCCTCCGCCCCGACGCCGGCTACCGCGTAGCCGTACCCGTCAAAGTTCTTCTCCGCGGGGTGGTAGGCGAGCCTCTGCCTGGTCGCAAAGTAGTTGTTCGACGCGGCCGTGTACCCGGTGACCTTCTCCTTCTGCAGGTTCCAGTCGGACAGGGGGGTCGTGCCCCTCTTTGCGTGGAGCCTCTCGTAGTACCTGTTGGGGGAGGGCGAGTAGCCGGGCGTCTTGGCCTTGTAGTCGAACGGGTTGCTCATCGCGGCATCCCTGTAGATGGCCTCGAGCGCCTGGGCGTTGTTGGCGGGCGGCGCGGCCGACACCGTGTCGGGCTTGGGCGCCGGCTTGGACTCCTGCTTTGCCTTTGCCCCCTTCGGAAGCGTCCCGTGCGGAGACGGGGGCTTTTCCTCCTTGGGCTCGGCCTTCGGGGGCGGGGGCGGCGGAGCCGCCTTCGTTCCCTTCGGAAGCGTCCCGTGCGGAGACGGGGGCTTTTCCTCCTTGGGCTCGGCCTTCGGGGGCGGGGGCGGCGGAGCCGCCTTCGTTCCCTTCGGAAGCGTCCCGTGCGGAGACGGGGGCTTTTCCTCCTTGGGCTCGGCCTTCGGGGGCGGGGGCGGCGGAGCCGCCTTCGTTCCCTTCGGAAGCGTCCCGTGCGGAGACGGGGGCTTTTCCTCCTTGGGCTCGGCCTTCGGGGGCGGGGGCGGCGGAGCCGCCTTCGTTCCCTTCGGAAGCGTCCCGTGCGGAGACGGGGGCTTTTCCTCCTTGGGCTCGGCCTTCGGGGGCGGGGGCGGCGGAGCCGCCTTCGTTCCCTTCGGAAGCGTCCCGTGCGGAGACGGGGGCTTTTCCTCGGGCGCCGGCTGGGCCTCGGGCTTCATGCTGATGTTGGCTGACAGCGTCTCGAGCTTTTTCTCGAGATATGCTATCTTGTCTTCAAGTTCCTTCTTTGTCGGCTTTGACTTAGCCATTGCGGCACCGTCCTGACAATGCCTTATTTACATTTTGGTTGGCCGCGGGTATGGGGTCGCGTGCCCGTCAGTCACAGGCGTGAGAACGCCTTCCTGATCCGGATTCGCGCCCGCGGAGCGGGGGTTGCTGACCTCGTAAGGCCGCGGGCGCGGGTCCGCGGGCCCGCCGGCCACGGGCGCGAAAACGGCCTCGCCGGTCCGGATCCGCGCCAGCGGCGGGGGCGCCGCCGGCCCCGTGCGGCCGCGGCGCGCCCGCGGCCCGGCCGCCGCCGGCTGCGCGGGGGGGGGGGGGGGGGGAGGCGAAGCCTTCCGGATCGGCCGGCATGCCCGCGCCGCATCGCCGAGGCGTGCCGGCGCATCGGCCGCCGGCGCGGGGACGCCCCTGCCTGTCCGGGCCGGCGCCCTGCGGAGGGGGCGGCCGGCGGCCCCGCCCCGCCCGCGCCGGGGCCGCGCCTAGTCGGGTTCCCAGAACGTCGCTACGTACAGGCAGTTGTTGCACCTCCAGACCTTGACATGCACGCCGTTGTATGTGTCCACCCGGTACGAGCCGTCGGCGCGCTTTTTTAACCTCGGGAGGTAGTGGATGTGCGGGTTCCCGAGCCACTCGTTCTGCCCGCAGTTGGGGCAGGCGTCGGCGGGAGGCATGGCGGGCCCCGCCGCGCTGCCCAAAAGTACCTTTCTGTCTGCGCGCCCGCCGGCGCGCGGGGCGGACGCCCGGCAAGCGCGGCAGGGGACGCGCCGCGCCGGCCGCGGCGCGCGGCAGCAGGGTGGGCGCCGCGCGAGAGGCCGCGCATCCGCAAGCTGGCCGCATGCGCGAAGATCCTCCCACAACCGAATTTGCGCCTGGCCGGGAAGGGCGGTTGCCGGCTTCGGCAGCCGCGGCCGCCTGGCCGTCCGTAACGGGCCCTGCCGAATGCGCTAGGGCAGTACCCGTGGCGGAAATGCGGATGCATTTCGGGAGAAAATCGCCCACGCCCGAGGCGCCGAAAACCGACGCCCGGAACCAACCCGCCCACATTCCTTCGTGGCCGCGTTCCGCCTATCCCGGCAACGCGGGGACAGCACTCCTCGATCTTGGCGCGACGATCGAGGCGCGCCGCGATCCCAAGCTGCCCGCAAAACGCCGGCGCTCCGTCTGGCTGGACAAGCGCGACGCCGTTCGTTCCAAGGCCGAAAACACCACGAAAGTGTCCGGAATGCCGAAGGCGCATGCCGGCGAGATGCCTCCGGGCTGGCTGGGGCCGCCGGCTGCGGGGTTCCGGGCAGCTGGTTCCTGCACCCCGCTTGCGCTCAGAAGCATGCCGTGCGACTTGCGCCTTTTCGCGCGGGGGAGCGTGGGCAACGCGGGGAGGCGAGCTTCCGGCTCGGACAAGCCGGCGGATCTTCTGGCTGCGAAAGGAGCTGGGTTCCGGGCGGCGGCGGCACGCACCAGCCATCGGCGCGGTGCCTCCGCGCGCCCGCTCGGGGCAATCCGCTCCGCCCCGATTCTGGTGGGGGGATGCGCCCGCCTGTCCGGGCGCCCGCGCGCCCCGCCCCCGCGCCCGCCCCGCCGGGGCGGCCGGCAGCCCCCGCCCCGCGGGCGCGAACCCGGACCGGCAAAAGCTCCCCCGGCCGCGGCCGGCGGGCGCGCGGCCCCGTGCCGGGGGCCCCTGCGCAAATTTAATAGGCAAGGCGTGCGGGGCATGCCCGTGGACGACTTTGAGCGGGACTATCCCGACTTTGACTGGCGGAACACGCCGGCCTACAAGCACCCCGGGGGAAAGGACTGCCCGTGCCCCAAGCACGAGTACGTGCGGGAGCAGATCAACTACACGAAGCAGGTGAACGCGGGCGGCAAGGACAAGGCGAGCGTGACCCTCCGGTTCTGCCCCGACCACTACCGCGTGTACGTGGACGAGGTGGTCCCGTCGATGCCCTTCAAGTACCGCATGTTCACCAAGATAGCCCTCCGCGTGGGGGCCATCCGCGTGGTGCGGCTGGGGCACATGCAGTCGGACATCTGCTTTTACTGCAAGTTCGGCTCCGGCGGCTACGGCAAGAAGACCGAGCTCCCCCCGGTGTAGGGCCGCGCCGTCAGGCGGGCCCGACCAGGATCTTGGGCCTGTTGGGCGTGTCGTGGTGGCACTTTTTCCCGCACAGGGGGCAGACCTTCCTGTCCAGCAGCACGCACTGGCAGATGTGGGACTCGAGGTAGGCGCTGGCCGCCCTGCTGGACTCGCCGGTCCCGTTGCAGAACGGGCAGCCGGAGCCGAGCAGCCGTATCGTGCCGCTCCCGCCGCACACGGCGCAGCGGCCGCCCCCCGAGCCCTCCACGGGCGCGCGGGCGGCGGGCGCCGGTAAAAATATTTGGTCTGCGCCGCGGGCGCGGGGCCGCGCGCCTGCCAGGCGCTTCCGCCGGTCCGGGTCCGCGCCCGCGGGGCGGGGGCCGCTGCCGGCCCCGCGCGTCCCGCGCCCAGGAAAGGGACGTGCGGCCAAAGGCGGGCGCGCCGTGCGGGCGCATCGCGCCGGCCGGGAGGCGAAACGGCCGCGGGATCGAGCGCGGCGCCCGCCCGCCAAAAGATCCCGCACCCGGCCGCGATCGCGCGGCGCGGGGGGCGGCCGCGGCGGTCGGGGGAAACGCCCGCGGATCCGCGCCGGAGGGGCTCGGGCCCCCTCCCCGCGGATCGCGGGTACCGCGGCCCGTGCGGCGGGCGGCGCGGGAGAGTTCCCCATGCCCGCCGGGACGGCGGCGGGCATCAAAAAGGCCCGGGCGGATCGCGGGCGCGGGGGGCGGGAAAGGGCGCCCGCGCGCGGGCGGCGCCGGGGGCGGGACTGTACGCCTTCCGGCCGGCCGCCGGAAAGCGCGCGCCGGACAGGCGGCGGGCGGGCGCGGCGGCACCCCGCGTCCGCCGCCGGCGCCGCGCAGGGCGCGATCGGGCGGGCCGCGCAGGGCGTGCCGGACGCGCACGGGCGGCGCCGGGGGGCGGGGAACGCCCGCGGGCCGATCAAGGGGATCCCGACGGCGGGCGGCGGGAGCCGGCCGATCGGGACGATCGCGGCGCGCCTTTCCACGATCTGCCGCAGCGTACGGCGCGCGCCCGGCCGCGCCGCCGATGCGGATGCGGAGGAACCGAGGGCCGGGCCGCACGGAAGCGCGTGCCGCCGTGCGTGCCCGTTGTGTTGATGGCCGGATTTGCGTCGGGGCCTCCGGGACGGGCACGGACAGGCGGGGCTGCCGCCTCCGGCACGCTTTCAACTCCCGATGCATTCGAGCCTGCGCCCGCTGCCGCCTCCGGCGCGCCCGCGCCGCCGTCGCTGAACGGCGGGGTCTTTTTCCCGCGCCCGATCCCCCAGTTGAACGGGGGCAGCGGGCGGCCGAACCGCCTCGGCGCCAGCCCTGCCAAGCTCGGGATCGAGGGCGGGCGGGCGGCCGAGTAGCAGGCGGCCGAACCGCCTCGGCGCCAGCCCGGTGCGGTACTTGGCGCTGCGGGTTTGCCCCGACGGCGTCCAGCATCCCTGGCGCGCGCATGGGCCCGGGATCGCCGCGCGCGGGCCTTTTTCGGGCGGCGGGCGGCTTCGAGCCCGCTCGGCTTCCAGTTCTGCCTACGGCCGCCCGTTCCTGTCCCGGAGTGCGGCCGCCTGCCGCCCGATCGAGTCCGGCACGCCGCGGTGCCGCGCGCCGGGGACTTGCCTGTTGCCCTGGCCAGCTTCATCCGGACGGCGAACCGCCCGCCGCCCCCATTGCCCGCCCGTCCTCGTCCGTTATGCTCGTAATCAGCTTGCATGCCCTTGATGCCTTTTCTTCCCCGTCGACATACTCCCGATACGCCGCTTGCGCGCTGTGGATGAGCTCGTCGTACATGACGATCCGCGCGGAGTAGGCTTCCAGCACATTTTCCGACCGTGTTCGCCCGCCGACATTGCCCCAGTCCTCCACGTCCCTTCCCAGCACGCAGACGAATTCCACCGGCTCGTTCCCTTTTCCCGACCTTGCAAGGACGGACCTCACGCCCTCGCCGTATTCCAAAATCTGCCCCAGCAGTTCGACCGTCGATGCCACGGCGCCCGGCCGCTTCAGTTCTATTATGACGTGCTTGCCGCCGGCGGCCCTGTATTTTATGCCCAGTCTGGACTTTTTTTGATCCGGCGCGAGCCCGTCATAGACGTTATCTAGCGCCTTCATGATGCTTTTTTCCATGGATTTGGTCGGCGCGGCCCGATCCCAGGAAGGATCCAGCAGCCAAAGGTGATCTAAAAGGCACTCTTGTATGGCCCTTTCCCTGGCGTTTTGATCCGTCAGTTTGAAAAGTGCGTCAATCGCCCCGAGCCGGGTTTTGGCCGTCTGGTAATACGCGCCGGCCTCAAGATCACCAAGCCGCGATAATGCCCTGGTCAGCGACGGGAGATCATCCGCGCTGATTTTTTCCAGCCTGTTCAGCACGCCTTTTAATTCGAGGCTTTCGAACGCCAGTATCCCGCTGACAAAGGCGCGCCTTTTTTCGTCCTCGTCATCAATCGGCAGCGCGTGGATCCTGCCGAACAGTTTTTGGGCCGCGTGCCCGCGATCCGGCGACAGCCCGTCGAACCATCCCCTGATCTGCGGTATCTTCAGTGCGGCCTTTTCCCCGTCCAGGCCGCGCAGACTGGTCCACCTGTCTCCCACGTGCCTGAGTATTTTCCTGACCGACTCCAGCAGTGCCCGGTATTCTGGAGAATCCTCCATGATCTGCTGCCCGTTGGTGGTGGCGACGTCACTCCCGTCACCGCGATCCAAAAAATCCGCGTATACCTCGCCCACGACATACCTGTTGTATGCGCCCGCATTCTCCAGCCCCCCGAGGATGTCTTCCTGTGCCATCTTGCCGCGGATCATGACGGTGATCCTGTTGATGCTCTCTTCGGCGTCGTGATCTTTCAGCTGCCCTGCTTTTTTCACGGTCCCGATCCACCCGTCCAGTCTCGCGGTCCGGCCGCCCCATTCCGCCACGGGATCGCAGCCGAGATCCTGGATCCCGCCCGCGCCGGATATGGCGCCCCTGCCCTTCTCCCCCAGCCCCCACGCGTATTCCAGGTTTTTATAATAACCCGTATCCTGTTTGGTGACGTCTTCCCCGTTCACCCTCACGCTGAAATTGCCGCCGTTTCTGACCACGCTGAATCTGCGTGCCAGCCCCCTTTTCAGGACGGCGGGCCTCCCCACGCGCTTGAGCGAGGACAAGACTATGCGGGTTCCGGGTTTCAGATCTCTGGTCACCTTGACGGGTTTCGGGTTGTACGCCCCGTCGGGCTTTTGGGCGGCTTTCCTGATATCGTTCGCATCCATGACGAACCCGTGCGGCTCGCCGTTACCCGCGCTGGTGATCTCCACGGCGTCGGCTATTGAAAACAACGAAAGTTTGCCTATTCCCCTGCGTCCCATGACGGGCCTTCCAAATTTGGCGGTGACGTCACCCTCCTTCCTCCGTTCATACCCCACATTGAGATACTTGTCGTTCGCGTCACGGACGGTCATTCCGCTCCCGTCGTCCCGGATCACGACCCGGTTTTCGCTTATGTCTATTGACACTACCGTCGCGTCCGCATCCCACGCGTTGGCCACCGCTTCTGACAGAACGGCCGTAATGCTGCTGTGCAGGCCTATCCCCAGGTGCTTGAGCGCGCTGAGGCTTACCCTTGCGGTGTATGTGGGTTCATCCGCCATCATGATCCCCCGCGCGTGCGGTTGTGCATCTTCCTGCCTCTTCCCCCAAAAGAACCGGAGCGCCGTTGCCTATAAACCCGGCAGTCCGCGGTTCGCATTGCGCAGTCCCAAAAGCGGCGGCCTCTTCCTGCACGCGCGCCCGTCCGGGCCGGACGACGGAGGCGGGCCGAATGGGTGATCCGCGGGGCGGAAATGAAAGCGGGGGGGAGTCGGCCTTTGTCCCGATCCAAAGCGGCGGGCCGGAGCCGTGGGGCAGAACCGGGGCCGCGTCGGGCGGATAGCCCGCCGGAAGCGCGGGGGCGGGATGGCGATCGCGCGGGTGGCGGACCATGAAGGTCCCGGCGTCCGTGGCCGGGAGGCCGCGGCTGGGATGCGGGGGCCGCGGCGGGAGGGGGGCAAGCGCGCGCCCGCCGCGGCGCCGGCGGCCCTCCGCCCGCGGCCGGCGCGCGCCCGCCGCCCGTGTAGGCTTACGTCCATCGTGATCCGGGCGTGAGATCATGGGGTGGCTTGCCGTTGCTAGGCGTGGTTCCGGTTTGGACGCAAGTCTACGCCGCCGCCCCCCCACTAGGCTTATACCCCCGCCCGGCCCGGCGCGTTCGTGCCGTTCGAGGATCTGGGCCAGTTCGCGAGGGCGCTGGAGGAGGCCGGCGAGCTCAAGAGGGTCGCCGCGCGGGTCGATCCCGACCTGGAGGCGGCCGAGATCCTCCGCCGCGTCATGTACGCGGGGGGACCGGCGGTACTGTTCGAGGACGTGAAGGGATCGGAGATGCCCGTGCTGGGCAACGCGTTCGGCTCGGAGCGCCGCATGCGCATGGCCCTCGGGACGGACGACTTTGCGGAGATAGGCGACCGCATAGCCGGGATGGCCCGCACGGAGATGCCCCGCGGGATGCTCGGCAGGCTGCGCAAGCTCCCCGAGCTGTCGCGGATGGCCGGCTCCTTCCCGCGCGAGGTGGGCTCGGGGCCCGTGACCGAGGTGGTCTCGGAGGGCCCGTCGGCATCCATGGCGGGGCTGCCCGTCCTCAGGACCTGGCCCGGCGATGCCGGCCGCTTCATCACCTTCGGCCTCGTGGCCACCAGGCACCCCGAGACCGGGGTGAGGAACCTGGGCGTGTACCGCATGCAGGTGCTAGACGGCACGCACGCGCTGATGCACTGGCAGAGGCACAAGCGCGGCGCGCAGCACGCGGAGCTGTCCGGGGGCGGCCGCACGGAGGCGGCCGTGGTGATAGGGGCCGATCCGGCCACCGTGTTCGCCGCGGTGGCCCCCGTCCCCGAGGGGATGGACAAGTACCTGTTCGCCGGGATCTGCCGCAGGGAGGGGATACGGACGGTCCGCTGCCGCACCGTCGGCCTGGACGTGCCGGCCTCTGCCGAGATCGTCCTGGAGGGCCACGTGGACGGATCCGACCTGAGGGAGGAGGGCCCGTTCGGGGACCACACCGGCTACTACACCCCGCCCGAGCCGTTCCCCACGTTCACGCTGACCGGAATGATGCGCCGCAAAAGGCCCGTGTACCTGGCCACGGTGGTGGGCAAGCCGGCGCTGGAGGACGCCCACATCGGGGGGGCCATCGCGCGCTCGTTCCTGCCGCTCATACGCGTGATGCAGCCTGAGGTGGCCGACTTTGCGATGCCGGCCTCCGGCTGGTTCCAGGGGCTGGCCGTGGTCTCCATACGGAAGAGCTACCCCGGGCAGGCAAGGAAGGTCATGATGGGGCTGTGGGGGATGGGGCAGCTGGCCCTCACCAAGATCATAATAGCCGTGGACCACGACGTGGACGTGCACGACGTGCGCGACGTGGTGTGGGCCGTGACGACCCGGGCCGACCCCGCCAGGGACACCCTGCTGGTCGGCGGCGCGCCGACGGACACGCTCGATCCCGCCTCGCCCCTCCCCAACCTGGGCTCGAAGATGGGGATAGACGCGACGCAAAAGACCGCCGAGGAGGGCCACGCGAGGCCGGTGCAGGAGCTCGCGTCCCCGGACCCCGCGACGGCCGCGGCCGTCGACGAGCGGTGGCGGGGCTACGGGCTGTAGGTCGCGGCGCCGGCCGCGCGACCGCGGCGCCCCCCGCTACGCGGCGGCGGCCCCGCCGCGGATCCGGACGCGGTTGTAAAAGTTGTCCCGCTCCTCGGCCGCGTACCCCATGCGCTCGATGGCGCCTATTATCCTGCCGTCGGTGAGCTCGGTGGACCGGGCCCCCGTGCACGAGACGACCTCCTCGCCTATGAGCGTCCCGCCAAAGTCGTCGGCCCCGTAGCGGAGGGCGAGCTGGGCCATGCCCACCCCGTTGGTGAGCCAGGACGACTGGACGTGCGGTATCAGGGCGTCGAGGCACAGCCTGGACACGGCTATCATCTTGAGCAGGCGGCCGCCGCCCGCCCCGTACGCGGCGGAGGGGTTCTCGCGCTGCATGGGCGTGTTGTTGGGCTCGAAGCTCCACGGTATGAACGCCATGAACCCGCCGGTCCTCTCCTGCAGCGCCGCTATGCTGCACAGGTGGTCGGCCACGTCGCGGTCCGACTCCACGTGGCCGTACATCATGGTGGCCGACGCGGGGAGGCCGGCCTCGTGGGCCTCCCGCATTATCCTGAGCCACTGCGCGGAGGTTATCTTGTTGGGGCTTATCTCGCGCTTCACCGCGTCCACCAGTATCTCGGCGCCCGCGCCCGGCACGCTCTGCAGGCCGGCCTCCCTGAGCCGCCCTATGACCTCCCTCGTGGACGTCCCCTCCACGCCGGCTATCGCGTCTATCTCGGAGGCCGAGAGCCCGTGCACGCCGACCTCGGGGTAGCGCTCCCGCATCATCCTGAACGCCTCCTCGTAGTATTCTATGCGCAGGTCCGGGTTGTGCCCCCCTTGGATGAGGACCTGCCTTATCCCGAACGACTCCCTGGCAGTCCTGACCCTGGCCTCGATCTCCTGCAGGGTCAGCGTGTACGCCCCGGGGCCGCCGGGCGGGCGGTAAAAGGCGCAGAACTTGCAGTCGGTCACGCAGACGTTGGTGTAGTTCAGTATGATGTTGTTGACGAAGGATGCCTTTTTCCCGAACCGCTTCGCGGCCAAGTGGCCGGCGGCCATCCCCATTAGGTGCACGTCGTCCGACTCTAGCAGCCTCAGGCAGCCGTCCCTGTCGGGCCTCTCCCCCCGCAGGGCGCCCTCGAGTACGTCCCCTATGCCGCTTGAGCGGATCTGTTCTGCAATCTGGCTCAATTGGGCGGCCTTCCCCTCCCAGCTTCGTATTTAATCCTTAACGGGCGGCCGGCCCGCCTCGCAGCCGCGCCCGCGGCGGCCGCGGCGGGGCGGTTTTTCGCGCCCAAAATCCCGGTTGCGGGGTGGGCTGCGGGCGGCCGCGGGGAGCCGCCCCCGCCCGCTGCCGCGCGACGCGCCTCCGACGCGGGGCGGGCCCCCCGCCCCTGCCGGGATCCGCGCCCCGCGCCGCGCGGGGCCGCGCGCCCGCCGGCCGCGGGCGCGAAAACGCTTCTGCTGATCCAGGTTCGCGACTGCGGGGCGCGGGTTGCCGGCCCCGCGCCCCGCGCCGCACGCTATTTTTAAGTAGGGCGCGGCGGCACTCGGCGCATGGTCACCGCCGTGCGGATCCGGCTGGGGCGCGTGATGCGCAGGGGGATGATGCTCTGCATACCGATGGATCACGGCGTGTCCGACGGCCCCGTGAAGGGGCTGGAGGATCCGCGCTCGGTGATAGACTCCTGCGACGGCCAGGGGCTGACCTGCGTGGTGGTGAACAAGGGCGTGCTCAAGAGCCTGCGCCGCCCGCCCCGCGCCGGCGTGTTCGTGCACTTTTCGTCCAGCACCTCGCTGTCCTCCTCGCCCAACCGCAAGATGCTCACCGGGACCGTCGAGGAGGCGGTGCGGCTCGGGGCCGACGGCGTCTCGCTGCACGTCAACGTGGGGGGCAGGGAGGAGCCCGAGATGCTGGAGCAGCTCGGGGAGGTGGCCGGCGAGTGCCACGCCTGGGGCATGCCGCTGCTCGCCATGATGTACCCGCGCGGCGAGAACGTAAAGGACGCGCACGATCCGGACACGGTGGCCCACGCGGCCAGGATCGGCGCCGAGTGCGGCGCGGACATAGTAAAGACCGTGTACACCGGCGACGCCGGCTCTTTTTCCAGGGTCGTGCGATGCACTCCCGTGCCCGTGGTGGTGGCGGGGGGCCCCAGGGCGGGGACGGATGCCGCCCTGCTCGGGATGACCGAGGACGCCGTGGGGGCCGGGGCGGCCGGGGTCACGTACGGCCGCAACGTGTTCGCGCACGAGAGCCCGAGGGAGATGGTGCGGGCCCTGGCCTCGGTCGTGTTCCGGAAAAAGACCGCGGCCGAGGCGGCCGCCGACCTGGAGCGCTCGCTGGGCGCGGCGCAGGGCGGGGGCGCGGCGCAGGGCGCGGCACGAGACGGGGGCGCGGCCCTGCAGTGAGGGGAAAAAAGGAGATCATAGTCTTGCCGAAGGTGGCCGGCCCGAAGCTGCCCGCGTTCCTGGCCCAGCTCAAGGCGGAGGGGGTGGAGACGGTGCACGCGGATCCGGCGCGCCTGAAGGGGACGGGCCTGCTGTCCATGCACGGGTCCCCGCTGGCCGACAGCGTCATCCTGGACGGGCCGCGGGCGGAGGCCCCGGCGGGAAGGGGGCGCCGCGCGAAGGGGGGCCGCCGCGTGGGGGGCCGCTTCGTGGTGCTCTCCAACGCCGACATCGACTCCATGCTGGAGCGGGCCCGCGGGGGGCTGGACTTCGTCGTGGTGGAGGTGAAGGACTGGAAGATCATCCCGCTGGAGAACACCGTGTCGAGGCTGCACGACACGGGAACGCTGCTGTTCGCCTGGGCGCGGAGCCCCGCGGAGGTGAGGAAGATGTTCTCGGTGCTCGACGTGGGGGTGGACGGGGTGATCCTGGAGGCCTCCTCGGTGGGCCAGGTCAGGGAGTCCATGGCGCTTATGGGATCGGCGAGCTACCCCCTGGAGCCGGCCACGGTGACCGAGGTGAGGGAGGTCGGCGCCGGCGAGAGGGTCTGCGTGGACACCGCATCGATGCTGGGGCCGGGCGAGGGGATGCTGGTGGGCAGCCGGTCCAACTTCATGTTCCTGGTGCACAACGAGTCGATCGGCTCGCAGTTCCTGCTGCCGCGCCCGTTCCGCGTCAACGCCGGCGCCGTGCACAGCTACACGCTGGGCCCCGACGGCGACACGAGGTACCTCTCGGAGGTGGAGGCCGGCTCGGAGATACTGGTAGTGGACCCCAAGGGCAGGGCGCGGCGGGCCACCGTGGGACGCTCCAAGATAGAGAGCAGGCCCATGGTGATGATAAAGGCGGCGGCCGGCGGGGAGGTCGGCGGGATAATAGCGCAGGATGCCGAGACGATACGGCTCGTCAGGCCGGGCGGGGATCCCGTCTCGGTGACCCGCCTGAAAAAGGGCGACAAGGTCGTGGCCTACTCCAGGCCGGCCGTCGGCAGGCACTCCGGGACGGCGGTCCCCGACGAGTACATACTGGAAAAGTAGGCCGATGGCGGGAGCACGGGCGGCCGCGCCGCCGCGCGGGGGGGCCGGGCCGGCAGCGGCCGGCCGGTTCCGCACGTGCGCCACCGTCACCGCCGGGACGCCGCGTGGCATGGCGAGGGCGGCCAGGGCCGCCCTGTCGGTCTCCGACCTGGTGGAGCTGCGGCTGGACTTCCTCCGGCCCGGCGAGGCGCACGGCGCGCTGGCGGCGCTGCGCCCCGCCGAGCTGTCGCGGGCCGTCTGCACCGTGCGCCCCGCGGCAGAGGGCGGCGCGTTCGAGGGCCGGGAAGGGGACAGGGCATCCCTGCTGGCGATGGCCGCGGGGTTCGGCCCGCGCCTGGTCGACGTGGAGTATTCCGCGCTGCGCCGCAGCGGGAGGCTGGCCTCCCGCGTGCGGGATGCCGGGGCCGGCCTGCTGGTGTCGTGGCACGACTTTGGGGGCACGCCGGCGCCGGCCGCGCTGCGCCGCCGGCTCGCCGGGATGCGCCGCCGCTCGCCGCTGGCCAAGGTGGTCACCACGGCGGCCGCCCCCGCCGACGCGGCCAGGGTCCTCTCCCTGTACGGGGGGGAGCGGCGGCCGGGCGAGCTGGTCGCGTTCGCGATGGGCGAGATGGGGCGGGCGTCCCGCGTGCTGTGCCTGCACCTGGGCAGCCCGTTCACGTACGTCTCGGCATCGCGGCGGCCCGCGGCCCCGGGGCAGTTCGGGGCGCGGGAGATGGCCGGGATAATACGCTCGCTGGGGCGCGGCGGCCGCGCGGGCGCCCCGCCGCCGCCGCCGCCGGCCGGCTAGCGCGGCGGCCGCGGCGGACCCGGGCCGCCCGCGCGCCCCCGGATCCCTTCGTTTAAATGATCGCGGGAGGGGGAGGGAGGCAGGCGATGTCATTCACGTACGCGCTGGTGGGCGACCCCGTGGACAGCTCGCTCTCTCCCAGCATGCACAACGCGGCGCTCAGGGAGCTCGGGATGGACGACTACTCGTACATTGTGTACCGCGTGCGGAAGGGAGAGCTCGGCGCGGGGATCGAGTCGCTGATGGCGACGGTCGGCCTGGCGGGGCTCAACGTGACCATACCCCACAAGGTGGACGTGCTGGAATACCTGGACGAGGAGGACGAGTCCTGCCGCCTGGTGGGCGCGGCCAACACGGTCTCCGTCACGGACGCCGGCAAGCTGAGGGGGCACAACACGGACAGGGACGGGTTCATGAGCCCCATATGGCGCAGGAACCTCACCGCGGCCGGATCGCGAGTGCTGCTGATCGGCGCGGGCGGCGCCGCGCGGGCCATAGTCTCGGCGTTCGCGACGGAGGCCGCGGTCGAGGTGGTCATCGCCAACAGGTCGCGCGGGCGCGCCGAGGAGCTGGCCGCGTTCGCGGACAAGGCGGGGATCGGCGCCACGGTGGTGGGGCTGGACGAGGCGGGCAGGGAGGCGCCCGCGTGCAAGTTCATAGTGAACGCGAGCCCCATCGGGACGGCCGGCGAGGAGAGCCCGGTGCCCGCCGAGGCCATCCCGTCCGACTCCGTCGTGTACGACGTGGTGTACCGGCCCATGGCCACCGACCTGGCGGCCAAGGCCAAGCGGAGGGGGGCCACCGTCATATACGGGTACGAGATGCTCCTCTGGCAGGCCTGCCTGTCCTTCGAGATATGGCACGGCATGAAGGCGCCGTACGAGGCCATGAGGCGCGCCATACTCGGCCCCGGCGCCCCCGAGCCCGGGCAGCCGGGGGCGGGGGGGCGGTGACGGCCGCGCCGCGCGCGGCCCGCGGCGCGCCGCGGCGGTGACGGCCGCGCATGGAAGGGGCGGCCACCGCCCGCGTGCACGGGGCCGTGTCGCTGGTCAACGCGCTGGCCGCGGGCCGCGGGGCCACCGTCGGGGTAGCCTCGACGGTGGAGGCCGACGTGCGCGCCTCGCCGGGGAGCGGCATCACCGTGCGCTCGGAGAACCGCAGCCTGAGCTCGCGCCTCGTGGCGCTGACCGTCCAGAAGATGGCGCCGGCGCGCGCGCTGGCCCGCACCGCGGTGCGGGTGGAACTGCGGTCGGAGATCCCGACCGGCTTCGGCCTGAAAAGCTCCAGCGCCATATCGTCGGTGGTGGCGCTGGCCTGCGCGCGCGCGTTCGGCGATGCGGGGGGCGGGAAGGAAAAGGGGGCGGCGGCCGACTCGAGGGTGCTCGCGGCCGGGGTGGATGCCTCCATCGAGACGGGAGTCAGCGTGACCGGCGCGTACGACGACGCCTGCGCCTGCTACTACGGGGGGATCGCCGTCACCGACAACGGCAGGAGGCGGCTGGTCGCCTCGGCCAGGGCCCCCCGCAACCTGGCGGCGGCCATATTCGTGCCGCGGTCGAGGCGGCGCGGCCGCGCCGCCGATCTGCGCCTGCTGCGCCCCGTGTTCGAGAGGGCCTGGGCCCTGGCCAGAGAGGGCCACTACTGGGACGCGATGACCGTGAACGGCCTGGCCGCCGCGCCCATGCTGGGCCCCGACCCCCGCGTGCTGGCCGACCTCGTGGGGGCGGGGGCGCTGGGCGCCTCGGTGTCCGGGAACGGGCCGGCCGTGGCAGCGGTGGCCAGGCGCGGCGACATGCCGGAAGTGGAGAAAGTGCTCTCGCGGCTGGACGGGCGCACCGTCGTCGCCGCCCTCAACAACGAGAGGGCGCGGGTAGCGGACATGTGACCCGGCGCCCCCCCGGGGCGCGGGCGGGGATATCGCGCGGGCGCGGGGCGGGCCGGGGGCGCGGCCGGTCCCGCGAGCGCGGGAACCCGCGGCGGGGAGCGCCCGCAGCGCGCCCGGGGGATCCCGCGAGGGCCGCCCGCGGTTCGGCGCGCGCGCCCCGATCCTCCGGCCGGATGCGCGGCTTGGCGCCGGCCGGGGCCGCCGGCGCCGCGCCCCCGCGGGCACCTGACCGGCCCGCTCCCGCATTCGGAGGCACGCCGCGCGGCGCCGGACTGGCACCGGGCGGGGGGGCCCCGGGGCCGGGACTAAGATGCGGGGCAAGCCGCTTCGAAAGCGCGGTAACTCGCGCGGCCCTGTATTTTGCGGGGCCGCCGCGGGATGCGCGGCGGATCCTCCCAAGCGCGGGCTCCGCTGGTTGGCGGCGGGCCGAGCCGAAACGAACCGCCCGCGCCCGTCGCGATTTCGGCCGCCGGCGGTCGGCTCGCCGCCACCTGGCCCGTTCTCTGCAGCCTAGTCCCGCTTGACCTTCATGATCGGGTTTGCGTCGACGGCGTACGCCGGTTCGCCGTCCGGCGTGAAGAACTCCGTCTTGTTGATCTGGCCCGCCACGGCCTTTATGCTCACCACCATGCCGTTGCTACTATCATAGACGCTGAAATCCTCGCTGAGCGGTTCGCAATCCACGTCAAAGTCCGTTGTTCCGGATGCCACGTTGTCCTGCCGGCCCACTTTGAAATCCTGCGGCCGGCGGTTCTCCTTCGGCACGTACGCGCTGATATGGACCGAGTAGCTGATCGTAAAGCCGTCGGGCGAATCCGGAGCCGGAACCACGTGGTTTGCCACGAACAAAACGCGGATTGTGGTTCCGGCGCCGTCGTTTACCCTGTAGTAGCTCGGGCGTATCAGTCTCGGCGTGCACGTTGCGTAACCCATGCCCTCGATGCCTTTGGCGATCTCCGCCTCGGGAGTCATTCTTCCGCCCCACAGCATGTTCCGTAATCTTGCTCGTGCCGTCTCTCTTCCCGTGCAAAACGACCACCGTGGGGTTCCTAAACATCCCGTCGACGCGGATCACGAGCTGCTTGCACGGCTTGAGGATGATCGGCATCTGGTCCTTGGTTTTGCACGCGGCTTTTATGGGGCCTACCCCCCGCTGATCTCTCTAGCCATCGTCCGCGGGATCGAGCTCAAGCAGCTCCACCTTGTCGCCGCTCTTTCGCAAAGCGTACTTTCTGCCATTCCATTCTACAGGGTAAATCTTGTTTTCGACCATTTTTGCCGAATAGTAGGATATCTGCTCTACTCCGTCGACGTTAGTCACGCTGACGGGCGCGGGGACGTTTACGGCAGACGTGCTGGCTGGCGTGTGGGTCGGCGCGCTGACTGGCCGCGGATCGCAGATTCCATCCTCTCCGTCAATCCGCACCCTGCAAACCGGGTTCTGCGTGGACTGCCCCGTGGCCGCCCGGAACCTTTTCCGGTCCTGCTCCTCCCACGTCGGCTTGGCCAAGGACATGCAGGACCCCGCATTCTTCCCTACCATAAAGGCACGAAGTCACCACTATTTCACCCGCGTGTCAACAAAACCTGATCGCGCGGTTGCCGCGCGTCCGGGGATGCCGCGCGTCCGGGGTTGCCGCGCGTCCGGGGATGCCGCGCGTCCGGGGTTGCCGCGCGGCACGGGCCGGCCCGCGGCAAACCGGAAATCGGGGGAGGCGCCGGATGCGCCTGCCCGCGTCCCCGGGGCACGGGGCGGAGCCTGCCGGCAATCGCGGGGCGCGCCCCGCGCCGCGCCGCAGCGCCGCGCCGGACGGGCGGACGGACCTGGCGGCCCGGGGCCGCGCGGGATCGCCGCCGGGCCGGCATCCGCCGCCCTCCGCCGCCCGAGCCGATCCAGCAGCCGGCCCGCCGCGTGCGCGACGGGCAGCCAGAACGCGGCGCTGCGCGCTGCCAGCATGATGTGCGGGACGGGCCGGGGCGGGCGGAACGCGCCGTTGGGGATCGGCGAGGCCGGGATCACCGGCGCGTTGCTGCGCGCGACCGGCATCGGGCACTGGTTGTGCTGGTTCGGGGCAGCCTCGGCCCCGACGAGTCCCACGATGCCGCAGATCGGAAGCGGGGCGTACGGCAGGATCCGCGCGCGCTGCATGGCGGGAAGGGGCCGCGGAGCCCCGGCCTCGGGCGGGAATCCGCCGGCATCCGGCCCCTCCACCGCGCGCTCCGGGGCGCCGCCCGCACGTGTCGCATCGCCGGGAGCCCCCGCGGGCGCCCGTCCCCGGGCGGGGCCCGATCCCGGCGCCCGCCGATGCCGGCAGCGCCGCCGGCGCGGGGGCGGGGCCGCGCGCGCCAGGAAAGGCCGGCGGGGGCGGGCGGCCCCGCGGCCGATCCGGGCGCCCCCCCTGTAAGGTTATATCCACCGCGGCCCCACGCGCGCCGATGTCGGCCGGCTCGCTGGGCAGGAGGCTCGTCCTCACGAGCTTCGGGGAGAGCCACGGCAAGTGCGTGGGCGCGGTCCTCGCCGGCTGCCCCGCGGGGCTGGCCCTCGGCGAGGGGGACGTGCAGGAGATGCTGGACCTGAGGCGGCCCGGCCTGTCCGCCGTCTCGACGGCGCGGAAGGAGGGCGACGCGGTGGAGATGCTGTCCGGGGTGTACCGCGGCCGCACCACCGGGGCGCCCATAGCGATGCTGGTGCGCAACGAGGACCAGAGGCCCGGGGCGTACGGCGAGACGGCCTCCAAGGTGAGGCCGGGCCACTCGGACTACCCGGCCATGGTGAGGTACGGCGGCTTCAACGACCACCGCGGCGGCGGCCACTTTTCGGGGAGGCTCACGGCGACCCACGTGATGGGCGGGGCCGTGGCCCGCAAGCTGCTGCGCGAGGCGCTCGGCGTCGCGACGCGCTCGTACACGGTGCGCATAGGGGACGTGGCCGCGGACGGGCCCGGCGGGAAGGGCGGCCGGCTCTGGACCCGGCGGCCCCCCCCCGCGTCGGCCGTCTACTCCAACGAGGTGCGGTGCCCGGACGCCGCGGCGGCTGCCCGCATGAGGGAGGCCGTGCTGGCCGCCAAGAAGGGCGGCGACTCGCTGGGCGGCGTCGTCGAGTCGGTGACCACGGGCCTGCCGGCCGGCGTGGGCGAGCCCATGTTCGGCTCGCTGGAGTCGGACGTCAGCAGGGCGCTGTACTCCATACCCTCGGTGAAGGGGGTGGAGTTCGGCTCGGGGTTCGCCGGCTCGCTCCGGCGCGGCTCGGAGAACAACGACCCGTACGCGGTGAGGTCCGGCCGCATAGTCACGGCGACCAACAACGCCGGCGGGATCCTGGGGGGCCTGTCCACGGGGATGCCGCTCGTGCTGCGCGCCGCGTTCAAGCCTGCCTCGTCCATATCGCTCCCGCAGCGCACCGTGGACGCCCGCGCCAGGAGGCCGGCCGTGCTGCGCGTGGGCGGCAGGCACGATCCCTGCGTGGTGCCGAGGGCGCCGCCCGTCGTGGACTGCATGGTCTCGCTGGTGCTGGCCGACCACGCCCTGACCGGCGGGTTCATCGGGGCGGTGCTGTAGGGTGGCCGGGAGCGGCGGGAGCGGGGCCCCCGGGCTGGAGGCCCTGCGCGCCCGCATGGACGAGGTCACGATGCGGATGGTCGGGCTGCTCAAGGAGCGCACGGAGATAGCGGTGGGGATAGGCCGCGCCAAGCGGAGCGCCGGGCTGGTGGTGGCCGATGCCGGGAGGGAGGAGAGCCTGCGCCGCAGGGTGGCCGCCGAGTGCGGCGCGCTGGGCCTGGACGCCGCCATGGGCTCGCGGCTCCTCGACCTCCTGCTGGACGAGTCGGTGCGCGTGCAGTCGGGGGGCGCCGGCGCGCCCCCCGCGGCGCCGCGCCGGGAGCCGCGCCCGAGCATGTTCCAGCGGGCCAAGGCGCTCGAGGCGGGGGGCCGCCGCATCATACACATGGAGGTGGGCGAGCCGGACTTTGCGCCGCCGCCCGAGGCGGAGCGGGCGCTGGCCGGGGCCTGCGCGGCGGGCCGCACGCGGTACGGCCCCCCGAAGGGGACGCCGGAGCTGCGCGCCGCGTTCGCGGAATACGCCAGGCGGTACGGGGCGTCCCCGGGGGCCGAGGACGTCATGGTCACGCCGGGCGGGCGCTTTTCGGTCTTCCTCGCAATGTCCGCGCTGCTCTCGCCCGGCGACGAGGTGGTGCTGGTGGAGCCGGCCTGGCCCGCGTACCGCGACTGCGCGGAGCTCGCCGGCGCCGCGGTGCGCGCGGTCGGGACCTCGCTGGAGGGCGGCTGGGTCCCGCGGCTGGAGGACGTGGAGAGGGCGGCCTCGGGGCCCGCGGCGCGCATGCTGGTCCTCAACTACCCCAACAACCCGACGGGGCGGGTGCTCCCGCCCGGGACGATGGACGGGCTGATGTCGCTGGCCGCGGAAAGGGGCCTCTACGTGCTCAGCGACGAGATATACTCGGAGCACGCCGGGCCCTCCTCCGGGTGGAAGAGCGCCCTCTCGTACGGATACGGCCGCGCCGTGACGGTGCAGTCCCTCTCGAAGTCCCACGCGATGACCGGGTTCAGGGCGGGCTTCGCCGTGGCGGCCCCCCCCATAACGGACAGGATGGCCCGCCTGCAGGCCGTCTGCCTGACCAGCGTGCCCGACCCCGTCCAGCACGCGGCCCTGGCGGCCCTCGGCGCCGACGTCTCCGGCCGGACGGCGGAGATCCGCTCCCGCCTGCGGGCGCTCCAGTCGAGGGCCTCGGCCATGGGCCTGCGGTTCCTCGCCCCCGACGGGGCCATGTACCTGTTCGCGACGCCCGGAAACGGCGCCGGATTCGACGGAACGGCGCTGGCCAACAGACTTTTAGGCTACGGCGTGGCGGTAGCGCCTGGGGAAGACTTTGGCGGATACGGAAGATACGTGCGGATCTCGGCGTGCCTCGGGGTGGACGAGCTGATGGAGGGCATGGACGCGGTGGAGCGGGCGCTGGCCGAGGGGGGCGGGGTTGGCTAAGCGGATCGCCGTGGTGGGGGCCGGCGGCAAGATGGGCCGCTGGTTCGTCAAGTACTTCCTGGCCAAGGGCCTCCACGTGGTGGGGTACGACGCCGAGAACCCCATCGAGGAAAAGGCCGTGGAGCAGGCCGACTCGCTGGTCGCGTCCATACTGCAGGTGGACTACGTGGTGCTGTGCACCCCGACCCGCCGCACCCCGGAGATAATACGCCTCATCGCCAAGGAGATGCGGCGCGGCACCTACCTCATCGAGATCTCGTCGCAAAAGTCCAAGACGGTCTCGGCCCTCTCCAAGATACCCTCCAAGATAAACCCCGTCTGCATACACCCCATGTTCGGGCCCGGCGCGCGCACGCTGCGGGGCAAGAACATCGTCTCCGTCCCCATAAAGGACGCCAAGAAGGAGCTGGCCGTGGCGCGGGAGCTGTTCGGGGACGCCAGCTTCGTGACCATGGACGCGGCCGAGCACGACAGGCGCATAGCCGTGGTGCTGGGGCTCACCCACCTGGCCAACCTCGTCTTCGCCAACGTCATATCCAAGGACGAGAAGGTCTCGCTCACCGAAAAGATGTCCGGCTCCACGTTCAAGACCCAGAAGATACTGGCCGAGAGCATAATGACGGAATCGCCCGAGCTCATCGAGACGATAATATCCAACCCCGAGCTGCGGCGGTTCGCCGAGGACTTTTGGAAGGACGTCGGGAGGCTGCTCACGGCGGCGCAGGAGGGCAAGACCGAGGAGATCACCGACTACATCAAGGCGTGCCGGGACCGGCTGTCCGCGTCGTCCGACCTGGAGGACTCGTACAAAAAACACGTCCGCATGGCCGCCGCCATAGAAAAGAGGTAGCCGCGCGGCGGCCCGCGTTGGACGCCACCCCCATAGTCACCTCGTTCCTCGAGGGAAGGGGGCCGGGCGGCCGCCCCCTCTACCTCCTGCTGCGGCGCAGCCCCGGCTGCGAGATGGGCGGCCTGTGGTCGGGGATCAGCGGCGCGCTGGAGGGGGGCGAGGCGCCGCTGTCCCGCGCGAGGGCCGAGATCCTGGAGGAGGTGGGGCTGGACGGGGGCCAGGCGAGGCTGGGCCTGTCGGCCGCCCCCGTCCTCGTGGAGTCCCCGGAATACGCGGGCCGGCGGTGGATGCTGTTCCCGTTCCTGTTCGAGCATGCGGGGGGGCGCGTGCGCCTGAACAGGGAGAACGCCGAGTCGCGCTGGGTGGCCCGCGAGGACCTGGCGGGATACAGGACGGTGCCCCGCCTGGCCGAGGTGCTCGACGCGCTGCTGGGCGAGCGGCGGCGGCGGCGCCGCGGGGCTAGCCGGGCGGCGCCGCGGGGCTAGCCGCCGCCGGCTCCGGCGCCGCGGCTCCGGGCTCCCCGCCCTGCCCCTGCCGCTGCTGCGGCAGCATGACGTACACGCACGCGCCGCCGCACATCGTGCACGGGACGCCGTTTCCCGGATGCTGGCCGGTCCTGGCGTGGATGCGGGCGGCCGCCTCGGGGTCGATGGACAGGGCCAGCTGGGACTCCCAGTCCAGCGTCCGCCTCGCCTCGCTCATCCTGCGGTCCCACTTTATCGCCTTGTCCCTCATCTTCACCAGGTCGCCCGCGTGCGCCGCTATCCTGTACGCGATGAGGCCCGCCTTGACCTCTTCCGCGTTGGGGAGGGCCAGGTGCTCCGACGGGGTCAGGTAGCACAGCAGGTCGACGCCCTCGCCGGCCGAGACGGCCGCGCCTATGGCGCTGGCGATGTGGTCGTGCCCCGATGCCACGTCCGTGACCAGCGGGCCCAGCACGTAGTACGGGACGTCCCCGATGAGCGACTTTGCCAGCCTGACGTTGGCGGCCACCTGGTCCAGCGGCACGTGGCCCGGCCCCTCGGCCATCACCTGCACGCCCGCCTCGCGGGCCCTCCTCGCCAGCCTCGCCACGTTCACCATCTCCTGCACCTGGAGCTCGTCGTGCGAGTCCAGTATGGATCCGGGCCTGAGCGCGTCGCCCAGGCTGAACGTGACGTCGTACTCGCGCGCGATCTCCAGCAGGCGGTCAAAGTTCGCGTAGTACGGGTTCTCCCTGCCGTGCTTCAGCATCCACGCGGCGGTTATGGTGCCGCCCTTGCTCACCACCCCCCCGCTCCTGCGCGCCCCGAGTATCCGCCCCGCTATTTCCTTCGTGATCCCGGCGTGTATGGTGGTATAGTCGACGCCGTCCCTGGCGTTGCTCTCGAAGGCGTCCAGAAAGTCGTCCTCCGTGATGGCCAGCGGGTTCCTGTGGCGGGCCACCCCCCTGCTGTACGCCTCGTATATGGGGACTGTCCCGAACGTGATCGGGGCCGCTTCGAGCAGGGCCCTCCGGATGGCCGGCACGTCGCCCCCGTCGCTCAGGTCCATGATGGTGTCGGCGTGGTACTTTACGGCCACCCTGGCCTTGGCCACCTCCTCGTCCAGGTCGGCGCGCAGGGTGGACGTGCCGATGTTCACGTTCACCTTGGTCTTGAGGCCCGCCCCTATGCCCACGTTGTGTATCTTCTGGGGGCGGGCCGTGTTGCTGGGTATTATCACGGATCCCCCGGCCACCCTGGCCTTGAGCCAATCCACGGAGACGCCCTCGTCCCTGGCCACCTGGCGCATCTGCTCCGTGGCGACCCCCCTCCGCGCCTGGGTCATCTGGGTCGCCATGCCTCGCGGCGGGAGGCTGCCGAATTTAAACATGGCCACGCGGCTGGCCCGCCTAATAACCCGAGTTTTAGGCGCGAAAAACCGCCTCGCCGCGGCCGCCGCGGGCGCGGCTGCGGGACGGGCCGCGCGCGGCGCCCGCGCCGCGCCCGCCTTTTCCCCGCCGCCGCGTCCCCGGACAGTCCTGGGCGTCCGCGCGCCGCGCGATCCACGCCGGATTCGGGATCTTTGGATCGCGCCCGCCCCAACACCTCGCCGACCCCGCGCCGAGTACGGATGCGCCGCCCCGGCGCGCCCGGCAAGTCCCGCCGCGGGCGGCCGGGCGGCAGCCCGGCAGCATCCTGCAGGCCCCGCCGGGCGCGCCCGGGCAGCATCGGCCGGTGCGGGGGGTCGGATCGGCGGGCGGCAGGGGGGCAAGCGCGCGCCAAAGGATCTCTCGCCCTGCTAAGGTTGCGCAACGTGCGGGCCGGCCAAGGCTGCCCAAGGGCGCGGCGTGCGGCGGGAAGGCGGGGACGGCAGGTGCATGCCTTGGGAGCCTAGCGCTTCTTGAACTTTATGATCGGGTTTGCGTCGACGGTGTACATCGGCTCGCCTTCCGGCGTGAAGAACTTCGTCCTGTTGATTTGGCCGACCACGGTTTTCATGCTCAACACCAAGCCGTTGCTGAGATCGTAGACGCTGAACTCTTCGCTGAGCGGCTCGCAGTCCACGTCAACCTCTGTTATGCCGGACTGGACGTCGCCCGGCTGATGCTCTTGAAATTTTTGAGGTCGGCGGTTCTCCTTCGGCGTGAACGAGCTGATCTGGACCGTATGGTTGATCGTAAAGCCGTCGGGCGAATTCGTGACTGGAACGACATGGTTTGGTCTGATCAAAACGCAGATTATGGTCCCGATGCCGTCGTTTGTTTTGTAGTAGCTTGGGCGTATTCGTCTTGGTGTGCACGTCACATAGCCCATGTCCCTGATGTTTGCAAGAATCTCCTCTTCTGGAATCATTCTACCGCCCTACCGGATATTCCGTAACCGTGTTGTCGCCGTCGTCATTCCCATGCACAATAACCATCGTGGGTTTTCGAAACATCTTGTCGAAAGTAACGACGAGATGCGTGCACGGGTCAAGTAGGACCGGAACAGGGCCCTCCTTTTTGTACACGCCTTTTACGGGACCTACCCGTCCGCTGATCTTGCTAGTCATCGCTTGCGGGGTAGAACTTGAACAGTTCTATTTTTTCTCCACTCTTTCGCAAAGCGTAATTTTTTCCATTCCATTCTACGGGGTAAAGCTCGTTTTGAGCCATTTCTGCCGGGCGGTAGGAAATCTGCTCTTCCCCACAAACATTTATCACGCTAACCGGCGCAGGGATTTTTATGGCAAGTGTGTCGGTTGGCGTGTAGGTTGGCGTGGTTGTAGGACCCGTATCGCAGATCCCTTTCTCACCATCAATCCGCACCTTGTAAACCAAGCCTTGCGTGGTACGCATCTTCGCCAACTTGGGCTTTTTGTATTCGTCCCATGTAGGCTTGCCCAAGACCATGTCGCACGTATGCTTTACGCTATAATAAACGTTTGTATGAGCATAGGTGTGGACTCACGTCCACTTGCCGGCCGCGCCCAAAAGCTGCCACCGGCCGGCGCCGCGGGGCCCGTCCCCGCCAGGCCGGCGCCGCGGGGCCCGTCCCCGCCAGGCCGGCGCCGCGGGGCCCGTCCCCGCCAGGCCGGCGCCGCGGGGCCCGTCCCCGCCAGGCCGGCGCCGCGGGGCCCGTCCCCGCCAGGCCGGCGCCGCGGGGCCCGTCCCCGCCAGGCCGGCGCCGCGGGGCCCGTCCCCGCCAGGCCGGCGCCGCGGGGCCCGTCCCCGCCAGGCCGGCGCCGCGGGGCCCGTCCCCGCCAGGCCGGCGCCGCGGGGCCCGTCCCCGCCAGGCCGGCGCCGCGGGGCCCGTCCCCGCCAGGCCGGCGCCGCGGGGCCCGTCCCCGCCAGGCCGGCGCCGCGGGGCCCGTCCCCGCCAGGCCGGCGCCGCGGGGCCCGTCCCCGCCAGGCCGGCGCCGCATCGCGCCCGATCCGGGGCCGGGACGGGCCCCGCCCGGGGCCGTGACGGCATCGGGGGCGGATGCTGCCGCCCGCGCTGCCACGGCGCGCGCGCGGGGCGGCATCGCGCGGGCCGCTGCCGGCGGTCAGGCGGCTACCGCCGCCGGGGCCCTCGGCGGCCAGGTGGCGGGATGCGCGAACATGTCCCATTCCGGGTCGGCGCGGAGGGCCTTCAGCGCGGTCGACGGCCAGATTCCCAGGCGCCCGCGCGTCTGGAACACGGTGCACGTTATGGAGAGGCGGCGCATGCCGGCCGCGCTCCTCAGCTGGCGGCGCGACCTCTTTTCCCTGGCCGGCCCCTCGTGTATCGCCTGCTCGACGCGGTTGTTGTGGCAGGGCATGCCGGGATGCCTCGGGAACGTGAACATGTGGGGCAGCGCGTTGACGAGGGCGGTGCGCATCGCGTGCCCCCCGCCGTACCCTCCCGCGATCTCCAGCACCTGCCTCTCCAGCTCCCGGATGGCGGCCTCGTCCGCCGTGTCGATGCGGGAGATCCTCCGGTACATGGAGCGGAGCCGCAGGTACAGCAGCAGGTACAGCTCCCGGTTCTCCGCATCCATGGCGCGGATCGCGAAGCTCTCGGCGTGCCGCAGCAGGCGGGTGAGGCAGATCTGCCTCACGTCTATCCCGTTGTACCCCGAGTACCAGTCGGTCACCATCGGCTTGCCCTTCACCTCGGGAAAGTACAGGTCCAGCACGGCCGCCGCCCTGCTGCCCAGGAACCCCACGCGCACCGCATCCCCGCAGCAGACCAGCCACGCGTACCCGCGCTTCCCGCACATTTTGAAGGGGGTCTCGTCGGCCTGTCCGCACCCGTCGCTGTCCCGGATGTGATCCGCGACGCGCCGGTCTCCTGGCTCCAGCAGGTTGGCGGCGGCCTCGTGGGCGTTGTTGGCGGTGGTCTGCGCGATCCCGCACCCGTGCTGCTCCTCCACGAGCTCGGCGACGGCCGCGTACGGCACGGCTTTCGCGATGCAGGCGACCGCGGACCCGAGCAGCCCGGCTCCCATGTGCGTGCCCGGAATCGACTCCGACTTTGCCATGCTGATCCTGTAGCACCTCGCGCACCAGGCCCGCTCGGCCGAGATGCAGGAGACCCTGATCTTCCCGGCGCCGTCCTTCTCGACGAGGTTCTTGTTGCAGGGCCGCTCCGTCAGATGCTCGGCCAACCCGCAGTACTCGCACGCGGAAAGGCGGGCGTAGCGCGTCTCCTCCGACTTGCGCGAGTGCGACACCCCCTTGTGCCCGATGGGAGGACCCATCTTCTTTCCCGGCTTGCGATCGCTGTCGTACGTGCCGTTCTCCCTGCGGAACTTGGCCCTGTCGGCGCTGTGCCTTTCCGCATCGGGCTTGTTGTAGCCGTCGCACGAGTTGATCCGCTTCTCGGCCTTTTTCAGCTTCGCGGCCAGCTCGCCGCACCCCGCGCAGGCGGCGCCCTTCTCCGCTCGGCCGGCTTGGCGGCCGGGGCGGCCGGGGCGGCCGGCTTGGGGGCGGCCGGCTTGGGGGCGGCCGGCTTGGGGGCGGCCGGCTTGGGGGCGGCCGGGGCGGCCGGCGTGATGAGTCCGCTGCCGCGCCTGTGGGCGGCCGGGGCGGCCGGCTTGGGGGCAGCGCTCCTCTCCGCCACGGCCGCATCACGGCCGCCGCTTCCGCCTCGCGCGGCCGCCGCCGCGTTCTCCGCCTTGTTGCCCAGCGCCGCCGCCAACTCGTCCTTGAGGCGATCGTTTTCGCCCTGCAGCCTGTCAAGTTCCAGCCTGTTCTCGGCGCAACCGGCGTGCTGCGCCTCCACGGCCTAGAGGCGGTCGATTTCGCTACGCGTTTCGGCCGACTCCCGCCGCTTGTCCTCTACGTATTCCGCGTGTTTTGCATCCAGGGCCGTCATGCGGCGGGTCACCGCCACCAGCTCCCTCCGCACCAGCACCGTTTCAGAGTCGGGCATGTCTAGTGTTACGCGCGTGCGGGCCTCAAGCGCGCGTACTGACAACTGGCGACAAGATGGCGAAACAATGTTGACCCGCAGCGCGCCCCGCGGCCCTCCGGCAGGACGGGATGCCCGCCTTCCGGCAGCCCCGCTCCTGCCGGCGCACTGCTCGCTTGCGTGGCGGCCCCCCATCAGGCGTGGCTGGCAAGTGGACGCGAGTCCCCGCCCGCCGCGTTTCGCATGCCTTATATTCGCGCCCGCGCCCGCCGTGCCGGTTGGCGAGGCGGAAGACCCGCGTCAAGGACAAGTGGCGCGAGAAGAAGTGGGTTACCGTGCACGCCCCCGACTCGTTCAACGGCGTCCCCGTGGCCGAGGTGCCCATAACCGACGGCAAGCACGCCCCCGGCCGCGTGCTGGAGGTGACCCTGTTCGACATACTGAAGGGCGACCCGTCGCAGCACCAGTACAAGATCTACTTCCAGATAGACAAGGTGGACGGGGACAAGGCCACCAGCATATTCAAGAGGTACGAGTACGCCAAGGAGTTCCTGCGCAGCTTGGTGCGGCGCGGCGCCTCGAAGGTAAACTTCATCATGGATGCGAAGACCAAGGACGGCTACGTGTTCCGCCTCAAGGTCATAGCGCTCACCCACAGGCAGCTGAACACCTCCCGCAAGCACGCCCTGAGGCTGATAGCCCGGGACGTCATCGAAAAGTCGGTCCCCGAGATGACCATAGACCAGTTCGTCCAGGCCACGTGCTACGGCAAGATCAACTCGGACATAATGGCGGCGGCCAAGAGGCTCATCCGCATAAAGCACGTGGGCCTCGAGAAGGTAAAGCTCGTGAGGACGGCCGAGGAGCAGATCTCCCTGCTCCGGGCGTGAGGCGGGATGCCCCGCCGCGCCCCCCCGCCCCCGAGCGGCGGCTAGCCGGCGGCGCCATGCACGGCGGGATCCGCGCCAGCGTGTCCGTCATAATGCACGCCACCGAGGATGCGGGCAGGTTCCTCGGGGCGCTGGAGGGCGTGCTGGGGATACGGAGGGAGGAGTTCGCCGCGCGCGAGCTCGAGGGGCACCACGGCAACCCCATAACGCTGCTCGAGGCCGAGCTGGCCGGCGACGATGCGTCGCGGCTGGCCGGGAGGATCGCCGCCGCGATGCCCGCGGCCGAGCTCGACGGGGTGGTGGCCGACCTGCACCTGACGGTCTCGGGCTCCGGCCTGCACCTGCGGTTCGGCAAGCAGGATCTCGCGGGGGGCCGCCTGGCCGTCGCGTACGGCGACGCCGTCAAGGTGAGGATACGCGCCCCCTCCGGCGGGGCGGCCCCCGCGTACGCGGCCCTGCTGGGCCGCCCGTCCAACCGTTAAATAGCGCCCGCTCCCGCGCGGGGCGGGAATGAGGAGACCGGCCTGTACAGTCCGAGCCGGGGGGCGATGACGACCCCGCGACGAGCCGACCCGAAACAACCACGCGCGCGCGGGCCCGCGCCCGCCGCGATCCCGGCGCGGGATCCGGGGGCGGCCCGCCGCCGGCGGGCGCGAGGCAAGTCGTTATAAATGCGGGGGGGCGGCGCATACCGCGTGGCGGACTACGACGTTATAGTGGCCGGCGGGGGCTTGGCGGGGACGGTGGTGGCCCAGTCCGTGGCCCGGCACTCCGGCCAGTCGCTCCGCGTGCTCGTCGTCGACCGCAGCCCGCGGCACATGCCGGGCAGCAAGAACGTCGCCGGCTGGATCTGCGGCGACGCGGTGAGCCGCGAGGCCGTCGACTACATGTCGGAGAAGACGGGGGTGCGCTGGGGCAGCCCGGAGATAGAGCACACCGTCAAGGGCGTGATGGCCTTCTCCCCGGACAGGCAGACGTCCATACCGTTCGACGGGGACGGCTACATGCTGAACCGCCAGCTCCTCCCGGAGAGGCAGAACGAGCGCTGCGCCGGGATGGGGATAGAGTTCCGGTTCGGGGTGAGCCTGACCGACCTGCTGCACGAGGGCGGGGCGGTGGCCGGGGTGGCCGGCGCCGACACGGCCACGCGGGAGCCGTTCAGGGCCACGGCGCGCATAGTCGTGGACGCGACGGGGATGACCTCGATGCTGCGCGGCCGCCTGCGCTGCACCGACAAGATCGAGAGGAGGATAGACCGCCGGGACGTCGAGTCCACGGGGCGCCACATAATGTACTTCGAGCAGGGCGAGGAGGACGCGTCGGAGTTCGACCCGGACTATTGCATAATACACCTGGACCAGGACGCGGCGCCCGGCGGCTACGGCTGGGTCTTCCCGAAGGGCCGCAACAAGGTCAACATCGGGCTGGGGGTCGAGAAGACGCTGCTCGGGGCGCGCAACCGGCGCATGGGCAGGAGCGACGGGGTGTCCGACCTCATAAGCGAGTACGTCGCCCGCAACCGGGCGGTGAGGAACCCCCGCCTCTCCGCGGACCCCGGGGACAGCAGCAACGCCACGGGGAACTTCCAGGTGTCCGTGCGGCGGCAGAACGACTGCCTGGTGGCCGGGGGGTACATGCTGGTGGGCGACTCGGCCTGGATGCCCAAGCCGCTGGACGCGGGGGGGATAGGGCCCGCGCTGGTGGCCGGCGCCATCGCGGGCCGCTGCGCGGCCAGGGCGCTCGAGGCCGGGGACGCGAGCGAGGCGGGGCTGTGGGCGTACAACCGCGAGTTCGTGAACGAGTACGGCTACAAGACGGCGGGGCTGGAGCTGTTCAGGAGGCTCATACAGTCCCTCACCAACGAGCAGATCAACTACGGCATGAGGCACTTCCTCGGCAACCTCGACGTGGAGTCCATATCCAAGGGGGAGCACCCTGACTTTGGGGCGCTGGGCAGGCTGGGCATGATAATACGCGGGGCCCTCAACAAGAAGCTGGCCGAGGGCCTCCGGTTCACCACGAGGCAGAACAGGTGGCTCACCTCCCACTACTACGCCTACCCCGAGTCGCCGGAGGGGTTCGCGGAATGGCGCGCAAAGCTGCACGGGGTCCTGGACGAGTCGAACGAGCGGCTGGCCGCGTTCATGAACTGAGCGCGGGCCGCGGGGCCCCTCGGATCCGCCCGGGGCGCCCCCCGCCTTCCCGCGCCCCCCCTCCCGCCTTCCCGCGGCGCCCCCCCGCCGCGGGAGCGGCGGCGCCTACGGCCTGGGCGCGCCGATGCTCGCCCTGATCTCGATCGCGCTGCCTTCCGTGGTCGACTCGTAGGCGTAGCGCGGAAAGCCGCTGTCCGGCACCTCCTGGGAGAACGTCCTGACGACGGTGCTGTTGCGCACCGCCTCCGAGAGCCTCTCGCCCCTCTGGAAGTCCAGGACGAAGTGCGGATCGACCACCAAATACGCGTGGTCGGTGCCCCGCTCGCGGAACAGGACGTCCCCGTAGTCCGGGAGCACGTTGTCCCTCCCGTGCACCGACGAGAGGACCCACGTGTACACGGGGCCGGCGACCAGCGTGGACTCTTCGTCGTCGAAGGTGTCCACGGCGTACTGCATCGCGCGGAACTGGGCGCCGGTCAGGTCCGCCGAGGCGATGCTCGTGGAGACCGCGCCGCCGTACGCGGCGAACCCCAGGGCGATCCCGGCGCACGCGAGCCCGCGCAGCCTCGCCCCCCCGATCCTGGCCAGCCCCGAGGAGATCATGTGGGCGGCCGCCACGCACATCGCCGGCAGGATCAGGATGTAGTGGAAGTACTGGAAGAACCCGACCGCGCTCACGAAGAGCAGGAACGGCGCGAGCCACAGCACCAGCAGCGCGTCCCGCCTCGCCGCCGCGTAGGCGAGCCCCGCGAACCCGAGCCCCGCCAGCACCGGATCCATGGCGAAGACCGCTCCCGTGATCGGCCAGAACTGGCCCGCGCCCCTGCCGCCCTGCCACAGCACGCCGCGGAGCCACAGGTCGATCTGCCCGAGGTGCGCCGCGACGGCGGGCCACGCCGCCGGGACCGCGACGACCGGCGGGAGCCACCAGGCCAGCCCCCTGGACCCGTGGTGCGATGCGATGATGAACGCCACGACCGGCACCATCGTGACCGCGGTGACCTTCGTGAATATGGCGAGGCCCAGCAGGACGGACGACGATGCTACCAGCAGGGAGCGGTGCCTGCTGCCGCCGGAGTGCAGCGCGAGCAGCACGGACGAGAGGAGGAACGGCATCAGTATGGAGTCCAGCAGGATCCTCCTGAACATCCACGTCAGCGGCATCGCCGCGAAGAGGACCGACGCGAGCACCGCGGTCTTCCTGCCGAACCTCTTCTCCGATATCTTGTAGATGAGGAACGTGTCCAGCACGGCGAAGAGGCCCATCAGCACGCGCGGCGCGAGGTACGAGGCCTCCAGCGACTGCTCCACGGTGCCGGGGAACCCGGCCAGTTTCACGAAGCCGGCGAGGACCAGCTGCCCGAAGTAGGGGTGATCGTAAAAGTCCGCCTCCTGCGGGTTTCCGGTCTCGGCCGTGGTCATCGCCCTGCGCATGTAGATGCCCTCGTCGAAGAACAGGTCCGGGAACCCCGCCGGGTTCCACAGGTGGACGTGGGCCGACAGGGCCAGCACCGCGACCAGGACCAGGCCGCGCGCCCTCCTGTCGGCCAGCAGGCCCCGCCCGAATCCGCGGCCGGCCGCCCCCCGCGCCGCCGGGCCGTTCAGGCTGCCGGCCTTCACGCCGCCCCGCCGCCCGCGCGCCGGGCGCGGCGGCCCCGCGCCGGCCGCCCCCCGCGCCGGGATCCCGGCCCCGCGCCCGCGCGGCCCGGGGCGGAGCCGGCTCCCGCGATCCCCCGCGGCCAGATCTCCGGAGGCCCCGCGCGCGCGGGATCCCGCCGCGCGGGGCGATGCGCCGCCCCCCGCGCGCGGGCCGGATGCCCGCCGCAGGCCCGCCGCGGGCCGGAGTTCCGCATCGGGCCGGAACTGGCGCGCCCGCGGCCGGCCCGCCTCCGGCCCCCGGCCGGCATTCCCGCGGCTCCCTTTCGCATCCCGGACTGCGCGGCGCCGCGGTATATTGGCATTGCATCCGCGCCCGGCGCGGGGCCGCCCCCCGCCGATCCGGGCCCGCGCCCGGCGGGGACGGCGGCCGCCCCCGCGCCCCCTGAACGCCCCGAGGGGGACCCGGCCGCCGGCCGCGCCGAGTCGTCCCCCGGCTGCGAGAACCGCAGGGACCACGGCCGCCCGCCTCGGGGCCGCGTGCCGGGAAAAGCGCCGCCCCTGATTCCGGCACGCCGGGCATCCGCCCGGCGCGGATCTGCCGCTGGCTTGGCGCAGGCCGCGGAAGATGTTCGTGGACGGCACGTCGGACATGTTCCGCGGCGGCTAGCCGTTCGCGTTCGCCGGAAGGTGCTTCGCCGCGTTGCCCCGCGCGGACCGGCGCGACTGCCGGATCCCGACGAAGCGCCCGGGGAGGACGGCGGAGTTTTCGGCCCTGTTCAGGGAGCACTTCGGGCGCCGGATCCCCGACTCCATCTGGGCGTGCGCGAGCGCGGAAAGCCGGATGCCGCGCGCGGCTCGCGGGCTTCGAGCCTGCCGGGATCCGCGGGCGGGACGAGCCTGAAGGGCGTGGACCGGGCCATGGCCGGCAGCAGGAGCGGGAGGAACTTCCGCCCCGCCAAGTGCGGATAACGGGGGCAATAGACCGGTGCGGAAGGCGGCGGGCGCCGGCGTTCTTCAGGCGGCGGGGCGGGATCGGGCAAGTCGGGTGGGCGTACCTCCCGCGGCAGGCAGCGCGGCGAGTGCCATGAACTGCGGCGGGGGGACGATCTTTCGGGCGCGCGATTCGGCGGGGCCGGGTTCGCGGGGGCGTGCCGCAGGCGCGGGGGGGGGGGAGGAAGCGCGCGCGGTCCCGGGCGGGGCGGGGCAGGCCGGTCTCCCGCCCACCGACCCGGCGGCCGCGGCAGGCGCCGGCCCGAACCGGCGGGGCGCGGCGGCTGGCGAGAGCCGGCGGGTCCCTAGCGCCCGCGGCCGGCGCGGATTGCGGGACGGGGGCGGGGGAGCGGGAGGCGCTCGCCAGGAAAAACCGGCGGCGGAGATCGGGATGGCCGCGCCGGGCCCGCCCGCGCTCCCTCGGCATGGGGGCCGGCCCGCCGACGGCTCCCCGCGCCGCTCCCCGCGCCGCTCCCCGCGCCGCTCCCCGCGCCGCTCCCCGCGCCGCTCCCCGCGCCGCTCCCCGCGCCGCTCCCCGCGCCGCTCCGCGGGCCGGGCGGGCGGCCCCGCGGCCGCTGGGTGCGCGCCGGGCCTTGCGGCGCGCGCCACGATCCGTGACGCGCGGGGCAACGGGGCCCATGCGGGCGCGCAACCCCGCGCCGGGGGGAATCGTGCGGCCTCGCACAGTCCGGCGCCTGCTTGCGGCGAGCGCCGCTGTCCACGTTTATGACGGGCCTACCGCATCCCTGTCGGCTTTGGATATCCTGTTGAGCAACGTCGCCAGCCTTGTGACGCCTTTGTTTTTTTCAACATAGTCGCCGTACGCATTGCGTGCGCTTTCAATCAGCTGGTCGTAAAACACTATTCGCGCCCCGAATGCTTTAAGAGCATTTTCGTCTTCGCTGCGTTCTCTCGAATTTTCCCAGTCTTTTGGAAGCCTGCCCAGCACGCAGATTACTTCGACCGGCTTTTCGCCGCCTGATTTCTCAAGAACTTTAGATGCTGCACTTTTGTACTTTTTGAGCTGCGCAAACAACCCCGTTATGTCCGTGCTCGCTTCCGGGCGCTTCAACTCTATTATGACGTGCTTGTTCCCGGTCGTCCTGTACTGGATGTCCAGCCTGGCGCGCTTCTCCTCGTCGGTAAGCCCCGCGATCGCGCCGCCCAGCGCTTTTTTCATGCCGGATTCCATGGCTTCCGGGGCGGAGGCCCTCTCCCATGAGGGATCCAGGAGCCAGAGGTGATCGAACAGGTGCTTTTGGATGATTTTTTCCTTCGCGTTCTGATCGCGCAAGTCGCTGAACTTCTCGAGCACCTTCAGGCGGGTTTTGGCGGTCTGGTAGTACGCGCTGGCTTCCAAGTCGTCAATCTGCGGGAGCAGCTCCGCCAGGACCTCCAGGTTGCTGACGTCGATGTCGTCCAGGCGGTCTAGCGCGTCCCTGAATTTGAGGTTCTCGAACGCCAGCATTCCGCTCACGAACAGCTGCCTCCTCGCATCGTCGCCGTCCAGCGACAGCGCGTTGATGCGCCCGAAGATCCTCTTCGCCTGGTTCCTGTAGCCTTGGGGCAGGCCGTCGAACCACTCGCGGATCGCCGGCATTTCCAGCGCCGCCTTGGCGCCCTCCTCGTTCCTTAATTCCGCCCACTTTGCCTCCACGGCCTCGACGTCCCGCCGGAGTTTTTCCTTCAGCGCCACGTACCTGGGATCGTCCTCTATGATAAGATGCCTGCCGGTCGTCGCGATGTCCGGCATGTCGTCCCTGTCCAGGAAATCCGCGTGTATCTCCCCGACCACGTGCCTGTCGCACGCTCCCCCTCCGAGGGAGCCCGGCACGCCTTCCTGGGCCATTTTTCCCCTGATCAGGACGGCGATCCTGTTGAAGCTCCCGCCGCCGGCATCGTCCTCCAGCTGGCTCGGCTTTTCCACCGTCCCTATCCAGCCGCCGACGCGCTCCGTGATGCCGCCCGCCTCGACCTCGGGATCCAGGCGGAACGTCCTGGACGCCGACCCGGGGAACTCGTCGCCGCCGTCCCCGCCGAAGAGCCACGCGTACTGCAGTTTTCCGCGGCAGTTCGCGTCTTCGGCGGCGATCTGCGTCCCGTCGACCGAGACTTCGAACCCGTGCGCGCCGCCGATGATGCCGAACCTGCGCGCGAGCCCCTTCCTCAGCGATTTCGGGTAGAACGTCCTCGGCTTGATGTCCGTCAAGGTGATGCGCGTCCCGGCTTCCAGGTCGCCGGCCGCCCCGACGTTCGGGGGGTGGTACGCGGGGGCCCCGCCGCGCAGCGCGCTTTCGATGTCCTTTGCCCTCATCTCGAACTCGTGGCTCTCGCCGTCCTTGGCGCTGTGCACCGTGACCGTACCGGCTATGGAGAACAGCGACAGTTTTCCTATCCCCTTGCGCCCCATCACGGGCCTGCCGCGGCGGGCGGTCTTCGCCTCCCCCATTTCCCGGCGCGCGTACCCGGAGCGCAGGTACTTCTCGTTGGCGTCGCTCACGGTCATCCCGCTCCCGTCGTCCTGTATGGTGATCGTCCCGCCCGGGCCCGTGCGTATATCGACGCGCCCCGCATCCGCGTCCCACGCGTTGGCGACGGCCTCGGCGAGGGCCGCGGGGATGCTGCCGTGCAGGCTTATGCCCAGATGCTTGAGCGCGTCGAGGCCCACCCGCATGGTGTACGCGTGATCGCCCGCCATCGCTCCTCAGATGTCACTATGCTCCTGCCTATAACCCTTCCAAGATCCAGTCACCGCATTCCCTGTCAGCCTCGCCACGGGGCGGCAGACAGGGCCATGGTCGGGGGCGAGAGCGGGAGGAACTTCCGCCCCGTCCGGGGAGGTGGGCGCGGCGTACTCCCCCCCTGCTCGGCCTCACGTGGCGAGAGCGGGAGGAACTTCCGCCCCGTCCGGGAGGAGTGGATAACGGGGGCGATAGACCGGTGCGAAAGGCGGCTGGCGCCGGCGTTCTTCGGGCGGCGGGGCGGGATCGAGCCATAGTTGGGCGGGCGGACCGTCCGCGGCAGGCAGTGCGGCGAGTACCCCGGACTGCGGCGGGGGACGATCCTTCGGGCGCGCGCTTCGACAGATGTTCTGAATCGCTGATATGTCCATGTGCGTAAGGCGGGGGACGATCCTTCGGGCACGCGCTTTGACGGGGACGGGTTCGCGGAGGCGTGCCGCAGGCGCGGGGGAGAAGCGCGCGCGGTCCGGTCAGGGCCGGGCCGGGCTCCCGCCCGCCGGCCCGGCGGCCGCGGCGGGCGCCGGCCCGAACTGGCGGGGCTACCCCCCGATGCGGGGCGGCGGCGGGGCGCGCGGGCCCGCGGCCGGGGCGCCGCGGCCGGGCGGAGCCGGCAGGCCTCGGGCGGTGCCGAATGCCCGCGGCACGCCCGCCGCCGGCGCGGGGGGCGGAGGGAGGGGGAGAGGCGGGGGCCAGGCGGCGCTCGCCTGGAAAAGCCCCGGCCGCCTGTGCACGTGCAAGCACGACGCGGTAGGAGGCGGGGGCCAGGCGGCGCTCGCCTGGAAAAGCCAGCGGCGAAGAACGGCGGGACGGCGCCGGGCCCGCCTGCGCTTCCACGGCATCGGGGGGCCGGCCCGCCGACAGCTCCCCGGGCCGGGCCCGCGCCGCGCCGCTCCGCGGGCCGGGCGGGCGGATCGCGGGCGGCCCCGCGGCCGCGGGATGCGCGTCGGGCTTTGCGGCGTGCACCACGATCCGGGGCGCGCGGCAGGCGCGCGGGTGCAACAGGGTCCGTGCGGGCGCGCAACCCCGCGCCGGGGGGAATCGGGCGGCCTTGTACAATCCGGCGCTTGCAACGCGCGCTGCGGCGTTGTCTCCGTTTACGACGGGCTTATCGCATCCCTGTCCGTTTTGGATATCCTGCTGAGCAACGTAGCCAGCCTTGTAATGCCCTCGTTTTTTTCAACATAGTCGCCGTATGCCTTTTGGGCGTTTTCAATCAACTGGTTATAAAACACTATTCGCGCCCCGATTGCCCCAAGGATGTCGTTGGCTATTCTGCGCTCACTTGATTTTTCCCAGTCTTTTGGAGGCCTGCCCAGCACGCAGATGATTTCGACTGACTCTTCCTTGCCGAATCCTTCAAGGACTTTGGCTGTTGCATCATAGTATTTTCTAAGCTGAGCAAACAATTCCGTTGCATTCGTGCTCGCTTCCGGGCGCTTCAACTCTATTATGACGTGCTTGCTTCCGGTGGTTCTGTACTTGATGTCCAGCCTGGCGCGCTTCTCCTCGTCGCTAAGCCCCTCGATTGCACCGTCCAGCGCTTTTTTCATGCCGGACTCCATGACCTCCGAGGCGGAGACCCTCTCCCAAGACGGATCCAAGAGCCACAAGTGATCGAACAGGTGCTTTTGGATGATTTTTTCCTTCGCGTTTTGATCGCGCAAGTCGTTGAATTTCTTGATCACCTCCAGGCGGGTTTTGGTGGTCTGGTAGTACGCGCTGGCTTCCAAGTCGTCAATCTGCAGGAACAGATCCGCCAAGACCTCCAGGTTGCTGACGTCGATGTCGTCCAGGCGGTCGAGCATGTCCCTGAGTTTGAGGTTTTCGAACGCCAGTATTCCGCTCACGAACAGCTGCCTTCTTTCGTCGTCGCCGTCCAGCGCCAGGGCGTTGATGCGCCCGAAGACCCTCTTCGCCGGTTTCCTGTGGCGCGGGGGCAGGCCGTCGAACCACTCGCGGATCGCCGGTATGTCCAGCGCCACCTTGGCGCCCTCCTCGTTCCTTAATTCCGCCCACTTTGCCCTTACTGTCTTTACATCCTGCCGGATTTTTTCCTTCAGCGCCCCGTACCTGGGATCGTCCTCGATGATCAGCTGCCTGCTGGTCGTCGCGATGTCCGGCATGTCGTCCCTGTCCAGGAAATCCGCGTATATCTCCCCGACCACGTACTTGCTGTGCATTCCGCCATCTTCAAAGGATCCCAGCATGTCTTCCTGGGCCATTTTTCCCCTGATCAGGACGGCGATCCTGTTCAGGCTTCCGCCGCTAGCGTCGTCCTCCAGCTGGCTCGGCTTTTCCACCGTCCCTATCCAGCCGCCGACGCGCTCCGTGATGCCGTCTACCTCAACCTCTGGATCCAAGCGGAACGTCCTGGACGTCGCCCCGGAGAACTCGCTGCGGCCGTTCTCGCCGAACAGCCACACGTACTGCAGTTTTTCATGGTAGTTCCTGTCTTCGGCGGTGATGCGCGTCCCGTCAAGCGAGACTTCGAACTGGTGCGCGCCGCCGATGATGCTGAACCTGCGCGCAAGCCTCTTCCTCAGCGATTTCGGATAGAACGTCCTCGGCTTGATATCCGTCAGGGTGATGCGCGTCCCGGCTTCCAGGTCGCCGGCCGCCCCGACTTTGGAGGGGTGGTACGCGGGGGCCTTGTCGCGCAGCGCGCTTTCGATGTCCTTTACCCTCATCTCGAACCCGTGGCTCTCGCCGTCCTTGACGCTGTGCACCGTGACGGTGTTGGCTATCGAGAACAGCGACAGTTTTCCTATCCCCTTGCGCCCCATCACGGGCCTGCCGTGGCGGGCGGTCCTCGTTTCCCCCCTTTCCCGGCGCGCGTACCCGACGCACAGGTACTTCTCGTTGGCATCGCTCACGGTCATCCCGCTGCCGTCGTCTTGTATGGTGATCGTCTTGCCCGAGTCCGTGCGTATCTCTACGCTCTCTGCATCCGCGTCCCACGCGTTGGCTACTGCTTCGGCGAGGACCGTGGGGATGTTGCTGTACAGGCTTATGCCCAGATGCTTGAGCGCGTCGAGGCTCACCTGCATGGTGTACGCGTGTTCGTCCGCCATTGTGCCTCAAATGTTGCATCGTGCTCCTGCCTATAACCCTTCCAATCTCCACCGGGTGTAGACTTACGTCCAAACCGAAACCACGCCTAGCGGCAACAATCCGCTCCGCGATCCCACGCCCAGATCACAATGGACGTAAGTCTGATGTTGAAAATGTACTCCCGTTTCGTGCCGGGCCGAGCGCCAAAACGGCCGGGATTTGTCGGGCTAACGGATCAGTTCCCGCGGCGCCCCGATCCGCCGGCGCGTTCCGCAGCAACGGCGGGCCGGATCGCCGATCTTTCGTCGCCGGGAGCGCGTTCGTTGCACCGCGCGCGCCGGGCGCGCCGTGCAGGGCGGCTTACCAGGACCTGCGCGGCGCGGCCCGCCCGCGGATCGGCGCGCCGCCGCGATCGGGGAGCGGGACCGGCCCCGCCCGGGGCCGGAACGGCATCGGGCGCGGGTGATGCTGCCGGCCGCGCCGCTTCGGCGCGCGGCAAGGGTCTAAAACGCGCTAGGTCACGCACTGGAGGTAGTAGCCCCGCTTGCCCATGTCCGTCCTGATGATCTCCAGCGCGAACTTGACCATCAGCGTCGCGAACTCGGACAGCGCCCTGCGCTTCTTCGCCGGCCGGCGCCCCGATTCCGCGGCATCCGCATCGGCGGCGTGGTTGGACGCGTACCACGTGTTGCAGTAGACCATGGCGAAGTACATCATGAACGTCCTGATCGACAGGTTCTTGCTGCTCGTCGTGGGCAGGATCTGCTTGATCGACTTGTAGGCGTTCTCTATCCTCCAGCGCTGCCTGTACAAGCCGGGGATGTCCCTCTTCATGGTCCTCCCGATCCTGCCCTGCCTGACGTTGGTGGTGAACGTGAGGTACTTCCACCTCCGCTTGCCCTTGGCCTTCACCATGCGCTTTTCGATGACCAGCCAGAATGTGAACTCCGTCCCGTCGTCCGCCTTCATCGTGTACCGCGACACCTTATTCCGCTTCCTGCGCTTGTATTCCGCCAGGGCCTTCCTGATTCCCGCCGTCTTCCTGGCGGGCATGAGGAACTTCTCCCCGGCGCCGTCAAACGCGGACATCACGGCGACCGTGCAGAACTCGCGATCCGCGAGGAACAGCCTCGGCTTGAGCCCGGCCCGGCGCAGCTCCCCGAACATCTGTTTGACGTAGTCGGCCACCTTGACCCCGTCGACCATGCGGATGGCCCCCACGTGCGGCATGTGCGCCTTCTCCGCCACGTACGCCGTCATGTACCCGTCGAACCGCGTGGTGCCGCCCTTGGGCCTGCCGCTCACCGTCCAGCCGCCGCCGTCCTCGCCGGTGAACGGATGCAGGTGCATGTCGAACGCGATCGCCGCGCTCGCGGGTATGTGGCCCCTCTTTATCATGGACGCGGCGGTGCGGGCGAGCATGGACTGGCCGCACTCCTCCACCAACTCGTGCGGAATTTTTGCCAGCATGCCCAGCAGCCACTGCCCCGTCGGGATCCTCTCGTCCTTGTAGAGCTCCTTCATGGCCTTGAGCGCCCTGTTGGCCGACGCCCCCTTCTCGCACATGAACACCAGCGCCGCGATCAGGGCGTGCGCGTCGTACAGCGCGTTGTGCCTGCCCGACAGGGGGATCTGGAGCGCTACTATGAGGGAGTGCAAGGTGTTAAATGCGCCGCCGGCGAGCAACTGTTGGCGTTCCGATACGCCACTGTCGTGGTACATAGTGGCGTGTCGGAGCGTCGCCTTTTAACCGCTGCTGTCCGGGGAACCGAACCGCGCGCGCGGCAACCATCCGGCCGTTTCGGCCGGCCGGGCCCGCGCCAAACCTGCAGGATCGCCCATTACGCATAGCACTAGTACATTTTCAACTTCTGAAGTCTACACTCCACCGGCACCGCATTCCCTGTCGGCCTCGCCACGGGGCGGCAGACAGGGTTAGTTGGGGGCGGGAGCGGGAGGAGCTTCCGCCCCGCTATGGAGCGAAGGCCGGCTCCAATGCCAACGAGGAGGTGCGGCGGCGGGAGCGGGAGGAACTTCCGCCCCGTCCGGGAGGAGTGGATAACGGGTGCGATTGACCGGTGCGAAAGGCGGCTGGCGCCGGCGTTCTTCGGGCAGCGGGGCGGGATCGGGCCAAAGTCGGGCGGGCGGGCCGTCCGCGGCAGGCAGCGCGGCGAGTGCCCGTGACTGCGGCGGGAAGACGATCCCTCGGGCGCGCGCTTCGGCGGGGCCTGGTTCGCGGAGGCGTGCCGCAGGCGAGGGGGAGAAGCGCGCGTGGTCCGGTCAGGGCCGGGCCGGGCTCCCGCCCGACGCCCCTGAGGCCGCGGCTGGCGCCGGCCCGAACCGGCGGGGCTGCCCCCCGATGCGGGGCGGCAGCGTGGCGCGCGGGCCCGCGGCCGGGGCGCTCGGTCGCGACCGACCATTCGACGTCCTCCAAGAAGCGGCAGCGTGGCGCGCGGGCCCGCGGCCGGGGCGCCGCGGCCGGGCGGAGCCGGCGGGCCTCGGGCGGCGCCGAACGCCCGCGGCACGCCCGCGGCCGGCGCGGGACTGCCCTCCTTTCCAACGACGTGGGCCGGACGTTCCCGAACGCCCGCGGCACGCCCGCGGCCGGCGCGAGGGGCAGGGGGAGGGGGCGGGGGCCGGGCGGCGCTCGCCCGGAAAAGCCGGCGGCGAAAAACGGCGGGGCGGCGCCGGGCCCGCCCGCGCTCCCGCAGCATCGGGGGGCCGGCCCGCCGACGGCTCCCCGGGGCGGCCCGCGCCGCGCCGCTCCGCCCCGAGGGCCGGGCGGGCGGATCGCGGGCGGCCCCGCGGCCGCGAGGTGCGCGCCGGGCCCGTGCGGGCGCGCAACCCCGCGCCGGGGGGAATCGGGCGGCCTCGCACAGTCCGGCGCCTGCTTGCGGCGAGCGCCGCTGTCCACGTTTATGGCGGGCCTGCCGCATCCCTGTCGGCTTTGGATATCCTGTTGAGCAACGTCGCCAGCCTTGTGACGCCTTTGTTTTTTTCAACATAGTCGCCGTACGCATTGCGTGCGCTTTCAATCAGCTGGTCGTAAAACACTATTCGCGCCCCGATCGCGTCAAGAACATTCTGGATTTCTTCGCGCCTTTTCGAATTTTCCCAGTCTTTTGGAGGCCTGCCCAGCACGCAGATTACTTCGACCGGTTCTTCCTTGCCGAATCTTTCGAGGATCTCGGATGCTTCATCTCTGTATTCGTTGAGCTGCGCAAACAACCCCGTTATGTCCGTGCTCGCTTCCGGGCGCTTCAACTCTATTATGACGTGCTTGTTCCCGGTCGTCCTGTACTGGATGTCCAGCCTGGCGCGCTTCTCCTCGTCGGTAAGCCCCTCGATCGCGCCGCCCAGCGCTTTTTTCATGCCGGATTCCATGGCTTCCGGGGCGGAGGCCCTCTCCCAGGAGGGATCCAGGAGCCACAGGTGATCGAACAGGTGCTTTTGGATGATTTTTTCCTTCGCGTTCTGATCGCGCAAGTCGATGAACTTCTCGAGCACCTTCAGGCGGGTTTTGGCGGTCTGGTAGTACGCGCTGGCTTCCAAGTCGTCGATCTGCGGGAGCAGCTCCGCCAGGACCTCCAGGTTGCTGACGTCGATGTCGTCCAGGCGGTCTAGCGCGTCCCTGAGTTTGAGGTTCTCGAACGCCAGCATTCCGCTCACGAACAGCTGCCTCCTCGCATCGTCGCCGTCCAGCGCCAGGGCGTTGATGCGCCCGAAGATCCTCTCCGCCGGTTTCCTGTGGCGCGGGGGCAGGCCGTCGAACCACTCGCGGATCGCCGGCATTTCCAGCGCCGCCCCGGCGCCTTCCTCGTTCCTTAATTCCGCCCACTTTGCCCTTACGGTCTTGACGTCCCGCCGGAGTTTTTCCTTCAGCGCCCCGTACCTGGGATCGTCCTCTATGATAAGATGCCTGCCGGTCGTCGCGATGTCCGGCATGTCGTCCCTGTCCAGGAAATCCGCGTATATCTCCCCGACCACGTGCCTGTCGCACGCTCCCCCTCCGAGGGAGCCCGGCACGCCTTCCTGGGCCATTTTCCCCCTGATCAGGACGGCGATCCTGTTGAAGCTCCCGCCGCCGGCATCGTCCTCCAGCTGGCTCGGCTTTTCCACGGTCCCTATCCAGCCGCCGACGCGCTCCGTGATGCCGCCCGCCTCGACCTCGGGATCCAGGCGGAACGTCCTGGACGCCGACCCGGGGAACTCGCCGCGGCCGTCCCCGCCGAAGAGCCACGCGTACTGCAGTTTTCCGCGGCAGTTCGCGTCTTCGGCGGCGATCTGCGTCCCGTCGACCGAGACTTCGAACCCGTGCGCGCCGCCGATGATGCCGAACCTGCGCGCGAGCCTCTCCCTCAGCGATTCCGGACGGAGCGCCCGCGGCCTGACGTCCGTCAAGGTGATGCGCGTCCCGGCTTCCAGGTCGCCGGCCGCCCCGACGTTCGGGGGGTGGTACGCGGGGGCCCCGCCGCGCAGCGCGCTTTCGATGTCCTTTGCCCTCATCTCGAACCCGTGGCTCTCGCCGTCCTTGGCGCTGTGCACCGTGACCGTACCGGCTATGGAGAACAGCGACAGTTTTCCTATCCCCTTGCGCCCCATCACGGGCCTGCCGCGGCGGGCGGTCCTCGCCTCCCCCATTTCCCGGCGCGCGTACCCGGAGCGCAGGTACTTCTCGTTGGCGTCGCTTATGGTCATCCCGCTCCCGTCGTCCTGTATGGTGATCGTCCCGCCCGGGCCCGTGCGTATATCGACGCGCCCCGCATCCGCGTCCCACGCGTTGGCGACGGCCTCGGCGAGGGCCGCGGGGATGCTGCCGTGCAGGCCCGCGCCCAGATGCCTGAGCGCGTCGAGGCCCACCCGCATGGTGTACGCGTGATCGCCCGCCATCGCTCCTCGGATTCCGCTATGCCCCTGCCCGCGACCCGCTCGCGGGGAACAGCGTGCGCTGGCCCGCCGGCAGCTCCGGATGCCGCACCGTGCTCCCGTCTCCGGCAGCGGCGGCTGCCTGACCGCCAGCAGCAGCCGGCAGCTCCAGATGCCGCACTATGCTCCTGCCTATGGCCCTCCCGAGCTCCACCGGCACCGCATTCCCTATCAGCCTCGCCACGGGGTGGATGCTCACGCGCTCGTAGTCCGCCACGAACGAGTAGTTCTTCGGGAATGTCTGCAGCAGGGCCCCCTCGCGCAGGGATATGGCGCGGTGCTGCTCGGGATGCCCGAACCTGCCGGTCCCGAACCCGTAGAACTGCGTGGTGATGGTGGGCCCAGGCTTGTGCCATTCCATGCGGCCGTAGATGCTGCCGAACGTCTTGCCGGCATCCCTCCTGTGGCACGGGGTCCTGAGCCCCTCGTCCCAGTCGCGCCACGACCCGCCGGGCCTGGATTTGCGGATCCTCTCCAAGTTCTTGGCGGACAGGGCGCTCGCCTTGTGCAGGCGGTCCGTGCCGGACGACTCGCCGGCCCTGATCGGCTCCGTGTGGCGTATCGCATCCCAGACCGTCGCGCGCCTGCCGCGCTTCCCGCCCTGCAACCTTATGGGGCCCCGCCTCGACGCGAGGAGGACGAGCCGCCTCCTCGTCTGCGGGATGCCGTACTTGGCGCAGTTGACCGTCCTGTAGTCGTAACCGTAGCCCGCCCGCCTGAGCGCGCCGACGAACTTTTCGAACACCGGGTACTTCGCGAGCCCGGGGACGTTTTCCATGGCCACCACGTCCGGGAGCACCCGCTCCGCGAGGTCCCCGAACCTGGACAGCAGGTCCCGCTTGTTCCCGCCACGGCCGGAGGGGTTGTAGCACGAGAACGGCTGGCACGGGGCGCACCCCGCGAGGATCCTGGGGGAGCCCGGCGCGAACAGGGACTCCACGAACTCGGGCGTCAGGTCCTTGGCGTCCATTTCGACGAACCGCGCCTTGACGTTGGACTCGAACGGGTGCTTGCAGGCGGGATCGGAGTCTATCCCGGCGGCCACGTCGATCCCCGCCGACTTGAGCCCGTACGACAGCCCCCCCGCCCCGCAGAACAGATCCACCGCGCAGGGCCTGGCCATCCCGGCGGCGGGCCGGCCCGCCCGCATTAAAGGTGTAATGCTTCGGGCGGCATGGGGCCGCGCGCCCGCCGGCCGCAGGCGCGAAAACGCCCCCGCTGATCCGGATTCGCGCCTCGGGAGGAGGGAGGGGGGGGGGGCCGCCGGCCCCGCGCTTCGGGCATCCGCGGGGCGGCGCCCCCCGCGCCGAGCCCGCGCCGCCCGGCCGGGCGGCGGGATCCCCCCGATCGGCGGGCCCGGATCGGGGCGCTTCCGGCGGCCGCCGCGGCGCGCCGGGCGCTGCCGCCGCGCGGCGGGCAGGCGGCGGCGATCCCGGGAGGGCGCCCCCCCGCGCCCGGCCGGGCGCGGCGAGCCGGCATCGGCCCGCGCCGGGCGCCGGATCAGCGGCGCGGCGCGCCGGGCGATCCCGCCGCCCCGCGCGCCCGCCCCGGCCGGCAAGACTTAATTTGAGATCGGGGGGGCGCGGCGCGATGCCGGCGCCGGCCTCCGGGGTGTACCTGGACTGGAACGAGTCGCTGCCCACGCTGGAGGCGGCGCGCGCCGCGGGCCTGTTCGCGCTGGTGATAGGCCCCAAGGGGACGGGCAAGACCACCCTGGTGAGGCGCTTCGCCGACTCGTCCTCCGCCGCGCTGGACACGGTGAACTTTAGCCTGCGGACGCGGGAGAGCCACCTGGTGGGGGCCAAGACGCTCTCCGGCGGCTCGGTGGGGTTCGACGAGGGGCTGCTGGTCAGGTCGATGCGGGGGGGCGGCATGCTGTACCTCGACGAGGTGAACGCGGCCGAGGCCGACGTCCTGCTGAGGCTCGACGAGGCGCTGGACGACCGCAGGCAGCTGGTGCTCAAGGAGGCCGACGGCCGGACGGTGAGGGCGGCCCCCGGCTGGTTCGTGGTGGCATCGATAAACCCGCTCACCCACGCGGGGACCAAGGAACTCCCGCCCCAGCTGCTCAGCCGCTTCCCCGTCCGGGTGAGCCTGGAGTACCCGCCGGAGGGCGTGGAGCTCGACATTGTGAGGAGGCACCTGGCGGCCCGCGGCGCGGGGCGGCAGCCCCCGGACGACGACCTGGCCATGGGCGTGCGCCTCGCCAACACCCTGAGGCAGGCGGCCGCCGTGGAAGAACTGGAGTACTCGCCGAGCCTGCGGGAGACCATATCGTACGCGGTGCTGGTCGGGGCCGGCATGCCGGCCGCCCGGGCGGCCCGCTCCGTCTTCGGCGACGTGTACGCCCAGTGGGGCGGGCTGGAGCACCGCAAGGTGGCCGACATCATCGGATCCATGTTCGGGGGCGGGGGCGGCGGCGCGGGGCCCTGAGGCCCGCGGCGCGGGGCCGTGCCCCGGGACCGGCGCGCTGGTCGACATCGGCACGTTCCTGGCCAGGAGGTGGTCGGGCAACGCCCGCGCCACCGTGGAGTTCTCCGACGCGGGCGGCCCGCGGACGCGGCCGGCCGATGCCAGGCTGTCGCTGCCCCGCCCGTCGCGGCTCGCCGGCGGCGGGTTCCAGCGGTACAGGCAGTTCAGGGCCACCGTGTGGCACGAGTCGATGCGCCTGGCCTCGTGCCGGAGGATCCTCAGCGACGACCACGCGTTCGGCTTCGTCCTGAACGCCATAGAGTCGAGGAGGGTCGAGCTGCTCGGGCGGCGCCTGTGGAGGGGCATGGATCCCGAGATCGTGTTCAACTACGCGTTCCGGTGGAGGTACAGGCCGCAGCTCCGCGAGGTGTACGGGGGGGCCAGGCTGGTGGAGGGGTTCTACCAGCACTTCACGTTCGGGGGGGTCAAGGGGGAGGCGGCCTCGAACCACCTGGAGAGGATCGCGGCGGCCTCGGGGGCGGCCGCCGGCATCCTGGACGGGGCCGTCCGGGGCGGGCGCGGCACCGAATGGATCGAAAAGCGGGTCCCGGGGATAGTGCGCGCGCTCGGCGTGGACTCGCTGCTCACGGTCCCGATCGCCCTGCCGTGGGCCAGGCCGGCCCTCCCCGTGGACGAGGACGACCTGCGCCGCGCGCTCTCGCGCGTCTCCCGGGCGAGGAGGGGGGAGTTCGGCGGCGTGGATCCGGACGAGGCGGAAGGCGGGGAGGGCGTGCGGGCCGAGTACGAGCGGCTCCTGGCGGGCGGAGGGGCGGCCGGCGGCGGCGGCGGCGGCGGCGCCGGCGCTGCCGGCGGGACGGGCGGCATCCTCGTCCCCGAGAGGACGGACGTGGACGAGACGGCCATATACGACGCGGACCTGATAGGCGGCCTGATGCGCCGCTTCCGGCGCTGGCGGTCCGGGTGGTCCGAGGAGCACCGCGCCGCGGGCGACGAGTTCGACGCCGAGGCCTACGCGGAAGGGTCGCGGAAGCCGTTCTTCGCCGACTCGCGCAGGCCCGCCGGCGAGGGGGTCGCGCTGCTGCTCGACCACTCTTCCAGCGTGGCCGCCGTCCAGCTGGAGTACAAAAAGGCCACGCTCGCCCTGTGCGAGGCGCTCTCGCGCCTGGGGGTGGGATTCTCGGTGTACGCGTTCAGCGCGGCCGGCAGGTCCGTCGCGTGCTGGGCGGTAAAGTCCGACTCGGAGGTGTGGGGCAGCACGTGCGCCAAGCGGCTGGCGCAGATCCCGGCGAACGGCCCCACCCCGCTGGCCGAGGTGTACGGCAGGATCCGCCGCCTGGTGGCGTCGGCGGGAAAGGGGCGGAGGCCGGGAACCCTCCTCACGCTGACGGACGGCGAGCCCTCGGATCCGGACGCGGTGCGCTCGGCGGTATCCTCGTTCCGGGCGCTGGGCATAGGCATGGTCGCGCTCGGCCTCGGGCCGGACGCGGCGCGGGCCGCGGCCATCGCGTCCAACCTGAAAAAGCTGGGGTACGAGCGCGCCCTGGCGGTGAGCAGGCTGGAGGACATTCCCGGCAAGGTGCTCGGGATACTCGGCGGGGACTGAGGCGCCCCGCGGCCCGGCCCCGGCGCCGCCGCTTCCGCGGTCCCTTGCCGGGGCGGGCTCCCGGCCGGCGGCGGCCCCCTCCCCGCGGGCGCGGGGCCCCGCGCCGGCCCCGGTACACACTTACCTCCCCCCCCCCTCCCGCCGCGACTTGGCCGCCCGGGCGGGCCCGCGCGCCGCGCAAGCTTAGGCTGGCCTAAGGGTCGATTTGTATAATTGTGGCGAGTTTGGGCCTGCCGGCATGGCGGAATCCGGGGTGGCGCTGCTGCGCAAGGAACTGGCGGCCGCGTTGGAAAAGATCGCCGGGCTGGAAGCCGAGGCCGCGGAGCGGGCGGCCGAGATCGCGATGCTGAAGGCCAAGTCCACGGAGCAGGCGCTGCTGCGCAAGGAACTTGCGGCCTCGCTCGAAAAGATCGCCGGGCTGGAAGCCGAGGCCGCGGAGCGGGCGGCCGAGATCGCGATGCTGAAGGCCAAGTCCACGGAGCAGGCGCTGCTGCGCAAGGAACTGGCGGCCGCGTTGGAAAAGATCGCCGGGCTGGAAGCCGAGAACTCCGGGCTGAAGGCCAAGGCCGCCGAGCAGGCGGTCAGGCTTGCCGTGTGCGACGGCCCGAACGCGCCCTCGTCGTCCCTCACCACGTACGGCCCCCGGCGGAACGCCTGGCGCAAGGAGCGGGGCTACAAGGGGAGCGACGGGGCCGGATCCGACGGCAAGCCCGCTCCGGACGGCGGCGCCCCGCGCAAGATGGGCCCGCCCCAAGGGCACAAGGGCGTCTCGCACTGCAACAAGCCCGAGTTCACCATGAAGTGCGGGATCCTGACGTGCCCCGTGTGCTGCGGCCCCCTGGAGAAGTTCGACAGGTGGCGAAAGCTGGTCAACGACTTCGATCAGTTCTGGCGCGTGGTCACCGCGATGATCGAGGTGGAGACGGGCTGGTGCGGCAAGTGCGAGAAGTACTACGAGGCCCAGGCGCCGTTTCCGAAGGGCACCTCGTGCGGCCCGAGGGCGCTCGGCCTCATAATGGCGCTGTTCGAGATGGGCTGCACGGACGCGAGGATCGCCGGCTTTATCGAGTCCACGTTCTACTTCCGCATCTCGGAGGCGGCCGTGGCGAAGGCCAGGAGGGCCATGGCGGGCGCGTCGAAGAAGCAGCTGGAGGAGATCAAGTGGGCGTTCAGCGAGAGCATGTTCGTGCACATGGACGAGACCGGGTTCAAGATCGGCGTGCTGGGCAAGACCGGCTACGTCTGGGTGGCCGTCGTGGGCAACGCCGTGTGGGTGCACTTCGCGCCCACCCGGGGGGCGGCGGTCCTGAGGGAGCACTTCGGCTGGCTGTCCCGCAGGGCGGTGGTGGCCGACGGGCTGCCGGCGTACCGCGCGTGGTTCCAGCATCTGCAGAGATGCTGCAGGCACCTGCTCGCCAAGGGCGAGGCCGTCGCCGTGGACGGCGACCCGGGGGACGAGGCGAGGCACGACTGGATGCAGGGGTACTACCACAAGATACACGGCATCAAGACGCTGGCGCCGTTCACCGTGACGTACCTGGCCAAGGAGTTCCACGACGCCGTGTCGGCGTACCCCGACGGCAAGCTGAAGACGCACCTCGCCAACGCCGAGCCGCACGTGCTCACGTTCATGGGATTCCGCGGCATGCCGCCCCACAACAACCCCGCCGAGCTCGCCATACGCGACCTCATAGTGACGCAGCGCAACGCGCACCACAAGATCTCCACGCCGGAGGGGCGCAAGACGTTCTCCGAGCTGGTCACGATCGGGGGCACCGCCCGCATGAACGGCATGTTCCCGGGCAGGGCCTTCACCGAGATCGCCCGCAATCGCGACTGGAAAATGTTCGACCCCGGCCCGTGGGCCGGGCCCGACTGGTGCGTCTTCGATGACCCCGCATCCGGGCTGGTGCGCCCGCCCGGCTCCGCGGCGGGGCGGGCGCCGGCTCCGGCAGCGGCGTCCGCCTGACCGGCCCCAGCGGATCTGCCGGGCGCGCGCGGGCGGCGTCAGCCCGCGTCAGGCATCGGGACGGAGCGCCGTACCGGGGCGGCCGCGCGCCGAAAATGCCCCGAACCCTGCCGCGATCGCGCGGCGCGCGCCGATCGGGGCAGGCCGGGCGCGCGGGGGGCGGCGCCCGCCCGCCGAAGGATCCCCGCTCCGGCCGCGATCGCGCGGCGCGCGCCGATCGGGGCAGCCCGGGCGCGCGGGGGGCGCCGGGAGGGGGGGGGGAGGTAAGTGTGTACCGGCCCCGCATGGCAAACGCTAAATGTGGCGCGGGCCGGGCCCGCCCCATGTCGGGCGGGGATGGCGGCGCGCCGGCCGTCGACGAGGGCCTCCTGGAGAGGTTCAGGAGGGAGATCCTCGAGAAGGTCCCGCGCAGGAGCGCGCCGGATGCGCCGGTGGCCGATCCGACCCCCATGGTCGACCTCACGGCGGACGTGCTGGAGTGCGCCAGGAGCGTGTACAAGATGGACCTCTCGGACACGGGGATCCGGGTCCTCGCCAAGATGGACGGGGGCCTGCCGGCCGGCTCCATAAAGATGCGCCCGGCGGCGCACATCATACACGATGCCATAGCGACGGGCCGGCTGCGGTCGGGCCAGGCCGTCATAGAGGCCACGTCGGGGAACTTCGGGATAGCGCTCGGCCGCATGGCAAGGCTGGGCATACCGGTGGTGGCGCTCGTCTCCAGGCGGCTGCAGGAGGGGGTGTTCGAGGAGCTGAGGGGGGAGGGGGTCAGCGTGATAGACCTGGACATGGACGTCTGCCCCGCGCCGGGCATGGAGGGCAGCCGCGACGCCGCGGCGGCCAAGGCCGCCGCCGCGAACGTCCGCTCGCAGCTCGCGGGGCTCGGCTTCGATCCGGCCCCGTTCGATGCCGAGGCCGGCAGGATAGAGTCGCTCCTGAAGGCGCAGGACGTGATCAACCTGGCAAAGCTGCTGGCCTCCGCGTACGGCATGTTCTGCCCCGAGCAGTACGACAACGCGCTGAACGTCGAGGCGCACCGCACGGTGACGGGGCCCGAGATGGACGCGCAGGTGGGGGAGATGGACGGCGGGCGGCCGCTGGGCGACTACGAGATAGTCTGCGCGTTCGGCACCGGCGGCACCTCGGCCGGGCTCGCCCGCTACGCGGAGGAGCGGCACGGCGCCAGGCCCGTCCACGTGGTCTTCCCCAAGCCGGGGCAGGACGTGGCGGGCATAAGGACGAGGGACAACGCGGCGGGGCTGCCGCTGTACAGCCCCGGCCTGTACGCGGCCGAGCACGAGGTGGACTACGAGCAGGCCGGGAGGCTCCTGCCCTTCCTCGTGGGGCGCGGGCGCGACGTCGGCGAGAGCACCGCGCTGGCGCTGTACCAGGTGATACGGATGGCCGGGTTCGGGGGCGAGGGGAAGCGCAGGTTCGTCGTGGTGGCGGCCGACGGGATAGCGAAGTACCGGGGGGCGATGGAGGCGGCCGCCGAGCGGGAGGCGCGGGGGGCCGCCGGCCGCACCAGGGTCTCGCTGCGGGAGGCCGCCTCGGCCGGGTACGGCCGCGTGGTCTGGGTGCACCCGCAGTACGCCCCGCGCGAGGAGGGGCTGGAGATGCTGGCCAGGTCGCTCGGGGTGGAAAAGTCGAAGATCACGGTAGCCAGCGCGGCGGCGGTCGGGGAGCTCCTCCGCACCCGGCAGGTGCCCGCAGAGCTGGAGGGGAGCCTCGAGGGGGCCGGGGGGAAGTCGCTGCTCGTGTGCATGGCCGGGAACACCTCCCAGGTGGCCGCCGATGCCCTGGCCCGCAAGGGGATACCGGCCGAGAGCCTCGCCGGCGGGATAACCGGCCTCCCCGAGGGCGAGGGCAGGCACCCCGGAACGTACGTGAAGCAGGCCGCGGTGTAGGGCGCGGCCGGCCGGCCGGCCGCCGGCTGGGCCGCGGAGCGGTTTCGGGATCGCCCCGCCCGCCCCTCCCCCGCGGACCCCCCGCCCGCCGCGGATCGGCGCGCGGAGCGATTTCGGGACTGCGCGCCACGCCGCGCGCGCTTGCCTCCCCCCCCTCCCGCCGCGCCGGTTCCTTGCGCGCCGCCGCCGTCCCTGATTCCGCCGCGCCGGCGGCACGATTCCGCCATGCTAGTATCAACCAAGGGATCCCGCCGTCCGGCCATGGTTGCGCGGCGCGCGGGCCCTCCGGGGCGGCCCCGGGCCGCGGCGGGCCGGGGGGACTAGGCCCCGATGCCGCTTCGGGGCGGCGCCGCCGCGCGGACGCGGCGACCGCGCGCAAGGACGCGTCCCGCCCGCCGGCAGCGGCGCGGCCCGCGGGGGCGCGCCGGGCGGCCCCCGCCGCGCGGGAGTGCGCGCAGCGGGGGCGCCCCGCGGGGCGGGGCGGCGCCGGATCGGCCGGCGGCGGGAGGGGAAAGGGGGCCGGGGCGCGCCCGGCGCCCGAAGATCCACCTATATATGATGCGGGCCCGCGCCGTGGCGAGTTGGCAGAGACGAAGCCCCGCGTGAGCATCGAGAACGTGGTCGCGTCGGCCTCGGTGGACCAGGCCCTCGACCTGAACGAGGTGCTCGAAAAGTTCCCCGGCGCCGAGTACAACCCGGAGCAGTTCCCGGGCCTGGTGTTCCGGCTCGACGACCCGAGGACGGCCACCCTGATATTCCGCACCGGCAAGATGGTCTGCACGGGGGCCAAGTCCGAGGAGATGTCCGTGAAGGCCGTCAGGACGGTGGTGCGGCGGCTGCGCCGGAGGAAGATAAGGATAAAGAACGACGCCGTGGTCGTCATACAGAACATGGTGGCGGCGATAAACCTGGGTGGGAAGATCCACTTGGAGCGCGCGGCCAGGGTCCTCCCGCGCAGCATGTACGAGCCGGAGCAGTTCCCGGGGCTCATACACCGCATGCTGGATCCCAAGACGGTGATGCTGCTGTTCGCGTCGGGCAAGATGGTCTGCACGGGGGCCAAGAGGGAGATCGACGTGCACCGCTCCGTGCACACCCTGCACGCCATGCTGGAGGAGAAGGGCCTCATGACGTACGGGGACGGCGGCGTGTCCGGCTAGGCGCGCCGCGGCCCGGCGTGCAGACTTGCGTCCAAACTTAAACCGCGCCTAGCAACGGCAACCGCCCCCCGTTCCCGCGCCCAGATCACAACGGACGCAAGCCTGCACGGCCCGGCGGCGCCACGAGTTATATTCGGCGCCGCGGCGCCGGCGCCCGTTGGAGATATCCGTGGAGCCGTGGAAGCGGCTGGTCATACACGAGCTGGTCGAGTACAAGTTCGAGGACTGGGTCAAGCAGATCGCGTTCGGCAGCAGGACGTCCGGCGGCGCCATCCCCACCATGCAGTGGTCCAACGGGGTGGTCTTTTCCCCCGTGACGTTCCAGACCACCAACGCGGTCGTGCTGGAGCAGCTGAACGGGACGCTGCACTGGTCGTCCGTCTCGTTTGCCGTGCGGGATGAGTTCGTCAACCAGTTCGTCTGCGACAACGCCACGATCAACATGGTCGACGTGAGCGCCAACGAGGTATTCAGGGAGCTCACCGCCGTGCTGCGTTCCAAGTCGAAGTACCTGGACGGCGGGGCCGGCGGCAGCGGCTGACCGCCCCTCCCGCGCGGGCCGGCGCCGGCGGAGGGAAGCGGGCGCCCGCCCCGATTCGCGGACGGGGGTTGCGCCCGCCGCGGCCGTGTTGCTTGGGCGCGGATGCGCCCGCCGCGCCCTACTTCATGAACGCAAAGGAGGCGTCCACCGCGCCCCCGCCCTCGTCCGCGCTGGCGACGTACGTCCCGGCCTCCTCCCAGCCGGGCCCCCCCGCGATGGTCAGCGTGGAGTACGACCAGTCGGCCCTCGGCCGGACGGTCTCGCGCCACACCTCCTTGCCGTCCCCGTTGGTTATGGTGAGCGCCACGCCGTCCGCGCCGGCCCGCGTGGCGGCGCCGGTTATCGCCAGTACGTCGCCCTGCCTGTACGTTCCCGCGTCGGTCTCCACGCTGAGCGAGGCGGCGGGGGCGGGAGGGGCCGCCGCGCGGGGGGGCGGGGCGGGGGCCTCGTCGACCAGCGCGCCCGACATGTGCGCGGCCGCGCCGCCCAGGCCGACTGCCAGCAGGACCGCCGCCAGCGCGATTATTTTTTTCCGCGCCAGGAGCGCGGCCGCGATGCCCCCCCCGCCGCGCCCCCCCCGCGCCGGGCGCGGCGCGGCGACCGGCAGGGCCTCGAGCTCCGCGCCCCCCGCGGCGTACGACTCCGCGGCCGGCTCGGGCTCCATGTGGCTCCTCACCAGGTCGCCGACGTACTCGCGCTCGTAGAACGAGATCACCTCGTCCTGCTCGGCCGCGCGCCTGATCCTGTCCAGCACGGCCTGGTCACCCTTCCCGAGCCTCATCAGCTCCTTCACTACGTCCAGGATCATGTCGGCCACGGCGCGCTTCGCCCGTCCTTCCGCGGGCGCGTTGTTTAAGATTTCGCACGGCCGGCCGCCCGCGGGCGGGCCGGGGCCGCGGCGCGCCGGCGGGGCGGGGCGCGGGCCCGGAAGCCGCGGCCCCGGCCCGCCGCGCGCATCGCGCGGCCGGCGGGCGATGCGGCGCGGCCCGGCCCGGCCGCGCCCCGGCGGCCGCCCCGCGGGACCGCGGCGCGGGCCCTTCCGGCCGGGGCGGGCTGCCGGGCCGGCGCCCCGGCGGCGCCCCGGCGGGCCCCTTCCGGGCAGGGGGCGGGATCGGGCGGCGGCGCGCCCCCGGGGCCGGCGCGGGAAAGCGCCCCCGCGGGCCGCGGGAATGCGCGCCGTGGCGCGAGCGTGAGGCCGCGTGCCCGCCGGCCGCGGGCGCGAAAACGCCCCCGCCGATCCGGGTTCGCGCCTGAAGTGCGGGGGCTGCCGGCCTCGCGCGGGCGCGGGTCTTGAAGTTTAAAATACGGGGCTCCGCCACGGCGCGCGTGCGCAAGGAGTTCGTGGTCAGGAGCATCGATGCCGCGCCGGACGGCGCGCCGTACGTCGTGGTCTCGTTCGCATCGAGCAACGACATGAAGGAGGGCCAGCCGTCGTCCTCGCCGTCGTTCGGCGCGCCCAAGATGATGGGGTTCACCAACATGGGCGACATGATGGAGGACCTCAACAAGATGCTGACGGGGATGAAGGGCGGCGCTCCGGGCGTGACGTCGATAAAGCTCGACATGCACGAGTACAAGCAGATGGACCTGTCCGTCGGGGACAGGGTGTTCATAGACATAACGCGGGCCGAGTCGCTGGGCGTCTGAGCCGCCGCCGGCCGCGGCGCCGGAAGGCGAAAACGCGCTCCCGCCCCGGGGCGCGGGCGGCCGGATCGGACGGGATTTGCCGGGCGCGCGGATCTGTCCTCGCGGCGCCGGCGGTTGGCGGAAGGCGACTCGATCCGCCGGCACGCATCGCGGCGACGGCGGACCGCGGCGCCGGCGTTCTCGCGCGGAGGCATCGGCCGGCAGGGCGCCCGCGGCCGCGGGGCGCGCCCGCGGCGGCGCGGGGATCCCGGCGGGGCGGCGGCCGCCGGGCAGAATGCCGCGCGGCGGCCCGGCGGCCGCCGGGCCGCGCCCGCCGCCAAACCCGTGATCGGGAAGGGCTTCGCGCGCGCCGCGATCGCGCCAGGCTCCCGCCCGCCGGCGGCGGCGGGACGGCGAGCGGCATGGGAGGCGCCGCGCGGTCCGGGGGGTCCGGCGGCGCGCGCGGGGGCCCGCCGCGCGTTCGGCGCGGCAGAAAAGGCCGCCCGCGCCGTGGGTGTACTCGCCGATCCGCGCAGGGCGGGGCCCGGGCCGAGCCCCTTCCCCGCGGATCGCGGGTTCCGCGCGGCCTGCACGGCGAACGCGCCTGGCGGCGCGGGGGAAAAGTTCCGCACGCCCGCCGGGTCGACGGCGGGCATCGAAAAGGCCCCGGCGGGATGCGGGCGCGGGAGGCGGAAGAATGTCCCGCCGCGCGCGGCGGCGGCCGGCGGCGGGACGCGGTTCGCCTTCCCGCCGGACGTCGAAAAGCGCGCGCGGGGAATCGGCGGCGGGCGGATGCGGCGGCACCGCGCGCCCGCCGCCGGCGCCGCGCGGGGCGGGATCGGGCGGGCGGCGGGGGACCTGCCGGGCGCACGCGGGCAGCGCCGGACGGCGGGGGACCTGCCGGGCGCACGCGGGCAGCGCCGGACGGCGGGGGACGCCCGCGGGCCGATCGGGGGGATCCTCCCGGCGGCGGGCGGCGGGAGCCGCCCGGGCGGGACGCCCGCGGCGCCGTCCGGGTCCGCGGCGCGGCCGGCCGGCCTTGCGCCGGCGATCGCCGTGGCGGGCACGGACAAGCGGGGCTGCCGCATCCCGCGCGCGGCCCGGCGCGCTTCCGGCTCCCCGCGCGCATCCCGCGCTTTCCGGCGCGCCCGCGGCGCGCGCCGCGGCGCGCGACTCCCGCATCGCCCGATCCGGGATCGGCCGCGAGGGCGCGCGGCCGCAGGACGGGGCGCGGGAGGGGCGGCGGCGGGGGTCCGCCCTTCCCCGCGCTCCGGTGGCGCCGTCCCGCCCGCGGCGCCCGGAGCCGCGGGGCAGGATCGGCCTTCCAGGCCCCGGCCGCGCCGGGGGGCGGCCCGCGCCGGGGGGATTCGGCCGCGGGCGGGCCGGCCTGCGAGGCCGGAGCGCGCGGCGGGGAATGCTGCCGGCGCAGCAGTCTATCTCATGATCACGCCTGAAACCCGATCCAGCCCAAGACAATGATCGCGAAAGCGCGACTCTTGTTGACGATGCGGGCCAAAAACCCGTCCGGCCATACCATGGCGCGGCCGAATCCAAGCGCGCGGCGCGCGGCAGACTGCTCGTCCCGCAGGGGGATCCGAACGGGGGCGAGGAGCTCGAGAGGATGAACCGGAAGGAGGCCGGGGCCCCGTACCGGACCCCGAGCCCGCGTTCTTTGCCCCGGCGGCCATGGGGCGCCTGACCGGCGCATCGCGCGGGGCCCCGGGGGGCCCGGCCCGGCAGGCGCCGGGCGACGACGGCGCGCCGAGGCGCGCCCGGACGTGCGGGAGGATCAACGGGACAAGGCGGGCATCCGCGGGGGGATGGTCATCGCGCCGGGCGGCAAGCGCGCCGTGCGGGCGGCCGCCGACTCGTCCGGCCTGCGGCAGAACGGCCGCGGGGAGCGGATGACGAAGCGGAAGCTGAAGCGCGGGTTCGCGAGGGCGCGCATGCCGGTGGACGCGGACGCGCGCCGCGTCCTGGCGCCGAAGGTGACCGACGAGAAGGCCGGCGGCGCGCCCGTATTCGAGGCGCTCGTCACCGGGGCGGTCGCGGCCCCTGACGGGGCAGCGGCGCGCGGGGAGGCGCGGGGCAAGGGGGCGGAGGCGGAGGAGGCAGCGGCGGCGGCGGAGGCGGAAGGGGAGAAGGAAGAGGCGGCCGCGGCGATCGCGGCCGCGGCCGTGCGCTCCGCCTCCGAGGAGGCGGCCGCGGCGCGCGCGGTCGCCGCAGACAACGGCGGGACGGCCCGCGAGCGGGAGCCGGAGGCGTCCGTCTCTGCCGCCGCGGCCGCGGCGGCCGCGGAGGGGGCGGAGAAGGCCACCTGCGCCGACGGCGCGTACGCGTCGCGCAAGAACGTCGCCCCGTGCAGGGAGCTCGGGATCGTCCCGCTCATCAAGGTGGGCAAGAACGCCGCCACGGCCGGCAAGGGCGGGCGGGGCAGGATGGTGCGGGAGCAACTGGGCTTCGGCACCAAGTACGTCTCGGACCTGACCGCCGCGGAAAAGGCGGCCAGCATGGAGGCGTGGAGGGCGGCCAGCAGGCACGGCCGGCGCCGGGCGGTCGAGTGGCGGTGATCACGTGTACTTGGCGGCGGCGCGGCCAGCAGGCACGGCCGGCGCCGGGCGGCCGAGGTCATCTTTTCGGCCGTCAAGCGCCTGTTCGGGAGCGACGCGCGCGCCCCGAATTGGAAGAACATAGTCCAGGAGGCCGGCCTCAAGGTGGCCCTCTACAACAGGCTGGTCGGCATGGCCTCGGGGGGGATCGGATGGGGGGACTCGGGGGGAGGGGGGAGGAGCGGAGCCCCGGCGCCGTCCGGGGTAGTTGTGAGATAAACTACGGCGCAGATTAAACTCTTATTCGACCCTTCCGAGTACGGGCAATGGCAGTGCCGGATCGCGGGAGGGGCTTGCGGCGACTGGCGCGCCGCACGGCCCGGAGATGCGGGAAATCGCGCCAAACCCGCCGCGGGGATTCCGGACAGGGCGTGCCTCAACATCGGCCGGGCGGCGGGGGGAAGCGGCGGCCGGGACAAGGCTCGCGGATCGGGAGCGGCGCCGAAGGCGGGCGCGGCCGGGGACGGCAACACGCGCTTGCCCCCCCGCAGGATTCGCGCCAGGCGGCAGGGCGTTGCGGCAGGCCTCGCGACCAGATTGCGGGGTGACATGAGTGCGCACGGACAGCATGACCGTGGACGGCAGGCTCCCCAAGGTGGAGACAAAGCTGGGGCTCATGAACGCCATGGAGGACATGATCGCGTATTCGCAAAACGAGGACGGCGAATACTCGCCCGAGGGCAGGCTGCGCGAGCTTAAAACGTACGTGCTGGAATGTCACGGGGATTTTCCGAGGCGGTTCGAAACAGGCGGCATGCGGTGCGAGGTAGGTGACACGGGGCTCGACCCCGTAAAGATCCTGCGCGTGCGGGAGGGCGGAGAGGCCACGGAGTTTTTCCTCAACATGGAAGACAGGCGGTTTTTGTTGCTCCACACCAACGGCAGATCCGAGGACACCGACAGGATAGTTGGCGCGCTGACGGGAGACGGGAGCCACACGTTCGACAACGTCTGGCTGCACTCCGCCATGCTGAAGCGGCTCGCTGACGTGCCCGGCAACTCCCTCAGGGGATTCGGCGTGTCGTACTCGGGCAGGTTCCTGATGGCGGGTGAGGGCGGCGATGCGGACGCCGGCGGCCTAAACCTGAGCGTCGTCGGCCCGCTGGCCGAAGAGCTGCAGAGCGCCGTGGAGGCAAGGCCGCGCATCAAGAGGGCGGCAGCGCACAGCAGCGTGCGGATCAAGCGGGGATTAGGGGACGATCCGTACGACTTTGTGCAGGACGACGTGCACAGCACCGGGCGCTTCACGGTGAAACGCGGAAAATCGGTGCAGGATCACCTGCAACTGATCGACGCGTGCAGGGAAGAATACGCGGAGACGATCGCCGGCGTGGAGATGCGGCGCATCGGGATGGGCGAGACGGAGGGCAAAATGATCGCGGAGGGGGGGCAGTTCGACTTCAAATTCAGCCACAGCATCGACGACTTGGACACGTTCATAGACAGGATGTTCAGCGCGACCGCGCCGTTCAGGATGTGGGGGCTGAAATCCCCCATCCGCGAGGGCTACTTCGGGGTCATCGCCGCCGACCTGCACGCGGGGACCCGCATGCATTTCGACATCGCGCGCGACCTGATGCGGGTGTACCTTTACAAGAGAGGCTGCGGAAACACCGTGCTGCGCCTGCTCACCAACCTCCAGTTGCATTATGATGCCGGCACCACGTGCAGGCAGATAAGCTGAATCGGCCGCCAGCGAACACACACGGCCGACGAACGAGTTCATGGGTCTCTGCGCGAACACGGGGAAGCGGCCCGGCACGCTTTCGGATCCGGGGTACCGGATCCGGCTCACCGGGCCCCGCACAAGCGCGCAGCCGGCACGAAAGGCAAACCCCGACGCGGTGGCCGCATCCAAAGTCCCCTCCCGCGCCATCGCTGCCGGGCGCAAGGGCGGGAAAAACACAAACGCTGGGCAGGACAAAAAGTACCAAGAACTGGACCCAAAGCATCTCGAACACTATGTAGTGGTCCGCCGCCGGGACGAGCTGGGGCGCACCCGTCGCTGCGTCGACACCGCGGACAACCGCGGCCGCCTGTCCCGGCACGCGGGCCTCCCGTCCATCACGTTCGGGCGCCGCGCCGCGCGGGGGCACGGCAGTTTCGGCCAGGCCCGGTTGGACGAGAAACTGTCTTCCGCAACGACCCCGCAGGATGCGCTGGAGCCCCGCGGTTTTTGCCCCTTCGCGCCGGACGACGACGACGAGGTTGCCCCGTGTTCGCCCTCGGTGCCGGCCGCATTCCTGACGGGGAAGATGGACGGGACGGGTATTCGCATCACGGATCACGGCGCCCGCAAGGAGATTCTCGAGCTGGCGCATCACTGCCACGACTCGATGCGCGGCAGGCACGAGGCCGGGCTTGTCGGCAAAATCAAGGCCGCCATCGACATGCTCCTAGGCACTGGTGGAGAGTTTCTCGAGCGGGCGGCCCTGCCCGAGCGGGGAGTGCGACCGCACGTGGTGCGGGACATCGGCAACACGCGCAACCGCCTGATCAAAAAATGCGAGGAGCAGACGAGGATCGGCAACTTTTCATGATCGCGCTTTTGAAGCAGATCTGCCGGGCTCGCGGCCGCGCCCCGCGAAACCTCGCGCCGCGCGGCGAATCCCGATCGGGCGAATTTTTCCAGTCCCGCGGCAGACGTGACGAAGAAACGGATTGCTTGGCAGCTCGCGGCCGGCGCGCCCGACGGATGCGGGTTTTGCGCGCGGCTGCGGCAAGCCGGGCCGCCGCGCCGCCAACCCGATCCCGTCCCGCGCGGGCGCGGCCGCCGCCGCGGGAACCGATCCGCGCTGCCGACGGGCCTCGGCCGCCGGACCCGGGGCGCGCCTGCTCCCGGCGCGGGCCCGCGCGCGGTCCTTCCCGCGCCGATCCCCTCGGGGCCGCCGGCTACGGCCCCGCGCCCGGGTTCTCGGCCTTGAGCCTCTCCCAGTCCGACATGAACGACTCGAGCCCCGAGTCGGTGAGGGGGTGCCGCAGCATCTTTTCCAAGACGGCCGGCGGCAGCGTGGCCGCCTGGGCCCCGAGCCCGGCCGCCCTGGCCACGTGGATCGGGTGCCTCACGCTGGCCACGAGCACCTCCGTCGCGTAGTCGTAGTTGGCCAGCAAGCCCAGGATCCGGGCCACCAGCCCCATGCCGTCGTGGCCCGCGTCGTCCAGCCTTCCGACGAACGGGCTGACGTACTTGGCCCCCGCCTTGGCGGCGAGCAGGGCCTGGTTGGGGGAGAAGACCAGGGTGACGTTCACGGGCACGCCGTCCGCCGAGAGCGCCCTGCACGCCCTCAGCCCCTCGGCGGTCATGGGGCACTTTACCACGACGTTCGGGCCGTACTCCCTGAGGCGCCTGCCCTCCTCGATCATGTCGCCGTGGGCGGCCGAGACCACCTCCAAACTGACGTCCCCCTCCACGGCATCCACGATCTCCCTCATGACGCGGCGCGGATCCCCGCGCTCCCTGTACAGCAGCGAGGGGTTGGTGGTCACGCCGTCGAGCAGGCCCATCTCGTTGTACGACCTCACCGCCCCCGCGTCGGCCGTGTCGAGGAATATCTTCACCGCCCGGCCAGCCTCCTCGCGCGCAGGGCCGCGTCCGCTATATGAACGGAGGACATGCCGTGCTTTTCCAGCAGCTGCGGTATCTGGGGGTCGCGGCACGACTCGCCGAACGCGTCCCGCACCCCGACCCGGACGACGGGGACCGGGCGCCTCTGCGAGATCTCCTCGGCCACGGCCGATCCCATGCCGCCCATCACGTTGTGCTCCTCGCACGTGGCCACGGCGCCCGTCTCGGCGGCCGCCTTTTCCAGCATGGCGGCATCTATGGGCTTGACGGAGAACACGTCTATGACCCTGCACGAGACGCCGTCGCGCCCCTCCAGCACGCGCGCCGCCTCCAGCGCGGCGGCCACCGCCGTCCCGCACGCCGCTATCGTGCAGTCCGAGCCGTCCCTGACCACTATCCCCCTGCCGGCCTCGAACTCCTGGGACTCCCCGTGCACCACGGGCGTTTTCGGGCGGGCCATCCTCATGTAGAACGGGCCGTACTCGCGGGCCATCGCCCTGGTCAGGGCCGCCACGGCGCGCGCGTCGGCCGGGATCATCACGCGCATGTTGGGCATCGCCCTCATGGTGGCGATGTCCTCCAGCTGCTGGTGCGAGCCGCCGTCGGCGCCCACCGAGAGGCCCCCGTGGGACACCACCAGTTTCACGTTCAGGCCCTTCTTCCCGCCCCTCGTGGGGTAGCAGACGGCGTTCCTTATCTGGTCCACGGCCCTGCCCGGGACGAACGTGGCGTAGGTGCTGGCGAAGGCCGTCTTGCCCGACGCGGCCAGCCCGGCGGCCACCGAGACCATGTTGGCCTCGGCTATCCCGACGTTGAAGAACCTGCCCGGGAACCTCCTCCCGAACCCTGCCGTCTTCAGCGAGTCCGTGGTGTCCGCCCCGAGCACCACCACGCGGGGATCCGCGGCGCCCACCTCCTCCAGCGCGTTCCCGTACTCGGTGCGCATGTCGGCGAGCGGCGCCGGCGCGCCGCCCACCGCTACGCCACCTCCGCGGCGGCCATCACCTCCAGGGCGGCCCTGCAGCCCCCGCCGTGCAGGCCCACCCACTTCTCCACCAGTGCCGGGCCGCCCAGCCTGCCGGCCTCGCGGACGAGGAGCCTCCTGCGCTCCGCGGCGGCGGCCTCGCGGATCCGCCCGACGGCAGCGCGCGCGTCCGGCGCGCCCATGACGGAGCTCCCGCACGCCAGGGCGCGCGCCCCGTCGGCGAAGCACCTGCCGGCGTTCTCCGGCCCCACCCCGCCGTCCGCCTCTATGGTCCCGGAAAAGCCCGCGCCGCGCAGCCGGGCCGCGATGCGGGCCGTCTTCCCGTGCGCCTCCTCCATGTACTTTTGGCCCGACCTTCCGGGAACGACGGACATCACTATGACCTGGTCTATGGACGGCGCGGCGCGCACGGCCCATTCCGGCAGCTCCGTGCCCGGGCTCACGGCCAGCCCCACCCCGGCGCGCGCGGAGCGCAGCGCGTCGCGGATCTCGCCGAAGGTGTCCTCGCCGCAGGCCTCGGCGTGAACCGTCACCACGTCGCCCCCGGCCTCCGCGTACAGCAGCGCGCTCTTTTCCGGGCGGGCGATCATCAGGTGGACGTCGAACGGGACCGCGGTGGCTCGCCTGAGCCGCGCGACCCTCTCGTGGCCGAAGGTGCGGGCGGGGACGAACTCGCCGTCCATCACGTCGATGTGAACCAGGTCGGCCCCCGCCTCCTCGCACCTCCGCGCCTCCCCCTCCAGGTCGGGCGAGCCGCCGGCCGTTATCGACGGGGCCACCGCCACCTGGCAGTCCAGCTCGGCCTCTATGATCGGGACCACGTCGGGGTCCGGCGCCTTGCCGTGCCACTTCGGGTTCCCCTCCATGTGCTCGACGGCCCTGCCCTTGACGGTGCGGGCTATCACCACGGTGGGGGCCCCCCTGTGGGCGGCGGCGGCCCGCAGCGCCGCGTGCAGCTGCCCCACGCGGTGGCCGTCGGCCTCTATGACGTTCCACCCGAAGGCGCGCCACTTGTCGGCCGCCCCCCGCCCCGGGGGGCCGGGGCCGTCCAGCGGCATGACCGACTCGGTGTGCGAGTCCTGCTGGATGCAGTTCCTGTCCAGTATGGCGGTGAGGTTGTCCGTCCCGTACTTTGCGGCCGCCATGGCCGCCTCCCACACCTGGCCCTCGTCGGTCTCCCCGTCCCCGATTATCGCGTACACGCGGTGAGCCGCCCCGTCCAGCCGGGCCGCGAGCGCCGCGCCCACGGAAAAGGACAGCCCTATCCCCAGGGAGCCCCCGCAGAACTCCACGCCGGGGCACCTCAGGTCGGGGTGGCCCTGGAGCCGGCTGCCCAGGCTGCGCAGCGTGTCCATCTCGGACTCGTCAAAATAGCCGGCCACTGCCAGGCTGGCGAACAGCCCCGGCGCGGCGTGCCCCTTCGACAGCACGAGCCTGTCCCTTTCCTCCCAGTCGGGGTTTCCCGGGTCGTGCCTCAAGAGCCCCCCGAACAGGAGCACCCCGACTATCTCGGCCATCGAGAAGGATCCGCCCGGGTGGCCGGATCCGGCGGCGGCCGTCCCCCTCGCCACGAGCTTGCGGGCCCTGCGGACGTCCCTCACCATGCGGCAGTAGTCGGGGGGCATGCCTCCCGCACGGCCCCCGGAGCGAATAAAAATCTACTTGCGGAACGGGAGCGTGGACTCGCGTCTACTTGCCGGCGCGCCCGAAAGCTGCCGCCGGCCGGCGCCGCGGGGCCCGATCCCGATCCCGCCGCATCCGGCGCCGCGGGGCCCGTCCCCGCCGAGCCGGCGCGGCATCGCGCCCGATCCGCCGCCGGGACTGGCCCCGCCGGGGGCCGGGACTGGCCCCGCCGGGGGCCGGGACGGCATCGGGGGCGGATGCTGCCGCCCGCGCTGCCCCGGCGCGCGCGGGGCGGCATCGCGCGGGCCGCCGCCGGCGGTCGGGCGGCCGCCACCGCGGGGGCCCCCGGCGGCCCGGTGGCGGGATGCGCGAACGTGTCCTGTTCCGGGCCGGCGCGGGGGGCCTTCAGCGCGGTCGACGGCCAGATTCCCCGGCGCTTCCCCGTCTGGAACGCGGGGCGCGTCACGGAGAGGCGGCGCATGCCGGCCGCGCTCCCCGGCCGGCGCCGCTACCTCTTTTCCCCGGCCGGCCCCTCGCGTGCAGCCTGCTCGGCCCCGTCGTTCCGGCACGGCATGCGGGATGCCCCGGGGACGCGAGCATGTTCGGCCGCGCGCTGGAGGGGGCCGCGCGCATCCCGCGCCCCTGGCCGCACTCGCCCGCCATGCCGAGCACCCGGCTCTCCGGCCCTTTGATCGTGTCCTCGTCCGCGGCGCCCGCGGGTTCGACCGTCCCGTGCGTGCCCCGCAGCCGATCGTGCGGCCGCTTCTCCTCCTCGTCCCCGCCCTCGGGGCGGACCGCGCCGCTCCCGGAATGCCGCAGGACGTGGACGAGGCATGCCTGCCTCTCCTTGATTTTGTTGCACCCCGAGCACTGGTCGGCCGCCGCCGGCTTGTCCTCCGGCCCTGGGAAACGGACGTCCGGCACGGCCGCGCTCCTGCCGGCAACGCGTGCCATGCGCGCCGCATCCCCCCGGCAGGCCAGCCGGACGCACCCCCGGGCCCCGGCGATCCTGGCGGGGGCCCCGTCGGACCGCACGAACGCGGCGCGGGCCGCGACGTATTCCAGGATGCGCCCGCACGCCGCAGCCGGGACGCGGGCGGCGGCCTCGCGGGCCTTCGGCGCCGCGGACGGCGGGATCCCCGGGCCGCGCGGCTGCTCCGCGAGGTCGGCGACGTCCGCGCCCGCCGGGGCCTCCGCGATATGCGCGGCCGCGATCCCGAGCAGCGCCGGCCCCTGCCGCGTGCCCGGAATCGCCCCGGGCTTTGCCTCGCCGATCCTGCGGCATTTCATGCACTTTGCCCGCTAGGCCCGGATGCCGACGGGCGCGATCCTGCCGTCGCTTTCCGGCATCTGGGCGATCCTGCCGTCGCTTTCCGGCATCGGGGCGATCCTGCTGGCCGGCCGCGCCGGCTCCGGGTGCTCGCCGGACCCGCAGTACCCGCGCGCGCGGAGCTTGGCGACGGTCCTCCTTTCCGGCTCGTGCCGGTGCGGCGCCCCCCCGTGCCCCGCCGGCGCGCCGATCTTTCCCGGCTCGCGGCCGCTGCCGTGCGCGCCGTTCTCCCTGCGGAACTTGGCCCGATTGGCGTTGCGCATCCCGGCATCGGTCATGTCGTGGTGGTCGCACATGGCGAGCCGCTTCCCGGCATCCTTCAACTCCGCGGCCGCCGCGCCCGCGTCCTTCTCCCCGGCGGGCTCCCGCCCCGGCTTGGCCGCATCGCGCCCGCCGCCGCCGCATTCCCCGCCGCGCGGCTCCGCGCCGCCGCCGGCCATGCCCCGGGGCGATCGTTCCCGCCCCGCAGCCGGGCAATCTCCAGCCTCGTGTCCCCTGCGTCTTTCGCGTATTTTGCCTTCAGGGCATCCGGGAACCGGGTCACCGCCACCAGCTCCCTCCGCAACAGCACCGTTTCCGAGTCTGGCATGGATGGGGTCACGGACCGGTGATCCTCAAGCGTGTCTACTGAAGCATGGCTACAAGATGGTGAAGCAGTGTTGGCCCGCGGCGCGCTCGGCGGGCCTCCGGCGGGGCGGAGCCCCGCTCTGGCGCCCGTCCGCGCCTGCCCGTCCGCGCCTGCCCGTCCGCGCCTGCCCGTCCGCCGGCCCCCCGATGCGGGAACGGCCTGCTTTGGCAACCGTCCGCGCCTGCCGGCGCACTGCTCGCATGCGTGGCGGCGCCCCATCGGGCGCGGCTAGGCAATGGACGCAAGTCTACACCCGATACAAAAGCAAACAATTATACCGTCCCTCGCCAACCGGCAACATCTTGTCTGGCAAACTCAGGCCGGAACTGGTCATCTGCGTGATCGGCGCGCTGGGGACGGACGTGGACTGCGTCTGCGACGCGATCGCCAAGGCGCTGGCCCGGGTCAAGTACAGCTCGGAAAACATAGATCTCGGCGCCGTGCTGTCGGAGGTCACGGGCCTGGGGACGCCCGCGGGGGAAGGCGCCGAGTACGACAGGATCTCGTCCAGGATGGAACGCGGCAACGAGCTGGAAAGGAGAGTGTGGCCCGGCGCCGCCGCGGTCTTGGCGGTGGCCAGGATGCTGCGGTCGCGCAGGAACATTACGGGATCCGTGGCGGAGCCGGCCGCCGGCCACGCCTACGTGCTAAAGTCGGTCACGCGCATCAGCGAGATCGATAAACTGCGCGGCATATTCGGCGGGCAGCTCCTGATCGTCTCCGCGTACTCGCCGAGGGACGCGAGGGTGAGGGAGCTGGAGAAGAAGGTGGGGGACGCCGCCGAGCGCCTCATAGACAAGGACCATAGCGAGGAGGGCGGCTCCGGGCAGCTGGTGAGGGCCGCGTACCGCGTGGCGGACTGCTTCGTGACTGCTTCGGATCCGGCCTCCGTCCAGCCCGAGATCGACCGGTTCGTCAGGCTGGTGTTCGGCGACCCCTTCATCACCCCGACCGCGGAGGAGACGGGCATGTCCCACGCGTTCACCAGTTCCTTCCAGTCCTCGTCCATGTCCCGGCAGGTGGGGGCGGCCGTGCGGGACGCCAACGGGGACCTGGTCGCCTTCGGCTTCAACGAGGTGCCAAAGGCGGGGGGCGGGGCGTACGCTGAGGGGGACGAGAACGACAGGCGCGAGTTCAGGATCGGGCACGACTCGAACCAGAGGGAGCGCGAGGGAATGCTCGCGGACGCGCTCACGCTGATCGGGAGGGCCGGCCTGCTCGCGCCGGAATGCGAGGGCCTGAGCGGCGAGGAGATCGCGGCCGCGGCGCGCCGATCCGCCGATCTGTCGGGGATGAAGATCATGGACGTGACCGAGTACAGCAGGGAGATGCACGCCGAGATGGACGCCCTCGTGGGCGTCGCCAGGCGCGTCGCGTCCGTGAGGGGCGGCATCATGTACTGCACCACGTTCCCCTGCCACGTCTGCGCGAAGCTCATCGTGGCCGCAGGCATGCGGCTGCTCGTCTTCGTCGAGACGTACGAGAAGAGCCACGCCGGGGAGCTGTTCGCCGACTCGATCAGCGTGGGAAGCCCGCAGGAGGGCAAGGTGCACTTCAAGCCGTTCGCCGGCATCTCGCCCAGGCGCCACGCCGACCTCTTCGCCATGGGCAGGCGCAAGGACGCGTCCGGCAGGAAGGCGGAATGGAATGCCGCCGAGGCCGCCCCGAGGCTGCTCCCCTACGGGGAGTCCCTGGAGAAGGCGGATGCGGCCGTGGCTCGCTTGTTCAAAACAATGGCCGAAAACGGCCTCTCGCCGAACCATGCCGAATGAGAAGGCTTATACCGAAGCCCTGCCATCCCGCACCATGGAAGAAAAACTCGAGAAGGGCTGGCTGAGGAAAGAGATGGAAATGGCGGTAAAGCGCTACGAAAAGATGCCCCAGTGGAAAAAGGACATGTACAATGCCCAGTTTGATCACGAGGAAGAGATATCAGAGTCGCGCAGGGGCGCGTTCGGCTGACCGTCGGGAAAAAGGACCCGCGCAATTCCCGGCTGGGGCAAGAGTAAGCCGCCGGGCGCGCCGCTTCCCGGCCGCGAATCCCAGGAGGCGGGCGGGGCGGCGCTTGGCGGGATCGCGGCGCGCTTCGGATCCAGGCGGTGTCCCGGCAGGCCGGGGCGCGGCCGCGCGCGGGATCCAACTGCGGGACCTGCCGCGCGGGGACCGGCGCGGGCGATCGCCTGCGGGCGGCTCCGGGGGATCGAGGCGGGTCGGCCGCGGCGGCCGGCGGAGCGCGGCCTGATCGCGGGCCCTCCGGGGGATGCATCGCCCGCAGGCATCCCGACTTTGCCGCGCCGACTGCGCGGGCGGGCGCAGGAACGCGTCCGGCGGGCGGACCGGGATGCCGCAGGGGTTGCCCGGACGCGCGGACTGCCCGGATGGGGAGGATGCGGCCGCGGGCGGGCGGGCGGGCGGGCGGCCCGCCCGCCCAAAGCAGCGGCTTCCCGACGGACGATGCCGATCTGGAAAGCTTATACCGAAGCCCTGCCATCCCGCACCATGGAAGAAAAACTCGAGAAGGGCTGGCTGAGGGAAGAGATGGAACTGTCGCAAAAGCGCTACGCAAAGATGCCCCAGTGGAAAAAGGACATGTACAATGCCCAGATAGATTACGAGGAAGAGCTATCAGAGTCGCGCAGGGGCGCGTTCGGCTGACCGTCGGGAAAAAGGACACGCGCAATTCCCGGCCGGAGCAAGAGTAAGCCGCCGGGCGCGCCGCTTCCCGGCCGCGAATCCCAGGAGGCGGGATGGGCGGGATCGCGGCGGTTCCGGCGGCGCGTTTCGGATCCCGGCGGAATGCCCGGCAGGCCGGGGCGCGGCCGCGCGCGGGATCCAACCGCGGAACGTGCGGCGCGGCCGGCGCCGGGAGATCGAGGCGGGCCGGCCGCGGCCGGCGCCGGGAGATCGAGGCGGGCCGGCCGCGGCCGGCGCCGGGAGATCGAGGCGGGCCGGCCGCGGCCGGCGCCGGGAGATCGAGGCGGGCCCGGGCGCGCGGCCGCGCCCCGCACCGGCAGGGCCGCGGCGGCCGGCGGAGCGCGGCCTGATCGCGGGCCCTCCGGGGGATGCATCGCCCGCCGGCCTCGCAGGCATCCCGACTTTGCCGCGCCGACTGCGCGGGCGGGCGCAGGGACGCGTCCGGCGGGCGGACCGGGATGCCGCAGGGGTTGCCCGGCCGCGCCGAATGCCCGGAGGGGGAGGATGCGGCCGCGGCCGTCCCGCCCAAAGCTGCGGCCTCCCGACGGGCGATGCCGATCTGGAAAGCTTATACCGAAGCCCTGCCAGCCCGCACCGTGGAAGAAAAACTCGAGAAGGGCTGGCTGAGGAAAGAGATGGAAATGGCGGTAAAGCGCTACGAAAAGATGCCCCAGTGGGAAAAGGACATGTACAATGCCCAGATAGATTACGAGGAAGAGCTATCAGAGTCGCGCAGGGGCGCGTTCGGCTGACCGTCGGGAAAAAGGACCCGCGCAATTCCCGGCCGGAGCAAGAGTAAGCCGCCGGGCGCGCCGCTTCCCGGCCGCGAATCCCAGGAGGCGGGCTAGGCGGGATCGCGGCGGTTCCGGCGGCGCGTTTCGGATCCCGGCGGAATGCCCGGCAGGCCGGGGCGCGGCCGCGCGCGGGATCCAACTGCGGAACGTGCGGCGCGGGCGATCGCCGGCGGGCGGCGCCGGGGGATCAAGGCGGGCCGGTTCCGGCGGCCGCGCCCCGCACCGGGGGCCGCGCCCCGCACCGGGGGCCGCGCCGGCCGGCGGAGCGCGGCCTGATCGCGGGCCCTCCGGGGGATGCATCGCCCGCCGGCCTCGCAGGCATCCCGACTTTGCCGCGCTGACTGCGCGGGCGGGCGCAGGGACGCGTCCGGCGGGCGGACCGGGATGCTGCCGGGGTTGCGCCGGTTGCCCGGCCGCGCCGACTGCCCGGAGGGGGAGGATGCGGCCGCGGTCGTCCCGCCCAAAGCTGCGGCCTCCCGACGGGCGATGCCGATCTGGAAAGCTTATACCGAAGCCCTGCCATCCCGCACCATGGAAGAAAAACTCGAGAAGGGCTGGCTGAGGAAAGAGTTGGAACTGTCGCAAAAGCGCTACGCAAAGATGCCCCAGTGGGAAAAGGACATGTACAATGCCCAGATAGATTACGAGGAAGAGCTATCAGAGTCGCGCAGGGGCGCGTTCGGCTGACCGTCGGGAAAAATGACCCGCGCAATTCCCGGCTGGGGCAAGAGTAAGCCGCCAGGCGCGCCGCTTCCCGGCCGCGAATCCCAGGAGGCGGGTTGGGCGGGATCGCGGCGGTTCCGGATCCCGGCGGAATGCCCGGCAGGCCGGGGCGCGGCCGCGCGCGGGATCCCGCGGCGGGACTTGCCGCGCGGGGAACGGCGCGGGCGATCGCCGGCGGGCGGCGCCGGGGGATCGAGGCGGGCCGGTTGCGGCGGGCGCGGCCGCGCCCCGCACCGGCAGGGCCGCGGCGGCCGGCGGAGCGCGGCCTGATCGCGGGCCCTCCGGGGGATGCATCGCCCGCCGGCCTCGCAGGCATCCCGACTTTGCCGCGCCGACTGCGCGGGCGGGCGCAGGGACGCGTCCGGCGGGCGGACCGGGATGCTGCCGGGGTTGCGCCGGTTGCCCGGCCGCGCCGACTGCCCGGAGGGGGAGGATGCGGCCGCGGCCGTCCCGCCCAAAGCTGCGGCCTCCCGACGGGCGATGCCGATCTGGAAAGATTATACCGAAGCCCTGCCATCCCGCACCATGGAAGAAAAACTCGAGAAGGGCTGGCTGAGGAAAGAGATGGAAATGGCGGTAAAGCGCTACGAAAAGATGCCCCAGTGGAAAAAGGACATGTACAATGCCCAGTTTGATCACGAGGAAGAGCTATCAGAGTCGCGCAGGGGCGCGTTCGGCTGACCGTCGGGAAAAAAGACCCGCGCAATTCCCGGCCGGGGCAAGAGTAAGCCGCCGGGCGCGCCGCTTCCCGGCCGCGAATCCCAGGAGGCGGGCCAGGCGGGATGGGCGGGATCGCGGCGGTTCCGGCGGCGCGTTCTGGATCCCGGCTAGATGTCCGGCAGGCCGGGGCGCGGCCGCGCGCGGGATCCAACCGCGGAACGTGCGGCGCGGCCGGCGCCGGGAGATCGAGGCGGGCCGGCCGCGGCGGGCCCGGGAGATCGAGGCGGGCCGGCCGCGGCGGGCCCGGGCGCGCGGCCGCGCCCCGCACCGGCAGGGCCGCGGCGGACGGCGGAGCGCGGCCTGATCGCGGGCCCTCCGGGGGATGCATCGCCCGCCGGCATCCCGATTTTGCCGCGCCGACTGCGCGGGCAGGCGCAGGGACGCGTCCGGCCGGCGGACCGGGATGCCGCCGGGGCTGCGCCGGTTGCCCGGCCGCGCTGACTGCTTGGAGGGGGAGGATGCGGCCGCGGCCCGCCCGCCCGCCCGCCCAAAGCTGCGGCCTCCCGACGGGCGATGCGGAACGAGAAGGCGCACGCCAAGGCCCTGCCAGCGCGCGGCGCGGATGAAAAACCCGAGAAGGGCTGGCTGAGGGAAGATGCGGAAATGGCGGCAAGGCGCTGCGGAGAGATGCCCCGGCAGAAAAAGGACCCGCGCCCCCCGACTGGCGCCCGCACGCCCGGCGGCGGGCCCCCGAAGGCCCGCGGGATCGCGGTCTGGGCGGCTTTTCCCGCGGCGGGCCCCCCCGCCCCCGCGGCCCCTCGGGGCGCGGATCCTCCGCGCGCCTGCCCCCCCGCGGGCCGCTTTCCGGGCGCGGTTCTCTGCCCCCGCTTCCGCCCCCGCCGCGGCGGCGGGCCGGCCCGCGAGGCCGTTCCGGGACGGCGCGGGCCCCCGCGGGCAAGACATTAATCGGCGCGCGGCGCCCCCGCGGCATGGACGCGGGCAGCCTGGCGCCGTTCGTCGTGTACGACGACCGTTGCCGCCTGTGCGCCGGGTTCGCGCGGCGGGTGGGCGCCCTCTCCGGCGGCGCGATACTGCTGGTCGGCCACTATTCCGATCTGGGGGAGAAGCTGCGCGGCGGCGTGCTGGGCCCCGGGGCCCTCGAGATGTTCTGGTTCGTGGACGGCCGCACGGCGTTCGGGGGGAGGGCGGCGCTGCTCCCGCTCGCCGGCGCGCTGCTGTCGTCCCGGCTCCGCCGCGCGGGCCGGGCCGCCCCGCGGGGGGACGCGGGCGGCGCCGCGTGCGCCGACGGATGCCGGGCGGCCGGGGCCGTCTTCGCGCGCTCGGCGAGCCTCGTGACGCGCAGCCGGAGGATCCGGCTGGGGTAGGCCGCGGGCGCGTTTCCCGGCGCGCCGATGCGGGCGCTGCCGGCCCCGATCGGGATCCGCGCGCCATCCCCCGGATGCGCGCGGGATCCGGGCATCGGGCGCGGTCCCGCGCCGCGCGGGGGCCCCGCCCGCATTGCGGAATTGCCGGGCCGCGCGGACCGGCCGCCGCGGCGGAGCCCGGATGCGGGATGCCCGGGGCGCGCTTCCGCGGCCGCCGGCCGCCTTTTTCAAAAGGGGGCGCGCGCCCGCGCCGCGCCGGCCGCCCCCGACCGGGCGCGCCGGCCCGACGGGCGCGCTTCCGCGGCCGCCGCGTTCCCCGGCCCTCCGCCGATTCGGTTCCGGGGATCGCCGTTCAAGCGGGCTACCGCAGACTCCCGCGAACCCCGCAGGCGGCAGCGCCCCGAACCCGCCCCTTCCGCGTTCCCGCAGCCGCCGCGCGCCCGAACCGCGGGGCGCCTTCCGCAGGCGGCAGCGCCCCGATGCCGGCATCCTGGCGGGAATCCTCGCGGTCGCCGGGAAGCGGGGCCGCGCCGCCTTCGGGCGCCGCCGTCCCCCGGAAAATCCGGCGGGGTTGCGCCTTTCGGGGATTGCCGCCCGCGCCGCGCCCGCCGCAGCTTCCGAGGTTTTCGGCCGCGGGCCCTTCCCGACGGCGCGCGGGGGTTGGCGCATCACGCGGGCCTCCTGGGATCTTCGGGACGGGCCGCGCGCGCCGGCCGGCGGCGGGCGCGAAAACGCCCCTTCCGATCCGAACCCGCGCCAAGCGGGGGGCGCAGCCGGCCCCGCGCGACCAGCCCATTCAGTATGTTTTTATAGCAAGCTTCCCGATCGGCCTCAGATGGCGCTTTATCCGGCCGGCGCGCTGGCAGCACTGCTGATCGTCGCGGCCGGCTCGGCCTTGGCGCTGGATGCCCCTGCCGCGCACGCGGGAGGCGAAAAGGACTACGGCCACGACGGCGAAAAGGACTACGGCCACGACGGCGAAAAGGACTACGGCCACGACGGCGAAAAGGACTACGGCCACGACGGCGAAAAGGACTACGGCCACGACGGCGAAAAGGACTACGGCCACGACGGCGAAAAGGACTACGGCCACGACGGCGACAGGGAACACCGCGATGCCCCGTCCCGCGCCACGATGTCCGAGGACGGCGCGTGCGGCTCCTCCGAGCTGCCGGCCGGCGGCGCCTGCATCCCGTACAAGATCACGTCGGGCGAGGTGACGGGGGCCGTGGCGACCGAGGGGGCCGCCGGCATGACCGAGCTCGCCGTGTCCATAGAATCGCCGGACGACGGGGGCAAGCTTGCCCTCGCGCCGATCATGAAGGGCTGCGGCCCCTCGGATGCCCCGCTGATCCTGGTGGACGGCGAGGAATGGGACGACTACATGTACCACGACGGCCGCCTCAAGGTGATGTTCGCGGCCGGCACGGAGCTCGTGGAGGTCGTCGGCGAATGCGTCGCGCCCGCCTTTGGGGCGGATCCGGGGGCGATGATGGCGGAGGAAGAGCCGGAAGCGATGATGGCGGAGGAAGAGCCGGAAGCGATGATGGCGGAGGAAGAGCCGGAAGCGATGGCGATGATGGAGCCGCCCGCGCCGGTGGCCGAGCCGGCCGGCTCGCCGGGCCTGCCGCCGCCGTGCCCCGACTGCGTGGGAGACGGCAGGGCCCAGGCGGATGCCGCCGCCGCCAGCGCCACCACCATAACCGTCAGGACGGATGCCGCCTCGTACGGCCACTCCTCCACGGTGGTGGTGGAGGGAACGGTGGCCAGGATAAAGTACGGCATGCCGGTCACCCTCATAGTCACCAGTTCCACCGGCAACATAGTGTCCCTGAGCCAGCTCCCGGTGGACCGGTCGGGCGGCTTTTCGACGTCCTTCAGCACGGACGGCCCGCTCTGGAAGTACGACGGCACCTACACCCTCAGGGTCCAGTACGGCGCCCAGGCATCCAGCAACAAGGCCACCTTCGACCTGGTGGGCGGCGTGCAGCCCGCGCCCGTCGTCCCGGAGCCCCCCGCCGACGGCCCGCCGGCGTGCCCCGCCGGCAGCATCGCGGCCGGCGACGACTGCGTGCAGTACGAGATAACCGGGGGCGCATCCGTGACGGGCGCATCCGTTGCCGGCGCCGACGGCGGCTTCAACGTCCTGACGGTAGCGGTGGACTCGGCCGGCGAGGACGGCATCCTGACGGTCATGCCCATGGCCCCCGGCTGCAACGAGGCCGGCGACCCGCTCGTGGTGGTGGACGGCGAGGAGTGGGACGACTACGCGTTCGACGGCTCCGAGCTGTCGGTCATGTTCCCGGCCGGGGCCGGCGAGGTGGAGGTGATCGGCACGTGCGTCGTTCCCGAGTTCGGCGCGGTGGCGGTGCTGGCCCTTGCAGCGGCCGTCGTCGCGGCGGTGGCGCTGACCGCCCGCTCGCGCCCCGGCCTCCTCGTCCCGCGGCCCTAGCCCTCCCGCCGGTCCCGCAGTTGCGGGTTGCCCGGGCGGGCTCGAGCCAGCGCGCCCGCCTGCCGCGGGCGCTGGGTGCCTCTTCCGATCCGGGTTCGCGCTTGGCGGGGGAGCGGCCGGCCGCGGCCCGCGGGGGCCGCGCGCAGGATCCCGCGCTTTCGAAGCGGCTACCCGGCGGCGCCGCTAGCCCAGGGCCGCGCGGCAGGGCCGGGCCGGGATCGCCCCGTTTCACGGCAGGCGCGCGGCGGCGCCGGGCGGGACGGGTCTTCCCGGCCTTCCGGCCGGGCAGGCCTGGCCGACGGGCCGGCAACCAGGCGCATCCGCCCCGGGCGGGCGGCGGGGGCCGGAGCCCGGGGGCCGGCGAGAGGGAGGGGCGGACGGCCTCCGCGGATTATCCCGCGGCGGCGCCGGCCGGGGCGGCATTCTGCAACGGCCGGCAGGCGCGGCATCGGGGGCTACCGGCAGGCCCGGGCGGCGGAACCGGAATTCAACGCGTGCGCTGCCGGGGACAGTCGGTGCAGACTCGCGCCCGCCGCGATCCGGGCGCGGGATCGGGGGCGGTCCGCCGTCGCCAGGCGCGGTTCCAGCTCGGGCGCGAGCCCGCACGGCAGCCGCGAGGCGGCCGGCGTTTTCCGGCGCATCCCACGACCGCGGCGGTTTTTCGCGCCCAAAAGCGTCGCGGGACGGGCTGGCATTTAGTTCGTACCACAACCCGAATTTTGGGCGTGAAAAACCGCCGCGCCGCGCCCGCCGCGGGCGTGATTGCGAAACGCGCTAATATTTTCAGTATGTTTTTATAGCAAGCTTCCCGATCGGCCTCAGATGGCGCTTTATCCGGCCGGCGCGCTGGCAGCACTGCTGATCGTCGCGGCCGGCTCGGCCTTGGCGCTGGATGCCCCTGCCGCGCACGCGGGAGGCGAAAAGGACTACGGCCACGACGGCGAAAAGGACTACGGCCACGACGGCGAAAAGGACTACGGCCACGACGGCGAAAAGGACTACGGCCACGACGGCGAAAAGGACTACGGCCACGACGGCGACAGGGAACACCGCGATGCCCCGTCCCGCGCCACGATGTCCGAGGACGGCGCGTGCGGCTCCTCCGAGCTGCCGGCCGGCGGCGCCTGCATCCCGTACAAGATCACGTCGGGCGAGGTGACGGGGGCCGTGGCGACCGAGGGGGCCGCCGGCATGACCGAGCTCGCCGTGTCCATAGAATCGCCGGACGACGGGGGCAAGCTTGCCCTCGCGCCGATCATGAAGGGCTGCGGCCCCTCGGATGCCCCGCTGATCCTGGTGGACGGCGAGGAATGGGACGACTACATGTACCACGACGGCCGCCTCAAGGTGATGTTCGCGGCCGGCACGGAGCTCGTGGAGGTCGTCGGCGAATGCGTCGCGCCCGCCTTTGGGGCGGATCCGGGGGCGATGATGGCGGAGGAAGAGCCGGAGGCGATGATGGCGGAGGAAGAGCCGGAAGCGATGGCGATGATGGAGCCGCCCGCGCCGGTGGCCGAGCCGGCCGGCTCGCCGGGCCTGCCGCCGCCGTGCCCCGACTGCGTGGGAGACGGCAGGGCCCAGGCGGATGCCGCCGCCGCCAGCGCCACCACCATAACCGTCAGGACGGATGCCGCCTCGTACGGCCACTCCTCCACGGTGGTGGTGGAGGGAACGGTGGCCAGGATAAAGTACGGCATGCCGGTCACCCTCATAGTCACCAGTTCCACCGGCAACATAGTGTCCCTGAGCCAGCTCCCGGTGGACCGGTCGGGCGGCTTTTCGACGTCCTTCAGCACGGACGGCCCGCTCTGGAAGTACGACGGCACCTACACCCTCAGGGTCCAGTACGGCGCCCAGGCATCCAGCAACAAGGCCACCTTCGACCTGGTGGGCGGCGTGCAGCCCGCGCCCGTCGTCCCGGAGCCCCCCGCCGACGGCCCGCCGGCGTGCCCCGCCGGCAGCATCGCGGCCGGCGACGACTGCGTGCAGTACGAGATAACCGGGGGCGCATCCGTGACGGGCGCCTCCGTTGCCGGCGCCGACGGCGGCTTCAACGTCCTGACGGTAGCGGTGGACTCGGCCGGCGAGGACGGCATCCTGACGGTCATGCCCATGGCCCCCGGCTGCAACGAGGCCGGCGACCCGCTCGTGGTGGTGGACGGCGAGGAATGGGACGACTACGCGTTCGACGGCTCCGAGCTGTCGGTCATGTTCCCGGCCGGGGCCGGCGAGGTGGAGGTCATCGGCACGTGCGTCGTTCCCGAGTTCGGCGCGGTGGCGGTGCTGGCCCTGGCAGCGGCCGTCGTCGCGGCGGTGGCGCTGACCGCCCGCTCGCGCCCCGGCCTCCTCGTCCCGCGGCCCTAGCCCTCCCGCCGGTCCCGCTTTTCGGGGCCGCCTCCGGCCAGCCGCGCCGCCCCCCGTCCCGCACCGTGCGCACAAGACAAGCGCGCTGTCTCGCGAATTATTCCCGGCCCGCGCGGCAGGCGACCGGGCCGCGATGCGGGGCCGCGGCAGGGAAGGCGGCCGGGGCGAAGGGCCCGGGATTCCTCCCCGACGCCGGCACGGCGCACCTGGAGCGGTGCCGCAAGCCGGGGAAGAACCCAAGGGCGGGCGCGGGGCTGACCGCCCGCATGCGGAGGGGGGCATGACGTACCGAACATGGCGGACAGCGAACTGCAAGTCGACAGGTTCGTCAGCGCGGCGTTTCGGCCCCGGCGCGGCCGGCACCGCGAATCCCGACGATTCCGCAGCGCCGACAGGCGGGAAATTCCCGGCCGGCATCCCCGCGGATCGCTCGGGAAAGATGCCGAAGGCCGAGACGGACCCCAAAGCCGCGGCCGGGCCGCTGGCATTCGACCCGCGCAAGGGCGGCGCGGCGATGCGGGAGACGGCGGCCCCGCCCGAAAAGCCGCGCCCGGCCGTCCGCCACCGGCTCATGCGCGGCGTCCGGCCGGGCATCGGCGGCCGGAGCTGCATCCGCCGGGAAAGCGGGAAGGACGGGCCCGGCCGGGAGCGGCGGGGGCGGCCGCGGCGGTTTTTCGCGCCCAAAACCCGAGTCGCGGGGCGAACCGGGCTTTGTTATTGGCCGGTTATCGGTTAGATTCGGCGCGATCTGCGGGCTTTTGGACTCGCGCGGTTTTTCCACCAATCTTCCCCGATCGAAAGCGAGGTACCCGCCGGCGACCTGGGATTCCAAGGCCGGCCGCGCGAGCGCCCGCACTATGTCCTGCGGCAAGTCGCCGACGCGCTTTGCGGAGCGGCTCACGCCGACCGCGCCGCGGGGCCCGGATGCGTGGACGCGGTCCCGCGCCGTGCCCCCGCCGGTCACTTTGTGGGCGATCTGAAAGTCCGCACGATCGTGCGGGGGAGACGCTTTGCGTTGGCCGTACCCCATACCCGCCTTGAACATCCCGTTCCCGCCAAACCGCCCTGCTGATGCGGCGGGCGATCTGCTTTGGCCCGCCGCCTCCGCATCCGGCGGAGCCGCGAGGGCAAGCATCCCGCGCGCGGCCGCGTTCGCCTCGAAGTTTGCCTCGCCCACATTCAGATCTCCGCGAGTGTTTGCGAGCATGCGGGCTCCGATGCGGGCCTCCGGCCCGCACTCGTCACGCTTTTCGTCGCCGCGCTTGACGGCAGGGTGGTTTGTGCAGGCGACGGAATCCGAGGAATTTTTGCCGACGCCCCCTCCGCCCCGGCCGGATGGCTCCCCGAGTCGACGTCTTTCGCGTCCGGCACCAAGCATGGGCCGTCCCGTTTCCGCAAGCGTTTTTTCCCTCGAAGTCCCGCGCCGATCACACGGATCAAGCCGCATCATTCGGGCGCCGGGATCTCCGCCTTCCGGTGCTCTCCCGCCAGCTTTCCCCGCGCCCCGCCGCTCAGCCCTTCATGCCGTAGCCCGCGAGGACCGAATAGCACCCCAGCCCGCACTCCCCGCACCTGGGCTTCATGGTCCCGCCGGATCCCTCGGCGCTGCCTATGCAGCACGGGCGCTTTTCGCGCCCCATGTGGTCGACCGACAGTATGGCCCAGGTCGGGCAGTCGACGGGCGTTGTCCCCCTGCCGCCCCAGCTCGCCTTCATCATCTCCAGCTGCCTTTCGGGGTTCACGATGTACCCCTTGTGCGGCCCCCTCCGCATCTCCAGTATCTCGTCGACGACGCGGTCGCGCTCCCCGCCGAACGGCAGCCAGAGCGGGTCGCCCTCCGCGAACGGCGTGTGGAACTGGAAGCCTATCTTGTTGGAGTGCCCCTTCCAGTCCTCGACCACCCGCCGGACCGACCCGCAGTTCCTCGAGTTTATCGTCATGGTGATCCATATGTCCTTCCGCGAGCCGCCGCCCTCCACGTATTCCAGGACGTTCTTCCTCGTCGCGTCCCACGCCCCCTCCCCCCTTATCCCGTCGTGGATCCGCCGCGAGCCGTCCACGGACACCCAGTAAAAGTAGATGCCCTTCAGCCGCGGCAGCGGGTGCGTCCCGTTGGTGACGACGCACGCCCTGTTCGGGAACTCCTTCACGAACAGTTCCACTACCTCGGGGCGCATCAGCGGCTCGCCGCCGACCACCGTGACCACGAACACGTGGTTCTTCTTGAACTTGGCGTCGATCACCTCCTTCCACTGCCCCGCGGTCAGCCCGTCCCCCTCCTTCCTGTTCAGCCACCAGTAGCAGTGCCCGCAGTGCAGGTTGCACGAGTTGGTTATGTCGGCCGAGCCGTACAGGGGGCTGCGCCTGTTGAACAGCCTGTACCCGGCGAACTTCAGCCCCATCCGCGCGTACAGCGGGGCCTCGGCGAGCAGCCGCCGCGGCCCCCTGCCCATCACCTCCACGGGCGCGGGGGGGGCGCCGCCGGTACTTAAGGAAATCGCGGCGCCGCGGGCGCGGGGCCGGCGGAGGGGGCCGGCGGCCCGCCGCGCCCGGGCGCCGCGGGCGCGGGCCGCGGGGGCCACGGGGGGCTCACGCGGGCGCGCGGCGCCCGCCGGCGGCGAGAAAACGGGGGGCGCGATCGGGGGCGGGCGCGCGGCGCCCGCCGGCGGGGACGAGGTTCCGGGCGATCCGGGCGCGGGATCCGGCCGCGCCGCGGCTGCATCCCGCCCGCCGCGGCGCGCCGGATGCCGCGGGCAGGCCCGCGCCGGGGCGGGCGGCGCCGGGCGCCTGGGAGGCCCGCGCCGGGGCGGGCGGCGCCGGGCGCCTGGGAGGCCCGCGCACGGCTGCCCTGACGGCCGGCGCCGCGCCGCTGTGGCGGAGCCCCGGACCGCGGGGTTCTCCGGCGCGCGGGGCGGCGCGCCCCGCGGCGCGGACTGGTCCGGGCCGAAACCGCGCCCGGCAGCGGCAAGCCGCCCGCATCCCGCGCCCGGATCGCGGCGGGCCGAGTCTGCATCCCGCGGTATGCGTGGTTTATTTACCGGCAAAACAGGGGCAACGCAGTTGCAGGCGGCTAACTTGTATATTTTGCGGGAGGATGCGCGCGCGGGGCACCGGGCCGGCGCCCAACGGCGGGAAACGCGGGACCTTGGTTCCGGGCGGCAGCGCCGCGGGCGCGGCAGGGCATCAGGGCGGAAGCGGCCCGGCATCCCCGCGGGGGGGGGGGGGGACATAGCGCGCCCATGCCGCTGACGAAAACTCCCGGGGCTTCCGCATCGTGGCGCCTGATGTTGCTAGCCGCGGTCGTCGTCGCGGGATGCGGCGCCGCGGCGCCGCACGCGCACGGAGCCAGCACCCCGGTCATCACGGCCGAGGGGTCCAACCCGACCAACGTTTCGCCGATCGGCTTCAGGGTGACCTTTGATGGGGCCGTCCTAGGATTTGATGCCTCGGACATCGCGCTTTCGGGCACCGCCAATCCGGGCAACGTGACCGGCTTCGAAGAAGATGTCGAAGACAAAGTGTTCACGTTCAACGTCACGCCGGCGAACGACGGGACAATAGTGGTCAATATCGCCGACGGCGCGGCGACGGACAACGAGGGTGACCCCACCGGCAATGCGGAGCAGTTCACCATGGTGTACGACACCGTGGCCCCGGCCGCCACCGTCACGTCCGCACAGTCCAGCCCGACCAACGTTTCGCCGATCGGATTCACGGTGAGCTTCAACGAGACCGTCACCGATTTCGCATCGACGGGCATCGACCTTTCGGGCACCGCCGAGCACGGCGGCGTCGCCGCCCTCGTGGGCGCCGGCACCACGTACACGTTCGACGTCTCGCCGACGTCCGACGGGACGATAGAGGTGAGCATTCGCGCGGGCGCGGCACAGGACAGGGCCACCAACCCCAGCCTCGCGTCAGAACCGTTCTCCATAGTATACGACGGCACGGGGCCGACCCCGGCGATCGCCTACGCGCAGTCCGGCGCCGCCAACCTGCAGACAATGCCGTTCGCCGTGGAATTCGGCGAGGGCATTGACGCCGCGACCTTTACCGCGGCGGACGTTTCCGCCTCCTCGGGCACGGTGCAGGGCCCGCGCCTGGCGCCGCAGTACAACACGACCTTCGGCAGCTTGGGTAGTGACCCAGGCGAGTTCGACACCCCGGAAGGGGTGGCAGTCGACGGCTCCGGGAACATATACGTGGCCGACTCGAACAACAACCGTGTCCAAATATTCGACTCCGCCAGGAACTACGTAGACAGCATCACCGGCACCGCGGGTCCGAACGGCGTGGCAGTCGACGGCTCCACGGGCAACATATACGCGAGCTATGCCAACGGGACCGTCCAGGCGTACGGCCCCGACATGGCCCGCATCGCGGCCCTCCCACACACATTCCAGACTCCGGGCGCCGTGGCAGTGGACGGCGCGGGAAACATATACGTGTCCGACACGCCCGCCGGACGCGTCGCAATATTCGACTCCGCCCGGACGCACGTCGCCGACATCACGGCATTCGTTCCGTTTGGCGTGGCGGCAGACGGCGGGGGCAACATATACGTGGGCTATAGCAACGGCACCGTCCAGGCGTACGGCCCCGACAGGGCTCACGTCGGCGCCCTCAACGGCACGTTTGACGGTCCGAGAAACATAGCAGTCGACGGCTCGGGTCGCATATACGTGGCAAGCAGCGCCGGCAGCACCGTCCGAGTGTTTGACTCCGCCCGGACGCACGTCGCCGATCTCCCCGGCGCATTCTCCACCCCGTACGGGGTGGCAGTCGACGGCACTTCGGGCGCGATATACGTGGCCAACCAAGACACGCACAGCATCCTGACGTTCGATGCCGCGTACGCGTTCAACGTGACGGGCCCGGCCGCCGGGGACGTGCTCACGGTGAGCGTGCCGGCCGGCGGCGCGCGGGACGAGGCGGGGAACGACAACCTCGCATCCAACCCCGTGAGCATCGGCATCGACGCGACAGGGCCCACTCCCGCCGTCGAGGCGGCGCAGCGGGGCCCGACCAACGCCGACACGATAAACTTCCGCGTGAACTTCGGCGAGAACGTCGACGGGTTCGCAGCCTCGGACGTCGGGCTAACGGGCACCACCGCAGCCGTGGACGACTTCGCGGCATTCAACGCCACGGCGTACTCGTTCGACGTCTCGCCGACGGCCGACGGGACCATACTGGTCGACGTCGCCGCGGGCGCCGCAACGGATCTGCTGGGCGCCTCCAGCCTCGCGGCGGAGCAGTTCTCGATAAGGTACGATGGCACGGGGCCGACCCCGACGTTCGCCACGACGGCGACCGGCCCCGCCAGCCTGAGCACGGTGCCGTTCACGCTGGAATTCAGCAAGGGCATAGACGCCTCCACCTTCAACGCATCCGACATCGACGTCACATCGGGGACGGTGGAGAACCTGCTCGTAATCCCGAAATTCGACGCGACCATCGGCGGCGACGGCCCACTCTACGGCAGCGGCACGGGCCCCGGCGAGTTCGCCAATCCGGGCGGCGCGGCGGTCGACGGATCCGGGAACATCTACGTGGCCGACACTGGAAACAACCGCGTCCAAATATTCGGCCCCGACAGGATGTACGTGGACAGCCTCCCCGGCACGGCCGCAATCCCGAACGGCGCGGCGGTCGACGGCTCCGGCAACGTGTACGTGACAAACGGCGGCAACGGCACCGTCCAGGTATTCGGCCCCGGCAGGATGCACGCCGCCAGCCTCCTCGGCAGCACGCTGTACTTTCCGAACGGCGTGGCGGTCGACGGCTCCGGGAACGTGTACGTGGCCGACACGGGCAGCAACACCGTCAAGATATTCAACTCCACCACCAGGGCCTACGTGGCGGACCTCCCCGGCCCGTTCAGCGAACCGTCCGGCGTGGCGGTCGGCGGCTCCGGCAACGTGTACGTGACTAACACGTTAAACAACACCGTCCAAGTGTTCGACTCCGGCAGGAATTACGTCGAAGAACTCCCCGGCCCGTTCAACGACCCGCTGGGAGTGGCCGTCGATGCCGCGGGCAGCGTGTACGTGACTAACATAGGCAACGACACCGTCCAAGTATTCGGCCCCGACGGGGAATACGTCGCGGATCTCCGCCACTCGTTCACCGATCCGGTCGGCGTGGCAGTCGACGGCGCGGGCCGCGCGTACGTGGTCGACAAGAACAGCCACCGCGTCCACGCGTTTGTTCCCGCGTACCGGTTCGACGTGGCAAATCCAGCCGACGAGCAGGTGCTCAACGTAAGCATGCAGGCGGGCCGCGTGCGGGACACCGCCGGAAACGGCAACGTGGAATCCAACACCGCGAGCATTGCAATAGACAGGACGGGGCCGACCCCGATCATCTCGGCCGCGCAGTCCAGCCCGACCGACGCCTCGCCGATCGGATTCGAGGTGGACTTCCGCGAGCCGGTCTACGGGTTCGAGGTAGGGGACATTGTGCTCTCGGGCAACGCCACACACGGCGGCGTGGACGGCCCCGTCGTGCTCAACGCCACGGCGTACTCGTTCGACGTCTCGCCGACGGCCGACGGGACCATACTGGTCGACATTCCAGAGGGCACCGTGGAGGACAGGGCGGGCAACGACAACGCGGCGGCGGAACGGTTCTCCATAGAGTACGACGGCTCGGCCCCGATCCCCGTAATCACGGCCGCGCTGCCCAGCCCGACCGGCGAATCGCCGATCTCCTTCACGGTCACCTTCAGCGATCCGGTAGGCGGGTTCGAGGCCGCGGACGTCGCGCTCTCGGGCACCGCCGGCCAGGGCTCCGTGGCCAACTTTGCAAACGCCAGCGCCACGACGTACACGTTCGACGTAGTACCCTCCGCGGACGGGACCGTGCGGGTCGACGTCCCGGCCGGCGCGGCGCGGGACGCCCTGGACCGCCCCAGCGCAAAGGCGGCCAGGTTCTGGATAACGTACGACGGCGCATCGCCGACCCCGACGATCGCCGCGGCGGCGGCGCCGGGCCCCGCCAACCAGGACGCGGTGCCGTTCACCGTCAAGTTCGACGAGGACGTGGGCGCCTCCGCCGTCGATGCATCCGACATTAGCGCCTCTTCCGGGACGGTGCAGGACCCGCGCTTGGCGCCGCAGCACGTCGCGACCTTCGGCGGCCTCGGCGGCAGCTTGCCATTGAGGAACAACACCCAATTCAACAACCCGAGCGGCGTGGCGGTGGACGGCTCCGGCAACATATACGTGGCCGACACGAACAACGACCGCGTCCAGGTATTCGACTCCGGCATGAACTACGTCGACACCCTCCCCGGCCTGATCAAGTCTCCGCGCGGCGTGGCGCTGGACGATTCCGGCAACATATACGTGTCCGACCCGGAAAACGACGTCGTCCACGCGTTCGACTTGGGCAGGAACGCCCTGCCCGCAATCAACAGCCCGACGTTTGCCGGACCGGACAGCGTGGCGGTCGACGGCGCGGGCAGCGTGTACGTGCTGGACGTGGCCCACGAACGCGTCAAGATCTTCGACTCCGAGAAGGCGCACGTCGCCAACCTCACCGGGCAGCCCGGCAGCCGGTTCTCGCTCCCGGGCGGCGTGGCGGTCGACGATTCCGGCAACATATACGTGGCCGACACGGGCAACGACCGCGTCCAAGTGTTCGACTCCGCCCTGGACCACGTGGCCGATCTCCCGGGCCCGTTCAACAAGCCGAGAGGCGTGGCGGTCGACGGTTCAGGCAACGTGTACGTGGCAAACACGGGCAACAACACCGTCCACGTATTCGACTCCGCCCTGGTCCACGCGGCCGATATCCCCGGCCCGTTCAACAGCCCGCGCGGCGTGGCGGCCGACGGCGCGGGCCGGATATACGTGGCCGACTCGGGAAACCACAGCATCCAAGTGTACGACGCCGCGCACGCGTTCGACGTGACGGGCCCGGCCGGCGGGGACGTGCTCACGGTAACCATGCCGGCAGGCAGCGTGCTGGACGCGGCCGGAAACGGCAACGCGGAATCAAACACGGCAAGCATCTACATAAGGGGGCCGATCCCGACCGTCGCGTCCCCGCAGGGCCTCCACACCAACGCCCCGACGATCGACTTCACGGTGACCTTTGACGAGCCCGTCACCGAGTTCGCGGCCAACAACATCACGCTCTCGGGCGACGCCGATCCGGGCCCCGTGACCGACTTTGACGGCAGCGGCGCCGCGTACGAGTTCTCCACAATGCCGGCGGTGGACGGCATAGTGACCGTCCGCGTCGCCCCGAACGCGGCGCGGGATGCGCTGGGCAACCCCAGCATCGCGTCGGAGCGGTTCTCGATAAGGTACGACGGCACGGGGCCGACCCCGGTGATCGCCTCGACGGAGACGGGCTACACCAGACTGCTGACCGTCCCGTTCACCGCGCGGTTCGGCGAGACCGTGAACGGCACGACCTTCGACGCGTCGGACGTCGACGCCTCCTCGGGCACGGTGCAGGACCTGCGCATAATGCTGCAGCACGCGGCAAACTTCGGCAGAAACGGCCAGGGGAACGGCGAGTTCTTCTGGCCGCACGCCGTGGCGGCAGACGGCCTCACGGGCTACATCTACGTGGCCGACTGGGGCAACAACCGCGTCCAGGTCTTCGATTCCTCCAGAAACCACGTGGCCACCTTCGGCGGCAGCGGCCAGGCCCCCGGCCAATTCAACCAGCCAGTCGGCATAGCGGTCGACGGCTCCTCGGGAACCATATACGTGGCCGACACGAACAACAACCGCGTCCAAGTCTTCAACTCGAGCAGGGCCCACGTCGCTGATCTGCCCGGCCCGTTCAATAACCCGCGCGGCATGGCAGTCGATGCCTCGGGCAACGTGTACGTGGCCGACACCAACAACCACCGCATCCGGGTATTCGACTCCGACAGGAACCCCGTGGCGAACTTCGGCGACCGGGGCACGAGCAACGGCCAGCTTAGTTCGCCGTCCGACGTGGCGGTCGACGCCTCCGCGGGAATGATATACGTGGCCGACACGAGCAACAGCCGCATCCAGGTCTTCGACTCCGCCACCAGGTCCCACGCCGCCTACCTCCCGGGCCCGTTCGAATTCCCGTCCGGCGTGGCCGTCGATGCCTCGGGCAACGTGTACGTGTCCGACACCAACGACCACCGCATCCGGGTGTTCGATTCGGGGATGAATTCAACTGCCAACATCACCAGCTCATTCAACCGCCCGTACGGCATAGCGGTCGACGACTCTTCGGGCAAGGTATACGTGGCCGACAGGAACCCCAGCCGCATCCAGGTGTTCGATGCCGTGCACGCGTTCAACGTGGGAAACTTGGCAGACGGAGACGTGCTCGAAGTGAGCGTGCCGGCCGGCCGCGTGCTGGATCTGGTGGGAAACGAGAACGAGGCATCCAACGCGGCAAGCATCGTCATAGACAGAAAGGCCCCGGTTCCGGCAGTCACTGCCGCGCAGTCCAGCCCGACGAACGCCCCCACGATCGTGTTCACGGTGAACTTTACCAAGCCCGTCAACGGGTTCGCGGTAGGGGACGTCACGATCTCGGGCATCGCCTCCGGCATCGTTGAGGGCAGCTTCGTTGTCGTCAACGCCACGACGTACACCTTCGACGTCTCGCCGGCATCCGACGGGACGATAGCGGTGAGCATTCCCGAGGGCGCGGCGCGGGATCCGCTGGGCAACCCCAGCATCGCGTCGGAGCGGTTCTCGATAAGGTACGACGGCACGGGGCCGACCCCCGCGATCAACTTGACGGCGGCCGGCGCCACCAACCCGCGGGAGGTGCCGTTCGCCGTGGAATTCGGCGAGGCCGTAAACGGAACGACCTTCGCCGCGGCGGACGTTTCCGCCTCCTCGGGCACGGTGCAGGGCCTGCGCCTGATGCCGCAGTTCAACGCCACGTTCGGCAGCCACGGCAACAGCGACGGCCAGTTCGACGGGCCCAGGGGCGCGGCGGTCGACGGCGAGGGCCGCATTTACGTGGCCGACACGAACAACAACCGCGTCCAGATATTCGATCCCGCCCTGGGCCACGTCGACACCATCGGCGGCCCCGGCAGCGGCGACGGCGAATTCATGAATCCTGGCGCCGTGGCGGTCAATGCCTCCTCCGGCGCGATATACGTGGCCGACACGGGCAACCACCGCGTCCAGGTATTCGATCGCGCGGGGGCTTACGTGGAGGACGTCCCCGGCCACTTCTCCAACCCGTCCGGCGTCGCGGTCGACGGCACCACGGGCTACGTGTACGTGGCAGACAGGAACAACAACGTGGTCCAGGTGTTCGACTCCGACCGGGCCAACGTCGCCAACATCACCTCGCTGCTGAACCCGTACGGCGTCGCGGTCGACGGCCCCGCGGGCCGCCTGTACGTGGCAAACACGGCCAACCACGCCGTCCACGTCTTCGACACCGCCACCAGGGCCCGCGTCGCAGACCTCAACGCCACGTTCGTGCAGCCGACCGCCGTGGCAGTCGACGGCGCCACGGGCGCCGTATACGTGGCAAGCGCGGGCAGCGGCGCCGTCCTGATCTTCAACTCCACCACCTCGGACCGCATTGCCGGCCTCCCCGGCCAGTTTGACCGGCCGTTCGGCATCGCGGCCGGCGGCCCCGCGGGCCGCATATACGTGGCCGACCACGGCAACGACACCGTCCGGATATTCGACACCGCGTACGCGTTCAACGTGACGGGCCCGGCCGGCTGGGACGTGCTCACGGTAACCATGCCGGCGGGCAGCGTGCGGGACGCGGCCGGAAACGGCAACGCGGAATCAAACACGGCAAGCATCTTCATAGTGGGAGGGCCGACCCCGATCGTCAGCGCCGACCAGGACAGCCCGACCAACGCCTCCACGATCGGCTTTACTGTGGACTTTGGAGAGCCGGTCGACGGCTTCGCGGCCGCTAGCGTCACGCTCTCGGGCACCGCCATGCCCGGCGGCGTTGACAACTTTACAACTGCCGACAACACGACGTACACGTTCGACGTCGCGCCCTCGGCGGACGGGACCGTGCGGGTCGACGTCCCGGCCGGCGCGGCGCGGGACGCCCTGGACCGCCCCAGCCTCGAGGCGGCCAGGTTCTGGATAACGCGCGACAGCGCATCGCCGACCCCGACCATCGCCGCGGCGCAGCCCAGTTCCGTCAGCCTGGTGCAGTTCGCCGTCAGGTTCGACGAGGCCGTGAACGGGACGACCCTCGCCGCCGAGGACATCGACGCCTCTTCCGGGACGGTGCAGGGCACGCGCATATCGCCGCAGCGCGACTCGACTTTCGGCCGCATCAGCGGGACCTCCAGCTTGTTCAACAGCCCGTACGGCATCGCGGTCGACGATTCCGGCAACATATACGTGGCCGACACGGGCAACGCCCGCGTCCGCGTATTCGACTCCGGCAGGAACCTCGTGGCCAACATCTCGAGCCAGATCCGCGAGCCGCTTGACGTGGCCGTCGACGACTTTTCGGGCCGCGTATACGTGACCGACCCTCCCAACGACGCCGTCCGCGTATTCGACTCCGACGGAACCTACGTCGCGGACCTCCCCGGCCCGTTTGACAGCCCGTACGGCGTGGCGGTCGACGGCGCGGGCAACGTGTACGTGTCGAACTTTTTCAACGGCACCGTCCAGGTATTCGACTCCGACCGAAACTACGTCGCGGACCTCCCCGGCCCGTTCGACAGGCCGTACCTGGTGGCGGCCGGCAGCACGGGGAGCATATACGTGGCAGACACGGGGAACAACACCGTCCAGATCTTCGACTCGGCCACCAGGGACCACGTGGCAGATCTCCCCGGCCCGTCCAGCAACCCGGCCGCCGTGGCGGAAGACGGCTCGGGCAACGTGTACGTGTCGAACTTTGGCAACGGCACCGTCCAGGTATTCGACTCCGCCAGGAACCACGTGGCCGCCCTCCCCGGCCCGTTCGGCGAGCCGGCCGGCATCGCGGTCGACGGCTCGGGCACGGTATACGTAGTCGACCGGGCCAGCAGCGGCGACGAGCTCGGCGAACGCGTCCGGACGTTCAGCATCGCGTACGAGTTCGGCGTGGAGAGCCCGAGCAGCGGGCAGGTGCTTGACGTAAGACTGCCGGCAGGCGGCGTGCGGGACGCGGCCGGAAACGGCAACGCGGAATCAAACACGGTAAGCATCGGCATAGACGGCACGGGCCCCACCCCGATCATCACGTCCGCGCAGCCCGGCCCGACCGACGAGTCTCCGATCAGATTCACGGTAAACTTTGGAGAGTCGGTCGACGGCTTCGCGGCCGCGAACGTCACGCTCTCGGGCACCGCCACCCACGGCGGCGTGGCCGACTTTGGGCCCGTCAACGCCACGGCATACGCCTTCAGCGTCGCCCCGGCATCCGACGGTACGATACTGGTCGACATTCCGGAAGGCGCGGCGCGGGATCTGCTGGGCAACAGCAGCCTCGCGGCGGCGCAGTTCTCCATACGATACACAGGTGCCGCCCCGGTCCCGACAATCACGTCCGCCGCGGGGCCGGGCCCGACCAGCGACTCGCCGATCGGGTTCACGGTCACCTTCAGCAAGGACGTCACCGGGTTCGACGCGAGCGGCATCGCGCTCTCGGGCACGGCGGGCACCGGCGCCGCCGTCGACAACTTCGTCAACGCCAGCGCCAGGACGTACACGTTCGACGTCGAGCCGACATCCGCAGGCACCGTGCTGGTCGACGTTCCGGAAGGCGCGGCCTCGGATTCGAACGGCAAGGGCAACGAGGCGGCGGAGCAGTTCTCCATACGATACACCGGCGCGGTCCCGGTCCCGACAATCACGTCCGACGCGGGCCCGGGCCCGACCAGCGACTCGCCGATCGGGTTCACGGTCACCTTCAGCGAGAACGTCACCGGGTTCAACGCGAGCGGCATCGAGATCTCGGGCCCGGCGGGCGCCGGCGCCTCCGTCGACAACTTCGTCAACGCCAGCGCCAGGACGTACACGTTCGACGTCGAGCCGACATCCGCAGGCACCGTGCTAGTCGACGTTCCGGAAGGCGCGGCCGCGGATTCGGACGGCAACGGCAACGAGGCGGCGGAGCAGTTCTCCATACGATACACCGGCGCGGTCCCGGTCCCGACAATCACGTCCGACGCGGGGCCGGGCCCGACCAGCGACTCGCCGATCGGGTTCACGGTCACATTCAGCGAGAACGTCACCGGGTTCAACGAGACAGGCATCGAGATCTCGGGCCCGGCGGGCGCCGGCGCCTCCGTCGGCAACTTCGTCAACGCCAGCGCCAGGACGTACACGTTCGACGTCGAGCCTACATCCGCAGGCACCGTGCTGGTCGACGTTCCGGAAGGCGCGGCCGCGGATTCGGACGGCAACGGCAACGAGGCGGCGGAGCAGTTCTCCATACGATACGCCGGCGCGGTCCCGGTCCCGACGATCACGTCCGGCGCGGGGCCGGGCCCGGCCACCGAGTCGCCGATCGGGTTCACGGTCACCTTCAGCGAGGACGTCACCGGGTTCAACGCGAGCGGCATCGAGATCTCGGGCCCGGCGGGCGCCGGCGCCTCCGTCGACAACTTCGTCAACGCCAGCGCCAGGACGTACACGTTCGACGTCGCACCCTTGACCGTGGGCACCGTGCTGGTCGACGTTCCGGAAGGCGCGGCCGCGGATTCGGACGGCAACGGCAACGAGGCGGCGGAGCAGTTCTCCATACGATACACCGCCGCCCCGGTCCCGACGATCACGTCAGACGCGGGGCCGGGCCCGGCCACCGAGTCGCCGATCGGGTTCACGGTCACCTTCAGCAAGGACGTCACCGGGTTCAACGAGACAGGCATCGAGATCTCGGGCCCGGCGGGCGCCGGCGCCTCCGTCGACAACTTCGTCAACGCCAGCGCCAGGACGTACACGTTCGACGTCGAGCCGACATCCGCAGGCACCGTGCTGGTCGACGTTCCGGAAGGCGCGGCCGCGGATTCGGACGGCAACGGCAACGAGGCGGCGGAGCAGTTCTCCATACGATACGCCGGCGCGGTCCCGGTCCCGACAATCACGTCCGACGCGGGCCCGGGCCCGGCCACCGAGTCGCCGATCGGGTTCACGGTCACCTTCAGCGAGAACGTCACCGGGTTCAACGAGACAGGCATCGAGATCTCGGGCCCGGCGGGCGCCGGCGCCTCCGTCGACAACTTCGTCAACGCCAGCGCCAGGACGTACACGTTCGACGTCGCACCCTTGACCGTGGGCACCGTGCTGGTCGACGTTCCGGAAGGCGCGGCCTCGGATTCGGACGGCAACGGCAACGAGGCGGCGGAGCAGTTCTCCATACGATACGCCGGCGCGCTCCCGGTCCCGACGATCACGTCCGGCGCGGGCCCGGGCCCGGCCACCGAGTCGCCGATCGGGTTCACGGTCACCTTCAGCGAGGACGTCACCGGGTTCAACGCGAGCGGCATCGAGATCTCGGGCCCGGCGGGCGCCGGCGCCTCCGTCGACAACTTCGTCAACGCCAGCGCCAGGACGTACACGTTCGACGTCGCACCCTTGACCGTGGGCACCGTGCTGGTCGACGTTCCGGAAGGCGCGGCCTCGGATTCGGACGGCAACGGCAACGAGGCGGCGGAGCAGTTCTCCATACGATACGCCGGCGCGCTCCCGGTCCCGACGATCACGTCCGACGCGGGGCAGGGCCCGGCCACCGAGTCGCCGATCGGGTTCACGGTCACCTTCAGCGAGAACGTCACCGGGTTCAACGCGAGCGGCATCGAGATCTCGGGCCCGGCGGGCGCCGGCGCCTCCGTCGACAACTTCGTCAACGCCAGCGCCAGGACGTACACGTTCGACGTCGAGCCGACATCCGCAGGCACCGTGCTAGTCGACGTTCCGGAAGGCGCGGCCTCGGATTCGGACGGCAACGGCAACGAGGCGGCGGAGCAGTTCTCCATACGATACACCGCCGCCCCGGTCCCGACGATCACGTCCGACGCGGGGCCGGGCCCGACCAGCGACTCGCCGATCGGGTTCACGGTCACATTCAGCGAGAACGTCACCGGGTTCAACGCGAGCGGCATCGAGATCTCGGGCCCGGCGGGCGCCGGCGCCTCCGTCGGCAACTTCGTCAACGCCAGCGCCAGGACGTACACGTTCGACGTCGAGCCTACATCCGCAGGCACCGTGCTGGTCGACGTTCCGGAAGGCGCGGCCGCGGATTCGGACGGCAACGGCAACGAGGCGGCGGAGCAGTTCTCCATACGATACGCCGGCGCGCTCCCGGTCCCGACGATCACGTCCGGCGCGGGGCCGGGCCCGACCAGCGCCTCGCCGATCGGGTTCACGGTCACTTTCAGCGAGGACGTCACCGGGTTCAACGAGACAGGCATCGAGATCTCGGGCACGGCGGGCGCCGGCGCCTCCGTCGGCAACTTCGTCAACGCCAGCGCCAGGACGTACACCTTTGGCGTCTCGCCCACGACCGACGGAACCGTGCGTATCGACATTCCCGCGGGTGTGGCGCGGGACGCGGACGACAACGGCAACGAGGCGGCGGCCGGGCTTTCCGTCGTACTTGACACCGCGGGGCCGGCCGCGGCGGTCGCCCCGGCGCGGGCGGACCCGACCAGCCTGGCGGCCGTGCCGTTCGCCGTGAAGTTCAGCGAGGGCGTGAACGCCTCGGCCCTCGACGAGTCGGACATCGCCGCCTCGTCCGGCACGGTGCAGGACCTGCGCATGGTGCTGCGCTACAGCCACACGATCGGCGAGGAAAACTCGCCAAGCGCGGAACCCGGCAAATTCAACCGCCCGTTCGGCCTGGCAGTCGACGGCTCGGGCTACCTGTACGTCACCGAGAGGGCCGGCAAGCGCATCCAGGTCTTCGACCCCGCGGGGAACTCCGTCACGACATTCGGCGGCCTCGCCGCGGACCCCGACAACCCGGAGCCCGGCCAATTCCGCAACATATACGGCATCGCGGTCGATGCCTCCTCGGGCAGGATATACGTGGCCGACTCGGTCGGCAACCGCGTCCTCGCGTACGACCACAACCGGGATTACCTCGCCGATCTCCCCGGCGCGCCCGAAAGGCCGGTCGCCTTGGCGGTAAACGCCACGGGCCACGTGTACGTGTCCAACGCCGGCAACGACACCGTCCAGATCTTCGACTCCTCCTGGAACTGGGCCGCCGCCCTCCCCGGCACGTTCAACGAACCGCGCGGCGTGGCGTTCGGCGGCCCCGCTGGCCTCGCGTACGTGGCCGACAGGAACGACAACACCGTCCGCATCTTCGACCCGGCCGGGATGCCCGCCGGGAACTTTGGCACCAACGGCAGCGGCGCCGGCCAGTTCGTCCGCCCGGCCGGCGTGGCGGTCGACGACCTCGCCGGCAGGATATACGTGACCGAGAGGGGAAACCAGCGCGTGCAGGTGTTCGACTCCGGCAGGAACCACGTCTCATACCTCTCCGGCTTCCCCAACGCGCTGGATAACCCGCGCGGCGTCGCAGCCGACGCCCCCGCGGGCCGCGTGTACGTGGCGGACTCGGAGCACCACCGCGTCCTTGTGTTCGATGCCGCGTACGAGTTCAGCGTGGCCGATCCGGCCGACAACCAGACGCTCACGGTGAGCGTGCCGGCCGGCGGCGTGCAAGACGCTGCGGGGAACGACAACCTCGAGTCCAACACCGTGAGAATCGCCATAGGCAGTCCCCCCGACCCGACGCCCGCCGTCAGCACCGAGCACCCGAGCCCGACAGGCGCGGAGACGATCGCCTTCCGGCTTGCCTTCGACAGGCCCGCGGACCTCGCTACCTTCGACGCATCCGACATCAGCGTCTCCTCGGGAACGGTGCAGAACCTGCACTCGCTGATGCGGAACGACGGGAACATCACCCACGACGACTTTGACGACCCGGGCGACGTGGCCGTGAACGCCTCCGGCTACATATACGTGGCCAACACGAAGAACAACACCGTCGCCATCTTCGACCCCGACAGGCAGTTCATCGGCATATTCCCCGGCGATTTCAACCAGCCCGGCGGCGTGACGATCGACGGCTCGGGCAGCGTCTACGTGGCCGACACGTACAACAACCGCATCAAGATCTTCGACTCCGCGCTGCGCCTTACCGACACCATCGTGAAGGATTTCAACCGCCCGTTCAGCGTGGCGGTCGACGACGCGTCCGGCAGGATATACGTGGCCGACACGTTCGCCGACCGCGTCCAGGTCTTCCACGCCAACTGGACCCGCATCTCCTACGTGACCGGCTTTAACGATCCGTACGACGTGGCGGTCGACGGCTCGGGCAACCTGCACGTGGCCGTCGCGCTGGAGGACCGCGTCCGGATCTTCAACTCCACGCTGGACTCCATCCACACCATCCCCGACCTCAGCCGGCCGCGCGGCGTGGCGGTGGACTCCTTGGGCACCATGTACGTGGCCAACACGGCCTACCACCAGATCCGCATATACGACACGGCCCGGGACCAAGTCGCCTCCATCGAGAACTCGTTCAGGGATCCGTACGACGTGGCGATCGACGGCCCGAGGAGCACCGTATACGTGGCAGACAGGAACAATGACCGCATCCAGGTGTTCAACATGACGTTCGCCTTCGAGGTGGCGGATCCGGACGACAACCAGACGCTCACGGTAAGCCTGCCGGCCGGCCGCGCGCGGGACGCGGCGGGGAACGACAACACGGAATCCAACACGGTGAGCATCGAAATAGACAGGATCCGGCCGCTCCCGACCGTCGTGCTGTCCGGCACGGCCGACGCCGCGACGATCAACTTCACGGTCACCTTCAGCGAGAACGTCACCGGGTTCGACGCGACCGGCATCGAGCTCTCGGTCTCGGCGAACCCCCACGGAGTGGCCAACTTCGCACCCGTCAACCCCACCACGTACACCTTCGATGCCTCGCCCGCGGAAAACGGAACCGTAACAGTCGGCATACGGGAAAACGCGGCGGAGGACGATGCCGGCAACGGCAACGAGGCGGCGCAGTTCTCGGTAAATTACACCGGCGCATCCCCCTTCCCGGTCCCGACGATCACGTCCGACGCGGGGCCGGGCCCGACCAGCGAGTCGCCGATCGGGTTCACGGTGAACTTTACCAGGCCCGTCACCGGGTTCGAGGCCGGGGACGTCGTGCTCTCGGGCGCCGCCACCGGCATCGACGAGGGCAGCTTTGCGACCGCCGACAACAAGACGTACACCTTCGCCGTCTCGCCCACGACCAACGGGACCGTGACGGTCGACGTCCCGGCAAACGTGGCCGCGGATGCGGGCGGAAACAACAACACCGCGGCGGCGCAGTTCTCCATTGAATACAACGGCGCGCCCCCGCCCCCGGTCCCGACGATCACGTCCGCGCAGCCCGACCCGACCAACGTCTCGCCGATCAGCTTCACGGTGAACTTTACCAGGCCCGTCACCGGGTTCGGGGCCACGGACGTCGCGATCTCGGGCGCCGCCACCGGCATCGACGAGGGCACCTTTGCAACAGCCGACAACAGGACGTACACCTTTGCCGTCTCGCCCACGACCGACGGGACGCTGCTCGTCAACGTCCCGGCAAACGTGACGCGGGATGCGGACGGGAGCAACAACACGGCGGCGCGCTTTTCCATAACGTACGACAACACGGGCCCGATCCCGACCGTCGCGTCCCCGCAGGGCCTCCACACCAACGCTTCGCCGATCAACTTCACGGTGACCTTCGACGAGCCCGTCGACGGGTTCAACGCCACCCACATCGAGCTCTCGGGCGACGCCGATCCGGGCCCCGTGGCCGACTTTGACGGCAGCGGCGCCGCGTACACGTTCACCGTCGCGCCGACCACGGACGGGACAGTGACGGTCGAGGTCGCCACGAACGCGGTGCGGGATGCGCTGGGCAACCCCAGCCCCGCGGCTAACCTGTCCGTGACGTACGACACCGAGGGCCCGAGCACGACGGTCACTGCCGATCAGGGCAGCCCGACCAACGCCTCGGCGATCACCTTCACGGTGAGGTTCAGCGACACGGTCGCCTGGTTCAACGCGAGCCGCATCGCGATCACGGGCACCGCCGAGCACGGCGGCGCGGGCGGCTTTGCGACTGCCGACAACATGACGTACACCTTCGTCGTCGCGCTGACGTCAGACGGCACGATACTGGTCGACGTCCCGGCGGGCGCGGCGCGTGATCTGGCCGGCAACGACAATGACGCGGCGGAACGGCTCTCGATAACGCGCGACGCCGCCCCGGTCCCGACAATCACGTCCGACGCGCAGTCCGACCCGACCAGCGAGTCGCCGATCGGGTTCACGGTCACCTTCAGCGAGAACGTCACCGGGTTCGTGGCAACCGAGATCGAGATCTCGGGCATCGCCTCCGGCATCGACGAGGGCAGCTTCGATCCCGTCAACGCCACGGCGTATACCTTTACCGTCTCGCCCACGGCCGACGGGACCGTGACGGTCAACGTCCCGGCAAACGTGGCCGTGGATGCGGGCGGAAACAACAATACCGCGGCGGCGCAGTTCTCCATACAATACGCCGCCGCGCCCCCGGCCCCCGCCGCCCCGGTCCCGACGATCACGTCCGCCGCCGCCCCGGGCCCGGCCACCGGGTTGCCGATCGCCTTCACGGTCACGTTCAGCAAGAACGTCACCGGGTTCGAGGAGGGGGACATCGAGATCTCGGGCATCGCCTCCAGCATCGACGATGGCAGCTTTGCGTCCACCGACAACATGACGTACACCTTTACCGTCTCGCCCACGGCCGACGGGACCGTGACGGTCAACGTCCCGGCAAACGTGGCCGTGGATGCGGGCGGAAACAACAATACCGCGGCGGCGCAGTTCTCCATACAATACGCCGCCGCGCCCCCGGCCCCCGCCGCCCCGGTCCCGACGATCACGTCCGCCGCCGCCCCGGGCCCGGCCACCGGGTTGCCGATCGCCTTCACGGTCACGTTCAGCAAGAACGTCACCGGGTTCGAGGAGGGGGACATCGAGATCTCGGGCATCGCCTCCAGCATCGACGATGGCAGCTTTGCGTCCACCGACAACATGACGTACACCTTTACCGTCTCGCCCACGGCCGACGGGACCGTGACGGTCAACGTCCCGGCAAACGTGGCCGTGGATGCGGGCGGAAACAACAATACCGCGGCGGCGCAGTTCTCCATACAATACGCCGCCGCCCCGGTCCCGACGATCACGTCCGCCGCCGCCCCGGGCCCGGCCACCGGGTTGCCGATCGCCTTCACGGTCACGTTCAGCAAGAACGTCACCGGGTTCGAGGAGGGGGACATCGAGATCTCGGGCATCGCCTCCAGCATCGACGATGGCAGCTTTGCGTCCACCGACAACATGACGTACACCTTTACCGTCTCGCCCACGGCCGACGGGACCGTGACGGTCAACGTCCCGGCAAACGTGGCCGTGGATGCGGGCGGAAACAACAATACCGCGGCGGCGCAGTTCTCCATACAATACGCCGCCGCCCCGGTCCCGACGATCACGTCCGCCGCCGCCCCGGGCCCGGCCACCGGGTTGCCGATCGCCTTCACGGTCACGTTCAGCAAGAACGTCACCGGGTTCGAGGAGGGGGACATCGAGATCTCGGGCATCGCCTCCAGCATCGACGATGGCAGCTTTGCGTCCACCGACAACATGACGTACACCTTTACCGTCTCGCCCACGGCCGACGGGACCGTGACGGTCAACGTCCCGGCAAACGTGGCCGTGGATGCGGGCGGAAACAACAATACCGCGGCGGCGCAGTTCTCCATACAATACGCCGCCGCGCCCCCGGCCCCCGCCGCCCCGGTCCCGACGATCACGTCCGCCGCCGCCCCGGGCCCGGCCACCGGGTTGCCGATCGCCTTCACGGTCACGTTCAGCAAGAACGTCACCGGGTTCGAGGAGGGGGACATCGAGATCTCGGGCATCGCCTCCAGCATCGACGATGGCAGCTTTGCGTCCACCGACAACATGACGTACACCTTTACCGTCTCGCCCACGGCCGACGGGACCGTGACGGTCAACGTCCCGGCAAACGTGGCCGTGGATGCGGGCGGAAACAACAATACCGCGGCGGCGCAGTTCTCCATACAATACGCCGCCGCGCCCCCGGCCCCCGCCGCCCCGGTCCCGACGATCACGTCCGCCGCCGCCCCGGGCCCGGCCACCGGGTTGCCGATCGCCTTCACGGTCACGTTCAGCAAGAACGTCACCGGGTTCGAGGAGGGGGACATCGAGATCTCGGGCATCGCCTCCAGCATCGACGATGGCAGCTTTGCGTCCACCGACAACATGACGTACACCTTTACCGTCTCGCCCACGGCCGACGGGACCGTGACGGTCAACGTCCCGGCAAACGTGGCCGTGGATGCGGGCGGAAACAACAATACCGCGGCGGCGCAGTTCTCCATACAATACGCCGCCGCGCCCCCGGCCCCCGCCGCCCCGGTCCCGACGATCACGTCCGCCGCCGCCCCGGGCCCGGCCACCGGGTTGCCGATCGCCTTCACGGTCACGTTCAGCAAGAACGTCACCGGGTTCGAGGAGGGGGACATCGAGATCTCGGGCATCGCCTCCAGCATCGACGATGGCAGCTTTGCGTCCACCGACAACATGACGTACACCTTTACCGTCTCGCCCACGGCCGACGGGACCGTGACGGTCAACGTCCCGGCAAACGTGGCCGTGGATGCGGGCGGAAACAACAATACCGCGGCGGCGCAGTTCTCCATACAATACGCCGCCGCGCCCCCGGCCCCCGCCGCCCCGGTCCCGACGATCACGTCCGCCGCCGCCCCGGGCCCGGCCACCGGGTTGCCGATCGCCTTCACGGTCACGTTCAGCAAGAACGTCACCGGGTTCGAGGAGGGGGACATCGAGATCTCGGGCATCGCCTCCAGCATCGACGATGGCAGCTTTGCGTCCACCGACAACATGACGTACACCTTTACCGTCTCGCCCACGGCCGACGGGACCGTGACGGTCAACGTCCCGGCAAACGTGGCCGTGGATGCGGGCGGAAACAACAATACCGCGGCGGCGCAGTTCTCCATACAATACGCCGCCGCGCCCCCGGCCCCCGCCGCCCCGGTCCCGACGATCACGTCCGCCGCCGCCCCGGGCCCGGCCACCGGGTTGCCGATCGCCTTCACGGTCACGTTCAGCAAGAACGTCACCGGGTTCGAGGAGGGGGACATCGAGATCTCGGGCATCGCCTCCAGCATCGACGATGGCAGCTTTGCGTCCACCGACAACATGACGTACACCTTTACCGTCTCGCCCACGGCCGACGGGACCGTGACGGTCAACGTCCCGGCAAACGTGGCCGTGGATGCGGGCGGAAACAACAATACCGCGGCGGCGCAGTTCTCCATACAATACGCCGCCGCGCCCCCCGCCGTCCCACTCAGGGTCGAGTCGGCCGCGATCACCGGCCCCCAGAGCATAACGATACGCTACGACGCGGACGCGAACGCCACCGGCTCGGCGTACCATTCGATCGTGGTAGGCGGAACGCCCCGAAGCGCCACGCTGGCGGGCGCCGGCACCGACACCCACGTGCTACAGTTCGACGGCGATCCCGCGGCGCGCGACGCTACCGGCACCGTGACCATAAACCAGACGGCGATAACCGGTCCTGGGGGCAGCACCCTCGGCGACAACGCGACATACCAGCTGGCGCTGGCGGACGGCCAGGTCCCCGTGCTCGCATCCGCCGTGCTCGACCTGACGGCCGGGGAGAACGGCCTGCTCACCGTAACGTTCGACGAGGCGGCGGCGGCCGCGCCGGACGCGCCGCTGTCCGGGGGAGATATCGTGATACGGGGCGACGGCGGGGAGGTGGCGCTGTCCGGCAGCGACGTTCCCTCCGTGGCATCGGGACGCGCGGGCGGCACGACGTTCGCGCTGGACATATCGGGCGCCAAGCGCGTGGAGCTCAACGCGGCGGACCTGGGCCCTGCTACCGTCGAGCTGCCCGCCGCCTTCGTGTCGGACGCGCCGGGCAACGCGTACGCGCCGGGCCAGCAGCCAGTACCGCTCGCGTACGTGCCGGATCCCTCGCCCCCCGTCCTCGTAAAGGCGGCCTTCAACTTGGCGCCGGGCAGCGGCAACGCGGGGCGGCTCGTCATAACGTTCGACGAAGCCGCGACCGCGCCCGGCGCGCAGTCGTTCTCCGGGAACTTTGAGATCCGCGGCCGGAGCTGGGGAGGCGACGCCGCGGTCTCCCTGTCCGCCGCAGATATACTGTCCGTCGAGTCCGGCCGCGACGGGGACCGGACCTTCGTGCTTCTCGTGTCCGACCGGGTGCGGGCGGCGCTGGACGCGGCCGCGTTCTCGGTTCCGGAGTCCACCTCCGTGCTGCTGCCCGCCGGCTTCGTCACCAACGGCCGCGCGGCGCACGCGCCGGAGCGGGCGCCGCTGGACGTCGCGCGCGATCCCGACCGCCCGTCCTTCCTGCTGGCCTTCGTGCTGAACGGCAGCTCCGTGGCCGCCGTCTATTCGGAGCCGGTGCTCGCGGTCCCCTCCCACTATACGAACATCACGGTGGGCGGCGTCGCGGTAGCGGGGAACAGCGGCGGCGCCTCCGAGGCGGCCGCGTTCGGGAACAACGTGATAGTGTCGTGGAACGCGAACGCGAGCACGACCGCCTCGGCCGGCTCCGCCGTGGGATTCGACCTGTCCGCGAACGTCACGGACGCCTTCGGGAACCCGCTCGAGAATCCAGGCACAAAGTCCACCGGCGGGCCGGACGGGACCGGGCAGGCCGGCAAGCAGCCCGTGCAGGTGGGCGTGTTCGCGCGCGGCGCCGCCGACCCGTCGGCCGAGGCGGCGAGGCTGGGGGCCGCCGCCTTCAACGCCGTCTCGTCGGAGCGCGGCTACCAGTTCTACGTCAACGTGTCCGAGCACGATCTCCCGGCGGGCGCCTCCGGCGCGGCGGCGCTCCGCGGGGCGCACGCCGCCGGGGAAGGCCCCTCCCTGTACGTGGGCCCGGCCTCCGATATAGCGCTGGCCGGCATGGCTGACTACGCCTCGGAGAACGGCATAACCATAATATCGCACTCGTCGGCGGCGCGCTCGCTCGCCATAGGGGGCGATCCCATATTCAGGATGGAGCCCGGCGCGGCGCACCTGGCCAGGGCCCTCGCGACCGAGGTGGCGCGGGGCGGGTACGGCGCCATAGTCCCCGTGGTGCAGGCCGGCCTGCACGGCCCCGATTACGGCCTGCTGGAATCGCTGGAATCGGACCTGGGGCCGCTCGGGATACCCTTCGGCGACCCCGTCGCGTTCGCGGCAAGCGGCGGCGGCGCGGCGGCCGCGCTCATAGGCGCCAACGTGTCGGCGGCCGCCGGGAGCGGGACGGCCAGGAGCGTGGCCGTCGTGTACGTGGGCTCGGACATAGAGCTCGCGGCGATAGCCGGCAGCGTGCCGGCGGACGGCCCCATACGGGAGAGGTCGGTATGGTTCGCGGCCGGCGGCGCGGGGGCCGGCGCGGGGAGCGGGGTGGCCGCGTCGCCCGCCATAACGGACGATGCGGCGGCCATACAGCTGGCCCGCGACGTGCGGCTGTCCGCCGTCCAGTTCGCCGTGGAGCGCAACGGCATGACGGACTACATTGACCGCATCGCGGCCCCGCTGGTCCCCGACACGTCGGCCACGCCGGCCTACGCCGCGTACGAGGCCGTCCGCGCGCTGGGCGGCGCCCTGGTGGGGGCCGGGGGCGACCCGTCCCTCGCGGGGGGCAACGTGGCGGGCGCGGCGGCCCTGGTCGGCGGCCCGCTCGGCCGCACGGGCATGGACGGCTCCGGCGACCTGCGGCTGCCCGTGACGTACGGCGCGTGGTCCGTTTCCGATGCGGCGGCGGAGTGGGCGCGGGCCCCCGAGCTGCTCCTGGGCCTGGACGCGTGCGGGATAGATCTGGAAAAGTCGGCGCTCGCGCTCCCCGAGCTGTCCGCGGGGAGCACGAGCAGGCCGGCGCGGCAGACCGTGACGAACATAGGAACCGGCCCGATGCCCGCGGTGTCCGTGTCCGCCACGGACTGGACGCAGTTCCTGAACGGCGTCCCCCTGCCGGGACCGCTGCCGTTCTCGTACACGGAGATGGCCGTGGGCCTGGACGGCGCCTCCCCCAGGCCGGCCGACTCTACCCCGCTGGCCGCGGGCACCGAGATACCGGGCGGGACGCCGCCGGGCGGCAGCGTGGACGTCGACTTCCGGATCAACCTGGAGGACCTGGACGCGCTCGAGGCCGACATCATATCGCAGACCGTCACGTTCGTCGCCAACTGCGTGTGAGGCCGGCGCCCCCCCCCGCGCCGGCCGCGGAGCCCCGCGCCCGGACCAGGCTTGCCGCCGCCCGTACGGGCGCTCGATCCTGGCGGAAAGCGCCGGGACTGCCGGTCCCGCGGGCCGCGCGACGCCGGGCGCGGGCGGGGCGCATCCGCGCGCTTCCCGCGCGGGGGCCCGCCGCGGGCGCGGGGGCCGTCCTGCCGCCCGGCGGCGGGGCGCCGCCGGCGCGGCCGCGCCGGGCCGCGGGGGTGGCGCCGGGCGGCGCGCCGGACCGGCGCGGGGGCTCGGGCGGCGGGCGGCCGGGGAATCTCGTCGCCCGGATCCGGGGAGCCGCGCCGATCCTGCCCGCGTACCCGGAGTATCCGGGGGCGGAGCCGGCCGACGGCTCCCCGGGGCGCGCCCCGTAGCGCGCCCCGCGGCGTTCCGCGGGGCGAGCGGGCGGATCGGGGGAGGCCCGGCGTCCGCGGCGCGCGCGCCCGGCCCCGCGGCGCGCGCCCCGGCCCGGAGGGCGCGCGGCAAGGGAGCGGCCGCGGAAGCCGCGGGGCCGGACCGGGCGCGGGGCGCCGCGGCCGGCGCGGGGGGGGGGGGGCGGGGGTGCCGACCCCACGCACCCACGCGTGCGAGGTCAGCACCCCCCGCCCCCGGCGTGAATCCGGATCAGCAAGGGCGTTTTCACGCCCGTGGCTGACGGGCGCGCGACCCCACGCACCCGCGCCGTACACACTTACCTCCCCCCCCAGCCGCGACTTGGCCGCCTGAAAAACACAAAGGCGGAGGCCGCGTTCATCTTGCCCCCCCCCTCCCGCCGCGACTTGGCCGCCCGAACGGGCCCGCGCGCCGCGCAAGCTTAGGCTGGCCTAAGAAGTCGATTTGTATAATTATGGCGGGTTTGGGTCTGCCGGCATGGCAGAATCCGTGGCGGCGCTGCTGCGCAAGGAACTGGCGGCGGCGTTGGAAAAGATCGCCGGGCTGGAAGCCAAGGTCGCGGAGCAGGCGGCCGAGATCGCGGTACTGAATGCCGGCGCGACGGAGCGGGCGCTGCTGCGCAAGGAACTGGCGGCGGCGTTCGAAAATAACGCAAAGCTGGAAGCCGAGAACGCCGGGCTGAAGGCCAAGGCCGCCGAGCAGGCGGCCAGGCTCGCCGTGTGCGACGGCCCGAACGCGCCCTCGTCGACCCTCACCACGTACGGCCCGCGGCGGAACGCCTGGCGCAAGGAGCGGGGCTACAAGGGGAGCGACGGGGCCGGGAGCGACGGCAAGCCCGCGCCTCCGGACGGCGGCGCCCCGCGCAAGATGGGCCCGCCCGAGGGGCACAAGGGCGTCTCGCACTGCAACAAGCCCGCGTTCACCATCGGGTACGGGATCCTGGAGTGCGACGGATGCGGCGGCCCGCTGGAGAGGTTCACGAGCTGGAAGAAACTGGTCAACGACTTCGACGAGAACTGGCGCGCGATCACCGCGATGATCGAGGTGGGGCAGGGCTGGTGCGGCGCGTGCGGGAAGCACTCCGAGGCCTGGGCGCCGTTCCCGAAGGGCACCTCGTTCGGCCCGAAGGCGATCGGCCTCATCGTGGAGCTTTACATGGCGGGCGTCACGGCCGCGAAGATCGCGCATTTCATCGAATCCATGCTCTACTTCCGCGTCTCGGCGGCGGCCGTGGCGAGGGCCATCCGGGCCGTGGCGGGCGCGTCGGGGAAGCAGCTGGAGGACATCAAGCGGGCGCTCGGCAAGAGCGCGTTCGCGCAGATGGACGAGACCGGCTTCAAGATCGGCGTGCTGGGCAGGACGGGCTACGTGTGGGTGGCCATCGCGGGCAAGGTCATGTGGGTGCACTTCGCGCCCACCCGGGGGGCGGCAGTCCTGGACGAGCACTTCGGCTGGCTGCCCCGCGGGGCGGTGGTGGCCGACGGGCTGCCGGCGTACCGCGCGTGGTTCCGGCATCTGCAGAGGTGCTGGAGGCACCTGCTCGCCAGGAGCGAGTCCGCCGCCGTGGACGGCGGCCCGGAGGACGAGGCGAGGCACAACTGGCTCCTGGGATACTACCGCAAGATAAGCACCGTGCCGGCGCTGGCGCCGTTCACCGTGATGTACCTCGGCAGGGAGTTCCACGACGCCGTGTCGGCGTACCCGGAAGGCAAGCTCAAGACGCATCTGTCCAACGCCGCGCCGTACGTGCTCACGTTCCTGGGATTCCGCGGCATGCCGCCACACAACAACGCCGCCGAGCTCGCCATACGCGACAACATAGTGACGCATCGCAACAACCACCGCATGATCTCCACGCCGGAGGGGCGCGAGGCGTTCTCCAGGATTATCACGATCGGGGGCACCGCCCGCATGAACGGCATGTTCGCGGGAAGGGCCTTCACCGAGATCGCCCGCAACCCCGACTGGAACATGTTCGACCCCGGCCCGTGGGCCGGGCCCGACTGGTGCGTCTTCGATGCCCCCGCATCCGGGCTGGTGCGCCCGCCCGGCTCCGCGGCGGGGCGGGCGCCGGCTCCGGCAGCGGCATCCGCCTGACCGGCCCCAGCGGATCTGCCGGGCGCGCGCGGGCGGCGTCAGCCCGCGTCCGGCATCGGGACGGATCGCCGTACCGGGGCGGCCGCGCGCCGGAATGCCCCGAACTTGGCCGCGATCGCGCGGCGCGCGGGCCGATCGGGGCGGTCATCCGCCGACGGATCCCCGCTCCGGCCGCGATCGCGCGGCGCGCGGGCCGATCGGGGAGGTCCGGGCGCGCGGCGCGCGGCGGGAGGGGGGGGGGAGGTAAGTGTGTACCCCGCGCCGCTGCAATACTTAATAATGGTCTGGCGGGCCGGCGCCGCATGCATACCGTGCGCATACCCAAGGTGATCCGGTTCGGCGAGGGCGCGCTGTCCGGGACGGAGTACCCGAGGAACGCGCTGGTAGTGACCACCGCCCCCCCCGAGATGTCGGGCCGCTGGCTGGACCGCATGGGCATACGCGACTACATGCTGTACGACAGGGTGACCCCCGAGCCGTCCATGGAGGACGTCGACCGCCTGGTCTCCGAGTACAAGTCCCGCAGCCCGTCCGTCCTCATAGGGCTGGGGGGCGGGAGCTCGATGGACGTCGTAAAGTACTCGGCGCGGGAGTTCGGCGTGGAAAAGATACTGGTCCCCACGACGTTCGGCACGGGCGCGGAGATGACCACGTACTGCGTGCTGAAGTTCGACGGCAAGAAAAAGCTCCTCCGCGAGGACCGGTTCCTGGCCGACATGGCCGTGGTGGACCCGTACTTCCTAGAAGGCACGCCGGAGCAGATAGTGAAGAACTCGGTCTGCGACGCGTGCGCCCAGGCCACGGAGGGGTACGACAGCAGGCTGGGCAGCGAGCTCACCAGGACCCTCTGCGGGGAGGCGTTCGACATACTGCACGACGCCATAATGAACGGCAGGCCCGAGAACTACCCGTACGGATCGATGCTGTCCGGGATGGGCTTCGGCAACTGCTCCACGACGCTGGGCCACGCCCTCTCGTACGTCTTTTCCAACGAGGGGATCCCGCACGGCTACTCCCTCTCCGCGTGCACCGCGGTGGCCCACCGCCACAACAAGTCCGCGTTCTACGAAAGGTTCAAGGAGTGCGTCGAAAAGCTCGGGTTCGGCGGGCTGGATCTCAAGGCAGACGTCGGGGCCGCGGCCGACGTGGTGATGGCCGACAGGGGGCACCTGGATCCCAACCCCGTGCCCGTGACCCGCGACGACGTGGTGCGGTGCCTGGAGGACATAAAGTCGGGCAACGTGTAGCCGCCCGCCGCCCCGCGGATCCGGCCGGCCAGCCGCCAGGCCGCGGCGCGGGCGCCGGAAAACGCGGGCCGCCGGCCGCGGGGCCGGGCGAGCGCGGCGGCCCCGCGGGCGGCCCCGCGCCGGTTAGCTCGCCCTAACGCGCCGGCACATACAACTTAATTACCGCGCGGGCGGCGCCACGGGGAATGGGATCGCTAAAGTTCGGCATCCAGAACGGCCTCAACGTGGCCAGGGCCGGCTACACGGAGGACCAGATACTCACCGCCTGCATACTGGCCGACAAGACGGGGTACGATTCCGTGTTCTACATGGACCACACCAACGTCCCCCAGTGGAAGTCGGCCGTCGTCCTGGACCCGTGGGTGATGCTGTCCGGGATAGCCGCGGTGACGAACAACGTGGAGCTCGGCACGTGCGTTACCGACGCGATACGGCGCCACCCGTCCAACATCGCGCTGGCCGCCATAACGCTAGACCGCATATCGAAGGGCAGGGCGATACTCGGGATCGGGGCCGGCGAGGCGCAGAACCTAAAGGAGTTCTGCATACCCTTCGAGAAGCCTGTCGGGAAGTGGGCCGAGCAGATAGAGGTGATAAAGGCGCTGTACGGGTCCACGCCGGACGATACGGTCGACTATTCCGGGAAATACTACCGGCTGGAGGGGGCGTGCCTCCAGGCCCCGTCCGTCCGCAAGCCCCACCCCCCCACGTACATGGCCGCCGGCGGCAGGCGCACGCTGGAGCTCACGGGAAAGCTGGGGGACGGGTGGCTGCCCATAGGGTACACCCCGGAACTCTTCGAGGACCACAAGGCGAAGATAGAGGCCTCCATGGAAAAGCACCAGAGGGCGGAGCGGGAGAGGGAGGGCTTCCAGATGGCCCTCGACATCGACGTGTACTTTTCCGAGGACGCCGAGGAGTCGTGGGCCCGCATGAAGGAGGCCGTCAAGGTGAGCCTGTTCAAGCCGGAGGTGCTGCGCGTGCACGGCCTGAAGGACATCGAGGGCTTCGACTTCGTCAAGTACTTCACCGAGTATTCAATGTCCAACCAGGAGTGGATAGTAAAGATGAGGGAGGCGGCCACCAAGATACCGGACCGGGTGGCCCGCTCTTCGACGGCAGTGGGGACGCCTGACGACGTCATACCCACCTTCGAGCGCTTCATGAGGGCCGGCGTGAACCACTTCGTTATACGGTTCTGGGGCAAGAACTACTTCGGGAGCATCGACCGGTTCGCCACGCGGGTCATGCCCCACCTGCGCGCGGCCGCCGCCTGACCGCTTTGTGGATGCGGGCCGGGCGCGGGGCATCCGGGGCGAGGATCCCGCGTCCGTCGTAGGCGTGATTGTGAGATGGACTAGGCCCGCAGATGCCGTTAAATACCGTGAACATGCAGGGCGCGCGATGCCGGAAACGAACTGCGACGCGCGCCCGCCCCCGCCGTCCGAGCGGGAGATGAGGGACATAGACGAGGCGCTCGCCGAGCCCACGGAACGCGAGTTTGCCACCGCCGCGGAAGCGATAAGGTGGCTCAGAAGCGACGGCTAGCCGCGCAGCCGCGCCCCCGCCGTCTTTTTACTAGCACCAAAAAACGCGGGATCGGGGCGCCGCCGCCGGCCGAGGGCCGGCCCCGTTGCGGGATCCCTCGCCGATGCGCGCGGGAGGGCCGCCCGGCAGCGGCCCGGCCCCGGCAAGGCGGCCGGGACAGCGCGGGCGGGGAAGCGCGGCGGGGGAAAAGCGCGCCCGCATCCGCGGGGATCGGGGCAGGCGCGCGCCCGGGGATCCCCGATCCGGCGGGGACCGCGCGGCGCGCGGGGCTGCCGGGGCGGCCCCGGGGCCGGCGGGAGGGGGGAGGCGGGATCGCCGCGGCAGAAAACGCACAATAACGCGGGGGGCGCCGACACGGTGGATGGATGCGCCCGACCTCCCGCCCGGCCTGGCCGCCGCCTTGGACGACCGACTGAAAGGTTGCGGGGCCGTCAAGGTGCAGTGCCTGCTGTCCGACTCGGACGCGGTCGAGATCATAACGAAGGCGCGACTCCCCGGCAAGTTGGCGGTGCGGGGCAAATCCTCGGAGTACGGGGACTTTCGTCACGGCGAATTCGAGGTGAGGGACGGGGGCCAGCCGGCGAAGATCTTCCACACGGTGCAAGCGGGCGACGAGCTGTACGCCGTGGCCGGCGGCGGGGCGGAGTTCTTTTCAAAGCGCGTGTCCCGCATAATCAAGGGCTCGCACCCGCGCATCCTGGCCGCGGCAGTCAGCTCCGAAACGCTGCTCAAAGCCCTCCGAAGTTACGAAAAGGGCACCGGCAGGCAGCTTGCCTTGGCGGGGTACGTCGTGAAGAAGGCCGTTGGGGCCAAACTCAAAACCGAGAGGACGTGGAACCCGCGCGAGGAGGACGCCGGCACGATCGAAGGGGTGTTCGAAGAGGCCAGAAACGGCGGCGGGTACGTCAGCAGCGTGAGGGTGCTCGCCGGACCCGAATCCGACCCCGACTTGGACCTGTCCGTGTCGCGCAAGGGCCTGGTGTCCGTACGCGCGGGAACGTTCGGGGGCGTGTTCGCCTGGCTGCTGCGCCCGATGGCGAGGGAGGCGATGGAAAGCAGGGCGATGTTGAGCAAGCTGGGAAGGGGCGAAAACGAGGACAGGGCGCCGAGGCCGCTCCTCGTGAAATTCGGCGCGAGCGTCTTCCGGGACGAGCAGATGATGAAAAAGTTCCTGAAGATCATGAAAAAATACCCGAACTGCAGCTATTCCGTAATGCGCGGGGGGGACCCCCACGTCCACATGCTCGTCCTGGACTGGAACGACAAATCGTCGTTCTCCATAATGACCGTGAGCGACGACGAGCTGCTCGTAATACCCCAGATCAAGTCCTCGGCCGCCGCGCTCATGAGGTTCTCGGAGTTTCTTACCTCGTCGTTCAGGGAGGGGGCGATCAAAAGGTGCGAAGAGACCGCGGCCGGCGGCGCGCGGGAATGAGCGCGGACGGGGACCGTCGCGCGGGCATGCGGGAGGAGCTTGACGCGTATCACACAACCGCGGTGACGTCGGCAGGCCCCAAGCACGAGTCCGGGAAGGGCGAGGAGTGCGGTTTCAAGGCGAGCGAGCCGCCCGTGGAGGCACCGGAGGGGACGGCGACTCCTGTTGCGGTATTCCAGCGCGGCGGGGGCACGAGGGGATAGCGTGCGAGATCGAGCCATCTCTCCCCCGACGCGAGGAAAGCCTGCTGGAAAGCGTGGGAGACCCGGTGAAAAAACACGCCGGCATCAGGCGGGGCCGGATGGCGGCTTCGGGAGGGATCGAGCAGCACTCCCCCTTGCTGCTCGTGCGCGACGACGGCCGCGACACGCTTGTCGGGATGCCGGAGAGGCTTGACGGGGGCCGCGGCGGCCGCGCGCGGGCCCCGTACGCCGGCGGCCGCGCGCCGGAAGGGCGAGCGCGGGGCCGATTGCGCACAGCGCCTGATGCTGGCGCGCCCGCAGGCGCGCGCGCAGCGGGGCGGCGCGTGGCCGAGGGCAGGGGCGGCCGGGGGGACGACATCGCGCTGAACCGCGCGCGCGGATCCGCCGCCTGCGAATATTTTGACGGAAGGCTGGGCGGCAAAATAGAAACAAACATGAAGCAGATCGGCAGAGTGCGAGAAAGACAGGTTCGCAAGATCCGACCGCCGGTTCCCTGCATGGTGGCAGTCTCGTACCGTCGCATGCTCCCGAGTTTGGCAGAAGGCGCCAGCGAAACATCGGCCACCGTGGGCGGACTCGCGGGCAGCCTTGTAGAGTACCATGCGAGCTGGTCTGGCATAGGGAGAACGGGGCCAGATCCGGCAGAGTCGGGTGAACGGGGCGATGGACAAATTCTGCAGCATCGGCGCGGCTAAGAAGGGGGGAAAGGCGGGCACGGCCTCAAGCTGTCGAGGCGCGTGAAGGACGCAAGGTCACACCTGCCAAAGAAGATCTGCAAGGCGGAACGCGGGGACGGGAGCGCGGTCCGGCAGCTCCCCGCCGAACGCCGCGGCCGCGATCGCGCGCGCGGCGCAAGGCATCAGAACAAAAGCCAAGCAGGGCTAGACGCCCTTCTGTGATGCGGGCTGCAACCGATCCCGTTGCGGCGCGGCCGGCTCCGCCGGCGCGCGCGGCGCGGCCGGGCCTCCGGGCGCCGGCGGCATGCCCGTGATCGCCCCCGCGCCGCGCGCGGAGTCCGGAGCCTGCGCGGCGGGGGCGCCGGCGCACCCCGCAGCGGCGCCGGGCGGGGCCGGCCGGCTTTCCGGCCGCGGCCCCGGCCCCGGCCGCCGCCGCGCGCCCGCGCCCCGGGCAGCGCGCGCCCCCGCGAGTCCCGCCCGGCCCCGCCCGGCCCCGCCGCCGGGCCCGCCCGGCCCCGCCGCCGGGCCCGCGGCGGCGAGGGGGGGGGAGGGCTTCCGCCCGCCGCGGATCGGCGGATGCGGCGCGCCCGGGGGCGGGGGCCGCCGGCCGGGGGATCGGCGCCGCGGGAAAGCGGTACGGCGGGGGCCCTCCCGCGTGCGGGCCGCGCGCCCGCCAGGCGGTCGCGAAAACGCCTTTGCCGATCCGGATCTGCGCCCGGGGGCGGGGGCCGCCGGCCGGGGGATCGGCGCCGCGGTACGGCGGGGGGCCCTCCCGCGTGCGGGCCGCGCGCCCGCCGGGCGGCAAAGGCGCCCCCGCCGATCCGGATCTTCGCGCGGGGCGGGGGCCGCCCGCCCCCCGCCCTCCCGCGTATGGGGTCACGCACCAGCCAGCCGCAGGCGTGAAAACAACTTCGCCGATCCGGATCCGCGCCTGAAGGGGGGGGGGGAGGGTGCCGACCCCGTGCCCTCCCGGGCCCGTGAGCTTAATAGGCGATCCCGGAAGATCCTTCCGTGAACCACGCGCTGGCCGCGGCCCTGGCCGTGCTGGCCCTCGCGGCCTGGCAGGGCCCGGGGGCGGCCGCACAGACGACGGCCGCGGTCTCGTGCGACCACCTGGAGGCGGACCGGTGCGTGACGGTGGGGGCGCTGCTCGACGAAGCCGACCCGTTCGACATGCAGAGGCTCGACTCGATGCTGGCCGCCGCCGCCGCGTTCAACTCGGAGCAGCTGGCCGGCGGCCCGGACTCGGTGCTGGTGAGGATGGAGGTCCACGGCATAACGCACGGGGATGCCCTGGCGGGCCTCGAGGCGCGCCGGGCCTCCGATCCCGTCATGTACTACGTGGGCCCCACGCACAGCGGCGACCTGGCCGACGTGCTCGGGTACGCCGCGGACAGCGGGATAGTGCTGGTCAGCCCCTCCTCGTCGGCGGCCTCGCTGGCCATACCCGGGGATTCCGTGTTCCGGCTCGCGCCCACCGTGCGGCAGGAGGCGGCCGTGGTGGCCGGGGTCATGGCCGGCGCCCCCGTAAGGGCGGCGGTGACGGCAGCGACCACGGGCACGTTCGGCGACAGCATCCTGGCCGAGATGTCCGCCGCGCTCAACGCGTCCGGCGTGCGCGCGGCCGGAACGGTCCGGTACGACCCGGACGGCTGGGAGGCCTCCCTGCCCGCGCTGGACGCGGCGGTGGCGGGGGCCGGGGAGGGGGCAGCGCTGCTGCTGATGGCCGGGTTCTCCGCGGACCTCGAGGCCATGGCCGCGGCGGCCGCCCCCTACGGGAGCCTCAACTCGACGAGGTGGTTCGTGCCGAGCGGCGTCCTGGACCCGGGATCGCCTATGCGGGACGCCGGGGCGCTGGCCGTGGCGCGGTCCGTGCGGCTCACCGCGCTCGCGGTAGAGGACGCCGCGGGCGGCGCGGCCGCCAGGGCGTCCGTCGATTCCGCCCTGGCCGCCCTCAACAAGACGGCCAACGCGTACGACTATTCCGCGCACGATTCCGTGTTCTTGCTGGGCAGGGCCGTGCAGGCGGCCGCCTCGGCGGGGGGCGCGTACGGGCCGGCCGAGGTGGCCGCCCGCATCCCGGCCGCGGCGCGCGCGTATACGGGCGCGCTCGGCGACATATCGCTCAACGCGGCCGGCGACCTGCGCGCGCCGGTCTCGTACGGCGTCTGGGAAGTGGCCGCGGGCGGCTCTTGGGAGCTGGCCGCCTCGGAGGCGGCCCCGGACACCTTCTGCGCGGGGGCCGGCGGCTCGTGCGTCATGGTGGGGGTGCTGGCCTCGGCGGATCCCGCGGACGGCCCCGTGCCGGATGCGGCCGTCCTGGCCGCCGACGCGTTCAACGCGGGGCAGCTGGCCCGCGGGGGCGGCGGGCCGTACCTGGACGTCTCGGTGCATCATGCGAACGGGTCCGGCCCCGCGGCGGCCCTGGCGGCCGCGCGCGCGGGCGGGGGCGGGCCGTCCTACTACGTGGGCCCCTCGTCCGATGCCGCCCTGGATGCCGCCCGCGGGTACGCGGCGCGGAACGGCATCGTGCTGGTGAGCCCCTCGTCCACGGCCGCCCACCTGGCCATACCCGGGGACGAGGTCTTCCGGCTCGCGCCCAGCATGCTGCTGGAGGCGCCGGCCCTGGCCGCCGTGATGGCGGGCGCCGGGACAGGAGCGGCGGTCGCGGCGGCGCCGGAGGGCCCGCCCGGCGACGCCGCGCTGGCCGCGCTGGCCGCCGCGCTCAACGCGTCGGGCGTGGGGGCGGCCGGGACGGTCAGGTACGGCCCGGGCGGCTGGGAGGGCGCGCTGCCCGCGCTGGACCGCAGCATGGCGGGGGCCGGGGAGGGGGCCGCGCTGCTGCTCGTTGCTGGGGAGGATGCGGACGCCGGGGCCATGGCGGCGGCGGCCGCCCCGTACGGGAACCTCAGCTCGGCGAGGTGGTTCGCGGCCGGCGGCGGCGCGCACCCGCCGCCCGTGCTGGGCGCCGAGGCGCAGGCCGCGGCGCAGTCCGTGCGGCTCACCGTGCTGGCGCCGGCGGAGGCCCCCGGGGGCGCGGCCGCCAGGGCGGCCGTGGGTTCGGCCCTGGCCGCCCTGAACGCGACGGCCTCGGCGCGCGCCTATTCGGCATACGACTCGGTATTCGTGCTGGGCGGGGCCGTGCGGGAGGCCGCCGCGGCCGCCGGCGCCGGCAGGTACGGGCCGGCCGAGGTGGCCGCGCTCGTGCCGGCCGCCGCGCTCGCGCATACGGGGGCGCTGGGCGACATATCGCTCAACGCGGCCGGCGACCTGCGCGCCCCGGTCTCGTACGCTATATGGGAGGCGGGCGCGGGCGGCGCCTGGGAGCTGGCCGCCCCGGAGGCGGCCCCGGAGGCGGCCCCGGGCACCTTCTGCACGGGGGCGGACGGCCCGTGCGTCAAGGTGGGGGTGCTGGCCCCGGCGGATCCCGCGGGCGACAGGATGGCGGATGCGGCCGAACTGGCCGCCGACGACTTCAACCGGGAGCAGCTGGCCCGCGGGGGCGGCGGGCCGTACCTGGACGTCTCGCTGCACCGCGCGAACGGGTCGGATACGGCGGCCGCCATGGAGGCGGCGCGCGCCGGCGGGGACGGGCCGTCCTATTTCGTGGGCGCCGCCGACGAGGCCGCCCTGGCCTACGCCGCGCGGAACGGCATAGTGCTGGTGAGCCCGACCCCGCACGGCCAGGAGCCGGCGGCGCCCGGCGACGGCGCGTTCCGGCTCGCCCCGCCGGCGCGCGCGGCGGGCCCCGCCCTGGCGTCGATGCTCGCGGGCGGGGGGATCGCGACCGCCCTCGTGGTGGGGCAGGACGACGGCCCCGGCCGCCTCCTCGCGGCCAACTTCACCAGGGACCTGGCGGCGGCCGGCGTGGACGCGCGCCCCGGCGCCGCGCTCGATCCCTCCTCGCCCGACTGGGCGGCCGCGGCGTCGTCGCTCGACGCGGCGCTGGCCGCCGACCCGCCGGCCGGCCCCGCGGCGGTGCTGCTCGCCGGCGGGCCCGGCACCGCGCTCGGGGGCGCCGCCGGGGCCGCGGCAGCGCACCCGCGGCTCGCCGAACTGCGGTGGTTCGTCGCCGGCGGCGCGCTGGATCCGGCCGCGGATCCCGTGGAACCGGGCTCGCCGGCCCTGGAGTTCGCGCTGCGGGCCAACGCGACGGCGCTCGCGTTCGCCCCCGCGGGGGGCCCCGCCGCGGAGCGCGTCGACCGGCTCGTGCCGGGCGCGTCCGCGCGCGAGTACGCCGCGCACGATTCCGTGCTCGTGCTGGGCGGGGCCGTCCGGGCCGCCTCGGCGGCCGGCGCGTACGGGCCGGCCGAGGTGGCCTCGCTCGTCCCGGCCGCCGCGCGCGCGCATGAAGGCGCCCTCGGCGACGTGTCGCTCGACGTCGCCGGCGACCTGCGCTCCCCCGCGTATTACGGCGCGTGGAACGTGCGGGAGGACGGGAGCTGGGGCGCGCTGCCCGTCCGCGCGCGGGCGGACGGCGCCTACTGCGCGGCCGGCGGGATGCCCTGCGCCGCGATCGGCGCGCTGGCCAACGGCTCCGCCCGCGGCGCGATGCTGCTGGCCGCCGACGACTTTAACCGGGCGCAGGCGGGGAACGGCTCGTTCTACGTGGATCTGCGGGCGGCGGGCGGATCGGCCGGGCTCCCGGCCGCCCTCGAGGAACTGCTGGCGGCCAACGGCTCGGCGGCCCCCCTGGCCTACGCGGGGCCGCCCACGGACGCCGGCCTGGCCCTCGTGGCGGCCCGCGCCTCCTCGGCGGGGCTGGTCCTGGTGAGCCCGCACGCCTCGCCGGAGGATCCGGCCGCGGAGGCGGGCCCCGGCGCGTTCCGGCTGGACACCCGCGCGCACGGGGGGGAGCGCACCAGCGCCGCGGCCCTGCTCGACCTGGCGTTCTCCAGGGACGTGCGCCGCCTGGTGGCCGCCGCCCCCGACTCCGGCTGGGGCGCCCGCCACATGGATGCCGTGGAGCTGCTCGCCCCGTCCCGCTCCGTGGACGTCTCGGTGGCGGCCAGGTTCCCCCCCGGCGGCGCGGACTGGGGCGCCGCCGCCGCCCTGCTGGGCGCGGCGGCCTCGCGGGCCTCCGCGGATGCGGCCCCGGGGCAGGTCGCGGTGCTGTTCGTCGGGACCGCCGCCGGCCTGGGCGGCATGGCCGCCGCCGCCTCCGACTACAACTCGCTGGCGGTCGTCCCGTGGCTGGCGCTGGACACCGCCGGGTACGCCGCGGGGCCCGTCCCGGATGCCGCCGCCGGCCTGGGCGCCGGCGCGACGCTGGTCTCGGCGTACGCGGGGGGGCCGGACGGCGGCGCGTCGGCGGCCCGCATCGCGTCGGCGCTCCTGCTCGGCGGCGGGGAGGGGGCGGGGATGCGGGAGATCGCCTCGCACGATGCCGTCCTGTTGCTGGGCGGCGCGCTGCGCGGGTCCGGGTACCCGCCGGCCCCGGGCGCGCTGGCCGGGGCCGTCGCGGCGGCGGCGCCGCTCCACGGGGGCGCGCTGGGCCCCCTGCGGGCCGGCGCGGACGGCGGCCTCCGGATGCCGCCCGCGTACGGCGTGTGGGAGGCCGGGGACGGGAGGTGGGAGCTCGCCGGGACGGCATCCGGCCCGGGGACGTGCGGGATAGGCCTGCGGACGGGGGCCGCCGAGTTCGGCGAGGTGGAGGCCGGCTCCGTCTCGGCCCCGTTCACGCAGACGGTGACCAACGTCGGCACGCTGCCCGTCTCCCGGGTGGTGCTGGGCGCCGGGGACTGGATGGCCGGGAGCGGCGGCCCCGCGGTGCTCCCCGCCGGGGCCACCGAGATCGGCATCCGTTCGGGGTGGGCCGACCTGCGCGACGGCGCGACCGTGGCGGGGGGGCTCGCCGCGGGCGAGAGCCTGGACGTCCTGTTCAGGCTGGACCTGCGCGGGGCCGTCGCGGTGACGGAGGGCCGCGTGCTCCAGAACGTGACGTACGCCGCCGCGTGCGACTGAGCGGGGGCGGCCCCGCCGATCCGCGGGGAGCGCCGCCGGCCCCGCGCCCGGGGCGCGATCCGGTGCCTGCGGGCGCCGGCGCGGCGGTTTTCCGCGCCCGAGACCCGGGTTGCGGGATGCGCTGCGCGAAAGCGAATAGTTGTAACCTCCATACTCCAGTAGCCGGCATCTTGGCTGGCGAACACAGGCCGGAACTGGTCATCTGCGTGATCGGCGCGCTGGGGACGGACGTGGACTGCATCTGCGACGCGATCGCCAAGGCGCTGGCCAAGGTCAAGTACAGTTCGGAAAAAATCGATCTCGGCGCCGCGCTGTCGGAGGTCGCGGGCCTGGGGACGCCCGCGGGGGAGGGCACCGAGCACGACCGGATCTCGTCCCGGATGGAGCGCGGCAACGAGCTGGAACGCATTGCGGGACCGGGCGCCGCCGCGTCCCTGGCAATGATGCTGATGCGGATGTCCCGCGAGCGCATCACGGGATCCGTGGAGAAGCCGGCCGCCGGCCACGCCTACATGCTGAAATTGATCACGCGCGCCAGCGAGATCGAGGCGCTGCTCGACACGTTCGGCGGGCGGCCCATGCTCGTCTCCGCGTACTCGCCGAGGGACGCGAGGGTGAGGGAGCTGGAGAAGAAGGTGGGGGACGCCGCCGAGCGCCTCATGGACAGGGACTATAGCGAGGAGGGCGGCTCCGGGCAGCTGGTGAGGGTCGCGTACCGCGTGGCGGACTATTTCGTGGATGCGCTGGATCCGGCCTCCGTCCGGCCCCAGATCGACCGGCTCGTCGGGCTGGTGTTCGGCAACCCCTTCATCACCCCGACCGCGGAGGAGACGTGCATGTCCCACGCGTTCACCAGCTCCTTCCAGTCCTCGTCCATGTCCAGGCAGGTGGGGGCGGCCGTATGGGACGCCAACGGCGACCTGATCGCTTCCGGCTTCAACGAGGTGCCAAAGGCGGGGGGCGGGGCGTACGCGGAGGGGGACGGGAACGACCGGCGCGAGTTCAGGATAGGGCACGACTCGAACCAGAGGGAGCGCGAGGGAATGCTCGCGGACGCGCTCTCGCGGATCGAGAAGGCCGGCATGCTCGCGGCGGAATTCGAGGGCATGAGCGGCGAGGAGATCGCGGCCGCGGCGCGCCGAACAGCAGATCTGTCCGGGATGAAGATCATGGACGTGACCGAGTACAGCAGGGAGATGCACGCCGAGATGGACGCCCTCGTGGGCGTCGCCAGGCGCGTCGCGTCCGTGAGGGGCGGCATCATGTACTGCACCACGTTCCCATGCCACGTCTGCGCGAAGCTCATCGTGGCCGCCGGCATACGGCTGCTCGTATTCGTCGAGACGTACGAGAAGAGCCACGCCGGGAAGCTGTTCGCCGACTCGATCAGCGTGGGAAGCCCGCAGGAGGGCAAGGTGCACTTCAAGCCGTTCGCCGGCATCTCGCCCAGGCGCCACACCGACCTCTTTACCATGGGCAGGCGCAAGGACGCGTCCGGCAGGAAGGCGGAATGGAATGCCGCCGAGGTTGCCCCGAAGCTGCTCCCCTACGGGGAGTCCTTGAAGAAGGAGGATGCGGCCGTGGACTGCCTGCTCAAAACGATGGCCGAAAACGGCCTCTCGCTGAACCATGCCGAATGATGAGGCTTATACCAAAGCCCCGCCATCCCGCACCGTGGAACAAAAATACAAGAAGGGCGATCTGAGGAAACATGCGGAAATGACGGCAGCGCGCTTTGCAAAGCTGCCCGAGTGGGAACAGGAAATGCTCCTGTCCCGGTTGGAGCATACACTGCACCAAGCCCAGCTGAAGCAGGAACTGCTCCAATCCCAGCTGGATTAAGAGCAAGCCGCCGGGGCTTTTTGGCGCGGCGGCGCATTCCGCGGGAGCCGATCGCCGCGCCCGCCCCTGCCCCGGACTGCCCCACATGCCGCATCCCCGCCGCCGCCCCATTCATCGCTCAATAGAAATCCCGCTCCGTAACCCGGACTGCCCCCCGCGCCGCATCCCCGCCGCCGCCCCGCCGGGCGCCGCGCGGTGCTGCCGCCGCCCCGCCGGGCGCCGCGCCGGCGAACCCGCCCGGCGGCGGGACGGCGCCGCCCCCGCCCGCGGCCGCATCCGGGGCGCGCTAGGCCCGCGCGGGGCGCCCGGGAACCCGCGGGCGCCCGCGCCCCCGGCAACCTCCGAAGAGGAGGATGCTCTCCGCAAGGCACACGAGCCCGGGAACCCGCGGGCGCCCGCGCCCCCGGCAACAGCGCCGGCGGCTCGCATCGGCGGGGCCCCACTCCGGCGCGCCCCGGGCGGCTTTTTTCGCGGGGGCCAAAATGCCGCCGGGGGCCGTCCCGCGCGCATCCTCCGGCGGCCCGCCCCGCGGACCCCGCGGCCGCTCCCGCCATTCCGCTCGCTGTCCCGGCTGGCGCCCGCCCGCCCGCCCGCCCGGCGCCGTCCCGGGGTGCTCCCACGCGTGGTGCCTGGAGGGCGCGGCCGCGGACCGCCCGCACGGGGCGACGGCCGAAAACGACCTCCCTGTAGACGATGCCGATCTGGAAGGCTTATACCGAAGCCCCGCCATCCCGCACCGTGGAACAAAAATACAAGAAGGGCGATCTGAGGAAACATGCGGAAATGACGGCAGCGCGCTTTGCAAAGCTGCCCGAGTGGGAACAGGAAATGCTCCTGTCCCGGTTGGAGCATACACTGCACCAAGCCCAGCTGAAGCAGGAACTGCTCCAATCCCAGCTGGATTAAGAGCAAGCCGCCGGGGCTTTTTGGCGCGGCGGCGCATTCCGCGGGAGCCGATCGCCGCGCCCGCCCCTGCCCCGGACTGCCCCCCGCCGCCGCCCCGCCGGGCGCCGCGCCGGCGAACCCGCCAGGCGGCGGGACGGCGCCGCCCCCATCCGGGGCGCGCCCGGCCGCGCCGCGCTGCCCGCGCGGGGCGCCCGGGAACCCGCGGGCGCCCGCGCCCCCGGCAACCGCGCCGGCGGCTCGCATCGGCGGGGCCCCACTCCGGCGCGCCCGGGCGGCTTTTTTCGCGGGGGCCAAAATGCCGCCGGGGCCGTCCCGCGCGCATCTTCCGGCGGCCCGCCCCGCGGACCCCGCGGCCGCTCCCGCCATTCCGCTCGCTGTCCCGGCTGGCGCCCGCCCGCCCGCCCGGCGCCGGGCCCCCGAAAGCCCGCGGGATCGCGGTTTTGTGGCGGCTTTTCCCGCGGCGGGGCCCGCGGCCCCCGCGGCATCTCCCCGAAGGGCGGTCCCGCGCGCGGCTGGACGCCCCGCATTCCGCGGCGAACCGGGGGCGCGCGGCCGGACGGGCGCCCCCGCGGGCGCCGCCGGGCGCGGCGCGCAGGCGGGGCGGGGGGAGGGGCCCCGCGCCGCATTCCCCCGCCGCGCGGCGGCCTCCGCGCGCGGCGGCCCGCCTTCGCCGCGCCGCGCCCCGGGGGCCGCGCCGGGGCGCGGCGCGCCGGCCCGATCGGCGGGAAGCCCGGGGGCGGGCGGGGCGCATCCCGAGCCGTTCGTCGGCAACCGGCCCGGGCGCCGCGCCGGCCTGCGCGGGCAGGCGCGGGGACGCGCCCGGCGGGAAGGCGGACCTGGATGCCGCCGGCGCCGTCCGGGGGCCGCTCCCCCGCGGGGTGCCTGGGGGGCGCGGCCGCGGGCCGCCTGCCCGACTGGCCGAGCCCGCCCCGCGCATCGCCTTCGGGGTGCCTGGAGGGCGCGGCCGCTGACCGCCCGCCCGATGCGACGGCCGAAAACGGCCTCCCCGCGGACGATGCCGATCTGCGTCGTACGGAAACCACGTCACCCCGACTCTCGGCGGCCAGCGGGCAGTTTTTCCAGGCCATGCCAGCCACAAAAGCAGATGGCGGGCCTCCTGATCGACATGCGGATCAAATGCGCGATCGAGGAACACGAGAAGGGGCGCAAGGCGTCGGGGATGGCCCAAGGGAACGAGGCGATCCGGGGGCGCGCGCGGGGGATGCCCGCAGAATGCGGGCGGGCGGGCGGGCCGCCCGCGCTCCGGCGTCCCCGCGGGCCTCCCTCGCGGATCGCCGGGCGGGAGGCCGATCCGGCGGCGCGGGGCGGGGCGCGCGGGCGGGGCGCCGGGGGCCGGAGGCGCCACAACCTTCGGCGCGGCCCGCGGGATCGCGGATGCGGGCCGGCGGCGCCGCCCCCGCCGAGCCGGGGCGCGGGAAGCGGGCCCGTTTCGGGAAGCGGCGCTCCGGCGCCGCGCGGCGCGCGGGCCGGCGCGAAACGGGGGATTCGCGCCCCGGAATCTTCGATGCGTGCCCCCGACCGCCGGAAATTTCGCCGCGGGCGGTGCCGCACGGGTGGAAGTTTGGCCCCAAAGGGCGAAGTTTTTGGTGGACGGCGGCACGGCCGCACGCCGCGACGACCGCCTCCGCGCAAGGCGGCGGAATGGCTCAGCGGGCACGAGCTCCTTCCTGCAGAGCGCGGCGCGCACGGTTCTCTTACCAAAACAGCGCATCTTCAACCCCCGGACGGGGAACTGTTGCGCAACTCGGGGTTTTGCGGGCGCGCCGCGGGATGCTCGGCAGATCCGCATCATAAGCGCGTGCCCCCGCGGGCCTATTTCTTCTTGATCTTTACGAGCGGGCCTGCGTCGACGGGATATGCCGGCTCGCCTTCCCGCGCGAAGAACTTCGTCTCGTTGATCTGGCCCACCGCGGCTTTTGTGCTCAGCACCACGCCGTTGCTGAGATCGTGGACGCCGTAATTGTCATTGGCGGTTCGCAACCCACACCAACATCCGTTGTTCCGGACAGCGCATCGCTTGGCCGGTACCGTTGAAAATCATGTGGACGGAGGCTCTTTTTTGGCGTATGCGCGATGATCTGAATCGCATCATCAACCGCAAAGCCCCCGGGGGAATCTGGCGGCGGGGTTGAGCGATTCACCGCGATCGAAACTTTGATTATGGTTCCAGCGCCGTTGTTTGTCTTGCATTGGCGCGGACATGCGCGTCTTGGCGCGCATGTCATAGTCCGTGGCCTCAACGCTTGCGACGGCTTCGTTTTCAGGAATCGCCGTGTTGCCCTGCCAAACGTTCCGCAAGCGGGATCGTGCCACCGGCATTCCCGCGCATGGCAGCCACGCGGGGATTTCGAAACGCCCTCTTTGCGGGAATCGCGACGCGTTCGCACGGCTTGGCAATGATCGGAGCAAGGCCGTTCTTCTTGCATGCCCCCATTGCGGGGCCCACGCATCCGCGGATCTCGCTAGCCGTTATCTGGGATGAACTCGTACAGTTCCACATTCTCGCCGCTTTTCCGCAAGGCGCGGTTCTCCCCGTTCCATTTTACGGGGTAAATCTCGTTTTCGACCATTTCTGCCGGACGGTAGTTCAGATGCTCTTCTCCACCGACATTTATTACGCGAACGGGCGAGGGGACATCCACGGTAAGTCTGTGGGCTGGCTCGTGGGTTGGCACGAGAGTCCGGCGCGGATCGCGGATCACTTCCCCCCCGACAATTCGCGTCCGGCAAACCGAGCCCGACGCGAACTGCCGTTTTGCGACCATGGGCTCCGCGCGATCTTCCCATGTGGGCATTGCGAATCTCAACACAACTGCCGCTTCCGTCCTCCGTTATAAAATTTCGCGGCACAATAGTCCATCTGCGTTGTATGAAAATTAAGTCACACTAACTCCAGGCGGCCTGCCGGGGGTTTTTCTAGGCGTACCAGTAGCAAAGGCAGATGGCGGACTTCCTGACTGACGGGCAGATCAAACACGCGATCAGGGAGCGCAGGAAGGGGCGCAGGATTGCAGAAATAGCCCGGGAGATCAAGGTGAGCCGGGGGCATGCGTGTGGGCTGCTCGCAGCACACAGGCAGACTGGCGAGCTTCCCGCGATTCGCCGACCGGGCCGCCCCGTGCGCCCGGCGCGGTCACCTTCCCCGCCCCGCGGTACCGGGCGCGGAACTGCCGCGCGCGGCGCGGGCCCCCGTCAGGGCCGCGATCCCGGCCCCCCACCTCGCCCGCCATCCGCTTCGCCCCGGCGGGATCTAGTCTTGCCATCGCCGCGTGCCCCTTTCGCCGGGTTCGCGCGCGGAGTTTTCGCCGGGGGAGCGTTCCGGCCCCCGCGCGCCCCCGCTTCCGCCCCGGCCGCGCGGCGGGCCGCCCCGCCGGCCGGGATGCGAAACGGTTTCGGGACCGCCCCGCCGGCCGGGATGCGAAACGGTTTCGGGACCGCCCCGCCTGCCCCTCCCCCGCGAGCCACCAGTTCCGGTCGCGGATCGGCGCGCGAGGCGATTTCTGGATTGTACGCGGCTAACTTTGTATCGCAATTGTTATACGACGTGAGCCCGTCGTTGCCGTGGGGCCATGAGATGCATAAAAAACGCGGCAAAAGCAGCGCCGCCTGCCCCGATGCGCGCGGCGGTTCCGCGATTCCCGGCGCGGGAGCGCCGCCTTCGCCTGCCGCGCGGGCTTCGCGCCCGCCCGGAACGCGGCGTGACCCCTGATTCCGGCTCGCCGCCGAATGGCGCATCCCGCGCGGGCATCGCGCCCGCGACCGGTTCCGCGGATGCGGCCGGCGCGCGGGATGCCGTTCCGCCGGGCCGGCGGGATCCCGCGAGGGGTGATGCGGGCGGGGATGCCGGCATCGGGGCCCGCCCGTTCGGCTTGCCCCCGGGGGCTCCCGCAAATGCGCGCGCTGCCGCCCCGCGGGGCGCCGCGTCCCGCGCGATCGCGGGGTTCGGCGCCCGGGAAGGCTTCGGGGATGCCGGCGCGTCCCCGGGCCGGCGGCCTCGCGGCCGCAAAACCTCGGCAGTCCGCGGAATCGGACGCGTCGCGGGCATCGGCGGCCGTGCCGGCGCGCCGAGCTCCCCGGCGCCGAAAGCGGCCCCGGCCGATGCCGCGGGCGGGACGCTGAACGGCCGCGGCGTGCCGGCGGCGGGAAGGGCGTGCTAGGATGGACAAAAAAACGCCGCTGCAGCTCTTGTGCTTCGTGGTGATCCCGCTCTCGTGCTTCGCGGCGGCCCCCTTCCTGGTCGCCGGCGCGGTGTTCGGCGATGCGGACGGGAAGGGAAGGCAGTTCGCGCTCGACAATCCCGGCGCGACGATCGAAGTCGGCCACCTGGAAAGGAACGTGACCGAAAGGGAGGAAATAAGGAGTTCCCGACTGATCATCGAGGGGACCGTCGTCGAGGCGAGGCCGCACTGGAAAATCGTCCACGTGAGTACGAATCCCAGGATCGTCACCGAATTCACGGTCAAGGTGGACGACGTCCTCAAGGGCGACCCGGGCGGCGAAACCGTGAAAGTCGTGATGGACGGGGGAGCCTTGGACGGGATAACGTACAAAACCGATGCGGTGAACCTGGTGCCCGGCACCCGGGTAATCATGCTGCTTGCCAACGACAGGAACGGCATGTTCGACGACTCGTATTACCCGTCGACCGCAACCAAGTCGGTTTACACCGTCGAGGGCGATCGGGCGACCAACGGGCTGGACGGCAGATCGGGCGGCGTGGGCGAGGTCAAGGAGAGGATATCCGGGAAGTTGTGACGGCGCGGCGGCGGCGGGGCGCGCCCCGCGCGCCCCGGATCGGGCCGCCTCCGTCCCGGCGGGCGGGGCGCCCCCCCCGCCGCCATTTCCTCCCCCGCCGGCGGCGCCGATCGCGCCCGCGGGCGGCCGGGATCCCGGAGCCCGCGTGCTGGCTGATCCGGCAGCGCGGGAGGCTTGCCGCCCGCGCCGCGGGCCCGCGCCCGGGGGGCCCGAGCCGCGTGCCGCCAGCCCGGAACGGGCCGCCGGCCGCCTTTCGCGCGCCGCCGGGAACCCCGATGCCCCCGGCCCTGCCGGCGCGGGGCCGCGGATCCGGGGACGGGCCGGCCGGGGCGGGATCGCGCCCGCGCGCCGGCCCGCGCCGGGTTCCCGCGCGGGGGCGCGCCCCGGGCCGGCGATCGTGCCGCCCGCGGAGCCGGGCGGCGGCGCGGGCCCGCCGACGGGCCGGCCCGCATCGGCCGCACGCGGCCGGCCGCCGCCGCGCGAAAGCGGCCCGCGGCCGGCGGGCGCGCCCGGGGACGATTCCGCCGGGCGGGAGGCGCCGGCCCCGCCCGCTTCCGGGCGCGGCCGCCCCCGGAACCGCGCGCCGCGCGGGCTTTCCGGGATGCCCCGCGGCGCGGCCCGGCAGCCGCGAGCGCGGCGCGCCGGCGGCCGGCCCGGAGCCGCCCGCGCCGCGGGGGGGCGGGGGCGGCCGCGGGGGATCCGGCTCCCGCCGGAACGCCTCCCGGCTCCCGCCGAGCTCGGCCTCCGGCGGCGACGGCGGCCGCCCCCGCCGCCCCGCGGCGTCCCGGCCTTCCCGCGCTGCCGGCGGCGTCCCGGCACCCCGCTTTCCGCGGTCCCCCGCCCGCGGCCGCCGCCGCGTTTCGCGCCAAAAAAGTAGTCCCCGCCGGAAGGAACGTTCCGGCAGCCGGCGCGGCCGCCCCCCCGCGCGGCATCCCCCGCCCTCCGAATAGTGCCGCGGGTATGGCTCGGGCACGGCCGGCGCGGCCGCCGCCCCGCGCGGCATCCCCCGCCCTCCCCGCGGCCGCCCGGCCCGCCGCCGCCCCGCGCGGAACCGGCATCGGGGCGCGCCGGCCGCGGGTTGCCGAATGGCCCGTTTCCCCGCCGCGCCTGCTGCCGGATCAGCCGGGCTTCACGGGGCTCCGGTGCCCGCGCCGCCGCGCCGCGCGCCGCGCGTCCCGCGCCTTTTCGGCCAGCCTGTCCTCCTCGTCCGTCTGGTACGTGCCGTCTCCGAGGGGGGCGCCGCGGCCCCCTCCCCGGGCGGGATCCTCGCCCATGGGGGGCAGGCCCGCGGCCAGGCTGCCGCCCCCCTCCCCGCCGCCCCCGGGGACGGCCGCCGCGCCCCCGGGCCCGCCGCCCGGCAGCACGGGGACCGTCCCGGACGCGGCCGGCGCGGGGGCCGCCGCGCCCCCGGCCGGGGCGGGCGGCCGGCCGGACATGGACATCACGGCGCCGGCCCCCCTGGCGAACGGCGATCCCAGGCCGCCGGCCCCCCGCACCGTCCCCAGCCCGACGGCCACGTCCTGCATCATGCCGGCCCCGGCCCCCGCCCCGGCGCCGCCCCCGAGCCCCGCGAGGCCCCCCCGCAGGCCCCCGCTGCGGTACCCCGCCAGCGCGCCCCTCCCGGCCCCCTCGGCCACGCTCATCGCGCCCCCCGCGCCGGACAGCACGGCCGCGCCCACCGCGGAGGAGGCCTGGCCGACCAGCCCCGACAGCACGGGGGCGATCATCAGCGGCATCCCCGTGGCCAGCATGAGCAGCGACACGGCGGCCACCCAGAACGTGAACAGGCCCCCGGCCCCCCCGGCCCCGTCCTCCATGTCCATCAGTATGCCGGCGCCCGTGAAGAAGACGGCCGCCGTCATGGCCGGCACCAGCAGGAGCGGCACCACCGACTCGAGCAGCCTCGAGAACGCGGCGCCCGCCTTCGGGACGAAGGTGAGCAGGGCGAACAGGGGGAGCATCGATATCACCAGCGCCAGGAACAGCTCGCGCGCGGTCATCACGATCAGCCCCAGCAGCGTGACCGAGAACAGCAGCATCACCTTGGTCATCCCCATGAACACGCCGCTGCCCACGCGCGAGGCCAGGTCCTCCAGCATGCCGAACGCCCGGTCCAGGCCGGCCCCGGCGTCCTCGAGGCCGTCGGTGGCGCCCCAGAAGGCCCTGTCGTACACGTACGAGATGCGCAGCCGCGGGTCGCACGGGGACACGCCGCCGTCGACCCTCCGGCTCATCTCCGCGTTCTGGGCGGCCAGCATGGCCAGCAGCGGGTCGGCGCCCCCGGCCGCCCTCCACTCCGGCCTGCCGTCCCTGTCCGACGGGCCGCGCCTGCCCGCCCCGTCCCGCGGCCCGGGCTCCTCGTACGCGCCCGGGATGCACCGGTCGTTCCTCGCGGCGCCGTCCGGCCCCGCGTACGGCTCCATGGAATACAGCGGGTTGAGCATCATCACCCCGAACCGCTCGGACTGCACCGCGGCGAGGTCCCACACCGGGACGAACGCGGCGACCAGCACCAGCACGCCGAGGAACTTGGCGAACACGGACTTGGCCGAGCCGCGGGGCGCCAGCCCGCAGGCCTCGGCCCACGCGGTGACCAGGGCGTACCCGAGCACGGCCGCGGCGCCGGCGGCGAAGACCCCCCGCCGCAGCATCTCGAACGTGACGTAGTTCGAGGTGGGCCCGCCGCTGCCGGCCGGCAGGTCGTACCCCGACACGCCCCTTTCCCCGAAGAACTTCGGGTTGTGGAACCCGGCGCTTATGATCTCCTCCCGCAGCACGCCGGTCTCGCTCGCGGCGAACAGCATGAAGGACACGAGCAGCACGAACGTCGTGGAAAGGACGAGCACGCCGCTCACGCCAAAGTCGGCCCCCGAGCTGGACAGCAGGAGCCGGCGGGCGGCGGCGGCGCCGCGGCGCTCAGCCGACGAACTCCACCTCCCTGGACGCCAGGATGCGGCCCGAGTCGTCCCGGACGGCGAAGGTCCGCGCCCCCCCGCCGCCCTCCGGCATGACGGTGACGGTGACGCGCCCCTCCCCGTTGGCCGCGTCGCGGACGGCGCGCCTGCCGTCCACGTACACCGTGACTATGCGGTGCGCCATCCCCGCCCCCAGGTCGAGCGTCAGGTCGGCCGGGGCCCCGCGCGGCACCTTCACCGCCTCGGGCCCTTCCGGGGCCGCCCCCGCGGGCCCCTCCCATTCGGTCCCCGGGCCCTCGACCGTGCAGCCGCCCCCCTTTTCCCGCCTTTTCCCGGGGCCGCGCCGCGCGGCGGCCCGGGCCAGGAGTGCCGCCCCGGCGTAGTACGCGTACGTTTCGAGCACCTCGCCCCGCCACTTGAAGAACGCCACCGCCAGCAGCGGGGCGGCCGCGGCGGCGGCCGCCGCCGGCAGCGTGCCGACCGCCGAGAACGCCGCCGCCAGGGCGAACGCGCCCGCGTACGCGAGCTCCCTCACGCTGAGGCTGATCAGGGGGCCCTGGAAGAGCGGGGTGACGATCTCCGAGTCGTGCCTGATGGCCACCCACGGCAGCTCGTAGGTCACGGGCGGCGCGGGGCGGGTTCGCTATTAAGGCGGGCGGCGCGAGGGGGGGAAGAGGTAAGTGCGTGCCCACCACGGCTTGCCGTGCACCAGCGGCGTCATGCGGGCGCGCTGGGGGGGAAGAAGTAAGTGTGTGCACACCACGGCCCTCAGTGCACACTTATCCCCCCCGCCGCGCCGGTTCCTCGCGCAGCGGCGCCGTCTCCGATTCCGCCATGCCGGCGACGCAAATCCGCCACACTAGTACCAAATCAACCAAGGGATTCCGCCGTCCGGCCAGGATTGCGTGGTGCGCGGGCCCGCCCGGGCGGCCAAGCCGCGGCGGGGGGGGGGGGGGTGAGTGTGCGCGGGTATGGGGTCAGCGCCCCTCCCCGCCCGGGCCGGCCTGGTCGAAGCACCGCGGCCGGCGGGGAGGGGGGGAGGGTGCTGGCCTCGTACGTGCGCGGCCCCTAAACACGTATATTATTATGCCGTGAGAATGGGCGCAGATGAGGTCGGCCCAGGCATACGAGATAGTCCCGGCGAATGCTGGAATGATCGTAGAGATCTTGAATGGCCTCCAAGATGCCAGCAGGTATCCGAAAACCTTGTCCATTGAGACCGAAGGCAGAACTACAACCGCCCACATCCGCGTAAACACGAACGACGGCGCACTCGACTGCCACCTTCGACTTCTGGCCGGAAATGGACGACTCGACGCGGTAGGCCCAAATGATGCGCGCCAGGCCGCGCGGATGATCTTGAACCAAAACGAGAAGGTGGTGAAGATCCACGAACTGTCCAAAAAGTTTGTGGTTTACGACACACTTGCCAACCTGCGAAAGCAAGACAAACGAAATTTTATAAAAAAACTTGATGTGGAGTTTGATTCGGACGGAATAAAATATCACAACAGGGTGCACCTCCACAAAATGTCCTACGAGTTGGTGGAAGAGACGTGCGCATCAACGCATCAGGCGTTCGACACCTTCATGGACGGTGCCCTAAGCGTCAAGGTGAAGTTTGGAATAAGATCGCTACTTGACATAATTGACAACTCAGCCTCCAAAAAAGCCGCCTCGCTCAACATGGGGATGGATTCGACAATATCCGTCTATTCGGATCACGAGCCGCAAGACCTATTCCGCATCTTGGACTACCTGGTTGGTGGTTCACATGGCTGACGGCGGGATCGGGACGGGCGTGCTGGAAGGACTGTCACCAATCACGCCTTTCATAACGCTCGGGGTGGGGGCCTGGATCACTTTCATGCTCCACAGGTCGCGCGCCAAGGACAAGAAAGGAAGGGACGACGCCCTGAAGCTTGCCGTAAGCAACAACGTGCGGGACCTCGTGGAGATATTCGAGGGCATCAACAACAGGGCGGACAAGATAACGGACGGCGGCCTCCCCGAGGCCGAGCGCGCTTCCGAGTACTTTGAGAGAAAACTGAACAGGATGGAGCTGATTCGCATCAACGCGGAAACCCTCCTGGCCCATCTCAACCCAAAAGACGAGTTTGTCCGCGGGGCGAACGGGATACTGGGCGTCGGGGCCTGGATGGTGGACACGTACCACGATCCTACCCACAGCAAGGCGGACCGCCTGCACGCCTGGGAGTCCACGAACCTCGATCTGGAGCGACAGGTGCGGAAAGCCGCGAAGGCGGCCCAGGATCTCGGCATCATAAAGCCGCTCGTCGTCGACTGAAATGGAACGACGCCCCCGCCCCCGCGCCGGACGCATTCCGCGCCCGCGAGCCGCCTGCCGTCCTCCCCGGCACCGCGCGCGCTGCCCGCCGCGGGCTTTCCGGCCAGCCCTTGCCGGGGCAGGACGGGGCCGCGGCGCGGCCGCGGGCGGGGCGGCGCTTTTCCGGCCCGACGCCCCCCGCCAGGCCGCAGTCCGCGCTCCCTGCGGGGGGATGTGCCCCCTGCGAGGCGGCCCCGCGGGAGGCGTCGGGGGCGCATCGCGCCTGCTCCGGGCGCGTCGGGGGCTGGCCGCGCCCCCGCTGCCGGGCGGGGGTTTTTTCCGGGAGGCCGCGGCGCCCCGGAGCGCGGAGGAAGGAGGGCCGCGCCGATGCCCCGGTACTGGTCCGCGCCCGGCGGGGGGGGGGGGGAGCGGGCGGCCCCGCGCGGGCGGGAGGCGCCTTGTGATGAAAAAAGCGGGGAGGGAGGGGCCGCCTACCTGACCGTGACGGTGAACAGGTTCCGGACGAGCTCGCCGGACGTCGTCTCGGCGTTGATCTCCACTATGATCTCGTCGCCGGGGTACACGGTCGTCGCCGCCGTCGCGTTGTCCGTGAGGGTGCCGGTGTACGTGGCCGTCCCGTACGGCGCCACGCCGTCGGCGTGCGACAGGTTGCCTATCGCGGCGCCCGCGTTCCGCAGGAGCGCGTACGAGCCGCCCGCCAGCGCGCCGCTCCCCTGGTTGGAGATCACCAGGTTCGCCTCGGCGCCGCTGCCCGCCCCCACGTAGATCACCTGCATCGTCTTGGGGGTCATGCTCGTCGCGCTCATCGCGCCGGTCAGCGTGTCGCCGGCGAACACGGCGACCGCGCCGAGCGCGCCGACCGTCAGGACGAGCGACATGACTATGGCTATGGGCTTGGAATCCATGCGCGGCGGCGCGCGGTTAGTATAAAAGACGTCGCGGCGCCCGGCGCATCTCGCGGCGGCCTCCCGCGCTTGCCGGGGCCGCGGGGCGGGCTAGGGCGCGGAGCGCACGAGGTTGCGGCCCGCCGTGAGCAGGGAGACCGGGCCGCCCCCGCCGTTCCCGCAGACTATGGTCACGGCGCCGCCGGCCTCCACGTCCTCCCACTCGTCCGGCAGGGCGGCCCCCTCCCCCGCGGCGCACAGCACGGGCCGCCCCGCGCCGTCCCAGGCGGCCACCACCCGCACGGGCCGCCCGTCCTCGGTCCCGGCGGCGACCGTGACGTACGCGCGGTCGGGCCCGCCCCGCACGTCCACCACCGCCACGCGCTCGGAGAGCCCCGCCATCCTCGCCTCGGCCAGGGCCCGCACCGCCTCCGCGCTCGACGCGCCGTCCTCGGCGACCGCCGCGACCGCGGCCGCCGCCGCGGCCGCGAACCCGATCATGAGCAGCACCGCCTCGTGGGAGAGGATCACGCCCCCCGCCGGCCCGTACCGCTAAAAGGGCCCGCGCCGCCTTAAATCAAACCGCGCGCCGCCGCGCGATGCTTGAAAAGATGGGCAAGACCGACCTGGGCGAGACGGCAAAATCCATCGGGATCGTCTTCGTGGTGGGGATGCTCGTGGCCGTGGTGGGCGGCATGCTGACGGTGATGCTGGACGGGGACGAGACCGGCTACGGCTCCGACTCGGGGGGCGGCGACGGCACGGCGCAGGAGTTCGTCGGGCTGCTGCACCGCGAGGGCAAGAGCTTCGTGGGCCTGGTCTCGTTCTGGTCGCCGATAGCCGGGCTGCTGATGATCCTGTCCGCCGGGATAATACTCCGGCTGGGCCCCCCGCTCCTCCTGCCGCCGCGCCGCCGCGCCGCCGCCGCGTTCCTGCCTGCCGCGTGCGCCGCCCCCGCCGCCGCCGCGCTGGTGGCGGCCGGCGGCGCCGTCCCGCTGCACGCGGTGGCGGCGCTGCTGGCCGCGGCGCTGGCCGCCGACGCCTTCACGACGGCGCGCTCGGGGAGGTACCCGCTGCGCGAGCTCAACCCCGCCATACGCCTCCTGCACGGCAGGCTCGGCGCGGCGGCGGCCTGGGCCGCGTACGCGGCGCTGTACGCGGCGGCCGCGGCCGCCTCGCACGCGCTGCTCTCCGACTGGCGCGCGGCGCTGGCCGTCATGGCCTCGCTGCACATGGCCGCCGCCGCGCTGAACGCGGCATCCGAGCGCGCCGCGCCTCGCCGCGGCGCCTAGCCTCTTTTTTTTTGCTTTTTCCGCCCCCGGGCCGCGCCCCCGGGCGCGCGGGCCCGGGCCCGCCCGCCCGCCGGCCGCGGCCGCGCCGGCGGCAGCCGCGCCGCGGGAGAACTGCTTCGAATTCTTCTGCACCCCGGGGGCGAGAGGGTCGACTTTGGATCCAAGGCGGCGGACGGCGAGGTATACAAGCGCGGCATGGCGATCGCCGGGATCTCCGGCCGCTAGGCCGCGGGATTCCCGCGGCGCCCCTGGCCGGGGGCGCGCCCCGCGGCGGGACGCGGGCGGCCGAAGCGGCGGGGATCCGCCCGGCACGCGGATCGGCTCCCGGGCCCGGGAGGCCGGCGGCCCGCCTCCCCCCGCCGGCGCGCCCCGCGGCGGCGGCGGGCGGGGGCGCCGATCCGGCGCGCCCGGGCGCGCATTTCCGGCGGTGCTGCGCGGCCGCCGCCGCCGCCGCGCGGGATCCGCGCGGCCGGGCATTCGGATCCGCGCGCAGGCGGGGCCGCCCCGGCCGGCCCGCGCCCGGCACGTTCCCCCGCGCCGCGGCCGCGCCCGCCTCCCGCGCCGGGCACGGCGCGCGGCCGGGAAATGCCATGGCGGACAGCGGGCTCTTTTCGCAGGCCGCGCCCTCCCCGCTCCCGGAACAGGGCGCCAAGCGGCCCGTGCCGCGCCCCGACACGCGCCGCGCGAACGCCATCCGCGGTTCCGGCTAAAGTCTGAGACGTGATTCTCCCCGGCGCTCCGCCGGCACGCGCCGCGCGAACGCCATCCCGGGTTCCGGGGCCGGCAGGCGCGGGCGGGTCCCGGGCGCGGCGATCGCCCCGCCGGAGGAAAAAACGCGCCGCGTTCGCCACCAACGATCCCTGCACGGGCGCGGGCGAGTGCCCCGGGCGCTGGGGCGCAGGGACGGGCTGCCGGATGCCGGGACCGATGCGGGCCGGGACCGGGAGCCGCGGGCGCCGTCCCAGGGCCATGCGCGCGGCCGTCGCCGCGATGCCTTCCAGCTAGCGGGTGCCGGCTGGCGCGCCGGCCGGGCTGCCGGGCGATGCGGCCTGCGCGGGGCGCGCGATCAGGCCGCACCCGGCGCTGGCCGCCATGGCGTCCCGGCGTGGTGCCTGGACGCGGGCCCGGGCCCGCCGCCAATTGCGCCGCACCCGGCCCGCCGCCGTTCCACGCGCTGCTTGTTCCGCCGGGGGATCTCGCGCCCCGCATCGCGCGCGGCCGCGCCCCGGCCCGCCCGGGGCGCGCCGCCAAAACCTCCGCGATCCCGCCCGGCGCCGCCGGACTCCGCGTTTCCCGGGATTGCGGGGCCGGAAACGGCCCGCCGGGCGGCCCGCTTTCGCGCCGGCCCCGGCCCGGCGGACGAAATGGCCGCCGTCCCGGAGCGCTCCGGGGCACGCTCCCCCGGGATCTGCATCCGCCGCGCGGCGTCCGGGACGGGACAGGCCGCAGTATCAGGTCCCCGGCGGCACGGCGCGGCCGATCGGGGGTCTGTCAGCAGATGCCGCGGTACTCGTCGTACCACCTATGGTCCTCGGGGCTGTCGAGCGGGGGCGCCATGTCCCTCCTCCACTGGGGGATCTTTGAGGCCCATTCATGGCACTCTTTCATCTGCCTAAGCAGGCTGCCCTTCTCGAACTTTTCCATGGGGGGCGCGGCCCAGTAGTCGTCGTGGGCGGAGGGAGGATACGGCGTGACCTTCCCGGCCTTTTCCTCGGCCACTCTGATGAGGGCATGCTCGTAGGTTCCCTCCGGAGGATCCGCCGGGGGCTTTTCTGATTTTTCCACGTCCTGTACCGGCAGGCCTTTGCTATAAACCCTCCCGTTCGGCATCGGCGCGGGCCCGGCGGCCGCTTCCGCGCCGGCCGGCGGACGAAAAGGCCGCCGTCCCGGAGCGCTCCGGGGCACGCTTCCCCGGGATCTGCATCCGCCGCGCGGCGTCCGGGACGGGACAGGCCGCAGTATCAGGTCCCCGGCGGCACGGCGCGGCCGATCGGGGGTCTGTCAGCAGATGCCGCGGTACTCGTCGTACCACCTATGGTCCTCGGGGCTGTCGAGCGGGGGCGCCATGTCCTTCCGCCACTGGGGGATCTTTGCGGCCCACTCTTGGCACTCTTTCAACTGCCTAAGCAGGCTACCCTTCTCGAACTTTTCCATGGGAGGCGCGGCCCAGTAGTCGTCGTGGGCGGAGGGAGGATACGGCGTGACCTTCCCGGCCTTTTCCTCGGCCACTCTGATGAGGGCATGCTCGTAGGTTCCTTCCGGAGGATCCGCCGGGGGCTTTTCTGACTCTTCCACGTCCTGTACCGGCAGGCCTTTGCTATAAACACTCCCGTGCAGTTAACGCAAATGTATGCCGCACGGCACGCCGTTTCCGGCCCGAAAATACCAGGAAACGCGAGGTCTGGCGGGCCGCGGCCGCGTTGGGCGGGATCGCGGCGGTTATGACGGCGCGGCCCGGGGCGCGGCGGCGGAAAGTCGCGGCGGGCCGGGGCAGGGGCGCGGCCGCGCGCGATGCGGCGCGCGGGATCCCCCGGCGGAACGGGCGGCGCGGGAACGGCGGCGGCCGCGCGGGGAATGGCGCGGGCGATCGCCGCCGGGCGCGGCGGGCCGCGCGGGAGGATCGGGGCGGGGCGCGGCGCGGCCACCCGCGGCGCGGCCACCCGCGGAGAAACCACCTACGGAGCAATTGGCGGCGGGCCAGGGCCCGTGTCCGGGTACCACACCAGGACGGCCATGGCGACCAGCGCCGAGTGCAGCCTGATCGGGCGCCCCGCGCGGGCCGCGTCGCCCGGCAGCCCGGCCAGCGCGCCGACCAGCACCCACGCGTTGAAGAGCATTATGGTGATGGCCATGCACATGACCCGGGGACCGTGCCCGGTGCTCCGTGTCTTGACCCGCATCGATTCCAGCATCCGGTAGTTCGTCTCTATGCCCCAGCGCTTGGAGTACTTGTCCACGTCGATGCCCGGATCGTTGGTGGCGAACGCGATGTATTTTTCGTGCGGCTCCTTGCGCCAGTCGTCCTTCTTGCTCCCGGATCTCCTTTCGGTTACCACCATCGTGTACGGGCACTTCAGGCCCCCCGACGAGGTGATCACCGCGTCCGAGGCCCGCTCGCGCCTGCCTGCCTCGAAATCGGCGAGGGCCCGTATTACGTAGGGCGTGTTCGGGCACGGCATGAGCCACTTGACGCCCGATTCCTGGAGCAGGGAGACCATTGACTGCGAAAAGAACTCGCGGTCCATCATGACCTTCCCCAGCCGCACGCCGTGCTCCCTGCAGGAGGCGAGCAGGGCGCGCACGGCCACGGCGTGGCTGTCGGCCGAGGTGTACGGGAACATGCCCAGCGTGAGCCTCTGGCCGTCCACGAGGCACTGTATGGTGCAGTACGTCTCGTAGAACGCCTTGGACTTTGACGCCTTGTCCCCGCCGCGGACGAGCTCCGGGCCGGGCTTCTTGTCGAAGCGCCGTATGTTGTGGAAGTCGATCGCCACGTCGAGCTCGTCGTCGATCTTCCCGACGCGCCGCATCTCCGCCAGCACGTAGCAGATCTGCGCGTACAGCGCCCCGACCGCCATGCCCGGAGTCACGCCGCGCATCGCCAGGCGCACCCACTCGCCCGACGGCATGTCGGCGACGGCCGTGCAGGTAGCCTCCTGCGCCTCCCGCCTGGCCTCCGCGGCGCAGGCCATGTTGCCCTTGCCCGTGGCCGCCTCCAGGATGCACCCGACCAGGTTGCGCGCCCCGTACTTGGCGTTGGGGGCGTCCGAGAACTTGCAGACGCCCACGCCTTTGGTCACCATGTCGATCATTCGTTCATATTGGTATGGCACTCCCCTGATGCGTCCCAGGCGGCTTTTCTTCATGGTGGTTGAAAAGCCGCCAGGGACTATCCTTTATGCATCTTCCGGTGGCCGGCCCCTTGGATCGCCGCCGGCCTCGGTGGCGGATTCCGCCACTTTTGCGTTAACTGTCGGCATCGGCGCGGGGCCGGCGGCCACCTCGGCTTGGCGCGAATCTAGTTCGGCGGAGGCATTCCCGCGCCGGCGGGGGCGCGGACCCGCGCCGGCGACGTTCAGAACGGCAGCACTAGGCGATGTGTTTGAGCAAGCTGTCCACTACTACGCCCTCGTCCATCAGCGACTCCCCGTAGCCTGGCAGCCTCGGGACGGACTCGGCGGCAACCCAGCGCGCCCGCCTGCCGGACGCGTCCTTGCGCCTGCCCATGGCGAAAAAGTCGACGTAGTACAGGGGCGAGATGCCGATGTACGGGTCAAAGTGGACCCTGCCCGCCTGCCGGTCGCCGACGCTTATCGAGTCGTTGAACATCTTCTCGGCGTGGCTCTTCGGGTACGGCTCGATGAAGACGACCCGCCGTATGCCGGCGATCACGATGTGCTTCGCGCAGGCATGGCAGGGGAACGTGGTGCAGTACATGGTGCAGCCCCTCACTGACGCGCCGCGCCTGGCGGCGCCCGCCAGGGCGCCCATTTCCGCGTGCACCTCCCTGCCGTACTCGGTGACGTCCATGAGTTTCATGCCGGCGAGATCGGGCGATCGCATGGCGATGCCCGCGAGCTCCTTCCCGTCCATGCCCGCGTATTCTTCCTTGTGCCAGCCCGCCCGCCCGAGCCTCGACAGCAGGTCCGCGAGCATTCCCTCCCTCTCCCTCTGGTTAGAGTCGTGCCCCCGGACGAACTCGCGCTGGTCGTTCTTGTCACCCTCCGCATAGACCCCGCCCCCGGCCTTGGGCACCTCGTTGACGCCGGTGGAGACCAGATCGCCCCACTCGTCGAATACGGCCGCCCCCGCCTGCCTCGACATGGACGACGACGGGAGGGAGCTGGAATACGCGTGGAACATGCCGGACTCCTCCGCGGTCGGGGTAAGGAACGGGTTGCCGAAGAGCCTCTCCATGTGGCGGGTGATCTGCGCCTGCGCAACTGCTGGAACCGACGCGTCGACGAAGCAGTTCGCCATCGGGAACGCGTCCCTGACGGACTGGCCGGCGTCGCCATTTTCGTGGTAGTCCCTGTCCATGAGGGCCCCCGCGCGATCCCCCGCAATCCCTTCCACCGCCCTGATCCTCTCGGATCTCGGCGCGTACGCGGAGAATAACTGGAACCGCCCTCCGTACAGGCCGCGCAGCATCCTGACCTCGCCGGGGTGCTTGATCGGCCCGGCAACGTACGCGCAGCCGGCGGCCGGCATTCTTGCGGATCCCGTGATGCCTTTGCGCAACTCCAGCATCCGGGCCACCGCCAGGGCGGCGCCCGCCCCCGCCCCCGCCCTCCGCCTGAGCTCGCTGCCCCTGTCCATCCCCGACTCGATCCTGTCGTATTCCGTGCCGTCCCTTGCCGGCGTGTCCAGGCTCGCAATCTCGGAGAGCGCGTCCCCGAGCGGGATGTGCTTCGGGACGTACCCCACGGCGCCCGCCGACCTGGAGACCATGCGGCGCGCGGCGCCCAGATCCGTCCCCAGGAGCCCGGCCAGCCCGAAGACCAGCTCCGGCCGCGTCGCGTCGTTCAAGGCGCCGCCCCGCGGAGCGGCTGGAATATAAGTATTTATTTTTACGGCAGTACCGCGTGTAGACTTACGCCCAAACCGAAACCACGCCTAGCAACGGCAGGCCACCTCGCGATCTCACGCCTAAATCACAATGGACGTAAGTCTACACAGTACCGCGGGCCGCGCCTTAATAGGAAACGGCGGGCCGCCGGCCGTGGACGCCAGCGCAGCCCCGCCCGCGAGCGCCCCGCGGCGCGGGGCGGCGCCCCCCCGGTTCAGCTACCTGATACGCCCCGTGAACATGCTGTACGCCGACCGGGACAGGCAGGAGGCGGCGGTGGGCCGGCTCAAGACCCTGGTCGACTCGCTCGACTCCCCGGTCGTGGTGGACATGTACCGGGAAAGCGAGGAGATCACCTTCGGCAGCCGGAGGCTGGAGTGCTCCAGCGACAGGACGGTCCTGACGGCCCGCTCCGACGTCTCGCACCTGCTCGACCAGGCCCGGTTCGGCCACGAGCGCGCGGAGACGCCCGAGTACGCCGTGGCCTCGTCGCGCTCCTCGCATATAGTGCTCGGCAGCGGCCTGCTGGCGCGGTGCTACTCCCTGCACAGCGCGCCGGCGCGCATGCCGGCCGGCTGGATCTACTGGATGTTCCAGCAGTGCGACTTTGTCCGCATGTTCCTCTCCCCCATAGACCCGTCCGCGTACCTGTCCGTCCTCCGCGGCTCCATGCGCAATTCCGTGCTGTCCGAGGGCCGGCCGCAGCCGGACACCATAGACGGCCGCGCCATGGTCGGGGAGATGAGGGAGAGGGTGCTGGCGCAGAACTCGGCCGGGATAGTCAACGCGCGCGTGGTATTCGGGGCCATGGGGGCCGACGCGGCCCAGCTGGGCAGGAGGTCCTCGCTGCTCGCCTCGCGCGCCAGGGGGGCCAGGGTGGCCCTGCGCCGCGTGCCCCACGCGGACGCGGCCTGGCTGCGGGCGGGCCGCACGGACATACGCGTGGAGACGGGATCGCTGCACCCGCTGTTCCCGTTCATCTCCTCGGAGCTGTACGAGCGGGGCGGGGCCGCCTGGGGGATAAACCTGACCACCGGCGGGGCCGTAAAGTACGACTACGCGAGGCGCCGCAACTACAACATCGCCATCGCGGCGACGAGCGGGGCGGGCAAGAGCCACACCATCAAGATAATAACGCACCGCGCCAAGAGGCTGCACCCGGACGCCTTCGTGCTCATAGTGGACATCGAGAACGAGTACGTGCGGTTCGGCAGGGGGCTGGGCATGGCCGTGGTGGACGTGTCCCCGGGGGTCAGGCTGGGCATGGACCCGTTCAACTACATGCCGGGGCACAGGGCCGCCTCGCTCTTCGCCGGGATGCTCGGGGTGGGCACGCTGGCGCGCTACTCCATGATGCGCGCCGCCGAGGACGGGAAGTGCCGCAGCGCCGCGGACATGGTGCGGCTGATGGCCGAGGAGGACTCGCGGGAGGGCACCGACCACGCCTCGTTCGCGCGGATACTCCGCATGGGGCCCGTCCGCGCCATGCTGGAGGGGAAGCCGGCGCTGGGCGGCCCCGGGGGCGCGGACCGCAGCGCGGTGATGGCGCTGGCCGGCGCCTTCGCCGTCAACTCCGAGGAGCACAGGATGGCCGCCCGCATATCCCTGGAGTTCGCCATGGAGATGGCCACCCGCATGCCGCGCCCCGTCCCGAAGATAATAGTCCTGGACGAGGGGTGGGCCCTGTTCCGCGACGAGGCCACGGCCGAGTCCGTGGAGGAGCTGGCGCGCCGCGCCCGCAAGTACAACGTCATCATAATAATGGCCACCCAGAACGTCGGGGACATACTGCGGCACCGCCACGCGCTGGCCCTGTTCAACAACTGCGACACCAAGATCTTCCTAAAGCTGGACGAGCGCCGCCAGCTGGCCGGCGAGCTCGGGCTGCCCGAGTCCGAGGTGCGCGCGCTGCTCTCCGCCGAGCGCGGCGAGGGCTTCGTGCACGCCTCGGAGAACGTGGTGCGCACCAGGATGATAGCCGACGAGGGCGAGATGGAGATGTTCGAGACGGACCCGAACGCGGGGAGGGCCCCATGACGGCGGCGCGGCGGCGGCGGCGGCGCCCCGCGGGCGGGGCCGGCGCGCTGGCGGCAATCCTGGGGCTGCCGCGCGGGAGGGCGCTGTCCTTGGTGGCGCGGCTGGAGGCGGGCGGCTCCGCCGAGGCGGGCGGGATGGTCGTGACGCTGCTCTCCGAGGAGGGGGGCCGGAGGTTGCTCTCCGTGTCGCGCCGCGGCGGCTGCGGCATGGTGGCGCGGCTGGAGATCTGACGGGGCGGCCGTGGACGCGATGGAGCACGCGCATTCCATAGTGCTGGGCATGCTGCTCGCCGCCGCGGCGGCCGCGGCGGCCGTCTCGTTCGCCGGCGATGCCGCCGTGCGGGCCGGCGATGCCGCCGGCGCGCGCGGCCTTGTGCAGATGCCCGCCGAGGCGCGGCTCCTGGGGGAGGCGCCCGGGGGAGGCTCGATCGTGCTGTTCTCCGTCTCGCTCGCCAACGCGGGGACCGCCCATGTGCGATCGCTCGAGGCCGAGGCCTGCGGCGCGCGGGGCGCCCCGGACCCCTCCCTGCTCCCCGCGGCGCCGGGCTCGCACGTCTCGGCGACGTGGACCGCCGAGTGCCGCCTCCCGCCGGGCGGCCGCGCCGTGGTGAGGACGTCGTACGCCCTCGACGACGGCACCTCGGGGTCCCTCGCGGAGCGCGTCTGCCCGGGCGCGCCGTGCGCGCCGGCCGGCGCCCCCCCGGCGGCCCCCGTCGTCGCCACCTGCGCCGCGTCGCCCACGGGGACGGTGCGCATCTGCTTGGAGTCGGGCGGCGGGATCGTGGAGAGGGCGGCCGGCGGGGGGTTCGAGCGCGCGGGCGCCACCTCGGGCGATCCGCCGTGCTATGCCGGGCGGGCGGCCGATCCGGCCGCGGACGCCGCGTACCGGATAGGGGCCGAGGGGCCGGCCGGCGGGGAGCCCGCGTGGTCCCGCATAGTCACGGCCGAGTTCGCGGACGGCATATGCATCGTGGACGCCCCGGGCGGGGGCCGGATCGGCTCGCGCGGCGGCCCGCCGGCGCCGGCGGACGCGGCGCCGGCCGACTACCGCGTCTCCGCGCGCGGCGGCCCGCCGGCGCCGGGTTCCACCGTGGAGGCCCGCTTCGGCGCGCACGCGCTGGCGGTGGAAAAGCTGGCCAGCGGATCGTGGTCACGGATAGGCCTGGCGCCCTCGCACCCCGAGGACGGCCTGGGGGAGTACCTGCCGGCCGACGCGGTGGGCCCCGGCGCGGACGGCGGCGCGCTGGTGCGGTACCACAAGGCCGCCCTGCTGCGCCTGCTCGACGAGTTCTGGAAGGGCGCGGTGCCCGCCGCCTCCGACCGCGACTACAACGTAAAGTACGGCAGGCCTGCCCCGCACTGGCCCACGGGGTACGCGTTCGCGTTCCCCGCGGGGGCCCACATGACGGCGCGCTGGGACGGCGGCGGCTGGACGGGCATAGACCACCCGGCCAACGCCCTATGCCGCGGCCTGCCGCTGGAGCAGTGCGTCCCGGAGGAACTCGTCGCGCGCGACCGCGTCTGGGAGCGCGCCCGGCTGCTGCTGCTGCTCGATGCCGCGCGGTGAAGGGCGGCCCCGCGCCCCGGCGGAGCCGAATGCCGCGAAGCCGAGCGGCTGCCCGACGCCGCGCGGCGGAGGGCGGGGCCGCGCGCCCGCCGGCCGCGGGCGCGAAGACTCCGCCGATCCGGACCCGCGCTAGGGGGGGAGCCGCCGGCCCCGCGCCCGATGCGCGCCCCCGCGCTTAATAGCGAACGGCCGCCCGCGCCCGTGCGCCGCATCGCCGCGCTGCCCCTGGCCCTCGCGCCCGCCCTCGCCCTCGCCCTCGCGCTCCCCTGGCCCGCCGCCGGGGAGCACGTAACGGCGCCCGCGGGCGGGCCCCCGTCCTGGAGGTTCTTCGAGGGGGTGGGGGAGGGTGACTGGTTCGAGTACCGCGTGTGCGACGGCCTGTTCCCCGGGGCGGCCGGCGCCTCCTGCTACCGCGCCAGGATCGAGGTGGCCGGGACCGCGCGCGCGGGGGCGTCCGAGTACTACCTGGTGCACGCGGCCACGCGGGGGCCGGCCCAGCACGGCGAGGGCGACCGCGAGCGCGCCTTCCTGCTGCGCTCGGAGGGCGGCCGCGGCCCCCACGCGGTGCTGCACGCGGAGCCGGGCGACCGCGAGCACGCCCTCTCGCTGCAGCGGACGGTATTCTGGGACGGCTGGGGGGCGGGCGGCGACGTCGAACTGTCCCCGGGCTCCGAGGCGTTCCGGCCGCCGGGGGCCGGCCCGCGCGGGGCGATGCGCGTGGACGGCCCGCGCGCCGACGGCCGGGGCGGCGTGGCGTACCAGGTGTCGCAGGACTACGGGCCCGGCAGCGCCCGCCTGTCCGCGGGGCACGGCCTCCCGCTGGATGCCGCCGTGCACGGCGCGGGGCCGGGCGATCCTCGGCTGCTGTTCGCGCTGGAGCTGCTCGGCGCCTCGTGGCTGGAGCCCGGCGATCCGGCGGGCGGGGAGGGGCGGCCGCCCGAGATGCGCGGCGCGCACCACGCGCTGGAGTGGCGCGCGGGGAGGGGCGGCGGGCGGTGAACTCGGTGGCGCTCCCGCTGGTCTCGGCGGCCGTCCTGGCGGCCGTCCTGGCGGTCCATTCGGCCGCGGTGGACTCGGGGATCCGCGTGGCCGGCGGGGCCGCCGACTCGGCGGCCGCGGCGGCCGCGGCCGGGGCCGAGGCGCTGCACGCGTCGCTGGGCGGGGACGGCGTCGTGTCTGTGCGCAACCACGGGATGCGCCAAGCCCGGGTGCTGATGGCCGACTTTATGCTGGACGGGGGAGGGCCCAACGGCACCGCGAGGCGCATCGTCTTCGGCGGGGGCTGGTACGACCACCCGCCGGGGATGGACGTGGCCGTGGAGGGCGGCGGGCCGGTGGCCGTCCCCGCGGGCGGCGGGGCGGAGCTGGACGTGGGGCGGCACCTCGTTCTGGGAGGGGCCCCCGCCGCGGTCCGCTCTGCCGTGCTGGTCACCGACACGGGCAACCGGTTCCTCGTGGACGCGCCCCGCGCGCAGGGCGCGCCCGGCAACGGCACGGGGGGCTGGGCGGGGCTGGCGGCCCTCGGCTCGTCGGCGCGGCTGGAGTCGCGCGCGCACGGGGACGGCTTCGCCGTACACGGGAACGGCACCGCCGGCCGGACCGTCCCGGTGGGGCCCCACGCGCGGATGGACGGCACCGCGGACGACTTTGCGGCGGTGGTGCTGGCCGGCGAGCGGGAGGCGAGGCTGGACGCGGGGTCGCTGGCGCGGCGGTACCTGTTGCACGGGGGCGGGCTGGCCGAGGTCGCCGGCTCGGCGCCCCCCAACGAGCTCTCCTATTCCGCCGTGCGGGTGCTGGAGGGCGCGGCGCGCGCCGAGGCCGCGGCGTCAGGGATCCGCATGCACGGCGGGGGCGCCGTCCTGCTGCGGCTGGACGGGGCATCCCCGGGGGAGGGCCTCCTGTTCTCCGGGACGGTGCGGGATGCCGCGCTGTACGTGGGGCACTCCCCGTACGACCTGGAGGCGATGCGCCACGAGGCGGGGGCCGGGTTTATAGTCTGGGAGGGGCCCGCGCTGGCGCCCGACGTGCGGCGCCTCGAGTGGCGGTGCTCCCCGGCGAACAGCAACGAGTTCCACGCCGTGTACGAGTGGGACGTGCCCGCCGGGGTGCTGGTCGGCGCCCGCGGCCTGCTCTCCCATTCCGCCGAGGCCGCATCGAACAACAACGCGCCCCACCCCGGCGGCGCGCTCCTGCCGCCCGTCCTGCCCGCGGCCGCCTCGTTCCACACGAGCAGCTCCGGCGCGTACGACTCGCTGGACCGCGTGGCGATGGAGGCGGGGAGCTCGCCGGCGCTCAACGGGCGGACCGACTGCACGCGCAGGCCGGCGGACGTGCGGCCCACCGTGTACGACGCCGCCCCGCTCTCCGAGATCGTGCTGAGGTCGCCGGAGGAGGGCCCGTTCGAGGCCTTCCACCGGCTCGGCGCGGGCGGCGGCGCCCTGTACGCGCTGGCCGACCTGGGGGCGGGCGGCGAGGCGGTCCTGCGCGCCTCCGCGGCCGCCCTGGAGGTGGGCGGCCTGCCCGGCGGCGCCCCGTACGTCCTGACGAAAGCGGGCCGCGAGCTGGCCGCCGGCGCCGTCCCGCCCTCCGGCGAGCTGCGCCTGGGGGCCGGCGAGATGCGCCTGTGGGGGCCGGCCTCGGCCGTATCTCACTGCAGGGAGGCATGCGTGATACCGTCCCCGCGGGCCGGGCCGGCCGAGCACTCGGTGCCGGCCAGCACCATACCGGGCGGCGTGCTCCGCCTGTACCCCGACTCGTTCTCCATGCGGGGCCCGCCGCTGGGCCGCTCCCCCGTCTCGTACGATCCGGCCGCCCCGAACCATACTATACTGCCGGGGAGGGGGGACTCTTTCCACGTCGTACACGCCTGGATCACGGTCCCCGCGCCGGGCCTCCCCCTCTCCGTGGAGCGGGTGGAGCTGGACGGGGGGCTCCGGCTGCCGTACCTGGAGGGCACCATACCGGCGGGGGGCAAGCTCATGGTGCCCGTGATCCCCGGGTATGCCTCCGCCCGCATGGTGCTGAACGGCCTGAACGTCACCGTATCGTACGCCGAGGCGTCCCGGAACTCGGGGGGGCCGGCGGGGGTCTGGGTGGCCGCCCCGGCGACGGCCGAGGCGGTCGCCGGCGACCCGTCCGGGCCGGTCCGTACAGTGCGGGCCGCCGCGGAGGCGCCGGCACTCGCCGTCGTCTCCGCCTCGGACGGGCACGTCAGGGCCGTGGCGGCGCTGCAGGCCGCGGGGCGCGCCTGGCTGGAGAACTCGCACGTGGTGGCCCTGGGGCCCGGGGCGAACGCGACGGCGCCGCTGCCCGCCCCCGCCGGCCCGCCGCCCGGCGCGCTGGAGGGCTTCCTCGACGTGCACCTGAACGGCGCCCCGCACGGCACGGTGCGCCTCGGGCCCGCCCCCGCGGGCGCCGCCTCGGCCGTGTACGGGGAGGAGGGGGGGAGCACCCGGACTGTAACGCACGGCGCCTGGCAGGAGCACCCCAGCGCGTGGCTGCACGGCTCCGCGAGCGTGCCCGTCTCGGCCGGCGACCTCGTCGAGTTCTCGCTGCGCGCCGTGGCGTCCGGGACGGTGCTCCCGTACGCGCCGCCGGACGGCGCCTCCGTCTCGCGCTCGTCGGGCAGGGCGTACGCGGAGGTAGCGATCGAGGCCGGGAGCATAATAACGGGGGAGTAGGGTTGGGCGGGAGCGGCCCCGTCCGGGGCGGGGGCGGGAGCGCGGGCGGGAGCGCGGGCGGGAGCGCGGGCGGGAGCGCGGGCGGGAGCGCGGGCGGCGGGGACCGGGCGGCTACCGCCCCGGGCGCGCCCCGCGGAAAAAGCCGGCCGGCCCCCCGCCTGGCGCCGGCCCCGCTCCTGGCCGCCTGCCTGGTGTTCCTGGCTGCCGCGGCCGCGGCGCTGGCCCACGGCCACGCGGGCTACTTTGCCGCGTTCGCCGCCGCGCTCGCCGCGGCCGCGTGCGCGCGGCCCGCCGCGGCCGCGCTCGCCGGCCGCCGCGCGCCCGCGGGGCGGGCGCCGGAGAGGCGGCGGCTCGTGGCCGCCGCGGCGCCGGCGGCGGGCCACCGCGTCCATATGCTGCTGCGGGCCGGCGCGGCGCTCGCCTCGCTGCCCGTCGCGTCGCGGGCCTTCGCGCGCGAGGCCGCCCTGGCGGAGGCGGCGATGCCGCGCGCGGGGATGCCCTTCGACGGCGGGCGGTTCGTGCTGCGGACGGCCGCCGCGTGTATAGTGCTGCTCGCCTGCGCCGTCCCCGCATCCGCGCTGCTCGCCGCCGCGCTGCTGCCCATACACGCTGCCGCCGCCGTAGCGGCGGCGGCAGCGGCGGCCGCCCTCTTCGCGCCGCCCGCCGCGGCCGTCCCCGTCGTAATGGGCGCCCGCGCCGCCCGCCGCCGCCGGCTGGCCGCCTCCGAGATGCTCGCGTTCCTGACCCTGGCCAGCGTGGTGCACGCGGCGGGCAAGACCCTGTTCTGGACGCTCGAGTCGATGCTGCGCTCCGGCATATTCGAGGGCATGCGCGCCGACGCGGGCGTGGCCGTCAGGTACGCGAGGGGGCAGGGGATGGAGGAGGTCTCGGCAATAATACTGATGGCCAGGCACCACCCCGATCCGGGGCTGCGCGCCTTCCTGCAGCGGTACGCCTCGCTCGTGGGGACCAGCGCGGCGCGGCTGGCCCGGTTCGTGGAGCGGGCCAGGGAGGACGAGCTTGCCAGGGCCGTGCGCGGGGCGGGCTCGCGGGCGGAGGCGGCCAACACCGCCTTCTTCATGGGGGTGGTGGCCGTCTGCGCGATGCCCATGATGCTGGTGGCAGTCCTGTTCCTCCCGGGGGCGCCGGAGCAGGCGGCCGGCCTGGCGCGGCACGCCCTCTTCGCCCTGCCGCTGGCGTTCCTGCTGCTGCCCGCCGCGGCCTCGGCGGGCCTGCACCTGGCAGGCGCGCGCTGCCATATACCGTGGAAGACGGCGCCGGCAGCGGCCGCCGCCGCGTTCCTCGCCGCATCTGCGGTGCCGGGCGCCGCCTGGGACGCGGCCGCCGCCGCCGCGCTGGCCGCATTCGCCGGGGCGTCGTGGATCTCGCAGAGGGGCCCCCACGCGGCCGCCGAGTCGGCCGATGCCGCCGTCCCGGACATGCTGGACCACGTGGCCGACCAGCGGAGGGCGGGCCAGGAGCTGGTGGAGATACTGCGCGGGTACGCGCTGCTCCCCGCCGCCGGAGCCGCCCTGCGCCGCCTGCTGCTGGCGGTCGCCTCGGACGTGCGCTCAAAGCCGGCCTACGAGTCCTTCTACGGCCACAGGCGGTTCCCGTCCCGGATGGCCGGCTTCGCGCTGTTCACGCTGTACGCGATGCACGAGCACGGGGGAGGCACCCACGAGGCGCTGGTGGGGACGGCCCACGCCATGAGGCGCATGGTGGAGGTGGGGCGCGGGTTCAGGGCCGGGGTGCGCTTTTCGGCCGCGCTGATGGTGGCCTCGCCCCTCATACTGACCTTTTCCGTGATGGCCACCGCGTTCATGGCCCTGGGGATGGCGCCGTCCGCGGGGGGCGCGCCGCCCGCGTACGCGCCTGGCGCCGCGCCGGGCGCCGACGAGGTGGAGCGGCTGGCCTCCTCCCTCCGGCCGGCCGTGCTCCTCGTGGCCGCGTGCGGGGGCCTCTCGCTGTCCCGGATAGTGCACGGCTCGTTCCTGCACATGAGGTACCCCCTCGCGGCCGCCGCCGTCGGCGCCACATGCCTGGCGGGGTGGGATCACGCGTTCGACGCGCTGCGCCGGCTGGCGTGATCCCGCGGGCGCTGCTCCCGCGCTGGCGCTCCGGCCCGCACTACAGCACGCGCCCCGCGCGCCACTCCTTCTTCGGCCTTCCCGCCATGGCCCTGCCCTCGGCGAACCGCGAGGCAAGCTCCATTATCCCGGCGTTGTCGGGCCTCTCCCCCGCGGGCCCGGCGGCCAGCCCCTCCAGGAACTTTTCCCTGTCCGCCATGTCCGACACATGGTCGGCTATGCCGCCGGCCGCCGCCGCCGCGGCCAGCCTGCCGCTCTTCCGGGCCACCTCCGCGGCCGAGGCCCCCTCGAAGCGGCCGGCCGCCGGATCGTACGAGGCCAGCGTCCTTTCCGAGACGGTCCCGTCGGCCTCCAGCGCCGTCTCCACCAGGGAGAGCACCCTGCGCCGCAGGACGCCGCGCTCCAGGGCGGCCCCCGCGTGCAGCAGGAACCACAGGTCGCCCTTCTGCGCCGCCATTATCTCGATGGGCCGCGCCTCCAGCCTCCTCATGGCGCCGGACGGGCCCGCCCCGTGGAAGGTGGCCAGCGCCGCGTGGCCGGCCTCGAAGACCTGGAACAGTATGGGCACGTCGGCCAGCCTCACCTCCCCCACCACCACGCACTGCGGCCGCTGCCTCAGGGTGTACGAGAGCAGGTCCCCCATGCCTATGCGCCTGCCGCCGAACGAGTCGGCCGGCTCGCGGGTGCGCAGCCTCAGGCTGCACTCCTGGGGCGGCCGCAGCTCCTCCGTGTCCTCGATGACGACGACCTTCCACCTCTTGTTTACGAGCGAGAGCAGCGCGTTGAGCACGGTGGTCTTTCCCGAGCCCGTCCCGCCCACTATCAGGCCGGTCCCGCCGCCGGCCAGGGCGGCCCAGACGTACGCGGCCATGCCCGGGGCCATCACCCCGCCGGCCACCAAATCGGCTATTGTAGTGCGGCCGGACGGGAACCTCCTCACGGTAAAGGCCGCCCCGTCCGGGGTTATCTCGGTGCCGGCGAACGCGGACAGCCTGTCCCTTCCCGGCGTGGAGCCCTCGGCGTACGGCGAGGCCGAGGACGCGTACTTGCCGACCGCCTGCATGAGCGTCCTCGTGAACACGTCGGCCGACCTGTGCGGGGCCGCCTGCGCGCCGGGCGGGGGCGGCGGCTCGAACCGTATGTTGGTGCTCATGAAGTAGAACTCGGGATGCCTCCTGTGCAGCACCTTGACCGGCGCGGCCCCCCCGACGTACGTGATGTCCTCGACGTCCCCGTCCTTCATGGGCACGTCTATTATGCGGAAGCCCGCGGCGTCCCGCACGGCATAGTACGACATGGCCCGCATGTTGTCCCGCAGCGCGCCCTCCAGGCGCAGCATCTGGGCCGACCTGCTCAGGGCGCGCAGCACCTTGTTCTCGGCCGCCCCTCCCGGATCGTCGTCCTCCTCGGACCGCGACATGTGCCGGAATATCCTGGAATACGCGGCCTCGGCCCCCGCGGGCATGCGGGGCTCGTCCACCAGATACCGGCCGTCCACCGTTATGGCGACGGGCACGCCGTTCACGGAATACCTCTCCAGCACCTCGTGCTCTTCGGCGCGCGAGACGAGGCTCCAGACGCCCGGGGAGCCCTTGCCGGAAGAGCCCTTGCCGGCGCCGCCCTTGCCGGAGCCCCTGCCGGGGGCGCCCCTGCCGGAAGAGCCCTTGCCGGCGCCTCTCCCGATCATGCCGCCTCCCCGCGCCGCCGCACCGCGTACGAAAAGCCCACCGCCGCGAGCGCCGCCAGGGCGATCAGGACGATCTGCGGGAGGGCCCGATCCGCGCGCTCGGCCACCCCGATATAGTGCTCGTCCAGGGAGCCCCCGCCCGCGCCGCCCCCTCCTTCCATGCGGACGTGGACGCGCCCGCCCCACTCGCCGACCAGCTCCGCCCCGGAGCTCCCGGAGCCGTCGTGCAGGATGCACCGCCCCGCGCCGCACCGCACGGGCCCCGCCTCGGCGCCGTCCAGGTACGCGGCGGCGGCGCGCCCGAACCCGTCGGGCACGCGCACCTCCAGCAGCGGGCCGCTCCTGGAATATTCGGCGCGCGCCTCGCCCGTGAATATGTGGAGCGTGACGTTCCCGGAAAAGGCGTCGTGCGCGAGCGGCGCGGCCGCGGGGGGCGACCCGTTCACGCTCACCGTGAGGTTCATGAGGGCCGGCGGGGCCCCGAGGGCGAGCATCTCGCCGTGCGCTATCATATACGAGGACCTCCCGGAGCCGGGGCAGCCGCCGGCATCGCCGAGCAGGGCGGCGGCGCGCGGGCCGGGGCGCACCCACGAGTGGTTGACCCAGCCGGCGGCCGAGCCGTTCCCCGACACGGCGCCGCCCACGCCGTGCATGTCGGCCGCGTGCATCGCGGCGAACTCGGCGGAGGGGAACGGCGCATCCGTCCCGTTGCGCTTTACCGCGAAGGCCATCCCGGGCGCGCACGCGGGGGCGGCCCACGGCGCGAGCGCCAGCCGGCTGGCCGCGCACGACCCGCTCCTCACGGACGCGTGCCCCCCCTCCAGCAGGGCCGCGTTGAGGTTCGCGCCGCCGCACGAGACCTCGGCGGCGGCCTCCCACGGCCCGAGGGCCGCCGCCGCCTCCCCGCGGTACTCGACGGCGGAGCCGGCGGGGCAGGCGGCGCGCGCGGCGGCGGCGGCCCCGGGGCGGGCGCGCAGCAGGGCCAGGCCCGTCTTCGCGCCGTCCAGCTCGACCCAGCCCGCGCCGCCGGGCCCCGTTATCGTCCCGGCCGACCACTCCCCGCCCGCGCCGGAAAGGGAGCCGAGGCACTCCCCGAGCCCCTCCAGGTACGCGGCCATGTGCGGGGCGAGCTTTGTTGCACCGGTCGCGTTGGCGGGGGCGAGGGCGGCCGAGATCTCCGTGTATGGATCGATCTCCCCGCCGGCCCCCACGGCCGTCACGTTGAGGTGCGCGGAGACGTACGCGGCCGGGTGCGGGTGCGCGTATTCCACCAGCGTGACGTTCTCCTTCCCGCCGAACCGTACGGAATGCAGCCCCCCGCGCGCCTCGAACTCGCCCGCTTCGGGAACGGCGCCGGCGCGCGAGAACAGCAGGCGGCCGAACCCGGCCTCCTCGAACATTACCACTCCTGCGGAATGCCCCACCGCCCCGCCCTCCCCGGGCGCGGCGGGTTCCCCGCCCAGCGACCGGACCACGGAGGCGGGGGTGCCCGGGAGCATCGCGCCCATTCCCTCGGCACCGTCCAGCCGCATCCGGACCGCCCCCCCTGCAGGAACCCCGGCCAGCCGCACGGAGTGCCCGTTCGCCTTGCTGCGCCTGCCCGGGTGGAGCAGCCCGTCGTCGTCCGGCCCCGTCCCCACAGACCCGGCGTACTGCACGGCCAGGGCGTGGGCCCTGTCCGTGGCGGCGCGCCCCTCCCCGGAGCCCAGGGCCACGTACGGGAACGCGTGCGGGTAGGACGGCGCGTACTCTACTATATGGAGGGGGGCCGCGGCGGCCGTCCCGCCGGGGGCGCCGACGGGCCTGCCGATGTTGGTCACCGTGACGCGGTACTCCACCGCGTGGAGCCCGAGGGCCCCGCCGTCCTCGGGAACGAAGACGTCCAGCCTGTCCCCGTTTACGGCGCGCACCGTGCTCGGCAGGATGCCTGGCCCCTCGGCGGTCATAGAGCAGCGCGCCGCGCCGCACGAGCCCGTGAAGATCTCGGACGAGCTGGGCGGGGCGGCAACCCGTTCCACCGTAAAGCCGATGGTCCCGCTCCTCTCCTCCCTGAACGGCAGGCGCGGCATCACGTGTATGGCGGGGGCATCCCAGACGTAGTACGTGGAATCGGCGTTCTTGGAGGGGAAGCCGTCCGCGTCCGTCATCGCGGGCCTGCCGAACCGTACGTCGGGGGCCGCCTCCCTGATATGGATGCCGAGGGCCGCCTCCCGCGAGACCCTCTCGGCCTCGTGTATATGGCTGCCCCCGCGCCCCCCGTACTTGTGGACGGTCTGCAGGCCGCCCGCCTCCAGCGCGAGGCCGTCCGGCTCCCCGCCCCACGCGCCGCACTCGTCCACGGTCATCTCGGCCACGGGCCTGTCCGGATCCCACTCGCCGCCTTCCAGCACGTGCCTCTTCAGTTGCGGGTTGGCCAGCCACTGGGACGTCCTCTCGCCGCCCCACGGCATCTCCCCGGGGGGCCCGAACAGGTAGGGCCTCTCTTTTTCGAGGATGCCGAGCAGGCAGGCCCGGCCGCCCTCCGCGCCGGTCCTCACGGCGGCCCGCCCGAAGACGCACCCCTGGCCGGCGCGGAGGCCCGAGCACGCGGCCTTTACCATTCCCATGAAGGCGGCCGCCGATTCCGGGTCCTCGAGCCCGCCGGCCGCCGCCGCGGCGGCAGCAGCGGCGCGCCCGCCCCCGGTCTCCACGAGATGCCAGTCGTGCGTGGTTTTGACCTCGTAGCCGCGCCCGGGAACGGACTCCCACGACTCCATCATCCGCCTCTCGCCGCGGCTGGGCCCCTCGTCCTCCCGCGCGGAGAACTGCGGCCGGCCGTCCACCGCCCTGACGCCGACCTTCTCGCACGAGTACACCCGCACGTACAGGCGCGTCCCGCACTCGATGCCGTCCCACGCGTACCGGAAGTAGTGGTCGGTCCCCAGCCACGCCGCCCCGGCGCCGCGCGCCGCCACGGGATGCGCCGGGGCCCCCGCGGGGCCGGGGCCTCCGGGGCCCCTGGAATGGCCGCTCCACTCCACCTCGACGCGGCCCCCCGCCCGCAGCGGGGCCGGCCGCACGTCCGAGCAGCCCCGCCCTCCCGAGTACCTGAACAGGTAGTTCACGGCGTCCCCGGGGTACAGCGACCCGTCGGGGTTCCTCCTGGCGCGGCCGCCGTATATTACGGGATGCGCCGAGGCGCGCACCGAGATGTCGCATACGGTCTGCCCGTCGGCGCGGGCCCCGGGCAGCGGGGGCGCGCCGGTCACGTCGGCCGCCGCGCAGGCGAGCCACGCGGCGAGCAGCGCCGCCGCCGCGGCGCGCCTCACCGCCCGCCCCCCTTCGGCGCGGCGCGGAGCAGCATCGTCACGCGGTCGAGCGCCTGCGCCGCGCGCAGCCTGTACGGGTAGTCGCCCCTGAACGCGGCCGCGACGAGGGCCCCGCCGGCCGCCGCGAAGACGGCGGCGGCCCCCGTGTGGTCCTCGCGGTACCTGGCCGTCACCACGACGTCGCGCTCCGCGGCGAACTGTGAAGTCGGCGCGTCCAGGCCCTCCACGCCGTCGGCCTCCCAGCCGTCCCAGACGTGCCGCACGAGGAAGGAGACGGCGTGCCTGTCGGGGGCCGATATCGTCACGGTCTGGCCCGGCCTGTACGTGCCGCCGCCCTCGCCGCCCCCTTCCACCCGCACCAGCACGACCCGCTCGTACGCGGCCGTCACCGCGTCGCCGTCCGACGGCGAGAACGTCACCGCGCTGCCCCCGGGGGCGGCCTCCCCGCCGCTTGCGGAGACGCCGACCAGGGCGTACCCCCCGTCGCCGTGCCGCGCGTGCCGCGGGAACTCGACCGTCACGCTCTCCCCGCGCACGGTGGAGGAGTGCCCCGAGGCGGCCGCGAACGGCTCCCCGCCGCCCTCCGTTATGCGGGCCGTCGCGCCGAGCGGCCGCCCCCCCTCGTCGACGGCCCGCACCGTATAGGTGGCCGAGTCGTCGGCGCGCAATACGTGGGAGCTCCACACCGTCTCGGTTCCCGGGACGGAGACGCCTATCACCACGTCCCACGAGCCGGCGCGGTCCGGGCGCACCGTCACCGTGCGCATGTCCCCGGAGACCTCGTGCGGGACGGCCGTGTCCACGACCACGCGGTGGCCCGCGCCCTCCGGGACGGGCCGCACCGAAAAAGAGTACTCGCCGCCCGCGCGCGCCGTCCCGGAAAACTCCTGCACCACGTGCGACCTGCCGGGCGAGCGGTACGGATCCACTTGTATGGAGGCGTGGCCGTCCCCCGCGAACGCGTATATGGTCCCGGGGCCGCTGCACGAGAAGACGGCGCTCCCGCTCGCGTTCCATGTGGTGTGGTGGGGGGCGCAGGCGCCGCCGCCCTCCAGCGGCACGCTCCCGGACAGCGGCTCTTCCCCGGCGACGGCGCGCGCCGCGGCGGGGAACGGCTCGCCGGCCCTCACCGTGTCCGGGGCATCTATGCGCACCGTCCCGTGGGGCGCGGGCGCGGCCGGGTGCGCCCCCACCCGGACGGAGCCGCCCCCCATCCCGGCGGCGGACAGGCGCAGCTCGCCCTCCCCGCTCGGCGCCCCCCTGGCCACGGCCACCGGCCCGTCCAGGCTGGCGAACCCGCTTCCCAGGTATGAGTCGGACTCCAGACGCACCGCCAGGCCCCTCCCGCCCGGGACGGCATCGGGATCCACCGCGTAGCCGTCCGCGTCCGCCGCGTGCACCAGCGCCACGTCCTGCATGTGCCCGGGCAGCGCGGGCAGGGGGACGGCCGCCACGCGGTACCCGCCGCGGCCGGGCCCCGGCACCGCGACCTCGAGGGTGGCGGCCCCGGGGGACGACATTCCGGGGGCGGCGACGCTCACCGCGTACGTTCCGGGCCGGCCGGCCGTTATCGGGTGCACGCCGGCGTTCGTGGGCGCGCCCCCGCCGCCCAGCACGGCGATGCTCCCGTGGTCGGCGCCGTCGGACGCTATGTGGAGCAGCACGGGCCCCGCCGCGACGGGCAGCAGCGAGAGCACGCCGCCCCCGCCCGCCACGTCCACCTCCCCGCCCGCGCTTACCGTGGCGGCGCCCCCGCTGCCGTACTCCGCGTGGTACGCGGCGGTCGCCAAATACGCCTCGCCGCCGGGAAGTATGGCGGGCGGCACCACCGTATGCAGCAAAAAGTTGGGGCGCGGCGCTTCCAGCGCGGCCTCCAGCCTCCCGGCGGGCGGCGCTTCCATGTCGGCGGCCCCTGCCGGGCCCACGGCCACGTCCGCCGCGGCGGCGCCGTACCCGGGGACGCTCGCGGTTATGGTGGCCACGCCGGCCCCTCCCGAGTACAGGATGCCGCGGGCCATCCCGCCGCCCAGGTACGCGCGCGCCGGGCCGTCCTCCCACGCGGCGGCCCGCGTGCGCACCACGGAGCCGTCCGACGAGTGCAATACGGCGGCGGGGGCCGCCCGCGGGGAATGGGGGACGCCGTCCCTTTCCAGCCACAAGAAATAGTGGCCCGCCGAGTCCTCCGGCATCACCTCGGGCCACGCGGCCAGCCTCACCTCGGCCCGCCCCGGCTCGTACGTTATATCGGCGCGCCCGGGGGCGGCGCCGGCCGCCGCGCCCTGCGCGCCCGAGGCCGTTATGCTGCCCGAGGCCGCCGCGTGCGCGTCGAAGGTGGCGCCCGCGGAGCCGCGCGGCACCGTTATGATATGTGGCACCTCGATGCCGGGGCTGCCCTCCAGCCATATCCGGGCCGGCGAGGCGAGCGCGACCGGCCGCCCGCCGGCGTCCACCACGTGGACGGCCCCGACCAAATCGGGCGTCCTCGTCTTTCCGGGAACGGAGACCACGAGGCGCGCCCCCGACTTCCCGGCCTCCCCGGCATCGTGCACTGTGGCTCCGGCCTCCAGCACCTTCCCGTCCACGGAGGCCAGCACGCGGTAGGCGCCGGCCCTGTTCGCCTCCAGGCCGAACATCATATGGTCGTGCCGCGGCTCCAGCACCATGGCGCCGCCGGCCGAGAGCCCTTCCGGATCGGACGAGGCCAGCTCCACCCGCACCGGCGCGTCCCTGGGCCCCGAGTGCCTCACCATCCCGATATACGACCCGCCCGCCTCCATCGTCCCCGGCACGTACAGCCCCGCGTCTTCCGCTGCCGCCGCCACGCCGCACGCGGGGAGCGCCGCCAGCGCCGAAAGCGCGATCGCCGCGGCCCGCGCGCGGGCCGGCCCCGCCCGGCCGGCCTGCCTTGCAATCACGCGCGCCGGCCGGAAGTTACGATTTAAGGCCGCGGCGCGCGCCGGGGGGCGGCGCCCAACCCATATAATCCGGCGCGGCGCCCCCGCGCGCGTGAGCCGGCGCGCGGCGGGCGGGGGCCAGATCTACCTGGACCACCACTCCACGACCCCCGTGGATCCGCGGGTGCTGGACGAGATGATGCCGCACTTCGCGGGGTCGTTCGGCAACGCCTCCAGCGCGGACCACCGGTACGGGCACGCCGCGGCCGAGGCGGTGGAGTCGGCCAGGGAGCGCGTGGCCGCGGCCGTCGGGGCGCGCCCCGAGGAGATCATATTCACCAGCGGGGCCACCGAGTCGGACAACATGGCGCTGGCCGGGACGATGGCGCGGTACCGGGACAGGGGCGACCATATGGTGACGTGCGCCACCGAGCACGAGGCCGTGCTGGGCACGGCCAGGCACCTGGAGGGGTCGGGAGTAAAGGCGACGTACCTGCCCGTCGACGGGGAGGGGGAGCTGGACCTCGGGGAGCTGGAGTCGGCCATCCGCGATACTACCGTGGTGGCCTCCGTCATGGCGGCCAACAACGAGATCGGCACCATGCACGACGTGGGGGAGATAGGCCGCATAACCGGCGAGCGCGGCGTCGTGTTCCACACCGACGCCGCGCAGGCCGCGGGCCACATACCGCTGGACGTGCGGGGCATGGGGATAGGCCTCATGTCGATGTCCGCCCACAAAATGTACGGCCCCAAGGGGGTGGGCGCCCTGTACGTGAGGGGGGCGAAGCCGCGCGTCAGGCCCGAGCCCCTGTTCCGTGGGGGAGGGCAGGAGCGCGGCATGAGGTCGGGCACCCTGAACGTGCCCGGCATAGCGGGGTTCGGCAAGGCGGCCGAGATCGCGGTCCGGGGCATGGCCGCGGAGGGGGAACGGCTCCGTTCCCTGGCGGCCCGGATGCTCCGGCCCCTCGAGGACGCGGGCGGCGTCCTCAACGGCCACCCGACCCGCAGGCTGCCGCACAACCTGAGCGTATACTTCGAGGGGATAGAGGGCAAGGCGATAATCAACTCCGTCGCCGACAGGGTGGCCATATCGGCGGGGTCCGCCTGCACCGCCTCTACCGTCGAGCCGTCCCACGTCATAACCGCCCTCGGGCACGGCGAGGGCAGGGCCCACTCGTCGATACGGATAGGCCTGGGCAGGTTCAACACCGCGGAGGAGGTGGACTCGGCCTCGGAGATCATCGCCGGGGCGGTCGGTCGGCTGCGGCGCATAGGGGGAGGATAGTCCGCGGAGCTGGGCAGGCTGATCGAGCGCGACTGGCGGTCGGGCGGCCGCGGCGCATAGGGGGAGGCTGCTAGTGCGGGGGATGACGCCCCGGGAAACCGGCGGGCAGCCGCAGCCGGGGCGCGGCAGGCGGGCACTGTCCGCGACTGCCGGAACAGCGCGGGATTCTGCCCGCATGCGCGGCGCCGCATCGGCTGCCCGCGGACTCTTGTCCAGAGCCCCGCAGTTCCAGAACAGCATCCCCGCCGCCCTCCGCATCCTGAATCCGCCCATCCTCTGGCCGCCCGTTCGTGGCTTCGAGGGCAATCCCGCGGGCATCCGCCTCCCGGCCTTCTGCGCCGCTGCGCCGTTCGCCGATCTGGGCGCCCTCTAGCCGCCGCGAATTTCCCCCCGGGCAGCAACTCCTCTTCCGGGGTGGCCGCCCGAAGCATCCCGGCATCAACCGCCGACGCGCCGCCGCCAAGGGCCTGGAGGGCCTGAGCGCGTGATCCTCCGCGTGCGCCTTTCTGTAGATGCCGGCGCGGACCACCCCTGTCGACCTCGCGCCGCCGCCGCATTTCCTGATCGTGCCCGCACTGGGCCCAAGCTCTTCCGCGCCGCCGGCCGCCGAGCCGCACACGGCCATGAAGAACCGTACCATGTCCGCCTGTTTGACTGCCCAAGATCCGGATCTGCAAGCGACCAACGCGGGATTTTCGGCCGTTGCAGGCGATCTCTCGCCGCCGCGCGGATTGGGCGTCTGGCCTTGAGGCCGTGACGATCGGCACGGGGGCCGGATTTGGATATTTACGCGGTAGTTTCGAAGCCGCGCATGCGCCAAAACCCAGATCTGTTAATCGGCGAAACGTCTGGGCTGTACTCGCATCTGAGCCGACGGGGGCCGATTTAGACGGACAGCTCGAACAACTCTTCTAGATCTTTTATCAGCGGCTCTTTGATTTGGTTCGTGTCCAAGATGTCTTTTCTCAGTTCGTACCAATCATTCAACACGTTGCACTTGAGCTTGTCTCGCAACTCCTGTGGTCTGTACTCGTAAATTTTCTTCTTCTCGGAGGGAGACGATTTGGGATCTAACACGGTTCGCAAAGCAGGCACTATGCTGCGCACAAACATCCCCAACCGCTGAATTAACCTGATCATGTCCTCGTCGTATTTTCCAGCAGATTCGATGATCCTGTCCTCGAGCTCCTTTCTGTCGCCTTGCGTGGTTCTAAGCGCCTTTCCGACCATTGCTATGACATAGTACCGCCCAATCGCTAAGTTCAACAACGCACGCTCTTCATCCGTGCCGGTTTCAATCTGCCGTAGCAAGTAGAGAAATATGTTGGGCACTATGAAGTCCTTGGGATCTGCACCCTTGTAGATGGCGGAAAATGGCTGGATTGATTTGCCGTCACCGTGCTTTGTGGCGCCGTCTTCTTTAAATATATCATCCTCTGCCATCTGGATTGACAAATCCGGCCTTTCCAGCACGAATGCCAGTTTGAGTCTCGCGGCCGTCACGTTGTCGAACACGTACAATTTTTTTCTGCGCTGTTTTGTATATTTGGCCTGCCGCACACCATTCAGATTCTTGAAATCACCCCTTTTTCTTTCCCAGAAAAAATGCTCATAGTTTTCGAAGAGTTTTTCCAATATTATCAATTCTTTTCTGTCAGAAGACATGTCGGTTGCGCGTATTTTGTTCTGCCGGTTTGTGTTCGCGCTTATGCTGTTTCGGAACTCGTCATCGCCGCGAACTTTTGAAAGTCGAAGCATGATGGTTGCCGTGGGTTCTATCGTGCCGCGGTATTTCCCGATCGCCGTCACGGTTTGGCAACCGTTGACGATTTTTAGATCGTCTATTGCCAGTTTTGAGCGCTGCTTGTCGTGCTCAAAGGATTTGCATATGGCGCTGATCCCGTTGTTGTAATGCCACAGTTTGTCGGGAGTTGACTGTATAGTCTCCCGTATTTTTCTAGATATCGTGTTGGGGCCTAGATAGCGCCTGGGGTTTAGGTTGAAGAGCGTGGAAGAACCTATCTCTTTGTATATTCTCGCCAATTCGCTTGCAGGAACACTCGCAACCGTTTTTTCTGACTCACCGTCTACCGCATCGAATATTTCGCCCCTAACTACATCCAAACTACATGAGGGACTCTTCCGTTTTCCAATCAATCCAAGCAGATCCTTCCTTTGAATGAGTTCAAACGTTGTCTGTTCTGCAAGCTCGCGGCTTTTTCGGCTTATTTCATAGCTGAGACTCTCCGCAACATCTCCCGCCACAACAAAAATCAGCCTAGTTTTTAGCTCTGGCGTTGTGGCCTCCTTGTACTGCTCTTGATACTCCCGAAAGACGTGGTTGCTCGCAGTGCCGTTTTTCAGCCTGTCTGGAACTTCAAAAAACGCATTCAGGTCGTCGATCTGCACGATTGCATCCAGATTTTCGCTGAAGTTTGCCTGCAGTATGTCGACGACCTCGCTTTCTTTGTCCGCGTGGAAATAATCTATCCCGCCATCGCGAGACTGGTTTCCCGACAACTCTTCGGACACATCCTCGTCCACTAATCCCAGAACATGTACAGCTACCCAATGCTGAAACGCTCTACCCGTGTCGAGATATCCATGTTCGTCCATTAACTGCGTGACATCTTCGACAAGAATTTCCGCTAGTCTTTTCTCTGCTTCTTCCACGCCGCGTGCCCAAACCGCTTGGATAAAAGCCCATGCCGCGCGATCGCTCTCCGTGCGGGAGTCACAACCCGCTTCCGCCGCCACCGGCAGCGACAACTCCCCCACGTGCGAGTAAACAAAGCCTCAACAGTTTTATAACATGCTTCCTAACGCACCCCGAAAATGCCAGGCGAAAACGGGGGGGGGGGGGGAAGTATGGCGCAACGCGGAATGACGCGGTAACGTCGATAGCCTTCCCCGCAGTAAAGGGAATACAGGCAGGGCGCGAGTTCTACGTGATGATGTGCGATTTCGGCACAGTCAGCACCCTGTTCAAGTTCGACAAGAATTCGGGGCTACCGCCCAAGCTCAGGTCGCAGAGGAAGATCCGCGAATCCCGAATCCCGAAAATCGCATCGTACATACTGGACAATCCCGACAGCTACGTGTTCTCGGCAGTGACCGTCTCGGTGGACAGGTCCATAGCGTTCGAGCCGGTCCCGAGGAACGACTCCCAGGGGAGGACGGGGTTCATCAGGATCCCGTCCAGCGCGATGATGGTGGTCAACGACGGCCAGCACAGGTGCGCCGCGATCCGCGCCGCCTGCCAGGAGGATGCCCGGGTCGAGGGCGAAAAGATCGCCGTGGTCGTCTTCGAGGACAGGGGGCTCGAGCACAGCCAGCAGATGTTCGCGGACCTGAACAAGCACGCCGTAAAGCCCACAAAGTCGCTCGGGCTACTGTACGACCACCGCGACGCGTTCGCCAGGTTCGTCGTTAACCTGACCAACGACGTGGAGGCGTTCGCGGGGCGGACGGAGGAGGAAAAGACGAACATATCGAACCGCTCCACCAACTTCGTCACCCTCAACGGGGTGGCGGACGCGACGCGCTACCTCCTGAAGGCGAAGCAGGCGACCAAGTCGATATCCTCGGAAAAGCAGAAACTCGCCGCGGAATTCTGGACGAGGGTAGCAGCGAACCTGCCGGAGTGGTGCCTCCTGGTAGATGGCAGGATGACGTCGCACGCGATGAGGAAGGAATACGTCCACGCGCACACGAACATCCTCAACGCGCTGGGCCTGGCCGGCCACGTGATCACGCAGAGGCCAGACTGGAGGGATCTCCTGAAGGGGTTGCGGGAGATCGACTGGAGGAAAAGCGCCCCCATGTGGCAGGACAACGTGGTGATGGACGGCAAGATGGTGAAGAACCGCCACGCGATAAAGCGCGCGGCCAACGCGATCCTCGCCGGCCTGGGGATAGACGAAACGGTGGGGCTCGACGCGTGATGGCGGGATCCGTGTTCGATTCCCGCTCGGTCGGCGACATCCACGAGGAGATACGGGGGGTCTACCTGGGGGACCGGCGGCCCTGGATACTGGGGTTCAGCGGGGGCAAGGACTCCACATGCATGGTGCAACTCGTGTGGGACGCCCTGTCCAAGCTTACGGCCAAGCAACTCCACAAGAAGATCTTCATAATATCGTCCGACACGCTGGTCGAGTCCCCCCTGGTCGTGGAGCAGATAACGAGAACCCTGGAGGCGATGGAGGCGGCGGCCAAAAAGTCGCACCTGCCGGTGTCTACCAACCTGGTCCGCCCCGTGGTGGGGGACACGTTCTGGGTCTGCCTTCTGGGGAAGGGCTTCCCCGCGCCGAGCAACCTGTTCCGGTGGTGCACCGAGAGGCTCAAGATACGCAACGCCGACCGCTTCATCCAGGAAAAGGTCTCCGAGTACGGCGAAGCCGTGGTGGCGCTCGGGACCAGGAAGGACGAGAGCACGTCGCGGCAGCAGCTGATGAACCTGTACGAGATCGAGGGGAGCCTCCTCTCGCGCCACTCCAAGTTCGCGCAGACCTACGTCTATACCCCCCTGCGAGATTTCCTGGAAAAGGACGTGTGGGACTACCTCCTGGCCAGGGAGAACCCGTGGGGGTCCAACAACCGCGACCTCGCCGCCATGTACAGGAACGCCAACTCCTCGGAGTGCCCGCTGGTGGTCGACACCAGCACCCCGTCGTGCGGCAACAGCCGGTTCGGATGCTGGACGTGCACGGTAGTCGACAAGGACACGTCTATGGGCAACGCCATAGACAACGGCGAGGAATGGATGGCCCCGCTACTTGATCTGCGGGAGGAACTGAAGAGGACGCAGGATCCCGAGCGGCGGAGGGAGGTCAGATCCCTCAAGCGGAGGACCGGGCAGATGAAGCTCATAGACGACGCGCGCAGGGAGGGGTTCGACCGGAAGATCCGCGAGTCGGGGGCCGAGGCGGCGGGGCCGGGCGGGGGCGGGGAGGCCGATCCCTACCGCAGGCTGGTCCCGGGGCCCTACACCCTGGAGTTCTGCAGGGAATTCCTCGAAAAGCTCCTGGCGGCCCAGAATGCCGTGCGGGCGGACGGCCCGGATCCGGACATCCGGCTGATACGCGACGAGGAGATCCACGAGATACAGAGGCTCTGGAGGGCGGAGAGGGGGGACTGGAAAAACTCGGCGTATCGGATATACGAAAAGGTCACGGGCGGGAGGCTGGCGCCCCCGCAGGAGGATCTGGGCGGATTCGGGGCGGTGGAGCAGGATGTCCTCGAGGAGACGTGCCGCAAGCACGGCGTCCCGATCCTGCTCGTCGCCAAGCTGCTCAACGCCGAGCAGGAGTTCAGGGGCATGGCCAGGCACTCTCGCATATACGGCAGGCTGGACAAGATACTCTCCGAGGAGTGGAGGGACGATCTGGGCGCGATCGCGTCCGATCTGGAAAGGCGGAAGGGCGCGCTCAGGGAGGTCGGCGCCGGGTGATCATAACGAGGATCGCGCTGCAGGACTACGGCGTGTACCGCGGCAGGGCCGAGTTCGACCTGGAGCCGTCCGACGGGAAGCCGATCGTGCTGCTGGGCGGGGCCAACGGGGCGGGCAAGACCACCCTGTTCGAGTCGGTCATGCTCTGCCTGTACGGCATCGCGTCGCTGGGCAAGCAGACGACGAAAAAGTCCTACCACGAGTTCCTCGCGAAAAAGATCCACAGGCGCCCCGGCGCCCGCGCGTCCGCCGGGCGCGCGTCGGTGGCCGTCTGGTTCAGGTCCTTCCGCGGGGGGCGCGAGGAGGAATACGCCGTCACGCGCTCGTGGGCGAGGGACGGCGGGGGCGTGGAAGAGGAGCTGGACGTCCGGAAGGGGGATCGCGGGGGCGCCATGCGGCCCCTCGACACGGTGGAGCGGGTGCACTGGCAGTCCTTCGTGGGCGACCTGGTGCCGAAGGGCATAATGAAGCTGTTCTTCTTCGACGGGGAAAAAGTCGTGGAGATGGCCCGCGAGGGCGGCGAGGACGCGACGATCAGGGAGTCGTTCAAGTCGCTCCTGGGGCTGGAGATCATCGAGCAGCTCCGCTCCGACCTGCAAGTCGGCATGGCCCGCAACCTGACGAGGGGCGACAGGGCCCTGCGGGAGGACTTCGAGCGGGGCAGGGCGGAAAAGGAGGAATGCGGGACGACCGTGGCCCGGCTCAGGGAGGCCCGCGCCCGCAAGCAGAACGACCTGGACGCGCTGTCGAGGGACATAGAGGCGGCGGAGTCGAGGATCGCCAAGGTGGGGGGCGGGTTCGCGGAAAGGCGCGGCGCGGCCAAGAAGCGCCTCGAAGAAAAAAAACTCGCCCACAACGCCGCGCGCCAGAAGATCCTGGACCTGTGCGCGGGCGCGCTGCCGCTGGCCGCGATCCCAGGCAGCCTGGCGGGCCTCGAGGAGCAGATCCGCGCCGACGAGCGCGCGCAGCGCCGGATCATGGGCAAGGAGCTCGCCGATGCCAGGATGAAAAAGATCAGGGTCATGGGAACGAGGTCGTTCTGGGATGCCGCCGGGATCCCCGAGGGGGACGCCGCGCGGGCCGCCGCCGCGGCGTCGTCGCTGCTGGACGCCCTGGAAGATCCGGACCCGCCGGACAGGCCGGCGCTGGGCCTTTCCGCGGAGCAGTCGTCCAGGATGCTGGACACCATCCGCGCCGCGAACACGAGCGCCCTCGACTCGCTGAAGGAGCACACGGAAGCCGCCACGAGGCTGGCGGGCGAGATGCTGCTGCTGGAGCGGTCCATCGCGAGCGCGCCGGGCGACGACGAGCTCGGATCGCTCGTGTCGGAGATCGGCAGGCTGCGCACCCGGGAAGGGACGCTCAGGGCCGAGGCGGAGCACATCGACCAAAAGATCGCGTCGAACCTGGCCATGATGGGCCACTTGGACACCCGGCTCCAGGCCACGCTCTCGCGGATATACGATGCGGAAAAGTCGGAGACCAGGGTGGCGCTGTCGCGCAGCGTGCAGGCCGTGCTGGGTGAGTTCGTGGAAAAACTGCGCGCGAAAAAGATACGGGCGTTCGAGGGCCACCTCGCGGAAAGCATCGGGATCCTCATGCACAAAAAAAGCCTCATAAAACGGGCCAGCGTGGAGCCGGAAACGTTCGAGATCTCGCTGCACGGGGACGGCGGCCGCGTGCTCCAGAAAGACCTGCTTTCCACGGGGGAAAAGCAGATGCTCGCGACGGCCGTCCTGTGGTCCCTGGCCAAGACGTCGGGCCGCCCGCTGCCGTTCATGATAGACACGCCGCTGGCCCGGCTGGACGAGAGGCACCGCGCCAGCATGGTGGAAAGGTTCCTGCCCGCGGCATCCCACCAGGTCATAGTGCTGTCCACGGACTCGGAGATCGGGGAAAACTACCACAAGGCGCTCGCGCCGCACCTGTCCCGGGAGTACGCCCTGGAGTACGTGGAGGGCGAGGGGGCCACCAGGATGCGCGAGAGCTACTTCTGGAGGGGAGGCAGGAAGGTTGTTGCGGTTTAACAGGCTCAGGATGAGCTACCGCTCCCAAAACCTCCTCGCGCAGCTCAAGGGCAGGACAGGCATGGCCCCCAACATCGCCGGCCGGCTCGCCATATGCATGTCGCTCAACGATCCGTCGCCCCCGAACCCCGACGAGTACGACGAGAAGGGCTCGGAGATCCACCCGTCCGTCCTGTTCGGCGAGTACGAGGAGATCTACCGGGTGCTGCTGGCACGAAGACTAAACCACGACGGGCTGGATCCAGAAAAGTACCTCAACAGGATGACGAGGGCGCACTTCAACCGCGGGACCGCGTCGCTTTTCGCGCGCATCCACGACGTGTCGGACGTCGAGAGGGCGATCCTGCAAGAGAGGCAGGCTTGAACCGGACGATCCGCGCAGGCGGCACCAGACGAGCGGCGCGCCTCAAAACCGCACGCCTCCGCGCCCGTGCCCGAGCGGCGCGGCATCTTAGACTTCGCGGTCAACCGGGCCGACCGCGAGATTCCCTGACGCGCTTCCCGAGTCCGCGCTGAACGCCACGGAAATGGCGGGGTTCGGCACGGCGGCCGAGATCGCCGCGCGGGGCATGGCCGTGGATGGGGAGCGGCCGCGCTCGCTTGCAGCGTGGTTGCTCCGGTCACTCGAGGATGCGGGCGGCGAGATCGACGGCTGCCCGTCCCGCGGGATGCCACACGACCCGGGCGCCTCCGGCGGGATGGGGGGCATGGCGATAACCGACTCCGTCGCCTGCGGGGTGGCCGTACCTGCCGGGTCCGCCTGCGCCGCCGCGACCGTGTGGCCGTCCCTCGTCGTAGCGGCCCCCGGGCACGGCGAATACGGGGGCTCGTTCGTCCGCGCGGACAGGCTCGGGCAGGTTCAACACGCGAGATGCGGATTCGGCCTAGAAGATCATCGCAGGGCGGCCGGGCGGCCGCAACGCGTGGGGGGAGGCGGCTGGGGCGCGGAAGGCGGGGGCCGGAGGGGACTGCCCCTGCCCGCGGCAACTAGGACCGCGGCGGGTCAGGCCGCGGCACCGGATCGGCCGCAGGTGGACTCCAGTCCCAGGTCCAGCAGTTCCGCCACCGCGTCAGCGTCATCTGCCATCCCGCGCCTCTTCTTGTACTCGCCCACCCGCTCCAGCTGCTCGTTCGTGACCGGAAGAGAAATCCTGCCAATCCCCGTCATCCTTCTGGCCTTCTCCGCCGCCGCGCCGGGCGGCAGTCCGGGTTCCCTCCTCCTCACGGCCGCCAGCTTCCTCCCGACCTGGGGGGACAGATTTTCCATCTCCTTGGCAGTCTCCCGAAGCATCTGGACGTCGACCGTCGACTCGTCGCCGCCCAAAGCCTGGAGGGCTGTGAGCGCGTGATCCGCCGTGTACAATTTCGCGGAAACGTCGTCGCGGACCGCTTTTGGCAGCATCGCGGCGCCGGCATATCTCCTGATCGTGGCAGCGCTCAGCCCGAGCTTTTCAGCGGTGGCGCCCGTCGAGCCGTACTCGTGCACGAAAAACTGTACCGCGTCGGCCAGATCCGCCCCGCCCACACCCTTTCTGGTAATGTGATCTGCGAGGGAAAGCAACCTGGCATCGTGCTCGCTCGTGCGCCGATCCAAGATGCGCGCCCTGATCGACCGCCTCCCCAGGATCTCGTGCGCTCTGAACCGCCTCTGCCCCGCCAGCAACTCGTACCGCCCGTCCCCCGTCTCCCTCGCCAGCACCGGGCTGATCAGCCCGTGCTTCCGTATGTTGCTGACCAGGTCGTCCCCGCGTCTCACGGAGGTGTCCCGCTGCCTGGCGTGGGCGGGGCCTATCACTACGCTGTCCAGCGGAATGTCCCTTGGGGCAGACGGCGCGATCTCCATGCGTCGTAGCCGCGGGCGCCGCTTAAAAACCACGCCTTTTGCGGCCGCTCCAAAAGCCGCGCGTTCGGAGCGCCGCTTTTCGATCGCGGCCGCCCGGAAGCGCGCGTTCTGGCGGGCCGGGGTGGCGCCGTGCGGGATCGCGGCAGTTCCGGCCGCGCCTTAGCGGGGCTGGCGGTTCGGGCCGGCGGGGGTCGATGCGCGGCCGCGCCGCGCGAGATGCGGAATCCTACGGCGGGACCGGCACGCGGGGCAACGGCCGTTGCGGGTTTTATCGACATTCTTCGTTCCGTCCCCTTAGGAAGGCGGGACCGGCACGCGGGGCAACGGCCGTTGCGGGGGCTGCCGACGATCAACGCAGGGAAGAATCCGCCGCGTCGGAGGATCGAAAGGCGGCCCGCGGCGGTACGGGCGAGCCGGGGCTGGGGGGTTCTACATCGGAGGCCGCGGTAGCCGGCGCTAGATGCTACTTGCTCACGGACTCGCACATTGCACGCCAGTATGGCGACGGAAAACGTTTTTGCAATTATGAAAACTTGTTGAAAGAATTTAGTGACGTCACTGCGTGCCATGTCGTGTCAAAACCCGATTCGAAAGAAATGACTAATGACGAGGACGAGATCAAACCGCAGTTCTAAGAACCGCCCACATTCTTTCCGTAGGATTCAAGATTCCATATTCTGTCGGCGTGTTCCCGGAACATCTTTTCTCTCTCCTCTATGATGCTTGGTGTCCATTCGTTGTGATTACACACGGTTTCTGTGTTTATCTTAAGATTTGACGCTTTGTATCCTACTGGGTTGCCCTGCGCGTCTGCAGCATCTCTTTTTTCGAGAAAGGCATTATTCTTGAGTTCTATATCGATGGCATGGTGGAGCAATGTGAGGTTTCCGAGCCGCGGCACGAAGTCTTTGGTTTTGCCCGGCTTGCTTCCTAGAAAGTCAGGCCAATGTTTGGAGTGTGACTTCGGGAGTATGTATTCCAGTGTGAGGTCGTCTATGGGCTTGACATCTACGTTATTTGTTCCCATGCTTATCGTGATCTGTTGCAGGGCATATTTGCCAGCCTTGCCTGGTTCCGGAACGAATTCGTGCTCAAAATTGTAGAGGAAGTCCTCGTGGTTGTCGTTTGCGAGTATGACGCTGATGATGTCTGCAAGAGGTTGTCCGTCGTGGATTCTTCTGGTTATTTGGTTTATCATTACATCTTCCACTTTTCCTGGGTGTTTCTGTTGCACGATCCTGAATTTGAAGAAGAATTTTACAAGAATGTCTACCAACGTCTTGTATTCCTGAGTTGTGCCCCATTTTCGGTATGCTGTGAGTATGGGAGTACGGATGAATTTTGCATCCCACAGCCTCATCGCCCGTATTTCGTCTCGCGTCTCGTCGTCGGGATACGAGGATGGATCGTTGAGGGCGGAAAGGAATTTTGCATCTTTTTCCAGATCTTCAATATACATCTTGCACGATGACTCATCTTCGAATTTTTCTTGAATGATTTTGTAGAGGTTTTTTCCTGATATCTTGTGCGGGGTGTCAAAGTATCTGGAACGCAACGACTCCATTATGAAGTCGTCATCCTTCTGGCCTTGGCCTATCACGTCGTCGAATATGGCATTCCATTTATCGCTTAACTGCCTCTGCAGATCTGTGTTGTCTTTATTGACGCAGTTAAGCAGGTGGTTCTTGATCAGGTTGGATTTGGAGAGTGTCTGCCCCCTCTCGTTAAGCGTTTCAAATATCTGAAATGCGGTATTGTCGTCACTCACCATCACCATAACCACATAGTTGTATTCGCCTATAAATTCGATAAAGTGGTTAAGCATGGGCACGTTTTTCTTCACGCGTTCATATTGTGCATCATTGTCATTGTCGCCGTCTTTTCTCCCGGTTATTTTTTGGGTCTCGGTGTTGAATGTGCTGTTTAAAAACTCCATGATCGCGCTGTAGAGAACCTTGTAATTTCCTGCCAGCAGCTTTTCTGATTTGGTCTTGAACGTTCTCTTTTTTAGGCGGTCTATTTGCGTAATCTCATCTGGTTCATACGTGAGCAGTTCTAAGAACAGTTCTTTGTCTGTGTCGTTAAGCTCGAGCTTCCACTCGTAATTCCCCATGAATCCATACCTGAGCAGCTCGTCTATCCTGTGAACGCCCTCTATTTCCTTGTATTCGAACATGATGTCCCGTGCCGCACAAAGCAATACCGTGATTGTGGCAAGTCTCTGCTGTCCGTCTATCACAAACAGCCTTCTTTGCTCTTTGCCGTTGACCAAGACTATGGGCCCCAGCAGGTACTGCGCATCCAGCACAGGATGGTCAGACCTGTACCATACATCCTCAAAGCGTGCCATTATGTCGTTCCACAAGGCTTCGGCCTTTTCCTGGCTCCACGCATAGTTGCGCTGGAACCTCGGGACCTTCAGTGTCTGCTTTGAAGACAAGAGTTCATTTAGTGATATTGCGCGCGTCTCTGCGAACTTGCCACCTATCGCCATCATGCATGCCTCCGGCAGGCCTAATTTATGTCTTGAATCGGCAGTTAAGTGCACACTCACCCCCCGCCTCCCGCCGCGCCAGTTCCTTGCGCAGCGGCGCCGTCTCTGATTTCGCCATGCCGGCGGCGCAAATCCGTCATACTGGTGCCAGTCAACCAAGGGATCCCGCCGTCCGGCCAGGACTGCGCTGCGTGCAGGCCCGCCAGGGCGCCCCAAGTCGCGGCGGGAGGGGGAGGTAAGTGTGTACGCAGTTAACACAAGAGTGGCGGAATCAGCTGCCGGGGCCTGCCGCGAAGTTCTATGGGCTGACCGCCAAAAGATGCATATGGTAGAGTCTCTGGCGGCCTTTTGACCGCCATGAAAAAAACCGTCCGTGACGGGCCAGAACAGAGCCCCACCAATATGAGCGAATCATTGACACGGTTGTCGGGGGCGTGGATGCCTGCAAGTTCTCGGACGCCCTCAACGTTCTGTACGGGCCGCGTAACTTGGCCGGGCGCGCCCCGGATGCGGCCGCGGGCAAGGGCGACGCGGGAGACGCCGGCGGGGGCCCGCACGGCTGGCGCCGTCCTGCCGTCGGGCGGGCGGTTGCGCCGGAAGACGTCCGGCGCGGCGCCGGATGTGGCGGTCGGGGCGCCGCGCGAGTTCGACGGCGCCGCAGCGGTCACCGGAAAGTGCGGGCGCGGCGATCGACTTGCACAAGATGCGCCGCCACGACAAAAAGCCCGGCCCTGAGCTCGCGCGCGGCGGAGATGATGTGAAGTCCAAGGTATTCTACGAGGCGTACTGCACCGTAGTGCCTCGCGGGCGGCCAAAGGCTCACCCTTAGCATGCAGCCGCACGCGAGCGCCGGTGACCACGCGGGGGCCGTGCACCTTGCCCGCCGCCGCCGCGGGCACGGCGTGCGGCTGGGGGAGGTGATGACTGACCGCGAGTTCATTTCGCACACGGTGGTTTCCCTGTTCCAAGACTCGGGCGGGGATTGGCTCATGCCGTGCCCGAATGCGCCCCGCGTAAGGCAGGCCCTCGCCGATTTCGAGGCCGGTAGGCGCAAGCGAGTACTGGACGCGGCGATCGCTCCGTTGGAGGGCCCGCGATGTCCGCACGCGACGGCGATTGCCGACGGGAGTTCCGCGTGCAAAAAGGACGCCCGCGCAAGGACCCGCGCGAAAAGCACGCCGCTTTCGCCGCCAGCGATCCTTACACGGACGCGGGCAAGTATTCCGGGCGCCGGGGCACGGGGACGGGTTGCCGGATGCCAGAGTCGGCGCGAGTCATGACCAGGAGCGGGTCAGGAGCGGGTCAGGACCCGGAGCGCCAAGCACGGTCCCCGCGTAATGCGCATGGCCATCGCCATGATTCTCTCCAGCGCGTGGGTGCAGAGCGCGCGCTGGCTAGGCTAGCGAGCGATGCAACCCTTGAAGGGCCCGCGATCAAGATGCACTCGACACTGGCCGCCGTGGCCCCACATGCGGGGCGCGAACGCGTGTCCGGGCCCGCCGCTCGCCGTAGCCTGCCCGCTTCGATCCTCCCGGGCCCGCCGTGCCGCGATCTTCTAGCGCCGCCCGTTGCGCCCGCCGGCGATCGCCTGCGCCGTTCCCCGCGCGCCCGTCGCCGTTCTCGCGCAACCGGTTCCGCCGGGAGATCTTGCGCGCCGCATCGCGCGCGGTCGCGCCACGGTTACTGTCTACCGGGACATTCCGTTGCCGCACCCCGAAACGCGTCGCTGGAACCACCGCGATCCCGCCCGGCGCCGCCCCGGCCCGCCAAGCTGCGCGCTTCCGGGAATTAACGGGAAGAAAACGCGTTCCGGGGTAATAGCTCACGATTTTGAGGCGATTTGCCTCGCAACCGCGGCTTTGAGATCCAAGCAGGGCCGCAAAATCCCGCGCTTTTGAAGCAGATCGGCAAGCATTCCGGGCACGCCCGCGAAATCCCGCGCTGCGCGACGGCGTTCGGCCGGAGCGGGCTTTCCTGGCCGTCCCGGAACGGCTCGAATGGGTAAGTTTATTGCTGCGTATATTTACCCCCACGCAGATGACGAAGTCCAAGCGCTCCCGCAGGAGGGCCGGCAGGAAGGCCCTCTCGGCACGGGACGCGGAGGTCGCGAAGCTCGGCAGGGCCCTCTCGGCGCGGGACGCGGAGGTCGCGAAGCTCGGCAGGGCCCTCTCGGCGCGGGACGCGGAGGTCGCGAAGCTCGGCAAGGAGAACGGCGAGCTGAAGGAGGAGAACAAAAAACTGAAGGAGCAGGCGTGCGAGAAAGCGCACGGCGGCGGCCCGTGCCCGTACGGGGAAGAAAACAAGCGGCTGAAGGAGGATCTCGTGCAGGCCAGGAAGATCAATTCCGCCGTCTCGGCCAAGCTCATCAGGGCAAAGCCCAACGTGCGGGCCAAGAAGGGCGAGGCCAAGAAGGGCGAGGCCAAGAAGGGCGAGGCCAAGAAGGGCGAGGCCAAGAAGGGCGAGGCCAAGAAGGGCGAGGCCAAGAAGGGCGAGGCCAAGAAGGGCGAGGCCAAGAAGGGCGAGGCCAAGAAGAGGGGGGGCGCCTGGAAGATCTGCGAGGAGCCCGACAGGATCGTCGAGGTCGACCCGCGCGCGTGCCAGGACTGCGGCTGCGAGCTGGCGGGGATCGAAGGCAGGTGCTCGCGCACTGTGAAAAGGCTGAAGATCGAGACGGAGAACGTGAGGTACGACAAGGTCAAGAGGCGCTGCCCCCGGTGCAACAAGGTGCACACGCCGCACACCCCCGGGGCCATGCCCGGCTGCAGGCACGACCTGAACACGCAGATGGCGGCGGTCAGCCTCAAGATGTGCGGCATGTCATACCGCAACATAGCGGACATATTCCGGACGGTGCTGGGCATCGACGTCGCGGCGGGGACGATCGTGAAGATGGTGGGCAGGGCGGCCAGGGCGCTCGAGCCGCTGCACGCGGCGATGGCGGGAATGCTGCGCAAGGCCAAAGCGATAAACGGCGACGAGACCTCGTGGCGGATCAACGGCGCGAACGCGTGGCTGTGGGTGCTCGTCGCCGAGCGGTTCGCCGTGTTCAAGGTCGAATACTCGCGCGGCGCGTCCGTCCTGCTGTCCCTGCTGGATGGATTCAAGGGCACCATGACCAGCGACTCGCATCCCCCGTACAACCACGTGGGGGACTCGCACCAAAAGTGCCACGTGCACTACCTGCGCGAGGTAAAAGAGACCCTCGAGTTAAAGGATCCCGGGCCCCAGTTCTGGCGCTTCGCGCGCACGTTCAAGAAGATGCTGCACGATTCCCACGAGGTGGCCGCGTGCGCGGACCCGGAGGAGCGGAAGCGCGGGGTGGCCAGGCTCCTGGCCCGGCTGGACAGGCTGATCTCCAAGGATTACGACGAGCCCAACTGCAAGCGGTTCGTCAAGAGGCTGAAGCGCGAGAGGGACCACGCGTTCACGTTCATAATGGCCGGCATCCCGAGCGACAACAACAGGGCGGAGCGGGCCTTGCGGCTCAGCGTGATCATACGGAACATCACCGGCGGGAGCCGCTCGCGGAAGGGAGCGCGCGGCCACGCGGTGCTGATGAGCGTGAAGGAGACGTGCAGGATGAACGGCCTGAACTTCTACGAGTTCTGCGTCAAGTACCTGGACAGGGGGTCCCCGGAGGCGTCCCGCCGCGCGGCGGCCGGGCCGGCGCCCGGCGGGGAGGCGTGGCCGTTCCCCGAGCCCGCGGACGCGGACGCGGATGCGGGCAAAACTGCCTCAAAATCGTTAGCTATTACGTTCCGGGCGGCTTACTCCTGCGTTAACTGAATCGGCCCCTAGAGTACTTATAGAACTCCGCGTGCGTGGATAGACGCTTTTTCCCACCACCTAGCCTTATGTAAAAGTCGTCCAGTGTGCGCTGGTCAACTTTTTCGTTGTTGAAGAACAAGTCGAATGTCTTTGGCTTGTTACCTTTGGTTTTGTTGAGAAAGAACCACGGCTTCGAGCTTCGCTTTATGTTGATCTCCGCAACCTGTACCCCGTTCACGCGTATGAATCTGATTGCGACAAGCGGGCCGAGCGGCACATCCGATTCAAGATTATCGTCAAGCGAATCCATTATTTTTTGTTCTAACTTGTCGCAGAGCTTGTCATTGGTCATGTTTTGATGATCCTCGATCTGCTCAAAATCAAATTCTAGTCCTACCAGCCGTTCTACTAGTGTGCCGGTGTCTTTCACGCCGATGTATAGATGGCCACCTTCCGAGTTGAGGAACGACTGTACGGTCATGGGAATGACCTTACCGCGCATGATTTTCTCAGAAAATTTTTCCTTGTTTTCGGCGTATTGGTCCTCCCTCATTATCCTCTCACGGATCACCGACTCCGAGTCTGTGACGCTGACCACCCTTCCCTTCTTGCCGTCTTTCAAAATAACTACGGTTTTGTCGCTATCGGGATTCGACAATACCATGTGGACGATCCCTGATGAGAAACACGCTGGATCAGACAACAGCGCTATGTCGACACGGTCTCCCACATGTACGTCTTTGTGGCAGCTCACAGTTTGCCGCATCTGCTCACCTTTATCCGTGTTGTGCTTCTGTACAGTTAACGCAAATGTGGGCCGCACGGCACGCCGTTTCCGGCCCGAAAATCCCCGGAAACTCGAGGTCTGGCGGGCCGTGGCCGCGTTGGGCAGGATCGCGGCGGTCATGGCGGCGCGCCCCGGGGCGCGGCGGCGGAAAGTCGGGGCGGGCCGGGGCAGGGGCGCGGCCGCGCGCGATGCGGCGTGCGGGATCCCCCGGCGGGACGGGCGGCGCGGGAACGGCGGCGGCCGCGCGGGGAATGGCGCGGGCGATCGCCGCCGGGCGCGGCGGGCCGCGCGGGAGGATCGGGGCGGGCCACGGCGCAGTCATCTGCGGAGAAACCTGCTACAGAGCAATTGGCGGCGGGCCCGGGCCCGTGTCCGGGTACCACACCAGGACGGCCATGGCGACCAGCGCCGAGTGTAGCCTGATCGGGCGCCCCGCGCAGGCCGCGTCGCCCGGCAGCTTGGCCAGCGCGCCAACCAGCACCCACGCGTTGAGGAGCACTATGGTGATTGCCACGCACGTGACCCGGGGACCGTGCCCGGTGCTCCCGGTCTTGGCCCGCATCGATTCTAGCAACCGGTAGTTCGTCTCTATGCCCCGGCGCTTGTACTCTTCCACGTCGATGCCAGGATCGTTGGTGGCGGACGCGACGTGCTTTTCGCTGGCTCCTTGCGCCAGCCGTACTTCTTGTCCGCCGATCTCCTGACGGCAACATTGTGTTCCAACCTCACGTGGGGCTATCCCCAACAAGCCTGCCAAAGTCTTCCAGCCTGTTTATCCTTGGAAAAAGAATCCCCGCACCTCGGTTGACGTGAGCCCGCATCATCCGATCCGCATACGTGTTGCAGTCCAATCTGTCGTCACTAAGGCGCTGTTCCAGCATTGCGGCAAACACAGTCTCGTTTTTCCCAAACAGTATGTGCGGTAAAAGCTCCATTCCCCTCTCATCGTACATGTCGGGATTCGGGATGCTTGTGTCGTTTAGAGACAGGCACAGCCCGAACCTGGCAAGCGCGTTGGTCGGGACGCCTGTCTTGGCTTTCAGGTGGCCCAGGCGGTTTTGCGACCTTATTGAGAGGCGCAACTTGCCGAGCTTATGCAACATGTTCCTCCACGAAATAGCCGTCCGCAACCGTCGTGACAGATTTGGATTCGTCGCACGTTATCCTGTACGATCTTGATGTGTGTGGGGACAACTTTGCATACTCTTTGGGTCCTATCTCCCTGTCCGTCGACAGCAAGATCAGCTGGTGCGACGCAGACGGGTAGAACCTGTCCGTAAGGTTGGATAGGTGCTCACCATCCAACCTCCCTAGCGGCGTGTCTATCACGAACGGCAGAGACCTGCCAGACGTTCGTGCTATTGCCCACAAGAGTGCGGTGCCTACTATCTGGCGCTCCCCCATGGACATGAGGCCGCCTGGGATTGGCGCTCCGCCCGGGCCGTACGTCTTTATCTCTAGCGTTTCCCTGTCGATGGTGATGCCGGACACCATGTTCTTGTGTAGTAGCAACCTCGCCGTCTCAAGTAGGTTGGACTCGAGCCTGCTCATCTTCTGTTCCTTCAGATTGGTGGAGTAGGCCTCGAGCACGCCTTGCATCTTTGCTGCCAGGCGTATGCCTCTGTCGGCCGCCTTGCTTCTGTGTATGGAGTCTATAGCCGCTTTCAGCTTGTTTTGGACTATGCTAAGGTACGCTCGCTTTTTAGACATAATTTGGTCGATGTGTGCGAGCTCCGCCCGCAGTACCCCACACTCTTCATGCATCGCGTTTATCCTGGATATCTGGGGCCCTATCTCGTCGTCCTTGGGAACTTTTGCCAGTTCGGCTTCGATTCTGCCAAACTCCGTCACCGTGCTTTCGTACTCTGCTATGTTTGAGCGCAACATTTTGCGCTCGCCTTCTAGTCCTGATATTTTTTGCACTATCTGCACGGCATCGTTGGGCGCCATGTCAAAAAGTGCGCTTTCCTGAGGCGTCTCAAACACTTCCTCTAAGATCTTCACGATCTCGGCTGACGCTAATTTTGTGTTGGTGCCCTCCGGCCACAACTTGGCCGATTCTATATTCCGGCGTATCTTTGGAATCTGCTCCTCTGCCATCGATGCGAATGCCCTGCGCCTGATGATGTCGGCATCTTCCTCAATCCTCCGCCTTATCTTGTTGAGCATGGCGGGCATCAGATACAGTGGGGCGTCTTCCGAGAGATCATCTAGAATAGTTCTGCTTTGGTGGCGGATCATCTCTTTCAGGACAGCTTGTTGCTTGATGAGTTCGCTTCGTATGCTGGCATAGCCGCCCCCGACGCCGGACACGCTAAGCTCCTGCGCCCCTATCTTGGACGCTATCTCTTTCATCTCTCTGTCCTTCCTGGCCCGTTCTGTTGCCAGCGAGTCGATTTCTGACGCCAGCAAGCTCTTTTCCTTTTGGAGCTTCTCGTGCTTCTGGTTGGCCTCGTCGCAGGCTTTACTGCCCGACCGCCTCAGCACGTACAGGTCGAGGTCTGCATAAAGCCGGTTGATCAACTCTGTGCCGAGCAGCATGTCGAGCGACGCTTTGACTTCTTCGTTGTTCCGGTTGCCCCACTCTGTGATCCTCACCACTCTTTCTCCGTCAAAGAAGAACAGGCGCGCGATCCCTAGGGGTATGAGACCTTCTATGAACGATTGCCACTGGGACTCGTCCACATCGCTCATGGCCTCGCCGTTCTTGCGTACCGAGAGCGATTCGGACACGGATGCTCTTTCGACTTCCCAGCTTCTGCTGATTGCGTATCCGTCCTCCGATCCGCCGTGGTAGAACCGGAACGCGAGCTCTACGGACGCGGAGCTTGCTCGTCGCCCACCGTGGCTGTGTATCCTCCGTGCCACAAACTCGGCATAGTCTTTCTTCGTTGCTCGTCTCCCGAGATATGTCTTGCCGTACAGCGCTACCATGATGCATTCGAATATCGTGGTCTTGCCCGCACCGTTGAGCCCCCCGATAAGCACTATCGGCCTTTCTTTGGTCGTCGTCAGGTCAAAATCTGATCTACCCTCGTAGACTCCGTAGTTTTCAACAGACAGCCGTTCCAAGAGCATCTACTCGTAGACCTCCCGCAACTCGCGCCTCTTGTCGGCCGCGGCCGAGACGGCCTCGCCGCCGTCGCGCCATTCTTCTGACAGGATCTTGGCAATCAGGGCATGCACCTTCTGCCTGCGCGCTATTCCCTGCATGTCAAACTCTGCTTGGAGTGATCTCGCAAGCAACTCGTACGGCACATCTTGCTGCTTACACACGGCCTCGAGCTCCGCTTGCTCCAAGTTGCCAAACGCCCCAAGATCTTCTTTTTTAGTGACCATGCTGGCGCCTGTGATCTGGCGGCATATTTCATACGCCGTGTTCCTCCAGTCGCCCAGCTCTGTCCTCCAGATGCGCTGGATTTCGTGTATTTCGTCTTCGTGTATCAGGGTTATCCCACGATCCGGGCCGTTTGTCCGCACCGCAACTTGGGCCTCTAGCAACGCGTGCAGTATCTTCTGGCGGAATTCGAAGTTGTATGGACCAAACGCCACACGATCGTTCCAGAACACGACATGGCCGTTCCGGTGCTTGAGATCACGGCACTCTTTCTTTTTCTCAGGATCCTGCGTGTCCTTCAGCATCTGCCGCAGCTCGAGAAGCGGCTCCATCCAGTCCTCGCCGTTGTCTATCATGCTCTCCATCGACCTGTCGTGGTCTACCACGGTGCATACCCAGCACCCGAATCTGCTGTTGCCGCACGATGCGGTGTTTGTGTCGATCACCAAGGGGCATTCGGAGGCGTTGGCGTCGCGATACATGGCCAAGAGGTCGCGGTTGTCCCCGCCCCACGGGCTTTTGGAGTTCTGCAGCAGGTAGTTCCATACGTCTTCCGTCGTAAAGTCGCGCAGGGGAGGATATATGAACGCCTGCGGGAGCAGGTTGTGGTGTGATAGGTGACTTCCCCTTATGCTGTGGTTGTTTATGACCTGAGCCCTCGTGCTGCTCTCTGCCTTCCTGCTCCCGAGCACCATTATCACCTCCCCGTGTTCTGACACCCTGTCCATGATGAACCGGTTTGCGCTCTTTATCTTGAGGCGGTCCGTGCACCACCTGAACGTATTCGACGGCGCGGGGTATCCCTTACCTATCATGCAAACCCAGAACGTGTCGTCCAGTACGGGACGCACGAGGTTGGTCTCCAACGGGAGGTCGGTTTTTTTGGCCGCTCTTTCCATGCTCTCCAGCGAAGCGGTGGCCGTCTCGACGATTTTGGGAGACTCTACTAGCGTGTCAGATGATATGACGTAGAGTTTTTTGGAAAGATCACGCCGTGGTAGCTTTTGCAGTGCCGCCCACACGATCTGCACCATGCAGGTGGAGTCCTTTCCGCCGCTGAATCCCAAAATCCAAGGCCTGCCGTCTGACAGGTATACCTCTTGGATCTCGGCGTAGACGTCTTCCAGGGTCCGTGACTCGAATACCGACTTTGTCATTGCCGGCCTCCGCAATACTTGAAGAGTATGTCTGCCGCGCTGTTCATGCCAGCCTTGGTCTTTGTCATCTTGCCCCGTATGATTATCTTGCCGTCCCACTCGGGGTTGGTCCTGCTCCAGTCGACGCGTTGGAGGCCGACCAGCTTCTGCTTCCAGCTGTTTGGGAACTTCTTTATCAACATGCTTCCGGCTATGGCAATGGCTTCCAGCATGTTCGTGTTGGCGTTGACATACCCGCGCCTGAGCTCCGCCGGCGTGACTTTTCTGTCGATCAGCAGGCCCCACTCTGGTATGTTTTTCCCCACCTCGTTCCAGAACTCGATCGCTGTATCCTTCTCGACCTCCCGCAGGTTCTTTCCCTTGCCGAGCAGGTTCTTCGTGGCCAACTCTATGCCGCTGAGCGTGAAGAATTTAATTGAGCGGTTGGATATGCTAGTCTTTTCCATCTCTGTCCTGTTGTGAAAGGCGGCTACCTGCCGGGTCATATCTACCACAAAGGTGGCAAAATCATTGCGCCTGTCGTACAGTATGCCGAGCGATTTGGTGGGCTTTACGGCATGCTTGTTGAGATCGGCAAACATCTGCTGGCTTTTTTTGAGGTTCAGGTCCTCAAAAAACACGACGGATATGCTGTCACTCCCGAGATCGTGGTTCGCTTCCACGGCTTCTTTTATCGCGGCGGCTCGGTGCTGGCCGTCGTTGATCAGGATTACCGCGTCTTGGGATATTGATATGGTCCCTAGGTTGGAGCTCTTTGACGCGGAGTTGAATGACACCTTCCCGTCGACGGACACGGTGATGGACGAGAACGTATAGTCTTCTGGATTTTGTAGGATGTAGTCGCATATGCGTGGGATCCTAGATTTCCGTAGGGTTCTTTGTGCCCGATGTTCCGCCGGAATGTCGGCATCTTTGAATGTGAATAACTTGGATACGGCCTTGAGCGTGCACATTGCTATATAGAAGTCATTGCCGGCTTGCCTGCCGCGGATGGCCTCAAAGGTATGTGTGTTGACGTTGCTTTGCACGCTGGGGGGGTGTGTTGGAAGTATATTTCTGTATCGGATTCGGGCTTTTAATGCCTAAACCCAAAATCAGTGCGCCTAAGGTTTGCGTCTGATCGCGCTCGCCCCTGCCGCCTTTCATGGTAACAGATCACGATTTTGGGGCGGTTTTTTGTGTCCGCGCTCGCCCCCGCCGCCCTGTGCAAAAGCCGATCCGGCTCCCGCGCGGCGCCCCCGCTTGCCGCGGCGGCGCGAAGCCGGCATCCGCCGGGCGCGCCGGCCGGGGATTGCCGCGTGGTGGGCTTATCTACTGTGTTTGCCGCGGCGGCGCGAGCCTGCGCCCAAAACCTACACCTGGGACGTACTGGATCACGCTGAGCCGCACGGCTCGTTCCGCCGTCCATGCCGGACAGGTCTAGCGTGCCGGCGATGTGTACTGGATCACGCTGAGCCGCACGGCTCGTTCCGCCCTGTTGCTGTCGCACGGGATGCCGGCCATTGTGAATGTGAACGCGAGGTCCCTCTCGTGCATCAGCCTCCTGACGAACCGCTTGCAGTTGGGTTCGTCGTAATCCTTGGAGATCAGCTCGTCCGGCAGGGCTAGGAGCCTGGCCACCCCGCGCTTCCGATCCTTCCTCCGGGTCCTCGCATGTGGCCATCTCGTGGGAGCTGTGCGGTATCTTCCTGAGAGTGCGCGCGAAGCGCTGGAACGGAGGCCCGGGATCTTTGAACTCGAAGGTCTCTTTTACCTCGCGCGGGCAGCGCACATGGCACTTTTGGTGTGTGGTCCAGACGTGGCCGTGCGGGGGGTGCGAGTCGATGGTCATGGTGCCTTCGAATCCCCCCGGCAGAGACAGCAGGACGGACACGCCGCGCGAGTATTCTGCCGCGAACACGCCGTGTCTCTCGGCGACAAGCGCCCACAGCCGCGAGTTCACGCCGTTGATCCGCCACGAGGTCTCGTCGCCGTTGATCGCTTTGGCCTCGCGCGGCATTCCCACCATCACCGCGTACGGCGGCTCGAGCGCCCCGGCCGCCCTGCCCACCATCTCCACGATCGTCCCCTCCGCGACGTCGATGCCCATCACCGTCCGGAACATGTCTTCTATGTTGCGGTACGATATGCCGCACGTCTTGGGGCTGGCCGCCGCTATCTCTGCGTTCTGGCCGTGCTTGCTGCCGGACAGTGCTACGGGGGTGGGCGGCGTCTGCACTTTGTCGCACGCGGGGCAGCGCCCCACGGCCTTCTCGTACTTCACGATCTCCGTCTCGATCTTTGTATTTTTCACCGCGTGCGAGCACGTGCCGTCGATCCCCTCCAGCCCGCCGCCGCGGTCCGGGCGCGTGCGCGGGTCGACCATGACGATCCTGTCGGGCTCCTCGCGGATCTTCCTGTCGGGCTCCTCGCGGATCTTCCTGTCGGGCTCCTCGCGGATCTTCCTGGCGCCCCCGCCCTTCCTGGTCCGCATGTTGTGCTTTGCCTTGATGATCTTGGCCGTGACGGCGGAATTGATCTTCCTGGCCTGCGCGAGATCCTCCTTCAGCCGCTTGTTTTCTTCCGCCCTGGCCACCACCGAGACCACCAGCAGGGCCTGCGCGAGATCCTCCTTCAGCCGCTTGTTTTCTTCCCCGTGCGGGCACGGGCCGCCGTCACGCGCCTGCTCCATCAGCTCACCGCTCTCCCTGCCGACCTTAGCGACCTCCGCGTCTCGGGCCGAGGGGGCCCTGCCGACCTTAGCGACCTCCGCGTCTCGGGCCGAGGGGGCCCTGCCGACCTTAGCGACCTCCGCGTCTCGGGCCGAGGGGGCCCTGCCGACCTTAGCGACCTCCGCGTCTCGGGCCGAGGGGGCCCTGCCGACCTTAGCGACCTCCGCGTCTCGGGCCGAGGGGGCCCTGCCGACCTTAGCGACCTCCGCGTCTCGGGCCGAGGGGGCCCTGCCGACCTTAGCGACCTCCGCGTCTCGGGCCAAGGGGGCCCTGCCGCCGGCCCTCCTGCAGAAGCGCTTGGACTTCGTCATCCGCGCGGGGGCGAATATGCGTAGTAACAAACTTACCTATTCGAGCCGTTCCGGGACTGCCTGGAAAGCCCGCCCCGGCCGAACGCCGTCGCGCAGCGCGGGATTTTGAGGATGTGCTTGGAATGCTTGCCGATCTGCTTCAAAAGCGCAGGATTTTGTGGCCTTGCTGGATCTCAAAGCCGCGGTTGCGGGGCAAATCGCCTCAAAACCGTGAGCTGTTACGTTGGAGCTTACTTGGCTTCCCAGTCGGCTATCAGCGTCTTCATAGTGGAGAACATCTTGGCGATGGCATCCTCGTCGACATTTCCGATCAGTTCGCTCTCAAGTATGTCTATTCCCCCGTTAGCATATTCCTCTATCACGCGGGTAGCGGCATCGTTTTGAAAAAGTATGTCTATCCCCCCGGTTTCGGCTATGGATATGGCTAAGAGTAGTGCGGTCTGTTTATCGCTGAGCGCAACTGCGGAGATGTTCGGCTTTGCCTTTTCGATCTTTTCCCTCCTCCGGTTTTTGAATCCGAACACAGCCGCGTAGACGAATATGTCTCCCATGGTCATTCCCTTGAATGGTGAAAGGGTGTCGTTGCGAAGCCGCTCGTATGTGTCAGTTTTTTCGTCAGCATATGACACGTTTCTTCCAAAAAAATTATTCAGCGTTTTATTGTCTGTCAATTTTTTACCACCACGTCGGATTCGCTTCCAGAAAAATGTATGTCGTAGTCCATTCCCACATGTTTGCTTATGGTGTCGCGTATTGGTGGGAATTTTTGCCGGTTGTCGTCGTCTTTGATTTCTGCTTGGTATTCGGAGTCGGTCACCAAAAGTGTCACTTGTGTGTTCTCTAAGAATTTCGGGAGGAACTTTGCAATGTTGTGCCTAGGCTCTCCAGATACGCGACCGAGCGGCGTGTCTATGATCAACGGAAAACCGAATCCGGTTATCTTTCTCAGCGCCGCCATAAAAGATAATGCGAGTACGAGCTTTTCACCCTTGGACAAGTTCACTCTTGCGTCATAGCCGTCAACATGGTGGGCGGTTATTCTGTAGTCGTTTTTTATTGTAACATGATCATACGTGTCTTTTTTCCATAAGAATTTAAGGAAATATTCCTCTGTGTGGCGTTCTACTCTGCCCCTCACATCCTCAAGCAGTTCTTCTTTTACGTTTGTCAGGCCTTCTAGCGCGGAGTTGCAAACTCCTAGCTGGCGGGTCAGGTGGGCGTATTTTTGGTCCTTCCTGAGTTCTCTGTCGTAGTCGCGCTTTGCTTTTTCTAGTTGAGCATCCAACTCGTCCCTGTTTGCCAGTAAGAAGCCCATTTCTCTATTTGACTCATCAACTTCCTCCCTAAGGCGCTTTTTTTCCTCGCCATAGTCCTTGGTGAATTCATTGCCGACTTTGTTGATCCTCGCTTCCAAGTCGGCAAGCTGGTCATGGTGCTTCTCTATGTTTTTCTTGCGTTCCAGTATGTGCCTCTGCCGATCTACCATGTTTTGCATTATCCCGCCTGTCTCAAGAAGCGGGTTTAAGGTGAACTTGAGCTGGATGCAAATTTCGCTTATTTTCGAGTATTGTGCATCCTCTAGCATCTTGGCTACGTTTGCGCGCGGCTCGCCATCCGATATGCTGTTGCCGCATATGCACCTCCCTCCGTCGAGGAGTTCCTTGATGAATGTGTCTCGGATCCTGGGGGGCAACACCCCTTTCTTTGTTTTGTCGCCTATGTGCTCCAGCGTCTGGGCTATTGAATCCAGCATCAATGTGCCCGGCATGTGCTCTAAAACATATTCGCGTAGATCGCTGTTAGAATCGTCTTGCTGTTTCTGTAACTGCTCCATCTTGTTTTTGATTTCACTGGACTGCATCTGGAGCTCGCCCGCGTCTCCGCCGGCCATTACTACGGTTGCCTCGATCTCTTCTATGCGTTTTTTCTTGGTCGTCATCATTTTGTCAAGTTCGGATATTTTGTCTTTAGTTTCTGCCAGTTTTTCCTCGAAACCGTCCATCATTTCTTCGCATCTGAGTGCTTGTGGGTCAAGGTTTTTCGCACTCCTGCGTTTTTGTTTTGTTACCTTGTTTAAGGTCTCTATGGCATTTTCTACCACTTTGATCTGCGACACATCTTCTATCCCCCTCTTCGTGTTGTCAACCTGATCGAAAAAGTCTTCAAGCTTTTCTCCATCAAAAAGGAAATAAGAAGCCAGGTCTCCCGGTAACAAATCTTTGACGCTCTTGTCAAAGTAATCAGTCGACTTCCATCCGCCGCCGTTGGTATCATACCACTGGAACGATTTCTTTGTTGTCGGAGTTGATCCGCTCGGCATGGTGATGCCTTCTTCCTTGTCTCGTATTGTGCTGTTGGTGGCACCACTGTTGTACAAGACGAGCCTTCTTTCGATTTTGAACTTATCCCCGCCGCTGTCAGCAAGCACTAGCACGACGCGCATATTTACCATCTTGTCTGGGTTATTCTGTAGGACACGCGTGTTGACTATGGGAAGATCCTCTTTGTCATCGCCAAGGTGCTTTTCAGTTCCGTACAGGCACCACGTTATGGCGTTCATTATGTTGGTCTTGCCGGCCCCGTTGGCTCCCCTGATGATGGTGAACGCCCTGTCTGGATCTTGGCTGAATTTTATTGATGTGTCGCGGTACTGCCTGAAGTTTTCAATTTTTAGGAAGCTCAGCCTGTAGTTTTGGTGAACCATCTCCTACCCCGTTCGAACGTATTTTGCGAGCGCTTTTTCGTACTCTTCGATCTTACCTCGCTTGGCCCTATGGCCCTGCTCGATGCCCAACACATCCTCGACGAAGGCACGCACGGCCGGATCTGCAACGCATTGGTGGAGCTTTTCGCGAATAAGCGGGTTGATGGATAGCCGTTCCATTTCTCAGGCTGAATTGTACTTACTCATAAACGTTTGTATGAGTTCCCTGCTGTATTCGGGGTTGTCTGACGAGTTGGCGAATTCCTGCAGTCTTTCGAATTCCTTCTGCATCATAGACTTTTCGTACTCTGCGTAGATCTCGTTGCCGGGCGGGTGCTTTGGTAGCACGATCAGGTCGTGTATCACCGCGCGTTCTTTGCCGGGATGTATGCGCAGTATCCTGCCTCTTCTCTGGATAAACTCGATTGGGTTGCGTGAGCTTGCGAGTAGTATGGCCGTCCGTGTCGATGGAACGTCTGCCCCTTCGTCTAGGCACTTGATGGCTAGAAGGACATCCTTCGTCCCGTCACCGAATTCCGCCAAGAGCTGTTTGCGCTCTTTCGGGTTTTCCTGCATGGTGAACCTGTGAAATATGACATGCATCTTGTGCAGTATGGAAGCCGCGTCACTGAGTTGGTGTCCGTTCGCACAGTACACAAGGCAACGGTCAGGGCTCCCGCCCTCGGCCAAAATCTCTTCGAATTTGCCAATCTTGTTTTTGGCGGTCTTTAGTATGTTTGATCTGTTGATCGTCAGACTCAGTACTCGGTCACGATCTGGGCGATCCCTCGACATCTCGATTGCCAATTTTTTGCTGTGGTTGTGGTATTCGCCCAATTCGTCGTCAGTCATGTATACCACATGCGGGAACAGCAGATAGTGGGTGAGGTAGCCTTCCCGTATGGCCGTGTCCAGATCGAACCGGTACACTATGCCGCCAAAATAATCCAGTATTTTTTCTGTCCCTTCGTCGTCGAAATACCTTGCGGGCGTGGCGCTAAGCCCGAGTCTTAGTTCATAAGAATCCAGCAATCCGTCAGAATTCCTTTCAGTGCCTAGGTTGTGTACCTCGTCAGCTACCAGAAATGTCCTGATCCTTGGAATTTGCATTGCGTTCATGAACGGCTTTTTGGAAAATGTGGCATGTGTCGTAACCACGATCACGTTCTTGACAACACCGTCGTTAAGGTGGCCGATGCTGCTTCCCACCTCATGTTTCCACGCAGATGAGGAACCGTCAGCTCTGACTGATTCCATTCCCCACTTCTTGAGTTCTTCAATCCACTGAGTTATTAAATGCCTGTATGGACACGCGATCACGATCAAATTCCGCTCTGGTCTCCCGCAGATTCTTTGTATGCATGATATCGCCGTGTGGGTCTTGCCCGTGCCCGTGGCCATCTCGAATATGCCGTGCCGGTTGTTTTCAAGCCACTTGTTGACCGCATCGTTCTGGTAATCTCGAAGAGTGGGCTTGGTGACAGACTCTGTGACTCTGGCAACGGCTTCGTCCATCGACTTTGGAGCGCTGATCATGAGGCGCTCTTTTACCGCTGTCGGGAGATCGAATACTTTGGTGTTTTTGGCTAGGCCGTGCCAGAATTTTTCGAATTTTCTGGCATCAGCTGAGCCGTACACATCTTGTCCGGGCTTCCAGCTGCAGAATACTTTAAACTCTTCGATGTTGTCAGTCCACGCTTTCCCTGTCTCGTTTACGGAGCCGCTAAAAGACACAACATTCTGATCACTGTCATGGAACACGCCGACTTTCTGGTGGTAGACGGAATTCTTGTCAAGATCGCCCGTTAGGAATCCTCCATCATCTGCAAGCGGCACGGCGATCTTTATGTCCAATTTTTTTTGCGCGATCATCCACGCAAGGGCCGCGACATGGTCTTTTTGGATCTGATCGGCCAGATCTAGGCCTGTCATCATGATTCTGGATATTGCGTCTTCGGGGTTGGCCAGACCTTCTTCTATCGCCCGCCTGTCCTGTTCCGTTATCTTCAGGCAGGTGACCATCCTCATCTTTCCGCCGTTTCGTATAAAGTCGGCCATCCCCTTGGCAGACATAGCCAGGATGGTGGACGAGAAATATCCCGCCAAGCGGTCATAGCGGACGGCTGCAGAAATCATCGGTATGTAAAAATCATTCAGGATGTCGTCTTCGTCAGAGTCGTATACATCTTTTAGGTCATGGTTTTTGAAGTTCATTTCTGGCGCACATTCGTATTGGTCGGTGCATCACACCAGTGAATCGCAAAACGCGTTATAACTGATATCATTTTGTGCCATCTTGGGTTTTGCTTTTCTGTGAGCCCCTCTTTTGCGTTGGTGTCCAAAACATCGGTTTGTTGGGCAGTCATTCTGTCTTGATTTCGAGACGTCGCACTATTTCTATCCTCTCGTCCATGCCTTTTTCTTCGTCTATTTTCGTTGCTATGTACCGCGCATCGGGGTTGTTTTTTTCAAGCTGTATTGCAAGTGCGTAGTTGAGCGCTTTCTTGATCATGGGGGCGTAGTTTTTCATAAATCCTATTATGCTTGGATCAACCAATATGCAGTTTTGAGCTTTCACCTTGGTGTATAGATTGGGCATGTCTTTCGGTAAATGTTCCAAGACTTCGCGCATTGCCGATTTGATTACTTCTTTTCTAAACTCTGCCATCTTTTCGGATGCGAGGTGTTCGAGTGTTGGAGGCTTGTCGCGGCTGAGGCTCTCCATGACACGTCGGATGCGCTCGTTGCTTTCTATGACCTCGGATGTCATGTCGCGTATGGTACATATCATGTTTTCTTTTATAATTTTCGCTCTCTCGTCCCTGATGATCTTGACTATTTTAATATCTGCATCAGGGTTGCTTGCGTCGACCATTTTCTTCGGCGTGTGCCTCATCCCGAACGCGATGTCCATGTCCCAGTAATACTTGGCAAGGCGTGCGGCCACAAAGTCAAGCGTTATTTTTATCTTGTCCCCTTCATTCTCTATCCAATCCTTTCCCACCAGGCCGTCGTCATCTCCATATTTGCCGATGTCTGTGAGAGAGCGCAGAAATACTATTTTGTACGTGCTTGCCATGCTGCCTTTTTTTAGGAAGTTGTTGAACATCACGCTGAAGTGCCAATTCGGATCGTCCTCAGCTCGGATCGCTTCTGTGGCCATGGTGTCGGCACCGAATGACGTGTTTTATAGATTTTTCGGCGCGTGGCGTGTGTAGACTTACGTCCAAACCGAAACCGCGCCTAGCGGCAACAAACTACCCCCCGATCCCACGCCTAGATCACAATGGACGTAAGTCTACACCGTGGCGTATGGGGTCAGCCAGCCGCTCGCCCCCGCCGAGCGCAAATCTGGCTTGACGAAAGCGTTTTCGCGCCTGTGGCTAGCGAGTGGCTACTTCGTGCAGCACGGCTTCTTTGTGGGCGGTTGCTGATCTGCATGATCCGGGGGCACACTGCCACATCCACGGAGCTCACACATGGTCAATACCGGGCTTGGTGCACGATGTCACAAAAGGCCACGGGTGTGTTCTCGCCGGCAGCCGCCACGGCAACCGCGCTCTTTGTACGGCACAAACGATCCGTCACGAGGGATGGTCCGTGCATCCTTGCCGCCGTTCACACAAAACTTCGCCTCGGGCCAAACTGTTGCCTGAACAGCACCACTCGGGGCGAAATTTTCGGCGGTCTCCGATGTGGCTGCAGAACCGCGGTTAACCCGGGCGTGTGGTCGCCCGGATCCGGTCTCGGAAGCGATTCGCACTGGGCGATTTCTGGAAAGCCGTGGAGCCGACGATCGCATGCTGGCGCTTGCGGACACGCCGAAGACTGCGTTCCGCCTCGGCGTCCCGTGCCTTGCCACACTGTGTATGTCGTCCGCCGTGACCGAAACGACGATGCGCCGTAAGGGCGGCGCAGATGCCTGCGCCGGTAACCCCATGTTGCCGGGCAGTGCTGTTTGGCGCGCACCTGCCAGGCACCGGCGCCTAGTATGCGTTATTCTCGTAAGACATGCCGCCGACTGCGGGATGCTGGGGCGTGCTGGCTTGGCTCGCTTCCGAACAGGCGCACGCTGGGACGTGTGCGCTCCCCCCTCTTGTTACCTCCTCTCCTCCGCCTTCACCGACCACTTCTGGCGGCCGAACCTGGCCGCCTCGAACTCGACGTGCCCTATCACCTTCCCGCCCCTCTTAACCATCCCGTACTCGGACCTCCTCACCCGGATCACCCTCTCGGCAGGCTTGTAGCCCCCCTCGATCACCCTCGCCTTGAACCTCTTGCTGGCCCTCGTGGTCAGGCTCCTCGCGCTGCCCGCGTCGCCCACCCACGAGAACATCTCGAACGAGCCGAAGTTCTCCGTCCTCAGCTCGTGGCCGTACAGCCTGGCCTCGAACTTGTAGCCGCGCCGCCTCGCCTGCTCGTTCATCCAGCCCACGACCTCCTCGCCCCGCCCGGCCTCCACGCCGAAGGACTCCGAGTCCCTCATGCCGCCCATCGCCGCCGGCGGGGGGCCGGCCGATCCTCATATTCCTTGCCCCGCGCGCGGGTCCGCCCGCCCCCGCGTTCTGGCGCGGAACGGCCGCGCCCGCGCTTTCGGGGCGGATCCTCCTGGCATCCTGCGGCATCTCGGCAAAACTGCTTTCGCGGGCGGGCGCGGGATGCGGGCCGGGATCGCCCCGACGGACCGCCGCGGTGGGGATGCGGGCCGGGATCGCGCTCCGTGATCGCCTCCGCGGGCTGGCCCGCGGGCCGCCGGGCCGGGCTAGCAGTCCACATCGTACGTTATGGTCTGCGATATGTATGCGGCATCGATCTCGGGCACTCCGGTCAGGTCCAGCCGGAAGTCGACGACCACGCTGCCGCCCGCCGGCGTCCCGCCCGGTATGGCGGTGTCCGCCGCCAGCGGCGCGAAGTCGGCCGGCCCGGGAGCGGCGCCGGCCGAGCCCACGGACATCTCCGTGAGCGAGAACGGCAGGGCGGCCCCCGGCGCGGGGCCTCCGCTCCCGTGCAGCGCCCAGTCCGAGGCGCCGACGAAGACCGCGGGCATCGGGGCGGTTCCCGTGTTCGTTATGGTCTGCCTCGCCGCCCCGCTCGTCCGTCCCGGGAACAGGGAGGGCAGGGCGAGGGACGACTTTTCCAGCGCCATCCCGCACGTGTCGATGCCGCGGAGCAGTTCCGGGGCCCGCTCTCACCCCGCCGCCGTGTGGGAGACCGACCATACGCCGTACGTCACGGGCAGCCGCAGGTCGCCGTTCCGGTCAACACCCGTGCGGCCGAGCGGGCCGCCGTCGAGGGCGGCCGCCCTCGCCGCGTGGCCCCGCACCTCCGACGGATCGCCCCCTGCCGACGCCAGGGCCCTGCCGAGCATGCGCGCGGCCTCGTACGCGGCGTACGCCGGCGTGGCCGAGCCGGCGGGCCCCCGCACGCCCGCGGCGCCGTCGATGTAGTCCGTCATGCCGTTCCGCTCCACGGCGAACTGCACCGCGGACAGCCGCACGTCCCTGGCCAGCCGCACGGCCGCCGCATCCGATATTACGAGGGGGGACGCGGCCACCCCGTCGCCCGTGCCCGCCCCCGCGCCGCCCGCCGCGAACCACGCCGACCTGTCCCGCACGGGGCTGCCCGCGCTGACGTTCCCGGCGATGGCCGCCAGCTCCGAGCCCGAGCCCGCGTATACCACGGCCACGTTCCTGCCGGTCCCGCTCCCCGCGGCCGCCATGACGGCGGCTTCTATGGCCCCGACGCTTCCCGCCCCTCCCCCGCCCCTGAACTCGACGGGCCGGCCTACCGGTATGCCGAGCGGCGCCAGGTCGGACGCCAGCGGCCCCAGCAGGCCGTACGACCTGTCGGGGCTGCCGCTGGCCCCCGGTTGCCCCTCCTGCGCCTGCTCCAGGTAGGCCAGCAGGCCGCTCCCCGGAGCCGAGGCGCCGCCGTACAGGTCGGACTGCACCACGGGCACCACCGCATCGAAACCGCCCCGCGCTATCCCGTGGGCGAGGGCCTTGGCCAAATGCGCCGCGCCCGGCTCCAGCCTGTACACGCCGTCCCCCCCGGCGGCCAGCGAGCGCGCCGCCGAGGAGTGCGACACCATTGTAATCCCGTTGGCCGCCGCGTACCCGGCCATGCCGTGCAGCGCGGCGTCGGAGGCCGGGCCCACGTACAAGACGGGCCCCTGCCCGCCGTCGTGCGCGCCGCGCAGCGCCGCCTCGGCTCCCGCCCCTGACGCGCCGGCCGGCGCGTTGTACTTGGAGACGCTGACGTAGAACGGGTAGCCCCGCTCCGCCGACAGGGCGTTGAAGGCGGCGGCCCCCAGCCGCGCCGCCTCCGCGGAGGGGTCGCCGGGGCCGCTAGCGAACGCGCCTATGCGCACGTGCTGCTTGCCGTCGGGCCGGCCTCCCGGCGCATCCGCGGTCTTGGGGCCGGGGTTCGCGAGCGGGTTCCCGAACTGGTCGGTGACGCCGCCTGACAGGTCGAACTCCACGGCAGGGCTGGCGGAGGCGGCCGCGCCGGCGCCGGCGTTCCACGAGACCACCACGTTCCTCCCGAACGCGGCCGCCCCGGAGGCGGCGCCGCGGTTGCCTTCCACCACGGTGCCGCCCACCGTGATGTTGGAATAGTGGGCCGGGACGGTCAGCACCGGCTCGTCGTAAACGACCGTGACGGAGCTGCCGTTCATGACGAAGGCACGCGCGAAGGACGGGGCGCCGGCATCGGGGGCCACGGCGAGGGGGGCATGCTCCCGCTCGTACCCCGAGCGGCCGTTGGAGGCGAAGCCGGCCGGCAGCGCCACGGTGGTGCGTAGGGGATCGGCGTACTCTTGGGCGCCTAGCGCCGCCCGCTTCTGGTCCGACACGAGCAACCCGAAGGTCATGTCCCCCGCCCGGCCGGATTCTGCCGACACCACGTCGCCGGCGGACAGGACCACGGTGGCGGCCTTTCCGGCGCCGCCGCTGCCGCGAACCTCGATGCCTCCGGGGAACGACCTCATGTCCGGTACTGCTGCCGCCTCGTCGAACGTGAGGGTGAGCCGCCCCCCGCCGCCGGCCGGCGCCAGGTTGAACGAGGCCGCGACGAGGCGCGGGGGCGAGGGATCCTGCACGTACGCGAGCGGGACCGCCGGCTGGTTCCCCGCGTACGGCCTGCCGTCCATGTCGGACACGAAGCCGCCGGGCAGCGAAACGGCGGCGGAACCCAGGTCCGCCCCGTTGAGCTGCACCCGCTTGGCGCCTGACACGTCCAGCGCGAACGCCCTGCCCCCCGTACGGCCCGACGCGATCGATGGGACGTCCCCGGCGGACAGGGCGACCGCCCCGCCGTCGCCCCGTACTGTGATCTCTCCCTCGAACGACCACACGTCCGGCGCGGCCGCCGCCCCGTCGAACGTGAGGGTGAGCCTGCCGTTGGCGCCTGCCGTCAGGTCGAGGGCGGCGGATTCGAGCAGGAGGGCCGAGGAGGCCTCGCGCGTTATTGAGAATCGCGCTGCCGGCTGGTTGCCGTTGCCTGCCGCATCCCGCGCCGCGTTCGCGGGTATGTCGACCAGTATTGTCCCGTCGGACGTCGGCGTGACGCCGAACGCGTACGTGGCGTTCCCGCCCGAAAAGTTGGCCGCGCCGCCGTGGGAGGCGCTGCCCGAAAGGACGACGTCCCCGGCTTCGAACCCGGTGACGTTTTCTCCAAAATCTACCGTGAACTCGATCGTCGCGGCGTCGGTCGGGCTGTCGTGTGCGGCGGCAACGGTCGGGGCCGGCCGGGTCCTGTCTATGCCGATGCGCGCCGTACCGGATGCCTCGTTCGCGTTTCCGGCCCTGTCCAGCACGCGGCCCGCGGTCATGTTTACGGCAAGCGTCTGCCCGTCGGCCGGATCCGCCACGTCGAACGCGTACGCGGCATCAAATACTTGGACGCGGTTGTTCTCCGTGTCGGCCACGTATATCCTGCCCGAGCCGTCGACCGCCACTCCGTGTGGGGCGCGGAACTGGCCGTCGCCCGAGCCATCTTCGCCGATCGTTGCGCCGTGCGTCCCGTCCGGATCGAACACCTGTACGCGGTGGTTGAACGCGTCGGCCACGTATATCCTGCCCGATCCGTCGACCGCCACGCCGGCTGGATTGCTGAATCGGCCGTCGCCCGAGCCCTCGCCGCCGAAGGTAACATTGTGCGTCCCGTCCGGATCGAACACCTGTACGCGGCTGTTGCCCGCGTCGGCCACGTATATCCTGCCCGATCCGTCGACCGCCACGCTTCCCGGATTTCTGAACTGGCCGTCTCCCGAGCCCTCGCCGCCGATCGTCGCGTTGTGCGTCCCGTCCGGATCGAACACATGGACGCGGTCGTTGCCGCTGTCGGCCACGTATATCCTGCCCGATCCGTCGACCGCCACGCTTCCCGGATTTCTGAACTGGCCGTCTCCCGAGCCCTCGCCGCCGAAGGTAACATTGTGCGTCCCGTCCGGATCGAACACCTGTACGCGGTGGTTGAACGCGTCGGCCACGTATATCCTGCCCGATCCGTCGACCGCCACGCCTACCGGATATTTGAACTGGCCGTCGCCCGAGCCTTCGCCGCCGAAGGTGGCGCTGTATGTCCAGTTGGGATTGATGACCTGTACGCGGCTGTTGCCCGCGTCGGCCACGTACACGCGGCCCGGGCCGTCTACCGCCACGCCTCTTGGATGGCTGAATCTGCCGCCGCCCGCGTTTTCGTCGCCGATCGTGCCGTTGTGCGTCCCGTCGGGATCGAACACCTGGACGCGGTGGTTCCATGTGTCGGCCACGTACACGCGGCCCGGGCCGCCCACCGCCACGCCGTAAGGCATGTCGAACTGGCCGTCGCCCGAGCCCTCTTCGCCGATCGTCGCGTTGTGCGTCCCGTCCGGATTGAAGACTTGGACGCGGTCGTTGTCGATGTCAGTCACGTACACGCGGCCCGGGCCGTCTACTGCCACTCCGTTTGGAGATCTGAACTGGCCGTCGCCCGAGCCCTCTTCGCCGAAGGTAACATTGTGCGTCCCGTCCGGATCGAACACCTGTACGCGGCTGTTGCCCACGTCGGCCACGTATATCCTGCCCGATCCGCCGACCGCCACGCCGTAAGGCAGGTCGAACTGGCCGTCGCCCGAGCCCTCTTCGCCGATCGTCGCGTTGTGCGTCCCGTCCGGATCGAACACCTGGACGCGGTCGTTGCCGCCGTCTGCCACGTACACGCGTCCCGATCCGTCGACCGCCACGCCTACCGGAGATTTGAACTGTCCGTCGCCCGAGCCCTCTTCGCCGATCGTCGCGTTGTGCGTCCCGTCCGGATCGAACACCTGGACGCGGTCGTTGCCGCCGTCTGCCACGTACACGCGTCCCGATCCGTCGACCGCCACGCCTACCGGAGATTTGAACTGTCCGTCGCCCGAGCCCTCGCCGCCGAAGGTAACATTGTGCGTCCCGTCCGGATCGAACACCTGTACGCGGTGGTTGAACGTGTCGGCCACGTATATCCTGCCCGATCCGCCGACCGCCACGCCTACCGGATATTTGAACTGGCCGTCGTCCGAACTCCCGCCGCCTAGGGTGGCGTTGTGCTGCGGCGCCAGGCGCAGGTTCTGCACCGTTCCCGAGGAGACGCTGATGTCGGCCGCGTCCAGGGTTGAGGCGTTTACGGTCCCGCTGAATTTCACGGTGAACGGCACGGATGTCAGGTTGGTGGGGGAGGCCGCGCCGCTTGAGATCTCGACGGCCAGCTGGTGGCCGTCCGCGTGCGCGTGCGGCGGCGCGGCGCAACAACCGGAAAGGAAGGCCGCGGACAAGATCAAGATCGCGGCGAACGGCGCCCGGCGCCGGGATGCGGAAATCTGCGGTATTTTCGCTAGCGGCACGAACGCGCGATTTTTCCAGCCGCCCCGTCCGGACCCGAAACCGTTTCCGCCCCGGGGCTGCTCCCGATTTTGCCCGCCGGCACCGCCCTCGGCGGCGGCGCCGCCCGCGCGCCCGCGCCCAGAGGCGCCGCCGGCGCCGCGTCTTTTGCAGTCCCGCGCGCCGGCAATCCCGGCGCGCGCGGGGGCATCCTGGGTGCTAGTGCCTTGTCCGCCGTTTCCGGATTCCCAGCCCAGCGGCATGCGCGCCCGCCGTGCCGCGGATAGATAAACCCGCCCCGCCTGGCGGTTGATGCTCGAGCCAAAACCGGCTCCTCCCAAGGATCGCGCCGCCGTCCCCCGCACCGCTTTGCCGCCCCCCGCATCTCCTACGGGATGCACAATGGCCTCGCATCCCGCCGTCCCGCCCGCCGCCGATCTCCGCTTCGGCCCGGGGCATCCTGCGCGCGCTGGTGCCCCGGGGCCGCTCCGGCCCGCCGTCCCGCCGGTCCCGATCGGGATGAATGGGTTCCGGCGGCATCGCGGCGCGCCGAACCGCGCCCCGGGCGCGCCCCGAGCGCGGCCTTCCTCCGATCTAGCGGAAGGGCGTTCCGCCCGCAAAGCCGTGTTAGACTAAAATAGCAACCGGCCCCAGCGGGCGCCGGGGCGATGGCCGGGATGATCACCGTGGACTGCAGGGACGTCGAGCAGATAAAGCACGATCTGCTCGTGTACGTCTCGGACAACGTGGCGGCCATCCCCGCGGTGAAGCTCCACGAGTTCGTCCTCTCGCCGATCGGGGAAGAGGACATCGACCAGTCGGTGGTGGTGGCGGCCATAAAGGAGTTCCTCGAGTCTATAGGCGAGGCGCGGAACTTCGCCGTCGTGTCAGCCGGCGAGTCCGTGTCCATACGGTCGGTCTCCGGGAAGCAGCTGGACAGGAACCCCGCGGGGCGGCAGCCCGGCTCCATGTTCGCCTGCCCGCACTGCGGCTTCGTGACGCGGTACGAGGTGGAGTACAACCAGCACAAGGTCATACACTACTTTTGAAGGCGGCGGGCCGGCCGGATGCCCGCGCGGGGCGCCTCCCGCATGCCGGCCGGATGCCCGCGCCGGAAGGGCGGGAAACCGGAGCCACGGAGCCACGGCGCGATCCGCATCGCGGGAAGGGCGGGGCCCCGGAGCCACGGCGCGATCCGCATCGCGGGAAGGGCGGCGGTTGAGGCCCCCCCGCCCCGAGTCCAACGTTTTTTATTGCGCGCGCGCGGGGGCTGCGCGTGGGCAAGGCGAAGGCGGCGGCCATAGCGCTCGTGGCCGTGATTGCAATAGCGGTGGCGGTAACCTTCGCGGTGGAGCAGCTGGCCGAGGAGCCGCCGGCCGACAGCCGCGCGTCGGACACGCGCAGCCACGGCTCGGTGTGGACCGGCGGCGGCTCCCCCGTGCTGGGGAGCCCCGACGCCCCGGTCACGATAGTCGAGTTCGGGGACTACCAGTGCCACCAGTGCTACAACTGGTTCCACAACACGAGGCCGGCGCTGTACGACGAGTACGTGTGGAACGACAGGGCCAACGTGGTGTTCGTGGACATGGCGTTCCTGGGGAGGGACTCCCCGCTGGCGGCCCAGGCCACGTACTGCGCCGAGGACCAGGGGGCGTACTGGCAGTACCACGACATGCTGTACAGGTACCAGGAGCCGCAGATAGACAACGGCTGGGCCGGCCGCGACAGGCTGGACGCGTTCGCCCTCCAGCTCGGGCTGGACGTGCGGCAGTTCTCCTCGTGCATGGACTCGCAAAAGTACAAGCAGCGCGTGGCCGACAACGTCCGGGAGGGCCGCGACCAGGGGGTGACGGGGACCCCCACGTTCGTCATCGTCTTCCCAGACGGGCAGGAAGAGCGGCTGGTGGGGGCGCAGCCTTTGGCGGCGTTCCAGAGGGCGATAGACAGGGCGATCTAGGTTGGGCGCCGTGGCGGCGGTCTTTTCCAGGCCCCCGTACGCGGCGCTCTCGGCGGCCGTCTTCGCGGGCATGCTGGTGCCGCTGCTCTGGCTGTCCGGGTACGTATTCTTCGAGCCGTACCTGGCGGGCCACGCGTACCCGGGGACGGAGGCGGGGCTGGCCATGATAGTAGCGCTGTCCGGGATGGCCGCGCTGGTGATCCCCCTGAACGCGTACAGGGTGGCCTCGCTCAGGGCGTCGGGCCGCCGCCTGTCCGGCGGCGTGCTCGGCTCCGCGATGGGATCGGCCGCCGGCGCGTGCGGGTGCGGGCCTGCCGGCCTCGCGCTGTTCTCGGCGTTCGGCGCCTCCGGCGCGGCCGCCTCGGCGTTCCTCACCAACTACGAGATGCCCATACGCGCCGCCGCCATTGCCGTGCTGGCCGCCTCCTACTATGTGACGGCCCGCTCCATACGGGCCGAGTGCAGGATCGGCCCCGCGCCGTCCGGCCGGTGACCTTCCCGCGCCGGATCCCGCCGGCGCCGCCCCATACGGGGGGAGCGGAGGGCGAACCTGCCGGCAAGGGCCGGATCCCGCGGGCGCCGCCCCCTGCGGGGGGAGCTAGGAACGAACCCGCAGGCAAGGGCCGGATCCCGCCGGCGCCGCCCCGGGGTGGATTATCCCCGCGAGCACCTCTATTCCCGTCACCGTGGACACGCCGGCCATGCTGAAGTGCGCGCCCGCGTCCACCGCGTGCACCTCCCCGGCCGCGGCGGCGCGGGCGGCCCGCCACCCCGCGTCGGCCGCCAGCCCGCTGGCGCGGTACTCGGCGGCGGCGCGCCCGGCATCGAAGCCGCACGGCATCAGCACGGCGATCTCGGGGTCCGCCGCGGCCGCCTCGGCGATGCCGATCCTCCGGGAGCGCCCCCCCGCCTCCCCGGCGAGGCTCCTTCCCCCCGCTATCCGGATCATCTCGGGCACCCAGTGCCCCGCCGAGTACGGGGGATCCACCCACTCCAGGGCCAGCACGCCGGGCCTCCGCCTGCCGGCCACCGCCTTTTCCACCCGCGCGATCCTGGCCTCCAGGGAACGGCGGAGGCGCCGGCCGGCCTCCTCCATTCCGAGCAGCCCCGCCAGCTCCGTCACGCAGTCCAGCACGCCGCCCACGCCGCGGGGATCCATCCTGTATATCTCCGGCGCATCCGCGCCCATGGGCGCGACCGCCTCCCCCGCCTGCCCGCCGTCTATGGCGCAGGCGCTGCACGCGTCCTGGCACACGACGAGATCGGGGCGGGCCCGGCGGAGCGCCCCCGCGTCCAGCCTGAACGCCTCCCCCCCCTCCGCGGCCAGGGCGGAGACGGCCCCGTCGATCCGCCGCCCGCCCATCCCCGACGTGTTTATGGCCGGCTCTACTATCCGGGGCTTGGGGGCCGCGCCTTCCGGCTGCGGGCACGCGCAGGTCACCGCGCAGACCGCCTCCCGCGCCCCGAGCGCGTACAGCATCTCCGTGGCGGAGGGCAGCAGGGATGCTACCCGGATCCTTCGCACGCCGGGGCAGCGCGGCGGCCGGAAATAAACCGCCCGCCTTTATAGGGGGCGCGGCCCCGCCCGGCGCGTGCCGACCTCGGTGGAGATGCGCAGGGCCATAGAGGCGGACTGGCGCAGGTACGCGTCCTCGCGCGGGGGCCTGTTCGCCTCGGACCGGCTGAGCGGCTCCAGCCCGCCGTCCGTCTTCGTCGGCTCCGCCGGCTACCCGCGCCTGGACGCCGGCCCCATGCTGCCCCCCGACCACGGCGACACGTCACTGCTGGACAGCCCGGAGCGGTGGGCGGGGCGCGGCCTGGAAGAGATAGTCCGGCACAGGCTGAGCCTGGTCAGGGGGGTGCGGCGCGTCGACGCGGGGGACACCTCCTGCCGGTACGTCCGCAGCCTGCAGGAGCTCGCCATGTCGGGCGGGCCGTCCGACTCCGACGTGAGGTTCGAGGCTGCCGCCGCCCCGGCGGCGGTGGCCGACGGGTACAGCCCGCCGTTCGGGCCCGTCGGGCGCGTGCGGGACGCGTCGTTCCACGGGCTGCGGCCCCCCGTCCGCCAGGTGGAGCGGGCCTACTACGACACCGACCTGGGGGCCGCCGAGGCGGTGGTGGGCATGTACGACGCGGGGGTGGAGGTCTCCCGCATACAGCGGTGCTTCTCCGCGGGGATGGTGGGCCGCCGCCGCAGGCTGGTCCCCACGAAATGGGGCATAACCGCGACCGACGACGCCATATCGTCCGCCCTCATAAGCCGCGTGCTCGACGCGCCCCTCGCGGACTCGCACCGCGTCCACTCTTACGCCCACATGGGGAACCTCTTCTGTATAGTGCTGTTCCCGCACAGGTGGATCTACGAGATGATCGAGGCGTGGCACGCCCCCGGCGGCGCCGTCGGGTTCGGCGCGGACAGCGAGGACGCGCGCGGGAGGCGCGGGCGGCCCCCGTCCATAGCTGGGGCGTACCACGCCGCCCGGCTGGCCGCCGCCGAGCACCTGGCCGCCGCGGGGGTCCAGGCCGGCGTGCTCGTGCTCCGCGAGGTGCGCCCCGAGTACGCCGTCCCCGTCGGGGTCTGGCAGGTCAGGGAGGGCGTCCGGGAGGCCCTGCGGGCCGCCCCGGTACGGGCAGACGGGTTCCGGGAGGCGGTGGAGGCGGCGTGCGCGCGCACCAGCGTCTCCGCGAAGGAATGGATGGCGCACGGCCGCACGCTGCGGCTGGCGCGGCAGCGGGACCTGTCCGAGTTCTTCTAGCGCCGCGGGCCGGGACGGCGCCCGCCGCCGTTCCCCGCGCGATTCCGGGCCCCGCCGCGCTCCCGCGCGGCCGCGCCCAAGCCCGCCGGGCGGCGCGCTTCCGGGAACCCGCTGGAAGCGGCCCGCCGGGCGGCTTGCTCCCGCGCTAACTGGGTCGGGGGGCGCACTTTGAATGAGTGGCGGCAAGCGTGACGGCATGGGAGAAAAAGAGGACAAAGAGGACAAAGAAGACGCAACGAGGGCCTATCACAGCCAGTCGATGCCCCGGTACCCACCCAACTCGAACGTAAAGACCGGCGTGCCTAGGCCCCCGCCTGACGACTGATCGGGAGCGCCCGCGGCCTGCCGCGCGGGGATGCGCTGCCGTCCCGCGGCGCTCCCCGCCCGGCGGGAGGAATGCGGGCCCGGTACCCCGCTGGCGAGAAACGCCCCGCGCCGGCGCCGGGTCGGCGATGCCGCGGCGCGGCCGGCTTTGGGACAAGCCCCGTTCCGCGCCGGCCCGCCAGGCCGCGCTTCCGGTAACCCGCGGGAAGCGGCGTTCCGGGCGGCCCGCTCCCGCGCGCGGCGAGCGACTGTTATTTATCCCCCGGCCCGCGCCGCGGCACCGTTGGACAGGACAGTCATCCTCGCCATATGCGTGGCCTCATCTCCCGTGCTGTTCGCGCTGGCCGCCTACCCCGAGTCGTTCGGCCTGAGCTGGAACCAGGGGAGGGGCGGGTTCCTCTTCGGGCTCGCCTTCGTGGCCGCCGAGCTCGCGGGCCTGAAGGTGAAGGTGGCGCGGGGCCGCGTGCTGGCCGTTATACCGCTGGCCGCCGCCGCCATCGCCTACACTATAGCGGTGGAGAACGGCCTGCGCGAGGCCGTGCAGGCGGCCGCGCCCGCGTACGGCGTCCAGCTCGTGCACTCGTGGGTCTGGCTGTGGGACTTTGTGGTGGTGACGGCGTTCCTCGCCGCCGCCCTGAGCCTCTACTTCGGGACGCGCTGGATACGGCTGGCGCCGGCCGGCCCCGTCTTCCTCGGCGGCAGCGCCATCATACTGTCCCTGGACGCGTTCTTCCCGTACGACTCGCTGGGGCCGCTGCAGTTCTTCGTGCCGTACCTCGTGGAGCTGAACGTCTGGCTGGTCACCCTGTTCGACCTCGGCACGGCCACCGCGCGCGACAACCTCATGTTCCTCAAGGGCGACCACGGCCCGTTCGCGCTGCAGGTCTTCTGGCCGTCCGCGGGCGTCCACAGCATCGTGATCTACTCGCTGGTGATGATGGCATTCCTCCTCAAGATGAACATACCGCGCGGCAGGAAGGCCGCGTGGTTCGCGATCGGCATACTCGGCACGGTAACGGTCAACGTGGCGCGGATATTCGCCCTGTCCTGGTACGCGATGAAGGTCACCACGGACGCGGCGAAGTGGGAGGAGTTCCACTCGGTGGCCGGCGAGATCATGTTCCTTCCCTGGCTGTTCGCGTTCCTCGCGGTGGTGATGATAGTGGAGGGGAGGCGCCTGGGCCGGGCCGCCCCGCCCGCCGCCGCGATGCCGGCCGGACTCGCGGGGGCGGCCGGCCACGGGGGTGCGGCCGGCGCGGGAAGGGCGGTCGACCCGGGGGGAGCGGCGGACGCCGGAAGGGCGGTCGACCCGGGGGGAGCGGCGGACCCGGTTGCCGAGGGCGCGGCCGATGCCGAGGGCGCGGCCGATGCCGAGGGCGCGGCCGATGCCGAGGGCGCGGCCGATGCCGAGGGCGCGGCCGATGCCGAGGGCGCGGCCGATGCCGAGGGCGCGGCCGATGCCGAGGGCGCGGCCGATGCCGAGGGCGCGGCCGATGCCGAGGGCGCGGCCGATGCCGAGGGCGCGGCCGACTCCGGCCCCGGCCCCGGGAAAGCGGCCGACTCCGGCCCCGGCCCCGGGAAAGCGGCCGACTCCGGCCCCGGCCCCGGGAAAGCGGCCGACTCCGGCCCCGGCCCCGGGAAAGCGGCCGACTCCGGCGCCGGCCCCGGGAAAGCGGCCGACTCCGGCGCCGGCCCCGGGAAAGCGGCCGACTCCGGCGCCGGCCCCGGGAAAGCGGCCGACTCCGGCGCCGGCCCCGGGAAAGCGGCCGACTCCGGCGCCGGCCCCGGGAAAGCGGCCGACTCCGGCGCCGGCCCCGGGAAAGCGGGGGAGGCCGGCTCCGCGGCGGGCGGCCCGCGCTAGACGAACGAGTCCATGCTGCTCTGGCCCCCCACCTCGGAGAGCTCCGAGACCCTCACGCCGAGCCTGCGCACGGGGATCTTCTGGGACAGCAGCGCCTCGCGCAGCAGCTGCCCGGCACTCCTGCGCAACTCGGCCGGATCCGCCGTGGGCCTGCGTAGCATGCGCGACTTTGTCCTCTGGGTGAGGTCGGCCTGCACCAGCAGCACCCCGACCGACTTGAAGAGCCGCCCGTCCGCCGCCACGGCGCGGTGGACGCCGGCGCACAGGCCGTCCAGGCTGCCCGCGAGGAACCCATAGTCCGCCGAGTCCCGCTCGAGCGTGGCTATCCTGCTGTACTGGACGTTCGGCTCCCTCTCCGCCACGGGATCCGCGTCCAGGCCCATCGCCGCGCTGCGCATGCGGGCGCCGGCCACGCGGCCGAACCTCTGCTGCAGCGCGAACGCGTCCGCCGCGCGCAGCTCCCCTATCGTCCGGATCCCCATCTCGCCCAGCCTGGCCGCCGTCTTGCCGCCTATCCCGGGGATGTCGCCCGTCCCGAGCGGCTCCAGGAACGCCTCCACCTTTTCGGGCGTGACCACCGTGAGCCCGTCGGGCTTCCTGTAGTCCGAGGCGATCTTGGACAGCAGCTTGTTGGGGGTGACGCCGGCCGAGCAGGTGATCCCCGCCGCGTCCCGCACGGCGTTCTTCACCTGCTGCGCCAGGTGGGCCGCCGCGCCCCAGCTCCCGCCGGACCGCCGCGTCACGTCCATGTACGCCTCGTCCTTCCCGACGTACTCGAAGACGTCCGCGAAGCCCTCCATGGCGTCCATCGCCGCCCGGGAGACGCCCGCGTAGTGCGCGAAGTCGACCGGCACGAACTCCGCATCGGGGGCCTTGCCTTTCAGCCTGGCCCTGGCCGCCCTGATCGGCATGCCCGACTTCACGCCGAACTCCCTGGCCGCGTAGTTGGCCGTGGCCACGGCCCCGCTGTCGCCCCCCCTCCCGGAAAAGACGCAGACCACGGTGGGCCTGGCCCTGAGCTCGGGCCTGCGGATCTCCTCGCACTGGGCGTAAAAGTGGTCAAAGTCGACGTGCATTACTATGCGGCCCCCGCCCCCCGGCGCGCCCCCCCCGTCCACGCGCCGGACTGTCCGGGGCGGGTATTATCGTTGCCGGTGGCGGCGGCCCCTCGCACGATCCCGAAACCATTCCGCGTGCCGATCCGCGCCTGGAACGGGGGGTTCGCGGGGGAGGGGCCGGCGGGGTGATCCCGAAACCGTTTCGCATCCTGGCCGGCGGGCTGGCCCGCCGCGCGGCCGGAGCGGAAGTGGAGGCGCGTGGGGGTCCCGAGCGCTCCCCGTGGCGAAAACGTTGCGGTGACACGGCGAAGGAGGTACGCAGTGGTGGCGAAGCTGGATCCCGCCAAGGTGAAGTGGATGGCGGGCGGGACGGGGAAGGGGGCCCGGAGCGCCGGGATCGCGGCCCGGATGGGGGTCCCGCCGCGCCGCGCGCGGCAGATCCGCGCCCGGTACCGCGGGACGGGGGAGGTGCCCGCGCCGGGCGTGCGGGGCAGGACGAGGAAGGAGATCCAGGACCGCGCCAGGATCCCGGCGGAGGCGTTCCTCCAGCGCGGGACGGGCGCGTCCAGGCCGGGGCGGATCGTGGCGGTCACGGCGAGGATCCGCATGCCCCACAACACCATACACCGCGTGCTGAAGGAGAAGTGGATGGCGGCAGGGCACCCGAAGAAGAGCAGGAGGCGCGAGCGGATCGGGTACGAGAGGACGCACTCCAACTCCCCGTGGCACGCCGACTACGAGCTGCTCCCCGGCGGGAGGTGGTTCATGGCGTGCCAGGACGACGCATCCAGGTTCATCGCGGGCTACGGCGCGTTCGACGAGGACGCGGGGAAGCGCGCCCTGGAGGTGCTCGAGAAGGCCACGGCCGAGCACGGCAGGCCCGCCACTATGATGGCCGACCGCGGGTCCCAGTTCTACGCCAGCGAGTCCGAGGCCAGGAAGCGCGGCAGGGCGGAGTCCGGGAAGAGGCTGGACGAGCTGGGCGTGAGGCACATCCTGGCGTGGGCGGGGCATCCCCGGACCGACGGCAGGACGGAGGGGTCCCGCGGCGGGATCCGGAGGAAGATCGAGCGGTTCAGCGGGATAGGCGAGTTCGTCCGGCGGCACGACCGCGACAGGCCCCGCGGCTCCCCGGACCAGAGCGCGCCGTGGACGCCCGCCAGGGCGTTCGCGCGGAAGATGCCCGAAAAGGGGCAAACAGTCAAAGACGAGCACGCCTGGTAGGAGTATCTTGCTGGCTAGGATGCGAAACGATTTCGGGATCGCACACGACGGCGACAGGCCCCACGACTCCCCGGACCAGAGCGCGCCGTGGACGCCCGCCAGGGCGTTCGCGCGGAAGATGCCCGAAAAGGGGCAAACAGTCAAAGACGAGCACGCCTGGTAGGAGTATCTTGCTGGCTAGGATGCGAAACGATTTCGGGATCGCACATAGACTAACCCAAACACCAAAAATTAAATGCGGGCAAGATCTACACCGCGCATGGAACAGGCAACAGGATCGTCCAAGTATGGGGCGCAGCACATCGAAGAGGTGGGCGGGGCGCAGCACATCGAAGAGGTGGGCGGGGCGCAGCACATCGAAGAGGTGGACCGGGTGAGCCGGGAGCAGTACGCCGAAGAGATGAGGCGGGAGTACAGGGAGCAGTACGCCGAAGAGATGAGGCGGGAGTACAGGGAGCAGTACGCCGAAGAGATGAGGCGGGAGTACAGGGAGCAGTACGCCGAAGAGATGAGGCGGGAGTACGGGGAGCAGTACGCCGAAGAGATGAGGCGGGAGTACGGGGAGCAGTACGCCGAAGAGATGAGGCGGGAGTACGGGGAGCAGTACATGGAAGAGATGAGGCGGGAGTGCAGGGCGCAGTACATCAAAGAGATGAACCGGAAGGACAGGAGGTCGATCTTGGATGACAAAGATGAGATGTGGGACTATGCCCGTAAGTCCCGCCAGGAATATGCCGATACTTGGGAATTCGTACTGGTTGAGGACGACTAGCCGCCTCCCCCTCCCCCGATTGTTTGTGGCGGAATCCGGTCCGCCAACCCGCCATTTCCTTCCAGTGTTGCCGGCGTGGACTCGTCCAAACCGAAACCACGCCTAGCAACGGCAAGCCACCTCATGATCTCACGCCCAGATCACGATGGGCGTAAGTCTACACGGAAGACTGTTGCAAAGACTTTTTGACGGCGCTATACGTCTCGGACCTGACCGCCGCGGAAAAGGCGGCCAGCATGGAGGCGTGGAAGGCGGCCAGCAGGTACGGCCGGCGCTGGACGGTCGAGATCGTCTTTTCGGCCGTCAAGCGCCTGTTCGGGAGCGGCGTGCGCGCCCTGAAGTGGAAGAACATAGTCCAGGAGGTCGGCCTCAAGGTGGCCCTCTACAACAGGCTGGTCGGCATGGCCTCGGGGGGGATCGGATAGGGGGACTCGGGGGGAGGAAGGGGGAAGGGAGGGGGGAGGAGCGGAGCCCCGGCGCCGTCCGGGATAGTTATGAGATAGACTACCCAAATGCCAAAAATTAAATGCGGGCAAGATCTACACCGCGCATGGAACCGGCAACAGGATCGTCCAAGTATGGGGCGCAGCACATCGAAGAGGTGGGCGGGGCGCAGCACATCGAAGAGGTGGGCGGGGCGCAGCACATCGAAGAGGTGGACCGGGTGAGCCGGGAGCAGTACGCCGAAGAGATGAGGCGGGAGTACAGGGAGCAGTACGCCGAAGAGATGAGGCGGGAGTACAGGGAGCAGTACGCCGAAGAGATGAGGCGGGAGTACGGGGAGCAGTACGCCGAAGAGATGAGGCGGGAGTACGGGGAGCAGTACATGGAAGAGATGAGGCGGGAGTGCAGGGCGCAGTACATCAAAGAGATGAACCGGAAGGACAGGAGGTCGATCTTGGATGACAAAGATGAGATGTGGGACTATGCCCGTAAGTCCCGCCAGGAATATGCCGATACTTGGGAATTCGTACTGGTTGAGGACGACTAGCCGCCTCCCCCTCCCCCGATTGTTTGTGGCGGAATCCGGTCCGCCAACCCGCCATTTCCTTCCAGTGTTGCCGGCGTGGACTCGTCCAAACCGAAACCACGCCTAGCAACGGCAAGCCACCTCATGATCTCACGCCCAGATCACGATGGGCGTAAGTCTACACGGAAGACTGTTGCAAAGACTTTTTGACGGCGCTATACGTCTCGGACCTGACCGCCGCGGAAAAGGCGGCCAGCATGGAGGCGTGGAAGGCGGCCAGCAGGTACGGCCGGCGCCGGGCGGTCGAGATCGTCTTTTCGGCCGTCAAGCGCCTGTTCGGGAGCGGCGTGCGCGCCCTGAAGTGGAAGAACATAGTCCAGGAGGTCGGCCTCAAGGTGGCCCTCTACAACAGGCTGGTCGGCATGGCCTCGGGGGGGATCGGATAGGGGGACTCGGGGGGAGGAAGGGGGAAGGGAGGGGGGAGGAGCGGAGCCCCGGCGCCGTCCGGGATAGTTATGAGATAGACTACCCAAATGCCAAAAATTAAATGCGGGCAAGATCTACACCGCGCATGGAACCGGCAACAGGATCGTCCAAGTATGGGGCGCAGCACATCGAAGAGGTGGGCGGGGCGCAGCACATCGAAGAGGTGGGCGGGGCGCAGCACATCGAAGAGGTGGGCGGGGCGCAGCACATCGAAGAGGTGGGCGGGGCGCAGCACATCGAAGAGGTGGACCGGGTGGGCAGGGAGCAGTACATCAAAGAGATGAGGCGGGAGTACAGGGAGCAGTACGCCGAAGAGATGAGGAGGGAGTCTAGGGCGGAGCACATGGAAGAGATGAGGCGGGAGTGCAGGGAGCAGTACATCAAAGAGATGAACCGGAAGGACAGGAGGTCGATCTTGGATGACAAAGATGAGATGTGGGACTATGCCCGTAAGTCCCGCCAGGAATATGCCGATACTTGGGAATTCGTACTGGTTGAGGACGACTAGCCGCCTCCCCCTCCCCCGATTGTTTGTGGCGGAATCCGGTCCGCCAACCCGCTATTTCCTTCCAGTGCTGCCGGCGTGGACTCGTCCAAACCGAAACCACGCCTAGCAACGGCGAACCGCCCCCCGATCTCGCGCCTGGATCGCGGCGGACGCGAGTCTGCCGTTGCCGACTACGAACAGATAAATAACAACGGGCCGTACGGCCGGTACGGCATGAGGATAAAATTCGGGCGCGTCACAGATGCGGCACGCAGGCAGGACATCGGTTCGACATTCAGGAAATTCGGATGGATCATGTCAAAGCTGAAACGCGCCGACGACGACACGGAGGACCATTGCACCGTAAAACTGGTCACGGTGCTCGAGCAGTTCCTGAGGTACGCCGTTGAAACGATGATCGACACGGGAAAAATACCCCCCGGCAAACTCGTGGGAGGCGAACGGCCTGGTCCTGAGAAGCTTGGCAAGGCCTCGCTGGGGCGGTACGTCGCTTTTTCCATGAATTTTCAGAACGTCAATGCCATAAGAAACATCCTGGACGAGATCTGCATGCCGCGCGCGTTCGACTGCTGCCTGCGCGAGCCATACCGGGCAACACTCAGGGCTATGTACGCCCACAGGCACGAAATGGTCCACACGTCCGCGGAACTGCCGCCGGCCGAAATCGACCGGTGTTTTGGAGCCGCCCTGACATTCATGGACTGCACCATGCTTGAGATCCACTCCAGCCGCTACCCATTCTGCCTGCACATGGGGAACGGCCTGTTCCATTCGCGCGAGTATCTGGAGGCGATCAAGTACTACGACAAGTCGCTCGCCGCGCGGCGGGACGATCCCTACGCGCTTGCCAGAAAGGGCGAGTCGCTCGCGAAGCTGGGGCGGCACGGGGAGGCGGTGGAGTGCTTCGACCGTGCACTGGATCGGGACGACTCCGCGCTTGCCAGAAAGGGCGAGTCGCTCGCGGAACTGGGGCGGCACGGGGAGGCGGTGGAGTGCTTCGACCGGGCCCTGGCACTGGATCCGGACGGCCCGTACGCGCTTGCCAGAAAGGGCGAGTCGCTCGCGGGACTGGGGCGGCACGGGGAGGCGGTGGAGTGCTTCGACCGGGCCCTGGCACTGGATCCGGACGGCCCGTACGCGCTTGCCAGAAAGGGGGAGTCGCTCGCGCGGATGGACAAACACGGGGAGGCTGTGGGGTGCTTCGACCGGGCCCTGGCCCGGAATCCCATCAACTCCCGCGCGCATGTCCTTAAGGGGACGTCGCTCGAGAAGCTGGGGCGGCACGAGGAGGCAGTCGCGCGCTTCGACCGGGCCCTGGCCATGAATCCGGGCGACTCCCGCGCGCATGCCATGCAAGGAGAACTGCTCGCGAAGCTGGGGCGGCACGAGGAGGCGGTCTTGCACTACGGCAGGCGGCTGGACACCGTTCCGGGCGACTCCCGCGCGCATGTCCTTAAAGTGACGTCGCTTGCGGAGCTGGGACAATTCAGAGAGGCGGTAACATGCTTCGACCGGGCCTTGGAACTGGATCCGGGCGACTCCCGCGCGCATGCCATGCAAGGAGAATCGCTCGCGGGACTGGGGCGGCACGGGGAGGCGGTGGAGTGCTTCGACCTGGCCCTGGCCCTGGATCCGGGCGACTCCCGCGCGCATGCCATGAAGGGGGAGTCGCTCGCGGGACTGGGGCGGCACGGGGAGGCGGTGGAGTGCTTTGACCGGGCCCTGGCCCTGGATCCGGGCGACTCCCGCGCGCATGCCATGAAGGGGGAGTCGCTCGCGGGACTGGGGCGGCACGGGGAGGCGGTGGAGTGCTTCGACCGGGCCCTGGCCTCGGATCCCGACTACTCCCGCGCGCATGCCATGAAGGGGGAGTCGCTCGCGGGACTGGGGCGGCACGGGGAGGCGGTGGAGTGCTTCGACCGGGCCCTGGCCTCGGATCCCGACTACTCCCGCGCGCATGCCATGAAGGGGGAGTCGCTCGCGGGACTGGGGCGGCACGGGGAGGCGGTGGAGTGCTTCGACCGGGCCCTGGCCTCGGATCCCGACTACTCCCGCGCGCATGCCATGAAGGGGGAGTCGCTCGCGGGACTGGGGCGGCACGGGGAGGCGGTGGAGTGCTTCGACCGGGCCCTGGAAACTGGATCCGAGCGACTCCCGCGCGCATGCCATGAAGGGGGAGTCGCTCGCGGAGCTGGGGCGGCACGGGGAGGCGGTCTCGCACTACGACCGGGCCCTGGCCTGGAATCCCATCAACTCCCGCGCGCATGTCCTTAAAGGGACGTCGCTCGCGGAGCTGGGGCGGCACGGGGAGGCGGTGGAGTGCTTCGACCTGGCCCTGGCCACGGATCCGGGCGACTCCCGCGCGCATGCCATGAAGGGCGAGTCGCTCGCGGAGCTGGGGCGGCACGGGGAGGCGGTGGAGTGCTTCGACCGGGCCCTGGCCCTGGATCCGGGCGACTCCCGCGCGCATGCCATGAAGGGAAAATCGCTCGCGGAGCTGGGGCGGCACGGGTAAGGCGGTAGGGCGATACGGCAGGGCATCGACCGCCGATCCCAACAACCATTCCGCCGTCGCGGGGAGATCCGAGCCGACTGCGATCCCGGGCGCGCTGATGCCGTAGCGCGCGCGTTAAAGGGACACGCCGTCTGGCGGTTTTTGGCCCGCACGCACAGCGGATGCCGGTTTTATGCGCGGCCGCGGCAAACCGGGCCGCCGCGCGCGGGGCGGATGGGGCCTTGCCGAATGCGCGGCGCGGGGCATTGCACGTCGACGGAATGCCGTGCCTGCCCTGCCGGGCGAGGAGCGCCGCGGGACGGCGGGGCATCCCGGCGCGGCCGGCCGCGGGCGCTCCCGATCAGTCGTCAGGCGAGGGCCTGGGCCGGCCGGTCTTTATGCTCGGGTTCGGGCCAAACGAGAGATTGGGAATCCCTCGGCTGTGGTAAACCACCGCCTCGCCGTTCTCGTCCTTTTTTTCGCCTTCTTTTTCTGCCATGCCGTCATGCCTGTTGCCGTCCATTTAAAATGTCCCCGGACGGCTAGTCCGTCTCATAACCGCGCCTACGGCGCCCGCGGCGCGGCGGTTTTTCGCGCCCAAAATCCGAGTTATGGGACGGACTACCGACGGCAGCCAGCTCACGAGTAAGCCGCCCGGAACGCCGTTTCCCGCCCGCGAATTCCCCGAAATGCGCCGTCCGGCGGGCCGGGGCGCCGCCTGGCAGGATCGCGGCGGTTCCGGCGGCGCGTTTCCGGGGCGCGGCGGAACGTTCGGGCGGGCCGGGGCGGGGGCGCGGCCGCGCGCGAGTGCGAGGCCGGCAACCCCCACTCCTCGGACGCGAACCTGGATCGGCGGAGGCGTTTTCGCGCCTGTGCTTGGCGGGTGCGCGACCTCATGCGCCGGCTAGGCCCCGGAGCGATCGTCCCCGCCCCGCGGCGCCGCCGGCTCGGCCTCGTCCCCGCGGCCGGCGCCCGATCCCCGCCCCGCGGCGCCGCCGGCTCGGCCCCGTCCCCGCGGCCGGCGCCCGATCCCCGCCCCGCGGCGCCGCCGGCTCGGCCTCGTCCCCGCAACAGCCGGCGTGCCGCGCCGCCGTTGCCTCCAGGCCGCCGCCCTCGCCCCGCAACCCGGCAATCTCCAGCCTCGTGTCCCCGGCGCCTTTTGCGCATTTTGCCTCGGCAACCAAGGGCCGGGCCGCCGCCGCCAGCTCCCTCCGCGCCAGCGCCGTTTCCGAGCCGGGCACGGCCGGGGCCACGCGTGAGTGATCCTTGAGCGCATCTGCGAAAGCGTGGCTGCAAGGTGGTGAAAGCGTTGACCCGCAGCGCGCCCGGCGGGCCTCCGGCAGGACGCAGCCCTGCCGGCCGCCCGCGCCCGCCGGCGCGCCGCCCGCTCGCGTGGCGGCGCCCCGCCGGGCGCGGCTGGGCAACGGGCGCAACTGCGCCGCGCGCGGGCGGAAGGGTTGTTAACGCGGGGCGCGGGGGGCGCCCCGTGGACGGCTACCCGCTGGCCGCCGGCGCCGGCGGCATAAAGGTCAGGCCCGAGCTGATGGAGGTAGAAAAGCTCTACCACTGCGTGTTCCGCGGCAGGGTCATGCTGGTGTACAAGGACGGCCAGCAGGTGCTCCACTGCTACGAGGTGGAGGGGGACGGGGGCCTGGCGGACAGGGTGGGGCGGTGCCGTAGCGCCGACGAGGCGGAGAGGATCCTCATGGAGCACGCGGAGGCCGCGGGCGGGCGGAAGTTAATAGATAAATAAAAGTTCATTGCGAGCCGATACGATGTCAGAGGGTAGGAAGGCCACGGATGCGGAGGAGGTCCTCTCGGAGTTCAACAGGGCCCAGGGCTTGGCAAGCGAGCGCCGGCCGGCTGAGGGCGCCGGGGAGGCCCACGGCGACGGCTCTTGCTGCTCCGAGTCCCACGCCCCCGCCGAACAGGCCGCCCCCGCCCACGGCGACGGCTCTTGTTGCTCCGAGTCCCGCGACCTGGAGGCCCCCGCCCCCGAACAGGCCGCCCCCGCCCACGGCGACGGCTCTTGCTGCTCCGAGTCCCACGCCCCCGCCGAACAGGCCGCCCCCGCCCACGGCGACGGCTCTTGCTGCTCCGAGTCCCGCGACCTGGAGGCTCCCGCCCCCGCCGAACAGGCCGCCCCCGCCCACGGCGACGGCTCTTGCTGCTCCGAGTCCCGCGACCTGGAGGCTCCCGCCCCCGCCGAACAGGCCGCCCCCGCCCACGGCGACGGCTCTTGTTGCTCCGAGTCCCACGCCCCCGCCGAACAGGCCGCCCCCGCCCACGGCGACGGCTCTTGTTGCTCCGAGTCCCGCGACCTGGAGGCCCCCGCCCCCGAACAGGCCGCCCCCGCCCACGGCGACGGCTCTTGCTGCTCCGAGTCCCGCGACCTGGAGGCCCCCGCCCCCGAACAGGCCGCCCCCGCCCACGGCGACGGCTCTTGTTGCTCCGAGTCCCGCGACCTGGAGGCCCCCGCCCCCGAACAGGCCGCCCCCGCCCACGGCGACGGCTCTTGCTGCTCCGAGTCCCGCGACCTGGAGGCTCCCGCCCCCGCCGAACAGGCCGCCCCCGCCCACGGCGACGGCTCTTGTTGCTCCGAGTCCCGCGACCTGGAGGCCCCCGCCCCCGAACAGGCCGCCCCCGCCCACGGCGACGGCTCTTGCTGCTCCGAGTCCCGCGACCTGGAGGCCCCCGCCCCCGAACAGGCCGCCCCCGCCCACGGCGACGGCTCTTGCTGCTCCGAGTCCCGCGACCTGGAGGCTCCCGCCCCCGCCGAACAGGCCGCCCCCGCCCACGGCGACGGCTCTTGCTGCTCCGAGTCCCGCGACCTGGAGGCCCCCGCCCCCGAACAGGCCGCCCCCGCCCACGGCGACGGCTCTTGCTGCTCCGAGACCCACGCCCCCGCCGAACAGGCCGCCCCCGCCCACGGCGACGGCTCTTGCTGCTCCGAGTCCCGCGACCTGGAGGCCCCCGCCCCCGAACAGGCCGCCCCCGCCCACGGCGACGGCTCTTGCTGCTCCGAGACCCACGCCCCCGCCGAACAGGCCGCCCCCGCCCACGGCGACGGCTCTTGCTGCTCCGAGTCCCGCGACCTGGAGGCTCCCGCCCCCGAACAGGCCGCCCCCGCCCACGGCGACGGCTCTTGCTGCTCCGAGTCCCGCGACCTGGAGGCTCCCGCCCCCGAACAGGCCGCCCCCGCCCACGGCGACGGCTCTTGCTGCTCCGAGTCCCGCGACCTGGAGGCTCCCGCCCCCGAACAGGCCGCCCCCGCCCACGGCGACGGCTCTTGCTGCTCCGAGTCCCGAGACCTGGAGGCTCCCGCCCCCGAACAGGCCGCCCACGGCGACGGCTCTTGTTGCTCCGACACGCAGACCGTTGCGGTTGCCCCCGAGCCCGCCCCTGCACCGGAACCAGCGCCATATTCCGAGCCGGCCCCCGCGGAACCCGCCCCCGAGCCGGCCCCCGCGGAACCCGCCCCCGAGCCGGCCCCCGCGGAACCCGCCCCCGAGCCGGCCCCCGCGGAACCCGCCCCCGAGCCGGCCCCCGCGGAACCCGCCCCCGCGGGGGAGGGCGAGGCGGCCGGCGACGAGCCGCCGGCCCCCGCCCCCTCGCGCGAGAGGAACGTGATATTCGTCGGGCAAAAGCCCATCATGGTGTACGTGACGGCCACGCTCACCCAGCTCGCCACGCAGCCCGTGGTGACCATAAAGGCGCGCGGAAAGCGCATAACGCAGGCGGTGGACGTCTCGCAGATGATAGTAAAGAGGATGAACACCGTCGGCTACACCATAAGCGACGTCCGGATCGCCTCGGACTCCCTCATGTCCGAGGACGGGAAGGAGCGCAAGGTGTCCACCATCGAAATAGACATCAAGAGCAGCTAGGCGGCTGGCTGGCCTTCCGGTGGCTCGCTACTGCGGGAGGCGGCTTGCGGCGGCGGCCGCCGTGGCCGCCGCAGTCGCCGCAACCGCCGCCGCGGCCTCCGCATCGCCGGGGGCGTGGGACGCGTGCGGGCTGGACCACGTCTCGATCGTCGCGGACACAGCCGGCTACGGGGGCATGGATCCGGATGCGTGCGAGTCGCTGGCGCACCGCATAGACGCGTACAACGCGCGCTGCGGCGGGCCGGAGGTGGAGCAGCTGGACTGCGGCTGGTGACCGGTCAGGCCGGCGGCCCGGCCCGCCCCGCCGCCCCGCCGAGCCTGGAGAGCAGCGCGGCGTACAGGAACGGCAGCACGGCGGTGGCCTCGGCGTGGAGGGTGGCCTGCCTCGCGCCGCGGGCCACCTTCCCCCACGAGACGGCCTCCCTGACCGGCGCGCCGCTGAGGCTGCCGTCGAACTCCTGCGCCGTGGTCACGTACAGGGCGTAGTCCAGCCCCTTGCGGTACTGGTTCCACCACAGCGTGTGGTGCTTTGATATGCCGCCGCCGATCATCAGGGCGCCGGACCTCTCCGCCTTGAACACGAGCCCGGACAGCAGCTCGGCGTCGGCCATGACGTCCAGCGCAAAGTCGGGCCTCTTTTGGGCGAACATCCACAGCTGGCTGCCCACCGCCCCGTCCATTATGCCCGGCACGACGACCGGTATGCCGTTCCCGGCGGCCTCGCGCAGGAACGAGCCCCTGCCGAGGCGCCGCCCTATCATGCCCGCGACGTCGGCGGTGGACATGCGCCGCCTCCCCGCGGCGTACTCCTCCTCCAGGTACTCCTGCATCCTGCCCTCGATGAGCGGCCCGTAGCCGGAGGCGGGGACCAGGACGCTCCCCAGCCGGTGGGAGCCCCCGTCGGCCACCTCCGCGTCGTCCATCTCGAACGAGCCCCCCGTATAGTCGGCGTGCGACCTGGCCACGTCGTGGTCGAGGGCGCCGCAGGTGGTCACGGCGACGTCGAACATGCGGCGCCGCATCATGTCCGATATGATCCCCCGCAGCCCCGTGGACACGACTGCTCCCACGAACGAGACGAACCGCAGGCAGGCCGCATCCGAGGCCATCTCCTGCAGTATGTCCAGCCCGTCGGCCATGTTCCTGGCCTCGAAGCCGCCGGACCGGGCCATCTGGGATATTATCCTGTCCGCGCCCGCCTCGGCGCCCACCTCCACGTCCCTGACGGGGCCTCCGGGCCGTGCCATCCGCTGCCGGGCCGCCCGGCGGCTATAAAACCCTCGCGGGGGCCCCGGACAGTTAGGTTTAAACTTCATTCAAGACGGGCGCCCGGTGTTGGCGGGAAGCGGGAGGATCAGGGTGGGCCTGGTAGGGCTCGGCAACTGCTTTTCCGGCCTCATCCAGGGCATAGAGTACTACCGGCAGAACCCGTCCCAAAAGGCCACCGGGATCATCCACGAGAGCCTGCGCGGGTACACCATGCACGACATTGACTTCGTGTGCGGCTTCGACGTGGGCGCGAACAAGGTGGGCAAGCCGATCAGCGAGGCCATATACGAGGAGCCGAACATGGTGGACTGGATCCCGCGCGGCAGCATGCCCGCGACGGGGGCCGTGGTGCGCGAGGGCCCCGCCCTGGACGGCGTGGGCGTGTGGGTGAAGGACCGCATAAGGCCCATACGGAGCGGCAAGACCGACGAGGAGCTGCGCGCGGAGGCCGGGCGCGCCCTGTCCGACTCGGGGGCCGAGGTGGTGGTCTCGTACCTGCCGGTGGGGTCGGAAAAGGCGACGCGGTTCTGGGCGGGGGCCTGCCTGGACGCGGGGGCCGCGTTCGTCAACTGCATACCCTCGTTCATAGCGTCCGACGAAAAGTGGGCGGCCAAGTTCGCCGAGAAGGGGCTGCCCGTCATCGGGGACGACATAAAGGGGCAGGTGGGGGCCACCATAGTGCACCGCACGCTGGCCCGCCTGTGCAGCGAGAGGGGCACCCGCATAGAAAGGACGTACCAGCTGAACGTGGGGGGGAACACGGACTTCCTGAACATGAAGGAGCAGGAGAGGCTGGTCAGCAAGAGGATCTCCAAGACCGAGAGCGTGCAGAGCCAGCTCGGCGAGCGGCTCGGGGACGACCAGATACACGTGGGCCCGTCCGACTACGTGCCGTTCTTGGGCAACAAAAAGCTGATGTTCATGAGGATAGAGGGGCGGCAGTGGGCCAACATACCGTACAACATGGACGTCAGGCTGGAGGTGGACGACAAGGCCAACTCGGCGGGGATAGTCGTGGACGCCATACGGCTGGCCCGCATAGCGCTAGACGACGGCCTGGGAGGCCCCGTGCTGCCGGCCAGCGCGTACCTCATGAAGCACCCCATGCGGCAGATGCCCGACCACGAGGCCAAGCGGGCCTGCGAGGAGATGGTGCGGGGGAGCGGCGGCGGCGGCGGCCCCGCTCCTCCCGCCTGAGCCGCGCCGCCTGAGCCGCGCCGCCTGAGCCGCGCCGCCTGAGCCGCGCCGCCTGAGCCGCGCCGCCTGAGCCGCGCCGCCTGAGCCGCGCCGCCTGAGCCGCGCCGCCTGAGCCGCGCCGCCTGAGCCGCGCCGCCTGAGCCGCGCCGCCTGAGCCGCGCCGCCGCCGCCCAACTGCGCACCGCCGCGCCGCCGCCCGACCGCGCGCCGCCGCCCCGCCCGATCGCGCCCCCCCCCCGCGGCGGGGGCGACTCCCGGGCGCCCCCCGCCCCCCGCCCCCCGCCCCCCGGGCGCCCCGAGCCGCCGCGGAAAACCCCCGGGAACGGCGATCAGCAAAAGTTATCACGCCCCGGCGCGCGGGAGGGGCGTGGTGCACATACGGAGGGTCGAACTGTTCGGCTTCAAGTCGTTCGGGTTCCGGAACACGGTCGTCGACTTCGTGCCGGGGCTCGTCTCCATATCGGGCCCCAACGGCTCCGGGAAGAGCAACATACTGGATGCCGTCCTGTTCGCGATGGGCGAGAACCGGCCCACCATGATGAGGGTGGACAGGCTGCGCTCCCTCATACACGACTCGGACGGCCGCCGCAGGGGGCCGGCGGTGGCCCGCGTGAGCGTGCACCTGGACAACGCGGACAGGCGCATACCGGCCGACTCGGACGAGGTGGAGATCACGCGCGAGCTGAGCGCGCAGGGCGAGAACACCTACCACGTCAACGGGAAGAAGGCCGGCCACGCCCAAGTGCTCAACATGATGGAGGTCGCCAACGCCGGCCTGTACCAGCTGAACGCCGTCCAGCAGGGGACGGTCACGCGCATATCCGAGTTCTCCCCCGAGGAGAAGCGCAGGTCCATAGAGAACCTGATAGGCCTGTCGTACTTTGACGAGAAGAAGGCAAAGTCCGAGGAGATGCTGGAGCAGGCCGACAGGCGGCTCGAGGTGGCACTCGCGCGCATGGGCGAGATGAAGAAGAACATAGACGCCCTCGAGGAGGACCGCAACGCGGCGATGCGCCACGCAGCGCTGGCGCGCGAGTCGGCCCGCCTCAGGGCCATATCGTCGTCGGCCCGCCTGCGGGCGGTGGGGGAGGAGCGGGCCCGCGCGGAAGGGGAGGCCGCGGAGGCCGGGAAAAGCGCGGCGGGGCTGGCGGAAAAGCGGGACGCGGGCAGGGCGGAGATGCGCCGGCTGGAGGCCGAAAAGGGGGCCGTCGCGGCCGAGGCCGAGGAGTACGGCGCCGCCAAGGCCGGCCTGGAGCGGGAGATCGCCGAAAAGATGCGGGCGCACGAGGAGGCGGACTCGGGGCTGGCCACCGCCTCGAGGCGGCTCTCCCAGATAGGCGCCAGGCTGCCGGGCGCGCGCCGCGAGGCGGCCGGGGCCGAGGAGGCGGGCGGCCGCGCCCGCGCGCAGGCGGCCGCGCGCCGCATCCTGCTGGGAGAAAAGGAGGCGGCCAGGAAGGCGGCGGCCGCCCGCCTCGCGGAGATCGACTCGCGCCGGGCCGGCGTGCTGAAGGGGCAGTCCGAGGCGCTCCGGGAGAGGTCCGCGCTGGACGACAGGGCGGCCTCCATATCCCGCAGGCTCGGCGCCGAGCGCCTGGCCGCCTCGAAGGCGCGCGCTGCCGCCGAGGCGGCCGCGGCGCGCGCGGCCGAGGACGGGGCCGCGCGGGACGCCCACGCGCGCCGGCGCGCCGAGCTCTCCGCCCTGTCCTCGCGCCTCGCGTCGGCGCAGATGCGCCGCCGCGCCTCGGCGGCCAGGCTGGCCTCGCGCGCCGCGAGGCTGGAGTCCGGAAAGGCCGCCGCCGAGGCGGAGGCCGAGGAGATCGCGCGGATGCTGGAAAAGTGCGGGAGGGCCGGGGAGCGGCACGATGCCAGGATGGGCCTCGTGAAGGGGACGCTGCACGAGGACTACACGGCCGCGCGGCTCAGGGAGCATGCCGGCGAGCTGGGGATAATGGGGCTCGCGTACGAGCTGGTCTCCTGGGACGGGGAGCACGAGAGGGCCGCGCTGGCCGCCGGCTCGGACTGGCTGAAGGCGACGGTGGTGCCCGACTTTGCCGCGCTGGTCGGACTGGCGGAGCGGGCCAGGCGGGACGGGCTGCCCAGGGCGAGGATAATACCGCTGGATGCCGTCCCGGACATACGCCTGGACGTGCCGGAGGGGGCCGGGGCGCTGGGCGCGCTCTCCGACTTCGTCCGGTGCGCCCCGGAGCACGAGGCGCTGCGCTCGTTTCCTGTTCGGCGGGGTGGTGCTGGCCTCCTCCCGGGAGGCCGCGCACTCGCTCTCCCGCAGGGGCTACCGCGCGGTGGATGCGGACGGCGTCCTGTTCGAGCCGGGGGCCAGGGCCGCCGTCGTGGACGTCAACTCGCGCATATCGAGGCTCACCAGGATAATATCCATGAGCACGTCCGTGGACGGGCTCAGGGCGTCCGTCTCCCTGCTGCGGCGGCACCTGCACAAGAAAAAGGCCGCCGCCCGGGGGATGGGCGCGGAGCTGCGGCGCTGCGGGGAGGGGTCGCGCGCCTCGGCCGCCGCCCTGGCCGCGGCGGCCCAGGCGGGGGGCGACCTGGAGAGGCAGGTGGGGGCCTCGGCCCGCGCGGGCCGCCGCCTGGAGGCGCGCCTCGCCGCGCTGGCCCGCCGCCGCGCCGCCATGGAGGGGGAGGCGGCGGCGCGCGGCAGGGCCGCCGCGGCCCTGGAGGCGGAGCTGCGCGCGGCGGAGGAGGCCCGCGGGGGGGACGGCGGCCTGGACGGCCTGGCCGCCAGACTGGAGGGGCTCAACGCCGAAAAGTCGCGCCTGGAGGCCGCGCTCTCCGCCGCGGCCGCCGGGTGCCACGAGGCCGCATCCTCGCTCGCCTCGGCCGAGGCGGCCCTGGAGCGGAGCGGGATCTCGGCCGCCGCGCTGCGCCGCGAGGCGGCCGGCCTGGAGGCCGAGGAGGGGGACCTGCGCGCCCGCTCCGCGCTGCTGGAGGAGGGCAGGAGGGGGGCGGGTGAGGCGCTGGTGCGCCTCCGGCAGAGGGAGCAGGACCTCGTGTCCTCGTCCGGGACGTCGGTCCCGCGCCTGCGCGAGTACGACCTGGAGCTGGGAAGGCTCAACGAGGAGGACCGGTCGCTGTCCAGGGAGATCTCGAAGCTGGAGCGCAGGGCCGACTCGCTGTCGCGGGACCTGGCCGACCTGGGCGCGGCGCGGGACAGGGAGGCGGCCGTGCTGGCCGCGGCCGGGCCGGCCGCCGCCGCCGAGGCGGAGAGGCTGGCGCGGGAGGGGGGCGGGCCCGACGCGGGGAAGGTGCTGGCCGCGCTGGAGGCCGAGATGCGGTCCATGGGCGGGCTCAACGCCAGGGCCCCGCAGGCCTACGCCGAGGCGTCCGGCGGCTACCGCTCCATGTCCGCCAGGAAGAACTCGCTGGAGGCCGAGCGCAACAAGATAGTGCGCTTCATAGAGGGGGTGGAGCGCGACAAGCGCCAGACCTTCCTCGACGCCTTCGACAGGGTGGACGGGGAGATCAGGTCGACGTTCTCGCGGATGACCGGGGGGAGCGCGTGGCTGGAGCTGCAGAACGAGGACGACATTTTCAACTCGGGGATCTCGTACATGATCCAGTTCCAGGGCAAGAAGAAGCGGACGTCCGCGTCCATAAGCGGCGGCGAGAAGACGCTGGCGGCCATCGTCTTCGTGCTGGCCCTGCAGCGGCTCAAGCCCTCCCCGTTCTACCTGTTCGACGAGGTCGACGCGCACCTGGACGCCCCCAACGCCGAGCGGCTCGCGCGGATACTCGAGGAGCGCTCCCGGGAGAGCCAGTTCCTGATGGTCTCCCTGAAGGACTCGGTGGTGATGAAGGCCAAGCTCATCTACGGCGTGTACCCGCGGGACGGCGCCTCGCAGGTAGTGACGTACAAGGACAGGCGGCTCCCGTCGATGGCCGCCGGCGGGGCCTAGCCGCCTTGCCGCCCCGCGGGAAAAAGGGCGCGAAGCCCGCCAGGATCGGGGGCGCGAAGCCCGCCAGGATCGGGGGCGCGAAGCCCGCCCGGATCGGGGGCGCGAAGCCCGCCCGGATCGGGGGCGCGCCGTTCGGCGGAATCTGGGGCCGGAAGCCGGGCGGAATGGGGGGCCCGGGGGCCGCCCGGCGGCAGGCGCGGAAAAACAAAAGGGCGGCTGCCGGCTAGTCCATGGTGTAGTCGCCGTACAGCTCGTTGAGGATCCTGTCCACGATGCCCCTGCCGCCCTTGTTGTCTATGGTTATGAGGAGCAGGTGGCCGTCCCTGAGGGGGAACGTGACCCTCCGCAGCTTTTCGTAGACGGCCATCGTGTACAGCCCCCTGCCTATCTTGTCGTAGTGCTTTACGCGCGACCGCCACGCGTCGGCGGCGTGCCGCAGCGTGTCCTGCGTCTCCTCCGGGGAGAGGTACGTCTGTAGCCCCTCCCTCCTGGACTCGCAGACCTGCCTGCCGTCCATGTCGCAGACGGTGCCGTACCGCACGTACTCGTCCATGCCCATGATCTTGGCGAGCAGGCGCCGGTGATCCATCGTCATGCGCCTGCTTGGATGCGCCTGCACAAAAACATGATCCCCGGCCCCGCCTGCCCGCGGCCCGCCGGCGGCCCCCGCCCGGCGCGGGCCCCGGCCCGGACCGAAGCCGCGCCAGGCGGCAGCCCCCCGCCCCGCGCCAGGATCGCGGCGGGCCGCGGCCCGCGCCGGCCCCGCGCGTGAACCCTTATACCGCCGGGCCCCGCCGGCCCGCCGCGTTGGGCGCGCGGGGGCGGGGCGGGATGGGACGGATCCGATCCGTCGTGATCCGCCTTGACGTGGAGCCGTCTCGTCCCGCCGTGACGCACGCTCGCTTCTGGAAGGGCGACTCCGGCACGCCGGCGGCGGTGCACGAGTACTACGACGAGTCCGTGCAGGCCGGCTACCCCGCGGGCGGGGCGCAACCGATCCGCACGATCGAGCTCGGCTGCTTCGCCGGAATCTCCGTGAGGCGCGGGGGCGCCCGCCGCGGGATCGTGGCGGGCATAGTGGAAGGCGCCCTGGACGCGTACCGCGCGCGCGGCGCGCCGTGCGCGGTCAACCGCATCCTCGACACGCGGATGACCATGGACGAGTTTATGGATGCGCAGGAGCCGCGCCGACCCGCGGAAGGGAGCCGCATCGACAAGGAGTGCGCCGTCTCCCCGCGCGAGGCCGGGATCGGGATCAGGTGCCCCCGCTGCGGGAAAACGACGACGATGGCCCGCCGCGGGAGATACCCGCGGGACGCGCACGCCGAGGCCGGCATGGCGGAGTGGCGCCTCAGGGGCCTGGGCGGGGAGCCGCGGCCCACCCTGCAGTGGGTGCGCCCCCACGGGAAATGCGAGGCATCCAACTCGCACTCGCTCGTGATCCTCCCGGCCGGCGCGCCCCGGAGCGGGGAGTTCCGCGGAGGCTTCGTGCTGGCCAGGATATTCGGGGCGGAGGAGCGCATCCCCCACGTCTACGGGGCGGGCTGACGCCTCCCCGCCGCGGTGCCGGCGCGCGGCCGCCCGGGGGATGCCGCCCCCGTTCGGGGCCCGGGCCGCCGGGGATATCCGTTGTACATAACATACTGCTCAGTTAGCGCAAGAGTGGCGGAATCCGCCGCCGGGGCCGGCCGCGAAGTTCGACGGGCCGGCCGCCAAAAGATGCGTGTGGCAGGGTCCTTGGCGGCTTTTTAACCCCCATGAAAAAAATCCGCCCAGGGCGGGTCGGAATAGAGCCCTATCAACATGAACGGATCACCGGCACGGTCGTGTAGACTTGCGTCCACTGTGATCTGGGCGTGGGGTCGGGGGGCGGTTTGTTGTCGCTAGGCGCGGTTTCGGTTTAGACGTAAGCCTACACGGCCGCCGCGCTGTAACCCTTATACCGCCGGGCCCCGCCGGCCCGCCGCGTTGGGGGCGCGGGAGCGGGAGCGGAAGGGCCGGCTCCTGCCGTTCGTGGTCTACCTGCACGTGGACGAGCCGTCGCGGTCCGACGGGGCGCTCGCCGCCGCCCGGGAGCCCACGGAAATGCTGCGCGGCTCGGCGTCCGGGCACTACGGGAGGGTCATAATCGGGTACCTGTTCTCCGGAAGCGGGGGCGACCTCGAGCTGATAAAGCTGGGGTTCTTCCGCGGGTTCCCCGCGAGGAGGCGCAGGGGCGCCCGCCGCGGGATCGTGGCGGGCATCCTGGCGGGCGTCCTCGACGCGTACCGCGCGTCCGGCGTGGCGTGCCGCGTCAGCCGCGTCGTCGACACGAGGATGACCGCCGCCGAGTACCGCGCCGCGGCAAAATCGTACCCCGGCGCGGAGGGGTCCGGAATCGACGAGGAGTGCGGCATCTCGGCGCGCGAGGCCGGGATCGGGATCGAGTGCCCCCGCTGCGGAAAAATGACGACGATGGCCCGCCGCGGGGACTACCCGTGGGACGGCGAGGCGGAGGCCGGGATGGAGGAGTGGCGCGGCAGGGGCCTGGCCGGGGAGCCGCGGCCCACCCTGCAGTGGGTGCGCCCCCACGGGAAATGCGATGCCTCCAACTCGCACTCGCTCGTGATTCTCCCGGCCGGCGCGCCCCGGAGCGGGAGGTTCCGCGGCGGCTTCGTGCTGGTCAGGACGTTCGTGCACCCGGAGAGCGTCCCCCACGTGTACGGGGCCGGCTGACGTCCCCCCGCCGCTGGGCCCCCGCCGCGGGATCGTGGCCGGCATGCTGGCGGGCATCCTGGACGCCTACCGCGCGCACGGCATGCCGTGCGAGGCCAACCGCATCCTCGACACGAGGATGACCTTCGACGAGTTCGTGGATGCGGCGAAGCCGCGCTACGCATGGGAGGGGAGCCGCATCGACGGGGAGTGCGCCGCTTCCGGGCGCGATGCGGGAACGGTAATAGCGTGCCCCGACTGCGGCAGGAGCACGACGATGGTCCGCCGCGGGGACTACCCGCGGGACGAGCGTGCCGAGTGCGGGATGGCGGAGTGGCGCCGCGCCGGCATGGCCGGGGAGCCGCGGCCCACCCTGCAGTGGGTGCGCCCCCATGGGGAATGCGTGGTCTCCAACTCGCACTCGCTCATGCTGCTCACGGCCGATGCCCCGGGGGACGGCGGGACCCTCCGCGACTTTGCTCTGGTCTGGGTGTTCGAGGAGGCCGACCGAATCCCCCACGTGTACGGCGCGGGCTGACGCCTCCCCGCCGCCCGGGCCGCGCCCGAAAACCGCCCGGGCCGCGCCGGCGCGGCGCGCCCTCCACGGCCCCGCGGGCCCCCGCCGCGGCCCGCCCGGGGCGCGGAAGCGGCGCGCGGCCCCGAAAAAGCGCGCGGTTCCCGCGTCCGCGCCGCGCAAGCGGCTCCGCGCCGGGGCGGGGCGCTCCGGGCCCCGGGCGGGGCGCCCGCCGCGCCGGCCCCTCCCGCCCCGGCGGCCGCGCGCCGGTTCCGATCGGGGCCGCCGCCTCCGGGGCGCGCCGGGATCCCGCGCAGCCTGGACCGGGGCCCGCCGCGGCGCGGGGCGCCCCCGCTCCCCGCGGGCGGCCCGTCCCGCGCGGGCCGCCGCCGGATCCGGACCCGCCGCTCCCCCGGCAGCCCCGCTGCCCGCGCCGGCCGTCCCGCCCCGGGCCGCGCGCGGGCCGCGCCGGCGGGGGCGCGTCCGGGCCGCCGCGCGCGCCGGGCCCTGCCCCGCGGTCCCGGCTTCCGGCCCGCGGCATTTTCGGGCGCGGCCGCCGGCCGCGCGCGCCGCCGCCGGCGCCGGCCGGAACGGGGGATCCCGCGGCCCGGCCGGGGCCGCGCGGCCTTCCGGCCCGGCCGGGGCGGCCGCGGGACGCGGCGGGAGGCGGGCGGGCGCGCGCCGGCCCCGGCGCATGCCCGCGGCCCGGCCGGGGCCGCGCCCGGCAGCGGCAAGCCGCTCCCCGATCCCGTGCCCGGATCGCGACGGACCCGAGTCTGCGCGCCGGCGGACTGGACTATCCCGCAACCATGCCCACGACGGCCGCGGCGGGGCGGTTTTTTGCGCCTAAAACCCGAGTTGTGATATGCGCGATGGCGGACGTACTGTTTATCTACCGGCGGAACACTTGGCCCGCGTGTTGCTTGGCTGGGGCGAACTAGTGGCGCCGGCCCGCGCGCCCGCGGGCCTGATTCCTCGGGCCGGCATCGCGGCGGCCGCGCGGCCGGCGCCCCGTGCCGGGGACGCCCGCGCGCGGGCGGCGGCGGCATTGGGGCGGCAGGCATGGCCTGATACTCTGGCGGAAGCGGCCCCGCCCGCCCGGGGCGGGGGGGGGGGGGCAAGGATGGGAAGCGCCCGTGCCGTTGACGAGAACCCAGGGCCGCTCCGGATCGCGGCGCCGGTTCCCGCCCGCCGCGGTGCTGTTCCCGCTCGCGGCGCTCCTCGCGGGTTGCGCCGTTGCCGCCGCGCCGCACGCGCACGCGGACAGCCACCAACTGACCGTCGAGATCACGGCCGGGGCAGCATCCCCCACCGACATGCAGGAAGTGCCGTTCACCGCGAAATTCAGCAAGCCCGTGAACGCCACCACGCTCGACGCGTCAGACTTCAACGTCACCTCGGGCACGGTGGAGAACCTGCGCCTGGTGATGCGGCTCAACGCGACCATCGGCGGCTCCGTGCAGTTGAACGACCCGCGCGACGTGGCGGTAAACGGCTCGGGCGCGATATACGTGACCAACGAGGGCAGCGGTACCGTCACTAGGGTTTACGCGTATTGACCAAATGCCAAAACAAGTTCACACCACGGGTTAAGGAGCCATGTCACGACAGGATGGCATGCCAAACTCGCTCAAGCGGCGGCTCGCCATGTCCGAGAACGAGGTAAAGCGGCTGAAGGCGAAACTGGAGGCCGAGAATGCGCTCTGGAAGTCGCCCGCCGCCGAAAGGAGGCTCCAGTGCGGCGATCCCGCGCGCATGCACTCGGCCGAGTGGCTGCACCGCATCATGAACGACCCCGTGCAGTCGAAGTGCTGGACCGGGCTGGCGCCGGAGGAGATCAAGCTCGTGGTGGCCTACTATACAGAGGCGATCGAGCGCATGAACAAGACCCCGCTGTTCAGGAACTGCGCGAGCACCGCGTCGGCCCGGGGCAACAGGTGCAAGCTGGAGTACGAGCACGCCGTGTACCTCTCCCTGATACGCATCAAGGCCGACCCGACGCAGGAGCAGCTGTCCGGCTTGTTCGCGGTGGACCAGGGCTCCGTCTCCAGGTACCTGAAGATGAACGAGCGGGTGATGGAGGAGGTGCTGCCCACGCCCAAGAACATCTCCAAGGAGATAGCTGCCTGCAAGACCGACGAGGAGCGCAAGAAGTTCATGCCGGGCAAGAAGGGCGGCGACCTGACGGTCGACGGCACCCGGGTGCCCCACGTCCGGCCTTCCGACGAGGAGGAGCAGAGGGACTACTATACCCGCAAGAACAAGACGCACTGCACGAACACGCTGACGGTCATCAACCGGAGGACGGTGACCGTGCACATGAGCGAGACGCTTCCCGGCAGCAGGAACGACATCGTGATGCTGGAAGGGCTGGCCGAGACGTTCCCTAGCATGGCGGATCCGGGCACGCCCGAGAAGGAGAGGATAAGGCTGATCGGGGACTCGGGGTTCCAGGGATCCGAGAAGCGCCTTCCCGGAATCATCCCCGTGAACCCCGCGAAAAGGACCGCGAAGAAAGATCTGACCGCCGCGCAAAAGGAGTGGAACGGGGGGATCAGCAAGAAGAGGTACAAGATCGAGAACACCTACGCGGACATGAAGAACAACCAGATACTCCGCAGGCCGTTCAGGGGGACCCCGGAGCACTTCAACAGGATATTCAACATCGTGGCGGGCCTGCGCAACCTCGTCCTGCTGTTCAAGGAGATAGCCGCCGGCACCGGCCTGTACGGATCCATGATGGCCGGGTGGCGCGAGGCGCGGCTGAAGCGGCCCCCGTGCCGCTGACGCGGGATTCCAGCCGCGCGAAACCGCCGTACAGCACAGGTTCCGGGGCATCCTGCGATGCTGCGAGCCCGCGCGTCCCGGGCCGGCAGATTGCGCTGTTATTCTCCAAGGGCGCGACATCCGGGCCGGCAGATTGCGCTGTTATTCTCCAAGGGCGCGACATCCGGGCCGCGCGGGGCGGGCAGTCGCCGCAACGAGCCAAACGCATGAACTCTACTGTGTTCGACTCCGCCCGGAACTTCGTCGCCAGCCATGGCGGGTTCCTTACCCCGCGCGGCGTGGCCGTCGACGGCTCGGGCAGCGTGTACGTGGCCGATGGCGCCAACCAGACAGTCCGCGTGTTCGACTCCTCTTGGAATGAAACCGGCGCCATCACCAAAGAGACCGTATCCGCCGCGTTCTTCATTTCGAATTACGTGGCGGTCGACGCCGCCGGCAACGTGTACGTGACCGACTCCGGCTACCTGAAAGTCAGCGTCTTCCACCCCAACAGGACCCACGCCGCCGACCTCCCCGGCCCGTTCGCCGACCCGTGGGACGTGGCGGTCGACGCCGCCGGCAACGTGTACGTGGCAGACAGGGGCGTCAACGACATCGTCCGGATCTTCCACCCCAACAGGACCCACGCCGCCGACCTGGGCCCGTTCGCCAATCCGTCCGGCGTCGCGGTCGACACCGCCGGCAACGTGTACGTGGCCGACTCGGGCATCTACAGCGGCAACATCATGGCCTTCGATTCCGCACGGAATTCCGCCGCCAACTTCAGCATCCGCGACTCGACTTTGTTCGGTGCTCGGGACAGCGTCGCGGTCGACGCCGCCGGCAACGTGTACGCGACCGACGCCGGGCGCGACCTCGTCTATGTGCTGGATCAAGTGTACGCCTTTGACGTGGCGGATCCTGACAACGGGCAGCTCGAGGTGACCCTGCCCGCCGGCAGCGTGCGGGACGGGGCGGGAAACGGGAACGAGGAATCGAACGCGGCGGGCATCCGCGTAGGCATAGGGCCGACCCCGACCGTCACGGCCGCGCAGTCCAGCCCGACCAGCGCGGAGACGATCAACTTCCAGGTCGAATTCGGCAAGCCCGTCACCGGGTTCGGGGCAGGGAACGTGACTCTTTCGGGGACGGCCGCCCACGGCGGCGTGCAGAACTTCGCGGGCGCCAACGCCTCGTACTCGTTCGACGTCTCGCCGACGTCCGACGGGACCATACGGGTCGACGTCGCCGCCGGCGTGGCGCTCGACGATGCCGGAAACTACAATGCCGCGGCGGCGCGGTTCACCATAACGCACGACGGCACGCCCCCCGCCCCGGCGATCGTGCCCGAGGCGCCGGGCCTCACCCGCCTGGAGGCCGTGCCGTTCACCCTGAAGTTCGACGAGCCCGTGAACGCCACGACGCTCGACGCGTCCGACTTCAACGTCACCTCGGGCACGGTGGTGAACCTGCGCGGCCAGTGGGTGCACAACGCGACCATCGGCGGCGCGGGCCCAGGCCAGTTGAACCAGCCACACGGCGTTGCAGTAGACAACTCCAACTCCTCGGGCACGATATACGTGGTCGACAGGAGCGACCGATTATTCGCATTCGACTCCGCCGGGAACTTCGTCGCCAGCCGTGCCGGGTTCAACTTTCCGCGCGACGTGGCGGTCGACGGCTCGGGCAACGTGTACGTGCCCGACCCCGGCAACGACCGCGTCGCCGCATTAGACTCCGCTCTGAATGGCGCCGACAACATCGCCAACCACCCGACTGTTATCGGCCCGGCCAGCGTGGCGGCTGATGCCTCCTCGGGACTGATATACGTGGGCGACATCTCCTCCGACCGCGTCATGGCATTCCACCCCGACGGGACATTCGCCGGCGACCTGCCGGACACATACGAACACGTTTCCGGCTCTGGCCCGTTCGACGACCCGGAAGGCATAGCGGTCGACGTCTCGGGCAACATATACGTGGCCAACGAAGGTAACGGCACCGTCCAGATCTTCGACTCCGACTGGACCCACGTCGCCGAACTACCCGGCCAGTTCAGCTCTCCGTCCGGCGTGGCGGTCGACTCCGCGGGCAACGCGTACGTGGCCGACAGGGGCACCGTCGGCAGCACCGGCAGCATCCTGGCCTTCGATCCCGCCGGGAATACCACCGCCGCGATCCTCACCGGGTTCACCGACCCTCAGGGCGTGGCGGTCGACGGCTCGGGCCGCGTGTACGTGGCCGCCACGGGCAACAACCGCGTCCACACGTACGATCGCGTGTACAAGTTCGACGTGGCGGGTCCGGCCGGCGGGCAGCTCGAGGTGACCCTGCCCGCCGGCAGCGTGCAGGACAGGGCGGGAAACGGCAACGCGGCATCCAACACGGCGAGCAACTACATAAGCGGCCCGACCCCGACCATCACGTCCACGCAGCCCAGCCCGGCCAGCGCGGAGACGATCAACTTCCAGGTCGAATTCGGCAAGCCCGTCACCGGGTTCAACGTGAGCGACATCGTCCTTTCGGGCAACGCCACCCACGGCGGCGTGGAAAACTTCGCGCCCGCCAGCGCCGAGTCGTACTCGTTCGACGTCTCGCCGACATCTGACGGGACCATACTGGTCGACGTCCCAGCGGACGCGGCGCAGGATTTGGCCGGAAGAAACAGCACCGAGTCGGCGCGGTTCTCGATGACGTACTACGTCCCCACGAGCACGACCGTCACGTCCACCCAGCCCAGCCCGACCGGCGCGGGGACGATCGACTTCCAGGTCGAATTCGGCGAGCCCGTCACCGGGTTCGCGCGCGAGGACGTCGTCATTTCGGGCAACGCCACCCACGGCGGCGTGGAAAACTTCACGGGCGGCGGCGACTCGTACTCGTTCGACGTCTCGCCGACATCTGACGGGACCATACTGGTCGACGTCCCCGCCGGCGCGGCGGGGACGCCGTACGGGCGCAGCAGCGCAGCGGCGCCGCGGTTCTCGATCACGTACGACGGCCCCCCGACCCCGATCATCACGGCCACGCAGCCCAGCCCGACCGGCGAGTCGACGATCAGCTTCCGGGTCGAATTCGGCGAGCCCGTCACCGGGTTCAACGGGAGCGACATCGTCCTTTCGGGCAACGCTGCACGCGGCGGCGTGGAAAACTTCGCGAACGCCAGCGCCGAGTCGTACTCGTTCGACGTCTCGCTCGCGACCGACGGGGCGCTGCTCGTCGACATACCCGCGGGCGCGGCGCAGGACGGCGGCGGAAACGGCAACCGCGCGGCGGAACGGTTCTCGATCGTACGCGAGAGCATCCCGGCCGCGACCATCAGCGCGACGCGGTCCGGCCTGACCAACGCGTCCACGATCAGCTTCCAGGTCGAATTCGGCGATCACGTCGACGGGTTTGAAAAGGCGGACGTGGCCCTCTCGGGGACGGCCTCCCACGGCGGCGTGGAAAACTTCGCGGGCGGCGGCGCCTCGTACTCGTTCGACGTCACGCTCGCGACCGACGGGGCGCTGCTCGTCGACATACCCGCGGGCGCGGCGCATGACGCCGACGGAAACGCCAACCTCGCGGCGGAACGGTTCTCGATCATACGCGACGGCACGCCGCCGGCCCCGGAGTTCGCCGCGGCGCAGCCAGGCCCCACCAACCTCGCGGCGGTGCCCTTCGACCTGACCTTCAACGGGCGCATAAACGGGGCCACGTTCGACGCCTCCGACATAGGGATTACCTCGGGCAACGTGGAGAACCTGACCGCCGCGTGGCTAGGCGACTCGACCATCGGCAGCCAGGGCACCGGCATCGGCCAGCTCAACGGCCCGACCGGCGTGGCGGTCGACTCCGCGGGCAACACGTACGTGGCCGACCCCTCCCTCCGCCGCGTATCCGTGTTCGACAAAGCGGGGCAGCACGCCGCCGACGTCGACTACGAGTTTTCCGGCCCGCGCGGCGTGGAAACGGGCGGCCCGTCCGGCCTCATATACGTGGCCGACACGCTGGACAGCAGAGTCGTCATATTCGACGCGGAGCTGCGGAACGTGGCCAACATCACCTACTCGTTCGACAGGCCGCACGACGTGGCGGTGGACCCGGCCGGCCGCGTATACGTGGCCGACACGCACGAGAACCGCGTCAGCGTGTTCGACGCCATGGGGCAGCACGTCGGCGACATCACCGGCCTGTCAAGCCCGAATGCCGTGGCGGCGGACCTCGCCGGCAACGTGTACGTGGCCGACACGAACAACCAACGCGTCGCGGTATTCAACTCCACGTGGCACCTAGTCGACGAGGTTTCCGGCGTCGGCAACCCGCGTGGCGTGGCGGTGGACTCGGCGGGCAACATATACGCGTCCGACCTCGCCGGCGGCGGACGCGTCAGGGTGTTCGACCCCGCCGGGAACCCCGCGGGCTACCTCCCCGGCCCGTTCGGCAGTCCGTACGGCGTGGCGGTCGACGGCTCGGACGCCGTGTACGTGGCCGACACGCACAACGACTACATCGCGGTATTCGACGCGGGATACGAGTTCGTCGTGGCAAATCCGGACGAGGGGCGGCTCGACGTGAGCATGCAGGCCGGCCGCGTGCGGGACGCGGCCGGGAACGGCAACGCGGAATCGAACGCGGCGAGCATCAGAATAGACAGGACCGCCCCCGCCCCCAACGTGACGTCCGCGCAGCCCGACCCGACCGGCGCCGCCACGATAGCGTTCGGGGTGGACTTCGGCGAGCCCGTCGACGGGTTCGCGGCCGGCGACATCAGCATTTCGGGCAACGCCTCCCACGGCGGCGTGGAAAACTTCGCGCCCGCCAACGCTACGGCGTACGCGTTCGACGTCTCGCCCACGTCCGACGGGACCATACTGGTCGACATACCCGCAAACGCGACGGAGGACAAGGCAGGAAACGGCAACAAAGAGGCCGCGCAGTTCTCGATAACGTACGACAGCTCCATCCCGACCCCCATCATCACGTCCACGCAGCCCAGCCCGGCCAGCGCGGAGACGATCAACTTCCAGGTCACATTCAACGTGGACGTCACCGGGTTCGACGGGAGCGACATCGTCCTTTCGGGCAACGCCACCCACGGCGGCGTGGAAAACTTCGCTAACGCCAGCGCCGAGTCGTACGCGTTCGACGTCTCGCCGACATCTGACGGGACCATGCTGGTCGACGTCCCAGCGGACGCGGCGCAGGATTTGGCCGGAAGAAACAGCACCGAGTCGGCGCGGTTCTCGATGACGTACTACGTCCCCACGAGCACGACCATCACGTCCACGCAGTCCAGCCCGGCCAGCGCGGAGGCGATCGACTTCCAGGTCGAATTCGGCGCGCCCGTCACCGGGTTCGACGGGATCGACATCGTCCTTTCGGGCAACGCCTCCCACAACGGCGTGGAAAACTTCGCGGGCGGCGGCGCCTCGTACTCGTTCGACGTCTCGCCCGTATCCGACGGGATCATACACGTCGACATCGCCGCGGGCGCGGCGCAGGCCACGGCCGAACGCAGCAGCGCCGCGGCGGAGCGGTTCTCTATGACGTACTACGTCCCCACGAGCACGACCGTCTCGTCCACGCAGTCCAGCCCGGCCAGCGCGGAGGCGATCGACTTCCAGGTCGAATTCGGCGCGCCCGTCACCGGGTTCGACGGGATCGACATCGTCCTTTCGGGCAACGCCTCCCACAACGGCGTGGAAAACTTCGCGGGCGGCGGCGCCTCGTACTCGTTCGACGTCTCGCCCGTATCCGACGGGATCATACACGTCGACATCGCCGCGGGCGCGGCGCAGGCCACGGCCGAACGCAGCAGCGCCGCGGCGGAGCGGTTCTCTATGACGTACTACGTCCCCACGAGCACGACCGTCTCGTCCACGCAGTCCAGCCCGGCCAGCGCGGAGGCGATCGACTTCCAGGTCGAATTCGGCGAGGCCGTCACCGGGTTCGCGGCCGGCGACATCGTCCTCTCGGGAGAGGCCTCCCACAACGGCGTGGAAAACTTCGCGGGCGGCGGCGCCTCGTACTCGTTCGACGTCTCGCCCGTATCCGACGGGACCATACACGTCGACATCGCCGCGGGCGCGGCGCAGGCCACGGCCGAACGCAGCAGCGCCGCGGCGGAGCGGTTCTCGATAACGAACTACGTCCCCACGAGCACGACCGTCACGTCCACGCAGTCCAGCCCGGCCAGCGCGGAGGCGATCGACTTCCAGGTAGAATTCGGCGCGCCCGTCACCGGGTTCGCGGCCGGCGACATCGTCCTCTCGGGAGAGGCCTCCCACAACGGCGTGGAAAACTTCGCGGGCGGCGGCGCCTCGTACTCGTTCGACGTCTCGCCCGTATCCGACGGGACCATACACGTCGACATCGCCGCGGGCGCGGCGCAGGCCACGGCCGAACGCAGCAGCGCCGCGGCGGAGCGGTTCTCTATGACGTACTACGTCCCCACGAGCACGACCGTCTCGTCCACGCAGTCCAGCCCGACCGGCGCGGAGGCGATCGACTTCCAGGTAGAATTCGGCGCGCCCGTCACCGGGTTCGCGGCCGGCGACATCGTCCTCTCGGGAGAGGCCTCCCACAACGGCGTGGAAAACTTCGCGGGCGACGGCGCCTCGTACTCGTTCGACGTCTCGCCCGTATCCGACGGGACCATACACGTCGACATCGCCGCGGGCGCGGCGCAGGCCACGGCCGAACGCAGCAGCGCCGCGGCGGAGCGGTTCTCTATGACGTACTACGTCCCCACGAGCACGACCGTCTCGTCCACGCAGTCCAGCCCGACCGGCGCGGGGACGATCGACTTCCAGGTCGGATTCGGCGAGGCCGTCACCGGGTTCGCGGCAGCGGACGTCGCCATTTCGGGGACGGCCTCCCACGGCGGCGTGGAAAACTTCGCGGGCAGCGGCGCCTCGTACTCGTTCGACGTCTCGCCCGTATTCGACGGGACCATACTGGTCGACATACCCGCCGGCGCGGCGGAGACGCCGTACGGGCGCGGCAGCGCCGCGGCGGAACGGTTCACGATAGAGTACCGCGCCCGCGCGGGCACGGCCCCGGCCATCCTGCTCGAGGCCGCCTCCCTCGACCTGGGGGCGGGCGCCAACGGCCGGCTTTCCCTCGCGTTCGACGGGCCGGCAACCGCGCCCGACGTGTCGTCGTTCTCGGGGGAGATAACCGTACGGGGCGCCGGCGGCGAGGCGATCCGCCTGTCGGCCGGCGACGTCCCCTCGATCGCGTCCGGCCGGACGGGGGACGCGGCGTTCGCGCTGGACATCTCGGGCGCCAAGCGGGTGCGGCTCAACGCGGCGGACCTGGGCTCGGCGACCGTGTCGCTGCCGGCCGGCTTCGTCTCCGGCCTCGGCGGCGGCCCGCACGCGGGGGGCCAGCCCGCCGCCTTGGCGCACGCGCAGGATCCCGAGCCCCCGCGCCTCGCCGCGGCGGCGCTCAACCTGGCGCGGGGCGAGGGCCGGCTCGTCCTCACGTTCGACCAGGCCGTGGAGATTCCGGGCGCGCTGTCGTTCGGGGGGGAGATCGTGATCAGCGGCCGGAGCGGGGGAGGCGGCGCGGCGGTCTCCCTGCCCGCCGCCGACGTCATGTCGGTCGAGTCCGGCAGCGCGGGGGACAGGACGTTCGTGCTGCTCGTGTCGGACAGTGCGCGCTCGCTGCTGGGCGAGGCCGCGTTCTCGGATCCCGAGTCCACATCCGTGTCGCTGCCCGCCGGCTTCGCCACCAACGGCCGCTCGGCGCACGGGCCGGAGCGGGCGCCGCTGGAAACGGCCCGCGATTCCGGCCGCCCGTCCCTCCTGCTGGCATTCGTGCTGAACGGCAGCTCCGCGGCCGCCGTCTATTCGGAGCCGGTGCTTGCCGTCCCCTCCCACTACGCGAACATCACGGTGGACGGCGCCGCGGTAGCGGGGAACGGCGGCGCCTCCGAGGCCGCCGCGTACGGGAACAACGTCGTGATATCGTGGAACGCGGATGCGGGCGCCGCCGCCTCGGCCGGCTCCGCCGTGGGATTCGACCTGTCCGCGAACGTCACTGACGCCTTCGGGAACCCCGTCGAGAATCCCGGCGAAAAGTCCACCGGCGTGCGGGAGGGGACCGGGCTGGCCGGCAAGCGGCCCGCGCGGGTGGGCGCGTTCTCGGGCGGCCCCGGCGACCCGTCCGCGGATGCGGCGAGGCTGGGGGCGGCCGCATTCAACGCCGCCTCGGTGGAGCGCGGGTACTCGTTCTACGTCGACGTGTCCGAGCACGCGCTCCCGGCGGGCGCTTCCGGCGCGGCGGCGGAGGCGGCGCTCCGCGGGGCGCACGCCGGCGGGGAGGGCCCCCTCCTGTACGTGGGCCCGGCCTCCGATATAGCGCTGGCCGGCATGGCCGGGTACGCCTCGGAGAACGGCATCACGGTAATATCGCACTCGTCGGCGGCGCGCTCGCTTGCCGTGGGGGGCGACCGCATATTCAGGATGGAGCCCGGGGCGGCGCACCTGGCCAGGGCCCTCGCGACCGAGGTGGCGCTGGGCGGGCACGCCGCCGTGGTCCCGGTGGTGCAGGCGGGCCTGCGCGGCCCCGATTACGGCCTGCTGGAATCGCTGGGATCGGACCTGGAGCCGCTCGGGATACGATTCAGCGCGCCCGTCGAGTTCCGGGAAGGCGGCGCGGCGGCCGCGCCCGTGGAGGCGGCCGTCGCGGGAGCGGCCGGGAGCCGGGGCGCCGGGAGCGTGGCCGTCGTGTACGTCGGCTCGGACGCGGAGCTCGCCGCCCTCGCCGGCGGCGTGCCGCCCGGCAGCCCGGCGCGGGAGGCCGCGTGGTTCGCGCCAGGCGGCGCGGGGGCGGGGGCCGGCGACGGGGTGGCCGCGTCCCCCGCGATACTGGCCGATGCGGCGGCCGTGCAGCTGGCCCGCGACACGCGGCTGTCCGCCGTCCAGTTCGCCGTGGAGCGCAATATGATAACGGACTACATAGACAGCATCGCGGCCCCGCGCGGCCCCGCATCGTCGGCCACGCCGGCGTACGCCGCGTACGAGGCCGTCCGCGCGCTGGGCGGCGCCCTGGTGCCGGCCGGGGGCGACCCGTCCCTCGCGGGGGGGAATGTGGCGGGCGCGGCGGCCCTGGCCGGCGGCCCGCTCGGCCGCACGGGCATGGACGGCTCCGGCGACCTGCGGTTTCCCGTGACGTACGGCATATGGTCCGTGTCCGGCGTATCGGCGGAGTGGGAGCGGGCCCCCGATCTGCTCCGCGGCCTGGACGCGTGCGGGATAGACCTGGAAAAGTCGGCGCTCGCCCTCCCCGAGCTGTCCCCGGGGAGCACGAGCAGGCCGGTGCGGCAGACCGTGGCGAACATAGGAACCGGCCCGATGCCCGCGGTGTCCGTGTCCGCCACGGACTGGACGCAGTTCAGGGGCGGCGACCCCATACCAGGACAGCTGCCGTTCTCGTACACGGAGATGGCCGTGGGCCTGGACGGCGCCTCCCCGAGGCGGGCCGACTCCACCCCGCTGGCCGCGGGCACCGAGATACCGGGGGGGACGCCGCCGGGCGGCAGCGTGGACGTCGACTTCCGGATCAACCTGGAGGGGCTGGAAGTGCTCCGGGCCGACCGCATATCGCAGACCGTCACGTTCGTTGCCAACTGCGGCTAGCCGGGCGCCCCGGGAGGGGCTCCCGGGCCGCGGTTCCGGGCGCGAAGGGCGGCCAAAGCCGCGGATTGCCGGGCATCCGCGGTTCCGGCTCCCCCCACCCGCGGGCCCCGCGCCCGGCCCCGGGCCCTCCCGAAGGCCCGCCCGGCGGCGCGCGGTCCAGGTTCTCTGGGATCGGGCGGCCTGCTGATGTCGCACCCCGCCTCCCGAAGGCCCGCCCGGCGGCGCCCTGCCCCGGCTCCCGGCGGCGCCCCCGCCCGCCCGCCCGCCCGCATCGGCGCCCGGGATCCCCCGGCGGGCCCGGCCGGTGTAGACTTACGTCCATTGTGATCTAGGCGTGAGATCGCGAGGTGGCTTGCCGTCGCTGGGCGCGGTTTCGGTTTGGACGCAAGTCTACGCCCCGGCCGCGCGGCAACTCTTATACCGCCCCCGCCCCCGCTCCCGCCGCGTTGCAGGCGCGGGAGCCGCCGAGGATCAGCCCGTTCCGCCCGGTCATGATCCGCATCGGCGTGGACGATCCGGCGCGCCCCAGCGCGTCGTTCAAGAGCATCCAGGAGCCCACGTTCGGGCTCCACGTGTCGGTGCGCGCGCACTACATGAGGTACGTGCCCGTGTACTTTCTCTCCGCGAAGACGAGGCTGGTCGACGCGGTCGAGCTGGGGTGCTTCGACGGGATCCCGGCGAGGAGGAGCAGGGGCGCGCGCCGCAGGGCCATCACCGACCTGCTGGAGGACGCCCTGGCCGCGTACAGGGCGTACGACGTGCCGTGCAGCGTCAACCGCGTGCTCGACACGAGGATGACCGGCGACGAGTACGACGTCGCGGTGCACAACTACCCCACCACGGAGGGGAGCCGCATCGACGAGGAGTGCGCCGCCTCCCCGCGCGAGGCCGGCAACGAGATCGAGTGCCCCCTGTGCGGGGCGGGGACGACGATGGCGCGCCGCGGCGACTACCCGTGGGACGGGCAGGCCAAGGCCGGCGCGGCGGAGTGGCGCAGCCGCGGCCTGGCCGGGGAGCCGCGGCCCACGCTGCAGTGGGTGCGCCCCCACGGGAAATGCGAGGCCTCCAACTCGCACTCGCTCGTGATTCTCCCGGCCGGCGCGCCGCGGGCCGGGCGGACCGGCGGCTTCGTGCTGGTCAGGGCGTTCGGGGAGGAGGATCGCATCCCCCACGTCTACGAGGCGGACTGACGTGCCCCGGCGCGGGGCCGCCGCGCGCTCCCGGGGGCCGGGACCCCGCCCCCCCGCGCCGCGGGATCCTGGAGATCCCGGGCTCGGGTCCCGGGAGCGGCCCCGGCGCCGCCGCGCGATCCGCGCGGGCGAGCATCCCGGCTCCCGCGGCGGCGGGGCCGGGCGGACCGGAGGGGCGGCTTCCCCGCGCCGGAGATCGCGCGCGGGCCGCCCGGGAGGCCGGGCATCGGGACGGGGAAGGGGCCCGGCGGCCGCGCCGCCGGGCCCCGCCGCGAAAGGGGCGGGGCGGGAGCACCGGGCGGCCGGGAGCGGGCCCGGGTCCGGCGGCCGGGGGGCGGGGCGCGCCGCGCGCCCCGGCGGGGCCCGGCCGCCCGCGGGCGCGGGCGGCGCGCCCTGGTCCTCCGGGCGCGGGCCGGGACGCGCCGCGCGGGCGCGGCGCGCCGGCAAGGCGGCGGGCGCGGGCGCCCCCGCCCCGGCGCCGCCGGCAGCGGGTACCGCGGCGGGGGCCCCGGGGAGCGCGCCAGAAAGTCCCGCGCGCGCGAGGCGCCGGAGCGCGCCGCGCGCGCGGCAAGGCGGTTTCCCGGCGGCGGCAAGCTGGGCGGCCGCGCGCGCGAGGCGCCGGAGCGCCCGCCGCCGGGCCGCGGGTCCTCCGGCGCGGCCCGCGCGCGCGGCAGGGCGGAAGGGGCGCGCGCGGGCCGCGCCGGCGCCGGCCCCGCGCGGGAATCCTCATGCCGCCCGGCCCCGCCCGCCGCCGCGCTGGATGCGCGGGAGGGACGGCGCCGGCCCCTGCCGGCAGTGATCCGCCCCGACGTGGCATACCGGCATGAGCCGGGCGAGTACCCCGACGGCCCCGCGGCAATCATACACGGTGTCAAGCGGGCGGCGTCGGAGCACTACGCCGGGTTCGAGCCCTCGATCTTCGAGGAGAACGAGGGGCTCGTCGACTCGATCGAGCTGGGGTGCTTCCGCGGGCTCCGCGCGAGGAAGCGCCGGGGCGCCCGCCGCGGGATCATATCCGGCATGCTGCGGGCCGCCCCGGACTCGTGCCGCGCGCGCGGCGTGCCGTGCCACGCCAACCGCGTCCTGGACACGAGGATGGCCGCCGCCGAGTGCCTGGCAGAGAGGGACATCGGCCTCAGGGAGGGGTTGTGCGGCGGCGCCGGGGCGCGCGCCGTCTCCGCGCGCGAGCCCGGGGCGAGGACAGCGTGCCCCCGCCGCGGCGCGGGCACCACGATGGCCTTCCGCGGGAGGTACCCGCCGGACCGGGCGGCCGAGGCCGGGATGGCGGAGTGGCGCGGCCGCGGCCTGGCCGGGGAGCCGCGGCCCACGCTGCAGCGGGTGCGCCCCCGCGTGAAACGCGGGGCCTCCAACTCGCACTCGCTCGTGCTGGTCCGGGCCGGCGCGCCCGAGGCCGGCGGGGTCCTCCGCGCCTTCGTGCTGGCCGGGGCGTTCGGGGCGGGCGAGCGCATCCCCCGCGCGTACGGGCCGGGCTGACGGGCCCCCGCCCCCGCTTCGCCCCCTCCGGCGGGCCCCGGGCCCCCCGCCCGCCCGCGGGTCCGGGGGCGGCCGCGCGGCGCGCCCTGCGGCCGCGGTTTTGGGCGCGGGGGGCGGATCCTGTTTTCCCCGGGGCGGCGGGGCGCCTTGCGGCGGCGTGGGATTTGGACGTCTGCTTGAAAACGTCGGAGCCGCCGCGCGGGCGCGCCGCTTGAAGCGCGCCGCCGCGCGATCCGTGGCGCGCCGGCGAGGCCCCTGACCGCGCGCCGGCGCCTGATCCGGCAGATCCCGGGTGTAGTTTTTTGGGCGCGGGCCCGCGCCGCCCGAAACTGCCGCGCGATGCAAATATCTATACAGACAAGTTTTCAGATCCCGGCGACGGCGGCGCCAAACGGCCCGGACGCGCGGCAGATCTCCCGCCGCGCGGCGAAGTTCATGGGAAAGTCGTTCGGGGAGCTGGGCACAGGGACGGGGAAGGGGCGCGACGCGGCGTGCGGGCCGGCCGACTACGCGCGCGCGACGTCGAAGGCGGGGCTCGAGAACTCGTCCGTATAGTCCGCCGCGAGATCGATGCGGCGGGCGGAGGAGGCGGCCGCGGAGGAATGCGGGTCCGGCGCGAAGCCGAAGCGCGTCCCGGACCACGATCTCACCCGGTCGTCCATCCTCGCCGCGGGCGAGGGAAAAGTGGCCGGGTGCCGCAACGAAAAGCTGGGCAGCGCCGTCCGGGCGGCCGGCCGGCCGGTCCGGGATGAAGCCCGGCGTGGCGAAGGGCGCGATCGGCACCACCGACTACGGGTACCACGGCGAGAAACTGGAGGAGCACACGCGGGATTCCCGCCCTCGCGGGGGGACGTCCACGGCATTCTCGTACGCGCTGCCCCGCGGCATCGGAGAGGACGCGAACATCGTGCTCAAGGTCAGGCGGTTCCCCCGCGGCTGCAAGCTGGAAGACGTCACGCTGGCGATGCTGGCGTCCGCCTCCAAGGCCGGGGCGCTGCCGGAGCTGGTGCTGCCGGGCCGCGGGTTCTGCGACGCGGGCTGCATGCTGGCGGCCGGGCTGAAGGGGAACGGGTGGATCACGCCGATGCACGAGAACGCGAAGGCCGAGCGCCTCACAAGGGAGCACGACGGGGGAAATCTGCCGCGGGCCGTGGAATACACGATGCACGGCGCCGGCGGCAGGAGCGTGACGTTCACCCTGCTCATGGTGAAAAAAGCCGCGAACAAGGGGAAGGGCAAGGGCAAGGGGAAGGACGGCGACGGCGACGGCGACGCGGTGTCGAGGTACGTCGCGTTCGCCGCCAGCATGCGGGTCGAGGATGCCGACGCCGCGATCGAGTCGATCCCCGAGGAATGCCGCAAGCGGTGGGGGATAGAGGCGGGGATCAAGGTGGTCAAGGGCATCACGGGAACCGCGACCAGCAACTCGATCGCCCTGCGGCTGGTCCTCTTCTTCGTGCCGCTCCTCGCGTACGACCCGCGGAGGATCGCCAGGTTCGCCGCCGGCGCGGCGGATCGCGGCAGCGGGAGAAAGCTGACCGCGAGCACGTTCGTCGGGGGCATCGTGGAGGCCCTGGGATCGTTCGTCGTAGACAGGGGCAAGTAGCGCCTGGCGGCGCCCGGGGATCCGGGGCCCGCCAGGCCGTCGGGATTCGAGATGCGCCGGCCGCGGGGCCTCCCCGCCGTCCCGTGCCCCGCCCCCGCCCTGCGCAAAAACCGATCCGGCTCCCGCGCGGCGCCCCCGCTTGCCGCGGCGTCGAAGCCGGCATCCGCCGGGCGCGCCGGCCGGGGATTGCCGCGTGGTGTGCTTATCTGCCGTGTTTGCCGCGGGCGGCGCGAGCCTGCGCCAAAAATCCACACCTAGGACTTACTGGATCCGGGCGCCGGGGGGCATGCTAGTTTCCGCGCAACACGCGCGCCGCGGCGCCGGCGGGCGGCAGCGTCGGCCTCGACTTCAGGGTGGGCCTGACGGGCGTCCCCTCGCTGGATGCCGGCCGCATGGCGCAGGCCGTCACGTACAGCGTGGGCTGCTAGGGGCGCCGCGGGCATCCCGCGCCCCGCGGCGCCGCCGCCGGGCGCGGGGGAGGCGCGCGGGGGGATCGCGGCGGGCGGGCGGCGAGCAGGGGAGGCCCTTCGGGACCGGGGAGGCGGGGATCGCGCGCCGCGGGGGCCCGCCGGAATCAGCCGCGCCCCGCAGCGGGCGGAGGGCCCACCGCCCGCCGGGCGCCGCCGATTCGGGGGCTCCGCCAGGCGCATCCCCGGGCGGGATGGCCGCGGGAGCGGGCGGGAAAAACGCCCGCGCCCAGCGCGCCGAGCCGACCTTTAGGCGGTGGCTAGGCGGGAAGGGTGGGAGCGGGCGGGAAAAACGCCCGCGGCGGGCGGGGGAGGGCGCGGGCGGACGGGCGGCACGGTTTCCGTGAGGCACGCGCCGGTTTCGCCGCGCGGGATCCAAATGCCGAAAGGCCCGGGGATCAAAAGCCCGTGGGCCCCGCGCGGACGCGCGGCCGGGGCGGACGCCCGCCGGCATCAGCGTGCACGGGATCGCGGCCGGCCCGGATCTCCCCGCAGCGGCGGGACGGCTGTCGGGATCGACGGCCGACGCCCCGCCGCCTACCCGCGCCGCCCCAGCTCCGCGAGCGACTTTTCCTTTCCGGCAAGCGCGCGCGGGTCGTCCGGAACGGCGCACAGCCGCCTGTCGTAGTGAATGACCGCTTCCCCGTGCCGCCCCAGCTCCGCGAGCGACTCTCCCTTCATGGCATGCGCGCGGGAGTCGACCGGATCCCGGGCCAGGGCCCGGTCGTAGCACGCGATCGCCTCCTTGAACAGTCCCAGCTCCGCGAGCGACTCTCCCTTCATGGCATGCGCGCGGGAGTCGACCGGATCCCGGGCCAGGGCCCGGTCGTAGTGCACGATCGCCTCCTTGAACAGTCCCAGCCCCGCGAGCGACCCTCCCTTTCCAGCAAGCGCGTGCGGGTCGTCCGGAACGAGGTACAGCCGCCTGTCGTAGCACGCGATCGCCTCCTTGAACAGTCCCAGCCCCGCGAGCGACTCTCCCTTCATGGCATGCGCGCGGGAGTCGCCCGGATCCCGGGCCAAGGCCCTGTCGCAGCACTCCGCCGCCTCCTTGAACAGTCCCAGCCCCGCGAGCGACGCCCCTTTCATGGCATGCGCGCGGAAGTCGCTAGGATCCAGGGCCAGAGCCCGGTCGTAGCACGCGATCGCCTCCTTGAACAGTCCCAGCCCCGCGAGCGACCCTCCCCTTCCGGCAAGCGCGTACGGGTCGTCCGGAACGATGTCCAGCCGCCTGTCGTAGCACGCGATCGCCTCCCCGTGTTTCTTCAGCCCCGCAAGCGACTTTCCTTTCATGGCATGCGCGCGGGAGTCGCCAGGATCCAGGGCCAGGGCCCGGTCGTAGCACGCGATCGCCTCCTTGAACAGTCCCAGCCCCGCGAGCGACTTTCCCTTTCTGGCAAGCACGACCGGGTCGTCCGGAACGATGTCCAGCCGCCTGTCGTAGCACGCGACCGCCTCCCCGTGCCGCCCCAGCCCCGCGAGCGACGCCCCTTTCATGGCATGCGCGCGGGAGTCGCCAGGATCCAGGGCCAGGGCCCGGTCGTAGCACTCCGCCGCCTCCCTGAACCGCCCCATTTCCGCGAGCGACTCTCCCTTCTTGGCAAGCACGATCGGGTCGTCCGGAACGGCGTACAGCCGCCTGTCGTAGCACTCCGCCGCCTCCCTGAACCGCCCCAGCCCCGCGAGCGACTCTCCCTTCTTGGCATGCGCGCGGGAGTAGTCCGGATCCAGGGCCAGGGCCCGGTCGTAGCACGCGACCGCCTCCCCGTGCCGCCCCAGCCCCGCGAGCGACGTCCCCTTCATGACATGCGCGTGCCGGTCGCCCGGATCCCGGGCCAGGGCCAGGTCGTAGCACTCCGCCGCCTCCCCGAACCGCCCCATCGCCGCGAGCGACTCCCCCTTCCTGGCGAGCGCGTGCCGGTCGCCCGGATCCCGGGCCAGGGCCAGGTCGTAGCACTCCGCCGCCTTTTCGTGCCGCCCCATCGCCGCGAGCGACTCCCCCTTCCTGGCAAGCGCGGAATCGCCGGGATCCAGGGCCAGGGCCAGGTCGTAGCACTCCACCGCCTTTTCGTGCAGCCCCAGCCCCGCGAGCGACTCGCCTTTTTTGCCAAGCATGTGGGGATCGTCGGGCAGCACGGCAAGCGACTTGTCGCAGTACGCGATTGCCTCCTGGTACTCGCGCGAGTGGAACAGGCCCTCCGCCATGTGCCGGCAGAAACGGCGGCCGCCTGGGTGGATCTCGGACACGATGCAGTCGATGAGCGGCAGGACGATCCCAAAGTACCGGTCGATTTCGATCGGCGGCGATTTCGCGGACGCGTGGGCTATCTCGTGCCTGCGATCGAACAGATCCTCTAGTTTTGCCCGGTATGGCCCGCACGGGCAGTCGTCGAGCACGCGGGGCATGCCCATCTTGCCCAGGATGCCTTTCACGGCGCTGGCGTTCTGAAAATTGCGGTGCAGGGAAATGTACCGCGCCAGCGAGATCCCGCCCAGCCGTTCGGGGCCGGGCAGTTCGCCGCCCACGAAGAGCTGCGGGGATATTTTTTTACTCTCGATCAGCGTTTCGAGGGCGTGCCTAAGGATCTGCTCCAGCACCATGACCAGTTTTGTGGTGCACTGGTCCTTCGCGTCGTCGCTGGCGCCCGTCAGGTTCGCCACGATCCAGCCCACTTCGTCGAACGTCGAACCGATCGACTGCTTGCGCGCGGCCGGGGTGATGCGGCGGCCGAATCTTACCCCCATGTCTTGCGCCGAGCCTGCGGCCAGCCACTATTTGTATGTTTTTATACGGCGTCAGGTACGGGGCAGGCTACTCCCCCCCGCGGGCGCGGATCCGGATCGGCGAAGCAGTTTTCGCGCCCGCGGGCCGCCGGCCACGCGCGGGCTCCGGCGCGGGGCCGCGGAGCCGCCGGCCGGGCGCGAAAGCGCCCTCGCCGATCGGATTCGAGCCAGACGGGCGGGGCCGCCGGCCCCGCATTCGCGCCAGACGGGAATGGGATGCCGGATCGGCGAACCGGATCCTGCCGCAGCGATCGGGCGGGGGCGGGGCGGCTAATCGTCCTCATCCAGCATTAATTCCCAGCCCATGGAATGTTCACGGCGCTCTTCGCTGAATTGGTCCCAGATCATCTTTCCGTCCTCCCGCGCAATCCTCCCGTACTCCCGGGCCATCTCCTTGCACTCCTGGGCCGCCATCTCGCGCTCCCGGGGCGTCTTCGCGTCCTCCTTGGCCGACCTTGCGTCCCCACGGGCCGTCCTCCCGTACTCCCTGGCCAACTCAATGGCGTACGGCAACTTGGGCATGGACGATTTTGTTGCCTGCGCCATGCGTGGCGTAGATCTTGCGCGTATTTAATTTTTGGCATTTGGGCAGTCCACGTCACAATCGCGCCTGAAACCCGGCCCGGCCCAGGATGATGATCGCGAACGGTCGACTTTTGTTGACAACACGGGGCAAAAACCCGTCCGGCCACACCATGGCGCGGCCGATTCCAAGCCCGCGGCGCGCGGCAGGCTGCTCGTCCTGCGGGGGATCCGAACGGGGGCGAGGAGCTCGAGGGGACGAACCGGAAGGAGGCCGGGGCCCCGTGCCGGCGCGCCGGGTCCGTGTTCCCGGCCCCGGCGGCCGCGGGGCGCGCGGCCGGCGCATCGCGCGGGGCCCCGGAGGGCCCGGCCCGGCAGGCGCCGGGCGACGGCGGCTCGCCGGGGCACGCCCGGACATGCGGGAGGATCGACGGGACAAAGGCGGACATCCGCGACGGGGCGGCCGCGGCGCCGGGCAGCAAGCGTGCCGCGCGGGCGGCCGCCGGCTCGTCAGGCCCGCGGCGGGACGGCCGCGGGGAGCGGATGACGAAGAAGCGGAAGCTGAAGCGCGGGTTCGCGAGGGCGCGCATGCCGGCGGGCGCGGACACGCGCCGCGCCTCGGCGCCGAATGCGGCCGACGAGAAGACCGGCGGCGCGCCCGCATTCGGCGCGCCCGTCACCGGGGCGGCCGCGGCCCCGGACGGGGCCGCGGCGCGCGGGGAGGCGCGGGGCAAGGGGGCGGAGGCGGAGGCGGAAGGGAGGGAAGGGGCGGCCGCGGCGCGCGCGGCCGGGGCCGCGCGCTCCGCCCCCGGGGAGGCGGCCGCGGCGATCGCGGCCGCCGCCGACAGCGGCGGGACGGCCCGCGAGCGGGAGCCGGAAGCGCCCGTCTCGGCCGCCGCGGCCGCGGAGGGGGCCGCGTTGCGCGGAAATCACGCCGCCTGCTCGGCGTGCACGTGCAGCATGGCCGCGCGGGGATCGAAGGCCGCGTTGCGCGGAAATCACGCCGCCTGCTCGCCCGCGTCCTCCTTCATCCGCCGCGGCCGCGCCGCGGGTTGCGGCGCGGCCGGCCCCCGGCGCCCCGCCCCGCGCGGCCGCGCCGCCGGATCGGCCTCCCGCTTGGGGGTCGGCGTGGGAGGCCTGCAGGACGCCGGCGCGCGGCCGGCCCGCCCGCATTCCGCGTGCAGCCCCCGCGCGCGCCTCCGAGCCGCCTTGATTACCTGGGCCGCCACGGACGTCCTGCGCTCCTCGCGTTGCCTGATCGCGCATCCGATCTGCCCGCCTGCCAGGAAGCCCGCCATCCGCTTTTGTGGCTGGCACGGCAGAAAAGCCGCCCGCGGGGCGCCGGGAGTTGGGGTGACGTGATTTCCGCACGGCACAATGCGGCGCCCGTACGGGGCGGGCTACTCCCCCCCGCGGGCGCGAACCCGGATCGGCGAAGCAGTTTTCGCGCCCGCGGGCCGCCGGCCACGCGCGGGCTCCGGCGCGGGGCCGCGGAGCCGCCGGCCGGGCGCGAAAGCGCCCTCGCCGATCGTATTCGCGCCAGCAGGGTGGGGCCGCCGGCCCCGTATTCGCGCCAGACGGGAATGGGATGCCGGATCGTCAAACTTGATTCCGCCGCAGCGATCGGGCGGGGGCGGGGTGGCTAATCGTCCTCGTCCAGCATTAATTCCCAGCCCATGGAATGTTCACGGCGCTCTTCGCTGAATTGGTCCCAGATCATCTTTCCGTCCTCCCGTGCCATCCTTCCGTACTCCCAGGTCACCTCCTTGCATCTCTGGGCCGCCATCTCGCGCGCCCGGGGCGTCCTCGCGTCTTCCCCGGGCCGACCTTGCGTCCCCCCGGGCCGACCTTGCGTACTCCCTGGCCAACTCCCCGACGTACGACGGCTTGGGCATGGACGATTTTGTCGCCTGCGCCATGCGCGGTGTAGTTCTTGCGCGTATTTAATTTTTAGTATTTGGGCAGCCCTCACAATCGCGCCTGAAACCCGGCCCGGCCCAGGATGATGATCGCGAAAGGGCGACTTTTGCCGACATTGCGGGGCAAAAACCCGTCCGGCCATGCCGCGGCGCGGCCGAATCCAAGCGCGCGGCGCGCGGCAGGATGCTCGTCCTGCTGGGGATCCGAACGGGGGCGAGGAGCTCGAGAGGATGAACCGGAAGGAGGCAGGGGCCCCGTGCCGGCGCGCCGGGTCCACGTTCCCGGCCCCGTAACGAAAACTGTAGAAAAGTGAATTATTCGACAATCCGCGGCCGGCGCGCCCGACGGATGCCGCGGCGGGACGTAAAAAAAAAACTAGCCAATTTGTAAATTATTCTTGGCATGCGCGGTTAACAACCCAGGCCGCGATGCGGGATCGTGGCAAGACCGGCGATCAAGGCGAAGAGGGGGCCCGGATACCTCCCCAACACCCCCATGCAGTACCTGAGGGAGTGCCACAGGAAGGAGAAGGACATCAGGGGGCGCGACAGGCTGACTTCCTACATGCAGAGGAAGGAGGGCAAGACGGTAGCCGAGATCGCCGCCATCGCCAACAGGAGCAAGTCCGCCGCGCACGACTGGCTGGTTCGGGCCCAGGAGGAGGGCATACGCGCGAGGCACGGGCGCGGGGGGCGCGGGCGGAAATGCCGCCTGGACGGGGCCCAGCCCAGGCAGCTCTCGGCGGATCTCGACGGCGGCCCCGAGTTGTGCGGATTCGAGTCCGGCCAGTGGAATTCCGACCTCGCCCGCCAGCACGTGAAGGAAAAGTTCGGCGTAGAGTACACCAAGTCGGGGATGCGGGGCATCATGAAAGGGCGGAAGTTCTCGTGGAAGAAGCCGCGGCCGGAGAACCCGGGCGCCGCCTTGAAGAAAAAGCAGGAAGAGTTCAAGGAGCGCGCGGGCGAGCTCGCGCGGAAAAAGGCGGCGGAGGGCTACATGGCGGCGGCCGGCGACAACGCCGGCATCGAGAAGGCCCGGAACAGGCCCGGCTACGGGTGGTTCCGGCGCGGCAGGCCCGCCCGGTCACACTCCTACCTGACGCGGGAGAAGATGCAGATCTTCGGGATCCTGGCCGCGGGCGTGTTCTTCTACGAGTCCTGCGACAAGGCGAACGCCGACAACTACATGGACTTCCTGGGGCGCGTCCACAAGAAGTTCGGCAAGGCGCTGATATTCGTGGACAACGCATCGTACCACAAGTCGGCGAAGGCCAAAAAGTACATGGAATCCCTCGACGGGGACATAATTTTGGAGTACCTGCCGCCGCACGCGCCGGAGCCCAACCCCGTAGAGATGCAGCGGGGGGTGAACAAGCGCGCGCTCGCCGGCAAGATCTTCAGGACGCTGGACGAGACGGAGTAGTCCGCGCGCGGGACGTTCCGCGCGGGGGAACTGAAGCCCGCCAGGCTGTTCGACTGCCCGACGTGCTGACCGCGGCGCCCCGCCCGCCCGCCGCCCCCGTTCCCGCGCGCCCCGCCTTCCGCGCCGCTTTTCCTCGGCGATGCCGGCCGTTCCGCGCCCTGCCGCCCCCCGAAGTCCCGATCCGCCCCCCGCGCGGCGATCCGGCCCGCCGCGACCGCCCGCAAAACCGGAATCCGCCGGGCGTGCGGGCCGCGGATTGTAGAATATTCCATTTTTTAATTGTGCGCGCTACGGCAGGTGCGGCCGGCATGGGGGAGTGGGAGGCGGCCGGCAGGTGCGGCCGGCATGGGGGAGTGGGAGGCGGCCGGCAGGTGCGGCCGGCATGGGGGAGTGGGAGGCGGCCGGCAGGTGCGGCCGGCGCCGGGCGATCGAGGCCACCTTTTCGGCCATCAGGCGCGTGTTCGGGAGCGACGTGAGCGCCCTGGAGTGGAAGAACACAGTCCGGGAGGTCGGCCCCGGGGCGGCGCTCCGCAGCAGGCTGGTCGGCACGGCCCCGGCGTCTCCCGGAGGCGCTCCGCCTTCCCGGGGCGGCGCTCCGCAGCAGGCTGGTCGGCACGGCCCCGTGGGGGATCGGGCGGGGGGACTCGGGAGGGGGGGGGGGGAAGAGCGTAGACCGGGCGCCGTCTGGGATAGTCGCGAGATAAACCGTGCCTCGCTATGGCATGCCTCCGCCGCGCGACCGCCCGCCCCCGATCGCGCCTGGGGGTCGCCGGCCGCGCGGAAAAACCCCCGCATCCCGGCGGCCCCCTGCTCCGGCAACGGCGCCCGCCCGCGGCGGGCCATGCCGGGCGCGCCAGGAAGCGCCCCCGGCCGGGCCGCGGCAGCGGGGCGATCTTCAAAAGCGCGGGAACCCGCGGAGGCGCGCCCGGCGTTGACTGGATGGGGCGCAATCCACACGCTCCCAAGAGCTGACACACCTAGCGTCCACTCGAGGGATTCGGATGCCCCGTAAGGGAGGCACCGCGCGACCCATTAAAATCCATTTCGAATCTGGCCTGCGCGTGTGCGATCCCGAAATCGTTTCGCATCCTAGCCGGCAAGATACTCCTCCCCGGCGTACTCGTCTTTGACCGTTTGCCCCCTTTCGGAATCTTCCGGGCGAACGCCCCGGCGGGCGTCCCCGGCGCGCTCTGGTCTGGGGAGTCGCGGGGCCTGCCGCGGTCGTGCCGCCGGACGAACTCGCCCATCCCGCCGAACCGCCCGATCTTCCCCCGGATCCCGCCGCGGAACCCCTCCGGCCTGCCGTCGGTCCGGGGATGCCCCGCCCCCGCCAGCATCGCCTTGTGCCCAGCCCGGCGGGCCTCTTCCCGGACTCCGTCCTGCCGCGCTTCCCGGTCTCCGACTCGCTGGCGCGGGACTGGTACCCGCGGTCGGTCATTGTGGAGGCGGGCCTGCCGCGCCCGGCATGGCCCTCCCGGGCACCACGAGGGCGTGCTCCCCCGCGGCCTCCCCGAACACGCCGTGGCCCGCGATGAACCCGGATGCATCGTCCTGGTGCGCCGCGGACCACTTCCCGTCGGGGAGCAGCTTGCAGTCGGCGTGCCACACGGTGTTGGAATGCGTCCTCTCGCGCCTGATCCGCTCGCGCCTCCTGCTCATCTTCGGGTGCCCTGCCGCCATCCCCTTCTCCCGCAGTATGCGGTGTATGGTGTTGTGCGGCACGCCGATCCTCGCCGCGACTGCCATGATCCGCCCCGGCCGGGACGCGCCCGTCCTGCACTGGCGGAACGCCTTCTCCGGGATCTTCGCGGTCCTGGATCTCCTTCCTCGGCCTGCCGGGCATGCCCAGCGCGGGCACCTCCCCCGTCCCGCGGTACCGGGCGCAGATCTGCCGCGCGCGGCGCGGCGGGACCCCCATCCGGGCCGCGATCCCGGCGCTCCGGCCCCCTTCCTCCATCTCGTCCACCGCCCACTTCACCTTGACGGGATCCGGTTTCGCCATTACCGGATACCTATTCCGCCGAGTTCGTACGCAACGTTTTCGCCAAGGGGAGCGCGCGGGACTCCCTTCACCTTCATTTCCGCTCCGGCCGCGCGGCGGGCCAGCCCGCCGGCGGGGTGCGAAACGATTTCGGAACCACCCCGCCGCCCCCCCCCCGAGAACCCCCCGTCCCAGCCGTGGATCGGCATGCGAAACGATTTCGGGACTGTACACTAACTGGTGAAGTTAGGAAAAATTATAGGCAAGAGCACAGCACAGCATTCGGATCACAATGGCGGGCGATCGGACATACACCATGCAGGTGAGCCTTAGCGCGCTCAAGCATCTTGGCATAGGCCTGTACAGCAGCATCCCCGCGGCCCTCGCCGAGGCCGTCGCCAACGCGTGGGACGCGGATGCGGAGCACGTCAAGATACGCACAGACTCGGGCAGGACGATCACCATAGAGGACGACGGGAGCGGGATGACCGTGAGCGATGCCAACGAAAAGTACCTGTGCGTCGGGTACGCGCGCCGAGAAGTGGGCGAGACGAGGACCGGCCGCCACGACAGGCCCGTGATGGGACGCAAGGGGATAGGAAAACTGTCGATGTTCTCGATAGCCAACACCGTCACGGTGCACAGCGTCAAGAACGGCGAGAGCCACGGGTTCGAGATGAAAGTAAAAGACATCAAAAGCGCGCTACGCGGCAAGCCCTCCGCGTACAACCCGATCAGTGTCGAAGCGGCCGGCGACCTAAAAGCCGGAACCCGCATCACCCTGACGGACATCAAACCGAAAAAATTCTACCCAAAACCACTAAAAAGGAGGCTCGCGCGCAAGTTCAGCATCATCGGCAGCCGGAACAAATTCGAAGTCACGCTCAACGGAGCGCCGATCACAGCAGAAGACAGGGACTACCTCAAAAACCTGCAGTACGCGTGGCTGTTTGGCGAGAACAGCCGCAGCGAATTCTCCGGCTCGGCATCCAAAACATTCGGCCTAGATCCGGAGGTCAACATGGACGGCATCACAGAACGCGTTAGCGGCTGGATAGGAACCGTAGAAAAGCCGAGCCAGTTGAAGGATGATGTAGGCGGCGAGAACCTGAACCAGATCGCCATCATGTCCAGGGGAAAAATGGCCCAAGAAGACGTGCTGGGATCTTTTGAAGAAGGCGGAGTGTACAGCAAGTACGTGGTGGGGGAGATACGGGCGGATTTTCTAGACAGGGACGACATGGAAGACATCACGACGACCGGCAGGCAGATGATCGTGGAAGACGATCCCAGATACGAGGCATTAAAGGAAAAAACTTGGCGCGACCTCAAGATCGTACAATCAAAGTGGAAAGAACTGAGGAACGAGGAGGGCGCCAAAGTAGCGCTAGAAATACCCGCGATTCGAGAATGGTTAGGCGGCCTGCCCCCGCGTCACGTGAATCCGGCGAAGAAAATCTTCGGGCGCATCAACACGCTGGCTCTGGACAACGACGATATGAAGAGGCAGCTGTTCGTGAGCGGAGTACTCGCGTTTGAAAACCTCAGGTTCAAAGACATGCTTGAGCGCTTGGACGACATCGACATCAGCAACCTCAAGGCCGTGACAGATCTGTTTGCGCAGGCTGACGATTTGGAAGCCGATGCGTACCACCGGATCACCAAAAACCGCCTAGGGGTGATCGAAACATTCAGCAGCATTAGAGATCAAAACGCAAAAGAACAACTCATCAAAGAACTCCTGTTTAAACACCCGTGGCTCTTGGATCCGGCTTGGGAGCGCGTAACCGCCACGGAAGCCATGGAATCTACAATGAGAAAAGCGCTGAATGGGGTGATCAATGGACTCACCCGGGAAGAGAACGACTCCAGGCTGGACATCCAGTACAGGACAACCGGCAACAAGCACCTGATCATAGAATTGAAACGCCCGGAAACAAGCACAAACGTAGCGGGATCGTTGCTTGCCCAGCTCAAAAAATATAAGAACGCAGCAACCGAAGCTCTCAGGGAATCCGACAGGAATGAGTCACCCGAAATCATCTGCGTGCTGGGCAAGCATCCGAAAAGCTGGGAAAATTCGGAAGAACGCGGAGAGGACGAGCGCGTTCTAGAAGCATTCGGGGCGCGAATAGTGCTTTATGATCAGCTGATTGAAAACGCCCAGGAGGCGTACGGGGATTATATAAAAAAACACGAGGAGACCACAAAACTGGCAGCACTGATCGACAAGATATCCAAAGCCGACAGGGGCGCGATAGGCCCATCATGAACGGGAACGGCATCACAGCACGGCGGCAGAAAAAGTTTTTTAAAGTTTGAAAGTGCGGGGCCGTGTAACAGATCACGGTTTTGGGGCGGTTTTTCCCGCGCCCGCGGGCTCGGGGAACTATGGTAAACGGTGTTGATAGCTGGCCGCCGTGTTGTGCAGAAATGAGCATGCCCCCGCCGCCACGGCCCCCACTGGCGGGATTCCCCGCAACAAGGATTCGGATTGCTTGCGCGGGGCGCCGGGAGGGGCCCGGGAGGGGCCAGGATCGGCGCTGCCGGCCGGGGCGGATCTGCCGGAAGGATCACGCTTTTCGGACGGCGCCGCCGCCCCCGCCCGGCGGCGCGCCGGTCCCGCCGGCGGGCGGCCCGGACGCCCGGTACCGCCCGCCCGGCCCCGCGCCGCGCGCGGCGGCATCCGGCGGGGGCATCTTCCTCGCGCAGGCCCGGGCGGGGGCCGCCCGCTTCGACCCGTCGAGCGGCGCGCGCGGCCGGCCGTCGCTGTGCCTGTCCGCGAACCCCTCCGCCGGATCGCGCGGCCCGGCCGTGCAGGACGGCCCGCCCGCGCGCGCATCGCCCCCGCCGGGGGGCGCCTTCGCCGCGATGCCGCGGGAGGCCGCCACGAAGATCGGCAGCTTGCGCCGCGGCTCCCCGCGGGACAGCTCCAGCTTGCCGTCGGTCCGCGCGCGGCCCGCGCGCGCGATGCCGAGGCGCTGGCCGCACGGCCTCGACCGTTCCGCCACCCACGGCGCGTTCGCCATGTTCGGCGCGGCGCGGGGATCCTCGCGGTTGGGCGAGGCCGGCGCGCGCGCCGCGGCGTCGCGCCTGGCCGCGGCATCGGGATCGAGCCCGAAGACCCGCCGCGTCCGGGCGGCGGCGTTCTCCGCCGCCCCCGCCCCGCAGAGGGCCGAGAATGCCGCGCGCGCCGGCGGGCGTCCCGGACGCCTACCGCGCGCCGGCCGCGCCGTCGACGCGAGGATGGCCGCTGCCGGGTGCCGCGCCGGGGGGCCGCGCCCCCGCGCGGGGGGGCCGGGAATCGGCGGGGGGCGCGGCATCGCGCGCGAGGCCGGGATCGGGATCGGGCGCCCCCGCCGCGGGAGGGGGACGACCGCGGCCCGCCGCGCGGACTGCCCGCGGGACGGGCGCGCCGGGGCCGGGATGGCGGAGTGGCGCCGCCGCGGCTTGCGGGGAGCCGCGGCCCGCCCCGCCCCGCGCCGGGCGCGCCCCCGCGGTGCGCGCGCGCACCCCAACTCGCACTCGCCCGCGCCGGTCCCGGCCGGCGCGCCCCGGGACGCGGGGCCCCGCGGCTCCCCGCGGGCCGGGACGCTCGCGCATGCGGGGCGCGCCTCCCACGCGCGCGGGGCGCGCCGGCGGGCCCCCGGCGCGCGCCCGCCGGCGCGGGGCCCCCGGCCGCGGTTCCGGGCGCGGCGGGCCGCCGCCCGCCGCCCGCCGCGCTCCAGCGGGAACCCTTATACCGCCGGGCCCCGCCGGCCCGCCGCGTTGAAGGCGCGGGAGTGGGTGGATATGGCCCGGCTCCTGCCCGCCGCGCGGGGGGCGCCGGGGGGGAAGGGGACGGGCCGGCTCCTGCCCGTCGTGATCTACCTGGTCGTGGAGGAGCCGTCGCGGTCAGACGGGACGCTGGCCACCGTCGAAAAAATCGCGGAAGGGCTGCGCGACCCTACGTGCCGGTACTACGAGAGGCTCATAGTCAGGTACCTCGTCTCCGAAAATGGGAAGAACCTCGAGATGATCAAGCTGGGGTTCTTCTACGGGAACCCCGTGAGGAGGCGCCGGGGCGCCCGCCGCAGGATCATATCCAGCATACTGGCCGCCGTCCTTGACGTGTACCGCGCGTCGGGCGTGGCGTTCCGCCTCAGCCGCGTCATCGACACGAGGATGACCGCCGCCGAGTACCGCGCCTTGGAGGACTCGTACCCCGGCGCGGAGGGGTCGGGGGAGGACGTGGAGTGCGGCATCTCGGCGCGCGAGGCCGGGATCGGGATCGAGTGCCCCCTGTGCGGGGCGGGCACGACCATGGCCCGCCGCGGGGACTACCCGTGGGACGCGCACGCCAAGTCCGGGCTGGCGGAGTGGCGCCGCAGGGGCCTGGGCGGGGAGCCGCGGCCCACCCTGCAGTGGGTGCGCCCCCACGGGGAATGCGCGTACTCCAACTCGCACTCGCTCGTGCTGGTCCCGGCCGGCGCGCCGCGGGACGGGGGGTCCCTCGGCGGCTTCGTGCTGGTCAGGAAGTTCGCGCATCATGACAGCGTCCCCCACGTGTACGGGGCCGGCTGACGGGCCCCGGCGCCGGCCCGCGCCCGCCGCCGCGGCCGGCCCCGGGATCGGGCGCCGCCCGCCGCCGCGGCCAGCCCCGCGCTGGGATCCTCATGCCCCCCGGCCCCGCCCGCCGCCGCGCTGGATGCGCCGGGGGGACGGGGCCGGCCCCTGCCGGCGGTGATCCGCCCCGACGTGGCATGTCTGCAGGGGCCGGGCGAGGACCCCGCCGGCCCCGCGGCGATCATACGCGACGCTAAGCGGGCGGCGACGGGGCACCACGCCGGGTTCGGGCCCGCGATCTTCGAGGGGGACGAAAAGCTGGTAAGCTCGATCGAGCTGGGGCGCTTCCGCGGGTTCCGCGCGAGGAGGCGCCGGGGCGCCCGTCGCGGGATCATATCCCGCATGCTGCGGGCCCCCCCCGGACTCGTGCCGCGCGCGCGGCGTGCCGTGCCACGCCAACCGCGTCCTGGACACGAGGATGGCCGCCTCCGAGTACCTGGCCGAGAGGGACGTCGTCCTCAGGGAGGGGCTGTGCGGCGGCGCGGGGGCGCGCGCCGTCTCCGCGCGCGAGCCCGGGGCGAGGACAGCGTGCCCCCGCCGCGGCGCGGGCACCACGATGGCCTTCCGCGGGAGGTGCCCGCCGGACCGGGCGGCCGGGGCCGGGCTGGCGGGGTTGCGCCGCAGGGGCCTGGGCGGGGAGCCGCGGCCCGCCCTGCGGCGGGTGCGCCCCCGCGTGAAACGCGGGGCCTCCAACTCGCACTCGCTCGTGCTGGTCCGGGCCGGCGCGCCCGAGGCCGGCGGGGTGCTCCGCGCGTTCGTGCTGGCCGGCGCGTTCGGGGCGGGCGGGCGCATCCCCCGCGCGTACGGGGCGGGCTGACGGGACTCCGGCGCGGGGCCGCCCCCCGCCCCCGGCCCGCGCATCTTTCCGGCCGCGGGATCGGCCCCCGGCGCGCGCGCGGATCCGCGCCCCCCCGCGGCAGCCGTTGTGCGGCCCGCCGGCCGCGCCGGCGGAGCGCGGGGAGGGCCGGCTCCTGCCGGCCGTGATGCGACTCGACGCGGGCGGGCGGCAGCGGCGCGGCGCCCGCCCGCATCCGGGAGATCGACTCCGGCATCCGGCAGGCAGTGCCCGGGCGCCGCGCCGGGTTCCCGCCCGGGCCGCCCCCGCCGGGGGAGCGGGGCCGGTCGGCCCGATCGAGCTGGGGCGCTTCCGCGGGATCCGCGCGGGGAAAGGGGGGGTTGCGGGCGCCGTCCTGGCTCAAAAGATGCTGCGCCGGCGGCGCCGGCGGCGGGATCCGGCGCGGCCCGGGCGGTACGGCGTGATCATCGATTCCCAGTACGGGTCGAAAATCTGGTGGCCCCACCGGCGGCACACGTACAGGGCCCCGCCCAACAGGGGGATCCCCGCGGCCACCTCAACGGCCACGTGCTTGGCGGCCCCGCTCACGATCAGGATGATGCCGGCCGACAAGCCGAATACCGTCGCGGCCAGGTAGAAGCGCGCGACGATCTCCGCGGCGTCCGCGCGCACTATGTCCATGAATGAAGGCATCAGCTTCCCTCCCGGTTCATCATCGCGCGGGGGGATCCACGGGGTTGTTATGAGTTGCGGCGGGGGGGGGGGGCTTCCTTCGGTCTTGGGACCGGGCTTTCAGCTTGCAGGGGGCCGCGCCCCCGCGGGGGCGCCCCCTCACCAACCCGCGCGCCCCCGCGGGGGCGCCCCCTCACCAACCCGCGCGCGCCCGCGCCGCTCCCTGCCGGCGGGAAGGGAGCGCCGCAACTTTGATCGCCTGGCTGTTCAGGGAGGCGGAGCGCATCCCCCACGCGTACGGCGCGGGGTGGCCGGGTCCCCCGGCGCGGAACGGGCGCCGCCCGCGCCGCCCGCGCCGGCGGCCCGCGTTTCGCGCGCCGGGATGCCGCGGGAGGGGCGGCGGGAATGCGCCCCGGGATCGCGGCCGGCCGCCCCGCGCGCCGGCGGCCGGCCGGGCTCCGGGTCCGGCACGGGATGCCTGGGCGCGGGCGCCCGAAGCGGCCCGACGTGCGGCGGCCGGGACAGCTCCCTGCGGGGAAGGCGGAATCCCGGGAGCCCGAGGCCCCGGCCGCAGAGCAAGCCGCTCCAAAAGCGCGAGATTTCACAAAAAACCGCGATCAACTCAAATACGCGCGGTGCCGCCTCGGGGCGTTGGGCCGACACCACGCCGTCGACTCTGTCGCTCTGGGGGACATGTTTGACGGGAGGACAAAGTACAACGTTCCGGCCTACAAGGGATCGTATTCGTGGAAGCGGGAGCGCGCGGAAGATCTGTGGGACGATCTCATGGGCGGCTACCTGGCCGACCCCGGGTCGCGCGGGGAAGAGTACCTGCTGGGATCCGTGGTGCTGGTCAGGAAAGACGGGGACGAGTACGACGTTGTGGACGGGCAGCAGCGCCTGGTCACGCTGGCGCTGCTCTTGTGCGCGCTGAGGGACTCGCTAAGGAAGCATTCCGAACCCGTGCCCGGCGAGTCGGATCACCTCGACGTTGTGGCCATGATCGACGGCTGGACAAACCGCGACGGGCAAATGATCCGCCTCAGCAGCGGCGAAGATGCGGAGGCGTTCGAAAGCGTCCGCAGGCATCCCGCCGACCATGCGGAACAGCGATCCGGCGCGATCTTCAGGAACTACGCCATGCTTCGCGCGTGCGCCGACGAACTGTGCAGGAAATGCAAAATAGGCCGCCCCGCGGAACACAAGGACGGCGTTAGCGCGCTTCGCCGCATCCTGGAGGACTTACGGCGCAAAACGTCGGTCGTCCGCGTCACAATCCACGGCAAGGGCGGCTCCTACCAGTACCAGGTATTCCAGTCGCTCAATTCGAAAGGGCAACCGCTGGACCAGGCGGACCTGGTAAAAAACCACGTGCTCGACAACGTGGATCCGGGCCGCCGCGCCGAGGCCGATCGGCGGTGGAACGGAGTGATGAGGAAATTCATCCTGACCGACAAGTCGGGCGGCAACGACATGGAACCGGACGACATCATTTACGGCTCGATGCTGTCCCGGCTCGCAAAAGACGACGCGGAGGTACAAAAGCGCGACCTCTGCGGGGCCGTGAAGCGCATCTACGGCGGGCATCCCGGAAGCATGCTCGAATACGTCGGCAGGCTGGAGGAAGACGTGGGCTTTGTCAAGGCTTTGGAGCACCCGTCTTCGGTCCAAATGCCCGCAAGGCTCGGCCACGCATTCCGGGGACTGAGGCAAATCCGCGCCGCGTGCTTCAAGTGGCCCATAATCGCCGCGTGCCGCGCCTGGGGCCTCGGGGACGCGAGGACCGTAGATCTGGCGGACTGCCTCGTCAAGTTCTTTTTCGTATACCGCACGATCTGCAGGAAGGATGCCGATCCCCTGAAGCGCTGCTCGATATGCATGGCCGGCCAGATCGCCGAAGGGGCAGGCGTGGGGGAGGTCCTCCGGACGCTCCTAAGGGAAGGCGCGCCGCCCGGCGGGCGGGAGCGCGTGGGCAGGGGCGAGTTCGCCGAAAAATTCGCGGGGAGCGTCTTCGACCTCGGCGACGACGAGGCCACGTACGTGCTCGCGTCGCTAGAACGGGAGCTGCAGGCGCGGCGGGGGCGCGCGGCAGACACCGCCGCCCTCCAGATCGACCGCGTGTTCCCGGAAAAGCACGATGCCAGATCGTGGCCCGATGCGGGCGGCCTGGAACGGCACGTCAACCGGCTCGGCAACGCGACCCTCGTCGACGCGGGCTGGAGCCAGATCCTGCGGTGCTACGACTTCGAAGCCAAAAGGTCGGGCGTCCGGACCAGAAAAAAATGGCTGAAAACCGAGGGCGGGTTCATAGGGTATTCCAAGTCGGATCTGGAAATAAACAGGACATACCTGGCGCCGTACGAGAGGTGGACGCCCGACGAGATAAGCGACAGGGAGGGGCGCCTCGCGCGCCTTGCGGCGGAGGTGTGGGATCTGGACGGCTACTTGGAAATGTCGGAGCCGCCGCGCGGGCGCGCCGCTTGAAACGCGCCGCCGGGCGATCCGCGGCACGCCGGCGAGGCCCCGGGCCGCGCGGCGGCGCCTGATCGTCGGGGATTTCCCCGCCCGCGCCCGCCCGGCGCGAAAGCGGCGGGACGGCGGCCGAAGGCGGCCGCTAATTCCGGGCGGGCGATCCTGCGGGGCGCGCGCGGCCGGGGCGCCCCCCGCGCCGCGCCCGCCTCGGCCCGGGGCGCCGGCGGATTCCGCGCCCCGTCCTGCGGCCCGCCGGCGGGAACCGCCCCCGCGCGGGAACTCTTATGCCGCCCTCCCTCCCCCCCGCGGCGTTGCGGGCGCCGGAGCCGGAGAAGAAAAGCCCGTTCCGATCGGTCATCATCCGCATCGGCATGGACGGGCCGTCGCCGGGCGCGGAGGCGTACGCCACAATCCAGCGGTCCACGGGCGCGTTCTACGGAACGGCGCGCAGGTACTACGGGAGGTTCGAGCCCACGTACATGTTCGCGGGGGTGATGAAGGAGCTCGTCGTAGAGGCGGGGTGCTTTGCCGGGATCCCCGCGCGGAGGCGCGGGGGAGACCGCCGCGCGGCAATCGCCCGCATGCTGGCGGACGCCCTGGAAGCGTACCGCGCGGCGGGCGCGGCGTGCCACGTCAACCGCGTCCTCGACACGAGGATGACGGCCGGGGAGTACCTGGCCTCCACGAGGAGGGGTTCCATCCCGGCGATCGGCCCAGCGGATGCCGGGGGGCGCGCGGCCGCTGCTGGGGGCTGTCCGGCCGTGGAGGGGAACCTCCGCGACGGCGAGTGCGCCTGCTCCGCCCGCGAGGACCAGTTCGAGGCGGCGTGTCCCCGATGCGGCCGTGACACGGCCCTGGTCCACCGCGGGTACTATCCGCCGGACGGGGTAGCCGCGGCCGCCGCGGCGGAGCGGCGCCGCAGGCGCCACGAAGGCGAGCCGCGGCCCACCCTGCAGTGGGTGCGCCCCCACGGGAAGTGCCCCGCCTCCAACTCGCACACGCCCGTGATCCTCCCGGCCGGCGCGCCCCGCCGCTGGGAAACCGGCGACTTCATGCTGTGCAGGTCGTTCGGGATGCTGGATCCCATCCCCCACGTGTACGGCGTGGAATGACGGCCCTTCCGACCGGCCGGAGCGGGGCCCGGAGGCGCGGCCCCGCCCGCGTTCCGGGCAGCCCCGGGCCGCGGATGCCGCCGGCCGGACCCGCTCCCTGCGGGGGGCCCCGCCCCCGCCTGCCGGCGCGCCGCAGGCGGGGACGGCGCCGGCCGGCCCCCTCCCGAGGGCGCCCGCGGTCATGATCCCCCGCCGTCCGCACGATCCCAATGCCGGAGCCTGGCCTCCTCGGTGATCCTTGCCATGTAATCATCCGGTATCGCAACCGGCAACGCATCGACCGTGTGACGGATCACCTGCGGCCAGTCGCACGGCATGGGTGCATCGATCCAAGAATTTGCGTGCAGGAACTTGTACGCCAGGGTCCCCTCGCGCTCTTCCAATCCCAGGTATTTCAGGATCGTTACGCCCGTACCATTGTCCGGTTCACGCGTGGAGCGGGGGTGCGGCGGCACGTCGTCCTTGTCAATGCACGTGACTACAAACGTCTGCCCCACCCCGATCCGATCTACGTGCGAGAACGCCGGCGGGCTGTAAACCTTCTCCCCGGTATTCCTGTATATGCCATAGTCGTTTTGCCCGAACCTCACCTCGATCGTCTTGTGGTCGACGATGGAGATCTCCTCGAGAGTTGCATAGTACCTCTCGCCGTTTTTTTTCTCCACCTGCTCGTAGTGGATGTCGTGCAGCCGGTGATCGATGGTCGAGTTGGCCACCGGCAGGCGGTAGACAAAAAATCCGTACACCGGCTCGTAGACGAGCACAGCCAGTGCAATGCAGGACAGGACAGTGGCGGCCGCAAGCAATGTGCTGTTCATCGGCATAAAAAAAGGCGGTGTTGCCGTAGTTTATCTCTGTATGTATGCATTGGTCGTGCCCGTCAGTGACCCGCGCCATACGGAGGTAGAGCTAAACGGCAGACTGACCTCCTTGAAGTCAAACGCACATCCGTATCTTGCGTCAAATCCTGTACAATGCGTTACTATGCCAACATTGAATTCTGCGTGCACAACATTGTAGGTACTGGATCTGCTGTCGCCCGTGCCGCAAGATACTACACTGAGCTGCGCGCCAGGTTCTGTTGCATGCCTAGTCCCAGGTACGTGGAGGCTGATGTTGTATGTGCCGGTAGTGGTGACATCGGCCGAAATCCTGCAGTTGTCATAATTACAGTCCCAAGGTTCCATGTGTGCCATCGTGCGGTGTTCTGCATCCGGCCATACCGCGTATGCGGCCGGCAGAAAGTAGTCCATCATCGTGGCGGTTGGTATGGTTGTCGGGATCCCATCGGGAACATCCCTCTCGTACAGCTTGTTGTCCCTGACTTTCCTCGCGAACGTAGAGTCGCAGTCGGGATCATGGTCGCACGACGCAATGAGTGCGGTGATTGCCCAGAATGCCCCGTCGGTTGACGCGAGCTCGTACGGAATGTTGCCGTGCCTCGCCTGCTCGTCGAACGCGGCGACCGCCTGCGAGACGAGGGCCGGGCCGAGTTCGTCTTTCAGTGCGTCTATCCGCGCATCGATGTCCCTGGCGGTGTCCGGCACGGCGTATCTCGCGGCGACCCAGTCGTGGAAGCGCTTCTCCGGCTCTGTCGCGGAGTACGCGCCCTGCAGTTTGTCCAGCGCCTTGGCGAGAGCCACCAACTCGAAGCCGTTTCCGGCCTCGCCGGTCATGACATCGAAGTTTTGGGCCACCACGGCTGTCCTTTTCATGGCCTCGTTCCATCCGTTCTTCTCCGCGCCGTCGTATGCAACGTACGCCCTTATTGCCGCCTGCTTCTCCTCGAACTCCGGATCGCTGAGCTTTTGCGCCACCCATTCCGGGTCGTTCCTGTCCAGCATCACGCCGTCGGGGATCTTGCCGTACTGTTTTGCGGGATCGAACTCTTGCGTCCCAATCTCGCGTGTCGCGTTGCCGGTCCCGGTATCGTTGTATTGTGTGACAGGAAGTTTGTCGTCCATCACTTCGGACGCTGCGTAAGGCATTGCGGCAAATGGCAAAACCACAGCAGCAATCATGGCAAACAAAACCGTCTTGTGTTTTTGCATGTCATTGCCAATACTACGTCCCTGCGTTATATAAGGAGTTATATCCCGTTATGGCGTGCCTCCGCCACGCGACCTCCCCCAATCACCATTCACGATCATGCTGGGGGCATCGAGGAGCGATGCCGACGTATGGGAGTCCGTGAGTTTTGTTTGGAACGGAGACAGACGCGCTTCGCGCGGCGCAGATGTTGCGCCGTTGGTCGGCGCCGGCGCCCCCCCGCCCCGCGCGTTGAGCTACACCCGGGGGTTCCTGGCGGCGAGGGCGGAGTTGATCTTCCCGCCCCGCGCGAGTTCCTCCTCCAGCTGCTTGCTTGCTTCCCCGCGCGGGCGCGGGCCGCCGCCGCACGCCTTCTTGCACGCCCGTCCCTTGCCCCGCGTTATCCCCGCCTGCTTTTCGATCTTCTACTCCGGCCCCGCGTCTCCGCGCTGGGCCTTGCAACCGCCGCGTCGCGGGTCGCGAGGGTCCCGCCGCCGGCCCTCTTGCGGGAGCGCCTGAACTTCGCCGTTTGTGATGGGCAAGAACAACGAACTGTAAAAAAACCTCCAATTAACGCCGTTTAAAAACATGGCGTAGAAATCCGCCTTCAACCAACCGCTGTTGCGCGGCCTGGGATTTTGCCCGCACGTCTGGAATGCCCGCGAATCTTCCTCACAAGCGTGATCTCGTGCCGTTCTCATCCATCCACTTATAGCCGCGTAAATAAGTAACTGAGCTAATCGCGGGCGTTCATTCGGGTTGTTTTTGCGGACGCGGCGCGCCGGCACGCGCGGGGCCCGACCGCGCGCGGCGCCGTCAGATGATCTTCGCGACGGGCTCCCTGAACAGAAACCGCGTGACGTCCAGGTGGAACCGGTGCGTCCTCAGGTATTCCATCGACTTCGCGATCCTCGCGTCCACCGTCGGGTAGACCTGGTGCGCGTGCGGCTGCCGCTTGAGCGTGTTCCAGCAGGATTCGACCGGGTTGAGTTCGGGCCACCCGGTGGGGAAGTACCCGATGCGCACGAGTCCCTCGTTGTCCTTTACGAACTCGTTCGTGCCGATCGATCGGTGCGGCGTCGCCCTGTCCACGAGCAGCGCCACCGGGCCGTGCCGTGCCGTCACGCGCCTGAAGAACTTGATCGTCGTCTCCGTGTCGAACCTCTGCGCGTTCATGAACACCTGGTCGCCGTTCATGGACAGCGCCCCGAAGATCATCCTGCGCGTGTGGTTCCCCGTGTACCACTCGTAGGCCCGCTTCCCGACCAGCGTCCACAAGCTCCGCCTGGGCTGGTAGTCGTGCAGCAGGCTGCACTCGTCCACCACGAACGGCAGAAATCCGTCGTTTTCCGCCTCCAGGAGCCACGGTTTCAGCCATTTTTGCCACTTTGCTACGTTTTCGACCGACTCCCTCCTGGCGTGCACCGGCTCGGGGACCTTGGGGGAATAGCCGCCGTCGCGCAGCTTGCGGCGCACCGCCCCCTCGCTGTACGCGATGCCGGTCTTCTCCTTCACCTTCTCCGCGAGCAGCTTCGGGAACCTGCACGGCGCGTCCCCCTCTTCCATGAATTCGGTGAGCTTCCGGTTCGTCATCTTGGGCGGGCGGCCGGGGCGGGGGCGATCGCTAAGGCCCTTGAGCCCTTCCCGCAGGTAGCGCTCGTGCCACGCCCTGATCGTGCTGTACGGCTTGTATAGCCGCGTAAATAAGTAACTGAGCTAATCGCGGGCGTTCATTCGGGTTGTTTTTGCGGACGCGGCGCGCCGGCACGCGCGGGGCCCGACCGCGCGCGGCGCCGTCAGATGATCTTCGCGACGGGCTCCCTGAACAGAAACCGCGTGACGTCCAGGTGGAACCGGTGCGTCCTCAGGTATTCCATCGACTTCGCGATCCTCGCGTCCACCGTCGGGTAGACCTGGTGCGCGTGCGGCTGCCGCTTGAGCGTGTTCCAGCAGGATTCGACCGGGTTGAGTTCGGGCCACCCGGTGGGGAAGTACCCGATGCGCACGAGTCCCTCGTTGTCCTTTACGAACTCGTTCGTGCCGATCGATCGGTGCGGCGTCGCCCTGTCCACGAGCAGCGCCGCCGGGCCGTGCCGTGCCGTCACGCGCCTGAAGAACTTGATCGTCGTCTCCGTGTCGAACCTCTGCGCGTTCATGAACACCTGGTCGCCGTTCATGGACAGCGCCCCGAAGATCATCCTGCGCGTGTGGTTCCCCGTGTACCACTCGTAGGCCCGCTTCCCGACCAGCGTCCACAAGCTCCGCCTGGGCTGGTAGTCGTGCAGCAGGCTGCTCTCGTCCACCACGAACGGCAGAAATCCGTCGTTTTCCGCCTTTTGGAGCCAATGTTTCAGCCATTTTTGCCACTTTGCTACGTTTTCGACCGACTCCCTCCTGGCGTGCACCGGCTCGGGGACCTTGGGGGAATAGCCGCCGTCGCGCAGCTTGCGGCGCACCGCCCCCTCGCTGTACGCGATGCCGGTCTTCTCCTTCACCTTCTCCGCGAGCAGCTTCGGGAACCTGGACAGCGTGTCCCCCTCTTCCATGAATTCGGTGAGCTTCCGGTTTGTTATCTTGGGCGGGCGGCCGGGGCGGGGGCGATCGCTAAGGCCCTTGAGCCCTTCCCGCAGGTAGCGCTCGTGCCACGCCCTGATCGTGTTGTACGACTTGTACATGATCCTCGCGACTTCCCTGTAGCTTTCCTTCTCGATCACGATCCTGCAGATTCCGTGGATCCTCGTCCTCTTGCGGGGATCCTTTTCCGTCACGAGGGCGTGCATGAGCTCCGCGCGGGTCAGCATGCCGTGCCCTCGAAAACAATCTAAATGAACGTTCCGGATCGGCCGGGCGTTTTTTCCTAATTATTGCGCAATTTGATCCCTCGCGACTAGGGGCGAGGCACCCGCGAAAAACGGCCCGAATCAGCCCCCAGACTAGCTCAATTACTTATTCCGCCGCCGAAGACCAGCTCAGTTACTTATTTCCGTGGCTATACATGATCCTCGCGACTTCCCTGTAGCTTTCCTTCTCGATCACGATCCTGCAGATTCCGTGGATCCTCGTCCTCTCGCGGGGATCCTTTTCCGTCACGAGGGCGTGCATGAGCTCCGCGCGGGTCAGCATGCCGTGCCCTCGAAAACAATCTAAATGAACGTTCCGGATCGGCCGGGCGTTTTTTCCTAATTATTGCGCAATTTGATCCCTCGCGACTCGGGGCGAGGCGCCCGCGAAAAGCGGCCCGAATCGGCTCCCAGACTAGCTCAATTACTTATTCCGCCGCCGAAGACCAGCTCAGTTACTTATTTCCGTGGCTATACCTGGACAGGGGGTCCCCGGAGGCGGCCCGCCGCGCGGCGGCCGGGCCGGCGCCCGGCGGGGGGGCGTGGCCGTTCCCCGAGCCCGCGGACGCGGACGCGGACGCGGATGCGGATGCGGGCAAAACTGCCTCAAAATCGTGAGCTATTACGTCATTTGTCACTCGTGCGAATGCGCATTATCTCCAGTGGGTGCGCCCCCACGGGAAGTGCCCCGCCTCCAACTCGCACACGCCCGTGATCCTCCCTGCCGGCGCGCCCCGCCGCTGGGAAACCGGCGACTTCATGCTGTGCAGGTCGTTCGGGATGCTGGATCCCATCCCCCACGTGTACGGCGTGGAATGACGGCCCTTCCGACCGGCCGGAGCGGGGCCCGGAGGCGCGGCCCCGCCCGCGTTCCGGGCGGCCCCGGGCCGCGGATGCCGCCGGCCGGCCCCGCCCCCTGCGGGGGCCCCGCCCCCGCCTGCCGGCGCGCCGCAGGCGGGGACGGCAGCGGCCGGCCCCCTCCCGAGGGCGCCCGCGGTCATGATCCGTCATCGTCTGCACGATCCCAATGCCGGAGCCTGGCTTCCTCGGTGATCCTTGCCATGTAATCATCCGGTATCGCAACCGGCAACGCATCGACCGTGTGACGGATCACCTGCGGCCAGTCGCACGGCATGGGGGCCTCGATCCAGGAGTTTGCGTGCAGGAACTTGTACGCCAGGGTCCCCTCGCGCTCTTCCAATCCCAGGTATTTCAGGATCGTTATGCCCGTGCCATTGTCCGGTTCACGTGTGGAGCGGGGGTCCGGCGGCACGTCGTCCTTGTCAATGCACGTGACTACAAACGTCTGCCCCACCCCGATCCGCTCTACGTGCGAGAACACCGGCGGGCTGTAAATCTTCACCCAGGCCTCCTGCCCGTATATGCCATAGTCGTTTTGCCCGAACCTCACCTCGATCGTCTTGTGGTCGACGATGGAGATCTCCTCAAGAGTTGCATAGTACCTCTCGCCGTTTTTTTTCTCCACCTGCTCGTAGTGGATGTCGTGCAGCCGGTGATCGATGGTTGAGTTGGCCACCGGCAGGCGGTAGACAAAAAATCCGTGCACCGGCTCGTAGACGAGCACAGCCAGGGCAATGCAGGACAGGACTGCCGTAGCTGCAAGCAATCTGCTGTTCATCGGCATAAAAAAAGGCGGTGTTGCCGTAGTTTATCTCTGTATGTATGCATTGGTCGTGCCCGTCAGGGACCCGAGCCATACAGTAGTAGGACTAAACGGCAGACTGATATTCGTCCGGTCGTTCGCACATCCATAGCCTACGTCAAATCCTGTCCAATACGTCACTACGCCAATACTGAATTCTGCGCGCGCAACATTGTAGGTACTGGATTTGCTGTCGCCCGTGCCGCAAGAGACCACGCTGAGCTCTACACCGGGTCTTGTTGCATGTCTACCATCGGGGACTCTGAGATTGATGCTGTATGTGCCGGTAGTGGTGACGTCGGTCGAAATCTTGCAGTTGCCATAATTACATCTCCAAGGCTCCATGTGTGCCATCGTGCGGTGCTCTGCATCTAGCCATTCCGCGTATGCGGCCGGCAGAAAGTAGTCCATCATCGTGGCGGTTGGCACGGTTGTCGGGATCCCCTCGGGAACATCCCTCTCGTACAGCTTGTTGTCCCTGACTTTCCTCGCGAACGTAGAGTCGCAGTCGGGATCATGGTCGCACGTCGCAATGAGTGCGGTGATTGCCCAGAATGCCTCGTCGGTTGACGCGAGCTCGTACGGAATGTTGCCGTGCCTCGCCTGCTCGTCGAACGCGGCGACCGCCTGCGAGACGAGGGCCGGGCCAAGTTCGTCTTTCAGTGCGTCTATCCGCGCATCGATGTCCCTGGCGGTGTCCGGCACGGCGTATCTCGCGGCGATCCAGTCGTGGAAGCGCTTCTCCGGCTCTGTCGCGGAGTACGCGCCCTGCAGTTTGTCCAGCGCCTTGGCGAGAGCCACCAACTCGAAGCCGTTTCCGGCCTCGCCGGTCATGACATCGAAGTTTTGGGCCACCACGGCTGTCCTTTTCATGGCCTCGTTCCATCCGTTCTTCTCCGCGCCGTCGTATGCAACGTACGCCCTTATTGCCGCCTGCTTCTCCTCGAACTCCGGATCGCTGAGCTTTTGCGCCACCCATTCCGGGTCGTTCCTGTCCAGCATCACGCCGTCGGGGATCTTGCCGTACTGTTTTGCGGGATCGAACTCTTGCGTCCCAATCTCGCGTGTCGCGTTGCCGGTCCCGGTATTGTTGTATTGTGTGACAGGAAGTTTGTCGTCCATCACTTCGGACGCTGCGTAAGGCATTGCGGCAAATGGCAAAACCACAGCAGCAATCATGGCAAACAAAACCGTCTTTGTGTTTTTGCATGTCATTGCCAATACTACGTCCCTGCGTTATATAAGGAGTTATATCCCGTTATGGCGTGCCTCCGCCACGTAACTTCCCCCAACCACCGCTCACGATCATGCTGGGGGCATCGAGGAGCGATGCCGACGTATGGGAGTCCGTGAGTTTTGTTTGGAACGGAGACAGACGCGCTTCGCGCGGCGCAGATGTTGCGCCGTTGGTCGGCGCCGGCGCCCCTCTTGCCCCGCGCGCTGAGCTTCACCCCGGGTTTCCTGGCGGCGAGGGCGGGGTTGATCTTCCCGCCCCGCGCGAGTTCCTCCTTCAGCGCTTGCTTGCTTCCCCGCGCGGGCGCGGGCCGCTGCCGCACGCCTTCTTGCACGCCCGTCCCTTGCCCCGCGTTATCCCCGTCTGCTTTTCGATCTTCTACTCCGGCCCCGCGTCTCCGCGCTGGGCCTTGCAACTGCCGCGTCGCGGGTCGCGAGGGTCCCGCCGCCGGCCCTCTTGCGGGAGCGCCTGAACTTCGCCGTTTGTGATGGGCAAGAACAATGAACTGTAAAAAAACCTCCAATTAACGCCGTTTAAAAACATGGCGTAGAAATCCGCCTTCAACCAACCGCTGTTGCGCGGCCTGGGATTTTGCCCGCACGTCTGGAATGCCCGCGAATCTTCCTCACAAGCGTGATCTCGTGCCGTTCTCATCCATCCACTTACAACTCATGTTAATTACGTGCGTTCCGTTGTCGTGTGATCTGTCTTTTGAAAGCGTGGGTTTTATTCCAGTATAACAGACAAACTTGATTACGAGAAGATCATCGTCTTCGTAATTGATCATGTAATAGTAAACGGTAGAAAAGGCGACAAGGTATGCGATGCCGGCGACGATGACCACCTTGATCGTCGAAAACGCGGTTTTTTTCTTGTTCGGGGCGCGCTTTGCTACGTCGTACAGCGTGGCAAAAAAAGAAAGGGGGAGCATGGATCCTAGTCGAAAACCGGAGTCACGCCCATCTCGGACGTTATCTGGTTGATGGGCGTGTGGTACCTTCCCCACCAATCGTAGGTGGTTGCGATTCCGTACAGATCGCCGTTGTCTGTGAGCTCGACTACCGTGCCCCCGCTGTCGCCATGTTCAAACACCGCGTTGGATCTGACCAGGCCGCGGACATACTCGTCTTCCCAAAAGTGTATGACTGTTACGTCGACTGCCGAAACTATCCCGTTGTCAGCACCGCCAGCGTAACCCGTCTTTAGGATCGAGTCGTTTTGCTGCTGGTGCGCCGTCGTAGTCTTGGTAATCGTGTGTATTCCCGCGGCGAACACCTTGTTGTCGACCACGCTGGGGTCTATCGTGGTTATCCACGCGCAATCGCAGTAGGTGCCCCAATAAAATTTTTCGGTGTGTACCGTTCCAATGCTGGCGCCCGAGCTATCGGTCACAGTTCTGCCGAGTTTTCCGTCTGCACAGTGGCCCGCGGTAATCCATCCCAAGAGAGAACCCTTTTTTGCCTGAAAACCGAAACTGCAATGCTCGCCGCCGCCGGTTACTATTATGTGGTTCCCCCCAATTATCGGCGTGCATCTTGTTTGGTCGCACGCCAGCGGTTCCGCCACGGTGGAGTAGACGACGTGCCAGTCAGCATCGTGCGGCATCATCTCCTTGAGTTCGTCCACTATCTGGTCGATGTTCGTAGAATTCGCGATGTCCTTGTTCAATCCTATCTGGATCTCTTGGCTGGCTATGTCTATGCCTATGCTTGTGACGAACTTTATGGCGTGGGTGTTGTTGCCAGCGTTGGTGGAATTTAGCAGGTTTTCTTCAAAGGCGTTTCGCTGTGCGGCCAATTTGTCCAGTTTTGCCCGCGGTATGTCCTTGTCGTGGTTGCTTCTTTCAATCTCGTCCAGTTCGGACTTTATTTCGCCGATCCTCTCGCCGAACCTTTTCCTTTCGCTTTCGTCGGCCCCGGCCTTTAGTTTTTCCTGCAGGTCCTTTTCTTCGGCGTCCAGCTCGGTGATTTTCTTCAAGGTCAGCGTGAGATCCTCCTTTTCTTGGGCTCTCTCCAGGGTCTTCTCCCTCGGGTTTCTGTCCTCTAACGCCTCCGCAGGATTCGTCCCGGAAAAGGGCGCATCGCCGCTTGCCGCTTCCGCATAACTCAGCGTGCCGAACGGCAAAACCGCCGCGACAGCCAAAGCAAGAAGAACAATCCCCGCGTTTTTGCAGGTCACTGTTGACTCTGCGCCCCCGCGTTATATAAGGCGATATATCCCGTTATGGCGTGCCTCCGCCGCGCGTCCGCCCGCCCGCGATCGCGCCGGGGGTCGCCGGCCGCCCGGAAAAACCCCCGCATCCCGGCGGTTGACGCTCCGGCAGCGGCGGCCGCCCGCCCCCGCCTCTGGCGGGCGCGCCCTGGCGCCCCCGCCCCGCGCGGGGCGCCGGATCGCCGCGCGGCGGCGGGGCGGGCGCGCGCCGGGCAACAGCGCCGCCCCCGCGGTGGGTATAAACGGGGCCTCGTGGCATCGGGCGCGGATCGTAATGCGCGGGGAGCGTCCGCCCGTCCTCGGGCCGGAGTTTTTGCGAGGATGCGCGCGCGCGGTTTTTTCCGCGCGCCCGGCAGCCCGCAAGAAAGTCATGCAGCGGACTAAACGCCTTGAATGCGCGCGCGCGGTTTTTTCCGCGCGCCCGGCAGCCCCGCGCCGCGGCCGGCCGCCGTGCGGGACGGCGCGCCCGGCCGGGGGGCGCGAGGCTTGACGGGCGGCGCCCGCTACGGGAACCTGATGTCGTACAAGCACTACGCGCGCCCGGCCGCGTACGGGCTGTGCGGGAGCGGGGCGGCCAAGCGCAGGACCAGGCACCAGGACGGCATGCGGGAGATGCTGCGGGCCATGTTCGGGCACGGTGAGTGCACCACTTGGAACATGGCGAAGATCAGCCTCCGCACCGGGGACGCCTCGCTCGTCAGGGCCAAGGAAAAGGAGTACCGGAGGCTGCTCCTCGGGAGGCGCGATGCGAAAAGGCGGCCGGGCGGCATGCTTGACTCGGGCCTGGTGGTCCGGAGCGGCGGCGGGGCCCCCAGCAGGTACCGGCTCTCGCTGCACGGCATCATGTACTGCATCGATGCCATGGATCCCGACGATGCGGAGATCGACGGCATGGCGCGCGCCCACGCCGGCGCGCTCCCGCGGGTGTTCGGCAGGTGGGGCGAGCTCGTGTCCGCGCTGGGCGGCGGCGCGTACACGCCCCTGCGCGTCATGTCCAAGGGCCTCCTGCTGGACAACCCACGGACGGCGGGGGAGGGCGGGGGCGCGCCGCTGTACGAGCTCATGTCGTTCCTGCACGCCGAGTACGGCGGGAGCTACGAGTCGATCCGGGAGCCCGAGCTGGCGGAGCAGGTGTCGTACTGGTTCTACACATTCCTGCTGTATCCGGGGGCGGCCGGCGGGGCGGGGCTGGGCGGCGCGCTGGGGGGCGACGGCGAGCTGCGCGGCTGGTACGCCGGGTTCCTCCGCCGGGCCCGCGGCTACTACGAGGAGAGGCTGCGCGCCATGCGCCGCGGGCTGCCCGCCGCGGGCCTGCGCGCTACCTCGAGTGCCTCCTGATCGCCTCTTCGAGTTCCACGGCCCCGACGGGCTTGCTGAGCATCCCGGCAAGCGACCTGGACTTGGCCTCCCTGTACAGCCCGTCGTCCACGGCGTAGGCGGACGTGAGGACGACCCTGGCGCCAGGATCCTGCTTCATTATGCGGAGGAACGTCTCGTACCCGTCGATTCCCGGCATCCTGAAGTCGAGCAGCACGAGATCCGGCTCGTACTCGGCGTACTTTTCGACCGCCTCCCTGCCGCCGGAGGCCTGGATCGTGCGGTGGCCGCCGCTGATCAGGGCGAGCTGGAGCGACTCGAGAAAGTCCCCGTCGTCGTCGACGACCAGGATCCTCTTGCCCGGCATCAGCCGACCCTCCCGGCGGGGAGGCTGACCGTGAACGTGACCGGATCGTTGCGGGCGGATATGCCGCCCCCGTGCAGGCGCACCACGTTCCTGCAGCTGGTCAGGCCCAGGCCCGTCCCCCGCATCTTGGTGGTGAACAGGGGCTCGAATATCCTGGGCAGATCCCCTTCCGGTATCCGCGGCCCGGAGTTCTCGAACTCCAGCGTGACGGATCCGCCGCCCTCCGACAGCCTGACTGTTATGCCCCCGCCGCGCCCGCCCATGGCCTGGATCGCGTTGAGCACGAGGTTGGCGAACACGAACTCCATCTTGTCCGGATCGCACAGGACCTCCGCGTCGCCCCCCGGCAGCGCCACCACCACGTTGCGCGGGACATCCACGGCGCCCAGCGACGACTCCAGCATCCCCCGCACGGACCTCTTCTCCTTGACGAGCGGGACGTCGCGCACGTGGTTGAGCACCCCGTCGATCTGATGCGACATGCGCCTCACGGAGCGGTCTATCAGGTCGAGGGCGCGGCCGGAGGCGGCCCCGCCGCCCCGCGCGCCCCTGATCGCGGTAGCCGAGTTCATGATCGTCCCCAGCGGGTTCTTCATGTCGTGCGCCATCGCGGAGGCCAGCTCGCCCACGGCGGCGAACTTTTCCGCCCTGACCGCCTGGGCGGCGTGCCTGCCGAACGCCCTCAGGATGAGGTAGATCATGAGCACGTGTATGGCCACGTTGCCGAACCCGAGCGCCGTCTGCAGCAGCATGAGGCCGGAGGACAGCGTGTCGACGTCCCTGCCCAGCTTTTCCGTGAGCGCGTCGGAGAGGCTTATCAGATCGCCGCCCGCCGCCTCCGGGACCGGCGCGGCCCCCCCGCCCCGCCCGGATGCCATGCCGCGGATCTCGCCGCTGTACCGCCCGAACGCCTCCCACACGGCATCCCAGTCCGCCCCGAAGCGGGGCGGGACGGGGTCGATCTCCACGCCGGCGGACGACCCCCCCGTCTTGAGGAACAGGATGTTGGCCTCCAGATCCCCGAGAGCCGCCAAGACGCGGCCGTAGTCGTCGCCGTGCAGCATCGCGCGGTGCGCCTCGGCCTGCACCACGATCGTCAGCATCCTGTTCTTGCCGGCCACGTTGACGACGTTTCCCGCCAGCCGGGTCTGCGACTCAAAGTGCACTATGGCCACGAAGCTCGCGACGATCAGTACTATCTGCACCGCGACCATGCATGTGATCTTGTGCCTGAATTTCACCGCCCCCCGCACGCGGGCAGCCAATAAAATGCTTGGCGCGCCGCCAGGATGCGGGCTCGGGCCAGGACCGAAACTGCGCCTGGCGACGGCGAGCCACTCCCCGATCTCGCGCCCGGATCGCGGCGGGCGCGAGTCTGCGCGCCGCCCGGGCGCGCGCCTGCCCCGCCGCCGCCCGCCGGGCGATCCCCGCGGGGTTTGGGATCCTCCTGCGCGCGCCTGCCCCGCCCGCCGCCCGCCGCGCCCCCCGACCGCCCCGCCCGCCGCCCGCCGGGCGATCCCCGCGGGGTTTGGGATCCTTCTGCGCGCGCCCCGACATCGCCCGCCGATCCGGCGCCATGCGCGGGTCGACGCTGCCGGGGCGCCGCCCGGCAGGTCCGCCACGGTCGGGCAGGCGGCCGCTGCCGCTGAAGCCGGCGGCCGCCCCGTCCCGGAGCCGGGCGGGCGCGCGAGCCCGGATGCGGGAGAATTGAAGGCGCACCAGTAGGGCCAGGCCCAATGGCGGGGGCCTGGTGTGCCCCGTTCGGGGTCGCGAAGCATCATGACGACTGCCCGGGGCGCGAGCACCGCTCGACGACGTGACCGCCGCGGCGCGCTCGGCGCGAAGCATAATGACGACTGCCCGGGGCGCGAGCGCGCCGTTCTTGCGGCGGGCGCGCCCGGCGATCGAGAGCGTCTCGCCCCCCGCCGCGGTGATCCTGCGGCGCGCGCCGCGCCGCAGCACCACGTTGCCGCGCATGCCTGGCTCGGCGGGGTCGTCGTAGGGCGACATGCCGGGGTATCCCAGTAATGCGAGCATGCGCGGCACGGCGCCGGGGAGGCGCGTCCTCGGCCCGCCGTCCGGTTGCGCACGCCATGCCGCGGATCTCGCGGGCCAGGCGTGTGCCGGCCAGCGTCCTCGGCGCCTTCGCGCCGCGTATCTCGCGGTATAATTCTAGGAGCCGTTCGCGCCCCGCCCCGTCCCCGCATCGCCGCCGGCGGCCCCGCCCGCGGCGGCGGCCCCGCCCGCGGCACGCCGGCACCGCCGCGCCGGCCGGGCAGCCCGTCGCGCGCCCCGGCGTCCGTCCCCCCGCGGCGCTGCTTCGGGTACCCGCGCCGGTGTTCGGGAGGAACTCCGCCCCCGCCTTTGCTCTTCGCCCTTATTGCCATGCCCCTGCGTCGGGGCCGGGGCTGCTGGCCGCGCACAATCGGGCAGAATCGACCATCGAATCTATTTTTTCGCGCGTTGGCTGCGCGTGCAAAAGGCACGCCGAAAGCCACAATCAATTGTTATATAACGCGGGCGCGTAGACGCCGCAAGAACATGAATGGCAAGACAAAATACGCGATACCGCTCTTGGCGCTGGCGTTCCTGCTTCCAATCGGGCTGGCGGAAGCGCAGAACGCGCCGGGAGGAGAGGAGCCCGAACCGACTGGTCCCGCCGCGACCGTAAACGAAGACAACAAAGGGCAGGAAATCGACACGATAGAAAAGCTGACGGAGCCGCAAGAGTTTGTGGGACGGCACACAACCGACGCGAGACAGATTGGGGACTACCTGTACGTCAGGCACACGTACACCAGCGACGAGCTGGGGCATCTCGGGATCGACCGCGTCTTCCGCGAGGAGGTGCACCCAATTCCGGCCGCCGCGTCCGGAGAGGAAATCTCACAGTTCGTCAACACTTCGACCACCAGCGAAAACTACACGATGAGCCTTGTCCACGGGGACGACGTTTCCACGTTCGACAAAATGCGAATCAACGGCACGGAAATATCCGCGCAGTCGTTCCAGCAGTGGAACATCGTGAAGGCCGAAAAAACCGTCAGCACGCAGATAAACAACGTGGACTACTGGCCGGTCTCCCACGAGGATTGGGCCTCCAAAAAATCGGGGCACGCATACCAGTCGTACGATCCGATCAACCTGATTTGGAGCGACACGGTTTCCGGATCCGAGACGCTGATGTCGAAGGTAAGCTCCAAAATGCAAAGAGCCGGATGGGATGACATTTGCTTGTCTACCGATCTGTACGTCAACATTGGCGGAACGTGGACAAAGCAGGACAAGCACTATATTGACCAGTTTGGACCATTGCCGTGCTTCCAATACCACATCAGGGCGTGGGAAATCGACGGCAACTCCATGATTGGCTCCGCGCACAAGGAAGATGCAGGCATTAAACTCCCCTTCGAAAGGATCGACCTGCGGCACACCTACCGCTCCGGTAACAGCTACACAGAACAGCGTGTGTCTTACTTGCTACCGGCATACCACTCCCTGACCGGCTTCGACGTTGCCGAGGACGAGGCTGCGGGCGAGTTTGCCGGCGGCTGCTGGAGCGTTGCAAAGGATTCGCACTACCTTGGAAACCAATACACCAGAGAGACGATAAGGTTCGGCAGTGTTGAGAATACGGCAAGCAACAACGGTTACGCAACGGTCATCCGTTGCTCCTAACTTTTTTTACTCATGCTAACCAGGCGCGGTTTTGTAAAGTGGGGGCTGGCGGCGGCGCTGCCCGTCGTAATTACGGCCATATTAGTACACTCACTTCCGCTCTTACTTGGTGCGCTTTCGTTTCTTCTTTTTGCGTTGTTTTTTTCAGAGATTTCTGTATTCGCCATCTCCGTTATGGCGGCATCATTCCTGAACAGATCAAAACGCTTTACGCTGCTGGTCTCGGCCGGAGTGACGTCCGCGTATGCTTGCTTCATATGGTACTGGTCGGCGTCCGGCTTGTCGTAGAACACGTATGGCACCACCAAAAAGTTTTTGTGACGGGCTTCTTGAACAGAAACTGCCTAACGTCCAAGTGGAACCGTAGCAAACACGATGAAGAAATAAATTATTCGATAATCCGCGGCCGGCGCGCCCGGCGGATGCCGGTTTTGTGCGCGGTTGCGGCGAGCCGGACCGCCGCGCGGGGGGCGGATCGGGCCATCCGCGGCGCAGCAAGGCGCGGAGCGGCCGGCATCGCCGCGGAAAAGTGGCGCGGAAGGCCGCGCGCGCGCGGCCGGGGGCGGCCGGGGGCGGCCGGGGGGCGCCGCGGCCGGCACGCCGGGCAGCCGAACAGCCTAGCGGGCTTCAGCTCCTACGTGCGGAATGTCTCGCGTACGTACTCCATCTCCTCGAGCGTCCCGGAGATCTTGCCGGCGAGCGCGCGCTTGATCGCCCGCCACAGCACCTCGATCGTGTCCATCTCCGGCGCGTGCGGAAGCAAGTACTCCAGAATAATCTCCCGTCGGGGGATTCCGGGAACTTTTCGACCTTCGCCGACTTGTGGTACGATGCGTTGTCCACGAACAACGGCATCTTGACGAATTTGTCGCGGGCGCGCCCCAGAAAGTCGATGCAGTTGTCGGCGTTCGCCTTGCCGTAGAACACGTAGAAGAACACGCCCGCTACCAGGATCCCGAAGATCTGCCCCTTTTCCCGCGTCGGGCAAGAGCGGGACAGGGCAGCGATGACGAGCCGGAACTGCCCGTAGCCGGGCCTGTTCTGGGCCTTTTCTATGCCGGCATTGTCGCCGTCCGCCGCCGTGTGGCACTCCGCCGCCTTTTTCCGCGCGAGCTCGCCCGCGCGCTACTTGAACTCTTCCTGCTTTTTCTTAGAGGCGGCGCCCGGGTTCCTCGGCCGCGGCTTCCTCCGCGAGAACTTCAGCCTTTTGAGGATGTCCCGCATCCCCGACTTGCTCTACTCCGCGCCGAACTTCTGCTTGACATGCAGACTGGCGAGGTCGGAGTTCCACTGGCCGGACCCGAAGCCGCACCGCTCGGGGCCCTTGTCGAGATCCGCCGCGAGCTGCTTGATCTGGGCCCCGTCCGGGCGGCATTTCCTCCCGCGCCCCTCGCGCTCGCCCCTCGCGCGTATGCCCTCATCCAGGGCCCGCGCCAGCCAGTTGTGCGCGGCGGACCCGCGCCGGTCGACGTTGGCGGCAATCTTGCCTGCCGTCTTGCCCGCCTTCCTCTGCGTGTGGGCGGACAGCCTGTCGCGCCACCTGGTGTCCTTCTCCTGCTTGTAGCACCGCTTCAGGTACGCCATGCAGGTGTTGGGGAGGAACCCTGCCCTCTTCGCCTTAATCGCCGGTCCTGCCACGGTCCCGCATCGCGGCCCGGGTTGTCAACTGTGCGTGCCAAGAATAATCACAAATCGGTGAATTTTCTTGCGTCCCGCCGCGGCATCCGTTGGGCGCTCCGGCCACAGGTCGTCGAATAATCCCCTTCGTCGTTTTTACTATGGCCGCGCACAATCGGGCAGAATCGGCCGGCGGCGCATTTTTTTCGCGCGTTGGCTGCGCGTGCAAAAGGCACGCCGAAAGCCACAATCAATTGTTATATAACGCGGGCGCGTAGACGCCGCAAGAACATGAATGGCAAGACAAAATACGCGATACCGCTCTTGGCGCTGGCGTTCCTGCTTCCAATCGGGCTGGCGGAAGCGCAGAACGCGCCGGGAGGAGAGGAGCCCGAACCGACTGGTCCCGCCGCGACCGTAAACGAAGACAACAAAGGGCAGGAAATCGACACGATAGAAAAGCTGACGGAGCCGCAAGAGTTTGTGGGACGGCACACAACCGACGCGAGACAGATTGGGGACTACCTGTACGTCAGGCACACGTACACCAGCGACGAGCTGGGGCATCTCGGGATCGACCGCGTCTTCCGCGAGGAGGTGCACCCAATTCCGGCCGCCGCGTCCGGAGAGGAAATCTCACAGTTCGTCAACACTTCGACCACCAGCGAAAACTACACGATGAGCCTTGTCCACGGGGACGACGTTTCCACGTTCGACAAAATGCGAATCAACGGCACGGAAATATCCGCGCAGTCGTTCCAGCAGTGGAACATCGTGAAGGCCGAAAAAACCGTCAGCACGCAGATAAACAACGTGGACTACTGGCCGGTCTCCCACGAGGATTGGGCCTCCAAAAAATCGGGGCACGCATACCAGTCGTACGATCCGATCAACCTGATTTGGAGCGACACGGTTTCCGGATCCGAGACGCTGATGTCGAAGGTAAGCTCCAAAATGCAAAGAGCCGGATGGGATGACATTTGCTTGTCTACCGATCTGTACGTCAACATTGGCGGAACGTGGACAAAGCAGGACAAGCACTATATTGACCAGTTTGGACCATTGCCGTGCTTCCAATACCACATCAGGGCGTGGGAAATCGACGGCAACTCCATGATTGGCTCCGCGCACAAGGAAGATGCAGGCATTAAACTCCCCTTCGAAAGGATCGACCTGCGGCACACCTACCGCTCCGGTCCCAGCCATACGGAGCGCGATATAAGTACTATGCTTGGGGGATACCACTCCCTGACCGGCTTCGACGTTGCCGAGGACGAGGCTGCGGGCGAGTTTGCCGGCGGCTGCTGGAGCGTTGCAAAGGATTCGCACTACCTTGGAAACCAATACACCAGAGAGACGATAAGGAACGGCGGTGTTGAGAATACGGCAAGCAACAACGGTTACGCAACGGTCATCCGTTGCTCCTAACCTTTTTACTCATGCTAACCAGGCGCGGTTTTGTAAAGTGGGGGCTGGCGGCGGCGCTGCCCGTCGTAATTACGGCCATATTAGTATACTCACTTCCGCATGGTGCGGGCGTGTATATTCTTTTCCTGTTGTTTTTTTCAGAGATTTCGGTATTCGCCATCTCCATTATGGCGGCATCATTCCTGAACAGATCAAAACGCTTTATGTTGCTGGTCTCGGCCGGAGTGACGTCCGCGTATGCTTGTTACGTGTGGTACGAGATGTCCAAGGGGCTTCCGGGCGGCTAGCCGGAGTGACGTCTGCACACATTTGTCACATGCAGATTCACGGCCACGGAAAAAACAATAGAGGTAATCAATAATTCACAAACGCGTGTGACGGAATTGACAACGCCGGTTAAAGGGCCCGCGCGCCATACCATGGCGTGCCAAACTCGGCAAAGCGGCAGAACGCCACCCTCTTGAACGAGGTCGGGAAGCTGGAAGCGGAGCTGGCGGCGGAGCGGGCGTGCTGGAAGCCGCCCTCCGCCGCGGACCGGCTCAAGCGCAGCGATCCCTGGCTCATGCGCAGGCTCGAGACGCTGGACGCCGTCATGTCCAGCTGCCGGCACCTGAAGTGCTGCGCCGGGCTGACGCTGGAGAAGTTCCGGCACCTGCTTCCCCCGTCCGTCGGGGCGATCGAGCGCTCGGAAAAGGCCCCGCTGTTCGGGGCCGGCGGGGCCGGCGCGTCGGATCCCGGCAACGGGCGCAAGCTGGAGCACGGGCACGCCCTTCTCCCCGCCCTCATGAGCTGCAAGGCCGCCGGGACGCAGGGGCGGCCGGCCGCCCAGTCCGGGGCGGCCCGGAGCGCCGCCTGCGAGTACCCCGAGGCACGCGCGCCGGCGCCGGCGGAGATCCCGCCCACGCCGGACGACATCTCCAAAAAGACGGCTTCGCGCAAGACGGACGGGGAGCGCAAGAAGTTCATCCCCTGCAGGGCCGGCGGCGATCCGACGGTGTACGGCGCCGGGGCGCCCCGCGCGCGGCCCTCCGGCGGGGAGCAGGAGGACTTCCATGCCGGCGCGAACAGGATGCACTGCGCGAACAGGATGCACTGCGCGAACAGGATGCACTGCGCGAACAGGATGCACTGCGCGAACAGGATGCACTGCGCGAACAGGATGCACTGCGCGAACAGGATGCACTGCGCGAACAGGATGCACTGCGCGAACAGGATGCACTGCGCGAACAGGATGCACTGCGCGAACAGGATGCACTGCGCGAACAGGATGCACTGCGCGAACAGGATGCACTGCGCGAACGCGGCAGCGGCGGTCAACTGCAATGAGGCGCTCGCGTACGGGAGCGTGCCGCTCCCCGGCAGCCGGCGCTACATCGCCATGTCGGGCGGGATGGCCGGGGCGTTCCCGAGCATGGCGGATCCCGACACGCCCGGAGAGAAGAGGATGCGGCTGATCGGGGACGCGGGGTTCCGGGGATCGGAGAAGCGCCTTCCCGGGATCGTGCCCGCGAATCCCGCCGAGGGCCGCGAAAAAGGGGCTCACCGCGGCCCGAAAAGAGAGGAGCGGGAGGACCAGCAGGAAGGTGACGGGGGTCGAGAACGCGTTCGCGCGCGTGAAGGTCTTCGGGGTACTCCGCAGGGCGTTCAAGGGAACCCCGGAGCAGTTCGGCCCGGTGTCCAACGTCGCGGCGGGCCTGGCCAACTCCGCCGGGACGTTCGAGGAGATAGCCGCCGGCGCCGGCCCGTACGGATCCATGGTGGCCGAGATTCGCGGGGAGCGGCTGAAGCGGCCCCCGCGCCGCCGGCGCGGCGCGGGATTCCCGCCGCGCAGAACTGCGCCGCGCCCCGCCCGCTCCGGGGCGTTCCGCGGCGCCGCGGCATCCGCGCCGCGGCATCCGCGCCGCGCTTCCGCGGATTGCGCCGCCGCTGCCCGCACTGCGCAGCGTTCGCGCGGCGCCAAGTGCGCCAGCCGCCGCTCCGGATATTTGCTGATTGACTCTAACCAAGCTTATCTGGACGCCAATTTGGGCTGCTTTTTACGGACACGGCGTGCCGGATTGCGCGGAACTCCGGCGGCAGATGTCGAAAACACGATCCCGCTCCGGGCGCGGGCGCGGGCGGCCGAAGCGGCCGGGAGTTGCTGGGCACGCGGGTGGGTTCTCGCGGCGCCGGCGGCTGGCGGGAGGCGCTTCGGGTCCCCCCGTCAGGCGGGCGCGACACGCGGCACGACGGGCGCGCCCCGGGCGCGGCGCCGGCGTTCGCGTGCGAAGGGGAGGGAGGGGCGCCGGCCGGCAAGGCGCTCGCCGCCACGGGGCGCATCCGCGGCAGCGCGAGGATCCCGGCGGGGCGGCGGCTGCCGGGCACGCGGGGCGGATTGCCGCGCGGCGAAGCGGAAGGGCGCTGCCGGGCCGCGCCCGCTCGCCGGCGGGGACGGCGGCGGCGGGGCGGCGGGCAAGGGAGGCGCCGCGCTACCGGGGGGTTGCTTGGCGGCGCGCGCGGCTGGCGCGCAGCGCGTGCCGCGCGCGGGGGCCCGCCGCGCGCTCGGGGGGGATGAAAAAGCCGGCCATCGGGAAACCGCTCGAGGATCCGCGCCGGGCGGGGTCCGAGCCGGGCCCATTCCTCGCGGATCGCGGGTTCCGCGCGGCCTTCGCGGTGGGCGCGGCGGACGGCGCGGGAGAGAAGCCCCCCGTGCCCGCCGGGCCGACGGCGGGCATCAAGGGGGCCCCGGCGGCCGGCCCCGCGCCGACGATCGCGGGGCCCCGCGCTTTTGGGGCGGCTTGTCCGGCAGCCGCGGCCCCGCCAGGGGGGTTGCCCGCCCCCCGCCGGGCGCCGGCCCCGCCGGACCCGCGCCCCCCCCCGCCGGCCCGGACCGGGCCCCCCGCCCGGATCGGGGGCGGGGCGCCCGCCCCGGCAACTCTTATACCCCCTCCCCCCCGCCTCCCGCGTTGGGGGCGCGGGAGCCGTCGGGGAACAGGCCGTTCCGATCCGTCATGATCCGCTTCGGCATGGAGGAGCCGACGCGGTCGAAGGAGACGCGCGCCAGCATGCGGGAGCCCACGCACGCGTTCTCCTACGCGGTGCTCAGGTACTACCGGAGGTTCATGCGCACGTACATCACCTCGGGCGGGGTGGAGAAGCTCGACGGCATCGAGATAGGATGCATGGACGGGATCCCGATGGTGAGGCGCCCGGGCGCCCGCCGCAGGGCCATAACCGCCATACTCGGCGCCGCCTTGGACGCGTACCGCGCGCGCGGCGTGCGGTGCCACGTCAACAGGGTGCTCGACACGAGGATGACCGCCGACGAGTACAAGGCCGCGGTGGGGAAATACCGCAGCATAGAGGGGAGCTGCGACGCCCTGGAGTGCGGCATCTCCGCGCGCGAGCCGGGGATGAAGATAGAGTGCCCCGTCTGCGGCGCGGGCACCACGATGGCCCACCGCGGGGAGTACGTGTGGGGCGAGGATGCCGAGGCCGCCATGCCCGAGTGGCGCCGCAGGGGCCTGCAAGGCGAGCCGCGGCCCACCCTGCAGTGGGTGCGCCCCCACGGGAAGTGCCCCGCCTCCAACTCGCACTCGCTCGTGCTGGTCCCGGCCGGCGCGCCGCGGGACGGGGGGGCGGCCGGCGCTTTCGTGCTGGCCAGGACGTACGTGCTGGAGGAGCAGATCCCCAACGCCTACGGGGTGGGCTGACGGGCCCCGCCCCGCCCGCGGTGCGCGGGGGGATCCGGCATCCGCGGCTCCGGCGGCCCCCGGGCCCCCGCCCCGCGCGGGGGACGGCCCCGGGGCGGGAACCCTTATACCGCCGGCCGCCGCCCGCCGCCGCGTTGTGGGTGCGGGAGCCGGAGGGGAGCGTCCCGATGCGTCCGGTCGTGATCCGCATCGGCCTGAAGGAGCCGTCGCGGTCCACCGAGACGGCCGAGACCGTGGGGCCGATCACCGAGGCGTTCCAAGAGTCGGTGCACAGGAGCTACAATTCCGTCATGATCAGGCACTGCGAGCTCGGGGAGGAGGATCTGCTCGAGCGGATCCACATAGGATGCTTCGACGGGATCCCGGTGGGGCGGCGCAGCGGCGCCCGCCGCAGGGCCATAGCCCGCATGCTGGGGGACATACTGGGCGCGTACCGGGCGCGCGGCGTGGCGTGCCGCGTCAACAGGGTGCTCGACACGAGGATGACCGGGGACGAGTACCGGGCCGCGGAGTCGTATCCGGGCGAGGAGGGGAGCTTTGACGGCGAGGCGGAGTGCGCGATCTCCGCGCGCGAGCCCGGGCTGGAAATAGAGTGCCCCCTCTGCGGCAGGGGCACGACGATGGCCCGCCGCGGGAGCTACCCGCGGGACCGGGCGGCCGCGGCCGGCGAGGCGGAGTGGCGCCGCAGGGGCCTGCAAGGCGAGCCGCGGCCCACCCTGCAGTGGGTGCGCCCCCACGGGACGTGCGGGGCATCCAACGCGCACTCGCTCGTGCTGGTCCCGGCCGGCGCGCCCCCGAGCGGGGAGCTCCGCGACTTCGTGCTGGCCAAGGCGTTCATGCCCATGTACCGCATCCCGCACGTCTACGGGCGCGCCGGCGCCCCCCGACCCCCGGCGGGCCGGCCGGCCGGCGCAGGCCAGGATCCGTGACGGGGCCGCGCCCGGCCCGCGGGCGCGGATCGGCGGAGCCGTTTCCGCGCCCGCGGCCGGCGGGCGCGTGGCCCCGTGCCGCGGCGGCCGGCGCGCGCTTGCTTCCCCCCGCCCTCCCGCCGCGCAGGTTCCTCGCGCGGCGGCGCCGTCCCCGGTTCCGCCGTGCCGGCGGCGCGGTTCCGCCGTGCCGGTACCGGCCGAGGGATCCCGCCGCCCGGCCGGGATCGCGCGGCGCGCGGGCCCGCCGGGGCGGCCCCGGGCCGCGGCGGGGCGGGGGGAGGCGCGCACGCGCGCGCCCCCCGACCGGCGCCGCGGCGCCCGGGGGATGCCGCCCCCGCCCGCCCGGATCGATGCCCGCCCCGCCGCCCCGCATCACGCGCCCTCCCCGCCGGGCCCCTCGCGCCCCTTGAGCATGGCGTCCATGTAGTAGAGCGCCGTCCCGCATTCCGGATCGGACTTGATGGCCGCATCGCACAGGCCGATGCCGTCCCCGCTCCTGCCGAGGCCGAAAAGCGCGTAGCCCTTTTCCGCCATCGCCTCCGCGCTGCCCGGCATCCTCAGCAGCAGCGCATCGGCGCATTCGGCGGCCTCGCCGTGCCTGCCCATGGCGTTGAGCGCGTTCGCCCTGTACAGCATCGCCCCCGCATTCTCGGGGTCCTGCCGGAGGGCCCTCGAGCAGTAGGACGCGGCCTCGCCGTGCCGATCCCGGGCCAGGAGCGTGTATCCCATGGCCGCCGCGCTGCCCGCGTACTCCGGATCGAGCCGCAGCGCGCGCCCGAGGCTGGCGGCCGCCTCCTCGTTCCGGCCCAGCAGGCACAGAGCCACCCCCCTGTTGTGGTGGTGGCGGGCGCTTTCGGGCTCGAGCCGCGCGGCCCCGTCCAGATGCGGCAGCGCCTCCTCGTCGCGGCCCGCCTCGACGAGGGCAACCCCGATCTCGGACAGCGCTCCCGCGTGGCCGGGCGCCGCCCGGATCGCCTCCTCGAAGCACCGCGCGGCCTCGCCGCGCCGCCCCGCGGCCTTCAGCGCGATTCCCTTCAGGTACGGCGCATCCGCGTTGCCCGGATCGATCCTGCCTAGTTCGCCGTAGCACTCGGCCGCATCGCCGTGCCTGCCGAGGAAGAAGAGCGCGGCCGCCCTCATCGACATGGCATCCGCGTTGCGTGGCTCGATGCGCAGCGCCCCGTCGAAGTGCTCCAGGGCCTCCTCGTGCATGCCCGCGCCTTGGTACGCCGCCCCGACGAGTACCCGCGCCGCGCCGAGGTCCGGCCAGATGCGCAGCGCGGCCTCGAGGCATCCGGCGGCCTCCCCGCGCCTGCCCGCGCGCAGCAGCGCGGCGCCAAGATCCATCGCTACCTGGCCGTCGCCGGGCTCGAGCAGGCGCGCCTTCCTGAGGAACGGGAGGGCATCGGCGTGGCGCTCCAGCGCCACGAGGGTGCTGCCGGCGAGCGCCAGCGCGCGGGCGTTTCCCGGATCCAGCCGGCACGCGGCCGCGAGGCGGCCGAGCGCCTCGCCGTACCTGGACCTCTCGTAGTGCATGATCCCCACGTACAGGTGCGGCACAGCCGATCCGGGCTCGATGCGCATCGCCGCGCCGAAGCACCGGATCGCCTCCCCGTGCCTGCCGGCCTTGCCCAGCGCGGTGCCCTTGTTCACGAGCACGGCAAAGTTGCCCGGGTCGCGCCGCAGGGCGGCATCGCAGCACCGGATCGCCTCCCCGTGCCTGCCCATCATCAAGAGGGCCGCGCCCTTGTTCGCCGTGGCCCCAAGGTGATCCGGCTCGGCCCCCAGCACCCTGTCGTAGCACCGGATCGCCGCCTTGTACATGCCGGCGTTCTTGAAGGCGATCCCCCTCTCGACGGCATCGTACAGGCGCTCCTCCCTGCTGCGGCGCTTGCGGCCTGGCACGGCGCGGCCGATGCGGCCAATCTAAAAAAAGGTTTGCCGGCGCGGCGCGCGTCGCGTTGTGCGGAAACCACGTCACCTGGCTCCCGCAACGAACACAACTAAGAAACGGAATGTTCGGCAATCCGCGGCCGGCGCGCCATGCGGATGCCGGTTTTGCGCGCGGCCGCGGCGATGCCGGCCGTCCCGCGCCCCTTTCCCGCGGCGATGCCGGCCGTCCCGCGCCCCTTTCCCGCGGCGATGCCGGCCGCCCCGCGCCCCTTTCCCGCGGCGATGCCGGCCGCCCCGCGCCCCTTTCCCGCGGCGATGCCGGCCGCCCCGCGCCCCTTTCCCGCGGCGATGCCGGCCGCCCCGCGCCCCTTTCCCGCGGCGATGCCGGCCGCCCCGCGCCCCTTTCCCGCGGCGATGCCGGCCGCCCCGCGCCCCTTTCCCGCGGCGATGCCGGCCGCCCCGCGCCCCGCCGCCCCGCGCGGCGGTCCGGCCCGCCGCGACCGCGCGCAAAACCGGCATCCGCCGGGCGCGCCGGCCGCAGATTGTCGAATACTGCATTTCTTAATCGTGTTTGTTACGGATCGCCCCCCGCGCGGCGGATCGCCGCCGCGCCGCCGCGCCGCAGGCCTCCCCGCGCCGCCGCGCCCGCAGCCATGTTTAACTAGCGGCGGCGCGACGGGCGCGCATGCCGCGGGACCGGGATGGCTTGGGGTTGCCGTGCATAACCCCCTCGGGGTCAACCCCCTCAACAGGGCGCGCGTGCCGCGGGACCGGGATGGCTTGGGGTTGCCTGCCCCTGCATCCGCGCGCGGGATCCCGCGGGCCGGCGAAAAGCGGCGCCCCGCGCCCCCGGGCGGAGGCGCGGGGCGCCGGCGGCAAGGCCGCGCCAAGCGGCTGCCGGGGGCGATCCTCCGGCGCGCGCAATCCCGCGTCCAGGCGGGGGGGGGGGGAGGGAAACGGAAAGAATGAAGGGGCCGCGCCCGCCAAAATCCCGGGGCCGTCGGCATCGCGGCGCCTGCTGCTGCTCGCCGCAGTCCTGATCCCGTCCGCGGCCCTCTTCCTCGCGGCCCCCGCCTCCGCGCCGCCCGCGCACGCGGACAGCCACCAACTGACCGCCGAGATTTCAAACGGCACGGACTCCCCCACCGCCTTGGCGTCCGTGCCGTTCGTCATGAAGTTCAACAAGGGCGTAGACCACACGACCCTCAGCGCGTCCGACATCGTCGCCTCCTCGGGCACCGTGCAGAACCTGCGCCTAATGCCGCAACTCAGCGCAACTTTCGGCAGCCGCGGCTCGGGCACCGGCCAGATAGACCGGCCGAACGGCGTGGAGGCAGACGGCACGTCCGGCAAGATATACGTGGCCGACACGTTCAACAACCGCGTCCAAGTCTTCCATTCCAACGGGAGCCACGCCGCCAGCATCGTCGCATCCAACCCGTCTTTCAACTCTCCGAACGGCGTGGAGGTCGACGGCTCGGGCTCCCTATACGTGGCCGACACGTGGAACGGCCGCGTCAGGATCTTCGATTCCGGCGGGAGCCACGTCGCCGACATCACAGGGTTCACTAGGCCTACCGACGTGGCGGTGAGCGGCTCGGGCCACATACACGTGGCCGACAGGGGTACCCACGTCGTCAGCATATTCGATTCCGACTGGAACCACGTCACCAACATCACCGGGTTCGACCAGCCGTCCGGCGTGGCAGTCGACGGCTCGGGAGCGATATACGTGGCCAACACGAACAACAACACGGTGAATACGTTCAACTCGGCCCGCGAGAGCACCGGCCTTCTCCCGACCACATTCCGCACGCCGTCCGGCGTGGCAGTAGACGACATCTCTGGCACGATATACGTGGCCGACACGTACAACAACCGCGTCAAGATATTCAACTCCACGCGGCAACACGTCGCCGACCTTCCCGGTGGGTTTTCGCGCCCGATCGACGTGGACATCAACGGCACCACGGGCAAGATATACGTGGCAGAGAGGCCAGTTGAACGCATCCGTATATTCGACACCGCGTACGCGTTCGACGTGGCGGATCCTGCCGCCGGGCGGCTCGCGGTGAGCCTGCCTGCCGGCCGCGTGCAGGATGCGGGCGGCAACGCGAACGAGGCATCCAACACGGAAGTGATCGTCATAGAGAGGAGCCCGACGGCCACCATCACCACCCCCGCCCAGCCCGGCCCCACCAACTTGGCGGCGGTGCCATTCCGCCTGAAATTCAACGAGCCGATACGCCCCGCGACCCTCGACGCGTCCGACATAAGCGCCTCTTCCGGCACGGTGCAGAACCTGCGCGTGTCGCCGCTCCACACCCGCACCATCGGCGCGCCCGGCAGCGGAGACGGCGAGTTCGGAGATCCGCGCGGCGTGGCCGTGAACGGCTCGGGCTTCATACACGTGGCCGACCAAGACAACTCGCGCGTCCAAATATTACGCCCCGACGGGACTTACAACGGCAGCATTGCCGGGTTCACCAGACCAACCGGCGTGGCGGTAAGCGACTCGGGCGCCGTGTACGTGGCCTACATGGATGCCGGCAACGTCAGCAAGTTCAACCCCGACGGGAGCAGCGCCGTCATCATTAGCGGACTCAGCCAGCCAAGCGGCGTGGCAGTCGACGGCTCGGGCGCCGTGTACGTGGCCGACACGGGCGCCGACAACGTCCGCAAATTCCACCCCAACGGGAGCAGCGCCGACACCATCAGCGGGCTCAGCCAGCCAAGCGGCGTGGCAGTCGACGGCTCGGGCGCGATATACGTGGCCAACACGGGCGCCGGCAACGTCCGCAAGTTCAACCCCAACGGGAGCAGCGCCGCCACCATCAGCGGACTCAGCCAGCCAAGCGGCGTGGCAGTCGACGGCTCGGGCGCGATATACGTGGCCGACACGGGAAGCGACACGGTCCGGATCTACAGTTCCGCACTGCAGTCGGCTGCCAACATCACCGGATTTAGCGAACCGCGCGGCGTGGCAGTCGACGACTCTTCGGGCACCCTGTACGTGACAAGCAACAACACCGTAAAGGCGCTTGATCTCGCGTACGCGTTCGACGTGGCGGATCCGGCCGACGGGCGGCTCGCGGTGAGCCTGCCTGCCGGACGCGTGGAGGACACGGCCGGGATCGGGAACGAGGAATCCAACACGGCGGAGATCGGCGTAGACAGGACGGCCCCGATGCCCGCCACAACCTCCGCGCAGTCCAGCCCGACCAACGCCAGGACGATCAATTTCACGGTCGCCTTCAGCGAGCCCGTCACCGGGTTCGAACTGGCCGGCATCGCGCTTTCGGGGACGGCCGCGCCCGGCAACGCGACCGACTTCGCGGGCAGCGGCGCCTCGTACACGTTCGGCGCCTCGCCCTCGACCGACGGGACCATACTGGTCGACGTCCCCGCGGGCGGGGCGCGGGACGAGGCCGGGAACGGCAACGCCCCCGCGGAACGGTTCTCGATCACGTACGACGAGACGGCCCCGGTCCCGGCGCTCGCCGCGGAGGCGCCCGGCCCCACCAACCTGACGGCGGTGCCCTTCAACCTGACCTTCAGCGAGCCCGCAAACGCGATCGCCCTCGCGGCCTCGGACGTCGTCGCCTCCTCCGGAACGGTGCAGAACCTGACCAGCGCATGGCCGCCCAACGCGACCTTCGGCGGCCGAGGAACTGGCCCCGTGCAGTTCGACAACCCGTCCGGCATCGCCGTCGACGGCTCGGGAAACATCTACGTGGCCGACCGGGGAAACAACCGCATCCAGGTGCTCGACTCTTCCCTGGAGCGTGTCGCCAACATTACGGGGATCAGCACACCGTACGGCGTGACGATCGACGGTCCGTCGGGCCGCATATACGTGGCCGAATTCAGCCGCAACGTCGTCAGCATATACGACCACGGCAGAACCCAAGTCGCCGAACTAGACGACGACTTCGCCCAGCCGGTCGACGTGGCGGTGGGCGGCCCGTCGGGCCGCATACACGTGGTCGACTTCGGCAACGACCGCGTCCGCGTGTACGACTCCTCCTTGGACTTTGTCGACGATATCACCGGGCTCAACAACCCGTTCGGCGTGGCGGTGGATGCCTCCGGCATCACGTACGTGACCGAGAGGGACGGCAACCGCGTCAGCATATACCGCCCCAACTTTACCCTCGCCGGCCACATCACCGGGCTCAGCAGCCCGTACGGCGTGGCGGTAGATGCCTTCGGCAGCATATACGTGGCGGACTTCGGCAACGACCGCGTCCGCGTGTACGACTCCTCGAGGGCCCGCGTCTCCGACATCACGGGGCTCAGCGGCCCGTACGGCGTGGAGGTCGACGGCGCCGCGGGAGCCCTGTACGTGACCGAAAGGACCGCCCACCGCATCCGGACATTCGATGCGCCGCACGTCGAGTTCAACGTGGCGGATCCGGCCGACGGGCAGGAGCTCGCGGTGAGCCTGCCGGCAGGCCTCGTGCACGACCTGGCGGGAAACGAGAACGCCGCCTCCGATGCGGCGAGCATCCGCGCAGACAGGACCGCCCCCGCCCCCAACGTAACCTCCGCGCTGCCCGGCCCGACCGCCGCCCCCACCATCCCGTTCGCGGTGGACTTTGGCGAGAACGTCACCGGGTTCGAGGCAGGCGACATCGAGCTTTCGGGGAATGCCTCCGGCGTAAGCGTCGGCAACTTCTCGGGCAGCGGCGACTCGTACACGTTCTACGTCTCGCCCGCGACCAACGGGACCATACTGGTCGACGTCCCCGCGAACGTAACCCATGATGGGGCCGGAAACATCAACACCGCGGCGGACCAGTTCTCGATAACGTACAACAGCGCGGTCTCGACCCCGACCGTCACGGCCACGCAGCAGAGCCCCACCAACGCGGCGACGATCAATTTCCTGGTGAACTTCAGCAAACCCGTCATCGAGTTCACGGCAGGCGGCATCGAGCTTTCGGGGACCGCCGCGCACGGCGGCGTCGGCAACTTCTCGGGCAGCGGCTCCCTGTACACGTTCGACGTCTCGCCCACGGCCGACGGCACCATACTGGTCGACGTCCCAGCGGGCGCGGCGCGGATTGATGCGGGCATCAACAGCACCAAGTCGGCCCAGTTCCAGATGACGTACGACGGCACGGCCCCGGCCCCGACCATCACGGCCGCGCAGCGGGGCCCGACCAACGCCAGGACGATCAATTTCACGGTCGCCTTCAGCGAGCCCGTCACCGGGTTCGAACTGGCCGGCATCGCGCTTTCGGGGACGGCCGCGCCCGGCAACGCGACCGACTTCTCGGGCAGCGGCGCCTCGTACGCGTTCGGCGCCTCGCCCGCGGCCGACGGGACCATACTGGTCGACGTCCCCGCGGGCGGGGCGCGGGACGAGGCCGGGAACAACAACACCGCGGCGGAACGGTTCTCCATAAGGTACGACGGCACGGCCCCCGTCCCCGCCTTCGCCGCGGCGCGGCCCGGCCCCACCAACCTGACGGCGGTGCCATTCAACCTGACATTCAGCGAGCCCGTGAACGCGTCCACCCTCGAGGCCTCGGACATAAACGCGACCTCGGGGACCGTGCGGAACCTGCGCGACGCGTGGCGGCCCGGCGCGACCTTCGGCAGCGGCCCCGGCTCGGGCCCCGGCCAGTTCAACGAGCCGTCAGGAATAGCCGTCGACGCCTCCGGCACGATATACGTGGCCGACAGGGCCAACAACCGCGTCCAGGTGCTCGACTCCGCCGGAGGCCACGTGGCCGACATCACGGGGCTCGCCTGGCCGAACGGCGCGGCGGTCAACGCCTCCGGCTACCTGTACGTGGCCGACACCAACGCCCACGCCGTCCGCGTGTACGACCCCAGCAGGACCAAAGTCGCCGACATCGCCAACGCCACGGACCCGTTCGTCCAGCCGACCGCCGTGGCGGTCGGCGGCCCGTCGGGCCACGCCTACGTGGTCGACTACGGCAACAACCGCGTCCGCGTGTACGACTCCTCCCTGGCCCTCGTCGGAGACATCACCGGGTTCAGCCAGCCGCGCGGCGCGGCGGTCAACGCCTCCGGCTACCTGTACGTGGCCGACACCGGCGCCAACATCGTCCGCGTGTACGACCCCAGCATGACCAAAGTCGCCGACATCGCCGACGCCGCGGACCCGTTCGGCCAGCCGCACGGCGTGGCCGTGGACGCCTCCGGCTACTCGTACGTGGCCGACTTCGACAACGGCCGCGTCCGCGTGTACGACTCCTCGTGGGACCACTCCGTCGACGTCGCGGGGCTCAGCGGCCCGCACGCCGCGGCGGTCGACCCCGCCTCGGGCGCCCTGTACGTGACCGAAAGGCCGGCCCACCGCATCAAGGCCCACGACGCGGCGCGCGACTTCGCCTTCGAGGTGGCGGATCCGGCCGACGGGCGGACGCTGACGGTGGGCCTGCCGGCCGGCCGCGTGACGGACGCGGCCGGGAACGCGAACGCCGCCTCCGATGCGGCGGGCATCCGCATAGACAGGACCGCCCCCGCCCCCAACATAACCTCCGCGCTGCCCGGCCCGACCGCCGCCTCCACCATCCCGTTCATGATAGACTTTGGCGAGAACGTCACCGAGTTCGAGGCAGGCTACATCGAGCTTTCAAACGATACCGCGCACGGCGGCGTCGGCAACTTCTCGGGCAGCGGCTCCCTGTACACGTTCTACGTCTCGCCCACGACCGACGGCGCGATACTGGTCGACGTCCCCGCGAACGTAACCCAAGATGCTGCCGGAAACGGCAACACCGCGGCGGAACAGTTCTCGATAATATACAACACCACGGTCCCGGTCCCGACCATCACGGCTACCCAGCAGAGCCCGACAAACGCGGCCACGATCAATTTCCAGGTGAACTTCAGCGTGCCCGTCACCGGGTTCGAGGAAGGCGACATCGAGATTTCAAACGATACCAAACACGGCGGCGCGATCAACTTCACGCCCCTCAACTCCACGACGTACACGTTCGGCGTCTCGCCCACGACCGACGGCACCATACTGGTCGACGTCCCCGCGGACGTGGCCCGAGATGATGCCGGAAACAGGAATGCCCCGGCAAAACAGTTCATGATAACGTACGACAGCAAGGCTCCGGTCCCGACCATCACGGCTACCCAGCAGAGCCCGACAAACGCGGCCACGATCAATTTCCAGGTGAAATTCAACGAGAACGTCACCGGGTTCGGGGCAGGCGACATCGATCTTTCAAACACTACCGCGCACGGCGGCGTAGACAACTTCTCGGGCAGCGGCGACTCGTATTACTTCGACGTCTCGCCCACGTTGCACGTGACCATACTGGTCGACGTCCCCGCGGGCGGAGCGCGGGACGAGGCCGGAAACAACAACACACGGGCAAAACAGTTCTTGATAACGTACGACATCACGGCCCCTGCCCCGACCATCACGGCCACCCAGCAGAGCCCGACCAACGCGGCCACGATCAATTTCCAGGTGAAATTCAACGAGAACGTCACCGGGTTCACGGCAGGCGGCATCGATCTTTCAAACACTACTGCGCACGGCGGCGCGGCCAACTTCGCGCCTCTCAACTCCACGACGTACGCGTTCGACGTCTCGCCGGAATCCGACGGGACAATACTGGTCGACGTCCCCGCGGGCGCAGCCCAAGATGCGGCCGGAAACAACAACACACGGGCAAAACAGTTCTCGATGGTATACGACGGCACGGCCCCGGCCCCGACCATCGCGGCCACCCAGCAGAGCCCGACCAACGCGGCCACGATCAATTTCCAGGTGAAATTCGAGGAGAACGTCACCGGGTTCGATGCAGTCGACATCGAGCTTTCGGGAACGGCCTCCGGCAGAAGCGTCGGCAACTTCTCGGGCAGCGGCGCCTCGTACGAGTTCGACGTCTCGCCCTCGCCCGGCGCCTCGCCCGCGTTAGACGGGACCATACTGGTGAATATTCCCGCGGGCGCGGCGCGGGACGCGCCGGGCAACCCCGTCGACGTGGCAACCCGGTTCCTGATAACGTACGACGGCACGCCCCCTGCCCCGGCGATCGCCCCGATGCAGCCGGGCCCCACCAACCTGGCAGCGGTGCCCTTCAACCTGACATTCGGCGAGCCCGTGAACGCGACCGCGCTCGAGGCCTCCCACATGGAAACCTCCTCGGGCACCGTGCAGAACCTGGGCACCGTATGGCCGCACGGCGCCGACTTTGGAAGCCCCGGCTCGGGCGGCGGCCAGTTCGACGGGCCGCGCGGCGTGGACGTGGATGCCGAGGGCCGCATATACGTGGCCGACGCCGGCAACCACCGCGTCTCCATATTCAGCAGGGCGGGGCACCACGCCGGCGACATCGGCGGCCTTGCGTCCCCGCTGGACGTGGCGGTGGGCGGCCCGTACGGCCGAATATACGTGGCCGACGCCGGCGGCAACAGCGTCCGGGTATTCGACTCCGCGTGGGAACACGTCCACGACATCGAAAACTTCAGCGCTCCGAGCGGCGTGGCGGTAGACTCCTCGGGCAACGCGTACGTGGCCGACAGGGGCAACGGCCGCGTCCAGGTGTTCGACCACGCGTGGCGGCACGTCCGCGACGTCGGCGGCCCGCACGACCAGCCGAGCGGCATCGCGGTCGACGGCTCGGGCAGCGTGTACGTGGCCGACTCGAACAACGGCAGCGTCCGCGTGTACGATGCCGCGGGTCAGCCCGTCCGCGACATCCACGACTCGCTCGACTCCCCGTCCGCCGTGGACGTGGACCACGCGGGCAACGTGTTCGTCGCCGATGCCGGCAACGGCAGCGTCCGGGCGTTCGACTCAGCGGGGCAGCCCGTCGCCAGCCTCGCCAACTCGCCCAACAACGTGACGGGCGTGGCGGTGGACTCATCGGGCCGCGTGTACGCGGCAGACGGGGACAACCACCGCGTCACGCTGTTCGATGCGGCGCGCGCCGAGTTCGACGTGGCGGATCCGGCCGACGGGCAGGCGCTCACGGTGAGCCTGCCGCCCGGCCTCGTGCATGATGCGGCCGGAAACCCGAACGGGGCCTCCAACACCGCGAGCATCAGCATAGACAGGACCGCCCCCGCCCCCAGCGTAACCTCCGCGCTGCCCGGCCTGACCGGCGCCACCACCATCCCGTTCACGGTGAACTTTACCGAGCCCGTCACCGGGTTCGAGGCAGGCGACATCGAGCTTTCAAACGATACCGAGCACGGCGGCGTCGGCAACTTCGCGGCCCTCAACTCCACGACGTACACGTTCGACGTCTCGCCGGAATCCGACGGGACCATACTGGTCGACGTCCCCGCGGACGGAGCTCAGGACAAGGCAGGAAACGGCAACACCGCGGCGGACCAGTTCTCGATAACATACGACAGCTCGGTCCCGACCCCGACCGTCACGGCTACCCAGCAGAGCCCTACCAACGCGGCGACGATCAATTTCCAGGTGAACTTCAGCGTGCCCGTCACCGGGTTCGAGGCAGGCGACATCGAGCTTTCAAACGATACCGCGCACGGCGGCGCGGCCAACTTCGCGGGCAGCGGCTCCCTGTACACGTTCGACGTCTCGCCCACGACCGACGGCACCATACTGGTCGACGTCCCCGCGGGCGCGGCGCGGAGCGCGGCAACAAACATCGGCAGCACCAAGTCGGCCCAGTTCTCGATGACGTACGACGGCACGGCCCCGGCCCCGAACATCACGGCTGCCCAGCAGAGCCCGACCAACGCGGCCACGATCAATTTCCAGGTGAAATTCGAGGAGAACGTCACCAGGTTCGAACAGGGCGACGTCGAGCTTTCAAACGATACCGCGCACGGCGGCGTCGGCAACTTCTCGGGCAGCGGCGACTCGTACACGTTCGACGTCTCGCCCACGACCGACGGCGCGATACTGGTCGACGTCCCCGCGGGCGCAGCCCGTGATGCTGCCGGAAACAACAACACACCGGCAAAACAGTTCTCGATGATATATAGCCGCGTAAATAAGTAACTGAGCTAATCGCGGGCGTTCATTCGGGTTGTTTTTGCGGACGCGGCGCGCCGGCACGCGCGGGGCCCGACCGCGCGCGGCGCCGTCAGATGATCTTCGCGACGGGCTCCCTGAACAGAAACCGCGTGACGTCCAGGTGGAACCGGTGCGTCCTCAGGTATTCCATCGACTCCGCGATCCTCGCGTCCACCGTCGGGTAGACCTGGTGCGCGTGCGGTTGCCGCTTGAGCGTGTTCCAGCAGGATTCGACCGGGTTGAGTTCGGGCCACCCGGTGGGGAAGTACCCGATGCGCACGAGTCCCTCGTTGTCCTTGACGAAGTCGTTCGTGCCGATCGATCGGTGCGGCGTCGCCCTGTCCACGAGCAGCGCCACCGGGCCGTGCCGTGCCGTCACGCGCCTGAAGAACTTGATCGTCGTCTCCGTGTCGAACCTCTGCGCGTTCATGAACGCCTGGTCGCCGTTCATGGACAGCGCCCCGAAGATCATCCTGCGCGCGTGGTTCCCCGCGTACCGCTCGCAGGCCCGCTTCCCGACCAGCGTCCACAAGCTCCGCCTGGGCTGGTAGTCGTGCAGCAGGCTGCACTCGTCCACCACGAACGGCAGAAATCCGTCGTTTTCCGCCTCCAGGAGCCACGGTTTCAGCGATTTTTGCCACTTTGCTACGTTTTTGACCGACTCCCTCCCGGCGCGCGCCGGCTCGGGGACCTTGGGGGAATAGCCGCCGTCGCGCAGCTTGCGGCGCACCGCCCCCTCGCAGTACGCGATGCCGGTCTTCTCCTTCACCTTCTCCGCGAGCAGCTTCGGGAACCTGCACGGCGCGTCCCCCTCTTCCATGAATTCGGTGAGCTTCCGGTTCGTCATCTTGGGCGGGCGGCCGGGGCGGGGGCGATCGCCCAGGCCCTTGAGCCCTTCCCGCAGGTAGCGCTCGTGCCGCGCCCTGATCGTGTTGTACGACTTGTACATGATCCTCGCGACTTCCCTGTAGCTTTCCTCCTCGATCACGATCCTGCAGATTCCGTGGATCCTCGTCCTCTTGCGGGGATCCTTTTCCGTCGCGAGGGCGTGCATGAGCTCCGCGCGGGCCGGCATGCCGCGCCCCCGGAAACAATCTAAATGAACGTTCCGGATCGGCCGGGCGTTTTTTCCCAATTATTGCGCAATTTGATCCCTCGCGGCCCGGGACGCGGCACCCGCGAAAAACGGCCCGAATCAGCCCCCAGACTAGCTCAGTTACTTATTCCGCCGCCGAAGACCAGCTCAGTTACTTATTTCCGTGGCTATACGACGGCACGGCCCCGGCCCCGAACATCACGGCCACCCAGCAGAGCCCGACCGGCGCGGCGACGATCAATTTCCAGGTGAAATTCGAGGAGAACGTCACCGGGTTCGAACAGGGCGACGTCGAGCTTTCAAACGATACCGCGCACGGCGGCGTCGGCAACTTCTCGGGCAGCGGCTCCCTGTACGCGTTCGACGTCTCGCCCGCGACCAACGGGACCATACTGGTCGACGTCCCCGCGGACGTAGCTCAGGACAAGGCAGGAAACGGCAACACCGCGGCGGACCAGTTCTCGATAACATACGACAGCTCGGTCCCGACCCCGACCGTCACGGCTGCCCAGCAGAGCCCGACAAACGCGACCACGATCAACTTCCGGGTGAACTTTACCGAGCCCGTCACCGGGTTCGAGGCAGGCGACATCGAGCTTTCAAACGATACCGCGCACGGCGGCGTAGACGACTTCGCGGCCCTCAACTCCACGACGTACGCGTTCGACGTCTCGCCCACGATCGGCGGGACCATACTGGTCGACGTCCCCGCGGGCGCGGCGCGGAGCGCGGCAACGGGCATCGGCTCCGGCGCGGCCAGGTTCTCGATAACGTACGATGGCGCGTCCCCCGCCGCGGGCGTCCTGCTCGAAGCCGCCGCCCTGGACCTGGAAGCGGGCAGCAACGGCCGGCTCACCGTCACGTTCGGCGGGGCGGTCACGATGCCGGACGCGCGGTCGTTCGCGGGAGAGATCGTGATACGCGGCGGCGGCGGGGAGGTCGCCCTGTCCGCCGCGGACGTCCCCTCCGTCGCGTCGGGCCACCCGGGGGATGCGGCGTTCGCGCTGGACATCTCGGGCGCCAAGAGGGTGCAGCTCAACGGGGCGGACCTGGGCTCGGCCACCGTGTCGCTGCCCGACGGCTTCGTGTCGGATGCGGGCGGCAGCCCGTACGCGCGGGGCGGCCTGCCCCCCGTCCCGCTCGCGCACGCGCAGGATCCCTCGCCCCCGCGCCTCGCCGCGGCGGCGATCAACCTGGAGCCGGGAAGCGGCAGCACGGGGCGGCTCACCGTCACGTTCGACGAGGCGGTCACGATGCCGGACGCGCGGTCGTTCGCGGGCGAGATCGAGATCCGCGGCCGGAGCGGGGGCGGCGACGCGACGCTGGCCCTGTCCGCCGGCGACTTCGAGTCGGCCGCATCCGGCAGCGAGGGGGGCAGGACCTTCGCGCTGCCCGTGCCGGGCCCGAAGGCGGAGGCGCTCGGGGCCGCCGAGTACTCCGACCCGCTGCACACCACCGTGTCGCTGCCCGACGGCTTCGTCACGAACGGCCGCTCGGCGCACGAGCGGGAGCCGGCGCCGCTGTCCGCCGGCCGCGACTCCGACGGCCCGTCGTTCGTGTGGGCATTCGTGCTGAACGGCAGCTCCGTCGCGGCAGTGTACGACGAGCCGGTGCTGGCCGTTCCGGCCCACTATTCCAACGTCAGGGTGGACGGCGCCCCCGCGGAAGGCAACCGCGGCGCCGCCTCGGGGGCCGCCGCGTTCGGGAACAACGTCGTGGTGTCGTGGAACGCGGGCATCGGGACGACCGCCTCGGCCGGCTCCGAGGTGCGGTTCGACGTGTCGGGGAACGTCACCGACGCCTTCGGGAACCCCCTAGAAAACCCCGGCCCAAAGTCCGCGGGCGGGCAGGAGGGCGACAAGCGGAGCGTGCTGGTGGGCGCCTTTTCGCGCGGCCCGGGAGACCCCTCGGCCGGGGCGGCGCGGCTCGGCGCCGCCGCCTTCAACGCCCTCTCGGAGGAGCGCGGCTACGCGTTCCTCGTCAACGTCACGGAATACGCGCTCCCGGCCGGCGCGTCCGGGGCCGCCGCCGGGGCGGCGCTCCGGGACGCCCACGACGGCGGGCGGGGGCCCGCGCTGTACGTGGGCCCGGCCTCGGATGCGGCGCTGCGCGGCATGGCGGGGTACGCCGGGGCGAACGGGATAACCCTGGTGTCGCACTCGTCCGCGGCGCGCTCGCTGGCCGTGGAGGGGGACGGCATATACCGGCTGGAGCCCGGCGCGGCGCACCTGGCCAGGGTCCTCGCCGTCGAGATCGCGCGGGGCGGGTTCGGCGCGGTCGTGCCGGTGGTGCAGACGGACGCGCGCGGCCCGGAATACGGCCTGCTGGGGCCGCTGGCGTCCGACCTGGGGCCGCTCGGCGTGCAGGTCGGCCCGCCCGTCGAGTTTTCGGGAGGCGGGGGCGGCGCGGCCGCCGCGCCCATAGGGGACGCCGTGCGGGAGGCGGCCGGCAGCGGGACCGCCAGGAGCGTGGCCGTCGTGTACGCCGGCTCCGACTCGGGGCTGGCCGCCATCGCGGGGGGCGCGGGGGCGGGCAGCCCCGTGCGGGACAGGTCTGCATGGTTCGCGGCCGGCGGCGCGGGGGCGGGGGCGGGCGGCGGGGTGGCCGCGTCCCCCCTAGTGCTGCGGGACGCGGCGGCCGTGCAGCTGGCCAGGGACGTGCGGCTGTCCGCGGTGCAGTTCGCCGTGGAGCGGAACGCCGCGACGGACTTCGTCGACTATGCCGCGTACGGCCCCGCGGGCGCTCCGGGCCCCGCCGCGTCGGCCACGCCGGCCTACGCCGCGTACGAGGCCGCGCGCATACTCGGCAGGGCCCTGGCGCTGGCCGGGGGCGATCCGTCGGGGGCGGGGGCGCACGTCGCAAGGGCGGCCGACTCGGACGGCGGCCCGCTCGGGCGCACGGGCGTGAACGGCGCCGGCGACCTGCGGCTGCCCATAACGTACGGCGCGTGGTCCGTGTCAGATACGGCGGCGGAGTGGGAGCGGGCGCCCGAGCTGCTCCGGGGCCTGGACTCGTGCGGGATAGACCTGGAAAAGTCGGCGCTCGCCCTCCCAAACCTGTCCGCGGGGAGCACGAGCAGGCCGGCGCGGCAGACCGTGACGAACATAGGGACCGGCCCGATGCCCGCGGTGTCCGTGTCCGCCACGGACTGGGCGCAGTTCAAGGACGGCGTCCCCGTGCAGGGACTGCTGCCGTTCTCGTACACGGAGATGGCCGTGGGCCTGGACGGCGCCTCCCCGCGGCGGGCCGACTCTACCCCGCTGGCCGCGGGCACCGTGATACCGGGGGGGACGCCGCCGGGCGGCAGCGTGGACGTCGACTTCCGGATCAACCTGACGGGGCTGGACGCGCTCGAGGCCGACTTCATATCGCAGACCGTCACGTTCGTCGTCAACTGCTCCTAGCCGGGGCCGCCGCCGCCCCCCGCGCCGCGGCCGGATTCTTCCCGCCCGCGGCCGCGCGCGGCGCGGACCGCCGCAGCAAGCACGATCAAAAAACGGAACATTCGGCAATCCGCGGCCGGCGCGCCATGCGGATCCCGGTTTTGCGCGCGGGCGCCTGGGAATCTGGCCGTCGACCGCCCTGAAGGTCGTCTTCGCCGACCCGAAATGGGACATGTTCGCGCATCCTGCCACCGGGCCGCCGAGGGCCACGGCGGCGGCGGTAGCCGACTGACCGCCGGCGGCGGCCCGCGCGATGCCGCCCCGCGCGCGCCGGGGCAGCGCGGGCGGCAGCATTCGCCCCCGATGCCGTCCCGGCCCCGGGCGGGGCCCGTCCCGGCGGCGGATCGGGCGCGATGCCGCGACGGCTTGGCGGGGACGGCCCCGCCGCGCCGGCTCCGGCTCCGGCGGGATCCGTAGCGCCGGCTCGGGGCAACTTTTGGGCGCGGTTGGCAAGTGGACGTGCAGACGATCCGAATCCTCACTGCTGGGAATCCTGCTAGGGGGGGCCATGGCGCAGGGGGGTATACTAATTTCTGCACAACACACGCTAACCGGGCGCACGGAAACCTTTATCACACATCGGTTCGCGGCACACCGCAATGGAAATAGAAGTCGGCGCGGCGGTTGATGCCATACTGAGTATGAGCTCGTCCGTCCGCGTGGTGACGATCTGCGACATGAAGGGCAAGCTGATCTACAGCGGGCGAAGCAAGGCCGTGGAGAACAAGCTCTCCTCCTCGGAGAGCCTAAAGTCCCTGGAGCAGTCCGCCAGGAACGTAAAGGAGCGCAAGAAGCTCGCCAAGAAGATCGGCGTGTTCAGGTACACGCTCAGCGTGTACGCGGACGTGAAGCGGCTGGTCGTGCCCGCCGGCAGGTCCCACCTGTTCTTCGTGACGTGCTCGCCCAGGTACGATCACGCGAAGATAGTGCGCAAGATCGAGTCGTTCAAGTAGGGTTCGGCAGGCGCCAGCAACCCGCCACCTTTTTCAACGCGAGGGGGCCGAGGCGTGCCCCGCCCCGGCCCCGCGGCCGCCCGCCCCGCCGAAGCGGCCGGCGCGGGGCCGGCAGCCCCGCCCCCGGGCGCGGGGCCGGATCGGCGAAGTTTCCGCGCCCGCGGCCGCCGGGCGCGCGCGGCGGCCGCTATATTGTCCAAAAAGTAGTTCACCCCTTGTCATCGTATGTAAAGTCGGTCAAAAGCAGGCGCATCGGCCTGACTTTGAGCGGAGACAAAGGCGTGTGGGTCTGGCGCAAAAGGTTGGGGAAATATGTGAGCCTGGATCACCCGAACGGCATGAAACTAGAGGAGTCGCAGATACGGTGGATAGTCCGCCAGAAGAGGAAGGGAGAGCTCACCAACGCGGAGATAGCCGAATCCATGGGCGTGTCCGTGCGGTGGGTCCAAAAGATGTGGGCCAGGCACAAGGCCCGCGCGGTCGGCCAGATGTCGCATCCTGCCCCGATGGGCAGGCCCCCGCAGGGGATGCCGGGGCGCAGGGAGCACTCCGCCGTGCTGTCCGCGCGGCAGGCGGAGCACACAGGGGCGGTGGCGCTGCAAAGGATCATAGCGAGTCAGACCGGAATGAATATCCCGCACGGCGCGATACACGCCGTGCTGAAGGACGAAAACATGGCAGAAACTCACCCCAAAAAGGCCAAAAGGCGCAAATGGGTGCGATACGAGCGCGAGCACTCCAATTCGCTGTGGCATACCGACTGGAAGCTGCTTGACGACGGCAGGTGGTTCCTGTGCTACGAGGACGACGCCTCCAGGTTCGTCACGGGGTACGGGGTCTTCGAGAGGGCCACCGCGGAGAACGCCCTGGCGGTGCTGGAACGGGCCATGGCCGACCACGGCAAGCCCGCCTCCATCATGACCGACCACGGCGCGCAGTTCTACGCCAACGAGTCCGAGGACAGGAAGCGCGGCAGGACGGAGTTCGAGAGGAGGCTGGTCGAGCTTGGAATACGCCAGATCCTGGCGGGCGTGAGGCACCCCCAGACGAACGGCAAGCTGGAGAGGCTGCACGGGGAGATCCAGCGCAAGCTGCCCGAGTTCGAGGCGATCATGATGAGGAAGAGCGATCCGGTGGATCTGTTCATGAGGTGGTACAACCACGACCGGCCCCACATGTCCCTCGACTGGGACAACCTGGAGACGCCGGCGCGGGCGTTCGCGAGGAAGATGCCCAAGAAGGCCGAGGAAAAGGTTATTGACGGGCAGACGGGAGAGGAGTACGATGTCGGCTAGGGAGGGGGGGTGAACTACTTTTCGGATTCCACAGCGCGGCGGCCGGCCGGCAAGGGTTTTATCGCGGCGCGCCGGGGGCGCGGCGTGAAGGCAAAGTTCGCATCGGAGTGCCCCTCGTGCGGGGCCCCGATAAAGCAGGGAAAGGAGATCGTAAAGGATGCGGCCACCGACAAGTGGGTGCACAAGCACTGCGCCTCCGAGGATCTCGAGCTTCCCTGATCGGGCGGGGATCGCGGGGCCCCCGCGCCCCCCCCGGCGCAAGTTATTAGGGGGGAGCGGCGGGCCCGGCCCATGGCGCTGCCGTGGATCCTCGTCGCGGCGGGGGCCGTGCTGATCGCCGTGCTCGCCGTCAAGCTCCTCAGGTCGTCGCGCCACGAGGCGGTGGGCGCCGCGCCTACGTGCCGGAGGTGCGGGCGGCGGATCGGCGCCGCGGGATGCCCCGAGTGCCCCTCGGCCGGCCCGTACGGGCGCTGACGGCGATCGGGGCGCGCCCGCCCGCGGCGGGGCGAAAACTAGGTTTTTATCGCCGCATCGGCAAAACCCGCGGATGTCGGGAGGGGCTGCGGCGGCGGCGGCGGAGGACGGCGCGCGCCCGTACGGGGAGAGGTGCGCCCGCCTGCTGGGGGTTCCGGGAATACGCTTCGCCGGGATCATAGACGACGGCGGCGACTTGGTGTCCGGGGGGTTCCGCGAGGGGCTGGTGCCGCTGGAGGGGGACGAGACGCGGCTGCGATCGTTCATGAAGTTCGTCTCGAGCGTGTCCATAAGGAAAGAGTACGACTCCAGCCTGGGCCCGATCAACTACCTGGCGGCCCGCCGCGACAAGGCGGTGCTGGTGAGCTTTCCGTTCCCCATAAGCCGCATAGTGCTGCTGGTCTCGGCCGAGCCCTCGTCCAACATCGAGGAGCTGGCGCGGACGGTGGTCGACGTCTTTGCGGGGATGTCCTGAGGGGGCCGCGGCGGCGCGGTTGCGGCGGGGTTGAGGTTCTCGAGGGTCGAGCCGGCCTACGCCAGCAGCGGGGGATGCCGGCTCGTGTGGGAGGGCGACTACGAGGACGCGGAGAGGGCCGTCGTCCTGGGCGGCGCGGAGCTGGCCTCGCTGGTCGACCTGCTCCGGAGGGACGCGGCCGGGACGCTGTCCTTGGAGGACGCCGCCAGCTCGATACTGGTGAACTCGGACGTCGTCCAGTTCAGCCTGAGGGACGGGCTGCTGGAGGCGGACGCGGCCGGCCTCCGCGACCGCGTCCTAGAGTACGCCAGGGTGCCGCACGAGCCGCAGTACGTCCGCGCCCCGTCCAGGGAGTTCTACCCGTCCGCGTGGGGCCCCGCCCCCCCGGCCGGGGGCGCCGCCTCCCCGCCTCCCGCCCCGGCCGGGGGCGCCGCCTCCCCGCCTCCCGCCCCGGCCGGGGGCGCCGCCTCCCCGCCCTCCCCGCCTCCCGCCCCGGCCGGGGGCGCCGCCTCCCCGCCCGCCGAGTCGCTCCACCAGGCCATCATGTCGGCCTCGTCCGGCGGCGAGGCGGGCGCCGGCGCCGCCGGCCGCGACCTGTTCGGGGTCATGGCGCGCAGGCGCTCCACGCGCAAGTTCGCCCGCACCGAGGTGGAGGAGTGGAAGGTGGACAAGATACTGGCCGCGGCCGACACGGCCCCCACGGCGGGCAACTTCCAGGGGTTCAGGGTGTTCTACGTGCGGAACGCGGGGGCCAAGCAGGCGCTGGCCGAGGCTGCCAACGGCCAGCAGTGCGTGAACGCGCCGGTCGTCCTGGTGTTCTGCATGGAGCCCTCGCGCGTGAAGATGCGGTTCCCGCCGGCCGTGCTCGAAAAGTTCTCGCTGCAGGACGCCACGCTGGCCGCCGCGTACTCGCAGCTCGCCGCCTCGGCCCTGGGGCTGAGCTCCATATGGATAGGCATGATGGACGAGGGGCTGGTCATGGAGGTGCTCGGGACGGGCCTGCGCCCGTCGTCCATACTCTGCGTGGGGTACCCGGCGAAGAAGCGGCCCCCGAAGTCGCGGCGGCACCTGCGGGACCTGATCCGAGTGGTGGAGTGACGCGCCCGCGGCGCGGCGCGGGGCCGGCAGCCGGGGCGGCCTGCGGGGGCGCATGCGCCTGGGGCGGCGCTCCCGCGGCGCGGCGCGGGGCCGGCAGCCCCCGCCCCGCGGGCGCGCACCCGGATCGGCGGAGTTTTCGCCGCGGCCGGCGGGCGCGCGGCTTCATGCCGGCGCGGCCGGAAAGCAATTTAATCCCGCGGCGGGGGGCGCCGGCATGGCGCAGGCGACGTTCGCGGCGGGATGCTTCTGGCACGTGGAGGCGCTGTTCGGGAAGGTGGACGGCGTCACGGGGACCGCGGTCGGCTACGCGGGCGGCTCCGCCGGCGACCCCACGTACGAGGAGGTCTGCGCCGGGGGAACGGGGCACGCCGAGGCGGTGCGCGTGGAGTACGATCCGGCCCGCGTCTCGTACGGGGATCTCCTGGAGGTGTTCTGGGGCAACCACGACCCGACCACCCCGAACCGCCAGGGGCCCGACGTGGGATCGCAGTACCGCTCCGCCGTGTTCTTCCACGGCCCGGGGCAGGAGAGGGAGGCCAGGGAGGCCCGGGACAGGCTGGCCAGGTCCGGCCGCTTCGCGGCGCCGCTGGTCACCGAGATAGTCCCCGCCGGGCGGTTCTACAGGGCCGAGGAGTACCACCAGGGGTACTTTGGGAAGCGCGGCGCGCGCTGACGCCCCCCTCACTTGGCGATGAGGACGGGTATCTTGCAGTAGTGCAGGACGCGGTTGGACGTGCTGCCGAAGAATACCGACTTTACGAGGCCGCGCCCCCGGGTGCCGATGACCAGCATGTCGTACTTTGTCTTGCCCGAGTGCGCGTGCTTTACTATGGTGTAGCCGATGTTGCCGTGCGCCAGCCTCGGCCGGAACTTGACGCCCTCCTCCCCCGCGGCCTCCTCGGCCCTGCGCAGCAGCTCCCCCGCCTCGGCCTCGGCCTTCCTGTCGATGTCCGGCGAGCCCTTCATCTCCGTCCCCGAGCCGGTCTCCACCACGACGAGGCCGGTGACCGCGGCGCCCGAGTGCTTGGCGATGGACAGCGCCAGGTCGAGGCTCTTGTCGGAGCCCCTGCCGTTCAGCGCGACCAGTATGTTCTTCATCCTCGCCCGCATTACGGGGCGCGGCGGGGCTGGCAGTTAAAAAAGTATTCGGCGGGCCCGGGCCCGGGCCGGGACCGCGCCCGGCGGCGGCGGGCCGCCCCCCGATCCGGCGCCCGGCGGACGCGGGCCCGCCCGCCCCGGCGTTCGGCGCGGACGGCCGCACCGGGCCCGGCCGCGGGACCGCGCGGTACGGGGCCGGCAGCCCCCGCCCCGCAGGCGCGAACCCAGATCAGCGAAGGCGTTTTCGCGCCTGTGACTGGCGGGCACGTGGCCCCATGCCCCCGCGCGCAACCGAAAATTTAACTACTTTTCCGCGCAACTGGCTGCGTGAGGGAACGCTTCGTCACGGTGGGGGGGCACGAGGTGCGCTACCTGGAGTCGGGCGGGCGCGGGCGGGACATGGTACTGATCCACGGCCTCGGGGCGTCCGCGGAGAGGTGGCAGTTCGTGGCGCCGCTCCTGGTGGGCGAGTACCGGCTGGTGATACCGGACCTGCCCGGCTTCGGGTACAGCGACAAGCCCGCGGCCGACTACACCCAGGAGTTCTTTTCGGACTTCGTGGGGGGCCTGCTCGACGAGCTCGGGATACGCAGGGCGCACCTGGTCGGCTCGTCGCTCGGCGGGCAGGTCGCGGCCTGGTTCGCGGCCGGCAACCCCGGGGCGGTGGACCGCCTGGTGCTCGTCTCCTCGTCGGGCGCGATGAAGCTGGTGACCCCGGCACTCCAGTCGTACATAATGGCGGGGCTGTACCCGAGCATCGAGGCGGCGACGCGGGCCTTCTTCGACATGTCCGCCTCCAGGGAGGTCGACCCCCGCATCGCCGAGTCGTTCGTGCGGAGGATGCACATGCCCAACGCGAAGATGGCGTTCATGTCCACGCTGCTGGGCCTCAAGAACTCGGGGGGCATGGCCGAGCGGCTGAGGAAGATAACGGCGCCGACGCTGGTGGTGTGGGGATCGCTGGATCCCGTGATCCCGGTGAAGTTCGCCGAGGCGTTCCATTCCGCCATAGGGGACTGCAGCTTTTACCGGATGGAGGGCTCGGGGCACACCCCGTTCGTCGACAGCCCGGAAAAGTTCAGCCGCGCCGTGCTCTCGTTCCTTGCGGGATAGCGGGCCCCGGCCCGGGGGCGCCCCCCGCCGCGGGCGCGAAAGCGCCCCGGTGCGTCCGGGCCCGCGCCGATCGAGAAAACAAATACTTATATTAATAGAATTGCACGTCAATGTCGTACACACTTACCTCCCCCCCCTCCCGGCGCCCCCCGCGCGCCCGGGCTGCCCCGATCGGCGCGCGCCGCGCGATCGCGGCCGGAGCGGGGATCCTTCGGCGGGCGGGCGCCGCCCCCCGCGCGCCCGGGCTGCCCCGATCGGCGCGCGCCGCGCGATCGCGGCAGGGTTCGGGGCATTTTCGGCGCGCGGCCGCCCCGGTACGGCGCTCCGTCCCGATGCCTGACGCGGGCTGACGCCGCCCGCGCGCGCCCGGCAGATCCGCTGGGGCCGGTCAGGCGGACGCCGCTGCCGGAGCCGGCGCCCGCCCCGCCGCGGAGCCGGGCGGGCGCACCAGCCCGGATGCGGGGTCATCGAAGACGCACCAGTCGGGCCCGGCCCACGGGCCGGGGTCGAACATTTTCCAGTCGCGATTGCGGGCGATCTCGGTGAAGGCCCTGCCCGGGAACATGCCGTTCATGCGGGCGGTGCCCCCGATCGTGACCAGCTCGGAGAACGCCTTGCGCCCCTCCGGCGTGGAGATCTTGTGGTGCGCGTTGCGCTGCGTCACTATGAGGTCGCGTATGGCGAGCTCGGCGGGGTTGTTGTGGGGCGGCATGCCGCGGAATCCCATGAACGTGAGCACGTGCGGCTCGGCGTTGGCGAGGTGCGTCTTCAGCTTGCCGTCGGGGTACGCCGACACGGCGTCGTGGAACTCCCTGGCCAGGTACGTCACGGTGAACGGCGCCAGCGTCTTGATGCCGCGTATCTTGTGGTAGTACCCCTGCATCCAGTCGTGCCTCGCCTCGTCCCCCGGGTCGCCGTCCACGGCGACGGCCTCGCCCTTGGCGAGCAGGTGCCTGCAGCATCTCTGCAGATGCTGGAACCACGCGCGGTACGCCGGCAGCCCGTCGGCCACCACCGCCCTGCGGGACAGCCAGCCGAAGTGCTCCCTCAGGACCGCCGCCCCCCGGGTGGGCGCGAAGTGCACCCACACGGCGTTGCCCACGACGGCCACCCAGACGTAGCCGGTCTTGCCCAGCACGCCGATCTTGAACCCGGTCTCGTCCATGTGCACGAACATGCTCTCGCTGAACGCCCACTTGATCTCCTCCAGCTGCTTCTTCGACGCGCCCGCCATGGCCCTCCGGGCCTTCGCCACGGCCGCCTCCGAGATGCGGAAGTAGAACGTGGACTCGATAAAGCCGGCGATCCTCGCGTCCGTGCAGCCCATCTCGAACAGCGCCATTATGAGGCCGAGCGCCCTCGGGCCGCACGAGGTGCCCTTCGGAAACGGCGCCTGGGCCTCGTAGTACTTCTCGCACCTGCCGCACCAGCCCTTCTCCACCTCGATCATCGCGGTGACCACGCGCCAGAACTGATCGAAGTCGTTGACCAGCTTTCGCCACCTGTCGAACTTCTCCAGGGGGCCGCAGCACACGGGGCACGTCAGGATCCCGCACTTCATGGTGAACTCGGGCTTGTTGCAGTGCGAGACGCCCTTGTGCCCTTGGGGCGGGCCCATCTTGCGCGGGGCGCCGCCGTCCGGAGCGGGCTTGCCGTCGCTCCCGGCCCCGTCGCTCCCCTTGTAGCCCCGCTCCTTGCGCCAGGCGTTCCGCCGGGGGCCGTACGTGGTGAGGGACGACGAGGGCGCGTTCGGGCCGTCGCACACGGCAAGCCTGACCGCCTGCTCGGCGGCCTTGGCCTTCAGCCCGGAGTTCTCGGCTTCCAGCCCGGCGATCTTTTCCAACGCGGCCGCCAGTTCCTTGCGCAGCAGCGCCTGCTCCGTGGACTTGGCCTTCAGCATCGCGATCTCGGCCGCCCGCTCCGCGGCCTCGGCTTCCAGCCCGGCGATCTTTTCCAACGCGGCCGCCAGTTCCTTGCGCAGCAGCGCCTGCTCCGTGGACTTGGCCTTCAGCATCGCGATCTCGGCCGCCCGCTCCGCGGCCTCGGCTTCCAGCCCGGCGATCTTTTCGAGCGAGGCCGCAAGTTCCTTGCGCAGCAGCGCCTGCTCCGTGGACTTGGCCTTCAGCATCGCGATCTCGGCCGCCCGCTCCGCGGCCTCGGCTTCCAGCCCGGCGATCTTTTCCAACGCGGCCGCCAGTTCCTTGCGCAGCAGCGCCACCCCGGATTCCGCCATGCCGGCAGGCCCAAACTCGCCACAATTATACAAATCGACCCTTAGGCCAGCCTAAGCTTGCGCGGCGCGCGGGCCCGCCCGGGCGGCCAAGTCGCGGCGGGAGGGGGGGGGGAGGTAAGTGTGTACTCAATGTCGTGGCTAGCAGGCCCCGGCCGGAACTGGTAATCGCGCTGATCGCCCCCTTGGGAGTGGACCTGGATCGGATCTACGACCTCATCGCGGAAGCCTTGGCGTCTGTGGGATACAGCGCGGAAAAATTGAACCTCCGCGAGGAGCTCTCGGGGTTAGAGGGACTGGAGAGCGCCGAGCGGAACGGCACCGCGCACGGCAGGATAGGGTCTTGGATAGATCGCGCCGCCGAGCTGCGCGCGACGGGGGGCGGCGGCGCCATGTCCGTCTTGGCCGAGGGCATGATACAGAGATCCAGGAAGGCCAAAACGGGCTCGTCCGAAAAGCCGCGCCACGACCACGCGTACGTCGTGCTGTCGCTGAAGCACCCAAAGGAGATAGAAAATCTCAAGAGGCTCTACGGGAAGAGCCTCTGGCTCATCTCCGCGCACCTGTCCCTGGAGGGGCAGATCGCGAGGCTCGCGAAAAGCCTCGGATCGCGTGCGGAAGGCCTGATCAGGCGGGACTACCACGACAACGAAAGGGCCTGGGGGCAGGACGTGCGCGGGACTTTCCAGCTGGCCGACTTTACAGTCAATGCCTCCGACTGGGCCGTGGCGCGGAAGCAGATCTTCCGGTACATTGAGATCATGTTCGGGAACACGTACCACACGCCGTACGCGGGCGAGTTCGGCATGTTCCACGCGGCGGCAGGCGCCCGGAGATCGTCCTCCCTGTCGAGGCAAGTGGGGGCCGTCATATTGGACGCGACCGGCGCCGTGGTATCCGTAGGCACCAACGACGTCCCAAAGGCGGGGGGCGGCCTGTACGCCGAAGGCGGCGGGGCCGACCACAGGGAACACGCGCGCGGCTACGACTCCAACCACGTGCAAAAGCTGGGCATGCTCCAGGACACGCTGGTCCGGCTCAGGGGAGAAGACTGGCTCGCCGCAAAGTACGGGGAAATGGACGCCGAGGGCCTGCTGGACGCCGCGCTGCGATCCGACAGGATAAGGAGCATGCGGTTCATGGGCCTCATAGAATACGGCAGGGAGGTCCACGCCGAGATGGACGCGCTGGTGGGCGCGGCGAGGAGGGGCGTGCCGGTGTGCGGATGCACCATGTACTGCACCACGTTCCCGTGCCACATGTGCGCGAAGCACATAGTCGTGGCGGGGATAAGCGCCCTCATCTACCACGTCCCGTATCCCAAGAGCTACGCGGCCGACCTGTTCGTCGACTCGATCAGCGTGGGCGACTACGAGGAGGGCAAGGTCCACTTCAGGCCGCACTTCGACATATCGCCCGACCGCTACATGGACCTGTTTTCCATGCTGGACCGCAAGGACGAGTCGACCGGCAGGGCGATCCCGTGGGACGGCACGGAGTCCATGCCGCGGCTGTGGGAGCCGAAGGAGTTCTACGCGGAGGAGGATGCCAACATAGAAAACCTGATCAGGGCGCTGGAGCGGAAGAACGTGCGCTGGCGGTAGCCGTGAGCGCGGGCCGGCTCCTGCCTCGGTGCAGCGAGCCCCGTGGCCGGCGCGGGCGTCGGCAGGTGGGCTGGACGGCCGGTTGCGCGCCTGCTTCCTTCCCCCCGCCCCCCGCCGGCCGCGTCCCGCGCCTGCCTCGACGGCCGGCGCCGCGGCTTGGCCGCGTTCCCCCTACTCGGCCCCCCGCCGGCCGCGTCCCGCGCCTGCCTCGACGGGCTTGCGCCGCGCAGTCACGTCAGGACGGCGGGTTCCTAAGTCGCCGCGTCTGGATCGTGGAGTTTTTGACTGCCGCTGCAACGTAATGTGATGCCGTTGCGCGGGCGAATGGCCGCCTCGCGCAGAAAACGCGGGCCTGAAAGCCGGGATCGCAACGCAGGATGCCGGGATCGCGGCGCCGGCCGCCGCGATCGCGAAACGGGGGGCCGGGCTCGCCCCGTGCAGGAATATAACCGCGCTCCTGCCGGCAGTTTCCCTGTTCCGCGCCGGGCGGAACGACTGCTGCAGACGGCGGGACGGGATCTGGCGGCAGGCCCGCGCTTTCGGACGGCGGCAGCGCTCCGCGCAAAACGGGCCCGACGGCCTGGCGCAGGGGCGTCCAGCGCCGCGGCGGGTCCCGGCTCCGCAGGCGGTACACGAACCCCGGGCGCCCCGGATGCGGCGGCCGCTTGGGGAAAAGGACCGGCGTGCAAAAGCCGGACGGCGGCTTCGATCAGGACAAGCGCATGATCGCCGCGATGATCGTGCCGCTCGGCTGGTGCACCAGATGCGAGAGGGAATCCAAGGCCCCGTTGCCGTCTCTAGGGTACCTCGCTCGGCGCCTCCGCCGTGTTGCTGGGTGATGGCGAGCTCGTTGTACGCGGCCACCATCTCTAGGGTACCTCGCTCGGCGCCTCCGCCGTGTTGCTGGGTGATGGCGAGCTCGTTGTACGCGGCCACCATCTCTAGGGTACCTCGCTCGGCGCCTCCGCCGTGTTGCTGGGTGATGGCGAGCTCGTTGTACGCGGCCACCATCTCTAGGGTACCTCGCTCGGCGCCTTCGCCGTACTGCCATTTTCGCGCAGCTGCGCGGATGCGATGATCGCGCGCATTTTCACAGGCGCGTTCCGCTTCGACGCCCCGGCGCGGGCGATGGCATCGACCCGCAGGGCCGTGCCGGGCGCGTTGGGCGGGCAGGCAGCTTTCATCATGCGGGAGTTCACGAAGTGCAAGTACGCGCGCATGGGCGAGACATGCTTCAGTACCGGCACGGCGGGCAAGGCGGGCCACGCCGAGGCGGCGGCCGTGCCCGATGCCACGCAGGCGGTTTTCGCGCTCACCCTGTGGCGGCACTCCGACTGGCTGCTAGGTCGGGCTGCGGCGGCCAACGGGCCGCAGGTGCACCGCAACGAGTTCGTGCGGTTGCGGAGGTGAGGCGCCTGCTCGCCTCGAGCGAAGCTGCCGCCGCGGGCGGCGGTGCTGCGGCCGGGGCGAGGCACGGACGGCTACTAGATTTCCACGACTGGATGCGCCGCATGAAGGCGCCGGCGCCGCTCGCCGCCGTGCATCTGACCTGCGGGATCCGCGGCATCGTGTATGCGCATCCGGGCGGCAAGCCAGGGACGCACCTTACCAACGCTGTGCCGCGCATGCTCGCGTTCCTGGGATGCTGCGACATGCCGCCCCACAACAATCCCGCTGAGCTTGCTGAGCGCGACAACGGCGACGTAGCGCAACATCGGCCGCCAGATCACCATGCCGAGGTGCGACACGCTCTACAAACTCTCGCACTCGCGGTCACCTCCAGCAAAAACGGCATGCTCGTGTGCATGGTAGTCGTTGGGATGTTCTGCGGCCCCGGGTGGAACGTGTACAGCCCACGTCCTTGTGCAGGGCTCGACAGGTGCGCCCTCAAGGCTCCCGCATCCCGACTGGTGCGGCCGCCTGACCGGCAGCGGCGGCCGCCTGACCGGCAGCGGCGGCCGCCTGACCGGCAGCGGCGGCCGCCTGACGGCAGCGGTAGCCTGCTGGACGCGTTCTGGCAACGCCGGCACGTATCGGGCGCTGGAACGGCGGGTTGCGGTGGGGCGAGCGCGCGTCAAAAGATCCTCGATCCGACCACGATCGTGCATCGCTCCCGCCGGCTGTGGCTGTCCGGAGACGTAGCGGGCGGCTGGAGATGTGAGGTGGGTGTGTGCCACGGCTGCGCACAAGGTCATGTACCCATGCTACCACGTGTCGCTCAGGCCCTCCGACCAGAGGGTGTGTGCCACGGCTGCGCACAAGGTCATGTACCCGTTAGTCACAGGCGTGAAAACGCCTTCGCTGATCCAGATTCGTGTCTGGGGAGCAGGAGTTGCTGACCTCGTACGCACCAAGCCGAGCCACGCTTATATACATCCGGCGCGCAGGCATGCTGTTGATCAGATTCAAGGAAGGCACGCTGAAAGAGACCATGAAAGAGGCCGTGAAACGCGCCGAGAAGATGCCGGTGTGGAGGAAAAACCTGATCCTTGGGCGCGACCCGGAAAGCTCCCTGCCCGAACACCTGCGGGGCATGGGGCCCTACTGGACGTGGGATTTCGACGAGGACTATTCCCCGCTCTCTCCCTCGAAGAACCGTCACGAGTAGCGCGCGGCGCAGGCTCGGGCGCCCGGCCCGCGGGTGGCAACGCGGCCTACAACTGGTGCGCCCGGCCCCGGTTGGCAGTGGCAGATGCGTGGGAGCCCACACTGGATTGGCCGATCGGCTTGGTGTGCGTCCGGTAGCCCCCGCTCCGCAGGCGCGGATCCGGATAGGCGAAACCGTATCCGGGCCCGCGCCCGGCGGGTGCGCGGCCTCGCACCAGGCCGCGTATGAGGTCACGTACCCGTCAGTCACAGGCGAGAAAGCGCCTTCGTTGATCTAGATTCATGCCTGAGGAGTGGGGGTTGCTGATCTCGTGCCCTGCCGCCCGAGCCACGCTTATATCCGTCCGGCGCGCAGGCATTATGATGATCAGATTCAAGGAAGGCACGCTGAAAGAGACCATGAAAGAGGCCGTGAAACGCGCCGAGAAGATGCCGGTGTGGAGGAAAAACCTGATCCTTGGGCGCGACCCGGAACGCTTTCTGCCCGAACACCTGCGGGGCAAGGGGCCCTACTGGACGTGGGATTTCGACGAGGACTATTCCCCGCTCTCTCCCTCGAAGAACCGTCACGAGTAGCGCGCGGCGCAGGCTCGGGCGCCCGGCCCGCGGGCGGATAAGCGCGCACAATGCCAAGCTCCGCGCCCGGGGTCTCAGCCGGCGCGAATGAGCCCTACTTGGACGGCCCGTCCCGTGCCTGCAGGATCCCGGCAACGGCAGTTCCGTGCGGCATTCCGCGGCGCGCCCGCGGAGTTCCCTACTGCGCGGCGGCGCTTGGCGCGGGCGGGTCTTTTCCGCTGCCCCACCTGGCGGCCTTCAAGTTCACAGACTTGCGCATTCCCTCCACGGACGGCGGGTCCTGGCGCTCCGTGGGGGCAGGAAGGCGGCCGCGGGCGCCGACACAACGGCCGCGTGGCCTGAAAGGGATAGGCAGGCAGGGGCAGCGCGGGCGGGGGGGGGGGGGCGGACGGGACGGGGCGGGAAGGGGAGATGCCGGCCGGAGGACGAGGAGGGAAAGGCGCGGGCGTGCGGAAAGGCGCGCGGCGCCGGGCCGTGCAGGCGCGGGAAGCCGGGCGGCGGGGGGAGCTGCGGGCATCCGCCAGCGGGCGCGTCCGATGCGCGGAGAGCCTGCCGCGGCGCCCGGAGCGGTGCCGGCCGTGGCATCCGCCGGCGGCGCGCCGGTTGTGATGCCGCGTCCCGGCAGCGCGCGCATGCGCGGCGGAAATGCGGGCCTGGAGGGGCGAACGCCGCGCTGTTCTGGACGGCCGGAGGATCGCCGCGCGCAAAAGGCTGCCGGCGTTGCCTGCGGCCGTGAACGCGCCGGACAGCAGGCTTGGCCCGCGCGCGCGGGCGGTTGCGGCTGCCCGAAGCGGGAACGCGCCGCGCCGCGCGGACGGCGCTCCGGGGGTTGTCTCGTGCGCCGCGCGGGACGGCCGCGGCATTCGGGCCGATGCGCGGCGGGACCGCGGGCAGAGCGGCATGCTGCGGCGGCCCGGGTACGCGGCTGCGGGCGCCCGCCACGCGCAGGGCCGCAGCGCGAGCTGCCGGAAAGGCGCCTGAGGCCCGCCCGGCCCGGCGGTGCGCAAAAAGGCGGCGCCGGCCCGGCGGTGCGCAAAAAGGCGGCGCCGGCCCGGCGGTGCGCAAAAAGGCGGCGCCGGCCCGGCGGTGCGCAAAAAGGCGGCGCCGGCCCGGCGGTGCGCAAAAAGGCGGCGCCGGCCCGGCGGTGCGCAAAAAGGCGGCGCCGGCCCGGCGGTGCGCAAAAAGGCGGCGCCGGCCCGGCGGTGCGCAAAAAGGCGGCGCCGGCCCGGCGGTGCGCAAAAAGGCGGCGCCGGCCCGGCGGTGCGCAAAAAGGCGGCGCCGGCCCGGCGGTGCGCAAAAAGGCGGCGCCGGCCCGGCGGTGCGCAAAAAGGCGGCGCCGGCCCGGCGGTGCGCAAAAAGGCGGCGCCGGCCCGCCCCGGGCCGCCGGCCGCGGTCCCATCGGCCGCGCGCCGTTCCGCAGCGCCGCCCGGGCGCCGCGATCCCGAGGCCGCGCGCCCGCCCCGGTCCCTGCCCGCGGGCCTGGCATTCTTGGGGCGCCCGCGCCGCCCCCCGCCGCGGCAGGCCGGAAGCCATGCTTTATAACCCCCTGATTCCACCCATTGGCAATGAGCGGTACTCAATACCAAAACAAACCAGCGGAGATGTTCGTGGAATGGCTCCAGAAGAGCGGCAAGGCGCAGACCGAGTTCATGAGGGGCTTCGGGGCCGCCATGGCGGGCGCCCGGGAAGGCCAGGACCCCGCCGGGCCGCTGAAGGCCATGAGGGAGATGACGGGGCGGGCTGCGGAGGCGCAGACCGACATAGCCAAGAGCCTCGGCAGCCTCCAGGCCCAGGGGCTCGACAAGATGATGAACATCGGGCAGATGCTCATGATGATGCCGAACTTTCTCAACTGGGGAGCGTACAAGACGTCGGTCGGAAGCAACGGGAGGATATCGATCCCGGAGGCCGAGAGGGACGCGCTCAGGCTGTCGGAGGGAGACCTGGTGCAGGTCGTCGTGCTTCCGATAGCGAAGAGGTCCCAAACGAAAAAGGAGGTGAAACAATGAGCACAGAAGCAACAGGACACAAAACCGCGGCTGCCAAGGACGTGTACGCCGTGTGCCAGCAGAACGTCGACAAGTTCATGGAGGTAGTGAAGCAGTCGGTACCCAGGTACCACCAGTCGGTCACCAACACCCAGCAGGAGTACGTCGAGGCGTGCGAGAACATCATCGGCACGGGCGTCACCCTGCAGAAGGAGTTCGCGTACAAGACCGGCATGACGGCCAACATACCGGACACGGCGCTGAGGGTTATCCACGAGTCGATGGACGAGGCCGTCAAGGCGATCGCCATACAGAACCAGATCGCGCTGGCCGCCATAGACGCCACCCAGCAGAACATAAAGACGTTCAACGGCAACGCGAAGGCGTTCGCCGACCTTAACAGGAACGTACTCAAGTCCTGGATATCGGCATTCACCACGGCGTAGCCCGACGGGCTCCGCCTCCCGCCTTTTTCATTTTTTTTTTTTGCGCGCCGCCCGCCCGGTCGGGCGCGGCGGCTCACCGCCCTCCCGTACGCCCCGCGGCTGCGCGCCTCCGCCCGCCCCGGCCCCCCGCCGCCCCGGCCCCCCGCCGCCCCGGCCCCCCGCCGCCGCGGTTGCGCGCCTCCGCCGCCCCGGCCCCCCGCCGCCGCGGTTGCGCGCCTCCGCCGCCCCGGCCCCCCGCCGCCGCGGGACGCGGCAGGGCGGGGCGGGGGAACTGAACCTGTCCGGCGGCCGGGCATCCTCCTCCCGCGCCCTCCCTCGCCCCGCCCCTCCGTACTTGAAGGCGGGGCTCATCGGCGCCTCGGTCATCCTCCTCCCGCGGCCCCCCCTGCCCCGCTTCCTCCCGCGGCCCCCCCTGCCCCGCTTCCTCCCGCGGCCCCGGGTAGCCCCCCAGCGGCCCCCGGGTAGCCCCCCAGCGGCCCCCGGGTAGCCCCCCAGCGGCCCCCGGGTAGCCCCCCAGCGGCCCCCGGGTAGCCCCCCAGCGGCCCCCGGGTAGCCCCCCAGCGGCCCCCGGGTAGCCCCCCAGCGGCCCCCGGGTAGCCCCCCAGCGGCCCCCGGGTAGCCCCCCAGCGGCCCCCGGGTAGCCCCCCAGCGGCCCCCGGGTAGCCCCCCAGCGGCCCCCGGGTAGCCCCCTACAGCGGCCCCCGCAGCCCCCTACAGCGGCCCCCGCAGCCCCCTACAGCGGCCCCCGCAGCCCCCTACAGCGGCCCCCGCAGCCCCCTACAGCGGCCCCCGCAGCCCCCTACAGCGGCCCCCGCAGCCCCCTACAGCGGCCCCCGCAGCCCCCTACAGCGGCCCCCGCAGCCCCCTACAGCGGCCCCCGCAGCCCCCTACAGCGGCCCCCGCAGCCCCCTACAGCGGCCCCCGCAGCCCCCTACAGCGGCCCCCGCAGCCCCCTACAGCGGCCCCCGCAGCCCCCTACAGCGGCCCCCGCAGCCCCCTACAGCGGCCCCCGCAGCCCCCTACAGCGGCCCCCGCAGCGCCCCGGCGCGGGCGGCAGCGCAGCTTTGTTAACTTATTCTCACCAAAACCGGAAACTTCCTGACAACGGCCGCGTTATACCTGGGAGGCGACTATACGGCATGACAAACGACGACATGCGGATTGTCGGAAGGCAGGTGAAGGACATGTACGGGGCCCTGGTGGGCAAAGTCATCGGCGCAATGACCGATATAGACGGCACCATCCAGACGGTGGGCGTGGACTGCAGCTCGCAGGGGCTCAAGCAGATACCGTTCGACCAGCTGGTCGCGCAGGGCGACATCGTCATCTTCATACCGAAGTGGCGGCTGGAGTCTCAGAGGCTCCTTCGCGAGAAGGGGCTGACCCTGAGGCGGCTGCGCGCGCTGGTGGAGATCGTCTCCGAGAACGACGAGATGAGGGAGGACGCCGAGATCGTGAACGAAAAGTACCGGTCCCAGCTGGCCGCTTTCGAGCGCCGCGAGCGGGACATCGGATCGACCCTGGAGGAGCGCCAGGCGGAGCTTGACGAGCAGCTGAAGGCCGTCAAGTTGCTCGTCTTCGACGCCAAGGTCCAGTTCAAGAGCGAGGAGATCCCCGACCGGACGTTCCAGGCCGTAAAGGCGCAGGCCGCCGGCCTGATGGAGCACGTGACGCACGAGGGCGCGGAGATCTCCAACGTGCAGAGGCGGATAGCCGACCTGAACATGGAGGTCAAGCAGGTGCTCGACACGGCGCCGAAGCACCTCCAGGACTCGGCCGTCACGTACCTGGGCACGCAGCCCGCCGGCGCGGCGGCGAAGCTTCCCGAGGCGCCGACGCAGGCGCCGATACCGGAGCCCCCGCGTACCGAGGCGCCGATACCGGAGCCCCCGCAGGCGCCGATACCGGAGCCCCCGCAGGCGCCGATACCGGAGCCCCCGCAGGCGCCGATACCGGAGCCCCCGCAGGCGCCGATACCGGAGCCCCCGCATACCGAGGCGCCGATACCGGAGCCCCCGCATACCGAGGCGCCGATACCGGAGCCCCCGCAGCAGCGGCAGCAACCAAAACCTGACTGGCTGGCACGCATGGAAGCGCAGTAGCATCCGCGCATCCACCATCCTTTTTTCATTTCGAGGGGCGGGAGCGGGCCGCCCGCGCGCGGGGCCGGCGGCCCCTCCCCCCCGGCGCGGATCCGGACCGGCGGGGGCGCCTCCCCCCCCCGCCCCGCCGGCCGGCGCCCCGCCCCGCCACGTTTATGAGGATCCCGCCCCGCGCGGGGGCGTGGGGGAGCGCGCGGGGAGCGGCGGGAGGGGGGCCGAGCTGCGCCGGAGGGCCGCCGCCGACCCTGTGTCGTTCTGGGAGGAGCAGGCCGGCTCCCTGTCGTGGTTCCGCGGGTGGGACAGGGCGCTGGACTGGAACCCCCCGTTCGCGCGGTGGTTCGCCGGGGGGAGGATCAACGCGTCGCACAACGCGCTGGACGTGCACCTGGGGCGCCTGTCCGGAAAGCCGGCCATAGTGTGGGAGGGCGAGGGCGGGGAGGAGCGGACGGTCACGTACGGCGGGCTGCACGGGACGGTCTGCCGCGCGGCCAACGCGCTAAAGTCGCTGGGGGTGGGCCGCGGGGACCGGGTCGCGGTGTACATGCCCATGATCCCGGAGGCGGTGGCGGCCATGCTGGCCTGCGCCCGCATCGGGGCCGTCCACGCGGTCGTGTTTTCCGGGTTCAGCGCCGACTCGCTGCGCCGGAGGATAGAGGACTCGGGCGCCTCGGTGGTGGTGACCGCCGACGAGGGGCGCCGCCGGGGATCCGCGGTGCGGCTGCGCGATGCGGTGGACGGGGCGCTGGCGGGGCTGCCCGGGGGGCGGGGCCCCGTCCGCCACGTGGTGGAGGTGCGGCGCGCGGGCGCGCCGCCGCCGCCGCCCCGCGCGGGCCCCGGCCCCCGCCGCTGGTCGTGGGACGAGCTGCTGGAGGCGGCGCCGGCCTGGTGCCCTGCCGAGGAGCTGGACAGCGCGCACCCGCTGTTCATACTGTACACCTCGGGGACCACCGGCAGGCCCAAGGGGGTGCTGCACGGGACGGGGGGCTACCTGGTGCACCTGCACTCCACGTTCCGGTGGGCCTTCGACGTGCGGGACGACGACGTGTACTTTTGCACGGCCGACGTGGGGTGGGTAACCGGCCACAGCTACGTGGCGTACGGCCCCCTCCTGCACGGGGCCACGCAGGTGATGTACGAGGGCGCCCCCGACCATCCGGGCCCCGGGCGCTTGTGGGACGTGGCGGAGCGGCGCCGCGCCACCATACTGTACACGACGCCGACCGCGCTGCGGATGTCCATGCGGCCGGGGGCCGGGGTGCCCGGCGGCCGCGACCTGTCGCGGCTGCGGCTGCTCGGCTCGGTGGGCGAGCCAATCGGCCCCGCCGTATGGGAGTGGTACCGCGACGAGGTGGGGGGCGGCCGGTGCCCCGTCATAGACACGTGGTGGCAGACCGAGACGGGGGGGATAATGGCCTCGGCGCTGCCGGGGCTGGAGGACGCGCCGCTCAAGCCCGGCTCGGCCGGCCCCCCCATACCGGGGGTGCGGATGCGGGTGGTGGACGGCGGGGGGCGCGCCGTCCCGGACGGCCGCCGCGGCCAGCTCGTGGTGGACGGCCCGTGGCCCGGCATGATGCTCACGCTGTGGGGCGACGACGAGCGGTACGAAAAGGCGTACTGGTCCAGGTATCCTGGCTCGTACCACGCGGGCGACTACGCCGTGCGGGACGGGGACGGCTACCTGCGTCTCCTGGGGCGGGCCGACGACGTGCTGAACGTGGCGGGCCACAGGCTGGGCACGGCCGAGCTGGAGGGCGCCGTGGCGGAGCATCCCGGGGTGGCCGAGGCCGCCGTCTGCGCCGTGCCGGACGCGGTGAAGGGCGAGGTCGCCGCCGCGTTCGTGGTGCCGTCGGGGGCCGCGGCGGCGGGCGACCTGCGCGCCGGGGTGGCCGAGACGGTCAGGCGCCGCATCGGCCCCGTCGCGGTGCCGGCCGCCATACACGTGGTGCCCGCCCTCCCGAAGACCCGCTCCGGCAAGACGATGAGGAGGCTGCTCAGGGCGCTGGCGGCGGGCGGGGACGCGGGGGACACGAGCACCATGGAGGACGGCGGCGCCGAGGCCGTCGAGGCGGTGAAGAGGGCGCTGTCCGGGGGCGCCTAGCCGGGCCGGCATTGGGCGCGGATCAGGCGCGCGGCGGAGGGGTGGAGGGGGCGCTGCCCGGGGGCGCCCGGCCGGGCGAACCCGTTCGCGGTGCTGCTGACAAAGGTGGAGGGGGCGCTGTCCGGGGGCGCCTAGCCGGGCCGGCATTGGGCGCGGATCGGGCGCGCGGCGGAGGGGTGGAGGGGGCGCTGCCCGGGGGCGCCTAGCCGGGGCCCTCGGCGAAGATGTAGGGCGTGTCGGCAGGCTGCTCGGCGGTCCACATGGTGGGGAGGGAGACCTCCCGCAGCACCCTCATGCCGTGCCCGGCGATCAGCCCGCCCCACCCCCAGCGCGGCCCCGGCGGCCCGCCCGCCGCGGGGGCGACCCCGGCCAGCGCGAACAGGGGCGGCGCCTCGAGGCCGCGGCAGCCCAGCGCCGCCCGCGCGATGCTCCCGGCCAGCAGCTCGCCGGCCCCCGGGAGGGCGCCCACGAAAAAGCACGGCCTGCGCAGGCCCAGGGACGAATAGTCGACCAGGGCGGCATCGGCCGCATCCAGCGTGCCCATGCGCACCCCCGTGGCGGCCGAGATCTCGCGCTGCAGCCGCACCAGCCCCCCGTCTATCTCCACGGAGTGGGGCCTCATGCCGGCCAGCGCGCAGCAGTACGCTATCCTGCCGTCGCCGGACCCCACGTCGACGGCCTCGGACGCCCCGAGCGCGGCCGCCTCCCGGGCCAGCGCGTGGGCGGAGACCATCCACGTCGGGTAGAACGGGGCCGCGCTGCCGTCGTGCTTGGTGCTGTCCAGCCAGTGCCCGGTGACGTCCCCCTCGTACGCGGCGCAGGCGGGCCCGCCGTCCAGCTCCACCGCGGACGGCTCGCCGTACACGGGGCTGGCCCGCGCGAACGCGTGCAGCGCGGCGAGATCCCCCGCGCCCGCCTGCAGCAGCGGCGAGGGGCGCAGCGGGACCGGCTCGTACGCGTGGGCGTTCCCGGAATACGCGCGCACGAACAGCCTCTTGAGCCGCGAGGCCCCCGACTCCCCGGGCGCCGGCCCCCCGCCGGTCACATCCACCGGTCCAGGTTGTGGCTCCTCTTGTCCAGCGCCCTGCGGAGCCTGTTGAGCGCCGCGCCCACCCTGTCCTCGGAAAAGCCGCGCTCGCCCACCAGGTACGACGAGACGCCCTCGTAGTCCGCCCCGCCCTGCTCCGCGCCGCCCTCGGGCAGGTCGGCCACGTCGGGCTCCAGGAATATCCTGCGTATCTGCTCGTAGTCGGTGCCGCCCAGGTCGTCCCGCACGCGCGGTATGTCCTCCAGCCGGGAGTGCTCCCTGACCAGCTTTAGGGCCGTCTTGGGGCCGATCCTCGGGAAGCCGTCCGGGTTGAAGTCCGTGCCTATGAGTATGCCCACGTCCACCAGCTGCTCCCGCGTGAGCCCGAGCGCCTCGAGGGTCCGCGCCGAGTCTATGGTCTCCGGCTCGACGCTCACGTACGCGTTACGGCCGGGCAGCTTGCGGCGGCCGCTCGTGGTGAAGTTCCTCACGAGCTTTTTCGCCCCGAACAGCACGGAGTCGTAGTCCTGGCTGGCCGCGGCGAAGGCGTGGCCGGTCGCGGTCATGTGGGCCGCGGTGGCCTCGCCCTCGGCGGGCGCGTCCACGCACGGTATGCCCAGCAGCGAGAGGAGCCTCTTGGACTCGCCGACCATAGAGTCGCCTATGGCCGTGGTCTGCTGCGCGTACTTGCGGGCCCCCTCGGCGTCCCCCGCGGAGACCGCCCTCTCGTACCGCGCGGCCGCCGCCTTTTTCGCCCTCCTGCGCCTCTCTATCTCGGCCGACTTGAGGGACGGGGGCTTGCCGTCGAAGACGAAGACGGGCCTTATCCCGAGCGAGAGCAGGTTGACGCTCCTGTTCAGGAGGCCGGCCAGGTGGCTCGTCACCCTCCCCTGGTCGTCGGCCAGCGGCGAGCCGTCTATCCCCCGTATGGTGGTCAGGAACTGGTACAGCGCGTTGTACGCGTCGATGGCCACGGTCCTCGACGAGAACGCCTCGAGGGAGGCCCTCTCCCTGTGGACTAGCTGCTTGAGGTCCAGCCCCATGCGCGCCCCTCCCGCCGCCGCTATTCATGCATTGCGCCGCCCCGCGGTACACACTTACCTCCCCCCCCCCTCCCGGCGCCCCCCGCGCGCCCGGGCTGCCCCGATCGGCGCGCGCCGCGCGATCGCGGCCGGAGCGGGGATCCTTCGGCGGGCGGGCGCCGCCCCCCGCGCGCCCGGGCTGCCCCGATCGGCGCGCGCCGCGCGATCGCGGCAGGGTTCGGGGCATTTTCGGCGCGCGGCCGCCCCGGTACGGCGCTCCGTCCCGATGCCTGACGCGGGCTGACGCCGCCCGCGCGCGCCCGGCAGATCCGCTGGGGCCGGTCAGGCGGACGCCGCTGCCGGAGCCGGCGCCCGCCCCGCCGCGGAGCCGGGCGGGCGCACCAGCCCGGATGCGGGGTCATCGAAGACGCACCAGTCGGGCCCGGCCCACGGGCCGGGGTCGAACATTTTCCAGTCGCGATTGCGGGCGATCTCGGTGAAGGCCCTGCCCGGGAACATGCCGTTCATGCGGGCGGTGCCCCCGATCGTGACCAGCTCGGAGAACGTCTTGCGCCCCTCCGGCGTGGAGATCTTGTGGTGCGCGTTGCGCTGCGTCACTATGAGGTCGCGTATGGCGAGCTCGGCGGGGTTGTTGTGGGGCGGCATGCCGCGGAATCCCATGAACGTGAGCACGTGCGGCTCGGCGTTGGCGAGGTGCGTCTTCAGCTTGCCTTCCGGGTACGCCGACACGGCGTCGTGGAACTCCTTGGCCAGGTACGTCACGGTGAACGGCGCCAGCGTCTTGATGCCGTGTATCTTGTGGTAGTACCCCTGCATCCAGTCGTGCCTCGCCTCGTCCCCCGGGTCGCCGTCCACGGCGACGGCCTCGCCCTTGGCGAGCAGGTGCCTGCAGCATCTCTGCAGATGCTGGAACCACGCGCGGTACGCCGGCAGCCCGTCGGCCACCACCGCCCTGCGGGACAGCCAGCCGAAGTGCTCCCTCAGGACCGCCGCCCCCCGGGTGGGCGCGAAGTGCACCCACACGGCGTTGCCCACGACGGCCACCCAGACGTAGCCGGTCTTGCCCAGCACGCCGATCTTGAACCCGGTCTCGTCCATGTGCACGAACATGCTCTCGCGGAACGCCCACTTGATGTCCTCCAGCTGCTTCTTCGACGCGCCCGCCATGGCCCTCCGGGCCTTCGCCACGGCCGCCTCCGAGATGCGGAAGTAGAACGTGGACTCGATAAAGCCGGCGATCCTCGCGTCCGTGCAGCCCATCTCGAACAGCGCCATTATGAGGCCGAGCGCCCTCGGGCCGCACGAGGTGCCCTTCGGAAACGGCGCCTGGGCCTCGTAGTACTTCTCGCACCTGCCGCACCAGCCCGTCTCCACCTCGATCATCGCGGTGACCACGCGCCAGAACTGATCGAAGTCGTTGACCAGCTTTCGCCACCTGTCGAACTTCTCCAGGGGGCCGCAGCACACGGGGCACGTCAGGATCCCGCACTTCATGGTGAACTCGGGCTTGTTGCAGTGCGAGACGCCCTTGTGCCCTTGGGGCGGGCCCATCTTGCGCGGGGCGCCGCCGTCCGGAGCGGGCTTGCCGTCGGATCCGGCCCCGTCGCTCCCCTTGTAGCCCCGCTCCTTGCGCCAGGCGTTCCGCCGGGGGCCGTACGTGGTGAGGGACGACGAGGGCGCGTTCGGGCCGTCGCACACGGCAAGCCTGACCGCCTGCTCGGCGGCCTTGGCCTTCAGCCCGGAGTTCTCGGCTTCCAGCCAGGCGATCTTTTCCAACGCGGCCGCCAGTTCCTTGCGCAGCAGCGCCTGCTCCGTGGACTTGGCCTTCAGCATCGCGATCTCGGCCGCCCGCTCCGCGGCCTCGGCTTCCAGCCCGGCGATCTTTTCGAGCGAGGCCGCAAGTTCCTTGCGCAGCAGCGCCTGCTCCGTGGACTTGGCCTTCAGCATCGCGATCTCGGCCGCCCGCTCCGCGGCCTCGGCTTCCAGCCCGGCGATCTTTTCCAACGCGGCCGCCAGTTCCTTGCGCAGCAGCGCCACCCCGGATTCCGCCATGCCGGCAGGCCCAAACTCGCCACAATTATACAAATCGACCCTTAGGCCAGCCTAAGCTTGCGCGGCGCGCGGGCCCGCCCGGGCGGCCAAGTCGCGGCGGGAGGGGGGGGGAGGTAAGTGTGTACCCCCGCGCGCGTGCCTCCCCTCCTCCCGCCGCGCCAGTTCCTCGCGCGCCGCCGCCGCCTCCGATTCCGCCGCGCCGCCGCCGCAATCCCGCCGCGCCGCGCCGCCGTCCAACGAAGACTCCGCTCTTTGGGCCCAAACTGCTACCCGCACGGCGCCACCCGTGGCGAAATTTTCGACGGTTGGCAGCATGGTGCCAACAAACCAAGGGATCCCGCCGTCCTGCCAGGATTGCGCGGCGCGCGGGCCCCCGGGGGCGGAAGCCGCGGCGGGAGGGGGGGGGGGAGGCAAGCGTGCACCCCCGCCGCGGCTGTACGCACTTACCTCCCCCCCCCCGCCGCGCCAGTTCCTCGCGCGCCGCCACCGTCTCTGACTCCGCCGTGCCGCGGCACAAATCCGCCATACTAGTACCGCCAACCAAGGGATCCAGCCGTTGGGCTAGGATTGCGTGACGTGCAGGCCAGCCAGGGCGTCCACAAAGTGCGGCGGGAGGGGGGAGGCAACCGTGCACCCGCGCGCTCAAAACGCATTTAAATATGTGGTGGAGTCCTAGGGCGGCGTGACGCTTTTGACGTTTGCGAGGGGCAACGACGGATTTGTGCTCGTCTCCGATCGGAAGGAGAGCGCAAGCGATGGATCGAGAAACGAGGTCGACAAATTCTACCTAGACGCAGACGGAAAGTTTTTCTTGGCGCTTGCAGGAGATGCCGCTTTCAACAAGCCGCTTTTTACCCACTTGAAGCACGGGTGTGACAGTACCGACACCGTCGTAAACAGGCTGAAATCCTACAGGCGCGAGTATTATGCACGACGCCAGAATGCTATGCACTCGCCGGCTTATGGCGCGAAACCTTCCAACGGCTTTTTGATTCTGAAAGAAAACAAAGAATACGCGCCGCACACCGTGAGGTTCATCGAGGACGATTTCATTATTAGCCACAACAATGCTCGATTTTATGCAGTCGGAGATTCTACGGCCAAACGGATGGTCTGGAATACCTTGAGGCACATAAATTTTTTGTACCGCATGTGCGAGATGCTGGCACGATACATTATTGCCTCCGCAGCCAATGCCGCGCAGGAGGTCGGCGCTGTGGGAGACATGGGGTATGGGTTTGATGTCTTTGCGTTTATGAAAAAAACGAGCAGATCTTGTGCCGTCACCGATATGCGAACGAGATGACACAGATTGAGGTCTTGTTCAAGCATGACCCCGAAGCCATCCTTTCGGAGTGTAAGCCCGGTGGCATTAGAGATGAATGAGACACAGGCCAAGCACATTGAGGAGAAGATCAGGGAAACCATTTGGAATCAAGAGGGCGCGCAGGAGCCCGCCTACTGGAAACCGGAGAGGCTGGTTGCCCTGCATGGCGGCCAGGCGCTAAACTCCGAGAACCTGCACGATCTCGTCGTATTTCTTGTCGAATACGACGTCTTTGATTTCCTTCCCGCCATAGCTGGCCTGCTTGCGGATGCCGCATCGGACAGCGATGCGTTTGCCAAGACGCTGGATAGCATATATGACAAAATTGGGGACGATATGGCATCAGGACCTGTCGCGGAATCAATCCGATCCCTCGGATCCTCGGATCCAGAGACGGCCTTGCGGATAGCCGAAAGGCTGTTGGGGTATGATGATCCCGGGTATGCGTACCTGCTGATAGGCGGCGCGGCCGCCAAGCTGCCGAGCAGGTGCGAGGACCTGACGAATAAACTGCTTGGCTCTGACGATGCGCGGCTTTGGCCGGTCGCAATAAACGCGCTGGTTGTCACTTATGTCGACTCCGGCAGGCGCGCGGGCGAAGACGTGCTTAAGGCGCTAGGGCGCGCATCCGAATCAAACGACATAGACGTGATGATGGCTGCCATCAACGCGTTTATTTTATTTTACGCCAGCGACGAGAAAAGGTCCGCTCGCGCGATAGAGGGGCTGGCCAGAAGGCACCACAAGTGCGCGTGGCTGCTGGCCCGCCGTATATGCACGAAGCCACAATTTGACGAGGATACCGCGCTGCATCTTCTCCACACGTGTTCGGAGTTTTCCGACACCAACGTGAAGCAGGCGGTTTACCACGCACTAACAAGCTTCGTAGACGGCTACCTCGAGGACGTGCTGCGGATTGTCGTCATGTATGCCACAAGAGACGGGCGCGGCGTGGAGGGCGAAGAACGCCTGCTTGAACGGATCGGCAAGGCCCACGGGGCAAAGGCCGTAGCGGCAATGCTGGACATGCTGGGGGGACAGAAACCAACCGCCGACCTGCATCGTCACGCCCCCGGGATGGTAATGTCCCTGCTTGCGGGCGCCGGCAGCGGCGATGCCATGGGGCCCATATTTGAGGCGATCCGCTCAAAGCGGGACCCGTACAGGATCGGAATAAAGGCGCTGCGCGAGGTGATCACGGATTCGGGCGTGGGCGGCGCGTCGCGCGGCTCCATGCTCGCCGCCGCGCGCAGCTTCCTGGAACGCCTTGCAGAATCCATGGAAATCAACACGGATCGGATCGCCCGGGACGAGAGCGATCAGGCCATAATCTGCGGACACATCATCTATGCCATACTGCACAACGCAAAGCCGGACTATGAGCTCGTGCGCAAAAACATGGAACGCTTTCCAGAGATGCGCTCCCTGCTTGGCCGGCAGTGGATCGACAGCATGCGGCAAGACAAGCGCGCCCACCCGATCCTGGCCATGCTGGGGCAAAAACTTCCCCCGAAAGAGGAGATAGACGACCTGATCAAGCGCATTAATTCGGCACGGATGTCGCAGGAGAGAGCCAACCTGGTGCTCAAGCTGAAGCATCTGGCCGGCGCCTGCTGCTTCCTGTGCGGGCTAGATCGAAACCTGCGCACGCTCAAGCAGCACGAACTCGACACGGCCGCATACGCGGAACAGATGAAAAACGAAAAACAGTTTTGGAATGCGATAAGCGAGATCAATTTCATCGTGCGGTTCCTGGGCAAATGCGGCACAGAGATAAAGCCCAAGATCGGCTCCAAAAAGCTGGATGCCCGGCTGGATGTCGGAGGGCGGCCGGTTTGCGTGGAAATATTCAATCCCGAGACGCTCTTAAGGTCCAAGCTGTTCTCGAGAGGGCAGGCCGTGCCCGAGAGGATCCCGGGCAAGACGTACGACAAATTCAGAAACCAGCTGCGCGGGCTTGACGGCGAGGGGCATCCCGTCCTGCTTGCGATAGACGTGGGAGAATCGGGGACAGACTATGGCTTTGTAGAGGAGTACCTGCTGGGGCCGCTGATCGCCATGGCGCATTTCGACCGAAATGGAGGGGCGGCCGGCTTGCGGTACGAACGGATGGGGGACGGATCCGCGCACGCGCGGGATCCTGGAACGGACGTTATCAGCGCCGTTGTATGCTACAAGATGCGGTGGCGGGACGATCTCGCCGAGCAGATGGAATACAAGATCTTCTACAACCTGCACGCGCGCTACAAGATCGACGCGCCCACGTTGCGGTTTCTGGAAGAGTGTCTTGGCAGCAAGCGTGCTGTCTAGAAGAAAAGCGAACATTGGCCGGGTTTCGCGGCGCCCAGCCGGCCAATTTTCGTTCCCATGCCGGCAATCGCGGGCAACTTCGTCCCAAATGCTGCGCCGCGGATGCGAGGACGTCGATCCTGGCGGGGCGCGCCCCGGGACCCCGCAGCGGCGGTACCGGGATCTCCCGCCGGCTCGCGGGACGCCTGCGTGATCGGCCCGCGCTTCGCCCGCTTCTGGATCCCCCCGATCGCGCTGTTCCGGCCCGGCGACCGGCGCCGCGCTCGCGCCGCGCTCCCCCCCGCAGCCGAGCACGATTGTCCCGGACCCGGCCTCCTGCGCGCGGCCCGGCACATGGGCGCATTTTCGACCTCCGGCGCCGGCCGGGTCCGCGCCGCTGAACTGCGCCCCGCGCGGGCAGATCCGGCACTCCCGCGAGCGGCCGGGGGGCGGCTGCTCCACGGGAGCGCCCTTGGCCTCCGCCGCTTTCCGGCTTCGCACTACCGGGCCGGCGAGCCGGAGGATCTCGTCCTTGGGAAGGCGGTACATCGCCCCCCGGCGCCCGAAGTTGCGTCGATCGATGCCGGCGCCGACCCCCTGCGGGGCGCCTGCTCGATCTTGTCCGGAGCCGGAACCGCGCGGGATCCCCCGCCGCACAGCCCGCGTGTGGGGCCGGCCGAGAGCCAGTCTCCCGATCCCGCCGCATCCACCGCATGATGCACCGGAAACGCCCCGCCCGCCTCGACGATCCGTCCCGAGGGACTCGTCCCGTGCGCGAGGCCGCCCCCCGTGGCCTGGATCTCCGGCGGGGCGCCGGTTCCGGGCTCGATCCCGCCGGGCCCGCCGCAGCGCTTCACGACGTCGGCGATGCGCGGGCACCCGGCGAAGCCGCCGCCGTCCTTGAACTTGGGCGGCTCGAAGAACATGGCGCCCCCCACCCTTCATCCCGCGCGCCAGCGCCAGGGCGCCCTTGTCCGCCCCGTCGAAATAGAACACGCAGGCATCGGGGATCCCGCGCAGCGCATCCCCGGCCGACTTTGGCGCACGGCATCTTGCTGGGGAGACGCTTCCCGCGCTCGCACTCGAAGCGGGACGCGTGGCCCGCCCCGCCGCGGGGGGCGATCCTTTCCATGATCCTGGGCGGCGGGGAGCCCCGCTCCCTGCCCGCGAAGTCAGTCCTCGCCCCCCACCGCTCCACGTCCTCCATTATCCTGCCCACTCGGGATCGTCCCCCAGCCTGGCCGCGGGGTACGAGTCCCAGCCCGGGTACGACAGGATGGTCAGCACGTTGCCGCACGAGCCCCCCGCGAAGAAGCCGGGCCCGCCGCTTTCGCCGCACGCGACGTCCAGCGTCACCGGCCCCGAGCCGCCGCGGGCGGGCTCCTCCATGTGGGTTCGTGGGCCGGGGGGTTTTGCGCATTCCCGGGGCCCCCGGGTATGAGGTCACGTGCACGTCAGCCACAGGCGTGAAAACGCCTTGCTGATCTAGATTCACTCCTGAGGGGTGGGGGTTGCCGACCTCGCACGCCCCCGGGTGCAGACTTACGTCCATCGTGATCTAGGCGCGAGATCGCGGGGTGGCTTGCAGTTGCTAGGCGCGGTTTCGGCTTGGACGTAAGTCTACGCCCGCGGCCCGGGGGGAGGGGCGGCCCGCCGCGGCGCGGCCCCTGCCCGGGCGCGCCCGCGCCCGCGGCGCGGGGCTCCCTGGGCGGCGCCGGCGGGGCTCCCTGGGCGGCGCCGGCGGGGCTCCCTGGGCGGCGCCGGCGGCAACACGGTACTTATCCGGCGGGCGCCCGCCGCGCCACATGCTGCGAACGGGCGCATCCGCGGCGGCGGCGGTGCTGCGCCGCCCCTCCTCCGCGCTGGGGGCGGTCCGCGCGGAGCCGCGCCGCCACGCGCTCCTCTCGGCGGCGCTGTTCGCATCCGCGTGCGCGGTGGGCCTCGCGGGGCAGGAGGGCGTGGGGGATCTTGCGCCGGCCGGGGCGGGGCCGGGCTGGGAGGCCGCGATGCGCGCGGCGGTTCTCGCGGGAGCCGCGCTGGCCAACCTGTCGGCGCTGGCCGCGGTCCACCTCGCGTGCGGGGCCTGGGCGGGCGTCCGCCGGCGCGGCGGCTTTGCCGCGACGTTCGCCGTGATGTCGCACTGCCTGCTGCCGCTCGTGGCGGGAACCGCGCTGGTCCTCCTCGCGTCTCACGCGCTGCCCGGCTGCCCCGGCGCATCGGGGGGCCCCGACTACGCCGTCGACTTTGCGGGGGGCGCCGCATTCACGTGCGCTGCGCTGCGCTGGGTAGCGTTCGCCCCCTTTGCGGCGTGGACGGCCGCGCTGATGGTCAAGGGGGCCGGAGTCCTGGGCGGGTTCGGGACGGCCAGATCGGTGGCCGCCGTGGCGCTTTCCGTGGCGGCCTGGTACGCCTCCGCCATCGCGTTCGGCATCGCCTCCGCCATCGCGTTCGACATCGCCTCCGGCGCCCCCGCGCCCCCGCGCCCGGCGTGAGCCCTGTCCCCGCGCCCGGCCGCGCGCGCCCTCCCGGGGAGGCGGCCGCGCGCGGGCCCGGGTCCGCCGCGATCCGGGCGCGGGATCGGGGAGCGGCCGGCCGTTGCCGGGCGCGGCTTCGGCCCGGGCGGGCCCGCGCCGCGGCCGCGTGTGGGCTTACGTCCAAACCGAAACCACGCCTAGCGGCAACAATCCGCTCCGCGATCCCACGCCTAGATCACAGTGGACGTAAGTCTACACGCGGCCGCGCCCCACTGATTTATTTGGGGCCCCGCTGCCCCCGCGGTGCCAGGTTAGCCAAGTGGTACGGCGGCCGCCTCGAAAGCGGCTGCGCGCAAGCGCTCAGGGGTTCGAATCCCTTACCTGGCGCTGGTGAACGTTGCCGCGCCGCATCCCACGGCCCGCGGCCTCCCGTCCCCAGCACGTCCTAGGTGTGGGTTTTGAGCGCGGCCCCGGCCCGGCCCCGCTGTCATGCACGCGCCCGCCTCCCCCCCCGGCCCGCCGCCCGCCGCGTCACATGGCCGCCCCAGCCGGCCCGCGGGCCGGGAGATCCGGGCCGGACTCTTTTTTTTTTTGGCGCTCGCTCGCTCCTCCGCCGCCTCCCGCCGCCGCGATGCCGGGCGCGGGCAGGCGCCGCACCGGCGCGTCCGGCAGGTCCCGCCGCCGGCGGCCGGGCGGCCGCGGCCGCTGCGGGAGCCGGCGGCCGCCCCGTCCCGGAGCCGGGCCGTGCTTCGGATGTGCCCCGCGCGCCGCCCGCGCCGGGCCCTGGCGGGATCGGGGTTCGGGATGCGCTTCGCTTTCTCGCAGGACCCGCATTCTTTCGCGGCCGCTTCCTCCTCCCGCCGCATCATCTTCGCGGCGGACTTTGTGGCCGTGTTGTCAAGGCCCGCCTTCATCGCCACGCGCGCGAAGCCGCCCGGCCCGCGCGCCGCGCCGCGCCCCTTCCCCGGCCCGATGCCCGGCCTCGGGCGCATCCCGCGCGGGATCATCGGCGCGCGCGGATCGTCCCGCTGCCGCGGGGATCCGCCGTTCGGCCCCGCCGCCGCGGACCCGAACACCCGACCGCATAGATCTTGCGCGATGGCGCCGGGGCCGCGCCCAAAACCCGCGCCCGGGACGCGCTGGATCGGCGGATGGGCGGAAGGGCGGCTACACGGGGGGCACGCGCCAGCACGCGCCGCCGTAGTACTGGATGCAGGCGTAGAAGCTCAGCAAGGACCCGGCCACGGCCGCCGTGCCGAAGATTGCAAAGTAGGCGCGCGTCCCCATGCTCCGCAGCCTGCCGAACGGGTCCACGGGCCTCGCCCGCCCCGTACGCCTAAAAACCTAGCCGGAGCCGTCCCGTGCGCACTTGCCTCCCCCCTCCCGCCGCGGCTTGGCCGCCCCGGCTGGCCCGCGCGCCGCGCAATCCTGGCCGGACGGCGGGATCCCTTGGTTGGTCGGCACCCGTGTGGCGGATTTGCGCCGCCGGCACGGCGGAATCGGGGACGGCGCCGTTGCGCAAGCAACCGGCGCGGCGGGGGGATGGGGGAGGTAAGCGCGTACGCCGTCCCGCGCGGGGGCCTCCCGCGGCCTCCCGCATCCGCCGGCGCGGCGGCCTCCCCGCCGCGCGGGGCCGCTACCGCCCGCGCGCGCACAGGCCGCCCTCGATGTAGCGCGCCACCTGCTCCCCCGGTATGTCGTAGGTGAGCGAGCCGTTTTCGCCGTAGCATCCCGCGCGCACCACCGTCCCGTGGTGCAGGACGCTCTTCTTCGCGAACAGCCCCATCGATCCGGGGCCGGCCGCCTGATCTTCCTTGTACAGGATCACCTTCCACCCAAGAAAGTCCCCGCCGTGGGACGTGGCGTGCTCCGGATGCCTGCCCACGAACAGGCCGACCTCGGGAATCGTCGCGGCAAAGTCCTCCTCGAACTCGGCATCCGCGGTGCTCGAGATGATGTGCGAGGCCACGGCGGATCCCGCCGCCATAAAGACGATCGGGAACACGAACAGCACCGCGAACGGCACCGCGACGACGAGGGACGCCGCCAGCAGGATCTTGTACCTGGTCCTCACGCCGTCCGCCCTCCCCGAGCGCGCGGCGCACCCCTCCCGCGCACGGGGCGGGAGGGCGCCGGAGGCAAATTAACGTTGCCCGCCGGCCGGGGCCGCCCGCGGCCTCCCGCATCCGCCGGCGCGGCGGCCTCCCCGCCGCGCGGGGGCCGCTACCGCCCGCGCGCGCACAGGCCGCCCTCGATGTAGCGCGCCACCTGCTCCCCCGGTATGTCGTAGGTGAGCGAGCCGTTTTCGCCGTAGCATCCCGCGCGCACCACCGTCCCGTGGTGCAGGACGCTCTTCTTCGCGAACAGCCCCATCGATCCGGGGCCGGCCGCCTGATCTTCCGTGTAATCGATCAACTTCCACCCCAGAAAGTCCTCGCTGTGGGACGTGGCGTGCTCCGGATGCCTGCCCACGAACAGGCCGACCTCGGGAATCGTCGCGGCAAAGTCCTCCTCGAACTCGGCATCCGCGGTGCTCGAGATGATGTGCGAGGCCACGGCGGATCCTGCCGCCATGGCGACGACCGGGAACACGACCAGCACCGCGAACGGCGCCGCGACGACGAGGGACGCCGCCAGCAGGATCTTGTACCTGGTCCTCACGCCGTCCGCCCTCCCCGAGCGCGCGGCGCGCACTCCCCGCGCACGGGGCGGGAGGGCGCCGGAGGCAAATTAACGTTGCCCGCCGGCCGGGGCCGCCCGCCCGGCGCGCCGCCCCCCGATCGCGGCCGCGGGGTCGTCTCCTCGGAATCCCCGGCCCGCCGCTGCTGCTCGGTCTTGGGCTTGCGGGCTTGTCGGGGGCTTGGTCGTCTCCTCGGAATCCCCGGCCCGCCGCTGCTGCGCCGCCCCGCGGGCGGGGGCCGCCGGCAGTCCTGCTCTGCACGGCGCGGGACCGCATCGCGCCGCCCCGCGGCCGCTCCGGCGGCGGCCGCTCCGGCGGCGGCCGCTCCGGCGGCGGCCGCTCCGGCGGCGGCCGCTCCGGCGGCGGCCGCTCCGGCGGCGGCCGCTCCGGCGGCGGCCGCTCCGGCGGCGGCCGCTCCGGCGGCGGCCGCTCCGGCGGCGGCCGCTCCGGCGGCGGCCGCTCCGGCGGCGGCCGCTCCGGCGGCGGCCGCTCCGGCGGCGGCCGCTCCGGCGGCGGCCGCTCCGGCGGCGGCCGCTCCGGCGGCGGCGAACCGCCCCGCGATCCCGCGCCGGCATCTCCCTACGTCTATATGCGGCGCGGGGCCGCCGCCGGGTGTGAGGAAGCGAACGGCCGCCGCCGCGGCCGCCGCCGCCGTTGCCGCGGCCGCCGCGGCCGCGCTGGCCAGCCCGCTGTTCTACGAGAGCGTCGTGGACGAGGCCGCGCCCGGGGGGGCGGGCATAGGCGACTGGAGCGCCGGGGACGGCGGGCGGTTCGAGTACGTGCTGGAGGGGCAAGCGGGCGAGTCCACGTTCGGCGAGTTCGCGGGGATGGGCGAGGAGAGCAGGGGCGCGCTGGCGGGGGCGATGCCGGACGGCCTGCGCGACGCCATAATGGACGAGTACGCGGCCATGCCGCCGGCCGAGGCGGCGGCCGAAGACGCGGCCATGCCGCCGGCCGAGGCGGCGCCGGCGGTGCTCAGGTCTGGCAGCTTCGCGGGGCTGGCGGGGCACTCCGCGTCGGGGACCGCCAAGGTGATCGAGGCCGGGGGATCGGAGTACCTGAGGTTCGAGGATTTCGCGGTGACCAACGGCCCCGACCTGCGCGTCTACTTGACGCGGGGCGGCGACGTGGACGGCGGCCTCCACGTGGCGAAACTGAAGGGGAGCAGGGGCGACCAGAACTACCCGCTGGACGGGATAGACCACTCGCCGTACGACACGGTGGTCGTGTACTGCCAGCCGTTCGGGGTGCACTTTGGCAGCGCGCCCCTCGCCTAGCGCGCCTTGATCCGGCAGGGGACGCGATGCGGGGCATCCGGCGCCCCCGGCCCGGCGCGCCTTGATCCGCGGCGGTCGGGGTTCGTGTACCTGGCGAACAACGAGCATCCGGCGCCCCCGGCCCGGCGAGGGGCAGGTGCCGCGCCGCCTGGGAACGGCGGCGCTGCCAGCAGGCGCGGGCCCGCGGCATCGCGGGACGCCGCGGAACCGACGGGGCGCGGCGTGAATCCCGCCCGCCCTCCACGGGGCGCGGCGTGAATCCCGCCCGCCCTCCACGGGGCGCGGCGTGAATCCCGCCCGCCCTCCACGGGGCGCGGCGTGAATCCCGCCCGCCCTCCACGGGGCGCGCCCGGATCTGCCGCGCCCGGAAGGGCCCGCCCCGCCGCGGCGCCCCGCCTTCCGGCCGCCGCCGCGCCCGGGGCGCCCGCGCGCCGCCGGGAACGGCGCCGCCGCGCCCGCGGCGCCTACCTCTTCTTGAGCGCGCCCCGCGCCTTTTCCAGCGCCGGCCCGCACAGCTTGAGGTACCTGCAGACGGAGCTCTGGTCCACCCCGAACATGGAGGCCAGCTGCCCCTGCGTCAGGGAGGTCTTGCGGTGCACCAGGGCGAGCTGCACGGCGTGCCTGTACTCCAGCTTGCACCTGTTGCCCCGGGCCGACGCGTCGGCCGCGGAGTCCCTGAACAGCGGGGCCCCGCCCGCGCGCCCGATCTCCGCGACGACGCGGCCCAGCAGGATCTTGAACTCCTCCGGCGCCAGCCCGGTCCAGTGCCTCAGGGACGCGCGGTCCTCCAGGATGGAGTCCAAGATCTCGAGCCTGTGCATGAGCGCGGGATCGCCGCGCTCGAGCCTCTTTTCCGTGGACGGCGACTTCCAGAGCGCCCGCTCGCGCTCTATCGTCGCCGCCTGCCGCCCCGCCAAGTACTCGGCCGAGGCGGCCTTCAGCTTCGCCCTGTTCTCGGCCGCGACGACCTTCCGCTTCGTCCTGTTGTCTGCCGCGGCGACCTTCAGGTCCGCCTCGCTCTCGGCCGCGGCGATCCTCCGCCTCGCCTCGCTCTCGGCCGCGGCGATCCTCCGCCTCGCCTCGCTCTCGGCCGCGGCGATCCTCCGCCTCGCCTCGCCGATCCCCCGCTTGGGCGAGTCCTGCATGCCGTCACGTCGAGCGCGGGCTATTTGTCTTGTTGCGTGAGCTTGTTTTGACCAGTTGGTCAACATTCGGCGCATGCGCCGCGATCCGGGGGCCCGCGCGGCCTGCAGTGCGGGCTTGCGCCCGAACCGAAACCGCGCCCGGCGGCAGCAGGCCGCCCCTGCCCGCGGGGGCCGCGAACCGAAACCGCGCCCGGCGGCAGCAGGCCGCCCCCCGATCCCGCGCCCGGATCGCGACGGACGCGGGTCCGCGCGGCCGGCATCCCGCAAGCGACATATGGCCCCGCGGCCCCCGCGCGCCGTGGCCGGGATCGCGCTGGGCGGCGGCGAGAGGCTGCTCGTGCTGCCGGACGTCCACCACAAGTGGGGGAGGGCCGAGGCGGTGATAGCCGCGGAGCGGCCGGACGCGACGCTGTTCCTCGGGGACTATTTCGACGACCGCGGCGACGCCGCCGCGGACGCGCGGGCCACGGCCGGGTGGCTCCGGGCCTCCGTGGAGGACGGCTCGCGGACGCACCTGCTGGGCAACCACGACATACACTACATGTCCGGGAACGCCGCGCTGCGCTGCTCGGGGTACGGCGCGGACAAGCACGCGGCGGTCTCCGGGGCCGGCATAGACTGGGCCGCGCTCGGCCTGCACTGCGCCGTCGAGTCGGGCGGGCGCGAGTGGCTGTGCACCCACGCCGGCCTGTCGGGGCGGTTCCTGGGGGCGCTCGGGGCGCGCCGGACGGCCGCCGGGGTCCGGGAGGCCCTCGGGGCGATGGGGCGCGACTTGGAGGATCTGGGCGACGAGGGGCGCCGCCGCCCGTTCCTGGAGGCCGGGCGCGCGCGGGGCGGGCCGGCCCCGTGCGGCGGGCCGGTGTGGTGCGACTATGCCGAGTTCGAGGACGTGCCGGGGGTGCGGCAGATCTTCGGGCACACGCGGGGCGCCGCGGTGCGCCACGCCTCCCCGGGGGACGGATCGGAGCACTACTGCATGGACACCGCGCTGAACCACTACGCGGTAGTCTCGGGCGGGGCGGTGCGCGTGCGGCAGGTCGCGGCGTGAGGCCGCCTCCGCGGCATCTCGGACGGGACTTTGCGGGAGGCGCGCGCGCGGCAGGCCGGCGCGGGGCCGCCCGCCCCCCGCCGGGCGCGCGGCAGGCGGCCCCCGGGCGCGGACCGGGATCGGCGAAGGCGCTTCCGCGCCCGCGGCGGGCGGGCGCGCAGCCCCGCGCGGGCGCCCCCCACCGTTAAATATCCGGAACGCGCCGGGCCCGCGTGGCGGCGACGATCTCCCCCGCCCCGCGCGCGGCCGCGCTGGTCGCGATGGCGGCGGCGATTGCGGCGGCGGCGGCGGCCGGCGCGCCGGAGCCGCCGTTCTCCCCCGCGCGCGCCGAGCCGGAGCTGGAGATAGGGGCGCTGGCGGTCCTCGGCGACGAGCCGTTCCACGACCGGCAGCGCCTGGAGGCGGCGAGGATAGCCGCGGAGGACTTCAACGCGGACCCCGGGGCGCCGTTCCGCGTGCGGCTGAGCGTGCACGAGTTCGACCGCGGCGCGGCGCTCGACTCGATGCGGCGCGCGCACCTCGGGCCCGGGGGCGACCCGTCCGCGCCGTCCGGCCCCTCGCTGTACGTGGGGCCGACCACGAGCGGGCCCGTGGCCGAGATCGCGGAATACGTGAACGGGAACGGCATCGTCGTGGTGAGCCCCGCCTCTTCCGCCGTGTCCCTCGCGGTGGAGGGGGACGGCATATTCCGCACGTCGCCGGACGGCTCGCTGCAGGCCGCCGCCATCGTTGCCCTCGTGGCCGGCGCGGGGGTGGACCGCGTGGTGCTGGTGGCGCAGGACGACGCGTACGGGCGCGATCTGGACGCGACGGTGACGCGCGCGCTGCACGCGCACAACGCGCAGGTGGCCGGCCGCGTGTTCTTCGAGCGGCTCGGGGGCGACTGGGGGCCGGCCGCCGCCGAGATCAACTCGACGCTGGCCTCGCTGCGGGGCGGGAAGGCGGGCGTGCTGTTCGCCGGGGTGGACTCGGACTTTGCGGCGCTGGCCCGCCTGGCCTCCTCGCCGGGGTACGGGCCGCTGCGCTCCGCGGAGTGGTTCGACTCGGGGGCCGTGGAGAACAGCGCCCTGCTCGCCGCCGATGCGGGGGCGTTCGGGTTCGCCGAGTCGGTCAACTTCACCACCCCCGTCCCCTCCTCGCCCCCGAACGCCCTGAGCGCTAGGCTGGACGGGATGATACTGGAGAGGACGGGCGCCCCCCCGCGGGTGTTCTCGTACGGCGCGTACGACGCGGTCTTCCTGCTGGCGCGGGCGGCCGAGGCGGCGGGGTTCCCGGGGCCCGGCTACTCCCCCGCGGGGGTCCGGGACGCCCTGGTCGGCGCGTCCGCGGGGTACGAGGGGGCGCTCGGCCCCGTCCTGCTGGATGCCGCCGGCGACCTGGTCCGCCCCGACGACCACGCGGTGTGGGAGATCGAGGGCGGCGCCTGGGTGGGGGCCGGCACCGTGCACGCGGCCGCCGCGGCCGCCGAGGTGGACGCGATCCTGGCCGAGTCCCCGCGCGCCGTGGGGGTGGCGGCCCCCGCGGGGGGGCCAGGCGGCGGGGCGGCGGCGGAGGTCAGGTTCTCGCGGCCCGTGTTCGTGGAGGGCGGCCCGCCGTACCTGGAGGTGGGCCCGGCGGCCGCCGCGGCCCCGTACGCCTCCGGCTCGGGCACCGACACGCTCGCCTTCGCGGTCCCGCGGGAGGCGGCCGGCGGCCGGCCCGTCCATTCCGGCGAGTACGCGCTCGTCCCCAACGGCTCCTCCATCTCGGGAGCGGGGGGGCGCCCCGCCCTGCTGGCGCTGCCCGCGCCGCCCGCCGCCGCCGTTGCCGCCCCGCCGGACGCGGCCGGCGGCGGCGGCTGCCTGATCGCCACCGCGGCGTACGGGACGGAGCTCGCCCCGCAGGTCCAGCTCCTCAGGGAGTTCCGGGACGCCGTTGCCGGGACGGGGCCCGGGGCCGCGCTCGTCTCCGGAGCCAGCGCCGTATACTACGCCTTTTCGCCGGCGGTGGCGGACGCGGAGCGCCGCAGCCCGGAGTTCCGCGAGGCCGTCAGGGCCGCCGCGGCGCCCGCGCTGCGCGCGCTCGCCGCCGCCGCGGTCGCGGCGGGGGCCGCCGATCCGGGCGGGCCCACGCGCGGCCCGGCCGCGGCGCCGGACGCGCGGGCCGATCCGGGCGGGCCCACGCGCGGCCCGGCCGCGGCGCCGGACGCGCGGGCCGATCCGGGCGGGCCCACGCGCGGCCCGGCCGCGGCGCCGGACGCGCGGGCCGGGGACGCGGAGCGGGAAAGGCTCCGCCCGCCGGCCGGCGAGCCGGACGCGCGGCACGGCGCGGGGCGGCACGGGCCCGAGGCGGCCCGGACGCGCTGACCGCGCTGCCCGCGGGCGGCGGCGCGGCGGGGCGGGACTTCGCGGCCCGTCCGCGGCGCCGGGCGCGCCGCCCGGAGGCGCGGGGGGCGGCCCGCGGCCGGCCGGAAAAGGCGCCGAAGGCCGCCGCGCCCCGCGCGCCTGTCCCCCCCCCCGCCGGCCGCGCCCCGCGGGAACGGGGGCGGGCGCGCGGAGGATGCCGCGGGGCGCGGCCGCGCGCCCGCGGGAATGCCCCGCCGCGCCGGGCCGCGTCCGGGCCGGGGCCGCGGCGGGCCGCCCCCGGGGCCGCGCCAGGATCGCGGCGGGCGCGGGGCCGGGGGGCGCGGACTCGCGCCCGAACCGGAACCGCGCCCGGCGGCAGCAACCCGCCCCCCGATCCCGCGCCCGGATCGCAGCGGGCGTGGGTCTGCACGCCGCGCGCCCGTATAGGATTTTATAGCGACGCGCGGGGCCCGCGGCATGGCCTCCCGCCGCGCCCGATCGCCGCCGGCCTCGAAGCGGCCCACCCGCCCCCCCAAGTCCAAGGTACGCGACGCCGGGCTGGCGCCGCGCGGCAGGCTCGCGTACGAGTGGGCCCGCGGGCACATGGCCATACTGGACGCCACGCTGCGCCGGCTCGGGGACTCCGCGCCGCTCCGCGGCGTCACGCTGGGGTTCTGCCTGCACATAACCAAGGAGACCTCCGTGCTGCTCATGGGCGCCAAGGAGCTCGGGGCCGAGGTCGCCGCGTGCCCGGGCAACCCGCTCACGACCCAGGACGACGTGGCCGCGTTCCTGGCCTCAGAGGGGATCCGCGTGTACGCCTGGAACGACCAGACGCCGCAGGAGTACGAGTGGTGCATGGACCAGGTCCTGGCCTGCCGCCCCTCCATACTCACCGACGACGGGGCGGACATGAACGTAAAGGCCCACTTTGACCCGCGCTTCTCCTCGCTGCCCGTGCTGGGCGCCACGGAAGAGACCACCGCCGGCGTGAACCGCATACGGGCCATGGAGCGCAAGGGGCTGCTCCGGTATCCCGTGGTGGTGGTGAACGACGCCCGCACCAAGCGCATGTTCGACAACCGCCACGGGACCGGCCAGAGCACGGTGGACGGCCTCCTGCGGGCCGCCAACCTGCTGGTGGCCTCAAAGAAGGTCGTGGTGGCCGGGTACGGCTGGGTCGGGCGCGGGGTGGCCGCCAGGTGCCGCGGGATGGGGGCGCACGTTATAGTGACGGAGGTGGATCCCGTCAAGGCGCTCGAGGCCCACATGGACGGCTACGGGGTGGTGCCCATGTCGGCGGCGGCCCCGGCCGGCGACATATTCGTCACGTGCACCGGGATGGCGCGCGTGGTGCGGCCCGAGCACATAGACCGCATGAAGGACGGCGCCGTCCTGGCCAACGTGGGCCACTTCGACGTGGAGATAGACGTGGAGTACCTGCTCGAAAAGTCCGAGTCCGTCAGGCAGGTGAGGCCCTCGCTCGACGAGTGCGTCCTGCGGGGCGGGAAGAGGGTGTACCTGGTGGGCCGGGGCCGCCTGGCCAACCTGGTGGCCGCCGAGGGCCACCCGCCGGAGGTGATGGCCCAGTCGTTCTCCAACCAGATCCTCTCCATCCTGCACATACTGGAGAACCACTCCTCCATGGGCAGCAGGACGCTCCCCGTCCCCGAGGAGATCGACGCGCAGGTGGCCCGGGACGCCCTCGGGGCGCTCGGCGTCCGCACGGACCGGCTCACCGCGGAGCAAAAGCGGTACGCCGACAGCTGGTAGCCCGGAACCCCCGCGCCCGCGGCGATCCGCGCCTCCCCCGGGCGCCCGCGGCCGGCCGCGGCGCATCCTTCCGCCCGCCGCCGGCCCGGATCGGCGGGGGCATCCGCATTCCCGCGGCGGCCGCCGGGCGCGCCGCCGCCGCGGACCTGCCGCCGCGGCCCGCCAGCCTTCCCGGGGCGCGCCGGCACCGCGGCGCCCGCGTCCCCCCGCCTCCGGCGCCCACCCGCGGCGGCACCGGGGCCGGTTCCACGCGCGGGAGGCGGCGCCGCGCGCCGGCCGGCGGCGGGGATGCCTCCGCCGATCCCGGTTAGCGCCCGGCGGGGCGGCCGGCCTCCGGCGGCGCCCCTCCCGCCCGCGGGAGGCCCGGCCGGATCCCGCGCGCGCGGCCCGCGGCGTTCCTGGCGCGGCCGGGCGGCACGGCGGCCGCAGCGGCGACCGCCGCCGCGCTGAAGGACGGGCCGGCGCATCCCGCGCGGGGGATCTCGGCCGCGATGCGCAATAGCCGCGCCGGCCCTTCCGATCCCGCCGGGCGGCCGCCGCCGCGATGCGCAATAGCCGCGCCGGCCCTTCCGATCCCGCCGGGCGGCCGCCGCCGCCGCCGCCGCGCTACCTCCCGTGGAAGGGATCGCAGCCGGGCAGGCCGCAGGTGCTCCACGCCATGGAGTATATCATCCTGTCCACGTGCCTGGGCAGGTGCTCCTCGTACCCCTCCCAGTCGGAGTACTCTTCCAGCTCGATCTCCTGCGGCATGCGCAGCAGCGCCTCAAAGTACCCGTCCACGCCGAGCTCCCTGGCTTCCAGGATCCTCCCGCGCACCTCCTCGTACAGGTCGGCCATGAACCTGGCGTTCTCCCTCAGGTCCTCCGGATCCGTGCCGGGCGAGTGGGCGTTGACCGCGTGCCGGATGTCCCACGTGGCCACCTCGCCGAGCACCCTGTGCTTGCCCACGAAGTTGACGTCCTCCTGCCACGCCCCGGGGATCAGGGCGCGCGGCAGGTACAGGTCGGCCGTCGCGACTATCCGCTCCTCGGGCAGGTAGATCACCGTGGCGGCGTGCCCGTCGGCGGGGCCCATGTAGTGGAGCTCCACGGCGATCCCGCCCACGTCGATCTCCATGAACTCGTCGAACTCCGTGTCCACCTTTTGCGGCGCCGTGCCGAAGGGATCCATCCTGAACATGTCGATGCAGTTCTCGTGGCATATCACCTCGGCCCCCTCGAACGAGGACGTCCCGCCCGCGTGGTCGTAGTGCTCGTGCGTGAGCACTATCCTCGTCACCGGCGCGTCGGCGATCCCGGCCACGGCCTTTTTGAGCTCGGCCGCCCTCGCGTCGTGCGCGGGATCGGTCACCAGCACGCCCTCCGGCGAGACCACCACCAGGCTGCTGTACGCGCCGTCGTAATAGTGGTACACGCCGTCCGCCAGCTCCGTCATGGTGTGCCCCCTGCCCGCCCCGTGCACGGCCGCGGCCCACGCGGCGCCCGAGTCCATGCGTACCGGGGCCGCGCGCTCCGCCGGCGCCTCCGCGCGCTCCCCCGCCTCCGGCGCCTCCGCGCGCTCCCCCGCCGCCGGCGCCGCCTGCGGGAACCACGCCTTTTTCCACCCGGCGTACCCGCCCGGCACCTCGGTGCAGAGCCTGTCGCCGCACACGACCCTCTCGGCCTCGGCGGGCGCGGCGGCCGCGAGCAGGGCGGCGGCGGCCACGGCAGCGGCCGCGAGCGGGACGCCGGCCCGGAGGCGGGCGGACGCCTGCCGCGCGGGTCCGCGCGCCGGGCGGCGGATGGATGCCATGCTGCCGCGCAACGGGGGCGCGTAATAAAGCATTGGAGCGCCCGCCGCGATCCGGGAGAGGGATCGGGGGCGGCCTGTCGCTGCCGGGCGCGGTTCCCGTCCGGGCCCGGGTCCGCGCGCCCGCCGCGGTACCCGCAGTCGGCGATGTCGAGCGCGCCCTTCGCCGCGCCGGGCCCCGTCCCGGACCGGCCGGCCGCCCGGACGGCGCTGCCCAGCTTTTTGCAACAGCCTCCGATCACTTTACCCCCGCCCGCGACGCGGATGGACGACCTGGTGAGATCGGGGTCCGGGATGCGCTTCGGCTTTGCGCCGGACCCGCATTCTTTCGCGGCTGCTTCCTCCGCCCGCCGCATCGATCTCGCGGCGGACTATACGGGCGAGTTCTCGAGTCCCGCCTCCTCCACCGCGCCGCACTCGGCCGGCCCGCCCGCCGCGTCGTGCAACTTCCCCGCCCCCGCGCCCAGCTCCCCGAACGACTTTCCCGTGGACTTCGCCGCGCGGCAGGCGGGTTGCTGCGCGCCCGTGTCGTTCGGCGCCGCCGTCGCCGGGATCCGAACACTTGTCCATGTAGATCTTTGCACGGCGCGGCAGTTTCAGGCGGCGCGGGCCCGCGCCCAAAAACTGCACCCGGGATCTACCGGATCGTCCTGCGGTTGCCGCCTTCCCGCGCCGCCCCCCGCGCACGGCCCGCGGGGGACCGCCATGCCCGCCGATCCCGCGCCGGGGCGCGGCGGCGGGAACCTGCCCGCCACGCCGGCCCGCGGGGCGCGCCGCGGGGGCCCGGGATCGTCCGCAGGCGATCGCGGAAGGCGGCGCCCGGCGCGGGCGGCGCGCGGAGCGCATCCGAAGCGCCGGCTCGGCTCCGGGAAGGGGCGGCTGCCGGACGCGCCGGGGCGGCGCCCGTCCGCGCCCGGCTACGGGACGGCGGAGGGGCAGGCGCGCGCCAAAAAAAAAAAAAAAAAAACGGCCCGGATCGCTCGGCGCGCGGGCCGGCCGCGGCCGCCAGAGGGCGCGGCGGGAGGCGGGGCGAAGCAGCGGGCGCGCGCACGGTGCCGCGGCCGCGCCCAAAACCCACACCCGGCATCTGCCGGCGCGGCGGCGGCAGCGCGGGGGGCGCGCGGCGACCTGGCGATCCGCGGGCGGAAGGCCCAAGACGGGCGCGATGCGCGCATTAAATCCTTATTTCGGGGGGGATTCCGAGCAACCGCCATGCGGGAAGAGATCGCTTCTTGCGCGCCGCGGGGGGGGGGGGCGCGCGGTAGGATCCCGCAGGAGTGAAGCGGGGGCGGCGCGACGCGCGGCCGCCGAGGATCCCGATCCCGGAGCCGGCCGCGCCCGCGGCTTGGCGCGCCCGGGGCGGCGCGACGCGCGGCCGCCGAGTATCCCGGGGCGCCGCCCGCTCGCGCTCGCCGCGATGCTGATCTCGTCCGCCGCCCTCCTTGCCGCCGCCGCGCCGCCCGCGCACGCGGACGGCCACCCGCTTACCGTCGAGATCTCGAACGGCACGGCCTCGCCCACCAGCCTGCACGCCGTGCCGTTCGGCGTGGACTTTAGCAGATCCGTGAACGCCTCCACCTTTGACGCGTCCGACATCAACGCCTCCTCGGGAGTCGTGCATAACCTGCGCGTGGAGTTTCAGCGCGGCGGCAACTTTGGGGGCTTTGGATCCGGCAACTACACGTTCGGAGATCCGTACGGCATAGCGGTAGACGGCTCGGGCAACATATACGTGGCCGATACGGGATACAGCCGCGTCCAAATATACGACTCCTTCCGGAACTACGTGGACACCATCTCCGGCATGTTTGTTACTCCGACCGGAGTCGAAGTAGATGCCTCGGGCAACATCTACGTGGCCGACCCGCAAAGGAACAGCGTATACGTGTTCAACTCCTCCAGGAACCACACAGACACAATCTCGGACGGGTTCAACAGACCGTACGACGTGGCGATCGACGGCGCCTCGGGCAACATCTACGTGGCCGACACGAACAACCACCGCGTACGGGTGCTCAACTCCTCCGGGGGCCACATTGACGACATTGGCGGCGGGCTTTCCGGCGGTCTTTTACTTCCGTACGGCGTGGAGGTGGCCGGCTACACGGGCGACATATACGTGTCTACCGCGATCGCAGGCGTACGGGTGTACAACTCCTCCCTGGACCACATCGACACGATCGACAACTCGTTCAACCTCCCGACCGGCGTGGCGATCGACGGCGCCTCGGGAAACATCTACGTGGCCGACTCGAACAACAACCGCGTGCACGTGTTCAACTCCACCCGGGACTTCGTCACCACGCTTCCGGGCGGGTTTGCCCACCCGCGCGGCGTGGCGGTCGACGCCGCCTCCGGCGTCGTATACGTGGTGAACAGGAATGTCTACCGCATCCAGGCATTCAACGTGACCCACGCATTCGACGTGACGAACTCGACCGACGGGCGGACGCTCAACGTGAGCATGCCGGCCGGCCGCGTGCAGGACGTGAACGGGACCGCGAACGAGGCGTCCAACGTGGCGAGCGTGAGGATAGACAGGACCGGCCCCACCCCCGAGATCTCGACCGCGCGGCAGAACCACACCGATGCCGGGACGATCAACTTCCTGGTCAACTTCACCGAGAAGGTCACCGGGTTCGGGTTGGACGACGTTGCGGTTTCGGGCAACGCCACGACCGGCAACGCAACCAACTTCGCGGGCAGCGACTGGGACATCATCTACGCGTTCGACGTCTCGCCGACCACGGACGGCACGGTGCTGGTGGACGTCGCCGCGGGCGCCGCCCGGGACGAGGCGGGCAACCCGAGCAACGAGGCGGCGCGGTATTCAGTCACGTACAGCATCCCGCGCCCCACCCCCGTCATCACCTCCTCCCAAACGTCCCCGACCAACGCCCCCGCCATAAACTACCAGGTGAACTTCACCGAGCAGGTCACCGGGTTCGAGGCGGCCGACGTCGTCCTTTCCGGCGCCGCCGCGCCCGCCGCCGTGTCCGGCTTCGCGGCAAGCGACGGGAACACCACCTATTCGTTTGACGTCGCGCCCGTCCGGGACGGCACCATACACGTCGACATCGCCGCGGGAGCGGCGCGTAACGGCATCGGCAGCCCCAGCCACGCGGCCGCGCGGCATTCCATAACGTACGACGGCACGCCCCCCGAGCCGGCCGTCAACTCCACGCAGACGGGCACGACCGGCATCACCCCGATCAATTTCCAAGTGACTTTCAGCGAGAACGTCACGGAATTCGCGGCCTCGGACATTGCGGTGACTGGCACCGCCTCCCACGGCGGCGCAACTAACTTCGCGGGCAGCGGCGCCAACTACACGTTCGACGTCGCTCCGACCGCCGACGGCACGGTGCTGGTGGACGTCGCCGCGGGCGCCGCCCGGGACGAGGCGGGCAACCCGAGCAACGAGGCGGCGCGGTATTCCGTCACGTACAACGGCTCGCGCCCCACTCCCGTCATCACCTCCTCCCAAACGTCCCCGACCAACGCCCCCGCCATAAACTACCAGGTGAACTTCACCGAGCAGGTCACCGGGTTCGAGGCGGCCGACGTCGTCCTTTCCGGCGCCGCCGCGCCCGCCGCCGTGTCCGGCTTCGCGGCAAGCGACGGGAACACCACCTATTCGTTTGATGTCGCGCCGACCAAGGACGGAACGATACACGTGGACATCGCCGCGGGAGCGGCGCGGAACGGCATCGGCAGCCCCAGCCACGCGGCCGCGCGGCATTCCATAACGTACGACGGCACGCCCCCCGAGCCGGCCGTCAACTCCACGCAGACGGGCACGACCGGCATCACCCCGATCAATTTCCAAGTGACTTTCAGCGAGAACGTCACGGAATTCGCGGCCTCGGACATTGCGGTGACTGGCACCGCCTCCCACGGCGGCGCAACTAACTTCGCGGGCAGCGGCGCCGACTACGCGTTCGACGTCGCTCCGACCGCCGACGGCACGGTGCTGGTGGACGTCGCCGCGGGCGCCGCCCGGGACGAGGCGGGCAACCCCAGCATCGCCGCGCCGCGGTATTCAGTCACGTACAACGGCTCGCGCCCCACCCCCGTCATCACCTCCTCCCAAACGTCCCCGACCAACGCCCCCGCCATAAACTACCAGGTGAACTTCACCGAGCAGGTCACCGGGTTCGAGGCGGCCGACGTCGTCCTTTCCGGCGCCGCCGCGCCCGCCGCCGTGTCCGGCTTCGCGGCAAGCGACGGGAACACCACCTATTCGTTCGTCGCCGCGCCGACCAAGGACGGAACGATACACGTCGACATCGCCGCGGGAGCGGCGCGGAACGGCATCGGCAGCCCCAGCCACGCGGCCGCGCGGCATTCCATAACGTACGACGGCACGCCCCCCGAGCCGGCCGTCAACTCCACGCAGACGGGCACGACCGGCATCACCCCGATCAATTTCCAAGTGACTTTCAGCGAGAACGTCACGGAATTCGCGGCCTCGGACATCAACTTGACGGGCACCGCCTCCCACGGCGGCGTGGACAACTTCGCGGGCAGCGGCGCCGACTACGCGTTCGACGTCGCTCCGACCGCCGACGGCACGGTGCTGGTGGACGTCGCCGCGGGCGCCGCCCGGGACGAGGCGGGCAACCCCAGCATCGCCGCGCCGCGGTATTCAGTCACGTACAACGGCTCGCGCCCCACTCCCGTCATCACCTCCTCCCAAACGTCCCCGACCAACGCCCCCGCCATAAACTACCAGGTGAACTTCACCGAGCAGGTCACCGGGTTCGAGGCGGCCGACGTCGTCCTTTCCGGCGCCGCCGCGCCCGCCGCCGTGTCCGGCTTCGCGGCAAGCGACGGGAACACCACCTATTCGTTTGATGTCGCGCCGACCAAGGACGGAACGATACACGTGGACATCGCCGCGGGAGCGGCGCGGAACGGCATCGGCAGCCCCAGCCACGCGGCCGCGCGGCATTCCATAACGTACGACGGCACGCCCCCCGAGCCGGCCGTCAACTCCACGCAGACGGGCACGACCGGCATCACCCCGATCAATTTCCAAGTGACTTTCAGCGAGAACGTCACGGAATTCGCGGCCTCGGACATTGCGGTGACTGGCACCGCCTCCCACGGCGGCGCAACTAACTTCGCGGGCAGCGGCGCCGACTACGCGTTCGACGTCGCTCCGACCGCCGACGGCACGGTGCTGGTGGACGTCGCCGCGGGCGCCGCCCGGGACGAGGCGGGCAACCCCAGCATCGCCGCGCCGCGGTATTCAGTCACGTACAACGGCTCGCGCCCCACTCCCGTCATCACCTCCTCCCAAACGTCCCCGACCAACGCCCCCGCCATAAACTACCAGGTGAACTTCACCGAGCAGGTCACCGGGTTCGAGGCGGCCGACGTCGTCCTTTCCGGCGCCGCCGCGCCCGCCGCCGTGTCCGGCTTCGCGGCAAGCGACGGGAACACCACCTATTCGTTCGTCGCCGCGCCCGTCCGGGACGGCACCATACACGTCGACATCGCCGCGGGAGCGGCGCGGAACGGCATCGGCAGCCCCAGCCACGCGGCCGCGCGGCATTCCATAACGTACGACGGCACGCCCCCCGAGCCGGCCGTCAACTCCACGCAGACGGGCACGACCGGCATCACCCCGATCAATTTCCAAGTGACTTTCAGCGAGAACGTCACGGAATTCGCGGCCTCGGACATTGCGGTGACTGGCACCGCCTCCCACGGCGGCGTGGACAACTTCGCGGGCAGCGGCGCCGACTACGCGTTCGACGTCGCTCCGACCGCCGACGGCACGGTGCTGGTGGACGTCGCCGCGGGCGCCGCCCGGGACGAGGCGGGCAACCCCAGCATCGCCGCGCCGCGGTATTCAGTCACGTACAACGGCTCGCGCCCCACCCCCGTCATCACCTCCTCCCAAACGTCCCCGACCAACGCCCCCGCCATAAACTACCAGGTGAACTTCACCGAGCAGGTCACCGGGTTCGAGGCGGCCGACGTCGTCCTTTCCGGCGCCGCCGCGCCCGCCGCCGTGTCCGGCTTCGCGGCAAGCGACGGGAACGCCACCTATTCGTTCGTCGCCGCGCCGACCAAAGACGGCATCATACACGTCGACATCGCCGCGGGAGCGGCGCGGAACGGCATCGGCAGCCCCAGCCACGCGGCCGCGCGGCATTCCATAACGTACGACGGCTCTCCCCCCGAGCCGGCCGTCAACTCCACGCAGACGGGCACGACCGGCATCACCCCGATCAATTTCCAAGTGACTTTCAGCGAGAACGTCACGGAATTCGCGGCCTCGGACATTGCGGTGACTGGCACCGCCTCCCACGGCGGCGTGGACAACTTCGCGGGCAGCGGCGCCGACTACGCGTTCGACGTCGCTCCGACCGCCGACGGCACGGTGCTGGTGGACGTCGCCGCGGGCGCCGCCCGGGACGAGGCGGGCAACCCCAGCATCGCCGCGCCGCGGTATTCAGTCACGTACAACGGCTCGCGCCCCACCCCCGTCATCACCTCCTCCCAAACGTCCCCGACCAACGCCCCCGCCATAAACTACCAGGTGAACTTCACCGAGCAGGTCACCGGGTTCGAGGCGGCCGACGTCGTCCTTTCCGGCGCCGCCGCGCCCGCCGCCGTGTCCGGCTTCGCGGCAAGCGACGGGAACGCCACCTATTCGTTCGTCGCCGCGCCGACCAAAGACGGCATCATACACGTCGACATCGCCGCGGGAGCGGCGCGGAACGGCATCGGCAGCCCCAGCCACGCGGCCGCGCGGCATTCCATAACGTACGACGGCTCTCCCCCGACCCCCGAAATCTCCGCGGTGCAGAACAGCCCGACCAGCGCCGCGACGATCTATTTCCGGGTGAACTTCGGGGAGCCGGTCACCGGGTTCGGGCCGGGGGACGTCGTCCTTTCGGGCACCGCCCCCCACGGCGGCGTGGACAACTTCGCGGGGGCCGGCGCCTCGTACAACTTCAGCGCCTCGCCGACGTCGGACGGGGCGATCCTGGCGAGCATCCCCGCGGGCGCGGCCCTGGACGGGGCCGGGAACGCGAACGAGGCGTCCGCCACCGCGGGCGTCATCGTGGACAGGAAGGCCCCGCGCGTCCTGTCCGCCGCGGTCACCGGCCCCCACCAGGTGACGATACGCTACAGCGAGCCCGTGATCGCCTCGGGCTCGCCGTACGGCGCGCCGACCATAGGCGGCGCGGCCCGGCCCGCGGGCGGCGAACTGCGGGGCAACGGCGGCCCCGAGCACGTCATCCCGTTCGCCGGCGCCGCGGCGGCGCGCAACGCCACGGGGTACATCGCCGTCGACCGCGCCGCGGTAGCCGACTACGCGGCCAACGCCCTCGGCACCGGGGCGGAGGGCCCGCTGGCCCTGGCGGACGGCCAGGCCCCGGCGCTCGAGGCCGCCTCCCTCGACCTGGATGCGGGCGGCAACGGCCTGCTCACCCTCGCCTTCGACGAGGCGGCGACCGCGCCGGACGTGCGGTCGTTCGCGGGCAGCATCGAGATCCGGGGCAGCGGCGGCGCGGCGGTCGCGCTGTCGGCCGGCGACATCCCCTCGCTCGCGTCCGGCCGCACGGGGGATGCGGCCTTCGCGCTGGGCATCTCCGGCGCCAAGAGGATCCAGCTCAACGGGGCGGATCTCGGCTCGGCCGGCATCGCCCTGCCCGGCGGCCTCGTGCGCGATGCCCCCTCCGGCAACGCGTACGCGGGTGACCAGCCCGCCGCCCCGCTCGCGTACTCGCAGGATCCCTCGCCGCCGCGCCTCGTGGCGGCGGCCGCCTACCTGGCGCCGGGCGGCAGCGGCGCGGGGCGGCTCGTCCTGGCCTTCGACGAGGCGGTGACCGCGCCCCCGGCCGGGTCGTTCGCGGGCAGCATCGAGATCCGGGGCAGCGGCGGGACGGCCGCGCTGTCGGCCGGCGACGTCGAGTCGGTCGCGTCCGGCCGCACGGGGGACATGACCTTCGTGCTGCGCGTGTCGGACCCGAAGCTGGCGGCGATAAACGCGACCGTCCGCGCCGACCCGCTCTCCGCGGCAATATCGCTGCCCGACGGCTTCGTCTCGAACGGCCGCGCGGGCTACGAGCGGGGCACCGCCCCCCTCGCCGTCGCCGGGTACGACGCCGCCGGCCCGTCGTTCGTGCACGCCTTCGTCACGGGCGGCGGCTCCCTCGCGGCCGTGTACGACGAGCCGGTGATGCCCGATCCCGCCCACTACACGGGCGTGACCGTGGACGGCGCCCCGGCGGCGGGCGGCGGCAACGCCTCGGCGGCCGCCGCGTTCGGGAAAAGCGTTCTGGTGTCGTGGAGCGCGGATGCCGGCACGACCGCCGCCGCCGGCTCCACGGTCGGGTTCGGCGTGTCCGCGGCGGTCGCCGATGCCTTCGGGAACCCGCTCGCGAACCCCGGCCCAAAGTCCGCGGCCGCGTCCGAGCGGCTCCGGCTGGGCGACGTGCTGCTCCTCGCGGGCCAGACCGTCGACATACCCATAGTCGGCGACACCATCATCCGGAGCATAGATGCGGGGAGCTCGACGCCGGCGCTCCGGCTCGGCCCGGCCGGCGCCTTCCCGCCGCACGCCCTCGAGGTCACGAGCAGCCTCGCCGCGGCCGTCTTCCCGCCCGGCGTGGCGGCGGCCGGGCTTTCCGGGTCCGGGATCGTCGCCATATCCGAATCCGCAAAGGCGCCTTCCGCCGCCTTCCGGGCCGCGAACCCCGGCCTCAACTTTTCCGCCGCCACCGTGATCGAGTTCGGCGATCCGTCCTCGGATCTCACGTTCAGCGCGCCCGTGCGGGTGGACGTCCCGCATCTGGGCGACGTCGCGTTCTCGATAGACTCCGCCGGGACCACGCTGCGCATACCCTACTGCGGCAGCGCGATACCCCCCGGCGACGGCAGCCACGCGGGGGCCGCGCGCGCCATCGCGGAACTGGCGGCCAACGCCACGCGGGACGGCCACGATGCCGCCGCGTGCCGCGTTCTGGGCACCGGCACGGTGTGGACGGGTCACTTTTCGGCGATAGGGGCGGCGGACGCGCTTTCCGGCGCGGAGACCCCGCCCGTGACCCCGCCCGTGACCCCGCCCGTGACCCCGCCCGTGACCCCGCCCGTGACCCCGCCCGTGACCCCGCCCGTGACCCCGCCCGTGACCCCGCCCGTGACCCCGCCCGTGACCCCGCCCGTGACCCCGCCCGTGACCCCGCCCGTGACCCCGCCCGTGACCCCGCCCGTGACCCCGCCCGTGACCCCGCCCGTGATCCTGATCCCCGCCCCCGCCTCCCTGCCCGATCCCGCAGCCGGAAGCGGCGGCGGGGGCGGCGGGGGCGGCAGGGGCGGGGGCGGGGGCGGACCGCCGCCGCTGCCTGCCAGGGACGTCCACGTGCGATCGATATCCTGGGACTGCCGGGCCGGCTCCGTCAGCATAGTGGCGGGGCCGGAATCCGCGGACGTCACCGTGATCGTGCGCACGACGGGGATCGTGCACCAGCAGGCTGTCAGGACCGGCGATGCCGATGCCGGCGGCGCGCCGGGATACGGCGTGTTCGAGTCCGCGATGGACGAGGGCGACTACCGCATCGGCGTGACCGCCGTCCTGCAGTCCGGCAGGGGCCTGGGCGCCGCCAGCGAGTCTGTCGCCGTGGACTCCTGCGTGGGCCAAAAGTCGTACGGCGCGCCGCCGCCCCTCCCGCCTCCCGCCCCTGCCGGATCCTCCCCGCTGCCGCGGGACGGGGGCGCCGCGGGCGGCGCGCCGGATCCGGCGAAACCGGGCGGTGCGCCGCCGCCGCCGCCCGCGCGGGAGCCGGCAGCGGCGCAACCCGAGGCGCGGGAGCCGGCAGCGGCGCAACCCGAGGCGCGGGAGCCGGCAGCGGCGCAACCCGAGGCGCGGGAGCCGGCAGCGGCGGAGCCGGCAGCGGCGCAACCCGAGGCGCGGGAGCCGGCAGCGGCGGAGCCGGCAGCGGCGCAACCCGAGGCGCGGGAGCCGGCAGCGGCGGAGCCGGCAGCGGCGCAACCCGAGGCGCGGGAGCCGGCAGCGGCGCAACCCGAGGCGCGGGAGCCGGCAGCGGCGCAACCCGAGGCGCGGGAGCCGGCAGCGGGCGGGGGCGGCGGCTGCCTGGTGGCCACCGCCGCGTACGGGACCGAGCTCGCCCCGCAGGTGCAGCGGCTGCGGGAGCTGAGGGACGCCGCCGTGATGTCCACCGCGCCCGGCGCCTCGTTCATGGGGGCGTTCAACGCGGCGTACTATGCGTTCTCGCCCGCCGTCGCCGATCTGGAGAGGCAGAACCCCGCGTTCAGGGACCTGATCCGGGCGGCCATAACGCCGGGAGTCCTGGCGCTCGGCATCGCGATGCCGCTCGCCGAGCAGGGATCGGACGGGTCCGTGGCGGCGGCGGGCCTGCTCTCGATCGCGCTGCTGGCGGGCGCGTACGCCTGGCTTCCCGCGGCCGGAGCGCTGGCCACGGCCGGAGCGCTGGCCGCGGCGCCCCGCCGAGCCCGCGCGGCGGCGCGCCCGCCGCCCCGGGCCCCGCCGCGGCCCGCCCCGGCGGATCGAAAGGCCGCCCGAAAAAAGCCGCCCCGTAAAGGTTCTTAACGGACGGGGGCCCCGCCCCCGCATGCGCTCTAGGGCGATCATAACGAGCGCCCTGCCGTACGCCAACGGCGAGATCCACCTGGGCCACGTGGCGTCCACGTACCTGCCGGCCGACGTCACCGCCCGCTTCCTGGGGCTGAAGGGGGTGGAGGCCTACCACGTGTGCGCCACGGACGACTTTGGGACGCCCATCCTCATACAGGCGGAGAAGGAGGGCAGGGAGCCGGAGGAGTACGTGGCGCACTGGAACAGGCGCGACAGGGAGGATTTCGAGGCGCTCGGCGTGCGGTTCGACGCGTTCTCCAGCACGAGCTCCCCCGAGAACGTCGCCCTGGCCGGGGAGGTCTTCCTCGCCCTGCACGGGGCCGGCCACATATACGAGTCCGACGTGGTGCAGTTCTACTGCGAGGCCGACGGCAAGTTCCTGCCGGACAGGTACGTGCGGGGCCGGTGCCCCAGTTGCGGGGCCGCCGACCAGTACTCCGACCTGTGCGAGGCCTGCGGCGGGATACCGGACGAGATAGAGGACCCCCGCTGCGCCATATGCGGGAACAGGCCCGTGAAGCGCGGCTCGGCCCACTATTTCTTCCGGCTGAGCGGGTTCGCCGGGAGGCTGGAGGAGTGGCTGGAGGGCAACCGTAACCTGCAGCCGGACGTCAAAAAGTACGTGCTGAACTGGATACGGGGCGGCCTGTCCGACTGGGACATCACGCGCGACGTGCGGTGGGGCGTCCCCGTCCCGCTGGAGGGGGCCGGCGGCAAGGTCCTGTACGGCTGGTTCGACAACCACCTGGCGTACGTCTCGGCGGCCTTCGGGCTGCTGCGGTCGAGGGGCGCCGACCCGGAGGAGTTCTGGAACGGGGCCGACGTGTACCACTTCATAGGCAAGGACATAGCGTACCACCACTACCTGCTCCTCGCGGCCGTCCGCATGGGGCTCGGGGAGAGGTACAAGCTGCCCGACTACATACCGACCAGGGGGCACCTCACGCTGCAGTCCAGGAAGATATCCAAGAGCCGCGGGTGGTACATCGGCCTGCGCGAGTTCCTGGGGTGGTACCCGGCGGACTACCTCCGGTTCTACCTGGCCCTCGTGAGCCCGTACTCGCAGGACGACCTGAACTTCGACTGGGACGACTTTGCGGCGCGGGTGAACTCGGAGCTCATCGGGAACGTGGGCAACCTGGCCAACCGCGCGCTCGGGTTCGCGAAGCGCGCCCACGGGGGGCGCGTCCCGGCGCCGGGCCCGTACGGCGAGGCGGACAGGGCCGCCCTGGGGGAGATCGGATCGCTGGCCGCCGAGGCGGGGGCGCTCATGGTGGCCAACAGGCTGGACAGGGCGCTGCGGCGCATACTGGGGTTCTCGGCATCATTCAACAGGTACTTCCAGCACGCCGAGCCCTGGAAGGCGGGCGCCGACGCGTGCGTGCACCTCTCCGTGAACGCGGTGAGGAGCCTGGCCGTCGTCCTGCACCCGTTCGTGCCCGAGTCGGCGGCCCGCATGTGGTCGCAGCTCGGGCTGGGGGGCGGCGGCCCCTCCGGGCAGCGGTGGGAGTCCGCCTCCGAGGTGGCGCTGGGGGCGGGCCACGAGATCGGGGAGCCGGCGCCGCTGTTCGCCAGGGTGGACGCGGAGGGCGTGCGGCGCCGCAAGGAGGCGCTCGGCGGGGGCGGGCGGCGGTGAAGGGGATCCCGGGGTCGGCCGAGGCGCGCGCGCGCGCGGCCATACCGCGCGTGTCGACCCGCGGCCGGTACGACCTGGAGACCGGCCGGCTCCTGCCGGGGGCCGCGGACTACGATTACGCGCTGCGCTTCTCCTTGCAGTTCGCGGTGTGGCGAGCGGGCGGCGGCCGCGGGGGGCCCGAGATGGCGCTGGTGGTGCACGGGATGCGCAACGGCAGGACGGCGGCCTCGGAAAAGTTCGCGGCGGCCGAGGCCGCGCTGCGCCGCCTGGGGTACCGGCGCATGGTGGCGGGGTACTCGTACGACTCCAACACGAAGGGGGCCCACAGGGCCGCGACGGCGGCCCGCGCGCTCGCCGCCGCCCGGCGCATAGCGGGGCGGAACGGGGCCGCGCTGGCGCGGTTCGTCACGGACACGGCGGAGCGGAACACCCGCAGCCGCCGCGCGTCGGTGCGGCTGCTGGGCCACTCGCTCGGATCGCACGTGATATTCTCCGCGCTGGACAGGCTGGCCCGCTCGCCGCTCGGCGGGGGCTCGGTGGAGAGCGTCCACCTGTTCGGCGCCTCCGTCCCCGCGGGCGCCCCGGCCGCGCGCGGGGACGCGCTGCGGGCGGTGGTGCGGGGCCCGGTGGTCAACTACCACGCGCCCACGGACGAGGTGCTGGCCGCGGCCGCCAGCCGCCGGCCGGAGACGGCGCCGCTCGGGCTGCGCGGCGCGGCCGGCCCCGGGAGGCCCCCCCCGAACTACGAGGACAGGCGCGTCGAGCCGGAGGACCACAGGTTCCAAAGCTACCTGGACGTCCTGGAGTCGTTCCCCTAGGCCCCCCGATCCCGCGCCGGGGCGGCGGCGGGCCCCCGCCCGGAAAAAACACATACATACACCCCACCGCGCCGGCGGGCCGTGGAACTGGATCCCGGCACGATGGCCGTACTCGGGGTGGCGGCCGGCGTGCTCATACTGTCGGGATGGGTCCACCAGATAGTGCGCGGGTACAGGACCAAGAGCCTGCAGGACATGTCCATGTACCTGATGGTGCTCATACTGGCGGGGGCCGCCCTGTGGGTGGTGTACGGCGCGATAGTGGCCGACCCGTACGTGATAGGCACCAACACGGCGGCGATGGCCCTCATGGCGGTGGTCATATCCATGAAGCGCAGGTACGACGAGATAGCGAAGGCCCGCGACGAGCACCGCGTCGACGAGATGCTGGCGCACGTCAAGAACAAGCCCCCGGACGTCCGCAACGTCACGCTGGACGAGATACTGAACCGCGCGCTGAGCGCGGCCAACGTGCCGGCCACGGTCAGCCTGGTGAGGCCCCACCACCGCGTGGACCTGCGCTGCGATCCGGACAAGATACGCATGGTCTTCGTGAACCTCATATCCAACTCGTCGTACGCGATGGGCGGGGAGGGGACGGTCACCGTGTCGGCCGACCGCGACGACTACGCGACGGTGATCCGCGTGTCCGACGAGGGCCCCGGCATCCCCAAGGAGATAATCGACAGGGCGTTCGGCACCGCCTTCACCACAAAGTCGACGGGCACGGGGCTGGGGCTGCCCTACTGCAAGTTCGTGGTGGAGCAGCACGGCGGCACCATCTCGGTAAAGTCCCACCCGACGATGTTCACCATCACGCTGCCGGACGAGCCGCCCGATCCGGATGGCCGCCGGTAGCGGCGGGGCGGCCCCGCGGGGGGCGGGACCGGGCGCGGGGGGGCGCGCGCTGGCGCTGGGCCGCTTCCAGCCGTTCCACAACGGGCACCTCGGCATGCTGTCCCGGGCGCTCTCCGCGCACGGGGAGGTGGTGGTCGGGGTGGCCGCCTCGCAGTTCAGCTACACGGAGAGGGACCCGTTCACGGCCGGCGAGCGGATAGAGATGATCCGCCGGAGCCTCCGCGGGGCGGGGGAGGACGCGTCGAGGTGCATGCAGATCCCGCTGGAGAACCAGCCGGACATGGCCGTGTGGGCCGCGTACCTGCGCTCGCGGCTGCCGCCGTTCGGGACGGTGATCAGCGGCAACCCGTACGCGGCGATGCTGCTGGCGGACTCGGGGGTGCGGGTGGAGGCGCCCCGGATGGAGGATCGCGGCCGGCTGGCCGGGTCCCGCGTGCGCGCCATGATGGCGCGGGGGGACCCCTCGTGGCGGGCCCTGGTGCCGCCCGAGGCGGCCTCGTTCGTGGACGAGGTGGGCGGGGAGGGGAGGATCATGACCATAGCCCGCTCGGGCGAGCGGCCTGCCGGGTACTGAGGGGGCGGGCGGCGGCGGCCCGCGCGTGCCCCGTGTGCCCGGGCTGCGGCTCGCGCAGGTTCGAGCGGCTGGGCGGGGGGGCCGGCGCCCCGATCCTCCGGTGCCGCGCGTGCGGGCGCGCGGGGGAGTTCTGATCCCGCGGCGCCGGCGCGGCGGCAGCAAAAGCCGGGCCGCGCGCGTGGGGAGACTCCGCCGGTCCCGCAACATCCGCTATTAGTCTGGCGCATCATAATTGAATATACGGTACTTTGTACATCCGTATGGGATGCAACGCGCCGGCCGGCCGCACGCGGGGGCTGATCGGGAGCACCCGCGCCGCGCCGCCGGCCGCGGGCCGCCGGCCGCGGGCCGCCGCGGACGTGCTTCGGGCAGGCGGGACGGATGGCTAGCGGGACCGGACAGCACAAGGGCAAGACCGGCCGGGCGAGGAAACACCGGCTGTTCTTTGTGATCGTCCCGGTATTTGCGATCATATTCGCGGCCCTCCTGGTGTGGGAATGCATGCGGAGCGGCGAATTTCTTGGCAAATGGGCCGCGGCAGTGACGGTTCTTTCGGTTGTCGGCTCACCCATTGCTTATTTTGCAAAACTGAACGAAAAGGAGAGGGATCTCAGGCGGCGGGAGGAGCGCGAGAGGAAGTCTATGTTGAACAATCTTTGCTGGGAGATGAAGGATACACTAGACGCCTTGGACACTTCGCACTATCTCATGAGGGCGAATCGTGGAACGAAAAGCGTCACATTCACCAACCAATTCCTCAACCACGGAGTATTCGACGGACTTGTATTCTCTGGAAAGACCGGTTTTCTCAGGACCGCTCCGCAACAACAAACACAGGACATCTTTCAACGGGTCAAGTACCACAACCAATATCTGCAACGCGTGACGGAACTCCAAAATGAGTCATCCCGGGCCCCCTTTCGGTACTACGAGATTCTGGCTACCTGCGAAAAGATGATGCGAAATGAGATGCCCCCGATCGTGCGCGAATTGGAAGCGGAGTCTGACTGAGCCGCCCTGGCGGGGTGGAGTTTTGTGTTACACTGCGGAGGATTCCGCTCATGCCGCCTATTGGACTAAGTGATCTTTAGCCGGCGCGGCGACAGGCGCGCTTCGTGCGGCGCAAATGTTGCGCCATTGGAGTGAATGCGTATTTCCAAGAGTGACTAATGACGCGCTTTGCGCGGTGCGTGTTTGCGCCGCGCGGGGAACAACTGCGCAATTTGCCGATCCGGGGCGCGCGGGCTCACGGCGCTGCGAAGCGCCCCGGGATGAAACGCGATGCTGTCCCGGCGGTGGGAATTCCCGGCGTCGGAAGTCCCGCGCCGCTCGGTTGCCGGGGACCCGCGCAGGCCGGCGCCGCCGGCGATCTCGTTGAACGCCCGGACCCGGTTGACCGAGCCCCCCACGGTGTTGAATATGTGGTGGAACTGCTCCGGGGTCCCCTTGAACGGCACGCGGAGTATCTTGTGCTTCATCTTCTCGAAGATGCGCTCGATCAGCGACCTCAACCTGCCGTGCTTCCTGTCTTACTCCTTCCGGGCCGCGGTGATCTCCTTCCCCGGCTTCCTCTTGTGCGGGGTCGCCGGGATTGTCCCGGGAAGGCGCTTCTCCAATCCACGGAACCTAGCGTCTCCGACGGCCGCTATCCTCTCCTTGTCGGGCGTGCGGGGGCCCGCCATGATCGGGAAGACCCCACCCAGCCCGCCCACCATGACGATGTCGTGCCGGTTGCCGGGGGGAGTCTCGCTGGTGTACAGCAGCATCTCCCAGGGCTGGCGCCCGCCACCGTGTTCAGGGAGTGCCTCTTGTCCTTGCCGGAATAGTGGTCCTTCTCCTCCGCGTCGGAAGGCCACGCGCGGGGCGTCCGGGTCCCGTCCTGCAGCATCTTGCCCTTGCCCTTGCCGCCGTCGGTAAGAAACTTCACGCGCTCTTCGCCCGTCTTGCACGCAGCTATCTCCTTGGAGTACTTGTCCGGCGTGGGCAGGATCTCTCCCAGGATCGGCACGCGCACCTTGATGTACCTGCAGACGGTGCTCTGATCCACTCCGAACTGGGCGGCAGTTGCCTCTGCTTCGCGCCGGTTTAGTAGCGCATGAGGGCGAGGAGTAGGGCGTGCTTGCGCTCGAGCTTGCACTTGTTGCTGGGATCCGACGCGCCCGGGCCGCCGTCCCTGAACAGCGGGGTCTTTTTCCTGCGCTCGATCTCCCCGATGAACGGGGGCAGCAGGTAGTCGAAATGCTTCCGCATCAGCCCGGTGCAGGACCTCAGGTGCTTGTCGCTGGCCAGGACGGCGTTCAGCAACGCGAGCGCGTGCATGAACAGGACAGTTCCGCGCGAGCCTGCCCGCGGTGGGACGTGATGCCCAGAGCGCATCCTCGCCCTTCAGCTTCGCCTCCAGCCGCTTGTTCCTGTTCTGGAGTATGGCCATCTCCTGCTTGGTCGAGTTCGGCATGCCATGGTATGGCGGGCGGGGGATTTACCCTGTCGTGTGCGCTTGTGTCGACAAGATGGTAAATTATGCATTACCCCCAAAGGATCCTGCCGTCCGGCCGGGATTGTGCAGATTGCAGGCGGCACGACGGGCGCTCGGCCAGCGGCGGGTTCCCGATCCTGCCGTCCGGCCGGGATTGTGCAGATTGCAGGCCCGTCAAAACGGCACTAGGACACGGCGGGAGGATGGATGCGGGGCGGATGGGGGGCGGATGGGAGAGAATAGGTAAGCGCATACCTGAATCTTGTGACCAGAGTTAAATAACGACACATTGCTAACAAGGGCGTGATGAACAAAGGCAAAAAGACGCGTGAGGATACCGGGCGTGCGCCGCCGTACGTCCGCGGTCCCGGCATACCGGCCCCGTCGATGGACGGCATTCCGGGGATCACCCGCGTGGAAGACGAGCAAAGCCTCCCCGGCGAGGGCGCCGGGCGTGCGCCGCCGTACGTCCGCGGTCCCGGCATACCGGCCCCGTCGATGGACGGCATTCCGGGGATCACCCGCGTGGAAGACGAGCAAAGCCTCCCCGGCGAGGGCGCCGGGCGTGCGCCGCCGTACGTCCGCGGTCCCGGCATACCGGCCCCGTCGATGGACGGCATTCCGGGGATCACCCGCGTGGAAGACGAGCAAAGCCTCCCCGGCGAGGGCGCCGGGCGTGCGCCGCCGTACGTCCGCGGTCCCGGCATACCGGCCCCGTCGATGGACGGCATTCCGGGGATCACCCGCGTGGAAGACGAGCAAAGCCTCCCCGGCGAGGGCGCCGGGCGTGCGCCGCCGTACGTCCGCGGTCCCGGCATACCGGCCCCGTCGATGGACGGCATTCCGGGGATCACCCGCGTGGAAGACGAGCAAAGCCTCCCCGGCGAGGGCGCCGGGCGTGCGCCGCCGTACGTCCGCGGTCCCGGCATACCGGCCCCGTCGATGGACGGCATTCCGGGGATCACCCGCGTGGAAGACGAGCAAAGCCTCCCCGGCGAGGGCGCCGGCGCCCCGGCACTTTCCAGGCGTAGATCTTGGGCGCGGCCTTGAGACGGCCCCGGTTCTATCACGCAATGATCTATGTAGTCAAGCATTCTGATTCCCGCCGTGGCGAAGCCGGACGGCCGACCCGCGCACTAGCAAGCCGATTCACACGCGCCAAAGATCCTGTGCAAGATGCACACGAAACTTGGCATCGGGGTGCAGGAGATGCACAACGCGGTGTTCCGGCCGGCCAACTACGTGCGCGTGTCTGTAAGGGCGTGGCCCGACAACCCATCCATCAAGTCTACTGCGAAAAGGACTAGGCGGCCGAGGAGTACGGGCCCGGCGGGCGGAAGGCGAGGCGCGTCTCGAACCCCGATCTCGCCAGGTCTTCCACACGCGCAGCGGATGCGGAAGAGGCGTCCAAATCCTTCGACGAGACGTTGCACCTCACCCGGCGGCTTGCGCTCCCGTGGGGGTTGATGCGCGGCCTGGAGACGTGCGCCTCTGGCGCCACCGGCCCCGGGTACTGCGGCGAGGGTTTGAGGGAATGCACGCAGAAGGCCCGCCTCGTGCGCGGGGGCGCCCGCGCCCGCCTCGTGCGCGGCGCCCCGCGGGATCGGCGACGGCGCCAACATCGCGCCCGCGGCAAAGCGGTTCCCCGGCAACCGCAAGCTTGCCGATCTTGCGTCTGATGTGCTGGAATCCGCCGCCAGATCCGGGGCGCCGCCGAAGCGCCTGTTGCCGGGCCGCGGGTTCGTCGGCGCGGCTTGAATGCCGGCGGACGTACGGGTGGGGCGCATCCGGACCATGCCGGCGCCCAAAAGCGCGAGGATCAGGCGCCTCGTGCGATTGCGCGGCGAGGGCGAGATGCCGCGGGCCCCTGAATGCGCGATGCGCGGCGCCCGCCCCGCCCGTGGCGAAAAAAGGCGGGAGCGGGAACGGGGATGGCGGCGGTGGTGGTGGCGCGGCATCGAAACACGCCGCGTTCGCCACCAACGGGCGGATCGAGTAGGCCGAGGGCGCGATCTAGTCGATCCCCGAGGAATACCGCGAGCGGCGTGGGATGGAGGCGGGGTTCGGGGCGATCAAGGGCGCTGTGGTAAAGGCGAGCAGCGACTCGATCGTCACGCGGGGGCCCGCCCGCGGCCCCGCTCTTGGCCGCCCCCTCTCCGGGGCCGCCCGCGCCGATCCCGCGCCCCCCGCCGAAGCGCGCCCCCCGCCGCTCCCGCCCCGGCGCCCGCGTGTAGACTTACGTCCAAACCGGCACCACGCCTAGCAACGGCAAGCCACCTCATGATCTCACGCCCAGATCACGATGGACGTAAGCCTACACGCGCCCGCCCGCCATTGGTTAATATTTGCGCCGCGCGGCGCGCCGCCGTGCCCGCCCAGACGTGGAAGGACGAGGACGTCAGCTTGGATCCCCTGAAGGGGCAGCGCGTGGCCGTGGTGGGGTACGGCATACAGGGGGACGCCCAGGCCAACAACATGAAGGACTCGGGCCTCGACGTGGTGGTGGGCCTCAGGAAGGGCGGCGCCTCGTGGGAAAAGGCCACCTCGGACGGGCACGAGGTGCTCCCGGTGGCCGAGGCCTGCGCCGGCGCGGACGTTATCCACGTGCTGATACCCGACATGATCCAGGCGCGGGCGTACCGCGACGACATCGCGCCCGGCCTCTCGGAGGGGAACGCACTCTCGTTCTCGCACGCCGCCGCCATCCACTGGGGGTGGATACGGGCGCCGGACGGCGTGGACGTGATAATGGTGGCCCCCAAGGGCCCCGGCTCCAAGGTGAGGGAGACGTACCTGGAGGGGTTCGGCACGCCGTCTATAGTGGCCGTCGAGCGCGACAGCACGGGGGGCGCGTGGGGCCGCGCGCTGGGGATCGGCAAGGCGATAGGCAGCGCCCGCGCCGGCCTGATCAGGACCACCTTCAAGGAGGAGGTCGAGACCGACTGGTTCGGCGAGCAGGCGGACCTGTGCGGCGGCTCGGCCAGCATGGTGATGAACGCTTTCGAGACCCTCGTCGAGGCGGGGTACCAGCCGGAGATAGCCTACTTTGAGGTGCTCCACGAGCTGAAGCTCATAGTGGACATGATCCAGCGGTACGGGATAAACGGCATGTGGAGCCGCGTCAGCGAGACCGCCAGGTACGGCGGGCTGACGCGGGGCCCCGCGGTGATGGATGCGGGATCCAAGGAGCGCATGAAGGAGGTGCTAGGCATGATCCAGGACGGCACGTTCAACGAGGAGTGGGTCGCGGCGTACGGCAGGGACGGCAGGGACGCGTTCGCCCGCCGCATGAGGGAGATCGACTCGCACCAGATAGAGCAGGTGGGCCGGCGCATGCGGCGCATGATGTGGCCCGGCTCCACCGAGTGAGGGCCCCGCCCGCGGGGGCTCCCCCGCGCGATGCCGCCGCCCGCGGGCGCGGATCCGGATCGAAGCCGCTTCCGCGCCGGCGCCAGGCGGGCGCGCGGCCCCGCGCGGCCCGGCCCGCGCCGTTCCCGCGGGGGCGCCCGCGCCGATCCGGATCCGCCCCGGGTAAAGGCGCGGCGCGCGATGCTGCCCGGAACTACCACTCTTCCAGCCCTCGACGGGCTTTACTCTGACCGGGTAAAGGCGCGGCGCGCGATGCTGCCCGGAACGGCTCCCGCGGGGGCGCGGCGCGCGATGCTGCCCGGAACGGCTCCCGCGGGGGCGCCCCCCCGCTACCTCCCCCTCAGCCTTCCGACCCCGTCCTCGACGTGGCCTATGACCTCGGCCAGCCGCGTGCCCGGCCCGAACACGCCGCTTATGCCGGCCTTTTCCAGGTCCCCCCTGTCCTCGTCGGGTATGACGCCGCCGCCGACCACCAGCACGTCGTCCATGCCCTTCTTCCTGAGGGCGCCGACCACCCTCGGGAACAGCGTGCCGTGGGCGCCGTTGAGCAGGCTCAGGGCCACCGCATCGACGTCCTCGTCCTCGGCTATCTGGGCCACCCTGTCCGGGGTGGCGAACAGGCCGGAATAGACGACCTCCATCCCGGCATCCCTGAACGCCCTGCAGAGCACCAGCGCGCCGCGGTCGTGGCCGTCCAGGCCGAGCTTTGCCACCAGGATCTTCAGCCTCCCGGCCGGCGCGGCGGTCCCCCTGCCCATGCCGCGCGGGGGCAGGCGCGGGTTTATTTCATTTTCCATGGGGCCGCCGCGGCGGGGCCGCGCCCGGGAGGGGCCGCGGCGGGGCCGCTTTCCGCGCCGGGATGCGTGGCCGCGGGGCCCGGCGCGCCCGCCCGCCTAGGCATTTATGGCCGGCGCGGGGCCGCCGGCCATGCGGGACCGGGCCGCCGCGCGCGAGGCGGCGTGCGGGGAGATCGCGCGGGCGCTCCTGCGCGGCGGGGGCCGGCCCACGCGGGACCGCGCCAGGGCCGAGGCGGCGGCGGCCTGCTCGCGGCACGGCCTGGACAGCATCCCGACCAACGCGCAGATACTGGCCGCGGCCGCCGGCGCCCCGCCCGAAGGACTCGCCGCGCTCAGGGGCGCCCTGGCCAAGAGGCCCGTGAAGACCGCCTCGGGCGTGGCCGTGGTGGCCGTCATGCCGATGCCGTACGCCTGCCCGCACGGCAGGTGCACGTACTGCCCCGGGGGGGAGGCGCAGAACACCCCGAACAGCTACACGGGGGGCGAGCCGGCGGCCGCCGCGGCCGCCAGGAACGGCTTCGACGCGCGGCTGCAGGTGGAGGAGCGGCTGGCCGCGCTCTCGGCGTGCGGCCACGACACGACGAAGGCCGAGATCGTCGTGGTGGGCGGGACGTTCCTGTTCATGCCGCCCGCGTACAGGGAGCTGTTCGTGAAGTCGTGCTACGAGGCGCTCAACGGGCGCCGCTCCGGGACGCTGCGGGAGGCGCAGGAGGCCAACGAGTCGGCCCCGCGCCGGTGCGTCGGGCTCACGATAGAGACCAAGCCGGACTACTGCCGCCGCGGGCACGTGGACGCGATGCTCCTGTACGGGGCCACGCGGGTCGAGATAGGCGTGCAGAGCCTGCGCGAGGAGGTGTACGCGAGGGTGAACAGGGGCCACACGTACGCGGACGTGGCCGAGTCGTTCCGCGTGTCCAGGGACGCGGGGTACAAGGTGGCCGCGCACATGATGCCGGGCCTCCCCGGCTCCACGCCGGAAGGGGACGCCGCGGACTTTGACCGGCTGTGGTCGGATCCCGGCCTGCGGCCGGACATGCTCAAGGTGTACCCCGCGCTGGTCGTGCGGGGGACGCCGCTGCACCGCATGCACGAGAAGGGCGAGTACGAGCCGTACGGGGAGGAGGAGGCGGTGCGCCTCCTGTGCCGGGTGAAGAGCCGCGTCCCGCGCTGGGTCAGGATAATGCGCGTGCAGAGGGAGATAGCGCCGTCCGAGATCGCGGCCGGCCCCTCGTCGGGGAACCTGCGCCAGCTGGTGCTGGAGCGGATGGCCTCCGAGGGCCTCTCGTGCTCGTGCATACGGTGCCGCGAGGCGGGGCTCCGCGGCGGCGGCCGGCCCCCCGCCCCGCCCGGCAGCCTGCGGCTGGACAGGGCCGACTACGCGGCCTCGGGGGGCCGCGAGGCCTTCATCTCGCTGGTGGACGGGGACGGATCGGTGCACGGGTTCGCGAGGCTGCGGCGCCCCGGCGCGGGGGCGCACAGGCCGGAGGTGGCCCGCGGCCGGCCGTGCTGCATAATAAGGGAGCTGCACGTGTACGGCAGGGCGGCCGGGATCGGGGGCGGGGGGGGCGAGATACAGCACCGCGGCCTGGGAAGGAGGCTGGTGGCCGAGGCCGAGGCCGCGGCGGCCGGCGAGATGGGGGCGCGCCGCATGCTGGTGATAAGCGCGGTGGGGACCAGGGGGTACTACGCGCGGCTCGGGTACCGCAGGGACGGGCCCTACATGGCGAGGGACCTCCCGGGGCGGTGACCCGCCGCGCGGGGCCGCCCGCGGCCGCTCCCCCCGCCCGGCGGGGATCGGCCGGCCCGCGCGGCCGGGAGCCTCCCCGTACTCCGGGCGCGCCCGCGCGGGCCGGCGCGCCGCCCGCGCCTCTTGCCGGCCGAACCGGGCCGGCGCCCCCTCCCTGCCCGCGGCGGCGCGCGCGGCGATCGCCCCCCGCGCGCGGGCCGGCCCGGCCGCCGCGCCCGGCACCGCGGCTTTCGGGCGCGCGGTCCCGGAGCCGCCCCGCGCGCCGGCCCGCGGGCGCCCCGCGCGGAAACCGCGCCGCCGCGGCTCCGGGCGGGCGGTTTTTCCAAGCCGCGCCGGCCGCGAAAGCGCCCGGCGGGCTTCCCGGCCGGCAGGCGGATCAAACGCGCGATCGGGGAGCGCGGGAAGGGGCGCAAGGCGCCCGGGACGGCCGAGGGAACGGGGCGGCCCGGGGGCCGCCCGCGGGATGCGGGCGGGCCGCCCGCGCTCCGGCGCCGCGGCGGGCCCCCGCGCGGATCGCCGGGCGGGATGCCGATCCGGCTGCGCGGGGCGGGGCGCCGGGGGCCGGCCGCGCCGCGACCCGCGGGATCGTGGGGGATGCGGGCCGGCGGCGGCGCCTCCGCCAAGCCGGGGCGCCGGGGGCCGGCCCGTTTCGGGAGGCGGCGCTCCGGCGCGCGGGCCGGCGCGAAATGAAGGATTCGCGCCCCGCAAGCTCCGGCCCGCGTTGCCGGCCGTCGAAGATTTCGCCGCGGGCGGCGCCGTGCGGGCAGCGGTCTTGCACAAGGGCGAAGTTTCTGGCGGGCGGCGGCGCGGTCGCGCGCCTCGACGGCCCGTCCCGATGCGCGGCGGGCGCCGCGTGCCCTGGGAGGCGGCCCCGGGGAGTGCGGCGGCCGCGCTTCGGGCTACGAAGCGGTCCGGCGCGCCCCCTGCGATGCCGTCCGGCGGCGGCCGCGCTTCGCGGGCGGGGGAGGCCGCGGGAGGGACGCGGGAAGGCGCCGAGTGGATCGCGGCGGCCGGCCGCGCCCGGGGGCGGGCTGCCGGCCGGCGGCATTGATCCGGCAGGCGGCCGCTGCCGCCGCCCGCAGGCCGGCGGCAAGCCGGGGGGGAGGGTTCTCCGGAACCCCGGGGCGGAGATCGCGCGCCGCGGCGGCCCGCCGGAATTCGTCGCGTTCCGCAACGAGCGGAGGCTCCGCTGTCCGCCGGACGCCGCCAATTTGGAGGCCCCGCCAGGGGCATTCTCGGCCGGGAAGGCCGCGAGGGCGATCAAGAAGGGCAACACTCGCTGGTGGGGGAGGACGCGAGCGAACAAGTGACGTGATTTCCGTACAGCACAACAAACTACGGGCTAACCGCCGTTTAAATACCGCCGCGGCGCACCGCTGGGCATGGGCGCGGCAAAGCTGGACGAGAGCGACACCGTTCGCCTGATCTGGAAGCTCGAGGAACTCGTGGAGGAGGACGCGGCGAGGTGCGGCATGACGCATGCCGAGATGATACCGGCCGTGGAATACACCTTCGCGAAGTGGCGCGATATCCCGCGGGAGACCACGCGCGCCGTCTTGGAGGACTACCTGAAGAACCCGGAAAAGTACGAGGGCGCGCTGAAAAGGCGCGAGAGCTCTAGGCCCCCCTCCTACTGGGGCGAGCCGCACGACCCGGTCACCCCGGCCGATCTCGACGCCGCCGCGGATGAGCTGATAGCCGCACACAGAGCCGTGAGCGAAGCGCGCGAGGCTGAGAGGAAGCAGAGTCTCGCCGCGTCCCCCCCGCCCCCCGCGGTTGCGCGCGCGGACGCTGCACGCTAGGCCGGCCGGCGCGGCGCCGGCCGGGCCGCGGGCATCCGGCCGCTGCAACCGGAGCCCGGGAGGGCGGGACGCGCGCCCCGGCCGCCCCCGCCGATCCCGCCGCGGAAGCGCCGGCGCGCGCGCCGGGCCGGAGGGGAGCGGGCGGGGCCGCGCGCCCCGGCCGCCCGCGCCGATCAGAAAAAATAGCCCCGGGCGGGGGGTGCGGCTGCGGGGATGGGAGGGACGGGCGGCGGTTCTCGGGGAGGGGCGGGAGCGGGCGGGGCCCCGCGGCCGGCCGGGAAGGGGCGGGAGATCATCGGGCGCGGCACCTGGATAGACAAGCTGGCCCGCGAGATGCTGGACCGCGAGGTGTCGCTGGGCCGGAGCCTCGGCATGGTGCGGGTCGAGAGCGGCCTGGGCGCCTCCGGCGTGCCGCATCTGGGCAGCCTGGGGGACGCCGCGAGGGCCTACGCGGTCTGCCTGGCCGTGAGGGACGCGGGGCACGCCTCGGAGCTCCTGGCGTACTCGGACGACATGGACGGGCTGCGCAGGGTCCCCGAGGGCCTCCCGGCGTGGCTGGGGGAGCACCTGGCCAAGCCGGTCTCGGCGGTGCCCGACCCGCGCGGGTGCCACGACTCGTACGGCTCCCACATGAGCAGCCTGCTGCTGGAGGGACTGGACGCCCTCGGGATACGGTACGCCTTCCGCAGCGCGCGCGACGCGTACGGCCGGGGGCTGCTGGCGGGGCAGGCGAGGGCGATACTCTCCGAGGCCTCCCGTATAGGCGAGCAGATAGAGCGGATGGTGGGGCAGGACAAGTTCAGGCGCGTCCTCCCGTACTACCCCGTCTGCGAGCGGTGCGGCCGCCTGTACACGACCGAGGCCCTCCGGTACCACGCGGGCGAGGGCAGGGTGGAGTACAGGTGCGCGGGGGCCGGCGTGGGGGGCGGCCGCGTGCCCGGGTGCGGCCACTCCGGGGAGGCCGACGTGGCGAGGGATCCGGGCAAGCTGGCCTGGAAGGTCGAGTTCGCCGCGCGGTGGCAGGCCTTCGACGTGCGGTTCGAGGCGTACGGCAAGGACATCATGGACTCGGTGCGCGTGAACGACTGGGTCTGCAGCGAGGTGCTCGGCACCCCGCCCCCGCACCACGCCAGGTACGAGATGTTCCTGGACAAGGGCGGGAGGAAGATCTCAAAGTCGGTAGGCGGCGCCGTGACGGCGCAGCAGTGGCTGCGGTACGGCACGCCCCAGTCCCTGCTGCTGCTCATGTACAAGAGGATGCGGGGCGCGCGCGGTATAGGGCTGGAGGACGTGCCGGCCCTGATGGACGAGTGCATGGATCTCGAGGAAGCCTACCGCGCGGGAGGCGGGAGGGGCGCGGGGATGGAGGCCAAGGAGCGCGGGCTGCTAGAGTACGTGCACTTGCTGGAGCCGCCCGAGGGCCCGCCGCTCCGAGCAAGCTACAGGATCCTGCTGGGGCTCGCGCGCGCCTTCCGGGAGGACAGGGAAAGGAACGTGGTGAAGCGGCTCGCATCGTACAGCGCGATCAGCGGGGACCCTGACGAAAGGGAAAAGGCCCGCATCGCGGAGCTGGTGAGGCTGGCGGGCAACTACGCGGACGACTTTCCCGACGAGGCGCAGCGGGAGGCGCGGCACAGGATAGAAGCTCAATCGCGAACGGCGTACCGCATCGGAGGCGGCGGGGCGCGCCCGGCGGAGGGCGTGGGGACCGGGCGGGCCCTGGCAGATCTGGCCGTGGCGCTGGACGCGATGGGCGGCGACCCCGCGGGCGGGGATCCGGCGGGCGCGGTGCGGGATGCCATCCGGGAGGCGGCCGGCCGCAACGGGGTGGAGATGCGCGACCTGTGCCGCGCGGTGTACCGGGTGCTGCTGGGGGCCGACCGCGGGCCCAGGCTGGGGCAGTTCATACTGGACACGGGCCCGGGCAGGGTGGCCGAGAGGCTGAGGAAGCATACCGGCTGATGGCGCACGACGAGCACAACCGCAGGCGGAGCGGGGGGTTCTTCCTCATAATACTGGGCGCGCTGATCTTCGTGACGGCGCCCCTGTACCTGGCCGACTCGCCGGAGCTGGGCGCGGCGGCCATCGCGTTCGGGTTCCTGGTGGGCGGCCTGGGGTTCTACATGACCTTCCTGCGCCGGCGCTCCCGGAGGGCGTGACGGCGGCCCGCGGGATCCGCGGCCCGCGATAGCACCTTTTTTTAAGACGGCCTGCGGACGGGCGGCATGGGCTGGTTCAAGTGGTCAAAGTACGACCCGGAGGGCAGCGGCGGGCAGCCGGGCGCGGAGGCCCCTGACGCGGGCGGCGGGGGGGAGGCGCGGGACGGCACTTCCGCGGCTCCCGGGAAGGGCGCCGATGCCCCCGACGGGGAAGGTTCCGGGGCCCCCGACGGGGAAGGTTCCGGGGCCGCGGGCGCGAAGGATGCCGAGGCCCCCGGCGTGAAGGATGCCGAGGCCCCCGGCGCGAAGGATGCCGAGGCCCCCGGCGCGAAGGATGCCGAGGCCGAGGCCGCGGGCGCGAAGGATGCCGAGGCCGCGGGCGCGAAGGATGCCGAGGCCGCGGGCGCGAAGGATGCCGAGGCCGCGGGCGCGAAGGATGCCGAGGCCGCGGGCGCGAAGGATGCCGAGGCCGCGGGCGCGAAGGATGCCGAGGCCGCGGGCGCGAAGGATGCCGAGGCCGCGGGCGCGAAGGATGCCGAGGCCGCGGGCGCGAAGGATGCCGAGGCCGCGGGCGCGAAGGATGCCGAGGCCGCGGGCGCGAAGGATGCCGAGGCCGCGGGCGCGAAGGATGCCGAGGCCGCGGGCGCGAAGGATGCCGAGGCCGCGGGCGCGAAGGATGCCGAGGCCCCCGGCGCGAAGGATGCCGAGGCCCCCGGCGCGAAGGATGCCGAGGCCGCGGGCGCGAAGGATGCCGGGGCCGCGGGCGCGAAGGATGCCGGGGCGGAGGCTCCAGGCGCGAGCCCCGATGCCCCCGGCGCGAGCCCCGGGGCAGAGGCGCCGGGCGGGACGGGAAGCGGCGGGGAGGGCCCGCCGCCGGCCGCGCCGGATCCCGCGCGCGGGGGCCGCGATGCGGGCGGGGAGCGCCGGTGGCCCGCCGAGTCGGATCTCGCCGAGAGGAGGGCGCGCCTCGACGATCTGGAGGGGCAGGTCTCCCTCAAGGAGCGCATCCTGCAGTCCGCCTCCGGCCGGCTGGAGGCGGTGAAAAAAGAGTACGACGACGCGGTGGGCCACCTGATGTCGTCGAAGATGGAGCTGCGCTCCATGAAAAAGGAGATCGAGTCGCTCGCCGCCGAGCGCGACGGCATGCTGGAAAAGGTCGCCCCACTGCGCGAGCAGCTCTACGGCATCGAGGAAAAGCTGGCCGAGAAGCAGGGGCGGGCCGACGAGCTGGCCAAGGCCGAGGCCCTCCTGGCCGAGACGACGGACGAGATCGCGAGGAAGCAGGCCGAGGCCGAGGGCCTGGGGGCCGAAGTGGCGAGGAGGCGCGCCGCGGCCGAGGTGGCGCTGGCCGAGACGACGGACGGGATAGCGAAGAAGCGGGCCGAGGCCGAGGAGCTCGGGGCCGACGTGGCGAGGAGGCGCGCCGAGGCCGAGGTGTCGCTGGCCGACGTGGCCGACGAGATCGCGAAGAAGCGCGCCGAGGCCGCGGACCTGGAGGCCGCGATAGCGAAGAAGCGGGCCAAGGCGGAGGACCTGGGCGCCGACATCGCGAGGAGGCGGACCGGGGCCGAGGAGACCCTGGCCGGCGTGGCCGGCGAGATAGCGAAGAGGCGGGCCGCCGCCGACGACCTGGACGTCGAGATAGCGAAGAAGCGGGCCAAGGCCGAGGAGCTGGAGGCCGGGATAGCGAGGAGGCGGGCCGCCGCCGAGGACCTGGAGAGGCGGAACTCCGAGTCCGAGTCGGCGCTGGGCCTGCTCGACGCCAAGCGCAGGAACCTCGAGGAGGCGGCCGCGGAGGCCGCCGGGCGCCTGGACGCGGCGCGGGCCGCGCCCCCCGGCGCGGCCGGGCCGGCCGGCGCCCCCGCGCCCCCCGACGGGTCCGGATCGGAGAGGCACGTCATGGAGGCGGCCAGCGCCATAGTCTCGTCGGTATCCCAAAAACTGCGGGCCGCCGAGAGCGAGCTGGCCGCGGTGAAGCTGGTGCTGCAGAAGGAGAGGGAGGGGCACGCGGCCACGCGCGAAAAGCTCGCGCTGCTGCGGGGCGGCCCCCCCTAGAACCCCGCGTACCTGCCCTTCCACTCGGCCTTTACCTGCTCCTCGGTCGCGCCCAAGTCGTACAGCGGGGACCGCACCTCGTGCACCGACTCCAGCCTCACCTTGGCGACCGACGATATGGGGCTCCTGACGCCTCCCGCCCTGTACCGCGCGACGATCTCCCCGAACTCGGCCCCTCCGTCCAGCACCTCGGCGGTCCCCTCGAACCTGTACCCCCTCCTCAGCAGGGGATCCACCACGCAGGCCGCCACCGCCGGGTTGGCCCGCAGGTTCCTCGTGGTCCCCGGGGAGCGGATGTCGGCCACGACCAGGCAGCCCTCGCCCCACGGGGCGATCGTCCCCCTCGGCGACACGGCCGGCCTCCCCCCGGGAGTCACGGTGGCCACGAAGCCGAGCCTCAGCCTGCCCAGGAACTCGATCGCCTCGGGGCCCGCGGACGCCACGGGGCGGGGGCGGCGCGGGGCGTTAAAACCCCACCGCGGCGGCGCTACCTCATCAACTCTACCACTATATCGGAGAGGAAGAACAGGCCTATCCCGCCGCCTATTATCGCCACCCACGCGGCGATCTTTCGCGCCCTGTCCACGCGCGGCGCGGGGCGGCGGCGCTAATGAACGTAACCGCCGGGCCGGCGGGGGCCCCGCGGCCGGCAGCAAAGACAGATAACGCGGGCCCGCGGGGGCGGGGCATGGTGGGGCCGCGCGACGGGGGGTTCGGGTTCGACCAATCCAAAAAGTACGCCTCGGTGGACAACGTGGACGAGATCTGCGTCCAGTGCCAGGCGGGGCAGCACGCCAAGTGCCTCGCCCGGTCAGGCGGGGCCGCCGCGTGCGAGTGCGAGCACTGCATAATAAGCGGCGGCGCGTAGGGGTCGGCGATGCAGTGCAGGAACCTGGAGGCCGGCTGCTACCACGACGGCGCGGCCCACGCGGGCGGGGCCGCCGGGCGGTGCCTGGTGAGGGGGTGCGGCTGCGCCGGGTTCGCGGGGCGGGGGGGCGATGCCGCGGGGCCCGCGCCGCGGAAGGCGTGAACGCCCCCGCCGCGCGGCCGCCCCCCTTCCGCGCACGAATGCCAGCGCCGCGGCCAGGGCGCGATCGCCGCACGCCGCGTCGTGCCTGCCCGGCAGGGGGATCGGGAGCGACGCGATCAGCGCCCGCAAAGCGTTGGACGTCTTCCTGCACGAGCTGACGGTTTTGAAGCGGTTTTCCCCGCATCGGCGGCCTCGGCCCCCGGAAGCGCGCTCGCCCCCCCGCGCAGGCACCCGATGCCGGACTCGAAGTCCGCCCCGCGCGCCCCGCCCGCCTCCGCGCCCGTCGGGATCGACCGGGATTCGGCGCCCTTCCGCGGGCGGCTCCCGCCGCCGATCTCCCGCGCGATCGCGCCGGGCCGCGCGGCCCGCCCCGCGGCGTTGTGGCACGGGATGCCGGCCGCCGCGAACGCGGACGGGCGGCCCCTCCCGCGGCGCGGCCTCTCGGCGAACCTCCCGCAGTCGGGCTCCGCGCACCCGCTGGAGATCAGCCGGCCCGCCCCGGCGGGGAGCCCTGGCGATGGTGGCTCCCCTGCAGCATCTCGGTCATTTCTAATTGGAATCCACAGCGCAAGCGATGGATCGGCGTCGTATTTTAGCAACCAAAAGTACGTTCATGCATATCTTGGTGGGCTGCGCTGGAACTTTTAGCCGGCTCGTTTTTTCTTGTTTTTTTGCTTGCGATCCCATTGTCATACGCCGACGCCGAGTATGAAAAAATGTACAACCTCCGATTGGAGATCGTGTACGTGTTCCCGGAATCGGTTGAAGAATTGGTCGAGCGCGGGTACATCATAGAGGCAGTCGGTGAAGATCTTCAAGAAGATGCGATCGTGACCTCAAACTGCCACCACCCCGAATCATACCCGCATGTCTGTGTTGGCGGGTTTCCAGATCTTGACTGCCTTGAGATAAAGTTTAGGGATTTTGTGGTAATCCCGCCCGATCCATACGGGTTTGATCTGGATGGAGACGGTTTGGGCTGCGAAAGCCGGCACTATCCGCACCCGGGCGGCTGATCGCCGGTTCAATTGGTGCGGGTTTGCCTGTCCGGGATTAGTTTGGCCGCCCCTCCGGTCACGATCTTGCCGCGCGCCCTCCGGGTCACGGTATCGGCCGACCCGCTTTCAACTCCCGCATCGAATCCGACCCGTTTCCGGCAAGGGCCACCGTGGGTTGCCCGCAGCGCGCGGGCGGCCCGCCCCCGCCCGCGCGGCGCTCGGCGCTCTCGTGACTGCTTCCGGGATGCTTCCGCGGCCCTGCGCGCCCTCCGGCTTTTTCCGGCCGCATCCGTCGCCGCTCTTGCGGGCGGCGGCCCTACCTCATTCCTGCGAGTTGGGCGGGGGCGGAGCGTCGGGAGCTTCGGCGTGCCGGCCTTTCTGCCTGCATGGGCCGCCCGCCTGCCGCCGTCTGCGGCGGCAGCGCCGCCGAGGACGGGAACGGGGGGGGGGGGGAGGGGCGGAGGCCTGGCGGGCGCCGCCGGCGCCTGCTCTTGGCGCGGCCCGCTCACCAAGAGGGTGCTCTCCACCGTGCTCGCGCTGGCGGGCGCCGCCGGCGCCTGCTCTTGGCGCGGCCCGTCCCGCAACCGGCATTCCGCCGCGCCGCGCTCTCTCCTTCCCGCCAGAACCGCCCCGCCGCCCGCCAGCCCGCCCCGCGCGCGCCTCGGCGCGCGACCCGCGGCGGGGCGCGGAGCCGGCTGCCCGCCTCCGCCTGGCGCGAACCAGATCGACGAGGGCGTTCCCGCGCCGGCCGCCGCCGCGCCGCGCCGCGATCAGCAAGGATTAAATCGGCTCGGCCGGCCGCCGGCTCGGTTGCCGCCCTAGCTCAGCACGGTAGAGCGTCGGACTGTTAATCCGTTGGTCGCCAGTTCAAGTCTGGTGGGCGGCGCCCAGCACAATCAAGGCGTCGGCGCCCGGCCGCGGCGCCCCCCCGCCTCCAGCTCGGAGCGCAGGGCCGCCAGGGATGCGGAGTAGAACGAGCCCAGGCGCGCCCGGAACGCGGCGAACTCGGCCCCGGTCATCCTCTCGCTCTCGAAGCGGGACCGCCACGTTATCCTGGTGCGCCCCCTCCCCGCCGGCCCCAGGGACACGGTCGCGTGGTAGGCCCGCAGCGGGAGGCCGTCGCTGGCCACGTACGAGACGGCCCGCCCTTCCTCCCACCCCGTGATGATCTCCCTCACCACGCTGCCGTCCCCGAACTCGATCTCCCGCACGGCGCCCGGCCCGCTGCGCGGGCCCCGTAACAGCCGCGCCCCCGTGACGCCTGCGGCCCACCGCAGGTCGGCGATGCGCCTCACGCGGGCCCAAGCCGCGGCGCGCGGGGCCCCGGCCGCGACGGACCTCTTCAGGAAGCCGACGTGAAAGTCCCCACTCGCGGCCAACGGCGGCGCCGCGGCCGGCGCCCGTTTAAGTCTTGCAGGTGTAGACTTGTACGAGGTCAGCAACCCCCGCTCCGCAGGCGTGAATCTAGATCAGCAGAAGCGTTTTCGCGCCCGCGGCCAGCGGGCAGCCGACCTCGTACTCACCGCCCGGTCAAATCGTTATATGCCGGCGGCCGTCCTGGCACGGGCATGGGGGTTGCCGGCATCGGGAGGAAGGCCGGGACGGTTCATCCCCGCCGCCGGCGCCCCGGGAGCGCGGAGGCGGGATGCCGCGTCCCCGCGCCCGATCTCGAATCCGAGAAGGCGCTAGGGCCGCGAGAACCGGCGATGCGCGGGCGGGGCGCGGGCCCGGGGGGCGCCGGGATCCGCGGAACGGCGGGGTAGTTGTGCCGTGGAAAAAAGGCCCAAAAAACGGCCCGGGGTTCACGGGGAAGGCGAGCTGTCGATCAGGATAAGGACCAGCGAGGTCTCGATCAGCCTTAAGTCGCTAAACGCGATGAACGAGGCCGAGATCAGCGACAAGATAACGACGCTCCTCCTGAAGCACGGGATAACGCCGTACCAGCAGCATCCCATACCGTCCGCGCGCAACGCCAGGAAGATCGGGAACTGCGATCTGTACATATACGACAAGCGGACAATAATCGAGGTAAAGAAGGTCAAGCGCCTGGAAATGGGGCCGCACGACGAGGAAAGCGGCGACGGCACCCGTTCCGCGTTCCAGCAGCTCGCGAAATACGTCACGGCCGAAAGGGCCCACGCGAACTCGCGCATCGCGGACTATGCGGGGGATCGGGACGTCTCCGGGCGGCCCTACCTCTGGGTCGGAATAGTCACGAACTACAAGAAGTGGTGGGCGTGGACGTGGCCGCAGTACGAATCCGCGGACGACGGGAAGCTGCAGGACAGCTTCAACGGCGTGGAACTGACCGTTCCCAAGGAAAAGCAACTCGTGGCACTCCTCCTGAGGAAGGAAGCCAAGCCTGTCCCGGAGGATCTGGGGCCCATGTTCGAGCCTCACCTGGAGCGCTTCACGGCGCTACACGGGAGGCTGAAGGACTACAGGGACACGCAGACGCAGAAGGGATTGTGGCTCAGGCAGCTGGAGGCGAGCGGGAACGCCCCCGATGCGGACGTCGACGAGATATTCGTCAGGCACACGCTCCTCATACTGGTCACCCGCCTGATTTCCAAGGCCGTGGGCGGCCACGAGGCGGATGTGCTCACGCAGGGCTTCGTGTCGTGGGTCGGCGACGGCCGCGAGGAGGTAAAGTCGCTGGCCGCCGACATCAATGCCTACGACTGGAACCACGAAACGCGAGACATAATGCGCTCGCTGTACATGGGATTCATCCCGAAAAAGCACCGCAAGAGCTACGGGGAATACTACACACCCGACTGGCTCGCCGAAAAGATCGCGATGACCGCCATAGACGAAAAATACGTCCGGAAGCAGCTCGAGTCGTTCCAGTCCAGCGGGACCGTCAAGCCCGTGCTCGATCCGGCATGCGGGTCGGGATCGCTGCTGTACCACGCGGGCCGGTTCATCCTTAACTCAAAGGCCGTATCGGAGGCGCGGCTGTACGCGAGTCCGGCAAAGATAAACGAGTTCCTGTGCGCGATGCTGTGCGGCATAGACATACACCCTGTCGCTGTCGAGATGGCGAGGACAAACATACACCGCCTGATACGCTACGCGACCGACCAGCGCATAAATGTGTACCAGGGCGATTCGCTCCTGCTGGACAGGCCGACCGACAACGTCCACAGCGCGGCGATAGCCGATCCGGACGACCTGGTCCTCTACTCGCCAAGGGGCGCAGCGCTCGTGCTTCCGAGGTCGCTCCTGAAGTCGCCCGAAGGCGTAGAAGTGCTGGCAAGGACGGCCAAGGAGGGCATCGCCCCGCCAAAGTCGCTGACGGAGCGGCTAAACGCGAAGGATGCCAAAAAGGCCGTGGACGCCCACGGGGCCCTGGTCCGCATAATGGACAGGGAGGGCGACGGCGTGTGGGAGTGGTACATAAAGAACCAGGCGGCCCCACTGCTCCTGCGGGAACGGAAGGCCGGGAGGATCATATCTAACCCGCCGTGGGTCAGGACGAGCCTGATAAACTCGAGGAACCGGAAAGCGCTGATCGAGAGCGAGGCCAGGAGGCTCGGCCTGTGGGTGGGCGGCAACACCGCCACCAGCTTCGACGTCGCGGCGCTGTTCGTGGACAGGTGCTCTTCGCTGTACCTCGAAAGGCCGAGGAAGAGCGCGTGGATACTGATCGGCGGCGCGCTGGAGGCGAAGGCGTGGCAGGGCCTCCGCGACGGCGGCGCCTGGGGGGACTACAAAGCATCGTGGGATCTCGGAAGCGCCGCGTTCGACATGGGGTTTTCGACGTGCGTCGCATTCCTCGGGATAAGCACGCCGAGCAGGAAGCTCGTGAAAAAGCCGGGCACGTCGCTGAGGCCCAACGAGTTCCTGTCGGACATACGGGACAAGGCGAGCTGGGAAAAGCCCGACGGCGCCTACCCGAAGCATCAGTCGGGGTACGTCGCGAACAGGAGGGCCGCCCCCAGGAACGGCGCCACGCTGTTCCCCTACAACCTGGTGCGGATCAAGGAGATCGTCTCGGAAAAGACGGGGGGGGGGGGGAAGATGAGGTTGAGTTCACCACGCTGGTCAAGACGGGCAAGTGGGACAAGTTCGGCAGCCTGCGTGGGACCGTCCCGAAGGGATGGGTGAAGGACTGCATCTATTCCCAGGACATGTACCCGTACGCGGTCCAGACGTCTACCAATTGCATAATACCGATGAAGGGGGGCAGGTGGGATCCCGGGCGCGACTCGCACGAATACTGGAAGAAGGCCTCCGACATATACGCGGGAAACAGGGGCGCGGGAAAGAATACCCCGGAGACGCTGCAGAAGAACCTGGACCACAACTGCAAGCTGTCGAAGCAGCTCGGGATCGGGAAATGGCTGGCGGTCTACAACGCGGGCGGGGAGAACCTGTGCGCCATGAAGGTAGCGCCAGGTCGGTACATAATAGAGCACGGATGCTTCTACGTCCCGTGCGAGTCCGAGGGAGAGGCCGACTACCTGACCGCCATGCTCAACGCGCGGATCATGTCGTCCCCGATCGGCGGGGCGAAGACGAGCGACTTGTACTTCGGCCAAGGCATATGGAAGGCCGTGCCGATACCGAGGTTCGATCCGGGCAACCGGCTCCACGCGGGGCTGGCGCGGGCAGCGCGGAGGGCGGGGCGGGTCTCCGAAAGGGCGTACCGATCCGAGCGAGGGCGGGGGAACAGGTCGGGCAACTGGACGATATCGAGAATAATACGCGAGGCGCTCGCGCGGGACGGCGTTTCGGGCGTGATCGACGGCCTGTGCAGGGACGCAATTGACGAGCACTACCGGCGCGTGGCGGGAACCGAAAAGTCGTACTGGGACCAAGGCGCGTGACCTTGCCCCCCCGCCGCGCGGGCCTCGCCCGAACCGGAGCCGCGCCCGGCGACGGCGGGCCGCCCCCCGATCCCGCGTCCGGATCACGACGGACGCAAGCCCACGCCCGCACGCGCTTGCTTCTCCCCCATCCCCCCCGCCGCGCCGGTTCCTTGCGTAGCGGCGCTGCCTCTGATTCTGCCACGCCTCTGCACAAGTCCGCCATGCCAGTACCGACCAAGGGATCCCGCCGTCCGGCCAGGATCGCGCGGCGCGCGGGCCCGACAAGGCGGCAAGTCGTGGCGGGCGGGGGGTGGGGGAAGGTAAGCGTGCACGCAGGCTTGCGTCCGAACCGAAGCCGCGTTTGGCAACGGCGACCACCCCCAGGCCTCGCGCCCGGATCGCGGCGGACGCGGGCCTGCGCGGGGCGCGGACCCGCGCCGCGCCGCCGCGCCGCGGCCGCCCCCGATCCCGCGCCCGGATCGCGGCGGACGCGGGCCTGCGCGGCGCCGCGTCCCCCTCCCCGCCGCCTGGCGGGCCCCGCGGGAACCAATTTTAACCGGCCCCCGCCCTCCCGCGCGCGTGCGGGTGCTGTTCATGGGGCCGAGCGGGGTGAACCTGCGCCTGGCCGTCGAGCGCATAGCGGAGCACTGCTCCGCGGGCGGCCGCGCCATACGCGCGCTCCACGTGGAGGACGCCATACCGGACCTGCAGCCGTACCTGGACAGGGACGGCCTCTCGCTGCAGCAGCGCGACTGGGATGCCGCGTTCGAGGAGACGCTGCTGGGCATAGGCGACTCGGAGGGGCGGGAGGGCGGGGGGCACACCTTCCTGGGGATGCACATGCCGCACTACCGCAAGGACAAGTTCTTCCCCATCCCGACGCTGCGGCACTTCGTCCGGTACGGCCCCGACGTCATCATAACGCTGATAGACGACGTGCACACGTGCTACGAGAGGATACGGCGCCGCCCCCGCACCAGGAGCAACTTCACGCTGCGGGACATCCTGATATGGCGGTCGCTCTCGGTGTACGCGGGCGACTTTGTCGCCTCGGCCCTGCGGGAGGCCGGCTCCGGGCGGCGGCCGTCCAACTACATGGTGGCCGTCAAGCACCCGCTGCGCATGTTCGAGAGGCTGCTGTTCGAGCCCGGCGCGCTGCGGGCGTACTGCTCGTTCTCGATAACGGGGCTGCGCGCGGACGCCGGGCGCCGCGCCGCCGTGGACAGGTTCCGGGCCAGGATGCACGAGCGGTTCTGCGTGTTCGATCCCCTCACCATAGAAGACAGGCTCTGCCAGAACCGGCTGGAGGAGATAACGCGGGAGGGCGGGGAGGGGGCCGCCGATCCCTCCGGCACCATAACGCTGACGGGCTCGGAGCGGTGGGGCCTGGGGGAGGGCTTTTCCGCCGTCGACGACCGACTGGACGGGGGGGCGGGGGCGCCGTCGATATTCCCGATGGAGATACCGGTGCGGGAGATACTGGAGGTGGCCAGCGCCAAGGAGACGCCGCAGGGGCGGGATCCGAGCGTCACGGACAACCTGATACGGGAGCGCGATTTCAGGCTGATAGACCAGTCTGACACGGTGGTGGTGTACCGGCCGAACATAGCGGGGCGCGTCAGCGGCGGGGTGGCGCACGAGGCCGCCTACGCCTCCCAGGTGGGGCTCAAGACGTGGTACTATTACTGGCCCCCGGAGGACGGGCCGATGGGCGGCGGCCCGTTCGCGCAGCTTGCGGGGGCCGGCATACCGTACGAGGACGAGGACGCCCTCGTGGCCGACCTGGAAAAGCGGGCCGCGGGGAAGCGCGGGGGATCGGCGGGCCGGCCGCCCGGGGATGGGCGGGACGGGCGGTAGCGCCTGGTCCCGCGCCCCCGCGCCGGCCGGCCTCCCGTGGGAGCCGGCGGGCCGGGGCGGCCGCGGCGCCGGCGGGCGGCGCCGGGGCGCGGGGGCCGGGAGGCCGCGCTGGAACGGCGCCGTCGGGCGGGGGCCGCCGCGCTGGCGGGGCGGCCGCCGGCGGAGGCGCGGCCGATCGCGGGCCGGGATCGCGGCCGTCGCGGCGATCCCCGCCGCGCTGGTGCTGGCGTTGCTGGTGCTGGCCGGCCCGGGGCATCTGCCTGGGGGCGGCGCGCCGCCCTGGGGGGACGGGCGGGAGGCCGGCAGCGCCGCGGAGCCGTGGAATTCGGCAGGGGGCGATCCGGATGTAGCGGGCGGGGGATCGGGCAACGCCTCCGCGCCCGCGGGACTGCGGGGAGGCGGGGAGGGGGAGGGGGGCGCGGCGGATGCCCCCGCCCCGTGGTCGCCCCCCGAGCCCCCGTCTCCCGAGCCCCCCGAGTACACGCCCCCCGAGTACACGCCCCCCGAGCCCCCCGAGTACACGCCCCCCGAGCCCCCCGAGTACACGCCCCCCGAGCCCCCCGAATTCCCCGAGCCCCCCGAATTCCCCGAGCCCCCCGAATTCCCCGAGCCCCCCGAATTCCCCGAGCCCCCCGAATTCCCCGAGCCCCCCGAATTCCCCGAGCCCCCCGAATTCCCCGAGCCCCCCGAATTCCCCGAGCCCCCCGAATTCCCCGAGCCCCCCGAATTCCCCGAGCCCCCCGAATTCCCCGAGCCCCCCGAATTCCCCGAGCCCCCCGAATTCCCCGAGCCCCCCGAATTCCCCGAATTCCCCGAGCCCCCCGAGCACGCGCCCCCCGAGCCCCCCGAGCCCCCCGAGCACGCGCCCCCCGCCGAGGCGACGACGATCCGGCCCCCCGTCCAGACCGCCACGATCACCGTCCGCGGCGGGGCGGCGGGAGCGGGGACGGAAAGGCTGGTGACCCTCCTCGACGGGCCCGGCTATACGGTGACGCGGGGCGGGGCCGGGGCCGAGTACCTATTCGACTTGGACGGCTGGTACGGAGGGCGGAGCGGCGCGCCGCCGGCGGGGGGAGGGGCGACGGAGTTGCACCCGCCGACGGACCGGCTCAGTGAGGTAGCCCTGCGCGAGATCAACGAGGCCAGGGAGGAGCGCGGGATAGCGCCGGTAGAGCTCAGCGGGAACCTGGCCGCGCAGGCGCACGCGCAGGACGCCCTGCGCAACCGCGCCCTCTCCCACTGGATCTCTAACGGCGAAAAGCCGTACATGACGTACAGCATGATGGGGGGGACGGGGTACGTCGCGCAGAACGCGGCCGCCCACGGGTACCTCGATCCGTCCGTCTGCCGGGGAGCGTTCGTCAGGTGCATCGAGATGGATCCGGTCGCCGCCATAAGGGAGAGCCACCGCGGGATGATGTACGACGACGCGCACGCCGACTGGGGCCACCGGGACAACATACTGGACCGGCACCACACGCACGTGAGCATCGGGGCGGCCTACGACGAGCATTCGCTGTTCTTCGTGCAGAACTTCGAGGCCCGCCACGTGCTGCTGGAGGATGCCGGCGGCGGGCCGGCCAGCCCGATATACGTGGAGGACGGCGGCTTCGTCGTGCGCGGGACGATCAAGCCGGGCATGTCCGTGATCTCGATCGTCGTAGACCACGAGCCGCTGCCGTCCCCCGCCGACTATCGCGCGAACATAGACACCATGTCGTACGGCTTCGGGGAGCCGGCCGCGGTGGTGGTCGAGCCGCTGCTGCCGGGCTTCAGGATGCCGGCCTACTGGCAAGGCAACGAGCAGGTAGAGTCGGAGTTCTGGGACGGCCGGGCCGGCTCCGCGCACGTGAAGTTCCGGCCCCCCGCGGCGATGCTCGAGGACGGCGCGTACACGGTGGTGGTGTGGCTGGAGGATTCGGGGACGGGCGACGAGTTCGTCGGGGCCGCGAGGACATTCTACGTCTCGGATCCGTAGCCGCGCGCCAGCCGGTCCCGGCCCGCGCGGGGCGGGTGCAGACTCGCGTCCATTTTGATCTGGGCGTGGGATCAGGGGGCGGTTGCCGTTGCCAGGCGTGGTCTCGGTTTGGACGCAAGTCTACACCGGGGCGGCGGCCAAACAGTTTAACGGCCCCCCCGTTCCGCCCCCGGCATGCTGTACCACTTTGAGCTCCTCATGGCGGGGGTCATACTGCTCAGCGTCATGGCCATAGGCGGGGTCTCTCTGTGGAGCAAGAGGCGGCGCGAGAGGGCCGAGGACGAGGAGAGGGCCGCGCGGAGCCGCGAGCTGGCGGAACAGCGGCCGCTCGGGGCGGGGGCCGCGGGGAAGGGCGCCCCCGGGAGCGGCGCCCCGCGGCCGGATCCGGGCGGGGGCGGCGATGCGGGGCCGCGCGCGGGCGCCCCCGGGAGCGGCGCCCCGCGGCCGGATCCCGCGGGGGAGTGACGCCGGCCCGCCCGCGCGGGGATCCGGGGCCCGCCCCCCGCCCGCGCGGGGCCCGCGCCGGCCGGCACGCGCCGCGCCTCCCCGCAGCCGGCGCCCGACACGGGAGGGGGAGGCAGGCAGGCGCGCTCCCCGAAAATGGGCAGGCGGCCAAAGGCGAGCGCGCCGGGGAGGCGCATCGCGCCGGGGAGGCGCATCGCGCCGGCCTGCATGCGAAACGGCCGCGGGATCGCGGCGGCGCCCCGCGCGGGAACGGGCCCGCCGTTGCCGCGCATCCGCCGGCCGCGGGGGCGCGCCCGCCGATCCGGATCCGCGCCGGCGGGGCGGGGGCCGCCGGCCGCGCCCCGCATCAAACAGATAAAAGCGCGCGCGCCGCGCCGTTCCCGTGCGGATAGTGGTCGGCATATCCGGCAGCACGGGGGCCGCGTACGGCGTGCGCATGCTGGAGGTGCTCAGGGAGAAGGGCGTGGAGACCCACCTGATAATGAGCGAGTGGGGGGCGAGGTGCGCGGCCATGGAGACGCGGCGGGATCCGGGAAGCGTGCGGTCGCTGGCCTCCGCGGCGCACGACGACTCCAACATGGCGGCGCCCGTCTCCAGCGGGACGTTCCGGGCGGACGGGATGGTCGTGGCCCCGTGCAGCATGAAGACGCTCTCGGCCGTCGCCAACGGGTACGACGAGACGCTCATGGCGCGGGCCGCCGGGGTCGCGATAAAGGAGTCGCGCAGGCTGGTGCTGGTCGCGCGCGAGGCGCCGCTTTCCGCCATACACCTGGAGAACATGCTGAAGCTCGCGAGGCTGGGGGTGGTGATAATGCCCCCCGTCACGGAGTTCTACACGGCGCCGGCCACGGTGGCGGACATGGTGGACCACGTGGTGGGCAAGTGCCTCGACCAGTTCGGCATAGGGCACGCCCTGTACCGCCGGTGGGGGGAGGCGGCGCCGGCGGCCGGCGGCGGCTAGCCGCCCGCGCGGCCGGCGCCCGCGGCCCCCCGCTGCCTCCGCCGTATGGACGGCGGCGTTCCGCGCGCGATCTCGTATTCCCCGCCGCCCAGCTCCTCCAGCCACTCCATGAATACCTCGACGTCGCCTGGCGCCCCCCTCCCGCTCGGGATGGGGACGTCCGCGCAGCGGCCGCGGATCCACTCCAGCGCCTCCGGAAAGCTGGCCTCGGGCGCCACGAGCTCCTCCCGCGCGAGGCGGACCAGCGGGTGGGCGAGGAACCTCTTCCCGAGCTCCTCCAGGAACGCCTCCTTCGACAGGCCGGGGCCGATCGCGTAGTTGGCGAGATCGTGGAAGGCGCACGCCGCGGCGCGCGGGCCGCCCCCCGGATCCTTCCCCGAGACTATCCTCTTGTACGCGGATGCCAGCGCGCCCGGGCTGGCCGTCATGGGCAGGTCGGAGGAGAGGAACGCGCCGGGATCCGGCGCGCCGGCCACGGCGGCGAGGCCCGGGTTTTCGGGCCCCCCGCCCCCGCCGGCCGCCCACTCCGAGGCCTTCTCGTGGACCGCGTCATTGACCAGCCTGGCCCTCCTGCGCAGCCCCTCGAAGTACAGCCTGTCCCCGGCCGACATGTACTCCACGAAGGCGGCCGCCTCGTAGTTGCCCCCCGGCATCATGCCCGCCTCGGTGGCCTCGCCCGTCGACAGGACGGCAGTCTCCAGCCCGACCGAGTACGCGCTAAGGTGCAGGCCGTCCAGGGCGTACAGGGCGATCCCCCTCTCCCTGCAGAACGGGTACAGGGAGAGCTCCGAGGCGCCCGAAAGCAGGTCGCGCGGCTCCCAAGTGGTGACCACGGCGATCCTGTTGCGGAGGCCCTCCGCGAGGCGCCCGAGGATCCCCGCCTGCACGTGCGGCGAAAAGACGAGCGTGATGCCGTCCCCCGTGTCGCCCTCCTCGAGGTACTGCCTGACGTGGCCGAGCAGCGGGTTGTGGACTAGCGCCCCGCGCCGCCCCCCCGGCGAACAGCCGCCATGGGCGCGGGGAGGGCCGGCGTGATTTAACGGTTGGGCGCTCCCCGCGGCGGGGCCGCGCGCCCGCCTGTTGCAGGCGAAGGCGCATTCGCCGATCCGGGTTCGGGCTCGAGGAGCGGGGGTCGCCGACCCCGTACCGGCGGCCGGCGGCGCGGCCCCGCCCCGCGGCCGCCTGACTCCAACATATCGGCGATACGATGTATATTTAAAGTAAAACAACATATCGCGGTTATGCGGCATCGTGCAGGTTTCGCGCCGACATGCTCCGGAAACGGCGCGTTGCCGTTGCGCGCCAAGGCCGGCCGCCGGCGGCGAGCCGCGTCACGCGCGGCCCGTCGGCACGATTTGGCATAAAACTATATGTCGCGGTTACGTGATAACCAAGCATGAAGACGGAGACAAGAACCAACATAAAGGGCAGGATAGCCCGCGTGTTGCTCAACTCCCCGGGAGGGAGCCTCACCAAATACAGGGTGGCAAAGCTGGCCGGATGCGGGTACCCGTGGGCCCACGCGATCCTCAAAAAACTGGAAGGCGCCGGAATCATAGAGGGGACGAAGGTGGCGGACTTTGGGGCGCTCTTTTCGTGGTGGCGCAGGTGGCAGCCGGTTGCTGAGTACAGGGAGTACATGGTGAGGGAGCCCCTGAGCGCCCTCAGGAACGCGGGCCTAGAGTACGCCCTCACGACGTTCAGGGCGGAGAACAAGATGCAGAACTACCTGTTCCCGTCGCGCACCGACGCGTACGTGCGGCACCGCGACTGGCTGGAATGGCACCGCCACCTCGCGCGCGACGGGATGGTGGGCCGGGGCAACGTGAGGATCCTGCGCGGCGACGAGCACGCGTTCTACGGGAGCGCCCGCGTCGACGGGCTGGTCGTCGTGTCCGCGCCGCAGGCGGTGCTGGACCTGTACGCCGAGGGGAGCGCGTGCGTCGAGGCGGCGGAGATGCTGGCGGCGAAGGTGGAGAGCGATGCTTTGCGAGGAGCATGAGGCGGAGATCTCCAGAAACAACCTGGCCGCGGTGCTGGCTAGGGCGGACGGGCCGGTCTGCCTCCTCGGCGGGTGGGCCGTGCACCTCGCGGTCAATTCCAGGTACGGGCTGGCGCGCGGCCGCGACTATCTCGGCTCCAAGGACGTCGATCTGGGATTCCACCTCCCGCGCGACGGGGATCCCGAGTCCGTGCGCCGGTCCCCGCTGGCCCGCTCGATCGGGGTCCTCGAGGGGATCGGTTTCCGCATGGTCGGCTCGCGGCTGGTGAAGCACTACCACAGGGAGTCGCGGCGGGCGCTCTCGGACGAGGAAGCGAGGAAGGTCCCCATGCACGACATGTTTTCCATGTACGTGGATCCGATGGTAGACAACGTCCCCGACGGCGCCCGGGCCGCGCTGGGCTTCAGCCCGCTGGACGAGGCGATGCTCGCGGAGGTGTTCGAGGGCGGCAGGTACGACGAGATCGACGAGTTCGGCGCCAGGATAATGCTGCCGAAGCCGGACGTCCTCCTGTCCACGAAACTCGTCGCCCTGCCCCGCAGGACCAAGGATCACAAGCGGCACAAGGACATCGCCGACGTGTACGCGCTCATCTGGTACTCCGGCACGGGCGTGGCCGCGATGAGATCCGCCGTGCTGGGCCGGCTGCCGCGGGCGGACGTCGAGGGCGCGCTGCTGGGGATAGGGGATGCGGAATACGCGGAGGTGTCGGACGCCCTCGGGATCGACGCCGACGAGATCAGGCGCGTCGTCAGCGGCTTCCTTGATCGCGGCGGCGGCGCCCCCGCGGGAGGGGGGGCGGGCGGCGGCGGCGGCGGCGGGTGGCCGATGCCGTTCGGCGTAAGCTACGGCACCTTCGTCAGGATACCGACGGCGCTCCTCCGGCAGGGGGCCGGCTCCGGGCCGATCCCGCGCGAGAGGCTAGCCGGCCTGACGTCGATCGGCGCGCGCAACATCAGGGGCAACATGGGATTCCTGGAAGCGGTCGGGGTCGTCGAAAGGGCAGGCCCGCGCTCGTACGCGCTCACGCCCCTCGGCGTCGCGTACGCCGGGGCCCTCGCGTCGGGCGACGGGGAGGCCGTAAGGAGCGCGACGCTGGACGTGATACGGGGGTCCCACCTGGGCTCCCTTTCGGAGATGCTGGATGCGGCCGGCGGGCCCGATCCGGCGGAGATCTACGCGTGGATCAAGGCGAAGGGCGGGCATCCGGACGGATCCGGGTCCTGGGGGATGCACCAGCCGACCGCCACGGGGGCCAAGACGCTGCTGCGCATGTTTGAGGACGCGGGCCTGGTGCCGGGCGGGACGGCGGGGGGTAGATCCAGATCGGCGTGGCCCGAGCCAGTGGCGGAAAAGGGGGGGCAAAAGCGCGGCACGGGATCGAAAGCGCGCGCGGCATTCGAGGACGACTACGGGTGGCGCTCCCGGTGGGACGAGAGCGCGGCGCGGAGCCGAAAGCGCGCGGGGCGCCGTGGCAGGATCTCGCGTCCTTGGGCAGGCTGTCCGTGAAGGGCGTGGGCACCATAGACGTGAACGATCCGGAGACCCTCGCCATAGCCGAGTCGTACATGCGGCTCTTGCGCGACAGGATATCGGGCGGCGGCGCGCCGGGCGGGTAGGCGCGATCGCGGGCAGCCGGCAGCGGCACGGCGGAGCCGCGGCCCGCGCGGGGGCATCCCGCGCGCCGCGGCGGGGTGTGGGGGAAGGCCCCGCCCCCGGGACGGAAAGGCGGGGGGCGGCGGCGCGCGCAAACCGATATTACGGCGGCGGGGGACGCGCGCGCGTGCCGCGGGTACGGCTCGAGCGGGAGATAATGGCGGACAGGGAGAGGGTCTTCGGCCTCGCCGCCGACCACGCGGGCCTGGCGCGGCTGCTGCCGGGGCACTTCCTGTCCGTGAGGGTGCGCTCGCGCCGGGGGGGCGTCTCGGTGGTAGAGGAGCGCGTCCGCGTGGCCGGCAGGGACATGGTGATGACGACCAGGCAGACGGCCACGCCGCCGCGGATGCACGAGGTGGTCGTCCTGGGCGGGGACGCCAAGGGGAGCAGGATCGTGGAGACGTACGAGGCGGCGGGCCGCGGCACCCTGATGCGCGTGGACGCCGACATACGGCCGGGGGGGCTGGCCGGCATCGCGGCCGCGCTGGCCAGGGGGCGCGTCAGGGACGGCCTCGCGGAGGTGGTGGACGGGCTCGCGCGGGCGGCCGAGGGGGGCCGCGGCGCGTGAGGGCGCCGCCCGCGGCTAGCCCTTCTCGTCGCCGTCCCTGAAGTCGGCCAGTTCCTTTTTTCAGGATTTGCGTTATGCCGTTCCGCTGCCCTTCTTCTTGTCGCCGTCCTTGAAGTCGGCCAGCTCCTTGTCGGCCTCTATCTTGCCCTTCTCGTACTCGCCCCTCGCCTTGCCGAACGTCTTGGCGAGCTCGGGGATCTTCTTGGCGCCGAATATGAGGACGACGGCCATGACGATCACTATTATCCACTCCTGGCCGGCGATGAAGCCGGCGGTGCCGAACACGCGCATGCTGCGCCCGATCATGATTTAAGTGTTGGACCGGGGCGCCGCCGCCCCTCGGCGCGCCGCGTCGCGGCGATGCCGGCCAGGTACAGCCCCGCCATGGGGCCTGCTATGAACCACATGGTGATCCCGCTCCCGTCGGGCGTCACGGCCGCCCCGAACACGACGATGGCCAGCATCGCGTACCTGGCGTTCCTCCTCCAGAACGCGGCGGGGACCATGCCCGCCGCGGTCGCCGCGTACATGGCCAGCGGCAGCTGGAACGAGATCCCGAAGGCGAGGAGGAACTGCAGCACGAACGTGACGAAGTCGATGACGTTCAGGAACGTCACGAGGCCCGCCGCGTCGCCGTACCTGTACAGGAACTCCAGCATGAACGGGACCACCACGATATACGAGAAGGCGCATCCTGCCGCGAAGAGCCCGACGGCCGGCGCCGCGACGGCGCGGCCCGCGCCGATCTCCCTCGCCCTGAGGGCCGGCCCGAGGAACGCGGCCGCCTCGCGCGCCGCGACCGGCGCGGCGACCACCGCGCCGGCCAGCGCCGCGATGTACACCTGCGAGAAGAAGGCCTGCCCGGGGGCCGTCTGGATGAGCTGCACGTCCGGGGGGACGAGCGCGCGGCGCATGGCGTCGGTGATCTGGGCGGCCATGTTGTCCAGGGGGTCCGGCACGGGGTAGTACAGGACGACGGGGCCCCAGCCGAGGTCGGCGGGGGCCGGCTCGGCGTGGCAGGTGAGCAGGAACGCGGCGGCGATGCCCGCCGCGGCGGCGACGCGGACGGCCCTCCTCCTCAACTCGTCGAGGTGCGGGCCGGCCCCGCCGATCCACGACACGCCGCCGCCCGTTCCCGGCCGCTACCCGCCGGGGACGGGGAGGAGCTTGGCCTCGGGCAGCCCCGCCTCTTTGGCCTCGTCCTCGGACATGCCGCCGAACTCGAGCGTGACGACCGCGCTCGCGGAGAGCTCGGCCTGGAGGTCCCTGGCGAGCCCGGCCAACTGGGCCGCCGAGTAGACCTCCTCGGAGTCCTTCAGGAACACGCGCTCCCCCTTTTCCTCGACGTCCCCGCCGTACCTCCTCTTGAGGAAGCGGGTTATCGACGGCAGCTCGGAGCGCGGCACGTTGTTGTGGTAGTACGCGATCCCCTTCTGCGGGGTGTATTCGAGCGGGGTGCCGTTCCTGTACAGGAACACCCCGACGAATACCGCCGCGCCCTCGGGCTCCCTCGTGCACTTTATGTCCCAGTTGAGGAGCTTTCCCTCCGGGTACGAAAAGCCGTCAAGCTCGTCCGGGGTGATCTTCCAGTACCGGAGCCTCGCCATCCGCCGCGCGCGGCCGCGGCCGTATAAATTTCAATGTCGGGCCCTGTATTCCGGGCGCGAAAAGCCGCCGCGGCCGCGGGGCGGGCTACCGGGCCCCGGCGCGCGGGGCGATCCCCGAGCCGGGCGGGAGCGCGCCGGCATCGGCATCGTACGGGACGGCCGCCGAGCCGGGCGGGAGCGCGCCGCCGCCGGGCTCCATGTCCCTGTACATGCGCCCGGGATCGGCGCCCTCCTCGGGGACCAGCACGAGCGCCGCGCCCTCGCCGCGGGAGGGGCGGCGCGGCCTGCAGTTGGCCGCGCGGTCCGCGCCGGGCGGGAGGCCGGACGCCAGCGAGGCGTCGCACCACGACCCCGTGCCCCCAAAGTAGCGCAGGTTGCGCAGCAGGGCGGCGAGGCGCTCCGCCTCGGACCGGCGGGGGCGCGCCGACCCCCAGAAGAGGCGGACGGGCGCGGACGCGTCCACGCGCAGGAACCGCGCCCCGCCCCCCGATCCGGGCCGCGCCTCGGGGAGGAGGAGCGAGGGCGGCTCGCCGCAGAGCAGGCGCAGCGCGGGGAGGGCCTCGGACTCGCCCATCCCGGGGCAGCTGAACTTCCACGCGGCTATGAGCGCCCTCACGAGCCTGTACGGCGAGGGGGGCCACTCCTGCCCCGCTGTGCAGGACAGGCCGGGCCTGGCCGCCGCGCGGTAGCAGCCCGCCGCGAACGCGACGTCCACTGCGATCACGGGCGCGCCGCGCGGGGGCCGCTTTTGTGTCTTCGCCGCCGGGCCCTGGTGCGGCCGGGCCCGCCGGCCGGGGGGGGCGGCCCCGGGCGGCGCGGATCCGCCGGCCGGGGGGGGGGGGCGGCCCCGCGCGATCGGATACGTAAAGATTTAAGCCGCCGCAAGTGGCAAAACGGCGTGAAATGCGGCGGGCGCGGCGCGCGCGATCCCCGGCCGGAAGAGGTTTCGGGCCGGGCCGGGGCGGTGAGGGGGGGGGGGGGGGCGCGGGAGGTGACGGCATCCCCGCCCCCGGCGCGAGCCCCGCGGCCTTTTCGGCGCCGGCTGCTGCCTGCCGCGATCCTGATCGCGTCCGCGGCCGTTCTCGCGGGCTGCGCCGCCCTGCCGGGCGCGCACGCGGACGGCGGCCAGCTGACCGTCAAGATCTCGTCCGACGCGGCCCCTTCCACCGGCCTGACGACCGTGCCGTTCACCATGAAATTCAACAAGACCGTGGACGCCGCGACCCTCGACGCATCGGACATCGTAGCTACCACGGGCACCGTGCAGAACCTGCGCGCGGTGTGGCCGCACAACGCGACCTTCGGCAGCACGGGCAATGGGAACGGCCAATTCAGCCAGCCGGCCGGCGTGGCGGTAGACGCCTCCGGCAGGATATACGTGGCCGACCAGCAGAACCACCGCATCCAGATATTCGACCCCGCCGGGAGCCATGTCGCCACTATGGGCGGCCCGAACCAGGGCGCTGGGAACGGCCAATTCAACCAGCCGACCGGCGTGGCGGTAGACGGCTCGGGCACCATATACGTGGCCGACACGAGCAACAACCGCATCCAGATCTTCAACTCCTCCAGGAATCACGTGGCCAACATCATGGGCGGATTCTTCCTTCCGAACGGCGTGGCGGTCGACGCCTCCGGCAACATCTACGTGGCCGACACGGGCAATGGCGACATAAAGATCTACGGCCCCAACATGGTTCTATCATCCACAATCGACGTCTCCCCAGAGAACCCGTACGCCGTGGCGGTCGACGGCACGGGAAAAATTTACGCGGTCTATAGGAACACCGACAAAGTCGAGGTATTCGGATCCGACAGGAACCACATAGCCAACATCACCGGGTTCGACGTCCCGAACGGCGTGGCCGTCGACGGCTCGGGCACCATATACGTGGCCGACGGGGCCGCTGCCAACAGCGTAAAGATCTTCGACTCCGGCAGGACGCCCACCGGCACCATTCCCCCAGACACCATCCCCCGCGTGGTCCTGTTCAACAACCCGAACGGCGTCGCAGTCGACGGCTCGGGCAAGATATACGTGGCCGACACGGGCAACAACCGCATCCGGATATTCGACACCGCGTACGAGTTCGACGTGGAGAATCCGGCCAACGGGCGCACGCTCGAGGTGAGCGTGCCGGCCGGCCGCGTGGAGGACGCGGCCAGGAACGGGAACGAGGCATCCAACACGGCAAGCATCGTCATAGACAGGACCCCCCCGGCCACGACCGTCACCGCCACGCAGTCAAGCCCGACCAACGCCACCACTATAAACTTCCGGGTGGAGTTCGGCGAGAACGTCACCGGGTTCGAGCGGGACGACATCGCGCTCTCGGGCACCGCCGCCACGGGCGGCGTGGCCGGCTTTGCGGGCAGCGGCGCCTCGTACGCGTTCGACGTCTCGCCCACGGCCGACGGGACCATACGGGTGAACATACCCGCGGGCGCGGCGCGGGACGGCACGGACAGCGACAGCAAGGCGGCCGAGTTCTCTATAAGGTACGACAGCGCGGGGCCGACCCCGGCGATCGCCTCGACGGAGACGGGCTACACCCGCCTGCTGACCGTCCCGTTCACCGCGAGGTTCGGCGAGACCGTGAACGGCTCCACCCTCGCCGCATCGGACGTCGACGCTTCCTCGGGTGAGGTGCGGGACATGCGCATGGCGCTGCAGCACGTCGCAAACTTCGGCAGAATTGGCCAGGGAAACGGCCAGTTCAACTGGCCGCACGCCGTGGCGGTAGACGGCTTCACGGGCTACCTCTACGTGGCCGACTATCACAACCACCGCGTCCAGGTCTTCGACTCCGGCAGGAACCACTTGGCCACATTCGGCGGCCACGGCACGGGCGCCGGCCAATTCAAACTACCAGCCGGCATAGCGGTCGACGGCTCCTCGGGAACCATATACGTGGCCGACAAGGACAACCACCGCGTCCAGGTCTTCGACTCGAACAGGGCCTACGTCGCCGACCTGCCGGGCTCGTTCCTCAACCCGCGCGGCATAGCAGTCGACGCCTCCGGCAGCGTGTACGTGGCCGACTCGAACAACCACCGCATCCGGGTATTCGATTCCGACAGGAACCCCGTGGCGAACTTCGGCGGCCGCGGCTCGAGCGACGGCCAGCTTAAATTTCCGTACGACGTGGCGGCCGACGCCTCCGGCAACTTGTACGTTGCCGACTATGGCAACAGCCGCATCCAGGTCTTTGACTCCGCCACCAAGGCCCACTCCGCCTACCTCTCCGGCCAGTTCGGATTCCCGGCCGGCGTGGCGGCCGACGCCTCGGGCAACGTGTTCGTGGCCGACGCAAACAACCACCGCATCAGGGTGTTCGACTCCGGGATGAATTCTGTCGCCAACATCACCAGCTCGTTTAGATTCCCGTACGGCGTGGCAGTCGACGACTCTTCGGGCAGGGTATACGTGGCAGACAGGGACCGCAGCCGCATCCAGGTCTTCGATGCCGTGCACGCGTTCAACGTGGGAAACCTGGCAGACGGAGATGTGCTCGAAGTGAGCGTGCCGGCCGGCCGCGTGCTGGATCTGGTGGGAAACGAGAACGAGGCATCCAACGCGGCAAGCATCGTCATAGACAGAAAGGCCCCGGTTCCGGTAGTCACTGCCGCGCAGTCCAGCCCGACCAACGCCGCGGCGATCGGATTCACGGTGAACTTTACCAAGCCCGTCGACGGGTTCGCGCTAGGGGACGTCGCGCTCTCGGGCGACGCCGCCCGCGGCGGCGCGTCCAACTTCGCGACCGTCAACGACACGACGTACACCTTCGTCGTCACGCCGGCGTCCGACGGGACGATAACGGTGAGCATTCCCGAGGGCGCGGCGCGGGATCCGCTGGGCAACCCCAGCATCGCGTCGGAGCGGTTCTCGATAAGGTACGACGGCACGGGGCCGACCCCCGCGATCAACTCGACGGCGGCCGGCCCCACCAACCTGCGGGAGGTGCCGTTCGCCGTGGAATTCGGCGAGGCCGTAAACGGAACGACCTTCGCCGCGGCGGACGTTTCCGCCTCCTCGGGCACGGTGCAGGGCCTGCGCCTGATGCCGCAGTTCAACGCCACGTTCGGCGGCCCCGGCAGCGGCGACGGCCAGTTCGACGGGCCCAGGGGCGCGGCGGTCGACGGCGAGGGCCGCATTTACGTGGCCGACACGGGCAACAACCGCGTCCAGATATTCGATCCCGCCCTGGGCCACGTCGACACCTTCGGCGTCCGCGGCAGCAGCGACGGCGAATTCATGAATCCTGGCGCCGTGGCGGTCGATGCCTCCTCCGGCGCGATATACGTGGCCGACACGGACAACCACCGCGTCAAGGTATTCAATCGCGCGGGGGCTTACGTGGAGGACGTCCCCGGCAGCTTCTCTTACCCGTCCGGCGTCGCGGTCGACGGCACCACGGGCTACGTGTACGTGGCAGACAGGCTCAACAACATGGTCCGGGTGTTCGACTCCGACAGGGCCAGCGTCGCCAACATCACCTCGCTGCTGAACCCGTACGGCGTCGCGGTCGACGGCCCCGCGGGCCGCCTGTACGTGGCAAACACGGCCAACCACACCGTCCCCGTATTCGACACCGCCACTTGGGCCCGCGTCGCCTACCTCAACGCCGCGTTCGACCGGCCGGCCGCCGTGGCAGTCGACGGCGCCACGGGCGCCGTATACGTGGCAAGCGCGGGCAACAACCGAGTCCACATCTTCAACTCCACCACCGGGGCCCACGTTGCCGGCCTCCCCGGCCAGTTCGACCGGCCGTTCGGCGTCGCGGCCGGCGGCCCCGCGGGCCGCATATACGTGGCCGACGCGCTCAACAACACCGTCCGGATATTCGACACCGCGTACGCGTTCGACGTGGCGGATCCGGACGACGGGGACGTGCTCAACGTGACCGTGCCGGCCGGCCGCGCGCGGGACGCGGCGGGGAACGACAACCTCGCATCCAACACCGCGAGCATTACGATAGACAGGACCGGGCCGATCCCGACCGTCGCGTCCCCGCAGGGCAACCGCACCAACGCCTCGCCGATTGAGTTCACGGTGACCTTCGACGAGCCCGTCGACGGGTTCGCGGCCAACAACATAACGCTCTCGGGCGACGCCGATCCGGGCCCCGTGGACGGCTTTGATGGCAGCGGCGCCGCGTACGAGTTCTCCACCGCGCCGGCGACGGACGGCACAGTGACCGTCCGCGTCGCCCCGAACGCGGTGCGGGATGCGCTGGGCAACCCCAGCGCCGCGGCGGGCCTGTCCGTGACGTACGACACCGAGGGCCCGACCACGACGGTCACGGCCGACCAAGGCAGCCCGACTAACGCCTCGACGATCACCTTCACGGTGAGGTTCAGCGACCCGGTCGCCGGGTTCGACGCGAGCGGCATAACGATCACGGGCACAGCCGAGCACGGCGGCGCGGCCAACTTCGCAACCGTCAACGCCACGACGTACACCTTCGTCGTCACGCCGACGTCCGACGGCACGATACTGGTCGACGTCCCGGCGGGCGCGGCGGGGGATCTGGCCGGCAACGACAATGCCGCGGCGGAACAACTCGCGATAACGCGCGACACCGCGGGGCCGGCCCCGACCGTCACGGCCGACCAGGGCAGCCCGACCAGCGCCGCGGCGATCGGATTCACGGTGAACTTTACCAAGCCCGTCGACGGGTTCGCGCTAGGGGACGTCGCGCTCTCGGGCGACGCCGCCCGCGGCGGCGCGTCCAACTTCGCGACCGTCAACGACACGACGTACACCTTCGTCGTCACGCCGGCGTCCGACGGGACGATAACGGTGAGCATTCCCGAGGGCGCGGCGCGGGATCCGCTGGGCAACCCCAGCATCGCGTCGGAGCGGTTCTCGATAAGGTACGACGGCACGGGGCCGACCCCCGCGATCAACTCGACGGCGGCCGGCCCCACCAACCTGCGGGAGGTGCCGTTCGCCGTGGAATTCGGCGAGGCCGTAAACGGAACGACCTTCGCCGCGGCGGACGTTTCCGCCTCCTCGGGCACGGTGCGGGACCTGCGCCTGATGCCGCAGTTCAACGCCACGTTCGGCGGCCCCGGCAGCGGCGACGGCCAGTTCGACGGGCCCAGGGGCGCGGCGGTCGACGGCGAGGGCCGCATTTACGTGGCCGACACGGGCAACAACCGCGTCCAGATATTCGATCCCGCCCTGGGCCACGTCGACACCTTCGGCGTCCGCGGCAGCAGCGACGGCGAATTCATGAATCCTGGCGCCGTGGCGGTCGATGCCTCCTCCGGCGCGATATACGTGGCCGACACGGACAACCACCGCGTCAAGGTATTCAATCGCGCGGGGGCTTACGTGGAGGACGTCCCCGGCAGCTTCTCTTACCCGTCCGGCGTCGCGGTCGACGGCACCACGGGCTACGTGTACGTGGCAGACAGGCTCAACAACATGGTCCGGGTGTTCGACTCCGACAGGGCCAGCGTCGCCAACATCACCTCGCTGCTGAACCCGTACGGCGTCGCGGTCGACGGCCCCGCGGGCCGCCTGTACGTGGCAAACACGGCCAACCACACCGTCCCCGTATTCGACACCGCCACTTGGGCCCGCGTCGCCTACCTCAACGCCGCGTTCGACCGGCCGGCCGCCGTGGCAGTCGACGGCGCCACGGGCGCCGTATACGTGGCAAGCGCGGGCAACAACCGAGTCCACATCTTCAACTCCACCACCGGGGCCCACGTTGCCGGCCTCCCCGGCCAGTTCGACCGGCCGTTCGGCGTCGCGGCCGGCGGCCCCGCGGGCCGCATATACGTGGCCGACGCGCTCAACAACACCGTCCGGATATTCGACACCGCGTACGCGTTCGACGTGGCGGATCCGGACGAGGGGCAGCTCGAGGTGACCGTGCCGGCCGGCCGCGCGCGGGACGCGGCGGGGAACGACAACCTCGCATCCAACACCGCGAGCATTACGATAGACAGGACCGGGCCGATCCCGACCGTCGCGTCCCCGCAGGGCAACCGCACCAACGCCTCGCCGATTGAATTCACGGTGACCTTCGACGAGCCCGTCGACGGGTTCGCGGCCAACAACATAACGCTCTCGGGCGACGCCGATCCGGGCCCCGTGGACGGCTTTGATGGCAGCGGCGCCGCGTACGAGTTCTCCACCGCGCCGGCGACGGACGGCACAGTGACCGTCCGCGTCGCCCCGAACGCGGTGCGGGATGCGCTGGGCAACCCCAGCGCCGCGGCGGGCCTGTCCGTGACGTACGACACCGAGGGCCCGACCACTACTATCACGTCCGCGCAGCCCCCCGCGACCAGCGCCTCGACGATCACCTTCACGGTGAGGTTCAGCGACCCGGTCGCCGGGTTCGACGCGAGCGGCATAACGATCACGGGCACAGCCGAGCACGGCGGCGCGGCCAACTTCGCAACCGTCAACGCCACGACGTACACCTTCGTCGTCACGCCGACGTCCGACGGCACGATACTGGTCGACGTCCCGGCGGGCGCGGCGGGGGATCTGGCCGGCAACGACAATGCCGCGGCGGAACAACTCGCGATAACGCGCGACACCGCGGGGCCGGCCCCGACCGTCACGGCCGACCAGGGCAGCCCGACCAGCGCCGCGGCGATCGGATTCACGGTGAACTTTACCAAGCCCGTCGACGGGTTCGCGCTAGGGGACGTCGCGCTCTCGGGCGACGCCGCCCGCGGCGGCGCGTCCAACTTCGCGACCGTCAACGACACGACGTACACCTTCGTCGTCACGCCGGCGTCCGACGGGACGATAACGGTGAGCATTCCCGAGGGCGCGGCGCGGGATCCGCTGGGCAACCCCAGCATCGCGTCGGAGCGGTTCTCGATAAGGTACGACGGCACGGGGCCGACCCCCGCGATCAACTCGACGGCGGCCGGCCCCACCAGCCTGCGGGAGGTGCCGTTCGCCGTGGAATTCGGCGAGGCCGTAAACGGAACGACCTTCGCCGCGGCGGACGTTTCCGCCTCCTCGGGCACGGTGCAGGGCCTGCGCCTGATGCCGCAGTTCAACGCCACGTTCGGCGGCCCCGGCAGCGGCGACGGCCAGTTCGACGGGCCCAGGGGCGCGGCGGTCGACGGCGAGGGCCGCATTTACGTGGCCGACACGGGCAACAACCGCGTCCAGATATTCGATCCCGCCCTGGGCCACGTCGACACCATCGGCGGCCCCGGCAGCGGCGACGGCGAATTCATGAATCCTGGCGCCGTGGCGGTCAATGCCTCCTCCGGCGCGATATACGTGGCCGACACGGGCAACCACCGCGTCCAGGTATTCGATCGCGCGGGGGCTTACGTGGAGGACGTCCCCGGCCACTTCTCCAACCCGTCCGGCGTCGCGGTCGACGGCACCACGGGCTACGTGTACGTGGCAGACAGGAACAACAACGTGGTCCAGGTGTTCGACTCCGACCGGGCCAACGTCGCCAACATCACCTCGCTGCTGAACCCGTACGGCGTCGCGGTCGACGGCCCCGCGGGCCGCCTGTACGTGGCAAACACGGCCAACCACGCCGTCCACGTCTTCGACACCGCCACCAGGGCCCGCGTCGCAGACCTCAACGCCACGTTCGTGCAGCCGACCGCCGTGGCAGTCGACGGCGCCACGGGCGCCGTATACGTGGCAAGCGCGGGCAGCGGCGCCGTCCTGATCTTCAACTCCACCACCTCGGACCGCATTGCCGGCCTCCCCGGCCAGTTCGACCGGCCGTTCGGCGTCGCGGCCGGCGGCCCCGCGGGCCGCATATACGTGGCCGACGCGCTCAACAACACCGTCCGGATATTCGACACCGCGTACGCGTTCGACGTGGCGGATCCGGACGACGGGGACGTGCTCAACGTGACCGTGCCGGCCGGCCGCGCGCGGGACGCGGCGGGGAACCCGAACGCCGAGTCCAACACCGCGAGCATTACGATAGACAGGACCGGGCCGATCCCGACCGTCGCGTCCCCGCAGGGCAACCGCACCAACGCCTCGCCGATTGAGTTCACGGTGACCTTCGACGAGCCCGTCGACGGGTTCGCGGCCAACAACATAACGCTCTCGGGCGACGCCGATCCGGGCCCCGTGGACGGCTTTGATGGCAGCGGCGACACGTACACGTTCTCCACAGTGCCGGCGACGGACGGCACAGTGACCGTCCGCGTCGCCCCGAACGCGGTGCGGGATGCGCTGGGCAACCCCAGCGCCGCGGCGGGCCTGTCCGTGACGTACGACACCGAGGGCCCGAGCACGACGGTCACGGCCGACCAGGGCAGCCCGACTAACGCCGCGGCGATCACCTTCACGGTGAAGTTCAGCGACCCGGTCGCCGGGTTCGACGCGAGCGGCATAACGATCACGGGCACAGCCGAGCACGGCGGCGCGGCCAACTTCGCAACCGTCAACGCCACGACGTACACCTTCGTCGTCACGCCGACGTCCGACGGCACGATACTGGTCGACGTCCCGGCGGGCGCGGCGGGGGATCTGGCCGGCAACGACAATGCCGCGGCGGAACAACTCGCGATAACGCGCGACACCGCGGGGCCGGCCCCGACCGTCACGGCCGACCAGGGCAGCCCGACTAACGCCGCGGCGATCGGATTCACGGTGAACTTTACCGAGTCCGCCACCGGGTTCGCGGTAGGGGACGTCGCGCTCACGGGCGCCGCAGCCCGCGGCGGCGCGGCCAACTTCGCGACCGTCAACGACACGACGTACACCTTCGACGTCTCGCCCGCGTCCGACGGGACGATAGCGGTGAGCATTCCAGAGGGCGCGGCGGAGGATCACCTGGGCAACCCCAGCATCGCGTCGGAGCGGTTCTCGATAAGGTACGACGGCACGGGGCCGACCCCGGCGATCGCCTACGCGCAGTCCGGCGCCACCGACCTGCAGACAATGCCGTTCGCCGTGGAATTCGGCGAGGCCGTAAACGGAACGACCTTCGCCGCGGCGGACGTTTCCGCCTCCTCGGGCACGGTGCAGGGCCCGCGCCTGGCGCCGCAGTACAACACGACCTTCGGCAGCTTGGGTAGTGACCCAGGCGAGTTCGACACCCCGGAAGGGGTGGCAGTCGACGGCTCCGGGAACATATACGTGGCCGACTCGAACAACAACCGTGTCCAAATATTCGACTCCGCCAGGAACTACGTAGACAGCATCACCGGCACCGCGGGTCCGAACGGCGTGGCAGTCGACGGCTCCACGGGCAACATATACGCGAGCTATGCCAACGGGACCGTCCAGGCGTACGGCCCCGACATGGCCCGCATCGCGGCCCTCCCACACACATTCCAGACTCCGGGCGTCGTGGCAGTGGACGGCGCGGGAAACATATACGTGTCCGACACGCCCGCCGGACGCGTCGCAATATTCGACTCCGCCCGGACGCACGTCGCCGACATCACGGCATTCGTTCCGTTTGGCGTGGCGGCAGACGGCGGGGGCAACATATACGTGGGCTATAGCAACGGCACCGTCCAGGCGTACGGCCCCGACAGGGCTCACGTCGGCGCCCTCAACGGCACGTTTGACGGTCCGAGAAACATAGCAGTCGACGGCTCGGGTCGCATATACGTGGCAAGCAGCGCCGGCAGCACCGTCCGAGTGTTTGACTCCGCCCGGACGCACGTCGCCGATCTCCCCGGCGCATTCTCCACCCCGTACGGGGTGGCAGTCGACGGCACTTCGGGCGCGATATACGTGGCCAACCAAGACACGCACAGCATCCTGACGTTCGATGCCGCGTACGCGTTCAACGTGACGGGCCCGGCCGCCGGGGACGTGCTCACGGTGAGCGTGCCGGCCGGCGGCGCGCGGGACGAGGCGGGGAACGACAACCTCGCATCCAACCCCGTGAGCATCGGCATCGACGCGACGGGGCCCACTCCCGCCGTCGAGGCGGCGCAGCGGGGCCCGACCAACGCCGACACGATAAACTTCCGCGTGAACTTCGGCGAGAGCGTCGACGGGTTCGAGGCCTCGGACGTCGTCCTTTCGGGCCCCGCCGATGCCGTGGACGACTTCGCGGCACCCAACGCCACGGCGTACTCGTTCAACGTCTCGCCGACGGCCGACGGCATCGTGCGGGCCGACGTCCCGGCGGGCGCCGCAACGGATCAGCTGGGCGACTCCAGCCTCGCGGCGGAGCGGTTCTCCATAATATACGACGGCACGCCCCCGACCCCGACGATCAACACGACGGCGGCCGGCCCCGCCAGCCTGAGCACGGTGCCGTTCACCGTCAAGTTCGACGAGGCCATAAACGGAACGACACTCGCCGCATCGGACGTCAACGCCTCTTCCGGGACGGTGCGGGACCCGCGCTTGGCGCCGCGGCTCAGCGCGACCGTCGGCGGCCCCCCCTCGGGCGCCGGCTCGGCCCCCGGCTCGGGCCCCGGCGAGTTCTTTAGCCCGTACGGCATCGCGGTCGACGCCTCGGGCCGCGTGTACGTGGCCGACACGGGCAACGCACGCGTACAGGTATTCGGCCCCGACGGGAACCACATAGCCGACATCTCGACCCAGATCAACCAGACCGCCCATCCCAGCAACCCGCTGGGCGTGGCAGTCGATGCATACTCGGGCCGCATCTACGTGGCCGACGCGCTCGTCAACCGCACCTTGGTCTTCGGCCCCGACAGGAACTACATCGCGGACCTGCCCGGCCCGTTCTACGAGCCGTACGGCGTCGCGGTCGACGGCGCGGGCCGCGCGTACGTGGCAAACCACGGCAACGGCACCGTCCAGGTATTCGATTCCGAGCGGAACCACATCGCCGATCTCCCCGTCAGGTTCGACCAGCCGTACGCCGTGGCGGCCGGCAGCGCGGGCCGCATCTACGTGGCCGACACGGGCAGCGACCGCGTCCAAATATTCGATTCCGCCAGGAACTACGTGGCCGATCTCCCCGGCCCGTTCGCCGCTCCGGTCGGCGTGGCAGTCGACGGCTCCGGCAACGCGTACGTGTCGAACTCTGGAAGCGACCGCGTCCAAATATTCGATTCCGCCGGGAACTACACGGCGGCCGATCTCCCCGGCCCGCTGGTCAGCCCTGCCGGCATCGCGACGGACGCCTCGGGCGCCGTATACGTGGTCGAGCAATCGGGCAACCGCTTCAAGGAGTTCGGCGTCGAGTACGCGTTCGACGTGGAAGATCCGGCCCACGGGCAGCTCGAGGTGAGCCTGCCGGCCGGCCGCGCGCGGGACGCGGCAGGGAACCCGAACGCCGGGTCCAACGCGGTGCGCATCGCCATAGACGTGGAGGGGCCGACCCCGATCGTCAGCGCCGACCGGGGCAGCCCGACCACCGCCTCGCCGATCGGCTTCACCGTGGACTTTGGCGAGCCGGTCGACGGCTTCTCGGCCGCGAACGTCACGCTCTCGGGCACCGCCGCCCACGGCGGCGTCGCCGGGTTCGAGGCCGTCAGCGCCACGGCGTACACGTTCGACGTCTCGCCCACGTCGGGCGGGACCATACTGGTCGACGTCCCGGCGGGCGCGGCGCGGGACAAGCTGGGCAACCCAAGCGGCGCGGCGGCGCGGTTCTCGATAACGTACGACGGCATCCCGATCCCGACCGTCACGGCCGACCAGGGCAGCCCGACCAACGCCCCGACGATAAAATTCCGGGTGGAGTTCGGCGAGCCCGTCGACGGGTTCAACGCGAGCGGCATCGCGATCACGGGCACCGCCGCCCACGGCGGCGCGGCCAACTTTGTCGCCGTCAGCGCCACGGCGTACACGTTCGACGTCTCGCCCACGTCGGGCGGGACCATACTGGTCGACGTCCCAGAAGGCGCGGCGGTGGATGCGACGGGCAACCCCAGCCGCGCGGCGAGGTGGCTCTCCATATTGTACGACGGCGCGCCTCCCGCCCCCGAAATTACAACGACGGCGGCCGGCCCCGCCAGCCTGAGCACGGTGCCGTTCACGGTCAAATTCGGCGAGGCCATAAACGGAACGACCCTCAACGCCTCGGACGTGGACGCCTCCTCCGGCGCTGTGCGGAACCTGCGCATATCGCCGCAGCTCAACCTCACCCTCGGCACCCCCTCGGACGGCAAATTCGACGCCCCGTGGGGCGTGGCAGTCGACGGCCCCGCGGGCGTCATGTACGTGGCGAACTTCGCCAGCCTGGGCGTCCAGGCGCTCAACTCCACCACGGGGGCCCACATCGCGGACCTCACCGGCCCGGCCAACGGCACGTCGGCCGTGGCGGTCGACGGCTCGGGCAGCGTGTACGTGTCAAACCTGGGCAACGACACCGTCCAAATATTCGACTCCGGCGGGAACCACGTCGCGGAACTCCCGGGCCCGTTCGACAGCCCGAGCGGCATCGCGGTCGACGGCTCGGGCAACGCGTACGTGTCAAACCAGGGCAACGACACCGTCCAAATATTCGACTCCGGCGGGAACTACGTCGCCGATCTCCCCAGGCTGTTCAACGGCCCGAGCGGCATCGCGGTCGACGGCTCCTCGGGCCGCGTGTACGTGGCCAGCACGCTCGGCGGCGGCACCGTCCAAATATTCGACTCCGGCGGGAACCACGTGGGAGACCTACCCGGCCCGTTCGACCGCCCGTACGGCGTGGCGGCCGACGGCCCCTCCGGCGTCGTATACGTGACCAACGACGGCGGCGGCCACCGCGTCCAGATCTTCAACTCCACCACGTGGGCCCGCATCGCCGATCTGCCCGCCGCGTTCAACCAGCCGCTGGGAGTGGCGGCCGACGGCTCCTCGGGCTCGGTATACGTGACCAGCGTGAGCCGCCAGCAGATCCTGGTATTCGACACCGCGTACGAGTTCGACGTGGCGGATCCGGACGAGGGGCAGCTCGAGGTGAGCCTGCCGGCCGGCCGCGCGCGGGACGCGGCGGGGAACGACAACCTCGAGTCAAATACCGTGAGCGTCACAATAGACAGGACGGGGCCGATCCCGACCGTCGCGTCCCCGCAGGGCCCCCTCACCAACTCCCCGACGATCGACTTCACGGTGACCTTCGACCAGCCCGTCGACGGGTTCAACGCCAGCGACATCGCGCTCTCGGGCACCGCCGATCCGGGCCCCGCGGCCGACTTTAACGGCAGCGGCGCCGCGTACGCGTTCTCCACCGCGCCGGCGACGGACGGCACAGTGACCGTCCGCGTCGCCCCGAACGCGGTGCGGGATGCGCTGGGCAACCCCAGCCTCGCGGCGGGCCTGTCCGTGACGTACGACACCGAGGGCCCGAGCACGACGGTCACGGCCGACCAGGGCAGCCCGACCAGCGCCGCGGCGATCACCTTCACGGTGAGGTTCAGCGACCCGGTCGCCGGGTTCAACGCGAGCGGCATCGCGCTCTCGGGCACCGCCGCCCACGGCGGCGCGGGCAGCTTCACGGCAGCCGACAACGCGACGTACACCGTCGCCGTCACGCCGACGTCCGACGGCACGATACGGGTCGACGTCCCCGCGGGTATGGCGCGGGACGCGGCCGGCAACGGCAACGAGGCGGCGGCCGGGCTCTCAATCGTCCGCGACACCGCGGGGCCGGCCGCGGCGGTCGCCCCGGCGCAGCCGGGCCCGACCAACCTGGCCGCCGTGCCGTTCAGCATGACATTCAGCGAGGGCGTGGCCGCCGCGGCCTTCGACGAGTCGGACATCAACGCATCCTCGGGCACGGTGCAGGACCTGCGCATGGTGCTGCGCTACAACCACACGATCGGCGAGGAAAACGCATCGAGCGCGGACCGAGGCAAATTCGGCCGCCCGTTCGGCCTGGCAGTCGACGGCTCGGGCCACCTGTACGTCGCCGAGAGGGCCGGCAAGCGCATCCAGGTCTTCGACCCCGCGGGGAACTCCACCGCAGCATTCGGCGGCCTCGCCGCGGACCCCGACGACCCGGAGCCCGGCCGATTCCTCAACATATACGGCATCGCGGTCGATGCCTCCTCGGGCCGCACATACGTGGCCGACTCGGTCGGCGACCGCGTCCTCATATACGACCACGGCGGGGAATACCTCGCCGATCTCCCCGGCGCGCCCGAAACGCCGGTCGCCCTGGCGGTGAACGCCACGGGCCACGTGTACGTGTCCAACGCCGGCAACGACACCGTCCAGATCTTCGACTCCTCCGGGAACTGGGCCGCCGCCCTCAGCGGCACGTTCGGCGAACCGCGCGGCGTGGCGTTCGGCGGCCCCGCGGGCCACGTATACGTGGCCGACAGGAACAACGACACCGTCCGCGTATTCGACTCGAACGGGATGCCCGCCGGGAACTTTGGCAGCAACGGCAGCGGCGCCGGCCAGTTCGCCCGCCCGGTCGGCGTGGCGGTCGACGACCTCGCCGGCAGGATATACGTGACCGAGAGGGGAAACCAGCGCGTGCAGGCGTTCGACTCCAACGGGAGCCACGTCTCCTACCTCTCCGGCTTCCCCAACGCGCTGGGTAACCCGCGCGCCGTCGCGGCCGACGCCCCCTCGGGCCGCGTGTACGTGGCCGACACGGAGCACCACCGCGTCCTGGTGTTCGTCGCCGCGTACGAGTTCAGCGTGGCCGATCCGGCAGACAACCAGACGCTCACGGTAAGCGTGCCGGCCGGCCGCACGCGGGACGCGGCCGGGAACGGCAACGCGGAATCCAACGCGGCGAGCATCGAGATAGACAGGACCCGGCCCATCCCGACCGTCGCGCTGTCCGGCCCGGCCAACGGCACGACGATCAGCTTTACGGTCACCTTCGGCGAGAACGTCACGGGGTTCGAGGCCGAAGACGTCGAGCTCTCGGGCGCTGCCGTCCCCGGCGGCGTGGCCAACTTCGCGACTGCCGACAACACGACGTACACGTTCAGCGTCTCGCCGGCGTCGAACGGGACAATACTGGTCGACGTCGCCGAGGGCGCGGCGCGGGACAGGGCCGGAAACAACAACACCGCGGCGGCGCAGTTCTCCATAGTGTACGACGGCGCCCCCCCCGTCGCCCCGGTCCCGACAGTCACGTCAGACGCGGGGCCGGGCCCGACAAGCGAGTCGCCGATCGGGTTCACGGTCACGTTCAGCAAGAACGTCACCGGGTTCAACGCGAGCGGCATCGAGATCTCGGGCTCGGCGGGCGCCGGCGCCACCGTAACCAACTTTTCGGGCAGCGGCAGGACGTACGCGTTCGACGTCGAGCCGACATCCGTAGGCGCCGTGCTGGTCGACATCCCCGCGAACGTGGCGGTCGATGCGGACGGCAACGCCAACGAGGCGGCAATGCGGTTCTCTATATCGTACACCGGCGCCGCCCCGGTCCCGACGATCGCGTCCGACGCGCAGCCGGGCCCGGCCCGCGTCTCGCCGATCGGGTTCACGGTCACCTTCAGCGAGAACGTCACCGGGTTCAACGCGAGCGGCATCGAGATCTCGGGCTCGGCGGGCGCCGGCGCCACCGTCGACAACTTTGTCAACGCCAGCGGCAGGACGTACTCGTTCGACGTCGCACCCTTGACCGTGGGCACCGTGCTGGTCGACATTCCGGAAGGCGCGGCCGCGGATTCGGACGGCAACGCCAACACGGCAGCGCAGTTCTCAATACTATACACCGGCGCGGTCCCGGTCCCGACAGTCACGTCCGACGCGCCGCCCGGCCCGACCAGCGCCGTCACGATCAACTTCGCGGTCACCTTCAGCGAGGGCGTCGCCGGGTTCAACGCGAGCGGCATCGCGCTCTCGGGCACCGCCGGGCACGGCGGCGCGGAAAACTTCGCGGGCGCCGACAACGCGACGTACACCTTCGCCGTCACGCCGACGTCCGACGGGACCGTGCGGATCGACATTCCCGCGGGTGTAGCGCGGGACGCGGACGGCAACGGCAACGAGGCGGCGGCCGGGCTCTCCGTCGTCCGCGACACCGCGGGGCCGGCCGCGGCGGTCGCCCCGGCGCAGGCAGGCCCGACCAACCTGGCCGCCGTGCCGTTCAGCATGACATTCAGCGAGGGCGTAAGCGCCGCGGCCCTCGACGAGTCGGACATAAACGCATCCTCGGGCACGGTGCAGGACCTGCGCATGGTGCTGCGCTACAACCACACGATCGGCGAGGAAAACGCGTCAAGCGCGGACCCCGGCAAATTCAACCGCCCGTTCGGCCTGGCAGTCGACGGCTCGGGCTACCTGTACGTGGCCGAGAGGGCCGGCAAGCGCGTCCAGGTCTTCGACCCCGCGGGGAACTCCGTCGCGACATTCGGCGGCCACAGCAAGGACCCCAACCCGGATCCCGGCCTATTCAACAACATATACGGCATCGCGGTCGATGCCTCCTCGGGCCGCACATACGTGGCCGACTCGGTCGGCAACCGCGTCCTCATATACGACCACGACAGGGAATACCTCGCCGATCTCCCCGGCGCGCCCGAAACGCCGATCGCCCTGGCGGTGAACGCCTCGGGCCACGTGTACGTGTCCAACGCCGGCAACGACACCGTCCAGATCTTCGACTCCTCCTGGAACTGGGCCGCCGCCCTCCCCGGCCCGTTCAACGGCACGCGCGGCGTGGCATTCGACGGCCCCGCGGGCCTCGCGTACGTGGCCGACAGGAACAACAACACCGTCCGCGTATTCGACTTGAACGGGATGCCCGCCGGGAACTTTGGCAGCCTCGGCAACGGCACGGGCCAGTTCACCCAGCCGATCGACGTGGCGGTCGACGACCTCGCGGGCAGGATATACGTGACCGAAAAGACAGACAACCAGCGCGTGCAGGTGTTCGACTCCGACCGGAGCCACGTCTCATACCTCTCCGGCTTCCCCAACGCGCTGGAGAACCCGCGCGCCGTCGCGGCCGACGCCCCCTCGGGCCGCGTGTACGTGGCGGACACGGAGCACCACCGCGTCCTGGTGTTCGTCGCCGCGTACGAGTTCATCGTGGCGAACCCGGACGACAACCAGACGCTCACGGTAAGCCTGCCGGCCGGCCGCGCGCGGGACGCTGCGGGAAACGGCAACGAGGCATCCGGCACGGCGAGCATCGAGATAGACAGGACCAGGCCCATCCCGGCCGTCGCGCTGTCCGGCCCGGCCGACGCCGCGACGATCAACTTCACGGTCACCTTCGACGAGAACGTCACCGGGTTCGAGGCCGACGACGTCGAGCTCTCGGGCACGGCGGGCACCGGCGCCGCCGTCGCCAACTTTTCGGGCAGCGGCAGGACGTACGCGTTTGGCGCCGCCCCGGCTGCCGGCGGGACCGTGACGGTCGGCATCCCGGAAAACGCGGCGGAGGACGATGCCGGCAACGGCAACGAGGCGGCGCTGTTCTCGGTAAATTACACCGGCGCGCCCCCGGCCCCGGTCCCGACGATCACGTCCGACGCGCAGCCGGGCCCGGCCACCGAATCGCCGATCAACTTCACGGTCACGTTCAGCAAGAACGTCACCGGGTTCAACGCGAGCGGCATCGTGATCTCGGGCGCCGCCTCCGGCATCGACGCGGGCAGCTTCGTTCTCGTCAACGCCACGACGTACACCTTCGCCGTCTCGCCCGCGGCCGACGGGACCGTGACGGTCGACGTCCCCGCGGGCGCGGCGGAGGATTCGGAGGACGGAACCGCCAGCGCGGCGGCGACGCGGTTCTCCATACAATACACCGCCGCCCCGGTCCCGACGATCACGTCCGACGCGCAGCCGGGCCCGGCCACCGAATCGCCGATCAACTTCACGGTCACGTTCAGCAAGAACGTCACCGGGTTCGAGGAGGGGGACGTCGAGATCACGGGCGCCGCCGGCATCGACGATGGCAGCTTCGTTCCCGTCAACGCCACGACGTACACCTTCGCCGTCTCGCCCGCGGCCGACGGGACCGTGACGGTCGACGTCCCCGCGGGCGCGGCGGAGGATTCGGAGGACGGAACCGCCAGCGCGGCGGCGACGCGGTTCTCCATACAATACACCGGCGCCGCCCCTGTCCCGACGATCACGTCCGGCGCGGGGCCGGGCCCGGCCACCGAGTCGCCGATCGCCTTCACGGTCACGTTCAGCAAGAACGTCACCGGGTTCGAGGAGGGGGACGTCGAGATCACGGGCGCCGCCGGCATCGACGAGGGCAGCTTCGTTGCCGTCAACGCCACGACGTACACCTTCGCCGTCTCGCCCGCGGCCGACGGGACCGTGACGGTCGACGTCCCCGCGGGCGCGGCAGCGGGCGCGGCGGACGGGACCGCCAGCGCGGCGGCGGCGCAGTTCTCCATACAATACACCGGCGCCGCCCCGGTCCCGACGATCACGTCCGACGCGCAGCCGGGCCCGGCCACCGAGTCGCCGATCAACTTCACGGTCACGTTCAGCAAGAACGTCACCGGGTTCGAGGAGGGGGACGTCGTGATCTCTGGCATCGTCTCCAGCATCGACGATGGCAGCTTCGTTGCCGTCAACGCCACGACGTACACCTTTGCCGTCTCGCCCGCGGCCGACGGGACCGTGGCGGTCGACGTCCCGGTGAACGTGGCCGCGGATGCGGGCGGAAACAACAACACCGCGGCGGCGCAGTTCTCCATTGAATACAACGCCGCGCCCCCCGCCCCGGCCGCCGCCCCGGTCCCGACGATCACGTCCGACGTGCAGCCGGGCCCGGCCACCGAGTCGCCGATCGCCTTCACGGTCACGTTCAGCAAGAACGTCACCGGGTTCGACGCGGGCGGCATCGTGATCTCGGGCGCCGCCTCCGGCATCGACGCGGGCAGCTTCGTTCCCGTCAACGCCACGACGTACACCTTTGCCGTCTCGCCCACGGCCAACGGGACCGTGAGGGTCGACGTCCCGGCGAACGTGGCCGCGGATGCGGGCGGAAACAACAACACCGCGGCGGCGCAGTTCACCATAGTGTACAACGGCGCGCCCCCCGCCGCCCAACTCGTCGTAGAGTCGGCCGCGATCACCGGCCCCCAGAGCATAACGATACGCTACGACGCGGACGCGAACGCCACCGGCTCGGCGTACGGCCCAATAGTGGTAGGCGGAACGCCCCGAAGCGCCACGCTGACGGGCGCCGGCACCGACACCCACGTGCTACAGTTCGACGGCGATCCCGCGGCGCGCGACGCTACCGGCACCGTGACCATAAACCAGACGGCGGTGACCGATCCCGCGGGCAGGCCCCTCGGCAACAACGAGACATACCAGCTGGCGCTGGCGGACGGCCAGGCCCCCGTGCTCGCATCCGCCGTACTCGACCTGACGGCCGGGGAGAACGGCCTGCTCGTCCTCGCGTTTGACGAGGCAGCGGCGGCCGCGCCGGACGCGCCGCTGTTCGGGGAGACTATCGTGATACGGGGCGACGGCGGGGAGGTGGCGCTGTCCGGCAGCGACATTCCCTCCATGGCGTCGGGCCGCGCGGGCGGCACGACGTTCGCGCTGGACGTCTCCGGCGCCAAGCGCGTGGAGCTCAACGCGGCGGAACTGGGCCCCGCCGCCATAGAGCTGCCCGCCGCCTTCGTGTCCGACGCATCCGGCAACGAGTACGCGCCGGGCCAGCAGCCCGTGCCGCTCGCGTACGTGCCGGATCCCTCGCCCCCGCGCCTCGCCGCGGCGGCCTTCAACCTGGCGCCGGGCAGCGGCAACGCGGGGCGGCTCGTTATAACGTTCGACAAGGCCGCGACCGCGCCCGGCGCGGAATCGTTCTCCGGGACCATCGAGATCCGCGGCCGGAGCTGGGGAGGCGACGCCGCGGTCTCCCTGCCCGCCGCCGATATACTGTCCGTAGAGTCCGGCAGCACGGGGGACAGGACCTTCGTGCTTCTCGTGTCCGACCGGGCGCGCTCGCTGCTGGACGCGGCCGCGTTCTCGGTTCCGGAGTCCACCTCCGTGCTGCTGCCCGCCGGCTTCGTCACCAACGGCCGCGCGGCGCACGCGCCGGAGCGGGCGCCGCTGGACGTCGCGCGCGATCCCGACGGCCCGACCTTCCTGCTGGCATTCGTGCTGAACGGCAGCTCCGTAACCGCCGTCTATTCGGAGCCGGTGCTTGCCGCCCCCTCCCACTACACGAACATCACGGTGGACGGCGCCGCGGTAGCGGGGAACGGCAGCGGCGCCTCCGAGGCGGCCGCGTTCGGGGACAACGTGATAGTGTCGTGGAACGCGGGAGACAACGCGACCGCAGCGCCCGGCTCCGCCGTGGGATTCGACCTGTCCGCGAACGTCACGGACGCCTTCGGGAACCCCGTCGTGAATCCCGGCACAAAGTATACCGGCGGGCCCGACGGGACCGGGCAGGCCGGCAAGCAGCCCGTGCAGGTGGGCGTGTTCGCGCGCGGCGCCGCCGACCCGTCGGCCGAGGCGGCGAGGCTGGGGGCCGCCGCCTTCAACGCCGTCTCGTCGGAGCGCGGATACGCGTTCTACGTCAACGTGTCCGAGCACGATCTCCCGGCGGGCGCCTCCGGCGCGGCGGCGCTCCGCGGGGCGCACGCCGCCGGGGAAGGCCCCTCACTGTACGTGGGCCCGGCCTCCGACATAGCGCTGGCCGGCATGGCCGACTACGCCTCGGAGAACGGCATAACCATAATATCGCACTCGTCGGCGGCGCGCCCGCTTGCCGTAGGGGGCGATCCCATATTCAGGATGGAGCCAGGCGCGGCGCACATGGCCAGGGCACTCGCGACAGAGGTGGCGCGGGGCGGGTACGGCGCCATAGTCCCCGTGGTGCAGGCCGGCCTGCACGGCCCCGATTACGGCCTGCTGGAATCGCTGGAATCGGACATACGGCCGCTCGGGATATCCGTCGGCGACCCCGTCGCGTTCGCTGGGGGCGGCGGCGCGGCGGCTGTGCCCATAAGCGACGCCGTGGCGGAGGCCGCCGGGAGCGGGACGACCAGGAGCGTGGCCGTCGTGTACATGGGCTCGGACACAGAGCTCGCGGCGATGGCCGGTAGCGTGCCGGCGGGCGGCCCCGTGCGGGAGAGGTCGGCATGGTTCGCCGTCGGCGGCGCGGGGGCCGGCGCGGGGAGCGGGGTGGCCGCGTCCCCAGCCATAACGGCCGATGCGGCGGCCGTGCAGCTGGCCCGCGACGTGCAGCTGTCCGCCGTCCAGTTCGCCGTGGAGCGCAATAGTATGACGGACTACATCGACCGCATCGCGGCCCCGCGTGGCCCCGCCGCGTCGGCCACGCCGGCCTACGCCGCGTACGAGGCCGTCCGCGCGCTGGGCGGCGCCCTGGTGGGGGCCGGGGGCGACCCGTCCCTCGCGCGGGAGAATATAGCGGGCGCGGCCAACTTGGAAGGCGGCCCGCTCGGCCGCACGGGCATGGACGGGAACGGCGACCTGCGGCTGCCCGTGACGTACGGCGCGTGGTCCGTGTCCGACGTATCGGCGGAGTGGGCGCGGGCCCCCGAGCTGCTCCTGGGCCTGGACGCGTGCGGGATAGATCTGGAAAAGTCGGCACTCGCGCTCCCCGAGCTGGCCGCGGGGAGCACGAGCAGGCCGGCGCGGCAGACCGTGACGAACATAGGAACCGGCCCGATGCCCGCGGTGTCCGTGTCCGCCACGGACTGGACGCAGTTCAGTGACGGCGTCCCCCTGCCGGGACCGCTGCCGTTCTCGTACACGGAGATGGCCGTGGGCTTGGGCGGCGCCTCCCCCAGGCCGGCCGACTCTACCCCGCTGGCCGCGGATACGGCGATACCGGGCGGGACGCCGCCGGGCGGCAGCGTGGACGTCGACTTCCGGATCAACTTGGGGGAGCTGGACACGCTCGAGGCCGACATCATATCGCAGACCGTCACGTTCGTCGCCAACTGCTCCTAGCCGGGGCCGCCCCCCGCGCCGCGGCCGGCTCTTTCGCGCCCGCGGCCGCGCGCGGCGCGGGCCGCCGGCCGGGGCCGCCCCTGCATCCGGCCCCGGCGGCAGCCCGCGCCGCGGCTCGAGTTTCGGGCGCGAAAAACCGCCCCCGCGGCTGCCGCGGGCGTGATCGCGGGACGGACCGCGCGGCGGAAAAGCCTTAAAACCCTCCGGCCCGCCTCACGTGCAGTCCGAAATGGCAAGGGTAAGGACTGGTTGCACGGCCTGAGCCGTGATGCGGCGGCCCCTCCGGGGGGCGGCAGGGCGAAGCGTTGGTAGATATCTGGGTCGAGATGGCCTCGCTGGCCGCCCTGATAGGGCTGTCGGCGTTCTTCAGCGGGCTCGAGGTGGCCCTGGTCGGCACGCGCGGATCCACGGTGGCCCAGCTCGCGAAGGGCGGCGCCAAGGGCTCGGCGGCGCTGCAGAAGCTAAAGTCCAACCCCGGCTGGATGATGTCCAGCGTCAACCTCGGGAACAACCTGGCCAACGTCGGCTCCTCGGCCCTGGCCACCAGCGTGGCCATACGGCTGTTCGGCGACGACGGGCTGGGCATCGCGGTCGGCGTCATGACGTTCCTCATACTCGTGTTCGGCGAGATCACGCCCAAGACGTACTGCAACGCCAACGCCTCCAAGATATCCCTCCGGTTCGCCCCGGTGCTGCTGGCGTTCGGCTACGCGTTCTGGCCGCTCGTCAAGATGTTCGAGGCCATAACGCGCGGGATGGTGAGGCTGACGGGCAGCAGCTACAACGCGCCGCCGGTCACGGAGGACGAGATACGGGGCATGGTGGAGCAGGGCCTGGCGGACAAGGCCATCGAAAAGGAGGAGCACGCGCTGGTGCGGGGGGCGCTCAGCTTCGACGAGACGCCGGTCCGGGCGGTGATGACGCCGCGCACGAAAATGTTCGCGCTCAACTCCAAGACCGTCCTGTTCGAGGCGCTCTCCCTCATCAACCAGAGCGGCCATTCCAGGGTCCCCATATACGGGTCGGGCCTGGACGACATCGGGGGCTTCGTGCACGCGCGCGACGTCCTGGTGGAGATGGAGAGGGACCCCAAGATGGTCGTCCCGCTGGAGGAGATATGCCGCAAGCCGCTGTTCGCCTCGCAGGAGAAGAAGGTCTCCTCGCTGCTCATGGAGATGAAGAAGAGGCAGGTGCACATGGCCATAGTGGTGGACGAGCACGGCGGGACGGAGGGGCTCGTCACGCTGGAGGACCTGCTGGAGGAGATCGTCGGCGAGATAGAGGACGAGACGGACGAGGCGCGCCCGCGCGGGTACCGCATGGACGGCAAGGACGCGATGGTGACGGACGGGGACATCGGCATCGACCTGGTCAACGAGGTGCTCGGCTCGGAGATACCCGAGGGCGGCGCGTACTCCACGCTCAGCGGCCTGCTGCACGAGAGGCTGCGCGACATACCGCGGGAGGGGGACAGGCTGGAGGTCGGCTCCCTGCGGATACTGGTGGAGAAGGTCTCGGGGAACCGGGCGGAAAGGGTGCGCATCGAGCGGGGGCGCGGGGAGCCGCCCGCGTGATGCCGCCCGGGGAGCCGCCCCGGGAAGGCCGGCGCGGGAACCTTCCCGCGGGACGGCCCGGGCCGCGCCGCCCGCGCGCCGCCGGGCTGCGGCAGCGGGCGGGCGGCGCGGAAAAGCGCGCGCACGCCACGAAGCGCGCCGCCCGCGCGCCGCCGGGCCACGGCAGCGGGCGGGCGGCGCGGAAAAGCGCGCGCACGCCACGAAGCGCGCCGCCCGCGCGCCGCCGGGCTACGGCAGCAGGTCTATCACGGTCACTTCGGGGGGGCTGAGGAACCGCGGGTACGGGGCCAGCCCGCACGTGGTGTACACGTCGGCGCCCCGCACCTCGTAGTGCCTGTAGTCGTACTCGCCGACGAACCCCAGTACCTTGGGGACGGAGCCGACCAGCGGGAGGCGGATCTGGCCGCAGTGGGTGTGGCCGAACAGGTACAGGTCTGCATCCTCCCCGGACACGGGCAGGCCGGCCTGGTTGTGGGCCAGCACCACGCGGAAGGCGCCGGGATCCAGGCCGCGCGCGAGCGAGTCGTCGCGCGCCCCGGCCCAGTACGAGTCCATGCCCGCTATGTGCAGGGGGCCGGCCCGCGCCGTCCCGTTGCGCAGCACCGTGATCCCGCCCTCCTCCAGGTACCGCGACACCTCGGCGGCCAGCCCCTCGTCCGGCGGGCTCCTGAGGAACCCGAGGACGGCATAGTCGTGGTTGCCGAGCACGGCGTAGACGCCCAGCGGCGCCTCCAGGTCCCGGAACGCGTCCACCGAGGGCAGCTCGGCCGCGGAGCGGTCTATGTAGTCCCCGCCCAGCAGCACCACGTCCGGCCCCGCATCCATGGCCATCCCGACGGCGCGGCGCACGAACGCGGGGTCGGCATCGCGCCTCTGCGGGTCCGCCATGAAGACGATGCGGGCCTCCGTCCCCGTCCCGCGCACCTCCGTGACGGTGAGCTCTATGGCGTTCGGCTCGACCAGCACGGCGTACGCGGCGAGCGCCGCGAGCGCGGCCGCGAGCGCGGCCGCGTAGCGGCGGCGCCTCACGCCCCGGCGCCCGGCCCCGGGGCGAACCGCTCCTCCAGCATGCGCTTCTTCTCGGCCGCGCGGAACAGCGAGGAGGTCCTTTCCGCGGCCTCGGCGTACGGCCTGCCGAACAGCATCGCCTGGGCGAGCATGTGGTTCTCGGGTATCACTATGCCCGTCTGGTCGTCGGAATACATGGTCCGGACGGTGTCCCCCGCCGAGGACGTCATGTTGGCGTGGACGTGTATGAGGCCGGTGTCCGCGAAGCTGAACCCCATGGAATCGGCGAAGCGGCGCACCTCGGCGGTGCCGGTCGCCGTCCACAGGGTGGCCACGCCCGGCTCGTCCCGGTACGTCTCCAGGAACTCCGCGGCGGGGGGCGCCTCCCCCGAAAAGCGCACGTCCATTATGTGCAGGTGCATCTGCCTGGTGGGCACCTTGACGGCGCGCAGGAACAGCGGCACGGCCCGGCCCATGAACGCCTCGACGTCGCGCCCGTGGTGGGGGCTCGCGGCCATCTCTATGGTGTCCTCCACCTCCTTTTCCTGCTCGGCATCCGCCCAGCGGCGCACCAGCGTCACGTCGAACCGCGCGAGCCGCCCCCCGTACCTGTCGCGGAGGGGCTGCAGCGCGCGGCCCATCCCCGTGACGTTGCAGCTTCCCACCATCACGTGGCGCCTGCCCCCCCCCGCCGCCTCGGCGTAGTTGGAGCGCGAGTTGAACAGCAGGTCCGAGACGGCCCCCTCCCCGTGCACGGCCTCGCCGCCCTGGTATATGGCGGCGACGCCGGCCGGCCCGTACAGGCGCGCCTTGTTCTCGGACCCCTTCCCGCCCGGCGAGGCGTCCACCACCAGGTCGCAGTCCCGCACGGCCTCCCGTATGGTACCCGCCACCCCGTCCGCCCCGGCGAACCGGCCCGCGCGGTCCTCGGGCACGTACACGGCGAACCCCCTGGATGCGGCCTCGGCCACCCCGGCGCCGGGCGACTGCTTGCCCACGCCGACCACGCGGATCTGCGGATCCTCGGCCAGGAACGCCGCTACCCGCCTGCCTATGGATCCGTACCCGTTGACGAAGACTGCCTTTCTGCCCACGCGGCCCGCCGGCGCGGCCCACTATTAAATCCGGGCGGATCGCGGGGCCCGGGCCCGCCGGCCGCGGGCGCGAAAACGCATCCGCCGGTTGGATTCGCGCCTGAAGCGGGGGTTGCCGACCGCGCGCCCGCGGGGCGCGGGCCCGGGCCCGCCGCGCGCCCGGCCCGCGGGATGTGCCGCATCGCGCCCGCGCCCCCGCGGCGCCCCGGCGCGCGCGACGGCGCAGGCGCGGCTGCGGGGCAGGCCGCGGACTCGCAGCCCATCCCACGATCGCCCCCGCGGCGGGGCGATTTTTCGCGCCTGAAATTTGAGCCGCGGGACGGACCGCGGAGCGCGGGCTTGCGTCCACCGTGATCTAGGCGCGGGATCGCGGGGCGGACTGCCGCCGCCGGGCGCGGCTTCGGTCCGGACGCAAGTCTACGCACCGCGGACTCGGGAAGAATCATAAGCGGCGGCGCGGGACGGCGCCCGAAGCGCAGTGGCGGACGAGCACGAGTACACCATGCAGGTGGGCCTCGACGCGCTCAAGCATCTGGGCATGAGCCTGTACAGCAGCATCCCCGCGGTCCTCGCCGAGGCGGTCGCCAACGCGTGGGACGCGGATGCGGAGCGCGTCGACATACGCACGGGCCCGGGCGGGACGATCACCATACAGGACGACGGCAGCGGGATGACCGTGGGCGATGCCAACGAGAAGTACCTGCGCGCCGGGTACGCGCGCCGGGAAAGGGGGGAGACGAGGACCAGACTCCACGGCAGGCCCGTGATGGGGCGGAAAGGGATAGGAAAACTGTCGCTGTTCTCGATAGCCAACACCGTCACGGTGCACAGCGTCAAGGACGGCGAGAGCCACGGGTTCGAGATGAGGGTAAAGGACATCGAAAGCGCGCTGCGCGACAAGGCCCCCGCGTACCACCCCCCGAACGTCGGGGCGGCCGGCGACCTGGCAGCCGGGACGCGCATCACCTTGACGGACATCAAGCCGAGGACGTTCTGCCCGAAATCGCTGAGGAAGAGGCTCGCGCGCAGGTTCGGCATCATCGGCGGCGCGCACCGGTTCGAAGTCTCGCTCGACGGGACGCGCATCACCGCCGAAGACAGGAACTACCACGAAAAACTGCAGTACGTGTGGCTGTTCGGCGAGGACGGCCGCAGCGAGTTCTCCGGGTCGACGTCCAGGACGTTCCGCCTGGATCCCGAGGTCAAAGTGGACGGAATCACGGAGCGCGTCGGCGGCTGGATAGGGACCGTGGAAAAGCCGAGCCAGCTGGAGGACGACGCCGGCGGCGGGAGCTTCAACAGGATCGCCGTACTGATCAGGGGAAAAATGGCCCAGGAAGACGTGCCGGGCTCCTTCGAGGGGGGGGCGTACAGCAAGTACGTGGTCGGGGAGGTATGCGCGGACTTCCTGGACAGGGACGACATGCCGGACATCGCGACGACCGGCAGGCAGCTCATCGTCGAGGACGATCCAAGGTACGTGGCGCTGAAGGAAAAACTCCGGCGGGACGTCGAGGCCGTGAAGGCGAGGTGGACGGAGGCTAGGAACGAGGAGGGCGCCGGGGCGGCGCTGGAAATGCCGGCGATCCGCGAGTGGTTCGACGGCCTGCCCCCGCGCCACAGGAAGCCGGCGGAGAGGATCTTCGGGCGCATCAACGCGCTGTCGCTGGACGGCGACGATACGAGGAGGCAGCTGTTCGTGAGCGGGATACTGGCGTTCGAGAACCTCAAATTCAGGGACATGCTGGACCGCCTGGACGACATCGACGTCAGCAACCTGGGGGTCCTGGCGGAGCTGTTCTCGCAGGTCGACGACCTGGAAGCCGACGCGTACTACCAGATCACCAAGAACCGCCTGAGGGTGATGGAAAAATTCGGCGACCTGCGCGATCAGAACGCGAAGGAAAAAATCATCCAAAAGCACCTGTTCGATCACCTCTGGCTCCTGGATCCCTCCTGGGAGAGGGTCGCCGCCACGGAAGCCATGGAATCCGGGATGAAAAAGGCGCTGGACGCCGTGTTCGAGGGGCTAGCCGACGAGGAGAAGCGCGCCAGGCTGGACATCCAGTACAGGACGACCGGGAACAAGCACGTCATAATAGAACTGAAGCGCCCGGAAGCGAGCGCGAGCGTGGTGGGATCGCTGCTGCCCCAGATCCAAAAATACTGGAATGCGGCGACCAATGTCCTCGAGGAGTCCGGCAGGAATGAGCTCGTCGAAATCGTCTGCGTGCTCGGCAGGCATCCGAAAAGCTGGGAAAATTCGAGGACACGCGCGGCCGAGGAATCCGCGCTAGGCTCGTTCGGGGCGCGGATAGTGCTGTACGATCAGCTGATCGAGAACGCCCAAAAGGCGTACGCCGACTATGTCGAAAAGCACAAGGAGATCACGAGGCTGGCGACGCTGATCGGCAGGATATCCAGCGCCGACAGGGGCGCGCTGGGCCCGTCGTGAGCGGGACGGCATCGGGGCGCGGCGGCCGAAAAAATCCCCGAAAGCCCGGAAGCGGGGGCCGGATGCCCCCGCTCGGCGCGCGATCCCGCGCCGGGCCCGGCCGCCCTCCCGCCGCGCGCCCCTTGGCCGGGACGCGGAGCCGGGCGCGCGCCCCTTGGCCGGGACGCGGAGCCGGGCGCGCGCCCCTTGGCCGGGACGCGGAGCCGGGCGCGCGCCCCGCGGCCGCCCCCGCCTTGCCCGTCCCGCGGAACGCCGCGCCGCGGGGCGCGCCTTGGCCCGGCCGCCGCCCCGAGGGGCATCGGGGCCTGCCGCGGCGGCCGCGGCCTCCTGCGGGCCGGTGAAGGACGCGGAAGCGGACGGCGGGCATCGGGGCCTGCCGCGGCGGCCGGCGGCCTCCCCGCACCGCGCTGCCGAGGGCGCGGGGAGGAACCGGCGGGCCGCCCCCCCATTCCCCCGGCCCTCCGGGGCCGCCGCTCCCCGGCCGGCACGCCCGCGGCCGCCTACTGGAGCGGCACGCGGGCGGGGCCGGGGGATGCGGACTTTGCCCGCCGCCGCGCCGCGCCGCAGCGCCCCGCGGCGGGGGCGGGCGAGGCGCGCCGGGCCGCGCGGGGCCGGCCGCCGCGCGGGGCCGCCCCCGGCCCGCCGCGCATCCCCGGCCCCGGCCGCGCGGGGCCGCCGCCGCGGCCGGCCCGTATGGGCAAGTTTATTTACCGGCGCGGCGCAACGCGGGCGTGTTGCGGGGTTGCTGATTCCGTCGGCGGGGAACGCGCGGCCCCCGCTCCCGGCCGCGCGCCGATCGGGGGGGGGGGGGGCGGTAGCGCGCCCGCACCCCGCGCAAGGACGGGGAGGCCTTCCACGCGGGGGCGCCGCGCGTTGCGCGTAGCCGCGCTGATCCCCGCCGCGGCCCTCGTCGTCGCGGCCTGCATGGCCGCGGCGCCGCACGCGCACGCGGACGGCGGCCGGGCGGCGGTGGAGATCGCCGCCGGGGCGGCCTCCCCCACGGCCCTGCGGGACGTGCCGTTCGGCATGACGTTCGACAGGCCCGTGGACTCCTCTACACTTGACGCATCGGACGTGGAGGCCTCGTCGGGCAAGGTGCGGGACCTGCGCGCGGCGCGGCAGCTCGCGTTTTTCCCCGGCCCCGCCCCGGGCGAGGGCCGGTTCGGCTCCCCGGCCGGGGTGGCCGTCGACGGCTCCACCGGCGCCATATACGTGGCCGACAGGAACGGCCACCGCGTGCACGCGTTCGACCGCAAGTACACACTTACCTCCCCCCCCCCTCCCGCCGCGACTTGGCCGCCCGGGCGGGCCCGCGCGCCGCGCAAGCTTAGGCTGGCCTAAGGGTAGATTTGTATAATTGTGGCGAGTTTGGGCCTGCCGGCATGGCGGAATCCGGGGTGGCGCTGCTGCGCAAGGAACTGGCGGCCGCGTTGGAAAAGATCGCCGGGCTGGAAGCCGAGGCCGCGGAGCGGGCGGCCGAGATCGCGATGCTGAAGGCCAAGTCCACGGAGCAGGCGCTGCTGCGCAAGGAACTTGCGGCCTCGCTCGAAAAGATCGCCGGGCTGGAAGCCGAGGCCGCGGAGCGGGCGGCCGAGATCGCGATGCTGAAGGCCAAGTCCACGGAGCAGGCGCTGCTGCGCAAGGAACTGGCGGCCGCGTTGGAAAAGATCGCCGGGCTGGAAGCCGAGAACTCCGGGCTGAAGGCCAAGGCCGCCGAGCAGGCGGTCAGGCTTGCCGTGTGCGACGGCCCGAACGCGCCCTCGTCGTCCCTCACCACGTACGGCCCCCGGCGGAACGCCTGGCGCAAGGAGCGGGGCTACAAGGGGAGCGACGGGGCCGGGAGCGACGGCAAGCCCGCTCCGGACGGCGGCGCCCCGCGCAAGATGGGCCCGCCCCAAGGGCACAAGGGCGTCTCGCACTGCAACAAGCCCGAGTTCACCATGAAGTGCGGGATCCTGACGTGCCCCGTGTGCTGCGGCCCCCTGGAGAAGTTCGACAGGTGGCGAAAGCTGGTCAACGACTTCGATCAGTTCTGGCGCGTGGTCACCGCGATGATCGAGGTGGAGACGGGCTGGTGCGGCAAGTGCGAGAAGTACTACGAGGCCCAGGCGCCGTTTCCGAAGGGCACCTCGTGCGGCCCGAGGGCGCTCGGCCTCATAATGGCGCTGTTCGAGATGGGCTGCACGGACGCGAGGATCGCCGGCTTTATCGAGTCCACGTTCTACTTCCGCATCTCGGAGGCGGCCGTGGCGAAGGCCAGGAGGGCCATGGCGGGCGCGTCAAAGAAGCAGCTGGAGGACATCAAGTGGGCGTTCCGCGAGAGCATGTTCGTGCACATGGACGAGACCGGGTTCAAGATCGGCGTGCTGGGCAAGACCGGCTACGTCTGGGTGGCCGTCGTGGGCAACGCCGTGTGGGTGCACTTCGCGCCCACCCGGGGGGCGGCGGTCCTGAGGGAGCACTTCGGCTGGCTGTCCCGCAGGGCGGTGGTGGCCGACGGGCTGCCGGCGTACCGCGCGTGGTTCCAGCATCTGCAGAGATGCTGCAGGCACCTGCTCGCCAAGGGCGAGGCCGTCGCCGTGGACGGCGACCCGGGGGACGAGGCGAGGCACGACTGGATGCAGGGGTACTACCACAAGATACACGGCATCAAGACGCTGGCGCCGTTCACCGTGACGTACCTGGCCAAGGAGTTCCACGACGCCGTGTCGGCGTACCCCGACGGCAAGCTGAAGACGCACCTCGCCAACGCCGAGCCGCACGTGCTCACGTTCATGGGATTCCGCGGCATGCCGCCCCACAACAACCCCGCCGAGCTCGCCATACGCGACCTCATAGTGACGCAGCGCAATGCGCACCACAAGATCTCCACGCCGGAGGGGCGCAAGACGTTCTCCGAGCTGGTCACGATCGGGGGCACCGCCCGCATGAACGGCATGTTCCCGGGCAGGGCCTTCACCGAGATCGCCCGCAATCGCGACTGGAAAATGTTCGACCCCGGCCCGTGGGCCGGGCCCGACTGGTGCGTCTTCGATGACCCCGCATCCGGGCTGGTGCGCCCGCCCGGCTCCGCGGCGGGGCGGGCGCCGGCTCCGGCAGCGGCGTCCGCCTGACCGGCCCCAGCGGATCTGCCGGGCGCGCGCGGGCGGCGTCAGCCCGCGTCAGGCATCGGGACGGAGCGCCGTACCGGGGCGGCCGCGCGCCGAAAATGCCCCGAACCCTGCCGCGATCGCGCGGCGCGCGCCGATCGGGGCAGCCCGGGCGCGCGGGGGGCGGCGCCCGCCCGCCGAAGGATCCCCGCTCCGGCCGCGATCGCGCGGCGCGCGCCGATCGGGGCAGCCCGGGCGCGCGGGGGGCGCCGGGAGGGGGGGGGGAGGTAAGTGTGTACGACCGCAACGGGACGCACGTCGCGGCGTTCGGCGGCAACGGCTCGGCCGACGGCCGGCTCAGCCTCCCGCACGGCGTGGCGGTCGGCCCCGGCGGCGCCATATACGTGGCCGACACGGGAAACCACCGCGTGCAGGCGTTCAACCCCGACTTCACGCACAACGCGACGATCGGGGGCCCCGGCTCGGCCGGCGGCCGGTTCAACCTCCCGCACGGCGTCGCCGTGGGCCCCGCCGGGACGATATACGTGGCCGACTCGGGAAACGACCGCGTGCAGGCCCTGGACCGGGCCGGGAAATACACCGGGGCGCTCCCCGGCGGGTTCGACGACCCGGCCGGCGTCGCCGTGGGCCCCGCCGGGACGATATACGTGGCCGACACCGGAAACGGCCGCGTGCTGGCGTTCAACCCCGACCATACCCGCAACGCGACGCTCGGCGGCCCGCTGAGCCTCCCGTACGGCGTCGCCGCGGGCCCCTCGGGGACCGTATACGTGGCCGACACCGGAAACGGCCGCGTGCTGGAGTTCGGCCCTGACGGGACGCGCGTCGCGGCGCACGCCGGCGGCCTGCTCGAGGCCCCGGCCGGCATCGCCGCGGGCCCCTCCGGGACCGTATACGTGGCCGACCGGGCCAGCGGCCTCGTCCTGGCATCCGGCGCCGCGTACTCGTTCGTGGTGGCGGATCCGGCCGACGGGCACGACCTCGCGGTGTGGCTGCCGGCCGGCCGCGTGGCGGACGCGGCCGGAAGCGCGAACGCGGAGTCCAATACCGCGGTGGTGGGGATAGACAGGACCGCCCCCGCCCCCAGCGTGACGTCCGCGCGCCCCGACCCGGCCGCCCCCGCCGCCGTCCGGCTCACGGTGGAGTTCGGCGAGCCCGTCACGGGATTCGAGCCGGGCGACATATCGCTCACGAACGACACCGCGCACGGCGGCGTGGAGGACTTTTCGGGCGGCGGCGCCTCGTACTCGTTCGCGGTGTCGCCCACGGCCGCCGGGACCATGCTGGTGGACATTCCCGCGAACGCGGCGCGCGATGCGGCCGGAAACGGCAACGTCGCGGCGGAGCAGTTCTCCGTAACGCGCGGCGGCGCGGCGCCGGCCCCGGCCGTCGCGTCCGCGCAGGACGGCCCGACCAACGCCGCGCCGATCGGCTTCACGGTGGAGTTCGGCGTGGACGTCACGGGGTTCGGGCCGGAGGACGTCGTCCTGTCGGGCGCCGCCGCCCGCAACGGCGTGTCCGACTTCGCGGGAGCCGGCGCCAACTACGCGTTCGCCGTCAAGCCGTCCGGGGACGGCGCCATACTGGTCGACATTCCCGCGGGGGCGGCGCGGAACGGCCTCGGCGTCAACAGCACCGCGGCGGAGCGGTTCTCCATCATATACGACGGCACGGCCCCGGTCCCGGCGATCGCCACGGCGGCGCGGGGCCCCACCGGCCTGCGGGCCGTGCCGTTCGCCGTGCAGTTCGGCGAGCCCGTAAACGCCTCGACCCTGGCCGCATCGGACGTTGAGGCCTCCTCGGGCGAGGCGCGGAACCTGCGGTTCGCGCCGCAGCACGCCGCCACCTTCGGCGGCCCCGGCCCGGCCGACGGCCGGTTCGACGAGCCGCACGGCATCGCGGTCGACGGCGCCGGGAACGTCTACGTGGCCGACACGGACAACCACCGCGTCCAGGTGTTCGACTCCTCGCGGGACCACGTTGCCTCCTTCGGCTCTTACGGCTCGGCCGACGGCCAGTTCCACGGCCCGCTAGGCATCGCGGTCGACGGCGCCGGGAACGTCTACGTGGCCGACTTCGGCCGCGTCCAGGTGTTCGACTCCTCTTGGGACCACGTGGCCACCTTCGGCTCGCTCGGCAGCGGCGACGGCCAGTTCCGCGACCCGTACGGCATCGCGGTCGACGGCTCCGGGAACGCGTACGTGGTCGACATGGGCACCGACCGCGTCCAGGTCTTCGACTCCTCCCGGAACCATTCTGCCACCTTCGGCTCGCTCGGCAGCGGCGACGGCCAGTTCCGCGACCCGTACGGCATCGCGGTCGACGGCTCCGGCAACGTGTACGTGACCGGCACGGAGAACCACCGCGTCCAGGTCTTCGACTCCTCCCTGAACCACGTGGCCTCCTTCGGCTCGTACGGCTCGGCCGACGGCCAGTTCGACGACCCGAACGGCATCGCGGTCGATGCCTCGGGGAACGTGTACGTGGCAGACATGGGCAACGACCGCGTCCAGGTGTTCGATTCCTCTTGGGACCACGTGGCCTCCTTCGGCTCGTTCGGCGGCGGCGACGGCCAGTTCGACGGCCCGAACGGCATCGCGGTCGATGCCTCGGGGAACGTCTACGTGGTCGACATGGACAACAACCGCGTCCAGGCGTTCGACATGGCGTACGCCTTCGACGTGGCGGATCCGGCCGCCGGGAAGAACCTCACGGTGCGGATGCCGGCCGGCCGCGTGGCGGACGCGGCCGGGAACACGAACGCGGAATCCAACACGGCGGGCATCCGCGTGGCCGGGGCGGCCCCGGCCCCGGCCCCGGCAGTGTCGTCGGCGCAGCCCAGCCCGACCAACGCCCCCGCGATCGGCTTCGCGGTGGAGTTTGCGGGGAACGTCACCGGGTTCGCGGCGGACGACATCGCGCTGTCGGGGACGGCCGGCCACGGCGCCGCCGCCAACTTTTCCGGGTCGGGCGCCTCGTACTCGTTCGGCGTCGCGCCCATGTCGGACGGGACCATACTGGTCGACATACCGGCGGGCGCGGCGCGGGACATGGCGGGCAGGAACAGCACCGCGGCGGAGCGGTTCTCCATCATATACGACGGCACGCCGCCGGTGCCGAACGTGACGGCCGCGCGGGAGGGCCCGGCCGGCGCCGCGACGATCGTGTTCGCGGTGGAGTTCGGCGAGAACGTCACCGGGTTTACCCCGGGGGACCTCGAGATCCGCGGGACGGCCAAGCACGGCGGCGCCGAGGGCTTTTCCGGGTCGGGCGCCTCGTACTCGTTCGGCGTCTCGCCCTCGTGGGTCGGGACCATACTGGTCGACATACCGGCGGGCGCGGCGCGGGACATGGCGGGCAACCCCAGCGCGGCGGCGGGACGGTTCTCCATAATATACGGCGGCACGCCGCCGGAGCCGAGCGTGACGGCCGCGCAGCCCGACCCGACCAACCGCACCACGGTCAACTTTTCGGTCGAATTCGGCGAGAACGTCACCGGGTTCGGGCCCGGGGACCTGGAGATCCGCGGGACGGCCAAGCACGGCGGCGCCGAGGGCTTTTCCGGGTCGGGCGCCTCGTACTCGTTCGGCGTCTCGCCCACGCATGACGGGACCATACTGGTCGACATACCGGCGGGCGCGGCGCGCGACGCGGAGGGCAGCCCCAGCGCGGCGGCGGAGCGGTTCTCCATAGAATACGACGGCACGCCGCCCGTCCCCGCGATCGCCGAGTCGCAGCGCGCGGCCTTCGGCAGCCGCGGCGCCGGCGACGGCCGGTTCGCGGGCCCGAACGACGTGGCGGTCGACGGCGCCACCGGGGCCATATACGTGGCCGACATGTTCAACCACCGCGTCCAGGTGTTCGACTCCTCCCTGCGCCACGTCGCCACCTTCGGCGGCCACGGAACGGGAGACGGCCGGTTCGCCTACCCGAGCGGCGTGGCCGTGGGCCCCTCCGGGACCATATACGTGGCCGACGCGTACAACTCGCGCGTCCAGGCGTTCGACTCCGCCCTGGAGCACGCCGCCACCATCGGCGGCCGCGGCGCCGGCGACGGCCGGTTCGGCCACGTGCACGACGTGGCGGTCGACGCCTCGGGGAACGTGTACGTGGCCGACACGCACAGGCACCGCATCCAGGCGTTCAACCCCGACGGCACCCACAACGCCACCATCGGCGGCCGCGGCGCCGGCGACGGCCAGTTCGAATACCCCGCCGGCGTGGCCGTCGGCCCGTCCGGGGCGATATACGTGGCGGACACGGGCAACCACCGCGTCCAGGCATTCCACCCGAACGGGACGCACGCACTGACCGTCGGGGGCCCCGGCGCCGGCGCCGGCCAGTCCTCGTACTGCGACTGGCGGGAGGGGCGCCACTGCGCCGCCTGGACCGCCGGCGCCGGCACGGAGGAGGGCCGGTTCCACTCCCCGGTCGGCGTGGCCGTCGGCCCCTCCGGGGCGATATACGTGGCCGACGCGAACAACCACCGCATCCAGGTGTTCCATCCCGACGGGACGCACGCGGCGGCCTTCGGGACGCGCGGCTCGGGCAGCGGGCAGTTCAAGTCCCCGGCCGCCGTGGCCGTCGGCGGCCCCGCGGGGACGGTGTACGTGGCGGACAGCGGCAACAACCGCGTCCAGGCGTTCGCCGCCCCGCACACGTCCAGCGCCTCCGCGGTCGGCTTTTCGGTGGAGTTTACCGAGCCCGTCGCCGGGTTCGCGGCGGGCGACGTCGCGCTTTCGGGGACGGCCGGCCTCGGCGGCGGCGCCGCCGGCTTCGCGGGGGAAGGCGCCTCGTACGCGTTCGGCGTCTCGCCTGTGTCGGACGGGACGATACTGGTCGACATACCGGCGGGCGCGGCGCGGGATATGGCGGGCAACCCCAGCGTACAGGCGGCGCGGTTCTCCGCGATATACAACGGCACGCCGGCGGCCCCCGCGGTCAGGGCCCTGCAGGCCGGCACGGCCGGCGACGCGGCGATCCGCTTCGCGGTGGAGTTCACCAAGCCGGTCACCGGGTTCGCGCCCGGCGACGTCGTGTTCTCGGGGACGGCCGCGCGCGCCCCGGCCGGCGCCGCGGCCGCGGAGGCGCCCGGGTGGGCGTGCAAGGTGACGGCCTGCCGCATCGGCGCCGCCAACTTTTCCGGGTCGGGCGCCTCGTACTCGTTCGAGGCCGCGCCCGCGCCCGGCATCCTGCTGGTCGACATCCCGGCCGGCGCGGCCCTCGACGCGGCGGGCGATCCCAGCGCGGCGGCGGAGCGGTTCTCGGCAGAGTACGGCGGCGCGCCGCCGGCCCCGGCCCCGGCCCCGGCCCCGGCCCCGGCCCCGGCCCCGGCCCCGGCCCCGGCCCCGGCCCCGGCCCCGGCCCCGGCCCCCGTCCCGACCGTGTCGTCGGCGCAGTCCAGCCCGACCAGCGCCCCCGCGATCGGCTTCGCGGTGGAGTTCACCAAGCCGGTCACCGGGTTCGCGGCGGACGACATCGCGCTGTCGGGGACGGCCTCCCGCGGCGGCGCCGCCGACTTTTCCGGGTCGGGCGCCTCGTACTCGTTCGCGGTCGCGCCCGCGTCGGACGGGACGATACTGGTCGACGTACCGGCCGGCGCGGCGCGGGACGCGGCCGGAAACGCGAGCGCCGCGGCGGAGCGGTTCTCCATAGTGTATGACGGCACGGCCCCGGTCCCGGCGATCGCCCCGGCGGCGCGGGGCCCCACCGGCCTGCGGGCCGTGCCGTTCACCCTGGACTTCGGCGAGCCCGTAAACGCCTCCACCCTGGACGAATCCGACGTGGAGGCCTCCTCGGGCGAGGTGCGGAACCTGCGGTCCGCGCCGCAGCACGGCGCGACGTTCGGCTCGTACGGCTCGGCCGACGGCCGGTTCGACTACCCGTACGGCATCGCGGTCGACGGCTCCGGTAACGTGTACGTGGCCGACGCGGACAACCACCGCGTCCAGGCGTTCGATTCCGCGGGGAACCACTCCGCCTCCTTCGGCTCGCGCGGCTCGGCCGACGGCCAGTTCTACCACCCGCACGGCGTCGCGGTCGACGGCTCCGGGAACGTGTACGTGGCCGACGCGGACAACCACCGCGTCCAGGCGTTCGATTCCGCGGGGAACCACTCCTCCACCATCGGCTCGTACGGCTCGGCCGACGGCCAGTTCTACCACCCGCACGGCGTCGCGGTCGACGGCTCCGGGAACGTGTACGTGGCCGACACGATCAACCACCGCGTCCAGGCGTTCGATTCCGCGGGGAACCACGCCGCCACCATCGGAGGCCGCGGCGCCGGCGACGGCCAGTTCGACTACCCGTACGGCATCGCGGTCGACGGTTCCGGGAACGTGTACGTGGCCGACACGGGCAACCACCGCGTCCAGGTGTTCGACTCCTCGCGGAACCACGTCGCCTCCTTCGGCTCCTACGGCTCGGCCGACGGCCGGTTCGACCAGCCGCACGGCATCGCGGTCGACGGTTCCGGGAACGTCTACGTGGCCGACACGAACAACCACCGCGTCCAGGCGTTCGATTCCGCGGGGAACCACGCCGCCACCATCGGCTCGCACGGCTCGGCCGACGGCCGGTTCTACCACCCGCTGGGCATCGCGGTCGACGGTTCCGGGAACGTCTACGTGGCCGACGCGTGGAACCACCGCGTCCAAACGTTCGATCCCGCGTACGCCTTCCACGTGGAAAGCCCGGCCGACGGGAAGAACCTCACGGTGCGGATGCCGGCCGGCCGCGTGGCGGACGCGGCCGGAAACCCGAACGCGGAATCCAACACGGCGAGCATCGGCATAGACAGGACCGCCCCGGTCCCGCGAATTTCCTCCGCGCAGGACGGCCCGACCGGCGCCGCGACGATCGCGTTCGCGGTCGAATTCGGCGAGAACGTCACCGGGTTCGCGGCGGGGGACGTCGCCGTGTCCGGGACGGCCAAGCACGGCGGCGCCGAGAACTTTGCCGGGGCGGGCGCCTCGTACTCGTTCGCGGTCTCTCCAGCATCCGACGGGACGATACTGGTCGACGTACCGGCCGGCGCGGCCGTGGACGCGGCGGGCAGGAACAGCACCGCGGCGGAGCGGTTCTCCATAGTATATGACGGCACGCCGCCGGCCCCGAACGTGACGGCCTCGCAGGCCGGCGCGGCGGGCGCCGGGACGATCGCGTTCGAGGTGGAGTTCGGCGAGAACGTCACCGGGTTCGCGGCGGGGGACGTCGCCGTGTCCGGGACGGCCAAGCACGGCGGCGCCGAGAACTTTTCCGGGGCGGGCGCCTCGTACTCGTTCGCGGTCTCTCCCGCATCCGACGGGACCATACTTGTCGACGTACCGGCCGGCGCGGCGCGGGACGCGGCGGGCAACCCCAGCGCGGCGGCGGAGCGGTTCTCCATGGTATACGGCGGCGCGCCGCCGGCCCCGGCCGGCGCGCCGCCGGCCCCGAACGTCACGTCCGCGCAGGCGGACCCGACGAACTCCGCGCCGATCGCGTTCGCGGTGGAGTTCGGCGAGCCGGTCACCGGGTTCAGGCATGCGGGCATCAAGGTGCACGGGACGGCCGGCAGCACCGCCGCCGAGAACTTTGCCGGGAAGGGCGCCTCGTACTCGTTCGAGGTCACGCCCGCATCGGACGGGACCATACTGGTCGACATACCGGCCGGCGCGGCAAAGGGCGAGGGGGAGATCCCCAGCCTGGCATCGGAGCGGTTCTCCATCGTATATGACGGCACGCCGCCGGCCCCGAACGTCACGTCCCCGCTGGAGGGCCCGACCGGCGCCGCGACGATCGTGTTCGAGGTGGAGTTCGGCGAGAACGTCACCGGGTTCGCCCCGGGGGACGTCGCCGTGTCCGGGACGGCCAAGCACGGCGGCATCGCCGACTTTTCCGGAGCGGGAGCTTCGTACTCGTTCGCGGTCTCTCCCGCATCCGACGGGACCATACTTGTCGACGTAGCGGCCGGCGCGGCGCGGGACGCGGCGGGCAACCCCAGCGCGGCGGCGGAGCAGTTCTCGATCGGGTACTATGCCAAGCTTGCCGTACCCGCCCCCTCGGCCGCCCCCGCCGGCGGCGCGGCCGGCGCCCGCGACCCCCCTCCGGCAGGTGCGCAGGCGCAGGAGCAGGAGCCCGGCCAGCAGGAGCCCGGCCAGCAGGAGCCCGGCCAGCAGGAGCCCGGCCAGCAGGAGCCCGGCCAGCAGGAGCCCGGCCAGCAGGAGCCCGGCCAGCAGGAGCCCGGCCAGCAGGAGCCCGGCCAGCAGGAGCCCGGCCAGCAGGAGCCCGGCCAGGAACCGCCCCGCACCGCCAAGCCGCTCGTGCGGGTGGGCATCTTCACCGCGGGACAAGGCGACCCGTCGGCCGCGGCTGCCCGGCTGGGCGCCGAGGACTTCAACGCGCTGTCGGATGAGCGCGGCTACCCGTTCTACGTCAACGTGTCGGAGCACGCGATGCCGGCCGGCGCGTCGGGGGAGGAGGCCGAGGCGGCGCTCCGCGGGGCGCACGACGGCGGGCGCGGGCCCGTCCTGTATGTCGGCCCGGCCTCGGACCGCGCGCTGCTCGGCATCGCGGAATACGCGGCCGCCAACGGGATAACCGTGATATCGCACTCGTCCGCGGCGCGCTCGCTCGCGGCCGGGGGCGACGGCCTGTACCGGCTGGAGCCGGGCGCGGCGCACCTGGCCAAGGCCCTGGCCCACGAGGTGGCGCGGGGCGGGTTCGCCGCGGTCGTGCCCGTGGTGCAGGCCGGCCTGCACGGCCCCGGGTACGGCCTGCTGGGGCCGCTGGGGTCCGACTTGGAGCCGCTCGGCATACGGGTCGGCCCGCCCGTCGAGTTCGCGGACGGGGAGGGCGCCGCGGGGGCGGTGGGGGCGGCCGTGGCGGAGGCCGCGGGGAGCGGGGGCGCCGGGAGCGTGGCGGTGGTGTACCTGGGCTCGGACTCGGCGCTCGCTGCCGCCGCCGCCCGCATGGGCGCGGGCAGCCCCGCCCGGGAGTCCGCGTGGTTCGCCGCGGGGGGCGCCGGCGCGGGCGCCGGGACGGGCGTGGCCGCGTCCCCCCTCGTGATATCCGACGCGGCGGCTGTACAGCTGGCCAGGGACACGCGGCTCACAGCCGTCCAGTTCGCCGCGGAGCGGGGCGCCGCGACCGACCGCGTGGATGCCGCCGTGCGCGGCGCCGGCGCGGCCGCCCCCTCCGGCTCGGCCACGCCGGCCTACGCGGCGTACGAGGCGGTCCGCGTCTTCGGCAGGGCCCTGGCGCTGGCGGGGGGCGATCCGTCGTCGGCCGGCGCGCGCGTGGCCGAGGCGTCGGAGACGGGCGGCGGCCCGCTGGGGCGCATCGGCCTGGACGGGAACGGCGACCTGCGGCTGCCGGTCACGTACGGCGCGTGGTCCGTCTCCGGCGCAACCGCGGGGTGGGAGCGGGCCCCCGCGCCGCTCCGCGGCATAGACAGGTGCGGCATATCCATCACGGAGCAGTCGCTCGCCCTGCCGGCCATCTCCCCGGGGCGGACGAGCGGGACGGCGCGGCAGGTGGTGGCCAACACGGGCACCGTCCCGATGCCCACCGTCTCGGTCTTCGCCACGGACTGGGTGCCGTACCGGGGCGGCGCGCCCGTCCCGGAGGCCGCCCTGTCGTACTCGCTCACGGAGATGTCGGCCGGCCGGGGGGCATTCGCCCCGCTGGCGGAGGGCTCCTCGATACCCGGCGGGACGCCGGCGGGCGGCAGCGTGGCGGTCGAATTTCGGATGGACTTGACGGGCATCCCCGCGCTGGATGCCGACTACATCTCGCAGACCGTCACGTACGGCGCGAACTGCTAGGCGGCGGGCCCGTCCCGAGCCGGGCGGGGCCGCGGCGCGCGCCGGCGGCCGAAAACCCGCCGCGCCGCGCGCCGGGGGCGGCAGCCCCGCCCGCCCCGGCGCGGACCCGGCCGCCGGCGCCTTTTCCCGCCCGCCCGGCGCGGATCCGCGGGCATCCGCCCGGAGCGGCCGGCCTTCCCGCCCCGCCGGGCGCGCGGCGGGCCCCCGCGCGCTGCCGGGCACCAGCCGGGCCGCGCGGCGCCTTCCCCGCCCGCCGGCCCGCCCCTCCCGCCGGCGCGGGCGGCGGCCGGGCGCGATCGCGGCGCGCGCGCAAGGCGCTTCCCGGCAATGCGCCCGGCGGCGGGGGCGCGCGCGGCCAGGCGGCGCCTTCCCGCCCCGCCGAGCGGCGCTTTTCCCGGCACGCCCGGGAGCCGGCGCCCCGCCGGTCCCCGCCCCTCCGCGGATGCTCCCCGCGCCGGGGGGAGCCCCGCGGGCCGGCGCCCCCGCTCGCGCGCGAGCGGCGGGGCCGCGGCCGGGGCGTGCCCGTCCGGCGGGGGGATGCGAGGAACGGCGGCCGGCGCCTGCGGGGCGCGGATGCCGTCCCGCCGACCCGCGGCCGAGCCCCGGCCCGCCGCCGCCGCGGCACGCGGCGGCGGAACGGCGCGCCGCCCGCCGGCGCCGGGACGGCCGATCCGCCCGCCCGGCAGATCCCGGCCGCCCTTGCCGCCGCGCCCGCGGCCCGGGGCGGGGCGCATTTCCGGCATCCGGCACGGGCGGCCCGGGGCGGCGGCGCAGCCGGGCGCGATCCTTAGGCGCGACTAATTCCGGGCCGGCATTCCGCGGCACGAGTAAGTGGGTTTATCTACCGAGAATTCAGCGGGCGCGCATGCCGGAAGATCCGGACGGTCCGATGTACTGTCTGCCGGCGCGCGGGATGCCGCGGGCCCGGCCGGAACCGCGGGCGCGCGGGGCGGCGGGATGCGCGGAACCCGGCGCCCTTCGGCGGGAGCGCGGGCGGCGGGACGGCACGAATGGCGGCGGTCCCGCGCCCGGGCCCGGTTGCGGCAAGGGGGGGGGGGGTGTGAAGGGGAAAGGGGCCGAACCCGCGCCGGGAGGAACCCGCGGGCCCGCCGCATCCCGGCACCGCTTGCCGCCTGCCGCGATCCTGATCCCGGCGGCGGCCCTCCTTGCGGGGTTCCTCGCCGCCGCGCCGTACGCGCACGCGGACAGCCACCCGCTGACCGCCGAGATCACGAGCGGCGCGGCATCCCCCACCAGCCTGGCGGCCGTGCCGTTCACCATGAAGTTCAGCGGCGGCGTGAACGCCACCACAATAGACGAGTCGGACATTACCGTCTCCTCGGGCACGGTGCAGGGCCTGCGCATGGTGCTGCGCTACAACTCGACCATCGGCGAACACGGAACATCAAGCGCAGACGACGGCAAATTCAACCGCCCGTTCGGCCTGGCGGCCAACGGCTCGGGCTACCTGTACGTGGCCGAGAGGGCCGGCAAGCGCATCCAGGTGTTCGACCCGGCGGGGGAATTCGTCGCAAAATTCGGCGGCCACAGTAGTGACCCCCACCCGGACCCCGGCCTATTCAACAACATATACGGCATCGCGGCCGATGCCTCCTCGGGCCGGATATACGCGGCCGACTCGGTCGGCAGCCGCACGCTGATCTACGAATCCGACGGGGAATACGTCGCCGACCTCACGCACCCCGGCAACTCCTTCAGACCCCACATTCCGATCGTCCTGGCGGTGAACGGCACGGGCCACGTGTACGTGGCCGACAACGGCAACAGCACCGTCCAGATCTTCGACTCCTCCGGAAGACACGTAGCCGCCCTCGACGGCGCGTTCAACGGCCCGCGCGGCCTGGCGTTCGACGGCCCCGCGGGCCTCGTGTACGTGGCCGACAGGGAAAACGACCGCATCCGCGTCTTCGACTTGGACGGGATGCCGGTCAGGAACATTGGCTCCTCCGGCAACGGCACGGGCCAGTTCACCCAGCCGATCGGCGTAGCGGTCGACGACCTCGCGGGCAGGATATACGTGACCGAAAAGACAGACAACCAGCGCGTGCAGGTGTTCGACTCCAACTGGAGCCACGTCTCATACCTCTCCGGCTTCCCCAACGTGCTGCATGATCCGCGCGCCGTCGCGGTCGACGTCCCCTCGGGCCGCGTGTACGTGGCCGACACTGAGAACCACCGCGTCCTGGTGTTCGATGCCGCGTACGAGTTCAGCGTGGCGAACCCGGCCGACAGGGAGACGCTCACGGTAAGCCTGCCGGCCGGCAGCGTGCTGGACGGGGCCGTAAACGCGAACGAGGAGTCCAACACGGCGAGCGTCGAGATAGACAGGACCGCGCCGAAGCCGATCGTCACCTCCGAGCAGGAGAGCCCGACCGGCGCCGTGCCGATCGGCTTCCGGGTGAACTTTGGCGAGCCCGTCGACGGGTTCGGGGAAGGCGACATCGCGCTCTCCGGCACCGCCCCCCGCGGCGGCGTGGCCAACTTCGAAACCGTCAACGCCTCCACGTACACCTTCAAGGTCGCGCCCACGGGCGACGGGACGATACGGGTCGACATACCGGCGGGCGCGGCGCTGGACAGGGCGAAGAACCCGAGCGCCGCGGCGGATCGGTTCTCCGTCACGTACGTGGACGAGCCGCCGACCGCGATCATCACGTCGACGCAGACGAGCCCCACCAACGCCTCGACGATCAACTTCTTGGTCACCTTCAGCGAGCCCGTCGACGGGTTCGTGGCCGCCGACATTGAACTGTCCGGCAACGCCACCCTCGCGGGCGGCGTGAAGAGATTCGCGGGCAGCGGCGCCTCGTACGCGTTCGAGGTCACGCCAACGGGCGACGGCCTGGTGGTGGTCGACGTGCCCGCGGGAGCGGCGCAGGACATGGCGACCACGCCAAAACAAAGCGAGGCGGCGCCGCGCCTCACCATAGAATACGATCCCACGCCGCCGGCCCCCGCCGTCACGGCGGCGCAGTCAAGCCCCACCAACGCCTCGACTATAAATTTCCGGGTGGACTTCACGGAGCCCGCCGACGGGTTCAACGCCAGCGGCATCGTCCTCTCGGGCACCGCCCCCCGCGGCGGCGTGGCCAACTTCGCGACAGTCGACGCCTCGGCGTACACGTTCGACGTCTCGCCCGCCTCCGACGGGACCGTAGTGGTCGGCATTCCGGAGGGCGCGGCGGCGGACGCGGCGGGCAACCCCAGCACCGCAGTCCGGTTCTCCGTCGCCTACGACGTGACGGGGCCGGCCCCGGCCGTCGGCGCGGCGGTGACGGGCCCGACCAACCTGGCGGCCGTGCCGTTCAGCATGACATTCAGCGAGAACATAAACGCCACGACCCTGGACGAGTCGGACATTACCGTATCCTCGGGCACGGTGCAGGGCCTGCGCATGGTGTTGCGCTACAACTCGACCATCGGCACGGATGGCGTACGGGGCTCAGAGCCAGGCGAATTCAACCGCCCGTTCGGCCTGGCGGCCAACGGCTCGGGCTACCTGTACGTGGCCGAGAGGGCCGGCAAGCGCATCCAGGTGTTCGACCCGGCGGGGGAGTCCGTCGCAAAATTCGGCGGCCACAGTAGTGACCCCAACCCGGACCCCGGCCTATTCAACAACATATACGGCATCGCGGCCGATGCCTCCTCGGGCCGGATATACGCGGCCGACTCGGTCGGCAGCCGCACGCTGATCTACGAATCCGACGGGGAATACGTCGCCGACCTCACGCACCCCGGCATCTCCGTCGGATCCCACATTCCGATCGTCCTGGCGGTGAACGGCACGGGCCACGTGTACGTGGCCGACAACGGCAACAGCACCGTCCAGATCTTCGACCCCGCCGGGAAACACGTAGCCGCCCTCAACGGCACGTTCAACGGCCCGCGCGGCCTGGCGTTCGACGGCCCCGCGGGCCTCGTGTACGTGGCCGACAGGGAAAACGACCGCATCCGCGTCTTCGACTTGGACGGGATGCCGGTCAGGAACATTGGCTCCTCCGGCAACGGCACGGGCCAGTTCACCCAGCCGATCGGCGTAGCGGTCGACGACCTCGCGGGCAGGATATACGTGACCGAAAAGACAGACAACCAGCGCGTGCAGGTGTTCGATGCCGGCTGGAACCACGTCTCCTACCTCTCCGGCTTCCCCAACGTGCTGCATGATCCGCGCGCCATCGCGGTCGACGTCCCCTCGGGCCGCGTGTACGTGGCCGACACTGAGAACCACCGCGTCCTGGTGTTCGATGCCGCGTACGAGTTCAGCGTGGCGGATCCGGCCGACAGGGAGACGCTCACGGTAAGCCTGCCGGCCGGCAGCGTGCTGGACGGGGCCGGAAACGCGAACGAGGAGTCCAACACGACGAGCATCGAGATAGACAGGACCGCGCCGAAGCCGATCGTCGCATCAGAGCAGGGGAACACGGCCGGCACCGCGACCATAAACTTCCGGGTGAACTTTGGCGAGCCCGTCGACGGGTTCGGGGAAGGCGACATCGCGCTCTCCGGCGCCGCTACCCGCGGCGGCGTGGACAACTTCGCAACAGTCAACGCCTCGGCGTACACCTTCGACGTCACGCTCACGGGCGACGGGACGATACGGGTCGACATACCGGCGGGCGCGGCGCTGGACAGGGCGAATAACCCGAGCGCCGCGGCGGATCGGTTCTCCGTCGAGTACGTGGACGGACCTCCGACCGCGATCATCACGTCGACGCAGGCGAGCCCGACCAACGCCTCCGCGATCAGATTCCAGGTGACCTTCAGCGATCCCGTCACCCAGTTCGATAGTGGCGACGTCCTGCTGACGGGCAACGCCACGCACGGCGGCGTGGAAAACTTCGCGGGCAGCGGCGCCCTGTACGCGTTCGAGGTCACGCCAACGGGCGACGGCCTGGTGGTGGTCGACGTGCCCGCGGGAGCGGCGCAGGACACGGCGAACAAACCGAGCGAGGCGGCGCCGCGCCTCACGATCGAATACGATCCCACGCCGCCGGCCCCGACCGCCACGGCGGCGCAGTCGAGCCCCACCAACGCCTCGGCTATAAATTTCCGGGTGGACTTCACGGAGCCCGTCGACGGGTTCGAGGCCGGAGACGTCGCGCTTACCGGCACCGCCCCCCGCGGCGGCGCGGCCAACTTCGCGACAGTCGACGCCTCGGCGTACACGTTCGACGTCTCGCCCGCCTCCGACGGGACCGTAGTGGTCGGCATTCCCGAGGGCGCGGCGGCGGACGCGGCGGGCAACCCCAGCACCGCGGTCCGGTTCTCCGTCGCCTACGACGTGACGGGGCCGGCCCCGGCCGTCGGCGCGGCGGTGGCGGGCCCGACCAACCTGGCGGCCGTGCCGTTCAACATGACGTTCAGCGAGAACATAAACGCCACGACCCTGGACGAGTCGGACATTACCGTCTCCTCGGGCACGGTGCAGGGCCTGCGCATGGTGCTGCGCTACAACTCGACCATCGGCACGGATGGCGTACGGGGCTCAGAGCCAGGCGAACTCAACCGACCGTTCGGCCTCGCAGTCAACAGCTCGGGCTACCTGTACGTGGCCGAGAGGGCCGGCAAGCGCATCCAGGTATTCGACCCGGCGGGGGAGTCCGTCGCAACATTCGGCGGACTCGCCACCAATTTTGACGACCCGGAGCCCGGCCGATTCAGAAACTTATACGGCCTGGCAGCCGATGCCTCCTCGGGCCGGATATACGCGGCCGACTCGGCAGGCAACCGCACGCTGATCTACGAACACGACGGGGAATACCTCGCCGACCTCGCGCACCCCGGCATCTCCAGATCCCACATTCCGATCGCCCTGGCGGTGAACGGCACGGGCCACGTGTACGTGGCCTACACCGGCAACAACACCGTGCAGATCTTCGATTCCTCCCGGAAACACGTAGCCGCCCTCGCCGGCACGTTCGACAGCCCGCACGGCGTGGCGTTCAACGCCTCCGCGGGCCTCGTATACGCGGCCGACACCAACAACGACGCCATACTCGTATTCGACTTGGACGGGATGCCCGCCGGGAGCTTCGGCGCCTCCGGCGACGGCCCCGGCCAGCTCAGCGAGCCGATCGGCATAGCGGTCGACGAACTCGCCGGCCGGATATACGTGACCGAGAAGGAAGACAACCAGCGCGTGCAGGTGTTCGACTCCGACTGGGACCACGTCTCCTACCTCTCCGGCTTCCCCCTCGAGTTGCGTAACCCGCGCGCCATCGCGGTCGACGTCCCCTCGGGCCGCGCGTACGTGGCGGACACGGAGAACCACCGCGTCCTGGTGTTCGATGCCGCGTACGAGTTCAGCGTGGCGAACCCGGACGACAGGGAGACGCTCACGGTAAGCCTGCCGGCCGGCAGCGTGCTGGACGGGGCCGGAAACGCGAACGAGGAGTCCAATACGGCGAGCATCGAGATAGACAGGACCGCGCCGAAACCCACCATCACGTCGACGCAGGCGAGCCCGACCAACGCCGTTACCATAAGGTTCCTGGTGAACTTCAGCGATCCCGTCGACGGGTTCGACGCCGACGACGTCCTGCTGTCCGGCAACGCCACACTCGACGGCGGCGTGAAGCGCTTCTCGGGAGAAGGCGCCCTGTACACGTTCGAGGTGACTCCCACGGGCGACGGGCTGATACACGTCGACATAGGCGCGGGCGCGGCGCAGGACGGGGCGACCAACCCGAGCGAGGCGGCGAAGCGCCTCACCATCGAATACGACGACGAGGGGCCGACGCCCGTCGTCACGTCGACGCAGGCGAGCCCGACCAACGCCGCGGCCATAAACTTCAAGGTGAATTTCACGGATCCGGTCACCATGTTCGATGCCGACGACGTCCTGCTGTCCGGCAACGCCACCCTCGACGGCGGCGTGAAGCGCTTCTCGGGAGAAGGCGCCCTGTACACGTTCGAGGTGACTCCCACGGGCGACGGGCTGATACACGTCGACATACCGGCGGGCGCGGCGCAGGACGGGGCGACCAACCCGAGCGAGGCGGCGAAGCGCCTCACCATCGAATACGACGACGAGGGGCCGACGCCCGTCGTCACGTCGACGCAGGCGAGCCCGACCAACGCCGCGGCCATAAACTTCAAGGTGAATTTCAGCGATCCCGTCGACGGGTTCGACGCCGACGACGTCCTGCTGTCCGGCAACGCCACCCTCGACGGCGGCGTGAAGCGCTTCTCGGGAGAAGGCGCCCTGTACACGTTCGAGGTGACTCCCACGGGCGACGGGCTGATACACGTCGACATACCGGCGGGCGCGGCGCAGGACGGGGCGACCAACCCGAGCGAGGCGGCGAAGCGCCTCACCATCGAATACGACGACGAGGGGCCGACGCCCGTCGTCACGTCGACGCAGGCGAGCCCGACCAACGCCGCGGCCATAAACTTCAAGGTGAATTTCAGCGATCCCGTCGACGGGTTCGACGCCGACGACGTCCTGCTGTCCGGCAACGCCACCCTCGACGGCGGCGTGAAGGGCTTCTCGGGAGAAGGCGCCCTGTACACGTTCGAGGTGACGCCCACGGGCGACGGGCTGATACACGTCGACATACCGGCGGGCGCGGCGCAGGACGGGGCGACCAACCCGAGCGAGGCGGCGAAGCGCTTCACCATCGAATACGACGACGAGGGGCCGACGCCCGTCGTCACGGCGGTGCAGGCGAGCCCGACCAACGCCGCGACCATAAACTTCAAGGTGAATTTCAGCGATCCCGTCGACGGGTTCGACGCCGACGACGTCCTGCTGACGGGCAACGCCACCCTCGACGGCGGCGTGAAGGGCTTCTCGGGAGAAGGCGCCCTGTACACGTTCGAGGTGACTCCCACGGGCGACGGGCTGATACACGTCGACATACCGGCGGGCGCGGCGCAGGACGGGGCGACCAACCCGAGCGAGGCGGCGAAGCGCCTCACCATCGAATACGACGACGAGGGGCCGACGCCCGTCGTCACGGCGGTGCAGGCGAGCCCGACCAACGCCGCGACCATAAACTTCAAGGTGAATTTCAGCGATCCCGTCGACGGGTTCGACGCCGACGACGTCCTGCTGACGGGCAACGCCACCCTCGACGGCGGCGTGAAGCGCTTCTCGGGAGAAGGCGCCCTGTACACGTTCGAGGTGACTCCCACGGGCGACGGGCTGATACACGTCGACATAGGCGCTGGCGCGGCGCAGGACAGGGCGACCAACCCGAGCGAGGCGGCGCAGCGCCTCACCATAGAATACGACGACGAGGGGCCGACGCCCGTCGTCACGTCGACGCAGGCGAGCCCGACCAACGCCGCGACCATAAACTTCAAGGTGAATTTCACGGATCCGGTCACCATGTTCGACGCCGACGACGTCCTGCTGTCCGGCAACGCCACCCTCGACGGCGGCGTGAAGCGCTTCTCGGGAGAAGGCGCCCTGTACACGTTCGAGGTGACTCCCACGGGCGACGGGCTGATACACGTCGACATAGGCGCTGGCGCGGCGCAGGACGGGGCGACCAACCCGAGCGAGGCGGCGAAGCGCCTCACCATAGAATACGACAGCACGCCGCTGATCCCGATCACCACGTCGACGCAGGCGAGCCCGACCAACGCCGCGGCCATAAACTTCAAGGTGAATTTCACGGATCCGGTCACCATGTTCGATGCCGACGACGTCCTGCTGTCCGGCAACGCCACCCTCGACGGCGGCGTGAAGCGCTTCTCGGGAGAAGGCGCCCTGTACACGTTCGAGGTGACTCCCACGGGCGACGGGCTGATACACGTCGACATACGAGCGGGCGCGGCGCTGGATGTCGCCGACAACCCCAGCCTCGCGGCGGCGCGGTTCACCATGGAATACGATCCTACGCCGCCGCTCCCGACCATCACGGCGACGCAGCCCGACCCGACCAACGCCTCGACCATAAACTTGCGGGTAGAGTTCGGCGAATCCGTCGACGGGTTCGAGGCGGAAGACGTCCGGCTCTCGGGCGACGCGGGCCCGGGCCCCGCGGCCAACCTTGCCGGCAGCGGCGCCTCGTACACGTTCGACGCGACGACCGCATCTGACGGGACCATACTGGTCGACATGGACGCGGGCGCGGCGCAGGACGCGGCAGGCAACCCCAGCCGCGAGGCGGCCCGGTTCTCGATAGCGCGCGACAGCGAATCCCCGATCCCCGCATTCGCCCCGGCAGAGCCGGGCCCCACCAACCTGCGCACGGTGCCGTTCGCGGCGAGATTCAGCGAGGCCATAAACGCCTCGACCCTCGACGCGTCGGACATAGACGTCACCTCGGGCACGGTGGGGAACCTGCGCATGATGCTGCAGCGCAGCGCGGCCTTCGGCGAAAACGGCACGGGCGCCGGCCGACTCCTTTCGCCGTACGGCGTGGCGATCGACGGCCCCGCGGGCCGCATATACGTGGCCGACTCGGGCAACTCCCTGGTCAAGATCTTCAACTCCACCACCAATGCCTACATCTCCAACGTCCCCGTCTCGCTCGCCAGTCCGTACGGCGTGGCAGTCGACGGCCCCACGGGCCGCGTGTACGCGGCCGGCGCGGACGGCGCGGCCGGCCGCGTCCAGATCTTCGACTCCGCCACGGGGGCCCACGCCACGGACCTCCCCGGCCCGTTCAGCAACCCATTCGACGTGGCGCCCGACGGCTCCTCGGACCGCGTGTACGTGGCCGACACCAGCAACAACCGCACCCGGGTCTTCGACTCCGACGGGAACCGCCTCGCCGATCTCCCCGGCCCGTTCAGCTACCCGGCCGGCGTGGCCGTCGACTCCCGCGCGGGCCGCGTGTACGTGTCCAACTCGGGCAACGACACGGTCCAGGTGTTCAACTCCACCACCGGGGCCCACGTCGACGATCTCCCCGGCCCGTTCGACGTCCCGTACGGCGTGGCCGTCGACTCCCGCGCGGGCCGCGTGTACGTGGCCGACAGTGAGAGCAACCGCACCCTGATCTTCGACTCGGGCGGGAACCGCCTCGCCGATCTCCCCGGCACGTTCAACAAGCCGCGCGGCGTGGCCGTCGACCCACACGCGGGCCGCGTGTACGTGGCCGACACCGGAAACCACAGCATCCGGATATTCGACACGGTATACGCGTTCGACGTGGCGGATCCGGACAACCTGCAGACGCTCAACGTGAGCATGCGGGCCGGCCGCGTGCAGGATGCGGCCGGGAACGCGAACGGCGCATCCGACGCCGCGGGCATCAGGGTGGACAGGACCGCGCCGTTCCCGACCATCACCGCGGCGCAGGAGGACCCCACCAACTCCCCGACGATAAACTTCCGGGTGAATTTCACGGAGCACGTCACCGAGTTCGGCGCCGGCGACGTCCTGCTGACGGGCAACGCCTCCATTCCGGGCGGCGTGGAGAACTTCACGGGCGAGGACAACCTGTACACGTTCCACGTGACGCCAGCGGGCGACGGCCTGGTGGTGGTCGACATAAACGCGGGCGCGGCGCTGGACGCGGCGCTCAACCCGAGCGCCGCGGCGGATCGGCTCGTCATAGAATACGATCCCACGCCGCCGTTCCCGACCATCACCGCGGCGCAGGAGGACCCCACCAACTCCCCGACGATAAACTTCCGGGTGAATTTCACGGAGCACGTCACCGAGTTCGGCGCCGGCGACGTCCTGCTGACGGGCAACGCCTCCATTCCGGGCGGCGTGGAGAACTTCACGGGCGGGAACAACCTGTACACGTTCCACGTGACGCCCGCGGGCGACGGCCTGGTGGTAGTCGACATAAACGCGGGCGCGGCGCTGGACGCGGCGCTCAACCCGAGCGCCGCGGCGGATCGGCTCGTCATAGAATACGATCCCACGCCGCCGTTCCCGACCATCACCGCGGCGCAGGAGGACCCCACCAACTCCCCGACGATAAACTTCCGGGTGAATTTCACGGAGCACGTCACCGAGTTCGGCGCCGGCGACGTCCTGCTGACGGGCAACGCCTCCATTCCGGGCGGCGTGGAGAACTTCACGGGCGAGGACAACCTGTACACGTTCCACGTGACGCCCGCGGGCGACGGCCTGGTGGTGGTCGACATAAACGCGGGCGCGGCGCTGGACGCGGCGCTCAACCCGAGCGCCGCGGCGGATCGGCTCGTCATAGAATACGATCCCACGCCGCCGTTCCCGACCATCACCGCGGCGCAGGAGGACCCCACCAACTCCCCGACGATAAACTTCCGGGTGAATTTCACGGAGCACGTCACCGAGTTCGGCGCCGGCGACGTCCTGCTGACGGGCAACGCCTCCATTCCGGGCGGCGTGGAGAACTTCACGGGCGGGAACAACCTGTACACGTTCCACGTGACGCCCGCGGGCGACGGCCTGATACACGTCGACATAAACGCGGGCGCGGCGCTGGACGCGGCGCTCAACCCGAGCGCCGCGGCGGATCGGCTCGTCATAGAATACGATCCCACGCCGCCGTTCCCGACCATCACCGCGGCGCAGGAGGACCCCACCAACTCCCCGACGATAAACTTCCGGGTGAATTTCACGGAGCACGTCACCGAGTTCGGCGCCGGCGACGTCCTGCTGACGGGCAACGCCTCCATTCCGGGCGGCGTGGAGAACTTCACGGGCGAGGACAACCTGTACACGTTCCACGTGACGCCAGCGGGCGACGGCCTGATACACGTCGACATAAACGCGGGCGCGGCGCTGGACGCGGCGCTCAACCCGAGCGCCGCGGCGGATCGGCTCGTCATAGAATACGATCCCACGCCGCCGTTCCCGACCATCACCGCGGCGCAGGAGGACCCCACCAACTCCCCGACGATAAACTTCCGGGTGAATTTCACGGAGCACGTCACCGAGTTCGGCGCCGGCGACGTCCTGCTGACGGGCAACGCCTCCATTCCGGGCGGCGTGGAGAACTTCACGGGCGGGAACAACCTGTACACGTTCCACGTGACGCCCGCGGGCGACGGCCTGATACACGTCGACATAAACGCGGGCGCGGCGCTGGACGCGGCGCTCAACCCGAGCGCCGCGGCGGATCGGCTCGTCATAGAATACGATCCCACGCCGCCGTTCCCGACCATCACCGCGGCGCAGGAGGACCCCACCAACTCCCCGACGATAAACTTCCGGGTGAATTTCACGGAGCACGTCACCGAGTTCGGCGCCGGCGACGTCCTGCTGACGGGCAACGCCTCCATTCCGGGCGGCGTGGAGAACTTCACGGGCGAGGACAACCTGTACACGTTCCACGTGACGCCCGCGGGCGACGGCCTGGTGGTGGTCGACATAAACGCGGGCGCGGCGCTGGACGCGGCGCTCAACCCGAGCGCCGCGGCGGATCGGCTCGTCATAGAATACGATCCCACGCCGCCGTTCCCGACCATCACCGCGGCGCAGGAAGACCCCACCAACTCCCCGACGATAAACTTCCGGGTGAATTTCACGGAGCACGTCACCGAGTTCGGCGCCGGCGACGTCCTGCTGACGGGCAACGCCTCCATTCCGGGCGGCGTGGAGAACTTCACGGGCGGGAACAACCTGTACACGTTCCACGTGACGCCAGCGGGCGACGGCCTGATACACGTCGACATAAACGCGGGCGCGGCGCTGGACGCGGCGCTCAACCCGAGCGCCGCGGCGGATCGGCTCGTCATAGAATACGATCCCACGCCGCCGTTCCCGACCATCACCGCGGCGCAGGAGGACCCCACCAACTCCCCGACGATAAACTTCCGGGTGAATTTCACGGAGCACGTCACCGAGTTCGGCGCCGGCGACGTCCTGCTGACGGGCAACGCCTCCATTCCGGGCGGCGTGGAGAACTTCACGGGCGAGGACAACCTGTACACGTTCCACGTGACGCCCGCGGGCGACGGCCTGGTGGTGGTCGACATAAACGCGGGCGCGGCGCTGGACGCGGCGCTCAACCCGAGCGCCGCGGCGGATCGGCTCGTCATAGAATACGATCCCACGCCGCCGTTCCCGACCATCACCGCGGCGCAGGAGGACCCCACCAACTCCCCGACGATAAACTTCCGGGTGAATTTCACGGAGCACGTCACCGAGTTCGGCGCCGGCGACGTCCTGCTGACGGGCAACGCCTCCATTCCGGGCGGCGTGGAGAACTTCACGGGCGGGAACAACCTGTACACGTTCCACGTGACGCCCGCGGGCGACGGCCTGGTGGTAGTCGACATAAACGCGGGCGCGGCGCTGGACGCGGCGCTCAACCCGAGCGCCGCGGCGGATCGGCTCGTCATAGAATACGATCCCACGCCGCCGTTCCCGACCATCACCGCGGCGCAGGAGGACCCCACCAACTCCCCGACGATAAACTTCCGGGTGAATTTCACGGAGCACGTCACCGAGTTCGGCGCCGGCGACGTCCTGCTGACGGGCAACGCCTCCATTCCGGGCGGCGTGGAGAACTTCACGGGCGGGAACAACCTGTACACGTTCCACGTGACGCCCGCGGGCGACGGCCTGATACACGTCGACATAAACGCGGGCGCGGCGCTGGACGCGGCGCTCAACCCGAGCGCCGCGGCGGATCGGCTCGTCATAGAGTACGACGGCACACAGCCGGCCCCGACCTTCACGGCGATGCACGCGAGCCCGACCAACACGACTACGGTGCAGTTCGCCCTCAAATTCGACGAGAACATAGACGGCTCGACCTTGGACGCATCCGACATCAGCGCATCCTCGGGCGAGGTGCAGGGCCTGAGCCTGCCGCCGCACCACGGCCCCGCCTTCGGCGAGGAAGGCACGGGCCCCGGCCAATTCCGCCGCACGTTCGGCGTGGCGGCCGACGGCTCCTCGGGCCTCGTGTACGTGACCGACAGGGCCAACAAGCGCATACAGGTCTTCGACTTTGCGGGAACGTACGTCGCCGAATTCGGCGAGTTGGGCACGGGCCCCGGCCAATTCAGCAATCCGTACGGCCTGGCAACCGATGCCTCCTCGGGCAGCGTATACGTGGCCGACTCGGTCGGCCACCGCGTCCTCGTGTTCGACTCCGGCAGGGAGTACGTCGCCGATCTCCCCGGCCCGTTCAGCAGTCCTGTAGGCCTGGCGGCCAACGCCTCGGGCCACGTGTACGTGTCCAACTCCGGCAACGGCACCGTGCAGGTATTCAACTCCAGCAGGATGCACGTGGCAGATCTCCCCATCAACTTCAGCAGTCCGGGCGCCGTGGCGGTCGACGCCTCCTCGGGCCACGTATACGTGGCAGACAGGAACAACGGCCGCATCCACGTATTCGACTCCGCCGGGATGCCCGTTGCAGGCTTCGGCACCAACGGCAGCGGCACGGGCCAGCTTAATCGCCCTGACGGCCTGGCGGTCGACGGCTCCACGGGCCGGATATACGTGGCCGAGAGGGGCAACCACCGCGTCCAAGTGTTCGGTTCCGACATGGAACACGCCTCCTACCTGCCAGGCGCGTTCAACGGCCCGCGCGGCGTGGCAGTCGACCCCGCCTCCGGCCGCGTGTACGTGGCCGACACGGAGAACCACCGCGTCCAGGTATTCGACACAGCGTACGCGTTCAGCGTGGCGAATCCGGACGACAGGCAGACGCTCAACGTGAGCATGCCGGCCGGCAGCGTGCGGGACGCGGCCGGAAACTGGAACAAGGAATCCAACACGGCAGGCATCGAGATAGACAGGACCGCGCCGATCCCGACCGTCACTTCCGCGCAGCGGGATCCGACCAACTCCCCGACCATAAGCTTCCAAGTGAACTTCGCGGAGCCCGTCACCCTGTTCGGCGCCGACGACGTCAACCTGTCGGGCAACGCCACCCACGGCGGCGTGGCGAACTTTACGGGCGAAGGCGCCTCGTACGAGTTCGACGTCTCGCCCACGCGCGACGGCATGGTGCGGGTCGACATAAACGCCAGCGCGGCGCGGGACGCGGCGGGCAACCCGAGCGAGGCGGCGAAGCAGTTCCCCATAGAGTACGATCCCACGCCGCCGCTCCCGACCATCACGGTGACGCAAGAGGACCCGACCAACGCCACCACGATCAACTTCCAAGTAAACTTCAGCGAGCCCGTCACCCTGTTCAACTCCAGCGACATCGTGCTGTCCGGCAACGCCTCCCTTGCGGGCGACGTGCATGGCTTTACCGGAGGGAACGACACGTACGCGTTCTTCGTGACTCCCACGGACGACGGCATGGTGCGGGTCGACGTGCCCTCGGGCGCGGCGCGGGACGCGGCGGGCAACCCGAGCGAGGCGGCGGATCAGCTCGCCATAGAGTACGACGGCACGGCGACGACTCTCACCATCAACGCGACGCAGGCGAGCCCCACCAACGCCGCCACGATCAACTTCCGGGTAAACTTTAGCGAGCCGGTCACCCTGTTCGACTCCGGCGACATCGCGCTGTCCGGCAACGCCACCCTCTACGGCGGCGTGGAGAACTTTACCGGAGGGAACGACTTGTACGCCTTCAACGTGACTCCCGCGGGCGACGGCCTGGTGCGGGTCGACGTAAACCCGGGCGCGGCGCAGGACGCGGCGGGCAACCCGACCGCTGCCGCGGACCAGTTCGTCATAGAATACGATCCCACGCCGCCGTTCCCGACCATCACCGCGGCGCAGGAGGACCCGACCAACTCCCAGACCATAAGATTCCAAGTGAACTTCACGGAGCACGTCACCATGTTCGACGCCGACGACGTCGTGCTGTCCGGCAACGCCTCCCTCGCGGGCGCCGTGGCGAGCCCTGCGGACGGAGGCGCCTCGTACGGATTCGGCGTGACCCCCGCGGGCGACGGCGCGATACTGGTCAACATACCCGCGGGCGCGGCGCTGGACGCGGCGACCAACCCGAGCGAGGCGGCGGAACGCTTCTCCATAAGGTACGACGGCACGCCCCCGACCCCGACCTTCACGGCGATGCACGCGAGCCCGACCAACATGACTACAGTGCAATTCGCCCTCGAATTCGGCGAGAACATAGACGGCTCGACCCTGGCCGCATCCGACATCAGCGCCTCCTCGGGCACGGTGGGCGATCCCCGCGCGGCACAGCGCCACAACTCGACCTTCGGCGAGGAAGGCACGGGCCCCGGCCAATTCCGCAGCCCGTCCTCCATGGCAGTCGACGGTTCCTCGGGCCTCGTATACGTGGCCGACACGGCCAACGGCCGCGTCCAGGTCTTCAATTCTGCGGGGGAACACGTCGCGACATTCGGCGAAAACGGCACCGGCCAACTTGCCGGCCCGGTCGGCGTGGCAGTCGACGGCTCCTCGGGCCGCGTATACGTGGCCGACTCGAACGGCAGCCGCGTCCAGGTATTCGGCTCCGGCGGGGAACACGCCACCGGCCTCCCCGGCCCGTTCAACAACTCGGCCGGCCTGGCGGTAAACGCCTCGGGCCACGTGTACGTGGCCAACTCGGGCAACAACACAGTCCAGATCTTCGACTCCTCCGGGAACTGGGTAGGCGACCTCCCCACCAACTTCAGCAGTCCGGGCGCCGTGGCGGCCGACGGCTTTTCGGGCCACGTGTACGTGGCCGACTCGGGCGACGGCACGGTGCAGGTATTCGACTCTTCCGGGAAACACGTTGCCGGCTTTGGAGGCCACGGCAGCGGCCAGGGCCAGCTCGGCCTCCCTGTCGGCCTGGCGGCCGACGGCTCCGCGGGCCTCGTATACGTGGCCGAACGGGGCAACGGCCGCGTCCAGGTCTTCGACTCCGACGGGAGCCACGTCTCGTACCTGCCCGGCCCGTTCGACGGCCCGCGCGGCCTGGCGGTCGACGTCCCCTCCGGCCGCGTGTACGTGGCCGATCCGGGGAACCACAGCGTCCGGGTGTTCGACACCGCGTACGCGTTCAACGTGACCGACCCGGCCAACGAGCAGACGCTCAACGTGACCATGCCGGCCGGCAGCGTGCGGGACGCGGCCGGAAACGCGAACGAGGAATCCGACACGGCGGGCATCGAGATAGACAGGACCGCGCCGAAGCCGATCGTTACCGCGATGCATGAGGACCCGACCAACGCCACCACGATCAGATTCCAGGTGAACTTCACGGAGCGCGTCAGCGGGTTCAATGCCAGCGACGTCCTGCTGTCCGGCAACGCCACCAACGCCACCGACAGTGGCGGCGTGAAGAACCTTACCGACGAGAACAACTTTGCCGGCGAGAACAACCTGTACACCTTCGAGGCGACTCCCGCGAACGACGGCCTGGTGCTGGTCGACGTGCCCGCGGGCGCGGCGCTGGACGCGGCGCTCAATCCGAGCACCGCCGCGGAGCGGTTCTCCATAGAATACGACGGCACGGCGCCCATTCCAGTCATCAACGCGACGCAGGCGAGCCCCACCAGCGCCGCCACCATAAACTTCCATGTAAAGTTCGGCGAGCCCGTCGACGGATTCGGGGCCGCCGACATCATTCTGACAGGCAACGCCAGCCTCGACGGCGGCGTGGCCAGCGCGGACGGAGGCGCCTCGTACGAGTTCGACGTGAATCCCGCGGGCGACGGGACGATACGGGTCGACATAGGACAGGGCGCGGCGCAAGACAAGGCGGGCAACCCGAGCGAGGCGGCGAAGACGTTCTCCATAGAATACGACGGCTCGGCGCCGTTCCCGACCATCAACGCGACGCAGGCGAGCCCCACCAACGCCGCTACCATAAACTTCCAAGTAAGGTTCAGCGAGAACGTCACCGGGTTCGAACCGGGAGGGATAGTGCTCTCGGGCGCCGCCGCCCCCGGCAGCGCGGCGAACTTCGCGGGCGAAGGGGACTCGTACACCTTCGACGTGACTCCCGCGGGCGACGGGGCGATAGACGTCCGCATCCCGCCCGGCGCGGCGCGGAATGCGGCGGGCATCAACAACACGGCGGCCACGTTCTCCATAGTGTACGACGGCACGGCGCCGTTCCCGACCATCAACGCGACGCAGGCGAGCCCCACCAGCGCCGCGACCATAAACTTCCAGGTGAGGTTCAGCGAGCCCGTCGACGGATTCGGGGCCGCCGGCGTCCGGCTGACGGGCGATGCCGCCCCCGGCGCGGCGGAGAACTTCGCGGGCGGGGGGGACTCGTACGCCTTCGACGTGACTCCCGCGGGCGACGGGGCGATACGGGTCGACATACCGGCCGGCGCGGCGCAAGACAAGGCGGGCAACCCGAGCAGCGCGGCGAGGCAGTTCTCGATAACGCGCGACACCGCCGCGGCCCTCCTGCTCGAGGCCGCTACCCTCGACCTGACGGCCGGCGCCAACGGCCGGCTCGTCCTCGAATTCAGCGGGGCGGCGACGGTCCCGGACGCGCGGTCGTTCCCGGGGGAGATAGTAATACGGGGCGGCAGCGCCGCGGCCGCCCTGTCCGCCGCCGACATTCCCTCCGTGGCATCGGGCCGCGCGGGCGGCACGGAGTTCGCGCTGGACATATCCGGCGCCAAGCGGGTGGAGCTCAACGGGGCCGACCTGGGCTCGGCCACCCTGTCGCTGCCCGACGGCTTCGTGTCGGACGCGCTCGGCCGCCCGTACGCGGGGGGCGGCAGCGCCGCCGTCCCGCTCGCGCACGTGCAGGATCCCTCGCCCCCGCGCCTCGCAAAGGCGGCCTTCAACCTGGCGCCGGGCAGCGGCAACGCGGGGCGGCTCGTCATAACGTTCGACGAGGCCGCGACCGCGCCCGGCGCGCAGTCGTTCCCAGGGACCATCGAGATCCGCGGCCGGAGCTGGGGAGGCGACGCCGCGGTCTCCCTGTCCGCCGCCGATATGCTGTCCGTCGAGTCCGGCAGCACGGGGGACAGGACCTTCGTGCTTCTCGTGTCCGACCGGGCGCGCTCGCTGCTGGACGCGGCCGCGTTCTCGGTTCCGGAGTCCACCACGCTGCTGCTGCCCGCCGGCATCGTCACCAACGGCCGCGCGGCGCACGCGCCGGAGCGGGCGCCGCTGGACGTCGCGCGCGATCCCGACCGCCCGTCCTTCCTGCTGGCCTTCGTGCTGGACGGCAGCTCCATCGCCGCCGTCTATTCGGAGCCGGTGCTTGCCGTCCCCTCCCACTATACGAACATCACGGTGGGCGGCGCCGCGGCAGCGGGGAACGGCAGCGGCGCCTCCGGGGCGGCCGCGTTCGGGAACAACGTGGTAGTGTCGTGGAACGCGAACGCGAGCACGACCGCCTCGGCCGGCTCCGCCGTGGGATTCGACCTGTCCGCGAACGTGACGGACGCCTTCGGGAACCAGCTCGAGAATCCAGGCACAAAGTCCACCGGCGGGCCGGACGGGACCGGGCAGGCCGGCAAGCGGCCCGTGCAGGTGGGCGTGTTCGCGCGCGGCGCCGCCGACCCGTCGGCCGAGGCGGCGAGGCTGGGGGCCGCCGCCTTCAACGCCGTCTCGTCGGAGCGCGGCTACCAGTTCTACGTCAGCGTGTCCGAGCACGATCTCCCGGCGGGCGCATCCGGCGCGGCAGCGCTCCGCGGGGCGCATAACGGCGGGGAGGGCCCCTCCCTGTACGTGGGCCCGGCCTCCGATATAGCGCTGGCCGGCATGGCCGGGTACGCCTCGGAGAACGGCATAACCATAATATCTCACTCGTCGGCGGCGCGCTCGCTGGCCGTAGGGGGCGATCCCATATTCCGGATGGAGCCAGGCGCGGCGCACCTGGCCAGGGCCCTCGCGACAGAGGTGGCGCGGGGCGGGTACGGCGCCATAGTCCCCGTGGTGCAGGCCGGCCTGCGCGGCCCGGATTACGGCCTGCTGGAATCGCTGGAATCGGACCTGGGGCCGCTCGGGATACCCGTCGGCGAGCCCGTCGCGTTCGCGGCAGGCGGCGGCGGCGAGGCGGCCGCGCCCATAGAAACCGCCGTGGCGGCGGCCGCCGGGAGCGGGACGGCCAGGAGCGTGGCCGTCGTGTATGTGGGCTCGGACACAGAGCTCGCGGCGATGGCCGGCAGCGTGCCGGCGGGCGGCCCCGTACGGGAGAGGTCGGCATGGTTCGCGGCCGGCGGCGCGGGGGCCGGCGCGGGGAGCGGGGTGGCCGCGTCCCCCGCCATAACGGCCGATGCGGCGGCCATGCAGCTGGCCCGCGATACGCGGCTGTCCGCCGTCCAGTTCGCCGTGGAGCGCAATTCCATGACGGACTACATCGACCGCATCGCGGCCCCGCGCGGCCCCGCTGCATCGGCCACGCCGGCCTACGCCGCGTACGAGGCCGTCCGCGCGCTGGGCGGCGCCCTGGTGGGGGCCGGGGGCGACCCGTCCCTCGCGCGGGGGAATGTGGCGGGCGCGGCCAACTTGGAAGGCGGCCCGCTCGGCCGCACGGGCATGGACGGGAACGGCGACCTGCGGCTGCCCGTGACGTACGGCATATGGTCCGTGTCCGACGTATCGGCGGAGTGGGCGCGGGCCCCCGAGCTGCTCCTGGGCCTGGACGCGTGCGGGATAGATCTGGAAAAGTCGGCGCTCGCCCTCCCCGAGCTGTCCGCGGGGAGCACGAGCAGGCCGGCGCGGCAGACCGTGACGAACATAGGAACCGGCCCGATGCCCGCGGTGTCCGTGTCCGCCACGGACTGGGCGCAGTTCTTGAACGGCGTCCCCGTGCAGGGACCGCTGCCGTTCTCGTACACGGAGATGGCCGTGGGCCTGGACGGCGCCTCCCCCAGGCCGGCCGACTCTACCCCGCTGGCCGCGGGCACCGAGATACCGGGCGGGACGCCGCCGGGCGGCAGCGTGGACGTCGACTTCCGGATCAACCTGGAGGACCTGGACGCGCTCGAGGCCGACATCATATCGCAGACCGTCACGTTCGTCGCCAACTGCTCCTAGCCGCGGCCGCCTCCCGCGCCCCGCCGGCGGGAGCCCGCGATCCGGCGGGCGCATCCCGGCCGCATTTTTCCGCCGCGCGGCCGTCCGGGCCGCCCGCCGCGCCGCGGCCGGCCCGCCCCGATCCTCCCGCGCGGCCCGCCGCTCGCCCGCCGCTCGCCAGGTCCCGCCGGGGGATCCCCCGCCGTTCACCGCGCGGCCGCGCCCCGGCTCCGGCCCGCCGGGGCAGCCCGCCGGCGCGCCCCCGAACGCGCCGCCCGGAACCGCAGCGATCCCGCCCGGCGCCGCGCCGGCCCGCCAGGCGGCGCGCTTCCGTGAATACGCGGGCGGGAAGCGGCGCTCCGGGCTGCCTGCCCCCGCGTTCACCGCGCGCCGCGCCCCTTCCCCGCCCGCCGCCCGGCCTCCCGCGCGGCCCGCGCGCGGCCTCCGCGCGGGGAAACAGCCCTGCCGGCGCGCGGGCATGCCGTCCGGCTTCGCCGCCGCCGGGATCCGGATGCCCGACCGCACGGATCCCTGCATGGTGGCGCCGGGGCCGCGCACATGGCCCGCACCCGGGATCTGGATCCGCCGCTAGCAGAATTGGGCCCGCGGTTTGTCCTCGTCCACGGCGGCGCGCGCGGGGATCGGCCCGCGCGCGCCGGCCAGCTCGGCGCCCGCGCGCGGGGCCGGCGCCCGCCGGGAGCGCCGGCCGGGGATCGCCTAGCGGCGGGCTTCCGCGCCGGGCTCGCCGCGCCCCCCGCGTACGCGACGGGCAGCCAGAACATGACGCTGAACGCGACGGCTATGGCGTGCGCGAGCTGGGGCGTGCGAACCATGTCGTTGACAACCGACACGTACACGATTACCAGGGCGTTGGGATACGCGAGCAGCAGATCATACGGCCGGTACTGGACGGGGACAACGTCCGGCACGAACAGCGTCGAGATGCCGTAAAGCGGAAGCGCGGTGTACAGCAGGATTCGCGCGCGCTTCATGATAAAAAAAGGCTAGGGTACCCCGACCTTCGGCGGGGCCCTGTTGGCGTCCAACGTGTCCATCATGCGGTTCCACGCGTTGCTCACGTGTGTTGCCTGGCCCGGCACGTACGTTTTTGTCGCAACGGTGACACCCGTTGAACCAACAATCGCCGTAACTGCGGACAGGGCTCGATCTTTTCATTCGTTGCATGGGACGACGACGGCGTAGTATATGAGGCCCGCGCAACGCTGTTAACCGCGCCGCCGCCGGGGGGTTTTCGCGGCGGGCCCCCCGAACGGGCGCCGCCAAAGTTGAAAACCCGTCCCGCCAGGGGCCCCCGGCGCGGGCGGCCGGGGCCCGTGGTCGTCGCGCGCCGCGGCGGCGCCGGGCCGGGGGCCCCGGCCGCCCGCCGCCGGGAGGGCATCCGGCGCCTCGCGGGCGCCGGCCCCCGGGCGGGCCGGGGCCCCCGGCCCGGCCCCGGCGCGCTAGCAGAAGTTCTGCGTGGCCAGCACCTCCTCGCTGCCGGTTATCGCTACCCCGATCCCGATCCCGACGTACCGGGGATCCAGGATGTTGCCCCTGTGCCCCGGGCTGCCCATCCACCCGTCGACCAGGCCCCTCGCGAGCTCCTCCTCGCCGCCCAGCCACGCGTACGACAGGGTCAGCCCCTTCACCATGTACGACGAGTACGTGTGCGCCTGGTGCAGGTTCTCGCCGGGCCCCGCATAGTGCGACCCGACGTCCCTCCGGCAGTCGAGCCCCGCGGCGCGCGCCCTGCCGGCCGGATCCAGGCCCTCCGGCGTGTCGTGGGAAAAGTAGCCCCTGGCCGCCATGTCGCGGCTGTGCCCGCGCGCCAGCGCGTCGATGGCGGCGATCCTCTCCAGCTCCCCCAGCCCGCGCCCCGCCCGCTCCGCGTTGGTCATCTCGTAGACGTGCATCTCCACGAGCCCCCCGTCGAAGCCGGACTCCGCCCTCACGGGGAACCGCCCCGCTCCCGGGGCCGCCCCGGCGCCCCCGTCCCCCGCTCCCGGGGCCGCCCCGGCGCCCCCGTCCCCCGCTCCCGGGGCCGCCCCGGCGCCCCCGTCCCCCGCTCCCGGGGCCGCCACCGCGTACGCGGTGACGGCCAGCGCCGCAGCGACGATCGCGGCGGCCGCGGCGATCTCGCGCCGGGACCCGCGCCCCCGCCCGAAACGGCCCCGCCGCCCCCGCCCGAAACGGCCCCGCCGCCCCCGCCTCCCGCCCGCCCCGGCGCCCCCCCGCCCGACCACGGCCGCGCGGGCCGCCCCGGCCCTTTAAGGGATCGCCGGCTGCGGGCCAACCGCCGCGCGGATGCCGGCGCGGCCGGGCATCCTGGCCGCCGCGGCGGCCCCCGGCCGGGCGCGGCCGGAAGGCCGGCCTAGTCCCCGCGCCCGATCCCGCGCATCGCGCCCGCGTACGCATCCGCGGCGGCCCTGGGGTCGTCCGGGCCCCACTGTCTTCCCTCGGGGAGGCGGATCTTCTCGTCCCCGAGGCGGGGAGCCGCCCGCTCCCGCATTTTTCCAGCAATCCTGCGTGCTTTTTCGGGCCGTCGACATAGTCCTCCAGGACGGCGCGCGTGGCCCCGCGCGGGATCCCGCGCCACTTCGCAAAGCCGTACTCCCGCCGGCATCGTCGGACGGCCCCGCATCGCTCGCCCGCCGCGCCTCCGCCGGGAATTCCCCGGGCCGCCAGATCCGCAGCGCGGCGTCGCGCCCGCGCCCGCGCCCGCGCCCGCGCCCGCGCCAGGACGGCGGCATCCGCGGCGCGCGGGGCCGGCGCCCCCTCCCGCGCGGGCGCGGTCCCCCGCGCCACCGGGGCGTTCCCGCGGCGTCGCGCCCGCGCCGGGCCCCGCCGCCCGGCCGAGAACCCGATCCACCCCCCGCGCGGCGGCCCGATCCGCCGCGGCCGCGCGCGGGGCCGGCGCCCGCCGGGCGCGCCGGCCGGGGACTGCCTAGCGGCGGGCTTCCGCGCCGGGCTCGCCGCGCCCCCCGCGGCCGAGCCGATCGAGCAGCATGCCCGCCGCGTACGCGACGGGCAGCCAGAACATGACGCTGAACGCGACGGCTATGGCGTGCGCGAGCTGGGGCTCGCGAACCATGTCGTTGACAACCGACACGTACACGATTACCAGGGCGTTGGGATACGCGAGCAGCACCACGGCATAATGCATATGCTGATCCGGGACAAAGTCCAGCACGAACAACGCCGAGATGCCGTAAAGCGGAAGCAGGACGCACAGCAGGACTCGCGCGCGCTCCATGGCAAAAAAAGGCCGGGGCCCGACCTTCGGAGGGGCCCCGCCGGCGCCCGGCGCGCCCGCCGCGCGGTCACGCGCGCTGCCCGCGCGCGCCGTCCCGATCTTTTCGCCCATCGCACGGGCCGGCGGCGGCGCGGTATAAGAGGCCCGCGCAACACGGTTAACCGCGGAGGCGCCGGGGGGTTTTCGCGGCGGGCCCCGCCGCGAATCGCGGCGCGGCCCGCCCACGGCGCCCCGGCAGCGCGCCGGGCGCCCCCGCCGCCGGATCGGCCCCCCGCCCGGCGATCCGCGCGGCGGGCCCGCCGGGGCGCCGGGGCGCGGGCGGCCCCCGGCGCCCCGCGCCCTTTGCCGCGCCCCCCCGCCGCGCGCTTGATCCGCCTGCCGGCCGAAGCCCGACGCCCGCCCCCCGGCCGGCGCGGCCTGGAAAAACCGCCCTCCGGCCGCCGGAGTTTGGGCGGCCCGGCTCCCGCGCGGCGCGGGGCCGCGGCGCGCGTGGAATGTTCAAACGCGCAAAACAGGATGCGGTACCGTGGACGGGGGCGCGGCGTTCGGCATGCGGATGATGCGCGCCTCGGGCGCGGCGATCGAGGGCGCGGCGTTCGGCATGCGGATGATGCGCGCCTCGGGCGCGATGTTATTGGCCGCCGGCGTATTCTGCTTCGTCGCGAGCGGACTCGAGGATATTGGGATGATCGCGCAGGGGGTGTCATATGCGCCGATCGGGGTCGTGTTAATCGCGATGTCGCTGGCCCACGGGGGCGTTGCGTCCTGGACCAGGGATCCCGGCGCGGCCGGGGCCGGCGCGGCCGGGGCCGGCGCGGCCGGGGCCGGCGCGGCCGGGGCCGGCGCGGCCGGGGCCGGCGCGGCCGGGGCCGGCGCGGCCGGGGCCGGCGCGGCCGGGGCCGGCGCGGCCGGGGCCGGCGCGGCCGGGGCCGGCGCGGCCGGGGCCGGCGCGGCCGGGGCCGGCGCGGCCGGGGCCGGCGCGGCCGGGGCCGGCGCGGCCGGGGCCGGCGCGGCCGGGGGTATGGGGTCACGCACCCGTCAGTCACAGGCGCGAAAACGCCCTCGCTGATCCGGATTCGCGCCCGCGGGGCGGGGGATGCAGACCTCGTGCCGGGGCGCGCGTGCAATGTTCAAATACGTGAAACGGGATGCGCGGCCGTGGGCGGGGACGCGGCAGCCGCGGGCGAAAGGAAGTGGACGAAGGAGGAACTGCGCACGCCGTACGTCACGGGCACGGGACTCTTGCTCACGGCCGTGCTCAGCTTCGCCACCGGTGGGCTCGAGATTTTTGTCGTGGGCGCGATCGGGGCGGTGGCCGCGGCGCTCGGGATCTTTTTACTCGTGGGAGCGCGGCTCGCCGCGGCCGAGGCGGCGGCTTCCTGCGCGGCCGGGGAGCCCGGGGCCGGCGCGGCCGGGGAGCCCGGGGCGCGCGCCGGCACGTCCTAGGTGCAGGTTTTGGGCGCTGCCCCGGCGCAGCCGCGGCGGATGGTCCGTCACATGACTCGGATTTTGGGCGTGAAAAACCGCCTGCCGCGGGCGTGGTTGTGAAGTAGACAGGCGGCGGAACGACGGAGGCATGCCGCCGGCCCCGCCCGCGCGGGACTGGCCGGCGCGCGGCGCGCGGCGCGGGCGGCCCGCGCGAAAGGGGGGAAGCGGGCCCGATCCCGCCGCGGCCGGCGCCCCACCCGGCGGGGGGCGGCCGGCGGGGCCGCGGAATGCGGGGAGCGCGGCGCCCGGCTTCCGCCGGAGGCGGAGCGGGCGCCCGCGCCGGTTCTGCTCCTGGAAGGAGCGCGCGAAAAAGCGCGGCGCGCCGTCCTTCAGCCCGCCGCGCGGCTCCCGCGGGGGCCGCCCCCGCGCGGATGCCCGGCCCCGCGCGCGCGGGCCCGGATCGGCGGGGCCGCCCCCGCGCGGATGCCCGGCCCCGCGCGCGCGGGCCCGGATCGGCGGGGCCGCCCCCGCGCGGATGCCCGGCCCCGCGCGCGCGGGCCCGGATCGGCGGGGCCGCCCCCGCGCGGCCCCGGCGCGGCCGCGGGTACACACTTACCTCCCCCCCCCCTCCCGGCGCCCCCCGCGCGCCCGGGCTGCCCCGATCGGCGCGCGCCGCGCGATCGCGGCCGGAGCGGGGATCCTTCGGCGGGCGGGCGCCGCCCCCCGCGCGCCCGGGCTGCCCCGATCGGCGCGCGCCGCGCGATCGCGGCAGGGTTCGGGGCATTTTCGGCGCGCGGCCGCCCCGGTACGGCGCTCCGTCCCGATGCCTGACGCGGGCTGACGCCGCCCGCGCGCGCCCGGCAGATCCGCTGGGGCCGGTCAGGCGGACGCCGCTGCCGGAGCCGGCGCCCGCCCCGCCGCGGAGCCGGGCGGGCGCACCAGCCCGGATGCGGGGTCATCGAAGACGCACCAGTCGGGCCCGGCCCACGGGCCGGGGTCGAACATTTTCCAGTCGCGATTGCGGGCGATCTCGGTGAAGGCCCTGCCCGGGAACATGCCGTTCATGCGGGCGGTGCCCCCGATCGTGACCAGCTCGGAGAACGTCTTGCGCCCCTCCGGCGTGGAGATCTTGTGGTGCGCATTGCGCTGCGTCACTATGAGGTCGCGTATGGCGAGCTCGGCGGGGTTGTTGTGGGGCGGCATGCCGCGGAATCCCATGAACGTGAGCACGTGCGGCTCGGCGTTGGCGAGGTGCGTCTTCAGCTTGCCTTCCGGGTACGCCGACACGGCGTCGTGGAACTCCTTGGCCAGGTACGTCACGGTGAACGGCGCCAGCGTCTTGATGCCGTGTATCTTGTGGTAGTACCCCTGCATCCAGTCGTGCCTCGCCTCGTCCCCCGGGTCGCCGTCCACGGCGACGGCCTCGCCCTTGGCGAGCAGGTGCGTAATAGCTCACGATTTTGAGGCAGTTTTGCCCGCATCCGCGTCCGCGTCCGCGGGCTCGGGGAACGGCCACGCCTCCCCGCCGGGCGCCGGCCCGGCCGCCGCGCGGCGGGACGCCTCCGGGGACCCCCTGTCCAGGTACTTGACGCAGAACTCGTAGAAGTTCAGGCCGTTCATCCTGCACGTCTCCTTCACGCTCATCAGCACCGCGTGGCCGCGCGCTCCCTTCCGCGAGCGGCTCCCGCCGGTGATGTTCCGTATGATCACGCTGAGCCGCAAGGCCCGCTCCGCCCTGTTGTTGTCGCTCGGGATGCCGGCCATTATGAACGTGAACGCGTGGTCCCTCTCGCGCTTCAGCCTCTTGACGAACCGCTTGCAGTTGGGCTCGTCGTAATCCTTGGAGATCAGCCTGTCCAGCCGGGCCAGGAGCCTGGCCGCCCCGCGCTTCCGCTCCTCCGGGTCCGCGCACGCGGCCACCTCGTGGGAATCGTGCAGCATCTTCTTGAACGTGCGCGCGAAGCGCCAGAACTGGGGCCCGGGATCCTTTAACTCGAGGGTCTCTTTTACCTCGCGCAGGTAGTGCACGTGGCACTTTTGGTGCGAGTCCCCCACGTGGTTGTACGGGGGATGCGAGTCGCTGGTCATGGTGCCCTTGAATCCATCCAGCAGGGACAGCAGGACGGACGCGCCGCGCGAGTATTCGACCTTGAACACGGCGAACCGCTCGGCGACGAGCACCCACAGCCACGCGTTCGCGCCGTTGATCCGCCACGAGGTCTCGTCGCCGTTTATCGCTTTGGCCTTGCGCAGCATTCCCGCCATCGCCGCGTGCAGCGGCTCGAGCGCCCTGGCCGCCCTGCCCACCATCTTCACGATCGTCCCCGCCGCGACGTCGATGCCCAGCACCGTCCGGAATATGTCCGCTATGTTGCGGTATGACATGCCGCACATCTTGAGGCTGACCGCCGCCATCTGCGTGTTCAGGTCGTGCCTGCAGCCGGGCATGGCCCCGGGGGTGTGCGGCGTGTGCACCTTGTTGCACCGGGGGCAGCGCCTCTTGACCTTGTCGTACCTCACGTTCTCCGTCTCGATCTTCAGCCTTTTCACAGTGCGCGAGCACCTGCCTTCGATCCCCGCCAGCTCGCAGCCGCAGTCCTGGCACGCGCGCGGGTCGACCTCGACGATCCTGTCGGGCTCCTCGCAGATCTTCCAGGCGCCCCCCCTCTTCTTGGCCTCGCCCTTCTTGGCCTCGCCCTTCTTGGCCTCGCCCTTCTTGGCCTCGCCCTTCTTGGCCTCGCCCTTCTTGGCCCGCACGTTGGGCTTTGCCCTGATGAGCTTGGCCGAGACGGCGGAATTGATCTTCCTGGCCTGCACGAGATCCTCCTTCAGCCGCTTGTTTTCTTCCCCGTACGGGCACGGGCCGCCGCCGTGCGCTTTCTCGCACGCCTGCTCCTTCAGTTTTTTGTTCTCCTCCTTCAGCTCGCCGTTCTCCTTGCCGAGCTTCGCGACCTCCGCGTCCCGCGCCGAGAGGGCCCTGCCGAGCTTCGCGACCTCCGCGTCCCGCGCCGAGAGGGCCCTGCCGAGCTTCGCGACCTCCGCGTCCCGCGCCGAGAGGGCCCTGCCGAGCTTCGCGACCTCCGCGTCCCGTGCCGAGAGGGCCTTCCTGCCGGCCCTCCTGCGGGAGCGCTTGGACTTCGTCATCTGCGTGGGGGTAAATATACGCAGCAATAAACTTACCCATTCGAGCCGTTCCGGGACGGCCAGGAAAGCCCGCTCCGGCCGAACGCCGTCGCGCAGCGCGGGATTTCGCGGGCGTGCCCGGAATGCTTGCCGATCTGCTTCAAAAGCGCGGGATTTTGCGGCCCTGCTTGGATCTCAAAGCCGCGGTTGCGAGGCAAATCGCCTCAAAATCGTGAGCTATTACGCAGGTGCCTGCAGCATCTCTGCAGATGCTGGAACCACGCGCGGTACGCCGGCAGCCCGTCGGCCACCACCGCCCTGCGGGACAGCCAGCCGAAGTGCTCCCTCAGGACCGCCGCCCCCCGGGTGGGCGCGAAGTGCACCCACACGGCGTTGCCCACGACGGCCACCCAGACGTAGCCGGTCTTGCCCAGCACGCCGATCTTGAACCCGGTCTCGTCCATGTGCACGAACATGCTCTCGCGGAACGCCCGCTTGATCTCCTCCAGCTGCTTCTTTGACGCGCCCGCCATGGCCCTCCGGGCCTTCGCCACGGCCGCCTCCGAGATGCGGAAGTAGAACGTGGACTCGATAAAGCCGGCGATCCTCGCGTCCGTGCAGCCCATCTCGAACAGCGCCATTATGAGGCCGAGCGCCCTCGGGCCGCACGAGGTGCCCTTCGGAAACGGCGCCTGGGCCTCGTAGTATAGCCACGGAAATAAGTAACTGAGCTGGTCTTCGGCGGCGGAATAAGTAATTGAGCTAGTCTGGGGGCTGATTCGGGCCGTTTTTCGCGGGTGCCTCGCCCCTAGTCGCGAGGGATCAAATTGCGCAATAATTAGGAAAAAACGCCCGGCCGATCCGGAACGTTCATTTAGATTGTTTTCGAGGGCACGGCATGCTGACCCGCGCGGAGCTCATGCACGCCCTCGCGACGGAAAAGGATCCGCGCAAGGTGACGAGGATCCACGGAATCTGCAGGATCGTGATCGAGAAGGAAAGCTACAGGGAAGTCGCGAGGATCATGTACAAGTCGTACAACACGATCAGGGCGTGGCACGAGCGCTACCTGCGGGAAGGGCTCAAGGGCCTTAGCGATCGCCCCCGCCCCGGCCGCCCGCCCAAGATAACAAACCGGAAGCTCACCGAATTCATGGAAGAGGGGGACACGCTGTCCAGGTTCCCGAAGCTGCTCGCGGAGAAGGTGAAGGAGAAGACCGGCATCGCGTACAGCGAGGGGGCGGTGCGCCGCAAGCTGCGCGACGGCGGCTATTCCCCCAAGGTCCCCGAGCCGGTGCACGCCAGGAGGGAGTCGGTCGAAAACGTAGCAAAGTGGCAAAAATGGCTGAAACATTGGCTCCAAAAGGCGGAAAACGACGGATTTCTGCCGTTCGTGGTGGACGAGAGCAGCCTGCTGCACGACTACCAGCCCAGGCGGAGCTTGTGGACGCTGGTCGGGAAGCGGGCCTACGAGTGGTACACGGGGAACCACACGCGCAGGATGATCTTCGGGGCGCTGTCCATGAACGGCGACCAGGTGTTCATGAACGCGCAGAGGTTCGACACGGAGACGACGATCAAGTTCTTCAGGCGCGTGACGGCACGGCACGGCCCGGCGGCGCTGCTCGTGGACAGGGCGACGCCGCACCGATCGATCGGCACGAACGAGTTCGTAAAGGACAACGAGGGACTCGTGCGCATCGGGTACTTCCCCACCGGGTGGCCCGAACTCAACCCGGTCGAATCCTGCTGGAACACGCTCAAGCGGCAGCCGCACGCGCACCAGGTCTACCCGACGGTGGACGCGAGGATCGCGAAGTCGATGGAATACCTGAGGACGCACCGGTTCCACCTGGACGTCACGCGGTTTCTGTTCAGGGAGCCCGTCGCGAAGATCATCTGACGGCGCCGCGCGCGGTCGGGCCCCGCGCGTGCCGGCGCGCCGCGTCCGCAAAAACAACCCGAATGAACGCCCGCGATTAGCTCAGTTACTTATTTACGCGGCTATACTTCTCGCACTTGCCGCACCAGCCCGTCTCCACCTCGATCATCGCGGTGACCACGCGCCAGAACTGATCGAAGTCGTTGACCAGCTTTCGCCACCTGTCGAACTTCTCCAGGGGGCCGCAGCACACGGGGCACGTCAGGATCCCGCACTTCATGGTGAACTCGGGCTTGTTGCAGTGCGAGACGCCCTTGTGCCCTTGGGGCGGGCCCATCTTGCGCGGGGCGCCGCCGTCCGGAGCGGGCTTGCCGTCGGATCCGGCCCCGTCGCTCCCCTTGTAGCCCCGCTCCTTGCGCCAGGCGTTCCGCCGGGGGCCGTACGTGGTGAGGGACGACGAGGGCGCGTTCGGGCCGTCGCACACGGCAAGCCTGACCGCCTGCTCGGCGGCCTTGGCCTTCAGCCCGGAGTTCTCGGCTTCCAGCCAGGCGATCTTTTCCAACGCGGCCGCCAGTTCCTTGCGCAGCAGCGCCTGCTCCGTGGACTTGGCCTTCAGCATCGCGATCTCGGCCGCCCGCTCCGCGGCCTCGGCTTCCAGCCCGGCGATCTTTTCGAGCGAGGCCGCAAGTTCCTTGCGCAGCAGCGCCTGCTCCGTGGACTTGGCCTTCAGCATCGCGATCTCGGCCGCCCGCTCCGCGGCCTCGGCTTCCAGCCCGGCGATCTTTTCCAACGCGGCCGCCAGTTCCTTGCGCAGCAGCGCCACCCCGGATTCCGCCATGCCGGCAGGCCCAAACTCGCCACAATTATACAAATCGACCCTTAGGCCAGCCTAAGCTTGCGCGGCGCGCGGGCCCGCCCGGGCGGCCAAGTCGCGGCGGGAGGGGGGGGGGGGAGGTAAGTGTGTACGGCCGCGGCGGAACAACAGAGATATACCGCCGGCCCCGCCCGCCAAGATTGGCCGGCGCGCGGGACGCGGCGCGGGCGGCCGGGCCGGCCCCGCGCGGCGGCCGGCGCGGGCGGCTTGCGCGAAAGGGGGGCGGCGGGCCCGATCCCGCCGGGCCCGGCGCGCGCCCCCCCGCGGCTGCGGAATGCGAGGAGTGCGGCGCCGGGCTCCCGCCGCCGGCGCGGCGCGGGCGCCGGCGCCGGTTCTGCGGGAAGAGATGCGCGGGCAGGCATCTCGCGGCCCGGCGCCGGCGCCGGGCTCCCGCCGCGCCCGCGGAATGCGAGGAGTGCGGCGCCGGGCTCCCGCCGCCGGTGCCGGCGCGGCGCGGGCCCCGGCGCCGGTTCTGCCCCGGGGGGGAATGCGCGGCCCGGCGGCTCGCGGCCCGGCGGCTCGCGGACGGCCGGCGCCGGGCGGCCGCCGCGCCCCCGCGCCCCCCCACGAGGGAGGCGCTGAGGGCCGCGCGGCGGGCCGCGCGGGCCACGGAATGCGAGGAGTGCGGCGCCGGGCTCCCGCCGCCGCCGCCGGGGCGGGGCGGGCCCGCGCCCCGGTTATGCACCGGGGAGGAGTGCGTAAGAGAGCGGCGCGCCCGCCGGCGGCGCCCGCCGGACGCCGAGTCCCGCAGGCGCTCGCGCGAGGCGCAGGAGCGCTACATGGCCAAGCCGGGGAACAGGGAGAGGCGCGACGAGTACAGGCGGAGGAGGTACCGCGAGGACCCCGAGTACCGCACGCGGGTGAGGGAGCGCGTGCGCCGGTACCAGGAGGCCAAGAAGCGCCGGTGACGCGGCCGCCCCGTTCCCCGCATTCGCGCGGCGGCCCCGGCGCTCCGGCGGGCGCGCGGCATCCCGCGCCGCCAAAGGCCTAAATCGCGGGGGGCGCGCGGCGCCGCGTGCGGATCCACCTCCCCTCGCTCGCCGTAGGCTCGGCCGCCACGGCCGCCGTGCTGGCCGCGGCCCTCGCCGCGGCGGGCGGCCTCCAGGGCGCCGCGGAGGAGCCGGCCCTGCGGCTGGTGGGGCAGATCCCGCCGGGGGGCGCGGGCGGGATCCCCGCGGAGGCGCTGCTGGGGAACGCCCCCCCGCCCCTCGGCAGGGAGGACGCGCCGGTCACCATAGTCGAGTTCGGGGACTACCAGTGCTTCTACTGCAGCAAGTTCTTCAACGAGACGGAGCCCCTCATAGTGCGGGAGCACGTGGAGGCGGGGACCGTCCGGCTCGTCTTCAAGGACTACACGATAGTGGGGCCGGACTCGGCCGAGGCGGCCCACGCGGCCCGCTGCGCGGCCGACCAGGGGCTGTTCTGGGAGTACCACGACGCGCTGTACGGGAGCTGGGCGGGGGAGAACACCGGGTGGGCCTCGGCGGGGGCCCTGGCCGGCATCGCCGAGGGAACGGGCCTGGACGCGGGCGCGTGGGCCGCCTGCATGGAGGGGGGCGACCACCGCGCGGCCGTGGAGGCCAGCAACGCCGACGCCCGGCTGCTGGGGCTGACCGGCACGCCGTCGTTCTTCGTGGTGGGGCCGGACGGGCGGGCGGCCGGGATCCACGGGGCCCAGCCGTACGGCGTCTTCGACGCGGCCATACGGGCCGCGCTGGGGGGCTAGGCGCCCCCCGATCCCGCCCCGCGCCCCGCCCCGCGCCCCCGATCCCGCCCCGCGCCCCGCCCCGCGCCCCCGGTTAATCCTTTTATTTAGACCGGGGACGGACGTGGCGTGGCTGCCGGCATAGACGACATCGCCGTGTACGTGCCGAGGCTGTACCTCGACGCGGACGACTTTGCGCGGCTGCGCGGGGTCGACGCCACCAAGCTGCGGCGGGGGCTCGGCGTCCACCAGATGGCCATAGCCGACAGCAACCAGGATCCGGCCTGCCTGGCGGCCAACGCCTGCCTGCGGATAATGAGGAAGAACGGGCTGGAGCCCTCCGACGTCGGCAGGCTGTACGTGGCCACCGAGTCCTCCTTCGACGAGTCCAAGGCGATGAACGCGTACGTGGTGGGGATGCTGGAGCAGGCGTACGGGAGCGGGGCCTTCGAGCACTGCGGCGGGGTGGAGACGAAGTTCGCGTGCGTGAGCGGCTCGTACGCCTTGTACGACAACGCCAACTGGATAAGGGCCGGCGAGGCCGAGGGGCAGGGCGCCCTGGTCGTCGTCTCCGACATCGCAAAGTACGACATGGGCTCGTCCGGGGAGATGACCCAGGGGGCCGGCGCCGTCGCCATGCTGCTCAACGACAGGCCGCGGCTGCTCGCGTTCGACCCGCGCGTGGCGGCCACCTCCATACGCGACGAGTACGACTTTTACCGGCCGTTCGGCAAGGAGACGCCCATAGTCCACGGCCAGTACTCCAACCTGCTGTACCTCATACAGGTGAGGAAGGCTTTAGAGGCGTACAAGAAGAAGGCCCTGGCGTCCGGGCTGATACGGCTGGACGCGGGGCCGGGCGCCGACGACTCCATACTCGACCACATCGACCACCTCAACATGCACCTGCCGTATTCCAACATGGGCAGGAAGGCCCTCGCGTATTTAGTGCGGCACGAGTGGAGGGGCCTGCCCCGCTGGAAGAAGGTCATAGAAGAGGCCGGCATGGACGAGCCGGAGCCCAACGACCCGCGCGGCACCATAGAGTCAGTCCTGGCCGACGGCGACTTCATGCGGAAGGACCACGAGTTCCAGCGCCGGCTCACCGCCACGTCCCGGTTCAGGGAGGTGTACGAGTCGAAACTGGCCAGCTCCCTGATAGCCTCTTCGATGGTGGGCAACCTGTACACTGCCTCGCTGTACCTGGGGTTCAGGAGCACCCTGGAGTTCGAGCACGCCAAAGGGGCGGACCTGGCCGGCCGGCGCTTCGGGTTCGGCTCGTACGGGTCGGGAAGCTCGGCGATGGTCTTCTCCGGGGTCATACAGGAAGAGTACGCCGAGACCGTAAACAGGATGAAACTGGAAGAGGAGATCGGCCCGCGGACGCGCCTCTCCGTGGAGCAGTACGTGCAGATACACGAGAACCGCCTGTCCCCCGAGCAGGCCGTGCTGCCGCCGAAGGAGTTCGTCCTGGTCGGGGTGGACTCGAGCCCCGAGTCCAGGGGGGAGAGGAGGTACTCGTACGGCGGGTGACCGCGCCCCCGCGGGCCGCTCCCGGCGGCGGGGGCCGCTCCCGGCGGGACCGGCGCCTCCCCGGCGCTCCCGGCGGGACCGGCGCCTCCCCGGCGGGACCGGCAGCGGGGCGGGCCGCTCCCCGGGACCGCCGCCGCCAGCCGCTCCCCGTGACCGGGGGCGCCCGCCAGGCGGGGCCGCGCGCCCGCCGGCCGCGGGCGCGGAGGCGCCCCCGCCGATCCGGATCCGCGCCCGGGGAGCGGGGGCCGCGGCCCCCGCGCGCCGCTAGACGGCGCCGGGAAACGCGCCCTTCAGCCACGCGCGCATCTTGCGCTCGCGCAGCAGGGCGGCCGCGGCCGCGTCCGGGCCCGGGGGATCGAGGCGCGGGATGCATCCCAGCACGGGCGCGGGGGCGAACTCCTCCAGCTCCTCGCGGAGCTGCGGCAGCGGGTAGCCCTCCCCGGCGCCGGCGGACTCGCTGACCACTATTCCCTCCGGGCCCAGCCCGCGCCTCCCGCATTCCGCGCAGGTGAGCAGCGCGTGGTTGACCGATCCCACGCGGTTCCCCGAGACGACCAGGACGGGCGGGCTCCCCATGTCGCGCGCGAGGTCGGCCACCGTGTAGCCGCGCAGTATCGGCACCAGCAGCCCCCCCGTCCCCTCCACTACAAGCGCGGCGTGCTTTGCCCGCAGGACGCGGAGCATCCCCACCACGGAGGGCACGTCGATGCGCTTCCCGGCGATCCTGGCTGCCGAGTACGGCGAGGCCGGCGCGGGGAGCCGGGCGGGGCACGCGGCGCCGGGGGGGCCGGACGTCCTGGCGGCCGCGGACAGGGCGGCGGCATCGCCGGGCGCCGCGGCGGGCGGCCCCCCGCCGGCCTTCGCGGGGGGGCCCAGGGCGGCGCCGCCGGCGGTGCCGCCGCACCCGGTGGCGAACGGCTTCATCACCCCCGTGTCGTACCCCGAGTCGGAGAGCAGCCTGGCGAGGCCGGCGGCCACCGTGGTCTTGCCTATGCCGGTGTCCGTCCCCGTGACGAACACGACCCGCGCGGCCGTCGTCCCGCCCCCGCTACTCCGGCCCGCCCAGGCGGGAGATCGCCGCGCGGGCCTCGCCCTCCTCGCCCTCCGGGACGGGCTCGGCGGACAGGAGGCCCGCGTAGTACCCCTCCCCGGCGGCGGCCTTGGACAGGCTCGACGCGTAGGCCGCGAGGGCGCTCCTCATGAGCGGCACGAATTCTTCGAGCGAGCGCGTCTCCTCCGGGTCGGCGAGGCACCGCGGGAGGCGCCCCAGCAGGTCGTCCGCGCGCGGGCCCGCCCTGGAAGCGGCATCCACCACCACCCGCCCGAAGACGGGCGCCCCCTTCACTTCTGGCGAGGCGCCGATGCCCGCGAGGCGCCGCCTGTAGTGGCGCAGCGCCCTGAGCACTACCGCGTACCCTCCCTCGTCCCTGAGGAATATCGAGCCGGTCCACGCGCCGCCCTCCATACCGGGAGGCGGCGGCGGCCCGCACGGTTAAGTGTTTGCCGGCGGGCGCAGCACGAGGTCGCGTACCCGCCAGCCGCAGGCGCGAAAACGACTCCGCTGATCCGGATTCGCGCCTGGGGAGCGGGGGGCGCTGACCTCGTACCGGGCGCGCGACCGCGTTGCATGAAAACCGCGCCACGCTGACTCCGGGCGGCCGGCGGGCGGTTTTTCCAGCCGCGCCGGCCGCGAAAGCGGGCGGCGGCTTCCTGATCTGCGGGCGGATCAAGTGCGCGATCAGGTAGCGCGGGGGGGCGCAAGGCGCCCGGGAAGGCGCGGGAGATCGGGGCGGCCCGGGGGCGCGCGGGGGCTGCCCGCAGGACGCGGGCGGGCGGGCTGCCCGCGCTCCGGCGTCCCGGGGGGCCCCGCGCGCGGATCGCCGGGCGGGAGGCCGATCCGGCGGCGCGGCGGCCCGGGGCGGGGCGCGCGGGCGGGGCGCCGGGGGCCGGCCGCGCCGCAACCCGCGGCGCGGCGCGCGTGATCAAGGATGCGCGCAGGCGGCGGCGCCCCCGGCCGGGGCGCGGGAAGCGGGCCCGCCTCGGGAAGCGGCGCCCCGGCGCCGCGCGGCGCGCGGGCCGGCGCGAAACGAAGCATTCGCGCCCCGGAAGCTTCGGCCCGCGCTGCCGACCGGCGGAAACTTCGCGGGCGGCGCTGTTCGGGCGGCAGTCTGGCCCCGAAGGGCGGAGTTTTTGCCGAACGGCGGCGCGGCCGCGCGTCCCGGCGATCCGTCCCGATGCGCGGCGGGCGGCGGCACGCCTTGGGAGGCGGCCCCGGGAAACGCGGCGGCCGCGCTTCGCGGGGCCGCGAGGCGGTCCGGCGGGCCCGCGGCGATGCCGGCCGGCGGCGGCCCGCGCTTCGCGGGCCGGGGAGGCCGCGGAAGGGGCGCGGGAGGCGCCGAAGGGATCGCGGCGGCCGGCCGCGCCCGGGGGAGATCTGCCGGAGCGCGGCATTGATCCGGCAGGCGGCCGCCGCTGCCGCCCGCAGGCCGGCGGCAGGCCGGGGAGGCTGTTCGGGACCGGGGGGGCGGAGATCGCGCGCCGCCGGGGCCCGCCGGGATCCGTCGCGTTCCGCGACGGGCGGAGGCCCCGCTGCCCGCCGGACACCAGCAACCCGGAGGCCCCGCCCGGGGCATCCCCCGCCGGAAAGGACGCGGGGGCGATCGAGAAAAACGGCCCGCGCCGGACGGGGGAGGACACGGGCGAACACGCGGCATGATTTTCACGCAACACACGGCGGGCATGCAACACGATGGACTGCGGCGCATGAGGCCACGCGCCCGTCAGCCGCGGGCGCGAAAACGCCTCCGCTGATCCGGATTCGCGCCAGAGGAGCGGGGGCTGCTGGCCTCGTACACTACGGCCTAATCGCCGCTTAAATACCGCCGCGCGCACCGCGGGGCATGGGCGCGGCAAAGCTGGACGAGGGCGACACCGTTCGGCTGATCTTCATGCTCGAAGAATCCATGAGGGGCGCGGCAGAATCGTGCGGCATGAAGCCGGCCGACATGATACCTGCCGTGGAATACGATTTCGCGAAGTGGCGCGATATCCCGCCGGAGACCACGCGCGCCGTCCTGGAGGACTACCTGAAGAACCCGGAAAAGTACGAGGGCGTGCTGAAAAGGCACGAGTGCCTCAGGCCCCCCAAGCCTAGCAGCGGGCCGCGCGCCCCGGTCACCCCGGCCGATCTCATGGCCGGCGCGGTTGAGCTGGCGGCCGCCCACAGAGCCGTGAGCGAAGCGCGCGAGGCTGAGAGGAAGCTGGGGCCCCCCGCGGCCGCCGCGGCCGCCGCGGCCGCGCGCGCGGACGCTGCCCGCTAGGCCGGCCGGCGCGGCCCCGCGGCATCTGCCTGCCCGTGGCCGAAGCTTCGGCCAGCTCAAACTCCCTGCGCGGAGCGGCGCCCGCGGCGGCGACCGCCGGGACTGCCGCGAGAACAAGAGCGCGGTTGGGAGGCGCGCGCAGGGCGCGCCGGCCCGGCCGCGGAGGGGGACGGGATGCGGCACCGCGGCTTGGGAAGGAACCGGCGGCCGGGGCCGGGGCCGCGGCGGCCGGGGCCGGGGCCGCGGCGGCCGGGGCCGGGGCCGCGGCGGCCGGGGCCGGGGCCGCGGCGGCCGGGGCCGGGGCCGCGGCGGCCGGGGCCGGGGCCGCGGCGGCCGGGGCCGGGGCCGCGGCGGCCGGGGCCGGGGCCGCGGCGGCCGGGGCCGGGGCCGCGGCGGCCGGGGCCGGGGCCGCGGCGGCCGGGGCCGGGGCCGCGGCGGCCGGGGCCGGGGCCGCGGCGGCCGGGGCCGGGGCCGCGCCGAACGCTGGCGGCAGGCGCCGTGGGGCGGGGGGACGCCGCGCGGCTCGGGCGCGCCAACGGGGGCGGCCCGCGGCCGGCCCGCTAGTCCCGCGCGCCGCCCGCGGCTGTTCTTCCCCAATTCTCCTGAGATCGGCCGGCCCGCCGCGGCCGGAACCTCCCCCTCCAGGCTTGGCCGCGCGGCCCTGCGGGCCGCGCTTCCGGACGCCCCGCCGCTAGACGAACTGGGCCAGCAGCCCGTTCCTGCTCGCGGCGGCGCACGCGGCGATCGCCCCGTACGCGCCGACCAGCGCGCCCGCCGCGCCGGGTTTCGCGTCCAGTATCAGGATTTTCAGGATGCTGGAGATCGGCAGCGGTTCCCCCCTCGGAATCCTCACTTCCAGATCGCTGATGTAGGCCAGCGACATGGGCTTGCCCGCGGCCTCGTGCGCGTCGCCTTGCTTCGTGGCGAACATGTCGTATTCCACAGGGGCCGCGCCCGCCCGCCGCAGGGCCCCGGCGTCGAACTCCAGCAGGACGTCGCCGAACCTGAGCGCGGATCTCTCCAGCACCGAAAAGGACAGGAACCCGAATTCCTTTCCGGTCTTGTTGCCCCCCCTCGCGGACGGCGGGCCCACCCCCACCGCGCCGTGCTCCAGGATCGAGTCGAGCTCGTCCGCGTGCGTCCCCCTGAACAACAGGGTGTTCGTCTCCAGCATCCGCCGCGCGGTCGCGTTGACTCTGCCCTGATGTTCCAGTATCCTGCGCCAGATGTCCCGGATCTCCGGGCTGTCGCCTGCGGCCGCCGACCACAACTCGCGCGTCAAGCCCGGATCCGCGTCCTTGGCGCGTTCGATGGTAGGCGACTTGAACAGGCCGCGGATGCGGGAGGGCGGCAGTCCGAACCTCCCGACGTACTTATCTGCCAGCCCCGACGCTTCGGCGATTTCCCAGGCGCCGTCAACAAGCGCGTTTATATCATCAAGCGTAGTCGTGACCTTTCTGAACTCCACGCCATCCGCCGCTCGCCTTTTTCTGACTGCCCGATCAGATCGGTCGGGAATGCCGGGACTGCCGCCTCGGCTCCCCGCGCCCCTCGACGGCGCCGCGCCGGCCGGACCCGGCAGGCGGCGCGGAAGCCCGCGCTGTCCGCGAACACTTGTCACAATACCAGTATGGTATATTGTGGTATTTAATTAGTACGGTATGGCCAGCCTTTCCTGCAACCTCGCCCGAAAGCCGCCCGGCTCGGGGCGACGATCGCGCCGGGGCGGCTTTTTTCGGCGCCGCGGCCAAGAACCCCCGCCGCGCGGCAGCGCCGCCGAGGATGATGCGGGCGGGCCGCCCGCGCCGCCTTTTCGGCCTCCGGGCGCCCGCCCGGGAGCGATGCGCGCGCGTGCGGAAGGGCGGCCGGGGAGATCCGGCCCGAGGCGGCGCCCTGCGGCGGCCGGGCGGCACGGCATCGGCGGGATCGGGCGGGGGACTCGGGGGCGGGGGGCGGGCGAAGCCGGGGCGCCGTCCGGGACGGTTGCGAAAGGGCCGCGGCACGATGCCGCGCACCCGCCAGTCACGGGCGCGAAAGCGCCCGCGTTGATCCGGATTCGCCCCCGCGGAGCGGGGCTGCCGACCTCGCGGAGCCGGACTGATCACCGTTTAAATACCGCCGCGGCGCACCGCGGGGCATGGGCGCGGCAACGCTGGACGAGGGCGACACCGTTCTGCTGATCTGGAAGCTTGATGAACTCGTGGAGAGGGACGCGGCGAGGTGCGACATGAAGCCGGCCGAGATGATACCGGCCGTGGAATACGACTTCGCGAAGTGGCGCGATATCCCGCGGGAGACCACGCGCGCCGTCCTGGAGGACTACCTGAAGAACCCGGAAAAGTACGAGGGCATGCTGAAAAGGCGCGAGAGCGGAAGGCCCCCCACCTACTGGGGCGAGCCGCACGACCCGGTCACCCCGGCCGATCTCGACGCCGCCACGGATGCGCTGATAGCCGCCCACAGAGCCGTGACCGAAGCGCGCGAGGCTGAGAGGAAGCAGAGGCCCGCCGCGCCCCCCACGGCCGCCGCGGCTGCGCGCGCGGACGCGGTCCGCTAGGCCGGCGCCGCGCCGGCCGGGCCGCGGGCATCCGGCCGCCGCAACCGGGGCCCGGGAGGGCGGGACGCGCCTCCCCCGCGGGCGGCCGCGCGGCGAGCTCTGGCAGTAGTCCATCCCATAACTCGAATTTTAGGCGCGAAAAACTGCCCCGCCGCGGCCGCCGCAAGCGTGATTGCGAGATAGACTACGGCCTAACCGCCGTTTAAATACCGCCGCGGCGCAACGCGGGGCATGGGCGCGGCAACGCTGGACGAGGGCGACACCGTTCTGCTGATCTGGAAGCTCGATGAACTCGTGGAGAAGGACGCGGCGTGGCGCGGCACGAAGCCGGCCGAGATGATACCGGCCGTGGAATACACCTTCGCGAAGTGGCGCGATATCCCGCCGGAGACCACGCGCGCCGTCCTGGAGGACTACCTGAAGAACCCGGAAAAGTACGAGGGCATGCTGAAAAGGCGCGAGAGCGGAAGGCCCCCCACCTACTGGGGCGAGCCGCACGACCCGGTCACCCCGGCCGATCTCGACGCCGCCACGGATGCGCTGATAGCCGCACACAGAGCCGTGACCGAAGCGCGCGAGGCTGAAAGGATGCAGAGGCTCGCCGCGTCCCCCCCGCCCCCCGCGGCTGCGCGCGCGGACGCTGCCCGCTAGGCCGGCCGCCGCGGCGCCGGCCGGGCCGCGGGCATCCGGCCGCCGCAACCGGGGCCCGGGAGGGCGGGACGCGCCTCCCCCGCGGGAGGCCGCGCGGCGAGATCGGGCGGCGTGTTGCACGAAAACCACGCCGCCTGCTAGCTCGCGTCCTCCCCTGTCCGGCGCGGGCTGTTTTTCTCGATCGCCTCCGCGTCCTTCCTGGCGGAGAATGCGCCGGGCGGGGCCTCCGGGCTGCCCGCGTCCGGCGGGCGGCGGGGCTTCCGCCCGCCGCAAGCCGCGGCGAATTCCGGCGGGCCCCGGCGGCGCGCGATCCCCGCCTCCCCGGTCCCTGAGCACCTCCCCGGCCTGCCGCCTGCCGCGGGAGGCGGGGGCGGCTGCCTGCCGGATCGACGCCGGGCTCCGGCAGATCGCCCCCCGGCCCGGCCGGCCGCCGCGATCCCCGCCCGCCTTCCCGGTCCTTCCCGCGGACACCCCGTCCCGGAGCGCGGGCCGCCGCCTGCCCGCATCGCCGCGGGCGCGCCGAACCGCATCGCGGCCCCGCGCCGCGCGGCCGCCGCGTCCCCCGGGGCCGCGTCCCCCGGGGCCGCCTCCCCGGGCACGCGGCGCCCGCCGCGCATCGGCACGAATGGCCGAGGCATGCGGCCGCGCGGCCGTTGGCTGGAAACTTCGCCCTTTGGGGCCAGACTGCCACCCGGACGGCACAATTCGCGGCGAAATTTTTCCCGGTCGGAACCGCGGGCCGAAGCTTCCGGGGCGCGAATCCCCAGTTTCGCGCAGCCCGCGAGGCGCCGGAGCGCCGCGTCGCGAAACGGACCCGCTTCCCGCGCTCCGGCCCGGCCGGTGGCGGGGCGGCCGGCCCGCATCCCCCGCGATCCCGCGGGCCGCGCCGCCGGATCGGCCTCCCGCGGCACGGCTTCGTGCGCGCCCGCGCCCGTCAACCGCGACGCCGATCGCCGGATCCCGCTTCGCCGCTGCCTCCGCGTCGAGCCCGGCCGCGCCCGGCCTCCCGACACCCGCGACCCGTTCGAGGGCGCCCCCGGCGCCCCGCCCCCGGCGCCCCGCCCCCGGCGCCCCGCCCCCGGCGCCCCGCCCCCGGCGCCCCGCCCCCGGCGCCCCGCCCCCGGCGCCCCGCCCCCGGCGCCCCGCCCCCGGCGCACTCGCAGCATGCCGCGCCGCGCATCTTGTGGGCGGGGGCGGCGGCGGCGGCGCCCTGCCGCGCGGGCGCATCTAGGCCGCGCAGCCCTTGATGCCGCGCGGGTGGCGGGAGCGCTAGAGATGCGGGCGCCGGCGGCATGCCGGAAAACCGCGGATCATTTCTTCGCCCCCGACTCCGGCCAGCCGTCCGAAGTCGCGCCGTCGGACCGCACGTAGCGCTCGCAGATGCAGTTGGTGTCGCCGCCCTGCCCGCGGCACTTGCCGGTCGGCCAGTGGTTCAGCATCGCGCGGTAGCGGGAATCGCAGACGGTAGGATCCCCGAGCGTCATGCCTCGGCCTCCTGAAGCTTCCTTCCCTCGCCGGCCCGCGCGCCGTCCCTCAGGCGCTGCATCACGCAGTCGGGGCCCCCCGCCTCGTCGACGGCGTCGATCGCCAGTTCGCCGGCCCGCTTCGCCTCCTCCCATTCGCGGTCCCCGACGTGGCCGGCGAACTGCACTATCTGGTGGAATATGTCGGGATAGGCGTGCTGGATTACGGTCAGGGTTTCGGACGGATCCTCGTCCGGCCGGGGGCCCTCCGCGCGTTCCACGAGTTCGCCGAACAGCCCGCGCCAGAGATCGCCGGCGGCCATGCCGGCGCTGGACGCCGCGCCGGTGTAGCCTCCCCCCATCGTTTCATAGTAGCCGCCGCCCGGTTTTTCGATCTTGCGCAACCAGACGGGCGCCCCGCGGGGGGACATGCGGCTCCCCCCGCGGGCGGCGCCTAATTGCCTTCTCGTTCGGGCCCGGCGGACGCCGCGGGAGGCGGGCCGGCCGCCGCTATCCTCTCCTCGGCCATCGCGCAGTACTCCGCGGACGACTCCATGCCGATCCAGCCGCGGCCGTTGTTCATCGCGGCGACGGCCGTGGTGCCGGACCCCATGAACGGGTCCAGCACGACGGCGGCGTCGGTGGCCGCTATGCACCGGGATGCCAGCTCCACGGGGAACGGCGCGGGGTGGGGGTTGCCGGACTCCTGCCGTATCTTCCAGACGTCGCCCGCCTTGGAGGCGCCCTCCTTCAGCCTGAATCCGGGCTTGGCTATCATGTACACGACCTCGTACGTGGGGAGGAAGTACCCGGGGTTGAAGTTGATGCCCCCGCTGCGCTGCCATATTATCACCTGGCGCACCGGGAACCCCCCCACTATGCCGCGCCTGTCCTGGATGAGCCCGTTCTGCACCCTCCACTTGTGGTTGTAGAATATCGCCCCGTCCTCCGAGAGGACCCGCATCATGGCGCCCAGGCAGCGCCTCTGCCACTCGTCGTACTTTTCGGCCGGCATGTCGTCGCCGTACGCGCCGTAGCCGCCCATCAGGCGGGCCCTGGGCCACTTGCCGCCGGCGCCGCACTTCAGGCCGTTGCCGGTGGAGTTCTTGATGTTGTACGGGGGCGAGGTGACCACGAGGCCGACGGAGCCGGGCTCCATGCGGCCCATCAGCTCCACGCAGTCGCCGCGGTGGATGCGGTTCAGCTCCGGGCGCCCGGCGGCAACCATGGCACGGCACGGCGCCGCGCCCAATTTAAGCGGAGGCGGGAGGGGGGGAGGAAGAGGCGGCCGCGGGCGGGGCGGATCGCGCCGCCCGCGCCGGCGGCGCGCGCCGCGCAAGGATGCAGCCCCGCGCGGGAAGCCCGGGATCGTCCCGTCCGTCGAGGCGGGCAGGGCCGCCGCCGCGGCCGGCGCGGGCGGCGGGGCTTCGGCGCCAAGCGCGCCTCGGGCGTGACCGCCGCGGAAAAGGCGGCCGGCGGGGGGGGGGGGCGCGGAAGGCGGCCTGCGGGCACGGCCGGCGCGGGGCGATCGGGGCCGCCTTTCCCGCCTTCGGGCGCGCGTTCGGGAGCGGCGCGCGCGCCCCGGGGCGGAAGGGCGCAGTCGGGGAGGCCGGCCCCGAGGCGGCGCTTTACAAGCTGGTCGGCACGGCCTCGGGAAGGGGGGGGGGGAGATGGGGTGGGGGACTCGGGGGGAGGGAGTGGGAAGGGGAGGAGCGGAGCCCCGGCGCCGTCCGGGGTCGGATGGGCCGAGCGCGCTCGGCGCCCTCGGCGTGGAGGGGGGGGGGGAGGAGCGGAGCCCCGGCGCCGTCCGGCACAGTTGTGGGACAAACTGCCCAAACACAGTCCCCACACAACCAAAACTTCAGGCGTGAAAAACTGCCCCGCCCCGGCCGCCGCAGGCGTGATTGCGAGACTACGCAGTGAGACTACACAAATACCAAAAATTAAATGCGGGCAAGATCTACACCATGCATGGCACAGGCGACAGAATCACCCAAACTTGGGCCGCCGTACATCAAAGAGATGATCTTGGAGTACGGAAAGATGGCCATGGAGGACGGAAAGATGGCCATGGAGTACGGAAAGATGGCACGGAAGGACGGAAAGATGGCCGTGGAGTACGGAAAGACGGCCCGGAAGGGCGGAAAGACGGCCCGGAAGGACGGAAAGACGGCCCAGGAGTACATGAGGTTGATCCGGGAGGACGAAAAGAGACACGGGGATTATCTCGAAGAGTACCACCGCGAAAATTCCATGGGCTGGGAATTAATGCTGGTCGAGGACGATTAGCCGCCCCGCCCCCGCCCGATCGCTGCGGCAGAACCGGGTTCGCCGATCCTGCATTCCCTTCCGGTCTGGCGCCCGCGCGGGCCCGGCGGCCCCGCCCGCGGAGGGTGTAGACTTGCGTCCAAACCGAAACCGCGCCCAGCGGCAACAAACCGCCCCCCGATCTCACGCCTAGATCACAACGGACGCAAGTCTACACCGCGGAAGGGGGGCCGCCTTTCCCGCCTTCGGGCGCGCGTTCGGGAGCGGCGCGCGCCCCGAAGCGAAAGGGCGCTGCCAGGGAGGCCGGCCCCGAGTCGGCGCCATGCAGCGTGCCGGCCGGCGCGGCCCCGGAAGGGGGAGATCGGGCGGGGGGACTCGGGAGGAGCGGGGCCCCGGCGCCGTCCGGGACAGTTGCGGGACGAACTGGGAACGGCCGGCCGTCCCGCAAGCGACAGGAGGCGGCCCGGCCGCGGACGGATCGCCGCGCCCGCCGGCTTTTCTGGGAGGCGCGGGCGAAAGGCATCCCGGCCGCCGCGCGGCAGGCCGCCCGCGCGGATCGGGGCGCCGGCGGGTGATCGGCAACGGGGACCGCGGCCGGGGGGAGGCGCCGTGCCGCGGCCGGGCGCCCGACGCGCCCGGGCGCGCGGGGGAATCGCCGCGGCGGGACGAAACGCGCGCCGCGCGGGCGGCCGCCGGCCCGCCGCGCCCGCGGCAGGGGCGGGGGGGGGGGGGGGCGCGGGTTCGGGAAAGCGCGCATTGCGGCGGGACGAAACGCGCGCCGCGCGCGGCCGGCGGGCAGGCGGGCGGCTCTCCGGCTCCCGCGCCGCCCGCCGCCGCGGCGGACGCGGCCCCCGGCGGGACCGGGAGTGGCGAAGGGGCGCGGGGCGGCGGGAAAGGGGGCGCGGCGGCGGCCGGAGGGCGTCGGCGCGGCCGCCCGCGCCGGCGCGGCGCGCGGACCGCGCGGGGGCGCCGCCCCGCGCGGGAAACGCGGCGGCGTCCAGCTCGCCGCGGCGGAAGGGCGCTGCCGTTACGGGCGCGGGGCGGGGCGGCCGGCGCGGGCTGGGCGCGCCCCGGGCGCGGCCGGCGCGGGGGAAGGAAATGGGGGGCGGGCGCGGCCGGCGCGGGATCGCCGGGGCCGCATTTTCGGCCTCCGCCGCTCCTCGGAGCGGCGCGCGCGGCGGGGCGGGAAAGCGCGGACCGGGAGGCCGGACCGCCGGCGGCGCCCGCGGCAGGCCGGCACGGCGGCGGGGGGCGGGGGGCGGGGCCCCTGCACCGTCACGGAAGGATGCGGCGCGGGCGGGGGGCGGGGCCCCTGCACCGTCACGGAAGGATGCGGCGCGGGCGGGGGACGGAGTCCGCCCCGCGGCCCAAGTTTCGGGCACGAAAAATCGCCGCGCCGCGTCCGCTGCGGCCGCGGTCGTGGGGGAGGACGAACCACTGTTTAAACGCCGCCGCGGCGCAACGCGGGCATGGGCGCGCCTGCCGCGAGCGAGATCGACACCGCGCTGCTGATCTGGCGGTACCACAAAAACAAGGAGACGCTGCGGGTGCTCGACGACGTGAAGCCGGACGACGTGACACACATGGTAGAGTGCGACTTTGCGAGGTGGCGCGGCATGGCGCCGGAGACCACGCGCGCCGTCCTCGAGGATTATATCAAGGACCCTAAAAAGTACGAGGGAATCCTGAAAAAGCACGAGAGCAGGAGGTGCCGCGCCCCGAAGGGCAAGCCGTACAAGCTGGGCGACCTCGCGGCGGCCATGGACAGGCTCACGCGCGCGACGAGCGCGGCTCGTCCCGGCGGCCCGTAGCAGGCAAGGCGGCCGCAGCTGGGATTCCGGGAGCGGGCGCCGCGGACGGCGCCGAAGCGCCGGGAACCCGGCCGGCGGGGGCGCGCGCCGTTCCCGCGGGGCGGCGATTCTCGCCGCGCGGCGGGAGGCTACAGGCTTCGCGCCGCGCGCGAGGCCAGTAGCCCCCGCTCCGCGGGCGCGGATCCCGATTAGCGGAGGCGCTTTCGCGCCCGTGACTGGCGGGTGCGTGACCCCATACCGCCGCAGCTGATAGTCTATCTCACAATCACGCCCGCGGCAGCCGCGGCGGGGCAGTTTTTCACGCCTAAAATCCGAGTTGTGGGGTGGACTAAAAATGGTGTGTTGTGCAGAAATTAGTATACCCCCCGGCGCCCAGATCGGGCCCCGGGAGGGGCCGTCCCGGTAGGGCGGAAATGAAGGTGCGCGGGCGTTGAGGGGGAACAGCCACGGGCATGTCGGGGGCCGCCGGACCGGGACCGCGGCAAAACTGAACAGGTCCAATATCGCGTGGATAGTCCGGCAGAAGCGGAAGGGCCAGGCGACGAACCGCGAGATCGCGGCGGCCATGGGCGTGTCGGCCATCCGGGTCAAGAAGCTGTGGGCGCGGCACGAGGGCATCAGGCCCGCCGACATACCCCCTCCGCGCAGGCAGGGCAGGAAGGTCGGGAGCGCGCCGGGGCGGAGGGAGCACCGCGGTGCTGTAGGCGCACGCCGGCAGGCCGGGCTCGTCGTCGTCCGTCCGCGACGCGCTGTCTGGGGATGGAATCAATACATCGCAGCGCGGCATACACCGCGTGTTGCTGGAGGCGGGATCGGCCTAAATGCGGCCCAAAAAGTTCGGGAGGCGCGAGCGGGTCAGGTTCGAGAGGGAGCATTCCAACTCCGTGCGGCACACCGACTACAAGCTGCTGGGCGACGGCAGGTGGTCCGTCGCCTACCGGGACGCCGCGTCCCGCTTCATCGCGGGGCACGGCGTCTTCTACCGCGCCACCGCCGAAAACGCCATTTCCGTGCTTGAAAACGCAGTCGCTACGCACGGAAAGCCGGCATCCGCCCTTGCCGACCACGGCAGCCTGTCCTGCGCGAACGAAAAGGAGTCGCGCAAGCGCGGGAGCGCCGACTTTGAGAAAAAGCTTGCGGAGCTCGGCATCGCGCACCGCCTCGCGCGCGCGGGCCGCCCGCAGACCAACGGCAAGCTGGAGCGGTCCCGCGGGGAGCTGCAGCGCAAGCTGCCGATCTTCGTGGCAGCCTCCTGCGGCATCGCGACGAAGGCATCGTCGGGCGGGGGCGATGCGCGCACGGGCGGGCCGTTCTGCACGGCCAAGCCGCGCGATCCGGTGGACAGGTTCGTGGACTGGTACAACAACGACCGGCCGCACGTGCCGCTGGACTGGTCGAAGCGGGAGACTCCCGCCCAGGCCTACGCGAGGAAGATGCCCCCGCCGGGTGCCGTCGTGCGCGACTCGGGGTCGGGCGAGCGGTACCAGACGTCCGGGTCGCTCGCCGGCGGAACGGGCGCGTCGCCGGACGGGGGCGACGGCGCCGCCCAAAAGGCGTGATCCTTCCGGCAGATCCGCCACGGCCGGCAGCCGATCCTGGCTCCTCCCGGGCCCCTCCCGGCGCCCCGTGCGGGCAATCCTAATCCTTATTGCGGGGAATCCTGCTAGGGGGGGCCATGGCGCAGGGAGGGTACTAATTTCTGCACAACACACGTACCGATCGCGCCCCAAAAAGATTAAATGAAAACGGCCCCGGGCACAGGCATGGGCGAACTGGGCCGACTCTTCAAGGTGAGGACATACCTCGTAACGTACCTCGTAGCGGCCTTGGCCGTCGCCGCATTCTCGCAATTCGTCGTCCACCTGTTCGGGCAAACCATACCGGGAATAATCTGGACATTCTTCAAGGACGCGGGCGACGCGGTGATGTTGGCCACCGTCTTTGTGTTCGCCTTTACGTGGCTCCTCCGGGCTAGGCCGCACAACAGGCCAAAACAGTACACCGTGGTCGTGTTTGATGTGTGTGGGAGGGAGGTCGCCCATGATGGCCTGCGCACTAAGTTCAAAACGCACGATGTGGCGTGGAGCTTCATGAAGCAGTACAAGAAGGTCTACCCGCTGTACAACTTCACACTCGTCTCCGATGTGCCCCCGCCAGGAAAGCCGACCATATTGCGGTATATCTGAATCGAAGGGACAGGGGGAGGATTGCCATGTGCACCGTGCAAGCAGGCTAGGCCTACGCCGCCTCGCGCCGTGCATGACGCTAGTTGTTGCCGCCTTGACTCGCATCCGAATGGCGGCTTGCGTGGTACGAGTTCACGTACCCGTCAGTCACAGGAGTAAAAATACCAACGTTTATCCAGATTCGCCCTTTACATATGTGGTAGATGACCTCGGGTTAGTCGTCGTGTGGGGAGGAACGCATTATCTATAGCCGCGTAAATAAGTAACTGAGCTAATCACGGACGTTCGTTTGAGTTGTTTTTGCGGACACCGCGCCGACTTGCGCGGAGCCCGACCGCGCGCGCGGCGCCGTCAGACGATCTTCGCGACGGGCTTCCTGAACAGAAACCGCATGACGTCCAGATGGAACCGGTGCGTCCTCAGGTATTCCGACGACTTCGCGATCCTCGCGTCCACCGTCGGGCAGGCCTGATGCATGTGCGGCTGCCGCTTGAGCGTGTTCCAGCAGGATTCGACCGGGTTGAGTTCGGGCCACCCCGTGGGGAAGTACCCGATGCGCACGAGTCCCCCGTTGTCCGCGACGAAGTCGTTCGTGCCGAGCCATCCGTGCAGCGCCGCCCTGTCCACGAGCAGCGCCGCCGGGCCGTGCCTGACCTGCAGGCGCCTGATGAACTTGATCGTCGAATCCGCTTCAAAAGCGTGAGCTCGTACAGCTACGGAGCAATTGGCGGCGGGCCCGGGCCCGTGTCCGGGTACCACACCAAGACGGCCATGGCGACCAGCGCCGAGTGCAGCCTGATCGGGCGCCCTGCGCAGGCCGCGTCGCCCGGCAGCCTGGCCAGCGCGCCGACCAGCACCCACGCGTTGAAGAGCATTATGGTGACGGCCACGCACGTGACGCGGGGACCGTGCTTGCTGCTCCGGGTCTTGACCCGCATCGATTCCAGCATCAGGTAGTTCGTCCCTGTGCCCCAGCGCCTGGAGTACTTGTCCACGTCGATGCCCGGATCGTTGGTGGCGAACGCGACGTGTTTTTCGTGCGGCTCCTTGCGCCAGTCGTCCTCCTTGCTCCCGGATCTCCTTTCGGCTACCACCATCGCGTGCGGGCACTTCAGGCCCCCCGACGAAGCGATCGCCGCGTCCGAGGCCCGCTCGCGCCTGCCGGCCGCGAAATCGGCGAGGGCCCGCTTTACGTAGGGCGTGTTCGGGCACGGCACGAGCCACTTGACGCCCGATTCCCGGAGAAGGGAGACCACCGACTACGAAAAGAACTCGCGGTCCGTCATGACCTTCCCCAGCCGCACGCCGTGCTCCCTGCAGGAGGCGAGCAGGGCGCGCACGGCCCCGGCGCGGCTGTCGGCCGTGGCGTGCGGGAACATGCCCGGCGCGAGCCTCCGGACGCCCGCGAGGCGCCGTACGGCACAGTACGCCTCGCAGTACGCCTCGCAGTACGCCTCGCAGTACGCCTTGGACTTTGACGCCTTGTCCCCGCCGCGGACGAGCTCCGGGCCGGGCTTCTTGTCGAAGCGCCGCGCGCTGTGGAAGTCGATCGCCACGTCGAGCTCGTCGTCGATCTTCCCGACGTGCCGCATCTCCGCCAGCACGTAGCAGATCTGCACGTGCGGCGCCCCGACCGCCACGTCCGGAGCCGCGCCGCGGATCACCAGGCGCGCCCGCCCGCCCGACGGCATGTCGGCGCCGGCCGTGCAGGTAGCCTCCAGCGCCTCCCGCCCGGCCTCCGCGGCTCCGGCCATGCTGCCCTTGCCCGTGGCCGCCTCCGGGATGTACCCGACCGGGTTGCGCGCCCCGTACTTGGCGTTGGGGGCGTCCGAGAACTCGCAGACGCCCACGCCTTTGGCCACCATGTCGATCATTCGTTCATATTGGCAGGGCACTCCCCTGATGCGTCCCGTAGTAATCATGTTTGAAAAACGAATCTCCTGACAACCCTTCGCCGGCGCGCGCGGCGGCCGCCGGTCAGGCGCGCGACGGCAACAAACCGGGCGCGGGGGCCGGGGGCGGATCGGCTTTTCCGCCCGTCGCGCGGCTCGAAACAGCCCGCGGCGCCGCGGGGAGGAGCATGGTCAGCATGCAGGTAGTCGAACGTCTTGACTGGCGCGATCTCCTTCTTGCGGAACATCGCGCGCACGGATCTCGTCATATCGTTGACCGACTTGTAGATCTTGTTGGAAAGCGTGCGCTTGATCACCATCCACTGCACCTCGACGGGGTTCAGCTCCGGGGTGTACGGCGGCAGGTACTCCAGGACTATCTCCCCGTTGCGGGATTCCAGGAACTTTTTGACCTTCGCGGACTTGTGGTACGAGGCGTTGTCGACGAATATCAGCACCTTGCCGAATCTCTTGTGGACGCGCTTCAAAAAGTCGATATAGTTGTCGGCGTTCGGCTTGTCGTAGAACGCGTAGAAGAACGCGCCGACGGCCAGGACCCCGAAGATGTGCTTCCCCTCCCGCGTCAGGTATGACCGGGAGACGGCGCGCCTGGAGCGCCAGTACCGCCCGTATCCGGGCCTGTTCTGGGCGTTCTGGAGGCCGGCCTCGTCTCCCGCCAACGCCGTGAAGCCCTTCTCTGCCATTTCGTTCACGAGCCGCTTCGCGTTCTCCTTGAACTCCTCCTGCTTCTTCTTGGAAGCCGCCCCTGGGTTCTTCGGGCGCCCCTTCTTCCACGAGAATCCCAGCCTCGTGACGAGGCACTGCATCCCTATCTGGGTGTACTCCGCGCCGAACTTCTTCTTGACGTGCATGCGGGCGAGGTTGGCATTCCACGCGCCGGACTCGAACCCGGACTGTCCTGGGTCCTTCTTGAGATCCGCCACGAGTTGTTTTAGCTGATCCTCGTCCAGGAAGCACTCCCGGCCGCGCCCCTCGCGCTCGTGCCTGGCGCGTATGCCCTCTTCCTGGGCGCGCTCTATCCAGTTGTATATTGTGGACGGGGCCCGCTTCAGGTTGTGCGCGATGTCTTCCAGCGCCATGCACTCCTTCCTGTACATGTACGCGCGCAGTCTGTCGCGCTTCCTGGCGTTCTTCTCCTCTTTGTAGAGCTTTTCCAGGTATTTCATGCTGGTGTTCGGCAGGAACTCTCGTCCCGCCTTCGCCTTGAGGGGATTCGTTCGCGCCATCGCCGTCCATGGGGTGGGAGGGGGGGTTAATGTGTACTAATAGCCAAAAAGAATCGACAAGTCACTCATTTTTAATTCACGATATCTACGGGCGGCTTTTTTTCACGGTAGTTGAAAAGCCGTCAGGGACTATCCTTTGCACATCTTCCGGCGGCCGGCCCCCGGGATCGCCGCCGGCCTCGGTGGCGGATTCTGCCACTTTTGCATTAACTGCAGCTCGCCGCACCGCGCGCAGGCAGCGCCATGCTCCGCCCCGGCCGGCTTGGCGGCGGGGGCGGGGGCGGCCGGCTTGGCGGCGGCGCTCCTCTCCGCCCGGCCGCATCGCGGCCGCCGCCTCCGCCTCACGCGGCCGCTGCCGCGTTCTCCGCCTTGTTGCCCCTCCCCGCCGACAACTCGGCCCTGAGGCGGTCGTTTTCGCCCCGTAGCCTGTCAAGTTCCAGATTGTTCTCGGCGCAGCCGCCGTGCTGCGCCTCCACGACACTGAGGCGGTCGATTTCGCTACGCGTTTCGGCCGACTTCCGCCGCTTGTCCTCGACGTATTCCGCGTGTTTTGCCTCCAGAGCCGTCATGCGGCGGGTCACCGCTACCATCTCCCTCCGCACCAGCACTGTTTCAGAGTCGGGCATGTATAGTATTACGCGCGTGCGGGCCTTAAGCGCGCGTGCTGACAAATGTCGACAAGATGGCGAAACAATGTTGACCTGCGGCGCGCCCCGCGGCCTTCCGGCAGGACGGAGTGCCCGCCTTCCGGCAGCCCCGCGCCTGCCGGCGCACTGCTCGCCTGCGTGGCGGCCCCCCATCAGGCGTGGCTGACAAGTGGACGTGAGTCCACACCTGCAAATCATGCGTTGGTATTTTATACACGTCCTGTGACGCCATACTATGGCTCTAGGAAGACGCAAACAGCGTGCGCAAACGGCGTCTAGTGTGGGGGGCCTACTGGATCTCTTTGGGGTAGATGCCTCGCAGAGGCGGCGGCTTGACTTTGGCAACGGGTGGGACTGCCACAGCATCTGGAGGGCCGACGGTACCGGCCCGCCAGTACCGATCATGGTGGTGGGTAACGGCCCAAAGAACTTGGCCGCGATCAAAAAGACGATAACGGCCGACAAGTGCGCCGTCTTGTTCGTGCCTCGGAATACGCTGTTCCTTCGCGCCTTTGGAGAGAGCTGCTCGGCTGTGCTTAACAGCGATGCGGACGTAGAGCGCGTTGGGGCGATACTGCGGTCCTGCAACCTGTCCGAGGCGGGACTCGGAACAGAGTATATTGCCGGCATTCTGAAGGCAATCAGGGCGATTCCGGTTGCTACGGAACACTTTGACAACAGGGGAGTCTTTTCCACACACTACCTCAAGGGGCGCCTCTGGGACGACCTGCGGCGCGACATCAGGCCCGATGTGGTAGCCGCCAGAGCCTCGCTGGGGGGATGTGCAGAAGAGGTGCTAGCAGCTCTCGGCTGGAAATTAGACGGGTTGAAGAGCGGCAGAACTCACAAGGCGGATGGCGCGTCGGTGGTAGTGACGTCCAGCAAGGACCTGGGCGCCCGGACGCGGGATGCAGTAGCGCCAAGCTACACGGCGGTGGCAGAGCTGAAACATTCGGCATGGGTGATCCTGACAAACGGTACCATATGGCGGCTGTATACCAGCAGGGTGTCTGCATCGACGACTAGCTATTTCGAGATAGACACAGGATCCAAAAAAGAAGCAGTGACGCGGTACCTTGTGGCTCTGTTCGGCGCAGCCACATTCCGTGGCACTAACCCGCAGATCGACGAGTTTTTCAAGCAGTCCATGCTCAAGGCAAGGGCACTGGAAGATGACATGAGATCCAAAATACTACGGTCCGACGGCTTGTTCCTAGACATCGCTAAAGGGGTGCTCGACCACGACATGAAAAAAAAGTTCTCCATGGAGCACCTGCAAAGCGCAAAAGAAACCGCCCTAGCCGTCCTGTACAGGATCTGGTTCGTGCTGTACGCCGAGTCGCGAGATCTACTCCCCGTGCGGCACGCGGGGTACGCCGAGATCTCGCTCCGGTCAATGCGTAATAGGCTTGACGGCTATGAGGACGACCCTGATGGAGACGGTTGCTGGACGCGCTTGCTAGAACTGTTCCGCAGCATCAAGAACGGTAGCCCCGAGCACAACTTGCCACAGTACGACGGGGAGCTCTTTGGGAGCGATCCGCGCATCGACGGCATAACTGTGCGCAACCAGTTCATTGCGAAGGCTCTGCGTGAACTCTTTGAGACCGGCGGCGAGTCAGTAGACTATGGCAGCTTGGGAGTGCGGCATCTGGGGAGCATATACGAGGCCCTCTTGGAGTTCGGAATACGACAGGCGGACAAGGACGTCATGTTGCTTGAGGACAATGATGGGGTACGCGAAGTAGCCTCGGAGGCCGAGTCTACATACTCGTACAAAAAGAACGATCTGTATCTGGCCTCAAAAGCCGGCATAATGTCGCGCAGGATGTACGCCGCGTTTTATACGCCCGACGAGATAGTCGCATTTCTGGTAGGGCGTGGGTTGGAGCCGCTGTTCCAAGAGCGCGAATCTATGGTGGCCGGTGACATAGAAAAGTACAAGAAGAGGCGAACCGCAGAAAACAGACGTGCCTGCATCGACAGGTTGCTGGACCTTCAGGTGGTGGATCCAGCCATGGGTTCGGGGCACTTTCTCGTGGAGGCGCTGAACCAGATCACAAAATGGATCACAGTGATGCTCAACCGGCATCCGGACCATCCCTTGGTGGGCGCGATCGAGCTAGATCGAAAGGCCGTGCTTGACGCGCAAAAAAAGAAAGGGGTAAGTATTGACAAGAACTTGCTCACCGCCGACACGCTGCTCAAGCGCAGGGTCATGAAGCGGTGCATATTCGGCGTCGACCTGAACAGCCTTGCGGTTGAGCTTGCAAGGCTTTCGCTGTGGCTAGACTCGTTTGCGATCGGGATGCCACTGACTTACATCAACCATCATATAAAACACGGCGACTCGACCATCGGCATGTGGCTGAAAGATCTGCGCGGGTCGATCAACAGATCGTTGGTCGACTGGTTTCCAGATCTAGAAAAGCGTAGCACTGTCCTAGAACGAGTCAGCCGAAGCCCGGACATCACAATGCAGCAGGTTGCAGACAGCAAGAAAAGCCATCAAATGCACGAGGAGCAGATCCGGTCGCCTAAGATAATGCTGGACGCACTTGTCGCTTCTCTGATAGACAAATCTCTGTTGCCCAGAAAAGCCAAAAAACTGGAGGATTACATACTGAGACTCGGTAGGCAGCGTAGGAGCGACGAAGAAGCAACCTCAACAAACAGAAAGACGCAAGAGTTGGCAGAGAAGTACAGTTTTTTCCACTGGGAACTAGAAATGACAGACGCGTTCACCGACTCTCGTAGAGGATTCGACTTGGTGATCGGCAACCCGCCGTGGAAAAAAGTAAAGCCGTCCACGGACGAGTTCTTCTCACAGTATGATCTTGTCTTCCGATCGTTAAGACCTAACACTAAAAAGATCGAACGGGCTAACGAGATCATGAAGGACCCGAAAATCAAGGCAGCGTATGGCGCATATCTCCAGTCATTCCGCGACAAATCTGTAGTCTACAAAACATGCACGATGCAAGGTAGCGGCGACAATGATTTGTGGCAACTGATGCTGGAACGGATGTTGAATTTAGTCTCGAAGGGCGGGATCATGTCTATCGTAATTCCTGCCCAGATGCTTACAAATGTAGGATCCGCACATATGCGCAGGCACTTGCTCGACGGAGAGATCATGTCAGCATACGTCTTTGAAAACCGGCTAGAAATATTCCCGATCGATTCACGATCCCGCTTCGTTTTGCTGACAGCACGCGATTCACCAGGTCCTGACGAGTTCCCCGCAGCGTTCTATCTCCACAACCTCTCGTCGTTGAAGGGGAATACGGAACGCGAAAAATTCACCATGTGTTCCAAGCGCAGGATTCGCAAGATCTCTCCCAACGATTTCGCTATACCAGAAGTCTCACAGGAAATAGCGAAACTGCTAGAAAAACTCTCCGCGTACGGGTCCATAAGTTCCGGGTTAGAAGACGGGTGGGATGTCGTACTCTCTAGGGGATTTGACGTTACAAACGACGCAAGCCTCTTTCGCGAAGATGGCGCGGGTTGGCCTGTCTTAAAGGGCAAGAACATGCACCAGTTCAATCCGTCGTTTGTGCCACCAGACTTCACTGCCGAGCCTTCTGCAGGACTAGAGAGACTTGGCAAAAAGCGGGCGTATAGAGGACGTTGTGCAGATTTTCACGAATCTTCCATGATCGTCTTTCGAAACATTGCACGCTCGACAGATACGCGAACCGTTATAGCCGCGATTATTCCGCCGCATGCGTTTTATGATCATAGTCTATCTATCATGTTGCTGTACCGCGATCACGCAGTAGTCTTAAACCGCGAATACCATAAAAAGACGGCATACTTGATCGGAATACTAAACTCTACGACGTTTGACTTTGTATCGCGCTCCAGGATAGCTACGAATGTAGCTTCAATCATAAAAAATCTCCCGATTCCCGACTGTTCGGAGTTCGACGGTGACATAGCGGATTCAGCCGCTAGGCTGAATGTCGGAATCAACTGGGGAATGAAACAGCGGCAACATCGGCAGTTACGGCCGTCAGCGTTTGAGGCATTCGCGGACTCGCTCGGCATTGAGAACAAGCCCTTGTCGTCAGCCGAAAGGATTGACGTTACGGCGCACTTGGACGCCTTGGTCGCCCACGCGTACGGCCTGTCACGGGCTGAGTACGAGATAGTACTTGACTCGTTCAAGTTCGGTGAAGATCCGTCGCTCCGTGATGCCGAGACAGCATACTGGTCAGACAGTAGGTCGCTCCAAAAGTTCTACGGCGAGGTGCGCAGGGCCTCCCTGTCGCAGTTTGACGAGATCGCGGGAGTTTGGAAATGACCGCGCTCGAGCCGATCAAGAAGGACATCATCGACAACACCGGGGACGCGATCATGCGCGACATACTCAACTCGGAGATCCCGCGCGCGGGCAGGCTTGACGTGTCCACGGGCTACTTCAACGTTGCCGGCTACGGGATGTTGCGCGGGACTCTTGAAAAGAGGGCGCGGGACGGCTCGTTTGCCGTGAGGATGCTGCTGGGCAAGGACGCCATCGTGCCCTCGCCGGCCACCTTCGAGGGGTACGCCGAGCGGCACCGGCAGGCCGGCGCGGAGCCGGATGCGCCGGAGCCGCTCAAGACCAGCATCGACGGGACCGATCTGGCGCCGGAGCCGCTCGCGGACACGTCAGGCCTGCTCAACCTGCTGGAGCGGCCCAACGTGCAGGTGAGGCAGGGCAAGAACAGGTTCAACCACTCGAAATGCTACATACTGGGAAGCAACGCCGTGTTCATCGGCTCCAGCAACCTGACGGCCGGCGGCTTGGCCGGAAACTACGAGCTCAACGCCGGCCTGTACCAGCCCGGCACGGCGGGGGCTACCAGAAAGTGGTTCGACCGCATGTGGGAGGGCGCCGCCGACGCAAAGGAAGAGATGATCGGCGTGCTGAAGCAGTCCAAGTTCGGCGCCCCGGCCGACCCGTACGACGTGTACATGAAGATGCTCTACGAAAAGTTCAAGCCGTTCCTCAGGCCGGACGACGGCAAGCCGCGCCCCGCGGAGGAGCTGGCCGCGTTCCAGCGGGACGCGGTCAGCACCGCCGTGCACGTGATGTCTAACCACGGGGGCGCCATCATCGCCGACTCGACCGGCCTCGGCAAGACCAACATGGCGATGGAGATAATGCGCCAAAAGGTCCTGGACGAGGGCAGGAAGGTGATGCTGGTAGCCCCTGCCCAGGTCCTGCGCGGCATGTGGGGGGAAAAGCTGAAGGATGCGGGCGTCATGGTCAAGCGGGAGGCCACCATGGAGTCCATGGGCCGCGAGGACTTTCTAGACAACCCCGGAAGGTACAGCGGCATCGACCTGGTGGTCGTCGACGAGTCGCAGAACTTCCGCTCCAAGAGCGCCCAGCGGCGGATCAACCTGATGAGGATGCTGGCGGTGGGCAAGCAAAAGCAGGTCCTGCTGCTCACTGCCACCCCGATCAACAACTCGCTCATGGACCTGTACTACCAGCTCAGCATAATAACGCAGAACAACGACGACCACTTTTGGGAGGCGGTCGGGATCCCGGATCTGTACAAGCACATGCGGGACGCGACCAACCGCGACCTGCAGGGCGGGCTGGGCAAGATCGAGCAGCTGTTGGACAGCGTCATGATACGGCGCACGAGATCGTTCATACGGCAGGTCTATCCTGACGACAGGATACGGGGCAGCCCCGTGAGGTTCCCCGAGCACGAGTACAGGCCGATAAGGTATGATCTCGCGAAGCTGTTCGGCAACGTCTTCGACAAGCTGTACCGGGGCATAAAGTCCCTCACGATGGCCCCGTACGGAATAGAGCGGTACAACACGGATCTGACCGACGAGGAGAGGGATGCGCACGCGGTGCTGGCACACCTGCAGGTCGTGCTGCTGCTGAAGAGGTTCGAGTCCAGCATACGGGCGGTGAGGATCAGCATCGACAACAAGGTGCGCATGTACGAGTTCGTGCGGAGCGCGGTGCAGCAGGGCAGGCTGCCGCGCGCGGCCGACTTCAGCGGGGAGCTCGCGCGGTGGAACGCGCAGGAGATCGACAGCGAGGGGGACGGCGAGGAGGAGCGCGAGGGGCGGCTGGCGGAGAGGGTGTCTGGAATGGAGACGGAAAAGATGGGAAAGAACTACGACAGGAAGTCCATGCTGGCCGACATCGACTCGGACCTGAAAACGTTGCGCCGACTGGAGGGCGATCTTGCGGGCGTCACGCTGGACAGGAAACTGGATGCCGTAGTCGAGGCCGTCGCGAAGGACGGGGCGCTGGAGCGGGAAGGCCGCAAGGCGCTCATATTCACAGAGTATGCGGCCACCGCGAAGTACGTCCACGACAGGATGCGCGAGGCGTTCCCGGACAAGGAGGTGCTCCTGATACACGGCGGCACGAGGCCCGAGACGAGGCAGTCGCACGTGCGGCGGTTCGCCCCCGCCGCCAACCTTCCGGAGGGCGAGGAGCTCGCGGAAAAGGAGGCCGACATGCTGGTGTCCACCGAGGTCCTCTCGGAGGGGCAGAACCTGCAGGACTGCAACTACGTGATCAGCTACGACCTCCCGTGGAACCCCATGAGGATCGTGCAGAGGACGGGCAGGATAGACAGGCTCACCAGCAGGCACGGGACGATACGATCGCGGGCCTGCTATCCGGACAGGCAGCTCGACGACCTCCTCAAGCTGCTGGGCAAGCTGGCACGCAAGATCGACACGGCGCAGGCGGTCGTGGGAGGCTACAAGATCCTGGACAAGGACGCCGGGGACAAGGTGTACAACGGCACGATTGCCCGAGACATGCGCGTCCTCGCGGGGCTGGAGGGCGGCGAGGCCGACCTCAAAAAGGCCGTGGAGCGCCTCGAGACCTCGTTCGACATGATGCCACGGAGCACGCCCCTCAACGAGATCATACGGCACGTCAAGGAGATCGGGTTCGACGCCATGGGCGCCGCGCCGATGGGCAGGCGCAGCGGCAGGAAAGGGGAGGGGCGGAAGGCGGTGCTGGCGTACTTGCAGGATGGGAAGGCGGGGAGGGTGCACTTTGCGGTGTACGACTATGCTACCGACACGGCGGAGGTGCCGGGTAGCGACACTGACGCCATAAGGCTGGCCGCGTGCGAGAGGGGGACGCCGCTGCACCTGCCGATGGACGGCGACGAGCACAAGGAGTCGTTCAAGGAGCTCCTCCGGATAGACGCGCTGGCCAGGCAGGCCATAGCCAACAGAGACCGCGACGGCGGCAGGACGCTGGCGGATCTGCAGAAAAGGAGGAACAAGCACGACAAGAACGTCTCGGATCTGGTGGGCGTGCTGGTGAACGCGGCGGTGGGGGGCGTGATAACGCACGAGGATGCGGAGGCCGCGCGCCTCATGCTGGAGTCCGAGCAGGCGAGATCGTGGCCCTCCAAGCCCAAGGAGCTCTTGGCGGAGTACGGGGAGTCGGGGGACCCCAAGATGCTGGTGGCCGACATAAAGAAGTTCGCCAAGAGCATATGCTACGAGGAGAGGCCTGAACGGTCGGTAGTCCCAGACAGGGACGCAAAGCTCAAGCTGATCGGGGCCATGTTCGTGACGGGCGGGCCCGATCCCGGCAAGGGCAAGCGCGGGCTGGACAGGCACCTAAGCAAGTAGTTCGTTCCTGGGGCCGCCGGGCGCCGCTTTTGCCCGAAGGCGCGCGCAGGACCGCCCGCGCGCCGCGGCGATGCGCGACCTCCGGGGGGCGGGAACGGCCTGCGCGGGCGCGGGGTTCGCGCCCGTTTTCGGCGGACTGGAACCGGCCGGCACGGGGCGGGCGCGCCGGCGCCCAACCGCCATCCGTGTGCCGCCTCGCCCCGGGAATGCGGGGCATAACGGCCGCGCGGGGACCGCGAGCAGGCGCTCCCCCAGCGCCGGGGGCCCGCCCCCGTATTGCAAAAAAGCCGCGAAAAAACCGGCCTGAAAAACCACAGCGCGCCTAGCGACTTTCCTTCTTTTCCTTTTCTTTTTCCTTCTCGGCCTGGATCTTGGCCATCTCCAACTCGCGGTTGGTGTGCTTGAACTTCTTCATCGTGTACCGGCGGCCCGCATTGGGTGGCGTTATAAAAATCCGCCTGATTGCCAAATTGCGCCGTCTTGGAACAGGGGCGTGGAACGCCGGCGCGGGAATCCCTCCGCGCCCGCGGAAAGGCCGCGCCCGCCGCGGCACGGGGTCACGTACCCGCCAAGCACGGGCGCGAAAACTCCTCCGAACTAGATTCGCGCCCGGGGAGCGGGGGCTGCCGGCCTCTCCGCGCCCGCGGGGGCCGAGTTATAAGGCCGCCCGCGGCCCCGCCCGCATGGCCGGCGCCGGAACGAGCCGCGTGTGGCACCCGAACACCCAGGCGGACGAGTGGGGCCGCTTCCCCGAGATTGTGCGCGGCGACGGCATGTACCTCGTGGAAAGGGGCGGCCGCCGCCTGCTGGACGGGGTCGCGTCGATGTGGTGCAACGTCTGGGGGCACTCGCGGCCCGAGCTCGTGCGGGCCATGCACGAGCAGGCAAAGGCGGTCCCCCACTCCCCGCTGTTCAACCTGACGCACGGCCCCGCGGAAGAGCTCGCGGGCAGGCTCGTGGGGATGGCGCCGGGGATGCACCGCGCCTTCTTCTCGGACGACGGCTCCACGGCGATGGAGGCGGCCGTCAAGATGGCTATACAGTACTGGGCCAACGGGGCGGAAGGCGGGGACGGGGCGCGGCGGAAGAAGATAGCGTGCCTGGAGGGCGGCTACCACGGGGACACCTTCGGGGCCATGTCGGTGGGGTACGTGCCGGAGTTCTTTTCCAGGTTCAGGGGCTCGCTGTTCCGCGCGATCCGGTTCCCCTCGCCGGGGGGCGCGGGGGACGGCAGCGCAATGGAGGAGGAGGCCGCGCAGCGCTGCCTCGGCGCCATGGAGGAGGGGCTCGCGGGGGACGATGCGGTGGCCGCGCTGGTGATGGAGAGCGGGGCGCAGGCGGCCGGCGGGGTCAGGATATACCCCCCCGGGTTCCAGCGCCGCGCGGCGCGGCTGTGCAGGGAGAGCGGCGCCCTGCTGGTGCTGGACGAGGTGGCCACGGGGCTGGGCAGGCTGGGCTCGATGGCCGAGTACGCGGCGCAGGGGGGGCCGCGCCCCGACATCGTCGCGTACGGCAAGATGCTGACGGGGGGCTGCCTGCCCATGGCCGCCACGCTGGCGAACAAGAGGGTGCACGGGGCCTTCGGGGGCCGGTTCGCCGACCGCAACCACCTGTTCCACGGCCACACGTACACGGGGAACCCGATGGCGGCCGCCGCCGCCTGCGAGAACCTGCGGCTGTACGGGAGCGAGGGGCTGCTGGGGAGGGTGCGCCGGTCGTCCGCTATTCTGGGGGGCCTGCTGGAGGGGGCGCGCTGGCCCGGGGGGGCCGAGGTGCGCCACAAGGGCCTGCTGGCGGGGGTGGAACTGGACGCGCCGGGGGGCGGGGCGTCGCTGAACAGGATCCTGTTCGAGGAGGGGCGGCGGCGCGGCGTGTACCTTCGCGCCCTGGGCAGCATCGTGATGCTGGTGCCCCCGCTGGCCATCGGGGAGGCCGACCTGCGGAGGCTGGTGGACGGGGCGTCGGGGGCGGCGCGGGCGGCGGCCGCGGCGCTGTCGGGGAAGGGCGCGGGGGCGCGGGGCGGGGGCCCCTCCCGCGGCGGGCCGCGCCGGCGCCGCGCCTAGTCGGAGCATTCCGCGGGCGGGAGCCCCTCCAGGATCTTGACGGCCTCCACGTGGTAGCAGGTCGGCTCGGTCCCCTGGTAGTACGGCGAGTACAGGAACCCCAGGCAGTGGCACGACGATGCCGTGGTCTCGTACGCCCTTCCGGGAACGGACGACGGGACGACGTACGAGCCGTCGCCCCTCCGCCTTACGCGCGGATCGGCGGCGAGCCGCCTCGCCTTTCCCAGCACCCTCCGGCTCGCCAAGGCCCCGCCCGCCCTCGGCCGGCGGGCCTGGACGGTCCTGGCGGCGCGCGCCGGCACCCTCGGGATCGCCACGGCCCCGCCCGCCCCGGGCCGGCGCGCCGGGATGGAGCTGACGGCGCGCGCCGGGACGGAGCTGGCGGCGCGCGGCGGCCCCTTTTGCCGTATGACCTTAACGGACAAGGCGGCGCGCGGCGGCCCCTTTTGCCGTATGACCTTAACGGACAAGGCGGCGCGCGCCGGCGCCTTGGGCTTGCGGCCGGGGGAGGATCTGGCGGCGCGCGCCGGCGCCTTGGGCTTGCGGCCGGGGGAGGATCTGGCGGCGCGCGCCGGCGCCTTGGGCTTGCGGCCGGGGGAGGATCTGGCGGCGCGCGGCGGCGCCTTTTGCCGTCTGACCTTAACGGACAAGGCGGCGCGCGCCGGCGCCTTGGGCTTGCGGCCGGGGGAGGATCTGGCGGCGCGCGGCGGCGCCTTTTGCCGCCGGACCGGGGAGGATCTGGCGGCGCGCGGCGGCGCCTTTTGCCGCCGGACCGGGGAGGATCTGGCGGCGCGCGGCGGCGCCTTTTGCCGCCGGACCGGGGAGGATCTGGCGGCGCGCGGCGGCGCCTTTTGCCGCCGTACAGGAGAGGATCTGGCGGCGCGCGGCGGCGCCTTTTGCCGCCGTACAGGAGAGGATCTGGCGGCGCGCGCCGGCGCCCTCGGCTTGCGGCTTGCGGACGGCCTGGCGGCGCGCGCCGGCGCCTTTTGCCGCCGTACGGGAGAGGATCTGGCGGCGCGCGCCGGCGCCTTGGGCTTGCGGCCGGGGGAGGATCTGGCGGCGCGCGCCGGCGCCTTGGGCTTGCGGCCGGGGGAGGATCTGGCGGCGCGCGCCGGCGCCCTCGGCTTGCGGCTTGCGGACGGCCTGGCGGCGCGCGGCGGCCCCTTTTGCCGCCGTACGGGAGAGGATCTGCCAGCGCGCGCCGGCGCCTTTTGCCGCCCGGCCGTCGGGGATCTGCCAGCGCGCGCCGGCGCCTTTTGCCGCCCGGCCGTCGGGGATCTGCCAGCGCGCGCCGGCGCCTTTTGCCGCCGTACGGGAGAGGATCTGGCGGCGCGCGCCGGCGCCTTTTGCCGCCCGGCCGTCGGGGATCTGCCAGCGCGCGCCGGCGCCTTTTGCCGCCCGGCCGTCGGGGATCTGCCAGCGCGCGCCGGCGCCTTTTGCCGCCCGGCCGTCGGGGATCTGCCAGCGCGCGGCGGCGCCTTTTGCCGCCCGGCCGTCGGGGATCTGCCAGCGCGCGCCGGCGCCTTTTGCCGCCGTACGGGAGAGGATCTGGCGGCGCGCGCCGGCGCCTTTTGCCGCCGTACGGGAGAGGATCTGGCGGCGCGCGCCGGCGCCTTTTGCCGCCCGGCCGTCGGGGATCTGCCAGCGCGCGCCGGCGCCTTTTGCCGCCCGGCCGTCGGGGATCTGCCAGCGCGCGGCGGCGCCTTTTGCCGCCCGGCCGTCGGGGATCTGCCAGCGCGCGCCGGCGCCTTTTGCCGCCCGGCCGTCGGGGATCTGCCAGCGCGCGCCGGCGCCTTTTGCCGCCGTACGGGAGAGGATCTGGCGGCGCGCGCCGGCGCCTTTTGCCGCCGTACGGGAGAGGATCTGGCGGCGCGCGCCGGCGCCTTTTGCCGCCCGGCCGTCGGGGATCTGCCAGCGCGCGCCGGCGCCTTTTGCCGCCGTACGGGAGAGGATCTGCCAGCGCGCGGCGGCGCCTTTTGCCGCCGTACGGGAGAGGATCTGGCGGCGCGCGCCGGCGCCTTTTGCCGCCGTACGGGAGAGGATCTGGCGGCGCTCGCCGGCGCCTTTTGCCGCCGTACGGGAGAGGATCTGGCGGCGCGCGGCGGCGCCTTTTGCCGCCCGGCCGTCGGGGATCTGCCAGCGCTCGCCGGCGCCTTTTGCCGCCCGGCCGTCGGGGATCTGCCAGCGCGTGCCGGCGCCTTTTGCCGCCGTACGGGAGAGGATCTGGCGGCGCGCGGCGGCGCCTTTTGCCGCCCGGCCGTCGGGGATCTGCCAGCGCGTGCCGGCGCCTTTTGCCGCCCGGCCGTCGGGGATCTGCCAGCGCGCGCCGGCGCCTTTTGCCGCCGTACGGGAGAGGATCTGCCAGCGCTCGCCGGCGCCCCCGTGCCCGCAACCGGCCTGCCCGCCCTCGGCTTGCGGCGCGCGGAATTTGGCATGCCACCTGCCGCCATTGTCCCCCCGGCAGGATTCCGCACAATAAGGGTTTTGACCGCCCGAACGCGCGCGCTTGCCCCTCCCCCGCCGCGCCTCGGGCGCTCCGGCGGGCACGCGCGCCGCGCGATCCCGGCCGGACGGCGGGATCCCCCGGCGGTGCCGGCACGGCGGGTTCGCGCCGCCGGCACGGCGGAACCGGGGACGGCGCTGCGGCGCGAGGAACCGGCGCGGCGGGGGAGGGGCGGGCGCCCCCGCGAACGCGCGAGGTCGGCGACCCCCGCGCCGCGGGCGCGAATCCCGCGAAGTCGTTTTCGCGCCCGCGGCTGGCCGGCGCGCGACCCCGCGCGCCCGGACCCTGCCGGCCCGGAACCGGTTCCGCCGGGGGATCGCGCGGGACGGGGGAAAAAGGCGCCCGGCCGCGGCGGGGCCGGATCCCGGCAGGGCGGCTCGGGCGATCGGGTGATGGAAAAAGGCGGCGGGGGGCGGGGAGGGCGCCTCGTGGGCGAACGCCGCGTTGATCGCGTCGAACTTGGCGGAAAAAGGCGGCGGGGGGCGGGGCGCGGCGCCGCCCGCGGGGTCCCGGGACCGCGCGGCGCGCGGCGGCCCCCGCCGGGCGGGGCGCGGCGCCGCGCCGCCCGCGGCGCGGGAAGGGGGCCGTCCCGCATGGTGCCGCCGGGAGCCGTGGGCGGGAACGGATCCGCCGCGGGCCCGCCCGTTCCGCCGCCGCGCGCGGGCCCCGCGCCCCCGGACGGCGGGCGGCCGCTCCGGCGCCCCCCGGCGGGATCCGCCGTCCACGGAGGCGCCGCGCGGGGCGCGGCCCCGGAGGCGCCGGGACGGGCCGCGGGGAACCGCCGCGGGCCCGCCCCGCCCCGGCGCGGCCGGGCGCGGGAGGCGCGCCCCCGGCGGCGCGGCCGGGCGCGGGAGGGCGGGGATCGGCCGGCCCTGCGCTGACAATGCTGCGCGGGCCTTTTATGCCGCCCCGCCGCCGGCCTGCGCGGTGGGCGAAAAAACCGGGGCCGCGCTGCCCGCAGCCCCGATCGCCGCCGCGATCGCGCCCGCCGGGCGGGCGCGCGCGGCAGGGATGTGGGACGGCGATCCGGCCGGCGCGAAAACGGCGCGGGAATTCGAGGAAGGGGCGGGGGAATGGCCCGAGCGCGATGCGGGGGACGGGAAATCCCCGGAGCGGGAGGCCGGCGGGCCCGGCGCGGGGCGCGGCGCGCCGTTCGGGGCAGCGGCGGGGGGGATCCGCGCCGGCGCGGGCGCGCGCGGCCCCGCCGGGGGCGAAAGGGCGAAGATCGCGCGCGGGGGGGCTCCCGGCGCCCCGGATGCCGGCCGCCCCGGGGCCGCCGGCATTCCCGCGGCCGGGGCGGCACGCCCGGCCGCGGCCGATCCGGACCGCGGGCGGGCCGGGACGGGCGCGGGCGGCGGGACCCGCGCCGGGCGCGGATTCAACGGCGGCGGCGGCCCGCATCCGGTTCCCGCCTGGCTCGATGCGGGAACCCGCGAAAAGGCGCGCCGCTCGTCCTTTCGCGGCGGGGATCGCCCGGCTGCCGGCGCATTCCGCGGCGGGCCGGGGCGGGCCCCGCGCGGCGGGGCGCGCGGCGGGCTGCCCGCCGCGAGGGGCGGCGGCCGGGCGAAGTTCCGCGATGCGCGGGGCCCCGCCGCCGGCCGCGCCGGCCGCGCGGGCGGCCCCCCGCGCCGCGAGACCGCGGCAAAAACGCGGGTTCCTGGCCGGGCGGCGCGCGCGGGCAGCGCGCGGGACCGCGCGGCGGGCGCGCCGGGCGCCGGCGGATCCGCGCCGGGGGGCGGGGCGCCGCGCCCCTTCTCGCCATGAAGCGCGCGCGGATGCTGCTGTACGCGCTGCTCCCGCTCCACGGCATCCTGACGGCAGCCAAGTCGTACAGCCTGCTGGTGCCGCTGGACGACGCGCTGCTCCCGCTCCACGGCATCCTGGCGGCAGCCCTGCCGGGCCCCGTTCCGGATCTGCGCGCGCATTACGACGCGCTGTTTTTCCATCCCAACGCCCTGGCGATCCTGTACGGGCTGGTGCTGATCGACATGCTCCGCCCCGAGACGCACGTCCGGTTCCTCATAGCCGTCGCGGTCAACGTCGCGTTCTGGCTGCCGATCGCGCACGCGGCGGGCTGGCTGCTCGACCTGCCGGGCCGCAGGAGGCGGCGCGGGCGGGGGGCCGCGGCCCCGCGGCGGCCGCCGCCCGGAAGCCCCGCGGCCGGGACCGTTCCCGGCGGCGCGGCGGGGGCGCGCGGCGGGCCCGGGTCCCGCGGCGGGGAAAAAGATCCGGGCGAAAGGCCCGCCCGCCCCGCGGGCCGATCGGCCAGCCGCCCGCCCCGGGGCCGGGGAACGGATCGGCCCGGAGCGCGGGCCCGCGGCCCCGGAGGCGGGCACGCGGCGCGGGGGGGGGGGGGAGGGGCCGCTCCCCGGCGCGGCCGCGCGCGGCGGGATGCCGGCGGGGGGCTGCCCGCCCGCGGGCCGGCGGCCGCGCGGGGCGTTCGGGGGCCGGTCCGCCTGCCGCGATCGCCCGTTCCGCGGCCGCGCGCGCGGGGAACCGCCGCCGGCCGCCCGCGGCGCCGGGGGGCCTGCCGGAGGGGGCGCGCCGGCGGGGGAGAGGGGGGCCGGACGCGCCCCGGGACGGGCGGGGGAAGGGAATCCCGCCTGGCGGGAATGCCCGAGGGGCGCCCGCGCCCCCCGGCAGCGCGGCGATGCCGGCGCCCCCGCCGGCCGTTCCCGGGGCCGGCGCGGGGGCGCTAGCCGGAGCTTTCCGCGGGCGGGAGCCCCTCCGGGATCCTGACGGCCTCCGCGCGGCAGCAGGTCGGCTCGTCCCGGGGGAGTGCCGCGATTGCGTCCTGAACCCCGTGCAGCGGCACGACGATGCCGCGGCCGCGCGCGCCATTCCGGGAACGGACGGCGGGACGGCGCACGAGCCGCCGCCCCTCCGCCCTGCCCGCGGATCGGCGGCGAGCCGCCCCGCCTTTCCCAGCACCCTCCGGCTCGCCGCGGCCCCGCCCGCCCCGGGGTCCGCCGCGGCCCCGCCGGCCCCGGGCTTGCGGGCCCGGACGGACGCGGCGGCGCGCGCCGGCGCATTTTGCCCGCGGCCCGCCGGGGATCCGGCTGCGCGCGCCGGCGCCCGCGTGCCAGTGCGTCCCGGATGTGGATTTTGGGCGCGGGCCCGCGCCGCCCGCGGCAAACGCGGCAGACGAGCCCACCGCGCGGCAGTCCCCGGCCGGCGCGCCCGGCGGATGCCGGCTCCGCCGCCGCGGCAGGCGGGGGCGCCGCGCGGGAGCAGGATCGGCTTTTGCGCGGGGCGGCGGGGCGCGGGGCGCGCCACAAAAAAAACGGGGGCGCGGCGGGCCGCGCGCGGGAAGGAGCGCGGCCGGCGGGGAGGCCCCGCGGCCGGCGCATCCCGAATCCTGACGGCCTGGCGGGCTCCGGATCCCCGGGCGCCGCCCGGCGCCGCCCGCCCCCGCCCGCGGCGAACGATCCCGGGGCCCCCGCGATGCCCCCGGCGGACGGGCCCGCGGCCGGCTTTCTCCGGCCGCCGCGATCCGCCGCGCCGGCGGCGAACCCGGCGATCCCCCGCGGGTCGTACGCGGGGAGCGGCGCGGACAAGGGCGGCAGCCGCAGGGCGATCGAGTTGCCGGTTGCGGTTCCCGCGATGCCCTTGGCCGTCTTGATCCCCGCCCCTGTCCCCCGCCGCGGCAAACGCGACGAGGGAATGGATTGTCCGACAACCCGCGGCCGGCGCGCCCCGCGGATGCCTGCTTCGCGGCCGCGGCGAGCCGGGCCGCCGGGCGGCGGGGCGCGAACGCCGGCGGCGCCGCGGAAAACGGGCCCCGGGGCGCGGGGGACCGCGCGCGCCCGCGCGCGGACGGGGGCGGGGGCGGCCGGCGGGGTGCCGCGGCCGGCGCGCCGGGCAGCCGGACGGCTTGGCGGCATCATCGCGGCCGGGCAGGACGGGACCGTCAAGCCGCGGCCAGCGCGCCGGGCAGCCGGACGGCCCGACGGGCTCCAGTTCCCCCGCGCGGAACACCCCGCGCACGGACTCCGCGCGCACTTGCCCCCCCTCCCGCCGCGCCTCGGGCGCTCCGGCTGGCCCGCGCGCCGCTCGATCCTGGCCGAACGGCGGAATCCCTTGGTCGGTTGGTACCGGCATGGCGGATTCGTGCCGCGGCATGGCGGAATCAGTGACGGTGGCGGCGCGCAGGGAACCGGCGCGGCGGGAGGAGGCAGGCGCGTGCGACTCGAGTTTGCGGCTGGCAAAAAGGGGCGAACCAAGTTGAGCGACCCTTTTAAGCCACGCGCGCGATCACCGGCGATGGCCTCCAAGCCTCCGACCGTGGCAGCGCGGCTGGCACCCGTGCTGTCTGCTCCGCCAGGAACGGCACGCGCGCGGCGGGCACCGGGACGGAATGGTCCGGATTGGAATCCGGCCACGGTGGCCGGTGATCCGGCGGATCCTGAAACGAAGCGGCAGATGCGCGGGATTCTGGAAACCGCGGATCAGCTAATGGATCAGAACCGACTGCGCGGATCGTCGGCGGACGGCGGCAGAGGCGCGCGGGACGCCATGGGGCGAAGCAGCGCGACCGTGCTTCGTTCAAGGGAACAGCCTGATCCGCCGTCCCCGCCGATGGCGGCAGTGGGCGTGTCCGGGGCCGACGAGGCAAAAATGAACGCGGCCACAACGAAACTGGTAAACGGCGGCCTCCGGCTGCCGCGGATGGGAATTGATCCGCCCGCCGTCGCGCCGGGCACGGTGATCGGCATTAACCGGGCTGATCGGGACGCGGAAAAAAAGATCGGGGAGGTTGCGGCAGGCGTCGTTTTGACATCCACGTGCGGCGCGGAACGCGCGACATTTCGGGGTGCCCGCAATCAATCTACCGGGTACTGCGGCCAGCTGATGGGAGGTTCGTCTGGAGAAGGTGGGCGTTGGGGGTTGGACTGCGCGGCATCTGTGGATGCCGTGCGAAATGCCGGCAGCGGAACAGAAAACGGGATAATAATGCCCGGCCGCCGCAACCCGAGAACTGCGTCGCATTGCCGGCCCGATGACGGCGACTCGGAATGTTTGGCTGGGAGCGAGACCGGAGGCGGGGGATGGTTCTGCGACTGAGCGCCCGTCGCGGATCACGGGCTGGGCGAGCGGATCGGCCGGGACTGGAACCACGCCTGGCGCAACTCGAACGCGTCCTTGACCCGCGAGGTCGACGCCGCGTTCGGCCAGGCGTGCCGCGACGCCGAAAAGGCCGCAGGGATCGCAAACGCGCGCGCGGAAGAGGGGGGCTCCGCGGGGTGATGCGCGCCCCCGCGCTGGCGGGCCGGCGCCCCGGGGGGCGCGGCGCGGGCTCGCCGCGCGGGGAGGGCCGCGGCCCCCGCCCCCCGCCCGATCGCCCCCGGCAGCGCGCGCCGGGATGCCGCGCCGCCCGATCGCGCCGCCCGGGGCTGCCAAACACATACTGCAAAAGCGGGAAGGCGTAGCATGGCCGGGAAGATCCTCCTCGTCGTCCCCGCGATCGCGGCCGCCGCCGCGCTCGCGTTCCTGGCCGGTTCCGCGCACGACGGCGGGCCGGGCGGCGGGGGCGCGCAGCCCGGCGGATCCGGCGCCGCCCCGCCCGGCGGGAGCGCGTGCGACGTGTTCCGCGCGCCCCCCGCCGCGGACTGCGGGGACCTGCCCATGAACTACGTCTTTTCGTGCATCATCCACATCGACGGGTCGGACGACCCCCCCGGCTGCAAGCGCAGCCCCGGGAACTACTCCGTGGATCGCGAACTGGCCGAGAAGATCAGCCGGGACTGGAACCACGTCTGGCACAACTCGAACGCGTCCTCTACCCGCGAGGTCGACGCCGCGTTCTCCGTGGCGTGCCGCGACGCCGAAAAGGCCATAGAGATCATAAACGCGTGCAAGCGCGAGAGCGGCTTCGTGAGGTGCTACGAGCCCCCGTGCTGACGATCCGGCGCCCCGGGGGGCGCGGCGCGGGCGCGCCGCGCGGGGAGGGCCGCGGCCCCCGCCCCCCGCCCGATCGCCCCCGGCGGCGCGCGCCGGGTTGCCGCGCCGCCCGATCGCGCCGCCCGGGGCCGGCAAACACATACTGCAAAAGCGGGAAGGCGTAGCACGGCCGTGAAGATCCTCCTCGTCGTCCCCGCGATCGCGGCCGCCGCCGCGCTCGCGTTCCTGGCCGGTTCCGCGCACGACGGCGGGCCGGGCGGCGGGGGCGCGCAGCCCGGAGGATCCGGCGCCGCCCCGCCCGGCGGGAGCGCGTGCGACGTGTTCCGCGCGCCCCCCGCCAAGGACTGCGGGGACCTGCCCATGAACCACATATTCGGGCGCCCGATCAACGGGGTGCTCGTCGTGGATCACGAGCTGGGCGAGCGGATCACCCGGGACTGGGAATACGTCTGGCACAACTCGAACGCGTCCTCGACCCGCGAGGTCGACGCCGCGTTCTCCGTGGCGTGCCGCGACGCCGAAAAGGCCATAGAGATCATAAACGCGTGCAAGCGCGAGAGCGGCTTCGTGAGGTGCTACGAGCCCCCGTGCTGACGATCCGGCGCCCCGGGGGGCGCGGCCGGCCCCGCGCCGCCCGCCCGCCGGCCCCCGCACCCGGCCGGATCGCCGCCCCGCGGCGGCCCCCGCCGGCGCGCGGGCCGCCCCCTCCCCGCCGAGTGGCGGAATCCGGCGCCGGGGCCGGCGGCGATCCCGGGGGGCCGGCCGCCGGAGGATGCGCGGGCGGCGGCCCGCGGCGGCTTTTCGCCAGCCGTGGGACGGGCCTCCCTGGACGCGAAGGCGGGGCCCTGCCGGCACGGGCGAATGATCGGCGCGGCGCCGAGTCGCGGGCGCCCGCGGGTTCCAGGGCGCCCCCGGCGCCTTGCGCGGGGCGCGCGGCCCGGCCGGGGGCGGGCGGCGGCCCGCGCCGGCATGCCGCCGGCGGGCGCGCGCGCGGCGCGGCCCCGCGGGCGCGGCGGGGAAACGGACGGTTCGACGATCCGCGCCGGGCGGATGCCGGCCTTCGCGGCCGCGGCGGGCCGGGCCGCCGCGCGCGCGGGAACGGGCGCGCCCGGCGGGGCGCCCCGGCCGGCGCGCCGGGCAGCTTCGGCCGGCGGACCGGCCGGGCGGGCCCGCCGCGCCGGGCGGCCCGGCGGGCTTTTCCCCGCGCGGAACGCCCCGCGCGGGCTCCCCGCCGGGCGCCCCGGCGATCCCGCCGGCCGGCGCGCCCGATCGCCCCCGCCGCATCCGGATCGGGCCCGGCTCCGGCGCGCGCGGCGGCGGGCGCCCCGGGACCCCCCCGCCGGGGGGTTCCGGGAACCTCCCGGCCCCCGCGGGCGCGGGGCGCCGCCCGCTGCTGCCGGCGCCACGCCGGATCCCCCGCGGGCGCGCCCCGGAAAGCCGGCGCGGCCGCCGGCGCCCGCCCCGCCGCACGGCGCGCGTAAGGGCGCGCCGGCGGCCGGGATCCCGGCGATCCGCCCCCTCCCGCGCCGGCGGGGAGATCGGGAACCGCCCGCGGCGGGCCCGTTCCGGGCCCCGATGCCGCCCCTTCCCCCGCGGGCCGCCCCGCGCTCCCCCCGCGCTGCCGCTTTTTCCTCGGGGCGGCGCCGGGGCTCCCCCGCCGCGCCTTGCGCTTGGAAGGCTCCCGCCTCTCGGGGATGTCCCGCATCCCGGACCTTGCGTGCCCCGCGCCGAACTTTCGCCCCGCGCGGGCGCGGGCGGGGCCGGAGTTCCGCCGGCCGGGCCCGGGGCCGCGCCGCCCGGGGCCCCTGCCGGGATCCGCCGCGAGCTGCCAGAGCCGGGCCCCGTCCGGGAAGCGCCCCCGCCCGCGCCCCGCGCGCCCGCGCCAGCCGGTTGTGCGCGGCGGACCTGTCCCGGCCGGGGCCGGCGGCGATCCCGCCCGCCTTCCTCCGCGCGCGGGCGGCCAGCCCCGCGCGCGCCCCGGCGTCCCCCTCCCGCCCGAGGCGGCCGCCCCGCCCTTTTCGCGGCGGGCCCGACGGCCGCGCGGTCGGGCCCCGCCCCCGCCGCGCGCGCGGCCGGCCCGCACGCCGCGTCGTGCCCCTTCCCCGTCCCGATGCCCGGCCCCTTGAACGGCCGGGTCGCGATCGGCGCGGGGGAACCGCCCCGCCGCCCCGCGCGCCGCTTGGCTCCGCCGCCGCGGAAATCGGAATGCATGGCCGTGCGGATCTCTGCATAGTAGCGCGGCCGCGCCGCGGCCGCGCCCAAAACCCGCGCCTGGGGCCTGCCTGGTCCGCCGCGATCCCGCGCCGCCCGTTTCCGGGAATCCGCGGGCGGGAAGCGGCGCGCCCGGCTGCCTACTCTTCCCGCAGATCGTACTCTAGCCGGGCACGGTACATGTCCTGTTCCCACTTGGGCAGCTTGGCAAAGCGCGCTACCGACTCTTCCATCTGTTCCCTCAGCCAGCCTTTCTCGAGTTTTTCTTCCATGGTTGGTGCCGGTCGGGCCGCGGTATAAGACTTCTCATCCGGCATCGTTCGGCGAGGGGCAGTTTTCGGCCGCTGCCTTGCGCAGGCGTTTCACGGCCGCATCCTCCGGGTGCTCCCCGCGGGGGACAAGCCTCGGAGCGGCCCCGGCGGCATCCCATTCCGCCTTCCTGCCGGACGCGCCCTCGCGCCTGCCCATGGTGAAGAGGTCGACGTAGCGCTTGGGCGCGATGACCGCGAACGGCTCGAAGCGCGACCTGCCCTCCCGGATGCTTTCCGCGCCGTTCAAGCCCGCGGACGGCTTCCCGACTCGGCCGTTCCTGCGCGTCCCGACGAAGACGGGCAGCCGCATGCCGGCGGCCACGACGAGCATCGCGGGCGCGGCAGGGGAACGCGGCGCGGTCCCTCGCCGGCACGCCGCGCCTGCGAGGGCGCCCGTCCCGGCGCGCGCTTCCCTCCCGTGCCCGGCCGCGCCCGCGATCCTGCGCCGCCCGTTTCCGGGAATCCGCAGGCGGGAAGCGGCGCGCCCGGCTGCCTACTCTTCCCGCAGTGCGTACTCTAGCCGGGCAAGGTACATGTCCTGTTCCCACTTGGGCAGCTTGTCAAAGCGCGCTACCGACTCTTCTATCTGTTTCCCCAACTCGCCCTTCTTGAATTTTTCCATCACGGTGAGTGCCGGTCGGGCCGCGGTATAAGACTTCTCATCCGGCATCGTTCGGCGAGGGGCAGTTTTCGGCCGCTGCCTTGCGCAGGCGTTTCACGGCCGCATCCTCCGGGTGCTCCCCGCGGGGGACAAGCCTCGGAGCGGCCCCGGCGGCATCCCATTCCGCCTTCCTGCCGGACGCGCCCTCGCGCCTGCCCATGGTGAAGAGGTCGACGTAGCGCTTGGGCGCGATGACCGCGAACGGCTCGAAGCGCGACCTGCCCTCCCGGATGCTTTCCGCGCCGTTCAAGCCCGCGGACGGCTTCCCGACTCGGCCGTTCCTGCGCGTCCCGACGAAGACGGGCAACCGCATGCCGGCGGCCGCCGCATGCTTCGCGCGGGCGCGGCGGGGGAATGTGCGCGGTGCGGGGCCGGCCCCTTGCCGGCGCGAGCCTCCCCGCCGCGCCCGCGATCCCGCCCGCGACAGATCGGCGGCCCGCCGCGATCCCGCCCCGCCCGTTTCCGGGAATCCGCGGGCGGGAAGCGGCGCGCCCGGCTACCTACTCTTCCCGCAGATCGTACTCTAGCCGGGCAAGGAGCATGTCCTGCTTCCACTTGGGCAGCTTGTCAAAGCGCGCTACCGACTCTTCCATCTGTTCCTTTAGCCAGCCTTTCTCGAGTTTTTCTTCCATGGTTAGTGCTGGTCGGGCTGCGGTATAAGCCTTCTCATTCGGCATAGTTCGGCGAGAGGCCGTTTTCGGCCATTGCTTTGTGCAGGCGTTTCACGACCGCATCCTCATTCTCCAGGTACTCCCCGTAGGGGAGCAGCCTCGGGACGGCCTCGGCGGCATTCCATTCCGCCTTCCTGCCGGCCGCGTCCTTGCGCCTGCCCATGGTGAAGAGGTCTATGTAGCGCTTGGGCGCGATGCCCATGAACGGCTTGAAGTGCACCTTGCCCTCCTGGGGGCTTTCCACGCTGATCGAGTCCGCGAACAGCTTCCCGGCGTGGCTCTTCTCGTACGTCTCCACGAATACGAGCAGCCGTATGCCTGCATCCACGATGAGCTTCGCGCAGACGTGGCAGGGGAACGTGGTGCAGTACATGATGCAGCCGCATACCGGCACGCCGCGCCTGGCGGCGCCCGCCAGGGCGTCCATCTCGGCGTGCGCCTCCCTGCCGTACTCGGTCACGCCCATGATCTTCATCCCCGACAGATCGGCGGTCTGCCGCACCATGGCCGCGATCTCCTCGCCGCTCATGCCCCCGCATTCCGCCGAGAGCAGGCCGGCCCGCCCGAGGCGCGAGAGCGCGTCCGCGAGCATCGCGTCGCGCTCCCTCCGGTTCGAGTCGTACCCGCGCCTGAACTCGCGCCAGTCGGGCTCGTCCCCGGCAGCGTAGACCCCGCCTCCCGCCTTGGGCACCTCGTTGACGCCGGTGGCGAGCAGATTCCCCCTCGCGTCCTGTACGGCCACCCCTACCTGCCGGGACATGGACGAGGACAGGCGGGCGGCCGCAAACGCGTGGAACATGCCCGACTCCTCCAAGGTCGGGGTGTGGAACGTGTTGCCGAATACCAGCTCGAAGAACCGGCAGGTGTGGATCTGGACGGATTTCAGATCCGACACGACCAAGAAAAAGTCCGCAGCCTGGAACGCATCCCTCACCGACTGCCCGGCGCCGCCCTCCTCGTGGTAGTCCCTGTCGACGAGGAGCCTGGCTCGATCCCCCGCCGTTTTCTCCAGCTCCTTGATCCTCGCGTCCCTCGGCGAGTACGCGGAGACGAGCAGGAGCCGCCCGCCGTACGCGCCGCGAAGCACCTTGATCTCGCTGGGGCGCGTGATCGGCCCGAGCACGCAGGCGCGGCCGGCGGCCGGCTTTTCCGCGGATCCCGCGACGCGCTTGCGGGACCTCTGCATCATGGCCACCGCCAGGGACGCGGCGGCGCCCGGCCCCGCGGCGCGTTCCAGCTCGTTGCCGCGCTCCATCCTGGACGAGATCCTGTCGTGCTCGGTGCCGCCCCCCGCGGGCGTTCCCAAGCCCCCGACCTCCGACACCGCGGCGCCGAGATCTATGTCTTCCGTTCTGTACTTGACCGGGGCCAGCGCCACGGCGATCGCATCGCGGACGCGGCCCATGTCCGTCCCCAGCGCGCCGATCACCCCGACGACCAGTTCCGGCCTGAGTTTGTCGTCCAAGATACCGACGTTTGATATCAAGCAGTTATAACTATTTGCATTCATGTGGCGCATCCCACGATCGCGCCCAAAACGCACGAGCTCACGATTTTGGAGCCGTTTTCCCCGCATCGGCGGCCTCGGCCGCCGGAAGCGCCCTCGTCCCCCCGCGCAGGTGCTCGTTGCCGAACCCGAAGTCCGCCCCGCGCAGCCTGCGCGCCTCCGCGCCCATCATGATCGACTGGAATTCGGGTGTGGACTCACGACCACTTGCCGGCCGCGCCCAAAAGCTGCCACCGGCCGGCGCCGCGGGGCCCGTCCCCGCCAAGCCGGCGCGGCATCGCGCCCGATCCGCTGCTTGGACGGGCCCCGCCCGGGGACGCGCCGGCATCCGGGGCGAATGCTGCAGCCCGCGCTGCCCCGGCGCGCGCGGGGCGGCATCGCGAGGGCCGCTGCCGGCGGTCAGGCGGCTGCCGCCGCCGGGGCCCTCGGCGGCCCGGCGGCGGGATGCGCGAACACGTCCCATTCCGGGTCGGCGCGGAGGGCCTTCAGCGCGGCCGACGGCCAGATTCCCAGGCGCCCGCGCGCCTGGAACACGGTGCACGTTATGGAGAGGCGGCGCATGCCTGCCGCGCTCCCCGGCCGGCGCCGCGACCTCTTTTCCCCGGCCGGCCCCCCGCGCGTCGCCTGCTCGGTCCTGTTGTTGTGGCAGGGCATGCCGGGATGCCTCGGGAACGCGAGCATGCGCGGCAGCGCGCCGGCGAGGGCGGCGCGCATCGCGCGCTCCCCGCCGCGCCCTCCCGCGATCTCCAGCACCCGCCTCTCCAGCTCCCGGACGGCGGCCTCGTCCGCCGTGTCGATGCGGGAGATCTTCCGGTACGCGTAGCGGAGCCGCAGGCGCAGCTCCCGGTCCTCCGCATCCGCGGCGCGGATCGCGAAGCTCTCGGCGTGCCGCAGCAGGCGGGTGGGGCAGGTCTGCCTCGCGCCTATCCCGCTGTACCCCGCGTGCCCGCCGGTCACCATCGGCTTGCCCTTCACCTCGGGAAAGTACGGGCCCGCCGCGGCCGCCGCCCTGCTGCCCGGGAACCCCGCGCGCACCGCATCCCAGCAGCAGACCACCCGCGCGTACCCGCGCTTCCCGCGCATGTTGAAGGGGGTCTCGTCGGCCTGCCCGCACCCGTCGCTGTCCTTGATGCGCTCCGCGGCGCGCCGGCCTCCCGGCTCCAGCAGGTTGGCGGCGGCGTCGCGGGCGTTGATGGCGGCGGTCTGCGCAAACCCGCACCCGTGCTCCTCCTCCACGAGCTCGGCTACGGACGCGCACGGCATGGCCTTCGCGATGCAGGCGACCGCGGACCCGGGCAGCCCGATTCTCGTGCGGGTGCCCGGAATCGACTCCGACTCTGCCGTGCCGATCCTGCAGCACCTCGCGCACCAGGCCCGCCCGGCCGAGATGCGGGAGGCCCTGATCTTCCCGGCGCCGTCCAGCTTGACACGCATCTTGTTGCGGGGCCGCTCCGACAGATGCTCGGCCAACCCGCAGTACTCGCACGCGGAAAGGCGGGCGTAGCGCGTCTCCTCCGACTTGCGCGAGTGCGACACCCCCTTGTGCCCGACGGGCGGGCCCATCTTCTTCCTCGGCTTGCGATCGCCGTCGTGCGCGCCGTGCTCCCTGCGGAACTCGGCCCTGTCGGCGCTGTGCCTTTCCGCATCGGGCTTGTTGTAGCCGTCGCGCGAGTTGATCCGCTTCTCGGCCTTTTTCAGCTTCGCGGCCAGCTCGCCGCACCCCGCGCAGGCGGCGCCCTTCTCCGCCCGGCCGGCTCGGCGGCGGGGGCGGCCGGCTCGGCGGCGGCGCCCTTCTCCGCCCGGCTGCTTCGCGGCCGCCGCCTCCGCCCCGCGCGGCCACCGGCGGGCACGGGCGGCGCCGGGCGTCCGAGGCCGCCTTTTCAGCCTTCGGGCGCACCCCGCGCTGGCGCTAGGCACGCCCCTGACCCCGCGCCGCGCGCCCGGGGCCGCCTTTTCGGCCTCCGGGCGCCTGCCCGGGAGCGGCGCGCGCTCCCCGAAGTGGGGGAACGCGGTCAGGGAGGCCGACCCCAAGGCGCCGCCTGCGACGGGATGGACACCGTGGCGGCGGGAGGGACGGGGCGGGGGGAGGAGCGGAGCCCGGGCGCCGTCCGGGGTTGCGGGGCGGACCGCAAAACGGCGCGTTTTTTCACGGCCCGCCGCGCTTCCGGCCGCATCCCGCGCCGCGCCCGCCGGAATGCCGGCCGGCGCCGCCCCGCCTGATGCGGGCGGGACGCCGCGCCCCGCTAGCAGTCCACCCCGTACGTGACGGTCTGCGTGACTGTGTGGGCGTCGAGCTCGGGCACCCCTTCCAGGTTCAGCCGGAAGTCGACCGCAACGCTGCCGCCCGCCGGCGTCCCGCCGGGTATCTCGGCGCCCGCCGCCAGCGGGGCGAAGCCCCCCGAGCCTATTGATATCTCCGTGAGCGAGAACGGCAGGGAGGCCCCGGGCGCGGAGCCGCGCCCGTGCAGCGCCCAGTCCGTGGCGGACACGGACACCGCGGGCATCGGGACTGTTCCCGCGTTGGTCACGGTCTGCCTCGCCGACCCGCTCGCCCGCCCCGGGGCCAGGGCGGGCAGGGCGAGCGACGACTTTTCCAGGGCCATCCCGCACCTGTCCATCCCGCGGAGCAGCTCGGGGGCCCGGACCCACCCCGCCGGCGTGCCGGACACCGACCACACGCCGTACGTCACGGGCAGCCGCAGGTCGCCGTTCCCGTCCATATCCGTGCGGCCGAGCGGGCCGCCGTCCAGGGCGGCCGCCTCCGCCACGCGGCCCCGCGCTTCCAGCGGATCGCCCCCCGCCAGGGCGAGCGCCCTGCCGAGCGCGCGGACCGCCTCGTACGCGGCGTAGGCCGGCGTGGCCGAGCCGGCGGGCCCGGGCGCGCCCGCGGCGTCGTCTATATAGTCCGTCATGCCGTTCCGCTCCACCGCGAACTGCACCGCGGACAGCCTTACGTCCCCGGCCAGCCGCGCCGCCGCCGCGTCCCGTATAACTAGGGGGGACGCGGCGACCCCGCTGCCGGTCCCCGCCCCCGCGCCGCCGGCCGCGAACCACGCGGACCTCTCCCGTATGGGGCTGCCCTCCCCGACGTTCCCCGCCATGGCGGCGAACTCCGAGTCCGAGCCCGCGTACACGACGGCCACGCTCCTGCCCGTGCCGCTCCCCGCGGCCGCCATAACGGCGGCCCCTATGGCCGCGGCGCTCCCCGCCCCCCCGCCGCCCGTGAACTCGACGGGCCGGCCGACGGGTATCCCGAGCGGCGCCAGGTCGGCCGCCAGCGGCCCCAGCAGGCCGTGCGCGAACGCGGGGCCGTCGGCGGCGCCGGCGGGGGGCCCCGCATCCGGCGTCAGCACGTGCGCGAACCCGGGGCTGCCGGTGACTGCGGAGCCGTACAGGTCGGCCTGCACCACCGGCACGACCGCATCGAACCCGCCCCGCGCTATTGTGTGGGCGAGGGCCCTGGCCAGGTGCGCCGCGCCCGGCTCCAGCCTGTACACGCCGTCCCCCCCGACGGCCAGCGAGCGCGCCGCCGACGAGTGCGACACTATGGCCACGTTGTTGGCGGCCGCGTACCCCGCCATGTCGTGCAGCGCGGCGTCCGAGGCCGGGCCCACGTACAGCGCGGGGCCGTTCCCGCCGTCGTGGGCGTCCCGCAGCGCCGCCGCCGCGCCCCTGCCGGCCGGCGCGCCGTATTCCGACACGTCGACGAAGAACGGGTACCCCCGCTCCTCCGACACGGCGTTGAACTCGGCGGCCCCCAGCCGCGCCGCCGCCGCGGACGGGTCGCCGGGGCCGCGCGCGAACACCCCCACCTGCACCCGCTGCCCGCCGCCGGCCCCCTCCCCGCCCGCGGCCTTGGGGCCGGGGTTCGAGAGGTGGTTCCCAAACAGGTCCGTGACGTTCCCGGACACGCGGAACCCCACAGTAGAGGCGGCGGGGGCGCCGTTCCACGAGACCACGACGTTCCTCCCGTACGCGGCCGCCCCCGAGGCGGCGCCGCGGCTGCCCTCCGCCGCGATGCCGTCCGCCACAATATCGGAATAGTGGGCCGGCACTGCCAGCACCGGCTCGTCGTAGTATGCCGTGACGGAGCTGCCGTTCAGGACGGAGGCCCGCACGAAGGACGGGGCGGCAGAGTCGCGGGCCACGGCCAGCGGCGCCGGCTCCGCCTCGTACGCCGAGCGGCCGTTCGTGGCGAAGCCGTCCGGCAGCGCCACGGTGGCGCGCAGGGGATCGGCGTATTCCGGGGCGCCGAGCGCCTCCCGCTTGTAATCGGACACGAGCAGCACGAACGTCCTGTCCCCCGCCCGGCCGGATTCTGTTGACAGTATGTCGCCGGCGGACAGGGTTGCGGCGGCATTCCCGGCTCCGCTGCCGCGTACCTCGATGCTCCCGGGGAACGACCGCGCGTCCGGAATTGCTGCAGCCTCGTCGAACGTGAGGACGAGCCGCCCCGCCCCGCCCCCCGCGGGCGCCAGGTTGAACGCGGCCGCGGCGAGGCGCGGGGGCGTGTGATCCTGCGCGTATTCCAGCGGGACCGCCGGCCGGTTCCCCGCGTGCGGGTTGCCGGCGAGATCGCGCACGAAGCCGCCGGGCAGCGATATGCGGGCGGAGCCCAGGTCCGCCGCGTTGAGCTCTACCCGCTTGGCGCCGGATACGTCCAGCGCGAACGCCCTGTCTCCCGTATGGCCCGATGCCACGGACGGAATGTCGCCGGCGAAAAGGGCGATCGTCCGGCCGCCGCCCCCGATCTCGACGGCTCCCCCGAACGACCACGCGTCCGGCATCGTCGTCGCCTCGTCGAACTCGAGCGCGAGCCGGCCGCCGTGGCCCGCCGTGAGGTCGAGGGAGGCGGATGCGAGCAGGGGGGCCTGGCCGTCCGCCAGCTCCCGCACCGCGGTCCCGGCGCCGAGGTCGTTGCCCGCGAGATCGGCCACCGCCGCCAGGTCTATGGTTATGGTGCCCGTGGCATCGCGCGCCGCGGGATCGCCGCCGAACCGCACCGTGTGCGAGTCGGTGCCGCTGCCCTGCAGCGCGCCGGCTTGGCGCCCCGCGCCGCCTGCGGTGTTCATGCCGTACGCCGGGCCCGTGGCGTTTGCCGGCTCGCTGTAGCGCACCGTTGCGTGGTGGGGGCCCGTTATCGCGGCGGACAGGACCGCGGGGGCGGTCCCGTCCGCCCGGACCGTCGCCGTGTTGGACGCCCCGTTCGCGTTCCCGGCCGCGTCCCGCGCCGCGCCCGCGGGGATGCCGACCCGTATGGTCCCGTCCGATAATGGCGAGACGTCAAAGTAGTACGAGGCGCCGCCGCCCGCGAAGTTGCCCACGCTGCCGGGGGCCGTCCCCGAAAGGGAGACGTCCCCGAGTTCGAACCCGGTGACGTTCTCGCTAAACTCCACCGTGAAGCCGATCGTAGATGCGTTGGTCGGGCCCTGATGCGAGGCGGTGACGGTCGCGTTCGGCCCGGTCCTGTCTATGCCGATGCCCGCCGCGTTCGATTCCACGTTCGCGTTTCCGGCCCTGTCCTGCACGCGGCCGGCCGGCATGCTTGCCGTGAGCATCCTCCCGTCGGCCGGATCCGCCACGTCGAACGAGTACGCGGCATCGAATACCTGGACGCGGCGGTTGCCGCTGTCGGCCACGTACACGCGGCCCGGGCCGCCGACCGCCACGCCGTTCGGGTAGCCGAATTGGTCGTCTCCTGAGCCAAAGCTGCCGATGGTGACGTTGTGCGTCCCGTTTGCGTTGAACACCTGGACGCGGTGGTTTCCAGCGTCGGCCACGTACACGCGGCCCGAGCCGTCTACCGCCACGCCCCTCGGACCGCGGAACTGGCCGTCGACACCCCCCTCGCTCCCGAACGTGAGGACGTGCGCCCCGTCCAGGTCGAACGCCTGCACGCGGTGGTTGTACGTGTCGGCCGCGTACGCGAGCCCGGGGCCGCCCGCCGCCACGCCCGTCGGAAACTTGAACCGCCCGCCGCCCGCGCCCTCGCCGCCCAAAGCGGCGTCGTGCCGCGGCTCCAAGCGCAGGTTCCGCACCGTTCCTGACGAGACGCTGATGTCTGCCGCGTCCAAGGTTGAGGCGTCTATGGCCCCGCTGAATTCCAGGCCGAACGGCACCGCCCGCAGGCTGGTGGGGGAGGCCGCGCCGCTCGAGATCTCGGCGGCCAGCCGGTGGCCGCCCGCGCCCGCGTGCGGCGCGGCGGCGCAGTAGCCCGCGAGAAGGGCCGTGGACAGGACCAGGACAGCGGCGAGCGGCGCCCGGCGGCGGGATGCAAAAGGGCGCGGGATCGCCGGCGGCCCGGGCGCGCACCTTTTCCGGCTGCCCCGACCCCGCCAGGAACCGTTCCCGCCAGGGAGCCGTTCCCGGCACCGACCGCCGGCGCCGCCCCCGCCGGTGACGCCGCCCGCGCGCCCGCCGGCGGCGCCGCGTTTTTCGCCGTCCGCGCGCCGGCGATCCCGGCGGAGGCATCCCACGCGCCGGCGACCGAGCCGGCGTTTCCGGATTCCCGGCCTGGCAGCATGCGCTCCTGCCGTGCCGCCTACAGATAAACCCGCCCGCCGCCCGGCAGGCGGGCCCGCGCCCGCCGCCCGGCCGCGCCGAGGCGGCGCCCGTTCCGGCCCGCATCCTGCGGGCGGGACGCCGCCGCGGGGACCGGGTATCCTGCCGCACGGGTATTCGCAGCGGCGCCGGGCCCGCGCCCAAAACCGTTCGGAATATGTGGGATCCAGCCCCGCGGCGGGAGGTGACCGGGCCCGCGCCCGCCGTCCGGGGATGCCGGCCAGGCCACTCGACGACGGACGGAATGATCACTAAACCGATGGGATTTACGAAGACGCATCGGTTAAGATTAGGCGTTGAGCGGCATGTGTTCGAAGAACGCGCCGCAAAAACTTTCTGGCAGTGCTGCGTGAGTGGTGAGCTTCGCGACTCGGCATGCCGTGTCCGTGAAACAGTCTAAACGACATTCTGGATAAGAACAACCGTCTTTTTTCGCCGCTATGTGTTCTCCCTCACAAACTGGGGCTCTTTCACGATGGCGTTATAAACCCAGCTCATGTCGGAGACACTAGCGCCAGCTACGTCGTACAGGCGCTTGTCTTTGATATTCTTTCGAGGTTGAGCGCGGCTTGCAGGTGCGTAAATACCCAGTGCGGCACACAGGCGTTTGTCCAGCTCTATCCTCGCTGGATCACGCTCCAAGTTGTTAACGGTCAACATGTCTTTGTTACACAAATCGTCGAATATTTTATCCATTTTTTCAATCACGGATTTATTTAGCTTATTCAAATCTAATACGGGAAATATCATAAAAGCCTCCCTGCTCATCCGGCCCCTGCCCAATTGCTGAAATCCCGCCACTTTCCAATACGTCATGATCCCAAATATGGAGTTTAACCACACCGTAAGCGCCTTTTCGTGTGCTGGGTTGTGCAAAATGACGTTTGGCCAGCTTCCTCCACCAACAGTTGGCTCATTCGTGTATGCCATGATCAGTCGTTGTGAATTATAGCGAACTTGTAGATTGACGTGTGTTCTAGATGCCGTGTCCAATACACCTCTGACGTGCTTCTCTGTGGCATCGTGCTTCTTCTCGAGCGAACAATCGGGTTGCACCTTAATCGATCTTTGTGTCGCATTGTCGTTATTCCACAAACATTGGTATGAGCCGGTGTCGTTTTTCGGTATTTTGTTGAACGGCCCCCTAGGGGTTCCATCTTCTTTTGCTCCAGTTATGTCAAACGCGTGTTTTCCCAAATTTGCAATTTTTCCTAGTTTGACGATTGGAACTCTGCTGGACCCCTTCATCACCGAAGTGACATATTGCCACAACCTGATGTTTGAAACGCGTCCAACATTCCATTCATTTCCATTTATGGGCGTGTCAACGGCGTCGCCGATTTTCATGTTGCCCAACAACAGCGAAGAACCTCCCATCTCTGATTCCATTCTGTTTGGTTGGATTTCTCGTACTGTTTTTGCGGATTCGATCGCTTCGAGCCGAGTCAGTGGAACCCTATCTAGCAATGCTAGTTTTATGCGGCCGTCTGATTTTAGAGATTCGTCGTTTTTTCTTGCAATCAGCATCATTTCATTCATCATTGTGTCTGACGAAAATGTATCACCGTGTTTTCTCCGCGTCGTCATGACGATTGTTATGTTGTGGTAATTATTGCCAATCAATGTTCTGACTTTTTTCCATGATGCTCCAGACGACATCGTGGCAGGCAATATGATGCCCATGGTTCCTCCGCCCTTTAATTTACGATCTGCTATTGCGATGAAATACGAGGCAAGCCCCGCATTGCCATGCGCGCAGGTATCCCTGTACAATTGGGCATTGATGTTGCCCATCTTGATCTGGTCTTCGGGTTTTGTCCCAAAGACTGCAAACGGCGGGACCGGACACGCTCTACCACCTCCGTGATTTGTGGCCCTCACGTATGGCGGATTCATTAGGATGTAATCCACCGTTTTGTCGAACACTGCAGCTCCCGTAATGTTCTCGCTGCGTTTGCCGTGGTGTTTTTTTCCAACTTTAACAAGGCGTGAAAGTTCGCTCAGAAGATCAAGCGACCCCAAGTTGTAGCCACCCTCTGGTGTGGGCCCAATACTCAGCGTGTGTATGTTGGATCTAAGAAACCCGGACTTGGGAAACAGGCCTGCCAAGTTGGATGCTGTGATGCACGACGCCGTGGGCATTATGTCATAACCGTACAAGACTTTATCCATAACATCCGCATGTAAATTCTCCACGTCGATGTTTAACGCATTGTTGATGATCTGAATATATGCGGCAGTAAGCAGCATGCCTGTCCCGCACGCAAAATCCGCTATTCTCAGTGACGTGATGTCGTCTTTTTTATCATACAACAAGTCTTCATTCGGAGGCATGACCAATGCGGCCAGCAATGTGGCGGCTTCTGGAACAGTATAATACGCCGCCGCATTATCGCGATCGACGAGCATTTTTTGGTACAACAAACCATAGACATCCCCCGATTTCTGGACTCGCAGTCCGATTATGGTGGATATTGCATCGTGCATGTAGTTTATTATGTTGCCAGCAGATGCCATGGGTATTGTATTAAGTATGTTTATCGCCGTGCTAAATATTGGATGATAGTTTATTTCCAAAATCTTGCGCCATGCGTGCATGATGTCTGTTTTCGTTATTACTCCAATTGTTCCAGAATCATCAATGGCGGGTACTCTTTCGGAGTGCTCCGCCAACTCTTCATGGAATATGCCAGCATTTAACAGTATCAGCGAGGCCATATCCCAAGCCTGCTTTTCTCCGTTTACATCTTTGCCCACCATTTTTACTATCTTTTCTCTAACTGTTTTATCAAGTCCTGCTATCACTTTTGAGATTTTAGTTATATTGCAAATCATCGCTTCTACGCATTTGTCTATTTTTTGTTTTGGAGTCATTGACATGCGTATGGCCACCATTATGTCCGCCAACGAACCCTTCAAATACCCGCTTGAAGGGAACGGTGTTTCGTTATCATCTTTAAGTAAAAAATATTCTAATTCTTTTGTCCTGCTCAGCTCTATTTTTAATGCGTCGGATTCTCTAAAATTGTGTGGTATGCGAATGCCAATTACTGCAGACGGCTTGCCGTAGTTTTTTACCTTCTGCCCCATCTTTTCAATTACATCGCCCTCTAAAGTGTGCGCGGGCATCCATTCGGTTTCTATTATAACGCAAGATGTGTTGTTGGATACTATCACATCAGGCCGCTTGTTGGTGTTGACTAGAACTTGGGTTCTTTCTGCACTTGCTGTAAACATCCCCCGAAATCTTTTTTTGAGAATGCTCGCAATTGCGTAATTCGCCTCGTCTTCCCTCGCACTCAAGGTGCAAGGCCTCCACCGTTTGTGTGATCCGAGTTGTCAGGGATCGGGGAGGATCGGGGAGGATCGGGGAGGATCGGGGAGGATCGGGGAGGGGGCTATAGCAAGCCCACACATAAACCATCACTTCTTCGCAGTCACTGCCACTCTTTTGTTGAAAGTGCTGTAGTCCTAATCCGTTGACCGATTTCGTCTTCTCTTTGACCGAGTTTGATGTTATGGCGGAGTGATTAATTAGGCCGCCGCATGACCGCTTCGCCGAAAGCACGGTTTTGAGTTTCGCCAGATTGCCACATTCCAACGCCTCACTCTGCAAATCATAGAATATAAGTTTTCGACGAAAGATCGCGTATGAGGTCACGTACCCGTCAGTCACAGGCGTGAAAACGCCTTCGCTGATCCAGATTCGCGCCTGAGGAGCGGGGGTTGCTGACCTCGTACAAGATCGCGTACGAGGTCAGCCCCCGCTGGTCACAGGCGTGGAAACGACTCCGTTGATCTGTATTCGCGCTCGCGGATGGGGGTGCCGACTTCGTGCCGAGCGGTAGCCCGAGTCTTCCGATCCGGGTGTGGGATCGAGGAAGGGGCTGGGGCTTGCCGTCGCAGGGCGTGGTCCTGGTCTGGGCAAGCCTGCGCCGGGCAGCGCACGTAGCTACGCGCCTGCCGGCCACGGGAGCAGAACCGCCTCGGCTGAACCAAGCCTGCGCCCGGCGGCAGGAAGCGCACGGCTAGCGCTAGGACCGCACGCTTAAGGCGGAGGAATGCGGGGCCCCGCCGCGGTCGGCATAATGTCGCCCGAGAAGCGCTCTGCTCTCATGTCAAGGATCGGGGGCTCTGCGGGCATCGACCTCGCCATGAGGGATCTGCTGGAGCGGGAGGGGCTCAACTACCGCTTGTATTCCGCGGCGTTCGGTGGGCTGGACTTTGCGATACCGACGCCGCGGATCGCTGTGTCCCGCGACGGCGGCTTTTGGCACGGTTGCCGGCACCGAGAAAAAGAGGACCGCGCAGAGGTGCTGGCGGGACAAGATCGAGCGCAACACGGCCCGCGACAGGCTCGTTTCCCGCCGGCTCAAGAGGGAGAGCTGGTTGGTGCTGCTGTTCCGGGCAACACTCCCGGCATGCGCGCAAAGGATGTGGCGGCAGGGGGGAGGGCTGGTCGGTGCTGCTGTTCCGGGGGCGCGACACACTCGGGAGGCAGGGCTGGTGCGCCGCCGCGGTACGGAGGAAAGCGGAGGAGATGGCGGTCGTGGAAGGCCGCGGGGGCGCCGCCGCGCGGATGAGGGTGGGAGGGAGGGCGACCACGCCCGCCGCGGGAGGTGCCGCGCGGAAGAGGGCGGGGAGGGGGGGGGGGGTGGGCGACTGTAGCGCCCGCCGCGGGAGGTGCCGCGCGGCCCGGGGGAGGTTCCGGCGTCTTGCGGCGGATCCGGCGCGCCGCCCGCTCAGGACTCCATCTTTCGCACGGCGCTGCGCATCGAGTCTTTGTCGCCTTCGGCCATTATGCCGGACGACTCGATGTACTTCTCGTAGCCCATGCGTATCCGCCCGTGCTCGTGGTTTCTTATGTTGTCGAGCACCGTGGTTATGGTGCACTCGTCGGTTCCGCCGAACTTGCTCCCACGCAGCCCCCTGCCCACCATCTGCTCGTACAGGATCCTGCTGCTGGTGGGGCGCGCGATGATCACCGAGTCCGTCCTGGGGGCGTCGAACCCCGTGGTCAGGACCTGGTAGTTGCACAAGACGCGTATGCGCCCCTCCCTGAACGAGTTGACGTACTCGCTCCTCGCCCCGTACCGCGTGCCGCCGGTCACGGCGGCGCTTGTGATCCCTCTGTCGTTGAGTACCTTGGACATCATGAGCGCCTGGTTGACGTTCGTGCCGAAGAAGAGCACGGTCTTGCCGGCGTCCGCCTCGCCGGATATGGCCTCGAACACGGCCATGTTCCTTTGCGTGTCCATCCCGACCTTGTCAAGCAGCGAGGAAGGGAGCTGGCTCATCCCCGACTCGTAGTCCGACTCGCGCTCGCTCATCCTGAACGACGCGGACGTTTCGAGCGGCCTGAACGTGGGGCGGGACAGGACGCCGCGTCTCGTCAGCTCGTCGACCACGTGGTCCCACTCTTTCCACTGCCCGTTGAACCGCCCGACTGGCTCGTGGCGGGGGTCGGGCGCGAGCACGTTTCTGTTGAACCTGCGCAGGAGGCTCCCCGTTTCGCCTTCCGCCGTGCGGAAGGGGGTCGCCGTCAGGCCGACCAGCGGGGCGCCGCCGGGGGCGCCGGCTCGCCTCGGCAGGCCCAGTGATGCGAGCACCTTTCTGTAGGTGCGCGACACGGCGTGATGCGCCTCGTCGACCACGACCAGTCCCAGCTCCTCGCCCACGCGCCCGAGTCTGCCTGGCGCCCTGCCGCGTTCGCCCTTGGTGTATTCGTGCAGCTTGCCTATTCCCGCCACGACGATCCCCCTGTCGAAGGGATCCGGCATGCCCCTGCGGCCCCACACGCGGTGTATCCTGAATTCCTCGCCGCCGGCCCCCTTCTCCTCCCACAGCTGCTTGAAGCACTGGACGGCCTGCTCGCAGAGCTCCTCCTTGTCCGCGATCCACAGCGCCCAGCGGATCCCCCCGGGCCTCCTTTTCCAGTAGTCCACGATCGCCTCGGCCGCAATCCTGGTCTTGCCGGCGCCAGTGGGCAGCCTCAGTATGCATCTGCCTCCGCCGTCGATCGCCTCGGCCAGCTGCGACTTGAGGTTGAGCTGGAAGTCTTTGAGCGTACCGAGCGGGGGCCGCTTTTCCGCAATCTCGACGTTCTCGGGCTCCGGCGGCGACGGGATGCCGGAGAACTGGGGAGGGAACCCCAGCTCCCTCACGAACCGCCGCGCCCACGAGCCGCCCGGCCTCCAGCGCTTCTGCCTCAGCCTCCCGAGCGCCCTCCCGGCCGCCTCCCCGCCCCAGCCTCCGTCCTTCGCGCCGGACAGCCGCTTGATCGTCCACGAATCCTTGGCGCGCACTGCATCGAGGATCATTGAGCGCAGTTTCTTGCCGCCGCCACCTTCGAAAAGCTCTATTCCCGCCATGTCGACGAGCAGCCGCGGAAGCCTCCCGTCGTCCACCTCGTCGTGCTCGACGGGCGCCCCCGTCTTCAGCGACAGGTAGAGCTTTTCGCATCCGGGAAAGCTGCTGTCCACGTACCTCCTGAAGCTGCCCCTGGCCGCCTCGTCCGTTCCCAGCCAGTACTCGAGCCGGGATGCCGCCTCGTCCTTGTCGCTTTCCGTGAGGGCGGATGCGGCCATCGCTATGCCGCCCCCCGGAATCCGCCGGCGGGAACGCGGCGCCTGCGGGCCGCCTCCGCCGCTCCGCCGCTCCGCGGCCTCGCCCGAATGCTCCTGCCCGTGCCGTGCCGCGCGGGGTTCGGCGATGCCGCGGGCCTGCGGGCCGGGTCATCCGCCCCCGAGTTGGCGAGGGGCCTGCGGCATCCGCGCGCGTTCCGGGCGGGCGGATGCGGCCGGCATCCGCCCCCGCGTGCGCGCCGCATGGCATCGCCGGCGCGCCCGCCGCCTGCGCGGGCGGCGGCCGCGGAATCCCTTCCGGCGTCACGGCCCCGCGGCCGCGCCGCACCGCCCGCGCCGCGGGCGGTGCGGCATCCGGCCGCCGCCCGCGGTTCCCTCTTGCCGTGCCCGCCGCCGCCCGTCCCCCGCCGCCCCGGAAGGGCCGCGCGGGCCCGGTCCGCAACGCCCGGCGCGGATCGCGTCACCCGAAGAACCCCCCGCCGCCGCCCGCGGAGACTGCGGCCCTCCTGTCGAGGAGCACGTTCATGCATTCGCACGCCGTCTCGGGAAGGAAGAGGCACGCGTGGCAGGCCGCCCCCTCGCCCGAGGGCGCGGCAGTGCAGAAGGGATCCGTGGAGCACGCGGATGCCCTCCCGAGCATGTGCCGCATCACTATGTCGAGCCGCGGCTTGATGCCCTGCTCCACCAGCCCGCCCAGGCTGCCGTCGCTGCTGGGGGACGACGTGTAGATCAGGATGCCCTGCATGTCGTCGTCCGAGTAGATGCGCTCCCTTATGGATGCGGTGGAATACCCGGCGCGGGCGGACACCTCGCGGATCAGCATGTGGCTTACGGTGTGCAGCAGCACGTACTTCGCATCGGGCGCCGCGCCGATGGATGCCTCCGCGTAGGATCGCTCGCGGGGCATCGCCCTGCACAGTTCTGCGGCGCCGGGGCAAGATCCGGCCCATTTCGACACGCGCGGTCCGTCGAGCGCGACGAATATGCCCTCCCCGCGGTTCTCCATCGCGGGGAGCCAATCGGTCGAGCCTGGGGCGCGCGCGTCGAGCCGCGCCCTCCTCCTGCGGTCGTCCTGGGTGGACGGCGGATCTACCCTGTAGAATCCCGTCAGCGCCACGATCTCGCGGAGTTTTCTTACCAGGACGGCGTTCGCGACCAGGCCGGCGAGGCTCTCCGGCACCTCGATCGGCTCCGTCCTAAAGTCGGGCTCGTCGGCTCCCTGTTCCGGATGCTTCCGGCCGTCGAGCTGGCGGTACTCTTCCGCCTTGATGTCCTTGACGGCGGGGGCATCTGCCCTCCTCCAGTGCGCCCGGATGATCTCGATCGCCCTCCCGCTGCTCTGCTCCCCGAACATCCGCGGCACCACATCCTCCACCTCGCCGAGCGGCTTGTTTTGCTCCCTCATCGTCTCGACCGCCTCGATTACCCTCTCCGCCATCGGGTCGGCAAACGGGGGTATGGTCAGGGCCCTCACCGATTCCGGAAAGTACATGTTGGTCGCCCACTTGTTCATGCCCCTGGGGATCTCGCGGTGGTCGGGGTTGTCCCTGTTCGTGCACGTTTCGGTGATCCCGAGCCACGGCATGTTCCCCCCGCACCCGTCCGGGTACATGGGCCTCATGCCGCCCGCCGAGAGCGCGTTTCCCAGCGAGGCCTGCGACCCGCATGTTCTGCACCGGACGTACTTGTAGTCCAGCGACGCCCTGGACGGGTCGCCCTCGAGGAACAGCCTTGCCCTGCCTTGGCCGCAGTCCGCGCCGTTGCCGCCGTGCGCCCACCGGTACCACGGAAAGTCGTCGAGGTGGCCGTTCCTGCAGGCCACGACGAACCGGACGGGAACGGTCCTCTGCGCCTCGCCGTCCGCCCTGCCGCGGCAGTCCTTGTTGGGGCACCGGATGCCTGTGCGCGCCCGCGGGTTGCGCTCCTGCAGCCTGCCGCACGACTTGCACATGCCCCACGTGGGAAACGTCCTTACGCGGATGTGGATCGCTTTTCCGCGCTCGTCCTGCCGCGGGACCCCGAGCTCCTTGAGGCGCGGGTATCCCGCCCGGCGGAGATGGTACAGCAGCGTCTCGTGGCGGAGCGGCAGGAAGTTGTCCCTCTCCCACCTGTCGGTTCCGGCTATCAGCAGCGAGTCGTCCGGGCTGTCGTATATGGCGCCGGGACCGAATGCGGAGACCATCTGGCTGGGCCTGATCTCGCCCGGCGGCGGCGCGTATTCGGTCAACCCTCGGCCCTGCCGTAAAACAGCCCTGCCTCCACCTCGACGTCCCTGAGCGATCCCGGCGTGGGCCGCGGGAACGGCCCGGCCGCCCTCACTCCCGCGGCAAAGTCCTTCATGAGCACGCGGTTCTTCCTTTTCGCGTTGCCGTACCTCCCGTGCATGCCGTCGTCCGCGTAGAACACGTGCTCCGAGTAGCGGTGGGCGTCCTGCACGTACCGGCTCCAGTCGCCGGTGAGCGCGTCCAGCTTGGACTTCAGCCGCCTGCATCTCTCCCCGCTTCTGTCCTCGTTCTCGACGGAGCAGAACCTGCCCAGTATCGCGTCCTTGGCGGCCCCGATCTCCGCCTCGTGGTGATCGAGCCTCTCGGCGTCGCCGTTCCCCGACATGCCGGGAACGGAGAGCCGGACCATCGCTATCATGACCGCGTGGATGGCCCTGTCCACGGCGGGATCGGAGAACGGCGTCAGGCCGGCCGGCTCCACGGCCTGCTGGAGCTTGAGGTGATCCCCCACGAAGCCCTCGTAGTGCGACATGTCCCTCGGCTTGTGCGGGTTGAAAAGCGTAAAGACGGCGCCGGGAATGTCCTCGCGCCTTCCCACTCTTCCCGACGCCTGTATGTACTCGGACGCGGTCTTCGGTTGCCCCTTTATGATCATGAGGCCCATCCTCTCCACGTCTATTCCAACCGAGATCATGCTGGTCGCAAGCAACACGTCTATGGACTCTTTGGACGAGGAGTCAAGGTCCAGCCGCTTGCGCACCTCGCGTATCTTCTGGCTTCCGACGCGCCCCGTGATCTCCACGGTATCCGACACCTTCCTGCCGCCGACGCCGGGGCGCCGCCTCGCGAGCTGCCCTATGTTGTCGTGCACGTCGTCCTCGACCAGCCTCCTGGCTGCTCCCAGCTCCCGGATGCTGTTGAAGTACGCCACCAGCGTCCAGTAGGGATCCGCCTCGTCGGGGCCGCCCCGCCCCGCCCTGATCTCGTACGCGCGCTGAAGGAGGACGGCGCTGAGGCGCGCGAGCGTGAACATGGCAGATCGGTGGGAAAATGACACCCCGGCGTAGAGCCGCCCGTCCGCCCCGGACTCCCGCCAGAAGAACATGTCGTCGGGACGGGCCACGGGGGACGGGAAGACGCACGTGTCCTTCCTGTCGAACAGCCGGGCCAGCTGCGTCTCGGCGCCCCTGACCGTGGCGGTGGATGCCACGATCTTCGGCCGCGGGCCGCCGCGGGCCGCGGCGCAGAGGTAGTCCACGGCGGTCTCGTACAGCCCCACCATGGTGCCGAGCGGGCCGGTTATGAGGTGGAGCTCGTCCTGTATTATCATGTCCGGCGGATCCAAGCGGCGCGCGTCCTCGACCGTCCCTCCGCCGCCGGACTCCCGGTGGCGCGCCGCGCCGTGATCGGATGCGTGCGTCAGGTATCCGCACCGCCCGCACTTCCGTTCCACGATGCCGAACAGCGATGCGGCCTCAGCCTTCCACGGCAGGCGCGCGAACTTGTCCACGGTCGCTATGACCATGGACGGGCACCTCCGGTATATGTCGAAGTCGACCGTGAGGATGGGGAGCGCGCGTTTGGCGTCGAGCGGATCTTCGCTGTAGAAGTCGCATCCAGGATCGAGGCACCGCGCCACGGTCCACTCTGTCCTGCGCTCGTCGACGCGGTAGTTCTTCTGCGACATGTCGCTGCCGCACCAGGGGCAGAAGACCAGCTGCGACGGGGAGCCGGCGCCCGTCGCGCCGCCGTCGTGATCCTTGAGGGCCTCCGCGGAATCTGCCGGGGTGTTCGGCGTGACCTTGCCGCCCACCCACAGGCCGATCAGAAAGGGCTCGTCTCCGAGCGCCCGCGGATCGAGCCGCCGGAACTGTTCCAGCGCGCAGATCAGCGTCGCGGCGCGCTCGAACTGCTGCACGGTGAGCAGGCGTAGCGTGTACCTCATGATGATCGAGACGCCAGCCCCGTCCCCGTCGCCGCGCCGGAGCCTCCGTAGCACCATCGCGAACGCGGCCAGGGCCAGGTACGCCTCCGTCTTTCCACCCCCCGTGGGGAACCACAGCAGGTCCGCCGCCATCCTGTCCCTCCTGCCCGCGTCCGATCCCGCGTCCGACATACCGCGCAGGTTTATGAGCAGGAACGCCACCTGGAACGGCCGCCACGCGTTCCTCCCCCGGATCGTCGGTTCCGGCGGTCCTGCCCCCCTGCGGCCCGTCTTGGAGCGCTCCAGGGCACATTCGTACCGCGACCGCTGCCACAGCATGGCGCGGTTGGCCGCCTTGAACGCCTCATAGACGTCGCGCCGGGCCGGATCCCGCAGCATTTCCAGGCCGTCGCGGATGCGGTCCCTTGCGCGGTTGCAGCTCCGCACGTTCTCGTCAAGCGCCCCCCTGAAGTCGTCGTCGATCTCCCGCGCCGCCGACGCCTCCGCCAGTATCCACCGCGAGTACTTTTCCGGGATGTCCTTGAGCAGATCGTACAGCGCCTGCGGATCCGGCGCCTCCTCCACGTCCACCATGTCTATGGGGCCCGGCCGATCTCCGCTCGCCTCCGATCCGAACTCGATCCACCTGGACTGGTAGTGCGGCACGTGCTCGGTCGACACGAACCGCGGCAGCGCGCCGTTCCTGTCCCAGTCCGCGGAGCAGCCGAACCCCCGCGCGTAGACCTTCCGCCCCCTGTACAGCATCTCCAGCGGGATCTCATCGGGCATGAGCAGTCTCCGATCCGTCGTCGCTCCGGCATCCGCGAACGAGCCCTCGCCTCCCTCGAGCCGGATCGACGCCTGGAACAGCACGCGCGTGCATCTCGCATCCCTCGATCCCGGGCCCGTCACGCTGTGCTCCCCCATCGCGTTAGACAGGAACACTGACATGACTGCCGGGCCGGGCGGGCCGCCACCCTCGCCCTCCTCAGTGCGCCACGTCAGCCTCGCGAGCGCGTTCCCGCCCTTGCCCCTGATCGTCTCCTCGCCGCTGCCGCGCACCGGCACCGCCAGCGACGCCGGGATCCTCTTCCATCCCGACTCGGTCTTTTCGTAGGTCGCAAATCTGGCCTCGGCGGAGATCTCGCCGGCGCCGGCCGCGACGCGGCACTGGAGCCCGATCGAGCTGGGGGCCCGGCGCCGCGCGTGCTCGCTCTCCGGCGCGTCGTCGGATCCGTGCCCCGCGCCCGGCAGGCCGCGCCCGTCGCCGCTCCCGCCCTCGCCGGATGCCGGTCCGTGGGCGTCCAGGTCCTCCTGCTCGGGGGCCGCGCCGGCGGGAAACAGGAGCCCGAGGGTGTAGGCGTCCGTGGGGCGGTCGCTGATCACCTCGTCGCCGGCGCCGGGGCCCACCAGGTACTCCCGCACGTGCCGCAAGAGGTCAGCCGGCACGCCCATGCTAGCGGTGCACCCTTTTCGCGTATTTTGCGGGGATCTTGACGGTAAACGTGGAGCCGCTGCCCAGATCGCCGGGCGAGGCGGCGCGCACGGAGCCCCCGTACTTCTCCAGTATCCTCCTCGTGATCGGGAGGCCGAGGCCCTGTCCAGATGCGGCCCCGTCGCCGCCGCGGCTGGTAGTGACGAACGGGTGGAATATCTCGTCCCTGCCGATAGCTATGCCCGCGCCCGTGTCGCTTACCCTCATGACCAGGTGCGCCCCGTTGTGGCTAGCGTCGAGCCGGATTATCCGGCGGGGGCCGCCGGCCTTTTTTATTGACTCCACGGCGTTGGTCACGAGATGCGACAGGACGGACTTGATGTCCAGCACGCTGAACCTGACGGCGAGATCGTCCGGATCCGTGGCGGCGACGATCTCGGCGCCGGGCAGCTTTGAGGACACGGAAATGCCGTCGACCACGCTCCGCCACACGTCGGCGATGCGGATCTGCTGATCCGGCCGCATTCCCCGCCGCGCCTCGGCGAGATGCGACGACATCTCGTTGACGAATGATGCGAAGTGCGTGACCTTGCTCGAGTCGGCCTCGAGCGATTCCAGCCAGCCGCGCCACCGTCCGACCGCCTCCTCCGGAAGGGGTCTTGCAAAGTCCGCGGCCTCCGTCATCTTGCGCGCGTTCGACAGGGCGTCCGCGGTGCTCTCCAGCGACGAGGCGATCTCGCGCGCCATGTACGACGCGACCAGGCCGATCGACAGGACGCTGAGCTCGTGCTGTGCGACCTCCCTGCCCTCCTCGTCCTCGTCCGCCTGGATGAGTCCGGCATCCTTGATCTGCGCCACGGCATCCCTGGCGTGCTTGGAGATCAGGTGCACGCCGGGCCCGGACACCGCGCTTGCGTTGTTGCATATGCTCAGGATCTGCACGACGTTGTTTGCGGCCATTCTGCCAGGGGGCGTCTTTGGCTTGCTCTGCGCGGTCTTCACGAACCGCCCGTCCCTGTACTTCTCAAGTTCCAAAACGGATGTGATGATCAGTTCCTTGAGATCGGCCAGCGCCTCGTTGTTCTGCAGTACTTCGCGGTGGGCGGTGGGGCGGATCCCCGGGTTCTTGTCCTGGGTGATGTCGACCCTGCCGTACACCTGCATCCGGCCCATCTTCGTCCGCCGCTGGACCCTTCTGCCATCCAGGTTGAGCCAGTCGTTCCTTGCGCCGTACGGCTTGACCCACGCCTCGTCGCGGTACAGGTATACCCCCGAGTGCTGCTCCAGGAACTCCTTCATGTTGATGTTCTTTAGCGTTTCATCGTAGTACTTCTTCCACTTGTGTCTGCCGCTCACGTCCCGCGGATAATAGTAGAGGCGGAATGCGAACGGGCCACAACTCTTCTCTCCCACCTCCGCGGGCTCTATGTCTGGCTTTTTGGGCTGCCCGTCCATCTGATCTATGATCTTGAATGCGATCCTGCGCCCGTCGTACGCGGCGGTAATTCTTAGCGGGGCGATCTCCAGCAACCCTGACTTGATTCCGCCCTTCCCGCCCAGTTCCGTCCCGTCCACTGTTATCATTATCGCAAAGTCTCCCCCGTCGCTGATGCCGCGCGGCAGTATGCAGCTCTGCAGCTCCTCCGAGAGCGACTCTATCTTGCTCCTGTCCCACCCGCTCTTCAGGCCCTCCAGCACGAGCTCGAGTCCGTGCCGCCCCGGATCGTCCTTGGGCTCCACGCGCCCCTCGTGGAACACCTGGTCCATAGTCACGCCCCGCTTCTCGTACTTTTTCCAGTCGAATTCCATCACCACCCTGTCTGCCCTGCCCTGCGGGTACGAGCGCATGGATGTCCTGCCGGCCAGGCGCTCGCACGAGAACCTCCCTATGCCCATCTCGCCGAGCACCCGGCGCCCGCTCTTCGACGCCCTGTTCCTCCTCCTGTTGTCCGTGCCGGCCACCATCCACGCCCCGTCAATGTCCTCCCGGGTCATGCCGTGCCCGTCGTCCCTTATAGTGATCCTGCCGTCCTTTCGATCGGCGTTCTCGAAGGAGATCTCCACGCGCGTCGCGTCCGCGTCCTTGGCGTTCTTGACGAGCTCGAACATGGCGGACGAGTCGCTTGATATGGACTGGCTCCCCCAGTACCCGAGAACCCTCCCCGATATCCTCATCGAGCTCCGGAAAGCATGTTCCACGGATCGGCGTCTCGGCACATACGTTTAAGTTTTGATGGGATTTGCGACCCCCGCCGGATCCAGGATGCGGCCCCGCCCGGGGCGGCGGGTTGCGGGGAATCAGGGGAGCGGGGGCGAAAACGGCGTTGCAGATGCCCCCTGCGGACGACTGCGGGAGCCGGGGCGCGCCAGATTAACCCCAGGGTGCGGCCGGGCGGCGCGGCGGCCCGCTACGGGGCGCGCCAGATTAACCCCAGGGTGCGGCCGGGCGGCGCGGCGGCCCGCTACGGGGAGCGCCAGATTAACCCCAGGGTGCGGCCGGGCGGCGCGGCGGCCCGCTCCGGACCTCGCGGCGGCTGGATACTGCGGGCCAGCCGCCGATCCGGGCCGCCGGAGCGGCAAGCGGGCGGGGAAAACCCGCCCGGCCGCACGCCGCCGCCGCGCCAGGGATCCTGCCGCCGTGCCGCGGGATGCGCGACGGGGCGGCGGGCGGGGACTTGCTGGTTCCCGGGATCACCCTCGGCCGCAGGGCCGCGGAGCGCCCGCCTCCACGACTGGGCAGTCACTGGTGCCGACTTTACGCGCCGTCGTCGAGCCGGTAGATCGATGCCACGGCCCTTATCCTCTTGTCCGCCTCCCGCCGCTCGGCCTTTGTGAGCTTTTCCAACTGCGGGCCGATCTCCGGGTCGTTCCTTATCTCCAGTTCCCGCCTGGCCCTCATGCGCTCCGCCAGCTCCGACGACACCTTCCCGAGCTTTTCCGCGCACCACGCCCCCAGTGCCTCGCCCCGGGGCTGCTCCCACATGACCGACTGCCTGTCGGTCGCGACCAGATCCTCGTCGTCGTCCATGAACTCGGCGTGGATCCTCCCCGTTATGTGCCGGTAGGGGTACTCCCCCGAGTCCGCGCCCATGGTCGTCGGCACTTGGACGCGCCGGCCCCTGGCCATTATCGCCAGCCCCCTGTCCTCGTCGTCGAGCGGCAGTATGGTCGCCGTTATGCTTCCGGAGACCTTCCACGGGGACCCGCCGGCCACGGGCTCGTCGGCCACGTCCCACGTCCCTTCCGTGTTCAACTCCGCGATCCTCTCGGGCTGCCCGACCTCGTCGCCGTTCACGTACACACTGAAGCCGTCCCCCAGGACCGAAAAGCCGTCAGACAGGCTCTTCCTGATCTCCCCCGGCACCGCCCGCTTTTTCATCTTCAGCCCCGAGAGGGTCACCGTCGTGCCGCCCGGCCCGCCCGCATCCTCGTCGGAGGCGGTGACGGCCGGCTCGTACGCGGCGCCGGCGGCGGGCGACTCGCGCGCGGCGACGTCCCTTGCGCGTTCCAGGATCCCGCCCGCATCCATCTCGAACCCGTTCCTTTTCCCGTCCTTGATCGTGGTCACGGCGATCTTGTCCGCCACCCCGAATGCTGAGATCTTTCCTATGCCCTTGCGCCCCATCGCGTCGCGGCCCCCGGGGGTCCTGCCGCCGTCCTCGTCGCGCCGCCGCCTGTCTGTCCTGAGGTACTTGCGGAGTACGTCGTCGCGGGACATGCCGGCGCCGTCGTCCCTCACGGTCACGGTAGAATGCTCGTCGATGTCCCCCGTGGGAAGCTCCACGCTGACGCTCGTGGCGTCGGCATCCCACGCGTTCGCCACGAGATCCGAGATCACCGGGGGGAGTGTCCCGTGCAGCTTTGTCCCGAGCTCCTCCATGACGACTAGCCCTATCTTCATCTGCAGGGGTTCCCGCTTCCCCGCCGGGGGCTTCCGCTTGCTCCCCGCCGGGGGCTTCCGCTTGCTCCCCGCCGGGGGCTTCCGCTTGCTCCCCGCCGGGGGCTTCCGCACCATATTGTACGTAGAAATGTTTAGTTAATATATACTTCGATCGGGCTAGTCCATCCCACAATTCAAATTTTAGGCGTGAAAAACCGCCCCGCCGCGGCCGCCGTGGGCGTGACTGCGGGATGTACTGGATCGGGCCGCTCCGGATGCGGAATGCCGCCCCCGCGCCGCCCGGCGCGGAATCGCGGCGGCGCCCGGTGCGGCCCTCCGCGTGGAGGGCGAGGGCCGATCCCGCCCCGGGCGGCCTACCGGCCCGCGGGCAGCTCTTCCACCCCTATATCCCTGAGGTAGCGGTACGTCCTGTCGTAGTACTCGCTCTTCCTCGTGCCGTCGAGCGGGTCCCCCTCCGGCACGAAGATCACCATGCCCTGCCTGGCCCGCGTCAGCAGGACGCGGTACGCGTTCTCCAGGTACCGCTTCTTGTCCTCCTTGCGTATGGTGGTCCACGCGTCGCCCCTGAACTCCCTGTGGTCCCACCCGCCCCCGGCGCGCCTGAGGTCCGCATCCCAGGCCACGCACACCCAGTCGAGCTCCAGCCCCTGCACCTTGAACTCGGTCGCCGCGTACTCCAAGCAGTACGAGGAGCGCGGATCCGAGCGGGGGTTGAGGAACCACGCCGGCGCGTCCGTCGTCAGCTCCACGTATATGCCGTGGGGCCTGAGCCGGTACGACTTTGCGGCCGCGACCACGCCGAACCTCTCGCTGCCCCGGGCCTTTCCCTGCAGCCACGACCTTGCCGAGCTAAAGTCCCTCGTCAGCCGGATGGGGTACCTGCCGCCGATCTGCCCGAGCACCCGCCTCGCCCCCTCGGCGTCCAGGTCCAGCAGGGCCTTGACGAACGCCGAGACGCGCTCGCTGCGGAACGATCTCACCGAGGTGCCCAGGTGCAGCTCGCCGCAGTGGACCGGGACCGCATCCCCCGTGAGATCCTCCACGCTCCCGCCCTGCAGGTGCTCCCTGTCGGCGAGCCTGTCGGACACGTACACGTCCCATTCCGGGCGGCGGCCCGCGGCCGTGAGCCACGCCGGCAGGCCGGCCTCGTTGTGGTTGATCTCCTGCCCCCCGCCCACCAGGCACACGAGGACGGCCCAGCCCTCGTGCCTGCCCATCACGTCTATGAGCAGTTCCGGCTGGGACTTGTCGAGCTTTTCGGCGCCGTTCTTCCCCAGGAACTTGTCCGTCGCGCCGGCGTCCCACGCGCGCTGCGCCTCGTCGAAGACCGCGATCTTTTCGGGCGGTGCCGCATCCGTCTGCCTGATCGCGTATTCGGCGAAGAAGTTGCCCACGCCCTGTATGAGCACTTTCGCCTCCCTCATGGCGTCCTTCTTGGTGATGCGCGCGCCCGACGCCTCCCGGCGCCTCTCCTCCGCCGCGCGCAGCCTGCCGGAGCCGACCCGATCGCGCACAAGCGCCTCCTGCAGGACCTGTACCAGGGGGCCATTGCCTGAAAGGTAGACCGCGTTCTCGCTTTCGGGGTCCCTCCTCTTGGCCACCAGGTTCAGCCCGGCGAGCGTCTTGCCGGCTCCCGGCACCCCCGTGACGAAGCATATGGACTTCCTGCCGTACCGCCTGGACGACTCTATTATGCGCTCGACCGTCCCCGTGGTGCGGCTGATGTTCTCGGCGCCCCCCTCGCTGTGGGTTATCTCCGCCACGTCGTGCTCGTTGTACAGCGCCAGCGCCGCTTCTATTATGGTCGGGGTCGGCTTGTACCTGGACGCCTCCCACGCGGCGGGGTCCAGCGGGGCCGCGGGGAACTCTTTGGCCATCCCCGCGATCGCCGGGCCGAGCCCGCCTTTTCCCACCTCGACGAGGCCGAACACGCCGTCCTCGCCCCTGGCGAGCGGGGCGGCGCGGCTCGGCGCCTCCGTGGCCACGAGTATGGGAACTATCGGGGCGGGGTGGCTGCCCTCGTGGAAGTTCTTCAGGTCGAGCGCGTAGTCGACGCACTGTTCCGCGTGATCCCGCAGGTACATTTCTGCGCCCACCTTGAACTCGATCACGAAGACCGTCCCGGAATGGACCAGGACGGCGTCGGCCCTCTTGCCCATGCGCGGGATCGCGAACTCGAGGAAGAGCCGCCCCCCGCCGATGCCGCGCAGCTCCTCCTGGAGGATGCCGACCTCTTCCAGCCACGCATTCTTCTGCTCCTCGGTCACGTCGCCCCTGGCCGCGCCGGTCAGCACGCCCAGCACGCGGTGGGGATCGTCGTCCAGGAACGCATCCAGGTCCGCCGAATAATGGGCCCTCACGCGGCGCGGCGGCGCGCGCTAAATATGTGGTTTTGCGGCGGCTACGGGGCCTTCCGGGCCCGCCGGGGAAGCGCGCGCCGGCCCGCGCGGGGGGCGAACGCATCGCGGGAGCCTGGCGCGCGGGGGCTCCAGGCGGCGGCCCGCGCCCCCTGGCGTTAATATACGCCCCGCATCCGCGGGCGCGCCGTGACCGCCGCGCGACGGCCCCGCTCCTCCGGACGGGGGGGGGGGAGTCCCGAACCGCCAGTAGCGCGGGCGGAAGGCCTGGCCCCCGGACGGGGGGGGGGGGGAGAGTCCCCTGAACCGGGCCCCGGCGGCTCCGGGATCGTAAAATCCCGCGGGAAGCCCGGCCGCGGGGCCGCGGGCCGGTGGACGTTCCTGGACGTCAGCACCAGAAAGTACACGCACGCCATACACCTGTACCCTGCCAGGATGCATCCCGAGATAGCGAGGAGGCTGATCGCGAGGCACGCCGGGAGCGGGGACGTCGTCTTCGACCCGTTCATGGGTTCCGGCGGCGTGCTGCTGGAGTCGATGCTGCGCGGGAACGACGCGATCGGGCTGGACGTGAACCCGTTCGCGGTGCTGCTGACGAAGGTGAAGACCACGCCGATCCGGAAGGACCTGGGCGCGGAGCTGGGGGCGCTGCTGGAGAAATCCGCCAGGGACCGCCGCAGCGGGCGGACGCGCGCGCGGTGCCTCCCGACTGGGTACGACCTGGGGGCGTGGTTCAAGCCGTCCGTCCTGGGCGAGCTCGCCGTGCTGAAGCACAACGTGGGCGGGATAGGCGACCCGGACGTCGCCGACTTTTTCAGGATCTGCCTCTCGCTGACCGTCCGCAGGTCCAGCTACCAGAGGAACGGGGCCTGGAAGATACACAGGCTGCCCGAGGCGGAGCGGGCGGGGTTCGACCCGAGCCCGACGGAGATCTTCGCGGCGGTCTCGCGGGCCAACGTCGGGCGGATGGGCGCCCTCGTCGCCGCGCGGCCGCGGGGGCGGGCGCATCCGATCCTGGGGGACTCGAGGGACGCGCGGTCAGTCCTCGAAGGGGCGCCCGGGATTCCGGACGCCGGCAGGATCCGCCTGGTGGTCACGTCTCCCCCCTACGGGGACCACAGGACCACGGTCGCCTACGGGCAGTTCTCGCGGCATTCGGGCCACTGGCTGGATCTCCCGGACGGGCAGGTGAGGCGGGTCGACAGGGAGGGCCTGGGCGGCAGGACGCGCCGCGATGCGGGCGATCTGGGCTCGGGCGCGCTCAACCGGACCCTGGACGAGGTGCGCAGGAACGACGCCAGGCTGACGGTCGGGAAGACCCCGTCGAGGGCCAGGGAGGTGCACGCCTACTTTTCGGATCTGGACGCCTGCATGGGGCAGGTGTCGCGGACCGTCGCGTCCGGCAGGAGCCGCGCCTGCTTCGTGGTGGCGAACAGGACGGTGAGGAGGGTCGTCGTGCCGACCGACAGGATCCTGGTGGAGCTGGGCAAGAAGCACGGGTTCTCCCTGGAGTCCACGGTGCGGCGGGACATACCGAACAAGGCGATGCCGTCGAGGAACGCGCCGGAGAACGCCGCCGGCGTGACCGGCAGCACGATGACCAGGGAGGCGGTCATCACGATGAGGTGCTGAACCGTGCAGCGGTACGGCGAGCTCGTGGACCAGCTGCCGGATATCAAAAGCATGGGGTACGTCAGGACCCGCAGGGCGGGAAACACCGGGATCGGCAAGACGCTGGAGGATCTCCTGGGAGTGAGGGAAAACAACTTCGCCGGGCCCAACGGCCACGACACGGAGCTGAAGTCGGGCAGGAAGAAGTCGGGCAGCATGCTGACGCTGTTCACCAAGTCGCCCCTCCCGCCCGGGATCAACGGGCAGCTGGTCGAAAGGTTCGGCAGGCCGGCGGGGAAGGGGGCGAAGCTCCACACAACCGTGAACGCCGTGTCGAGGAACACGCTGCACGGCAGCCCCGCGTTCAAGGTCGAACTGCGCGATGCCAGCATCGAGCTGGGCCACGGCGGGTACGGGGATCTCCAGCCGCCGTACTGGAACAGGCTCGATCTGGAAAGGGCGTTCTACAGGAAGTACCCGCGGCACCTCCTGTACGTCAAGGCGGACTGCCGCGGGGCGGGGAAAAGCGAGGAGTTCCACTACAACGAGGCGTGGCTCATGTCGGGATTCAGCTTTGCGCGCCTCGTGGAACTGCTCGAGAGCGGCCACGTCTTGATCGACATCAGGCTGGGCAGGTACCCGAACGGCAAGCTGCACGACCACGGGACCGGCTTCAGGGTGAAGCCGGATTACCTGGACACGTGCTTCGGGAACCGCGAGAGAATCATGTAGTTCCCGCCGCGCGGCGCCGCCGGGGCCGGGCCGCGGGGCGGGCCGCCCCGAAGGCGCCCGATCCCGCCGCCGCGCGGCGCCCGATCCCAGGGGGCCCGGATCGCCGCGCGCGCCGGCGGCCCCGCGCCCGGCGGCGCGGATCCGGCCGCGGCCGAACCAAATATCTGTGGGGCCCGCCCGCGGGCGGCGATGGGCCCGGAACCTCAGCGGACGAATGCGGATCCCGCCGCCCCGGCCGGGAACCCGGGGCCAGGCGGGCCGCTCGAAAAGCTCGGCGCGTGGGATGCCGCCGAGGCCGCGGCGCTGCGCGGGATAGTGAGGGGCAGGATGGACGCGATCGGGCACATGGAAAGGCTCGCGGGCGCGGGGGCCCCGGCACTCGGCGAGTTCCTCGCGAAGTGGCCGTGGCTGCTGGAGCCCGCGTGGACCAGGTGGCGGGACGAGCCGGCCTATTCGGGCATGCTGGAAAGGCACTCCCCGGAGGAGGATCCGGACGGGGGGGACCGGGGGATCGGCTTCGCGGCGATAGGGATCGGAAGCACGGTAAACGTGGTGGAATTGAAGCGCCCCGGACACGTCGTGCGCTCGAAGGACCTCGATCGGTTCAGGAGCCGCGTGGGCCTCGTGCGCGAAAGCCTCGGGACCGCCGGCGGGGGGTACGACGACGTCGCCGGATACCTCGTCGCCGGGAGCATATCCGCTGACAGGGACACCAAGATTAACGTGCGGGAGTCCCGGGCGGCGAGGCGGTACGTCGTGGAGTACGGGGATATTCTCGGCCGCGCCAGGAGGCTTCACGGGGAGCTCGGGGACAGGCTGGGGGCGCCTGGGGGCTAGCGGCCGGCGGCGGAGCCGGGGCCGCGCGCGTCGCCGCGGGGCGCCCCGCGGCGGGCAACGCGGGGACGGGAGGGGCCGACAAGGGCGCGCCGCGCACGGCGATCCGCCGGGAGGCCCCGCGGGGCCGGGGGCGCCGGGATCGGGCGGCCGGCGGCGCGCGGATAAATACCGCCGCTGCTCCGCGCCCGCATGGGGGAGGGGCCGTGCGCCGGCGCATGCGGCAGGTACAGGGCGGGAAGGCCCGCCTCCGGCAGGAGGTACGAGGCCGGCCAGGCGCTGTGCCAGGCCTGCGGCGTGTGGCTGGACCGCCGCGGCGCGCGCCTGGAGGCCGGCGGCCCCGCGGGCTGGCGCTGCAGGTGCTGCGGATGCAGGATGTACAGGCAGTCCAGGGACGTGCCGTACGGGAGGAGGAAGGGCGGCGTCGCCCCCCGCGCAGACTTGGGGCACTTTAACAGGCGGCGCGCGCGCCTGCTCGGGGCGCTGGGCGGAGCGATAGCCGAGAAGGGCTCCGGCAGCGCGCGCAGCCTGCGCGAGCTGCTGCTCCGCAGGATGCCCGCGGGGCTGATCGGGTCGGAGTTCGGGGCGGAAACGGGCCGGTTGCTGGAGCTCGCGCACTCGGACCTGCCCAACAGGGTCTCGCTGATAGCCGAGCTCGAGATGCTCAGGCTCCTCGCCGGGAAGGTCCCCACGGGGAGGGAGATCGAGGCCGCCGGCCGGTTCAGCGTGGCGGAGTACGAGGCCGAGTTCGGCTCGCTGGGGCGCCTGCTGGAGATGCTGGGGTACGGCCCGCGGGGCTGATCCTGCGGGGCGGGATCGGCGGCGACGCGCCACGGCTGCAGAAGCCGCGCGCGGCCGCCGGATCGCCGCGTCGGGGGCGGCCGCACCGCTCGGGGTGCCTCGGGATGCGGTGCCGGCCGCGAGGCGGGCCGGGACGGACTGCGTCCAGTCTGGGGGGCGCGGGGCCACGACCCTGAAGCGTTCACAAAATACGTCGGCTCGGCCGTGCTGACGTCGGCCCGCGGGCGACTCGGCGGAGGGAAATACCGGAGCGCGGGGCTTGGGGCGTCGGGAAGCCCAGACTGCCTCACGCCGTCTTGCCGCGCCGTCCCGCCATCGCCCCCGGGCGTCCCGCCATCGCCCCCGGGCGCGGCAGGGACGCGTCATACGGCAGGGTTCGGGAGACGGGCGGCCTCTGCCGCCTTTCGGTTGCGGCGCGGCCTCTGCCGCCTTTCGGTTGCGGCGCGGCCTCTGCCGGGTGTGCTTCCCCGTGGCCCCGCCGGACACGCCGGTATTCACCGCCTTTCAGATGCGGCGCGGCCTCCGCTTCCACCAGCATTTCGGCCGCGCGCACGCGCCGGAGGGCCTAGACTGCCCGCCGACGCGCCGCAGGCACACGGGGATGGCTCCGGCGGCTCCGGCGGCTCCGGCGGCTCCGGCGGCTCCGGCGGCTCCGGCGGCTCCGGCGGCTCCGGCGGCTCCGGCGGCTCCGGCGGCTCCGGCGGCTCCGGCGGCTCCGGCGGCTCCGGCGGCTCCGGCGGCTCCGGCGGCTCCGGCGGCTCCGGCGGCTCCGGCGGCTCCGGCGGCTCCGGCGGCTCCGGGAGGACCTAGACTGCCCGCCGCCGCGCCGCAGGCACCATTCCCTGCCATGTCCACTAAGATGCTCGCCGCGCCGGACGCCGCTGCCCGCCGCCGCGCCGCAGGCACCATTCCCTGCCCCTTGTTGTTCCGAGCCGGCCTCCGCGCTCCTCCCGGCTCCGGCGGTGGGGCCGTTCCCCCGTGCGTGCCGGATCCTCCCTTTCGCCCTACCCTGTCCCGGCGCGGGCACGGCCGGCTCCCACGCAACCCCTGCACGGCCCCTCTGCCTCCGGGTTCTCCACGGCTCTCACCGCCGCGCCGGCGGCTCCCGTTTGGGAGCGCCTGCCCCTACCACCTGCGCCGGGGCGAACACGGGAAGCCGCGGCCTGCCGGCAGAAGCCATCCGGCGTATGTGCGTGGCCGTCTCCGGTGTCCAAAGCCGCGGCGCAGGGCAAACTGTTCTAAAAGCGCGCACATACGAAATGCGCGCTTTGGAAGACAAGTCGACGCTAGGCTGGATCCCGGCGGTTCTGGCTACCCGCAACAGACGATGGCGGTCGAGCATCCGACCAACGGCAGATGGGGAGGTTCCATGGAAAGATCTAGAACAAACCAAAGCAGTTCGGCGAGATCGACGAATTTGTCCGACGGTGCTGCTGCGGCAGGCCCCGCAATTCCCCGGAACAAAGCACGCTAGAGACGCCGGCAGAACATTCGTGCGGCTTGTGCCCGAATGCGGACAAGCGAACAAGGGTGAGGCCGCGGGGGAGATGAATCGCCCCCGTTAGGAGGCGAAACGATTTCAAGATTGCCCAAGCAACCGCCTCCTATATACATATAAACCCTCCTGTTTTCTAGCACTCGGATGGGCATACGGGAACAGGCGCAAATACGCCAGATATTGGTCGATGGGATAGAGGCAGACATCGTCGGGCCACACGCGGACGACGAGGTTCTCACCATTGACCCAAAATACGAGTATCTTGCAGGAGTCATTTCTCCGAGGTATTCGGAACACTATGTGGAGGCAGAGATCCGCGAAGATGGAAGCGAGGAAGACGACGACGACAACACCGGGACGTTTTCTCACACGTCGTATGATCGCCTATTCAATCCCTCGTCCTTTGGACTGACGTGCAATCTTGACCCCGACACAAAGAAGATAACCGCCCTGATCACATACGGAACGTATAGTGCCATAAAGGACGAGAATTCCAGACGCACGAAGTACCGCCGCACCCCAAAATCAGAAAAATTCGATCTGGCCATAATTGAGGGCGAACACGAAACGAAATTCGACACGCATCCAAAATTCATGATCAAGTATACCGTAAAACGCGAAGACTATCGCGTCCTTCTAGATTTTTACGTCATCAATGGATGCGACGTGGGTTCTAAGAACGCGCTAGCCAACTTGATGTTCCAACCCAAGATAGTGCTTGAGTCCGGATGCGGCAACTTTCCGTTCTTACACGACGCGGCCAAGCAGGATGCCGATCATCAACTAGATGTGCTTTTTAGAGACAAGACGTCGTTCGGAAAAGGCCATCTGTGCGCAGTGACGTGGGATGCGAAAAAAGACGTGGATGGAGCCACTGCGCGGCGGATAGAGACTACGTTCGTCCCCCGACAACGCGTCGAACGCGTTTCTCCCGCGACACTGACCAACGAGATCCCGTGTCTAGACATGGTTAAACTCGCAGAATGTGCCGACAAGTCAGATCTCGCGGGCATGCTGGGCGAGGTGATCTCGCTGTATTCTGATTGGGTGGACGAAGCCTCCGAGTCGGCAGACGGCCTGGGAAAAGATCGAGACGCGGTGATGCGAAACATCAGCCGATGCAGAAATGCCGCGGCCAGGATGCGCAAGGGGGTTGATGCCATCATTGGCGACAACAACGTGTTTGACGCGTTCCGATTCGCCAACATGGCAATTGCGTGGCAACAAACAATGAGTCGCTGGGTCAAATCCAACGCCACCACGGGAGAGGTCGTTGGGCACGGTCCGCTAGAACCGGATCGCGGCAACTGCAGGTGGCGACTCTTCCAGATCGCGTTCATACTGCTTAGTATCGAGTCGGTGGCGAACCCCAGATCGGAGGATCGCGACGTGGCGGATCTCCTGTGGTTTCCGACCGGAGGCGGGAAGACCGAGGCGTATTTGGGGCTGGTCGCGTTCGTGATCGCGCATCGGAGACTGTGTGGCAAAAATGACGAGGGGGAACTAACCTCCGAAAGCCTGGGCACGTCGGTTTTGATGCGGTACACCCTGAGACTCTTGACGGTTCAGCAGTTTCAGCGCGCGGCCACTCTGATGTGCGCGTGCGAAAAGATCCGATCGGGGGACGTTTCTCAATGGGGCAGGATTCCATTCCAAGTGGGGTTGTGGGTGGGCGGCGAAGTCACCCCAAACAAGCGCGAAAAAGGAGATACATCCGCGCTGCAAATGAAATCCCAGCTACGGGGGAGCAGCATCGCGCAAATCCACAGCCACAACCCGTACATCTTAATCAATTGTCCGTGGTGCGGCACGAAGATCACCCCGTCCGATGGCGAGGTGTCGGGCGAGCCCAAGCAGTGGAGACTGTACTGCGGCAGGAATAGATGCATGTTTTCCAAGCATCTCGACGTAAACAAGGACATGTCACTTCCGGTGGTCCTGGTGGACGAGGACGTCTACTCGAGGTGTCCGTCCATGATCGTTTCGACGGTAGACAAGTTTGCGCAGATTTCCTGGAAGGCGGAATGCAGATCCATATTCGGCATGGTCACAAAATACTGCGATCGTTGCGGGTTCTATGACCCAAAAACATCCTCGGACCAGCACGCTCACAGAATGAGTGCACACGAGAGCAACAACTTCAGCACCGACGTGAAGCTCAAGCCGCCAGAGCTCATAATACAGGACGAGCTGCACTTGATTTCCGGAGCGCTCGGATCCATGGCCAGCATATACGAAACCGCGATCGATCACCTCTGCACCGGCGATGGTGGAATCAGGCCCAAGGTGATAGCATCCACCGCCACCACCCGGCGGGCGGAAGATCACATACAGAAACTGTTTTGCCGCAAAACCGAAGTCTTCCCGCCGCAAGTGAGCAGATTCGGGGACACGTTTTTTTCCAAGGCGGATTCGGGACTCGACGAGGACAGGATCTACCTGGGAGTTCTCGGTACCGGAAAAAGCGGCCTGAACGCCATGAACCGCGTGTCCGCGGTCATTCTTCGCAACATTCGCCGGCTCGCAGAATCTGGGAAGTTTGACATTGATGATCTAGATCCGTACGTTACGCTCGTTTCGTACTTTAACACACTGAAAAGCCTCGGGGGCGCAAGCATGGGGTTCAAGGACTCCGTCCCGGAGCTCATATCGCGAATCCAAAACCGGTTTGAGGCTGGAATGTCCGCCACAAGCAACGAGGCCACTCCTCCCGATCGCAGAAGAATCCCCCCATCGGCAACCATACTCAAAAGGCAATTCTATGAACTATACACCGAAGAGCTCACCTCCAGAAAATCATCCGGAGAAATACCGGACATCCTGCGCAAGCTGGAGATTACGCTGGGGGAGGGACCGCTCGATCTCCTTCTGGCCACAAACATGCTTTCCGTCGGAGTCGACATATCGAGGCTCGGCGTCATGGTTGTCGGCGGACAGCCCAAGGGCAACTCCGAATACATACAGGCTACCGGCAGAATTGGACGCCGGAATCCGGGCCTCGTCGTGACCATATACTCGTACACCAAGCCACGGGACGTGTCCCATTATGAAGATTTTAAAATCTACCACAAGACGCTCTTCAAAAAAGTCGAAGCTGCCAGCATCACACCGTTTACGGCCAGAACGCGCGACACGGCGCTGTTTGGCGTGTTTGTGGGAATGTTGAGGATGAAGAACGCGATGCTTTCTCAAAACAAGGATGCGAACAGATTCGATCCGGGGGATCGAGATCAGCAACGCATGTTGGATGAAGTGAGGGGCGTGATAGAAAACAGGGTACGAGAGATCGCCCCCGAGGAACGCGACGGCGCCATGAATGATCTTGACGGGCTGATCAACGCGTGGGACAACTACAGAAAAAGACATCACGACCTTCTGCTCTACGCCAACGTTTACAGCGAAAAGTCCTCCAAGGGACGCTCGGAGTCCTACTGGTACCTCCTCAAATCTCACCAGGAATCCCGGGAAGAGCTGATGTGGGTCCCGACATCACTACGCAGCGCGGAGCAAGAGCAACGGCTGTTTTACGCCCACGGTGAGCACGAACATGGACGTTGAGCGCGGCGGTGGAACTCCCGACAGTCCGGGAAAGTTAAGACCCGCGCAGCTGATTACCACTTATGGTCCCGGCGCCATCATGCAGACCGCGTACGATTCCGTGATGATCATGGGGATAGATTTTTGGGGAAACAAGAATTCATACATACGGAAGCATCACATGTATTTGAAAAAAATCACCAAATGCGATCATTTCAGAATGCCGTACGCGGAACAGCACAAGAGGACGATCGCGTGCACGTCATACCCGCGATGGGGGTACTGCACCATATGCAAATGGCTGCAGCCACACAAGGGTTCGCCGGGCTCTACCGGCCGCTTCAGTTGCAAAGCCCATCCCGGAAAACCGCTACTGCCGGCCCGACTCCTCGTGGTGTGCCGGAGGGGGCATGTGGGTGAGTTCCCGTGGAAGGAATGGGCACACAGCAAGAGCGAATCGGGCGTATGCGATTCCCCCAAACTGTTGTGGAAGCGTGGAAACCTGTCTAATTCCATCACCGATTCTACCGTGGAATGCGCCACCTGCCGCGCCAAAAACCGCCTCACGCACGCATTGTCTCCACAGGGGGTGGAACTGCGCAAGAACGGCGCTGGATACACACACGAATGCGGCGGAGAATTGCCGTGGTTGGACAGGCAAGAAACGTGCAGAAAAATTTCCGATGCGCCGGCTACCAGAGGATCGAGCACGGAGATCCCTGTAGGCATGCTGGCCAGAGCCACCAGCCTGTATTACGCCAAGATAACATCCGGCATAATCATACCCCAGCTAGCCCACCCGATCGTCAGGTTCCTGCAGTCGGATGACTACAAATCGTACACGAACAAACGTATGTACAAGGAACTGAGCAGAGAGAGGCTGGCGGAAGAGATACTGAACGATCATGAAGATTTTAAGGCGAAGCATTACACGGCCGCCGACTTTGTAGGCTGGATGGAAAAAACGGACGAGCGAAGCACTGCAGAAGTGAACACCGAGGATGATCTCAAGCGCATAGAATACGACGATCTCCTCAGCAGCGACGATTTTGATGACGAGCGAGACGAAAAGGAGATAAAGATCTGCAATGTCCGGCTTGATGGCGACGACCGCGAGTTCTTTGATGCGGTACGAAGGCTTGACATAGTCACCTCAATAGCGGTGGCAAGGTATTTCACCCGCCTCAGGCCGCCGGGAGAGGAGCACGACAGCAAGCACGCCGCCAGCGCGACCATCTGCAAACTTGAAGTTGGCGGAAAAACTCTGTCGGGCAACGAATACAGACGGAACCGCTGGTTGCCGTGCGTGGTTAAAAAGGGGGAAGGAATATTTGTAACTTTTAACCGCGAGCTCGTTGAATCGTGCCTGAGCCATAACAAGACGCGGGGACGGCTAGACGCCATCATTGAGAGCCACAACAAGTGGGGAATTAAGTCCGGTTGGCCCGGATTGGCGAACATCGACAGGCAATACGTCCTCCTGCACTCCTTGTCGCACATGCTGATCAGAGAACTTGCGCTGGAATCCGGATACGGCGAGGCCTCAATATCAGAACGCATCTACTCCTCCAAGCACATGTGCGGAGTGATGATCTATACCACCAGTTCTGGTGAAGGTAGTCTGGGCGGCCTTGCACGGCAAGCAAAATGCGGATTTTCCAAAATTCTCAGGAACGCCCTGGAAAAGTCACAGACATGCTCCCGCGATCCCATGTGCGTGAGCTATGACCCAGCCCAGGCGCGGCAAAATGGAATACCACTCCACATGGCGCAAAACGGATCCGCCTGCTACGGCTGCCTGATGCTGCCAGAAACCAGCTGTGAAAACTTCAACATGCTGCTAGACCGGCAGATCTTCATCAACAGAACTTTCGGCGAAGGACGGAAGGTTGACCATGGTTAGCGTTGAAAATCTGGGAAATCCGGCGTCCGCGTCGACTACGACAAAGATCCGATGCTTTGCCGCCTACGTTGAGAGCATCGACCCCGCGTCGCCGCCGTCCGCAGAGCCGGGGGAAAACCCGGAGATCACGCCACCCGGACCATCGCGTGCCGTCGACCCCGCGGGACGACCGCATGGCGGCAAGCCGCTTGCGACGCCCTCGCGTCCATCCCCAAAGCCAAACGCGGCAAAGCGGCCCAGAACTACGCCCCCCGCGGTGTGCGGGGGCTTTCACATGGCCCGGGCAGACCGTGCGCACGAGACCTCGCACCAAGCAACAAACGGGGCCAGACACAACGCCGCGATCGTGGGCTGCCGGGCGCGCGACATCCAGGATCTGCCGGCGGAGATAAGCGCGCTCCGGAGGGAACGGCGGCGGCGAACCGCTTCCGGCGTGAACTCGGCGGAGTGCGGGGGGCGCCAGATCTTTCTCACGCGGCTCAAAAAACCCAAACCGGGCATTGTGGAGATTGGCGCGGATCGTGTTGGGGCGCCACGCCCAAACATCCGCGCCGCTGCTGGGAGTGAAACGCCCGCAGCGCCGGGAAGCGTGGCCGGCAACGCGGCGGAAAGGAACGGAAGCAGGCACACGCGCACCCGATCGAGAGGTGTACGGTTCGCGCCATGCCGCGCACACGAGTTTGAGGAAAACAAGACGATCGCGCTCGTGGCGGGGCGGTAACAGATGGCTTTCGCGGCGCCCGATCACGATGATCCAAAACGCGGCATCGTCAGCAGGTTCATGGACCTGTACGTTGCCGCGGACGATCTGCGCGCCGTTTTCGACTCGTTCTTCACCGACAGATCGGCCATCAGGTCGTTGATCGGGATTGACTCAGAATCCAGCAAGGAGCGGATAGCCAGAATACTCGTGGACTACCTGGGGCCTAACTTCCTCAGCATGGCGGCAGGAAAGAACTACAATACGGGCGGCCACGGCAGAAAGGGCGAAGACGGCAAGTATCTGATCCGCCAGAAACTTCTGGAACAAGTATGCAACCGGCACGAGGATCCCGAATCGAAAGAACGGGACGTTTTGAGGCGACTCAACGGGGCCATCGGCTCCAGACACGCCGCCCTTGCGGATGTTTCAAGGGATGCAAGAATCCTACACAAGAAGCCAAAGTCGGAGCTTATGAAGATTCTCCAGTTCCCAGACGTGGTGTTCGAATCGCCGCCCAAGATCAACAAGGAGGAAGAAACCACAACGGTCAGCAAAAAGCCCCCGCTAAAGCCGCTGTACGACTACCAGACGCAAGCGGTCGTGCGCATACTGGAAATGCTGACGGAACAGAACAAGCCAAAGAGGATGCTGATCAGCGTCCCCACCGGAGCAGGCAAGACCCGGCTCACGGTGGAGGCCATCGTAGACTGGATCAACGATCGTAGCATGGGCAGAACCCCCAATTCCTCCCCGCAGCAGAATCACGGCCGCATCATTTTCTGGTTCGCGTCGACAAACGAGCTCTGCTCGCAAGCCGCGAGCGAGTTCGTCAACATATACACGCAGATCGGAATCGGGCGGGAGCCGTTCAACGTGACGCGGTTTTACGGCAGCAAGCGGCGCGACCTCTTTCAAATACTTGAGGAACACCCGGGCACCCACGTGGTAGTCACCAACACGGAGCATTTCCAGGATGCCATGCAGGCGGAAAAAAAAGCGGGCAGGTACCTCGTGGATCAGTACAGCGAAAGCGCCTGGTTCGAGAAGATCCGGGGACAGACGGCAGCCATGGTCATCGACGAGGCGCACGAGGCGATAAGCAACACGTACAAGAAACTTCTGGCGGCCATGGGGTTCGACTTCAGCGGAAGGAACGCGGCGCGCAAATGCGACTACAACCGCTGCGGCATAGTACTGATAGGCCTCACCGCCACGCCATACCGCGGGTCCGGCAGGCTCGTCGGCGATCAGGACGAAGGGCGGCAAGATCTCGACGAGTTCGCGGAATTCGACGCGAACAAGGATCCGTCCTACTTTGCGCGGCTGGATCGCAGCACCAAGACAATCCACAAGATGTTCGGACGCGTGTACATACCGCTTCCCAGGAGGGAACACGCGGACTCGCTTCCCGTGCCGATAATAGAAGCTCCCACGTACGCGCATTCCGGAGAGCACGTGAAAATCTCCGGCCTCAAGTCGTTCGACAACTTTTCCGACGTGTCGCACGATTGGAAGATCACCGCGTTTGGAACGGAACCTGCCGGCTACGCGGAGGCCGTGTTTTACCACCGGTTCGAGGAGTCGGGGACACACAACATCGAGCTTACGGTAACGAACAAGAGCGGCGCGCAAGATTCCAAAATCCAGCAGATTGCAATATACCCGAAAGACAGGACGAGCGCCGATCGGGGCAACCTCGAAGACAACGAGGAGTTCAACAAGATCCTGCAAAAAAGGAAAATCCTCTGCAAGATAGTGTATGGAGTGATCGACGGACCCCAACTGGACTGGAACGAAAGCGAGATCAACAGGTGGAGGAAGGGGGGGCTGTCGGACAAGAACGAGGAGATCATAGAAAACGACATACGGTACAACGAGCACATATGCGAGATAGTGAACAAGTCCATCAGCAAGTATGGGAGGAAGCGGGTGCTGATATTCGCGAACGGGGTAAGCCACGCGCACAACCTGGCGCTGATCCTGAGCGTCAGATACGGCCTCAGGGCAAAATCGGTGGACGGCAACATGAACGCGGGCCTGCGCAGGCAGATAATCCACGCGTTTCGAAGGGGCGAGCTCGACGTGCTCTGCAACCACGGCATACTCACGTCAGGATTCGACGTGCCGGAGATAGACACGCTTCTGATCTGCAGGACGGTCGGGAGCAACGCCCTGTACACCCAGATGATCGGGAGGGGGCAAAGGGGCGCTATAGTGGGCGGCACCGACGAGCTGTGGCTGATCACGGCGTACTTCAAAAACGACGTATTCGGGGACGGGGTCAAGCTGGGCTGGGAAGCGCTGGCCGCCAGCTGGGAGAATTTTCCGCCCGGGATAAGGGAAGACCTGAAGGTCCGAGACAACATGTACGAGGAACCCGGTTCGGGCGAGACGGGGAAGGCCGACAGCCGCGGCGGAAACCGCGAGGCATTCCAGTGCGAGACGTGCGGCGCCACGGCCCCGAACGCGGAAGGGGCGCGCGCGCTGTTCGGAGTGCACGGCGACGGCCGGGTCACCGCGAAGGCGCTGGACGGCGGCGCCTTACCGAAAGACTGCCTCACGTGCAGGGAGATAAAATCGATTGCCGGGAAGACGGACTGCAAGTTCTGCAAGACGCTGGCGGGGGGCCACGCGTACGATCCGGTCCTGCTCATGATCGCGCAGTTCGCGCTCGATAACCTGGGAAACGCGGCGCCACCAAAATTCCACAACCTGCAGAAGCACCTGCTTGAAAAATTCCTAAAAAAAGTCCCGTTCGAATTCTTCAGCCCCAGAAACGCATCGGTCCGGATGGCCGAGGATCTTAACTTGATGACGGTTAAGGACAACCTGGAACTGGAGTTCATGCCCATAGGCGATGCGGCGTCCCTGGAGCGCTTGGTGCGGCGCGCGCTTGATTCGAAGCGATCTGCGGAGAAGATGGGCGCAATCGTGGAACGGAACAAAAACACCGACCATGCGCGCACTGCCGCACAGGACGGCATGGATCACTTCTTCATAAATCTCTGCCACATGGGCGGACACGTGCCCACATCCCGGCAGTTTTTCAACGCCCTGTCGAAGGAAGGGCTGCGCGATCAGTTTGAGAGGGAGCACGGATCCAATTACGACAAGTTCCTGCTGGATCGACGCATACACCTGAGCGACGACGACGACCTGAAGGATTCGCTCTACGAGGAATATTTCGAAAAGTGCGCCCAGGAAAGGGCGCAGATCACGAGGGAGCAGCTCGACAAGCACGGCCAGTACAGGATTTCCGACTACGAGGAAGTGTTCGGATCATTCAGAACATTCCAGCAAACCACGAAGCGCGTGCTTGGGCTGCTCCTCGAGGAATACGATGCGGGGGCGAACGACACCAACGCGGAGTTCGAGCGCATTAACGAGGATCTGGCGATGCTGCAGGGAAAGATGGGAAAGCCGCTGCATTTCGACACCATACGGATGCATTCCGCGATAGGGGCACACCGGTACCTGATCCAGACGAAGATCTCATACCTGCGCTACCTGCATCGCTACCGCGGCGGCAGCCCGGGCAAGTTCCTAAGGCTGGTCACGGAGTTCTTCAGACTCAAAAGGACGCTCGGCCGCGCGCCCACGTACGGCCAATTCACGCGCCTTACGCACGTGACCCCCACCGCACATCTGGGCGATCTCTTCGACTTCGACTACGGAAAATTCCTGAGGCTGCTGAACGAGACGGCGCACGATGCCGGCGAGGAGTACGCGGAGAGCATGAGGCGGGCAACGCTGGAAAAGATCGTGAAGATACGCGACGAAGCCGGCATCAAGCAGGCCAACGACACCATCGATGCCGCGGCGAACGGGTACGACGAACTGTCAACTTCCATCAAGGCGTGGTGGCCCGACAGCAAGGAACTGAAGCGCTCTCTCTCGTCTAGTACTTCGCCATGATCTCCGCGATCGCGCCGTCCATCTTCCCGCAGTCCCCGCGGTTGTGGTACGTGCTGTCGATGAGGTACCTGGCGTCCGAACCTACCACGTACCGGCACTCCGCGCCGCCCCTGCCGACCAGATCGGCCACCAGGCGGGCGATCTCGACGGGGTCCGTCCATTTTTCCTTCTTTATCCGATCGACCACGGACTTCATTTCGTCCGTCTCGCGCGCGTACCGCGACTCGTACGACATCCTCGCCCTTCGCATGTTTTCGAAGAACTTCGTGTTCACTATGCCGGCCTCTATGAGGCACACGTCTATGTTGCGGGGCCCGAGTTCCCTGCGCAGTGACTCCGTGAATCCCTCGATCCCGAACTTTGATATGCAGTAGGCGGACGACAGCTGGAATCCCACCTTCCCCGCGACCGAGCTCATGTTTATGATCAACCCCCTCCGGCCGCGCATGTGGGGGATCGTGTTTTTCGTCAGGTATATCGGGCCCATCAGGTCGGTGTTTATCTGGTTCTGGATCTCGCTCCAGGTGAGATCTTCAAGCGAGCCCATCACCATAAAGCCGGCGTTGTTGAAGAGCGCATCGATTCTTCGGCTTTTTTCCACCACGGCCGAAAGCGCATCGTCCACGGAGCTGGTCGACGACACATCCATCTCCAGCACCGTCACGTTGCCAAGGCCGTCCTTTTCTACGCGGTCCTTGAGCTGCGTACTGCGCGCCTTGTTCCTCACCGTGGCGTAGACTTCGTGGCCCATTTTAGCGCACATGATGGCAGATTCCAACCCGATGCCGCTCGAGCATCCGGTTACCACGACCACTCGCTCCTCGCCGTCCTCACCGGACAACCTTCCGCCTCCCCACGATCTGGAGCATTCGTGGGGGGCGGTGTTACGCGTATTAGAATATTGCCTACGCCGTAGTCCATCCCATAACTCGGATTTCGGGCGTGAAAAACCGCCCGCCGCGGCCGCCGGATCGCCGCATCCGGGGCGGCTGTGGCGCGCCCGGCGCCGCGGGAGGGGCGGGAAGCACGCGTTGCGGTGCAGTGCGGCCGGCTCATGGGCGGCTGTAGCGCGCCGGGCGCCGCGGGAGGGGGAGGGCCGCCGCCGGGAGCGGGGCATCGCGCCGCTCGGGGCCCGCTGTTCCCCCGCGGACGCGAGCCCGGACTCGGTGTGCCCGCGCGCCGCGCAGCCCGCCTGCCGTGCCCACTGCCGCCGCGGCGGGGCCGTCTTTCGCGCACAAGATCCGGGTTGCGGGACGTACAGGCGCCGCATATGCGGATAAATACCGCCGCCGCCCCCGCGCTCCCGTGGGGAAGGGGCCGTGCGCCGGCGCATGCGGCAGGTACGCGGCCGGGAAGCCGGCCGCCGGAAGGAGGCACGAGGCCGGCCAGGCGCAGTGCAAAACGTGCGCCGTGTGGCTGGACCGCCGCGGCGCGCGCCTGGCAGCCCGCGGCCCGGCGGGGCCCGCGGAATGGCGCTGCAGGTGCTGCGGGCACGGGATATACAGCCAGTCCAGGGACGCGCCGCGCGGGAGGAGGAAGGACGGCGGCGCCGACCTGGAGCACTTCGACAAGTACCGCGCGCGCATGCTCGGGGCCCTCGGCGGGGCGATCGCCGAGAAGGGCGCCGGCAGCGCGCGCAGCCTGGAAGAACTGCTGCCCAGCGGGGCGCCCAGGGGGATGATCGAGTCGGAGTTCGGGGCGGGCCTGGATGCGCTCCTGGAGCTGGCGCACTCGGACGCGCCCAACAAGGTCTCCCTGATAGCGGAACTCGAGATGCTGAAGTTCCTCGCGGGTGAGGTCCCCACGGCGGCGGAGATCGAGGCCGCCGGCAGGTTCAGCGAGGCTGAGTACGAGGCCGAGTTCGGCTCGATGGGGCACCTGCTGGAGAGGCTGGGGTACGACCCGTGGCACAGGGAGCGCCGGCGGGGCGGCCGCCGGCGGGCCCCGGCCGCGGAGGCCGTGGGGGCGGCCGCCGGATCGCCGCGCCGGGGGCGGCCGCGGCCCCCCGGGCGCCGCGTGTGGTGAGGCGCCCCGCATGCGGATAAATAGCGCCGCCGCCCCGCGCCCCCGTGGGAGATGCGGGCAGGGCGGGGCCGTGCGCCGGAACGTGCGGCAGGTACGCGGCGGGAAAGCCGGCCACCGGAGGGAGGTACGAGGCAGGCCAGGCGCTGTGCAAGGCGTGCGACGTGTGGCTGGACCGCCGCGGCGCGCGCCTGAAGGCGGGGGGCCGGGAGCGGGCCGGGCCCGCGGGCTGGCACTGCAGGTGCTGCGGGTACAGGATATACAGGCAGTCCAGGGACGCGCCGCGCGGGAAGAGGCGGGACGCGGGGGACGGGGCCGACCTGGAGCACTTCGACAAGCACCGCGCGCTCATGCTCGGGGCGCTGGGCGGGGCGATCGCGGAAAGGGAGGCGGGCGGTAGCGCGCGCAGCCTCGACGAGCTGCTTCCGAGCTGGGCCACCCGGGAGACGATCGAGTCGGAGTTCGAGGCCGGCATGGACTCAATGCTGGAGCTCGCGCACTCGGACATGCCCAACAAGGTCTCCCTGATAGCGGAACTCGAGATGCTGAAGTTCCTCGCCGGGGAGGTCCCCACGGCGGCGGAAATCGAGGCCGCCGGCAGGTTCAGCGAGGAGGAGTACGAGGCCGAGTTCGCCTCTATGGGGCACCTGCTGGAGAGGCTGGGGTACGACCCGTGGCACAGGGAACGCCGGCCGCCGGGAGCGCCGCGCGACGGGGGGGAAAGGAGGCGCCCGCGGGCCGCGGAGGATCTGGAGAGGGCGAACGCGATCGTCGCCGGCGCGCTCCGCGCGGTAAAGGCCGCGGGCGGCCGGTGGATCGCCGCGTCGGAGGTGGCCGCGTCGCTCGGGGTCCCCGAAAAGGACTCGACGGCTCTGGCTTCGAGGCTGGCCAGCATGGACGGCATCATCTCGGAGGCGCGCGGGGGCGACGGCGGCCCGACCCCGAGGAAGGCGTTCCTCAAGTACGTCGGCCCCGCCGCGTACTGATGCCGGAGCGCGCGGCGCGGCGGCCGCCGTCCCCGCGCAACCGGTTCCCACGGAGGATCACGCGCGCCGCATCGCGCGCGGCCGCGCCCCGGCCCCGGCCTGCCTGGACATTCCGGCGCCGCGCCCCGAAACGCGCCACCAGAACCGCGGCGATCTCTCCCGGCGATGCCCCGGCCCGCCAAGCCGCGCGTTTCCGTGAATCTTCTGGCGGGAAACGGCGTGGCGGGCGGGCTACTCGTGCGTTAACTGGTGACTCCACAACAAATATAATAAACTATATTGTACACATGCCAAGCATGCATATAAAACCACGCGTCTTACCCGACGGCGCAAAGATCTTAATACCCGGCAGACGTGTTTCACACAAGTTGGGTTGGGGGCTCAATCTTGCACTATAGACTCGTGTATAATCCTCCGCCAGCAACGCGCCGACAATTGGGGACGTGCGAAAGATGTGGCAGAACAGGCAGCCGATCGCATTGAATCTCACCAGCGTGTCATTTGAAAATTTTAGGAGTTTCAAAGACAAGACGGAGATTCCACTCACGCGCATCACCTACCTTATAGGCCCGAACGGAGCAGGGAAATCCAACGTTTTCAAAGGCATTGACATGATGAAGAATATCATCACCAAGGACAACCTTGACTTCAGAAAAGAAGATCATTTTGACCAAAACTCAGATGCGCCTGCCTACCTTTCATTTATCGCGTTGCTTCCCGCAGACGTGCGCTCTGCCTTGTTGGAAAAGGCAACCATGCACGATCACAAAGATGTGGACCTTAACACGACCAAGATATTCCAATGCGTAAAATACGAGGTGTCGTTTATGAGGAATACTAAGTATCGAGAGCAAATATCCCTGTCAGATGCGGGCGGTGAATTCCACGTAGTGTGCTATCTTCACCACAACAAAGACTCCTACCAATTGGGCGTGATAAATCCCTCCAACGTAAACTTGGATAGAATGGATAAGCGAAACTTTGTGACCCAAGACGCGCCACTTATGAGTACGAGCGGTTTGGTGCAACACTTCGATCACGGGCTGCACACCGCATTGGTAGATATTTGGTCGTCACTTGCCCGCGTGCCCAACACTAAGAAATCGCCGCCGGCGGCAAGCGCCGCTGAGGCCACTTCGGTGTCGTACGACGGCAACAATCTGCCAAACGAGCTTCGCACGCTAGACGACGATCGAAGCAAGATAAGGGAACTCGAGATTCTGCTGAAACGCATTTCATCTAACGAGATCGACAGGATTGCAGTGCCGATACGCGGTAGCAGTCACGTAACAACAGTGACTGAAAAGGGGCTGGAAAATAAGGTGACGTGGGACATGCTCAGTATAGGGATGCAGAACATGATCATCATGTCCTACATACTATACAGAGCCGATAAGAACATAATCATGATCGAAGAGCCAGAAATCCACCTACACGCAAAGGCGCAGAAGAACCTACTCAAACACTTGCGCGAGATGCCACGCGATAAGCAGCTTGTGTTAGAAACGCACTCCCCGATATTTGCGAACATCACGCGTGACGAGTCGGTGATTTTGTTGGTCAGAGACAACGGAGTGACTGGTGTCGTGCGGGTGAACGCATCCAACTGCAACCTGCTCAAGAGGGAAATGGGGATAACCCACGCCGACGCGGTCGGTAACGATCATTTGTGTCTAGTGGAAGGAGAATCCGAACATATCGCGATCCCTGAGTTCGCAAAGACGATGGGATATGAGACAGGACTTGCCCAGTGGACATGGAGTTTGGGCGGTTGCGGGAATACCAAAAACATCGGCACTTTCTTACAATACATGAAAACGGAAGGTAGGGCCATTTTTCTTCTTCTGGATAAAAACTCCGAAGCGCGGGTGCATGTTGACAAGCTTGTGGGCAAAAACCTACTCTGTAAGAATCAGTGCCATTTTTTGGAAGGCAACTTTGAAGATCTGTTTCCACACGACATGCTCATAGAGTACACTCGGGACCTGGCTAAGGCAGAAGGCGTAGAGTTTACCATGTCTGCGCAAGATCTAGATGCGGCCACTCAAGATCGTAGTGCGGCCGATGTGCTTAGTGAAGAGTGGACAAAACTGACAAACCAAAAGTACCCCAAGGCCGACATGGCTGGGAGACTGGCTACTCTGAGCGAGGATGAGATTCCAAGCAAAGTTGCCGATGTCGTGCGGCTTGTGATGGATGGGCTCGGGATCCCTGGTCCGCCTCAAGATGGCGACTCTGGATAACCCCATAACCAAACCCACCGCGGCTCGGGATCCCTGGTCCGCCTCAAGATGGCGACTCTGGATAACCCCATAACCAAACCCACCGCGGCTCGGGATCCCTGGTCCGCCTCAAGATGGCGACTCTGGATAACCCCATAACCAAACCCACCGCGGCTCGGGATCCCTGGTCCGCCTCAAGATGGCGACTCTGGATAACCCCATAACCAAACCCACCGCGGCTCGGGAAAGTCATGCATAACTCCGACCCAGCACTTCCTATGTGTGCCCCGCGCGCCTTCGACTCTCCCCGTCCCTCGGCCGCCCGATCTCCTTGGCGCTTGCCGGGTTGCGGTCAGCAGTCTTCTTTTGTTGTCGACTCGGCCTCGCCGTCTCGTCGCGGGCGCGCGTGCGGGCCGGCCGACGAAGTCAACCCGACTATTTTCCGTGGTGCCCCGTCGCCCCTCCCTAGCACTCCAGCCCGTACGTCACGGTCTGGGTTATGCTGTCCGCCTCGAGCTTCGTCACGCCTGACAGGTTCACCCTGAAGTCGACGGCCACGCTGCCGGCGGCCGGCGTCCCGGCCGGTATTGCGGAGTCCGGCGACATGAGGACGAAAGAGGCCCCCGACCGGGCGCCGCCCACGGACATCTCGGTGAGCGAGTACGGCAACACGGCCTCGGCGCCCCCGCCCCGGTGCAGCCTCCAGTCCGAGGCTGTTATGGACACGGCCGGCATCTCGACGGTGCCCGCGTTGGTCACCATCTGCCGCGCCGAGCCGCTTATCCTCCCGGGCGCGACGCTGGGTATGTCGAGCGCGCTCCTCACCAGTACTATCCCGCAGGTGTCGATGCCGCGGAGCGGCGCCCCCCGGCCTTCTGCCAGCCCGGCGGGGCCGCCGCTCGGTCAGGTTCCCGCTGACCGGCCCGCCGGGTACCTGTTGCCAGTCCGGCGACAATAATGGCGAGACGGACCACGCGTTGTACGTTATGGGCAGTCGCAGGTCGCCGGCCGCGTCCAGGGCCATCCTGCCCAGCGGCCCGCCGCCCACCTCGTCCGCCTCGCGCACATGGGGGCCCACCTCACGGGGGTCGCCGCCCGCCAGCACCAGCACCCTTCCCAGTATCCGCGCCAGAAGATGAAAATGTGCTCCCGTTTCGGGCCGGGCCGGGCGGCCAAAACGGCCGGGATTTGCCGGGCACGCGGATCGGTCCCCGCCTCGCCGGCAGCCAGCAGGCGGCGCCCCGATCCGCCGGCGCGTTCCGCGGCAGCGGCCGGCCGGAGCGCCGGTTCTTGCCGTCGGGAGCGCGCCAGGCGCCCCGCGCGGGCCGGCCGCGCAGGCGCGCGCCGGCCGCCCGGCCGTGCCCCGGACCGGCGCGGCGCGGCGCGCGGAAGGGGCGGACCCCGCCCGGGCAGGGACGGCATCGGGGGCGCGGGCGATGCCGCCCGCGCCGCCCCGGCGCCAGAAGCCGGAACCGTTCTATTTTACGCACTGCAGGTAGTATTCCCGCTCGGCCTTGTCTGTTTTTATGATCTCCAGCGCGAGGCCGACCATCAGCGCCATGAACACGGACAGCGTCACGCGCCTCCGCGCGGGCCGGCCCACGGACTCCGCCGCATCCGCGCCAGCGGCGTGGTTGGACATGTGCCGCGCGTTGCAGTTGATCATGGAAAAGTACATCAGGAACGTCCTGATGGACTGGTTCTTGCTGGTCGTCATGGGGCGGTTCTGCTTGATCGACTTGTAGGCGTTCTCTATCCTCCAGCGCTGCGCGTACGCGTCCGGCACGTCGCCCGTCGCCCGCTCGATCGCGTCCGGCGCGGCGCTGGCGGCGAACGTGAGGTGCCGCAGCCTCTTCCTGCCTTTTACCGTGCGCATGCGCTTCTCTATGACCAGCCAGAAGGTGAACTGCTCCCCGCCGTCGGACTTCATCGTGTACGCGGACGCCCTGCCCCGCTTCCCGCGCTTGTATTCCTCCAGGGTCCTCTTGATGCCGGTCGTCATCCTGGCCGGCACGGGGAACTTCTCCCCCGCGGCGTCGAACGCGGACATCATGGCGACCGTGCAGGACCCGCGATCCGCGAGGAACAGCTTCGGCTTGAGCCCTATCCGGCGCAGTTCCGCGAGCATTTCCCTGACGTAGTGGGCCCTTTTCACCCCGTTGAGCACGCGGAAGGCCCCGACGTGCAGCACGCGCGGCGCGCCCGCGATGCACGCCATCAGGTACGCGTCGAACTTCGTGGCGCCCCCCTTGGGCCTGCCTCCCACCGCCCAGTTGCCGCCGTCCTTGCCGGTGAACGGGTGCAGGTGGAAGTCCAGCGCGATCACGGCGCACGCGCGGATGATTTTGTTCTCGATCATGAACTTGACGGTGCGGGCGAACGCTTCCCGGCAGCATTTTTCCACTATATCGTGCGGCATTTTTCCCAGGCCAATCCGTGCCCGCAGGCGCGATCCGAAGCATTGCCGCAGGCGGGACGGGGCGGGACGGGGCGGGATGGGGCGGGCGGGCGGCGGAAAAGATCGGCCGCTGGCGGCAACGCGGGCCCGCCGGCCCGGCCCCCGCGGGCGGCCTTTCAGGCGGGCGGGCCGGCCCTCTCGGGGGGTACCTCGCGCAGGTTCACGGTTATCTTCGTCAGGGTCCTGTCCAGCACGTCGGGCACCGATATGAGCAGGCCGCCGCCCGCCGCGATCCCCCCGCACCTCCTGCTGAGGCTGACGTGGGATTCCGCCGAGCATCCCTCGTACGCGCCGCCCGGAACGCCGGGGCCGCCGCCGGCGGGCCCGCTTCCGGGCCGCGTGCCGTGCACGAACGAGACGTCGACCGGCGCCGACGGATCGTCCGTGCGGACGCTGTACTCGTACGAGCCCTCGCCGCAGACGGGCACGAACTGCACGTACCGCGGGGCGCCCCCCGCCCGCGCCGCCGGCACGTCCGGGTACATGAGGGCGTACGGGTGATCCCAGCGCGCGCCGGAGGCGGCGGCCTCGTAGGCGTTGCGGATCGCGTCCAGCCCGTACCTGTACAGTATGGGCTGCCAGTCCGCGCCGCAGTCGCTAAAGCCGTGCCTCAGCTCCACGAACCCCCTGCCGCCCATGCTCCCGACCCTGTTGTAGTTGTGCTCGGGCGGCGCCTCGTGGTGCGCCCGCGCGTCCCGGCCCCCCCACACGTCGGTCACCTCGAAGAGCAGGCTGCCCGGGTGGCTGGCCCAGCCGTCCCGCAGGTGCACGTATACCGAATACTTGCTGATCGCCTCCGGGTGGGATGCGCCGAAGACCGCGTGCCCGTAAAGGGCGTTCGCCATGATCAGCGCGACGGCCGCCGCCGGCGCGACGGCGTACAGCGCCCTCATTCCTGGCGCCCGCCCGGATCGCGCGCGCCTCCGGGATCCCCCGGTTCCATGCCGCGCGCGCCCGGGCCGCGCGACGGCCGGCCGCGGCCCGGATCCGGGGCGGGCCCCGGCCCCCGCATCGGATCGTCCCCCTTTTCTGCGCTGGCGGGTGGTGTCGGCATGCCTTCCTCGGTCGTGCCGCAGCCGGCGCCCCGCCCGTTTATACCTTCACGGCGCGGATCCGCCGGATCCCCGCAGGGCCCCCGATCAAGGGCGCCGGAGTATGCTCATTTTTGCGCAGCACGCTGTGTTGTGCAGAAATTAGTATCCCCCGCCGCCGTGGCACGCGCTTGCCTCTCCCCCCGTCCCGCCCCCCGCTCTTGCGGCCGCCGGGCCGCGGCCTTCGGATGCGCCCGGACCCTGCCGCCCGCGCGGGGGCGGATGCGGGGAACCGCTGCCGGATGCGGCCCGGCGGGGCGGCCGGCAGATCCGATGCTGCGGCCTCCCGGCACGCTCCAGCCCCCCCGCGCCGCCCTAGCACTCCGGCCCGTACGTCACGGTCTGGGTCATGCTGTCCGCCTTGAGCTTCGTCACGCCGGAGAGGTTCACCCTGAAGTCGACGGCCACGCTGCCGCCGGCCGGCGTCCCGGCCGGTATGGCCGAGTCCGGCGCCATCGGGACGAAGGCGGCCCCCGGCCGGGCGCCGCCCACGGACATCTCCGTGAGCGAGTACGGCAGGGTAACCTCGGCGCCCCCGCCCCGGTGCAGCCTCCAGTCCGAGGCCGTTATGGACACGGCCGGCATCTCGGCCGTGCCCGCGTTGGCCACCACCTGCCGCGCCGGGCCGCTGATCCTCCCCGGCGCGACGCCGGGTATGTCGAACGCGCTCCTCTCCAGGATTATCCCGCAGGTGTCCATGCCGCGGAGCGGCGCCCCCCCGGCCTTCTGCCAGCCCGGCGGGGCCGCCCGCTCGGTCAGGTTCCCGCTGACCTGCCCTCCCGGGACCTGGCGCCAGTCCGGGGACAGCAGGGGCGAGACGGACCAGGCGTCGTACGTTACGGGCAGCCGCAGGTCGCCGGCCGCGTCCAGGGACGTCCTGCCCAGCGGGCCGCCGTCCAGCTCGGCCGCCTCGCGCACGCGGGGGCCCACCGACGCGGGATCGCCGCCCGCCAGCACCAGCGCCCTTCCCAGTATCCGCGCGGCCTCGTACGCCGCGTACGCGGGGGTGGGCGCGGCGGACCCTGTGGCGAGGTCGATATGGTCGGTCATCCCGCTCCGCTCTACGGCCGGCTGCACCGCGGCCAGTTCGGTCCACCTGGCGAACCTCACCGCTGCCGGGTCCGAGGCTATAAGGGGGGAGCCGGCCACCCCCGTCCCGGCTCCGGCTCCGGCGCCGCCGGCCGCGAACCACTTGGACCGCTCCACTACGGGGCTGCCCGCGCCCACTCCTCCCGCCAAGCGCACCAGCGCGGCGTCCGAGCCGACGTACAGCACGGCGACGTTCCTGCCCGCCCCAGCCCCGCCCGCCGCCGCCACGGCGGCCTCCAGGGGCCGCACTATCTCGGCGGCGGCCCGCTCGTCGTCGAACTCCGCCGCCCGCTCCACCCGCACGCCCGCCGGCTCAAGGTCGTACCTCAGGGATCCCAGCAGCCCGTACGAGAACGGGTCGGCGCCGGCGCCCGTCCCGTACAGGTCGTTTTGCACCACGGGAACGACCGCGTCGAACCCGCCCTTGATCAGCATGTGGGCGAGGGCCCTGGCCATGTGCCCCGTGCCGGGATCCAGGCGGTATATCCCGTCGTCCTTGGCGAGGGAGCGCGCGGCCGAGGAATGCGATACCATGGTTATGCCGTGCTCCGCCGCGTATTCCTCCATGCCGTGCAGCGCCCTGTCCGAGGCCGGCCCCACGTACAGCAGGGGTCCTCCGTTCTGGTGTGCGTGGCGAAGCGCCTCCTCGGCCGCACGCGCGCCGGCCGGCCCCGCCGCTCCGGCCTCCTCGGTGATCCAGTGCCCGGAGACGTCTATGAAGAACGGATAGCCCCGCTCCGCGGACAGGCTGTTGAATGCCAAGGCGCCCAGCCGCGCCGCCGAGGCCGACGGGCGGCCCGAACCCGGCTCGAACACTCCCGCGCCGGCCGGGCTACATGCGTTGTAGAACCCGTGCCAGTACCTGCAGTCGTCCATGTAGCGCACGAACACCCCTACCTTGACGTGCGGCTTGGTGCCCACCACTATCTCCCCCGGCCCCTCCCGGAGCCCCGGCTCGGCTGCCGGCTCCGGGAGGGCCAGGTCGGCGTCGTCCCCCCTGCCCAGCGCCTTTATGGTGCCCCCGCTGAGCTCGAGGGCCCCCGTCCCCGTATAGTCCAGGTCGGGCGAGACGTCGCCCGCCCGCACCGTATAGTGGAACGTCAGCATCCTCGTCCCGGATCCGCCGGCATACGCCGCGCTCGCCCCCCGCGGGCCGGTTTCCATCATCAGCAGCGGCGATGCGGACGGGGGCTCCGGCTCCACCGGGGGCTCCGGCACCGGGTCATCTGTCACTCGCTCCACCGCCGGCCCCGCCGCCAATACAACGCAACTGCCGTCGCGCTCGACGGTTCCGGAACCGCATTTCGGCGGCGCCGGCGGCACCGGCGGCACTACTTGGGGCGGCTCCGGCGGCAGGGCCGAGCCCTCCACCTCGACGTCCCCGGAGAACTCGACGCGCACGGGTATGGTGCTGCCCGCCCCGTACACGCCGGCGGCCGCATCGGAGAACACGCGGACCACGCGCGGGGGGACTTCCAGCGGGATGCCCGGCCGCCCCGGGTCGGGGAGGGTCATGTTGGCCCCCGTGTTGAGCGCCGCGTCCCTTATGGTGCACGGCCCGCCCAGCGCGCTCGCCCCCGCGTAGTCCGGCGCCCCGCCCGGCGGCACGACATACGAAAAGGTGAGTATGGACGTCCCGTTCCCGGACTCGTACTCGGCCTTCCCGCCGCCTGCCATGGCCAGGGACGGCCCGTGCGAGCCGGGCTCTTCCCCCGCGTACGCGGCGGTCAGCGCCACGGGGCGCGAGAACGCGATGCGCACGGACACCTCGGAACCAGGCGCCTGCGCGCCGGGCTCGGCCCACAGGTACGTGACCCTCGCGCGCAGGGGGTCGGGCGCGGCCGGCAGCGCGGACGACGACTGCGTCGCGTGCACCTGCGTCGCCGCCGTGTCGGAGCTCGTCACCGTCACGTCCTGCCTGGCGGTACCGGTGTTGCCGGAGAGGTCGGTGGCGATCCACGTCACGGTAGTGGTCTCCCCAACCGGGAACGTGAAAAAGCCGGCGGCCGTCGACAGCTCGGCGGCATCGGGGGCCGGGCCCCCAGCGGTGCGCAGCAGGATGGCGTCCGAGGCCGCGTCCTCGGCGGCGGCGGGGCAGTAGTCGTTGGCGGAGAGCACGACCGCGTCCCCGGGGGCGCGCACCGCATAGTCGGCGCCCCGCGTCACTGCCGGCGGGGTCGTGTCGCGGACGGTCACGAGCTGCGTGCTGCTGTCTGACATGTTCGTCGCCGCGTCGGTGGCGGTCCACGTCACCTCCGTGGTCCCGAGGGGGAACGGGCCCTGCGGCTCGTGCGCGACTGCCAGCCCTGGGGGATCGTGCCGCGGCGCCGCGAGCCGGGCGGCCGGGGCGCCGGCGGGCGACTCCGCCTCTAAAGTCGCGTCGTCCGGCGCCCCGATCAGGGGATTCCCGTTGCGCACGCCGGTTATCACCACGTCGTCGAGCATGATGCTGAACTCCGGCGAAGGGACGAACGGCTCTACGTAGATTGAGATCCTGAGGTCGTCGTAGTCCATCAGGCCGTCCGGCAGCCCGGCCGTCGCCGTCTGGAACCCCGCAGACGTCGCATTGCTCGCGTTCCACGACCAGATCGGCGCGGAGGCGTTGCGCGCCTCGTAGACGTGCAGCGCGGGAGGGGGCTCCGGGACGTTCTGCGCCCTGTAGCCCAGGCTCAGCCCGGCCGATTCGTAGACGGTCACGTCTATGCCACGGCTGGAGGTTATGGCGGCGCCGTCGGCGCCGATGATCGCCGTGTCCGTCGTGGCGGCGCCGCCGCCGGTCGCCGTGTCCGTCGTGCCGGCGGCGCCGTCGGCGCCGATGATCGCCGTGTCCGTTATGGCGACGTCGTCTCTCGTGCTGTACGGGTCGGGCAGCGTGCCGTCCGTATAGTTGGCGGTGACTAGATCGCCCTCCGCCACGCGGAGCCGGTGCCCGGAGGAGTCGCCGTCCGCCGCAAAGTAGACAGTCCCCTCGAACACGCCGGTCGCCTCGCCGGTCTCGGTCACGGTGAGGTTTATTCCCCCCGGGTCCGAGTCCGAGTGCACGCCGACGCCGAAGCTGTCCGCCGATTCCGGATCCAGGCTCATGTCGGGATCGGCGATCCTGACGGTGCCCGTCCCGGGGGCCGGATAGATCGCCTCGAGCCACCGCACCTCGGCCACGTGCCAGCGGACGTACGCGGTGGCTACCACCGTTGCGTCCTCCGAGAACTCGAAGGATACGGTGATGCGATCGTCGTCGCTGGTCGGGAGCCTGCCGTCGGTAGGGCCCCCGCCCGAGGCCGGGGTGCCCACGACGTCCAGGCTGCCGTCGCCGTCGGCATCGTGGCTGAAGCCGGTCAGTACGACCTCGCCGGAGAATATGCCGGTGTCGTTGCCCGTCTCCACGAGGCGGTAGTTGTCGATGCCGGCGCTGCGGGTGGAGATCCTGATCGGGTCCACGTCGGTGTCGCCTATCTCGTCGACCAGCAGCGGGTCAAGGTTGTGGTCCGGCGCCGCTATGGTGATGTAGATCTTGCCGGTCCACGTGTACACCTTCCGGTCGAGCTCGATGGTCGCGCCAAAGTTGGAGGTGAAGATCGTCAGGTTGACGTCCTCGTCCTCGTCGCCGACATGGTCGGCCCCCGACGGGCCCCAGTCGGTGTACTCTAGCACGATCTCCTCGCCCCTCTCCACGGTGCGGCCCGCCAAGGCCTTGGGAATCTCCACGACGACCTGGAATATTCCCGTGTTGTTGCCGGTCTCCCTGAGGCCGGAGGGCTCGGGATCGAACGCGGCGCCGCCGCGGTCGCCCATGGTGATGGCCGGGGCGTCGGAGTCCCATTCAATGAGGTCGAGATCGTACGTCTCGGCCTTGCCGCCGTCCAGGTCGAGGTCCGGCTCTATCAGCGTGAGGATCATGTCGCTCCCGATTATGTAGACGGACTTGTCGGACTGGAGCACCCCGTTGCGGAGGTCGAAGGTTGCCGAGTCGGTCGACGTGCCGGCGTCGCCCGAGGCGACTGCAGGATCGGAGTATTCCACCGTGATGACGTCGCCCTGCAGGATGCAGTGCGTGCTGGCGCCGTCGCTGAAGCGCGAGCCGGCATCCGTCCCGGCGGAGCCGTCGAGGGCCTCAAAGGCGGCGGTCGCGGGGCATCTGGCGCCGGCCGGGCCGTCGGTGTACCGGACGGCCAGATCCAGCCCGAATATTCCCGCGTCCGGCGCGATCTCGGCGATCGGGCCGAGCTCGCGGGTCGGGCTGGCGCCGCCCGTCTGCACGCCGTCGACGTCCACGTATTCCAGCTGCCCGGTAATATTGTTGAACACCCGGTAGCTGCCGAGCGCGGTTATGACGCCGTCGTTGGCCGCCTCGCCGCCGGCCGTGGCCAGCACCACCTCCTCCGCCCCCCTGGACACGGATATCTTGAGGGGGCCGTGGGTGGCGTTGGCCGCGGTCTGGCCACCGCGCGGCACGTTCCAAGCTATGCGGTCCTCGCTGCCGGCGGAGACGTCAAAGTCCGTGTCGTTTACCCGCACGCGCACCACGAGGTCGCCCGATACGTGGTTGCCCGTAGCGGCGGCGCTTTGGCCCCCCAGCCCCGTGGCGTGTATGGGAAAGATAGATGCGCCGTCGAGGGTAGCGTTGGCGAAGTCGGCCGGGACGCCGAACGGGACCGGGTATACGGCCCTGTCCAGGCTCACCGTGCCGGTGCTGGCGCAGATGCCGCCGCCCGCCCCGGCGGTCCCTCCCGGGGAGACGCGATGGTCCGCGTAGTTGCAGGTGCCGTTGAGCACGAGATGCGGGGAGGACGGGTAGACTGACTGGCCGACCTGCCACGTGCTGGCGCCGCCTTGGCGCGGCCTCCAGTCCGCGAGGCCCCTGTCGAACGTGTGGTTCGCCTGGACGGGGGCCCATTTCGGGGGATCCAGTAGATCCCAGGTGTAGATTTTTGGGCGCGGGCCCGCGCCGCCCGAAACTGCCGCGCGATGCAAAGATCTATATAGACAAGTTTTCAGATCTCGGCGATGGCGACGCCAAACGGCCCTGACACGCAGCAGATCTCCCGCCCCGCGGCGAAGTTCATGGGAAAGTTGTTCGGGGATCTGGGCATAGGGACGGGGAAGAGGCACAACGCGGTGTACGGGCCGGCCGACTTCGCGCGCGTGGTGATGAAGGCGGGGCTCGAGAAATCCTCCATAGAGGCCGCCACGAGATCGATGCGGCGGGCAGCGGAGGCGGCCGCGGAGGAATGCGGGTCCGGCGCGAAGCCGAAGCGCGTCCCGAACTCCGATCTCACCAGGTCGTCCATCCGCGTCGTGGGCGAGGGAAAAGTGGCCGGGTGCTGCAACAAAAAGCTGGGCAGCACCGTCCGGGCGGCCGGCCGGTCCGGGATGAAGCCCGGCGTGGCGAAGGGCGCGATCGACATCACCGACTACGGGTACCACGGCGAGAAACTGGAGGAGCACACGCGGGATTCCCGCCCGCGCGGGGGGACGTCCACGGCCATCTCGTACGCGCTGCTCCACGGCATCGGCGAGGACGCGAACGTCATGCTCAAGGTCAAGCGGTTCCCCCGCGGCTGCAAGCTGGAAAGCATCATGCTGGCGATACTGGCGGCCGCCGCCAGGGCCGGGGTGCTGCCGGAGCTGCTGCTGCTGGACCGCGGGTTCTGCAACGTGGGCTGCATGCTGGCGGCCGGGCTGAAGGGGAACAGGTGGATCATGCCGATGCTCAAGAACGCGAGGGTCAAGCGCCTCATAAGGGAGCACGACGAGGGAAAGCTGCCGCGGGCCGTGGAATACACGATGCGCGGCGCCGGCGGCAGGAGCGTGACGTTCACCCTGCTCATAGTGAAAAAAGCCGCGAACAAGGGGAAGGGGAAAGGCAAAGGGAAAGGCAAGGACGGCGGCGGCGACGGCGACGCGGTGTCGAGGTACGTCGTGTTCGCCACCAACATGCGGGTCGAGGATGCCGACGCCGCGATCGAGTCGATCCCAGAGGAATACCGCAAGCGGTGGGGGATAGAGACGGGGATCAAGGTGGTCAAGGGCATCACGGGAATCACGACCAGCAACTCGATCGTCCTGCGGCTGCTGCTCTTCTTCGTGCCGCTCCTCGCGTACAACCTGTGGAGGATCGCCAGGTTCGCCATCGAGGCGGCGGATCGCGGCAGCGGGAGAAAGCTGACCGCGAGCATGTTCGTCGGGGGCATCGTGGAGGCCCTGGGATCGTTCGTCATAGACAGGGGCAAGTAGCGCCGGGCGGCGCCCGGGGATCCGGAGCCCGCCAGACCGCTGGAATTCGAGATGCGCCGGCCGCGGGGCCTCCCCGCCGGCCGCGCTCCCTCCCGCGCGCGGCCCGCCGCGCCCCCGTTTTTTTTTTTTTGCGGCGCGCCCCGCCGTCCCGCGCCGCCGCGCCGCCCCGCGCAAAAGCCGATCCGGCTCCCGCGCGGCGCCCCCGCTTGCCGCGGCGTCGAAGCCGGCATCCGCCGGGCGCGCCGGCCGGGGATTGCCGCGTGATGTGCTTATCTACTGTGTTTGCCGCGGGCGGCGCGAGCCTGCGCCAAAAATCTACACCTAGGACTTACTGGATCCGTCACCGTGACGTCGATGCGGGCCAGATCGGCCTGCCCCGCGTGGCTGGCGCGCACCACCACTTCATGCCTTCCCACGTCCGCCATTGCCGGGCGCAGGAGCAGGGTTCCGGTGCCGTCCCCGTTGTCCGACACGGCGGCGCCCCCGTGCCCGCGGCCGTCCACGGCAAATCCCCTGACCACGCCCAGCGATGCGGCGCCCCCGCCGGGAACGGCTGCCGACAGCGGCACCGCGGCCCCTTTCGCGTGGTCGACCCGCACGGCCGCGATCGGGGAGAATTCCAGCAGATCGTCCGGGAGATCGTCCGGGCCGCCGAGCGGCAGCCGGTGCAGTTCCATCACGCTGTCTATGCTCTCGCGCCCCGCCTCGGTCCACATGGCGTGGAACTGCTTTGCGCTCCGCGGGCCCTCCAGCATGGTGCTTATTATCCCGCCGGCCCCCGCGTGGACGTCGTCGAGGACGGGCCCCTCCGGGACTATAGTCCCGCCCTCCGCGCTCCTCCTGCGGTCGTGCGTCCCGTCCGCGGGAGCATCGTACACGTCCCAGAGGGCCGCGGCCACCTGCATCGCCGTCTGCCCGTCCGCGGAACCGCCGTAGCCGAACAGGGGCTCAGCGTTGCCTCCCCTGACCCGCAACTCGCGCTCGATGTCTATGAAGGTGTTCCCGTGCTCGCGCAGGTACGGCGTGTCATCGACCATGTGCGGGACAAAACGCGCGAAACCCTCGGCGAACGCGCATCCTGGCGACGTGTTCGCCGCGAGATCGTGCGCGCAGCCGTCGGGCGCCCCGACCACGTGCCTGTATGTGTGGTGGGCGTACGCGTGCTGTATGGCGTACCTGCTTTTTGACGCGTCGTGCGTCGTCGTGGAGTCCAGCCCGTCGAGGAATATCGCGGGATCGTCTGGGTCGTACGGGGGGCCGCCGCCGCCCGCGGCGGACGGCCAGAGGTCTGCGGCACGCTTGCCGGGCTCCCAGAAGACGCGGACAGGGGGGATCTCGATGCCGAGCTCCCCGAAATAGGCCCTCGTATCCGCGATCGTGCTGGCTATGTGCACCGCCCTGTCCCTGTGCCTGTTGTATTCCGACGCCTCCATGTCGATCCGCACTTTCTCGCTGGAGGCGGCCAGGTGACTTCGTATGTCCTGCCAATAGACGTGGGCGCCGGCGTCGACGACTCTCGCCCCGCTGCCGTACGAAAAGACCGCGAGAGACAGCCGCAACTCCGTTGCATCCCCGCGCAGTTCTGTCCTGTTGAGGGGCCCCAGCACGTAATGGCCGTACTGGTTCGTGAATGTGCAGGCGCTGGTCCCGTCTGCGTAATCCACCCACCTGCTGTTTGCAATGGCGCACACTCTTACGTCATGAGCGGCTCCCCGCTCATCGGAATACGGGATATTGTACCGGATCTGCCCGTACATCGTGAAAACCTCGTCGTCCTGACTCGCCGCGGCACTGCTATGGCCGCGGACGCCGCCGCCGGAGCGCTCCGTTCCGTTCGCGGCAGGAGCGGCGGGATCGGCGACCCCGCGGGACGCGTGGCCCACCCCCGAAGCCTCCCACGGAATCGCGCCGTTGGCGGGACTCGCGTCGTGCGGGATCCCCCGTCCCGCCGGCGCGCCCGGATCCGGCCCCGCGCCTGGCTCCCGCGCGCTGTTGCTGCCCTGCGCCGTTCCCGGCATCACGTCCAGGATCAGCCTGGCGTCCGCCAGCAGGAATCCCGCCGCGTGGATCTCCGCCGTCCCCTCCCGGGACGGGAGCAGCGTGAACTCGAACCGGTGCTCCACGCCCGGCGTCGCGGGCACGGTCCCGGCGATCGCGTGCGCGCCGTCCCCCACGAGCGAGGGCGCGCCAAGCGCCGGATCCGAGGACAGCACTTCCAGTTCCCCGCCGAACAGGATCGCCACCGAGGTGTCCGCCTCGTCCTCGTACATGTCGGGGAACGCGATCTCGTACAGCGTGCCGTTCCCGTGCACGGCCGGTTTGGTCTCCGGCAGCGTGGTCGCGAGGACCACCGTGAACGGCTCGCCCGCTACGGGCCGCGCCGGCGCGGAGAGCGTCGTGTTGGACGGGTTGGGGCGATCCGGGGCGGGATGGAATGCCGCGGGGAGGGCGCTCCAGGATACGGCCCGGGGCGCATCGGCGGCGGGCAGCCCGGCGCTGCACGCCGGATCCTCCGGCAGGCTTTTGGCGGCATCGCACGCTGTATGCTCCTGCCCCGCCGCGCCGGGGAGCAGCGCGGCGGCGGCCAGGAGTGTGGCTGCGGCCGGCAACAAGAATGTGATGCGGCGGCGCGGGCTCATCTGCTCCCCTTTTCGCGCGAGCCCGGATCGACGGGCGCCCTTCCGCGCCCGCGGCCGGCGGATGCGGCGCGCGCGGGCCGGGCAGCGCGGGCGGGTTCCTGCACGGCCATGCGGGAAGGCCCAAGCGTGATCTAATAAGCATTAACGGCGGTTTCGAGTATGCGGTATGCGCCTACCTCCCCGCCCTCCCGCCGCCTGCCGGCCGCGACATGGTGCCGCCTGGCGGGCCCGCGCGCCGCGCAGCCCCCCGCGCGCCTCCCCGGCGCCCCGGCCCGCCGCCGCCTCCCGGCTGCGCCCGGGCCGCGCGATCGAGCGCGCGCGGGCGGCTAGCACTCCGGCCCGTACGTCACGGTCTGGTCATGCTGTCCGCATCGAGCGACTCCACCCCGGAGATGTTCACCCTGAAGTCGACGGCTACGCTGCCGGCGGCCGGCGTCCCGGCCGGTATGGCCGAGTCCGGCGCCATCGGGACGAAGGCGGCCCCCGGCCGGGCGCCGCCCACGGACATCTCGGTGAGCGAGTACGGCAGGGTAACCTCCGCGCCCCCGCCCCGGTGCAGCCTCCAGTCCGAGGCCGTCACGGACACGGCCGGCATCTCGGCCGTGCCCGCGTTGGCCACCACCTGCCGCGCCGGGCCGCTTATCCTCCCCGGCGCGACGCCGGGTATGTCAAGCGCGCTTTTTTCGAGCACTATCCCGCAGGAACCCATGCCGCGGAGCGGCGCACCCCGCACCTTCTGCTAGTCCTGCGACAGCGGCGGCGGGACGGACCACGCGCCGTACGTTACGGGCACCCGCAGGTCGCCGGCCGCGTCCAGGGCCGTCCTGCCCAGCGGGCTGCCTTCCAGCTCTGCCGCCTCGCGCACGTGGGGGCACTCGTCCGCGGGATCGCCCCCCGCCATCACCAGCGCCCGCCCCAGCACGCGCGCGGCCTCGTAGGCCGCGTACGCGGGAGTGGACGCCGCGGCGCCGGGCGCGGCGGCCCCTACCGCGAGGTCTATCTCGTCGGTCACGTCGTTCCGCCCGACCGCCGGCTGCACCGCGGCCAGCCCTGTCCACCCGGCGAACCTCAGAGCGGCCGGGTCCGAGGCTATGAGCGGGGAGCCGGCCACCCCCGTCCCGCCGCCGCCGCATTCCCCGCCGCGCGCCGCCGCCGCCGGCCCTGCCCCTGGGCGATCGTTATCGCCCCGTAGCCGGGCAATCTCGGCCTTGTCCCCGCAGCAGCCGGCGTGCTGCGCCGCCGCGACATTCAGGCGATCGTTCTCGCCCCGCAACCCGGCAATCTCCAGCCTCATGTCTCCCGCGCCTTTCGCGTATTTTGACTTCAGGGCATCCAAGAGCCGGGTCACCGCCACCAGCTCCCCCCGCAACAGCGCCGTTTCCGAGTCGGGCACGGATGGGGTCACGGACCGGTGATCCTCAAGCGTGTCTACTGAAGCATGGCTACAAGATGGTGAAGCAGTGTTGACCCGCGGCGCGCTCGGCGGGCCTCCGGCGGGGCGGAGCCCCGCTCTGGCGGCCGTCCGCGCCTGCCCGTCCGCCGGCCCCCCGATGCGGGAACGGCCCGCTCTGGCGGCCGTCCGCGCCTGCCGGCGCACTGCTCGCCTGCGTGGCGGCCCCCCATCAGGCGCGGCTAGGCAATGGACGTAAGTCTACACACTAGTGCAATGGATACGTTTAAAAACATAATATGGATTTATGTACACACGGCGCGGTGGAAAAAGGTGAGACAAAGTTCCCGGTACCAGCGAACACGCGGGTGGGTTAAGCAGGGCGTGCAGGTTGCCACCCCCCGTACTGAGCATGCTGGCGACTTGGGCCACATTGAATTCGTGGTGAGTGGTGATAAAACAGAGGTGCACGCTTTTGATTAACGCTATGTGGGCATCGCACACAAATCAGTGTGAAGAATGTCTGCTTGCCACCTATTGGGATAGTGTGGGGATACATTAGACATGCCAGAATTAGACTGGCTTGGAAAGAACGAAGTGGTCAATTACCACAATAACGTGCCGTTTAAATTTCTGGTAAAAAATAAATCAGTATTAAAAGATGATACTGGAAATCTGGTTATTTCAAGCGACAATTTAGAAGCTCTCAAAAGCTTATTGCCGTATTACAAAGGAAGAGTCAAGTGTATATACATAGACCCGCCATACAACACCGGAAATGAGAGCTGGGAATACAACGATAAGGTAAACTCCCCAATAATGAAAGAGTGGCTTGGTAAAGTTGTAGGAAAAGATGATCTGAACATGCACGACAAATGGCTTTGCATGATGTACCCGAGGCTTTGTCTTTTACACGAATTGTTATCTCCAGACGGCGTTATTTTTATTAGTATAGATGACAACGAACAATCAAATTTAAGATCAATAATGGACGAAATATTTGGCCCAAAAAATTTTCTTTCGACAATGGTGTGGATTCCCGGCGGCGTCACAGATAATCAATTAGAAATAAAAATAGAACACGAATATGTCCTTGTTTATTGTAAGGATATAAGCAAAAAATCAGAAGCCATTTCGAACGTAATATCACCAGATGTGCCAGAAAACAGCTCCATATATGATAAAGAAATAAGAAACTCAGTAGTCAAAAATGGATCTGGTAACCCCGCAAGTGAAATAACGCTTCCGAAGGGATTCCCAGCAGATATAAAAACTACAAATATCAGCAAGTCTAACATTTCACGAAGTTTTTATTCGGAAATATTGATAAAAAAATGGATTTCGAGTGAATCTAAAACAAAACATGGAATTAAAAGATTTCCGATCCTAAAAGATCCGATAATAGTAAGCAACAACAAACTTGTTAAACCCGCAAGGGTGTTTTCGGGGTGGCAAAATGCAAATAAAATAGAAAAATTCATCAGGAATGGTTGTGTGCCAGACAAAAATGAACAAAATTTACGATTTTGTTTAACAAAAAATGGGGGGATAGACTATGTGAAAGACCGATCAGATGAGGGTTCGCGCTTGATAAGCTCAATCATAAGAGACGTCGATAACACGACCAATGCCAGCAAACAATTGCGGGAAATGGGGGTGAGGTTTTCATATCCAAAACCCACCAAACTCATAAAATTCTTAATCAGCATGGGTTCTAAAAAAAATGATGTTATACTAGATTCTTTTGCTGGCTCCGGCACCACAGCACACTCTGTAATGGAATTAAACAGGGAGGCGCTCGGGGGGGGGGGGGGGGGTATCGAAAATTTATCGTCATTGAAATAGAACCCAGCATCGCGAAGGAAAAAACCATAAAACGGTTACAAAAAGTAGCGGCAGAATACCAACGTGATGGCCTAAGTAATGCGGGTTTTACATGTTGCACACTTGGAACTGAACTATTCGATGAGGAAGGGGCCATCAACAATGATTGTACTTTTGAAGATCTGGCACATCACATATTCTTGACCGAAACAGGCACTGCCATGTCAAAACCCCAGCGAGGAGGACTGCTCGGTGTGCATAACGGTGTTTACATCTACATGATCCACAAAAATTCAAAAACGGGCAATGTGTTAGATTTTAAGACTCTCAAAACCATGCCAAAAATACCATTAAAAGTGGTTTATGCCGACCAGTGCTTGATCAGTGACAGGAAGCTTAAACAATTGAATTGCACATTCAAGCAGATCCCTTATGAGGTGGAAACGTGAGCATAACTCTGAAAGATTACCAGCAAAAATCTGTTGATAGTCTTAAAGAATACATTAAAAAAATACACGAATATAGGCCCAATAATGAAGAACCCAACAGGATGGCATTCATCACAATGATCAACAGACCATACAAAGATTATGGGATAAATTCACCATCAATATGTATTAAAATACCAACCGGTGGTGGAAAAACACTGATAGCGTGTGAATCAATCAACATCATTCACAGATTCTATTTCAAACGCACGCAGGACAATAGTTTGGTAGTTTGGTTGGTTCCAACAGAAGCGATTTTAGAGCAAACCATACGGGCGCTAAGGGATACAAAACACGGATACCGCCAAGCACTCGGAAGGGAGTTTAAAAACATTAAAATATTTGATGTAGATTGTGCACAGCTGATTAAAAAGTCGGACATTCAGAATAGTTTATGCATTATTGTTTCAACATACGCCACCTTTAGAATTGAGTCGTCGAAAAGAAACAAACGTAATGTTTACAAAGAAAACGGAAATTTAAAGCAACATTTTGATGGGGCATCACACACAGCTCCCACCCTGCACGAGGTCATAAAATTATATGCGCCCATAATCATACTGGATGAAGCACACCACGCAAAAACCGTGATAACGTATGAGATGATACGAGAATTTAATCCCGGATTTGTTGCAGAATTTACGGCTACACCGCATCAACATGAGCCGGGAAAAGAGTCAAATGTGCTAGTCAATGTGAAGGCCGTTGAACTAAAACGGGAAGGAATGATCAAGATGCCCATAATGCATGTCAACGAACCAACTTGGACAAAAACTGTGGACTTGGGAGTTAAACAAAGACACATTCTTGAAAAAAAGTGCAAAACATACGAAAAAACACACCACGAATACATACGTCCAATAGCTCTTATCCAAGCAGAACGGGACGACTCAAGAGGCAGTGACAGTATAGACGTCATACAGATAAAAAATTATCTTATCGACGAACACAATATACCAGAAAGAGAAATAGCCATAAAAACAGGTACGAAGGACAATCTTAAAGGAAAAGATCTCTTATCCAAATTCAGTAAAATAAGATACATCATAACCGTCCAAGCGCTTGCAGAGGGATGGGATAACCCATTTGCATATGTGCTTATATCAATTATGAATAACAAGTCAGAAACTGCTGGTGAGCAGATGCTCGGAAGGATATTGCGCATGCCTCGTCAAAATAGAAAACACAGTGAGGAGTTAAACTGTGCCTATGTGTTCACATCATCTCAAAATTTTGGAGCGATCGTGAATAAATTGCAAGGAGAACTAATAAAAAGTGGATATGGAGCGAATGACATGATCAACTCGAAAGGGAAGCTTTTGGATGTGGTATCCATCAAGCAGGTTATTCCCGATCCAGACATAAAGCTACCTTGCATTTCATTCGTAAATTCCTCAAAATATGTGCTGGATTATGAAGACTTGGTAAACAAGAGTGTGGAGCTTGACAAAAAACCTACACCTAAAATCGGCAATCTTGTATCTGCGGCTGGTAAAGTAAAACACGATGTATCTGTTGATGGTCTTTCTAAGACGGTTATACAGGAAACATTTGATACGAATCAGCAGGGACGAGATAATCGAAAAAATCTCATGAATGCGTTACGACGAACAATGCGGCGAAAATGGATCAATGCCGATGACATGAATGCGTATTTGGGCAGAATCATAGACGAAGATTTGAAATGTAGTGAAAACCAAGAAGAACGAATGACAGAATTGACCAAAGACATCACAACTGTGGTTGATTCGATAGAGCGTGATTTTGAACAATACGAGTCCGATTCTGCCAAAAAACGATTTGACGAACTTAGAAAACAAGACAGGATAGGTTGCAAATTCAAGCCATTGACACCCACCATGACTTTACCTGACCCTCTGCCAAACCATCACCAAAAACACTTGTATGACCGCCTGGAAAAAATGGACGAACCTGAAGAATTTCTTGCATTAGATTTCGCGCGTTTACAGTCAGTTAAATGGTGGTACAGAAATCCCGTTAGGAATGAAAATTCTTTCTTCATACCAGGTTGGGAGAACAGGCTGATTTATCCAGATTTCGTTATTAAAACCAATAAAGGGAAATACTTTATAGTAGAATATAAAGGAGGACAGTTCAAAGGCAGTGATGACGTCGAATACAAGAAAAACATGCTGAAGATTTTGTCTGAGCTTGCGGGTGATAATTATGATGCCAGAGTAATATTTGATACTGACGTCAACACGCTCATAAATGACATAAAACGTTCCTAATCTGTGCGCTAGTAAATATCATTGCGCGATCCTGCAATCATTTCGCATCCTAGCCAGCAAGATACACCTCCCAGTGCACTCGTCTTTGACTGTTTGCCCATTTTCGGGCATCTTCCGCGCGAGCGCTCTGGCAGGCGCCTACGGCGTGCTCTGTCCGGGGAGTCGTGGGGCCTGCCGTGGTTGTACCGCCAGATGAACTCGTCTATCCGTCTGAACCGCTCGTTCTTCCTCTGGAACTCGCCGTGGAACCTCTCCAGCTTGCCGTTGGTCCGGGGATGCCCCGCCCCCGCCAAGATCTGCTTTATGCCCAACTCGCCCAGCCTCCTCCCGGACTCCGTCCTGCCGCGTTTCCCGGTCTCCGCCTCGCTGGTGCAGGACGGACCCGTGGCCGATCATGATCGAGGCGGGCCTGCTGTGCTCGCCCATGTACCTCCCGGGCACCACAAGGGCGTGCTTCTCCGTGGCCTCGTCGAACACGTAGGCCGCGATGAACTGCGAGGCGTCGTCCCTGTGCGCCATGAACTACTTCCCGTCGGGGAGCTGCTCGTAGCCGGCGTGCCGCACGGATTTGGAGTGTGTCCTCTCGAACCTGATCCGCTCGCGCCTCCTGCTCTTCTTCGGGTGCCCTGCCGCCATCCCCTTCTCCCGCAGTATGCGGTGTATGGTGTTGTGCGGTATGCCGATCCTGTTGTGACTGCCATGATCCGCCCCGGCTTGGACGCGCCCGTCCTGCACTGGCGGAACGCCTCCGCCGGGATCCTAGCGCGATCATGGATCTCCTTCCTCGGCCTGCGCCGTACGCCCAGCGCGGACACCTCCCCCGTCCTGCGGTACTGGGCGTAGATCTGCCGCGCGCGGCGCGGCGAGACCTCCATCCGGGCCGCGATCCCGGCGCTCCGGACCCCCTTCTTCATCTCGTCCACTATCCACTTCACCCTGGCGGGATCCAGTTTCGCCATCACTACGTACCTCCTCTGAGTTCGCACGTAACGTTTTCTCCAGGGGGAGCGCTCCGGACCCCCGCACACCTTCATTTCTGCTCTAGCCGCGCGGCGGGCCACTCGCCGGCCAGGATGCGAAATGATTTCGGAATCATCTCGCCGGTCCCGCTCCGGACCCCCGTTCCAGTCGTGGATCGACATGCGAAATGATTTCGGGATTGTAGACCGGTTGTGGCGCCCGGCACGTTTAAGTCGGACGGTGCAGATGTGTTCGCGTTGCCTGCAGACATGGCCTTGTTGCCAAACCACGCGTATCCGCATCCGGGCCGGGGGGAACGCGGCTCTAGATGCGGGGGCCGGCCGCGGAGGAGCCTGCGGCCGAAAACCACAAAAGCAGCCACGGCCGATCTTGGGAAAGTCGGGCACATCGCGGCGAGAGTTGAACATACCGTAGCCGCGGAAAAGCTTGGCCCCGCCTGCATCAGAGAGGACGGTCCGACCCGCGGGGGCGCGCCCGGGGGGAAGGAACGATGAGGGCCGAGGCGGCGGAGAAGACCGCGAGGGCCGGGGTGATGCGGAAGATCAGGGAGCGCGGCTACTGGGAGATCGTGCTGGAGCCGCCGGCCGGCCGGCCCGGGGACGAAAAAATCGCGTACGACGAGCTGGTGCGCCTGGTCAAGGACAACGGGGCGAGGCGCAGGGGCATGCCCTACCCGTTCATGAAGAGGACGGAGTTCAGCGACTACGGGAACGCCGGAGGGCGCCTGGAGTCGTCCCTGCACTACGCGTCGCACCTGTCCTCGTTCGCGTTCCACCCGAGCGGCCGGTTCGTCCAGCATCTGGGAATGCCAGAGGACAGGCGGGACGACGCCGCGCGCCCGTTCGTCCCGTGGGATTATGCCATGCAGAACCCCCGGCCCGATCCCCCGTTCCTCGGCTTCAGGTCTACGATACACCAGCTGACCGAGATCTTCCTGTTCGCCTCCAGGCTCGCATCCCTGGGCGTCTTCGGGGATCGCGCGAGGATCCTGGTCAGGCTGCACGGCACGGGCGGCCGCGTCCTGGAGTTCGACGCCCCGCCGTCCCTCTTCGGGCGGCACGAGTGCGGCACGGACACGATCGAGGCCGCCGATGTGGTGAAAACCCCCTTCGAGCTGATGCTGGAGCGCGACGAACTCGCGGTCGATGCCTGCATCGGCGTATTCGGGCTTTTCGGCTTCGCCTCCGAGCACACGCGGGGCGCCCTGAAGAGCGCGCAGGAATCGCTCTGACGGCGGAGACGCGCGGCGGAGGTGCGGGCGCGCGCCAAAAAAATCAACGGGAATTGTTCGGCGCGCGGGCCGGCCGTGACTGTTCGGGGACGCGGCGGGCGCCGGCCCGCGGCGGAGCCCGGCAGGAACCCGCCGCCCGCCGCCGCCCGCCGCCTCCGGCCCTTTCCGCGTCCCGCCGCCCCCGCGGGCGCTATTTCCCGGCCGCCTCGAACGTGAACGCCACGATCGCGCCGCCGCGGAACTCCTCCGGGATGCGGTACTCCCCCCATTCCGGGAACGACAGGCGGCCCCCGTCCGCGGCCATGATCTCCCGCGCGACGTGGAGTCCGAGGCCCGTCCCGCCGGGCCTTGAGGTCACCCCCGGCTCCGCCAGCGCGCCCGCGGGAAGCGGGAATCCCGGCCCGTTGTCCGCGAGCAGCAGCGTCGTCGCGCCGCCGGGCTCGGGGCACGCGGAGGCGAACACCTTCTTGTCCGGAGCCCCCGCGTAGTCGAGCCACCACACGGAGTTGTCCAGGGCGCTCATCAGGCAGGTGACCGCGTGGCTGCGGGAGCACCTGATCCTCGCCGCCGCGGCCGCGTCCCTGCCCCCGAACACCGTCGCGATCCCGCGGTCCCTGAACCTGGATTCCATGTTGGACAGGGCGTGGTCGATGATCTGGAGGGCCGGCCACGCGCGGGGCCCGAGCGTCATCATCGTGATCTCGTACCCCCGCACGATCTTTTCCAGATGCCGCGCGGCCGCGGCGATCCCGCCCTGCAGGCCCTCCCTCTCCAGGGACTCGCCGAGCTCCCCCGCGGCCTTTTCCATCTCGTGTATGGCGACGCACATGTTCAGGCCGGCCCCCGCGCTGCGGAGGAGGGTGGCGCGGGTCGCCGCATAGTCCCTTTCCATCCTGTCCATGGCCGCGGACAGCTCCGCCCCCAGCTTTTCGTCGGCGACCCCGCGTATGGCGCGCCTCATTTCCGCCATCCGCGAGATCACCGGCTCGCTCCTCGGCGTCGGGCCGTAGTGCTCCCTCATCCTCGCCTTGTCCGTCCCGCGCTGGCCCTCCACCCTTTCGAGCGCGCACAGCACGGCCTTGGCGAGCGCCAGGTACGCATCGTTCTCCACGAACCCCTCCCTGTTGGTCTTTTCCCTCAGGTCGGCGCTCCCTTCCCCGTCCAGATGCACGGATGCGAGCACCATGCCGCTGCCGATCCTGGCCCCGGGCGGGCCCTCCGGCCTCGCGCCCAGGCCCAGCCAGTCGTTTCCGGGCTCACCGTAGCCGTGCACGCGCATCCCGTCCCGGAAGACCCTGACCCCGCCGTTCCGGTCGAGGTACTCCTCCAGCCCCGCCCGTTCTCCCGCCTTGCGCAGCGCCTGCAGCCCGAGCTTCAGCACCATGGGATCCCGGTCGAACACCGCCCCCTCGAAGCGCACCTTCCCTGTCCTGTGCCTGGACAGGTCTATGGGGCTCCCGTCCCGGTCCGCCATCGCCGCGCCCCCCCGGAGTCGCCGCCCTCCGTGACGCGGCGCGGCTTTATCTTGCCCATGGACGGCCACGGCTCGAACCTGTAGTCGAACCTCACGATCCTGTCCCCGTCCATCTCGCACTCGAACCGGAACAGGGCGAGCTCGTCCACGTCCTTTTCGGACAGCATCCCCTCCAGCCACTCTTCCTTGTCCGTGGAGAACTCCGTCCTGAACGCGCCCCCCGGGCCGCCCGGCGGCCGCAGCGAAGCGCACGACCTGTAGACGGCCCTCGGCATCCTCCTGTCCCACGCCCCCCTGAGATCTCTTACCGTGATCCTGGTGCCCGTCCTCCCCCCCGCGAACACTTCCGGCTCGCGCTCCTCCGCCGGGATCGGGACGTCTTCCAGGTACCCGGCGCCCCCGAACGCGCCCCAGTCTATTATAACGCGGACCTCCCCGCCCGCCTTCCTGGTCACCAGCTCTATAGAGTCCCCGAGCTTGTGGGCCGCGAACCTCCCTATTCACTTCTTCCCCAGGACGGTCCTGCCGAACCGCTCCGTGGTCCGGCGCCCCCGCTCCCCCTTGTAGTCCGTCCCGGGCTCCATCCACGCGCCCAGCACGGTCTCCACGTCCATGCCGGCCCCGTCGTCTTCCACCGTTACGGCGCCGCCGGCCTCCGCGCCCAGGCCGTTCACGGCCAGCGAGACGCGCGTCGCGTCGGCATCGTACGAGTTCTTCGCGAGCTCGAGCACCGCCACGCCCTCGTTCCCCACCATCTCGTCGCCGAGCCGGAGCAGCAGCCTGGCCTTGGGCCTGAAGCGCGCCTCCGCGCCCCGCGGCCCGCCCTGTTCTGCATCCGCCGCCCGGGCCGCGCCCCGCGCATCCGGGCGGCCCCAAAAGCCCGCGGACTCCCGGCGCGCGGGCTCTTTCCGCCGCGGGAGGGGAAGCGCCCGCATCGTACTGCACGTGTCAGGCAGCGGTTCAAAACTTTTGCGGATCCGCCAGTCTCTCATGATCGCGCCCGCGGCGGCCCCGGCGGGGCCCGCAGATCCCGGGCGCGGCCCCGGCACTGCTGCGCAAGGATCCGCGCGGCCGAGCATCCTGGTTCCCGGGGCGGGGCGGCCGCGGGCCCCGGCCCCGGCGGCGGGGCCTGCCGGGCGCGCCGGGGCCGCGCCCGTCCGCGTCCGGCTACGGGGCGGCGGGCGGCGGAGGGGCGGGCGCGCGCCAAAAAAAACTGGCCCGGATCGCTCGGCGCGCGGGCCGTCCGCCGCCGTCATCGGGAGCGGCGGGCGGCCGGACGGGTGAATCGGCGGGCGCGCGCGTGGCGCGGCGGCCGCGCCCAAAACCCGCACCCGGGATCTGCCGGATCGGGCGCACGCGGGGCGGTCACGCCCCCGCCCTCCGTTCGGCCCGCTCGAGCTTGGCGCGTATGTCCGCCGCCGCCTCCGCGCACGCCCTGGTCGTCCGCGAGGGGGCGGAGCGGCCCCGCGCCTCGTCCGCCTGCCGGCGGAGCTCCTGCTCGCGCTCCGCCCCCGCCAGCCTGTAGCGCAGATGCTCCACGTGCCTGGCCGCCTCCCAGCGCCGGTATTCCGCAAGGCGCTCGGCCGCGGGGTCTTTCGGCCGCTCGGCCGCGGGGTCTTTCGGCCGCTCGGCCCCCACCGGCCGCTCCGCCCGCCCAAGATCGGCGCGCAACTCGGACGCCCGCGCGGTCCACTGCCGGGTCATGTACGAGGGGCCGGAGCTGCCCCGCGCCTCGTCCACGTCCCGCCGCAACTTCGCTTCGCGTTCCGCCGCCGCCAGCTCGGAGCGCAGCCTCCCCAGGCGGCGTTCGCGCGCCGCGCCGCCCGCCGGGGCCCCGCGCCCCGGGGCGCCGGGGGCGGCGGCGGGGGGTCCGGCGCCAGGGGGCCCGGGCGGGGCATCGGGGGCGGCGGGGGCGGGCTTTTCGCCGTAGAGCGGGAAGGCCGGGGCACTACAGGACGGCCGCGGGGCATCGGGGGCGGCGGGGGCGGGCTTTTCGCCCGCGGCATTCCCGCGGCCCGCGAGGAGAAACAGCGGGATGCCGAACAGCATGGCGCCGACAGCGACCCAGGCGGGAAGGCCGCCCGCCAGGACGGCGATCGCCAGGCCGGCGCCGGCCCCCAGGAAAACGAGCAGGCTGCTCATGATGCGACCCGCCCCCCGCGGGACCGGCGCGCCGCGCCGGGCGGCCGGGTTCCGGGGCCCCGCGCGCGCGGGGCGGCGGCGCCGGCCCCCGCCGGCCCGCGCCCGCCCGGCATCGCGGCCGCGGGGCGATCCGCCCGCGCCCCGCCCGGCATGGCCGCTTCCCCGCCTTTCCCGGGCTTCTCCACGGGGCCCGCCCCGCCGGTCGTCCGCCCGCTGTCAGGCGCGATCACTCTTGCCTCCCCCCTCGAAGGTGAGCGCCACGATCGCCCCGCCGCGGAACTCCTCGGGAATCCCGCACTCTCCCCATTCCGGGAAGGACAGGCCGCCGCCGCCCGCGACCATGATCTCCTGCGCTATGTGTAGCCCGAGGCCCATCCCGCCCGGCCTCGACGTCACTCCCGGCTCCGTTATCACCCCCGTGGGGAGCGAGAACCCCGGCCCGTTGTCGGCGATCAGGAGCGTCGTCCCGCCGTCCGGTTCCCGGCGCGTCGTGACGAAGATCTTCTTGCCCGGCGCGCCCGCGTAGTCGAGCCACCACACGGAGTTGTCCAGGGCGTTCATCATGCAGGTGACCGCGTGGCTTCGGGAGCACTTGATCTTCGCTGCCTCGGCCGCGTCCCGGCCCTCGAAGACTGTCTCGATCACGTGGTCCTTGAACAGGAATTCCATGTTGAACAGGGCCTGCTCTATCAGCTCGCGGGCCGACCACGTGCCGGGCGCGCGCGACCTTACCGAGAGCGCGTACCCCTCCACGAGTTTTTCCAGATGCAGCGCGAGCGAGGTGATCCAGTCGGGCGTGCCCTCCTTCTCCTTCAAAAACTTGCCGATGCTCCTCACGGCCTTGTCCATCTCGTGCACCGCGACGCCCATGTTCAGGCCGGCCCCGGCGCTGCGGAGGAGCGTGGCGTGGATCGACGCGTAGTCTTTTTCTATGCGGTCCATGGCCGCGGACAGTTCCCCCCTCAACTTTTCGTCCGCGACCCCGCGCACGGCGCGCTTCACCCCTGCTATCTGCGAGATCACCGGCTCGCCCCTCGGCGTCGGGCCGTAGAGCTCCCTGATCTTCGCCCTGTCGATCCTGCGCTGGTCCTCCACCCTTTCCAGGGCGTACAGCACGGCCCCGGCGAACGCCCGGTACGCCTCGTTTTCCAGGAATCCCTCCCTGTTGGTCTTTTCCTTCAGGTCCGCGCTCTTTTCCCCGACCAGATGCACGGATGCGAGCATCATGCCGTTGCCGATCCTCGCCCCGGGCAGGCCCTCCTGCCTCGCGCCAAGTTCCAGCCAGTCGCTGCCCGGCTCCCCGTAGTCGTGCACGCGCATCCCGTCCCGGAATACCCTGACCCCGCCGTTGCGGTCCAGGTACTCCTCCAGCCCCGCTTTTTCTCCCGCCTTGCGCAGCGCCTGCAGCCCGAGCTTCAGCACCATGGGATCCCGGTCGAACACGCTCCCCTTGAAGCGCACCCTCCCTATCCTGTGGCGGGACAGGTCTATCGGGCGGTTGTCCGCGTCCCTCATCGCCATGGCCTTCCTGAAGTCGCCGCTCTCCGTGACGCGGCGCGGCTCCAGCTTGCTCATGGACGGCCACGGCTCGAACCTGTAGTCGAACCTCACGATCCTGTCCCCCGCCATCTCGCACTCGAACCGGAACAGGGCTAGCCCGTCCACGTCGTCCCCGGACAGCATCCCCTCCACCCACTCCTCCCTGTCCGTGGAAAACTCCGTCCTGAACGCGTTCCCTGAATCGCGCGGGGACCGCAGCGAGTTGTACGACCGGCAGACCGCCCTCAGCATCCTCCTGTCCCACGCCCCCCTGAGGTTCCTTACCGTGATCCTGGTGCCCGTCCTCCCCCCGGCGAACACTTCCGGATCGCGCTCCTCCACCGAGATCGGGATGTCCTCCAAGTATTCGGCGTCCCTGAACGCGTTCCAGTCTATCATGACGCGGACCTCCTTCCTGCCGGACCTCCTGGTCACCAGCTCTATCGAGTCCCCGAGCTTGTGGGCCGCGAACCTCCCTATTCCCTTCTCCCCCAGGACGGTCCTCCCGAATTTTTCCGTCTCCCGGCGCCCCCGCTCCCCCTTGTAGTCCGTCCCGGGCTCCATCCACACGCCCAGCACGGTCTCCATGTCCATGCCCGACCCGTCGTCCTCGACCGTTATGGTGCCGCCGGCCCCCGTGCCCAGGCCGTTCACGGCCAGCGAGACGCGCGTCGCGTCGGCGTCGTAGGCGTTCTTCGCGAGCTCGAGCACCGCCACGCCCTCGTTCCTTACCAGCTCGTCCCCGAGCTGGAGCAGCAGCCTGGCCCTGGGCCTGAAGGGCGCCTTGGCGCCCTGCGGCCCGCTCAACCCCGCATCCGCCGCCCGGGCCGGGCCCCGGGGGACTCCAGGTTCCCGGCGCGCGGAACGGCTCGGGCGGGGAGTGCCTGCATCGTCACGCGCGGGTCCGGCCGCGGTTTAAAACCTTCCAAGATCCCGGGGCCCCGGGGGCAGGCCCATTCCCCCTAGGGCCTCAGGCTGACCACGCCGGTCCTGCTCACGTGGTTCGACAGTTTCGACTGTATGTCCGCCAGCAGCTCGCTCTGCAGGGCGAAGGCGGGGTCCCTCAGGCGCGGGTCGCCGATGTCCACGGACGTGAACCGCCTGAGGTCGAACACCATGTAGTACAGATCGCCCTCCAGGAACATGACGGGCGACGTATACGCGTATTCTGCGCTCTTGATGTGCTTCCTCTTCAGGAGACTGCCCGGCAGCATCACCCCCGGCAGCAGCCTGTGCGCGCGCATTTTCTCCTCCGCAAAGTCGCACGCGGGGGTGACCTCCAGCACCACGTGCTTGATGCGGCCCCTGAGATCTTCCTTTCCCGGCATGTCCCTCTGTAGGAGATCGTCCAACTCAGCTCGCGGGATCGGGGAGGCGGAGCCTTCGCCCCGCGGCTCGCCGTTGTGGTACACGCTGCCGGGCGCCGGCTCGTCGACCGCATCCTTCGTCAGCAGCCAGCTGTTGATTTTGCCGGTATGGCTGTAGGAATTCGCCCCGCCTCGGCCCTCGGCCCTGGGCGCGCCCAGATCCGGCGCGCTGTCCCGGAGGGATCTGCGCGTCTCGCGGTGTACCGCATCGGCGAGGGTGGTGTTCAGCGCGTACAGCGCCTTTTCGACAACCTTCGCGGGCTCCTGCCCGGCTGCCCTCCCCCCGCCCACGGCCCTGGCGAGGCCCCCGATCGCTTCCAGCAGCTTGTCGCTCCATTCGCGGTCTATGGAGCCCGCATCCCGCCGATCCGGGCCCCGGGCCGGGGCCTCCGCTCCCCCGCACTCGGCATCCGCGGCGTGCAGGTCCGAAAGCCTGCGCACAATGTCCTCGCACGCGCGGTGCGCGCTGTTCTCCCACATCATGAACAGCTGCAGCGCAGATGCCTCCTTCACGGACATCCGTACTCCCGCCCGGATTTTCACCAGGTCGAACCCTTCTTTATTTCTGCAGTCGTCTTTCTCCATAATCGCGGGCACGAACCTGAACCCCGACTCCCTCAGGATTTTTTTTACGGCCTCCGCCTTCCCGACGTTGTCCGTCCAAAAGATCAGGACGAACGGCCCGTTCTTCTTCGGATCCACTACGTGCTTCACGTTTTCGGCTATGGCGGGCACTGCTTCGTCGGTTGTTGTGTCACCTAGAACTAGGTCAAGGAACACGATCCGCACGCCGTCCAGCGGTTTTTTCTGGAAGATCCTTCGGGTTGGCCGTTAGGAGTGTCGCCATGTGCCCGCCCTTTACGAGCGCGCGGAGGAGGGGCCGCCCGTCGTCTTCCTTGTCGTCTATGATCACGATCCCACCGCCGGGCATGACCGGTTCCCCGCCTTTCCCGGACTCCTCCACATGGCCCGCCCCGCCGGCCATCCGTCCGGCATCAGGCGCGATCAGTCTCGCCTCCCCCCTTGAAGGTGAACGCCACGATCGCGCCGCCGCGGAACTCGTCGGGAATCTCGTACTCCCCCCATTCCGGGAAGGACAGGCGGCCGCCGCTCGCGACCATGATCTCCTGCGCGATGTGGAGGCCGAGGCCCATCCCGCCGGGCCTCGAGGTCACCCCGGGCTCCGCCACGATGTCCGTGGGGAGCGAGAATCCCGGCCCGTTGTCGGCGATCAGCATCGTCGTCCCGCCGTCTGGTTCCCGGCGCGTGGTGACGAAGATCCTCTTGTCCGCCGCTCCCGCGTAGTCGAGCCACCATATGGAATTGTCCAGGGCGTTCATCACGCAGGTGACCGCGTGGCTGCGGGAGCACTTGATCTTCGCCGCCTCGGCCGCGTCCCTGCCCTCGAATACCGCCTCGATCCCGTGGTCCCTGAACACGAATTCCATGTTGAACAGGGCGTGCTCTATGATCTGGCAGGCCGACCACGTGCCGGGCGCGCGCGACCTTACCGCGAGCGCGTACCCCTCCACGAGCTTTTCCAGGTGCAGCACGAGCGAGGTGATCCAGTCGGGCGTGCCCTCCTTCTCCTTCAAGAACTTGCCGATGCTCCTCACGGCCTTGTCCATCTCGTGCACCGCGACGCCCATGTTCAGGCCGGCCCCGGCGCTGCGGAGGAGGGTGGCGTGGATCGACGCGTAGTCTTTTTCTATCCGGTCCATGGATGCGGACAGTTCCCCCCTCAGTTTTTCGTCGGCGACCCCGCGCACGGCGCGCTTCACCCCCGCTATCTGCGAGATCACCGGCTCGCCCCTCGGCGTCGGGCCGTAGAGCACCCTTACCCTGGCCTTGTCGATCCTGCGCTGGTCCTCCACCCTTTCCAGGGCGTACAGCACGGCCCCGGCGAACGCCTGGTACGCCTCGTTTTCAACGAACCCTTCCCTGTTGGTCTTTTCCTTCAGGTCCGCGCTCCCTTCGCCGTCCAGATGCACGGTTGCGAGAATCAAGTTGTTGCCGATCCTCGCCCCGGGCAGGCCCTCCTGCCTCATGCCCAGCTCCAGCCAGTCGCTGCCCGGCTCCCCGTAGTCGTACACGCGCATCCCTTCCCGGAAGACCCTGACCCCGCCGTTGCGGTCCAGGTACTCCTCCAGCCCCGCTTTTTCGCCCGCCTTGCGCAGCGCCTGCGGGCCGAGCTTTAAGACCATGGGATCCCGGTCGAACACGCTCCCCCCGAAGCGCACCTTCCCTATCTTGTGGCGGGACAGGTCTATCGGGCGGTTGTCCGCGTCCCTCATCGCCATGGCCTTCCCGAAGTCGCCGCCCTCCGTGACGCGGCGCGGCTTTATCTTGACCATGGACGGCCACGGCTCGAACCTGTAGTCGAACCTCACGATCCTGTCCCCCGCCATCTCGCACTCGAACCGGAACAGGGCGAGCCCGTCCACGTCGTCCCCGGACAGCATCCCCTCCAGCCACTCTTCCCTGTCCGTGGAAAACTCCGTCCCGAACGCGTCCCCTGAATCGCGCGGGGACCGCAGCGAGCTGTACGACCTGTAGATGGCCCTCAGCATCCTCCTGTCCCACGCCCCCCTGAGGTTCCTTATCGTGATCCTGGTGCCCGTCCTCCCCCCGGCGAACTCTACGGGCTCGCGTTCCTCCACCGTGATCGGGACGTCCTCCAGGTACTCGGCGTCCCCGAACGCGTTCCAGTCTATCATGACGCGGACCTCCTTCCTGCCGGACCTCCTGGTCACCAGCTCGATCGAGTCCCCGAGCTTGTGGGCCGCGAACCTCCCTATTCCCTTCTCCCCCAGGACGGTCCTGCCGAATTTTTCCGTCTCCCGGCGCCCCCGCTCCCCCTTGTAGTCCGTCCCGGGTTCCATCCACACGCCCAGCACGGTCTCTACATCCATGCCCGCCCCGTCGTCCTCGACCGTTATGGTGCCGCCGTCCTCCGAGCTCGGGCAGTTCACGGCCAGCGAGACGCGCGTCGCGTCCGCGTCGTACGCGTTCTTCACGAGCTCGAGCACCGCCACGCTCTCGTTCCTTATCAGCTCGTCCCCGAGCTGGAGCAGCAGCCTGGCCCTGGGCCTGAAGAACGCCTTTACCGCGCCCTGCGGCCCGCTCAACCCCGCATCCGCCGCCCGGGCCGGGCCCCGGGGGACTCCAGGTTCCCGGCGCGCGGAACGGCTCGGGCGGGGAGTGCCTGCATCGTCACGCGCAGGTCCGGCCGCGGTTTAAAACCTTCCAAGATCCCGGGGCCCCGGGGGCAGGCCCATTCCCCCTAGGGCCTCAGGCTGACCACGCCGGTCCTGCTCACGTGGTTCGACAGTTTCGACTGTATGTCCGCCAGCAGCTCGCTCTGCAGGGCGAAGGCGGGGTCCCTCAGGCGCGGGTCGCCGATGTCCACGGACGTGAACCGCCTGAAGTCGAACACCATGTAGTACAGATCGCCCTCCAGGAACATGACGGGCGACGTATACGCGTATTCTGCGCTCTTGATGTGCTTCCTCTTCAGGAGACTGCCCGGCAGCATCGCCCCCGGCAGCAGCCTGTGCGCGCGCATTTTTTCTTCAGCATGGTCGCACGCTGGGGTGACCTCCAGCACCACGTGCCTGGCGCGGCTCCTGAGATCCTCCTTTCCGGGCGTCTCTCTTCGCAAAAGATCGTCCACCTCTACGCGCCGGATCGGTGCAGCGGAGCCGCCGCCCCGCGGTTCGCCGTTCGGGTACACGCTGCCAGGCGCCGGCTCGTCGTCCGCATCCCTCGTCAGCAACCAGCTGTTGATCTTGCCGTCGCGGTCGCCCGGATTCGCCCTGCCGCCGCCCGCGGCCCGCGGCGCTCTCAGATCCGGCGCGCCGTTCCGGAGGGCGCCGCGCGTCTCGCGGTGCGTCGAATCGCCGAGGGCGGCGTTCAGCGCGTACAGCGCCTTTTCGGCGACCCTCGCGGGTTCCCGGCTGGCCGTCCTCCCCCCGCCCACGGCCCTGGCGAGGCCATCGATCGCTTCCAGCATCTTGTCGTCCCATTCCCTGTCTATGGGGTTCGCATCCCCGCCGTCGGGATTTCGGGCCTCCGCCTCCCCGCATTCGGCGCCCGCGGCGTGCAGGTCTGAAAGCCTGCGCACGACGCCCTCGCCCGCGCGGCGCACGCTGTTCTCCCACAGCATGAACAACTGCAGCGTCGATGCCACTTTCACGGACCTACGCATCCCGGCCCGGATTTTTTCCAGGTTGAATTCTCCTCCCTCCCTGTAGTCGTCTTTCTCCATCATCGCGGGCACGAACCTGAACCCTGACTCCTTCAGGACTTTTTTTGCGCCTTCCGCCTCGCCGCCGTTGTTCGTCCAAAAGATCAGGACGAACGGCCCGTTCTTCTTCGGATCCACGACGCTGCGCATCACGGTTTCTACTGCGTCGGCCGCCGTTTTGTCGGGCGGCCAGTTGGAAAAAACCAGGTCAAGGAACACGATCCGCACGCCGCCCAGCGGTTTTTCTGGAAGATCTTTCGGGTCGGGAGTCAGGAGTGTCGCCATGTGCCCGCCCCTCACGAGCGCGCGGAGGAGGGGCCGCCCGTCGTCTTCCTTGTCGTCTATGATCACGATCCCGCCGCCGTCGGGCATGATCACTCCCGGATCTCTCCGGGACTCCTCCCCCGGGCCCGACCCGCCGGCCGCCCGTCCGGCATCAGGCGCGTTCACTCTTGCTTCCCCCCCTTGAAGGCGAACGCCACGATCGCCCCGCCGCGGAACTCCTCGGGGACGTCGCATTCCCCCGGCTCCGGGAAGTACAGGCGGCCGCCGTTCGCGACCATCATCTCCTGCGCTATGTGTAGCCCGAGGCCCATCCCGCCCGGCCTCGACGTCACTCCCGGCTCCGTTATCACCCCCGTGGGGAGCGAGAACCCCGGCCCGTTGTCGGCGATCAGGAGCGTCGTCCCGCCGTCCGGTTCCCGGCGCGTTGTGATGAAGATCTTCTTGCCCGGCGCGCCCGCGTAGTCGAGCCACCACACGGAGTTGTCCAGGGCGTTCATCATGCAGGTGACCGCGTGGCTTCGGGAGCACTCGATCTTTGCCGCCTTGGCCGCGTCCCGGCCCTCGAAGACTATCTCGATCCCGTGGTCCTTGAACCTGGATTCCATGTAGAACAGGGCGTGCTCTATCAACTCGCGGGCCGACCAAGTGCCGGGCGCGCGCGTCATTATAGTCAGTTCGTACCCCTTGACGAGCCCTTCCAGGCGCGTGATCAGCGAGACGTTCCATTCGGGAGTGCTTTCTTTCTTCTTCCTCAGGATTTTGCCGAGCTCCCTCACGATCTTGTACATTTCGTGCACCGCGACGCCCATGTTCAGGCCGGCCCCGGCGCTGCGGAGGAGCGTGGCGTGGATCGACGCGTAGTCTTTTTCTATCCGGTCCATGGATGCGGACAGTTCCCCCCTCAGTTTTTCGTCGGCGACCCCGCGCACGGCGCGCTTCACCCCCGCTATCTGCGAGATCACCGGCTCGCCCCTCGGCGTCGGGCCGTAGATCTCCCTGATCTTCGCCTTGTCGATCCTGCGCTGGTCCTCCACCCTTTCCAGGGCGTACAGCACGGCCCCGGCGAACGCCCGGTACGCCTCGTTTTCCAGGAACCCCTCCCTGTTGGTCTTTTCCTTCAGGTCCGCGCTCTTTTCCCCGACCAGATGCACGGATGCGAGCATCATGCCGTTGCCGATCCTCGCCCCGGGCAGGCCCTCCGGCCTCGCGCCAAGTTCCAGCCAGTCGCTGCCCGGCTCCCCGTAGTCGTGCACGCGCATCCCGTCCCGGAATACCCTGACCCCGCCGTTGCGGTCCAGGTACTCCTCCAGCCCCGCTTTTTCTCCCGCCTTGCGCAGCGCCTGCAGCCCGAGCTTCAGCACCATGGGATCCCGGTCGAACACGCTCCCCTTGAAGCGCACCCTCCCTATCCTGTGCCTGGACAGGTCTATCGGGCGGTTGTCCGCGTCCCTCATCGCCATGGCCTTCCTGAAGTCGCCGCTCTCCGTGACGCGGCGCGGCTCCAGCTTGCTCATGGACGGCCACGGCTCAAACCTGTAGTCGAACCTCACGATCCTGTCCCCCGCCATCTCGCACTCGAACCTGAACAGGGCTAGCCCGTCCACGTCCTTTTCGGACAGCATCCCTTCCACCCACTCTTCCCTGTCCGTGGAAAACTCCGTCCTGAACGCGTCCCCTGAATCGCGCGGGGACCGCAGCGAGTTGTACGACCGGCAGACCGCCCTCAGCATCCTCCTGTCCCACGCCCCCCTGAGGTTCCTTATCGTGATCCTGGTGCCCGTCCTCCCCCCGGCGAACTCCTCGGGCTCGCGCTCCTCGACCGAGATCGGGACGTCCTCCAAGTATTCGGCGTCCCTGAACGCGTTCCAGTCTATCATAACGCGGACCTCCTTCCTGCCGGACCTCCTGGTCACCAGCTCTATCGAGTCCCCGAGCTTGTGGGCCGCAAACCTCCCGACCCCCTTCTCCCCCAGGACGGTCCTCCCGAATTTTTCCGTCTCCCGGCGCCCCCGCTCCCCCTTGTAGTCCGTCCCGGGTTCCATCCACACGCCCAGCACGGTCTCTACATCCATGCCCGACCCGTCGTCCTCTACCGTTATGGTGCCGCCGGCCCCCGTGCCCAGGCCGTTCACGGCCAGCGAGACGCGCGTCGCGTCGGCGTCGTAGGCGTTCTTCGCGAGCTCTAGTACCGCCATGCCCTCGTTCCTTATCAGCTCGTCGCCGAGCTGTAGCAGCAGCCTGGCCCTGGGCCTGAAGATCGCCTTTACCGCGCCCTGCGGCCCGCCCTGTTCTGCATCTGCTGCCTTGGCCGCAGCTGGGGGCATCGCTTTTTGGGCATCTAGGCGGCTCCAAAAGCCTGCAAATTCTTGGCGCGCGGGATGCTTCTGGAGCGGGCGGGGGACCACCTGCATCGTCCTGTACCTGTCAGGTAACGATTTAAAAACTTTCGTAATGGCCGCGGGTACTGTTGTACGGAAATCATGTCACCTGCCAGTTCGCGTCCTCCTCCATCCGGCGGGGGTTGCTCTTCTTGATCACCCCCGCGTTTTCCTTGCTAAGAATGCCATGAACGGGGGCCCTCGCGAGCGCGCGGAGGAGGGGCCGCCCGTCGCCTTCGTCGTCGTCTGTGATCACGATTCCGCCGCCGGGCATGACTGCTTCCCCGCCTTTCCCCGGCCGCTCCCCCTGGTCCGCCCCGTAGGCTATCCGTCCGGCATCAGGCGCGATCACCATTTCCTCCCTCCTTGAAAACGAACGCCACGATCGCCCCGCCGCGGTACTCCTCCGGAATCCTGTACTCCCCCCATTCCGGGAATGACAGGCTGCCGCCGCTCAAGATCATGATCTCCCGCGCGATGTGGAGCCCGAGGCCCATCCCGCCCGGCCTCGAGGTCACCCCCGGCTCCGCCACCAGGTCCGTGGGCAGCGAGAATCCCGGCCCGTTGTCGGCGATCAGCAGCGCCGTTCCGCCGCCGGGCTCCCCGTGCGTGGTGATGAAGATCTTCTTGTCCGCCGCTCCCGCGTAGTCGAGCCACCACACGGAGTTGTCCAGGGCGTTCATTATGCAGGTGACCGCGTGGCTTCGGGAGCACTCGATCTCCGCCGCCTCTGCCGCGTCCCGGCCCTCGAAGACTATATCGATCCCGTGGGCTTTGAACCTGAATTCCATGTTGAACAGGGCGTGCTCTATGACCCGGCGGGCCGACCACGCGCAGGGCTCGCGCGTCATCATCGTCAACTCGTACCCCTGCACGAGCTTTTCCAGATGCAGTATGAGCGCGGTGATCCTGCCGGGCAGGTCCCTCTCGTCTTTCAAGGACTCGCCGAGTTCCCCCACCGCCTTGTCCATCTCGTGTATCGCGACGCCCAAGTTCAGGCCGGCCCCCGCGCTGCGGAGGAGGGTGGCGTGGATCGCAGCGTAGTCTCTTTCTATCCGGTCCATGGATGCGGACAGTTCCGCCCTCAGTTCCTCATCTGCCACCCTCGCGCCTATGGCGCGCTTCACCCCGGCTATCTGCGAGATCACCGGCTCCCCCCTCGGCGTCGGGCCGTAGATCTCCCTGATCTTCGCCTTGTCGATCCTGCGCTGGTCCTCCACCCTCTCCAGGGCGTACAGCACGGCCCCGGCGAACGCCCGGTACGCCTCGTCCTCTACGAACCCTTCCCTGTTGGTCTTTTCCTTCAGGTCCGCGCTCTCTTCCCCGACCAGATGCACGGTTGCGAGCAGTATGCCGTTGCCGATCCTCGCCCCGGGCAGGCCCTCCTGCCTCGCGCCAAGTTCCAGCCAGTCGCTGCCGGGCTCCCCGTAGTCGTACACGCGCATCCCGTCCCGGAAGACCCTGACCCCCCCGTTCCGGTCCAGGTACTCCTCCAGCCCCGCCCGTTCTCCCGCCTTGCGCAGCGCCTGCAGCCCGAGTTTTAGGACCATGGGATCCCGGTCGAACACGCTCCCCCCGAAGCGCACCTTCCCTATCTCGTGGCGGGACAGGTCTATCGGGCGGTTGTCCGCGTCCCTCATCGCCATGGCCTTCCCGAAGTCGCCGCCCTCCGTGACGCGGCGCGGCTTTATCTTGCCCATGGACGGCCACGGCTCGAACCTGTAGTCGAACTTCGTGATCCTGCCCCCGTCCATCTCGCACTCGAACCGGAACAGGGCGAGCCCGTCCACGTCTTCTCTGGACAGCATCCCCTCCACCCACTCTTCCCTGTCCGTGGAAAACACCGTCCTGAACGCGTCCCCTGAATCGCGCGGGGATCGCAGCGAGCTGTACGACCTGTAGGCAGCCCTCAGCATCCTCCTGTCCCACGCCCCCCTGAGATCCCGCACGGTGATTCTGGTGCCCGTCCTCCCCCCGGAGAACTCTTCGGGCTCGCGCTCTTCGACCGAGATCGGGACGTCCTCCAAGTATTCGGCGTCCCCGAACGAGTTCCAGTCTATCACGACGCGGACTTCCTTCCTGCCGGACCTCCTGGTCACCAGCTCGATCGAGTCCCCGAGCTTGTGTGCCGCGAACCTCCCTATTCCTTTCTCCCCCAGGACGGTCCTGCCGAACCGCTTCGTCGTCCGCCGTTTGTGGTCTCTCTTGTAGCCGGTTCCCGGCTCCATCCACACGCCCAGCACGGTCTCCATGTCCATGCCCGACCCGTCGTCCTCGACCGTTATGGTGCCGCCGTCCTCCGAGCCAGGGCAGTTCACGGCCAGCGAGACGCGCGTCGCGTCGGCGTCGTAGGCGTTCTTCGCGAGCTCTAGTACCGCCATGCCCTCGTTCCTTACCAGCTCGTCCCCGAGCTGTAGCAGCAGCCTGGCCCTGGGCCTGAAGAACGCCTTCGTCGCGCCCGGCGGCCCACCCTGTTCTGCATCCGCCGCCGGGGCCGGGCCTCGTGCATCCGGGCGGCCCCTGTAGCCCGCGAGTTTCCGGAGCGCGGACTCCCTTCGCGCGGCGGGGGGCGCTTGCATCGCCCGCGCAGTTCCGGCCGCGGTTTAAAACCTTCCAAGATCCCGGCGCGACGGCGCTGGCTCACTTCCCCTCGGGCCTCGGGCTTACCACGCCCGTCCTGCTCACGTGGTTCGACAGCTTCGACTGCATGTCCGCCAGCAGCTCGCTCTGCAGGGCGAAGGCGGGGTACCTCAGGCGCGGGTCGCCGATCTCCACGGACGTGAACCGCCTGAAGTCGAACACTATGTGGTGCAGATCGCCCTCCAGGCGCATGACGGGCGACACGTACGCGTATTCTGCCCCCCTGACGTGCCTCCTCATCACGAGACTGCTCGGCAGCATCACCCCCGGCAGCAGCCTGTGCTGCGCATTTTCTCCTCCGCATGGTCGCACGCGGGGGTGACCTCCAGCACCACGTGCTTGATGCGGCCCCCGAGATCCTCCTTTTCCGGCGTCTCCTTCTGCAGGAGATCGTCCACCTCGGCGCGCGGGATCGGGGCGGCGGAGCCGGAGACGCCTTCCGGCGGCTCGCCGTTCGGGTACACGCTGCCGGGCGCCGGCTCGTCGCCCGCATCACTTGTCAGCCGCCAGTTGTTGATTTTGCCGACGTAATCGTCCGCATTAGCCCTGTTGCGGCCCGGGGCGCGGGGCGCGCCCAGATCCGGCGCGCTGCTTCGGAGGGAGCCGCGCGTCTCGCGGTGTATCGCATCGCCGAGGGCGGTGTTCAGCGCGTACAGCGCTTTTTCGGCGACTTTCGCGGGTTCCAAGCCGGCCGCCCTCCCCCCGCCCACGGCCCTGGCGAGGCCCCCGATCGCTTCCAGCAACTTGCCGTCCCATTCCCGGTCCACGGAGTCCGCATCCCGCCGATCCGTGTCCCGGGCCGGGGCCCCTGCCCCCCCGCACTCGGCATCCGCGCCGTGCAGGTCTGAAAGCTTGCGCACTATGCCTCCGCACGCGCGGCGCACGCTGTTCTCCCACAGCATGAACAGCTGCAGCGCCGATGCATCTTTCACGGACTTTTGCACCCCCGCCCGGATTTTCTCCAGGTCGAATTCCCCTTCTTCATTCCCGCACTCCCTCTTTTTCATCATCGCGGACGTGAATTTGAACCCGGACTCCCTCAAGGCTTTTTTCGCGGCTTCCGCCTCCCTGCTCTTGTTCGTCCAGAGGATCAAGACGAACGGCCCGTTCTTCTTCGGATCCACGGCGCGGCGCATCACGCTTTCGACTGCGCCGGACACCGGCGTGTCCAGCGGCCAGCCGGAAAAAACCAGGTCGAGAAACACGATCCGCACGCCGTCCAGCGGTTTTTCTGGAAGATCCTTCGGGTTGGCCGTTAGGAGTGTCGCCATGTGCCCGCCCTTGCGAGCGCGCGGAGGAGGGGCCGCCCGTCGTCCTCCTTGTCGTCTATGATCACGATCCCGCCGCCCGGCATGACCTGTTCCCCGCCTTTCCCGGACTCTTCATGGCCCGCCCCGTCGGCCATCCGTCCGGCATCAGGCGTCATCATTCTCGCCTCCCCCCTTGAAGGTGAGCGCCACGATCGCGCCGCCGCGGTACTCCTCCGGGATCCCGCACTCTCCCCATTCCGGGAAGGACAGGCGGCCGCCGCTCGCGACCATGATCTCCTGCACTATGTGGAGCCCGAGGCCCATCCCGCCGGGCCTCGAGGTCACCCCGGGCTCCGTCACGATGTCCGTGGGGAGCGAGAATCCCGGCCCGTTGTCGGCGATCAGCATCGTCGTCCCGCCGTCCGGTTCCCGGCGCGTGGTGACGAAGATCCTCTTGTCCGCCGCTCCCGCGTAGTCGAGCCACCATATGGAATTGTCCAGGGCGTTCATCACGCAGGTGACCGCGTGGCTGCGGGAGCACTTGATCTTCGCAGCCTCGGCAGCGTCACGGCCCTCGAATACCGCCTCGATCCCGTGGTCCCTGAACACGAATTCCATGTTGAACATGGCGTGCTCTATGATCTGGCAGGCCGACCACGTGCCGGGCGCGCGCGACCTTACCGCGAGCGCGTACCCCTCCACGAGCTTTTCCAGGTGCAGCACGAGCGTGGTGATCCTGCCGGGCAGGCCCTCCCTGTTCTTCAGGGACTCGCTGAGTTCCCCCACGGCCTTGTCCATCTCGTGTATCGTGACGCACATGTTCAGGCCGGCCCCCGCGCTGCGGAGGAGGGTGGCGTGGATCGCCGTGTAGTCTTTTTCTATCCGGTCCATGGATGCGGACAGTTTCTCCCTCAGTTTTTCGTCGGCGACTCCGCGTATGGAGCGCTTCACCTCCGCTATCTGCGAGATCACCGGCTCGCCCCTCGGCGTCGGGCCGTAGATCTCCCTTACCCTGGCCTTGTCGATCCTGCGCTGGTCCTCCACCCTTTCCAGGGCGTACAGCACGGCCCCGGCGAACGCCCGGTACGCCTCGTCCTCGACGAACCCCTCCCTGTTGGTCTTTTCCTTCAGGTCCGCGCTCCCTTCGCCGTCCAGATGCACGGTTGCGAGAATCAAGTTGTTGCCGATCCTCGCCCCGGGCAGGCCCTCCTGCCTCATGCCCAGCTCCAGCCAGTCGCTGCCCGGCTCCCCGTAGTCGTACACGCGCATCCCTTCCCGGAAGACCCTGACCCCGCCGTTGCGGTCCAGGTACTCCTCCAGCCCCGCCCGTTCCCCCGCCTTGCGCAGCACCTGCAGGCCGAGCTTGAGGACCATGGGATCCCGGTCGAACACGCTCCCCCCGAAGCGCACCTTCCCTATCCTGTGGCGGGACAGGTCTATCGGGCGGTTGTCCGCGTCCCTCATCACCATGGCCTTCCCGAAGTCGCCGCCCTCCGTGACGCGGCGCGGCTTTATCTTGCCCATGGACGGCCACGGCTCGAACCTGTAGTCGAACCTCACGATCCTGTCCCCCGCCATCTCGCACTCGAACCGGAACAGGGCGAGCCCGTCCACCTCCTCCCCGGACAGCATTCCCTCTACCCACTCTTCCCTGTCCGTGGAAAACTCCGTCCTGAACGCGTCCCCCGGGCCGCCCGGGGATCGCAGCGAGCTGTACGACCTGTAGATGGCCCTCAGCATCCTCCTGTCCCACGCCCCCCTGAGATCCCTTACCGTGATCCTGGTGCCCGTCCTCCCCCCGGCGAACTCTACGGGCTCGCGCTCCTCCACCGAGATCGGGACGTCCTCCAGGTACTCGGCGTCCCCGAACGCGTTCCAGTCTATCATGACGCGGACCTCCTTCCTGCCGGACTTCCTGGTCACCAGCTCGATCGAGTCCCCGAGCTTGTGGGCCGCGAACCTCCCGACCCCCTTCTCCCCCAGGACGGTCCTGCCGAATTTTTCCGTCGCCCGCCGCCCCCGTTCCCCCTTGTAGCCGGTTCCCGGCTCCATCCACACGCCCAGCACGGTCTCCATGTCCATGCCCGCCCCGTCGTCCTCGACCGTTATGGTGCCGCCGTCCTCCGAGCTCGGGCAGTTCACGGCCAGCGAGACGCGCGTCGCGTCCGCGTCGTACGCGTTCTTCACGAGCTCGAGCACAGCCACGCTCTCGTTCCTTATCAGCTCGTCCCCGAGCTGGAGCAGCAGCCTGGCCCTGGGCCTGAAGAACGCCTTTACCGCGCCCTGCGGCCCGCCCTGTTCCGCGACCGCCGCCCGGGCCGCAGCTAGGTTCGTCGTCTTTTGGGCATCCAGGCGGCTCCACAAGCCCGCGAATTCCCGGCGCGCGGGCTCCCTCTGGGGCGGGCGGGCGACCACTCGCATCGTCTTGTACGGGTCAGGTAACGGCTTAAAAACTTTCGAAGGCCTGGTCCGTACGAGGTCAGCAACCCCCGCTTCGCAAGCGTGAACGCGGATCAACGTAGTCGTTTTCACGCCTGCGGCCAGCAGGTACGTGACCCCATGCCCCGGTCCGTATGTCCACGCACCCGCCAGTCACGGGCGCGAAAACCACGTTGAACCGGATTCACGCCTGTGGTGAGGGGGTTGCCGACCCCGCACGTCCGGCCAGCGCAACGGACAGCACGGCGCGCTGCCTCCGGCCCGGGAGCTCCGGCAGGCGCGATCGGTGGGCCGGGCCGCGCGGTGGGACGGCGCGGGCGATCGCCGCCGGGCGCGGCGGGCCGCGCGGTGGGACGGCGCGGGCGATCGCCGCCGGGCGCGGCGGGCCGCGCGGGGGGACGGGGGCGCGCCGGCCGCGGCGCGGAGGGCCGGCCGCCCGCCCGGCCCGCGCGCGGGGCCGCCCGCCGCGCCCCGCCCGCCTACATGTTCCCGCGGATCAGCCCGTCTATGCGGCCGAGCTCCCCCTCCGGCGAGCGCCGCCAGTCGGTGCTCCAGATCCTCGCGATGTTCCAGCCCCTGGACTCCAGGAACTTCTGCCGCATGACGTCGCGCTCCCGCACGCTCCTCGCAGAGTGGAACGACGCGCCGTCGCACTCTATGCCCAGCACGTACCTGCCGGGGTCCCTCGGGTGCACGACGGCCAGGTCTATCCTGTACCCCGAGGCGCCCACCTGCGTGTCCACCTCGTAGCCCCGCTCCACCAGCCTGTCGAATACCCGGATCTCGAAGGGCGAGTCGAACTCCCGCGGCCGGTCCCGGCCCGCCGCCGGCGCGCCGGGGTTCATCCCGGAGAGCACCTCCCTCCGGCCCGCCTCGTCCCCGGAGCCGGCCGCCCTCGCGTACTGCAGGAACTGGCGGAACCTCCTCGGGCCCAGGTGCGCGGACGTCGCCTTCACGTCGGACGGCTCTATCGACGACACCACGATCATCTTTTCCTTGGCGCGGGTGACCGCCACGTTGAGCCTTTTTTCTCCCCCCTTCTGGTTGAGCGTGCCGAAGCGGTTGGCCAGCCTCCCCCCCGCGTCCCTGGCGTACCCAGTGGAGAATATTATGACGTCGCGCTCGTCCCCCTGCACGTTCTCGATGTTCTTCACGAAGAGGCCCTCGTCCTTCTTCTTGTCCCTGTGGGCGGAGGCGTAGAGCTCCTCGAACTCGGCATCGGACTCCCGCCTCCCGTCGATCGTGTCCGATATTATGTCCTGCTGCCTGCTGTTGAACGTGATGATCCCCACGGACCGGTGCTCGTGGCGGTGCTTTTTCCAGAGATCCGCCAGCAGTTCCGCGACCTTTTCCGCCTCGGCGCGGTTCCCGCGGGTGCCCTCGTCCTGCGCGCCGTCGCACCCCACCCATTCTATGGGCCGCTCCCGCGGGGCCCTCGCCGTGCTCGGCGCCACGTTCAGCCGCCCCCCGTAGAACGCGTGGTTGGAAAAGTCTATCAGGTCCTGGTGGGCCGACCTGTAGTGCCAGGCCAGCGTGATCGGCGCGGACCTCGTCCTGGACAGGTCCAGCAGGCTCTTCTCCTGCGCGGCCTCGTCCTCCCCGTCATCGCCGCGCCCGTCCTCCCTCTCCGCCACCTGGAACAGGTCGAACGGGGGGAGCTGCTTGTCGTCGCCGGCCACGACCGCGCGCCTCCCGCGGTACAGGAACGGCACGGACCTCTCCACGGCGAGCTGGCTGGCCTCGTCCACTATGACCAGGTCGAACAGGCCCTCGCGGAGCGGGAACACCTTCGAGACCGACTCGGGGGACGCGAGCCAGCACGGGGCGACCGCGAGCAGCTCGCCGGGGTACGACTCGAACAGCCTCCTCACCGGCTTCACCTTCCGCTTCCGCGCGAGCTCCTTGCGCAGCCCCGCCCACTGCCCGCTGCTGCCGCGCCCCCGCGCGGCGGATGTTCCCGCCAGGTTCCGTATGTGGCCGGCGACCAGGCCGTGCTTCCTCTCCATGGTGCGGGCCAGCTCGCCCCTCCATTTCTCGTAGTTCCTGGTCGGCTCCCCCCTGAGCACGGGATGCTCCCTTTCTATGCCGTCCAGCCAGTGCGCGTAGAACTCCTGCCTTATCCTCCCCGCCCAGTCGTCGCCGGGCCCGAACTTCCCGGCGGCGGCGCGCAGCAGCGGCATCGCGGTTTTTTCGTGCTCCCTCTTCTTCGCATCGAACTCCTGCATGGCGTCCAGCTCGCCCAGCGTCCCGGACATCCCCTCCAGCAGCGGCTCCAGGGGCCCGGCGCCGGCGCGGGGCGGCCCCGTCCCCCCGGCGGGACGGCGCGGCACGTGGCCGCGCTGCAGCACGGGCCCGGCGCCGGCGCGGGGCGACGCCATCCCCCTGATCGCGCCCCGCGCCGGCTCCCCGATCGAGTCCAGCAGAACAGGGAACTGCTCCCAGAACTCCGCGCCGGCGCGGACCCCCTCCAGGTGCTCGGACGCGAACGCCGCCGCCGCGCCCCGCACTATGGGCATCACGGCCGCCCACTCGCCCCCCCCGTCCGCCTTTAGGAGGCCCGGGCTCCCCGCCCGGCGGTCTATGATCCCCGCGATCCTGGCGCGCGCGTCGCCGCCGGCAGGCTGGCCCCCCGCCGCCAGTCCCGCGAGGTCGGCCGCCCAGCCCTCCAGGCGGGCGCCGCCGCCGCCGCCGCCGCCGCCGCCGCCGCCGCCGCCGCCGCCGCCGCCGCCGCCGCCGCCGCCGCTGCCGGCCCGCCCGGAGAGCGCCCGGGCGGCATCCTCCGCGTAGAGTTCCGCCATCGCCGCCCCAACCCGCGCCCCGCTGACGGGCGACCCCCTCGCATCCAGCGCGGCGAACATGTCCAGCACCGCCTCCGCCCGCCCCTCCCCGACCGTCGAGATCCGCGGCCGGAGCGGGGGGGCGGCGAGCATGTCGCGCGCCGCGCGCCCGCCCGCTCCCGCGCCCGGGGCGGCCCCGGGCGCGCGCCGCCGATCCCCCGGCCCCGCCTTCACGAATCCCGGGGATTCCAGGTACCCGCGCACGAGATCGCGCGCGCCGCCGTTCCCGCCAGGCGCCCCCCCGCCAGCCACTTCGCCCAGTCGCTGAGGGGGCTGCCCTCCAGGCGCCGCCGTATGCGGCCGCGCGCGTCCTCGAGCGCGGCCCTGGCGCCCCCCGCGCCCTTTCCCCCGATCCGCCGCGCGGGCAGCCCCGCGAGGGCGGCCAGCCGCCCGTAGCCCTCCCAGAACCTCACGCTGTTCCCGTTCCTGGCCGCGGCATCTTCGGCGAACCTCGCCGCGGCGCGCCTTATCCCGGCCGCCACGTCCGCCCACTCGCCGCCGCCGAGCTCCATGAGTCCCGGGCCGGACGCGTGCGAGCGTACGAGCGACTCCGCGCGCCGGCCGGCCGGGGCGGGCGCGATCCCCCCGCGGCCGGAGGCCAGGCCGATCGCCTCCTTCGCCCACCCGTTCAGGCCGTTCTCCGACATGCGCCGGCCGGCCGATCCGGCCAGCGCGCGCAGGACGGACTCCGGGGACCCGCCGCCCTGCTCCGATCCCCCGCATCCGGCCGATTCCGCGAGCCGCGCTATGCTGTCCAGCTCTTTCCAGAACGCGACCCCGTTCCGCGCCGCCTCGGCGGGCCCCGTGCCCGGCGCGGAGTGCCCCTTTTTCAGGAGCGCGGCGATCGCGCCGGCGCGCTTTTCCTTCCCGCCGAAGCGGCCGCCCCCCCGCGCGGGCTCCAGATGCAGGCCGGCCAGCCTGCCCTGCTCCTCGGCGCTGCCCGCCAGGGCGCACGACGGGATCGACCCCGCGGCATCTTCTATCCGCGCGCTCAGCGCCAGCAGCCCCGCGTATTCCGTTAGGGCGCCCCCCAGGCGCCGCGCGTACCGCCCGGGATCCGGGCGGGCGGCATCGGGCGCGCCCCCGCGCCCCACGTACATGTCGTCGTGCATGGCCAGGAGCGCCCGCCCGAGGGCGCCGCGCGGGCGGGGCCCGCCCGACGCCAGCAGCGGCGGGTTGTCCGATCTCGCGCGGATCAGCCGCATCGCATCCGGGGCGCCGCCGGCGCATCCCGCCGCGACCAGCATCTTCATCCACCCGCTCAGCCCGTTCCCCGCCTTCGCCGCGGAGATCGACTCGCGGATCCCCGACAGGCGCCCCTCCAGATCGGGGCCGGGCGCCGCGCGCCGCAGGCCCGCCGCGGCCGGTTCGCCCAGCGGTTCGGGGAGCCCGCCCAGCGACTCGGTGAGCCCGCCCAGCATCCTCCAGAACCTCGCGCCGCCGTCCGCCTTCCGGAGGGCCTCCCGCGCCTGCCCGGCGTCCCGCGGGGCGATGCCCGCCATATTGCGGATCTCCCCCGCCGCCAGCTTTTTCGCCTTCGTGAAGACGAGGCTCCCGTCGCGCAGGTACTCCTCCAGGAGCCCCACCAGCCGGCGCTGCTCCCCGGGGCTGCCCGCGAGGATGCACGAGGGGGCCAGCCCCGCGAGGCTCCGTGCCAGCTCCCCGGCCCGGCACAGCCCGGCGAACTCGACGAGCGCGTCGCGGATGCGCGGCAGGCCGGCGTCCGGGTCCCGCCGGCCCGCGCCGTCTGCCGCGTCGAGCAGGTCCGACAGAATCACGGCGCGGGCGGCGCCGCCCGCCGCGGGACCGCCCCGCTCCCCGCCTGCCTGCCTTTCCCCGATCCCGATCGCGCGCTCTATGTCCCACGACGACGGGTCCGGGCCGCCGGGATGCGGGCCCCTCATGTGCTCCTCCAAGAGCTCCCCCAGCCGGCGCTGCTCCTCGGGGCCGTCCGCCAGGGTGCACGAGGGGGCCAGCCCCGCGAGGCTCCCGGCCAGCTCCTCGGCCCGGCACAGCCCGACGAACTCCGCCAGCGCGTCCGCGGCCCGCCGCGGATCGGCATCCGGGCCCCGCCGGCCCGCGCCGTCGGCCGCGTCGAGCAGATCTGAAAGTATCACGGCGCGGGCGGCGCCGTCCTCCGCGGGACCGCCCCGCTCCCCGCCGGCCGGCCCTTCCCCGATCCCGATCATGCGCTCGATCTCCCACGACGACGTGTCCCGGCCCGCCGCCCGCTCCCCGCCGGCGCGCCCCTCCAGAATTCCCTCCAGCATGCCCACCAGCAGGGACTGGTCCTCGGGGCTGCCCGCGAGGATGCACGAGGGGGCCAGCCCGGCCAGCCTGCGCACGGCGGCCCGGAGGCGCCCCTTCTCGATCAGCCCCATGTCCGCGAACCCGGACCGCCCATGCCACGGGTGGCTCCCGTCCTCGAACCTCTTGAAGCCGGGCTCCATGTCCTTCACGTCGGCCAGGAGCCCCTCCAGGCCGTCCCAGCCGGGCAGCCGGCCCATCCCCGACAGGTCCAGCGCCGGCTCGTACGAGCCGTCCGCGCGGGAGTACAGCGCGTGGGCCGATGCCCCCCCGAAGTGCCTCGCGTGCAGGGCATCCCCCAGTTCTACCAGGCGGGCGACGTACCCGTTTATGCGGGCGGAGGCGTCGCGCATCATCCACCCGTGGTCGCCGCGCGGGGGCGGCTCCGCGTCGATCATCCCGAGCAGCTGCTCGTACATCCTCGCCCTGTCTTCCGTCTCCTTTTCCAGGAACACGGCGTACCTGTCCAGGCCCGCCCTGCCCAGCCGCTGCTGCACGACCTCCAGCGCGGCCCTCTTCTGGCAGACCAGCAGGACCTTCTCGCCGCGGGCCAGCGCGTCCGCCACCATGTTGACTATCACCTGGGACTTGCCGGTGCCGGGCGGCCCCTGGACGGTGAGCATGCCCGCGCCCTTTGAGCGCAGCATCACCTCGTCCTGGCTCGGGTCGCTGTCCATTACCGCGTTCAGGTCGGCATCGTCGGCCTCGTCCACCCCCGCCCAGCCCCCCGCCCCCGCGCGTTCCCGCCCGCCGCACTCCACCCCGAGCAGCTCCCCCACCACGCCGGTGCAGTCCCCCGTCTCGGCCAGCCTGGCGTAGTCCCTGTGGATCTCGTTGTCCGCCTGCGGGAAGTTCCCCACCACCCTGTAGTTACTCAAGTGGAGCTTTTCTTCGCCGATGCCGTCTATGGTTCCGGCGTCGAGATCCTCCAGCCGCGGCGCGCCCCGCGGATCGCCGTCCCCCAGATCTATGATCCTTCCCAGCCAGCCGCCCACCATGCGCGCGAAGCGCTCCCCGCCGCCGCCCCCGATCCCCGCCGCGTCCTCGATCATGGCATCGAAGGACTCCTCGCAGTCGTCGGGTATGTCGTACTCCCCCTTCTTCTTCAGCGCGGCGACGAGGGCGCCGTTCAGGACGGGCCTCCTGTCCAGGAACCGCAGCGACCACCCGCTCCCGCGCGCCTTGCGCTCGTGCTCCAGCCGCGCGGGGAACAGCGCGACGGGCCCCCTGACGTAAAAGTCCCGGCGGATGCGGCCCTGCAGGAACGGGAACCCGAGGTACCCGGCCTGCCTGCCGGTCTCCTCCTCGGCCTGCTCCAGGTTCCTCTTCAGGTACCTCAGGGACGCCCTCGCCGAATCGGCGGCGTCGCCCTCGGCGGAGTTGAGGAGTATGCCGATTTTGGCCCCCCCGCCGGCCCTGCCGTCCAGGGTGGCCGCGATGTTCCCCACCGCCCTGTCGGCCGCCCTCCGCGACGTCCCGCTCCTTATGCCGTCGAGTTCGGCGAGATCGAGGTTGTGCCTGCGGTACGTCCTCCTGAGCAGGACCGACCTGTTCTTCGCCGTGACCTGCAGCAGGCGGTCCTGGTACTCCTTGTAGATGATCCTGAGCTTCTCGCGGTCGGCCGCGCTCGGCGCGGGCTTTTCGGCGCGGGGCTTTCCCATTATGGGCATGGCCCAGCCGCCGGCCGCGGGCTTTTCGGCGCGGGGCTTTCCCATTATGGGCACCGCCCAGTCGTCGCCCGGCGCCGCCACGGCCCCCGCCGGCCGGCGCGATTTAAAAGTCGTGCGGGCCGGCCGGCCTCCTGTGGAATCCGAAAAGTAGTTCACCCCCCCTCCCTAGCCGACATCGTACTCCTCTCCCGTCTGCCCGTCAATAACCTTTTCCTCGGCCTTCTTGGGCATCTTCCTCGCGAACGCCCGCGCTGGCGTCTCCAGGTTGTCCCAGTCGAGGGACATGTGGGGCCGGTCGTGGTTGTACCACCTCATGAACAGATCCACCGGATCGCTCTTCCTCATCATGATCGCCTCGAACTCGGGCAGCTTGCGCTGGATCTCCCCGTGCAGCCTCTCCAGCTTGCCGTTCGTCTGGGGGTGCCTCACGCCCGCCAGGATCTGGCGTATTCCAAGCTCGACCAGCCTCCTCTCGAACTCCGTCCTGCCGCGCTTCCTGTCCTCGGACTCGTTGGCGTAGAACTGCGCGCCGTGGTCGGTCATGATGGAGGCGGGCTTGCCGTGGTCGGCCATGGCCCGTTCCAGCACCGCCAGGGCGTTCTCCGCGGTGGCCCTCTCGAAGACCCCGTACCCCGTGACGAACCTGGAGGCGTCGTCCTCGTAGCACAGGAACCACCTGCCGTCGTCAAGCAGCTTCCAGTCGGTATGCCACAGCGAATTGGAGTGCTCGCGCTCGTATCGCACCCATTTGCGCCTTTTGGCCTTTTTGGGGTGAGTTTCTGCCATGTTTTCGTCCTTCAGCACGGCGTGTATCGCGCCGTGCGGGATATTCATTCCGGTCTGACTCGCTATGATCCTTTGCAGCGCCACCGCCCCTGTGTGCTCCGCCTGCCGCGCGGACAGCACGGCGGAGTGCTCCCTGCGCCCCGGCATCCCCTGCGGGGGCCTGCCCATCGGGGCAGGATGCGACATCTGGCCGACCGCGCGGGCCTTGTGCCTGGCCCACATCTTTTGGACCCACCGCACGGACACGCCCATGGATTCGGCTATCTCCGCGTTGGTGAGCTCTCCCTTCCTCTTCTGGCGGACTATCCACCGTATCTGCGACTCCTCTAGTTTCATGCCGTTCGGGTGATCCAGGCTCACATATTTCCCCAATCTTTTGCGCCAGACCCACACGCCTTTGTCTCCGCTCAAAGTCAGGCCGATGCGCCTGCTTTTGACCGACTTTACATACGATGACAAGGGGTGAACTACTTTTTGGACAATATAGGCCGGCCGGCCTCCGGCCGCGAAATAGCGCGGCGCCGCGGCGGGGGCGGGCCGGGAACCGGGCGCGGCGCTCCGGGGTCCCTGATGCGGCGGACGGGAGGCCGCCGCGCCGCGAAAGCCCAGGCCCGCCGCGCCCCGCGAACGCGGGCGGGCGGCCTGGCGCCCTAGGCCGCACGCCACCGTCCGAACTATGCTGACCGCCTCCGGCGTTTTGATTCCGAAGATGCCGATCCGAAAGCAGACGTCCACGCAGCCGGCCGGCGGCGTTCCCCCGGGCCTGGCAGAATCCGGCACCTGCAGGGGAGGGGGAGGGGGACCTCGCGCCTCGTCGACCCCGGGATCTGCCGCAACGCGTGGCGCGCGTCCAACCGCGCCGCCGATGCGGGTGCCGAGGAACCGGGGCGCCGGCCGGCGAAGGGGCGCCGGGCGCTGTCCGAGTTCGCGGCGCCGGCGGCAAAGTTCGCGCCGGGGATCGTCATGGCGGACATGGACAAGCGGGGCTGCCGCCTCCGGCGCGCGATCTGGCGCGTTTTAGGCCCGCGGCGCGCGCCGAGGCGGCGCGGCCGGCAGCATCGCGCGCACCCGATGCCGTTCCGGTCCAGGGCGCGGCCGGTCCCGCCCCCGGATCGCGGCGGCGCGCCTATCCGTAAGCGGGCCGCGCCGCGCCGGTCCGGCGCAGCCGTCCTGCACGGCGGGGAGGCGCGCGCGGGGCGGCGCGCGCGCTACCTGCGACGAAAGATCGGCGCTCCGGCCCGCCGCTGCCGCGGAACGCGCCGGCGGATCGGGGCGCCGCCTGCTGGCCGCCGGCACCGCGGGAGCCGATCCGCTCGCCCGACGAATCCCGGCCGTTTTGGCGCCCGTCCCGGAGCGGGAGTACGTTTTCAACCTCGGAAGTGCGCGCGCGGGATCCGGTTTTGCCATTACCGCGCGCCGCCTCCGCCGGGTTCGCGCGCGCCGTTTTCGCCGTGGGAGCGCGCGGGACCCCCCGCACCCCCGTTTCCGCTCCGGCCGTGCGGCGGGCCGGCCCGCCGGCCAGGCCGCGAAACGAATTCGGGATCGCCTTGCCGGCCCCTCCCCCGCGAGCCCCCAGTTCCGGCCGCGGATCGGCACGCGAGGCGATTTCGGGACCGCACGGACTTACCCAAACATAGTCTATCTCATAATCACGCCTGAAACCCGATCCAGCCCAAGACAATGATCGCGAACGGGCGACTTTTGTTGACAATGCGGGCCAAAAACCAGCCCGGCCACACCATGGCGTGGCCGAATCCAAGTGCGCGGCGCGCGGCAGGCTGCTAGTCCTGCGGGGGATCCGAACGAGGGCGAGGAGCTCGAGAAGATGAACCGGAAGAAGGTCGGGGCCCCGCACCGCCCCGAGTCCATGTTCATGGCCTTGGCGGCCATAAGGTGCATGACCGGCGCGTCGTGCGAGGCCCTGGAGGGCCCGGCCCGGCAGGCGCCGGGCGACGACGGCACGCCGAGGCACGCCCGGACATGCGGGAGGATCAACGGGACAAAGGCGGGCATCCGCGAGGGGACGGCCATCGCGTCGAGTAGCAAGCGCGCCGTGCGGACGGCCGCCGACTCGTCAGGCCCGCAGCGGAACGACCGCGGGGAGTGGATGACGAAGAAGTGGAAGCTGAAGCGCGGGTTCGTGAGGGCGTGCATGCTGGTGGACGTGGACACGCGCCGCGTCCTGGCGCTGAAGGTGACCGACGAGAAGACCGGCGACGCGCCAGTCTTCGAGACGCTCGTCACCGAGGCGGTCGCGGCCCCGGACGGGGCCGCGGCGCGCGGGGAGGCGCGGGGCAAGGAGGCGGAAGAGAAGGAAGAGGCGGCCGCGGCGATCGCGGCCGAGGCCGTGCGCTCCGCCTCCGAAGAGGCGGCCGCGGCGCGCGCGGTCGCCGCAGACAACGGCGGGACGGCCCGCGAGCGGGAGCCGGAGGCGTCCGTCTCTGCCGCCGCGGCCGCGGCGGCCGCGGAGGGGGCGGAAAAGGCCGCCTGCGCCGACGGCGCGTACGCGTCGCGCAAGAACGTCGCCCCGTGCAAGGAGCTCGGGATCGTCCCGTTCATCAAGACGGGCAAGAACGCTACCACGGCCGGCAAGGGCGAGGGCGACGGGCGGGGCAGGGTGGTGCGGGAGCAGCTGGGCTTCGGCACAAAGTACGTCTCTGACCTGACCGCCGCGGAAAAGGCGGCCGGCACGGGGGCGCGGAGGGCGGCAAGCAGGTACGGCCGGCGCCGGGCGATCGAGATCGTCTTTTCGGCCGTCAAGCGCCTGTTCGGGAGCGGCGTGCGCGCCCTGAAGTGGAAGAACATAGTCCGGGAGGTCGGCCTCAAGGTGGCCCCCTACGACAGGCTGGTCGGCATGGCCTCGGGGGGGATCGGATAGGGGGACTTTGGGGGAGGAAGGGGGAAGGGGAGGGGGAAGGGGAGGGGGGAGGGGAGGGGGGAGGAGCGGAGCCCCGGCGCCGTCCGGGATAGTTATGAGATAGACTACCCAAATGCCAAAAATTAAATGCGGGCAAGATCTACGCCGCGCATGGCACAGGCTACAGAACCATCCAAACCTAGGCCCCCATACGTCCGAGAGATGGCCAGGGAGTACTCGGCGAAGGCCCGGGAGGGCGGAAGGATGGCCCGAGAGTACGCAAGGATGGACCGGGAGGACGGAGCGTTGGCCCGGGAGTACGGAAAGATGGCCCGGGAGTACGGGGGGACGGGCCTGAAGGACTGGAAGTTGGCCCGGGAGGACGAAAAGAGACTCCGGGATTATCACAACAAGGAGGACCGCGAAAATTCCATGGGCTGGGAATTAATGCTGGTCGAGGACGACGATTAGCCGCCCCGCCCCCGCCCGATCGCCGCCGCAGAATCAGGTTCGCCGATCCTGCATTCCCTTCCCGTCCGGTGCCCGCGCGGGCCCGGCGGCCCCGCGGGCGCGAATCCGGATAGGCGAAGGCGCTTCCGCGCCCGGCCGGCGGCCCCGCGCCGGCGCCCGCGCGGGGCCGGCCGCCCGCAGGCCGCCGGGAGTCGGGGCGACGCGGTTTCCGTGCAGCGCAACCGCGGGCCGTGTGTAGGCCCACGCCCAAACCAAAACCACGCCTAGCGACTGCGGCCGCCCCCTGATCCCGTGCCTGGATCTGCGGACGCGTCCGCCGGCGGAGCCGCAGTTTGTCCCACAACCATCCTGGACGGCGCCGGGGCTCCGCCCTCCCCCTCCGCCAAGTCCCCCCATCCGATCCCCCCGAGGCCGTGCCGACCAGCTTGCAGAACGCCGCCTCGGGGCCGACCTTCCCGACTGCGTCCTTCCGCTTCGGGGCGCGCGCCGATCCCGAACGGGCGCTTGGCGGCAGAAAAGACGGCCTCGATCGCCCGGCGCCGGCCGCGCCTGCCGGCCGCCTTTTCCGCGGCGGTCGGGTCCGGGGCGTACCTTGTCCCGAAGCCCGGCCGCTCCCGCCCCGCCCCGCCCCGCCCCGCCCCGCCCCGCCCCGCCCCGCCCGTCGCCCCCGCCGGCCGTGGCGGCGTTCCTGCTCGTCTTGACGAGCGGGACGATCCCGAGCTCCCCCGCACGGGGCGGCGTTCTTGCGCCACGCGCGCGCCGTCGGCGCGGGCGGCCTTTTCCGCCCCCTCCGCGGCCGCCGGCCGAGACGAACGCCTCCGGCTCCCGCCCGCGGGCCGTCCCGCCCGCGCCGGCGGCGACCGCGCGCGCGCCGCGGCCGCCCCTTCCTTCTCTTCCGCCTCCTTGATACCTTGCGCCCCCCCGCGCGCCGCGGCCCCGTCCGCGCCGCGGCCGCCCCGGTGACGAGCGCCCCGAATGCGGGCGCGCCGCCGGCCTTCCCGCCCGTGACCCTCGGCGCCATGACGCGGCGCGCGCCCGCCCCCGCCGGCACGCGCGCTTCATGAACCCGCGCTTCATCTTCCGCTTCCCGTCCGCCCCCCGCGGCCGTTCCGCCGCGGGCCGGGCGCGCCGGCGGCCGCCCGCGCGGCGCGCCTTCCGCCCGGCGCCGCGGCCGTTCCGCCGCGGGCCGGACGGGCCGGCGGCCACCCGCGCGGCGCGCCTGCCGCCCGGCGCCTGCCGGGCCGGGCCCTCCGGGGCCCCGCGCGATGCGCCGGCCGCGCGCCCCATGTCTGCCGGGGCCGGGAACGTGGACGGCGCGCCGGTACGGGGCCCCGACTTTCGGTTCACCTCCTCGAGCTCCTCGCCCTCGTTCGGATCCCCCCGCGGGGCGAGCGGCCTGCCGCGCGCTTGGATTCGGCCGCGCCACGGTGCGGCCGGGCGGGTTTTCGGCCCGCAATGCCGGCAAAAGTCGACTTTTCGCGATCGTCGTCTCGGGCCGGGTCGGGTTTCAGTCGTGGTTGTGAGGGACTGCCCAAATTGTGTTGTATGAAAATCATGTCACACTAACTCCCTGCGGCCGGCGGGGGGTTTTTCCAAGCGCACCAGTAGCAAAGGCAGACGGCGGACTTCCTGACTGACAGGCAGATCAAGTACGCGATCAGGGAGCACGAGAAGGGGCGCAGGGTTGCAGAAATAGCCCGGGAGATCAAGGTGAGCCGGAGGCACGCGCATGGGCTGCTCGCAGAACACGGGCGGACTGGCGAGCCTCCCGCGATTCGCCGACCGGGCAGGCCCCCCGCGCCGATCACCGAACAGGAAGCCGATCTGGTGGCTCGGCAGCACGGGGCGAAGCATGCGGGCGTCCGGCGCGCCGCCAAGTCGCCGAGGGCCGGCCACGCCACAAGCTACGGCAGGGTCTGCAAGATCATGAAGGACGGCGGGATGGTGGTGCCGTCTCCGGGCAAGGCGAAGCGCAGGAAATGGGTCCGTTTTGAGAGGAGGTACTCCAGCGCCACGTGGCACGCAGGCTGGCACGAAATGAAGGATTCCCGCTTCAGGGGCTCAAATTTGGTCGCATGCCTTGACGATTCGTCGCGATGCGTGACAGGCGCTGGCATGTTCAGGGAAGCGACCTCGGAGAACGCGGTGGCCGTGCTGCGCGAGGCCGCGAAGCGGTTCGGCGCGCCCGCGGCGATGCTGTCCGACAACGGCTCGTGCTTCGTGGGCCGGCGAGGCCGCAGGAAGGCGCGCGAGGGATCGTGGCAACCGACCGCGTTCGAGAGGGAGCTGCTGGAGCGCGGCATTGATCTGACAAACGGCCGCCCCCTGCCACCCGCAGACCAGCGGCAAGCTGGAGGGGTTCTTCGGGACCCTGGAGACGGAGATCAGGCACCACGAGAGCCTGCCGGAATTCGTCGCGTTCTACAACGAGCGGAGGCTCCGCCGCTCGCCGGACATTGACAATCTGGAGACCCCGCTCAGGGCATTCTCCGCCAGAAAGGCCACGAGAGCGATCAAGAAAAACAGCCCGGGCTGATGGGTGAGGACGCGAACGAGCATGTGACATGATTTTCATACAACACAAGAGACTGCCCAAATGCCAAAAATCAAATACTGGCAGGATCTACGCCACGCATGGCGCAGGCTACGGAACCATCCGTGCCCAAGCCGCCGCACGCCAAGGAGTCGGCCCGGGAGCACGCAGCGAAGGCCCGGACGGACGTAAGGATGGCCCGGAAGTACAGAAAGACGGCCTTGGATTACGAATCGTTGGCCCGGGAGCACCAGAGGATGGCCCGGGAGCACGCAATGGCGGTCCGGAAGTACGGAACGGAGGACTTGGAAGACGAAAAGAGACTCGGGGATTATCTTGCCGAGGAGCACCGCGAATATTCCATGGGCTGGGAATTGATGCTGGTCGAGGACGATTAGCCGCCCCGCCCCCGCCCGATCGCTGCGGCAGAATCATGTTCGCCGATCCTGCACCCCTTTCCAGTCTGGCGCCCGCGCGGGGCCGGTAGCCCCGCGGGCGCGAATCCGGATAGGCGAAGGCGCTTTCGCGCCCGGCCGGCGGCCCCGCGCCGGCGCCCGCGCGGGGCCCGCCGCCCGCGGGCGCGAAAACCGCTTCGCCTATCCGGATTCGCGCCTGCCGTGTTGCGCAGAAACAGGCATGCCCCCCGCCGCCGCGTACCCCTTGGCAAGATTCCCCGCAACGAGGGTTCTGACTGCCCGCGCGAGGCGCCGGGATGGGCCGGGATCGGCGCTGCCGGCCGGGGCGGATCTGCCGGAAGAATAGCGCCTTTTGGGCGGCGCCGTCGCCCCCGCCCGGCGACGCGACCGCCCTGCCGGCGGGCGGCCCGGGCGCCCGGTACCGCCCGACCCCGAGCCGCGCGCGGCGGCATCCCGCGGGGGCCTCCCGCTTCGGCCAGCCGAGCCGCGCGCGCGGCCGGCATGGTGGCGCGGAAGGCGGCCGGCGGGCGCGGCCGGCGCCGGGCGATCGAGGTCGTCTTTTCGGCCGCCAAGAGCCTGTTCGGGATCGGCGCGCGCCCCGAAGCGGAAGAACAGCCGGGGAGGTCGGCCTCGAGGTGGCGTTCTGCAAGCTGGTCGGCACGGCCCAGGGGGGGATGGGACATGGGGCTCGGGGGGATGAGGGGGAAGGGGAGGAGCGGAGCCCCGGCGCCGTCCGGGGTCGGGTGGGCCGAGCGCGCTCGGCGCCCTCGGCGTGGAGGGGGGAAGAGCGGAGCCCCGGCGCCGTCCGGCATGGTTGTGGGATAAACTACCCAAATGTGGCCCATAATCCAAATTTCAAGCGTGAAAAACTGCCCCTCCCCGGCCGCCGCAGGCGTGATTGTGAGACTGCCCAAATACAGTCTATCTCATAATCACGCCTGAAACCCGATCCAGCTCAAGACAATGATCGCGAACGGGCGACTTTTGTTGACAACACGGGCCAAAAACCAGCCCGGCCACACCATGGCGCGGCCGAATCCAAGTGCGCGGCGCGCGGCAGGATGCTCGTCCTGCAGAGGGATCCCAACGAGGGCGGGGAGCTCGAGAAGATGAACCGGAAGAAGGTCGGGGCCCCGTACCGGTACGCCGAGCCCGTGTTCCTGGCCCTGGCGGCCACAAGGTGCCTGACAGGCGCGTCGCACGGGGCCCTGGAGGGCCCGGCCCGGCAGGCGCCGGGCGACGACGGCACGCCGAGGCACGCCCGGACATGCAGGAGGATCAGCGGGACAAAGGCGGGCATCCGCGGGGGGATGGTCATCGCGTCGAGCAGCAAGCGCGCCGCGCGGGCGGCCGCCGACTCGTCAGGCCCGCAGCGGAACGACCGCGGGGAGTGGATAACGAAGAAGTGGAAGCTGAAGCGCGGGTTCGCGAGGGCGCGCGTGCTGGCGGACGCGGACACGCGCCGCGTCCTGGCGCTGAAGGTGACCGACGAGAAGACCGGCGACGCGCCCGTATTCGAGGCGCTCGTCACCGGGGCGGCCGCGGCCCCGGACGGGGCCGCGGCGCGCGGGGAGGCGCGGGGCAAGGAGGCGGAGGCGGCGGAGGCGGCGGAAGAGAAGGAAGAGGCGGCCGCGGCGATCGCGGCCGAGGCCGTGCGCTCCGCCCCCGGGGAGGCGGCCGCGGCGCGCGCGGTCGCCGCCGACGACGGCGGGACGGCCCGCGAGCGGGAGCCGGAGGCATCGGTCTCTGCCGCCGCGGCCGCGGCGGCCGCGGAGGGGGCGGAAAAGGCCGCCTGCGCCGACGGCGCGTACGCGTCGCGCAAGAACGTCGCCCCGTGCAGGGAGCTCGGGATCGTCCCGTTCATCAAGACGCGCAAGAACGCCACCACGGCCGGCAAGGGCGAAGGCGACGGGCGGGGCAGGGTGGTGCGGGAGCAGCTGGGCTTCGGCACCAAGTACGTCTCGGACCTGACCGTTGCGGAAAAGGCGGCCGGCACGGGGGCGCGGAGGGCGGCCAGCAGGCACGGCCGGCGCCGGGCGGTCGAGATCGTCTTTTCGGCCGCCAAGCGCCTGTTCGGGAGCGGCGCGCGCGCCCTGAAGTGGAAGAACACAGTCCGGGAGGTCGGCCTCAAGGCGGCCCTCTACAACAGGCTGGTCGGCGTGGCCTCGGGGGGGATCGGATAGGGGGACTTTGGGGGAGGAAGGGGGAAGGGGAGGGGGAGGGGGGAGGAGCGGAGCCCCGGCGCCGTCCGGGATAGTTATGAGATAGACTACCCAATAGACTACCCAAATACCAAAAATTAAATACGGACAAGATCTACACCATACATGGCACAGGCGACAGAATCACCCAAACTTGGGCCGCCGCACATCAAAGAGATGATCTTGGAGTACGGAAGGTTGGCCCAGAAGGACGGAAAGATGGCCTTGGAGTACGGAAGGTTGGCCCGGAAGGACGGAAAGATGGCCTTGGAGTACGAAAAGTTGGCCCGGAAGAACGGAAAGACGGCCCGGAGGGACGAAATGACGGCTCAGGAGTACATGAGGTTGATCCAGGAGGACGAAGAGAGACACGGGGATTATCTTGAAGAGTACCACCGTGAAAATTCCATGGACTGGGAATTGATGCTGGTCAAGGACGACGATTAGCCGCCCTGCCTCCGCCCGATCGCCGCCGCAGAATCAGGTTCGCCGATCCGGCATTCCATTCCCGTCTGGCGCCCGCGCGGGGCCGGCGGCCCCGACCTGCGGGCGCGAATCCGGATAGACGAAGGCGCTTCCGCGCCAGGCCGGCGGGTTCGCGGCCCCGCGCCGGCGCCCGCGCGGGGCCGGTCGGCCGCCCGCCCGCCGGCGCGAAAACCGCTTCGCCGATCCGGATTCGCGCCCGCGGGGGGGGGGGGAAGGCCGCCTGCCACGTACCAGACGCCATATAAAAATACACAAATAGTGGCGGGCCGCGGGCTTCGCGAGACATGAAGGTAAGATTCGGCCGCCGCATCACCCAGGCCGCGCGCAAGCAGTCGATCGGTTCGACGTTCGACGAAGTGGGCTGGATAGTGGCGAACTTGGCGGGCGCCAGCGACGACACGAAGGACCAGTGCACCACAAAACTGGTCACGGTGATGGAGCAGATCCTGAGGCACGCCCTCGAAACGCTGATCGGGAGGGGGAAAATATCCCCGCATCTCTTCGTAAGCGAACTGCCATGCCCCGAACGGCTGGGCGGGATCTCGCTGGCGCGACACATTTCCCCGTCCCGCAATTTTCAGAACATCGGCGCCGTAAAAGGCATCCTGGACAAGATGGGCATGCCCCACGTGCTCGACGACTGCCCGTGCGGGCCAGACCGGGCAAAACTCCAAGATTTGTTCGAGCACAGGAACAACATAGCCCACACGTCGGTGAAATTGCCGCCGATCGAAATTGACCGATGCTTTGGGATCGTCCTGCCGCTCATCAGCTGCATCATGTCCGAGATCTACCCCGGCGGCCGCCGTTTTTACCAGCACATGGGGGAGGGCCTGTTTCACTCGCGCGAGTACCACGAGGCAATCGTGTACTGCGACATGTCGCTTGCCATGCTGCCGGACGATCCCCACATGCTTGGCAAAAAAGGCGAGTCGCTCGCGAAACTGGGGCTGCACGAAAAGGCGGTGGAGTGCTACGACAAGGCCCTGGCCTTGGATCCTGGCGATTCCGCCCTTGCCAGGAAGGGAGAGTCGCTCGCGGCGATGGGGCGATTCAGGGAGGCGGCGGAGTGCTGCGACCGGGCCCTGGCTCTGGACCCGGGCGACCGGTACTCACACGTCTTGAAAGGAGAGTCGCTCGCGGCGATGGGGCGGCACGGGGAGGCGGCGGAGTGCTGCGACCGGGCACTGGTCCTGGATCCGGGCGACCGGTACGCGCATGTCATGAAGGGGACGTCGCTCGCGAAACTGGGACGATTAAAAGAAGCGGCGGAGTGCTGCGACCGGGCCCTGGCCCTGGATCCGGACTACTCCCGCGCGCATGCCAAGAAGGGAGAGTCGCTCGCGGGACTGGGACGACACGGGGAGGCGGTCGCGTGCTACGACAGGCGGCTGTACGCCGTTCCGGACGACCCGATCGCGCATGCCAGAAAGGGAGAGTCGCTCGCGGCGATGGGACGATTCGGGGAGGCGGTCGCGTGCTGCGACCGGGCCCTGGCCCTGGATCCGGACTACTCCCGCGCGCATGCCAAGAAGGGAGAGTCGCTCGCGGGACTGGGACGACACGGGGAGGCGGTCGCGTGCTACGACAGGCGGCTGGACGCCGTTCCGGACGACCCGATCGCGCATGCCAGAAAGGGAGAGTCGCTCGCGGCGATGGGACGATTCGGGGAGGCGGTCGCGTGCCACGACCGGGCCCTGGCCCTGGATCCGGGCTACTCCCGCGCGCATGCCAGGAAGGGAGAGTCGCTCGCGGGACTGGGGCGATTCGGGGAGGCGGTCGCGTGCTACGACAGGCGGCTGGACGCCGTTCCGGACGACCCGATCGCGCATGCCGGAAAGGGAGAGTCGCTCGCGGGACTGGGGCGATTCAGGGAGGCGGCGGAGTGCTACGACCGGGCCCTGGCCCTGGATCCGGACAACTCGCACGCGCATGCCAAGAAGGGAGAGTCGCTCGCGGGGATGAACAGACACGGGGAGGCTGTCGCGTGCTACGACAGGCGGCTGGACATCGTCCCCGACGACCCGATCGCGCATGCCGGAAAAGGAGAGTCGCTCGCGGGACTGGGGCGATTAAAAGAGGCGGCGGAGTGCTGCGACCGGGCCCTGGCCCTGGATCCGGGCTACTCCCGCGCGCATGCCGTGAAGGGAGAGTCGCTCGCGGGACTGGGACTATTCAAGGAGGCGGTCACGCACTACGACCGGGCCCTGGCCCTGGATCCGGGCTACTCCCGCGCGCATGCCGTGAAAGGGGCGTCGCTCGCGGGGATGAACAGACACGGGGAGGCGGTCGCGTGCTACGACAGGCGGCTGGACGCCGTTCCGGACGACCTGTACGCCCTTGCCAGAAAGGGAGTGTCGCTCGCGGGACTGGGACTATTCAAGGAGGCGGTCACGCACTACGACCGGGCCCTGGCCCTGGATCCGGGCTACTCGCACGCGCATGCCATGAAAGGAGAGTCGCTCGCGGGGCTGGGGCGGCACGGGGAGGCGGTCGCGTGCTACGACCGGGCCCTGGCCCTGGATCCGGACGACTCCCGCGCGCATGCCATGAAAGGGGCGTCGCTCGCGGGGCTGGGGCGGCACGGGGAGGCGGTCGCGCACTTCGCCAAGCGGCTGCACGCCGTTCCTGGCGACCCGCACGCGCTTGCCGGAAAGGAAGGGTCGCTCGCGGAGCTGGAGCGGCGCGGGTAGCGGCGTCGGACGCGTGCATGCTGCCCGAGCCGCCGAGAAGGGCCGCTCGCGTAAGTGGGGCGGCGCGGACAGGCGGCAACGCGATGCGGCAGGGCGCCGATCGCCGATCCCGACGACCGTTCCGCCACTTCCCCCCTTTGACGCCAAATGCAGATCGTTCTTTGCGCCGATCGCCGATCCCGACGACCGTTCCGCCGCCGTGGGGAGATCCGGGCCGGCCGCGATCCCGGGCGCGTCGTCAAGCACGCGCTTTCCGGCCGCGGCCGACCTCGATCTGCCAGCCCGCCTCGCGGGGCGCCGCGGCATGGCGCGGAGCGCGCTCGGCCGGCCGATCGCCGCATTCGGGGGGCGCCGGGGCCCCGCCGCGGCGGCGGATGCCCGCCCGCCTTGCGGGAGGCGCGCGGCAGAACGGGCCGCCCTCCACCCTTTCCGGGCAACGGAGCCGCCCGCCGGCCCGCCCGCGGCCGCGCGACCCGGGGCGCCCGCGCGGCTGCGCGCGGGAGGAGCGCGCGGGCGGGGCGGGGAAGGGCGCGCGCCCCGCCGCGCCGGGGCGCCTCCACGACCCGGAGCGCCTGGAGCGGCACACGAAGCGGGGAAGGGCGCGCGCCCCGCCGCGCGGTCCGCGGGCCTTCCCGCGGGGCCCGCCGCCCGCCGGCGAGCTATGCTTATTTTACGGGCCCGCGGGGGCGCGCCGTGCCGGACGCGGATGCCGCCCTCGTGCGGGAATGCGCGGAGGCCGCGTTTTCCGGCGGGGGGATCGGCGCGGGGGAGGCGCGACGCCCCATCGACGCGCGGGACGACCTGCTGCCGGGGCCGGCCGCCGCCGCGGACAGGACAACCCGCGGCTTCAACGGCGATGCCGCGGACGCGGGGCAGCTGAACAACGTAAGGCGCGACGCGCGCGGCGAGGACTGCGCCTTTTGTAGCCAGTCGGCCCTGCACGAGGCGGATCCCGAAACGCACGGGCTCCCCGAGCCCGCCGGGGCCGCGCGGGCGGCGCGCCGCGCCATGGATGGGGGCGCCACCTCGTACTGCTTGGCGGCCGCCCGGGGGGGCCGCCCGCGGATGCCGGGTTCGGGAATGCCCGCGCGGCGGTCTCCGGGATGGATGGGGGCGGAGCGCGGCCCGGGCTTTGCGGCCGGGACGGGCGGCCCGGCTTGGGGAACCGGGCGTCCGGCTGTACGACCACGACCTGGAGGCGGCCCGATCAAAGTTCCCCGAGACATGCTCCACACGTGCGCGCGACGACGGGCTGGAGGCGCCCCGCGCGGCCGGGGAGGCGGGCCCGGAGCCGCGCGCGGGGGGATGATAGGCATGGGTGAGGCGCGCGGGCGGGGGCCGGAGCCGGCCGGGCCGGGGCCCGGGGAGGCCGCGCCGAACGTCCCGGCGCCCGCGGGGGGCGCGCCGGCGCGGGCGCCGCTCCCGGGCGGCGGGGCGCCGCGCGCGTTCGCCGTGCCGCGGCCCGCGCCGCCCCGTTCCGCGGCGATCCCCGGGGGGAGGTGGGCCGCGCCGGGAGGCGGGGGCGGGGCCGGCGGGACGATCGCCGCCGGCTGCCCCGCGGCGGGCGGGGACGGCCCGGGAAGGGGCGCGGCGGCGGCTCGGGAGGCGGGGCTGCCTGCGGGCCGCGGGTAGCCGCCTCGGCTTCGCCGCCGCCGAGGCGGCGGCCGCGAGGCGGGAGGGGCTGGAGAGGAGGCTGGAGCCGGTCACGGCGCGCGGCGCGTACGTGCTGGCGGGGGGGCGGCGGCTGCTCAACCTGTGCTCGAACGACTACCTGGGGCTGGCCGGCGGGGCGGGCCCCGCGCGGGGGCTGGGCTCTGCCGGCTCGCGCCACATGTCCGGGAACGACGCGGCGTACGAGGGGCTGGAGCGGGCGCTCGCGGCCCGCAAGCGCGCGGGGGCCGCCCTGGTGTACGCCACGGGGTACATGGCCAACATCGGCGTCATAGCCGGGCTGGCCGGCCCCGGCGACGCCATATACTCGGACGAGCTCAACCACGCCAGCATAATAGACGCGTGCCGGCTGTCCGGCGCCGCCGTATCGGTGTACCCGCACAACGACGCGGCGGCCCTCGAGGGGGCGATGCGCCGCGGCGCGGGCGCGCGCCGGGGGTTCGTGGTCACCGAGGGGGTCTTCAGCGTGGACGGCGACGTGGCGGACCTGCGCGCCATATCCGACGCGGCGGAGAGGCACGGGGCCGCCCTGCTGCTGGACGACGCGCACGGCGACTTCGTCCTGGGCCGGGACGGCGCGGGGACGGCGAGCCACCTGGGCAGGGCGCGACGCGTGGACGCGCACATTGGCAGCCTGAGCAAGGCGCTCGGATCCTTCGGCGGCTACGCGGCGCTCTCGGCGGATGCGGCGCGGCTCCTGGAGGGCCGCTCCAGGGCCCTCATGTACACCTCGGCCCTCCCCCCCGCGGTGCTGGGCGACGCGGCGCGCCGGCTGGCGATGGCCAGGGAGCCGCGCAGGAGGAGGCTCCTGGAGAGCGCGCGGGCCGTGCGCGAGGGGCTGGGCCGCATGGGGTTCAGGGACGGCGCGGGGCGGCCGCTCGGGAAGGGGGGCACCCACATAGTGCCCGTGCTGGTGGGCGGGGAGGAAAAGGCCGTCGGGTTCTCCGCGATGCTGCGCGACGAGGGCGTGCTCGCGCGGGCCGTGCGGTACCCGACGGTGGCCCGCGGGGCGGCCCGCGTGAGGGTCTCGGTGACCGCCCGGCTCTCCGCGCGGCTCGTGCGGGAGGCCCTCGGCGCCTTCCGGAGGGCCGGCAGGAGGGCGGGGCTCGTCTGAGGCGGCCGGGCGCGGGATGCGGGGGGCCCGATCGGGGCGGCCTCCGCGGATCGCCCGCCCGCGGCCGGCCCGCGCGGCGCCGCGACGAAAAGCGCGGCGGCGGGCATCCGGCCGGGCCGCCCCCGCCGGCCGGGCCCCCCCCGGAACCCGCGCGGCGGGGATCGCGCGCCGCGGGAGCCCCACGGAGTTCGCCGTGCCGCGCGGCGGGCGGGGGCCGCGCCGGGCGCCTGCGGCCCGCCCGGGGCATTCCCCGCCGGGGCCGCCGCGGCGATCTGGAAAAACGGCCCGCGCCGGGAGGCGCGGGCGGGCGGCGCGGGCGGGCGGCGCGGGCGGGCGGCGCGGGCGGGCGGCGCGGGCGGGGCCGGCTGCCGCCTACCGCGGAAAGGCGCCCGGCCCGGCCTTCGCCCCGATGCCGCGCGCCCGATCGCGGCCGCGGCGCCCGGAGGGGCGCCGCTGGACGTCGACCCCGTTCCCGCGCCCCGCGCCGCACATCTTCTTTAGCAGGTGTGTCCTTACGTCCTTCACGCCCGCCGTGAGCGTGAGGATGTACGCGCCTCCCCCCGTCTTTTTCGCCATGTTGATGTTGCAGAACTCGTCCATCGCCCCGCTCACCCACCTCCGACGGATCTGGCCGCGTTCTCCCTCGATGCCGGACCAGCTCGTGAAGTACTTTCCGAGGCCGTCCATGAGTCCGTCCACGGTGACCGGTATTCCGTCCGCGCTTTCTGACAAACCCGGCAGCACGTAATGGTACAGGACCGTCATGGTGTAGAGAACCGGCGGCTCGGATCTTACGAACTTGCTTTCCTCGTACTCTCCGCCGATCCGATCCACGCTGATTTTTATCTTGTCTTCCAGCATGCGGTCAAAATATTCGCAGCCGGCGGATCCGCGCGTGCGGTCAAGTACGATGGCGGTTCCTTGGCCGCCCCCGCCCTTCACCGTGCGCCACCCCGCCACGCGCGCGTCGACGCGCGTGCCGGCGTCGGAGACTGTGCGCAACCGGCCCGGCGCCCGCTTTTCGGGCGAGCGGCCGCCCGCGTTCGGGGCCCGTGCGCGGCCGCCGCCGAGCTGCTCCGGCATCCCGACGAGCCTGTCGCAGTCGTCGCTGCGCACGAGCAACAGGATGGAGTGCTGCCCGATCTCTCCCGAAGACGTCTTCCAGCCCCGCTTGATGCTGGCGTACTTTTTCACTTGGCCTCCCACGCCCTTCAGCAGGCTTTTTTCGCGGCGGGAGAGGGACGACTTGATCTCGCACGCCATCCCCTTCGCGTCCCCGCCGCGCTGGAATATCGCATCGGGAGCCGCCATCCCCTTCGGCGTCCCCATGGACGGCTCGCTCACCTTGAAACTGCATTCCTTGTCCTCCGCGAACTCGTGCTTGAGGCCCACGGACATCACCACCGTGGTATCGTACGCGTCGAACTCCTTCTTCTTCCTGTCCATACAACCGTCTGCGTCTGTGCTCATTCCCGCGCGCTGCCGGGCGCGGCCTCTGCATAGTCGCTGATCCTTCCCTCCCGGAACGATGCGGTGAGGAACTCCGAGAACCTCATGAGCGACGCGGCCGAGCACTTGATCTGGGGCGTTATGAGCAGCCTGTCGTCGCCCATGGTCCTTACGGAGAACGACGAGAGGTCGTTCCTGTCCAGGACGGCTATGTAGGTGTGGGGGTTCCCCTCGTGCATTACGGAATAGCCGCAGTTCGGGTATTTTTCCATGATCCGCGAGAACTTTTTCCTTACCCGTCCGTTCCGGAACACGCCCGCGCCAAAGTCCACGAGGAGCGGCCTCGGCTTCCTGCCCGGAGTCTCCTTCCTGCTCCGCTTGCTGAACATCGCCCTGCTCTCTATGCCGTCCCTCGCCATCGGGCGCAGCAGCCAGGCAAAGACGGACTTGAACGTCCCCGCGTACACGGACACAAGCCCCCTGCGCGACACGGACAGGTCCAGGTCCGGGCTCGATTCCGATCCGGAGAACACCCTCACGCTGCTGACGTACCCGCCGTTGTTTTTGGCATCCCCGAACACCTCCCCGACCGTGCCGCGGTCCCCCGCCTCCCCGCGCGGATACCACGCCCTCTCCGTCCTGAGCCCCGCCCCGAAGGCTTTCTTCTTGACGTACTCCGCGGGACTCAGCCGCCGGCCGGCGCCTTTCTCGTAGTCCTGGAGGATCTTGAGCATCGTTTCGGAGCTTACCGCCGCGGGCAGGACGCGCGGGTGCAGGCACCTGATTATGCGAGACGCGTGCCTCGAAAAGAACTCCGCCCCGTCGCCGGTCGCGGCGTACAACTCGTCTCCCGCCTGCACCGTGTGGAGGGTTCCCCTCGGCTCGCCCCCGTCGCTCACCTCGAATTCGCCGTGCCGGAAGCCGCCGTACCTGGCGAGCCTGCCCCGCGCCGCCAGCCCGCCGGGGAGGCGCGACTCCATGATCTCGCCCGCGTCCGAGTCGGACAGCAGGCATTGCACCTTGACGGCCCTGCAGCCGTTCAGCCGGCCGTCCAAGGCGGAGGCCAAGCCGGGCGGGAGGCCGGGCGGATCCATGGCCGCCGTGCCGGCGCCTCCAATATTACCGCACGTTTCGTGCCCGGCGCGCGGCTGCCTCCCCCCCGCGCCGCATCCCGCGGCCGCCCGGCGCGGTCCCGGCCGGATCGGGGATCTTCGGGCGCGCGCCCGCCCGCGCCCGGCGCCGGGGCCGCGCCCGAAACCCGCGGAGCACCGGGGCGGCGCGCCCGCCGAAAGGCGCGCGGCCGCGGGGCGGGAAAAGCCGGGCGCCGGGGCCGCGCCCGAAACCCGCGGAGCACCGGGGCGGCGCGCCCGCCGAAAGGCGCGCGGGCCGGCCGCCCCGTCCCCGGCTTCCTCCTCCCCGCCTCCTTCCGGCGGCGCGCCCGCCGAAAGGCGCGCGGGCCGGCCGCCCCGTCCCCGGCTTCCTCCTCCCCGTCTCCTTCCGGCGGCGCGCCCGCCGAAAGGCGCGCGGGCCGGCCGCCCAAGGCCCGCCCGCCGCTGCCGGGCGCGGCCCCGGCCGGGGCCCGCGCGCCGGCGAGCTATGCTTATTTTACGGGCCCGCGGGGCGGCGCCGTGCCTGACGCGGGCGGCGCCCTGATACGGGAGTGCGAGGAGGCCGTCTTCTCCGGGGAGGGGATCGGCGCGGGGCAGGCGCGCCGCCTCATGGGCGTGGCGGACTCCCTGCTGCCGGAGCTGGCCGCCGCCGCCGACAGGATAACCCGCGGCTTCAACGGCGATGCCGTGGACGTGGAGCAGCTGAACAACATAAAGCGCGGAGCGTGCAGCGAGGACTGCTCCTTCTGCGGCCAGTCGGCCCTGTACGTGAGGGATCCGGGGGCGCACGGGCTCCCCGAGCCCGGCGAGGTCGCGGAGGCGGCCCGCCGCGCCAGGGAAGGGGGCGCCACCTCGTACTGCCTGGTGGCCGCCTGGAGGGGGCCGCCCACGGATGCCGAGTTCGCGAGGGTCTGCGAGATGGTCGCCGGGATAGCCGGAATGGGGATGGGCGTGGAGTGCAGCCTGGGCTTCATACTGCCCCGGCAGGCGGCGCGGCTGAAGGAGCTGGGCGTCCGGCGGTACAACCACAACCTGGAGACGGCCCGCTCCAAGTTCCCCGAGATATGCTCCACCCACGCGTACGACGACAGGCTGGAGACGCTCGGCATAGCCAGGGAGGCCGGCCTCGAGCTGTGCACGGGCGGGATAATAGGCATGGGCGAGACGCGCGCGCAGAGGCTGGAGCTGGCCCTGGAGCTGGCGCGGCTGGAGCCGGAGGAGGTGGCGCTGAACATACTCGTCCCCGTGGAGGGGACGCCCCTGCGGCTGCAGGCGCCCCTCCCGGACGGCGAGGCGCTGCGCATGTTCGCCGCGGTGCGGTTCATGCTGCCCTCCTCCGTGGTGAAGATCTCCGGGGGGCGGGAGGCCGCGCTGGGCGACGAGGGCAGGGCGCTCCTGCGCGGGGGGGCCAACGGGATAATCACCGCCGGCTACCTCACCATGGGCGGGAACGATCCCGGGAGGGACGCGGCGATGGTGCGGGAAGTGGGGCTGTCCCCCGGCCGCGGGGAATAGCCGCCCGGCCTCCGTTGTGGCGGCCGCCGGGGCCGGGAAGGGGGCCCGCCCCCCCGCGCGGGCGGCCGCCGGGGCCGCGGGATGCGCCGGGCCGCGGGGAGGGCCCGGGCCCGCGCCGCGCCTCCGGGGGCGGCGCGCCGCGCCGCGGAAAGGGCGTGCGCGCGGCGCCCGGACGGGCCCGGCGGCGCGGGGTTCGGGGACGGGGCGGAACGGCCGCGCCGCGGAAGGGGCGCGCGCGGCGCCCGCGGGGCGGCCGGGATCGGGGCCGCCGCCCGGCTTGCGGGGGAGCGCGCGCGGGGGCCCACGGCGCGTTCGAGGGGCTGCCGCGGGGCCCCGCGCGTTGTCGGCTGCGCGGAAGGGGCGCGCGCGGGGGGCCCCCGGCGCGTTCGAGTGGGGCCGGAAAAAGGGCGGGGCCGGCCTGGCGCGGGCTACCTCAGGGTGTCGAAGCCGCCGAACATCGGCGAGCCGATAAGCACGGCGGCCACCACCGCGGAGCCCAGCACTATTCCCACCACCACGAATCGCACGTTCACGGCCGGCCCGCGCGGTGCCGCGATAAAAACCGTGGCGGGCGCCCCGCCGCGCCGGCCGGCGAGGCGCGGCGTCGCGATCCGGGGACGGCGCGGGAACGATGCCGCCACGGCGCGCGCCGGGCGGGGGGGGGGGGGAGGGGGAGCGGGCGGGCCCCGCGTCCCGGGCCGCGGGCGCGAAAGATCGCGCCGCCGCCGATCCGGTTCCCTGAGGGCGCGGGATGCGGCGGCGCCGGAGGGCGCGGGATGCGGCGGCGCCGGAGGGCGCGGGATGCGGCGGCGCCGCGCCGCGGCGGGGACCGCGCGCGCGGCGCCGGACGGCCGTCCCGGGAACCGGGAAGGGCGCGGGGCGGAGGGATCCGCATCGGGGAGGGCGGCGCGGGGCGGCGCGGCCGCCGCCCTGCCCGCGGGAACGGCCGCGGGCGGGGACCCTGCGCGGGCAGGAGGCCGGGGGCCCGGCGCGCGATGCCGCCGGGCCCCGGATGCGGGTTCGGGAGGGGCGGCCGTCCCGCAGCGGGGTTCCGGGCGCGGAAAGCCGCCCCGCCGCGGCCGCCGCAGGCGCGGCCGCGGGAAGGGCGGGGCGGCCCGGACGGTTTATCTACCGGCAGGACGGCGCGCCCGCATGCTACCGGGCCGCAGCCATCCGGGTGCGCCGGCCCGCGCGCCCGCGGGCCTGATTCCCAGCGACGGCATCGCGGCGGCCCGCGCTCCGTGGCCGGACACCCTGGCGGAAACGGCCCCCGCCCGTCCGGGGCTGGGGGGGGGGGAGGCAGGACGGGGGAGCGCCCGCGCCGCTGACCGCGGCCCGTCCCGGATCGCGCCGCCGCCCGCCGCGGCCCTCCTCGCGGCGGCGGCCCTCCTCGCGGCCTGCGCCGTCGCGGCCGCTCCGCACGCCGACGGCCAGCTGACCGCCGCCGTGTCCGCCGATGCGGCCGACCCCACCGCCCTGCGGGAGGTGCCCTTCGTCCTGGCCTTCGACAGGCGGATAAACGCGTCCACCCTGGATGCCTCCGACATCAACGCGACCTCGGGGAACGTGACGAACCTGCGCGACGCGTGGCCGCACGGCGCGGACTTTGGCAGCGGCCTGCTCAACGCGCCGCACGGCGTGGCCGTGAACGCCTCCGGCCACGCGTACGTGGCCGACACCGAGAACGACCGCGTCCGAGTGTTCAACGGGACGGGGCACCTCGTCGGCAACATAACCGCCTTGTTCGGGGCCCCGATAGACGTGGCGGTGGGCGGCCCGCACGGCCGCGTGTACGTGGCCGACTCGGTGGACGACAAGATCTGGGTGTTCAACTCCACGTGGCACCACGTCCACGACATCAACTACACCACGCCCGGCAGCCAGTTCGACACGCCCAGCGGCGTGGCCGTCGACTCCTCGGGCCGCGTGTACGTGGCCGACAGGCTCACGCACCGCGTCTACGTGTTCAACAGCACGTGGCAGTACGTCCGCGACGTCGGCGGCCAGTACGACCAGCCGAACGGCGTGGCGGTCGACTCTTCGGGCCGCGTGTACGTGGCCGACTCTAACAACGATACCGTCCGCGTGTACGGCGCCGCGGGGCTGCCCGTCGCCAACATCACGAACTCGTTCAGCTACCCGTTCGCCGTGGACGTGGATCCCGCGGGCAACGTGTTCGTCGCCGACGCAAACAACCACCGCGTCCAGGTATTCGACGGCGCGTGGCAGCCGGTCGCCAACCTCACAAGATCGTTCAACGTCGTGACGGGCGTGGGCGTGGACCCCGCCACGGGCGACGTGTACGCGTCGGGCCGGAACAACGGCCGCGTCACGGTGTTCGATGCGGCGCTCGCCTTCAAGTTCGACGTGGCGGATCCGGACGACCAGCAGACGCTGACGGTGAGGCTGCCGGCCGGCCGGGTGCAGGATCCGGCCGGCAACGCGAACGGGGAGTCCAACGCGGCCAGCATCGGAATAGACAGGATCGCCCCCGTCCCCGCCATAAACTCCACGCACCCGAACCCGACCGGCGCCCCGTCCGTACGGTTCACGGTGGAGTTCACCGAGGCCGTCGACGGGTTCGGGGCCGGCGGCGTTATGCTGTCCGGGACGGCCGGCCCCGCCGGCGTCGTGAACTTCACGGGCGCCGGCGCCTCGTACGCGTTCGAGGCCTCGCCGACGGCCGACGGGACCATACTGGTCGACATACCGGCGGGCGCGGCGGAGGACGATGCCGGGAACGGCAATACGGCGGCGGAACGGTTCTCGATAACGCACAACAGCTCGCTGCTGACCCCGATCGTCACGGCCGCGCAGGGCAGCCCGACCAACGCCACGGAGATCGGCTTCCGGGTCGACTTTACCCGCCCCGTCGACGGGTTCGGGGCCGGGGACGTCGTTCTTTCAAACACGACCGCCCACGGCGGCGTCGCCAACTTTACGAACGCCAGCGCCAGGGCGTACGAGTTCGGCGTCTCGCCCACGAGGGACGGGACCATGCTGGTCGACATACCGGCGGGCGCGGCGCGTGACGCGGCGGACGCGGGCATCGCAAGCATCGCGGCGGGGCAGTTATCGATAGAATACGACGGCACGAGGCCAGTCCCGACCGTCACGGCCGCGCAGCAGGGCCCGACCAACGCCACGACGATCGAGTTCACGGTGAACTTCACGGAGCCCGTGCGCGGGTTCGGGAAGGAGGGCGTCGCGCTCTCGGGCAGCGCCGCCCACGGCGGCGCGGCCGGCTTCGCGGCCCTCAACTCCACGACGTACGCGTTCGGCGTCTCGCCCGCATCCGACGGGACCATACTGGTCGACATACCGGCGGGCGCGGCGCGGGACGATGCCGGGAACGGCAACGAGCCGGCGGAACGGTTCTCGATAGAATACGACGGCCCCCCGTCCCCGATCGTCAGCTCCGCGCAGGCGAGCCCGACCAACGCCACCACGATCGGCTTCGCGGTAAACTTTAGCGAGCCCGTCGCCGGGTTCGGGGCCGGGGACGTCGTTCTTTCAAACACGACCGCCCACGGCGGCGTGAAAAACTTCGCGAACTCCAGCGCCAGGGCGTACGCGTTCGACGTCTCGCCCGCGAGGGACGGGACCATACTGGTCGACATACCGGCGGGCGCGGCGGAGGACTGGGCGGGCAACCCCAGCACCGGGGCGGCCCGGTACTCCGTCGAGCGCGACGCCACGCCCCCCGCCCCGGCAGTCGCGCCCACCACGCCGGGCCCCACCAGCCTGCAGGTCGTGCAGTTCGCCCTGGAGTTCGACGAGCCCGTGGACGCCTCGACGCTGGACGCGTCCGACCTCGACGCCACTTCGGGCGAGGTGCGGAACCTGCGCCCGGCGCCGAAGCACAACGCGACCTTCGGCGGCCATGGCACGGGCGACGGCAATTTCCGCAGCCCGGTCGACGTGGCAGTCGACGGCTCGGGCAACATATACGTGGCAGAGGGGCAAGCCGGCGGCAACAGCCGCGTCCAGATATTCGACTCCGGCAGGAACCACGTCGCCACCATCGCCGGGCTCGACGATCCGAACGGCGTGGCGGTCGACGCCTCCGGCAACATATACGTGGCCGAATCGGACGACGACCGCATCCGCGTATTCGACTCCGGCAGGAACCACGTCGCCTACATAACGGGACTGGACCACCCGGAGGGCGTGGCGGTCGACGCCTCCGGCAACGTGTACGTGGCCGACACGCGGGAGAACGCCGTCAAGATATTCGACTCCGGCAGGAACCACGTCGCCACCATCTCGGGACTCCACCTCCCGCAAGACGTCGCGGTCGACGCCTCCGGCAACATCTACGTGGCCGACACGAACAACCACCGCGTCCTGGTGTACGGCCCCGGCAGGAACCACGTCGCCACCATCGCCGGGCTCAACAGTCCGACCGGCGTCGATACCGACGCCCTCGGCAACATCTACGTGGCAGACAGGAACAACGATGCCGTCAAGATATTCGACTCGGGCCGGAACTACGTGGGCGAGCTCCCCTTCCAGTTCACCCGCCCGACCGGCGTAGCCGTCGACGCCTCCGGCAACGTGTACGTGACCGACCCGTCCAAGGTAACAGTATTCGCCGCGGCGTACGCGTTCGACGTGGCGGATCCGGATGACGGGCGGCTCGAGGCGAGAATGCTGGCCGGCCGCGTGCTGGACGCGGCCGGAAACGCGAACGGGGCATCCGACGCGGCGGGCATCAGGATAGACAGGACCGGGCCCGTCCCGGCAGTCGCGTCCCCGCAGGGCCCCTACACCAACGCCACGACGATCAACTTCACGGTGACCTTCGACGAGCCCGCCGCGGGGTTCGAGAACGTGAGCATAACGCTCTCGGGCACCGCCAATCCGGGCCCCGCGGACGGCTTCAACGGCAGCGGCGCCGCGTACTATTTCTCCGCCGCGCCGGAGGCGGACGGGACGGTGACGGTCGACGTCGCCGCGGGCGCGGCGCAGGATGCGCTGGGCAACCCCAGCCGCGCGGCGAAGCGGTTCTCGATAACGTACGACGGCACGCCCCCCGTCCCCGCGGTCGCCGCGCTGCAGCCCGGCCCCACCGGCCTGGCGGAGGTCCCGTTCGGCCTGTCCTTCAGCGAGCCCGTGAACGCGTCCACGCTGGAAGCCTCCGACATCGTGACGACCTCCGGCAACGTGACTAGCCTGCGCGCCGCCGCGTGGCACCACGACGAGGCGTTCGGCGGCCCCGGCACCGGCGACGTCGAGTTCGCCGCCCCTTCCGGGATAGCGGTCGACGGATCGGGAAACACGTACGTGGCCGACCGCGCCAACGACCGCGTCCAGGTGCTCGACACTTCCCGGGGGCACGTCGACAGCATCACGGGGCTCAGCGACCCGCGCGGCGTGGCGGTCGACGCCTCGGGAAAGATATACGTGGCAGACACCGGCGGCAACGCCGTCCGCGTGTACCACCCCAACAGGACCCACGCCGCCGACCTGGCCGGCCAGTTCCCCGAGCCGACCGGCGTGGCGATCGGCGGCCCGCACGGCCGCGTGCACGTGGCCGAGAAAGGCGGCAGCGTCCGCGTGTACGATCCCAACGGGACCAGCATCGGCAACATCACCGGGCTCGGCGAACTGTACGGCGTGGCGGTCGACGCCTCGGGCAGCATTTACGTGCCCCGCGCGGGCAGCGACCCCCGCGTCAGCATATACCGCCCCGACATGACCCGCGACGCCGACCTGCCCGACTCGTTCGCGGAGCCGACCGGCGTGGCGGTCGACGCCTCCGGCAACACGTACGTGGCGGCCTCCGGCGTCGACCGCGTCCGCGTGTACGGCCCCGACAGGACCCGCATCGCCGAGATCGAGAACTCGCTCGACGACCCGTACGGCGTGGCCGTCGACCCCACCACGGGCGCCCTGTACGTGACGGAAGCCGCCGGCAACCGCATCCAGGCCTTCCACCCGTCGTACGCCTTCGGCGTGGCGGATCCTGACGACCTGCAGACCCTCAACGTGAGCCTGCCGGACGGCGGCGTGCAGGACCCGGCGGGAAACGCGAACGAGGCATCCGACGCGGCGGGCATCAAAACAGACAGGACCCGGCCGATCCCGGCCGTCGCGCTGTCCGGCACGGCCGATGCCGCGACGATCAACTTCACGGTCACCTTCGACGAGGACGTCACCGGGTTCAACGAGACAGGCATCGCGCTCTCGGGCACGGCGAACCCCGGCAGCGTGGCCAACTTCGCACCCGCCAACTCCACCACGTACGCCTTTGGCGCCGCGCCGACGGCCAACGGAACCGTGACGGTCGAGATCCCGGAAAACGCGGCGGAGGACGATGCCGGCAACGGCAACGAGGCGGCGCAGTTCTCGGTAAACTACACCGGCGCCCCCCCCGCACCGATCCCGACAATCACGTCCGACGCGGGGCCGGGCCCGGCCCGCGAGTCGCCGATCGGGTTCACGGTCACTTTCAGCGAGAACGTCACCGGGTTCAACGAGACAGGCATCGCGCTCTCGGGCCCGGCGGGCACCGGCGCCGCCGTCGACGACTTCGGCAACGCCAGCGCCAGGACGTACACGTTCGACGTCGCGCCGACATCCGCGGGCATCGTGCTGGTCGACATTCCGGAAGGCGCGGCCGCGGATTCGGACGGCAACGGCAACGAGGCGGCGGAGCAGTTCTCCATACGATACACCGGCGCGGTCCCGGTCCCGACAATCACGTCCGACGCGGGCCCGGGCCCGGCCCGCGAGTCGCCGATCGGGTTCACGGTCACTTTCAGCGAGAACGTCACCGGGTTCAACGAGACAGGCATCGCGCTCTCGGGCCCGGCGGGCACCGGCGCCGCCGTCGACGACTTCGGCAACGCCAGCGCCAGGACGTACACGTTCGACGTCGCGCCGACATCCGTGGGCATCGTGCTGGTCGACATTCCGGAAGGCGCGGCCGCGGATTCGGACGGCAACGGCAACGAGGCGGCGGAGCAGTTCTCCATACGATACACCGGCGCGGTCCCGGTCCCGACAATCACGTCCGACGCGGTCCCGGGCCCGGCCCGCGAGTCGCCGATCGGGTTCACGGTCACTTTCAGCGAGAACGTCACCGGGTTCAACGAGACAGGCATCGCGCTCTCGGGCCCGGCGGGCACCGGCGCCGCCGTCGACGACTTCGGCAACGCCAGCGCCAGGACGTACACGTTCGACGTCGCGCCGACATCCGTGGGCATCGTGCTGGTCGACATTCCGGAAGGCGCGGCCGCGGATTCGGACGGCAACGGCAACGAGGCGGCGGAGCAGTTCTCCATAGAATACGCCGGCGGCGCCCCCCCCGCCGTTCCGTTCAAAGTCGAGTCGGCCGCGATCACCGGCCCCGGGAGCATAACGATACGCTACAGCGCGGGCGCGAACGCCGCCGGCTCGGCGTACCATTCGATCGTGGTGGGCGGAACGCCCCGAAACGCCACGCTGGCGGGCGCCGGCACCGATGCCCACGTCCTGCGGTTCGGCGGCGATCCCGCGGCGCGCGACGCTACCGGCGCCGTGACCATAAACCAGACGGCGGTGGCCGATCCCGCGGGCAGGCCCCTCGGCAGCGACGCGGCGTACCGGCAGGCGCTGGCGGACGGCCAGGCCCCCCTGCTCGCATCCGCCGTACTCGACCTGACTGCCGGGGAGAACGGCCTGCTTACCCTCGAGTTCGACGAGGCGGTTGCGGCCGCGCCGGACGCGCGGTCGTTCGCGGGGGAGATAGCAATACGGGGCGACGGCGGGGAGGTGGCGCTGTCCCGCGACGACATTCCCTCCGCGGCATCGGGCCGCGCGGGCGGCACGGAGTTCGCGCTGGACATATCGGGCGCCAAGCGCGTGGAGCTCAACGCGGCGGACCTGGGCCCCGCCGCCATAGAGCTGCCCGCCGCCTTCGTGTCGGACGCGCCGGGCAACGAGTACGCGCCGGGCCGGCAGCCCGTCCCGCTCGCGCACGTGCCAGATCCCTCGCCCCCGCGCCTCGTAATGGCGGCCTTCAACCTGGCGCCGGGCAGCGGCAACGCGGGGCGGCTCGTCATGACGTTCGACAAGGCCGCGACCGCGCCCGGCGCGGAATCGTTCCCCGGAATGATCGAGATCCGCGGCCGGAGCTGGGGAGGCGATGCCGCGGTCACCCTGTCCGCCGCCGATATACTGTCCGTCGAGTCCGGCAGCACGGGGGACAGGACCTTCGTGCTTCTCGTGTCCGACCGTGCGCGGGCGGCGCTGGACGCGGCCGCGTTCTCGGTTCCGGAGTCTACCACGCTGCTGCTGCCCGCCGGCTTCGTCACCGACGGCCGCGCGGCGAACGCGCCGGAGCGGGCGCCGCTGGACGTCGCGCGCGATCCCGACCGCCCGTCCTTCCTGCTGGCCTTCGTGCTGAACGGCAGCTCTATGGCCGCCGTCTATTCGGAGCCGGTGCTTGCCGTCCCCTCCCACTATGCGAACATCACGGTGGGCGGCGCCGCGGCAGCGGGGAACGGCGGCGGCGCCTCCGGGGCGGCCGCGTTCGGGAACAACGTGGTGGTGTCGTGGAACGCGAACGCGAGCACGACCGCCTCGGCCGGCTCCGCCGTGGGATTCGACCTGTCCGCGAACGTCACGGATGCCTTCGGGAACCCCGTCGAGAATCCCGGCGAAAAGTCCACCGGCGGGCCGGACGGGACCGGGCAGGCCGGCAAGCGGCCCGTGCAGGTGGGCGTGTTCGCGCGCGGCGCCGCCGACCCGTCGGCCGAGGCGGCGAGGCTGGGGGCCGCCGCCTTCAACGCCGTCTCGGAGGAGCGCGGGTACGAGTTCTACGTCAGCGTGTCCGAGCACGATCTCCCGGCGGGCGCCTCCGGCGCGGCGGCGCTCCGCGGGGCGCACGCCGCCGGGGAGGGCCCCTCCCTGTACGTGGGCCCGGCCTCCGACATGGCGCTGGCCGGCATGGCCGGGTACGCCTCGGAGAACGGCATCACCATAATATCGCACTCGTCGGCGGCGCGCTCGCTTGCCGTGGAAGGCGATCCCATATTCCGGATGGAGCCCGGCGCGGCGCACTTGGCCAGGGTCCTCGCGACGGAGGTGGCGCGGGGCGGGTACGGCGCCATAGTCCCCGTGGTGCAGGCCGGCCTGCACGGCCCAGATTACGGCCTGCTGGAATCGATGGAATCGGACCTGGAGCCGCTCGGGATACCCTTCGGCGATCCCGTCGCGTTCGTGGCAGGCGGCGGCGGCGCGGCGGCCGCGCCCATAGAAACCGCCGTGGCGGAGGCCGCCGGGAGCGGGACGGCCAGGAGCGTGGCCGTCGTGTATGTGGGCTCGGACATGGAGCTCGCGGCGATGGCCGGCAGCGTGCCGGCGGGCGGCCCCATACGGGAGAGGTCGGCATGGTTCGCGGCCGGCGGCGCGGGGGCCGGCGCGGGGAGCGGGGTGGCCGCGTCGCCCGCCATACTGGCCGATGCGGCGGCTATGCAGCTGGCCCGCGATACGCGGCTGTCCGCCGTCCAGTTCGCCGTGGAGCGCAACGGCATAACCGACTACATCGACCGCATCGCGGCCCCGCGCGGCCCCGCTACATCGGCCACGCCGGCCTACGCCGCGTACGAGGCCGTCCGCGCGCTGGGCGGCGCCCTGGTGGGGGCAGGGGGCGACCCGTCCCTCGCGGGGGGGAATATAGCGGGCGCGGCGGCCCTGGCCGGCGGCCCGCTCGGCCGCACGGGCATGGACGGCTCCGGCGACCTGCGGCTGCCCGTGACGTACGGCGCGTGGTCCGTGTCCGACGTATCGGCGGAGTGGGCGCGGGCCCCCGAACTGCTCCGGGGCCTGGACGCGTGCGGGATAGATCTGGAAAAGTCGGCGCTCGCGCTCCCCGATCTGTCCGCGGGGAGCACGAGCAGGCCGGCGCGGCAGACCGTGACGAACATAGGGACCGGCCCGATGCCCGCGGTGTCCGTGTCCGCCACGGACTGGGCGCAGTTCAGGGACGGCGTCCCTGTACCTGGACAGCTGCCGTTCTCGTACACGGAGATGGCCGTGGGCCTGGGCGGCGCCTCCCCCAGGCCGGCCGACTCTACCCCGCTGGCCGCGGGCACCGAGATACCGGGCGGGACGCCGCCGGGCGGCAGCGTGGACGTCGACTTCCGGATCAACCTGGAGGGCCTGGACGATCTCGAGGCCGACTTCATATCGCAGACCGTCACGTTCGTCGTCAACTGCGTGTGAGGTCGGCGCCCCCCCCCCGCGGCTCCCCGCGCCAGGACCGGGCTTGCCGCCGCGCGCGCTCGGCCGATCTCCGCCTTTTCGCAAAAAGTAGCAATTCGGCCGCCGCCACGCGCGGCCGCGGACCGCGAGGCGCGGGCAGGCGCGGGGCGCGCGGGGAACCGGAGCTTGTACCGGGGGCGGCCCGCCGCGCCATGAACGAGATGGGAACCTAGCGCGGCGGGTGGAAACACGGGCGCGGCGAGCTCGCCCGCGCGCGCGGGGGCCGTCCTGCCGCCCGGCGGCGGGGCGCCGCCGGCGCGGCCGCGCCGGGCCGCGGAGGCGTCGCATGGAGGCGCGCCGGACCGGCGCGGGGGCTCGGGCGGCGGGCGGCCGGGAAAACTCGTCGCCTGGATCCGGGGGGCCGCGCCGATCCTGCCCGCGTTCCCGGAGTATCCGGGGGCGGAGCCGGCCGACGACTCCCCGGGGCGCGCCCGGCCCCGCGGCGCGGCGTTCCGCGGGGCAAGCGGGCGGATCGGGGGAGGCCCGGCCCCGCGGCGCGCGTCCCGGCCCGGAGGGCGCGCGGCAAGGGTGCGGCCGCGGAAGCTGCGGGGCCGGACCTGGCGCGGGGCGCCGCGGCCGGCGCGGGGGGGGGGGGTGCCGACCTCACACGCTGCAGAGCCGGGAAAGGTTATAGGCGGGAGCGCGACGGGGGCATTTGGATCCCGATGGCCGACGATCACGCGTACACCATGCGGGTGGGCCCCGACGCGCTCAAGCATCTGGGCATAGGCCTGCACAGCAACGTCCCCGCGGTCCTCGCCGAGGCCGTCGCCAACGCGTGGGATGCGGATGCGGAGCACGTCGACATACGCACGGGCCCGGGCAGGAGGATCACCATACGGGACGACGGGGCCGGGATGACCGTGAGCGACGCCAACGAGAAGTACCTGCGCGTCGGGTACGCGCGCCGGGAAAAGGGGGAAACGAGGACGGGCCGCCACGGCAGGCCCGTGATGGGGCGCAAGGGGATAGGAAAACTGTCGCTGTTCTCGATAGCCGGCACGGTCACGGTGCACAGCGTCAGGAACGGCGAGAGCCACGGGTTCGAGATGAAGGCCAGGGACATCGAAAAGGCGCTGCGCGGGGGGGCCTCCGCGTACTACCCGGCCAGGGTCGGGGCGGCCGGCGACCTGGAATCCGGGACCCGCATCACCCTGACCGACATCAAGCCGAAAAAATCCTGCCCGAAGCAGCTGAGAAAGAGGCTCGCGCGCAGGTTCAGCATCATCGGCGGCCGGCACAAGTTCGAGGTCGCGCTCGACGGGATGCCGATCACCGCGGAGGACAGGGACTACCTGAAAAAACTGCAGTACGTGTGGCTGCTCGGGAAGGAGAGCCGCGGCGAATTCCCCGGGACGGCGCCCAGAAAGTTCCAGCTGAGCACGGACGTCAGGACGGGCGGCGGCACGGAGCGCGTCGGCGGCTGGATAGGGACCGTGAAAAAACCGGGCCAGCTGAAGGACGACGGCGGCGGCGAGAACCTGAACCGGATCGCCGTCGTGGTCAGGGGAAAGATGGCACAGGAAGACATGCTGGGCTCCCTCGAGGACGGCGGGGTGTACAGCAAGTACGTGGTCGGCGAGATACGGGCGGATTTCCTGGACAGCGACGGCATGCCGGACATCGCGACGACCGGCAGGCAGCTGATCGTCGAGGACGATCCCAGGTACGTGGCGCTGAAGGAAAAGATCCGGCGGGACGTCAGGACCATACAGTCGGAGTGGACGGAGCTGAGGAACGAGGAAGGCACCAGGGCGGCGCTGGAGGTCCCGGAGGTCCGCGAATGGTTCGGCGGCCTGTCCCGGCGCCACAAGAACTCGGCGGAGCGGTTCTTCGGGCGCATCAACGCGCTGGCGCTGGACGGCGACGACGAGAAGAAGCAGCTGCTCGGGGGCGGGATACTGGCGTTCGAGAACCTCAAGCTGAAAGGCATGCTCGATCGCCTGGACGAGATCGACGCCGGCAACCTCAGGGTGCTGGTGGAGCTGTTCTCGCAGATCGACGACCTGGAGGCCAACGCGTACTACCAGATCACCCGGAACCGCCTGAAGATGATCAGCAAATTCGACGACCTGCACGATCAGAACGCGAGGGAAAAAATCATCCAGAACCACCTGTCCGACCACCTGTGGCTCCTGGACCCTTCCTGGGAGAGGGTCGCCGCCTCGAAAGCGGTGGAATCGGGCGTGAAGAAAGCGCTGGACGGCGTGTGCGACGGGCTCACCGAAGAAGAGAAGCGCGCCAGGCTGGACATCCAGTACAGGACCACCGGCAGCAAGCACGTGATCATAGAACTGAAGCGCCCCGGCGCGAGCGTGCAGGCGCTGGGACAGCTGTTTCCCCAGCTCGAAAAATACACTAACGCGGCAACCAAAGTCCTGAAAAGATCCGGCAAGAACGAGCCCGTGGAAGCCATCTTCGTGCTGGGCAGGCATCCTAAAAGCTGGGAGGATCCGGAGGCGCGCAAAAAGGACGAGCGCGTTCTTGAGGCATTCGGGGCGCGGATAGTGCTGTACGGCCAGCTGATCGAAAACGCCCAAAAGGCGTACGGCGACTATGTCGAAAAGCACAAGGAGGTCACGAGGCTGGAAACGCTGATCAACAGGATATCCGAGGCCGTGCTGCGCGGGTGAGGAAAGCCCGGCGCCCGCCGGCTTCCCGCCGCCGCGCGCGGCATCGGCGGGCCGGGCAGCCGCGGTGGCGGGCGGGAGCCGGCCGGCGCCCCCGCCGCGCGCGCACGCCGCGGCGATAGCCGCTTGCACCCACTCGCGGCGTCGATCTCGGCCGTCAGCACCCGCCGCCGCGCGCGCACGCCGCGGCGATCGCCGGCGCATCCGCGCGCGGGCGGGCAGCCGGCCCTGGGAGCCGCGCCCCGGGCGGCCGGCGGCCGGCTCCGGGTCCGCCGAACCCGCCCGCCCGGCAGCCCGCGCGCGGGGGGCCGCCCGGGCCGGCCCCCGCGCGCGGGCCGCCCTCCCGGGGAGGGGGGCGGCCGCCCCGCGGGGCCCCTGCGGGGGCCGGCCCCCCGCCCGGCCGCCCCCGCGAGTCCTTAAATGCGGCAGGATACAGCATGCCGCATGAGCCCGCGATCCGCGCCCCGCCCCGCGCGGCGCTGCGCCAACTGCGGCGGCGAGATACGGGACTCGTGGGGGCGCACGTACTGCTCCAGGTACGAGTGCGCGGCGGCGGCCAAAAAGTCGGTGGAGGCAAGGTCGGTCGGCTCCACCTGGCGCCGCACCGCGAGGTACCTCGAGAGCCGCGGCCTTCCCGTCCCCTGGCACGCCGAGCGCCCCTGCGGGGCGTGCGGGCGCCCCTACGAGGGCGCCGCCATGCGGCTCTACTGCGGCAGGCCCGAGTGCCGCCGCGCGCGGAACAGGGAAAAGGCGCGCAAGAAGCGGGAAAAGATGGCGGCCGACCCCGAGCTCCGCGAGCGGACGTACGGGGAGCTGCGGAGGCGGCGCCGCGAGAGGTACGCCGGCGACCCCGAGTTCGCCGCCCGCGTCCGGCGGGCCAACCGCCTCTCGTACGCCAGGCGGGTCGGCAGGGAGCCGTCGGCCGCGGACCTGGAAGGGACGTGACGGGGGGCGCCGGGGACGGCGGCGCCGCAGTGCCTGGCGCCGCGCGCGCCGCTCCCGAGCGCGCGCTTGAAGCCGAAAAGGTGATCCCGGCCGCCCGGCGCCGGCCGTGCCTGCCGGCCGCCTCCCGCGCCCCCGCGCCGGCCGCCTTTTCCGCGGCCGAAGTCAGGGGCGCGCCTGGCGCCGGAGCCCGGCCGTCCCCGCCCGCCCTCGCCGGCCGCGGCGGCGGTCTCGCGCGCCTTGACGGACAGGGCGATGCGGGGCTCCCCGCGCGGGGCGGCGTTCTCGCGCGGGGCGCGCGCCGCCGGCGCGGGCAGCCCTGCCCGCCGCCGCGGCCGCGGCAGCCGGGACTGGCGCCTCCGGCTCCCGCCCGCGGCCCGCCCCGCCCCCGCCGCCGCGGCCGCCTCCCCTTCCCCTTCCGCCTCCGCAGCCTCCCCGCCCGGCGCCTCCCCGCCCGGCGCCTCCCCGCCCGGCGCCTCCCCGCGGGCCCCGGCCCCGCCCGGGGCCGCGGCCGCCTCGGCGGCGGCCGCCCCGAGCGCGGGCGCGCCGCCGGCCTTCCAGCCGGCCACCTTCGCCTGGACGCGGCGCCCCCCCCGCGGACCCGCGCTCCAGCTCCCGCTCCTTGTCCGCTCCCCGCGGTCGCGCCGCTGCCGGCCGGACGGGCCGGCGGCCGTCCGCGCGGCGCCGCGTCCGCGCGGCGCCGCGTCCGCCCCGCCCCGCCGCCCGGCGCCTGCCGCCCTCCGGGGCCCCGCGCGATGCCCCGGCCGCGCGCCTCGCGGCCGCCGGAGCCGGGAACGGGGACGGCGTGCCGGCGCGGGGCCCCGACCTCCTCCCCGCCCGCCTCCCCGGGCTCCCCGCCCGCGCCCGGATCCCTCCGGGACGAGCAGCCGGCCGCGCGCCCGGGCTCGGCCGCTCCATGGCGCGGCCGGGAGGGTTTTCGGCCCGCAATGCCGGCAAGAGCCGCCTTTTCGCGATCATTGTCCCGAGCCGGGCCGGGTTTCGGGCGCGGTTGCGAGGCAGGCCGCGAACGTGGTCTGTCCCACGACCCAAACTTTGGGCGCGAAAAACCGCCCCACCGCGCTGTCGCAGGCGTGATTGCGAGGCCGCGAACTAGCCACTTTAAATGCGGCCGCGGCGCTGCACGCGCGTGGACGCATCCGCGTTGAGGGAGATCGACAAGGTGCTTCTGATCTGGAAGTACGAGGAGTACTTGGACGAGACGCCGGAGATCTTCGCCGACAGGCAGGGCACCGCGATGCGGGCCGCGGCGTACGCCTTTTCAAAGTGGAGCGTCATCCCGCGGGAGACCACGCGCGCCGTCCTGAAGGACTATGTGGAGAACCCGAAAAAATACGAGGGGATGCTGAAGAGGCACGGGGGCGGGAGGCCCCGCTATCCCGAGGGCGGGACGTGCGAGCCGGGCGAACTCGCGGCCGCCGTAGACAAGCTCATACGCGCGACGAGCGGGAGCGGCTGACGCGGCGCCGGCCCGGCGGCCGCGGCGCCTCCCCCGATCCTATTCCGCGGGCCGGACGGGGGCGGCGGGCCGGCTTTCCTGCCCGCGCATCGGTGCACCACGCGGCCGCCGCTTCCGCGGGAGGCCCCGCCGCATCCGGGCGCCGCCCGCCCGGCCCGCCGGCGGGCGCAGCCGGCGCGGTCCCCCGACCCGGGCGCCGCGCGCTGCCCGCGCCGCGCGATGCAGCGCGATCGCTTTTTTGGCGAGCATCCGGATGCGGCCCCGCGCCTTCGGCCCGCCGGCCGCGCGACGAACTTGGCCCGCAGTCCGTCTCCGTCCGCCGCGCCGCGCGCGGCGATCGACCGGCACGCGTAGGGCAGATCGGCCGCCGCGCCCGGATCCGGGCTCAGCTTCGTGATGCTCAGCAGGCCCGCATCCCGCGGGGGGATCCCCTTGGGGATCCCGACCTCCAGATCTTCCAAGTGGGCCAGCGGCGTGTAGACTCACGTCCATTGTGATCCAGGCGTGAGATCGGGGGGCGGTTTGTTGCCGCTAGGCGTGGTTTCGGTTTGGACGTAAGTCTACACGGGGGCCCGGGCCCGCGCCGTCCCGGAACGGCCTCGGGGCCCCCGCCGCCGCGGCGGGGGCGGAAGCGGGGGCGGGGAACCGCGCCCGGAAAGCGGCCCGCGCGGGGGCAAGCGCGCGGAGGATCCGCGCCCCGAGGGGCCGCGGGGGCGGGGGGCCCGCCGCGGGAAAAGCCGCTCAGACCGCGATCCCGCGGGCCTTCTGGGGCCCGCCGCCTGGCGTGCGGGCGCCGGCCGTGGGGAGCGGGTCCTTTTTCCGCCGGGGCATCTCTTCGCGGCGCCTTGCCGCCGTTTCCGCCTCTTCCTTCAGCCGGCCCTTCTCGGGTTTTTCTTCCATGGTGCGGGCTGGCAGGGCCTTGGCGTGCGCCTTCTCGCCCCGCATCGCCCGTCGGGGGCCGCTGCTTTGGGCGGGCCGCCCGCCCGCGGCCGCATCCCCCCCATCCGGGCAGTCCGCGCGTCCGGGCAACCGGCGGCATCCCGGTCCGCCCGCCGGACGCGTCCCTGCGCCCGCCCGAGCAGTCGGCGCGGCAAAGCCGGCCTGCCGGCGGGCGCTGCATCCCCCGGAGGGCCCGCGATCAGGCCGCGCTCCGCCGGCCGCCGCGGCCCTGCCGGCGCGGGGCGCGGCCGCGCGGCCGGCCCGCCTCGATCCCCCGGAGCCGCCGGCGATCGCCCGCGCCGCACGTTCCGCAGTTGGATCCCGCGCGCGGCCGCGGCCGGCCCGCCGGGACACTCCGCCTGGATCCGAAGCGCGCCGCGATCCCGCCCGGCGCCGCCCCGCCCGCCTCCTGGAATCCGCGGCCGGGAAGCGGCGCGCCTGGCGGCTTACTCTCGCTCCGGCCGGGAATTGCGCGGGTCCTTTTTCCCGACGGTCAGCCGAACGCGTACCTGCCCGACTCTGCCAGCTCTCGCGCGTGATCAAACTGGGCAGCGTACAGGTCCTTTTTCCACTGGGGCATCTTTGCGTAGCGCTTTTGCGACAGTTCCACCTCTTTCCTCAGCCAGCCCTTCTCGAGTTTTTCTTCCACGGTACGGGATGGCAGGGCATCGGTATAAGCTTTCCAGATCGGCATCGTCCGTCGGGAAGCCGCAGCTTTGGGCGGGACGACCGCGGCCGCATCCTCCCCCTCCGGGCAGTCGGCGCGGCCGGGCAACCGGCGCAACCCCGGCAGCATCCCGGTCCGCCCGCCGGACGCGTCCCTGCGCCCGCCCGCGCAGTCGGCGCGGCAAAGTCGGGATGCCGGCGGGCGATGCATCCCCCGGAGGGCCCGCGATCAGGCCGCGCTCCGCCGGCCGCCGCGGCCCTGCCGGTGCGGGGCGCGGCCGCGCCCGCCGCAACCGGCCCGCCTCGATCCCCCGGCGCCGCCCGCAGGCGATCGCCCGCGCCGTTCCCCGCGCGGCCGCGCCCCGGCCTGCCGGGACACCGCCTGGATCCGAAGCGCGCCGCGATCCCGCCAAGCGCCGCCCCGCCCGCCTCCTGGAATTCGCGGCCGGGAAGCGGCGCGCCCGGCGGCTTACTCTTGCCCCGGCCGGGAATTGCGCGGGTCTTTTTTCCCGACGGTCAGCAGTACGCGAACCTGCCCGACTCTGATAGCTCTCGCTCGTAATCTATCTGGGCATTGTACGTGTCCTTTTTCCACTGGGGCAACTTTTCGTAGCGCTTTACCGCCATTTCCACCTCTTTCTTCAGCCAGCCCTTCTCGAGTTTTTCTTCCATGGTGCGGGATGGCAGGGCTTCGGTATAAGTTTTCCAGATCGGCATCGTCCGTCGGGAAGCCGCTGCTTTGGGCGGGCCGCCCGCCCGCCCGCCCGCCCGCGGCCGCATCCTCCCCATCCGGGCAGTCCGCGCGTCCGGGCAACCCCGGCGGCATCCCGGCCCGCCCGCCGGACGCGTCCCTGCGCCCGCCCGCGCAGTCGGCGCGGCAAAGCCGGCCTGCCGGCGGGCGATGCATCCCCCGGAGGGCCCGCGATCAGGCCGCGCTCCGCCGGCCGCCGCGGCCGGCCCGCCTCGATCCCCCGGAGCTGCCCGCAGGCGATCGCCCGCGCCGGTCCCCGCGCGGCAGGTCCCGCAGTTGGATCCCGCGCGCGGCCGCGCCCCGGCCTGCCGGGACATACTGCCGGGACATACTGCCGGGACATACTGCCGGGACATACTGCCGGGATCCGAAGCGCGCCGCCCCGCCCGCCTCTTGGAACTCGCGGCAGGGAAGCGGCCCGCCTGGCGGCTTACTCTTGCCCCGGCCGGGAATTGCGCGGGTCCTTTTTCCCGACGGTCAGCCGAACGCGTACCTGCCCGACTCTGATAGCTCTCGCGCGTGATCCAACTGGGCATTGTACATGTCCTTTTTCCACTGGGGCAACTTTTCGTAGCGCTTTACCGCCATTTCCACCTCTTTCTTCAGCCAGCCCTTCTCGAGTTTTTCTTCCATGGTGCGGGATGGCAGGGCTTCGGTATAAGCCTTCTCATTCGGCATGGTTCAGCGAGAGGCCGTTTTCGGCCATTGTTTTGAACAAGCGAGCCACGGTCGCATCCGCCTTCTCCAGGGACTCCCCGTAGGGGAGCAGCCTCGGGGCGGCCTCGGCGGCATTCCATTCTACTTTCCTGCCGGACGCGTCCTTGCGCCTGCCCATGGTAAAGAGGTCGGCGTGGCGCCTGGTCGAGATGCCGGCGAACGGCTTGAAGTGCACCTTGCCCTCCTGCGGGCTTCCCACGCTGATCGAGTCGGCGAACAGCTCCCCGGCGTGGCTCTTCTCGTACGTCTCGACGAAGACGAGCAGCCGCATGCCGGCGGCCACGATGAGCTTCGCGCAGACGTGGCAGGGGAACGTGGTGCAGTACATGATGCCGCCCCTCACGGGCGCGCCGCGCCTGGCGGCGCCCACGATGGCGTCCATCTCGGCGTGCATCTCCCTGCTGTACTCGGTCACGTCCATGATCTTCATCCCCGACAGATCGGCGGATCGGCGCGCCGCGGCCGCGATCTCCTCGCCGCTCAGGCCCTCGCATTCCGGCGCGAGCAGGCCGGCCCTCCCGATCAGCGTGAGCGCGTCCGCGAGCATTCCCTCGCGCTCCTTCTGGTTCGAGTCGTGCCCGATCCTGAACTCGCGCCTGTCGTTCCCGTCCCCCTCCGCGTACGCCCCGCCCCCCGCCTTTGGCACCTCGTTGAAGCCGAAGGCGACCAGGTCCCCGTTGGCGTCCCGCACGGCCGCCCCCACCTGCCGGGACATGGACGAGGACTGGAAGGAGCTGGTGAACGCGTGGGACATGCCCGTCTCCTCCGCGGTCGGGGTGAGGAAGGGGTCGCCGAACACCAGCCCGACGAGCCGGTCGACCATGGACCGGACGGAGGCCGGATCCGACGCAGTCACGAAGCAGTCCGCCACGCGGTACGCGACCCTCACCAGCTGCCCGGAGCCGCCCTCCTCGCGGTGGTCCCTGTCTATGAGGCGCTCGGCGGCGTCCCCCACCTTCTTCTCCAGCTCCCTTATCCTCGCGTCCCTCGGCGAGTACGCGGAGACGATCAGGAGCTGCCCGCCGAATATGACGCGCAGCGCATTGATCTCGCTGATGCGCGTGACCGACTTTAGCACGTAGGCGTGGCCGGCGGCCGGCTCCGCCACGGATCCCGTGATGTTCCTGCGCGACCGCAGCATCCTGGCCACCGCCAAGACCGCGGCGGCGCCGGGCCACACTCTCCTTTCCAGCTCGTTGCCGCGATCCATCCTGGACGAGTTCCTGTCGTATAGCCGCGTAAATAAGTAACTGAGCTAATCGCGGGCGTTCATTCGGGTTGTTTTTGCGGACGCGGCGCGCCGGCACGCGCGGGGCCCGACCGCGCGCGGCGCCGTCAGATGATCTTCGCGACGGGCTCCCTGAACAGAAACCGCGTGACGTCCAGGTGGAACCGGTGCGTCCTCAGGTATTCCATCGACTTCGCGATCCTCGCGTCCACCGTCGGGTAGACCTGGTGCGCGTGCGGCTGCCGCTTGAGCGTGTTCCAGCAGGATTCGACCGGGTTGAGTTCGGGCCACCCGGTGGGGAAGTACCCGATGCGCACGAGTCCCTCGTTGTCCTTTACGAACTCGTTCGTGCCGATCGATCGGTGCGGCGTCGCCCTGTCCACGAGCAGCGCCGCCGGGCCGTGCCGTGCCGTCACGCGCCTGAAGAACTTGATCGTCGTCTCCGTGTCGAACCTCTGCGCGTTCATGAACACCTGGTCGCCGTTCATGGACAGCGCCCCGAAGATCATCCTGCGCGTGTGGTTCCCCGTGTACCACTCGTAGGCCCGCACCCCGACCAGCGTCCACAAGCTCCGCCTGGGCTGGTAGTCGTGCAGCAGGCTGCACTCGTCCACCACGAACGGCAGAAATCCGTCGTTTTCCGCCTCCAGGAGCCACGGTTTCAGCCATTTTTGCCACTTTGTTACGTTTTCGACCGACTCCCTCCTGGCGTGCACCGGCTCGGGGACCTTGGGGGAATAGCCGCCGTCGCGCAGCTTGCGGCGCACCGCCCCCTCGCTGTACGCGATGCCGGTCTTCTCCTTCACCTTCTCCGCGAGCAGCTTCGGGAACCTGGACAGCGTGTCCCCCTCTTCCATGAATTCGGTGAGCTTCCGGTTTGTTATCTTGGGCGGGCGGCCGGGGCGGGGGCGATCGCTAAGGCCCTTGAGCCCTTCCCGCAGGTAGCGCTCGTGCCACGCCCTGATCGTGTTGTACGACTTGTACATGATCCTCGCGACTTCCCTGTAGCTTTCCTTCTCGATCACGATCCTGCAGATTCCGTGGATCCTCGTCACCTTGCGCGGATCCTTTTCCGTCACGAGGGCGTGCACGAGCTCCGCGCGGGTCAGCATGCCGTGCCCTCGAAAACAATCTAAATGAACGTTCCGGATCGGCCGGGCGTTTTTTCCTAATTATTGCGCAATTTGATCCCTCGCGACTCGGGACGCGGCACCCGCGAAAAACGGCCCAAATCGGCTCCCAGACTAGCTCAATTACTTATTCCGCCGCCGAAGACCAGCTCAGTTACTTATTTCCGTGGCTATACTCGGCGCCTTCCCCCGCGGGCGTCCCCAGGCCCGTGACCTCCGACAGCACGGCGCCGAGATCGATGATTTCCGAGCTGTACTTGACACGGGCCAGCGCCTTGGCGATCGCGCCGCAGACGCAGTCCGTGTCCGTCCCCAGCGCGCCGATCACGCAGATGACCAGTTCCGGCCTGTGTTCGCCAGCCAAGATACCGGCGATCGGCGAGGGACGGTATAATTGTTTGCTTTTGTATAGTGCGTAGACTTGCGTCCATTGCCCAGCCGCGCCCGATGGGGCGCCACCACGCATGCGAGCAGTGCGCCGGCAGGCGCGGACGGTTGCCAAAGCAGGCCGTTCCCGCATCGGGGGGCCGGCGGACGGGCAGGCGCGGACGGTTGCCAAAGCAGGCCGTTCCCGCATCGGGGGGCCGGCGGACGGGCAGGCGCGGACGGCCGCTAGGGCAGGCCGTTCCCGCATCGGGGGGCCGGCGGACGGGCAGGCGCGGACGGCCGCTAGGGCAGGCCGTTCCCGCATCGGGGGGCCGGCGGACGGGCAGGCGCGGACGGGCAGGCGCGGACGGGCAGGCGCGGACGGCCGCTAGGGCGGGGCTCCGCCCCGCCGGAGGCCCGCCGAGCGCGCCGCGGGTCAACACCGCTTCACCATCTTGTAGCAATGCTTCAGTAGACACGCTTGAGGATCACCGGTCCGTGACCCCATCCATGCCCGACTCGGAAACGGTGCTGCTGCGGAGGGAGCTGGTGGCGGTGATCCGGCGCCTGGATGCCCTGGAGGCAAAATACGCGAAAGACGCGGGGGACATGAGGCTGGAGATTGCCGGGCTGCGGGGCGTGATCGATCCAGTGGATCCCGGGTGTAGATTTTTGGGCGCGGGCCAGCGCCGCCCGAAACTGCCGCGCGATGCAAATATCCATACAGACAAGTTTTCAGATCCCGGCGACGGGGGCGCCAAACGGCCCGGACACGCAGCAGATCTCCCGCCACGCGGCGAAGTTCATGGGAAAGTCGTTCGGGGAGCTGGGCATCGGGGCTGGGAAGAGGCACAACGCGGCGCGCGTCCCGGCCGACTTCGCGCGCGCGACGGTGAAGGCGGGGCTCGAGAAATCCTCCATACAGGCCGCCGCGAGATCGATGCGGCGGGCGGCGGGGGCGGCCGCGGGGGAATGCGGGCCCGGCGCGAAGCCGGAGCGCATCCCGAACCCCGATCCCGCCAGGTCGTCCGTCCTCGCCGCGGGCGAGGGAAAAGCGGTCGGGTGCTGCAACAGAAAACTGGGCAGCGCCGTCCGGCGGCCGGCCGGTCCGGGACGAAGCCCGGCGCGGCGAAGGGCGCGCTCGACGTCACCGACTACGGGTACCGCGGCGAGAAACTGGAGGAGCACACGCGGGATTCCCGCCCGCGCGGGGGGACGCCCGCGGCCTTCCCGCGCGCGCCGCCCCGCGGCATCGGCGAGGACGCGAACGTCGTGCTCAGGGTCGAGCGGTTCCCCCGCGGCTGCAGGCTGGGAGGCATCACGCTGTCGATGCTGGCGGCCGCCGCCAGGGCCGGGGTGCTGCCGGAGCTGCTGCTGCCGGGCCGCGGGTTCCGCGGCGCGGGCTGCATGCTGGCGGCCGGGCTGCGGGGGGACAAGTGGATCATGCCGATGCACAAGAACGCGAGGGTCAAGCGCCTCACAAGGGAGCACGACGGGGGAAAGCTGCCGCGTGCCGCGGAACACGCGATGCTCGGCGCCGGCGGCAGGAGCGTGGCGTTCGCCCTGCTCATGGTGAAAAAAGCCGCGAGCAAGGGGAAGGGGAAAGGGAAGGACGGCGACGGCGACGCGGCGTCGAGGTACGTCGCGTTCGCCACCAACATGCGGGTCGGGGATGCCGACGCCGCGATCGAGTCGATCCCCGAGGAATACCGCAAGCGGCGGGGGGCAGGGACGGGGATCAGGACGGTCGAGAGCATCGCGGGAACCGCGACCGGCAACCCGATCGTCCCGCGGCCGTTGCTCTTCTTCGCGCCGCTCTCCGCGTGCGACCCGCGGAGGATCGCCAGGTTCGCCGCCGAAGCGGCGGATCGCGGCGGCGTGAGAAAGCTGACCGCGATCTTGTTCGCCGGGGGCATCGCGGAGGCCCCGGGATCGTTCGCCGCGGGCGGGGGCGGGCAGCGCCGGGCGGCGCTCGAGGATCCGGAGCCCGCCAGACCGTTGGAATTCGAGATGCGCCGGCCGCGAGGCCTCCCCGCCGGTCGCGCTCCCTCCCGCGCGCGGCCCGCCGCGCCCCAGTTTTTTTGTAGCGCTCCCCGCCGTCCCGCGCAAAAGCCGATCCGGCTCCCGCGCGGCGCCCCCGCTTGCCGCGGCGGCGCGAAGCCGGCATCCGCCGGGCGCGCCGGCCGGGGATTGCCGCGTGGCGTGCTTGTCTACTGTGTTTGCCGCGGCGGCGCGAGCCTGCGCCCAAAACCCACACCTGGGACGTACTGGATCAGGCCGGCGGCAACGCGCCGGATGCGGCATCCGCCCTGCCGGCTCCCTGGCTCCCTGGCCCCCCGGATCCCGCCTGCGGATCCCCCGCGCCGGATGCGGCATCCGCCCTGCCGGCTCCCTGGCTCCCTGGCCCCCCGGATCCCGCCTGCGGATCCCCCGCGCCGGATGCGGCATCCGCCCTGCCGGCTTCCGATCTCCAAGGCCCTCCGGATTCGCCGGGCTGTCCCGCATTGCCCGTTCCGCCTAGTGGCCCCCCGCCCAGCCCCCAAATTCCCGTCGCGCCGGTTCCCGCCTTTGGCCTGCCGGGCGGCCTCCCCGGCCTGCCTGGCAACCTCCCTAGCCCCACGGTTCCAGAATTCGGCCTGCCGGGCGGCCTCCCCGGCCTGCCGGGCGGCCTGCCGCGGGGCCTCCCTGTTCCAGAACTCGCCTTGCCGGGCGGCCTGCCGCGGGGCCTCCCGGTTCCCGCCTTTGGCCTGCCGGGCGGCCTCTCCGGCCTGCCGGGCGGCCTGCCGCGGGGCCTCCCGGTTCCCGCCTTTGGCCTGCCGGGCGGCCTCTCCGGCCTGCCGGGCGGCCTGCCGCGGGGCCTCCCGGTTCCCGCCTTTGGCCTGCCGGGCGGCCTCTCCGGCCTGCCGGGCGGCCTCCCCCTCGGCTTCCCGGTTCCAGAACTCGCCCTGCCGGGCGGCCTCCCCCTCGGCTTCCCGGTTCCAGAACTCGCCCTGCCGGGCGGCCTCTCCGGCCTGCCGGGCGGCCTCCCCCTCGGCTTCCCGGTTCCAGAACTCGCCCTGCCGGGCGGCCTCCCCCTCGGCTTCCCGGTTCCAGAACTCGCCCTGCCGGGCGGCCTCCCCGGCCTGCCGGGCGGCCTCCCCCTCGGCTTCCCGGTTCCAGAACTCGCCCTGCCTGGCGGCCTCCCCCTCGGCTTACTGGTTCCCGCCTTTGGCCTGCCTGGCGGCCTCCCCCTCGGCTTACTGGTTCCCGCCTTTGGCCTGCCGGGCGGCCTCTCCGGCCTGCCGGGCGGCCTCCCCCTCGGCTTTCCGGTTCCAGAACTCGCCCTGCCGGGCGGCCTCCCCCTCGGCTTTCCGGTTCCCGCCTTTGGCCTGCCTGGCGGCCTCCCCCTCGGCTTTCCGGTTCCCGCCTTTGGCCTGCCTGGCGGCCTCCCCGGCCTGCCGGGCGGCCTCCCCCTCGGCTTCCCGGTTCCAGAACTCGCCCTGCCGGGCGGCCTCCCCCTCGGCTTTCCGGTTCCCGCCTTTGGCCTGCCGGGCGGCCTCCCCCTCGGCTTTCCGGTTCCCGCCTTTGGCCTGCCTGGCGGCCTCCCCGGCCTGCCGGGCGGCCTCCCCCTCGGCTTCCCGGTTCCAGAACTCGCCCTGCCGGGCGGCCTCCCCCTCGGCTTTCCGGTTCCCGCCTTTGGCCTGCCTGGCGGCCTCCCCGGCCTGCCTGGCGGCCTCCCCCTCGGCTTTCCGGTTCCAGAACTCGCCCTGCCGGGCGGCCTCCCCCTCGGCTTACTGGTTCCCGCCTTTGGCCTGCCTGGCGGCCTCCCCGGCCTGCCGGGCGGCCTCCCCCTCGGCTTCCCGGTTCCAGAACTCGCCCTGCCGGGCGGCCTCCCCCTCGGCTTTCCGGTTCCAGAACTCGCCCTGCCGGGCGGCCTCCCCCTCGGCTTACTGGTTCCCGCCTTTGGCCTGCCTGGCGGCCTCCCCGGCGGCCTCCCCCTCGGCTTACTGGTTCCCGCCTTTGGCCTGCCTGGCGGCCTCCCCCTCGGCTTACTGGTTCCCGCCTTTGGCCTGCCTGGCGGCCTCCCCCTCGGCTTACTGGTTCCCGCCTTTGGCCTGCCTGGCGGCCTCCCCGGCGGCCTCCCCCTCGGCTTACTGGTTCCCGCCTTTGGCCTGCCTGGCGGCCTCCCCGGCGGCCTCCCCCTCGGCTTACTGGTTCCCGCCTTTGGCCTCCCCGGCGGCCTCCCCCTCGGCTTACTGGTTCCCGCCTTTGGCCTCCCCGGCGGCCTCCCCCTCGGCCTACCTGTTCCAGAACTCGCCTTGCCTGGCGGCCTCCCCCTCGGCTTACTGGTTCCCGCCTTTGGCCTGCCGGGCGGCCTCCCCCTCGGCCTACCTGTTCCAGAACTCGCCTTGCCTGGCGGCCTCCCCCTCGGCTTACTGGTTCCCGCCTTTGGCCTGCCTGGCGGCCTCCCCCTCGGCTTACTGGTTCCCGCCTTTGGCCTGCCTGGCGGCCTCCCCGGCCTGCCGGGCGGCCTGCCGCGGGGCCTTCCGGTTCCCGCCTTTGGCCTGCCTGGCGGCCTCCCCGGCCTGCCGGGCGGCCTCCCCCTCGGCTTACCTGTTCCAGAACTCGCCTTGCCGGGCGGCCTCCCCCTCGGCTTTCCGGTTCCAGAACTCGCCTTGCCGGGCGGCCTCCCCCTCGGCTTACCTGTTCCAGAACTCGCCTTGCCGGGCGGCCTCCCCCTCGGCTTTCCGGTTCCAGAACTCGCCTTGCCGGGCGGCCTCCCCCTCGGCTTTCCGGTTCCAGAACTCGCCTTGCCGGGCGGCCTCCCCCTCGGCTTACCTGTTCCAGAACTCGCCTTGCCGGGCGGCCCCGCCGCCACGGATCCCGCATCCGCCACTGACCGCCTCCGCCCAAAGTCGCTAGTCCGCGCTTCCGACATGCTTGTGCGTGAAAAGGGGGGTTGTTATACTTGCCTGATCGAGAAAAATTGACCGCGCGGTCAGCTTTTTTTCCGCGGCGGCCGCGGAAATGCGCTTCCGGGCCCCCGGCATTCCGCCCAAAACCGAGGTGGTGGCGTGCCGCCTCACGCCGGGCGGAAATGCGCTTCCGGGCCCCCCGGCATTCCGCCGCCCCGGCCGCCCCGGCCGCGGGGGGATGCTCCGCCACGGAACGCCCCGGCCGCTTGCCCCTCCGGGCCGACCCCGATCCTGCGCGCGCCAGGCGGCGGCCGACTCGAGTTTTCCGAAGTCCGGCCGCGTCCCGAAATCCCCGTTCCGGCCGGCGCGCCGCGGCCCACGGACCGGATCGCGCGAGTCTGATCGCGCCCGTCCCGGAGCAGGCCCGACGGAACGCGCGCCAGGGCGATCCCCCGCGGGCCGCGCCCGGCGTTCGCCACGGCGCGCACGAACTAGGCGATCGCGGCAACGGCGCAATGCGCTCCCCTCCGCATCGCCGCGCCGGGGCTTCCGGGGCGGCCGATCTCCTTCCCCCTCCCGCGCGTCCCGACGCGCGCGGGCGCCCCCCGCATTCGGATCGCGGCGGTCCTGCCGCCGTTCGGCTTTTCGGGCCCGGCGCCCGCCGCCGGCGCGGCCCGCGCGGCGCGGCGCGGGATCGCGCGGATCGCTTTTTTCAGATCGGCCCCGCCGCGCGGCCCCTCCCGAATCCGCGGCAACCCCGCCCCGCCCGCGGCCTCCCGCGGGCTGCGCCGCCCTCCGCGGTACGCCGCGGCCCCCGCGCGGCGGTCCGGGACGGCGGCCCCGGCCGCGGGGGGCGCCGCCCGCCCCGCCTCACGGCCCGCACGCGCCGGTCCTCTCCCTCGCGATTTCCACGCACCCCGCATCGCTGTCGATGCCGATCCACCTGCGGCCCTCCCTCCTGGCGACGCAGGACGTCGTGCCGGTCCCCACGAAGGGATCGAGCACGACCGCCTTCTCGGGGGAGAGCAGCCGTATGACGCGGCGGGCCAGCTCCTCGGGAAACTCGGCCTCGTGGCGCCTGTTCCTCCTGACCGACGGTATCTCCCAGACGCCGCGCGAGCCCCACTCGCTCCACTCGGACGGGGAGAGGCGGTCCCGGTCGTGCCTTGTTATTCCCGGCTTCCAGAACACGAGCACGTGCTCGTGCTCGTCGACGGCCCTGTACGACAGGGAATGCCACCTGCTGCTCATCCACGCGGGATCCTTGTGCCAGATCCTCTTGTCGTACAGGTGCAGGCCGGCCTCCTCGGCCCACCCGGCGACCATCCACCCGGTCGGCATCACCCTGGTCCCCACGCTGTACTTGCCGCCCCTGACGTTGTTGTGCTCCAGCCTCCTCTGGACGGTCTGCTCGCTGCACCCGAGGATCTTGGCCAGCTCGCGCCGCGTGGCGCCGGGGTTTTCCCGCCTGGCCCGCAGCGCATCGCTCCGGGTCACGGCCGCGCGCTTCGATCCCGAGCAGTCCGCCTGTATGCGGGGCATCTCCGGATCCGGAAAGCACAGTATGTCCCCGATGTTCACCGTCATGAAGCAGCCCGGCTTGAGCACCCTCGCGTGCTCGGCCACCACGCGCCTGATCAGGTCCTGCCACCCGGCGAAGTCCAGGCACTTCTCGTACGACTTGCCTACGAAGTAGGGCGGCGACCAGAAGCTCAGGTCTATGCTGTCGTCGGGCAGCCTGTCCCTCATGAACCCCGCGCAGTCCGCGTGGTGGATGCGGTCGAGCACGCCCCCCATGGCCGGCCCGCGCCCGGCCCTCCCGTCCAACGCACATGCTCCCCGCCGCGCGCCTTATGAAACTTTACCGGGGGCCGCGGTGTAGACTTACGTCCGTTGCCTAGCCGCGCCTGATGGGGCGCCACCACGCAGGCGAGCAGTGCGCCGGCAGGCGCGGACGGCCGCCAGGGCAGACCGTTCCCGCATCGGGGGGCCGGCGGACGGGCGGGCGCGGACGGGCGGGCGCGGACGGGCGGGCGCGGAGCGGGGCAGCCGATCCGGCGGCCCGGGGAATTCGGGGCCCTGCTCGGCTCCAACGGCGCGTTCGGGGGGAGCGGGGCCGCCGATCCGGCGGCCCGGGGAATTCCCGGCCGGGTGCGGCGGGCGGCGGGCGGGAAGGCAAGCGCGCGCCGGGGCGGAAAACATACGATAATAACAGAGGCGCCGACATGGCGGGCATGGCGCCGTCCGGCCTCCCCCCCGACCTGGCCTCCGCCTTGGACGACCGGCTGGGAAAATGCAGGGTAGTCAAGATACAGTGCCTGCTGTCCGACTCGGACGCGGGCGAGAGGATAAAGAAGGCGCGGCTCCCCGGCGGGTGGACGGTTCGGGGCAAGCTGGCGAAGTACGGCGGCTTTCGGCACGGCGAGTTCGAGGTGAGCGACGGGGGGCGGCCGGCGGGGATCTTCCACACGGTGCAGGCAGGCGACGAGCTGTACGCCGCGACCGGCGCCGGGGCGGCGTTCTTTTCGAGATACGCGTCCCGCATAATCAGGGGCCTGCACCCGCACGTCCTTGCCGCAACGGTCAACTCTGAAACGATGTGCAAAATACTTAATGATTATGAAAGGGACGGCGGCGGGCGGCTGAGTCCCAAGGAGTCCGTCCGGAAGAAGGGCCACGGGGCAGGACTCAAAACCAGAAGGGAGTGGATCCCGCGCGATGCGGCGGGAGACCGCGGTACAGTCGAGAAGGTGTTCGCGGATGCCAGGGACGGCGGCTGGCACATCAGCAGCGTGAGGGTGTTCTCCGGGCGGGAATCAAAGCCGGACTTGGACCTGTCCGTGTCGCGCAAGGGGCTGGTATCGGTGTATGCGGGGGCGTTCGAGGCCGTCTTCGCCTGGCTGCTGCGCCCCGTGGCGAGAAAGGGGATAGAAAGCAGGGCGATGTTCAGCGGGCGGGGCAGGAGCGAGACCAAAGGCAGGGAGCCGATGCCGCTCCTCGTGGACTTTGGCACGAGCGTGTTTCGGGACGAGCAGATAAGGAAAGAGTTCACGCGAATCATGGAAAGATACCCGAACTGCAACTATTTCGTAATGCACGGCGGGAACCCCCACACCTACATATCCGTACTGGACAAGAACGACTACTCAGCATTCTCCATAAGAACCATGGGCGACAGCAGGCTGCTGATAATACCCCAGATCAAGGCCTCGGCCGCGTCGCTCATGAGGTTCTCGGAGTTCCTCAACGAGTCGTTCAGGGAGGGAAAGATCCAGGACCATGCAGCGGTTGCGCCCGGCGGCGCGCGAGGATGGGTGCGGGCGCGGACGATTGCGGGGACAGGATGGAGAGGGAGTTTGACGCGTACTATACCACCGTGATAATGCCGGTAGGCCTCAAGCACGAGTTCGGGGAGGACGAGGAATGCACTTTCAAGGTGAACGAGCCGTCCATGGGGACCCCGGGGGGGAAAGTGACCCCCGATGCAATATTCCAGTGCGACGGGGACACAAAGGGGATAGTGTGCGGGATCAAGTCGTCCATTCCCGGCGACGAGGGGATTGCGCTGAAAGACGTGGGCGGTCAAGTAAAAAAGCATGCCGACATCAGGCGGGGCTGGAAGACGGCTTCGGGAGAGATCGAACGGCATTCCCTCTTGCTACTCGTGCGCAACGACGACGGCGGCAGGGTTGTCGGGATGCTGGAGATGCTCGGCGGGGGCCGCGCCGGCCGCGCGCGAGCCCCAAATGCCGGCGATCGTGCGCCCGAAGAACGGATGCACGACCAATTGCGCATAGTCTCCGACGTCGGCACGCCCGTCGACGCATGCGTGACGGGATGGGAGGTGGGCGGGGCGGGGCGGGGTGACGTCATCGTGTTGAACCGCGTGCGCGGATACACCGACTGCGAATATTTTGACCGCAGGCCGGAAGGGGGGATAAGAATCGGCGTGGATCAGATCGGCCTGAAGTACGAGAAAAGCAGGTTCGTGAGATCCGAGCCGCCGGTTCTCTACATGATGGGCATCTTATACAGACACGTGCTCCCGGATTTGATGAAGGGTGGCGGCGAAATATCGGTCACCGTAGACGGGCTCATGGACAGTCTTGCAAAGTACTATACGAGCTGGTCCGGCATCGAGGGAGAACGGACCCAGATCCGGCGGAGGTGGGTGAGCCGGGCAATGGACGAGTTCTGCGGCATCAACATGGCAGAAAGGATGCGGGGAGGCAGATACAACCTCAGGCCGCCCGTGAGCGTAAAGGACGTAAGGTCATACCTGATGAAGAAGTTGTGCGATGCGGGACGCCGGGACGGAGGCAGGGTCCGGCCGCACCACGCAGGGCGCCGCAACCGCGATCCGGCGCGCGGCGGCAGGGCGCAGACTTACGTCCGTTGCGATCCGGGCGTGAGATCGGGGGGTGGTTTGCCGTCGCCAGGCGTGGTTTCGGTTTGGACGTAAGTCTGCACGGGCCGCGGGCGCGGGCCTGCCCGGGACCGCGCCCGGCGGCGGCAGGCCGCCCCGGATCGCGGCGGCCGCGGGGCCCGGCGGGAGGGAGGGCGCGCGGCCGGGGCGGATCCTGCCGGCGCGGGGGATCGCCGTCCCGGCCGGGCGCCCTCGAGCGGGGCGGGCAAGGGAGGCGGCCGCCCCGGCGGCCCCGGCTGCCGGACCCCGCGATCGTTCCGCGGCGGCAGGCCGCGGCAAGCCCGCGGGGCGGGCCTCCCGCCGGCCGATTTTCCCGGATCGTCCGCGGCCGGCGGCCCGGGCCGCGGCGCGCGGGCGCGGCGGGAAGGGCGGGCGGGGCGAAGGCGGGGCCGGGGTTCCCCCCGAGCGCCGGCGCGGGGCCGCCCGGGGCGGCGCCGCGGGAACGGGGCCGGCTCCGGGGCGGGCGGCGGGCCGCCCGCGCGCGCGGGGGAAGGAGGGCGCGGCGACGAGCGGGATCGGGAAGGGCCCGGCCGCGGCGAGCCCGCCGCGCGCGGGAGCGGCCGCCGCGCGCCCCGGGGGCGCGCGCGGGAGCGGCGGCGGCCGCTCCCGCGGGGCTCCCGGGCCGGCGGAGGGGCAGGCTAAGTGATCCCGAAATCGTCTCGCATCCTGGCCGGCGGGCTGGCCCGCCGCGCGGCCGGAGCGGAAATGAAGGTGTGGGGGGGTCCCGCGCGATCTCCATGGCGAAAACGCCGCGTAAGAACTCGGCGGAAGAGATATCTGATAATGGCGAAACTAGATCCCGCCGAGGTGTAGTGGATGGTGGACGAGATGGAGGGGGGGCCGGAGCGCCGGGATCGCGGCCCTGACGGTGGTCTCGCCGCGCCGCGCGCGGCAGATCCGCACCCGGTACCGCGGGACGGGGGAGGTGCCCGCGCTGGGCGTGCGGGGCAGGCCGAGGAAGGAGATCCAGGACCGCGCCAGGATCCCGGCGGGGGAGGCGTTCCGCCAGTGCATGACGGGCGCGGCCGGGCCGGGGCGGATCATGGGCATCACGGCGAGGATCCGCATACCCCACAACACCATACACCGCGTGCTGAAGGGGGAGGGAACGGCGGCAGGGCGCCCGAAGAAGAGCAGGAAGCGCGAGCGGGTCAGGCGCGAGGGGACGCACTCCAACTCCATGCGGCACGCAGGCCACAAGCTGCTCCCCGACGGGATGTGGTTCATGGCGCACCGGGACGACGCCTCGCGGTTCATCGCGGGCTACGGCGCGTTCGGGGAGGCCTCGGGGATGCGCGCCTTGGAGTTGCTTGACAAGGCCATGGCCGAGCACGGCAGGCCCGCCTCCATGATGACCGACCGCGGGTCCGTCTTGCGCCAGCGGGTCGGAGACCGGGAAGCGCGGCAGGACGGAGTTCGAGAAGAGGCTGGCCGAGCTGGGCGTGAGGAAGTTCCTGGCGGGGGCGGGGCATCCCCGGACCAACGGCAAGCTGGAGCATCCCCGGACCAACGGCAAGCTGGAGCATCCCCGGACCAACGGCAAGCTGGAGCATCCCCGGACCAACGGCAAGCTGGAGGGGTTCCGCGGCGAGATCCGGAGGAAGAACAAGCGGTTCGACGGGACAGACGAGTTCGTCCAGCGGCACGGCCGCGACAGGCCCCGCGGCTCCCCGGACCAGAGCACGCCGGGGACGCCCGCCAGGGCGTTCGCGCGGATGCCCGAAAAGGGGCAAACAGTCAAAGACGAGCACGCCGGGGATGTGTATCTTGCTGGCTAGGATGCGAAACGATTTCGGGATCGCAGTGCCTGCCAAGACAGTTAACGCAAATGTATGCCGCACGGCACGCCGTTTCCGGCCCGAAAATCCCCGGAAACGCGAGGTCTGGCGGGCCGCGGCCGCGTTGGGCGGGATCGCGGCGGTTGTGGCGGCGCGCCCCGGGGCGCGGCGGCGGAAAGTCGCGGCGGGCCGGGGCAGGGGCGCGGCCGCGCGCGATGCGGCGCGCGGGATCCCCCGGCGGAACGGGCGGCGCGGGAACGGCGGCGGCCGTGCGGGGAATGGCGCGGGCGATCGCCGCCGGGCGCGGCGGGCCGCGCGGGAGGATCGGGGCGGGCCGCGGCGCAGCCACCCGCGGCGCAGCCACCCGCGGCGCAGCCACCCGCGGAGAAACTATCTACGGAGCAATTGGCGGCGGGCCCGGGCCCGTGTCCGGGTACCACACCAGGACGGCCATGGCGACCAGCGCCGAGTGCAGCCTGATCGGGCGCCCCGCGCGGGCCGCGTCGCCCGGCAGCCCGGCCAGCGCGCCAACCAGCACCCACGCGTTGAAGAGCATTATGGTGATGGCCATGCACATGACCCGGGGACCGTGCCCGGTGCTCCGTGTCTTGACCCGCATCGATTCCAGCATCCGGTAGTTCGTCTCTATGCCCCAGCGCTTGGAGTACTTGTCCACCTCGATGCCCGGATCGTTGGTGGCGAACGCGATGTATTTTTCGTGCGGCTCCTTGCGCCAGTCGTCCTTCTTGCTCCCGGATCTCCTTTCGGTTACCACCATCGCGTGCGGGCACTTCAGGCCCCCCGACGAGGTAATCACCGCGTCCGAGGCCCGCTCGCGCCTGCCTGCCTCGAAATCGGCGAGGGCCCGTATTACGTAGGGCGTGTTCGGGCACGGCATGAGCCACTTGACGCCCGATTCCTGGAGCAGGGAGACCATTGACTGCGAAAAGAACTCGCGGTCCATCATGACCTTCCCCAGCCGCACGCCGTGCTTCCTGCAGGCGGCGAGCAGGGCGCGCACGGCCACGGCGTGGCTGTCGGCCGAGGCGTGCGGGAACATGCCCAGCGTGAGCCTCTGGCCGCCCACGAGGCACTGTATGGTGCAGTACGTCTCGTAGAACGCCTTGGACTTTGACGCCTTGTCCCCGCCGCGGACAAGCTCCGGGCCGGGCTTCTTGTCGAAGCGCCGCACGTTGTGGAAGTCGATCGCCACGTCGAGCTCGTCGTCGATCTTCCCGACGTGGCGCATCTCCGCCAGCACGTAGCAGATCTGCGCGTACAGCGCCCCGACCGCCATGTCCGGAGTCACGCCGCGCATCGCCAGGCGCACCCGCCCGCCCGACGGCATGTCGGCGCCGGCCGTGCAGGTAGCCTCCTGCGCCTCCCGCCTGGCCTCCGCGGCGCAGGCCATGTTGCCCTTGCCCGTGGCCGCCTCCAGGATGCACCCGACCAGGTTGCGCGCCCCGTACTTGGCGTTGGGGGCGTCCGAGAACTTGCAGACGCCCACGCCTTTGGTCACCATGTCGATCATTCGTTCATATTGGTATGGCACTCCCCTGATGCGTCCCAGGCGGCTTTTCTTCATGGTGGTTGAAAAGCCGCCAGGGACTATCCTTTATGCATCTTCCGGTGGCCGGCCCCTTGGATCGCCGCCGGCCCCGGTGGCGGATTCCGCCACTTTTGCGTTAACTGCCAAGAAGCATCCACTTTAAATAGGCGGCAAGAAACATGACAGCATGCCGGAAAAGGAAGAAAAGAAAGAAAAGGACACAAAGACGTGTTGTGGCAGCACGGAGATGCTCCTGCCCGATATCGTGTTCAAGCCGAACTCGGGGATACGGCTGGTCAATCCTAGGCCCCCGCCCGACGACTGACTGGAAGCGCCCGTAGCCGGCCGCGCCCGGATGCTTCGCCGTCACGAGCGCCCTCGTCTTGGGCGAAGGGCGTGCCCCGTTCGGTTGACCGGCGCCGGCTTTCGTGCCCGTGCCGCGTTGCCGGCGTTGCGGCAGTGCCGGCTCCAGTAAGTCCTAGGTGTAGATTTTTGGCGCGGGCCCGCGCCGCCCGCGGCAAACACAGTAGATAAGCACACCACGCGGCAATCCCCGGCCGGCGCGCCCGGCGGATGCCGGCTTCGACGCCGCGGCAAGCGGGGGCGCCGCGCGGGAGCCGGATCGGTTTTTGCGCGGGGCGGGGGCGGGGCGCGGGACGGCAGGGCGCGGGACGGCAGGGCGCGCCGCAAAAAAAAAAACGGGGGCGCGGCGGGCCGCGCGCGGGAGGGAACGCGGCCGGCGGGGAGGCCCCGCGGCCGGCGCATCCCGAATTCCGGCGGTCTGGCGGGCCCCTGATCTTCGGGCGCCGCCCGGCGCTACTTGCCCCTGTCTACGACGAACGATCCCAGGGCCTCCACGATGCCCCCGACGAACAGGCTCGCGGTCAGCTTTCTCCCGCTGCCGCGATCCGCCGCGTCGGCGGCGAACCCGGCGATCCTCCACAGGTTGTACGCGAGGAGCGGCACGAAGAAGAGAACCAGCCGCAGGACGATCGAGTTGCTGGTCGTGATTCCCGTGATGCCCTTGACCACCTTGATCCCCGTCTCTATCCCCCACCGCTTGCGGTATTCCTCGGGGATCGACTCGATCGCGGCGTCGGCATCCTCGACCCGCATGTTGGTGGCGAACACGACGTACCTCGACACCGCGTCGCCGTCGCCGTCGCCGTCCTTCCCCTTCCCCTCCCCCTCGTTCGCGGCTTTTTTCACTATGAGCAGGGTGAACGTCACGCTCCTGCCGCCGGCGCCGCGCATCGTGTATTCCACGGCCCGCGGCAGCTTTCCCTCGTCGTGCTCCCTTATGAGGCGCTTGACCTTCGCGTTCTTGAGCATCGGCATGATCCACCTGTTCCCCTTCAGCCCGGCCGCCAGCATGCAGCCCACGTTGCAGAACCCGCGGTCCAGCAGCAGCAGCAGCTCCGGCAGCAGCAGCAGCTCCGGCAGCAGCAGCAGCTCCGGCAGCAGCAGCAGCTCCGGCAGCAGCAGCAGCTCCGGCAGCAGCAGCAGCTCCGGCAGCACCAGCAGCTCCGGCAGCACCAGCAGCTCCGGCAGCACCAGCAGCTCCGGCAGCACCAGCAGCTCCGGCAGCACCCCGGCCCTGGCGGCGGCCGCCAGTATCGACAGCGTGACGTCTTCCATAGTAATCATGTTTGAAAAATGAATCTCCTGACAACCCTTTGCCAGCGCGCGCGGCGGACGCCGGTCAGGCGCGCGACGGCAACAAACCGGGCCTGGTGTTCGGTAGGAACTCCCGTCCCGCCTTGAGGGGATTCGCTCGCGCCATCGCCGTCCATGGGGTGGGGGGGGGGGTTAATGTGTACTAATAGCCAAAAAGAATCGACACTTAACTCATTTTTCATTCACGATATCTACAGCTTGCAGGCGCGGGGGAACCGCTTGACCTTGAGCATGACGTTCGCGTCCTCGCCGATGCCGTGGAGCAGCGCGTACGAGAAGGCCGTGGATGTCCCCCCGCGCGGGCGGGAATCCCGCGTGTGCTCCTCCAGTTTCTCGCCGCGGTACCCGTAGTCGGTGGTGTCGATCGCGCCCTTCGCCACGCCGGGCTTCATCCCGGACCGGCCGGCCGCCCGGACGGTGCTGCCCAGCTTTCTGTTGCAGCACACGACCACTTTTCCCTCGCCCGCGGCGAGGATGGACGACTTGGTGAGATCGGGGTTCGGGACGCGCTTCGGCTTCGCCGGACCCGCATTCTTCCGCGGCCGCCTCCGCCGCCCGCCGCATCGATCTCGTGGCGGCCTCTACGGAAGAGTTCTCGAGCCCCGCCTTCATCGTCACGCGCGCGAAGTCGGCCGGCCCGCACGCCGCGCTGTGCCTCTTCCCCGTCCCTATGCCCAGCTCCTCGAACAACTTTCCCACGAACTTCGCCGCGCGGCGGGAGATCTGCTGCATGTCAGGGCCGTTCGGCGCCGCCGCTGGGATCCGAATACTCGTCTATGTAGATCTTTGCATCGCGCGGCAGTTTCGGGCGGCGCGGGCCCGCGCCCAAAAAACTACACCTGGGATCTACTAGATCGGCTCCGGGGCGCGGCGCCGGCCGCCGAGCCGCCTCGAAAAGGACGGAGCGGGATGACGAGGTAGCCGAGAAAGAGTGCGGGTCCGGCGAGCGGAAGGCGAGGCGTGTCCCGAACCACGATCTCTCTAGGTCGGCCACGCGCGTTGCGGATGCGGGCGAGGCGATCGGGCCTTTCGGGGACGGCCTGCGGCGCACCCGGCGGGCGGCGCGCCTGTCCGGGGCGTTCCGCGGCGCGGGGGCGCGCGCCCCCGACGCCGCCGGCTCCCGGTGCTTCGGCGGGGGCCCGGAGGGATGCGCGCGGAAGTCCCGCCCACGCGGGGAGACGCCCGCGTCCCCCTCCCGCGCGGCGCCCCGCGAGATCGGCGGCGGCACCAACCCGGTGATCGCGGCCAGGTAGTTCCCCCGCGGCCGCGGGCCGGACGACCACGCGTCCCGAGTGTCGGCGTCCGCCGCCGGATCCGGGGCGTCGCCGGAGCGTCTACTGTCGGGCCGCAGGTCATTCGGCGCGGCCCGCGTGCTGGCGGCAGGGCAGAAGTTGCGCGCCCGGATCATGCCGGCGCCCAAAAACGCGGGGATCCGGCGCTTTGCAAGGGAGCGCGACGGGGGAATGCTACTGCGGGCCCCGGAATGCGCGTTGCGCGATGTTGCAGGCAGTGGCGCGGAGCTCGCCCTGCCCATGGCGAAAAAGAGCGCGAAGGGCGCGGACGGCGACGGCCACTCCATCCCACAACTCGAATTTTAGGCGTGAAAAACCGCCTCACCACGGCTGCCGCAGGCGTGATTGTGAGATGGACTAGCGGCGGCGCGGCGTTGAAATACGCCGCGTTCGATACCAACGTGGGGATCGAGGCCGAAGACGCGATCGAGCCTGTCCCCGAAGAGTACCGCAAACGGCGGGGACGGGGCTCGGAGCATTCGGTGGAATAATGGAAAAGGCGACAAGCAACCCGTTCGTCCCGCGGCTGTCGCCCTTTTCCGTGCCGCTCCTCCCGCACGGCCCGCGGGGGGCGGCCGGGCTCGCCGGCGCCATGGCAGGGCGCGGCGGCGGGAACGGGCCCGCAATGGGCCCGTTCACGGGGCGCGCCGCGGAAGCCCAAGGATCGTTTGCCGGCGACGGGGCAAACAGCACCCGGCGCGGGCGGCGCGCGGAGCACGCCCGAAGCGCCGGCCCGGCTCGGACGGGGCGGTTGCCAGTTCCTGCGGCGGCCGCGGCGGCCTGACCGTCTGCAACTGGTCCTGCCAGACGCGTCATGGCAGTGCTAGTCCGTATCTGGTGCTGGATCGGCTGGCGATATCGGGACGTGCGTCCGTACGAGGTCACGTACCTGGCCGCAGGCGTGAAAGTGCCTCCGCTGATCCGGGTTCGCGCCTAGCGAGGGAGAGACAGATGACTCCGCACGTGCGCCATGCAAAAGATCTTAAATTCGGCCGCAATCGCACGGCGGCGAGGTGGCAGTGACGGTCAGGAAGCGCGGCAGGCGCCGGGATGAGGGAGGCATGCACGTACTTGGTATTAATCGGCAGATTAATAAAGATGCCGTGATTGATCGTTGCATGGCACGATTGAGCGGCAGTGAGACGATCATCAGCTCCGCGAAACCAGAAAGCAGATCGCTCCGGACGACGATTCCCGTCTTCGTTGTCGAACAGGTCGGCTTCAAAGATGGCGATCGCCTGATCTGGCGCGTCGACAAGGACGGCAAGGAATGGATGGCGATCATCAGGAAAAAACATGATGGCTAAAAAGCCCAAAAACTCCAGAGCGGCCACGAAAACGCCACTGGCCACGACAGAGCCCAAAACCCGTAACAAGATACGCGAGGAAAATGACGCGGCGGACGAGTTTGCACGGTTGAGAGTAAAAACCAAGCACAAAATCATCCAAGGTGACAGCAGCAAAATGGCGAGGTTGAACAGTGGTTCTGTTCACCTCATAATAACATCGCCGCCGTACTATAACGCCAAGTCATATTCCCAATGGGACGACCTAGGCCAGTACTTGGACGACATGAGCAGTGTTGTCAGCGAGTGCTTTCGAGTCTTGGCGGACGGCAGAAAATTCTGCCTGAACATCTCAGATCTCCCGGAAAAAGGGGAAAGCGGGGTGCGGTGGATTCCCCTCGGCCCCAAACTGCTCGAGATATGCCTGACCGCCGGGTTTGAACTCGTAGACCGAATATTCTGGTTCAAGACCCCGCTGAAGGGGTTCCAGTATGGCTCTCTGCCGTACCCCCCATCCCCACTGATAAACGACAGCGTGGAATACATTTACATACTACGAAAGCCGGGCAAGCCCGATTATCGTTACGCATCAAACAAGTTCAAGAGATGTAGCAGGATGAGGCGCGAGGAGTACGTAGAATATACAAAACAAGTGTGGAGCATGCGGCGCGTGCAGATAAAAGACAACATAGGCGGACACATAGCTCCGTTTCCAGACGAACTGCCGTCAAGATGCATAAAGCTGTACTCGTTCGTGGGGGACGTTATACTTGATCCGTTCGGTGGCAGAGGAACCACAGTAAAAAGCGCCGCGAAATTAAAACGGAACTCTGTCATGTACGAAAAGAACGGAGACTTCATGGATTACGTCAAGGATTACGTGAAACTAGATCAAACTACTATCGGCGGCGGCACGCCAAACATGTCGTTCGAGATGCGGCGGAGATGATAAGCAAGTTCATATCATCAGTGTGGGAGTTTGACAATGGGGACAAACAAGGCATCCACGATATGATGCGTTGGTATGGCAAGCTTCCGCAAAAACTGCCACGAAAACTGATCGAAATGTATTCGGAACGCGGGGACACCATAATGGCAAACTTTGCAGGCAGCGGCACTGTCGTTGCCGAAGCAAACTTGGCAGACAGGAACGCCATAGGCTCCGACGTGCACCCGCTCTCAATCCTGACAAATGCTGTGAAATTCAACTCGTACCTTCCTGTCCGAATGGACGGCTTTCTGGCCGAGGTGGAGAAAGCAAAATTCAACAAACCTCCGGTCTACTTTGAGAACCAATACAAGTGGTTCAGCATCAACGCACTGACGGACATAGGGGGCATACTTGCCAGGATAAACGGACTCAAGAGCGCCAAACAGAGGGATTTCTACACGCTGGCGCTGGCCCAGATAATACGCAATGCATCGCGTATAGATTCCAGATGCATCAACCACATAGTTGTGGACAGGAGCAAGACGGAGATAGACGTCCGCGCGGCATTTGTGGAATCAGCGTACGATCTGAAAAACAAGATAGCAGAATACAAAAAATCTGCCACCAACTCCAGCATAAGAGTGTCGCGGATGGATGCGCGTGAACTTGAACTCGGGAGTGAAGAAGTTGATTTGATGATCTCGCATCCTCCGTATGCAAACGCAGTGCTTTACTACAACATTTACAGTCTTATTTCTAACATACTCGGATACAACTATTATGAGATCAGAAGGCACGACATGTCGGCAGGCAGCTTTGATTCGTATCTTGCAAACATGAGAAAAGTGCTTGGCGAGAGCTACAGAGTAGTCAAACACGGGGGCTTCAACGCTTTGATAATTGGGGACATAAGAAAAAACGGAGACATACTGACGGCGTTTCCGCACATGGTCAAAGCGGGAAAGGATGCAGGATTCAGGCTTAGGGATATCTTCATCTGGAAGCTGAAGCAAAAAGCAGGCATGGGTGTGGCCAGGCGCGGGCACCACATTGACCACAACTACATAATGATATTCCAAAAGACATGACCGGCGTAAAGTACACCATTTGGCATGATGCCGATTATGATCTCGCGTATTGGGTATGCAGAAACAGCGTCTTGAGGGAAAAAGATGTCATGATCAGAGCCCTTCCAAAAAGTACCCGAGTGCCGGATATGGACAAGGCGATAGTCAATGATGCGGACGGCATCCTGCTGCCGCTGATCAAATACGAGCATCCGGATATAGTTATAACATCAATCGGTGGCGATGGCGCCGCGCGTGCCCTCGCAGTCGGCGAGTTTATGACCCACACGCCACAGTGGCAGCATCCCGCACAAAGGTTTGCCAGGATATACGGAGCCGCGAATGCTGGTGTTCCATCGTTCCTCATAGTTCCCGCCAAAAAGGCCAAGCTAGAGAGGAAGGAAAACGAGTACAGGGATGTGACATACAAATTGAGTAAATCCGTGAAATACCTGTTTGGAATTACCGAAAAACTCACAAAAACGGTGGCGGCCATATTTGAATGGCCGGATGTGGGAGGATACTTGCGGCTAGACCAAAAGAGCCCCACGGCCCCGTTCGTTGATGGCCGGATGGCGGAGTGGTTTGAATCCATAAACGAATGCATCGAAGGGAATCCGGCACCAAAGGCCGGGCCGGCTTTGGGGGCATACCGCCCAACCATAGAAGACTATCCAACGCTGTGTGGGATCCAGTCCACAAACGACTTTCTCGTCAAGCACGGCATAGAACTCAAATCTGTGCCGGAACTCAACAGTCGGGTGCTGGTGTTTGCCCCGAACGGACTGTCGCCACAATCGTCTTATTTCAGGACAGATCCTTATGCAGGTATGCTGTGCGCGTTTGACAACATGTTTTGCAGAGATCACAACACCGGAAACCGGAAATGCGGCTTGGCGCTCGTGGCCAAATGCGTCTCACTAGACATACTTCAGAGCCGAGGAATGTTTTTTAATATACAGGATCACGACGAAAAATCATGCCCGTTTGAGTCGTTTCGAAGTTCAAAGAAATACATAATGGAGCACATAAATCGCGGATGTCCGTATACTGGCAGCAAGCAGCAAAGAATATATGGGCAGATAGCAGATCTGATCGTGTTCGATGATGGGGCATACTGCCACGGGAGCGTTATTTGAAGCCTACCGAGTATGATGTGGTTTTCGGCATCAAAGAGTGGCTCTTGGAGCACGATTGGGCCATAGTGGGATTTAATCCGCCCGGCGCGCAGGGTACGTTCTCCATTCCAAATCCGTCAAAAGACCCCCGATACAAAGGACAGGCAGGAACTGAGTCTCCAGATCTGATCGCCGTCAAGCGCAACCACGTACTGATTGTAGAGTGCAAAGATATTGGCAAAAGCCGGATTATGAAGGATGTAGAGAAGATCTACAAACTCGTCCTGAATAAAAAACGCATGGATCTCCTTGACAGACTCGTCAGAAACATGTGCTTGGCAAATAACATAAACATAGCAGACGACTTCCACAAGATTATTGCGATAGGGTATGGCGGGAAACTCATTCTTACGGAGGTAACCGAAAGATCAGACGATGTAAAAACGCGCCTAGGTGCCAATGACAAGCGACAGATCCAGACATTCTATATAGAAATAACCGACCCCCACAGGAACATCCGTTCCATGCGAGCAGATGCAGATCCCACAGAATCCATCAATCTTATGCTCTATCCAACGGACTGTGACATCAAGGAGATTTTGTTGTGCGGCGGAACGGGTGAGACAGGCACTAGACGCAATACATGACCGCGACTCCTAAACTCTAGACATGCTAATGATGCTGTATCCTCGTACGAGCTCACGGTTTTGAAGCGGTTTTCCCCGTAGCGGCGCTCTCCCCCCAGCGGGCGCCTCTGCCCTCCCCCCCGCGGCGGATCGCTTTCGAGGCTTTCCTGCCCATGTATTCGATGCCGTACCAGTAGAAGTTCATCCCGCGTAGCCTTGGTAAAAATAATGAAGAGAAATAGGTACGAGCTCCGCTTTTGAAGCCGTTTTCCCCGCATCGGCAGCTTTGGCCGCCGGAAGCGCCCCTGTCCTCTCGCACAGGTACTCGATGCCGAACTCGTAAAAGTCAACCCCGCGCAGCCTGCATGTCTCCACGCTCATCAGGATCGACTGGAATTCCGCGCCCTTCCACGAGCGGCTCCCGCGCCGTGGCCGCGCCCAAAACCTACACTAAGATCTATAGCGCCGTCAAAAAGTTTTTGCAAATTTGAAAAGTGTAGACTTACGTCCAAACCGGAACCACGCCTAGCAACGGCAAGCCACCTCATGATCTCACGCTCAGATCACGATGGACGTAAGTCTGCACGGAAGCCCGTGCAAAGACTTTTTGACGGCGCTATACTAGTATTGGCAACGCTTGTTAAGGGGCCCTCCGCGAGTGCGCCGTATGGAAATGTCAAGGAAGCCGTTGCCGCGCGGCCGCCGGCGGGAGGGGGCGCGCGGCGGGGGCGCCCCGTTCCTGCGGAGGGCCGCCGAGGCCGTCTCGAGCATCCCCCCGCCGTGGAAGCGCGCGACGGGAAAGGCGGGCCGCAGTCCGCTGCCCCCGCGGGCCGTGGTGCTCCGCCATGCTCGGGCAGGATAAGGGGATGAGCTGGCGCGGCCTCGAGTCGCACCAAGAGGAGAGCCCCGATCTCCTGGGGCTGATCCAGTACGTCCTAGGTGTAGATTTTGGGCGCAGGCTCGCGCCGCCCGTAGCAAACACAGTAGATAAGCACACCGCGCGGCAATCCCCGGCCGGCGCGCCCGGCGGATGCCGGCTTCGCGCCGCCGCGGCAAGCTGGGGCGCCGCGCGGGAGCCGGATCGGCTTTTGCGCGGGGCGGGGGGGGGGGGGGGCGGCGCGGGACGGCGGGGAGCGCCGCAAAAAACGGGGGCGCGGCGGGCCGCGCGCGGGAGGGAGCGCGGCCGGCGGGGAGGCCCCGCGGCCGGCGCATCCCGAATTCCGGCGGCCTGGCGGGCCCCGGATCCCCGAGCGCCGCCCGGCGCTACTTGCCCCTGTCCATGACGAACGATCCCAGGGCCTCCACGATGCCCCCGACGAACAGGCTCGCGGTCAACTTCCTCCCGCTGCCACGATCCGCCGCGTCGGCGGCGAACCCGGCGATCCTCCACAGGTTGTACGCGAGGAGCGGCACGAAGAAGAGCAGCAGCCGCAGGACGATCGAGTTGCTGGTCGTGATTCCCGTGATGCCCTTGACCACCTTGATCCCCGTCTCTATCCCCCACCGCTTGCGGTATTCCTCGGGGATCGACTCGATCGCGGCGTCGGCATCCTCGACCCGCATGTTGGTGGCAAACACAACGTACCTCGACACCGCGTCGCCGTCGCCGTCCTTCCCCTTCCCCTTCCCCTTCCCCTTCCCCTTCCCCTTCCCCTTCCCCTTCCCCTTCCCCTTCCCCTTCCCCTTCCCCTTCCCCTTCCCCTTCCCCTTCCCCTTCCCCTTCCCCTTCCCCTTCCCCTTCCCCTTCCCCTTCCCCTTCCCCTTCCCCTTCCCCTTCCCCTTCCCCTTCCCCTTCCCCTTCCCCTTCCCCTTCCCCTTCCCCTTCCCCTTCCCCTTCCCCTTCCCCTTCCCCTTCCCCTTCCCCTTCCCCTTCCCCTTCCCCTTCCCCTTCCCCTTCCCCTTCCCCTTCCCCTTCCCCTTCCCCTTCCCCTTCCCCTTCCCCTTCCCCTTCCCCTTCCCCTTCCCCTCGTTCGCGGCTTTTTTCACTATGAGCAGGGTGAACGTCACGCTCCTGTCGCCGGCGCCGTGCATCGTGTATTTCACGGCCCGCGGCAGCTTTCCCTCGTCGTGCTCCCTTATGAGGCGCTTGACCTTCGCGTTCTTGAGCATCGGCATGATCCACCTGTTCCCCTTCAGCCCGGCCGCCAGCATGCAGCCCACGTTGCAGAACCCGCGGTCCAGCAGCAGCTCCGGCAGCACCCCGGACCTGGCGGCGGATGCCAGTATCGACAGCGTGACGTCTTCCAGCTTGCCGGCGCGGGGGAACCGCTTGACCTTGAGCATGACGTTCGCGTCCTCGCCGATGCCGTGGAGCAGCGCGTACGAGAAGGCCGTGGATGTCCCCCCGCGCGGGCGGGAATCCCGCGTGTGCTCCTCCAGTTTCTCGCCGCGGTACCCGTAGTCGGTGGTGTCGATCGCGCCCTTCGCCACGCCGGGCTTCATCCCGGACCGGCCGGCCGCCCGGACGGTGCTGCCCAGCTTTCTGTTGCAGCACACGACCACTTTTCCCTCGCCCGCGGCGAGGATGGACGACTTGGTGAGATCGGGGTTCGGGACGCGCTTCGGCTTCGCCGGACCCGCATTCTTCCGCGGCCGCCTCCGCCGCCCGCCGCATCGATCTCGTGGCGGCCTCTACGGAAGAGTTCTCGAGCCCCGCCTTCATCGTCACGCGCGCGAAGTCGGCCGGCCCGCACGCCGCGCTGTGCCTCTTCCCCGTCCCTATGCCCAGCTCCTCGAACAACTTTCCCATGAACTTCGCCGCGCGGCGGGAGATCTGCTGCGTGTCCGGGCCGTTTGGCGTCGCCATCGCCGAGATCTGAAAACTTGTCTATATAGATCTTTGCATCGCGCGGCAGTTTCGCGCGGCTCGGGCCCGCGCCCAAAAAACTACACCTGGGATCTACTGGATCGGGAAGGGCCCCGACCGCGGCAAGCCCGCCGCGCACGAGCGGCCGCCCCGCGTTCCGTGCCCCGATCATGGGGGAACTTGCCGTCCCCCGACGCCCCGCCCCTCGCCATCGCGGGAGCGGTGATGCGATCCCGCCCGCCCGGTTTTTCCAATCTTTTCCAGACGGGCGGAAACGCGCGCTTCGGATGCCGCCCGCGCAGACCCGAAGGCGCGGGCGCCTGTGGCGCGCGCGTCACCCGTGCTGTCCTGCCGCCTCTCGCACCTCGTCTACCCACTCCAAGCCGACTCCGAGGTAGTCGATCACGTCCTTGGTCGTGATCTCCCCGCGCTCGCTCGCATCAAAAACCAGCGAGACGAACATGTCCCCCCGCCCGCTTATGCACGACCCGGCCGGATCCTGGCCGCCCGTGTCCCTTTCGCCCGCTCCGCGCGCGCCCCGGCCCGGCTGCCCCAAAAGGCGCCGGAAGCCGTCCGCCCGCTTCCCGCTAGTTGTGTTTATGGCGCGTATCGTGGCAGCCTGCCTGCTTGTCCGGAATCTTTCGGCCAGCCGTTCGATGATCTCTTGCGGGCCCCTGCCCACGCCTTCATTCCTGCGTATCTCTTCCACGAACTCTTTTTCGGGCATGAGCGCCTCTGCCGCGAAACGGTTGCACCACCGTTCCGCGCCGTCGTTGCCCTCCTCGCTCCCCCAGTCCGCCGCCGCGCCGCCCGGCCGTCTCCCGTCTCCATCATCCCAGCCCTCTTCCTCGTCCGCTGCCGTGTTGCACATGCCGTCGCCCTTCCGCAGCAGCAGGTGCCCGTATTCGTGGAGCAGCGAGAACCTCCTGGCCTCGTACCCGTCCCTGCTGCTCACCAGTATCGCGTTTGGCTCCGCGCCCGAGAGCGCGAGCCCGCGCATCTCCCCCACGTCGATGCTCGCTTGGAATACCGGCACGTTGAGGGATTCGACGGCGGCCCTCAGTTCCCCGTAAAGATCGCCGGCGCCGCCGGCCCCGCTCCCCCGGACCGCGACCCCGAGTCGCTTCGCCTCCCTTCGGGCCGCATCTTCGGGGGGCTCGCCCGTCGTGGTTCCGGATCCGATCTTGGGCTGAGTGCTCATGCCCATGTCTTCCATCATCCCCACTGCGACCGACTGCAACCAGCGCGCCTTTCTGATCGCTACGACGGTTTCGTGGGCCGGGCGCCCTTTCTCGCCGGCACGTTTCCTGTAATCCACGGTATTCCTCTCCTTGAGCGGCTTTTTCAGCAGGAACAGCGTGACGGGGCGCTTTATGTGCAGTGCCAGCCTTTTTAGTTCGGACATGCTGATCTCCTTTCCCTCCATCCAGTCCGCTATCTGTGACTCGTGGATGCGCATCGCTTTTGCCAGATCCTTTGTCTTCCAGCCGCTGCTTCCTATGAGCCACCGCGCCACCTCGGGCTCCATGCTCATGGCATCCCAGCGCTCGCTTTGCGCATGCCGGCCCGTCCCCCCGTCGATCCCGGCCCTTGTGATGAGGCCGCGCGTGCTTTTTTCTGCCATCCCGTCCGCCTCCATATATCGCCCGCGTTGATATAAGCGATCTGTTGCCGCGGCTGCACGCGCTTGCCCCCCCCCTCCCGCCGCGGCTCGGGGCCGCCCCGGCGGGCCCCGCGCCGCGCAATCCCGGGCGGCGGGATTCCTTGGCGGCGCCGGCATGGCGGATTTGCGACGCCGGCATGGCGGATTTGCGACGCCGGCATGGCGGATTTGCGACGCCGGCATGGCGGATTTGCGACGCCGGCATGGCGGAATCGGGAGCGGCGCCGCCGCGCAAGGAACCGGCGCGGCGGGATGGCGGGGCGAGGCAAGCGCGTGCCGGCGGCTTGTCCGTGATCGCGCTTGACTTCCGCCCGCACCCGTTCGCGCGGGGCGAGGCAAGCGCGTGCCGGCGGCTTGTCCCGCAACTGCCACGGGCGGCGCCCGGGCTCCGCTCCCCCGCGTGGCCGTGCCGCCCGGCCCGTCGCGGGGCGCCGCCCCGCTCGGCTTCCCTGACTGCGGGCAGGCTGCCTGGTCGGCGATCGCGGGAGGCGGCGGCAGCGGGGAGATGCGGCCCCGCGGCGATCGCGCGCCCGGATCGGCAAAGTCGCCGCGGGGGCGAAAAATCCCGCAGGATCGGCAAGGTCGCCGCGGGGGCGAAAAATCCCGCAGGATCGGGGGGCCGGAAGCGCCCGCGGCCGGGACCGTTCTTCGCCGACGCGGCGCGGCATCCGGCCGGCGCGGCGCCGGGGAACGCCCGCGGGGGCGGCGCCGGGGACCGCCCGATCGGGGCGACCGCGGCCCCGCCCGGCGGCGCCATTCGGGCCGCATCTGGCAGCGATTCGGAACAACGCTTTAAAGAACGCCGGCCGCACGATGCGCATGGCGGAGATCACCCTGGCGATAGCGGTGCTGGCCGGGCTCGGCTCGTTCATAGCCCCGTGCATACTCCCGATGGTGCCGGCGTTCCTCGCGTACATATCCGGCACGACGGTGGGCGGGCTGGCCCGCGGGGACGGCGGGTCCGCGTCGGGAAAGGGGACGGCCATGGCGGAGGCGGTGTCCGTCGACAGGGCCGCCGTCGTGCTCAACGCCGCGTTCTTCGTGGCCGGGTTCTCGTTCGTGTTCGCCGCGGCCGGGGTCGTGATAAACAGCGTGCTGGCCGGATCCGCCGCGGGCCTCGCCGTGGACGCGCTCAACCAGGTGGGGGGCGCAGTCATCGTCGCCTTCGGCGCGTACCTGCTGCTCTCGCAGTGGGTGAAGAGGCTCAACGTCGAGAAGAAGCTCTTCCCCAAGAGGGCCGGGGCGAGCTACCCCATGTCCTTCGTCTTCGGACTGGCCTTCGCGGCCGGCTGGACGCCCTGCGTGGGCCCCGTCCTGGGGACCATACTGGCGCTGGCATCCACGACGCCCTCGGCGGCGTTCAACCTGCTGCTGGCGTACTCGCTGGGCCTCGGCGCGCCGTTCATGCTGATGGCCGTCTTCTTTTCCAGGGCCACCTGGCTCATACGGGCCATGGGCAGGCACCTGAAGTACTATTCCGTGGTCCTCGGGGCGCTCATCATGGCGCTGGGCGCCCTCGTCTTCTTCAACCAGCTGGAGCAGCTGGCCAGCTTCCCGCTCCTGAACGAGCTGGTGCTGCCGCGGTGACTGTGCGGTGAGGTCGGGGATGAAGACGGCGGCGCTGCTCGTGGCCGGGCTGGCCGCGGCCGCCGCGGCCACGAGCCTCGCGCTGGGATCGCTGGACGAGCCCGCGGCCGCGCCGGGGGGCGCCGCGGCCCCGGCCGCGGCCCTGCAGGTGGACAAGAGCGGGTTCAGGAAGGCGCCGGAGCTCGCGGGGATAGCCGGGTACGTCAACGCCGACGAGGGGTCGCTCGCCGGGTCGCTGGAGGGGAAGGTGGTGCTGTACGACATTTGGACGTACTCGTGCGTGAACTGCATCAGGACGCTGCCGCACATAACCGCCTGGGACGAAAAATACTCCGGGTCGGGCCTGGTCGTGGTCGGGATACACTCGCCCGAGTTCGCCTTCGAGAAGGACATCGACAACGTGCGGTTCGCGGTGGAAAAGTACGGCATAGAGTACCCCGTGGTACTGGACAACGACAAGGAGACGTGGAAGGCCTTCGAGAACAGGTACTGGCCCAGGAAGTACGTCGCGGACCACGAGGGCTACATACGGTACGACCACATCGGCGAGGGGGCCTACGACGAGACGGAAAAGGTCATACGGGCGCTGCTGGCCGAGAGGGCGGCCGCCATGGCCCTGCCCGAGGCCGCCGCCGAGGCCGTCCCGGACGGGCTCGTCGACATAGGCGAGTTCGAGCACACGAGGCAGAGGACGCCGGAACTGTACCTCGGGTACGCGTTCGCGCACGGGAGGAACAACCTGGGGAGCCCCGAGGGCTTCGTGCCGGGGGCCGACGTGGAATACGCCGGGGTGCCGGGGGGGTCCGAGGCGCCGGGCCTCTTCTACATGGAGGGCACGTGGAGCAACGGCAGGGACGGGATGGCCCTCGTCTCGGAGTCCGGCTCGGTGACCGTCCGGTACGCGGCCAAGGAGGTCAACATCGTGGCCGGGAACGAGGCGGAGCTGCGGGTCACGCTGGACGGGGAGCCGCTGCCCGCGGAGCACGCGGGGAGCGACGCGGCCGGCGGCATCGTCGAGGTGGACGGGCACGACCTGTACAATGTAGTGTCCAGCGCCGAGCCGGGCGAGCACCTGCTCAGGCTGGAGGCGGGCGCGGGCGGCCTGGAGCTGTTCACGTTCACGTTCGGCTGACCGCCCCCCGGGCGCCCCGCGCGGGCGGTCCCGGCAGATCCTAGGTGCGGGTTTTGAGCGCGTCCCCCGCGCGGCCCCGGCACCTTGCACGCGCCCGCCCTCCCCCCCCCCCGTCCCGCTGCCCATCGCGCCTCCCGACGGCCGCAGCCGGCCCGCGCGCCGACAGATCCGGGCCGGATTCGCGTTTTTTTCTTGCGCGCGCCTGCGCCTCTCCAGTCCGCCGCCCCGGCGCCGGACGCGGACGGGCGCCGCCCCGGCGCGCCCGGCAGGTCCCGCCGCCGGCAGCCGTGGCCGGGGCCCGCGGCCGTCCCGTCCCGGAGCCGCGCCGATTATTCGGATGCGTCCCGCGCGCCGCCCGCGCCGCGCGCTATTTTCCGCGATCGCCGACGGACGATCCCTGGGCTTCCGCGATGCGCCCCGCGAACTGGTCCGTGGTGATCTTCTCGCCGCCGCGTCCCGACACGGGATCGGCGAACCTGGCAATCCTCCACGGGTCGTACGGGAGGAGCGGCGCGAGGAAGAGCGGCAGCCGCGGGGCGATCGAGTTGCTGGTCGTCTTTCCCGTGATGCCCCCGGCCGCCCTGATCGCCGTCTCGATCCCCCGCCGCTTGCGGTATTCCTCGGGTATAGACCAGATCGCCTCGGCTTCCTCGATCGACACGTTGGTGGCGAACGCGACGTACTTCGACACCACGTCGCCGTCGCCGTCGCCGCCCTCCTTGCCATCGACTGCGGCTTTTTTCAGTATGACCGGGGTGATCGCCGCGCTCCTGCCGGCGGAGTTGAGCATCGTGTATGCCGAGGCCCGCGGCAGCCTTCCCTCGCGGGCTCCCGTATGCGGCGCTTGATCCTCTCGTTTTTGGACGCCGGCGTGATCCGGGTGCGCCCCCCCTCCCCGGCCAAGGGCACGCAGTCCGCGTCGAAGAACCCGCGGTCCGCCAGCAGGCGCTTCGGCATCACCCCTTGCCTGGCGGCGGACGCCAGCATGCTGCGCGTGCAGCCGGCCAGCTTGTCGCCGCCCGGAAACTGCCCTGCCGCGAGCATGATGTTGGCATCGCCGATCCCGCGCGGCAGCGCGTGCGAGACGGCCGCGGGCGTCCCCGCGCGCGGGCGCGACTTCCTGGCATATTCCTTGAGGCCCTTGCCGCAGTGCGAGTTGTCGGTGGCGTCTGTGTCGCACGCGTCTGTGCCTTTCGCCATCCCGGACTGGAGCGCGACCTGCCCGGTTTGCTTCAGCTCCTCCCCGAAGAACTTGACCGCGTCGTCCTCGTCCGCGGCGCGCGTGGCCGACCGGGTGAGATCGGCTCGCGGGACGCGCTTCGCCTTCCGCCCGCCGGGCCCGCGCCCGCCCCCGGCGACCTCGTTCTCGCGCCCCGTCCTTCCCGTGGCGGACTCGACGGTCGCGTTGTCGAGCCCCGCCCTCGCCGCCGCGAGCGCGCAGCCGGGCGGCCCGCGCGCCGCGTTGCGCCTCTTCCCCGTCCCGATGCCCGGCCTCTTGTGCGGCCCGCACGCGGCCTTCGGCGCGCGGGGATCGTCCCGCCGGCGCGCGGGTGCGCCGCTTGGCCCCGCCGTCGCGAAAATCATAATGCTTGACCATGTAGATCTTTGCATGGTAGCGCCCGGGCCGCGCCCGAAATCTACACCTGGGATCTACTGACCCGGGATGTGGGCGACGGCCTTGTACGGGATGGGGGGAGCGCCCCCCCCCACGCGCCTTCATTCCCGCTCGTGGACGTGTCTGGAAGCATTTCCGCCTCCGCGGGAGCGCCCGGCCCCCCCACGCGCCTTCATTCCCGCTCCGGCCGCGCGGCGGGCCAGCCCGCCGGCCAGGATGCGAAACGGCTTCGGAACCGCCCCGCCGGCCCCTCCCCCGCGAACCCCCCGTTCCAGCCGCGGATCGGCGTGCGAAATGATTTCGGGATTGTGCGCAAAGACCGCGGCCCAGTCACTGTTCGGATACCGCCGCGGCGCAACGCGGGGCATGGGCGCATCCGCGCGGGGCGAGGGCGACGCCGTTCGGCCGATCTTCGATCCATGATGCGCGATGGGCGCGCCAGAAGCGTGCGGCACGGGGCCTGCCGGGATGATGCCGGCCGTGGAATGCGCCTCCGCGGAGTGGCGTTATGTCCCGCCGGAGGCCGCGCGCGCCGTCCTGGGAGACTACTTGGAGAACCCGGAAAAATGCGAGGGCGCGCTGAAAAGGCGCGAGCGCCTCGGGCCAGGCAACCCCATGTTCAAGATGCCCGCCCCGCTCACTCTGGAAGGGGCGGGGGACGTCTTGGGTTCGCGCGCAAACACCGCGCGAGATTGAAAGGGGACGGAGGCCCGCCGCGCCCCCCGCGGCCGCCGCGGTTGCGCGCGCGATTCGCTAGGCCGGCCGGCGCGGCGCCGGCCGGGCCGCGGAGGGGGCGGGATGCGGCGCCGCGGCTTGGGAAGGAACCGGCTGCGGGGGCCGGGGCCGCGGCGGCCGGCGGGGCGGGGGCGCGCCGAACGCTGGCGGCAGGCGCCGTGGTGACGGGGGCGCCGCCCCCTGGACTACCGCCGCGCGTGGGGGCGCGCCGAACGCTGGCGGCAGGCGCCGTGGTGACCGTGGGGTGCCGCGCGCGGCTCGGGCGCGGCAGGGGCGTGCTCCCGCGCGGCGGCGGACTTTTCGGGGCGGCGACCCGCCGCGCGGGAGCACGCCGGCCGGCTCCGGGGCGCGCCAGCCGGGGCGTTCCGCGGCCGATCTCCCCGCATCGTGCGGGGATCGGCCGGCCCGCCGCGGCCGGAACCTCCCCCTCCCGGCTTGGCCGCGCGGACCTGCGGGCCGCGCTTCCGGTCGCCCCGCCGCTAGACGAACTGGGCCAGCAGCTCGTTCTTGCTGGCGGCGGCGCACGCGGCGATCGTCCCGTACGCGCCGACCAGCGCGCCCGCCGCGCCGGGTTTCGCGTCCAGTATCAGGATTTTCAGGATGCTGGAGATCGGCAGCGGTTCCCCCCTCGGAATCCTCACTTCCAGATCGCGGACGTATGCCAGCGACATGGGCTTGCCCGCGGCCTCGTGCGCGTCGCCCTGCTTCGTGGCGAACATGTCGTACTCTACAGGGGCCGCGCCCGCCCGCCGCAGGGCCCCGGCGTCGAACTCCAGCAGGACGTCGCCGAATCTGAGCGCGGAACTCTCCAGCACCGAAAATGACAGGAACCCGAATTCCTTTCCGGTCTTGTTGCCCCCCCTCGCGGACGGCGGGCCCACCCCCACCGCGCCGTGCTCCAGGATCGAGTCGAGCTCGTCCGCGTGCGTCCCCCTGAACAACAAGGTGTTCGTCTCCAGCATCTGCCGCGCGGTCGCGTTGACTCCGCCCTGATGTTCCAGTATCCTGCGGCGGATGTCCCGGATCTCCGGGCTGTCGCGTGCGGCCGCCGACCACAACTCTCGCGTCAAGCCCGGATCCGCGTCCTTGGCGCGTTCGGCGGCGGGCGACTTGAACAGGTCGCGGATGCGGGAGGGCGGCAGTCCGAACCTCCCGACGTACTCGTCTGCCAGCCCCGACACTTCGGCGATTTCCCAAGCGCCACCAACAAGCGCCTTTATATCATTGAACGCGGCCGTGGCCTTTCTGAACTCCACGCCGTCCGCCGCTCGCCTTTTTCTGACTGCCCGATCAGATCGGTCGGGAATGCCGGGGCCGCCGCCTCGGCTCCCCGCGCCCCCCGACGGCGGCGCGCCGGCCGGACCCGGCAGGCGGCGCGGAAGCCCGCGCTGTCCGCGAACACTTGTCACGATACTAGTATGGTATATTGTGGTATTTAATTAGTACGGTATGGCCTGCCTTCCCGCAATCTCGCCCGAAAGCCGCCCGGCTCGGGGCGGCGATCGCGCCGGGGCGGCTTTTTTCGGCGCCGCGGCCAAAAGCCCCCCGCCGCGCGGCGGCGCCGCCGGGGATGATGCGGGCGGGCCGCCCGCGCCGCCTTTTCGGCCTCCGGGCGCCCGCCCGGGAGCGATGCGCGCGCGTGCGGAAGGGCGGCCGGGGAGATCCAGCCCGAGGTGGCGCCCTGCGGCGGCTTGGCGGCACGGCATCGGCGGGATCGGGCGGGGGACTCGGGGGCGGGGGGCGGGCGAAGCCGGGGCGCCGTCCGGGACGGTTGCGAAAGGGCCGCAGCACGATGCCGCGCACCCGCCAGTCACGGGCGCGAAAGCGCCCGCGTTGGTCCGGATTCGCCCCCGCGGAGCGGGGGCTGCCGGCCTCGCGCGAGCCGGACTGATAGTCTATCTCATAACTCGGATTTTAGGCGTGAAAAACTGCCCCGCCGGGGCCGCCGTAGGCGTGATTATGAGATAGACTACGGACTGATCACCGTTTAAATACCGCCGCGGCGCACCACGGGGCATGGGCGCGGCAAAGCTGGACGAGAGCGACACCGTTCGCCTGATCTGGAAGCTCGAGGAACTCGTGGAGGAGGACTCGGCGTTGTGCGGCATGAAGCATGCCGAGATGATACCGGCCGTGGAATACACCTTCGCGAAGTGGCGCGATATCCCGCGTGAGACCACGCGCGCCGTCCTGGAGGACTACCTGAAGAACCCGGAAAAGTACGAGGGCATGCTGAAAAGGCGCGAGAGCTCTAGGCCCCCCACCTACTGGGGCGAGCCGCACGACCCGGTCACCCCGGCCGATCTCATGGCCGGCGCGGTTGAGCTGGCGGCCGCACACAGAGCCGTGAGCGAAGCGCGCGAGGCTGAGAGGAAGCAGGGGCCCGCCGCGTCCCCCCCGCCCGCCGCGGTTGCGCGCGCGGACGCGGCCCGCTAGGCCGGCCGGCGCGGCGCCGGGCGGGACGCGGGCATCCGGCCGCCGCAACCGGGGCTCGGGAGGGCGGAACGCGCGCCCCCGCGCGGCGAGCTCGGGCGGCATGTTGTGCGAAAACCACGCCGCCTGTTCGCTCGCGTCCTCCCCTGTCCGGCGCGGGCTGTTTTTCTCGATCGCCTCCGCGTCCTTCCCGGCGGAGGATGCGCCTGGCGGGGCTTCCGGGCTGCCCGCGTCCAGCGGGCGGCGGGGCCTCCGCCCGCCGCAAGCCGCGGCGAATTCCGGCGGGCCCCGGCGGCGCGCGATCCCCGCCTCCCCGGTCCCGGAGCACCTCCCCGGCCTGCCGCCTGCCCGCGGGAGGCGGGGGCGGTTGCCTGCCGGATCGACGCCGAGCTCCGGCAGATCGCCCCCCGGCACGGCCGGCCGCCGCGATCCCCCGCGCGCCTTCCAGGTCCCTTCCGCGGACTCCCCGTCCCGCGAAGCGCGGGCCGCCGCCTGCCCGAATCGCCGCGGGCGCGCCGAACCGCCTCGCGTCCCCGCGCCGCGCGGCCGCCGCGTCCCCCGGGGCCGCCTCCCCGGGCACGCGGCGCCTACCACGAATAGGGACGGGCAGCCGAGGCATGCGGCCGCGCGGCCGTTGGCTGGAAACTTCGCCCTTTGGGGCCAAACTGCCGTCCGGACGGCACAATTCGCGGCGAAATTTTCCCCGGTCGGAACCGCGGGCCGAAGCTTCCGGGGCGCGAATCCCCAGTTTCGCGCAGCCCGCGCGGCGCCGGGGCGGCGGACTGGAGAGGCGCGGGCGCGCGCAAGAAAAAAAACGCGAATCCGGCCCGGATCTGTCGGCGCGCGGGCCGGCTACGGCCGTCGGGAGGCGCGGCGGGCAGCGGGACGGGGGGGGGGGGGGCGGGCGCGTGCAAGGTGCCGGGGCCGCGCAGGGGACGCGCTCAAAACCTGCACCTAGGATCTACTGGGACGGTGCTGCCCAGCTTTCTGTTGCAGCACCCGGCCATTTTTCCCCCGCCCGCGGCGAGGACGGACGACCCGGCGGGATCGGGGTTCGGGATGCGCTTCGGCTTCGCGCCGGACCCGCATTCCTCCGCGGCCGCCTCCGCCGCCCGCCGCATCGATCTCGTGGAGGCCTGCATGGACGATTTCTCGAGCCCCGCCTTCATCACCACGCGCGCGAAATCGGCCGGCCCGCGCTCCGCGCCGCGCCCCTTCCCCGCCCCCGCGCCAGCTCCCCGAACAACTTTCCCACGAACTTCGCCGCGTGGCGGGCGATCTGCCGCGCGTCCGGGCCGTTTGGCGTCGCCGTCGCCGAGATCTGAAAACTTGTCTGTATAGATATTTGCATCGCGCGGCAGTTTCGGGCGGCGCTGGCCCGCGCCCAAAAAACTACGCCTGGGATCTACCGGTCCGGATCCTTGTGGCGGGGAATGCCGCCGCGGGGAATGCCGCCGCGGCGGCGCGCCCGTTCCCGCGCGGCGGCGCTGCCCGGGCGCGATCCCGCCAGGTACCAGGCCCGGGGCGGCGATCGCGGGGACTTTTGCCGGCGTCATGGCCGAGGGCCGCGCCGCGGTTGAATCCGGCGCGCGGCGGGCCTCCCGTCCCGGAGCGATCCGGGCGGGGGCCCGGGAGGGCGGGCCGGAAGGGGGCCGGGGCCCCGCGCCGGCGCGCCGCCCGCGTTCCCGGCGGCCGCGGGGCGCGCCGGGGCGGGGGGCGCCGCCGCCCGCCCCGCGGGAATGCCGTCACCGCCGTTGCCCGTGACCGCGGTCACTCCGGCGCCGGTTACGGCCTGCCTTAAACCCGTTCCGCACAGGAAAGGCCGGTTGATAAGCGACAAGGGCTGGTCGGGGCGCGGCGGGAGGGGCGGCGGGGGCCTGTCCGGCCGCGTGATGGGGAAGGTGCGCCCCCAGGCGCCGCTGAAGAGCCGGCTGGACACGGCCCAGGCGCAGCTCGGCATGCAGATAGCAAAACTGGACGCCATACACGCGAGCCTGCGCAAAAAGCACGAGGCCGTCTTCAGCAGGATAGTAAAGGCGCAGGCGGCCAACAACCACGGGCACGCCAGGGCCTACGCGGTGGAGCTGGCCGAGATGAGGAAGATAACGGACATGGTGGGCGGGGCGAGGCTCGCCCTCGACCAGGTGAGGGTGCGGATGAGCACGGTGGCCGAGATGGGCGACATCGTGGTCACGCTGAGCCCGTGCCTGTCGGTGATAAAGGGGCTCAACGGCGCGCTCGGCGGCATGATGCCCGAGGCGAGCTCGTCCATGAACGACTTCGCGAAGGTGCTCGGGGACGTGCTGTCCGGCTCGTCGGTCGGCTCGGCGGCCGGCCTCAACTCGCTGCCGGGCGCCGGCCACTCGCACAGCGAGGCGGCATCGGCCATAATGGACGAGGCGCACGCGGTGGTGGAGGGGCGCGCGAAGGACAGCCTGCCCGACCTGCCCGCGAGCCTGAAAGGCGACGTGCTGCGGCAGCGCGCGGCGTACACGTGAGTTGATGCTTGGGACGTGGCCAAGTACCAGGCCGAGCGACATACTGCGGCAGCGCGCGGCGTACACGTGAGCGGGCCGGGCCCGCATCCGCGGGGAGCGGCCGCGGCCGGCGGCGCGGGCAGCGGCGTGGCCGCGTCGCCCGCCGTGCTGGCCGATGCGGCGGCCGTCCAGCTGGCCCGCGACGTGCGGCCGTCCGCCGCCCAGTTCGCCGCGGAGCGCAACATCATGACGGACTGTATTGACCGCATCGCGGCCCCGCCACGTCGGCCACGCCCGCCTGCGCCGCGCACGGGGCCGCCCGCGCGCTGGGCGGCGCCCTGGTGCCTGCAGGGAACGACCAGTCCTTGGCGGGGGGAACGTGGCGGGCGCGGCCAACTTGGAAGGCGGCCCGCTCGGCCGCACAAGCATGGACGGGAACGGCGACCTGCGGCTGCCCGCGACGCGCGGCGCGCGGTCCGTGTCCGACGCATCGGCGGAATGGGGCGGGCCCCGGAACTGCTCCGCGGCATAGACACATGCGGGATGGCGCTGGAAAAATCGTCCCCCGCCCTCCCCGGGCTGTAGGCGGGGAGCAGGAGCGGGCCGGCGCGGCAGACCATGACGAACACGGGGACCGTCCCGATGCCCCCCGTGTCCGTGTCCGCCACGGACTGGATGCAGTTCAAGGGCGGCGCCCCCCTGCCGGGGGCCCCGCCGCCGTTCTCGTACGCGATGTCCGTGGGCCTGGACGGCGCCCCCCCGAGGCGGGCCGACTCGGCCCCGCTGGCGGCGGGCACCGAGATGCCGGGAGGGGCGCCGCCGGGCGGCAGCGTCGACGCCGACTTCCGGATCAGCCTGGAGGAGCTGGACGCGCTAGGGGCCGACCTCGTATCGCGGAGTCACGTTCGCCGCCAACTGCCACCAGCGCCCCGGGATGGGCTCCCGGGCCGCGGCGGCGCCTCCGCGGCAGGCCCGCGTGCGGGGCGGCCGCGCGCAGGGCGGGGCGCGGTTCCGGGCGCGAAGGGCGGCCAAGGCCGCGGAATGCCGGGCATCCGCGGTTCCGGCCCCCGCGAGCCCCGCGCCCGGCCCCTGGGCCCTCCCGAAGGCCCGCCCCGCGGCGCCCGGCCCCGGCTCCCGCCGGCGGCCCTTCGCCCGCGCGCCCGCCGGCCGGCCGGCCCTGCGCGCCGCCGCGTGCGCGATCCCGAAATCGTTTCGCATCCTAGCTGGCAAGATGCTCCTCCCCGGCGTGCTCGTCTTTGACTCTTTGCCCCTTTTCGGGCATCTTCCGCGCGAACGCCCCGGCGGGCGTCCCCGGCGTGCCCTGGTCCGGGGAGCCGCGGGGCCTGTCGCGGTCGTGCCGCCGGACGAACTCGCCCATCCCGCTGAACCGCTCGATCTTCCCCCGGATCTCGCCGCGGAGCCCCTCCGGCCTGCCGTTGGTCTGTGGATGCCCCACCCCCGCCAGGATGTGCCTCACGCCCAGCCTCCCCTCGAACCCCGTCCTGCCGCGCTTCCTGGCCTTGGACCCGCTGGCGCAGGACCGGGACACGCGGTCGGCCATTATGGGGGCGGGCCTGCCGCGCTCGGCCATGGCCCACCAGGGCGCCTCCGGGGCGTGCTTCCCCGCGGCCTCCTCGAACGCCCCGTGGCCCGCGATGAACCGCGAGGCGTCGTCCCGGTGCGCCACGAACTGCCTCCCGTCGGGGAGCCGCTCGTAGCCGGCGTGCCGCGGGGAGTCGGAGTGCGTCCTCTCGCGCCCGATCCGCTCGCGCCTCCTGCTCTTCTTCGGATGCTCCGCCGCCATCCCCTTCTTCAGCACGCGGCGGGTGGTGTTGTGGGGTATGCGGATCCTCGCCGTGACCGCCACGATCCGCCCCGGCCTGGACGCGCCCGTCCTGCACTGGAGGAACGCCTCCTCCGCCGGGATCCTGGCGCGGTCCTGGATCTCATTCCTCGTCCTGCCCCGCACGCCCAGCGCGGGCACCTCCCCCGTCCTGCGGTACCGGGCGCGGATCTGCCGCGCGCGGCGCGGCGGGACCCCCGTCCGGGCCGCGATCCAGGCGCTCCGGCCCCCCTTCTTCATCTCGCCCACCATCCACTTCACCTTGACGGGATCCAGCTTCGCCATCACCGCGCACCTTTTTCGCCGGGTTAGTGCGCAACGTTTTCGCCATGGGGGGCGCTCCGGCCCCCCCGCACACCTTCATTTCCGCTCCAGCCGCGCGGCGGGCCAGCCCGCCGGCCAGGATGCGAAACGGTTTCGGGATCACCCCGCCGGCCCCCCTCCCGCGAACCCCCCGTCCCAGTCGCGGATCGGCATGCGAAACGATTTCGGGATTGTACAAACACTCGATGGCGGACGGACTGTTTATTTATCGGCGGAGCATCAGGCCCGCGTGCTGCTTCGCTGGGACGATCTAGCGGTGACGGCCCGCGCGCCCGCGGGCCGGATTCCTTGGGCCGGCATCGCGACGGCCCGCGCGGGCGCGCGGCAGGCGCCCCATGCCGGGGACGCCCGCGCGCGGGCGGCGGGCGCGGGCATGGCCGGACACTCCGGCGGAAGCGGCCCCCGCCCGTCCGGGGCTGGGGGGGGGGGGGTAGGGAGGGAGATCGCCCATGCCGCTGACGAGAACCCCCGGCCGTCCCGGATCGCGGCGCCGGCTGCCGCCCGCCGCGGCCCTGATCCCGCTCGCGGCGATCCTCGCGGGCTGCGCCGCCGCCGCCGCGCCGCACGCGCACGCGGACGGCCACCTGCTGGCGGTAGAGATCTCGAACGCCACGGCCTCCCCCACAGACTTGGAGGCCGTGCCGTTCACCATGAACTTCAGCAGGGCCATAAACTCCTCGACGCTCGACGCGTCTGACATACGCGCCTCCTCGGGAAAGGTCCAGAACCTGCGCGCGGTGCTGAGCCACCGCGGAGACTTCGGCGGCCCCGGCAGCGGCAACGGCTCGCTCAGCGACCCGACCGCCGTGGCCGTCGACGCCGCGTCCGGAAACGTATACGTGGCCGACGGGACCAGCAACCGGGTCCACGTTTTCGATCCCGGCGGGAATTTCACGGGAGCGCTTCCCGGCGGGTTCAACTGGCCGACCGGCGTGGCGGTGAACAGCTCGGGCAGCGTGCACGTGGTCGACTACCCCCCCGGCCGCATCGCGGTATTCGACTCGGCCCACCGCAGCACCGCCAACATCACGCGCTCCGGCATGGACAGTCCCTACGCCGTGGCGGTCGACGGATCGGGCAACATTTACGTGCTGGAGAATACTGCCGAGGTGCTCCAGATCTTCAACTCCTCGGGGGTCCACGTCGGTTTTATAGCCCGCCAGTTCTGGGATCCGCGCGGCGTGGCGGTGAACGCCTCCGGCTACATATACGTGGCCAACAAGGAACACGACCGCGTTGACATATTCAACCCCGCCCACGGCTACGCCGGCGCCCTGCCGGGCGAGTTCAGCAAACCGGAGGGCGTGGCGGTCGACATCTACACGGGCACCATATACGTGGCCGACACCGGCAGCAACCGCGTCGGGATGTACGATCCCGCCCCGGCCTACATCGGCGACCTGCCCGGCTCGTTCAGCGGCCCGACGGGCGTGGCGGCGGGCCCCTCGGGCGAGATATACGTGGCCGACAGGGGCAACAGAACCATCCAGGCATTCCGCACGGTGGCGTACGAGTTCGACGTGGCGAATCCGGCCGACCGGCAGACCCTCACGGTGGAAATGCAGGCCGGCCGGGTGCAGGACCCGGCCGGCAACGCGAACGGGGCGTCCAACACGGCGAGCATCTACGTAAGCAGGACGGCCCTGGTCCCGGCGGTCTCGTCCGCGCAGCAGAGCCCGACCAACGCCTCGACGATCGGGTTCGCGGTGGAGTTTACCGAGAACGTCACCGGGTTCAACGCCAGCCGCGTCATGCTGTCCGGGACGGCCGGCCATGCGGGCGTCGCGAACTTTTCGGGCGGCGGCGGCTCGTACTCGTTTACGGTGTCGCCCACATCGGACGGGACCATACGCGTCGACATACCCGAGGGCGCGGCGCTGGACGCGCATGGCATCCCCAGCGCCGCGGCGGGACGGTTCCTGGTGGAATACGACGGCACTCCGCCCGCCCCCGCCGTCGCCCCCGCGCAGCCGGGCCCCACCAACCTGGCGGCGGTGCCCTTCAACCTGACCTTCAGCGAGCCCGTTAACACGACCGCGCTGGAGGCCTCCGACATCAGCGCCTCCTCCGGGAACGTGACTAACCTGCGCAGCGTCTGGCCGCACGGCGCCGACATTGGCAGCCACGGCTCGGGCCCCGACCAGCTCAACACGCCGCACGGCGTGGCCGTTAACGCCTCCGGCCACGCGTACGTGGCCGACACGCTCAACCACCGCGTCTCCGTCTTCGACAAGACGGGGCACAACGTCGGCCACATCGGCGGCCCGTCCACGTTCACGCACCCGCACGACGTGGCGGTGGGCGGCCCGCACGGCCGCGTGTACGTGGCCGACACCGACAACGACCGCGTCCGGGTGTTCGACTCCGAGTGGGAACACGTCCACGACATCAACTACACCACGCCCGGCAACCAGTTCGGAATACCCAGCGGCGTGGCCGTCGACTCCTCGGGCAGCGTGTACGTGGCCGACAGGGGCACGCACCGAGTCTACGTGTTCGACCGCGCGTGGCAGTACGTCCGCGACGTCGGCGACTCGTACGACCAGCCGAACGGCATCGCGGTCGACTCCTCGGGCAACGCGTACGTGGCCGACTCGAACGAGAAGCGCGTCCGCGTATACGACGCCGAGGGGCTGCCCGTCGTCAACATCACGAACTCGTTCGACTACCCGTTCGCCGTGGACGTGGATCCCGCGGGCAACGTGTTCGTCGCCGACGCCAACAACCACCGCGTCCAGGTATTCGACAGCGCGTGGCAGCCCGTCACCAACCTCACCAGATCGTTCAACGTCGTGACGGGCGTGGGCGTGGACCCCGCCACGGGCGACGTGTACGCGTCCGGCCGGAACAACCACCGCGTCACGCTGTTCGATGCGGCGCACGCCGAGTTCGACGTGGCGGGTCCGGACGACCTGCGGATCCTCACCGCGTGGCTGCCGGCCGGCCGGGTGCAGGATCCGGCCGGCAACGCGAACGGGGAGTCCAACGCGGCGAGCATCAGAATAGACAGGACCGCCCCCGTCCCCGCCATAAACTCCACGCAGCCGAACCCGACCGGCGCCCCCACCATCCGGTTCACGGTGGAGTTTACCGAGGGCGTCGACGGGTTCGGGCCCGGCGGCGTCGTGCTGTCCGGGACGGCCGACCATGCCGGCGTCGCCAACTTTTCGGGCGCCGGCGCCTCGTACTCGTTTACGGTGTCGCCCACGGCCAACGGGACCATACTGGTCGACATACCGGAGGGCGCGGCGGAAGACGATGCCGGGAACGGCAACGAGCCGGCGGGCCGGTTCTCGATAGAGTACGACAACTCGCTGCTGACCCCGACCGTCACCGCCGCGCAGCGGAGCCCGACCAACGCCGCGACGATCAACTTTACGGTCGACTTCAGCCGCCCCGTCACCGGGTTCGGGGCCGGCGGCGTCATGCTGTCCGGGACGGCCGACCATGCGGGCGTCGAAGACTTCACGGGCGCCGGCGCCTCGTACTCGTTCGGGGTCTCCCCGACGTCCGACGGGACCATACTGGTCGACATACCGGAGGGCGCGGCGCAGGACGCGGGCGTCGACAGCATAGCGGCGGGGCGGTTCTCGATAACGTACGACAGCTCGCTACTGATCCCGACCGTCGAGGCCGCGCAGCGGAGCCCGACCAACGCCGCGACGATCGGCTTCACGGTCGACTTCAACCGCCCCGCCGCCGGGTTCGAGGCCGGCGACGTCATGCTGTCCGGGACGGCCGGCCACACGGGCGTCGCCAACTTCACGGGCGCCGGCGCCTCGTACTCGTTCGGGGTCTCGCCGACGTCTGACGGGACCATACTGGTCGACATACCCGCGGGCGCGGCGCGGGACGCGGCCGCCAACAGCACCGCGGCGGAGCGGTTCTCGATAGAATACGACGGCACGGGGCCGATCCCGACCGTCACGGCCGCGCAGTCACGCGTTACCAGGGCCCCGCTGATCGGATTCACGGTGGAGTTTACCGAGAACGTCACCGGGTTCAACGCCAGCCGCGTCATGCTGTCCGGGACGGCCAACCATACCGGCGTGGAAAACTTCGCGGGCGCCGGCGCCTCGTACTCGTTCGAGGTGTCGCCTATATCGGACGGGACCGTGCGGGTCGACATACCGGAGGGCGCGGCGCGGGACGAGGCCGGGAACGGCAACGCCGCGGCGGAGCGGTTCTCGATAAAATACGACGGCACGCGGCCCGCGGCGGACGTCACGGCCGCGCGGGACGGCCCGACCAACGCCACCACGGTCGGCTTCCGGCTGGCCTTCAGCGAGGGCGTAAACCTCGGGACCCTCGGGGCCCCCGACATCGAGGCCTCCTCGGGGGACGTGCGGAACCTGCACTCGCGGCTGCTGCCCGACGGGAACATCGGCGGCCTTTCGAGGCCGGGCGGCGTGGCCGTGAACGCCTCCGGCTACCTGTACGTGGCCGACCGGGGCGGCGGCGGCCGCGTCGCCATATTCGACCCCGACAGGCGGTTCGTCGGCACGCTCACGCCCCCCGGCCAGTTCAGCAACCCCTCCGGCGTGACGATCGACGGCTCGGGCAGCGTGTACGTGGCCGACACGTACAACAACCGCATCCGCATCTACGACTCGGCGCTGCAGCACGACCGCGACGTCGGCCACGGGTTCAACCGCCCGCACGACGTGGCCGTCGACGGCGCGTCCGGCAACATATACGTGGCCGACACGTTCGCCGACCGCGTCCAGGTCTTCGACAGCAACTGGACGCACATCACCAACATGTGGGGCTTCCACGATCCGCACGCCGTGGCCTTCGACGGCTCGGGCAACATATACGTGGCCGACATGAAGAACAACCGCGTCCAGGTATTCAACTCGACGAGGCACTACAACGACACCATTTCCACGGCCAAGTGGCCGCGCGGCGTGGCGGTGGACCCCCTGGGCACCGTATACGTGGTCAGCACGAGCCGCACACAAGTCCAGATCTTCGACACGGCCAGGAAGCACGTCGCCACCACCGACAACGACTTTCGGGATCCGTACAACCTGGCGGTCGACGGCCCCTCGGGCGCCGTATACGTGGCGGACTGGAACAACAACCGCATCCGGGCGTTCAACACGACGTTCGCGTTCGAGGTGGCGGATCCCCTCGACGGGCAGAACCTCACCGTAAGCCTGCCGGCCGGCCGGGTGCAGGACCGCGCCGGAAACGCGAACCTCGAGTCCGGCGCGGCGGGCATCCGCATAGACAGGACCGCCCCGGCCCCGAACGTAACCTCCGCGCAGCGGAGCCCCACCGGCGCCGCGGCGATCGGGTTCGCGGTGGAGTTTACCGAGAACGTCACCGGGTTCAACGCCAGCCGCGTTATACTGTCCGGGACGGCCAACCATACGGGCGTCGAAGACTTCGCGGGCGCCGGCGCCTCGTACTCGTTCGAGGTGCATCCCGCATCGGACGGGACCGTGCGGGTCGACATACCGGAGGGCGCGGCGCGGGACGGGGCCGGAAACGGCAACGCCGCGGCGGAGTGGTTCTACGTGAGGTACGACGGCACGGCCCCCGTCCCCGCCTTCGCCGCGGCGCTGGACGGCCCCACCAACCTGACGGCGGTGCCCTTCAACCTGACCTTCGGCGAGCCCGTGGACGCGACCACGCTGGAGGCCTCCGACATCAACGCCTCCTCCGGGAACGTGACGAACCTGCGCAGCGTCTGGCCGCACGGCGCCGACTTTGGCGCCAACGGCCCGGGCGACGGCCAGTTAGACCAGCCGCACGGCGTGGCCGTGGACGCCGGGGGCCGCGTGTACGTGGCCGACCGCAGCAACCACCGCGTCTCCGCGTTCGACAGGGCGGGCAACCACCTCGGCCACGTGGGCGGCCCGTTCTTGAGGCCGGAGGACGTGGCGGCGGGCGGCCCGCACGGCCGCGTGTACGTGGCCGACACGGGTAACCACACCGTCCGCGTGTACGACGCCGCGTGGCGCCACGTCCACGACATACGGAACTCGTTCGTCAACCCGAGCGGCGTGGCCGTCGACTCCTCGGGCAACGCGTACGTGGCCGTCAGGCTGAACCACAGCGTGCAAGTGTTCGACGACGAGGGGCGGCACGTCCGCGACGTCGGCGGCCCGTACGACCAGCCGAACGGCATCGCGGTCGACTCTTCGGGCCGCGTGTACGTGGCCGACTCTAACAACAACACCGTCCGCGTGTACGATGCCGAGGGGCGGCCCGTCGTCAACATCACGAACTCGTTCGCCTACCCGTTCGCCGTGGACGTGGATCCCGCGGGCAACGTGTTCGTCGCCGACGCTTTCAACAGCCGCGTCGCCGTGTTCGACTCCGCGTGGCAGCACGTCGCCGACCTCACCCACCCCTACGACCCGCTCCTCACAGTGACCGGCGTGGCCGTCGACCCCGCCACGGGCGCCGCGTACGCGTCCGGCCGGGACAACCACCGCGTCTCGCTGTTCGATGCGGCGTACGCCTTCGACGTGGCAAACCCGGACGACCTGCGGACGCTCGAGGTGAGGATGCCGGCCGGCCGGGTGCAGGACGCGGCGGGAAACCCCAACGCGGCCTCCGATGCGGCGGGAATCCGCATAGACAGGACCGGCCCCGCCCCGAACGTGACCTCCGCGCAGCGGAGCCCGACCGGCGCCGCCACCATCCCGTTCGCGGTGGAGTTTACCGAGAACGTCACCGGGTTCGGGGCCGGCGGCGTCATACTGTCCGGGACGGCCAACCATGCCGGCGCAGAAAACTTCGCGGGCGCCGGCGCCTCGTACTCGTTCCACGCGTCGCCAACATCCGACGGGACCATACTGGTCGACGTGCCCGCGGGCGCGGCGCGGGACGAGGCCGGGAACAACAGCACCGCGGCGGAGCGGTTCCTGATGGAATACGACGGCACGCCCCCCGTCCCGACCGTCGCGTCCGCGCAGCGGAGCCCCACCGGCGCCGCCACCATCCCGTTCGCGGTGGAGTTTACCGAGAACGTCACCGGGTTCGGGGCCGGCGGCGTCATACTGTCCGGGACGGCCGACCATGCCGGCGTCGAAGACTTCGCGGGCGCCGGCGCCTCGTACTCGTTCGCGGTGTCGCCTATATCGGACGGGACCGTGCTGGTCGACATACCCGCGGGCGCGGCGCGGGACGAGGCCGGGAACAACAGCACCGCGGCGGAGCGGTTCTACGTGAGGTACGACGGCACGGCCCCCGTCCCCGCCTTCGCCGCGGCGCTGGACGGCCCCACCAACCTGACGGCGGTGCCCTTCAACCTGACCTTCGGCGAGCCCGTGAACGCGACAACACTCGAGGCCTCCGACATCAACGCCTCCTCCGGGAACGTGACGAACCTGCGCAGCGTCTGGCCGCACGGCGCCGACTTTGGCGCCAGCGGCCCGGGCGACGGCCAGTTAGACGAGCCGCACGGCGTGGCCGTGGACGCCGGGGGCCGCGTGTACGTGGCCGATGCCGGCAACGGCCGCGTCTCCGTGTTCGACAAGGCGGGCAACCACCTCGGCCACATCGGCCACCTCGGCGGCGCCGGCGACCTCTCGTCCCCGCTGGACGTGGCGGCGGGCGGCCCGTACGGCCGCGTGTACGTGGCCGACGCCGGCAACGGCAGCGTCCGCGTGTACGACGCCGCGTGGCGCCACGTCCACGACATACGGAACTCGTTCAACGCGCCCAGCGGCGTGGCCGTCGACTCCTCGGGAAACGCGTACGTGGCCGTCCGGCTGAACCACAGCGTGCAAATGTTCGACCGCGAGTGGCGGCACGTCCGCGACGTCGGCGGCCAGTACGACCAGCCGAACGGCGTGGCCGTCGACTCCTCGGGCACCGTGTACGTGGCCGACTCGGGGAACAACCGCACCCGCGTGTACGATGCCGCGGGGCTGCACGTCGGTGACATCGAGAACTCGTTCGACTACCCGTTCGCCGTGGACGTGGGCCCCGCGGGCAACGTGTACGTCGCCGACACCGGCAACGGGCGCGTCCAGGCGTTCGACCCCGGGTGGCGGCCCGCCGCCAACCTCACCCACCCCGACGACCCGCTCCTCACAGTGACCGGCGTGGCCGTCGACCCCGCCACGGGCGCCGCGTACGCGTCCGGCCGGGACAACCACCGCGTCTCGCTGTTCGATGCGCCGCGCGCCGAGTTCGACGTGATGAATCCGGCCGACGGGCAGGAGCTCGCGGTGGGCCTGCCGGCCGGCATAGTGCGGGACGCGGCGGGAAACGCGAACGAGGAATCCAACACCGCGAGCATCCGCATAGACAGGACCGCCCCCGCCCCGAACGTGACCTCGGCGCACCCGGACCCGACCGGCGCCCCCGCCATCCGGTTCACCGTGGAGTTCGGCGAGAGCGTCACCGGGTTCGGGGCGGGCGACGTCGCGCTGTCCGGCAACGCCACGCACGGCGGGGTGGAGAACTTCACGGGCGGCGGCGGCTCGTACTCGTTCTGGGTGTCGCCCACCGCGAGCGGGACCATACTGGTCGACGTGCCCGCGGGCGCGGCGGAGGACGATGCCGGGAACGGCAACGCCCCGGCGGAACGGTTTTCCATAGGGTACGACAGCTCGCTGCTGACCCCGACCGTCACCGCGGAGCAGGACAGCCCGACCAACGCCGCGACGATCAGCTTCCGGGTAGACTTTACCCGCCCCGTCGGCGGGTTCGATGCCGGCGACGTTATACTGTCCGGGACGGCCAAGCACGGCGGCGTCGAGGACTTCACGAATTCCAGCGCCGCGGCGTACGGGTTCGGCGTCTCGCCCGCATCGGACGGGACGATACTGGTCGACATACCGGAAGGCGCGGCGCGGGACGCGGCGGACGCAAGCATCAGCAGCACCGCGGCGGGCAGATTCTCGATAGAATACGACGGCACGGCCCCGGCCCCGACCGTCACGGCCGCGCAGCGGAGCCCGACCAACGAATCGCCGATCGCGTTCACGGTGAACTTTACCGAGCCCGTGCGCGGGTTCGGGGCGGGAGGCGTCGCGATCTCGGGCGCCGCCTCCGGCATCGACGCGGGCAGCTTCGTGCGCGCCAACTCCACGACGTACAGGTTCGCCGTCTCGCCGGCGGAGGACGGGACCATACGGGTCGACATACCCGCGGGCGCGGCGCGGGACGATGCGGGGAACGGCAACGAGGCGGCGGAACCGTTCTCGATAAGATACGACGGCACGCCCCCGATCCCCGTCATCGGCTCCGCGCGGACGAGCCCGACCAACCACGCGCCGATCAACTTCACGGTGAACTTCGGGGAGGGCGTCGACGGGTTCGCGGCAGCCGACGTCGAGCTCGCGGGCGCCGCCCCCGTCCCTGGCAGCTTCGCGCCCGTCAACTCCACGGCGTACGCGTTCCACGCCGCGCCGTCGGCCAACGGGACCATACTGGTCGACATTCCGGAAGGCGCGGCGCGGGACGAGGCCGGAAACTACAACACCGCGGCGGAACGGTTCTCCATGCGATACGACGGCAAGGCGCCGGCCCCCGTCATCAACTCCACGCATCCCGACCCCACAAACTCCTCGCCGATCAACTTCACGGTGAACTTCGGGGAGGGCGTCGACGGGTTCGAGGCAGCCGCCGTCGAGCTCGCGGGCGCCGCCCCCGTCCAGGGAAGCTTCGCGCCCATCGACGCCACGACGTACGCGTTCCACGCCGCGCCGTCGGCCAACGGGACCATACTGGTCGACGTGCCCGCGGGCGCGGCGCGCGACGAGGCCGGGAACAACAGCACCGCGGCGGAACGGTTCTCGATAGAATACGATGCCAAGCCCCCGGTCCCGACGATCACGCCCGACGCGGGGCCGGGCCCGGCCCGCGAGTCGCCGATCAACTTCACGGTGAACTTTACCGAGCCCGTCGAGTTCACGAGCACGGACGTCAAGATCTCGGGCGCCGCCTCCGGCATCGACGCGGGCAGCTTCGATCCCGTCAACCCCGCGACGTACGCGTTCCGCGTGTCGCCCCCGGCCGTCGGGACGATACTGGTCGACGTGCCCGCGGGCGCGGCGCTCGACGATGCGGGGAACGGCAATACCGCGGCGGAGCAGTTCTCCATACTGTACACCGGCGCGCTCCCGGTCCCGACGATCGCGTCCGGCGCGGGGCCGGGGCCGGCCACCGAGTCGCCGATCGCCTTCACGGTCACGTTCAGCGAGGACGTCACCGGGTTCAACGCGACCGGCATCGCGATCTCGGGCTCGGCGAACCCCGGCAACGCGACCAACTTCGACAACGCCAGCGCCAGGACGTACACGTTCGACGTCGCGCCCTCGACCGTAGGCACCGTGCTGGTCGACGTTCCGGAAGGCGCGGCCGCGGATTCGGACGGCAACGGCAACGAGGCGGCGGAGCAGTTCTCCATACGATACACCGGCGCGCTCCCGGTCCCGACGATCGCGTCCGGCGCGGGGCCGGGCCCGGCCACCGAGTCGCCGATCGCCTTCACGGTCACGTTCAGCAAGAACGTCACCGGGTTCGACGCGACCGGCATCAAGATCTCGGGCGCCGCCTCCGGCATCGACGATGGCAGCTTCGATGCCGTCAACGCCACGACGTACACCTTTACAGTCTCGCCCACGACCGACGGGACCGTGACGGTCGACGTCCCCGCGGGCGCGGCGGAGGATTCGGAGGACGGGACCGCCAGCGCGGCGGCGGCGCGGTTCTCCATACAATACGCCGCCGCCGCGCCCCCGGCCGCCGCCCCTGTCCCGACGATCGCGTCCGGCGCGGGGCCGGGCCCGGCCACCGAGTCGCCGATCGCCTTCACGGTCACGTTCAGCAAGAACGTCACCGGGTTCGACGCGACCGGCATCAAGATCTCGGGCGCCGCCTCCGGCATCGACGATGGCAGCTTCGTTCCCGTCAGCGCCACGACGTACACCTTTAGCGTCTCGCCCGCGGCCGACGGGACCGTGACGGTCGACGTCACCGCGGGCGCGGCAACGGGCGTGGCGGACGGGACCGCCAGCGCGGCGGCGGCGCAATTCTCAATAACGTACGCCGCCGCCGCGCCCCCGGCCGCCGCCCCTGTCCCGACGATCGCGTCCGGCGCGGGGCCGGGCCCGGCCACCGAGTCGCCGATCGCCTTCACGGTCACGTTCAGCAAGAACGTCACCGGGTTCGACGCGACCGGCATCAAGATCTCGGGCGCCGCCTCCGGCATCGACGATGGCAGCTTCGTTCCCGTCAGCGCCACGACGTACACCTTTAGCGTCTCGCCCGCGGCCGACGGGACCGTGACGGTCGACGTCACCGCGGGCGCGGCAACGGGCGTGGCGGACGGGACCGCCAGCGCGGCGGCGGCGCAATTCTCAATAACGTACGCCGCCGCCGCGCCCCCGGCCGCCGCCCCTGTCCCGACGATCGCGTCCGGCGCGGGGCCGGGCCCGGCCACCGAGTCGCCGATCGCCTTCACGGTAACATTCGACAAGCCCGTCACCGGGTTCGACGCGACCGGCATCAAGATCTCGGGCGCCGCTACCGGCATCGACGATGGCAGCTTCGTTCCCGTCACCGCCACGACGTACACCTTTACAGTCTCGCCCCCGGCCGACGGGACCGTGACGGTCGACGTCCCCGCGGGCGCGGCAACGGGCGTGGCGGACGGGACCGCCAGCGCGGCGGCGGCGCAATTCTCAATAACGTACGCCGCCGCCGCGCCCCCGGCCGCCGCCCCTGTCCCGACGATCGCGTCCGGCGCGGGGCCGGGCCCGGCCACCGAGTCGCCGATCGCCTTCACGGTAACATTCGACAAGCCCGTCACCGGGTTCAGCGCGACCGGCATCGAGATCTCGGGCGCCGCCTCCGGCATCGACGATGGCAGCTTCGTTCCCGTCAGCGCCACGACGTACACCTTTAGCGTCTCGCCCGCGGCCGACGGGACCGTGACGGTCGACGTCACCGCGGGCGCGGCAACGGGCGTGGCGGACGGGACCGCCAGCGCGGCGGCGGCGCAATTCTCAATAACGTACGCCGCCGCCGCGCCCCCGGCCGCCGCCCCTGTCCCGACGATCGCGTCCGACGCGGGGCCGGGCCCGGCCACCGAGTCGCCGATCGCCTTCACGGTAACATTCGACAAGCCCGTCACCGGGTTCAGCGCGACCGGCATCGAGATCTCGGGCGCCGCCTCCGGCATCGACGATGGCAGCTTCGTTGCCGTCAGCGCCACGACGTACACCTTTACAGTCTCGCCCCCGGCCGACGGGACCGTGACGGTCGACGTCCCCGCGGGCGCGGCGGAGGATTCGGAGGACGGGACCGCCAGCGCGGCGGCGGCGCAATTTTCCATACAATACGCCGGCGGCGCCCCCCCCTCCACACAACTCGTCGTCGAGTCGGCCGCGATCACCGGCCCCCAGAGCATAACGATACGCTACGACGCGGACGCGGACGCCACCGGCTCGGCGTACCATTCGATCGTGGTAGGCGGAACGCCCCGGAGCGCCGCGCTGGCGGGCGCCGGCACCGACACCCACGTGCTACAGTTCGGCGGGGATGCCGCGGCGCGCGACGCTACCGGCAATATGGCCGTAAACCAGACGGCGGTGACCGATCCTGGGGGCAGGCCCCTCGGCAGCGACGCGGCGTACCGGCAGGCGCTGGCGGACGGCCAGGCCCCCGTGCTCGCATCCGCCGTGCTCGACCTGACGGCCGGGGAGAACGGCCTGCTCACCGTAACGTTCGACGAGGCGGTCGCGGCCGCGCCGGACGCGCCGCTGTCCGGGGAGATTGTGATACGGGGCGACGGCGGGGAGGTGGCGCTGTCCGGCAGCGACATTCCCTCCGTGGCATCGGGCCGCGCGGGGGGCGCGACGTTCGCGCTGGACGTGTCGGGCGCCAAGCGTATAGAGCTCAACGCGGCGGACCTGGGCCCCGCCGCCATGGAGCTGCCCGCCGCCTTCGTGTCGGACGCGCCGGGCAACGCGTACGCGCCGGGCCGGCAGCCCGTCCCGCTCGCGTACGTGCCGGATCCCTCGCCCCCGCGCCTCGTAAAGGCGGCCTTCAACCTGGCGCCGGCCGGCGGCAACGCGGGGCGGCTCGTTATAACGTTCGACGAGGCCGCGACCGCGCCCGGCGCGCAGTCGTTCCCCGGGACCGTCGAGATCCGCGGCCGGAGCTGGGGAGGCGACGCCGCGGTCTCCCTGTCCGCCGCCGATATACTGTCCGTCGAGTCCGGCCGCACCGGGGACAGGACCTTCGTGCTTCTCGTGTCCGGCGCGGCGCGGGCGGCGCTGGACGCGGCCGCGTTCTCGGATCTAGAGTCCACCACGCTGCTGCTGCCCGCCGGCTTCGTCACCAACGGCCGCGCGGCGCACGCGCCGGAGCGGGCGCCGCTGGACGTCGCGCGCGATCCCGGCGGCCCGTCCTTCCTGCTGGCATTCGTGCTGGACGGCAGCTCTGTGGCCGCCGTCTATTCGGAGCCGGTGCTTGCCGTCCCCTCCCACTACACGAACATCACGGTGGACGGCGCCGCGGCAGCGGGGAACGGCGGCGGCGCCTCCGAGGCCGCCGCGTACGGGAACAACGTGGTAGTGTCGTGGAACGCGGATGCGGGCGCCGCCGCCGCGGCCGGCTCCGCCGTGGGATTCGACCTGTCCGCGAACGTCACGGACGCCTTCGGGAACCCCGTCGAGAATCCCGGCTCAAAGTCCACCGGCGGGCCGGACGGGACCGGGCAGGCCGGCAAGCAGCCCGTGCAGGTGGGCGTGTTCGCGCGCGGCCCCGCCGACCCGTCGGCCGAGGCGGCGAGGCTGGGGGCCGCCGCCTTCAACGCCGTCTCGGCGGAGCGCGGCTACCAGTTCTACGTCAACGTGTCCGAGCACGATCTCCCGGCGGGCGCCTCCGGCGCGGCGGCGCTCCGCGGGGCGCACGCCGCCGGGGAAGGCCCCTCCCTGTACGTGGGCCCGGCCTCCGATATAGCGCTGGCCGGCATGGCCGGGTACGCCTCGGAGAACGGCATCACCATAATATCGCACTCGTCGGCGGCGCGCCCGCTTGCCGTAGGGGGCGATCCCATATTCAGGATGGAGCCCGGCGCGGCGCACCTGGCCAGGGCCCTCGCGACGGAGGTGGCGCGGGGCGGGTTCTCCGCGATCGTTCCAGTGGTGCAGGCCGGCCTGCGCGGCCCGGATTACGGCCTGCTGGAATCGCTGGAATCGGACCTGGGGCCGCTCGGGATACCCTTCGGCGAGCCCGTAGAGTTCGCTGCGGGCGGCGGCGGCGCGGCGGCCGCGCCCATAAGCGATGCCGTGGCGGCGGCCGCCGGGAGCGGGACGGCCAGGAGCGTGGCCGTCGTGTACGTGGGCTCGGACATGGAACTCGCGGCGATGGCCGGCAGCGTGCCGGCGGGCGGCCCCGTGCGGGAGAGGTCGGCATGGTTCGCCGCCGGCGGCGCGGGGGCCGGCGCGGGGAGCGGGGTGGCCGCGTCGCCCGCCATAACGGACGATGCGGCGGCCATGCAGCTGGCCCGCGATACGCGGCTGTCCGCCGTCCAGTTCGCCGTGGAGCGCAATAGTATGACGGACTACATCGACCGCATCGCGGCCCCGCGCGGCCCCGCCGCGTCGGCCACGCCGGCCTACGCCGCGTACGAGGCCGTCCGCGCGCTGGGCGGCGCCCTGGTGGGGGCCGGGGGCGACCCGTCCCTCGCGCGGGGCAACGTGGCGGGCGCGGCCAACTTGGAAGGCGGCCCGCTCGGCCGCACGGGCATGGACGGGAACGGCGACCTGCGGCTGCCCGTGACGTACGGAATATGGTCCGTGTCCGACGTATCGGCGGAGTGGGCGCGGGCCCCCGAGCTGCTCCGGGGCCTGGACGCGTGCGGGATAGACCTGGAAAAGTCGGCGCTCGCCCTCCCCGAGCTGTCCGCGGGGAGCACGAGCAGGCCGGCGCGGCAGACCGTGACGAACATAGGAACCGGCCCGATGCCCGCGGTGTCCGTGTCCGCCACGGACTGGGCGCAGTTCCTGAACGGCGTCCCCCTGCCGGGACCGCTGCCGTTCTCGTACACGGAGATGGCCGTGGGCCTGGACGGCGCCTCCCCCAGGCCGGCCGACTCTACCCCGCTGGCCGCGGGCACCGAGATACCTGGCGGGACGCCGCCGGGCGGCAGCGTGGACGTCGACTTCCGGATCAACCTGGGGGGGCTGGACGCGCTAGAGGCCGACATCATATCGCAGACCGTCACGTTCGTCGCCAACTGCTCCTAGCCGGGCGCCCGGAAGGGGCACCGGGGGCGGCCGCCGGCCGGCCGGCCGCGGGGCGGCCGGGACCGCGGGCGAAAGGCCGGCCGGCCCCGCCCGGCGCCGCGGGGCCGCGGCCTTTCCCCCGGGCGCCCCCGGGCGCCCCGCGCGCGGAACGGAAAAGGCGGGCGGAAGGCGGGAAAGGCCGGCCCCGGGCCCCGCGGGCCGGCGCGCGGGGAGTCCCCGAGGCGGCGCCGCGGGCGGCGCGCCGGCCGCCTCCCGCGCGCCGGGAGGGCCGGCGGGGGCCGCCGCCGGGGGGCGCGGGGCCCCGGCGCGCCGCGCGCGGGGCGGGAAAGCCCCCGCCCGGGGGCCGGGCCGGGCGGGGCGGCCCCGCGGCATCGGGAAGGGGAGGGCCTGGAGCGCGGCGCATCCCGCAGCCGCGCGCGCTGGAACGGGCGGTTTTTCGCGCCCGGAACCGGGGCTGCGGAACAAACCGGAACGGGCGGGCCGCTTTAAATACCGCCGCGGCGCGGCACGGTACACACTTACCTCCCCCCCCCCTCCCGCCGCGACTTGGCCGCCCGGGCGGGCCCGCGCGCCGCGCAAGCTTAGGCTGGCCTAAGGGTCGATTTGTATAATTGTGGCGAGTTTGGGCCTGCCGGCATGGCGGAATCCGGGGTGGCGCTGCTGCGCAAGGAACTGGCGGCCGCGTTGGAAAAGATCGCCGGGCTGGAAGCCGAGGCCGCGGAGCGGGCGGCCGAGATCGCGATGCTGAAGGCCAAGTCCACGGAGCAGGCGCTGCTGCGCAAGGAACTTGCGGCCTCGCTCGAAAAGATCGCCGGGCTGGAAGCCGAGGCCGCGGAGCGGGCGGCCGAGATCGCGATGCTGAAGGCCAAGTCCACGGAGCAGGCGCTGCTGCGCAAGGAACTGGCGGCCGCGTTGGAAAAGATCGCCGGGCTGGAAGCCGAGAACTCCGGGCTGAAGGCCAAGGCCGCCGAGCAGGCGGTCAGGCTTGCCGTGTGCGACGGCCCGAACGCGCCCTCGTCGTCCCTCACCACGTACGGCCCCCGGCGGAACGCCTGGCGCAAGGAGCGGGGCTACAAGGGGAGCGACGGGGCCGGATCCGACGGCAAGCCCGCTCCGGACGGCGGCGCCCCGCGCAAGATGGGCCCGCCCCAAGGGCACAAGGGCGTCTCGCACTGCAACAAGCCCGAGTTCACCATGAAGTGCGGGATCCTGACGTGCCCCGTGTGCTGCGGCCCCCTGGAGAAGTTCGACAGGTGGCGAAAGCTGGTCAACGACTTCGATCAGTTCTGGCGCGTGGTCACCGCGATGATCGAGGTGGAGACGGGCTGGTGCGGCAAGTGCGAGAAGTACTACGAGGCCCAGGCGCCGTTTCCGAAGGGCACCTCGTGCGGCCCGAGGGCGCTCGGCCTCATAATGGCGCTGTTCGAGATGGGCTGCACGGACGCGAGGATCGCCGGCTTTATCGAGTCCACGTTCTACTTCCGCATCTCGGAGGCGGCCGTGGCGAAGGCCAGGAGGGCCATGGCGGGCGCGTCGAAGAAGCAGCTGGAGGAGATCAAGTGGGCGTTCAGCGAGAGCATGTTCGTGCACATGGACGAGACCGGGTTCAAGATCGGCGTGCTGGGCAAGACCGGCTACGTCTGGGTGGCCGTCGTGGGCAACGCCGTGTGGGTGCACTTCGCGCCCACCCGGGGGGCGGCGGTCCTGAGGGAGCACTTCGGCTGGCTGTCCCGCAGGGCGGTGGTGGCCGACGGGCTGCCGGCGTACCGCGCGTGGTTCCAGCATCTGCAGAGATGCTGCAGGCACCTGCTCGCCAAGGGCGAGGCCGTCGCCGTGGACGGCGACCCGGGGGACGAGGCGAGGCACGACTGGATGCAGGGGTACTACCACAAGATACACGGCATCAAGACGCTGGCGCCGTTCACCGTGACGTACCTGGCCAAGGAGTTCCACGACGCCGTGTCGGCGTACCCCGACGGCAAGCTGAAGACGCACCTCGCCAACGCCGAGCCGCACGTGCTCACGTTCATGGGATTCCGCGGCATGCCGCCCCACAACAACCCCGCCGAGCTCGCCATACGCGACCTCATAGTGACGCAGCGCAACGCGCACCACAAGATCTCCACGCCGGAGGGGCGCAAGACGTTCTCCGAGCTGGTCACGATCGGGGGCACCGCCCGCATGAACGGCATGTTCCCGGGCAGGGCCTTCACCGAGATCGCCCGCAATCGCGACTGGAAAATGTTCGACCCCGGCCCGTGGGCCGGGCCCGACTGGTGCGTCTTCGATGACCCCGCATCCGGGCTGGTGCGCCCGCCCGGCTCCGCGGCGGGGCGGGCGCCGGCTCCGGCAGCGGCGTCCGCCTGACCGGCCCCAGCGGATCTGCCGGGCGCGCGCGGGCGGCGTCAGCCCGCGTCAGGCATCGGGACGGAGCGCCGTACCGGGGCGGCCGCGCGCCGAAAATGCCCCGAACCCTGCCGCGATCGCGCGGCGCGCGCCGATCGGGGCAGGCCGGGCGCGCGGGGGGCGGCGCCCGCCCGCCGAAGGATCCCCGCTCCGGCCGCGATCGCGCGGCGCGCGCCGATCGGGGCAGCCCGGGCGCGCGGGGGGCGCCGGGAGGGGGGGGGGAGGTAAGTGTGTACGCGGCACGCGCGTGGACGAGTCGTCGCTGGACGAGAACTACAAGGTGCTGATAATCTGGAAGTTCCAGCAGTACTTGGACGAGACTCCGGGGATGATCACCGACAGGGTGGACACCGCGATGGGGGCCGTGGCGTACGACTTTGCAAAGTGGAGCTGCATTCCGGAGGGGACCACGCGCGCCGTCCTGCGCGACTATACCAGGAACCCGCAAAAGTACCGGGACGCGCTGGAAAGGAACGAGGGCGGAAGAATCGTCGCCCCGAAGGGCGGGACGTACAAGCTGGGCGACCTCACGGCAGCCATGAACAAGCTTACGCGCGCGACGAGCGGGAGCGGCTGACGCGGCGCGCGCCGGGGCGGAAAAGCGCCGGCCCGGGAGGCGGCGCCCCGCGGCGGGGCGGCCCCGCGGCATCGGGAAGGGCGGGCCCAGTAGATCCTAGGTGTAGATTTTGAGCGCGTCCCCTGCGCGGCCCCGGCACCTTGCACGCGCCCGCCCTCCCCCCCGTCCCGCTGCCCGCCGCGCCTCCCGACGGCCGCAGCCGGCCCGCGCGCCGACCGATCGGGCCGGATTCGCGTTTTTTCTCGCGCGCGCCCGCGCCCCTCCCGTCCGCCGCCCCGGCGCCGGACGCGGACGGGCGCCGCCCCGGCGCGCCCGGCAGGTCCCGCCGCCGGCAGCCGTGGCCGGGGCCCGCGGCCGCCCCGTCCCGGAGCCGCGCCGATTATTCGGATGCGTCCCGCGCGCCGCCCGCGCCGCGCGCTATTTTCCGCGATCGCCGACGGACGATCCCGGGGCTTCCACGATGCGCCCCGCGAACTGGTCCGTGGCGATCTTCTCGCCGCCGCGTCCCGACACGGAATCGGCGAACCTGGCAATCCTCCACGGGTCGTACGAGAGGAGCGGCACGAGGAAGAGCAGCAGCCGCAGGACGATCGAGTTGCTGGTCGTCTTTCCCATGATGCCCCCGGCCGCCCTGATCGCCGTCTCGATCCCCCACCGCTTGCGGTATTCCTCGGGTATCGACCAGATCGCCTCGGCTTCCCCGATCGACACGTTGGTGGCGAACGCGACGTACTTCGACACCACGTCGCCGTCGCCGTCGCCGCCCTCCTTGCCATCGACTGCGGCTTTTTTCAGCATGACCGGGGCGAACGCCGCGCTCCTGCCGGCGGCGTTGAGCATCGTGTATGCCGAGGCCCGCGGCAGCCTTCCCTCGCGGTGCTCCCTTGTGCGGCGCTTGATCCCAACTCGCCCGGCGTCGCGTTGAGGCCGGACAGGGTTCCCTCGCGGTGCTCCCTTGTGCGGCGCTTGATCCTCTCGTTTTTGGGCACCGGCGTGATCCAGTTGCGCCCCCCCTTCCCGGCAAAGGGCATGCAGTCCGCGTTGAAGAACCCGCGGTCCGCCAGCAGGCGCTTCGGCATCACCCCGTGCCTAGCGGCGGACGCCAGCATGCTGCGCGTGCAGCCGGCCAGCTTGTCGCCGCCCGGAAACTGCCTTGCCGCGAGCATGATGTTGGCATCGCCGATCCCGCGCAGCAGCGCGTGCGAGGCGGCCGCGGGCGTCCCCGCGCGCGGGCGCGACTTCCCGGCGTATTCCTTGAGGCCTTGCCGCAGTGCGAGTTGTCGGTGGCGTCTGTGGCGCACGCGTCTGTGCCTTTCGCCATCCCGGACTGGATCGCGACCTGCCCGGTTTGCTTCAGCTCCTCCCCGAAGAACTTGACCGCGTCGTCCTTGTCCGCGGCGCGCGTGACCGACCGGGTGAGATCGGGGTGCGGGACGCGCTTCGCCTTCCGCCCGCCGGGCCCGTGCCCGCCCCCGGCGACCTCGTTCTCGCGCCTCGTCCTTTTCGTGGCGGACTCGACGGTCGTGTTGTCGTGCCCCGCCCTTGCCGCCGCGAGCGCGCAGCCGGGCGGCCCGCGCGCCGCGTTGCGCTTCTTCCCCGTCCCGATGCCCAGCCTCTTGTACGGCCCGCACGCGGCCTTCGGCGCGCGGGGATCGTCCTGCCGGCGCGCGGGTGTGCCGTTTGGCCTCGCCATCGCGAAAATCATAATACTTGACTATATAGATCTTTGCATAGTAGCGCCCGGGCCGCGCCCAAAACCTACGCTTGGGATCTACTGGGCCGGGAGCGCGTCTTGTCCGGCGGCCGCGCCCCCGCGGCGGGCGGTTTTTCGCGCCCGGAACCGCGGTTATGGGACGGACTGGCACGAACGGGCCGCTTTGAACGCCGCCGCGGCGCGGCACGCGCGCGGGCGAGTCGCCCCCGGGCGAGATCGACGAGGCGCTGATAATCCGTAAGTTCGAGGAGTACTTGGACGAGACTCCGGGGACGATCACCGACAGGCCGGGCACCGCGATGGGGGCCGCGGCGCGCGACTCTGCAAAGCGGAGCTGCATTCCGGAGGGGACCGCGCGCGCCGTCCTGCGCGACTATGCCAGGAGCCCGCAAAAGTGCCGGGGCGCGCCGAAAAGGCGCGGGGGCGGAAGGATCGCCGCCCCGAAGGGCGGGACGCGCGGGGCGGGCGACCCCGCGGCCGACACGGGCGGGCCCGCGCGCGCGGCGGGCGGGAGCGGCTGACGCGGCGCGCGCCGGGGCGGAAAAGCGCCGGACCGGGAGGCGGCGCCCCGCGGCATCGGGAAGGGGAGGCGGGCCGGGAGCGCGTCTTGTCCGGCGGCCGCGCCCCCGCGCCGGGCGGTTTTTCGCGCCCGGAACCGCGGTTATGGGACGGACTGGCACGAACGGGCCGCCTTGAACGCCGCCGCGGCGCGGCACGCGCGCGGGCGAGTCGCCCCCGGGCGAGATCGACGAGGTGCTGGCGGTCCGGGAGTTCGACGAGTTCCCGGACGACGCGCCGGAGATGATCGCCGGCAGGCCGGACGCCGTGACGGGGGCCGCGGCGCGCGACTCTGCAAAGCGGCGTGGGATTCCGCGGAGGACCGCGCGCGCCGTCCCGCGCGACTGTGCGGGGAACCCGAAAGTGCCGGGGCGCGCCGAAAATGAACGGGGGCGGAAGGATCGCCGCCCCGGAGGGCGGGGCGCGCGGGGCGGGCGACCCCGCGGCCGACACGGGCGGGCCCGCGCGCGCGGGGCGCGGGGCGCGGGGCGCGGGGCGCGGGGCCGCCCGCCCGCCGGCCGCGGCCGCAAAAGCGGCTCCGCCGATCCGGATCCGCGCCCGCGCGGGGCGGGAGCGGCCGGCCCCGTACCGGGCGGGAGCGGCCGGCGCGGCGCCGGCCCGGCGGCGCGCGCCGGGGCGGGAAAGCGCCCGCGCCGCGGCGGGGCGGGAGGCGGCGCCCCGCGCCGGGCCCCGCGGCATCGAAAAGGGCCGCGCCGCGGACGCGCCGCGCCCGGCGGGAGCGGCCGGGGCGGCCTAGCAGTCGAACAGGGCCACGTGGACGTTCTTGCACGCGGTGTTGTAGAACCCGAACCCGAATATCACGGCGGCGGCCGCGGTCAGGGGGACGAGCACCAGGAGCTTGGTCAGCAGTCCGCCCACGCCGGCGCGGCGGGCGCGTGTTCATATAAAGGGTGGCCGGGGGGGCCGCATGGTGTCGGCTGTCGGGCCCGGCAGGCGCGGGGCGGGGGCGCGGGGGCGGCCCCGAAAGCCGGAGGCGGCGGGGCCGCGCGGCGGGAACGGGAAAAGCCGGGCGCCGGGGCCGCGGGGGACCGGGGCGCCGGATGCGCGCGGGCGGCGGCGCGGGGCGGCGGCGGAAGCGCGGGGGATCTGGGTGCCGGATCCGCCGGACCGGCCGCGCGGCGGCGGGGCGGCCGGGCCGCGGGGGCGGCGCCGCGGCGGCGGCGGGGCGGCCGCTCCCGGCGAGATGGAGGCGCGCATCGAGGCGATGGGGTACGTGACGTGCAGGCCGAGGCTGCTCGGCGCGAACTACTACGGGATGGGCGACGGCACGGGGGCCGTGCTCCGCGTCGCGATCGTGCCGACCCACGTCGTCGGGATCCCGGGGCTCGACGGCGAGTACGCCATAAACTACAGGATCCACACCGGCACGTTCGTGCGGGAGGAGGACCGCCGGCCCGCGGGCCCCCGGGGGCCGGCGCGCGGCGGCGGGGGGCCCCGGGGGGCCGGGGACTGGGCGCGGCGCGCGCGCGGGCGGCCCCGGGCGCCGGCCGACGGCGGCAGGAAGCCATGGGGGGCCGAGGACTGGGTGCGGTACGAGGCGCTCAGCGAGGCGCTCAGCGCGTACGATCTCAGCGACGGCAGGACGATGTGGCTGGCGGTGGACGTGGAGCGGATCGACAGGTCCGCCGGCGCCACGGTGATCGGCGAGCCGCTCTACCGCGTCTCCGCGGCGCCGGTCGCCGACTTCGTGCCGGGCGGCGGCTAGCGCCCCCGCCGGGCCGGGCCGCGCCCGCCGTCTCGCGCCCCTTCCCCGCCGCCCCCGGCCGCGCCCCGCCCCCGCCCCCGCCGCGGCGCGCGGGATGCCGCCCGGCCCGGGCGGGGCGCCGCGCGGCCCCGGGAACCGGCCCGCGCGCGATCCCCGGCACGGCGGGGCCGGCCCCGCCGCGGCCGCGCGGATCTTCCGCGCGCCGCGGATTCCGCGATGCGCGGCCGCGCGGATCTTCCGCGACGGCGCCGCGGCCGCGCGCGCCGCGCCGCAAGACCCGCGCCCGCGCCGCGCCGGATCCGGGGGATCCCGCGGCGCGGCGGGGGCCGCGGCCCCCGGCCCCGGCCGGGGCGGCCGCGGGGCGCGGCGGGAGGGGGAAGGAGGCGGGCGCGCGCGCGAAAACCCGGCGGCCCCGGCCAGACCCCGCGCGCCACAGTCAAGCACGGGGCGCGGCATTTGTTCGTGCGCGATGCGGCGCGCAAGGCGGGGCGGCGGGGGCGGGGATGCATTCGGGAGCAGCCGGGCGGGCCGGGGGCCGGGCCCCTTCCCGGGGCGTTGCGCGGCAACGCGCGCTCGGCGGGGCCGGATCGGCCCCGCGCGCCGGGGCCGGCCCGCGGGAAGATCCCGGACGGGCGGCGGGAAGCGCGGCCCGCGCCGCGCCGCGCGGCAAAAAAACTGACCCGGGCGTGCGCCGGCCCGCGGATCGGCCCGAGGGCGGGCTGGACGGCCGGCGCGGCCGAACCGCGCGCGCCGGGGCCGGCCGGGCGGGGAAACGCCGGCCGTTGCTCGCGCCGGCCGCAGCGCCGGCGGCGGTTCCGATCCGGGAACGCGCGCGGGGCGGGGAACTGGGCAGATTGGCCGCGGCAGCCGCGGTTCTTTCGGCAGTCACCGCGCCCGTTGCTTGTTTTGCAAAACTTGGCAGAAAGGAAAGGGATCTCGGGCGGCAGGCGGGGGCTGAAGATGTCGGGCAGCCTTCGCGGGGGGGCGGGGGACGCCTTGTCGCCCCGGGCGATCCGGGCTGCCCCGCGGGGGCGAGTCTTGAAAAGAAAAGCGCCGAACTCGCCAACCGACTGCCCAACCACGGCACGCGCGACGGGCCCGCGTCCTCCGGAAAGATCGGCTTTCTCGGGGACGACCTGCGGCAAGGAATGCGGGGCGTCTTCCGGCGAGTCGAGCACCGCAGCCGCCACCTGCAGCGCGCAACAGTCCCCGGCAGGCCGCCCGAAACCCGGTCCCGGTACCGCGAGATCCTGGCCGGCCGCGGGGGCGAGCCCGCGCGCGAGATGCCCCGGCTCACGCGCGAGCCGCGGGCGGAGTGCGGCCGAGCCGTACTAGTCCGAAGGGGGGTCTCGCGGGCTCGTCGCGCGGCGGATTCCGTACGGGCCGATCAACGATGGCGCTTTCATGCCTCCGCGGCGGCCTTTTCGAGCAACGGGTTGGTTCTCTGCTGGCTCTTCGCTCCCGTTTTCCATGACGCTGGTAGTCGGGGTCGGCATTTAAACACGCCTGTGGAGGTCACAGGTCTGTGGTCCCAAAATCAGTTCCGCCCAAGGATCGCGGGCACCGGTACGCGCGGAATGGGGAAAACGACAAAGTCGCGGCAAAGCCCGATCTCGACAAGGCGGCCCGGATGGCCGGGGAGCGGGGGAATGCGGCGGGGGAAAAGGGCGCGTTCGCCGCGGGGCGGATCGCGCGCCGGGGCGGCCGCCGGCCCGGGGCAGCATTTGGGCGCGGCCGGCAGGCGGACGTGAGTCTGTGCGGGCGCCCGTATGGGGTCACGTCCCCGTAAGTCACGGGCGTGAAAACGCCTTCGCTGATCCGGATTCACGCCTGAGGGGCGGGGGTTGCTGACCACATGCGGGCGCCCGGCGCCCGTGCACGCTTACCTCCCCCCCTCCCGCCGCCCGCCGTGCCTTACGGGCGCCCCGATCCGGTACGTCCCGGGTGCAGATTCTGGGCGCGGGCCCGCGCCGCCCGCGGCATACGCGGCAGATGGGCCCGCCGCGCGTCAGTCCCCGGCCGGCGCGCCCGGCGGATGCCGGCTTCGCCGCCGCGGCAAGCGGGGGCGCCGCGCGGGAGCCGGATCGGCTTTTGCGCGGGGCGGCGGGGCGCGGGGCGGCGGGGGGCGCCACAAAAAAGGGGGGCGCGGCGGGCTGCGGGCGGGAGGGGGCGCGGCCGGCGCATCTCGAATTCCAACGGCCTGGCGGGCTCTGGATCCTTGAGCGCCGCCCGGCGCTGCCCGTCCCCGCCCGCGGCGAACGATCCCGGGGCCTCCGCGATGCCCCCGACGGGCACCGGGATCTGCCGGATCGGGGTGCCGCTTGTCGGCCGCCGGCGCCGCGGGAACCGATCCGTTCACCCGGCAAATCCCTGCCGTTTTGGCGCCAGGCCCGGCACGAAACGGGGGTCATCTTCAACCTCGGAAGTGTGCACAGCCGCGTCATGTAGTTTATCTCATAACTATCCCGGACGGCGCCGGTACTCCGCTCCTCCCCCCTCCCCTCCCCCCTTCCTCCTCCCGAGTCCCCCCATCCGATCCCCCCCGAGGCCATGCCGACCAGCCTGTTGTAGGGGGCCACCTTGGGGCCGACCTCCCGGACTATGTTCTTCCACTCCGGGGCGCGCGCGCCGCTCCCGAACAGGCGCTTGACGGCCGAAAAGACGACCTCGGCCGCCCGGCGCCGGCCGCACCTGCCGGCCGCCTTCCTCGCCCCCGTGCCGGCCGCCTTTTCCGCGGCGGCCAGGTCCGAGACGCACTTGGTGCCGAAGCCCGGCCGCTCCCGCACCGCACCGCCCCGCCCGTCGCCCCCGCCCTTGCCGGCCGTGGCGGCGTTCTTGCCCGTCTTGATGAACGGGACGATCCCGAGCTCCCTGCACGTGGCGACGTTCTTGCGCGACGCGTGCGCGCCGTCGGCGCAGGTGGCCTTCTCCGCCCCCTCCGCGGCCGCCGCGGCCGCGGCGGCAGGGACCGACGCCTCCGGCTCCCGCTCGCGGGCCGTCCCGCCGTCGTCGGCGGCGACCGCGCGCGCCGCGGCCGCTTCCTCGGAGGCGGGGCGCGCGGCCTCGGCCGCGGCCGCCGCGGCCGCCTCTTCCTTCTCCCCTTCCGCCTCCGCCTGCGCCTCCTTGCCCCGCGCCTCGCCGCGCGCCGCGGCCCCGTCAGGGGCCGCGGCCGCCTCGGTGACGGGCGTCTCGAATACGGGCGCGCCGCCGGTCTTCTCGTCGGTCACCTTCAGCGCCAGGACGCGGCGCGCGTCCACGTCCATCTGCACGTGCGCCCCCGCGAACCCGCGCTTCAGCTTCCACTTCTTCGTCATCCGCTCCCCGCGGTCGTTCCGCCGCAGGCCTGACGAGTCGGCGGCCGCCCGCGCGGCGCGCTTGCTGCCCGGCGCGATGGCCGTCCCCCCGCGGATGTCCGCCTTTGTCCCGTTGATCCTCCTGCATGTATGGGCGCGCCTCGGCGTGCCGTCGTCGCCCGGCGCCTGCCTGGCCGGGCCCTCCGGGGCCCCGCGCGGCGCGCCGGTCATGCGCCTCGCGGCCGCCAGGGCCAGGAACACGGGCTCGGCGTACCGGTACGGGGCCCCGGCCTCCTTCCGGTTCACCTTCTCGAGCTCCTCGCCCCCGTTCGGATCCCCCTGCGGGACGAGCATCCTGCCGCGCGCCGCGCACTTGGATTCTGCCGCGCCATGGTGTGGCCGGGCGGGTTTTTGGCCCGTGTTGTCAACAAAAGTCGACCGTTCGCGATCATTATCTCGAACTGGATCGGGTTTCAGGCGTGATTATGAGACGGACTACCCAAATGCCAAAAATTAAATACGGTCAAGATCTACGCTACGCATGGATTGGGATGCAGAATCAGCCAAATATAGGGCGGCGTACATCGAAAAGATGCTGGAGGACGGAAAGATGGAGTGGGATAGCGGCCGCGACTCCCGCCGCAGGCATGCCAGGACCATGGAATTCGTGCTGGTCGAGGACGACGACTAGCCTCCCCCCACTTTTCCAACAACTTGAGGCGGAATCCGGTTCGCCGGCCCGCCGTTTCCTTCCGGCGGTTCCGGCGCGGGGCCGCGCGCCCGCCGGCCGCGGGCGCGGGGGCCGCCGCCGATCTGTACTCGCGCCCGCGGGCGCGGGGGCCGCCGGCCCCGAGCTGATGCCTGCTGAAAACAAATAAACAGCAACGGGCCGTACGGCCGGCATGAAGATAAAATTCAGGCGCATCACAGAGGCGGCGCGCAGGCAGGACATCGACTCGATATTCGCGGGATTTGGCTGGATCATGTCGGAGCTGAAGCAGACCGACCACAAGACGAGGTACTGCTGCACCGTAAAGCTGGTCACGGTGCTCGAGCAATTCCTGAGGCACGTCGTCGAGACGCAACTCAAGACGGGAAAGGTGTCCCCCGACGAACTCGTGGACGGCGAACTGCCGGGTCCCGAACGGCGCAACGGGGCCACGCTGGAGCGGCATATTGCCTTTTCCCTGAATTTCCAGAGCGTCGACTCCATAAAAAACATCCTGAACGAGATCGGCGAGCCGGGCGCGTTCGACCGCTGCCTGAGCGAGCCGCGCCGGGAAACGCTCAAGACCCTGTTAGACCACAGGCACGAGACGGTCCACACGTACGTGGCACTGCCGCCGATCGAGATCAACCGGTGCTTCGGGGTCGTCTTCGCGTTCATGAATTGCATCATGCTCGAGATCCCCTCCAGCAGCCGCCATTTCTACACGCACGTGGGGGACGGCCTGTTTCAATCGCGCGAGTACCCGGAGGCGATCGCGTATTACGACAAGTCGCTCGCCGCGCGGAGGGACGAGCCGTACGCGCTGGCCAGAAAGGGGGAGTCGCTCGCGGAGCTGGGGCGGCACGGGGAGGCGGTGGAGTGCTACGACCGGGCCCCGGATCCGGACGACTCCGCGCTGGCCAGAAAGGGGGAGTCGCTCGCGGAGCTGGGGCGGCACGGGGAGGCGGTGGAGTGCTACGACCGGGCCCTGGCCCGGAATCCGGACTACCCGTACGCGCTGGCCAGGAAGGGGGAGTCGCTCGCGGGGCTGAAACGATTCGAGGAGGCGGCAGAGTGCTGCGACCGGGCCCTGGCCCGGAATCCGGACTACCCGTACGCGCTAGTCGGGAAGGGAGCATCGCTCGCGGGGCTGGGGCGGCACGGGGAGGCGATGGGGTGCTGCGACCGGGCCCTGGCCCTGGATCCGGGCTACTCCCGCGCGCATGTCAAGAAAGGAGAATCGCTCGCGGGGCTGGGGCGGCACGGGGAGGCGGTCGCGCACTACGGCAGACGGCTGGGCGCCGTTCCGGGCGACTCGTACGCGCTTGCCAGAAATGTAAAGTCGCTCGCGGAGCTGAAACGATTCGAGGAGGCGGCAGAGTGCTGCGACCGGGCCCTGGCCCTGGATCCGGGCTACTCCCGCGCGCATGTCATGAAAGGAGAATCGCTTGCTGGACTGGGGCGGCACGGGGAGGCGATGGGGTGCTACGACCGGGCCCTGGCCCTGGATCCTGGCGACTCTTACGCGCATGCCAAGAAAGGAGAATCGCTCGCGGAACTGGGGCGGCACGAGGAGGCGATCATACACTACGACGAGCTGCTGGGCGCCGTTCCGGGCGACCCGTACGCGCTAGCCAGGAAGGAAAAGTCGCTCGCGGAACTGGAGCGGCTCGGATAGGCGGCGGCGTGCCGCGGCGGGGCGCCGATCCGGCACGTCCCGGGCGCAGGTTTCGGGCGCGGGCCCGCGCCGCCCGCGGCATACGCGGCAGTCGAGACCGCCGCGCGTCAGTCCCCGGCCGGCGCGCCCTACAGATGCCGGCTTCGCCGCCGCGGCGAGCGGGGGCGCCGCGGCCGGCGCGGGACCGACGCCGACAGCGGGGCGGCTCTCCGCCCCGGGCCGGCCTGGGCGCGGGGCGCCGCGGGGGGGGGGGGGAGGGAGGGGGTGCTGACCTCCCATATCAAATTCCCACCATTTACTGCACGGGCCCGTGCGAGTACACGTTTCTCAGTCGAGCGATGAGCTCAGGCGTTCCATGCGTTTATGCTTTCTCTGCGTGATAGTCCATCTCATAATCACGCCTGAAACCCGATCCAGTTCGAGATAATGATCGCGAACGGGCGACTTTTGTTGACAACACGGGCCAAAAACCCGTCAGGCCATACCATGGCGCGGCAGAATCCAAGTGCGCGGCGCGCGGCAGGATGCTCGTCCCGCAGGGGGATCCGAACGGGGGCGAGGAGCTCGAGAAGGTGAACCGGAAGGAGGCCGGGGCCCCGTACCGGTACGCCGAGCCCGTGTTCCTGGCCCTGGCGGCCGCGAGGCGCATGACCGGCGCGCCGCGCGGGGCCCCGGAGGGCCTGGCCCGGCAGGCGCTGGGCGACGACGGCACGCCGAGGCGCGCCCATACATGCAGGAGGATCAACGGGACAAAGGCGGACATCCGCGGGGGGATGGCCATCGCGTCGAGCGGCAAGCGCGCCGTGCGGACGGCCGCCGACTCGTCAGGCCTGCGGCGGAACGACCGCGGGGAGCGGATGACGAAGAAGTGGAAGCTGAAGCGCGGGTTCGTGAGGGCGCACGTGCAGATGGACGTGGACGCGCGCCGCGTCCTGGCGCTGAAGGTGACCGACGAGAAGACCGGCGGCGCGCCCGTATTCGAGACGCCCGTCACCGAGGCGGTCGCGGCCCCTGACGGGGCCGCGGCGCGCGGCGAGGCGCGGGGCAAGGAGGCGCAGGCGGAGGCGGAGGCGGAAGAGAGAGAAGAGGCGGCCGCGGCGGCCGCGGCCGAGGCCGCGCGCCCCGCCTCCGAGGAAGCGGCCGCGGCGCGCGCGGTCGCCGCCGACGACGGCGGGACGGCCCGCGAGCGGGAGCCGGAGGCGTCGGTCCCTGCCGCCGCGGCCGCGGCGGCCGCGGAGGGGGCGGAGAAGGCCACCTGCGCCGACGGCGCGCACGCGTCGCGCAAGAACGTCGCCACGTGCAGGGAGCTCGGGGATCGTCCCGTTCATCAAGACGGGCAAGAACGCCGCCACGGCCGGCAAGGGCGGGGGCGACGGGCGGGGCGGGGCGGTGCGGTGCGGGAGCGGCCGGGCTTCGGCACCAAGTGCGTCTCGGACCTGGCCGCCGCGGAAAAGGCGGCCGGCACGGGGGCGCGGAGGGCGGCCGGCAGGTGCGGCCGGCGCCGGGCGGCCGAGGTCGTCTTTTCGGCCGTCAAGCGCCTGTTCGGGAGCGGCGCGCGCGCCCTGAAGTGGAAGAACATAGTCCGGGAGGTCGGCCCCAAGGTGGCCCCCTACAACAGGCTGGTCGGCATGGCCTCGGGGGGGGGGGGGATCGGATGGGGGGACTCGGGAGGAGGAAGGGGGGAGGGGAGGGGGGAGGAGCGGAGTACCGGCGCCGTCCGGGATAGTTATGAGATAGACTAGCCCGTGTAGACTTGCGTCCAAACCGAAACCGCGCCTAGCGCCAGCAATCTGCTCCGCGATCCCACGCCTAGATCACAATGGACGCAAGTCTGCACACTAGCCCGCCTCATACGTTTATCTACCGGCGGGACGGCGGGCGCCCATGCCAACGGAGCTTGGCGGCCCGGCGGTTGCGGGCGCAGGGGCGCGGAACGCGGAGGCGCCCATGCCAACGGAGCTGGGCGGCCCGGCGGCGCCTGCATGCGGGCGGGAGCGGCAGGGCGCGATCCCCCGCGGGATGCGGCGCCTGGCCGGGGCGGGGGGGGGGGGGGGCGGAGGACGGCCGGGGCGCACGCGCCGCTGACGGGAATCCCCGGCCGCCACGGATCCCGGCGGCCGCCCGCCGCGGCCCTGGTCGCGGCGGCGGCCCTCCTCGCGGCCTGCGCCGCCGCCGCCGCCGCGCCGCAAGCGCACGCGGACGACCACCCGCTGACCGTCGAGATCTCGACCGGGGAGGGCTCCCTCACCAACCTGACGACCGTGCCGTTCGCCGCGAAATTCAGCAGGCCCGTAGACGCCTCGACGCTCGACGCGTCCGACTTTAACGTCACCTCGGGCGAGGTGCGGGACCTGCGCCCGGCGCTGCATCTCAACGCGACCGTCGGCGGCGCGGGCCCCGGGCAGCTGAGCAGCCCGGGCGGCGTGGCGGTAGACGACTCCTCGGGCACGATATACGTGGCCAGCACGGGACACGGCCTCGTCAAGATATTCGGCCCCGACCTGGGCCATGTGGCCAACCTTTCCGGGTTCCCCAACCCGCACGGCGTGGAGGTCGACGGCTCGGGCAGCGTGTACGTGGCCGACGCCGGCGGGAGCGTCCGCGTGTTCGACTCCGATTTGAACGAAACCGGCATCATCAACGCATCCAGCGTGCCCGCCCAGAATTTCGGCCCGCGCGACGTGGCAGTCGATGCCTCGGGAACCATATACGTGGCCGACAGTTCGAACGGGAAAGTCTCGGCATTCCACCCCAACAGGACCCACGCCGCCGATCTCCCGGGCCAGCACGCGCCAGACAACCCGAGAAGCATCGCGGCCGACGGCCCGGGCAGGATATACGTGGCCTCCGCCGCCGCCGGCAACGCCACCGTCCAGATCTTCCACCCCAACAGGACCCACGCCGCCGCCCACCCCGGCCCGTTCGTAGATCCGCAGGGCGTGGCGGCGGGCGGCTCGGGCAGCGTGTACGTGGCCGACGGGGGCCCCGGCAACGGCTCGGGCAGGGTGCACGTGACCGACGCGGCCGGCGGCGTCCTCACGTTCGATCCTGCGGGGACTCCCATCGCCGCCCTCCCCGGCACGTTCCGCCCGTCCGCGGTGGCGGCCGACGGCTCGGGCCGCGTGTACGTTGCCGACCGCGGCAACAGCCGCGTCCACGTGCTGGACCACGTGTACCGCTTCGACGTCGCGGGCGCGGCCGAGGGGCGGCTCGAGGTGAGCCTGCCCGCCGGCAGCGTGCGGGACGGGGCGGGAAACGGCAACGCGGCATCCAACGCGACGAGCATCCGCATAGACACGGAGAGGCCGATCCCGACCATCAGCGCGGCGCTGCCCGGCCCGACCAACGCATCCACGATCAGCTTTACGGTAGACTTTGGGGAGGGAGTCGCCGGGTTCGCGCCCGACGACATCGTTCTCTCGAACACCACCGCCCACGGCGGCGTGGAAAACTTCGCGAACGCCAGCGCCGGGGCGTACGGGTTCGACGTCTCGCCCACGAGGGACGGGACCATACTGGTCGACGTACCGGAAGGCGCGGCGGAGGATGCGGCGGGCAACCCCAGCGCCGAGGCGGCACGGTACTCCGTCGAGCGCGACGCCACGCCCCCCGCCCCCGCGATCGCGCCCGCGGCGCCGGGACCCACCGGCCTGCAGGTCGTGCCGTTCACCCTGGAGTTCGACGAGCCGGTAAGCGCCACGCCCCTCGAGGCCTCCATCGACGCCAGCAACGGCACCGTGCAGGACATGCGCATAGCGCCGCAGCACAGCGCGACCTTCGGCGGCTCCGGCTCGGGCGGCGTCCAGTTCAACCAGCCGTACGGCGTGGCGGTCGGCAGCTCGGGAAACATATACGTGGCCGACCGGCAGAACCACATAGTCCAGGTGTTCGACTCTAGCAGGAACCACACCGCCACCATCGACAACTCGTTCAACTCCCCGTCCGGCGTGGCGGTCGACGGATCGGGCAACGTGTACGTGGCCAACACGTTCGCCGGCCACGTCCAGGTGTTCGACTCCTCCGGAAACTACGTCGCCAACCTCCCGGGCCAGCTGAGCTTCCCGTTCGGCATCGCGATCGACGGCTCGGGAAACATATACGTCGCCGAATCGGAAGGAACCAGCGTCGCGGTGTTCGACTCCGACAGGAACCGCCTCCCCGCCCTCGCCGGCCTCGACCGCCCGCGCGGCGTGGCGGTCGACGGCTCGGGCAGCATTTACGTGGCAGAATGGGGCGGCCGCAGCGTCGCGGTATTCGACCCCGACAGGAACCGCCTCCCAGATCTACAGGGCTCCTTCAACCGCCCGTCCGGCGTCGCGGCCGACGGCCAGGGCAACATTTACGTGGCCGACCCGCTCAGTAACCGCGTCTGGATCTTCGACTCCGACAGGAGCCACGTGGCGGATCTCCCCGGCCCGCTCCGCCGCCCGTACGGCGTCGCGGCCGACGGCCAGGACAGCATATACGTGGCCGACAGGGACACCGGCACCGTAAGGATATTCTCCGCCGCGTACGCGTTCGGCGTCGCGGATGCGGCCGACGGGCAGGCGCTCACCGTGAGGATGCCGGCCGGCCGCGTGCAGGACCGCGCCGGGAACGCGAACGAGGACTCCAACCCGGCGAGCATCCGCATAGACAGGACCGGCCCCGTCCCCACGGTCAGCACCGCGGAGCAGAACCCGACCGACGCCGAGACGGTAGGATTCCTGCTGCGCTTCGACGAGGACATCAACGACGCGACGCTCGCCGCCCCCGACATGAGCGCCTCGTCCGGGACAGTGCAGGGGCCGCGCGCGGCGCCGCAGATCAACTCCACCTTCGGCGCCAGGGGCCCGGGCAGCGGCCCGTTCGACGGCCCGGCCGGCGTCGCGGCCGGAGGCCCGTCCGGCCGCGTATACGTGGCCGATGCGGGCAACGCCAGCGTCGGGATCTTCGACTCCGCGGGGAACTACGAGGGCGCGCTCCCCGGCCCGTTCGCCAGCCCGGCCGGCGTGGCGGTCGATGCCTCCGGCGGCATATACGTGGCCGACAGCGGCGCCGGCCGGATCCGGATCTTCGACCCCGAGGGCCGGCCCGCCGGGGCCATCGACGGCCAGCTGGTCTCGCCGCGCGGCGTCGCCGTCGACGGCTCGGGCCGCGTATACGTGGCCGACGCGGGCAACGCCAGCGTCCGCATATTCGACCACGCCCGCGAGCACGCCGGCGATCTGCCCGGCCCGTTCGGCAGCCCGTCCGGGATAGCGCTCGACGGCTCGGGGCGCATATACGTGGCCGACGCGGGCAACGCCGGCGTCCGCATATTCGACCGCGACCGCGGGCACGCCGGCGATCTGCCCGGCCCGTTCGGCGGCCCGTCCGGGATAGCGCTCGACGGCTCGGGGCGCATATACGTGGCGGACAACGGCAGCGTCCGCATGTTCGACCGCGCCCGCGCGCCCGCCGGCGATCTGCCCGGCCCGCTCGCCGGCCCGTCCGGGATAGCGCTCGACGGCTCGGGGCGCATATACGTGGCGGACAACGGCAGCCGCGTCGTCCGCGTGTTCGACACGGCGTACGCGTTCAACGTGACCGGCCCCGGAGACACACAGAACCTCACCGTGAGCCTGCCGGCCGGCCGCGTGCTGGATGCGGCGGGAAACGGGAACGAGGAATCCAACACCGTGGGCATCTACGTGAACAGGACGGGCCGGACCCCGGCGGTCTCGTCCGCGCAGCAGAGCCCGACCAACGCCGAGACCATCCGGTTCGCGGTGGAGTTCGGCGATGCGGTCACCGGGTTCAACGCCAGCGACGTCGAGCTGTCCGGGACGGCCGGCCGCGGCGGCGTCGAGAACTTCATGAACGCCAGCGCCACGGCGTACTCGTTCGAGGTCTCGCCCGCATCCGACGGCACCATACTGGTCGACATACCGGAAGGCGCGGCGCTCAGCGCGCAGGGCCGCCCCAGCTACGCGGCGGATCGGTTCTACATGGAATACGACGGCACGCCCCCCGTCCCCCGCGTCGCCGCGGCGACGGACGGCCCCACGAACCTGGCGGCAGTCCCGTTCAGCATGGCCTTCAGCGAGCCCGTGAACGCGTCAACGCTGGAGGCCTCCGACGTGGACGCCTCTCCCTGGAACGCGACGGACCTGCGCGGCGTCTGGCCGCGCGGCGCGGACATTGGAAGCTACGGCACGGGCGCCGACGAGCTCAAAAGTCCGCACGGCGTGGCCGTGAACGCCTCCGGCCACGCGTACGTGGCCGACACCGGGAACGACCGCGTCTCCGTGTTCAACGGGACGGGGCACGTCGCCGGCCACATAAGCGCCTCGTTCGGGGCCCCGATAGACGTGGCGGTGGGCGGCCCGTACGGCCGCGTGTACGTGGCCGACTCGGTGGGCAACAAGGTCTGGGTGTTCAACTCCACGTGGCACCACGTCCACGACATACGAAACTCGTTCGACGCGCCCAGCGGCGTGGCGGTCGACTCCTCCGGGAACGTGTACGTGGCCGACAGATACAAGGACCGCGTCCACGTGTTCGACCACGCGTGGAAGTACGCCCGCGACGTCGGCGGCCCGTACAACGACCCGAACGGCGTGGCGGTCGACTCCTCGGGCCGCGTGTACGTGGCCGACTCGAACAACAACACCGTCCACGTGTACGATGCCGCGGGGCAGCGCGTCGCCAACATCACGAACTCGTTCAACTACCCGTTCGCCGTGGACGTGGATCCCGCGGGCAACGTGTTCGTCGCCGACGCTTTCAACAACCGCGTCGCCGTGTTCGACTCCGCGCGGCAGCACGTCGCCAACCTCACAAGATCGTTCAGCGTCGTGACCGGCGTGGGCGTGGACCCCTCCACGGGCGGCGTGTACGCGTCCGGCCGGGACAACCACCGCGTCACGCTGTTCGATGCGGCGCACGCCTTCGACGTCGCGGGCGCGGCCGAGGGGCGGCTCGAGGTGAGCCTGCCGGCCGGCCGCGTGCTGGACATGGCGGGAAACCCCAACGTTGCCTCGAACGCGGCGGGCATCCTAATAGACAGGACCGCCCCGACCCCGACCGTCGCGCTGTCCGGCCCGGCCGACGCCTCGACGATCAACTTTACGGTCACCTTCGGCGAGAACGTCAGCGGGTTCGAACTCGCGGACATCGTGCTCTCGGGCGACGCCATGCCCGGCGACGCGTACAACCTTGCAACTTACGACAACATGACGTACAACTTCAGCGCGGCGCCGGCGGAGAACGGGACCGTGGCGGTCGCGATCCCGGAAAACGCGGCGGCGGACTCTGCCGGAAACGGCAACGAGGCGGCACAGCTCTCGACAGCTTACAGCGGCGCGCCCGCCATAGCCCCCGTCCCGACCGTCACTGCAGACGCGCAGCAGGACCCGACCAGCGAGTCGCCGATCGGGTTCACGGTCACGTTCAGCAGGAACGTCACCGGGTTCGACGCGAGCGGCATCGAGATCACGGGCGCCGCCACCGGAATCGACGCGGGCAGCTTCGCTGCCGTCAACGCCACGACGTACACCTTTGCCGTCTCGCCCTCAACCGACGGGACAGTGACGGTCGACATTCCCGCGGGCGCGGCAGCGGGCGAGGCGTACGGGACCGCCAGCGGCGCGGCAGCGCGGTTCTCCGTACAATACGCCGCCGCCCCGGTCCCGACGATCACGTCCGCCGCGGGGCCGGGCCCGACCAGCGAGTCGCCGATCGGGTTCACGGTCACGTTCAGCAAGAACGTCACCGGGTTCGACGCGAGCGGCATCGAGATCACGGGCGCCGCCACCGGCATCGACGCGGGCAGCTTCGCTGCCGTCAACGCCGCGACGTACACCTTTGCCGTCTCGCCCTCAACCGACGGGACAGTGACGGTCGACATTCCCGCTGGCGCGGCAGCGGGCGAGGCGTACGGGACCGCCAGCGGCGCGGCAGCGCGGTTCTCCGTACAGTACAACGGCGCGGTCCCGGTCCCGACGATCACGTCCGGCGCGGGGCCGGGCCCGACCGCCGAGTCGCCGATCGCCTTCACGGTCACATTCAGCGAGAACGTCACCGGGTTCAACGCGAGCGGCATCGAGATCTCGGGCTCGGCGGGCGCAGGCGCCGCCGCCGACGGCTTCGACAACGCCACCGCCACTACGTACACCTTTACCGTCTCGCCCGCGGCCGACGGGACCGTGACGGTCGACATTCCCGCGGGCGTGGCGCGTGACGCGGACGGCAACGGCAACGAGGCGGCGCGGTTCTCCATACAGTACAACGGCGCGGTCCCGGTCCCGACGATCACGTCCGGCGCGGGGCCGGGCCCGACCAGCATCTCGCCGATCGCCTTCACGGTCACATTCAGCGAGAACGTCACCGGGTTCAACGCGAGCGGCATCGAGATCTCGGGCTCGGCGGGCGCAGGCGCCGCCGCCGACGGCTTCGACAACGCCACCGCCACTACGTACACCTTTACCGTCTCGCCCGCGGCCGACGGGACCGTGACGGTCGACATTCCCGCGGGCGTGGCGCGTGACGCGGACGGCAACGGCAACGAGGCGGCGCGGTTCTCCGTACAGTACAACGGCGCGGTCCCGGTCCCGACGATCACGTCCGGCGCGGGGCCGGGCCCGACCAGCATCTCGCCGATCGCCTTCACGGTCACATTCAGCGAGAACGTCACCGGGTTCAACGCGAGCGGAATCATGATCTCTGGCTCGGCGGGCGCAGGCGCCGCCGCCGACGGCTTCGACAACGCCACCGCCACTACGTACACCTTTACCGTCTCGCCCGCGGCCGACGGGACCGTGACGGTCGACATTCCCGCGGGCGTGGCGCGTGACGCGGACGGCAACGGCAACGAGGCGGCGCGGTTCTCCGTACAGTACAACGGCGCGGTCCCGGTCCCGACGATCACGTCCGGCGCGGGGCCGGGCCCGACCGCCGAGTCGCCGATCGCCTTCACGGTCACATTCAGCGAGAACGTCACCGGGTTCAACGCGAGCGGCATCGAGATCTCGGGCTCGGCGGGCGCAGGCGCCGCCGCCGACGGCTTCGACAACGCCACCGCCACTACGTACACCTTTACCGTCTCGCCCGCGGCCGACGGGACCGTGACGGTCGACATTCCCGCGGGCGTGGCGCGTGACGCGGACGGCAACGGCAACGAGGCGGCGCGGTTCTCCGTACAGTACAACGGCGCGGTCCCGGTCCCGACGATCACGTCCGGCGCGGGGCCGGGCCCGGCCACCGAGTCGCCGATCGCCTTCACGGTCACATTCAGCGAGAACGTCACCGGGTTCAACGCGAGCGGCATCGAGATCTCGGGCTCGGCGGGCGCAGGCGCCGCCGCCGCCAACTTCGACAACGCCACCGCCACTACGTACACCTTTGCCGTCTCGCCCTCGACCGTAGGCACCGTGACGGTCGACATTCCCGCGGGCGTGGCGCGTGACGCGGACGGCAACGGCAACGAGGCGGCGCGGTTCTCCGTACAATACACCGGCGCGGTCCCGGTCCCGACGATCACGTCCGGCGCGGGGCCGGGCCCGACCAGCATCTCGCCGATCGGGTTCACGGTCACCTTCAGCGAGAACGTCACCGGGTTCAACGAGACCGGCATCATGATCTCGGGCTCGGCGGGCGCCGGCGCCGCCGCCGCCAACTTCGACAACGCCAGCGCCCCGACGTACGCGTTCGACGTCGTGCCGGCGTCCGACGGGACCGTGCGGATCGACATTCCCGCGGGCGCGGCGCGGGATGCGGACGGCAACGGCAACGAGGCGGCGGCCGGGCTTTCCGTCGTACTCGACACCGCGGGGCCGGCCGCGGCGGTCGCCCCGGCGCAGGCGGGCCCGACCGGCTTGGCGGCCGTGCCGTTCGCCGTGAAGTTCAGCGAGGGCGTGAACGCCTCGGCCCTCGACGAGTCGGACATCGCCGCCTCGTCCGGCACGGTGCAGGACCTGCGCATGGTGCTGCGCTACAACCGCACGATCGGCGGGGAAAACTCGCCAAGCGCGGACCCCGGCAAATTCAACCGCCCGTTCGGCCTGGCAGTCGACGGCTCGGGCTACCTGTACGTGGCCGAGATGGCCGGCAAGCGCATCCAGGTCTTCGACCCTGCGGGGAACTACAGCGCAACGTTCGGCGGCCCCGCCGCGGACCCCGACGACCCGGAGCCCGGCCGGTTCCAAAACATACGCGGCATCGCGGTCGATGCCTCCTCGGGCCGGATATACGCGGCCGACCCTGCCGGCGACCGCGTCCTCGTGTACGGCCACGACGGGGAATACCTCGCCGATCTCCCCGGCGCGCCAGAAACTCCGGTCGCCCTGGCGGTAAACGCCTCGGGCCACGTGTACGTGTCCAACGCCGGCAACGGCACCGTACAGATCTTCGACTCTTCCGGTAACTGGGCCGCCGCCCTCAACGGCACGTTCGACGGCCCGCGCGGCGTGGCGTTCGGCGGCCCCGCGGGCCTCGTATACGCGGCCGACAGGGACAACGGCCGCATCCGCGTCTTCGACTTGAACGGGATGCCAGCCGGGGACTTTGGCACCAACGGCAGCGGCGCCGGCCAGTTCATCCGCCCGGTCGCCGTGGCGGTCGACGACCTCGCCGGCAGGATATACGTGGCCGAGAGGGGAAACCAGCGCGTGCAGGTGTTCGACTCCAACTGGAGCCACGCCTCATACCTCTCCGGCTTCCCCAACGCGCTGGATAACCCGCGCGCCGTTGCGGCCGACGCCCCCTCGGGCCGCGTGTACGTGGCCGACACGGAGCACCACCGCGTCCTGGTGTTCGACGCCGCGTACGAGTTCAGCGTGGCGAACCCGGACGACCGGCAGACGCTCAACGTGAGCCTGCCGGCCGGCCGCACGCGGGACGCGGCCGGGAACGACAACGCGGAATCCAACACGGCTAGCATCGAAATAGACAGGACCCGGCCGATCCCTACAGTCGCGACGTCCGGCCCGGCCGACTCCGCGACGATCAACTTTACGGTCACATTCAGCGAGGACGTCACCGGGTTCAACGCGAGCGGCATCGAGCTCTCGGGCTCGGCGGACCCCTACAGGGTGGCCAACTTCGCACCCGTCAACTCCACCACGTACACCTTCTACGCCGCGCCGGCGTACAACGGAACCGTGATAGTCGGCATACGGGAAAACGCGGCGGAGGACGATGCCGGCAACGGCAACGTGGCGGCGCAGTTCTCGGTAAATTTCACCGGCGCATCCCCCTTCCCGGTCCCGACAATCACGTCCGGCGCGCAGCCGGGCCCGGCCCGCGTCTCGCCGATCGCCTTCACGGTCACATTCAGCGAGAACGTCACCGGGTTCAACGAGACCGGCATCATGATCTCGGGCTCGGCGGGCGCCGGCGCCACCGTCGACGACTTCGTCAACGACAGCGCCAGGACGTACACGTTCGACGTCGAGCCGACATCCGCAGGCATCGTGCTGGTCGACATTCCGGAAGGCGCGGCCGTCGATTCGGACGGCAACGGCAACGAGGCGGCGGCGCAGTTCTCCATACTATACACCGGCGCGCTCCCGGTCCCGACGATCACGTCCGCCGCGCAGCCGGGCCCGGCCCGCGTCTCGCCGATCGCTTTCACGGTCACATTCAGCGAGAACGTCACCGGGTTCAACGAGACCGGCATCATGATCTCGGGCTCGGCGGGCGCCGGCGCCGCCGCCAACTTTTCGGGCAGCGCCACGACGTACACGTTCGACGTCGCACCCTCGACCGTAGGCACCGTGCTGGTCGACATCCCCGCGGGCGCGGCGCGGGATGCGGACGGCAACGGCAACGAGGCGGCGGCGCAGTTCTCCATACTATACACCGGCGCGCTCCCGGTCCCGACGATCACGTCCGCCGCGCAGCCGGGCCCGGCCCGCGTCTCGCCGATCGCCTTCACGGTCACCTTCAGCGAGGACGTCACCGGGTTCAACGCGAGCGGCATCAAGATCTCTGGCTCGGCGGGCGCCGGCGCCGCCGTCGACGACTTCGTCAACGCCAGCGCCCGGACGTACACGTTCGACGTCGCGCCCTCGACCGTAGGCACCGTGCTGGTCGACATTCCGGAAGGCGCGGCCGTCGATTCGGACGGCAACGGCAACGAGGCGGCGGAGCAGTTCTCCATAGAATACACCGGCGCGCTCCCGGTCCCTACGATCACGTCCGCCGCGCAGCCGGGCCCGGCCCGCGTCTCGCCGATCGGGTTCACGGTCACCTTCAGCGAGGACGTCACCGGGTTCAACGAGACCGGCATCATGATCTCGGGCTCGGCGAACCCCGGCAACGCGACCAGCTTCGTCAACGCCAGCGCCAGGACGTACACGTTCGACGTCGCACCCTCGACCGTAGGCACCGTGCTGGTCGACATTCCAGGAGGCGCGGCGCGGGATGCGGACGGCAACGGCAACGAGGCGGCGGAGCAGTTCTCCATACGATACACCGGCACGGTCCCGGTCCCGACGATCACGTCCGACGCGGGCCCGGGCCCGGCCACCGAGTCGCCGATCGCCTTCACGGTCACCTTCAGCGAGGACGTCACCGGGTTCAACGAGACCGGCATCATGATCTCGGGCCCGGCGGGCGCCGGCGCAGCCGTCGACGACTTCGTCAACGCCAGCGCCCGGACGTACACGTTCGACGTCGCGCCCTCGACCGTAGGCACCGTGCTGGTCGACATTCCAGGAGGCGCGGCCGTCGATTCGGACGGCAACGGCAACGAGGCGGCGGAGCAGTTCTCCATAGAATACACCGGCGCGCTCCCGGTCCCGACGATCACGTCCGGCGCGGGGCCGGGCCCGGCCACCGAGTCGCCGATCGCCTTCACGGTCACCTTCAGCGAGAACGTCACCGGGTTCAGCGCGAGCGGCATCGAGATCTCGGGCATCGCCTCCGGCATCGACGCGGGCAGCTTCGATCCCGTCAACGCCACGACGTACGCCTTTACCGTCTCGCCCACGACCAACGGAACCGTGACGGTCGACGTCCCGGCAAACGTGGCCGCGGATGCGGGCGGAAACAACAACACCGCGGCGGCGCAGCTCTCCATAGAGTACAACGGCGCGCCCCCCGCCCCGGCCGCCGCCCCGGTCCCGACGATCACGTCCGGCGCGGGGCCGGGCCCGGCCACCGAGTCGCCGATCGCCTTCACGGTCACCTTCAGCGAGAACGTCACCGGGTTCAGCGCGAGCGGCATCGAGATCTCGGGCATCGCCTCCGGCATCGACGCGGGCAGCTTCGATCCCGTCAACGCCACGACGTACGCCTTTACCGTCTCGCCCACGACCAACGGAACCGTGACGGTCGACGTCCCGGCAAACGTGGCCGCGGATGCGGGCGGAAACAACAACACCGCGGCGGCGCGGTTCTCCATAGAGTACAACGGCGCCCCCCCCGCCACCCAACTCGCCGTCGAGTCGGCCGCGATCACCGGCCCCCATACCATAACGATACGCTACGACGCGGACGCGGACGCCGACGGCTCGGCGTACGGCCCAATCGTGGTAGGCGGAACGCCCCGAAGCGCCACGCTGGCGGGCGCCGGCACCGACACCCACGTGCTACAGTTCGGCGGCGATCCCGCGGCGCGCGACGCTACCGGCAGTATGGCCATAAACCAGACGGCGGTGACCGATCCCGCGGGCAGGCCCCTCGGCAACGACGCGACATACCAGCTGGAGCTGGCGGACGGCCAGGCCCCCGCGCTCGCATCCGCCGTGCTCGACCTGACGGCCGGGGAGAACGGCCTGCTCACCGTAACGTTCGACGAGGCGGCGGCGGCCGCGCCGGACGCGCCGCTGTCCGGGGGGGATATAGTGGTACGGGGCGACGGCGGGGAGGTGGCGCTGTCCGGCAGCGACGTTCCCTCCGTGGCATCGGGCCGCGCGGGCGGAACGGAGTTCGCGCTGGACATATCGGGCGCCAAGCGTATAGAGCTCAACGCGGCGGACCTCGGCCCCGCCGCCATAGAGCTGCCCGAGGCCTTCGTGTCGGACGCGCCGGGCAACCCGTACGCGCCGGGCCGGCAGCCCGCACCGCTCGCGTACGCGCCGGATCCCTCGCCCCCCGTCCTCGTAAAGGCGGCCTTCAACCTGGCGCCGGGCAGCGGCAACGCGGGGCGGCTCGTCATAACGTTCGACGAGGCCGCGACCGCGCCCGGCGTGCAGTCGTTCCCCGGAATGATCGAGATCCGCGGCCGGAGCTGGGGGGGCGACGCCGCGGTCACCCTGTCCGCCGCCGACGTCATATCCGTCGAGTCCGGCCGCGACGGGGACAGGACATTCGCGCTTCTCGCGTCCGACCGGGCGCGCTCGCTGCTGGACGCGGCCGCGTTCTCGGATCCGGAGTCCACCACGCTGCTGCTGCCCGCCGGCTTCGTCACCAACGGCCGCGCGGCGCACGCGCCGGAGCGGGCGCCGCTGGACGTCGCGCGCGATCCCGACGGCCCGTCCTTCCTGCTGGCCTTCGTGCTGGACGGCAGCTCTGTAGCCGCCGTCTATTCGGAGCCGGTGCTCGCGGTCCCCTCACACTACGCGAACATCACGGTGGACGGCGCCGCGGCAGCGGGGAACGGCGGCGGCGCCTCCGAGGCGGCCGCGTACGGGAACAACGTGGTAGTGTCGTGGAACGCGAACGCGAGCACGACCGCCTCGGCCGGCTCCGCCGTGGGATTCGACCTGTCCGCGAACGTCACTGACGCCTTCGGGAACCCCGTCGTGAATCCCGGCGAAAAGTCCACCGGCGGGCCGGTCGGGACCGGGCAGGCCGGCAAGCGGCCCGTGCAGGTGGGCGTGTTCGCGCGCGGCCCCGCCGACCCGTCGGCCGAGGCGGCGAGGCTGGGGGCCGCCGCCTTCAACGCCGTCTCAGAGGAGCGCGGCTACCGGTTCTACGTCAGCGTGTCCGAGCACGATCTCCCGGCGGGCGCTCCCGGCGCGGCGGCGCTCCGCGGGGCGCATAACGGCGGGAGCGGCCCCTCCCTGTACGTGGGCCCGGCCTCCGATACGGCGCTGGCCGGCATGGCCGGGTACGCCTCGGAGAACGGCATAACCATAATATCGCACTCGTCGGCGGCGCGCCCGCTTGCCGTAGGGGGCGATCCCATATTCAGGATGGAGCCCGGCGCGGCGCACCTGGCCAGGGTCCTCGCGACGGAGGTGGCGCGGGGCGGGTACGGCGCCATAGTCCCCGTGGTGCAGGCCGGCCTGCGCGGCCCGGATTACGGCCTGCTGGAATCGCTGGAATCGGACCTGGGGCCGCTCGGGATACCCTTCGCCGAGCCCGTCGCGTTCGCGGGGGGCGGCGGCGGCGCGGCGGCCGCGCCCATAGGGGACGCCGTGGCGTCGGCCGCCGGGAGCGGGACGGCCAGGAGCGTGGCCGTCGTGTACATGGGCTCGGACATGGAGCTCGCGGCGATGGCCGGCAGCGCGCCGGCGGACGGCCCCATACGGGAGAGGTCGGCATGGTTCGCCGCCGGCGGCGCGGGGGCCGGCGCCGGGAGCGGGGTGGCCGCGTCGCCCGCCATAACGGCCGATGCGGCGGCCATACAGCTGGCCCGCGACGTGCGGCTGTCCGCCGTCCAGTTCGCCGTGGAGCGCAATTCCATGACGGACTACATCGACCGCATCGCGGCCCCGCGCGGCCCCGCCACGTCGGCCACGCCGGCCTACGCCGCGTACGAGGCCGTCCGCGCGCTGGGCGGCGCCCTGGTGGGGGCCGGGGGCGACCCGTCCCTCGCGCGGGGCAACGTGGCGGGCGCGGCCAACTTGGAAGGCGGCCCGCTCGGCCGCACGGGCATGGACGGGAACGGCGACCTGCGGCTGCCCGTGACGTACGGCATATGGTCCGTGTCCGATGCGGCGGCGGAGTGGGCGCGGGCACCCGAGCTGCTCCGGGGCCTGGACGCGTGCGGGATAGACCTGGAAAAGCCGGCGCTCGCGCTCCCCTCCCTGTCCGCGGGGAGCACGAGCAGGCCGGCGCGGCAGACCGTGACGAACATAGGAACCGGCCCGATGCCCGCGGTGTCCGTGTCCGCCACGGACTGGGCGCAGTTCCTGGGCGGCGTCCCCGTGCAGGGACTGCTGCCGTTCTCGTACACGGAGATGGCCGTGGGCCTGGGCGGCGCCTCCCCCAGGCCGGCCGACTCTACCCCGCTGGCCGCGGGCACCGAGATACCGGGCGGGACGCCGCCGGGCGGCAGCGTGGACGTCGACTTCCGGATCAACCTGGGGGGCCTGGACGCGCTCGAGGCCGACTTCATATCGCAGACCGTCACGTTCGTCGTCAACTGCTCCTAGCCGGGGCCGCCTCCCGCGCCCCGCCGGCGGCGGGAGCCCGCGATCCGGCGTGCGCATCCCTGCAGCATTTTTCCGCCGCGCGGCTGCCCGGGCCGCCCGCCGCGCCGCGGCCGGCCCGCCCCGATCCTCCCGCGCGCTCGCCTCCCCCGCCCGCCGCATCGATCCCGCGGCGGACCATGCGGGCGAGTTCTCGAGCCCCGCCTCCGCGCGCGCGCACACGGCCGGCCCGCGCGCCGCGCATCTTCCCCGCCCATGCGCCCAGCTACCCGAACGACTTCGCGGACTTCGCGGCGGGCGGGCTGCCGCGCGTCCGGGCCGCCCGGCGCCGCCGCCGGGATCCGAATGCCCGCCTGCGCGGATCCTCGCGCGGCGCGGCAGTTTCGGGCGGCGCGGGCCCGCGCCCGAAAACCGCGCCCGGGATCCGCCGGATCGGGGCGCCGCCCGCGGGCCGCCGGCGCCGCGGGAACCGATCCGCCCGCCCGACGAATCCCGGCCGCTTTGGCGCCCGGCCCGGCGCGGGACGGGGGCGCATTTCCAACCGCGTGGGTGCGCGCAACCGCGTCATGGGGGGATTTATCTACCGGCGGGGCGCCGGGCGCGCATGCTGCCGGAGCTGGACGGCCGGGAGGCGCCCGCCTCGGAACCCGCGCGCCGGCCGCCGGGCGCGCCCGCCCGCGGGAAGCGGCCCCTGGCCGGGACCGCGGGGGGGGGGGGCGGGGATCCGTGCCGCTGACGGGAACCGCGGGCCGCTCCGGATCCCGGCTGCCGCCCGCCGCGGCCCTGATCGCGGCGGCCCTCCTCGCGTGCTTCGCCGCCGCGGCCGCGCCGCCCGCCGACGGCCAGCTGGCCGCTACCGTGTCCACCGATGCGGCCGACCCCACCGCCCTGCGGGAGGTGCCCTTCGTCCTGGCCTTCAACAGGACCATAAACGCGTCCACGCTGGAGGCCTCCGACATCGAAACTACCTCGGGGACGGTGCGGGACCTGCGGAACTCCTGGGTGCACGGCGCGGACTTTGGCGGCAACGGCTCGGGTGACGGCCAGCTTGACAAGCCGCACGGCGTGGCCGTCGACGGCGCGGGCCGCGTGTACGTGGCCGACGAGGGCAACGGCCGCGTCTCCGCGTTCGACAGGGCGGGCAACCACCTCGGCCACGTGGGCGGCCCGTTCTTGAGGCCGGAGGACGTGGCGGCGGGCGGCCCGCACGGCCGCGTGTACGTGGCCGACACCGGCAACCACACCGTCCGCGTGTACGACGCCGCGTGGCGCCACGTCCACGACATCAACTACACCACGCCCGGCAGCCAGTTTGACACGCCCAGCGGCGTGGCCGTCGACTCCTCGGGCAACGCGTACGTGGCCGACAGGCTCACGCACCGAGTCTACGTGTTCGACCGCGAGTGGCAGTACGTCCGCGACGTCGGCGGCCCGTACGACCAGCCGAACGGCGTGGCCGTCGGCTCCTCGGGCGCCGTGTACGTGGCCGACTCGGGGAACCACACCGTCCGCGTGTACGACGCCGCGGGGCGGCACGTCGCCGACATCGAGGACTCGTTCGCCTACCCGTTCGCCGTGGACGTGGACCCCGCGGGCAACGTGTTCGTCGCCGACGCTTTCAACAGCCGCGTCGCCGTGTTCGACCCCGCGCGGCAGCACGTCGCCAACCTCACCCACCCCTACGACCCGCTCCGCGTCGTGACCGGCGTGGCCGTTGACCCCGCCACGGGCGACGCGTACGCGGCCGGCCGGGACAACCACCGCGTCTCGGCATTCGACGCGGCGTACGCATTCGACGTGGCGGATCCGGCCGACGGGCGGATCCTCAGCGTGAGCCTGCCGGCCGGCCGCGTGCAGGACCTGGAGGGAAACTGGAACGAGGCCTCCGGCCCGGCGAGCATCGGCGTGGACAGGTCGGGCCCCGCGCCCAACGTCACCTCCGCGCTGCCGGGCCCCACAAACGCCGCGACGGTCGGCTTCCTGCTGAGCTTCGACGAGGACATCGACGCCGCGACCCTCGACGCCTCGGACATCGAGACGACCTCGGGGACGGTGCTGAACGTGCGCGCCGTGCCGCGGCCCCACGCGGACTTTGGGGGCAACGGCACGGGCGACGGCCTGTTCGACGGGCCGTACGGCGTGGCGGTCGGCGGCCCGTCCGGCCGCGTGTACGTGACCGACCACGAGAACGACCGCGTCCAGATCTTCGACTCCGGGGGGCGCTATTCGGGCGCGCTCCCCGGCCCTTTCGACGGGCCGTACGGCGTGGCGGTCGACTCCTCGGGCAACGTGTACGTGGCCGACTCGAGGAACAACCGCGTCGTGGCCTTCAACTCCACGGGGCACAGGATCGAGAACATGACCAACTCGCTCGACGGCCCGAGCGGCGTGGCCGTCGACTCCTCGGGCAACGTGTACGTGGCCGACACGTTCAACGGCCGGATCCAGATATTCGACTCCGCGAGGCGGCCCGCCGGCGCCATCCCCGAGCCGTCCTCCTTCCCGTACGGCGTGGCGGTCGGCGGCCCGTCGGGCCACACCTACGTGGCCGACGCCATCAACAACCGCGTCCGCGTGTACAACTCCACGGGGATGCGCGTCGGCGACATTTCCGACCCGTCCGACCCGCTCAACTTCCCGTCCGGCGTGGCCGTCGACTCCTCGGGCAACGTGTACGTGGCCGACACGTACAACGACCGCGTCCGGGTGTTCGATTCCTCCTGGAACTACACCGGCGACCTCCACGGCCGGTTCGACAACCCGATAGGCGTGGCGGCCGGCGGCCCGTCGGGCTACACCTACGTGGCCGACACGTACAACGACCGCGTCCGGGTGTTCGACGCGAGGGCGTACGGGTCGGACACGGCGGCGTACGGGTTCGACGTGGCGGATCCCCGCGACGGGGAGAACCTGACGGCGGTCCTGCCGGCCGGCCGCGTGACGGACCTGCTGGGGAACCCGAACGGGAGGCCCGGCTCGGCGAGCATCCTCATAGACAGGACCGCCCCCGAGCCCGCCGTGAGCTCCGCGCTGTCCGGCCCCACGGCCGCCACCACGATCCGGTTCGCCGTGGAGTTCGGCGAGGACGTCGACGGGTTCGGGGCCGCGGGCGTCGCGCTGTCCGGGACGGCCGCGCCCGGCGGCGCCGGGAACTTCACGGGCGCCGGCGCCTCGTACTCGTTCGACGCCTCGCCCACCATGAGCGGGACGATACTGGTCGACATACCGCGGGGCGCGGCGCGCGATGCGGCGGGCAACCCCAGCAACGCGTCGGCGCGCTACCGCGCGACGCACGACGCCACGCCCCCGGCCCCGTCGATCGCCCCGGCGGCGCGGGACCCCACCGGCCTGCTGACTGTGCCCTTCTCCCTCGCCTTCGACGAGCCCGTGGACGCGGCCACGCTGGAGGCCGCCGACATTGAAATAACCTCGGGGACAGTCGAGAACCTGCGGGGCGCCTGGCCGCGCGGCGCCGCCCTCGGCGGCCCCGGCGCCGGCGACGGCGAGCTGGACCAGCCGCACGGCGTGGCCGCGGACGGCGCGGGCCGGATATACGTGGCCGATGCCAACAACCACCGCGTCTCCACGTTCGACGGGACGGGACGCCACCTCGGTTACGTCGGCGCCGCCGGCGACTTTTCATACCCGCAGGACGTGGCGGCGGGCGGCCCGTACGGCCGCATATACGTGGCCGATGCCGGCAACGACCGCGTCCGCGTGTACGGCCCCGCGGGGGACCACGTGCACGACATTGAAAACTCCTTCGTCTACCCGTCCGGCGTGGCCGTCGGCCCCTCGGGCCGCGTGTACGTGGCCGACGGGCTCGGCGGCCGCGTCCACGAGTTCGACCACGCGTGGCGGCACGCCCGCGACGTCGGCGGCCCGTACGACCACCCGAACGGCGTGGCCGTGGACGGCTCGGGCCGGGTATACGTGGCCGACTCGAACAACGCCACCGTCCGCGTGTACGGCCCCGCGGGGGGCCACGTCCGCGACATTTACGGGCAGTTCGACTACCCGTCCGCCGTGGACGTGGACCCCGCGGGCAACGCGTACGTGGCCGACCAGAACAACGGCCGCGTCCGGGTGTTCGACCCCGCGGGGCGGCCGGCAGCCAACCTGACCGTGCCGTCAGGCGCCGCATCCGGCGTGGCCGTCGATCCCGCCACGGGCGCCGTGTACGCGGCCAGCAGGGACGGCCACGCGGTCTCCGCGTTCGATGCGGCGTACGCCTTCGACGTGGAGGGGCCGGACTACGGGATCCTCAACGTCAGCCTGCCGGCCGGCCGCGTCGACGACCTGGCCGGGAACGGCAACGCCGGGTCCAACGAGGCGGGCATCGGCATAGTGAGGGCCCCCGTCCCCTCGATAACCACCGAGCACGGGAGCCGGACCGGCGCGGAAAAGATCGCCTTCCGGCTGGAGTTCGACAGGGCCATGAACGCCTCGACCCTCGGCGCCTCCGACATCGAGGCCTCCTCGGGGACCGTGCAGAACCTGCGCCCGCTGTTCCGGCACGAGGCGACCTTCGGCGGCCACGGCTCGGGGGAATACCAGTTCAACCGCCCGATCGGCGTCGCGGTGAACGCCTCCGGCTACATATACGTGGCCGACAGCCAAAACCACCGCGTCCAAATATTCGACCAGGACAGGCGGTTCGCCGACAGAATCTCGGGCCCCCAGCTTTACCGGCCGACCGGCATCGCGCTGGACGGCTCGGGCCACGCATACGTGGCCAACAACCGCTATACCCACAACAACGTACCGGTCTTCGACGCCGCCTTGCAGCGCGTCGGCGCCATCGACCGCCACGCCCCCCCGGGCTCGTTCAACCAACCGTACGGCGTGGCAGTCGACGGCTCGGGCCACGCATTCGTGGCCGACAGCCGAAACGACCGCATCGCGGTATTCGATTCCTCCCGGCAGTACGTCCGCAACATCACCGGCGGCCTCGACCGCCCGGCCGGCGTGGCGGCGGACGGCTCGGGCCGCGTATACGTGGCCGACAGCCGAAACGACCGCGTCGCGGTATTCGACAGCGCGGGAAACAGCATCGCCAACGTCACCGAAAGAATCGACGAACCGTACGGCGTGGCGGTAGACGACGCGCTGGGCATCCTGTACGTGGCCAGCGCGGACTCGGGCATCCAGTTCTTCAACTCCGCCTGGGACCGCATCGGCCACGTCCCCGGATCATTCAACAGCCCGCGGGGGGTGGCCCTGGACAGCTCGTCAGGCAGCCTGTACGTGACCAGCCATACCGGCCACCAACTCCACGCGTTCAACGCGAGCGCGTACGCCTTCGAGGTGGCGAACCCCGGCGACCTGCAGGACCTCACCGTGGGGATGCCGGCCGGCCGCGCGCGGGACGCGGCGGGAATAGGGAACGAGGCGTCCGGCACGGCGAGCATATTCATAAACAGGACGGGCCCGATCCCCGTCGTCGGGTCGCCGCACCCCGACCCGACCGGCTCCCCGACCATCCGGTTCACGGTGGAGTTCGGCGAGGACGTCGACGGGTTCGCGGCCGACAACGTCACGCTGTCCGGGACGGCAAACCACGGCGGCGTCGAAGGCTTCGCGGGCGGCCCCGCCTCGTATTCTTTCGCCGTCTCGCCCGCATCCGACGGGACGATACTGGTCGACATACCCGCGAACGTGACGCGCAGCGCGGCGCTGGGCAACTTCAACGACGCGGCGGAGCGGTTCTCCATGACGTACGACAGCACGCTCCCGACCCCGGACGTCACTGCCGCGCAGGCGAGCCCGACCAACGCCACGACGATCAGCTTCCAGGTCGCGTTCACCAGGCACGTCACCGGGTTCGGGGCGGGGGACGTCGTGATCTCGGGCAACGCCACGCACGGCGGCGCCGAGAACTTCGCGGGCGGCGGCGACTCGTACTCGTTCGAGGTCTCGCCGACGTCGGACGGCATCATACTGGTCGACATACCGGAAGGCGCGGCGCGGAACGGGACCGCCAGCAGCGCCGCGGCGGCGCGGTTCTCGATAGAATACGACGGCACGGCCCCGGCCGCGAACGTCACGGCCGCGCAATCCAGCCCGACCAACGCCACGACGATCGCGTTCACGGCGAACTTCACCGAGCCCGTGTACGGGTTCGCGGCGGGGGACGTCGTGCTCACGGGCGCCGCCCCCGGCATCGACGCGGGCAGCTTTGCGGCCCTCAACGCCACGACGTACAGGTTCGACGCCTCGCCCGCGGGCAACGGGACGCTGCACGTCGACATACCGCAAGGCGCGGCGCGGGACGGTGCGGGAAACGGCAACGCCGCGGCGGGGCGGTTCTCGATAGAGCACGACGGGAAGCCCCCCGTCCCGGAGATCACGTCCACGCGGAGGAACCAGACCAGCGCCGCGACGATCGACTTCGCCGTGGACTTCGGCGAGAACGTCACCGGGTTCGGGGCGGCCGACGTCGTCCTGTCCGGGACGGCCAACCGCGGCGGCCTGGAAAACTTCGCGGGAGGCGGCGACTCGTACTCCTTCGACGTCTCGCCCGCATCCGACGGGACGATACTGGTCGACATACCGCAAGGCGCGGCGGAGGACGCGGCGGGCAACCCCAGCGGGGCGGCGGCGCGGTTCTCCATCGCGTACCGCGGCACGCCGCCCACGCTCGTCACCTCCGAGCAGCCCGACCCGACCAACGCCCCGACCATCCGGTTAGCGGTGGAGTTCGCCGGCGGCGTGACCGGGTTCGTGGAGTGGGACGTCGTCCTGTCCGGGACCGCGGGGAACGGCGGCGTCGAAAACTTCACGGAAACCAACTCCTCGTCGTACGCGTTCGCCGTCTCGCCGACGTCGGACGGGACGGTCACGGTCGAGATCGCCGAGGGCGCGGCGGAGTACGCAGACAGCGGCGAGGGGACCGCGGCGGCCCGGTTCACGATAGAGTACGACGGCACGGGGCCGACCCCGACCGTCGCCGCTGCGCGGCCGGGCCCGACCAGTGCCGCGAGCGTCGGCTTCCGGCTGGGCTTCGGCGGGGACATCGACCCGTCGACCGTCGCCGCGTCGGACATCAACGCCTCCTCCGGGAACGTGACGAACCTGCGCGCGGTGCCGAGGCACCACGGGAACATCGGCGGCCCCGGCAGCGGCAGCGGCTCGCTCAGCGACCCGACCGGCGTGGCCGTCGACGCCGCGTCCGGGAACATATACGTGGCCGACGGGAGCGGCGACCGGGTCCACGTTTTCGATCCCGGCGGGAATTTCGCGGGAGCGCTTCCCGGCGGGTTCAACGGGCCGACCGGCGTGGCGGTAGACGGCTCGGGCAGCGTGTACGTGGCCGACTACCCCCCCGGCCGCATCGCGGTGTTCGACTCCGCCCTCCGCAGCACCGCCAACATCACGCGCGCCGGCATGGACTATCCCTACGCCGTGGCGGTCGACGGATCGGGCAACATTTACGCTCTGGACAGCGTGGAAGCGGTGATCCAGATCTTCAACTCCTCGGGGGACCACGTCGCCCAGTTTCCCGTCCCGTCTTCCAACCCGTTAGGCGTGGCGGTCAACGCCTCCGGCTACATCTACGTGGCCGACCGCAACGGCAACAGCGTCGACATATTCGGCCCCTCCCGCGCGCCCGCCGGCGCCCTGCCCGGCCCGTTCGACGGCCCGCTCGGCGTGGCCGTCGACGGCGCGACGGGCCGCGTGTACGTGGCCGACACGGGAAACGGTAGCGTCAAGGTGTTCGACTCCGCCGCGGCATACGTCGGCGCCCTGCCCGGCCCGTTCGACGGCCCGACGGGCGTGGCGACGGGCCCGTCCGGCCGCGTGTACGTGGCCGACAGGGGCAACCGCACCGTCCAGGCATTCGACATGAAGGCGTACGAGTTCGACGTGGCGGATCCGGACGACCGGCGGACACTCGCGGTGGGAATGCCGGCCGGCCGGGTGCAGGACCGTGCCGGCAACGCGAACGAGGCCTCCAACACGGCGAGCGTCTACGTGAGCAGGACGGCCCCGATCCCGGCGGTCTCGTCCGCGCAGCAAAGCCCGACAAACGCCACGAAGATCGCGTTCGCGGTGGAGTTCGACGAGGGCGTCGAAGGGTTCGGGCCCGGCGGCATCGCGCTGTCCGGGACGGCCGGCCACGCGGGCGCCGTGAACTTCGCGGGCGCCGGCGCCTCGTACTCGTTCGCCGTCTCGCCCGTATCCGACGGGACCATACGCGTCGACATACCGGCGGGCGCGGCGCGCAACGCGCCCGGCATCCCCAGCGCCGCGGCGGCCAGGTTCCCCATCGCGTACGACGGCACGCCCCCCACCCCCGCCGTCGCCCCCGCACAGCCCGGCCCCACCAACTTGGCGGCGGTGCCCTTCAACCTGACCTTCAGCAATCCCATAGACGCGTCCACGCTGGAGGCCTCCGACATAGTTGCCTCCTCCGGGAACGCGACGAACCTGCGCGCCGCCGCGTGGCACCACGGCGGGACGTTCGGCGGCCCCGGCTCGGGCGGCATCCGGTTCGACGGCCCGGCCGGGATAGCGGTCGACGCCTCCGGCAACATCTACGTGGCCGACCGCGGCAACGACCGCGTCCGGGTGCTCGACCCCGCCGGGGGGCTCGTCGCCGACATTGCGGGGCTCGGCGCCCCGCGCGGCGTGGCGGTCGACGCCTCGGGAAAGATATACGTGGCCGACACCGGCAGCGATGCCGTCCGCGTGTACCGCCCCGACAGGACGCACGCCGCCGACCTGCCCGGCCCGTTTTCCGAGCCGACGGGCATAGCGGTCGGCGGCCCGCACGGCCGCGTGCACGTGGCCGAGCTCGGCGGCAGCGTCCGCGTGCACGGCCCCGACGGGAACGGCATCGGCAACATCACCGGGCTCGGCAACCTGTCCGGCGTGGCGGTCGACGCCTCGGGCAGCATTTACGTGCCCCGGGCCGGCAGCGACCCCCGCGTCAGCATATACCGCCCCGACATGACCCACGACGCCGACCTGCCGGGCACTTTCGTCCGGCCGACCGGCGTGGCGGTCGACGCCTCCGGCAACATATACGTGGCGGCCTCCGGCATCGACCGCGTCCGCGTGTACGGCCCCGACAGGACCGGCATCGCCGAGATCGACAACTCGCTCGACGACCCGTTCGGCGTGGCCGTCGACCCCGCCTCGGGCGCCCTGTACGTGACCGAAAGCGGCTCGCAGCACGGCGACAGCATCCAGGCCTTCGACGCGTCGTACGCCTTCGACGTCGCTGGCCCGGCCGAGGGGCAGCTCGCGGTGGGCCTGCCGGCCGGGAGCGCGCGGGACCCGGCGGGAAACGCGAACGATGCCTCTAACGCGGCGGGCATCCGCGTAGACAGGACCGCCCCCGCCCCCAACGTGACGTCCGCGCAGCCGGACCCGACCGGCGCCCCCACGATCCGGTTTACGGTGGAGTTCGGCGAGCCCGTCACGGGGTTCGAGGCCGCGGACGTCGCGCTTTCCGGGACGGCCGCCCCCGGCGGCGCGGAAAACTTCGCGGGCGCAGGCGCCTCGTACTCGTTCGATGCCTCGCCCACCATGAGCGGGACGATACTGGTCGACGTGCCCGCGAACGCGACACGGGACGATGCCGGGAACGGCAATACCGCGGCGGAGCAGTTCTCGATAGAATACGACAGCTCGCTGCTGACCCCGTCCGTCACCGCGGAGCAGGGCAGCCCGACCAACGCCTCGACGATCAGCTTCAGCGTCGACTTCAGCCGCCCCGTCGACGGGTTCGAGGCCGGCGACGTCAATCTGACAGGGACGGCCAAGCACGGCGGCGTTGAAAACTTCACGAACGCCAGCGCCGCGGCGTACGCGTTCGACGTCCTGCCGACCGGCGACGGGACGATACTGGTCGACGTCCCCGCGGGCGCGGCGCGGGACGCGGCCAACGCGACCATCAGCAGCATCGCGGCGAAGCGGTTCTCGATAGAATACGACGGCACGGCCCCGGCCCCGACCGTCACGTCCGCGCAATCCAACCCGACCAACGCCGCGACGATCGCGTTCACGGCGAACTTCACCGAGCCCGTCGACGGGTTCGGGGAGGAAGACGTCAAAATCTCGGGCGCCGCCTCCGGCATCGACGCGGGCAGCTTCGATCCCGCCAACTCCACGACGTACGCGTTCGCCGTCTCGCCCGCATCGGACGGGACGATACTCGTCGACGTCCCCGCGGGCGCCGCGCGGGACGAGGCCGGGAACGGCAATACCGCGGCGGAACAGTTCCCGATGACGCGCGACACCGAGGCGCCGGCCCCGAACGTCACTGCCGCGCAGGCGAGCCCGACCGGCGAATCGCCGATCGCGTTCACGGTGAACTTCACCGAGCCCGTCGACGGGTTCGAAGAAGGGGACGTGGGGATCTCGGGCGCCGCCTCCGGCATCGACGCGGGCAGCTTCGATCCCGCCAACTCCACGACGTACGCGTTCGCCGTCTCGCCCGCATCGGACGGGACGATACTCGTCGACGTCCCCGCGGACGCAGCGCGGGACGACGCCGGAAACGGCAACGAGGCGGCGCAGTTCTCCATAGAATACAACGGCGCGGCCCCGATCCCGACCGTCACTTCCGCGCAGCCCGACCCGACCAACGAGTCGCCGATCGCGTTCACGGTGAACTTCACGAAGCCCGTCACCGGGTTCGGGGAGGACGACGTCGAGATCTCGGGCGCCGCCTCCGGCATCGACGAGGGCAGCTTCGCGGCCATCGACAACATGACGTACACCTTTACCGTCTCGCCCGCTGCCAACGGGACGATGCTGGTCGACGTCCCGGCAAACGTGGCGCAGGCCGCGAACGGGAACAACAACACCGCGGCGGCGCAGTTCTCGATAGAATACAACGGCGCCCCCCCGCCCCCGCCCCCGCCCCCGCCCCACGCCCCGATCCCGATCATCACGTCCGCCGCGCAGGCGAGCCCGACCGGCGAATCGCCGATCGCGTTCACGGTGAACTTCACGAAGCCCGTCACCGGGTTCGAGGAGGACGACGTCAAGATCTCGGGCGCCGCCTCCGGCATCGACGAGGGCAGCTTCGTTGCCGTCAACGCCACGACGTACACCTTTACCGTCTCGCCCGCGGCCAACGGGACAGTGACGGTCGACGTCCCCGCGGGCGCGGCGCTGGGCGCGGACGGGGGCGGCAGCGAGGCGGCGCGGTTCTCCATAGAATACGACGGCGCGGCCCCCGACGCGGGCGGGACCGCCCCGTTCGTCCGCACGGCGGCGATCACCGGCCCCCGGCAGGCGACAATACGCTACAGCGAGAACGTGACGGCCGCCGGCCCGGCGTACCATTCCATCGTGGTGGGCGGCGCGGCCCGAACCGGCGAGCTGCAGGGCAACGGCACCGCCGCCCACGTCTTGCGGTTCGGCGGGGATGCCGCGGCGCGCGACGCCACCGGCGCCGTGACCATGGACCTGACCGCGATAACCAACCTCGCGGGCAGGCCCCTCGGCGACGAGACGGCGCACCCGCAGCGGCTGGCCGACGGCCAGGCCCCCCTGCTCGAATCCGCCGCCCTCGACCTGACGGCCGGCGAGAACGGCCTGCTCACCGTAACGTTCGACGAGGCCGTGACTGCGCCCGACGCGCGGCCGTTCGTGGGCGACATAGTGGTACGAGGCGCCGGCGGGGCGGTCGCCCTGTCCGCAGGCGACATCCCCTCGATCGCGCCCGGCCGCGCGGGTGACGGCACGCTCGCGCTGGGCGTCTCCGGCGCCAAGCGCGTGGAGCTCAACGCGGCGGACCTGGGCCCCGCCGCCATAGAGCTGCCCGCCGCCTTCGTGTCGGACGCGCCGGGCAACGCGTACGCGCCGGGCGGCCAGCCGGCCGTCCCGCTCGCGTACGCGCCGGATCCCTCGCCCCCCGTCCTCGTAAAGGCGGCCTTCAACCTGGCGCCGGCCGGCGGCGCCGCGGGCCGGCTCGTCATGACGTTCGACGAGGCCGCGACCGCTCCCGGCGCGGAATCGTTCCCCGGAATGATCGAGATCCGCGGCCGGAGCTGGGGAGGCGACGCCGCGGCTGCCCTGTCCGCCGCCGATATGCTGTCCGTGGAGTCCGGCAGCACGGGGGACAGGACCTTCGCGCTCCTCGCGTCCGACCGGGCGCGCTCGCTGCTGGACGCGGCCGCGTTCTCGGATCCGGAGTCCACCACGCTGCTGCTGCCCGCCGGCTTCGTCACCAACGGCCGCGCGGCGCACGCGCCGGAGCGGGCGCCGCTGGACGTCGCGCGCGATCCCGACCGCCCGTCCTTCCTGCTGGCCTTCGTGCTGGACGGCAGCTCCGTAGCCGCCGTCTATTCGGAGCCGGTGCTCGCGGTCCCCTCCCACTATGCGAACATCACGGTGGGCGGCGCCGCGGCAGCGGGGAACGGCGGCGCCTCCGAGGCGGCCGCGTACGGGAACAACGTGGTAGTGTCGTGGAACGCGAACGCGAGCACGACCGCCGCGGCCGGCTCCGCCGTGGGATTCGACCTGTCCGCGAACGTCACTGACGCCTTCGGGAACCCCGTCGTGAATCCCGGCGAAAAGTCCACCGGCGGGCCGGACGGGACCGGGCAGGCCGGCAAGCGGCCCGTGCAGGTGGGCGTGTTCGCGCGCGGCGCCGGCGACCCCTCCATGTGGGCGGCGAGGCTGGGGGCCGCCGCCTTCAACGCCGTCTCGTCGGAGCGCGGCTACCAGTTCTACGTCAGCGTGTCCGAGCACGATCTCCCGGCGGGCGCCCCCGGCGCGGCGGCGCTCCGCGGGGCGCACGGGAGCGGGGAGGGCCCCCTCCTGTACGTGGGCCCGGCCTCCGACACGGCGCTGGCCGGCATGGCCGGGTACGCGGCGGAGAACGGCATAACCATAATATCGCACTCGTCGGCGGCGCGCTCGCTTGCCATAGGGGGCGATCCCATATTCCGGATGGAGCCAGGCGCGGCGCACCTGGCCAGGGCCCTCGCGACGGAGGTGGCGCGGGGCGGGTACGGCGCCATAGTCCCCGTGGTGCAGGCCGGCCTGCACGGCCCGGATTACGGCCTGCTGGAATCAATGGAATCGGACCTGGAGCCGCTCGGGATACCCTTCGGCGACCCCGTCGCGTTCGCTGCGGGCGGCGGCGGCGCGGCGGCCGCGCCCATAGGCGATGCCGTGGCGGCGGCCGCCGGGAGCGGGACGGCCAGGAGCGTCGCCGTCGTGTATATGGGCTCGGACATGGAGCTCGTAGCGATGGCCGGCAGCGTGCCGGCGGACGGCCCCGTACGGGAGAGATCGGCATGGTTCGCGGCCGGCGGCGCGGGGGCCGGCGCGGGGAGCGGGGTGGCCGCGTCCCCCGCCATAACGGCCGATGCGGCGGCCATACAGCTGGCCCGCGACGTGCGGCTGTCCGCCGTCCAGTTCGCCGTGGAACGCAACGGCATGACGGACTACATCGACCGCATCGCGGCCCCGCTGGTCCCCGCCACGTCGGCCACGCCGGCCTACGCCGCGTACGAGGCCGTCCGCGCGCTGGGCGGCGCCCTGGTGGGGGCCGGGGGCGACCCGTCCCTCGCGCGGGGGAACGTGGCGGGCGCGGCCAACTTGGAAGGCGGCCCGCTCGGCCGCACGGGCATGGACGGCTCCGGCGACCTGCGGCTGCCCGTGACGTACGGCGCGTGGTCCGTGTCCGACGTATCGGCGGAGTGGGCGCGGGCTCCCGAGCTGCTCCGGGGCCTGGACGCGTGCGGGATAGATCTGGAAAAGTCGGCGCTCGCCCTCCCCGAGCTGTCCGCGGGGAGCACGAGCAGGCCGGCGCGGCAGACCGTGACGAACATAGGAACCGGCCCGATGCCCGCGGTGTCCGTGTCCGCCACGGACTGGACGCAGTTCCTGAACGGCGTCCCCCTACCTGGACCGCTGCCGTTCTCGTACACGGAGATGGCCGTGGGCCTGGGCGGCGCCTCCCCCAGGCCGGCCGACTCGACCCCGCTGGCCGCGGGCACCGAGATACCGGGCGGGACGCCGCCGGGCGGCAGCGTGGACGTCGACTTCCGGATCAACCTAGGGGGTCTGGACGCGCTCGAGGCCGACATCATATCGCAGACCGTCACGTTCGTCGCCAACTGCGCGTGAGGCCGGCGCACTTCCCCGCGGCGCCCCGCGCCCGGACCGGCTCGAGGCCGACGCCGGCGGCGGGGAGGCTCCCCGCCCGGGCCGGCTCGGGCGCGGGGCGCCGCGGCCGGCGCGGGGGAGGGGGCGCTGACCTCGCACGCCGTCCCGATGCCTCCCGCGTCCGCCGCGGACGACGCAGCCAAAGGGCGGCGCCCCCGTACGGGGCCCCCGCTGTTGCTTTCGTGCGCGGGGATGCCCGCGGGCCCGGACGGCGCCCCCTCCCCGAGGCGGGCCGGCTCCGCCCCGCCGGCGGCCGGCACCGAGATGCCTGGCGCGGCGCCGCCGGGCGGCAGGGCGGACGTCGACTTTCGGATCGGCCTGTCGGGGCCGGAAGAACCCGAGGCCGGCCGCGCACGGCATACCGTCACGCGCGGCGCGGACTGCCGGGCGGCGCGGGCGGGCCGCCTCCCCCCGCCGGGCGCGGGCCGGCCGGGTCCCCGCGCCCGAACAAGAGCCCCCGGCGCGCGCTTGCCTCCTTCCCCCGGCGCGCGCTTGCCTCCTTCCCCCGGCGCGCGCTTGCCTCCTTCCCCCGGCGCCCGCTTGCCTCCTTCCCCCGGCGCCCGCGCGCCGCAGCCGCGGCCGAACCGCGGGATCCTCCGGGGATGATGCGCGTCGGCCCGCGGCCAAAAAAAGCCCGCGCCGCATGCCGGGGGGCCCCGGCGCGGCACCGGCGTGCCGAACGCGCCCGGGCGGCAGCCTGCCGTGCCCGGGAACGGCCGCTAGCTCCAACACTCTTAGCGCCTGTTCTGACACGCCCGGGCGGCAGCCCGCCGTGCCCGGGAACGGGGCAAGGCGGCAGCCTGCCGCGGCGGGGCGAGAGGGCGCGCCCGGGAAGCGCCGCCGCGCCGGACGTCCCGCGAATCCGGAGCCCGCCGAACCGCTCGAACGCGCGGCGCGCCGGCAGCGGGTTCCCCCCGCCGGCCGCGCTTCGCGCCCGCTTCGCGCCCGCCCCGCCTTCGCGAAAAGCCGCTGCCCCGCGGCCGGGGCGCCGGGGCGCATCGCCTTGCGGGAGCGGGGGGGGGGGGGAGGGAGGGCGCAGAGCGAAACCGCGGCATGGGCGGATTTATCTACCGGCGGGACGGCGGGCGCCCATGCCAACGGAGCTGGGCGGCCCGGCGGTTGCGGGCGCGGGGGCGCGGAACGCGGGGGCGCCCATGCCAACGGAGCTGGGCGGCCCGGCGGCGCCTGCATGCGGGCGGGAGCGGCAGGGCGCGATCCCCCGCGGGATGCGGCGCTTGGCCGGGGCGGGGGGGGGGGGCGGAGAACGGCCGTGGCGCGCGCGCCGCTGACGGGAACCGCGGGCCGCCCCGGATCCCGGCGGCAGCCCGCCGCGGCCCTGGTCGCGGCGGCCCTCCTCGCGTGCTTCGCCGTTGCCGCGCCGCACGCGGACGGCCAGCTGACTGCGGCCATATCGACCGGCGCGGCCGACCCCACCGCCCTGCGGGAGGTGCCCTTCGACCTCGCCTTCGACAGGAAGATAAACGCGTCCACCCTGGAAGCCTCCGACATCAACGCGACCTCTGGAATGGTGCGGAACCTGCGCGACGCGTGGCCGCACGGCGCCGACATTGGCAGCCACGGCTCGGGCCCCGACCAGCTCAACACGCCGCACGGCGTGGCCGTTAACGCCTCCGGCCACGTGTACGTGGCCGACACGCTCAACCACCGCGTCTCCGTCTTCAACAAGACGGGGCACAACGTCGGCCACATCGGCAACTCGTCCACGTTCACGCACCCGCACGACGTGGCGGTGGGCGGCCCGCACGGCCGCGTGTACGTGGCCGACACCGACAACGACCGCGTCCGGGTGTTCGACTCCGAGTGGGAACACGTCCACGACATCGACTACACCACGCCCGGCAACCAGTTCGGAATACCCAGCGGCGTGGCCGTCGACTCCTCGGGCAACGCGTACGTGGCCGACAGGGGCACGCACCGAGTCTACGTGTTCAACCACACGTGGCAGTACGTCCGCGACGTCGGCGACTCGTACGACCAGCCGAACGGCATCGCGGTCGACTCCTCGGGCAGCGCGTACGTGGCCGACTCTAACAACAACCGCGTCCGCGTGTACGACGCCGCGGGGCAGCGCGTCGACGACATCTACAACTCGTTCAGCTACCCGTTCGCCGTGGACGTGGATCCCGCGGGCAACGTGTTCGTCGCCGACGCCAACAACAACCGCGTCCAGGTATTCGACAGCGCGCGGCAGCACGTCGCCCACCTCACCAGATCGTTCAGCGTCGTGACGGGCGTGGGCGTGGACCCCGCCACGGGCGACGTGTACGCGTCCGGCCGGAACAACCACCGCGTCACGCTGTTCGATGCGGCGCGCGCCTTCAAGTTCGACGTGGCGGATCCGGACAACGGGCGGACGCTGACGGTGGGCCTGCCGGCCGGCCGCGTGCAGGACCTGGAGGGAAGCGCGAACGCCGAGTCCGACGCGGCGAGCATCCGCGCCGAGAGGGGCCCGACGCCCTCCGTGAGCACCGGGCACGGGGACGCGACCGGCGCCGAGACGGTCGGCTTTCTGCTGCGCTTCGACGAGGCGGTAAACGCCTCGACGCTGGACGCCTCGGACATCGCCGTTTCCTCGGGGACCGTGCAGAACCTGCGGTTCGCGCCGGCCCGCGGCGCCGAGATCGGCGCCGGCCTGCTGGACGATCCGTCCGGCGTGGCAGTGGATGCCGAGGGCGGCATATACGTGGCCGACAGGGGCAGCGGCCTCGTCAGGATCTTCAACCGCACGGGGGACCACGCGGGCGCGATCCCCGTCGCCGGCCCGCGCGGCGTGGCGATAGGCGCCGGCTCGGGCAGCATATACGCGTCGGAATGGAACGGCAGCGACCGCCGGATCTCGGTATTCGACCCCGCGGGAAACCGCAACGGCAGCATCACCATCGACGGCCTGAGCTACCGCCCGGAAGGCGTGGCGGTGGACGCCGAGGGCCGCGTGTACGCGGCCAATTCGCTCACCGGCGGCATCATCATATTCAGCCCCTCGCGGGGCTACGTCGGCCAAATCGCCACCGGCGCCGGCCTCGCTTCTTCGCTGGGCGTGGCGGTGGATGCCTCCGGGAACATATACGCGGCCAGCTCGGGAAACGACCGCATCCGCATATTCGACTCCTCCCGCGACTTCGTAGCCGACATCACGAACTCCTTCGACAAGCCGACCGGCGTGGCCGTCGATGCCGCGGGCGCCATATACGTGGCCGACGAGGAAGCCGGCCGCGTCCAGGTCTTCAACTCCTCCCGGGGCTACGCGGGAGACCTGCCGGGCCCGTTCGACGGCCCGTACGCCGTCGCGGTAGACGGCCAGTCCGGCGCCATATACGTGGCCGAGAAGGGGGGCGACGCGGTCCGGGCGTTCGGCGCGGCGTACGCGTTCGACGTCGCGGATCCCCTGGACGGGGAGGACCTCACCGTGAGCGTGCGGGGCGGCCTCGTGCTGGACCTGGCGGGGAACGCGAACCTGGCGTCCGACCCCTTCAGCATCTACGTGAACAGGACGGGCCCGATCCCCGCCGTGTCGTCCCCCCAGGGCGCCCGCACCAGCGCCTCGCCGGTAACGTTCGTGGTGGACTTCGGCGAGAACGTCACCGGGTTCGAGGCCGGCGACGTCGCGCTGTCCGGCACGGCCGACCGCGGCGGAGTCCGTAATTTAGCGGGCAGCGGCGCCTCGTACTCGTTCGACGTCTTGCCCGCATCGGAAGGGACGATACGGGTCGTCATACCGGAGGGCGCGGCGAACAGCACCGCGCTGGGCAACCCGAGCGGCGCGTCGGCGCGCTACTCCATAACGTACGACACGACGCCCCCGACAGCGGCGATCGCCCCGGCGCAGCCGGGCCCCGCCAGTTCGCGGACGGTATCGTTCAACGTCACGTTCAGCGAGCCGGTGAACGCGTCTACCTTCGCCGCCTCCGACGCGAGCGCCTCCTCGGGGACGGCCCGCGGCGCGCGCCTCTCGCCGCAGCACGCCGGTAACTTCGGCGGCTACGGCCTCGGCGCGGGGCAGCTTTCCGAGCCGTACGGGGCGGCCGTCGACTCGTCGGGCCGCGTGTACGTGGCCGAGTCGTCCAACAGGCGCGTCTCGGTGTTCGACTCCGGGAACTACGTCGGCAACATCACCGCCGACCATTTCCGCGGCCCGATCGGCGTCGCCGTCGACTCCTCGGACAACGTGTACGTGGCCGACGCGGACGACGACCGCGTCACCGTGTTCGACAACTCGTGGCATCCCGTCGCCAACATCACCAACGTCCCCCCCAACAAGTTTACCTTCCCGGCCGGCATCACCGTGGACGGCTCGGACAACGTGTACGTGGCCGACGCGGACAACGACCGCATCCAGGTCTTCGACTCCGGGCTGCGCCACGTCGCGAACATCGTCGGCACGCCCGGCTCCCCGCTCGAGTCCCCGCGCGGGGTGGCCGTCGATGCCTCCGGCCACGTGTACGTGGCCGCCCTGCGCAGCAACGCCGTCCGCGTGTTCGGCCCCTCCCTGGACTATATCGGCGATCTCCGCCCCCTCCCCGAGGTGTACCGCTCCGACGTCTACCAGGCCCGGTTCGCCGCGCCCAGGGACGTGGCGGTAGATCCCGCCACGGGCAACATATACGCGGTCGACGCGCTCGACCGCGTCCTCGTGTTCAACTCCACGCGGCACCACGTCGCCACCATATCCGACGAAGTCGATCCGCTCGGCAATTCCCCGCGCGGGGTGGCGGTGGACGGCGCAAACGGTACCCTGTACGTGACCGACACGAGCGACCACACGGTCCGGGCGTTCGACGTGAACTCGTACGCCTTTTACGTGGAAAACCCGGACTACGGCGAGACGCTCAGCGTCAGCCTGCCGGCCGGCAGCGTGGACGACCTGGCCGGGAACGCGAACGTCGGGTCCGACACGGCGCGCATCGGCATAGTGAAGGGCCCCGTGCCCTCGATAACCACCGAGCACGGGAGCTCGACCGGCGCGGAAAAGATCTCCTTCCGGCTGGAGTTCGACGTGGCCATAAACGCCTCGACCCTCGCCGCCTCCGGCATCGAGGCCTCCTCGGGGACCGTGCAGAACCTGCGCCCGCTGTTCCAGCACGTGCAAACCTTCGGCGGGCGGGGCGACGGCGACTACCAGTTCAAGGTCCCGGCCGACGTCGCGGTGAACAGCTCGTCCGGCGACATATACGTGGCCGACAGCCAAGGCAACCGCGTCCAAATCTTCGACTCGGACAGGCAGCTCACCGGCACAATTTCAGACCCGGGCAAACACCTGATTGACAGGCCGGCCGGCATCGCGCTGCACGACTCGCACGTATACGTGTCCAACCAAGACGACAACAACGTCCAGATCTTCAACGCTTCCAGGCAGCGCGTCGACACACTCGCCCCCCCCGCCCCCGACTCGTTCAACAGGCCGTTCGGCGTGGCAGTCAACGGCACGGGCCACGTGTTCGTGGCCGACCTGAACAACAACAGAAACCGCGTCGCGGTCTTCAACGCCTCCTGGCAGTACGTACGCGACATCACCGGCGGCTTTGACCACCCGTCCGGCGTGGAGGCGGACGGCGCGGGCCGCATATACGTGGCCGACAGGGACGGCAACCGCGTCGCGGTCTTCGACAGCGCGGGAAACAGCATCGCCAACGTCACCGAAAGCATCAACGGGCCGCACGGTATTGCGGTAGACGACTCGCTGGGCATCCTGTACGTGGCCAACGTGAACTCGGGCATCCAGATCTTCAACTCCACCTGGGATCGCATCGGCCATGTAGCCCACTCTTTCAACCAGCCGCAGGGGGTGGCCCTGGACAGCTCGTCTGGCAACCTGTACGTGGCCGGTTCGGGCAGCCACCAGCTCCACGCGTTCAACGCGAGCGCGTACGCCTTCGAGGTGGCGGACCCGGCCGACCTGCAGGACCTCACCGTGAGGATGCCGGACGCCCGCGTGCGGGACGCGGCGGGAACCTGGAACGAGGCGTCCGGCACGGCGAGCATCTTCGTGAACAGGACGGGCCCGATCCCCGCCGTCGGGTCGCCGCATCCGGACCCGACCGGCTCCCCGACCATCCGGTTCACGGTGGAGTTCGGCGAGGGCGTCGAAGGGTTCGAGGCGGGGGACGTCGCCCTGTCCGGGACGGCCAACCACGGCGGCGTCGAGGGCCTCGCGGGCGGCCCCGCCTCGTACTCGTTCAGCGTCTCGCCCGCATCCGACGGGACGATACTGGTCGACATACCGGAGGGCGCGGCGCGCAGCACGGCGCTGGGCAACCCCAACGACGCGGCGGAGCGGTTCTCCATAACGTACGACAGCACGGTCCCGACGCCCGCGGTCACGGCCGCGCAGCAGAGCCCGACCAACGCCTCGCCGATCAACTTTACGGTAACCTTCAGCAGGCCGGTCACCGGGTTCGAGGCCGGCGACGTCGCGCTGTCCGGGACGGCCAACCACGGCGGCGTCGAAGACTTCGCGAACGCCAGCGCCACGGCGTACTCGTTCGGCGTCTCGCCCGTATCGGACGGGACGATACTGGTCGACATACCGGAGGGCGCGGCGCGGAACGCGACGGCCGCCAGCGCCCCGGCGGAACAGTTCTCGATAAAATACGACGGCACGCGGCCCGCGGCGGACGTCACGGCCGCGCTGGACGGCCCGACCAACGCCACGGAGGTCGGCTTCCGGCTGGCCTTCAGCGAGGGCGTAAACCTCGGGACCCTCGGGGCCCCCGACGTCAAGGCCTCCTCGGGGGACGTGCGGAACCTGCACTCGCGGCTGCTGCCCGACGGGAGCATCGGCGGCCTTTCGTGGCCGGGCGGCGTGGCCGTGAACGCCTCCGGCTACCTGTACGTGGCCGACCATGGCGGCGGCGGCCGCGTCGCCATATTCGACCCCGACAGGCGGTTCGTCGGCACGCTCACGCCCCCCGGCCAGTTCAGCGACCCCGCCGGCGTGACGATCGACGGCTCGGGCAGCGTGTACGTGGCCGACACGGGCAACGACCGCATCCGCATCTACGACTCGGCGCTGCAGCACGACCGCACCGTCCGCCGCGGGTTCGACAACCCGTACGACGTGGCCGTCGACGGCGCGTCCGGCAACATATACGTGGCCGACACGGGCAACGACCGCGTCCGGGTCTTCGACAGCAACTGGACGCGCATCACCGACATGGGGGGCTTCGACGATCCGCACGCCGTGGCCTTCGACGGCTCGGGCAACATATACGTGGCCGACAGGAACAACGACCGCGTCCAGGTATTCAACTCGACGAGGCACTACAACGACACCATCCCCACGGACAGGCAGCCGCGCGGCGTGGAGGTGGACCCCCTGGGCACCGTATACGTGGTCACCTCGGCCGACCAGGAACTGGGGTTTTGCGTGAACCAGCAAGGCGACTCCTACATATGCGTGGTCAAGCCGAGCAACACCCACGTCCAGATCTTCGACACGGCCCGGAAGCACGTCGCCACCACCGACAACGACTTTCGGGCTCCGCACCACCTGGCGGTCGACGGCCCCTCGGGCACCGTATACGTGGCGGACTGGGACAACCACCGCATCCGGGCGTTCAACACGACGTTCGCGTTCGAGGTGGCGGATCCCCTCGACGGGCAGAACCTCACCGTGAGCCTGCCGGACGGCCGGGTGCAGGACCGCGCCGGAAACACGAACCTCGAGTCCGGCGCGGCGGGGATCCGCATAGACAGGACCGCCCCCGTCCCCGCCATAAGCTCCGCGCATCCGGACCCGACGGCCGCCACGACGATCGGGTTCACGGTGAACTTCACGGAGCCCGTCGACGGGTTCGCGGAAGGTGACGTCAAGATCACGGGCGCCGCCTCCGGCATCGACGCGGGCACATTCGATCCCGTCAACTCCACGACGTACACCTTCGACGCCTCGCCCGTATCCGACGGGACGATACTGGTCGCCATACCGGCGAACGCATCGCAGGACGCGGCGGGAAACGGCAACGCCCCTGCCGCGTTCTCCATCGCGTACTACAGCTCGCTCGCCACGCTCGTCACCTCCGAGCAGCCCGACCCGACCAACGCCACGACCATCCGGTTCGCGGTGGAATTCGGCGGCGGCGTGACAGGGTTCGAAAAGGGGGACGTCGCCCTGTCCGGGACGGCGGGCCACGGCGGCGTCAAAAACTTCGCGAACGCCAGCGCCACGGCGTACGCGTTCGACGTCTCGCCGACGTCGGACGGGACGGTCACGGTCGAGATCGCCGAGGGCGCGGCGTCGTACGCAGACGGCGGCGAGAACACAACGGCGGCCCGGTTCACGATAGAGTACGACGGCACGCCCCCCGCCCCCCGCGTGGACGCCGCGCGGCCGGGCCCGACCAGCGCCGCGAGCGTCGGCTTCCGGCTGGGCTTCGGCGGGGACATCGACCCGGCGACCGTCGCCGCGTCGGACATCGACGCCTCCTCCGGGAACGTGACGAACCTGCGCGCGGTGCCGAGGCACCACGGGAACATCGGCGGCCCCGGCAGCGGCAGCGGCTCGCTCAGCGACCCGACCGCCGTGGCCGTCGACGGCGCGTCCGGGAACGTATACGTGGCCGACGGGTCCAGCGACCGGGTCCACGTTTTCGATCCCGGCGGGAATTTCGCGGGGGCGCTTCCCGGCGAGTTCAACTGGCCGACCGGCGTGGCGGTAGACGGCTCGGGCAGCGTGTACGTGGCCGACTTCCCCCCAGCCCGCATCGCGGTATTCGACTCCGCCCTCCGCAGCACCGCCAACATCACGCGCGACGGCATGGAATATCCCTACGCCGTGGCGGTCGACGGATCGGGAAACATTTACGCGCTGGAGGGCGAGAATGAGGTGATCCACATCTTCAACTCCTCGGGGAACTACGTCAATTTTATAGCCGCCCAGTTCTGGAATCCGCACGGCGTGGCGGTGAACGCCTCCGGCTACATATACGTGGCCAACACGAACCACGACCGCGTCGACATATTCGACCCAGGCCGCGACCCCGCCGGCTCCCTGCCGGGCGAGTTCGACAAACCGGAGGGCGTGGCCGTCGACGGCGCGTCGGGCCGCGTGTACGTGGCCGACACGGGCAACCACCGCGTCCAGGTGTTCGACTCCGCATCGGCGTACGTCGGCGACCTGCCCGGCCCGTTCGACGGCCCGACGGGCGTGGCGACGGGGCCGCCCGACCGCATATACGTGGCCGACAGGGGCAACGACACCGTCCAGGCATTCGACATGAAGGCGTACGAGTTCGACGTGGCGGATCCGGACGACCGGCGGACACTCGCGGTGGGAATGCCGGCCGGCCGGGTGCAGGACCCTGCCGGCAACGCGAACGAGGCGTCCAACACGGCGAGCGTCTACGTGAGCATGACGGCCCCGATCCCGGCGGTCTCGTCCGCGCAGCAGAGCCCGACAAACGCCGCGACGATCGAGTTCTCGGTGGAGTTCGACGAGGGCGTCGAGGGGTTCGCGGCCGACAACGTCACGCTGTCCGGGACGGCCTCGCACGGCGGCGTCAAAGGCTTCGCGGGCGCCGGCGCCTCGTACTCGTTTACGGTGTCGCCCGTATCGGACGGGACCATACGCGTCGACATACCGGAAGGCGCGGCGAGCAACGCGCCCGGCATCCCCAGCGCGGCGGCGGCCAGGTTCTCCACCGCGTACGACGGCACGCCCCCCGCCCCCGCCGTCGCCCCCGCGCGGCCGGGCCCCACCAACCTGGCGGCGGTGCCCTTCAACCTGACCTTCAGCGAGCCCGTGGACGCGACCACGCTGGAGGACTCCGACATCAGCGCCTCCTCGGGTGCGGTGCAGAACCTGCGCGGCGTCTGGCCGCACGGCGCCGACATTGGCAGCCACGGCTCGGGCGCCGACCAGCTCGACACGCCGCACGGCGTGGCCGTTAACGCCTCCGGCCACGCGTACGTGGCCGACACGCTCAACCACCGCGTCTCCGTCTTCAACAAGACGGGGCACAACGTCGGCCACATCGGCAACTCGTCCACGTTCACGCACCCGCACGACGTGGCGGTGGGCGGCCCGCACGGCCGCGTGTACGTGGCCGACACCGACAACGACCGCGTCCGGGTGTTCGACTCCGAGTGGGAACACGTCCACGACATCGACTACACCACGCCCGGCAACCAGTTCGGAATACCCAGCGGCGTGGCCGTCGACTCCTCGGGCAACGCGTACGTGGCCGACAGGGGCACGCACCGAGTCTACGTGTTCGACCACGAGTGGCAGTACGTCCGCGACGTCGGCGACTCGTACGACCAGCCGAACGGCATCGCGGTCGACTCCTCGGGCAGCGCGTACGTGGCCGACTCTAACAACAACCGCGTCCGCGTGTACGACGCCGCGGGGCAGCGCGTCGCCGACATCTACAACTCGTTCAGCTACCCGTTCGCCGTGGACGTGGATCCCGCGGGCAACGTGTTCGTCGCCGACGCCAACAACAACCGCGTCCAGGCATTCGACGGCGCGTGGCAGCCGGTCGCCAACCTCACCAGTTCGTTCAGCGTCGTGACGGGCGTGGGCGTGGACCCCGCCACGGGCGACGTGTACGCGTCCGGCCGGAACAACCACCGCGTCACGCTGTTCGATGCGGCGCACGCCTTCGACGTCGCAAGCCCGGCCGAAGGGAGGCTCGAAGTGAGCCTGCCGGCCGGCCGCGCGCTGGACGTGGCGGGAAACGAGAACGAGGCCTCGAACGCGGCGGGCATCCGCATAGACAGGACCGCCCCCGCCCCCAACATAACGTCCGCGCAGCCGGACCCGACCGGCGCCACCACGATCCGGTTTATGGTGGAGTTCGGCGAGGACGTCGACGGGTTCGAGGAGGAGGACGTCGCGCTCTCGGGAAACGCCGCGCTCTCGGGAAACGCCACGCACGGCGTCGTCAAAGGCTTCGCGGGCGGCGGCGGCTCGTACGAGTTCGACGTCTCGCCCGTATCCGACGGGGAGATATTGGTCGACATACCCGCGGACGCCGCGCGGGACAGGGCCGGGAACGACAATACCGCGGCGGAACGGTTCTCGATAACGTACAACAGCTCGCTGCTGACCCCGACCGTCACCGCGGCGCAGGACAGCCCGACCAACGCCTCGACGATCAACTTCACGGTCGCCTTCACCAGGCCCGTCACCGGGTTCGACGAGACCGGCATCATGATCTCGGGCGCCGCCACCGGCATCGACGCGGACAGCTTCGATCCCGCCAACTCCACGACGTACACCTTTACCGTCTCGCCCCCGACCGACGGGACGATACAGGTCGACATACCGGCAGGCGCGGCGCAGGACGGAAGCATCGACAGCATCGCGGCGAAGTTCTCAATAGTATACGACGGCGCGGCCCCGGCCCCGACCGTCACGGCCGCGCAGGCCAGCCCGACCAACGCAACGACGATCAGCTTCACGGTGAACTTTACCGAGCCCGTGTACGGGTTCGGGGAGGAAGACGTCAAGATCTCGGGCGCCGCCTCCGGGATCGACGCGGGCAGCTTCGATCCCGTCAACTCCACGACGTACAAGTTCGCCGTCTCGCCGGCGTCCGACGGGACGATACTGGTCGACATACCCGCGAACGCGGCGCACGACGATGCCGGGAACGGCAATGCCGCGGCGGCACAATTCCCGATGACGCGCGACACCGAGGCCCCGATCCCGACCGTCACGGCCGCGCAGGCCAGCCCGACCAACGCAACGACGATCAGCTTCACGGTGAACTTTACCGAGCCCGTCGACGGGTTCGAGGAAGGGGACGTCGAGATCTCGGGCGCCGCCTCCGGGATCGACGCGGGCAGCTTCGATCCCGTCAACTCCACGACGTACAAGTTCGCCGTCTCGCCGGCGTCCGACGGGACGATACTGGTCGACATACCCGCGAACGCGGCGCACGACGATGCCGGGAACGGCAATGCCGCGGCGGCACAATTCCCGATGACGCGCGACACCGAGGCCCCGATCCCGACCGTCACGGCCGCGCAGGCCAGCCCGACCAACGCAACGACGATCAGCTTCACGGTGAACTTTACCGAGCCCGTCGACGGGTTCGAGGAAGGGGACGTCGAGATCTCGGGCGCCGCCTCCGGGATCGACGCGGGCAGCTTCGATCCCGTCAACTCCACGACGTACGAGTTCGCCGTCTCGCCCGAATCGGACGGCGCGATACTCGTCGACGTCCCCGCGGGCGCCGCGCAGGACGGGGCCGGGAACGGCAACGAGGCGGCGGAGCGGTTCTCGATAGAATACGACGGCGCGGCCCCGGCCCCGACCGTCACGTCCGCGCAAGCGAGCCCGACCAGCGCCGCGACGATTATGTTCACTGTGAACTTCACGAAGCCCGTCGACGGGTTCGAGGAAGGGGACGTCGTGATCTCGGGCATCGCCTCCGGCATCGACGATGGCAGCTTCGGGACCACCAACGCCACGACGTACACCTTTGCCGTCTCGCCCCCGACCGACGGAACCGTGACGGTCGACATCGCCGCGGGCGCGGCAACGGGCGTGGCGGACGGGACCGCCAGCGAGGCAGCGGCGCAGTTCTCCATACAATACGCCGCCGCCCCGGTCCCGACAATCACGTCCGCCGCGGGGCCCGGCCCGGCCACCGGGTCGCCGATCGCCTTCACGGTCACGTTCAGCAAGAACGTCACCGGGTTCAACGAGACCGGCATCATGATCTCGGGCGCCGCCACCGGCATCGACGAGGGCAGCTTCGTTCGCGTCAACGCCACGACGTACACCTTTGCCGTCTCGCCCGCGTCCGACGGGACCGTGACGGTCGACGTCCCCGCGGGCGCGGCAACGGGCGCGGCGGACGGGACCGCCAGCGACGCGGCGGCGCAGTTCTCCATAGTGTACAACGGCGCGCCACCTGTCCCCGCCGCCGCCCCGGTCCCGACGATCACGTCCGACGCGGGGCCGGGCCCGGCCACCGAGTCGCCGATCGCCTTCGCGGTCACGTTCAGCAAGAACGTCACCGGGTTCAACGAGACCGGCATCATGATATCGGGCGCCGCCGCCGGCATCGACGAGGGCAGCTTCGTTGCCGTCAACGCCACGACGTACGCCTTTGCCGTCTCGCCCGCGTCCGACGGGACCGTGACGGTCGACGTCGCCGCGGGCGCGGCAACGAGTATGGCGGACGGGACCGCCAGCGCGGCGGCGCGGTTCTCCATAGTGTACAACGGCGCGCCACCTGTCCCCGCCGCCGCCCCGGTCCCGACGATCACGTCCGACGCGGGGCCGGGCCCGGCCACCGAGTCGCCGATCGCCTTCGCGGTCACGTTCAGCAAGAACGTCACCGGGTTCAACGAGACCGGCATCATGATATCGGGCGCCGCCACCGGCATCGACGAGGGCAGCTTCGTTCGCGTCAACGCCACGACGTACGCCTTTGCCGTCTCGCCCGCGACCGACGGAACCGTGACGGTCGACGTCGCCGCGGGCGCGGCAACGGGCGTGGCGGACGGAACCGCCAGCGAGGCGGCGCAGTTCTCCATACAATACGCCGCCGCCCCGATCCCGACAGTCACGTCGGCCGCGATCACCGGTCCCCACCAGGTAACGATACGCTATGGCGTGGGCGCGAACGCCGCCGACTCGGCATACGGTCCAATTGAGATAGTCGGCACGGTGCCCCGGTTGGCCGTTGAGCTGCAGGGCAACGGCACCGACACCCACACCATACGGTTCGACGGCGATCCCGCGGCGCGCGACGCTACCGGCAGTATGGCCATAAACCAGACGGCGGTGACCGATCCCGCGGGCAGGCCCCTCGGCAACGACGCGGCGTACCGGCAGGCGCTGGCGGACGGCCAGGCCCCCGCGCTCGCATCCGCCGTGCTCGACCTGACGGCCGGGGAGAACGGCCTGCTCACCGTAACGTTCGACGAGGCGGCGGCGGCCGCGCCGGACGCGCCGCTGTCCGGGGAGATTATAATACGGGGCGACGGCGGGGAGGTGGCGCTGTCCGGCAGCGACGTTCCCTCCGTGGCATCGGGCCGCGCGGGCGGAACGGAGTTCGCGCTGGACGTGTCGGGCGCCAAGCGTATAGAGCTCAACGCGGCGGACCTCGGCCCCGCCGCCATAGAGCTGCCCGCCGCCTTCGTGTCCGACGCTCCGGGCAACTCGTACGCGCCGGGCCGGCAGCCCGCCCCGCTCGCGTACGTGCCGGATCCCTCGCCACCGCGCCTCGTAAAGGCGGCGTTCAACCTGGCGCCGGGCAGCGGCAACGCGGGGCGGCTCGTCATAACGTTCGACGAGGCCGCGACCGCGCCCGGCGCGCAGTCGTTCCCCGGGACCATCGAGATCCGCGGCCGGAGCTGGGGAGGCGATGCCGCGGTCTCCCTGTCCGCCGCCGATATACTGTCCGTCGAGTCCGGCAGCACGGGGGACAGGACCTTCGTGCTCCTCGTGTCCGGCGCGGCGCGGGCGGCGCTGGACGCGGCCGCGTTCTCGGATCCAGAGTCCACCACGCTGCTGCTGCCCGCCGGCTTCGTCACCGACGGCCGCGCGGCGCACGCGCCGGAGCGGGCGCCGCTGGACGTCGCGCGCGATCCCGACCGCCCGTCCTTCCTGCTGGCATTCGTGCTGGACGGCAGTTCTATAGCCGCCGTCTATTCGGAGCCGGTGCTTGCCGCCCCCTCCCACTATACGAACATCACGGTGGGCGGCGCCGCGGCAGCGGGGAACGGCAGCGGCGCCTCCGGGGCGGCCGCGTTCGGGAACAACGTCGTGATATCGTGGAACGCGGATGCGGGCGCCGCCGCCGCGGCCGGCTCCGCCGTGGGATTCGACCTGTCCGCGAACGTCACTGACGCCTTCGGGAACCCCGTCGTGAATCCCGGCGCAAAGTCCACCGGCGGGCGGGACGGGACCGGGCAGGCCGGCAAGCGGCCCGTGCAGGTGGGCGTGTTCGCGCGCGGCGCCGGCGACCCCTCCATGGGGGCGGCGAGGCTGGGGGCCGCCGCTTTCAACGCCGTCTCGGAGGAGCGCGGCTACCAGTTCTACGTCAACGTGTCCGAGCACGATCTCCCGGCGGGCGCCTCCGGCGCGGCTGCGCTCCGCGGGGCGCACGACGCCGGGGAAGGCCCCTCCCTGTACGTGGGCCCGGCCTCCGACACGGCGCTGGCCGGCATGGCCGGGTACGCCTCGGAGAACGGCATAACCATAATATCGCACTCGTCGGCGGCGCGCTCGCTTGCCGTAGGGGGCGATCCCGTATTCCGGATGGAGCCAGGCGCGGCGCACCTGGCCAGGGCCCTCGCGACGGAGGTGGCGCGGGGCGGGTACGGCGCCATAGTCCCCGTGGTGCAGGCCGGCCTGCGCGGCCCGGATTACGGCCTGCTGGAATCGCTGGAATCGGACCTGGGGCCGCTCGGGATACCCTTCGGCGACCCCGTCGCGTTCGCTGCGGGCGGCGGCGGCGCGGCGGCCGCGCCCGTGGGGGCCGCCGTGGCGGCGGCCGCCGGGAGCGGGACGGCCAGGAGCGTCGCCGTCGTGTACGTGGGCTCGGACACAGAGCTCGCGGCGATGGCCGGCAGCGTGCCGGCGGACGGCCCCGTGCGGGAGAGGTCGGCGTGGTTCGCGGCCGGCGGCGCGGGGGCCGGCGCGGGGAGCGGGGTGGCCGCGTCGCCCGCCATAACGGCCGATGCGGCGGCCATGCAGCTGGCCCGCGATACGCGGCTGTCCGCCGTCCAGTTCGCCGTGGAGCGCAATAGTATGACGGACTACATCGACCGCATCGCGGCCCCGCGCGGCCCCGCTACGTCGGCCACGCCGGCCTACGCCGCGTACGAGGCCGTCCGCGCGCTGGGCGGCGCCTTGGTGGGGGCCGGGGGCGACCCGTCCCTCGCGCGGGGGAACGTGGCGGCAGCGGCCAACTTGGAAGGCGGCCCGCTCGGCCGCACGGGCATGGACGGGAACGGCGACCTGCGGCTGCCCGTGACGTACGGAATATGGTCCGTGTCCGACGTATCGGCGGAGTGGGCGCGGGCCCCCGAGCTGCTCCGGGGCCTGGACGCGTGCGGGATAGACCTGGAAAAGTCGGCGCTCGCCCTCCCCCAGCTGTCCGCGGGGAGCACGAGCAGGCCGGCGCGGCAGACCGTGACGAACATAGGAACCGGCCCGATGCCCGCGGTGTCCGTGTCCGCCACGGACTGGGCGCAGTTCAGGGACGGCGTCCCCCTGCCGGGACCGCTGCCGTTCTCGTACACGGAGATGGCCGTGGGCCTGGGCGGCGCCTCCCCCAGGCCGGCCGACTCTACCCCGCTGGCCGCGGGCACCGAGATACCGGGCGGGACGCCGCCGGGCGGCAGCGTGGACGTCGACTTCCGGATCAACCTGGGGGGCCTGGACGCGCTCGAGGCCGACATCATATCGCAGACCGTCACGTTCGTCGCCAACTGCGCGTGAGGCCGGCGCGCCCCCCCCCCGCGGAGCCCCGCGCCCGGACCAGGTTTGCCGCCGCGCGGGGCCGGCCGATCTTCGCCCTCGCGAAAAGCCGCGATTCGGCCGCCGCCGCGCGCGGCCGCGGACCGCGAGGCGCGGGCAGGCGCGGGGCGCGCGGGGGCCGGCCGCGGGGCGCGCGGGCCGGGGGCGCCGGGCGCGGGCTGCTGCCGGACGGGCGACGGCGCGGGGGCCGCGATCCGCATCGCGATCGCGGCGCGCGCGATGCGGGCAGGGCCCCGCCGGGGCCCGGGGGGGCCGGGCCGCGCGCGCCGCCCGGCCGGGACGGCAGGGGCGCCGGCGCGGGCGCCCGCGCGCGGGATGCCCGGGGCCGGGACGCGGGTTGCGGGCGCGCGGGGCCGAGGCGTCCCAAGAAGCGCGCGCGGCGGGGGCGGGCGCGATCTTCAGGCGGCGCTGATCTCGAGCCTGGGCAGGTAAGCCCCGCGGCCGTTGTAGAACGCCTCCTGCACTCCCTCGAGCCCGCTCTTGAGGTACGCGGAGGAGAGGCCGAACGCCCCGCACACGCCGATGCAGGCGCTGACCGCGAGCTTGTCGCGCTCCCGCCACAGCTCGTAGGGCGTCTTCGCCACCTCGTCGACCTCGATCGTGCCCCTGCCGCACTCGTGAGGCTTGAGGGGGCGGTTGTACGACGTGAGGATGCGGCGGTTCGTGCCGTGCAGCTTGATCAGTATCCGCACGCGATCCCCGAATGCGCCCCTGGCCGCGAGCTTGGATGCGAACAGGAACACCTCGGTCAGCTGGCACATCGTGGACCCGAAGTCGAGGAACGGGGGATCGGGCCGGGGCTTTCGCGCCGCGGGATCCCAGCGGGCGCGCGGGGAAGGGTCGTCGCCCAGCCGGTCCTCCGGCATTCCGAGATAGTGGACGAACTTGCCGCTCCGGTAAAACCGGAACAGGGACAGGTAGCGGCCGTAGTGCATGTGCGACTCCAGGCGCGTTCCCACGTTCCCGTAACCGCCGAACCTCGTTTTTGGCAGCGGGTAGTGCATGTACCTGTACCGCACTTGGGCGTACTCGATCATGCCCTCCAGCTCGCCGAACGTGAATTTTTCCTCGTCGCACTGGCCGGCCCCCGGCTTCATGACGATCTCCCAGTAGCCGCGTTCCTTGATTTTTTCCATCACTTCGGCGCTCATGGTTGCGCCTCCCCCGCGGGCGGATTCCTGCCGCCGCGCCCGTGCGACTCGCGCCGATCGACCTGCCCGCGAATTCCCTTGTCGGCCGCGCGGTCCGTGATCTCCCTGAATTCTTCTGCCGACGAGACCGACACGCTCTCGGACTCGCGGCGCGGCCGCGCGCACGCGCGCCCGTTCTTCGTGTCCGCCGAGTCCTTCTTGCAGACGACGGGCACGTTCTCGAACTCGGAAGCCCGGATCACCACAAAGTGCTTCGCGCCGCCGGAAAACACCCCGACGTCCGCGTCCATGTGGGGCTCGGCATGGGAGTTCAGGCACTCGGTCACGTCGTCCTTTTTGTAGGTGCCGCTGTCCTCCTCGGAAAATCCGGCGGGGCCGTGCTTGTTCGTGCCGCCGCCCTCGTTCACTCCCGCTATGATGTTCCCGCCGCCTTCAAGATTGGCCATGGCCAGTGCCGCTTTTGCGATTTTCTACTGCGGGCCCTTCCACGGCCCGCCCGCCTTGTATTCGAGGTTGCGGAGTTCCGAACCCGAACGCGCCGCCAGATAATCCGAGAGCGCGCCCGTGTCTGAAAACAACTGCCGGATAACAGCACCCGCCAATTTAAACATGGCGGATGCGGCGGCGCGCGGGGCCCCGCCCGGATCGGCCCTCCCGCCTCCGGCCCGCCGGGGCCCGCGGGGGCCGATGCCGCCGGGCCGGGGCCGCGGCCCTCCGGGCGGCCCCCCCGCGGGAGCCGCGCCGGCGGCCGCCGGCGCCCGGCCGCGTTCCTGCCCGGGCGCCCCGCCGGCCCCCCGCGGGAGCCCCCCCTCACGCCTCTATCCGCAGCAGTCCCGCGCGCGCCGGATCCCGCAGCATCCCCACGAGGCGGCGGGGGAGCGAGCCGGCCGCGCCGTCGCATTCGACGGCGACCGTGCGCGGCGAGGCGAACGAGCTCCGGCGCGCCACGATGTCCGTCGGGTGCGTGAGCTCGAGGCCGGGGTGGCCCCGCCCCGTTATCGAGTGGGAGATGCCCCCCGCCGACACGGTGAGGCGGACGCGCGCCCCCGGATCGCGCAGGCGGCCCTTGAGCCGCTCCGGCAGGCCGGCGCAGCCGCACGTGGCGCCCACGCCCACGATGCAGTCGCCGCGGACGGTGAGGCGCTCCTCGGCCGTCACCTCCAGCGTGGTGCGGTGCAGCGAGCGGACGTTCCCGTGCCCGGAGAACGGGACGTCGAATATCACGCGACCCGCAAAGCTAGGCTTAAATTATACGCTGCGCGCGCGGCGCCGTATGCTTCCGGCCCAGCAGGGGTACGACAGGGCGATAACGGTATTCTCGCCGGACGGCCGCCTGTACCAGGTGGAGTACGCCATCGAGACGGTGAGGAGGGGCACCGTCGCGGTGGGGGTGCGCTCGCCCGGGGGGATAGTGATGGCGGCCGAGGAGAAGCCCCGCAAGCTGCAGGTGGCCGATGCCCCGCAGAAGATCTTCCAGGTGGACGACCACGTGGGCGTCGCCGCGGCCGGCTACATACCGGACGCGCGGAGCCAGGTGGACAACGCGCGGTTCTTCGCCCAGAGCAACCGGCTCATATACGACGAGCCGGCCGAGGTGGAGGCCGTCGCCAAGCATCTGGCCGACCAGTGCCAGCAGTTCACCCAGTACGCGGGGGTGAGGCCGTTCGGGGTCTCCCTCATACTGGGGGGCGTGGACGGCGGCGGCGAGGGGCGCCTCTTCCTCACGGATCCCAGCGGCACGTACGTGCCGTACGACGCCATCGCCATAGGATCGGGGGCCGACAAGGCGACCGAGTTCCTGGAAAAGTCCTACAGGTGCGACGCGGGGCTGGAGGAGGCCTCGGCGCTGGCCGTTGCGGGCATACGCGCGGCCGGCGACGGGGACGCCGAGGACGACCATACTAGCGTCAGGATGGCCCGCGTGCGGGCCGGCGGGGACGGGGCCTTCGAGATGATCCCGGAGGACGAGGTCGCCGGGTTCGTAGAGAAGGGCCGGGAAAAGTACGGGAAGGCGGCCGGGCGGCAGCAGGGCGGCGAGTGAGGCGGGGGCCGGGGCTCTTCGCCCCGGATGCCCCTCGGCTGGCGCGAGCAGCGCGGGCCCCGCCTTTCGGGATGCCGCGCGCGGCGGGCGCCTTTCATGGGCGAGTTTATCTACCGGCGGAACGGCGGACGCGCATGCCGCTAGGCGGGGAATCCGGGGACGCCGGCCCTGGCATCAGCGCGCGGGGCGGCAAGGGACAGGGCGCCGCGCTGCCTCCGCCGGGGGCGCGGGCGGTACTGGCGAAGGGCGGCGCCGGCAGGCGGGGCCGGACGCCGCTCCCGATCGGGAATGGTTCCGGGTCCGGGCCAGGCGGCGGCGGGGGAAAGGACGCGTCCGCGCCGGCGGCAAGAACCCCGATCGCCGCATCCCGTAACCGGCTGCCGCTTGCCGCAACGCTGATCCTGTCCGCGGCCCTTCTTGCGGGCTGCAGCGCCGCCGCGCCGCACGCGCACGCGGACGGCGACCGGCTGACCGTCGAGATCTCGAACGGCACGGCCTCCCCCACCAACCTGCAAGCCGTGCCGTTCACCATGAAATTCAACAGGCAGATAGACGACTTGACCCTCGACGCGTCGGACATCAACGTATCCTCGGGCGCGGTGCGGAACCTGCGGTTGGCGCCGCAGCACAGCGCGACACTTGGCGGCGGCCCAGGCGGCAGCCAATTCTACTATACAACCGGCGTGGCAGTCGACGCCTCTGGCGCGGTATACGTGGCAGACTATGGCAAAGACCATCGCAACGCCAGCGTCAGAGTATTTGACTCTGCCAGACGTTACGTCGCCGACCTCCCCGGCTCGTTTGAGAGTCCACACGGCGTGGCAGTCGACGCCTCCTCTGGCGCGGTATACGTGGCCGACACGCGCACTAGGCGTGTGCAAGTGTTCGACTCAGCCAGAAACTACGTCGCCGACCTCTCTCATCCATTTTACCGCCCGCACGGCGTGGCAGTCGACGCCTCCTCTGGCGCGGTATACGTGGCAGACTATGGCAACGACCGCGTCCACGTATTTGACTCTTCCAGACGTTACGTCGCCGACCTCCCCGGCCAGTTTGACAGCCCGCACGGCGTGGCAGTCGACGCCTCCTCTGGCGCGGTATACGTGGCCGACACGGGCAACGACCGCGTCGCGGCATTCAATTCCACCGGACACTACGTTGCCGACATCCCCGGCCCGTTCTACCATCCGAACGGCGTGGCTGTTGACCCTTCCTCGGGCACCGTATACGTGGCCGACATGCTCAACTCCCGCGTCCCGGTGTTCAACTCTACCCTGCACCACGTCGCTGACCTCCCCGGCAAGTTTCACAACCCGCACGGCGTGGCAGTCGACGCCTCTGGCGCGGTATACGTGTTGGACACGCCGGTGCGGTTGGCGGTGACCGAAAGGGTGGCACTCGACGGCTCCACGGGCGCGGTATACGTGGCCGACACATCGCGCCGGCAGATCAGGGTATTCGATGCCGCATACGCGTTTGACGTGGTAGATCCGGCCGGCGGGCAGATGCTCACAGCAGGCATGCCAGCTGGCCGCGTGCAGGATATGGCCGGAAACTCGAACATTGCGTCCGATACGGCAAGCATCCGCCAATACAGGACTCCCATGGTTACCGCCATACAGTCCAGCCCGACCAGCGCCGCGACAATAAACTTTAAAGTGGAATTCGGCGATGCCGTCACCGGGTTCGGAGCCGGCGACGTCGTCCTTTCTGGCACCGCCGCCCGCGGCAACGTGACCAACTTCACGGGCGGCGGCAGCACGTACACGTTCGACGTCGCGCCGGCATCAGACGGGACCATACTGGTCGACATCCCCGCGGGCGCTGCGCGGGATGCGGCAGGATATCACAACGGGGCGGCAACCCGGTTCTCGATCACATACGACGGCACACCTCCGGTCCCGACAATCAGCGCTGCGCAGTCCGGCCCGACCAGTCTTCGGGCCGCACCGCTCACCGTAAAATTCAACGAAGTCGTAAACGTCGCTACCCTTGATGCATCAGACATTGACGTATCATCGGGTGCGGTGCAGAACCTGCGCATGGTACAGCACAGCTTGACCCTCGGTAGCCGCGGCTCAGGCAGCGGCCAGTTTTACGCTCCATTCGACGTGGCGGTCGATAGCTCCACGGGCAAGATGTACGTGGCCGACCCTGGGATCGACCGCGTTCAGGTCTTCAACTCCACACGGCATTACGTCGCCGACCTCCCCGGCCAGATTGGCAGCCCACACGGCGTGGCAGTCGACGGCTCCACGGGCGCGGTATACGTGACGGGCAACCACAGCGTCGCGGTGTTCAACTCCACCGGACATTACGTCGCCGACCTCCCCGGCCAGTTCAGAAGTCCGACCGGCGTGGCAGTCGACGGCTCCACGGGCGCGGTATACGTGACGGACCACCTCCGCGTCGCATCATTCAACTCCACCGGACACTACGTTGCCGACCTCCCAAGTACATTCCTCCGACCGTCCGGCGTGGCAGTCGACGGCTCCACGGGCGCGGTATACGTGGCGGACTGGAGCAACTACGGCCGCGTCCGGGTCTTCAACTCCACCCTGCACCACGTCGCCGACTTGCCCGGCCCGTTCAACCGTCCGGTCGACGTGGCAGTCGACGGCTCCACGGGCGCGGTATACGTGGCCGACGCGTACAACCACGCCGTCCGTGTCTTCAACTCCACCCTGCACCACGTAGCCGACCTCCCCGGCGCATTCCGCCAACCGCACGGCGTGGCAGTCGACGGCTCCACGGGCGCGGTATACGTGGCCGACACGTACAACCACGCCGTCCAGATATTCGACACCACATACGAGTTCGATGTAGCGGATCCGGCCGGCGGGCAGATGCTCACGGCAAGCATGCCGGCTGGCCGCGTGCAGGATGCGGCCGGAAATGCTAACGAAGCATCGGACACGATGGGCATCTACCCCGACGGGACCGGCCCGACTCTCCTAGTCACCGCCGTGCAGTCAAGCCCGACAGGCGCCGCCACGATTAACTTTGAGGTGGAATTTGGCGAAAGCGTCACCGGGTTCGAAGCCGGTGATGTCGTCATTTCGGGCACCGCCGCCCGCGGCAACGCGACCAATTTCGCGGGCAACGGCTCTGCGTATACTTTTGACGTCTCGCCCGAATCCGACGGGACGATAGTTGTGGATATTGCCGCAGGCGCGGCGCAGAATGCGGCGGGCGACTACGACGCGGCGGCGCGGTTCTCAATAATATACGACGGCACGCATCCGGTCCCGGCGATCGCCCCGGCGCAGGCCGGCCCGGCCGGCCCGCAGGCCGTGCCGTTCGTGGTGGAGTTCAGCGAGGCCGTAAACGCGGAGACCCTAGACGCATCCGACATCGACGCCTCCTCGGGCGCCGTGAATAACCTCCGCATAGTGCCGCAGCGCAACGCAACCCTCAGCGGCCACGGCTCCGGCGGCGAACTCAACATCACGTCCGCCGTGGCGGTCGACGCCACCTCGGGCGCTGTATACGTGGCATACGCGGAGAACCACACAGTCCAGGTCTACAATTCCACGAGACACTACGTCGCCGACCTCTCCTACCCGTTCTACAATCCGTACGGCGTGGCAGTCGACGGCTCCACGGGAAAGGTATACGTGGCCGACACGTGGGACGGCCGCATCAAGATCTTCGATTCTGCCGGACGCCACATCGACTACGCCTCCCATATCGCGTACTATCCGAACCCCGTGGCGGACTACGGCTCGCCGGGCCCCGTGTACGCGATCCGACATGGCGACAAGATCGTCCAGGTGTTCGACACTTACAAGAACCGCGTCGCCAACATTGCCGGGCTCAACCAGTCGTACGGCGTGGCGATCGACGGCTCATCGGGCGCCATATACGTGGCCCACCCGCACAACCGCACCGTCCAGGTGTTCGGCACGGCGTACGCGTTCGACGTGGCGGATCCGGCCGCCGGGCGGGCGCTCGCGGTGAGCATGCCAGCCGGCCGCGCGCTAGACGCGGCCGGAAACGCGAACGTGGCGTCCAATGAGGCGGTCGTCCACCTGGACAGGACCGCCCCGACTCCCGTGGTCACGGCCGCGCAGTCCAGCCCGACCAACGCCACGACGATCAGCTTCGCGGTGAATTTCGGGGAAAACGTCACCGGGTTCGAGGCCGGGGACGTCGTCCTTTCTGGCACCGCCTCCCGCGGCAACGCGACCAACTTCGCGGGCAACGGCTCAGCGTACACGTTCGACGTCTCGCCCACATCCGTCGGAACGATACTGGTGGACATTCCCGCGGGCGTGGCGCGGGATGCCGCCGGCAACCCCAACGCGGCGGCGGAGCGGTTCTCGGTCACGCGCAGCGGCGAGGCGCCGGTGCCGGTAGTCACGTCCGCACTGCCGAACCCCACCAACTCCGCGGCGATCAGGTTCGCGGTGGAGTTCAGCGAGAGCGTCACCGGGTTCAGGTCGGGGAACATCGTCCTTTCGGGCACCGCCTCCCGCGGCGGCGTCGCCAACTTTTCGGGCGCGGGCGCCTCGTACTCGTTCGTGGTGCATCCCGCATCCAACGGGACGATACTGGTGGACATTCCCGCCGGCATGTCAAAAGACGCGGAGGGCAACCCCAGCGCGGCGGCGGAGCGGTTCTCGATCACCTACGACGGCACTGCGCCGGTGCCGGTCGTCGCGTCCGCGCAGGCGGAACCGGCCGGCGCCGCGGCGATCGGCTTCACGGTAGAGTTCGGCGAGAACGTCACCGGGTTCGCGCCAGACGACATCAGGATCTCCGGCGCCGCCTCCAGCGGCGTCGTCGCCAACTTTTCGGGCGCGGGCGCCTCGTACTCGTTCGCGGTGCATCCCGCATCCGACGGGACGATACTGGTAGACATCCCCGCGGGCGTGGCTCGAGATGCGGCCGGAAACGGCAACGCTGCTGCAGAACAGTTCTCGACGGTGTACGACAGATCTGCCCCGGTTCCGGCCACTTCGGCCGCGCAGCCGAACCCCACCAACGCCGCGACGATCAGCTTTGCGGTGGAATTCAGCGAGAGCGTCACCGGGTTCGGGGCGGGGGACGTCGTCCTTTCGGGCGCCGCAAACCACAGCGGCGCGGCCAACTTCGCGGGCAACGGGTCCTCGTACGCGTTCGACGTCTCGCCCGAATCCGACGGGACGGTATTCGTGGACATCCCCGCGGGCGCTGCGCTGGACGCGGCCGGCACCCGCAGCGCCGCGGCGGAACGGTTCGCGATCGAGTACGACGGCACGCCCCCGGTCCCGACGTTCGCATCTACCCAGACCGGCGCTACCAACTTGACGGCCGTGCCGTTCACCGTGAAATTCAGCGAGCCCGTAAACGTTGCGATCATCGACGCGTCGGATATCGACGTCTCTTCGGGAGCGGTGCAGGACCTGCGCATGGTGCTGCAGTACAACGCGACCATCAGCAACCACGTCGCGGGAAGCGGGCCGTACATCATCCCGTACGACGTTGCCGTCGACGGCTCTTCGGGCAGAACATACGTGGCCGACACATGGTTCGACCGCGTCGCGGCGTTCAACTCCACACGGCATTACATAGCAGATCTACCCGGCCCGTTCAACAACCCGCGCGGCGTGGCCGTCGACGACTCCACGGGCAGAATATACGTGGCCGATTCGGGCAACCACCGCGTCGCGGTGTTCAACTCCACCGGGCACAACATCGCCAACATCACCGGCTCGCTCAACTACCCGTCCGGCGTGGCCGTCGACGGCTCCACGGGAATGATATACGTGGCCGATTCGGGCAACCACCGCGTCCAAGTATTCAACTCCACCCTGCACCGCGTAGCAGATCTCCCAGGCCCGTTCAACTATCCCAACAGCGTGGCCGTCGATGACTCTTCGGGCACGGCATACGTGGTCACAAGCGGCAACGCCGTCAAAGTCTTCAACTCTACCTGGCACCACGTGGGCGATCTCCCCGGCCCGTTTTACCATCCGAACGGCGTGGCCGTCGACCCTTTCTCGGGCGCCGTATACGTGGCCGAATGGGGCAACGACCGCATCCGGGTTTTTAACTCCACCTGGCACCACGTCGCAGACCTCACCGGCCCATTCCGCGATCCGTCCGGCCTGGCCGTCGACGGCTCGGGCGCTATACACGTGGTCGACTTGCACAACACGCGCATCCAGATACTCCGTACGGCGCACGCGTTCGACGTGTCGGATCCGGCAGACGGGCATACGCTCGCGGTGGGCATGCCGGCCGGCCGCGCGCTGGACGCGGCCGGAAACGCGAACGAGGCATCGGATACGATACGCATCGACATAGACAGGACGGCCCCGGCCCCCGCGGTCACGGCAGCGCAGTCCAGCCCGACCAACGCCACGATGATCAACTTCACGGTAGAATTCGGGGAGAGCGTCGACTGGTTCGAGCCGGGAGACATAACCCTCTCGGGCACCGCCTCCCGCGGCAACGCGACCAACTTCGCGGGCAGCAACGGCACGTACGCGTTCGACGTCCCGCTCGCATCCGACGGGACGGTATTCGTGGACATACCCGCGGGCGCGGCGCTGGACGCGGCGGGCCACCGCAACCACGCGTCGACCAGGCTCCAGATGGTGCGCGACGGCACGCCCCCGGTCCCGGCGATCGCCCCGGCGCTGACCGGCCCGGCCGGCCGGGTCGCCGTGCCGTTCAGCATGGAATTCGGCGAGGCCGTAAGCGCCGCGACCCTCGACGCGTCTGACATCGACGTCTCCTCTGGCTCGGTGCTGGACCTGCGCCTAGTGCTGCGGCACAACGCGACCCTCGGCGGCCCGGGCGCGGGCAACGGCCAATTTGACCGGCCGCGCGGCGTGGCGGTCGACGGCTCCTCGGGCAGGACATACGTGGCGGACACGGGCAACGGTCGCGTCCAAGTCTTCGACTCCGCCGGGCACTACGTCGCCGACCTGCCCGGCCCGTTCTACGGCCCGACCGGCGTTGCCGTCGACGGCTCGTCGGGCGCCATATACGTGGCCGACGGGGGCACCGGCCGCATCCTGCAATTCTACTCCACGCCAGAGGGAAGCCACAGAGCCGCTACAGACCGCGGCCGCGTCCTGGTGTTCAACGCCACCATGCATCACGTCGCCGACCTGCCCGGCATGTTCAATAATCCGCGCGGCGTGGCCGTCGACGGCTCGTCGGGCAGGACATACGTGGCGGACACGTCAAACGACCGCGTCCAGGTCTTCAACTCCACCAGACACTATGTGGCCGACCTGCCGGGCCCGTTCTACCATCCGGGCAGCGTGGCAGTCGACGGCTCCTCGGGCAGGATATACGTGGCGGATTGGAGCAACGGCGGCCGCGTCCGGGTCTTCAACTCCACACTGCACCACGTAGCCGACCTGCCCGGCCCGTTCAGTGGCCCGTACGGCGTGGCCGTCGACGGCTCGGGCGCGGCTTACGTGGCCGACACGTCTAACGACCGCGTCATAGTGTTCAACTCCACCCTGCACCGGATCGCCGACCTGCCCGGCCCGTTCTACGATCCGTACGGCGTGGCCGTCGACCATTTCTCGGGCGCCCTGTACGTGGTCGATACGTACGCCGACCGCGTCCAAGTATTCCACCCCGCGTACGCGTTCGACGTGGCAGATCCGGCCGTCGGGCGGACGCTCACAGCAGGCATGCCGGCCGGCCGCGTGCTGGACATGGCCGGGAACGCGAACGAAGAGTCCGATGCGGCAGGCATCTACGTAGGCAGGGCCGCCCCGACCCCCGCGGTCGCCGCCGTCCGGCCTAGCCCTACCAACGCATCGACGATCAACTTTGAGGTGGAGTTCGGCGAGAATGTCGCGGGGTTCGAGGCCGGAGACGTCGTGCTTTCCGGCACTGCATCTCGCGGCGGCGTGTCCAACTTCGCGGGCGGCGCCGGCACGTACACGTTCGACGTCTCGCCGGCATCCGACGGGACCATACTGGTCGACATCCCAGCGGGCGCGGCGCGGAATGCGGCGGGAGACTACAGCGGCGCGGCGGCCCGGTTCTCGATCGCGTACGACGGCACGCCCCCGGTCCCGGCGATCGTCCAGTCGCCGTACGGCTCGGCCGATCCGCGGGCCGAAACGTTCATCATGAAATTCGGCGAGGCCATAAACTATTCCACCCTCGACGCATCCGACATCGACGCATCCTCGGGCGCGGTGCAGAACCTGCGCCTGTGGCCGCGGCAGAGCGCGATCATAGGCGACGGCGCAGGCGACAGCCGCCTAAACCGGCCGTACGGCGTGGCGCTGGACGACTCCACGGGCACCACATACGTGGCCGACACGTACAGCGCCCGCGTCGCGGCATTCAACTCCACCCTGCACCACGTAGCCGATCTTCCCGGCCCGTTCAGCTGGCCGGCCGCCGTGGCGGTCGACGGCGCCTCGGGCGCGGTATACGTGGCCGACACGTACGGCCACAGCGTCAAGGTATTCGATTCCGCCACCGGGAACCACGTCGCCAACATCACCGGCCCGATCGGCAACCCGGTAGCGGTGGCAGTCGACGGCTCGGGCGCGGTATACGTGGCAGACGAGTACAACGACCGCGTCCTGATCTTCAACTCCACCCTGCACCACGTCGCCGATCTTCCCGGCCCGTTCTACGATCCAACCGGTGTGGCAGTCGACGGCTCCTCGGGCGCCGTATACGTGGTCGACAGGGGCCGCGTCCGGGCATTCGATTCCGCCGGGCGCCACGTCGCCGACATTCCCGACCCGCCCCGCAGCCCGCACGCCGTGGCGGTCGACAACTCGGGCACAATATACGTGACCGGCACACACCACCACAACGTCCGGGCATTCAACTCCACCCTGCACCACATCGGCGGCTTGGGCGTCGAGTTCAACGATCCGTACGGCATCGCGGTCAACGGCTCCACGGGCGCGATATACGTGGCCGACACGTGGCACAACAGTATCAGGATATTCGATCCCACATACTGGTTCGACGTGGTGGATTCGGCAGGCGGGCAGGCTCCCACGGTAGGCATGCAAGCCGGCCGCGTGCGGGACGCGGCCGGAAACGGCAACGAGGCAACACGATTCTCTGTAGAGCGTGGCGGCTTGCCCCCGATCCCGACAATCACCTCGATGCTGCCGGGCCCGACCAACGCCACGACGATCGGCTTCGCGGTGGAATTCGGCGAGAACGTCACCGGATTCGCGGCAGAAGACGTCGACCTTTCCGGCACCGCCTCGCACGGCGGCGCGTCCAACTTTTCAGGCGGCGGCTCCGCGTACGCCTTCGACGTCTCGCCCGCATCCGACGGGACCGTGCTGGTCAACGTACCCGCGGGCGCGGCGCGGGATGCGGCAGGCAACCCCAGCCTCGCGGCGGCCCCGTTCTCGATCACGTACGACGGCACTGCCCCGGTCCCGGCCATAACTGCCGCGCAGTCGGACCCGACAAGCTCGTCGCCGATAAACTTCCGGGTGGAGTTCGGGGAGAACGTCACCGGGTTCGGGGCAGCCGACGTCGCCGTGACTGGCGCCGCTACCCGCGACGGCGTGTCCAACTTCGCGGGAGCCGGCGCCAACTACGCGTTCGACGTCAAGCCGTCCGGGGACGGCGCCATAGTAGTCGACATCGCCGCGGGCGCGGCGCGGGATGCCGCGGGCAACCCCAGCGATGCGGCGTCCCGGTTCTCGATAACGTACGACGGCACTGCCCCGGTCCCGGCCATAACTGCCGCGCAGTCGGACCCGACAAGCTCGTCGCCGATAAACTTCCGGGTCGAATTCGGGGAGAACGTCACCGGGTTCGGGGCAGCCGACGTCGCCGTGACTGGCGCCGCTACCCGCGACGGCGTGTCCAACTTCGCGGGGGCCGGAGCCAACTACGCGTTCGACGTCAAGCCGTCCGGGGACGGCGCCATAGTAGTCGACATCGCCGCGGGCGCGGCGCGGGATGCGGCAGGCAACCCCAGCCTCGCGGCGGCCCCGTTCTCGATCACGTACGACGGCACTGCCCCGGTCCCGGCCATAACTGCCGCGCAGTCGGACCCGACAAGCTCGTCGCCGATAAACTTCCGGGTCGAATTCGGGGAGAACGTCACCGGGTTCGGGGCAGCCGACGTCGCCGTGACTGGCGCCGCTACCCGCGACGGCGTGTCCAACTTCGCGGGGGCCGGAGCCAACTACACATTCGACGTCAAGCCGTCCGGGGACGGCGCCATACTGGTCGACATAGCGGCGGGGGCGGCGCGGAACCTAGCCGGCAGCAACAGCACCGCGGCGGAACGGTTCTCGATAACGTACGACGGCTCGCGGCCCGAGCCGGTGATCACCACAGTACAGTCGGACCCGACAAGCTCGTCGACGATAAACTTCCGGGTCGAATTCGGGGAGAACGTCACCGGGTTCGGGGCAGCCGACGTCGCCGTGACTGGCGCCGCTACCCGCGACGGCGTGTCCAACTTCGCGGGGGCCGGAGCCAACTACGCGTTCGACGTCAAGCCGTCCGGGGACGGCGCCATAGTAGTCGACATCGCCGCGGGCGCGGCGCGGGATGCGGCAGGCAACCCCAGCCTCGCGGCGGCCCCGTTCTCGATCACGTACGACGGCACTGCCCCGGTCCCGGCCATAACTGCCGCGCAGTCGGACCCGACAAGCTCGTCGCCGATAAACTTCCGGGTCGAATTCGGGGAGAACGTCACCGGGTTCGGGGCAGCCGACGTCGCCGTGACTGGCGCCGCTACCCGCGACGGCGTGTCCGGCTTCGCGGGGGCCGGAGCCAACTACACATTCGACGTCAAGCCGTCCGGGGACGGCGCCATACTGGTCGACATAGCGGCGGGGGCGGCGCGGAACCTAGCCGGCAGCAACAGCACCGCGGCGGAACGGTTCTCGATAACGTACGACGGCTCGCGGCCCGAGCCGGTGATCACCACAGTACAGTCGGACCCGACAAGCTCGTCGACGATAAACTTCCGGGTCGAATTCGGGGAGAACGTCACCGGGTTCGGGGCAGCCGACGTCGCCGTGACTGGCGCCGCTACCCGCGACGGCGTGTCCAACTTCGCGGGGGCCGGAGCCAACTACGCGTTCGACGTCAAGCCGTCCGGGGACGGCGCCATACTGGTCGACATAGCGGCGGGGGCGGCGCGGAACCTAGCCGGCAGCAACAGCACCGCGGCGGAACGGTTCTCGATAACGTACGACGGCTCCCGGCCCGCGCCCGCCATCTCTGCCGAGCAGTCCAGCCCGACGAACGCCGCGGTGATCAGCTTCCGGGTGGAGTTCGGGGAGGACGTCACCGGGTTCGGGGCCGACGACGTCGCGCTTTCCGGAGTTGCCGCCCGCGACGGCGTGTCCGGCTTCGCGGGGGCCGGAGCCAACTACACGTTCGGCGTCAAGCCGTCCGGGGACGGCGCCATCCTGGTCGACATCGCGGAGGGCGCCGCCCGCAACGGCCTAGGAAACAACAGCACCGCGGCGGGGCGGTTCTCCATAGAATACGACGGCACGGCACCCGTCCCCAACATAACGGCCGCGCAACCCGATCCCACGGGCTCCTCCCCGATCACGTTCACGGTGAACTTCACGGAGCCGGTGACCGGGTTCACGGCGGCGGGAATCGTCCTCTCCGGGGATGCCGCTCCCGGCCCCGCGGCCAACTTCGAGAACGGGAGCGGCGGCGCCGTCTATACGTTCGACGCTGCGCCCGCGGAAGACGGCGCCGTCCTGGTCGACGTACGAGCGGGCGCGGCGCGGGATGCCGCGGGCAACCCCAGCGAGGCGGCGGAACGGTTTTCCATAATGTACGACGGCTCCCGGCCCGCGCCCGCCATCTCTGCCGAGCAGTCCAGCCCGACGAACGCCGCGGTGATCAGCTTCCGGGTGGAGTTCGGGGAGGACGTCACCGGGTTCGGGGCCGACGACGTCGCGCTTTCCGGAGTTGCCGCCCGCGACGGCGTGTCCGGCTTCGCGGGGGCCGGCGCCAACTACACGTTCGGCGTCAAGCCGTCCGGGGACGGCGCCATCCTGGTCGACATCGCGGAGGGCGCCGCCCGCAACGGCCTAGGAAACAACAGCACCGCGGCGGGGCGGTTCTCCATAGAATACGACGGCACGGCACCCGTCCCCAACATAACGGCCGCCCAGCCGGACCCGACCGGCTCCTCCCCGATCACGTTCACGGTGAACTTCACGGAGCCGGTGACCGGGTTCACGGCGGCGGGAATCGTCCTCTCCGGGGATGCCGCTCCCGGCCCCGCGGCCAACTTCGAGAACGGGAGCGGCGGCGCCGTCTATACGTTCGACGCTGCGCCCGCGGAAGACGGCGCCGTCCTGGTCGACGTACGAGCGGGCGCGGCGCGGGATGCCGCGGGCAACCCCAGCGAGGCGGCGGAACGGTTTTCCATAATGTACGACGGCTCCCGGCCCGCGCCCGCCATCTCTGCCGAGCAGTCCAGCCCGACGAACGCCGCGGTGATCAGCTTCCGGGTGGAGTTCGGGGAGGACGTCACCGGGTTCGGGGCCGACGACGTCGCGCTTTCCGGAGTTGCCGCCCGCGACGGCGTGTCCGGCTTCGCGGGGGCCGGCGCCAACTACACGTTCGGCGTCAAGCCGTCCGGGGACGGCGCCATCCTGGTCGACATCGCGGAGGGCGCCGCCCGCAACGGCCTAGGAAACAACAGCACCGCGGCGGGGCGGTTCTCCATAGAATACGACGGCACGGCACCCGTCCCCAACATAACGGCCGCCCAGCCGGACCCGACCGGCTCCTCCCCGATCACGTTCACGGTGAACTTCACGGAGCCGGTGACCGGGTTTGCGGCAGCGGGAATCGTCCTCTCCGGGGATGCCGCTCCCGGCCCCGCGGCCAACTTCGAGAACGGGAGCGGCGGCGCCGTCTATACGTTCGACGCTGCGCCCGCGGAAGACGGCGCTGTCCTGGTCGACGTACGAGCGGGCGCGGCGCGGGATGCCGCGGGCAACCCCAGCGAGGCGGCGGAACGGTTTTCCATAATGTACGACGGCTCCCGGCCCGCGCCCGCCATCTCTGCCGAGCAGTCCAGCCCGACGAACGCCGCGGTGATCAGCTTCCGGGTGGAGTTCGGGGAGGACGTCACCGGGTTCGGGGCCGACGACGTCGCGCTTTCCGGAGTTGCCGCCCGCGACGGCGTGTCCGGCTTCGTGGGGGCCGGCGCCAACTACACGTTCGGCGTCAAGCCGTCCGGGGACGGCGCCATCCTGGTCGACATTCCCGCGGGGGCGGCGCGCAACGGCCTAGGAAACAACAGCACCGCGGCGGGGCGGTTCTCCATAGAATACGACGGCACGGCACCCGTCCCCAACATAACGGCCGCGCAACCCGATCCCACGGGCTCCTCCCCGATCACGTTCACGGTGAACTTCACGGAGCCGGTGACCGGGTTCACGGCGGCGGGAATCGTCCTCTCCGGGGATGCCGCTCCCGGCCCCGCGGCCAACTTCGAGAACGGGAGCGGCGGCGCCGTCTATACGTTCGACGCTGCGCCCGCGGAAGACGGCGCCGTCCTGGTCGACGTACGAGCGGGCGCGGCGCGGGATGCCGCGGGCAACCCCAGCGAGGCGGCGGAACGGTTTTCCATAATGTACGACGGCTCCCGGCCCGCGCCCGCCATCTCTGCCGAGCAGTCCAGCCCGACGAACGCCGCGGTGATCAGCTTCCGGGTGGAGTTCGGGGAGGACGTCACCGGGTTCGGGGCCGACGACGTCGCGCTTTCCGGAGTTGCCGCCCGCGACGGCGTGTCCGGCTTCGCGGGGGCCGGAGCCAACTACACGTTCGGCGTCAAGCCGTCCGGGGACGGCGCCATCCTGGTCGACATTCCCGCGGGGGCGGCGCGGAACGGCCTAGGAAACAACAGCACCGCGGCGGGGCGGTTCTCCATAGAATACGACGGCACGGCACCCGTCCCCAACGTGACGGCCGCGCAGCCGGACCTCACTAGCGCCGCGGCCATCCGGTTTACAGTGGAGTTCGGAGAGAACGTCACGGGGTTCGCGCCGGGGGACGTCAAGATCTCCGGCACCGCGGCCCGCGGCGGCGTTGCAGACTTTTCGGGCAGCGGCGCCTCGTACTCGTTCGGGTTGTCGCCGACGTCGGACGGGACAGTGCTGGTCGACATACCGGCGGGCGCGGCGCGGGACATGGCGGGCAACCCCAGCGCGGAGGCGGAGCGGTTCTCGATGCGGCACGACGGCAAGCTGCCGGCCGCGCCCACCCCGACCATAACGGCCGCGCAGCCGGACCCGACCAACTCCGCGGCGATCAGCTTCCGAGTGAACTTCAGCGAGCCGGTCACCGGGTTCAGGTCCGCGAATGTCGCGCTCTCGGGGACGGCCGGCCACGGCGGCGTGGAAAACTTCGCCGGCTCGGGCGCCTCGTACTCTTTCGACGTCTCGCCTACGTCGGACGGGACGATACTGGTGGGCGTCCCCGCCGGCATGGCAAAGGGCGCCTCGGGCCGCCCCAGCGCGGCGGCGGAGCGGTTCTCCATAGAATACGACGGCACGGTCCCCGTCCCCAACGTGACGGCCGCGCAGCCCGATCCCACGGGCTCCTCCCCGATCACGTTCGCGGTGAACTTCACGGAGCCGGTGACCGGGTTTACGTCCGCGGACGTCGTCCTCTCCGGGGATGCCGCTCCCGGCCCCGCGGCCGGCTTTTCGAGCAGGAGCGGCGGCGCCGTATACGCGTTCGACGTCGCGCCCGCATCCGACGGGACTGTGCAGGTCGACGTTCCCGCGGGCGCGGCGCGGGACGCGGCCGGCAACCCCAGCGCGGCGGCGCCCCAGTTCTCGATAAGGTACGACGGCTCGCGGCCCGCGCCCGCCATCTCCGCCGAGCAGTCCGGCCCGACCAACGCCGCGCCGATCAACTTCCGGGCCGAATTCGGGGAGGACGTCACCGGGTTCGGGCCTGAAGACGTCGCCCTTTCGGGCGCCGCCGCCCGCGACGGCGTGTCCAACTTCGCGGGGAGCGGCGCCAACTACGCGTTCGACGTAAAGCCGTCCGGGGACGGCGCCATACTGGTCGACATTCCCGCGGGAGCGGCGCGGAACGGCCTCGGCCTTAACAGCACCGCGGCGGCCCGGTTCTCCATAGAATACGACGGCACGGCCCCCGTCCCCAACGTAACGGCCGCGCAGCCCGATCCCACTGGCTCCTCCCCGATCGCGTTCGCGGTGAACTTCACGGAGCCGGTGACCGGGTTCACGGCGACGGACGTCGTCCTCTCCGGAGATGCCGCGCCCGGCCCCGCGGCCAACTTCGCGAACGGGAGCGGCGGCGCCGTCTATACGTTCGGCGTCTCGCCCGCGGGGGACGGCGCCGTAACAGTCGACATACCGGAGGGCGCGGCGCGTGACGCGGCGGGCAACCCGAGCGCGGCGGCGCGGTTCTCCACGGAGCACGGCAGCACGCGGCCGGCCGCGACCATAACGGCCGCGCAGCAGAGCCCCACCAACGCCGCGACCATCGGGTTCGCCGTAAAGTTCACCGGGAACGTCACCGGGTTCGGGCCGGAAGGCATCGCGCTCTCGGGCACCGCGGCCCACGGCGGCGTGGAAAACTTCGCCGGCTCGGGCGCCTCGTACTCTTTCGACGTCTCGCCTACGTCGGACGGGACGATACTGGTGGGCGTCCCCGCCGGCGCGGCGCGGGGCATGGCGGGCGGCAGCACCGCGGCGGCCCGGCTCTTGATGGTATACGACGGCACGCCCCCCGTCCCGTCGATCGCCCCGGGGCTGCCGGGCCCCACCGGCGCGAGGACGGTGCCGTTCATTATAGAGTTCGGCGAGTTCTTGGATGCCGCCACCTTCGGCGCGCACGACGTCGCCGCCTCTTCCGGCGAGGTGCGGAACCTGCGGTTCGCGCCGCTGCACAATTCCGCGTTCGGCGTCCGCGGGACGGGCGGCGGCCAGTTCGACCAGCCCGCCGCCGTGGCCCACGACGCCGCCACCGGGAGGGTGTACGTGGCCGACGCGAACAACCACCGCGTCCAGGCGTTCGACGCCGCCCTGAACTACCTCGCCGACCTCCCGGGCCCGTTCGACTCCCCGCGCGGCGTCGCCGCGGACGGCTTGGGCAGGGTGTACGTGGCGGACACTAACAATGACCGCGTCCGCGCGTACGACTCTGCCACCGGGAGCCACGCCGCGGACATTACGGACTCGATCAGCGGCCCGATCGGCATCGCGTTCGACGGCTCCACGGGCGCAATGTACGTGTCCAACGCCGGCAGCGATACGGTCCAGGTGTTCGACCGCGGCGGGAAGCGCGCGGGCGCCCTCCCGGGCCCGCTCGGCTCCCCGCGCGGCGTGGCCGTCGATAGTTCCGGCAGGGTGTACGTGGCCGACATAGACGGCGGCGCCGTCCATGCGTTCGACCGCGGAGGGAGCAGCGCGGGCGCCCTCCCGGGCCCGCTCGGCTCCCCGCGCGGCGTGGCCGTCGACGGCTCGGGGAACGTGTACGTGGCCGACATGGACGGCGGCGCCGTCCATGCGTTCGACCGCGCCTGGAACCGCGCGGGCGCCCTCCCGGGCCCGCTCGGCTCCCCGAGCGGCGTCGCAGCCGACCATTCCGGCAGGGTGTACGTGGCCGACGCGGGCGGCCACCGCGTCCACGTGTATGATGCCGCGTACGCCTTCGACGTGGTGGAACCGGACGGCGGGCGGACCCTTGCCGCGGGCGTGCCGGCCGGCCGCGCGCGCGACCTGGCCGGGAACGCGAACGTGGCCTCCGGCGGGGCGGGCATAATGATAGACAGGGCCGCCCCCGAGGTCCTGCGCGCGGCGATCACCGGCCCCAACCAGGCGACCATACGGTACAGCGAGCCCGTGGCGGCCGGAGGCGGGGCGTACGGCGCGGTCGCCGTAAGCGGCGCGGCCCGCGCGGTCGCCGCCGTATACGGGGGCGGCACGGACGCCCACACCGTACAGTTCTCCGGCGATGCCGCCCCCGGCGGCGCCGCCGGCTCCGTGGCCGTGAACCGGACGGCCGTGGCCGACCCCGCGGGCAACGCCCTCGACCCCGGGCCGGGGGGCCCGCGGGCGCCCGCGGGCGGCCTGCTCGTGTACGCTGCAGGGGAAATATACCGGCAGGCGCTCGCGGACGGCCAGGGCCCCTCGCTCGTAAGCGCCCTCCTCGACCTGACCGCGGGCGAGAACGGCCGGCTCGCCCTGGAGTTCGACGAGGCGGCGGCCGCGCCCGACGTGGGGTCGTTCGCCGGCGCGATAAGGGTGGCGGGCGCCGGCGGCGCGGTCTACCTGTCCGCCGGCGACGTCCCGTCGGTAGCGTCCGGCCACGCGGGGGACGCGGCGTTCGCGCTGGACCTGTCCGGCGCCAAGCGGGTGCAGCTCAACGCGCTGGACATGGGTTCGGCCACGATATCGCTGCCGGCCGGCTTCGTCTCCGACCTGCGGGGCAACGCCCACGCGGGGGGCGGCGGGCAGCCCGTCCCGCTGGAGCACGTGCAGGATCCCTCCCCCCCGAAGCTGGTAAGGGCGACGGTGAACCTGGCGCCGGCCGGAGGGGGCGCGGGGCGCCTCACGCTCGTCTTCGACGAGGCGGCCACCGCCCCGGATCCGCGGCAGCCCGCCGGGATCTCCCGGGCCGCATCCCCCGCGGCGGTCCTGTCCGCCGGCGACGCCGTGTCGGTGGCGAGCGGCCGGACGGGGGACAGGACATTCGGGCTGCTCGTCTCCGGCGCGGGGATCGCGGCGCTCGGCGCGGCCGGCCAGCCGCCCGCCACCGTCTCGCTGCCCGCCGGCTTCGTGTCCAACGGGCGCGCCGGCTCCGAGCCGGCCGCGGCCCCGCTCGAGGCGGGCCGCGACCCCGCCGGCCCGTCGTTCGCGCGGGCCTTCGTCTCGGGGAACGATTCCGTCACCGTGGCGTACACGGAGCCGGTGCTCACGGTCCCGGCCCACTATACCGGGATGACGGTGGACGGCGCCGCGGTGCGGGGCAACGCGGGAGGGGCCTCGGGGGCGGCCGCGTTCGGGAAGTACGTCGTGGTGTCGTGGAACGCCGGCGCGGGGACGTCCGCCTCGGCCGGCTCGACGGTGGGGTTCGTCCTGTCCGGGAACGTCACCGACGCCTTCGGCAACCCGCTGGACAACCCGGGCCCCAAGTCTGCGGGGGAGCGGCGGGGCGAGCGGCGCGTGCAGGTGGGCGCGTTCTCGACGGGGCCGGGCGACCCCGCGGCGGGGGCGGCGAGGCTGGGGGCCGAGGCCTTCAACGCCCTGTCCGCGGAGCGCGGGTACGGGTTCCTCCTCAACGTGACGGAGCACGCGGTCCCGGCCGGCGCGTCGGGGGCCGCGGCCGAGGCGGCGCTCCGCGGCGCGCACGACGGCGGGCGGGGGCCCGTCCTGTACGTGGGCCCGGCCTCGGACGCCGCCGTGCGCGGCATGGCGGGGTACGCGGCGGCGAACGGGATCACCATGGTATCGCACTCGTCGGCGGCGCGCTCGCTGGCAGTTGAGGGGGACGGGATATACAGGCTGGAGCCCGCGGAAGCGCACGCGGCCAGGGCCCTGGCCGGCGCGGTAGCGCGGGGCGGGTTCGATTACGTGGTCCCGGTGGCGCAGGAGGGCCCGCGCGGCCCGGGGCGCGGCCTGCCGGGGCTGCTGGAATCGGACCTGGCGCCGCTCGGGATACCCGTGGGCCGGCCCGTCGCGTTCTCGGACGGCGGGGCCGCCGCCGGGCCCGTGGAGGCCGCCGTGGGGGAGGCGGCGGGGAACGGGAGCGTGGCCGTCCTGTACGCGGGCTCGGACTCGGGGTTCGCCGCCCTCGCCGGGAGCCTGCCGGAGGGCGGCCGCGCGAGGGAGGCCGCGTGGTTCGCGGCCGGCGGCGGGCTGGCCGCCTCCCCCATAATCGCGCGGGATGCCGCGGCGGCGCAGCTGGCCATGGACACGCGGCTCTACGCCGTCCGGTTCGCCGTGGAGCGGAACGCGGTGACGGACTATATCGACCGCGCCGCGGCCCCGCCGGGGCCGGCCGGGACCGCCGCGGCGGCCTACGCCGCGTACGAGGCCGCGCGGGTAATCGGCGGCGCCCTGGCGCTGGCCGGGGGCGACCCGTCCGGGGCGGGCGCGCACGTGATAAAGGCGGCCGCGCTGGACGGCGGCCCGCTCGGGCGCGTGTCCCTGGACGGGAACGGCGACCTGCGGATGCCGGCGACGTACGGCGCGTGGTCGGTGTCCGGCGAGCCGGCGGGGTGGGAGCGGGCCCCGGAGCTGCTCCGCGGGATGGACGCGTGCGGGATATCCCTGGGCAAGCCCTCGCTCGCCCTGCCCGGCCTGGCCCCCGGGCGGACGAGCGGGCAGGCGCGGCAGACAGTGACCAACGCGGGGACCGTGCCGATGCCCGCGGTCTCGGTCGCGGCAGGGGACTGGGCGCTGCACGGGGACGGGGGCTCCCCGACCGGGGGGACGCTGCCGTTCTCGCTCACGGAGATGTCGGTGGACGATGCCGGCTTCGCCCCGCTGGCGGCGGACACCGCCATACCGGGCGGGACGCCGGCGGGCGGCAGCGTGGGCGTCGACTTCCGGCTGGACCTGACGGGGGTGCCGGAGATCGACGCCGCGTACGTCGCGCAGACCGTCACGTACGGGGCGGGCTGCTAGCCGGCGCATTCCGCCGCGGCCGGCGGCCCGCCGCCGGGCCGCCCCCAGCGCCGGCGCGGGGCGGCCGGGGCCGGCTTTCCGGCCCCGGGGCGCGCGGCCCAGGGATCCCGGCGGGCGCGAAAGGGGCGCGCGGGGCGGGCTTCGGGATCGGCTGCCCGGGCAGGAAGGCCCCGGAGGCGGCCTGCCGCGCGGCGGGCGGGCCCGCCCCCCGCGCGGGGCGCGGGCGCCGCCGCGGGGGAGGCCGCCCCGAAACCGCGGGCCCGCGCGCGATCCGGCGGATCCGCCCGCGGGGCGGCGCGGCCGCTCGCGGGGAGGATGCCCGGGGAGGCCGGGGAAAAGGCCGCCGGCGGGCAGGCGGGACGGCGCGGCATCTGCCGGGATGGGAGGGCGAGCCGCTTTCCGGATCCCGCGCGCCCCCCGCGCGCCGGGGCGCGCCGCCGCCTCCCGGCGCCTGCCGCGCCGGGCCCGCGGGGCCCCGCGCGGCGCCCCCGCCGCGCATCCTGCGGCCGCCGGGGCAGGGAACGGGGACCCGGCGTATTGTTGCGGGGCCCCGGCCTTCCCGCTCGGACCCGGGCTCCCCGCCCGCGTTCGGATCCTTCCCCGTGACGGGCAGCCCGCCGCGCGCGACGCGCCCGGGCCCGGCCGCGGCCGCCGTCCCGGGCCGGGCGGTCCCGGGCGCGGTCGCGGGATGCGCCGCGCCCTCCCGGCCCGCCCCGCGGCCAGGGCTTCGGGCGCGGAAAACCGCCCCGCCGCGGGCGCGGTTGCGGGACGGGCTGCCCCCGCCAAAATGTTATTTAGCGCCCCCGCCGCCCCCGCGCCACGGCAAGACACACCTTCCCGGCGGCCGCGATCGGCTGCGCCGCCCTGGCGGCCGGCGCCGCGGCCGGCGCCGCGGCCGGCGCCGCGGCCGGCGCCGCGGCCGGCGCCCCCGCCCCCCTGATCGCCCTTCCCGCGCTCGCCGCCCTCGCCGCGGGCTGCATCGCGCTCCGCGCGCGGCGCCGCGCGCGGCGGTCCTCCCGCGCCGCCCGGGACGGCGCGGGCGGGGATCCGGGCAGGCGGGATCGGGGGCCCGCCCCCCTGGCGGCAGTCCGGGCGGCCCGCGCCCCCTCCGCCCCTCCCGTCCCGGCCGGCGAGGACCGCGCGCTCGCCCTCGTGACCAAGCGCCAGACCCGCAAGCAGCGCCACCGCGCCGTCCGCGACCGCCAGGCCTACCACGAGGCCCGCTCCCGGAAGAACATGCCCCCGCACATGCCGGGCGCCCAGGCCGCCGCCAACATCGACCGCCTGAGGGAAATCGACGCCTCGTTCCCCGTCCGGTACGCGCGCCGCCGGCACCGCGACGAGTACGCGGCGAGGCTGAACGAGCGGTAGCGCATCCCGCGGCCGCGCGAGCCTGCGGATCCCGGGCGCGCGTTCCGGGCGCGGCCCCGGCGCCGCCGCGCGGCCGGGCGCCCGGATCGCGGCGGCGGGCGGGGGCGGCGCGATCGGATTGCTCGGGGGGGAGGCGAAGCGCGCCGGGCAGGCCGCGCCCCGGTCCGGAACGGCGGGCGGCGCGGGGGCGCGCGCCGCCGCCGCCGCGGCGGGGGCCCCGAGGAACGCGCCGGGAAGTCCCGCCCGCGCGCGGGGGCGCCCGCGTCCGCCCCGCGGGATCGGCGATGCCGCCCCCGCGTTCGCGGCGGGCCGGCCCCCGGGCGGCGACGAGCCGGGCGGCCCCGCGCCCGACGTGGCGGGGCCCGCCGGCATGTCGGGGGCGCTGCCGGGGCGCCCGCCGCCGGGCCGCGGGCCGTTCGGCGCGGCCGCGCGGGGCCGCGGGGGCGATGCCGGGGGGCGCGCCGAACGGGCACGCGGGATCGGGCGACGGGCTGCCGGAAAATCCGGCTGCCGGGATCGGGAGGCTCGCGCCGGCACTGCCCGCGTTCGTGGAATGCCAAGAGGCGGGGCCGGCCGACGACTCCCCGGGTCGCGCCCCGCGGCGCGGCGCGGCGTTCCGCGGGACGAGGGCGCGGATCAAGGGCGGCCCGCTGCCGCGATGCGCGCGCCCGGCTTCGCGGCCCGCGTCCCTGCCCGGGGGCGCGCGGCGGGAGCGCGGCTGCGGGAGCGGCGAAGCTGATCCAAGCGGCTCCGCCCCCGAACCGCGCCCGCGCGCGCGGGATGCTGGCCCCGCGCAGGCGCCGTGCAGACTTGCGCCCAAACCGAAATCGCGCCTAGCGGCAACAATCCGCCCCGCGATCCCGCGCCCGGATCACGATGGGCGTAAGTCTACACAGGCGCCCGTATGAGGTCACGTACCCGTCAATTACGGGCGCGAAAACGACTTCGCCGATCCGGATTCACGCCTGAGGAGTGGGGGGTGCTGACCTCGTACAGGCACCCAAACCAAAAACTAAATACGAGCAAGATCCATGCCACGCATGGTGCAGGCGGCGGAACAGCGCGCGGAGCAGGCGGCGGAACAGCGCGCGCCGCGGACGGAAGCGACAATATCATCAGAACTTTGGGCGCACTACCACGAAGAGTCGGCACGGAGGAGCATAGATATGGTCATAAATGACGAAGAGCGAAGATGGGAAGATAATCACAAGTACCGCCGCGAAGATGCCAGGAAATGGGAACTCGCGCTGGTTGAGGACGACTAGCCGCCTCCCCCGTCCCCGACCGCCCGCGGCAGAATCAGGTCCGCCGATCCGCCGTTTCCCTCCTGTATTGCCCGTACGCACTTATCCCCCCCGCCGCGCCTCGGGGCCTCCCTGGTGGGCCTGCAAGCCGCGTAAGATTGGTTTGGCATGAGTCGATTCGTATTGGTGGGGCGGATTTGTGCCTGCCGGCGTGGCGGAATCTGGGGTGGCGCTGCCGCGCGAGGAACCGGCGGCAGCGCTCGGAAATAACGCGGAGCGGGCAGCCGAGATCGCGGGACTGGAGGCCGAGGACTCGGAGCGGGAGCTGCCGCGCGAGGAACCGGCGGCAGCGCTCGGAAAGAACGAAGCTGAAAGCTGCGGCCGCGGAGCGGGCGGCCAAGGCCGCGGAGCGGGCGGCCGGGCTTGCCGCGTGCGGCAGCACGGACGCGCCCTCGTCGACCCTCGGCACGAACGGCCCACGGCGGAACGCCTGGCGCAAGGGGCGGGGCTGCGAGGGGAGCGACGGGGCGGGATCCGGCGGCGGGCCCGCGCCTTCGGACTGCGGCGCCCCGCGCGAGACGGGCCCGCCCGGGGGACGCAAGGGCGTCCCGCGCCGCGACTGGCCCCGGTTCGCCACGCGGTGCGGGATCCCGGCGCGCCCCGCGTGCCGCGGCCCCCCGGAAATGTCCGCCCGGTGGCAAAACCTGGCCGGCGACTTCGATCAGCGCCGGCGCGCGGCCACCGCGATCGGGGCGGAGGAGGGCCGGCGCGGCAGGCGCGGGGAGTTACGCGAGGCCCGGGCGCCGTTTCCCGAGGGCGCCCCGCGCGGCCCCGGGGCGCTCGGCCCGATCCCGGCGCCCTTTACGACGGGCCGCGCGGGCGCGAAGATCGCGGGCTTTGTCGAGCCCGCGTCCTGCTTACGCATCCCGGGGGCCGCCGTGGCGAAGGCCCGCGGGGCCCCGGCGGGCGCGTCGGGGAAGCGGCCGGGGGACAGCGGGCGTTCCGCGGGAACGCGTTCGCGCGCGCGGGAGGGACCGGGTTCGGGATCGGCGCGCCGGGCAGGACAAGCTGCGCGCGGGCGACGCCGCGCGGGCGCGCTTCGCGCCCGGCCGCGGGGCGGCAGTCCCGGGGGAGCACTTCGGCCGGATGCCCCGTAAGGCGGCGGCGGCAGACGGGCTGCCGGCGTACCGCGGCGAGTTCCGGCATCCGGAGATGCCGCGGGCACCTGCTCGCCGGGGGCGAGGCCGCCGCCGCGGGCGGCGGCACGGGGGGCGAGGCGAGGCACGGTCGGCTCCCGGGGCACCCGCAGGACGCGCGGCAACGGGACGCCGGCGCCGCCCGCCGCGGCGTGCCTCGCCGGGGAGTTCCGCGACGCCGTCTGGGCGCACCCGGAAGGCAGGCCGAAGACGCGCCCCGCCGGCGCCGAGCCGCGCGCGCCAGCGTTCGCGGGATTCCGCGGCATGCCGCCCCGCGACGACCCCGCCGGGCCCGCCATGCGCGACCACGTGGCGACGCGGCGCAAGGCGCGCCACAAGATCCCCGCGCCGGGGGGGGAGCGAGGCGTTCTCCGGGCTGGCCGCGCTTGCGGCACCGCCCGCACGGACCGCGCGTTCGGGGGCAGGGTCGGCATCGATCGCCCGCAACCCCGATTGGAGCGCGTTCGACCCAGGACCCCGGGCCGGGCCCGACTGGCGCGTCTTCGATTCACCCGCATCCGGGCTGGTGCGCCCGCCGGCCCCGCGGCGGGGCGGCCGCCTGGCCGGCCCCGGCGGATCCGCCGGGCGCGCGCGGGCGGCGTCAGCCCGCATCCGGCATCCAAACCAAAAATTAAATACGAGCAAGATCCATGCCACGCATGGTGCAGGCGACGGAGCAGCGCGCGGAGCAGGCGACGGAGCAGCGCGCGGAGCAGGCGACGGAGCAGCGCGCGGAGCAGGCGACGGAGCAGCGCGCGGAACAGCGCGCGGAGCAGGCGACGGAGCAGCGCGCGCCGCGCGCGGAAGCGACAAAATCATCAGAACTTTGGGCGTACTACCACGAAGAGTCGGCACGGAGGCGCATAGATATGGCCATGAATGACGAAGAGCGAAACTGGGAAGATGAACGCAAGTACCGCCGCGAAGATGCCAGGAAATGGGAACTCGCGCTGGTTGAGGACGACTAGCCGCCTCCCCCGCCCCCGACCGCCCGCGGCAGAATCCGGTCCGCCGATCCGCCGCTTCCCTCCGGTATTGCCTATTAGAAACAGATAAATAGTAACGGGCCGTACGGCCGGTTGCAACCATGCGGATAAGATTCAGGCGCATCGACGAGGCGGCGCGCGAGCAGGACATCGGTTCGGTATTCGCGGAGTTTGGCCGGATCAAGTCCAAGATGAAGCGCGCCGACTACTTTGCGGGGAACTGCTGCACCGTGGGGCTGGTCACGGTGCTCGAGCAGTTCATGAGGCACACCGTCGAAACGCTGATCGACGAGGGAAAGGTATCCCCCGGCAAGCTTGTGGGCGGCGAACTGCCTGGTCCCGAGCCGCCTGGCGGGGACTCGCTGGCGCGGCGCATCGCGTTTTCCATGAATTTCCAGAACGTCGATTCCATAAAAAACGTCCTGAACGAAATCGGCATGCCGTGCGCGTTCGACCGCTGCCTGCGAGGACCGCGCCGGGCAACGCTCGATGCCCTGTTCGTCCACAGGCACCGCAGGGTCCACGGGTCCTTTGACCTGCCGCCGATCGAGCTCAACCGGCGTTTTGGAGCCGTCCTGGCGTTCATGAGATGCATCATGCTTGAGATCCACTCCAGCAACCGCCATTTCTGCCTGCACGTGGGGGACGGCCTGTCCCGTTCGCGCGAGTACAGGGATGCGATCATGTACTACGACATGGCGCTTGCCGTACGGCGGGACGATCCCTGCGCGCTCGTCAGGAAGGGGGAGTCGCTCGCGGAGCTGGGGCGGCACGGGGAGGCCGTGGAGTGCTGCGACCGGGCCCTGGATCGGGACGACTCCGCGCTCGTCAGGAAGGGGGAGTCGCTCGCGGAGCTGGGGCGGCACGGGGAGGCCGTGGAGTGCTACGACCGGGCCCTGGATCGGGACATGGACGACATGTGCGCGCTCGTCAGGAAGGGGGAGTCGCTCGCAAAGCTGGGGCGGCACGGGGAGGCCGTGGTGTGCTACGACCGGGCCCTGGCCATGGATCCGGACTACCCGTACGCGCTCGTCAGGAAGGGGGAGTCGCTCGCAAAGCTGGGGCGGCACGGGGAGGCCGTGGAGTGCTACGACCGGGCCCTGGCCCTGGATCCGGACTACCCGTACGCGCTCGTCAGGAAGGGGGAGTCGCTTGCGCGGATGGGCAAGCACGGGGAGGCGGTCATGCACTACTGCCGGGCCCTGGCCCGGGATCCGGGCTACTCCCGCGCGCATGCCATGCGGGGGACGTCGCTCGCGGAGCTGGGGCGGCACGGGGAGGCCGTGGAGTGCTACGACCGGGCCCTGGCCCTGGATCCGGACTACCCGTACGCGCTTGCCGGAAAGGGGGAGTCGCTCGCGGAGCTGGGGCGGCACGGGGAGGCCGTGGAGTGCTACGACCGGGCCCTGGCCCTGGATCCGGACTACCCGTACGCGCTTGCCGGAAAGGGGGAGTCGCTCGCGGAGCTGGGGCGTCACGAGGAGGCGGTCATGCACTACGACCGGGCCCTGGCCCGGGATCCGGGAGACTCCCGCGCGCATGTCGCGAAAGGAGTGTCGCTCGCGGAGCTGGGGCGGCACGAGGAGGCGGTCATGCACTACGACCGGGCCCTGGCCCGGGATCCGGGAGACTCCCGCGCGCATGTCGCGAAAGGAGTGTCGCTCGCGGAGCTGGGGCGTCACGAGGAGGCGGTCGCGCACTATGACAGGCGGCTGGACATCGTCCCGGACGACCCGTACGCGCTTGCCAAGAAGGAAGAATCGCTCGCGGAACTGGGGCGTCACGGGTAGGCGGCAGCGCGGCCCGGCGGGGCATCGGCCGCCGATCCCAACAGCCATTCCCCCGCCGCGGGGAGATCCGGGCCGGCCGCGATCCCGGGCTCGCCGATGCCGCGGCGGTGCGCGGCTGCCTTCCCGCCGCCCGCCGCGCCCGCGGCGGCGCCGTTCTCGCTTGCCGCAGTCCGCGCCAGGAGGCGATACGGCGCATCGCGGTAAGCGCGGCGCCGGCCAGCCTCCGGGCGGCGGCCGTCCTGCAGACGGGATCGGGGGGCCGCGGGGCGGGCCGCCCAGGGGGAGGCGGCAGGTGCAGACTTGCGTCCAAGCCAAAACCGCGCCTGGCAACGGCAGGCCGCCCCGCGATCTCACGCCCAGATCACAACGGACGTAAGACTACGCGGCGGCAGGGCCGGTTCCCGCGCGGGCGCTTTCGCCGATCGGGGTTCCCCCGCCCGGCCCCGCCGCCTCATGCGGGAGGCTCCCTCTCCGGGACACGGTGATCCGGGGGGCTGCCCCGGGGGACTCGCGCGCGAAAAGGCCGGGGCGGGGAACGCCGGCCGCGCGCGGCCTCGAGGCTGCCTGCTCCCGGGATACGGGCAGGGCGGGGGGACCGGGGGAAGCCGCGCGCGCAGGCCGGCCGGCGCGGGAGGTTCCGCCCCCTACCTCCACGGCCCCGCCGGTTCCGCCGCGCCCGCCCGCGCCGCGTCCGGGGCCGCGCGGATGACGGGCGGCGCCCCGGCGGCGGCCGGGGGCGACCCGTCGGGGGGGGGGGGGGCGCCACGGGAGCGGCCGCCCCGGACGGCGGCCCACCCGGGCGCATCGCCCCGGACGGGAACGGCGACCCGCGGCTGCCCGCAACGTGCGGCGTATGGTCGGTCCCGGGCGCGCCGGCGTAGCGGGAGCGCGCCCCGGAGCTGCCCCGCGGAACGGGCGCGCGCGGCATTGCGCCGGAACGGCCGCCGCCCGCCCCGCCCGGCCCTGCGCCGGGACGGGCGGGCGGGCGGGCGCGGCGGGCGCGGCGGACCGCGACCGGCACGGGAACGGAGCCGATGCCCCGAGCCCCGGTCCCGGCGGGGGACGGGGCGCCACGCGGGGGCGGGGGCTCCCCGACCGGCGGGACGCCGCCGTCCTCGCCCGCGATGCCCGCGGGCCCGGCAGGGCCCGCCCCGCCGGCGGCGGATGCCGCCGTACCGGCCGGGACGCCGGCCGGCGGCGGCGCGGGCGTCGGCTTCCGGCCGGACCTGGCGGGGGCGCCCGGGCCGGGCGCCGCGCGCGTCGCGCGGGCAGACGCGCGGCGCGGGTTGCCGGCCGGCCCATCCCGCCGCGGCCTGCCTCCGGCGGCCCGCGGCCGCGCCGGATCGTCACGGCGGCCCCCCGCATCCGCGGGCGCGCGCCCCGTTCCCGGCATGCCGGGCGAGCCCGCCCGGAGCCGCCCAGGCCAGGCGGGCGGGGCGGATCCTTCCGGCCCGCGCGGGGCGGCGCCGGGGGGGACGGGGCGGGGAAACCGGGTGGAGGGCGGAGCCCGCGCGCCGCACGGCACGGCTGCGGCGCGGGGCGGCGGCGCGCGGGCTCGCCCGGGCCGAAACCGCGCCCGCGGCGGAAAGCCGCCCCACGATCGCGCGCTCGGATCGCGGCGGGCACGAGCCCGCACGCTGGCAAGTGCGGGGTCGCGCGCCCGTCAGCCGCGGGCGCGGAAGCGCCCCCGCCGATCTGGATTCGCGCCCGAGGGGCGGGGGTTGCTGGCCCCGTGCGCTGGCAGGCACGGGGCATTTTCTACCGCGCCCCGCCGGGCGCGGGCAATGGCGGTGCCGGATCGCGGGCGGGGAAAGGCGGGCCCTCCCGTCGGGCACGCGGGGGCGCGGCGGGGAGGGGGGAGGCGGGCGCGGCGGGCGCCAAACCAAAAATTAAATGAGCAAGATCCGCGCCGCGCATGGATCGGGAGGCGGAACCGCGCGCGCCGCGCGCGGAAGCGACAATATCATCAGAACTTTGGGCGCACTACCACGAAGAGTCGGCACGGAGGCGCATAGAGATGGCCATGAATGACGAAGAGCGAAACTGGGAATATGATCGCAAGTACCGCCGCGAACATGCCAGGACCTGGGAACTCGCGCTGGTTGAGGACTAGCCGCCTCCCCCGCCCCCGACCGCCCGCGTCAGAATCCTGCCCGCCGATATGCCGCTTCCCTCCGGCGTTGCCTACTTGCGTGGTCCCAAAACCAGCATACGCCCCCCGCGGGGGGCGATCCGGGCGGAAGGGGAAGGCGGAGCGGAAACGGCGCGCGGGTCCGATCTGCGCGAGGGGCGCCGGAAGCGGGCGGGCGGGCGGGCGGCGCGTCCGCGTCACGAGAAAGCCCGGCGGGCTCCGGGCGGAGTGGATCGCCGGGCAAAAGCGGAATGGGGCATGGCCGGCGCCCGGATCGCGGGGACCGCGGGGGCATCCGGGATGCGGGCCGGAAAACTCGGCGAAACGCAGGCACTCAGGTCCCTGCCGCCCGGCGCTTCGTCCCCCCGGCAGGCCGGCAGGCGGGCCGCGCGGGCGCGGGGCGGGCGCCCGGAGGCGGACATGGAACGCCCTGCCGGAATTCATGCCGCGCGCAACGCCCCCCGCATCCGCGGGCGCGCGCCACGTTCCCAGCATGCCGGGCGAGCCCGCCCGGAGCCGCCCCGGACGGCGGCCCGCCCGGGCGCATCGCGCCGGGCGGGAACGGCGACCCGCGGCTGCCGTCAACGCGCGGCGCGCGGTCGGCATCGGGCGCGCCGGCGGGGCGGGGGCGCGCCCCGGAGCCGCCCCGCGGAACGGGCGCGTGCGGGACATCCCCCGAAAAGCCGCCGCCCGCCCCGCCCGGCCCCGGGACGGACGAGCGGGCAGGCGCGGCAGGCCGCGACCGACGCGGGGACCGTCCCGATGCCCCCGGGTCCCGGCCCCCGCCACGGCCTGGGCGCTACGCGGGCTCGGCGTCTCCCCGACGGGGGGGGGGGGCGCCGCCGTTCTCGCTCGCGGAGGTGCCCGCGGGCTCGGCCGTGTTCGCCCCGCCGGCGGCCGATGCCGCCGCGCCGGGCGGGGCGCCGCCCGGCGGCAGCACGGGCGTCGACTACCGGCTGGACCCGGCGGGGGTGCCCGGGCTGGGCGCCGCGCGCGTCGCGCGGACCGTCACGTGCGGGGCGGAATGCTGGCGGGCGGCGGGCCGATGCAGAACGTTAAATACCAATCCCGCGACGGGAACGCGTGAGAGAACAGAAGAGGCGGCGCTCCGCGATCTGGAACAAGAAGGCGCGGGCGGGGCCCAAGCCGGCGCGCCAGGATCCCGGCATCCCGCTCAAGATCGAGGACATGGACGCCGTGCTTGCCGACCCGCGGCGCCTCAAGGAGTACACGGGGCTCGAGACGGAGGAGTTCGACAGGCTGCTGGAAAAGTTCGCCGCGACGGCCAAGCGCATGGGCTTGGATTCGGAGTTCCTCGACGGCGGGTCGGACGCCCCGCGGCTGCGGACCTGATCGCGGGCGCCCCGCGGCTGCGGACCTGATCGCGGGCGCCCCGCGGCTGCGGACCTGATCGCGGGCGCCCCGCGGCTGCGGACCTGATCGCGGGCGCCCCGCGGCTCGGGCTCGGACGGCGGAGGCGCCCGCGGCCGGCATGCGGGCCGTACGGGGCCGCCCACGCGCCGGCCGCGTGCACGAAAACCGCTCCGCCGATCCGGAACCGCGCCCGGGGAGCGGGGGTTGCTTGCCCCGCGCGGCGGGCCGGCCGCGCGATCCCGAAACCAATTCGCATCCCGGCCGGCAGGATGCGCCTCCCCGGCGGGCGCCTTCAACCGCCCGCCCCCTTTCGGGCATCCGCGAGAACGCCCCGGCGGGCGCCGCCGGCGCGCCCCGGTCCGGGGAGCCGCGGGGCCTGCCGCGGCCGCGCCGCCGCGCGAACCCGCCCGTCCCGCCGGACCGCCGCATCTTGCCCGATCCCGCCGCGGGGCCCGCCCGGCCTGCCGTCGGCCCCGGGATGCCCCGCGGCCGGCCCGGCGATCCTCCTCCGGGACTCCGCCCGGCCGCGCTTCCGGTTCTCCGCCTTGCCGGCGCGGGACACGGACCAGCGGCCGGCCGCTGCGGGGGAGGGCCCGCCGCCCCCGGCCGCGGCCCTCCGGGGCACCCCCGGGGCGCGCTTCCGCGCGGCCTCCGCTGACGCGCCGTCCCGGCACGCCGCGGACCGCTTCCCGCGGGGGAGCGGCTTGCGGCGGGCGCGCCGCACGGCGCCGGGGTGCGCGCTCCCGCGCGCGGCCCGCTCGCGCTTCCCGCCCTTTCCCGGACGACGCGCCACCGCCCCCCTCCCCGGCACGCGGCGGCGCGGCGCGCGCCCCCGCCGGGGCGGCCCGGGAGCGCGGCGGGAAGGGGAGGCGTGCGCGTGCCGGCGCGCGGACTGGCCGGCGCGGAACATTTTTTGCCGCGCGCTGCGGGGGCGGGCAATGGCGGCGACGGATCGGGGCAAGGGGGCTCGGCGCGGAGCGGGGCCCAAGGATGCGGGGAGCCGCGCCCGGCCCGCGGCGGCGATTCCGGGCCGCGGAACCCGCGGGATCGGCGGGGACGGAACGGGGATCCGGCCTGGCGGCGGGGGAAGTGGCCGGCGGGACGGGCCCGCGCGCGGGAGGCGGGGGGCGGCGGCATCCGCCCTGCCCGGGATCGAGCCCGCGCCCGGCCGCGGGGCATCGCGGCCGATCCCGCGCCCTGACCGCGGGGGGATCTGAGTGCGGGCGGGCAGCGTAACCGTGGGCAGCAGGCTCCCCAGGGTGGGGACGAGGACGGAGCTCGTGGACGCCCTGGAGGACATGATCGTGCAGCGGGAAAACGTGGACGGCGGGCACCCGCCGGGGGGCGCGTTGCGCGGGCTCAAAACCTACGTGCTGGAATCCGACCGGGATTTTCCGAGGCGGTTCGGGTCGAGCTGCATGCAGTGCGAGGTGGAAGACACGGGGCTCGACGCCGTGAAGATCCTGCGCGCGCGAAGGTGCGGGGCCGCCACCGAGTTTTTCCTCGACATGGAGGACAGGCGGTTTCCGTTGCTCCACACCAACGGCAGATCCGGGGACACCGACGGGATCGTGGGCGAGCTGGCGGGGGACGACTTCCACACGTTCGACAACATCTGGCTGCACTCCGCCATGCTGGAGCGGCTCGCCCGCATGCCGGGCAACTCCTCCGTGGGCCTCGGCGCGCCGCGCCGGGGCGGACTCCTGCAGGCGGAGGGGGGCAACGGCGCGGCGGCCGGAGGCCAGGACCAGGGCGCCGCGGATGCGGGGCCGCGGGCAGACGCGGCGGCGCGCGGCGGCGCGCGGATCGCGCGGGGATCCGGGGCCGATCCCCGCGGCTTCGTGCAGGACGACGTGCGCAGCAACGGGCGCTTCGCGGTAAGGCGCGGAGAATCCGTGCGGGAACACCTGCGCCTGATCGACATGTGCAGGAAAGAGTACGCGGGGGCCGTGGCCGCCGTGGAGAAGCGGCGCATCGGGGTCGACAAGAGGGACGGCGTGATGCGCGTGGTGGGGGGGCAGTTCGACTTCCAATTCGGCCGAAGCATCGAGGACCTGGACGCGTTCATAAGCTGGATGTTCAGCTCGACCCCGCCGTTCATGATGTGGGGGACGAAATTCGCCATCCGAGAGAACTACTTCGGGGTCATCGCGGCCGACCTGCACGCGGGGGCCCGCATGCATTTCGACATCGCGCCCGACCTGATGCGGGTGTACCTCTACATGCGCGGCTGCGGGAACACAGTGCTGCGCCTGCTCACCAACCTCCAGCTGCACCACGATGCCGGCACCACGTGCAGGCAGATAGGCTGAGTTGCCCGCCGGCGATCACACCCGCCTGATGAACATGTTCATGGGGCTCTGCGCGGGCACGCCGCAGTGGCCCAGCATATTTTTGGAACTGGGATACAGCATCCGGCTTGTCGAGCCCGTCATAAGCACGGATACGGCGCAAAAGGTGAACCCCGACGTGGTGGCCGCATCCGAAACCCACTCCCACGCCATTGTTGCCGAGTGCAAGAGCGGGAAAAACATAGACGCGCGGCAGGACAAGAAATACTTGGAACTGGATCCGAAGCATCTCGCGCACCACGTCAAGGTTCGCCTCGGGGACAAACTGAGGCACGCCTGCTGCTATGTCGACACCGCGGACAACCACGGCCGCCTGGCGCCGCACACGAGCCTTCCGTTCATCACGTTCGGGCGCCAATCCGTGCAGGGACGCGGCAGTTTCGGCCTGGCCCAGCTGGACGAGAAGCTGTCCGCCGCAACAACCCTGCAGGACGCGCTGGAGCCCAGCGGCCTTTACCCGTTCGCGCCGGACGAGGACGACTACAAGGCTGCCCCGCACGTGCTCGCAGGGCTGGTCACGTACCTGGCGAACGGGATAGGCGAGACCGGGTTCCGCATCACGGATCGCGAGGTGCATAAGGAGATTCTCGAACTGGCGCATCCCTACCACACGCTGATGCACAGCAGGCACAGGACCAGGCTCGTCGGCAAGATCGGGGCGGTCATCGGCATGCTCCTGGACGGCGACGAGGAGCTTCGCGAGCAGGCGGCGCGGCTCGAGCAGGGAGCGGACCCGTCCGCGGCGCATAACACCCGCGAGGCGTGCGGGCGCCTGCTTGAAGAGTACTGGAAGCGTGAGGAGACGGGCAACCTTCCGCGGTAGATTCGGAAGGGGGCGCCCTTGGAACGGCCCGCCGTGCGGCAGCGGGGCCGCCGCGCGCGCCGGGCGAGATGCCGCGCCTCCCCCGCGCCGCCGCGCGCGGGGCGGAGAGGCTTCCGGACACGGCGGGTTGCTCCGCGGGAGGGCCGCCCGCTCGTTCGCGGAGGCCGGCACCGCGCGCCGCCGCCCCGCCGCGTACGAGGCCGCGCGCGTACTGGGCGGCGCCTTGGCGCTGGCCGGGGGCGACGCGTCCGGGGCGGGGGCGCACATTATGGAGGCGGCCGCCCTGGACGGCGGCCCGCTCGGGCGCATCGCGCTGGACGGGAACGGGGACCTGCGGCTGCCGGTAACGTACGGCGTGTGGTCGGTCTCGGGCGCGCCGGCGGGATGGGAGCGCGCCCCGGAACTGCTCCGCGGGATGGACAGGTGCGGGATTGCCCTGGAAAAGTCGGCGCTCGCCCTGCCCAGCCTGGCCCCGGGGCGGGCGAGCGGGCAGGCGCGGCAGACCGTGACCAACACGGGGACCGTCCCGATGCCCGCGGTCTCCGTCTCCGCCACGGACTGGGCGCTGCACGGGCTGGACGGCTCCCCGTCCGGGGCGGCGCTGCCGTTCTCGCTCACGGAGATGTCGGTGGACTCGGCCGGGTTCGCCCCGCTGGCGGCGGGCACGGCCATACGGGCCGGGACGCCGGCGGGCGGCAGCGTGGGAGTCGACTTCCGGCTGGACTTGACGGGGGTGCCAGAACTCGATGCCGCGTACGTCGCGCAGACCGTCACGTACGGGATCGACTGCTAGCCGGCGCGGGCCGGCGGCCCCCGCCCCGCGGGCGAATCCGGATCGACGAGAGCGGCCCCGCGCGCCGGCCGGCGCCGAACGTCAAACGCGCGTCCCGCGGCGTGGCGGCGCGGTGGGGCCGAAGCGGCGGCGCGCCGCGGCCCGGAACGGTGGGGCGGGGAACGGGATCGGGCTCCCGCGGCTGCCGGCGGGCGGCGGGCGCGATGCGGCGCGCGCCGCGATGGCCGGCCGCCGCCTCCCCGAGACGTACGCGGGGCCCGGGCAGGGGCAGTTCGGCCGCCTGCTGGAAGAGTCCCCCGCGGAGACGGAGCGCCCGGGCTCGGCCGCGCCGCTAGTCGACGGCCGGACCTGCATGCCGTGGGTGCTGAGCCGATCCCGGGCGCGCCGGCGGGGCGGGCGCGCCCGGGACGGCGCCGGAAAAGCCGCCGCCCGGCGCGGGCGGAGCCCCGGGACGCGCGGCCCCGCGCCGATCGCGCGATCCCAAGGGCGGCCCCCCAGATTTACCGCGCGCGATGCCGCCCTCCCGCCCGTCGCGGCCCCGGGCGGCGGCATCGGGAACGCCGGGGCGAGCGCCCCCCGCCCCGGGGACGCGCGCCTCCCGTCGCAGCCGTGCCGCTCGATCAGCCCGGCCGCCGGATCGGCCGGTCCCGGCGGGCGGGATGCGCCTCCGGGGCCCGCCCGCGGCGCGGCGCGCCGGCGGGTCCGGGCGGGCCGCGCCGCATCTCCCCGCGGGGCCGCTCCGGCCCGCCGGACGGTAGGAACGGCACCCCCATCTCCGGGTTCTTTTCCTGGTACTTTCTGGCCTTCTCGGACTCGTGCCGCGCCGCGTCGTCCACGATCAGCAGCGCCACTTCGGGGTACTTTCTGCGCGCCCGATCCAAGCAATTGGCGAAGCGCGCCCCGCCGAACTCGTCGCACGTGCGCATCATCCTAGTGCCGTTGTCCGCGATGCTGCCGTACGCCACCGCCTTGTCCCGTAGTAAATCCAACTAATAAGGAATGGAAAAATCAATACTTTTTTAAGTACGACGTTTGGACCCTAGCACGGTCAACACGATGAATGCCGACGAATCTTCGATACCAACAGGCGATAAATTCCTGGCCGGCACGTCCTCGAATCGCCTGAAAAAGATGCAAAAGGCAGAGAAGGATCCCAAAGCCGCGGTCAGGCTGATAGCGTACAACCTGCGCAAGGACGGCATGACGATACAGCAGATAGCGGACTCGCTCAAAAGATCGTACTCGACCGTCCGCAACTGGCTCGTGCGCGCCGTCCAGTCGGGCGTCGACGGCCGGCACAGCATCCCCCAGAAAGGCGCGCCGAACAAGCTCAGCCCGGGGCAGCAGGGGCAGCTGCACGCGGACCTGGTGGCGGGCCCGCGCGCCTGCGGGTTCGAGTCGGGGGCGTGGACGGTGCCGCTGCTCATGCGGCACGTCAAGAAAAAGTTCGGCGTGGCGTACGCCCGCTCCAGCATGTACGTCGTCCTGCACAGGCTGGGCTTTTCGTGCAGGAAGCCCAGGCCAAAGCACCCGAAATCGGCCTCGACCCGCCAGAAAAACGCGTTCAAAAAAAAAGTTGAGGCCGCGGCCGCCGCGAACCCGGACCACAAGAAGTTCGCGATAGACGGGGCGTGGTTCATCGCCGGCTGGAACATCCAATACGCGTGGTACCTCAAGGGCCTGCCCATCTCGTGCCCGATCAGCCTGTCGCGCGAAAGGGTCTACATGCTGGGCGCCCTGCACAGCGGCGGTTTCGACTCCGAGTTCTACGGAAAGATGGACACCGCCGCGATCATAGACATGCTGAGCTACCTGCACAAGCGCTACGGCAAGTCGATCGTGGTCCTCGACAACGCCAGCTACCACAAATCCGCGGGGGTCAAGAAGTTCGTCGACTCGCTCGGCGGGGACATGATCCTCATGTATAGCCACGGAAATAAGTAACTGAGCTGGTCTTCGGCGGCGGAATAAGTAATTGAGCTAGTCTGGGAGCCGATTCGGGCCGCTTTTCGCGGGCGCCTCGCCCCGAGTCGCGAGGGATCAAATTGCGCAATAATTAGGAAAAAACGCCCGGCCGATCCGGAACGTTCATTTAGATTGTTTTCGAGGGCACGGCATGCTGACCCGCGCGGAGCTCATGCACGCCCTCGTGACGGAAAAGGATCCCCGCGAGAGGACGAGGATCCACGGAATCTGCAGGATCGTGATCGAGAAGGAAAGCTACAGGGAAGTCGCGAGGATCATGTATAGCCACGGAAATAAGTAACTGAGCTGGTCTTCGGCGGCGGAATAAGTAATTGAGCTAGTCTGGGGGCTGATTCGGGCCGTTTTTCGCGGGTGCCTCGCCCCTAGTCGCGAGGGATCAAATTGCGCAATAATTAGGAAAAAACGCCCGGCCGATCCGGAACGTTCATTTAGATTGTTTTCGAGGGCACGGCATGCTGACCCGCGCGGAGCTCATGCACGCCCTCGTGACGGAAAAGGATCCCCGCAAGAGGACGAGGATCCACGGAATCTGCAGGATCGTGATCGAGAAGGAAAGCTACAGGGAAGTCGCGAGGATCATGTACAAGTCGTACAACACGATCAGGGCGTGGCACGAGCGCTACCTGCGGGAAGGGCTCAAGGGCCTTAGCGATCGCCCCCGCCCCGGCCGCCCGCCCAAGATAACAAACCGGAAGCTCACCGAATTCATGGAAGAGGGGGACACGCTGTCCAGGTTCCCGAAGCTGCTCGCGGAGAAGGTGAAGGAGAAGACCGGCATCGCGTACAGCGAGGGGGCGGTGCGCCGCAAGCTGCGCGACGGCGGCTATTCCCCCAAGGTCCCCGAGCCGGTGCACGCCAGGAGGGAGTCGGTCGAAAACGTAGCAAAGTGGCAAAAATGGCTGAAACATTGGCTCCAAAAGGCGGAAAACGACGGATTTCTGCCGTTCGTGGTGGACGAGAGCAGCCTGCTGCACGACTACCAGCCCAGGCGGAGCTTGTGGACGCTGGTCGGGAAGCGGGCCTACGAGTGGTACACGGGGAACCACACGCGCAGGATGATCTTCGGGGCGCTGTCCATGAACGGCGACCAGGTGTTCATGAACGCGCAGAGGTTCGACACGGAGACGACGATCAAGTTCTTCAGGCGCGTGACGGCACGGCACGGCCCGGCGGCGCTGCTCGTGGACAGGGCGACGCCGCACCGATCGATCGGCACGAACGAGTTCGTAAAGGACAACGAGGGACTCGTGCGCATCGGGTACTTCCCCACCGGGTGGCCCGAACTCAACCCGGTCGAATCCTGCTGGAACACGCTCAAGCGGCAGCCGCACGCGCACCAGGTCTACCCGACGGTGGACGCGAGGATCGCGAAGTCGATGGAATACCTGAGGACGCACCGGTTCCACCTGGACGTCACGCGGTTTCTGTTCAGGGAGCCCGTCGCGAAGATCATCTGACGGCGCCGCGCGCGGTCGGGCCCCGCGCGTGCCGGCGCGCCGCGTCCGCAAAAACAACCCGAATGAACGCCCGCGATTAGCTCAGTTACTTATTTACGCGGCTATACCTGCCCCCCTACACGCCGGAACTCAACCCCGTGGAGGGGCAGTGGAAGATGTTCCGGAAAGCGACCGCGAACATGCTGCATGACAGCGCGGGCGCGATGGAAAAGTCGATGCTGGCCATGCTGCGCAAGGGCGAGGTCAAGATCGCCAAAATGAGTTCTTATTTGTCTTAGGCGGCGCGTTGCCGCCTCCGGCTTTTTTTTTTTTGGCGATCTGCGGGCGCGCCGGTCGGGGATTTCCCGCCTGCTGGCGTTGCGGGCCCGCTGGCATTCGCGGTGCTGGCAGCGCTGAGAACTAAACGTCATGCTTAAAGGGCCGCAGATCTGTTAGTCCGTAAGTAGTTAGATTTACTACGGTAGCCCTGCCCCGCCACCTCGATCCTCTTGGCAAGGCTCCACGACTCGGCGCCGTTCTTGCCGGCCCCGCTAAATGTTGACTCGCCCACCACGACAATGCGCCTACCGCTCCCTTTCGCGCCAGAAATGGCATCCCATGCGCCTTTTTGCCGTTTTTTTACGCCGGCCGGGCCGGCCGCGCTGCCCGGCCTGGTCACGGGAGCCTTGCGCGAGAATCCCGCCCCGCGCATGATCGACCTCGCGCTGACTGCGCCGCAGCGGGCGTGCGGCTTGCGCCTCACTCGCCCGCACGCTCTTCGGCGAGCGCGTCCTTCCCGCTCAGAACGAGCGCGCGCTTTGCCGCCTCGGCCGGGTCGCACACCGGGCGGCCCCCCTGCCGGGGAAGTCGCGGAGGCCGTCCGCCCCGCCCGCGCGGAATCTTCCGACCCACGACTGCGCCGTGCGCTGCGTCACGTCCGCAAACGTGGCTACGCCGGATGTGGAAAAGCCCGGCGGCACGCGGCGCGCTGCCGAGATCCTAGCACGCGGCCGGTTGCCTTTCACGCCGCGCGGGGCCCCCGCGGGGGTGTTTGCCACGTCCGTGCCAGATCCCCCGAACTTTCGATGCCTAAACCCTTCGGTTTTTAGATCGCGCGAGACGAATTTGCTGCCAACCTCTGCTAATGTCCCGCCGAGATCGGCATCCGCGCGCGTCTGAAACGCGGTGCTTGATGCGAGATTATCGCCAATCGGCGGCATGGTGGTGCTGGCCAATCCGCGCTTGCGTCAGCAAACACGCGCAAACTTCAGTCAGCATACCCACATCCCCCAGATCGCGTGTTTTGTGGGTCAGAATACCAATTCTTCCCTCCTGAACAACCCGAACAGGTCGTCCCACTCTATTTCAAATCTGTCTGCTACGTCGGGAATCTTGGGGCGCTTCATCGCCCGCCTGCAATCCGGGTTCTGTTGGGAACCACCAGCAGCTCTGTCGCGGCTCGCGAACTTCGCTTTTTTCTCCTGGGTGATTATGACAGGCCCCATTAGTCCTCCCATTTGCATTGCCAAAGCTGCCACGAAGGGATCAGCATGATCACGATATCTGATCATTTCGTAGTACGGGTATTTCTTGGTGATCGTCTTAAGCGCTTCCATCAAACTTTCATCTTCGCGAAACATCTTCTCGTGCTCCGCGCGCCAATTGTGGAGGAATTCGTTGCGCTCGTGTATCTCTTTTTTTACCATTCTTGGGGCGGCGATGCGATCTTCCTTCGACAGTTTCTCCAACCTTTCCCAGACAGACGGGAACGTGTGATCTGGATACCACTTGTGTAGATCTATGAGGGCGCTGGTGTCTACGACGTATGTATTACCCATACCAGCCTGCCGCTTCCCGCACCTCGTCTACTCGATCCAAACTGACTTCGAGGTAGTCGATCACGTCTTTGGTCGTGATCTTTTCGTGCTTGTTTGCCTCAAAAACCAACGAGACGAACATATTCCCTCGTCTGCTTATGCACAACCTAGCCGGATTTGGGCCACCGCTCTTAATTTTGTCAACTTTGCGCACGTCTTGACTTGGCGGCTCTTTCAAAAGGCGCCGGTATTCGTCCGCCCGTTTTCCGCCCGTCATGTTTATGGCGCGTATTGTGGTCGCCCGCATGCTGGTCTTGAACCTTTTGGCCAACTTGTCAATGATCTCTCGTGGGTCTGTGCCTTTGTCTTCGTGCCCGCGGATCTCTTCCCTGAACTCCCCTTCGGGCATGAGTGCCTCTGCCGCAAAGTGGTTGCACCACCGTTCCGCGCCTTCGTCGCTCTTCTCGCCCCCTCCCACACCCGCCGCGGGGTCGCCCCACCACCGTTCCGCATCTTCGTCGCCCTTCTCGCCCACCTCCCCACCCGCCGCCGGATTGCACATCCCGTCGCCCTTGCGAAGCAGCAGGTGTCCGTACTCGTGGAGTAGCGAGAATCTCCTAGCCTCGAATCCGTCTTTGGTACTTACCAGTATTGCATTCGGCTCTACGCCCGAGAACGCGAGCCCGCGCACCTGTTCCACATCAATGGGTGCTTGGAACACCAGCACGTTGAGGGATTCAACGGCGGCCCTCAGTTCATTGTAAAGTTCGCGGGCGGTGGCCGCCTCGGGGCGCCTTGGGGCCGCAACCTTGAGTCGCTTCATTTCCCCCCTGGCAACATCCTTGGGAGACTTGTCCAGCGTGATTCCGGCCCCAATCCCGGGCCGCGTGCTCATTTCCATCTCGTCCATCATATCCATTGCGACCGACTGCAGCCAGCGCGCCTTCCTGATCGCCGCGACGGTTTCGTGGGACGGGCGCTTTCCGCCAGCGCCGGCGAGCGTCCTGTAGTCCGTCGTCTCCCTCTCTTTGAGCGGCCTGTCCAGCAGGAACAGCGCGACGGGCCGCTTTATGCTCCCTGCTAGCCTTTTCAGTTCGGGCAGGCCGATTTCCTTCCTCTCCCCCTCCATCCAGCCCTCGATCCGCGGCTTGGGCACTCGGATCTTTTCTGCCAGCTCCCCAACGTCCCAGCCGCTGCTACTTATGAGCCACCGCGCCACATCGGGTTCCACGCTTATGGCCCGCCGCCGCCTGCTGCCGCTGCTCAGCCGCCTCCCTCCTCCGCCCGCCGGCCCGCGTTCCCGCCGATCCCGGCCCCCGCGGCGGCGGTTGTGCGCTCCTTTTCCCGCCGTCCCGCCTGCCCCTTCCTCCCGCCCCGCGTCGTTGTGAACGCGCCGCTGCTCCGCGGGTTCCTCGCGTACCGGGAGCCGCCCGCATCGTTGGCCACCGCCACGTCGGCGCCCGGCCGCCGCATCCCCCCCGCCCCGCGCTCCGGCCCCTCCCGGGACGGGTCAGACGCCTCGAATTCCTCGGGAGCGCCCCGCGCCGCACCGCCCCGGCCGGCCGCATGATCTTGGGCGCCCTCTCCCGCTCCGGCGTCGCCCTCCCCGCCTCGCCGTCGATCTTGGCTCCGCGCGGGCGCCTCGCGGCATGGTCGGCGGCGGCAATTGCCGGCGGGTTGAACCTTTTCCCGCGCGTCTGCCTGCGGACGGCACCGTCCGTCTCCCTCGCGGCGGCCACCCGCACAACCCTCGCGCCCGCGGGTGGGTTCCTCCGAGCAGTGCCTGCACACCAGCGTGACGGAGCAGCCGGCGGCCGAAAACTCCCGCGCCAGCAACGCCCATGTCCTGCTGGTGCTCCTGCTGGTGCTCCTGCTGGTGCTCCTGCTGGTGCTCCTGCTGTAGATATCGTGAATTAAAAATGAGTGACTTGTCGATTCTTTTTGGCTATTAGTACACATTAACCCCCCCTCCCACCCCATGGACGGCGATGGCGCGAACGAATCCCCTCAAGGCGAAGGCGGGACGAGAGTTCCTGCCGAACACCAGCATGAAATACCTGGAAAAGCTCTACAAAGAGGAGAAGAACGCCAGGAAGCGCGACAGACTGCGCGCGTACATGTACAGGAAGGAGTGCATGGCGCTGGAAGACATCGCGCACAACCTGAAGCGGGCCCCGTCCACAATATACAACTGGATAGAGCGCGCCCAGGAAGAGGGCATACGCGCCAGGCACGAGCGCGAGGGGCGCGGCCGGGAGTGCTTCCTGGACGAGGATCAGCTAAAACAACTCGTGGCGGATCTCAAGAAGGACCCAGGACAGTCCGGGTTCGAGTCCGGCGCGTGGAATGCCAACCTCGCCCGCATGCACGTCAAGAAGAAGTTCGGCGCGGAGTACACCCAGATAGGGATGCAGTGCCTCGTCACGAGGCTGGGATTCTCGTGGAAGAAGGGGCGCCCGAAGAACCCAGGGGCGGCTTCCAAGAAGAAGCAGGAGGAGTTCAAGGAGAACGCGAAGCGGCTCGTGAACGAAATGGCAGAGAAGGGCTTCACGGCGTTGGCGGGAGACGAGGCCGGCCTCCAGAACGCCCAGAACAGGCCCGGATACGGGCGGTACTGGCGCTCCAGGCGCGCCGTCTCCCGGTCATACCTGACGCGGGAGGGGAAGCACATCTTCGGGGTCCTGGCCGTCGGCGCGTTCTTCTACGCGTTCTACGACAAGCCGAACGCCGACAACTATATCGACTTTTTGAAGCGCGTCCACAAGAGATTCGGCAAGGTGCTGATATTCGTCGACAACGCCTCGTACCACAAGTCCGCGAAGGTCAAAAAGTTCCTGGAATCCCGCAACGGGGAGATAGTCCTGGAGTACCTGCCGCCGTACACCCCGGAGCTGAACCCCGTCGAGGTGCAGTGGATGGTGATCAAGCGCACGCTTTCCAACAAGATCTACAAGTCGGTCAACGATATGACGAGATCCGTGCGCGCGATGTTCCGCAAGAAGGAGATCGCGCCAGTCAAGACGTTCGACTACCTGCATGCTGACCATGCTCCTCCCCGCGGCGCCGCGGGCTGTTTCGAGCCGCGCGACGGGCGGAAAAGCCGATCCGCCCCCGGCCCCCGCGCCCGGTTTGTTGCCGTCGCGCGCCTGACCGGCGGCCGCCGCGCGCGCCGGCGAAGGGTTGTCAGGAGATTCGTTTTTCAAACATGATTACTATGGTGCTCCTGCTGGTGCTCCTGCTGGTGCTCCTGCTGGTGCTCCTGCTGGTGCTCCTGCTGGTGCTCCTGCTGGTGCTCCTGCTGGTTGTTGACACCATGAGGTCTACCGCAGTCAACCTGTTAAAGAAACCAGCTGCTTGAGTGCGAGCTCACGGTTTTGAAGCGGTTTTCCCCGCAACGGCGCCGCCGGCCCGCATCCCCGATCCCGAGGGCCGCGGCGCGGGCCGCGGCGCGGGGGGCCCCGGCGCCCCGCCCGCGCGCCCCGCCCCGCGCCGCCGGATCGGCCCCGCGCCCGGCGATCCGCGCGCGGCCCCGCGGATCGCCCCGTTCCCTTGCCGTCCCGGACGTCCCGCGCCCCTTCCCGCGCCCCTTCCCGCGCCCCCCGATCGCGCGCCTGATCCGCCCGCCGGCCGGGAGGCCCGCCGGCCGCCCCGCGGCCCGCGCGGCCCGGAAAAACCGCCCGCCGGCCGCCGAAGCGGCGCGGTTCCCGCGCGGCGGGCCGCGCCGATGCCGGAGGTTGAGCGGCGATCCCGCGGCGGGAAGGCGCGAACGGGCTGGAGGGGCGCGCCGCGGCCGGGGCGGGCGCGGGCGGAGCCCGGGCATCCGCGGCAGCCCGCCGCCGGGCAGGGGACCGGAACGGCGGGCGCCGTGCCGGCCGGCCCCAAGCTGCCGAAGATGCGCACGGGGCTCGAGCCGGGGCAGTTCGGCCTCCTGCTGGAAAAGTCCGCCGCGGGGGCGAAGCGCCCGGGCCCGGACTCGCAGTTCCCGGGCGGCGGGGCGGCGGCCCCGATCGCCGGCGTGCGGGGCCGGAGGCCCCCGCTCCTCTGGCGCGGATCCGGATCAGCGAAGGCGCTTCCGCGCCCGCGGCTGGCGGGCGCGCGGGCCGCGCGGCGGGAGGCTTCGGGCGATCCGGCCGCGGCATGCCGGCCGTCCCCGACGCATCGCCGGCGGCGGTGCGGCCCGCGGGGCCTGGTCCGCCGCGCGGCGCGGCAGGCCCGCCTCCGCGGGCAGCGCCGCCGCCCGCATGCTCCGCGCCAGGTCCCCGGGGCGCGCGCTTAAATAGCAGGCGCGCCACAGGGCGGCATGGAGCCGGATCGTCCCGCAGCGGGGATGGGGCGCGCGTTCCGGGAGGCGCGCGGCGGACAGGGGCCGGAAGGGGCAGCCGGGCGGGCGCGCCTCCCGCGGGGCCAGGCGGGCGCGCCTCCCGCGGCCGTGGGGCGGCCGGCGTGAGCGCGGGCGCGCCCCGGGGGCGCCGATCCGGGAAGGGATCGCGGGCGCGGGGCCCGGCAGCCTGGCGGGATCGCGGCCCCGGCCGGCGGGACGGGGGGCGCGGCCCCGCGGCGGCCTGGCGGGATCGGGATCGCGGCACCGGCCGGCGGGATGCCCCGCATCGGCGGGACCGGGACGGGGGGCGCGGCCCCGCGGCGGCCTGGCGGGATCGGGATCGCGGCACCGGCCGGCGGGATGCCCCGCATCGGCGGGACCGGGACGGGGGGCGCGGCCCCGCGGCGGCCTGGCGGGATCGGGATCGCGGCACCGGCCGGCGGGATGCCCCGCATCGGCGGGACGGGCCCGCGGGCGCGTGGGGCGCCCGCGGCGGGGACCGCACGCGCGCGCCGGCGGGGCAGCACGGCGGCGAATTCGGGGGGAGCCGTGTCGGGCGGGAGGACCGCGGCAGGCAGCCCGCGCCCGCGGCGTGGATCACTTTTGTTGACAGGCTGCGCACGAATCTGATCGGCATCTTGTCCCGCGCGCTGGACAACCTGCAGCGTTCCGCGGGCATGTTCAGCGCGCATTTGGGCCCTGCCCCGGACGTGCGCGGCCGGATCTTCAGCCCCGCGCTCTCGCCTAACCGCATCTGGGGCGGCAAGCGGCCGCCCCCGAGCCGGATCGGGGGCGGCAACCCGCCGCCGCTCAGCCGGTTCTTCGGGGGCTCGCGCGGCCGGATCCAGGGCGGCCCGCCGTCCCCGCGCGGCAAGGGATCCACGTCCGCGATCGACCGGATCTTCGGCTCCGGCTCGCGCGGCCGCGGCCCGCCGTCCCCGCGCGGCAAGGGATCCACGTCCGCGATCGACCGGATCTTCGGCTCCGGCTCGCGCGGCCGCGGCCCGCCGTCCCCGCGCGGCAAGGGATCCACGTCCGCGATCGACCGGATCTTCGGCTCCGGCTCGCGCGGCCGCGGCCCGCCGTCCCCGCGCGGCAAGGGATCCACGTCCGCGATCGACCGGATCTTCGGCCCGCCGTCCCCGCGCGGCAAGGGATCCACGTCCGCGATCGACCGGATCTTCGGCCCGCCGTCCCCGCGCGGCAAGGGATCCACGTCCGCGATCGACCGGATCTTCGGCCCGCCGTCCCCGCGCGGCCGGCGCTCGGGGGGCTCGTCCGGCGGCATCTGGGGCTCGGGGGGCTCGTCCGGCGGCATCTGGGGCTCGGGGGGCTCGTCCGGCGGCATCTGGGGCTCGGGGGGCTCGCGCAGCCGGATCGGGGGCGGCTTTTGAGATGCGGGAGCAGCGCGGCGGGAGGGGCCTGCCGCGCCGCGCTGCCGCGGGCGCGGCGCCGACTGCGCCGTCCCGGAAGCGGCATTAACAAAAGCCGGCGCGCGGCGCGGCCGCGGGGGCGCGAACCGGACTCGCGGCCGGGGGCGCCGGGCCCCGCGCCCGGCCGCGCGCTCGAATGGCCGGCGCGCGGCGCGGCGGCATGAAGCCGAAGCGGCGGCCCCGCGCGGCCGGGAAGGGGCGGGGGCCGGAGCGCGCGGTCCGGGATCCCGGCGGGGACGGCGCGGCCGGCCCGATGGACGGCGCGCCGCGCGCGGCCGCTTGGATGGATGCCACGCTGGCCGACCGCGCGATCATGGAAAGGGTCGGCGAGATCTTTCAGGAGCCCGGCGGGCTCGGGCCGGAGGATGTCATCCGCAGGGTGGGCGCGCGCTTCGCGAAGATCGAGCGCGGCGACCCGGACGCGCTGTTCGGCCTGCGCGCCGGGGCCGAACTGGACCGGTGGCAGCGGATGATCGAGCGCGGCGACCCGGGCTAGCCGCTCCAGCGCGTCCCGGGCGCGGGTTTCGGGCGCGGGCCCGCGCCGCCCGAAACTGCCGCGCGATGCAAATATCCATACAGACAAGTTTTCAGATCCCGGCGACGGGGGCGCCAAACGGCCTGGACGCGCAGCAGATCGCCCGCCGCGCGGCGAAGTTCGTGGGAAAGTCGTTCGGGGATCTGGGCACAGGGGCGGGGAAGAGGCACGACGCGGCGCGCGGGCCGGCCGACTTCGCGCGCGCGACGGTGAAGGCGGGGCTCGAGAAATCCCCCATACAGGCCGCCGCGAGATCGATGCGGCGGGCGGCGGGGGCGGCCGCGTAGTAATGCGGGTCCGGCGCGAAGCCGGAGCGCATCCCGAACCCCGATCCCGCCAGGTCGTCCGTCCTCGCCGCGCGCGAGGGAAAAGCGGCCGGGTGCTGCAACAGAAAGCTGGGTAGCACCGTCCGGCGGCCGGCCGGTCCGGGATGAAGCCCGGCGCGGCGAAGGGCGCGATCGACACACCGACTACGGGTACCGCGGCGAGAAACTGGAGGAGCACGCGCGGGATTCCCGCCCGCGCGGGGGGGCGTCCGCGGCCCTCCCGCGCGCGCTGCCCCGCGGCATCGGCGAGGACGCGAACGTCGTGCTCAAGGTCAAGCGGTTCCCCCGCGGCTGCAAGCTGGAAGGCATCATGCTGTCGATACTGGCGGCCGCCGCCAGGGCCTGGGTGCTGCCGGAGCTGCTGCTGCCGGGCCGCGGGTTCTGCGACGCGGGCTGCATGCTGGCGGCCGGGCTGCAGGGGGACAGGTGGATCATGCCGATGCTCAAGAACGCGAGGGTCAAGCGCCTCACAAGGGAGCACGACGGGGGAAAGCTGCCGCGGGCCATGTAATACACGATGCTCGGCGACGGCGGCAGGAGCGTGACGTTCACCCTGCTCATGGTGAAAAAAGCCGCGAGCAGGGGGGAGGGGAAGGGGAAGGACGGCGACGGCGACGGCGACGCGGTGTCGAGGTACGTCGTGTTCGCCACCAACATGCGGGTCGAGGATGCCGACGCCGCGATCGAGTCGATCCCCGAGGAATACCGCAAGCGGCGGGGGACGGGGACGGGGATCAAGGCGGTCAAGGGCATCACGGGGATCGCGACCGGCAGCTCGATCGTCCTGCGGCTGGTTCTCTTCTCCGTGCCGCTCCTCGCGTACGACCCGTGGAGGATCGCCAGGTTCGCCATCGAGGCGGCGGATCGCGGCAGCGGGAGAAAGCTGACCGCGAGCATGTTCGTCGGGGGCGTCGTGGAAGCCCCGGGATCGTTCGTCGTGGACAGGGGCAAGTAGCGCCGGGCGGCGCCCGGGGATCCGGAGCCCGCCAGGCCGCTAGGATTCGGGATGCGCCGGCCGCGCTCCCTCCCCGCCGGCCGCGCTCCCTCCCCACCGGCCGCGCTCCCTCCCCGCCGTCCCGCGCCTCGCCCCCGCTTGCCGCGGCGGCGAAGCCGGCAACCGCCGGGCGCGCCGGCCGGGGATTGCCGCGTGGCGTGCTTGTCTGCCGTGTTTGCCGCGGGCGGCGCGGGCCCGCGCCAAAAACCTGCACCTCGGACTTACTGGATCGGCGCGCGCGCGGGCGGGCGCGGGGGCTCGTCACCCCGGACGGCCGCGGCCCGCGCGGGGCGCTCGATCCCGGCGGGAAGCGCCGAATATGCCGGCCGCGCGGGCCGCGCAGCGGCGGGCGCGCGGCGGGCGCGGGCGGGGCGCATCCTGGCGCGCGCCCCCTGCCCGAGGGCCTGCCGCGCCCGCGCGGGGGCCCCGCGGCCGCGCGGCGGGGAGTCGACGCCGTCGCGGCCGCGCCGCGGGGGTGATGCGGGGGGGAGTGCCGGACCGGTGCGCGGGATCGGGCGGCGGGCGGCTGGAAAAGCTGGCGGCCGGGATCGGGAGGTTCGCGCCGGCGCCGCTCGCGTTCGCGGAATGCCCGGAGGCGGAGCCGGCCAACGACTCCCCGGGGCGCGCCTTGCGGTACGCCGTGTCGTTCCGCGGAGCAAGCGGGCGGATCAAGGGCGGCCCCGCGGCCGCGAGGCGCATGCCCGGCTTCGCGGCGCGCGTCCCGGCCCGGAGGGCGCGCGGCAGGGGCGCGGCCGCGGAAGCGGCGAAGCTGAACCAGGCGGCACCGCGCCCCCGAACCGCGCCCGCGCGCGGGGGGGGGGGCGCTGACCTCACACAAGGGCCCGCGTAAAATATTCAAACACGTAGTGTCGTACACGGCCGGCATGAGCGGGAGCGAAGCGCGCGGCGACGTGCTGGCGCGCGCGATGCGGGTACCGATGCGCGCGATGCGGGTACTGGTAAGCAGGCAGCGCATCCTGTACATGCTGATCATCGTAGTCGGATCCATCCAAGTTGTCGTGGGCGCCGGCATGTTCGCCCTAGGCGGCTCGGACTGGGGTTATATCGCGCAGGGCGGTGCGTTTATTTTGATCGGGGTCCTCGGCTGGGTGATGTCGCTGACCAACGAGGATATCGGGGCCGGAATCAGGAAATCCGTAGCGGACGAGGGTGCCAAGACGCGCGAGGCCAACGCGGCCGAGGGTGCCAAGACGCGCGAGGCCATCACCAACATGGCGGGCGAGTTGAAGGCCGACGGGGCCAAGACGCGCGACGTCATCGTGGGCGAGTCGGCCAAGACGCGCGAGGTGCTGATCACCATCAACGACACGCTGGTCGCCATGGGCGATGCCATGAGGTCCAACTGGGCGGGAGGCGCGCCGCCGGGCGGCGCCGGCCCGCGCGCCCCGCCTCCCGGCTGACCCCGCCCGCGCCGCAGCGCGCGGGGGGGCGCTGACCTCACACACGGGCCCGCGCCAGTCTATCTCACAATCACGCCCGAAACCCGATCCGGCCCAAGATAATGATCGCGAACGGTCGACTTTTGTTGACAACACGGGCCAAAAACCCGCCCGGCCATACCGCGGCGCGGCAGAATCCATGCGCGTGGCGCGCGGCAGGCTGCTCGTCCCGCAGGGGGATCCGAACGGGGGCGAGGAGCTCGAGAAGGTGAACCGGAAGGAGGCCGGGGCCCCGTACCGGTACCCCGAGTCCCCGTTCCCGGCCCTGGCGGCCGTGAGGCGCATGGCCGGCGCGTCGCGCGGGGCCCCGGAGGGCCCGGCCCGGCAGGCGCCGGGCGACGACTGCGCGCCGAGGCACGCCAGGACATGCGGGAGGATCAGCGGGACAAAGGCGGGCATCCGCGGGGGGACGGCCATCGCGCCGGGCGGCAAGCGCGCCGCGCGGACGGCCGCCGACTCGTCAGGCCCGCAGCGGAACGACCGCGGGGAGCGGATGACGGAGAAGCGGAAGCTGAAGCGCGGGTTCGCGGGGGCGCGCATGCTGGCGGACGCGGACGCGCGGCGCGTCCTGGCGCTGGTGACCGACGAGAAGACCGGCGGCGCGCCCGCATTCGAGGCGCTCGTCACCGAGGCGGCCGCGGCCCCGGGCGGGGCGGCGGCGCGCGGGGAGGCGCGGGGCAAGGATGCGGAGGAGGAATCGGCGGGGGGGGGGCGGAATAGAAGGAAGGGGCGGCCGCGGCGATCGCGGCAGAGGCCGTGCGCTCCGCCCCCGGGGAGGCGGCCGCGGCGCGCGCGGTCGCCGCCGACGACGGCGGGACGGCCCGCGGGCGGGAGCCGGAGGCGTCGGTCTCCGCCGCCGCGGCCGCGGCGGCCGCGGAGTGGGCGGAGAAGGCAATCCACGCCGACGGCGCGTACGCGCCGCGCAAGAACGTCGCCCCGTGCAGTGAGCTCGGGATCGTCCCGTTCATCAAGATGAACAAGAGGGCCGCCACGGCCGGCAAGGGCGGGGGCGGCGGGCGGGGCGGGGCGGGAGCAGCCGGGCTTCGACACAAAGTACGTCTCGGACCTGACCGCCGCGGAAAAGGCGGCCGGCACGGGGGCGCGGAAGGCGGCCAGCAGGCACGGCCGGCGGCGGGCGGCCGAGATCGTCTTTTCTGCAGCCAAGCGCCTGTTCGGGAGCGGCGCGCGCGCCCTGGAGTGGAAGAACATAGTCCGGGAGGTCGGCCTCAAGGTGGCCCCCTACGACAGGCTGGTCGGCATGGCCTCGGGGGGGATCGGACAGGGGGACTCGGGGGAGGAATGGGGAAGGGGAGGGGGAAGGAGCGGAGCCCCGGCGCCGTCCAGGATAGTTATGAGATAAACTAGCCCGCGTAAAATATTTAATTACGTAGTGTCGTACACGGTCGGCATGAGCGGGAGCGAAGCGCGCGGCGACGTGCTGGCGCGCGCGATGCGGGTACCGATGCGCGCGATGCGGGTACTGGTAAGCAGGCAGCGCATCCTGTACATGCTGATCATCGTAGTCGGATCCATCCAAGTTGTCGTGGGCGCCGGCATGTTCGCCCTAGGCGGCTCGGACTGGGGTTATATCGCGCAGGGCGGTGCGTTTATTTTGATCGGGGTCCTCGGCTGGGTGATGTCGCTGACCAACGAGGATATCGGGGCCGGAATCAGGAAATCCGTAGCGGACGAGGGTGCCAAGACGCGCGAGGCCAACGCGGCCGAGGGTGCCAAGACGCGCGAGGCCAACGCGGCCGAGGGTGCCAAGACGCGCGACGTCATCGTGGGCGAGTCGGCCAAGACGCGCGAGGTGCTGATCACCATCAACGACACGCTGGTCGCCATGGGCGATGCCATGAGGCCCAACTGGGCGGGAGGCGCGCCGCCGGGCGGCGCAGGCCCGCGCGCCCCGCCTCCCGGCTGACCCCGCCCGCGCCGCGGCTGCCCTGCCATTCCCCCGAACCGGCGCGGGCCGGCGGCTGCCGTGCCCTTGCAGGCCGCATCCGCGCCCCCGGCGCGGGGGCGACGGCCGATTCCATGCCCGCCCGCGCTGCGACTTCCAGGCCGCATCCGCGTCCCCGGCGCGGGGGCGCGCCGGAACGGGGCCCGCCGATGCGGTCGGGGCCCCGGGGCCCGGCGGGCCCCCCGGCTGCCCGCGGGGCCCGAACGCGCCCGGCGCGGGGGCGGCCTGCTTTCGGCCCCCCGCGGAAGGATGCGGTTCGGCCGCCGCCGCTCGCCCGCGGGCCCCGCGGCGCGGGCAGGCGCAAGGCGGGCCGCGGACCGGCGGGGACGGCCCCCGCGCGGCGCGCGGGCCCGCCGTGGCGGCCAGGGGCCGCGGCGGGCGGCGGGAGGGGGGAAGGCAAGCGCGCGGCCGTTCCCGGCGGCGCGCTCCCGCGCGGCCGGGCCCCGCGCGGCCGGGCCCCGCGCGGCCGTTCCCGGCGGCCGGCGCATCGCGGGCGGAAATCAGCGCGTGCGCGCCGCGGCCGGCCCGCCCGCGCCGGGATCCCCGGCCCAGACAGCGGCGGCGGCGGGCAGCGACAGCGCGGCGAGCAAGGCCCCGCGCACTACAGTCACCGCCCCGCTCGCGATCATGGCAAAATCGCCTGGCCCGCTGTCGGCGACGAGGTACCGCCGACGGCCGCGGGCCCCGCGCCCGCGGCGCGCATCACCCGCAGACCCACCGCCAGATCCCCATCGGCCGCGGGAGCGCCGGCCGCGCCCGGATTACCGGTCCAGGCCGCAACGCCCCCGGCGGCCGGCGACATCGCGATGAGCGTGGCCCCGATCGCCACATACCCCGCCCCCTGCGCGATCATCCCAAGATCCTCGGGTCCGCCCGCAGCGAAACTGAATGCGCCGGCGGCCGCGGGCCCCGCGCCCGCGGCGCGCATCACCCACATGCCGGACGCCGCGGCCCCGTCCACGGTACCGGATCCCGTTTTGCGCATTTGAACATTCCACGCGCGCCGCGGCCCCGCGCCGCGCGGGAGCCGTGCCGCCCCGACTCCGGCGGCCGGCGGTTTTTCCAGGCCGCGCCAGCCGCGGGGCGGGCGTCGGGCTTCCCGGCCGGCAGGCGGATCAAGCGCGCGGCGGGGGAGCGCCGGACTTCCCGGCCGGCAGGCGGATCAAGCGCGCGGCGGGGGAGCGCCGGACCAGCAGATCCCAGGAGTAGATTTCGGGCGCGGCCCGGGCGCGGCCCGGGCGCTACTGTGCAAAGATCTACACAGTCAAGTATTCTGATTTTCGCGACGGCGGGGCCAAACGGCACGCCCGCGCGCCGGCGGGGCGATCCCCGCGCGCCGAAGGCCGCGTGCAGGCCGTACAAGAGGCTGGGCATCGGGACGGGGAAGAGGCGCAACGCGGCGCGCGGGCCGCCCGGCTGCGCGCTCGCGGCGGCGAGGGCGGGGCCCGACAACACGACCGTCGAGTCCGCCGCGAAAAGGACGGGGCGCGGGAACGAGGCCGCCGGGGGCGGGCGCGGGCCCGGCGGGCGGAAGGCGAAGCGCGTCCCGCGCGCCGCGGACAAGGACGACGCGGTCAAGTTCTTCGGTGAGGAGCTGGAGCAAGCCGGGCAGGTCGCGATCCGGTCCGGGATGGCGAAAGGCACAGACGCGTGCGCCACAGACGCCACCGACAACTCGCACTGCGGCGAGGGCCTCGAGGAATACGCCGGGAAGCCCCTCCCGCGCGCGGGGACGCCCGCGTCCGTCTCGCACGTGCCGCTGCGCGGGATCGGCGATGCCAACATCATGCTCGCGGCAAGGCAGTTTCCGGGCGGCGACAAGCTGGCCGGCTGCACGCGCAGCATGCTGGCGTCCGCCGCCAGGCACGGGGTGATGCCGACGCGCCTGCTGGCGGACCGCGGGTTCTTCGACGCGGACTGCGTGCCCTTGGCCGGGGAGGGGGGGCGCACCCGGATCACGCCGGCGCCCAAAAACGGGAGGATCAAGCGACTCATGCGGGAGCACCGCGAGGGAAGGCTGCCGCGGGCCTCGAGATACGCGATGCTCAACGCCGCCGGCAGGAGCGCGGCGTTCGCCCCGGCCATGCTGAAAAAAGCCGCAGTCGACGGCAGGGAGGGCGGCGGCGGCGGCGGCGCGGTGTCGAAGTACGCCGCGTTTGCCACCAACGCGCCGATCGGGGAAGCCGGGGAGGCGATCTAGTCGATACCCGAGGAGTGCCGCAAGCGGCGGGGGATCGAGACGGCGATCAGGGCGGCCGGGGGCAACACGGGAAAGACGACCAGCAACTCGATCGCCCCGCGGCTGCTGCTCTTCCTCGCGCCGCTCCCCTCGTACGACCCGTGGAGGATTGCCAGGTTCGCCGATTCCACGTCGGGGCGCGGCGGCGAGAAGATCGCCACGGACCAGTTCGCGGGGCGCATCGCGGAAGCCCCGGGATCGTCCGTCGGCGATCGCGGAAAATAGCGCGCGGCGCGGGCGGCGCGCGGGACGCATCCGAATAATCGGCGCGGCTCCGGGACGGGACGGGCGGCCGCGGGCCCCGGCCACGGCTGCCGGCGGCGGGACCTGCCGGGCGCGCCGGGCCGCGCCCGTCCGCGTCCGGCGCCGTGGCGGCGGACGGGAGGGGCGCGGGCGCGCGCGAGAAAAAACGCGAATCCGGCCCGATCGGTCGGCGCGCGGGCCGGCTGCGGCCGTCGGGAGGCGCGGCGGGCAGCGGGACGGGGGGGAGGACGGGCGCGCGCAAGGTGCCGGGGCCGCGCAGGGGACGCGCTCAAAACCTGCACCTAGGATCTACCGGGACGCAGGTACCGCCGGCGCGGAGCCTTCCAGCCTGCCGCGGGGGGACCGCCAGGCCCCGGGCGCTGCGCTCGCGCCCCCGCCGATGCCGCGGGGCAGCGCGGGCGGGAACCCCGCGCCCCCCCCCCACCCTCCCCGCGCGGGCGGGAACCCCGCGCGCGCCCCTCCGGGCCCCCGCCGCGGCGCCCGCGGCCGGCGGCGCCGGGCGCCCCCCCCCCCCGCCGCGTCGGGCCCCGTCCCGGACCGGCCGCCCGGGCGGCGCTGCCCGTCTTTTTGCCGCGGCGCCCGATCGCTTTCCTCGCCCGCGCCGCGGGCGGGCGGCCGGGCGGGATCGGGGCCCGGGATGCGCCCCGGCCTTGCGCCGGACCCGCATTCCCCCGCGGCCGCCTCCCCCGCCCGCCGCATCGATCCCGCGGCGGACTATGCGGGCGGGTTCCCGAGCCCCGCCCCCGCCGGCGCGCGCGCGGCCGCGCCCCGCGCGGGCTTGCGCCCGCCGCGATCCGGGCGCGGTTTCTGCCCGGACGCGGGCCCGCGCCGCGCCCCGCCCGAAAGCCGCATATGGGGCGCCGCCGCCGGCGCGCGGTGGCGTACGAGTCGAGGCTGCCGGGGAACAACCCGTGGTGGGAGGATCCCGCCGCCATCGACGCGGACCCCGACATCGTAAAGTGGGAGGCGTCCCGTATACGGCGCGTGCCGCCGCTGCTGCGCAGGATGCGGCTCGGCTCCGCGCCGGACGGCACGGCGATCCACGTGCTGGGGGGGCCGAGGGGGGCGGGCAAGACCACCCTGATGAAGCTGCAGGTGCGCGCCCTCCTGCGCGGGGGGACCGATCCCCGGAACGTCTTCTACTACGCGTTCGACGCGGACGGGGGGGAGGAGGGCCCGCTCTCCGCGGTGGAAGAGTACGCGGGCAACCGCGAGGAGATCTGGGGCGGGAAGGGCGAGAGGTACGCGTTCCTGGACGAGGTCACGTCCGCCCCGGAATGGCGGGAAGAACTGGAGGAGCTGGTGCGCGGGGCGGCGCTGTTCGGCTTCACCGTCGTGGCCTCCGGCTCGGGGCCGGCCGGGGCGCCGCGCGGCCAGGAGCTCTTCCCCGGCCTCATCGGGGGGCCGGGCGGCGCGCCCGACCATGTGGTGCGGCCCATGGGGTTCGCCCGGTTCGCGGCGCTGCGCGACGGGGAGGTCGGCGCGCGCGTGAAGGAGCTGCGCGGGAAGGCGGCGCGCCGCCTGCTGCTCGCCGGCGGGATCCCGGGGGAGGCGCGCGAGCTGCACGGCGCGTTCGGGGAGAGGCTGGACTCTTTGCTGGGGGAGTACCTGGAGGCGGGGGGGCTCCCGGGCATAGTCGACGGGTGGATCGCGGGCGGCAAGGCGCGGGCCGCCGCGCGCGCGGGCCTCCTGGAGGGGATAGCCGGGGACTGGGGGCGGAAGGGGGCCGCGGGGCTGCTCGCGCGGGCCGGCGGGGCCCTGGCGAGGCTCCGCGGCGCGGCCGTGTCGTGGAAGGAGCTGCGCAGGGAGGCCGGCCTGGAAAGGTGGACTGATGCGCGCGACTGCGCAGAATTCCTGGAGGGCGCGTCCGTGGCGCTCGGCGTGCGCCGGTACGGGAAGGGGACGGGGCACCCGATGCGGTCCGCGCCGGTGAGGTTCTTCTTCCGGGATCCCGCCTACGCGGGCGCGTTCGGCGCCGGGGACGTCCCGCCGGGGGCGGCCGTCGAGGGGGCCGTCGCCGGGCGCCTCGCGAGGGCGGGGCCGGGGCCCCAGGGCCGCGTCACGTACTGGGGCGGCGGCGGGGGCGGCGGGGCGGACCTGGTGCTGCGGGCCGGCAAGGGGCCGGGCGTCCCGTTCCGCGTGGCGTACGGCGGCGGCGGCGGCGGCGGCGGCGTGCCGGACGGATTCATGGGCGCGACGGGGGCGGAGCGGGGCGCGGTCATATCGAAGAACGAGATGGGGCAGCGGGCCGGCTGCTCGGTGGTCCCGGCGGCCGTGTTCCTCGCGCTGGCCTGAGGGCCGCCCCGCGGCCCGGGCTCCGGGCGCGGAAAGCGGCCGCGGGACCGGCGCCCCGCGCCCCGCGCCAGGCGGATCCTGAAAGCCACATATGGCGCGCGCCCCGGAGCGCGCGGTGGGCGGGGAAGAGCGCGCGGTGGGCGGGGAAGAGATGATGGAGGAGATCCGGGAGGAGCTCCGGGAGGAGATCGAGGATCTCGCGGAGTATCTCGAGGAGGAGGAGGAGGAAGACGAGGAGGAGCGCGAGGCGCGCGAGGCGCGCGAGGCGCGGATGCTCCGGGACAACCCGTGGTGGGAGCATCCGGCCGCCATAGACGCTGACCCGGACATCGTAAAGTGGGAGGCGTCCCGCGTGCGGCGCGAGCCGCCGCTGCTGGGCCGCATGCGGCTGGGCACCTGGCCGGCCGGCGCGGCGATCCTCGTGCTGGGGGGGCCGAGGGGGGCGGGCAAGACCACCCTGGTAAAGCTGCAGGTGCGGGCCCTCCTGCGCGGGGGGACCGATCCCCGGAACGTCTTCTACTGCGCGCTGGACGGGGGCGGGGGCGCGGGGGGGCTGATCCCCGCGCTGGCGGGGTACGCGCGCCTCCGCGAGGGGCGCCACGGCGGGAAGGGCAGGAGGTACGCGTTCCTGGACGAGGCCACGTCCGCCCCGGGATGGCGGGAAGATCTGGAGGCGCTGGCGGGCGGGATGCTGCCGCGCGGCTTCACCGTCGTGGCCGCCGGCTCGGGGCCGGCCGGGGCGTCGCGCGCCGCGGGGCGCCTCGCCGGCCGCGCCTGGAGGCGGGACGGCGCGTCCCGCTACGCGGTGCGGCCCATGGGGTTCGCCGAGTTCGCCGCGCTGCGCGACGGCGAGGTCGGCGCGCGCGTGGGGGAGCTGCGCGGGGATGCGGCGCGCGGGATGCTGCTCGCCGGCGGGATCCCGGAGGGGGCGCGCGGGCTGCGCGGCGCGTTCGGGGAGAGGCTGGACTCTTTGCTGGGGGAGTACCTGGAGGCGGGGGGGCTCCCGGGCATAGTCGACGGGTGGATCGCGGCCGGCTCGGTGCAAGCAGCCGCGCGCGCGGGCCTCCTGGAGGGGATGGCCGGGGACTGGGGGCGGGAGGGGGCCGCGGGGCTGCTCGCGCGGGCCGGCGGGGCCCTGGCGAGGCTGCGCGGCGCGGCCGTGTCGTGGAAGGAGCTGCGCAGGGAGGCCGGCCTGGAAAGGTGGTCTGATGCGCGCGACTGCGCCGAGTTCCTGGAGGGCGCGTCCGTGGCGCTCGGCGTGCGCCGGTACGGGAAGGGGACGGGGCTCCCGCAGCAGTCCTCGCCGGTCAGGTTCTTCTTCCGGGATCCCGCGTACGCGGGCGCGTTCGGCGCCGGGGAGGTCCCGCCGGGGGCGGCGGTCGAGGGGGCCGTCGCCGAGTGCCTCGCGAGGGCGGCGCCGGGGCCCCGGGGTTGCGTCACGTACTGGGACGGCGGCGGGGGCGGCGGGGCGGACCTGGTGCTGCGCGCCGGCAAGGGGCCGGGCGTCCCGTTCCGCGTGGCGTACGGCGGCGGGGGCGGCGGCGTGCCGGACGGATTCATGGGCGCGACGGGGGCAGAGCGGGGCGCGGTCATATCGAAGAATGAGATGGGGCAGCGGGCCGGCTGCTCGGTGGTCCCGGCGGCCGTGTTCCTCGCGCTGGCCTGAGGGCCGCCCGGCGGGCGGCCGGGTGCGGACGGAAGGCGGGGGGCACCGGCAGGGCGGGACGGCGGGGGCGGGGAGCTGCCGGATCGCCCGCAACCTTCCACCCCGCAGTGGCGGATGCGCGGGCCTCGGGGCCGGCGCGTCGCGGGCGCGGCGCGAATCGGATCCGCGCGCCGGCCGCGGCCGGCCGGCGCGCGCGCGGCGACCCAGCAACGTTGCCGGACGAGGGCGGCTTCGAGGCCGGTTCTGGATCGGTTTTAGGCGGCTTCGAGGCCGGTTCTGGATCGGTTTTAGGCGGCTTCGAGGCCGGTTCTGGATCGGTTTTAGGCGGCTTCGAGGCCGGTTCTGGATCGGTTTTAGGCGGCTTCGAGGCCGGTTCTGGATCGGTTTTAGGCGGCTTCGAGGCCGGTTCTGGATCGGTTTTAGGCGGCTTCGAGGCCGGTTCTGGATCGGTTTTAGGCGGCTTCGAGGCCGGTTCTGGATCGGTTTTAGGCGGCTTCGAGGCCGGTTCTGAACTGCATTTAAAGAGCATTGGAGCGGGTTCTGAACTGCATTTAAAGAGCATTGGAGCGGGTTCTGAACTGCATTTAAAGAGCTTGGGCACTATTTTTGAAATACGTACAAAACAGGTCACCAAACGGGTGCCGTGGCGTACGAGGCAAAACTGCTCCACAACAACCCGTGGTGGCGGGAGCCCCGCGCGGTGGACGAGAACGAAAAGATCGTCGAGCGGGAGGGGTCTGCCGTGCGGTATGATCCCCCGTTGCGCCGCGAGCTGCGGTACAACTTTGAGCCGGACAACACGGTAATCTACACCCTGGGGGGGCCGAGGCAGGTCGGCAAGACCACCATGTTGATGCTGCAGGTGCGCGACCTCCTGGCGGGGGGCGCCGATCTTTGGAACGTGTTCTATTATTCGTTCGACGACGCAGGGGACGGATCCGAGGCGATCGGCGCCATCGAAGTATACGTGCTTCTCAACAAAAAATACGGGGACGGGGGGGGGCACGCACGCACATGTTCCTGGACGAGATCACGTCTGTCGAGGAATGGCGGAGGGGGATGAAGCGGCTGGTGGACGCGGGGATGCTGCCCAACTGCACCGTCGTGGCGGCGGGCTCGGGGGCGCCCGGCACAGCGCGCGCCGCGGAGCGGCTTCCGGGCCGCCGCGGCCGGGTCGAGGGCGCGCACGACCACGTGCTGCTGCCGATGAGGTTCGCCGAGTTCGCGGCGCTGCGCGACGGCGAGTTCGGCGCGTTCGCGCGGGGGCTGCGGGAGCGGGGGACGGCGGAGGAGGTGCGCGCGCAGCTGCCCCGCGGCGAGATCCCCGAGGAGGCCCGCGATATTGACCGCGCCGGCCTGGGCAGGCTGGACGCGATCCTGCGGGAGTACCTGCTGGTGGGCGGGATTCTCCGGATCGTCGACAAGAGGATCAGGGACAACTTCATCCCGAAAGTCGCGTACGCGGCGCAACTGGAAAGCATCGCGGGGGACTGGGGGCGGAAGGGGGCCGAAAGGCCGCTTTCGAGGGCCGGCGGGGCCCTGGTGTCGCGTCTCGGTTCCGGGACCACCTAGAACGGCCTGCGCAGGGACGCCGAGTTCAGCAGCTGGACGTCGGCGCGCGACTGCGCGACGTTCCTCGAGGACACGTCGATCATAACCGTCGTGCGCCGGTACGGGAAGAAGGGGGCGCCGCGGATCCTGAAGGAGAAAAAGATCTACTTCCGGGATCCCTTCTACGCGCACGTGTTCAACTCGTGGACGGACGGCACGAGGGACCCGTTCGAGTTGTCCGAGATGCTCCTGGCCGACGATGCCGGGATCGGGGCGGTGGTGGAGGGGGCGGTGGCCAGTCACCTCGCGCGGGCCGCGCTCGAGATCGCCGCCAACAAGCAGATGTTCGACTACGCGAACCACGTCATGTACTGGAAGGACGGCAAGGGCCGGGAGGCGGACTTTGTGCCGCGCGCGGGGGATCGGGGCATCCCCGTGGAGGTGAAGTACAGGAACAGCGTCAGGCACGGCGAGCTCGGCGGGCTCGCCAGCTTTTTGGACTCGGAGGGGGCGGGGCGGGGCGGGGCGGGGCGGGGCGGGGCGGGGCGGGGCGGGGCGGGGCGGGGCGGGGCGGGGCGGGGCGGGGCGTGGTCATATCAAGGGGCGAGATCGAGCGGCTGAGGGACTACTCGGCGGTCCCGGCCGCCGTGTTCCTCGCGCTGATCTGACTGCCGCGCCGGCAAAAGGCGCCCGGCCGCGCCCGTAATCCTCGCCCGGGACGCCCCGCACGGCGGAGTGCGGCGTCGGCAACTCCCGCTCCGCAGGCGCGAACGCAGATCGGCGAGGCAGTTTTCGCGCCCGAGGCTGGCGGGTGCGTGACCTCGCACGCGGCGGGTTCGGGATCGCTTTTAAACGGCGTTCGGGCAGGGTGTGAGGTCAGCACCCCCCCAGTCACAGGCATGAAAACGCCTTCGCTGATCCAGATTCACGCCTGCAGAGCGGGGGGGTGTTGACCTCTACTGGCGCAGGTAGCCGATCGGCACGTCCGGCCCGCCCCCGAGCCTGCAGAGCGGGGGGGTGTTGACCTCGTACCGGGCGGGTTCGGGATCGCTTTTAAACGGCGTTCGGGCGGGTTCGGGATCGCTTTTAAACGGCGTTCGGGTGGGTTCGGGATCGCTTTTAAACGGCGTTCGGGCGGGTTCGGGATCGCTTTTAAACGGCGTTCGGGCGGGTTCTGAAATATATATAAAACAAACAGCTACACGCGGGCATTGGCGTACGAGACGGATCTGCTCCGGGACAACCCGTGGTGGCAGGATCGCCGCGCCATCGACGGGGACGCGGAGATCGCCGGGTGGGAAAGGTCTGCCGTGCGGTATGATCCCCCGCTGCGCCGCTCCATGCGGTACGATTTTGAGCCGGACAACACGGTAATCTACACCCTGAGGGGGCCGAGGCAGGTGGGCAAGACCACCATGATAAAGCTGCAGATACGCGACTTTCTCGGCAGGGGAGTCGATCCCTGGAACGTGTTCTACTATTCGTTCGACCGGACGGGCGGCACGTCCGGGATGATCGATGCCATACTCGGGTACACGCGCCTCAAAAAAAAGTTCGGCGACGGGGAGGGCAGGACGTACGTGTTCCTGGACGAGATCACGTCGGTGGAGGAATGGCAGAAGGGGATAAAGTGGATAATGGACAAGAGAATGCTGCCCAACTGCACCGTGGTGGCGACCGGCTCGAGGGCCCAGGGCATAGTGCGCGCCGCGGAGCGGCTTCCGGGCCGCCGCGGCCGGGTCGAGGGCGCGTACGACCACGTGCTGCTGCCGATGAGGTTCGCCGAGTTCGCGGCGCTGCGCGACGGCGAGATCGGCGCGTTCGTGCGGGGGCTGCGGGAGCGGGGGACGGCGGCGGAGGTGCGCGCGCGGCTGCTCCGCGGCGAGATCCCCGAGGAGGCCGACGCGCTCAACCTCGCCGGCATGGGCAGCCTGGACGCGCTCCTGCGGGAGTACCTGCTCGTCGGGGGAATTCCCGAGATCGTCGGCGAAAGGGCCAGGGCCAACTTCATCCCGAAAAGCGCGTACTCGACCAGGCTGGCAAGCGTCGCCGGGGACTGGGGGGCGAAGAATGCCGAACGGCTGCTCGCGCAGGCCGGCAGGGCCCTGGTGTCGCGCCTCGGCTCCGGGACCACCTGGAACGGCCTGCGCGTGGAGGCCGACTTTACGAGTTTGTCGGCCGCGCGCGACTGCGCCGCATTCCTCGAGGACATGTCGATCATAACCGTCGTGCACCGGTACGGGAAGAACGGGGCACCGCGGATCCAGAAGGAGAAAAAGATCTACTTCCAGGATCCATTCTACGCGCACGTGTTCAACGTCTGGGCGGATGCCAGGGAGGACCCGTTCGCGGCATCCGAGAGGTTCTTGGGCGACGATGCCAGGATCGGGGCGATGGTGGAGGGGGCGGTGGCCAGCCACCTCGTACAGGCGGCGTTCGAGATCGTCGCCAACAAGCAGATGTTCGACTACGCGAACCACGTCATGTACTGGAGGGACGACAGGGGCAGGGAGGCGGACTTTGTGCTGCGCGCGGGGGAGCAGGACGTCCCCGTGGAGGTGAAGTACAGGAACAGCGTCAGGCACGGCGAGCTCGGCGGGCTGGCCGGCTTCCTGGACTCCGCGGGGACGGAGCGGGGCGTGGTGCTCTCCAAGCGCGAGATCGAGCGGCGGAGGGACTACTCGGTGGTCCCGGCCGCCGTGTTCCTCGCGCTGATCTGACCGCCGCCCCGGCGGAAGGCGCCGCCGCGGGGCCCCGGCCGGCGCCGCGCCGCGCGGGATCGCCCGCGGCCGGCCGCTCCCGGGGCGGCCGGCGGGCAGTCCGGTCCGGCCCGCGGGAACGCGGGGGGTCGCCGGCGCGCGGCCGCGCCGGGTTCCCCGGGGGCGCGCGGATCGCGGCCGCCGCGCGCCGGCGCGGGGAGGGCGGGGCCCCGCGGCTCCGGGAGGAAAAAAGATCCGCTTCCGGTCCCCCCGCGCGCGCGTCCGGCGCCGCGGGCGATCCGTTCCCGGCGCCAGCGGGGTTCCCGGGCGGCGGTTCCCGGATCGGGGACGCCGCCGGCCGCCCCGCGCGGGCCGCGCCGCGGGCGGGGACGGCTTTGCCCGCGGGGGAGCGGGGCATCCCCGCCGGGGAGTACGGGAGCGGCGCCGGGCCCGGCGGGCCGGCCGGCCCCGGGGCCCGGGGGGAGGGGGCGCCCGCGGAGGGCGGGATCGGGCCGCGGTCCCGGCCGCCGTCAGGCCCCCGCCGCGAGCCCGCGCGCCGCGCCGGCGAGCTGCCGGGCCATCGTCGCCGCCGTGAAGTTCTCTTCGACGAACCGCCTCCCCTCGGCCCCCATCCGCCGCCTCATCTTTTCGTCGCCCGCGAGCGCCCCGACGTGCTCCGCCCACCGCGCGTGGTCGCCCCTGTCTGCCAGCAGCCCCGTCTTCCCCTCGACGACCGCCTCCGGCGCGCCCCCCACGCGCGTGGCGACCACCGGCCGGCGCGCCGCCTGCGCCTCCAGCACCGCGGTGGGCAGCATGTCCAGCCCGCTGGCCAGGCCGTACACGTCCACGGACGACATGAACCTCGCGACGCCCCGGGGGTCCAGGTTCCCCAGCCATTCGAAGTTGGCGTGCCCCGACAGGCGGGGCAGGATAGCGCCGCGGTGCGGCCCGTCGCCGGCCCAGTAGAAGGTCACGTGCGGCAGCGCCTCCATGACGCGGGGGAGGACGAGCATCTCGGCGGCCTTTTCGAGTATGTTCGCGTTCTGCACGAACCCGATGCACGGGTGCTTCAGGTCCATCTCCCCTCCGCTGTCCCAGGCATCCGGATCGATCCCCTGGCGCACGACCGCGGTGGGCTTTTGCGGGAGCCTGGCCCGCACTATGCCGTCCAGGTGCCTCGAGACGGGCATCACGAGGCTCGCCCGCCGGAAGCACTCGCCGGCGGCCTTTTTCCTGAGCGACGCCGCGAGCCTCCTGTGTATCTTCCAGGGCGGGGCGAGCGCGGCCGCGCCCTCCTCCTCCCTCCAGCAGTCCCCCCTCAGGTACGCCAGCAGCGGGATCCCGCCCGCGGCGGCGGCCGCCGGCCCGAAGTGCCCCTGCAGGTCGGTCACCACGCAGTCGGGCTCGAACCCGCCGACGATCTCCCTGAGCCTCCCCGCGCCGACCCACTCCCGCCGCCCCGCGCCGGCCCCCGGCCGCGAGGCCCGCCGGCCGAGCGAGATCGCCAGCTCGCGGGCGCCGGCCTCCAGCGCGCCCACCGCCTTGAACTCCACGCCCAGCCTCGACAGCTCTTCGGCGAACTTTCCGGACATCTTGGCGAACGCGGGGTGCTCGAACCCGTGGGCCAGTATCCTCAGGATGTCGCGCCCCCGCGCCCGCTCCGGCCGGGACCCCGGCGGCCCGGCCGGCGCCGCCCCGGATCGGGTCCCGCGCGGGATCGGCGCCGCGGGGAACGCCTCCGGGAAGCGGGGCGGGCGGCGCTCGCGGGAGAGCGTGAGAGAGAACTAGAGAGAACTAGAGAGAACTAGAGAGACGATCGCCGTCATCCGGGGGGGCTTTCCTTCCTGCTTATATGAGCGTTCGGCGCGGGGCGGCGTGCAGACTTACGTCCAAACCGGAACCACGCCTAGCAACGGCAAGCCACCTCATGATCTCACGCCCAGATCACGATGGACGTAAGTCTACACGGGGCGGCGTGTGGACTCACGTCCACTTGCCGGCCGCGCCCAAAAGCTGCCACCGGCCGGCGCCGCGGGGCCCGCCCCCGCCAAGCCGGCGCCGCGGGGCCCGCCCCCGCCAAGCCGGCGCGGCATCGCGCCCGATCCGGGGCCGGGACGGGCCCCGCCCGGGGCCGGGACGGAATCAGGGGCGGATGCTGCCGCCCGCGCTGCCCCGGCGCGCGCGCGGGGCGGCATCGCGCGGGCCGCTGCCGGCGGTCAGGCGGCTGCCACCGCCGGGGCCCGCGGCGGCCCGGTGGCGGGATGCGCGAACATGTCCCATTCCGGGTCGGCGCGGAGGGCCTTCAGCGCGGCCGACGGCGAGATTCCCAGGCGCCTGCACGTCTGGAACACGGTGCACGTTATGGAGAGTCGGCGCATGCCGGCCGCGCTCCTCAGCTGGCGGCGATGCCTCTTTTCCCTGGCCGGCCCCTCGTGTATGGCCTGCTCGACGCGGTTGTTGTGGCAGGGCATGCCGGGATGCCTCAGGAACGCGAACATGCAGGGCGGCGCGCTGGCGAGGGCGGTGCGCATCGCGTGCTTCTCGCCGTACCCTCCCGCGATCTCCAGCACCTGCCTCTCCAGCTCCCGGATGGCGGCTTCGCCCGCCGTGTCGATGCGGGAGATCCTCCGGTACATGGCGCGGAGCCGCAGGTACAGCAGCAGGTGCAGCTCCCCGAGCTTCCCGCCCGCGGAGCGGATCGCGAAGCTCTCGGCGCGCCGCAGCAGGTGGATGAGGCAGATCTGCCTCGCGCCTGTCCCGTTGTACCCCGAGCACCCGTCGGTCACCATCGGCTTGCCCTTCGCCTCGGGGAAGTACATGTCCAGAACGGCCGCCGCCCTGCTGCCCAGGAACCCCACGCGCACCGCATCCCCGCAGCAGACCAGCCACGCGTACCCCCGCTTTCCGAATACGTTGAAGGGGGTCTCGTCGGCCTGCCCCCACCCGTCGCTGTCCCGTATGTGATCCGCGACGCGCCGGTCTCCCGGCTCCAGCAGGTCGGCGGCGGCCTCGTGGGCGTTGATGACGGTGGTCGGCGCGAACTTGCACCCGTACAGCTCCTCCACGAGCTCGGCGACGGACGCGTACGACGGGGCTTTCGCGATGCAGGCGACCGCGGACCAGAGCAGCTCGATTCCCATGTGCGTGCCCGGAATAGACTCCGACTTTGCCGTGCTGATCCTGCAGCACCTCGCGCACCAGGCCCGCCCGGCCGAGATGCAGGAGACCCTGATCTTCCCGTCGGCGCCCAGCTCGACGTACAGCTTGTTGCGGGGCCGCTCCGCGTGCAGATGCTCGGCCAGCCCGCAGCACTCGCACGCGGAAAGGCGGGCGTAGCGCGTCTCCTCCGACTTGCGCGAGTGCGACACCCCCTTGTGCCCGACGGGCGGGCCCATCTTCTTCCTCGGCTTGCGATCGCTGTCGTGCGCGCCGTGCTCCCTGCGGAACTTGGCCCTGTCGGCGTTGTACCTTTCCGCATCGGGCTTGTTGTAGCTGTCGCACGAGTTGATCCGCTTCTCGGCCTTTTTCAGCTTCGCGGCCAGCTCGCCGCACCCCGCGCAGGCGGCGCCCTTCTCCGCCCCGGCCGGCTCGGGGGCGGCGGTGCTCCTCTCCGCCACGGCCGCATCGCGGCCGCCGCCTCCGCCCCGCGCCGCCGCCGCGTTCTCCGCCTTGTTGCCCAGCGCCGCCGCCAACTCGGCCCTGAGGCGGTCGATTTCGCCCTGACGCCTGTCAAGTTCCAGCTTGTTCTCGGCGCAGCCGGCGTGCTGCGCCTCCACGACCCTGGGGCGGTCGATTTCACTATGCGTTTCGGCCGACTCCTGCCGCCTGTCCTCAACGTATTCCGCGTGCTTTGCCTCCAGGGCAGTCATGCGGCGGGTCACCGCCACCAGCTCCCTCCGCACCAGCACCGTTTGAGTCGGGCATGTCTAGTGTTACGCGCGTGCGGGCCTCAAGCGCGCGTGCTGACAACCGTCGACAAGATGGCGAAACAACGTTGACCCGCAGCGCGCCCCGCGGCCCTCCGACAGGACGGAATGCCCGCCTTCCGGCGACATGATGCGGTTCGACCGGTACGCCCGCCGCCGGCGCCCCTCCGGCAGGACGGAATGCCCGCCTTTAGGCAGCCCCGCGCCTGCCGGCGCACCGCTCGCTTGCGAGGCGGCCCCCCGTCAGGCGCGGCTGGGCAATGGACGCAAGTCTACGCACTATACAAAAGCAAACAATTATACCGTCCCTCGCCGATCGCCGGCATCTTGGCTGGCGAACACAGGCCGGAACTAGTCATCTGCGTGATCGGCGCGCTGGGGACGGACATGGACTGCGTCTGCGACGCGATCGCCAAGGCGCTGGCCCGGGTCAAGTACAGCTCGGAAATCATCGATCTCGGCGCCGTGCTGTCGGAGGTCACGGGCCTGGGGGCGCCCGCGAGGGAAGGCGCCGAGCACGACAGGATCTCGTCCAGGATGGATCGCGGCAACGAGCTGGAAAGGAGAGTGTGGCCCGGCGCCGCCGCGGTCTTGGCGGTGGCCAGGATGCTGCGGTCGCGCAGGAACATCACGGGATCCGTGGCGGAGCCGGCCGCCGGCCACGCCTACGTGCTAAAGTCGGTCACGCGCATCAGCGAGATCAATGCGCTGCGCGTAATATTCGGCGGGCAGCTCCTGATCGTCTCCGCGTACTCGCCGAGGGACGCGAGGATAAGGGAGCTGGAGAAAAAGGTGGGGGACGGCGCCGAGCGCCTCATAGACAGGGACCACCGCGAGGAGGGCGGCGCCGGGCAGCTGGTGGGGATCGCGTACCGCGTGGCGGACTGCTTCGTGACTGCGTCGGATCCGGCCTCCGTCCGGCCCATGGTCGACCGGCTCGTCGGGCTGGTGTTCGGCAACCCCTTCATCACCCCGACCGCGGAGGAGGCGGGCATGTCCCACGCGTTCACCAGCTCCTTCCAGTCCTCGTCCATGTCCCGGCAGGTGGGGGCGGCCGTGCGGGACGCCAACGGCGACCTGGTCGCCTTCGGCTTCAACGAGGTGCCAAAGGCGGGGGGCGGGGCGTACGCGGAGGGGGACGAGAACGACAGGCGCGAGTTCAGGATCGGGCACGACTCGAACCAGAAGGAGCGCGAGGGAATGCTCGCGGACGCGCTCACGCTGATCGGGAGGGCCGGCCTGCTCACGGCGGAATGCGAGGGCCTGAGCGGCGAGGAGATCGCGGCCGCGGCGCGCCGATCCGCCGATCTGTCGGGGATGAAGATCATGGACGTGACCGAGTACAGCAGGGAGATGCACGCCGAGATGGACGCCATCGTGGGCGCCGCCAGGCGCGGCGCGTCCGTGAGGGGCGGCATCATGTACTGCACCACGTTCCCCTGCCACGTCTGCGCGAAGCTCATCGTGGCCGCCGGCATGCGGCTACTAGTCTTCGTCGAGACGTACGAGAAGAGCCACGCCGGGGAGATGTTCGCCGACTCGATCAGCGTGGGAAGCCCGCAGGAGGGCAAGGTGCACTTCAAGCCGTTAGACGGCATCTCGCCCAGGCGCCACGCCGACCTCTTCGCCATGGGCAGGCGCAAGGACGCGTCCGGCAGGAAGGCGGAATGGAATGCCGCCGAGGCCGCCCCGAGGCTGCTCCCCTACGGGGAGTCCCTGAAGAAGGCGGATGCGGCCGTGGACCTCCTGCTCAAAACAATGGCCGAAAACGGCCTCTCGCTGAACCATGCCGAATGAGAAGGCTTATACCGAAGCCCTGCCAGCCCGTACCGTGGAAGAAAAACTCAAGAAGGGCTGGCTGAGGGAAGAGGTGGAACTGTCGCAAAAGCGCTACGCAAAGATGCCCCAGTGGGAAAAGGACATGTACGCTGCCCAGTTTGATCACGCGCGAGAGCTGGCAGAGTCAAGCAGGGGCGCGTTCGGCTGACCGTCGGGAAAAAAGACCCGCGCAATTCCCGGCCGGGGCGAGAGTAAGCCGCCAGGCGCACCGCTTCCCGGCCGCGGATTCCCGGAGGCGGGGCGGCGCCGGGCGGGATCGCGGCGCGCTTCGGATCCCGGCGGAATGTCCCGGCGGGCCGGCCGCGGCCGCGCGCGGGATCCAACTGCGGGACCTGCCGCGCGGGGACCGGCGCGGGCGATCGCCGGCGGGCGGCGCCGGGGGATCGAGGCGGGCCGGCCGCGCGGCCTCGCCCCGCGCCGGCAGGGCCGCGGCGGCCGGCGGAGCGCGGCCTGATCGCGGGCCCTCCGGGTGATGCATCGCCGGCCGGCAAGCCGGCTTTGCCGCGCCGACTGCGCGGGCGGGCGCAGGGACGCGTCCGGCGGGCGGACCGAGATGCCGCCGGGGTTGCCCTGACGCGCGGACTGCCCGGATGGGGAGGATGCGGCCGCGGGCGGGCGGCCCGCCCAAAGCTGCGGCCTCCAGACGGACGATGCGGGGCGAGAATGCGCACGCCAAGGCCCTGCCAGCCCGCACCATGGAAGAAAAACCCGTGAAGGGCCGGCTGAAGGAAGAGGCGGAAACTGCGGCAAGGCGCTGCGAAGAGATGCCCCGGCGGAAAAAGTACCCGCTTCCCCCGGCCGGCGCCCGCACGCCAGGCGGCGGGCCCCAGAAGGCCCGCGGGATCGCGGTCTGAGCGGCTTTTCCCGCGGCGGGCCCCCCGCCCCCGCGGCCCCTTGGGGCGCGGATCCTCCGCGCGCTTGCCCCCGCGCGGGCCGCTTTCCGGGCGCGATTCCCCGCCCCCGCTTCCGCCCCCGCCGCCGCGGCGGGGGCCCCGAGGCCGTTCCGGGACGGCGCGGGCCCGGGCCCCCGTGTAGACTTACGTCCAAACCGAAACCACGCCTAGCGGCAACAAACCACCCCCCGATCTCACGCCTGGATCACAACGGACGTAAGTCTACACGGGGCGGCGCCGGGGGTTCCGGCGGCGGGAGCCCCGCCCGCCCCGCGCATCCCGAAAGCCGCGCGAAAAGCGCCGCCCGGGCGGGGGGCATGGCGGCGGGCGGGGGGCTTCGGGCGCGACGGGGGGGGGGGAGAGCGCGGCGGCTGCCCGGCAGTCCCGGCTGCCGCCTTCCCCGCGCGGGTCGCGCCGCCCCGCCGGAATGCGCCCCCCGTGCGGCCCTCCCGCGCGGCGCGATCCGGGAGGCGCGGATCCGCGGGAGCGGGACCGCCCCCTTCCCGCCCCGCGCGGGCCTGCGCCCGGGCCGGGACCGCGCCCGGCAGCGGCGGGCCGGCCCCGCCCCCGGCGCGCCTATATTGGGGCGCGCGCGCCGGGGTCGCGTGCGGCTCTCCGTTGCCATCCCTGACTCGTGCCTCGCCGACGAGTCGACTCGGGAGGGCAAGTCCCGCAAGATCTCGCAGGCGGCGCGGGCCTGCGCCACGGCCGGGGCGGAGCGCGTTATAGTGTACAAGGACGGGGGCCCCGAGGCCGACAGGCGCCTGATGGTCGCGGTGCTGCGATACATGGAGGCGCCGCCGTTCCTGCGCAAGAAACTGTTCAGGGTGACCGGCGAGCTCGGGAGCGCGGGGGTGCTCGCGCCGCTGAACATACCGAGCCACGCGGCGCCGGCCGATCCCCGGAAGATAAGGGAGGGGGACGTCAGGGAGGGCGTCGTCGCGAGGGGGCGCGGGCCGGGGGGGCGCGGGGCGGCCGACATAGGGACGGGCAGGGCCGTGCCGTATGTAGGGGGCGGGAGGCCGGGGGAGCGCGTCACGCTGCGGATGTCCGGGAGGCATCCGGGGCTGTCCGGGACGGCGATCCGGCGGGAGGATGCCGGGGCGTACTGGGGGTACGAGGCGAAGGGGAAGGGGACGCTCGCCTCGCTGCTGTCCGGGTGGGAAGGCAGGGCGCTGCTCACGTCGAGGAAGGGCAGGCGGGCCTCCGCCGCCGACCTGCGCTGGTGCGCCGGGCACGGCGGGGAGCTGCTGGTGGCCTTCGGCTCCACGGACAGGGGCATCCACGACATATTGGGCCCGGCCGTCAGGGGCCTGCAGGACTGCCGGATACTCAACTTCTACCCCGGCCAGGCCACGGAGACGGTCCGGCTGGAGGAGGCGATGCACGGGGTGCTGTGCGCCGTGCGGTCCGGGCCGTAGGGGGGAGGGCGCGACGGCGGCGGCCGGCGGAGCCGCGCGTCCCGCCGCCGGAAGCGCGCGGGCGGCGCCGGGGGACGTGGGACGCCCGCGGGCGGCGCCGGGGATATATTCCCGGTGACGCGCGGCTAGAGCCGGTCGATCAGGGCGCCCGCGATGCGCCTTTCCGCGATCCGCCGCGACGCGCGGCGCGCGCCGGGCCGCGCCGCCGATGCGGATGCGGAGAGTCTGGGAGCGGGGGGGAGCGCCGCGGTCCGCGTTCGCGCGGCTGGTGGCCGGATCCGCGCCGGAGATCGTCGGGACGGGCGCGGGCGGGCGGGGCCGTTGCCGCCGGCGCGCGGCCCGGCGCGTTTTCAAATTCCGGCGCGCGCCGGGCCCGCGCCCTTTCCCGGCAGCCCCCGCCTCCCGCCGCGGCCCCTCCGGGCAGGCCCGGCGGCCGCGCCCGGTTCCGGAAACGGCCCGCGCGCGATCCCCTGCCCGGCGGGCCCGTGCCCGCCGCCCCGGGGATCCGGCTGCCCGGCCGCGCGGGCGCGGGGGCCGCGCCCCGCCGGAACGGGCCGCCGCGCCGCCCCGGCGCGCCCGGGCCGCGGGACGGGCCCGGCGCCGGATGCCCGCGCCGCGTCAGCCGCCGGGGGGCCGCTCCAGCCGCTGCCTGCGCCACTTGGCCGCGAGGGGCCCGTACAGGCCGGTGCCGCTGCCGATCTCGCCGAACGCCAGGGCCAGGTTGGCCAGGCCCGCTACCGTGTTGAACGCGCGGCGGAACCGCTCCGGGGTCCAGTCGAACGGCGCGCGGAGTATCCTGTGCTTCCTCAGCCGCCGCGGCGCGCGCCCGATCGCCGGCCCCGGGCCGCCGGGCCCCCCGCCCGCGGCCGCCGCCGGCGTCCCCCCGGGATCCGCCGCGCCCGGGAACGTTTCGGCCACCCAGTCCAGCACGGCGGCGGCGCTCCGGCGGCCGGGAAGCGCCCCGCCGGCGTGCAGCACCATCCCCTCCGGGCTGACCGCCGCCGCCACGCCCGAGCGGCTCATCCCCACGTTGCCGGAAAGGCGGCCGATCCGCCCCGCGGCCCGCCCGCGGAGCTCCTGGATCCAGTCCTCCGGCTGCGTGTCGTCGTACCCGGGCCGCGCGAGGGGCATCCGGGCCCGGACCACCCGCAGCTCGCCCCCGCCGCCGCCGGCGAACCTCCCGCGCTCCCCGTCCGTCCCGCACGCGGCCACCTCGGCGGAGATCCTGTCGGGCGTGGGCAGGATGTCCTCCAGCACGGGCCCGCACGCGCGGAGGTACCCGCGGACGTCGACCGCGTCCGTCACGAACTGGGTGGCCAGCTGCCACCGCGCCCCGCCGGACCTGCAGCGTATGAGCACGAGCAGCAGGGCCTGCGCGCTCTCGAGCGCGTGCCTGCTGCCGGGATCCGGCGCGCCCGCGCCGCCGCCGGCGAACAGCGGGGCCATCTTCCTCCGCCCGATCTCCTCGCCGAACAGGGTCAGCAGGTAGCCGAACTGCCCCGTCGTCAGCCCGGTGCACGACTTTAGGAGCCTCGGGTCGCGCATGGAGGCGTCCATAACCTCCAGCATGCGCAAGGCGAGGGGATCGCCGCCCGCGCGCCTTTCCCAGGCGGCCGACCTCCGGAGCGCCGGCCCGTCCTCCGGCCGCCCGCTCCCTTCCCGGAGCCCGGCCGGCCCCCGCCCGCCCTGGTCCTGCATGCCGCGCCCCCGCGCGCCGCGAATTTACCCGTTTCGCGGGCCCGGCTGCCGGCCGGCCGGCGGGCCGCCCCCCGGGGAAGGCCCCGGGACGAAGGGATAAATCGCCCGCCGCCGCGCCGTTGCGGTTGGCTGGCGGCGGATCCGGGAGGGGCGGCGGGAGGGCGTTCCTGCTGCTGGCCATCGGCATGGGGGCTGCCGGGATCGCGGTGGGCGGCATGACGGCGTGGAACGCGCTGGCGGGGGCCGGCATCGTGCCGGGCGGCGCCGTCCTCCCGTAGGCGGGCCCGCCGCCGAATCCGGATCGGCGGGGGCGCCCCCGCGCCGCGCCGGCTTTCCGCCGCGATCCCGGAGCGGAATCGGGAGGCCCGCCGCCCGGAGCGGCTTCCGTCCGGACCCGGGCGCGGCGCCGCTGGCTCAAAACCTTATATGCCGACCGGCCGCGCGGACCGCATGGGCGCGCGGGGATCCGGCGGGGCGCGGGGGGGCGCGGGGGCCGCCCCGGAGGGCGCGGGGGGCCCCGGCGGGATGCGGCCCGGCGCGGCCGGCGGATCCGGGTAGGGGCGGCCGATGGCCGGCGCCGAAAGCAGGCAGGCGGCGATGCCGGACGTCATAAACCACGCGATCCCGCCCCACAGGCATTCCGCGATGTACCTCATGCACAAGTACTGGGCGCGGAAGCCGTCCAACGTGGTCAGCGAGCACATACGGGCGCACACGCGGGAGGGCGACACCGTGCTGGATCCCTTCAGCGGGAGCGGCGTGACCGTCCTGGAGGCGGTGAAACTGAAGCGGAGGGCCGTCGGGGTCGATGCCTACCCCTTTCCCATATTCCTCACGAGGGCGACCGCGGCGAGGGTCGGCGCGGGGGAGATGGCCGCGGAGATGGCCAGGCTCGAAAAAGCCGTCAAGGGGAAGATCTCGAAATACTACGAGACCAACTGCGCAAAATGCAGGAAGCTGACGCCCGCCATACAGTACGAGGTGGACGGCGACGAGATCACCGGCAGGAAGTACCGGTGCGGCAGCTGCGGCCACGGGGAGACGTCGAGGATCGCGCCGGGCGACGCGAGGCGGCTGAACGCGGCCGGCAGGAAAAGGATGCCCTACTGGGTCCCGAAGACGAGGCTCATGCGCAACTCCAGGATCAACGTCACGCGCGACATGGGCGTCGCGGACCTGTTCAGCCGCAGGAACCTGGCTGCCCTGTCCGTCCTGTTCGACGCGATAAAAAAGGTACGGGACGAGCGCGTGCGCCTGGTTTTCAGGCTCGCGTTCAGCACGACGCTGGTCCAGGGCTCCAAGCTGATGGCCCGCACCGAGGGCTCCGGGCCCAGCTGGAAGCTCCGGGGGTTCTGGATCCCCCCGAAGCGGTATGAACTCAACGTGTGGCACTATTTCTGCAACGCGTACGGCAAGGTGATGGGGGGGAAAGAGGAGTCGAACAGGCTCGTGGGGAACGCCAGGCACCTGTCCCTCCACCTGGGCAGCGCCACGCACATGCCGTTTCCTGGAAGATGCGAGCGTCGACTACGTCTTCACCGACCCCCCGTACGGGGACAGCGTCCCGTACCTGGAACTGAACCGCATCTGGTCGGCATGGCTGGACGAGGAGCCGCTGTTCGACAACGAGGTCGTGATAACCGACAGCAAGGACAGGAGGCAAAAGCGGTCCGAAAAAGAATACGAGAAGTCCATACGGCTCGCGTACAAGGAGATTTACCGCGTCCTCAAGCCGGAAAAATGCCTCACGGTAACATTCCACAACACCGACGTAAAACTGTACAACCTGATGATCAGGGCGGCCGCCGCGGCGGGGTTCGACCTGGAAAAATCGGTGTACCAGCCCCCGTCCTCGGTCTCGGTCAAGGCGCAGATGGCGCCGTACGGGAGCGCGATCGGCGACTACTACATACGGTTCAGGAAGCCGAAGTCGGAAAACAGCGGCGGCGCGAGCATCGCGGACGCCGGGGCCTACGAGAACATAGTGGTGGATGCGGTCGAAAAACTGCTCTCGGAAAGGGGCGAGCCCACGGCGAGCACGCACATCCTGAACAGCTATTCGGACATATGCGAGTGCGTCAAGGAGCAGGGCTGCCCGTTCGCCCTGGACGTCTCGATATCGGACATCATCAACAGGCACTTGGGCGACGAGTTCGTCCTGGTCAAGAAGGACGGCGAGGAGATGCTGTGGCTCAACCCCAGGACGCACAACTTCATAGATCGGGTGCCGCTGTCGGACCGCGTGGAAAAGTGCATCATCAACGAGCTGAACAGGCACGAGGAGGTCGCGTACGACGATCTGCTCCGGGCCGTGTACCTGACGTTCCCGAACGCCCTGACCCCCACGGCGTACTCGATCAAGGACGTCCTGAGGAACTACGGCGAGAAGACGAGGGGGAAAAAGTGGAGGCTGCAGCCCGGCGTGAGGCAGCTCGGCTCCTCGCACGACAGTTACGTGCGGAAGCTCTGCGAGCTGGGCGCGAAATACGGGTTCGAGGCGTACGGCGACGTCGACGGGCACCGCTCGGACATACGGCGGCTGGCGAGCGAGGACAAGAGGCTGAAGAGGATCAGGGAGATCGACGTGATCTGGTATGAGCGCAACACCATCAAGTACGTCTTCGAAGTCGAGAACAGCACCGGGATAACCGAGGCGATCGTCAGGGCCTCGAACATAGGGTACCGCCGCAAGGTCAAGAAGATCATCCTGGTCTCCGCATCCCGCGAGGAACTGCTGGCGCGGAAGACCAGGGAGCCGATGCTGGAAAAGTCGCTCGCGGAAGATCCGTGGCTGTTCGTCCGGTATGATGCCTTTGACTCGTTCTACGACAAGGAACGCAGGCGGTCGAAATCCCCGAAGGACGTCGAGGCGCTGCACAGGCCGCCGGGAACCGGGCCCGAGCAGAAAGACATGACCGAGTATACTAGGCGCGCGGGCCCCCGCCCGCCGCGATCCGGCCGCGGTTTCGGCCCGGGCGCGGGTCCGCGCTGCCGGGGCCGCGGGGCGGTTGCCGCGGGCCGAAGGCGCGCGCCTTCCGGGGGGCCGGCGCCGGGATCCCGCGCGGTCCGGGGCGGCCCGCGGCGCGGGCGGGGGCAGCCGCGCGCTCCCGCTGGATTCGGCCGCCGGGGCCGCGGGCCGGCCGCGCGCCGCCGCCGGGGGCGGCGACGACTCTTGCGGGATTCGGCCGCCGGGGCCGCGGGCCGGGCGGCGGCAGGGGCCGCGGGGGCGCGCCAGGCGCGCGGCCGCCCCGTCCCCCCCCCCCCGCCTCGCGGGGGCGAAGGCCCTCGACCCCGGGGCCGGGCGCGCGGCCGCCCCGTCCCCCCCGCCGCGGCCGGCGGATCCCCGAAAAGGGCGGCGCCGCGGGAGCGCCTTCCCCGCTGCCCGGACCGGCGCAGCGCGGGCCATACGGGCGCAGCGCGGGCCATACGGGCGCAGCGCGGGCCATACGGGCGCAGCGCGGGCCATACGGGCGCAGCGCGGGCCGGCGCGCCGGATGTATTCATATATATTAAAACGGATCCGGCTCCGGCGGATGGAAGCGGCCGCCGGGACGTGCGCATGAGATGGGGCACAGGAAGCACAGCCAGCCCCGCAGGGGGAGCCTGGCGTACTCTCCCAGGGGGCGCGCGAAAAGCATGGAGGCGCGCATACGGTGGCCGGCCCGGGACGAGGGGGGCGCCCCGAGGCTGCTGGCCCACGCCGGCTTCAAGGCCGGCTGCGTCCAGCTGGTTACCATAGACGACAGGGAGCACACGCCGAACGCCGGGAAGCAGCTGGTGGTGCTGGGGACCGTCCTGGCCACGCCGCCGGCGTTCGTGCTGGGCGCGAGGGGGTATTCCGCGGGGCACGGCGGCAGGAGGGCCTCGTTCGACGTGCGCGCGGAGGACGTGCCCAAGGAGATATCAAAGTACGCGGACGCCCGCGGCAGCAGGCGGGGCGCCGCGGACGCGGCCGCCGGCGAGGCGGCGGCCAGGGAGGCGGCGCCGGGCCTGGCCGAAAAGGCCTCCGAGCTGCGCGCCGTCCTGGCAATATCGCCGCGGGCGGCCGGGCTGGAGCAGAAGAGGCCGTACGTCTTCGAGTCGGCAGTGGCCGGCGGGGGCAGCCGCGCGGAGAGGTACGAGTATTTGGCGGGAATTCTCGGAAAGTACGTCAAGATCGGCCAGGTCTTCGGCGAGGGGGCCGGCGTCGACGCGGCGGCCATAACGAAGGGCAAGGGCTGGCAGGGGGTCATACAGAGGATGGGGGCCAAGAGGAAGCAGCACAAGTCGAGGAAGACCGTCCGGGAACTGGGCTCGCTCGGGCCCATATCGCCCCAGTACGTAATGTACACGGTGCCGCGGGCCGGGCAGATGGGCTTCCACCAGAGGACCGAATACAACAAGAGGGTGATGGTGGTCGGGGAGGCCGGGGAAGGGCGGCCGGGGAAGGGCGGCCCGCGCGCCCGCGGCCCGGCGGCCCCCGCGGAGGGCGTGAACCCGCCGGGCGGCTTCAAGCACTTCGGCCTGGTGGGGGGCGACTATATGATACTGAAGGGGTCAGTGCCCGGGACGTACCGCCGGCTGGTAAAGCTGCGCCGCGCCGCGCGGAACGCGGCGCCCCCGTCCAAGCCGAGCGTGCTGGAGGTCGTCGCGTGATACGCGAGGGCGGCAGGCTCCTGTCCGCGCCCGTCATGGGCGTGTCGGCCGACGGGGCCGTGGCGGAGGCGCGCGGGGAGCGGGCCGAGCTGCCGGCGGCGTTCGCCGAGCCGCACAGGGCGGACGTCATACGCAAGGCCCATACGATACTCGCCACGCACGGCTTCCAGCCGAAGGGGACGCACCCGACGGCCGGCATGGACGTGTCGGCGGACTCGCTGGACCCGCCCACGGGCCACGGCAGGGCCAGGGTGGCCAGGATAAGGGGCTCGGGGGCCGGCGGGCGCGGCGGCCAGGGCGGCGAGGTGGCATCGACGCGCGGCGGCAGGCAGGCCCACCCGCCGACGGCCGCGAAGCGCGTGCGGAAGAGGCTGAACAGGAAGGAGGGCAGGCTCGCGCTGCGCTCGGCCGTGGCCGCCACGGCCGACGGGGCCCTCGTGAAGGCGAGGGGCCACGCGGCGGGCGGGGCCGAGCTGCCCGCGGTCGCCGCGGACGGGGCGGAGCTCATAACCAAGACGTCGGCGCTGCGCGCGGCCATCGGGCGCATGGGGCTGGCCGGCGACGTGGAGAGGCTCGCGGGGCGCCGCGCGCGCAGCGGAAAGCCGGCCCTCAGGGGGCGCTCGAAAAAGGAGGGAAAGAGCATCCTGTTCGTCGTGTCCCGCAGGGGGACGCCGCTGGAGAGGGCCGCCGGGTCCGTGCCCGGAGTGGACGTGAGGGCCGCCTCGGACGTGGGCGTGCTGGACCTGGCGCCGGGCGGCGTGCCGGGCCGGCTCGCCGTGTATACGGTGTCGGCGCTGCGGGAGCTCGGCGGGAGGCCGGGAATGGCGGGCGGCGCCAGGGGAGCCATATAATGGACGCCGGCGAGGCCTCGCGGGTAGTGCTGAAACCGCACGTCACGGAAAAGACCTTCTCGAAGGTCGACTCGGAGAGCAAGGTCTGCTTCATAGTGGCCAGGGCCGCCGGGAAGAGGGAGATAGCCGAGGCCGTGGAAGTGCTGTACGGGAAGAAGGCGGTCCGCGTGAACACGGCCCGCACCATATACGGGAAGAAGGCCTTCGTGAGGTTCGAGAGCCCGTCGAAGGCCAAGGATCTCGCGACGGAAATAGGAATGCTATAATATGGCATCCAGCCCCGCGCCGCTCATGCACGGAGACGGCCTGCAATGGTGAAGGCCTTTGATTACAGGGGCGTGCCGCTTTCAAAGCTGGAGGGCATGCCCGTCGGCAAGCTGTTCGGGATGCTCAACGCGAGGCAGCGGCGCTCGCTGACGCGGGGCATAACGGACGGCAAGCGCAAGCTCATGGACGAGATAAAGCGGGCGAAAGCGGGAAAGGCGCCGGACGGGGCCGCGCCGATAAGGACGCACGTGCGCGACCTGGTGGTGCTGCCGTCGATGGTCGGCGTGACGGTGGCCGTGTACTCGGGGAAGGCGTACCAGCCGGTAGAGATCGCGCCGGAGATGATAGGGCACTATATAGGCGAGTACGCGCTGACCAGCAAGCGCGTCTCGCACGGCGCGCCGGGCGTGGGGGCATCCAGGTCGAGCCTGTACGTGCCGCTGAAGTGATGGGCATGGGCGGGTACGGCTACGCTTTCCAGGGGTACGATCCCACCCGCCACGTGAGGGCGTCCGCCAGGGAGAGGCGCATATCGCACAAGCACGCGCGGGAGCTGGCGCGGGCCGTGCGCGGGATGCGGCTCGAGGCGGCGACCGACTATCTGGGGGCCGTGGTGCGCGGCGAGAGGGCCGTGCCGTTCGGCAGGTTCAAGGGGCAGGTCGGGCACAGGTCGGATCCGGGAGTGATGGCCGGGAGGTACCCGCAGAAGGCCGCCGCCGAGTTCCTCAAGCTGCTGGAGAATTTGGAGTCGAACGCGGAGTACAGGGGCATGGACGTGGAGAGGTTGCGCTTGGTGGGGGCGGCCGCCCACAAGGGCGTGTCGGTGAAGAGGTTCATCCCGAGGGCGCAGGGGCGGGCGACCCCCAAGAACAACGTGCTCACCCACGTGGAGATCGTGGCGAGGGAGGCCTAGGAATGTCGGCCATGAAGAGCGTCGTGCGGGACAACTACGACATGATGCTGCTGAAGGACTACCTGAAGGAGCAGATAAAGGACTCGGGGTTCGCGAAGGCCGAGGTCTCCAAGACGCCGGTGGGGACGAGGGTCTCGCTGCACGTCACGCGGCCGGGCATAGTGATAGGCAGGAACGGCGTGGGGATAAGGGCGCTCACGGAGAGGCTGGGGACGGACTTTGGGCTGAAGAACCCGCAGGTTACCGTCATAGAGGTGGAAAAGCCCGAGCTCTCGCCCGGGGTGATGTGCAACAGGATGGCCTCGCACATGGAGAGGGGGACGGCATTCCGCCGCGCCACAATGTGGACCATACAGCAGATAATGGAGGGCGGGGCCATGGGGGTGCAGATAACCGTCTCGGGCAAGCTGAGGGGCGACAGGTCGGCGTTCGAAAAGCACACGGCGGGGATACTGCCGAGGGCCGGCCACCACGCGGACGTCATCGTGTCGGACGACGTGGCGCACGTGAAGACGGCGATGGGCCTGGTGGGGATACGCATACGGATAGCCATGAAGGACAGGTACGTGCCCGAGTTCGAGCTGAGGGACAAGGGCAAGGCCGCCGCTGCGGCGGCGCCCGCGCCGCGCCCGGGGCCCGACCTCAAGGAGATGACCGAAAAGGCGCCGGCTCCCGCCGCGGTGCCGGTGTCCCTGTCCGCGGCGCCGCGCCCCGAGCCCGACCTCAAGGAGATGACCGAGCGGACGGCGGGGGAATCTTCCGCGGAGGCTGCGGCCGAGGCGGCTCCCCCGGCGGATGCTGCGGCGGAAGCGGCCGCCCCCGAGGCTCCGGCGGGGGAATCTCCCGCGGAGGCTGCGGCCGAGGCGGCTCCCCCGGCGGAAGCGGCCGCCCCCGAGGCTCCGGCGGGGGAATCTCCCGCGGGGGCTACGGCCGGGGCGGCTCCCCCGGCGGATGCCACGGCGGAAGCGGCCGCCCCCGATGCGCCGGCCAAGGAAGCGGGGGCGGGAGATGCCGAAGACGGCGGGGGGGCGCGGTGATGGCGAGGATCAGCATGAAGACGGTCGGCGCCTTCAACGAGGGCGACCTCAGGGACAGGCTCCAGCAGGCGAGGGCCGACCTGGCGAAGATGAGGATGGAGGCCGCCAAGGGGACGCTCAGGAAGAAGAGCGGCAAGATAAGGCCGCTCCGCCGCGACATCGCGAGGATGATGACGCGGATGAACGAAAAGGGGTGGAAGGCGTGAGGACGCCCGGCAACATCGCGATGCACGAGCTCGTGGGCGCCAGGGTCTCGGTGGCCGCCGCCCCCGACCGCGGGATCGTCGGCGCCGCCGGCGCCGTGGCGTTCGAGACGAAGAACATGCTGGAGATCGAGGGGGGGGGAAGAAGGCCCCGCATGCTGATCCCGAAGGCCGGGGCGGTGCTGGACGTCTCGTGGGGCGGCCCCGGGGCCGGAAGCGCCAGGATCCGCGGCGACTCCATAGCGAAAAGGCCGCAGGACAGGCCGGGGAGGGCCAGGGCGTGAGCGCGGGGGACGGCGCGCCGCCAGGGAAGCCCCGCGGCGGCATCGGCCTCCCGGTGGGGGATCCGCCGCGGGACGCCGAGCCGGGCGAGAGGAACAACCCGTTCAACGGGACTTTGGCGGTGCGGGGCAAGCTGTTCGAGGGGACGGTGGTCAGCACGAAGGCCAGGAGGACCGTGGTGGTCGAAAAGGAGTCGCCCGTGTACTTTTCGAAGTTCAAGAGGTACGCCCGCGGCCGGAGCAGCATACACGCGCACGTGCCGTCCAACCTTGACGTGCGCGAGGGCAGCCGCGTCTTGGCCGCCGAGTGCAGGCCCCTCGCAAAGTCCGTCTCGTTCGTCGTCGTCGAGGTGCGCGGGTGATGTCGCAGGGCAGGAGCCGCGGCAAGGCGAAAGGCGTTGAGGAGTTCCGCCCGTACGTGACGAGGGCCCTGCCGGTGGGGGCGCGGATAACCTGCGCCGACAACAGCGGGGCCAAGGTGCTGGAGATCGTCATGGTGCAGAAGACCAAGACGCGCGTCTCGCGCCTGCCGGCCGCCGCCGTCGGCGACTTTGTGAACGTGGTGGTGAAAAAGGGGCCGGCCGAGCTGCGCAAGCAGGTGCACGGCGCGGTGATCGTGAGGCAAAAGTACCCCGTGCGGAGGCTGAACGGGACGAGGGTCTCGTTCGAGGACAACGCGGCCGTCCTGACGACCCCCGAGGGCGAGATGAAGGGGACCGACATAAAGGGCCCGGTGGCCGCCGAGGCCTCCGAAAAGTGGCCGAGGCTGGCGAACCTGGCCTCGATGGTGGTGTAGCGGTATGAAGCCGACGAAGATGCGCAACAGGCAGATATTCAAGGCCTCCCAGCACTACAGGAGCAGGCAGGTCGGCAGCCCCCTGTCGCGCCAGCTGAGGGACAAGTACGGCAGGCGCAGCATCAGGGTGAGGACCGGGGACACGGCGAAGGTGGCCTGCGGCGAGTACGTGGGGATAGAAGGCAAGGTGGCCAGCGTAGACGTGGCGGCCGGGCGCGTGGCCATAGAGGGGATAAAGGGCGAGAAGGGCAAGGGGGACAGGTTCGACGTGATGATCCACGCATCCAAGGTGGTGGTCACCGGCCTGAACGCCTCCGACAAGAAGAGGATGGCAAAGCTGGGCGCCCCGCACGAGGCGACGAGTGCAGAGGAGGCCGGCGGGGAGGAGGGCTCCGGCCTCGGCGTCACGAGCCTGCCGTTCAGGCCAAAGCCCGCGGAGGACGAACAGGGAGCCGGAGCGGAACTGGGCGCCACCGACCTGCCGCTCAGGCCAAAGCCCGCGGAGGACGAACAGGGGGCCGGAGCGGAACTGGGCGCCACCGACCTGCCGCTCAGGCCAAAGCCCGATGATGACGGCAGCGGAGACGAGGAGCAGGGCGACGAAAAGGCGGCCGGCGGCGAGGCGGCAGCCGAGGGCGAAAAGGCGGCCGGCGGCGAGGCGGCAGCCGAGGGCGAAAAGGCGGCCGGCGGCGAGGAGCGCGGCGGCGAGGCGGCAGCCGAGGGCGAAAAGGCGGCCGGCGGCGAGGCGGCAGCCGAGGGCGAAAAGGCGGCCGGCGGCGAGCCGGCAGAGGGCGAAAAGGAGGGCGACCGCGCACGGTAAGCATAGCCGGCAGCAAAAAGCTAAAGCGGCAGATGGCGCCCCTGTTCTGGGGGATCACGCGCAAGGACAAGAGGTTCGTCGTCACCGTCAGGCCCGGGGCGCACCCGAAGGGCGCATCCATACCGACGGCCGTGTTCCTCAGGGACACCCTCGGGCTGGTAAAGACCATGAGGGAGGCAAAGGCGTCGATATACGCCGGCCACGTCGCGGTGGACGGGGTGAAGCGCAGGTCGCTCCACCACGGGGTGGGGCTGATGGACGTGGTGGAGCTCGAGGGCCTGGACGCCGTGTACAGGATGCTGCCGTCCGGCGGGACGATCCTCAAGCCCGTCGGGATAGGCGACGGGAAAAAGGACAGGAAGATCTGCAAGGTGACCGGCAAGACCACCATCAAGGGCGGGAAGACGCAGCTCGGCTTCCACGACGGCCGCTCCGCGATAACCGATGCGGACGCGAGGGTCGGCGACTCGTGCCTGATCAGGGTGCCGGGGCAGGAGATACTCGAGGTGATAAAACTGGAGGCGGGGGCGCAGGCCCTGGTCACGGGGGGGACCAACGCGGGGCAGTCGGGGACCGTGGCGGAGATCAAAAAAGGGACGTTCGTCCTGGACAAGATGGCCACCATAAGGCTGGCCGAGGGCGACAGGGAGATAGAGATACCCGGCAGCATCGTGATGGCGGTGGGGCGGGCCGACGGGCCCGTCATACAGATAAAATAGGTGCGGGCGGTGGCGGCGACGATGCAGGAAGCGGTGGACGGCAAGGAGGCCGCCGAACTGGCGGAGGCGCCGCCCGCGACGGATGCCCCCGCCGATGCCGCGGAACGGGCCGGGGCGGCGGATGCCCCCGAGGGCGGCGGGATCAAGGTCTATCCGGTGCCCGGCGCGTATCCCGTCCCCGAGGGCGGCGGCGCGGAGGCCGGCCCGATGAGGCAGATACGGCTGGAAAAGATAGTGCTCAACATGGGCGTGGGCAGGTCGGGCGACGCGATCGAGGCCGCGAAGCGCGCCCTGGCCCACATAACGGGGAAAAAGCCGTGCGCCCGCGGGGCCCGGGAGACGCAGAGGGACTTCGGGGTGAGGAAGGGGGAGCCCATCGGGGCCATGGTGACGGTGCGCGGGAGCGATGCGGCCGGCCTCGCGGGGCGGCTCTTCGAGGCGAAGGGGAACCAGGTGGCGGGCAGGGCCTTCGACGACTTTGGAAACTTTTCGTTCGGGATAGGCGAGCACATCGACATACCGGGGGTAAAGTACGACCCGGGAATAGGCATACTCGGGCTCGACGTGGCCGTGGCCCTGGCCAGGCCGGGGTACGGCATACGCAAGAGGAGCAAGCACAAGGCGAGGGTCGGGAGGCGCCACAGGATAACGGCCGCCGAGGCGAGGGACTTCGTCTCGGTGAAGTTCGGGGTGGCGATCGCGTGATGGCCAAGGACAGGTCGTACGAGTTCACGGGCAGGAAAAAGCACGAGTTCGGGCGCGGCTCGCGGTGGTGCAAGAGGTGCGGCGACTATACCGCCGTGATACAAAAGTACGATCTAATGATATGCAGGCGGTGCTTCCGCGAGGTGGCCGGATCCATGGGGTTCAGGAAGCTGCGGTGACGAGATGCCCGCCACAAACGTCCTCGCGAACCTGTTCGTGACGCTGTACAACACGGAGGCGCGGCGCCGCTCGGAGTGCCTGGTGCACCCGACGTCCGGGCTCGGGGCCCGCGTGCTGGAGGCGCTGCGGGGGGCCGGGTACATCGCGGGGTTCGAGCGGGTGGACGACAGGAGGGGCGGCAAGTTCCAGGTGAAACTGTCAGCGAGTATAACGAAATGCGGGGCCATATCGCCGCGCTTCAAGGTGCGGAAGGACGAGTACGCGTTCTGGGAGCAGCAGTACCTGCCATCGTACGACCGCGGCATGCTGCTGGTGACGACGAACAGGGGCGTCATGTCGCACCACGAGGCGCTCCGGCTCGGGATAGGGGGGTTCCTGATAGGGTATGTCTACTAGGGAGGACGAGGCCCGCGTGCTGGAGGCGCCCGAGGGGGTGAAGATCTCGCTGCGGAAGAGGATGCTCAGCGTGACCGGCAGGCTCGGCACCACGCACAAGAGCTTCCGCAAGATACCGGTGGAGCTGGAGGTGCCCGAGGGCGGCCGGGCGGTGAGGGCCAGGGCGGCCGGCGCGCGGAAGAAGGACCGCTCCATACTGAACACGTCCTGCTCCATAATACGGAACCTCATGGAGGGCGTGCAGGACGGGTACACGGTGAAGATGAAGGTCGTGTACGCGCACTTTCCCATAACGGTCAAGGTGGACGGGCGTACGGTGCTGGTGGAGAACTTCCAGGGGGAGAGGGCCGCCCGGCGGGCCAGGATAGTCGGGAAGGACACTACGGTGAAGCCGGCGGGCGAGGACGTGCTGGTGACGGGGCCCGTGCTGACGGACGTCACGCAGACGGCGGCCAACATACAGCAGAACACGCGGGTCAAGAACAAGGACCACCGCGTGTTCCTGGACGGGATATACGCGTACGAGAAGGGCCGGGGGATAGACGCGGGAGCGTAGCGGCCGTGGCGCTGGATCCGAAGTTCCGCGAGGAGACGGAGGGGCTGGTCGAGTCGACGCTGGAGCTGTACGGCAAGGCGGAGTCCTCCGAGAGGATAAGCAGCGTGTGGGGCGTGAAGAGGGAGGGCGACTTTCTGTGCGGCTTTTTCGTGGGGGAGATAGTGGGCTCGGCGCTCTCGGCGTTCCAGGCGTTCCACGGGAGGGAGCCCACGGGGGAGGAGCACGAGGAGATAGTCGGGATAGTGGAGAGGCGGGCGCGCAGGATACGGGAGCTGTTCGCGAGGTTCAACTGAGCGGGGCCGGGGAGGGCGCCCTCCTCGCCCCCGCACGCCGGCTTGACCCCGTTCGTGACGGACGGAGGCGGGCGCGGCCTGCCGCGTAGCAGTGCGCCCGCACCCCGCGCGGCTAGGCGTTCTTCACGCCCAAAACCGCGGCCGAGGGGCGAGTCAAGCGATGCGGCGCGTGGGACGAGCTGCACGTCCCCGGGCGCGAATCCAGACCGCGGGGGCGTTTTCGCGCGGGCGGGCGGCGGGTGCGGGCCCCCACACGCACGCACCAAAGAAGTTAAATCATGTTTGGTTCGCCAGACGACAGTGGATTACGCCAATTTTGGGGAGTTTTTCAAGAAAGCGACGGGCTACGACCCATACCCGTACCAGTCGGAGCTGGCCGGCCGCGACCACATTCCGGACATACTAAACCTCCCCACGGGATCCGGCAAGACGGACGCGGCAGTGCTTGCGATATACCTGTGGGGCCGCGTGCGCCCGCAGAAGAGAAAGGTTCCGCGCAGGCTGGTCTACTGCCTTCCGACCCGCGTCCTGGTGGAGCAGATCGTCGGCAAGATCGAGGGATGGACCAGGAATCTGGAGATCGCAGAAAGGTTCCGCGTCATTCCCATGCTGGGCGGCCACGAACCAGACAGGGAGTACAGGCTGCATCCAGAAAATGAGGCAATCCTGGTCGGGACACAAGACATGCTACTGTCCAGGGCGCTCAACAGGGGGTACGCCATGAACATATACCTGTGGCCCGTAGAGTTCGGGTTGCTGAACAACGACTGCTTTTGGGTGGTGGACGAGGTGCAACTGATGGGAAACGGCCTTGCCGCTACGGCGCAACTGGAGGCGTTCAGGAAGAAACTAGGGACGTACGGGATCCACAAGACGATGTGGATGTCCGCCACGGCAAACACGGACTGGCTAGATACGCCGGACTTTGATCACTGCGAGTGCATCGTCGCATCGAGCACGAACGGCGCCGACTCCGGCAGCCGGAGCAACAAAAGGCTCGATGCAAGGAACAACGCGCGCAAGGAACTCTCCTACTTGGAACTTGCCGTGGAGAAGGACAAGTACAGCGGCAAAGACGCGGATGCGATCCTGAGCAAGCACGTGGACGGGACATTGACCCTGGTCATGGTGAACACCGTGAAGAGGGCCCAGTCCCTGTTCAAGGCGATACAAAAAACCGAAAAGGACGCGTTGTTGGTGCATTCGCGGTTCAGAAGGCGCGAAAGGAACAAGATCAATACCGAGATCAAGCGCATCTCCGGCGACGCGCCTGGAAACATGATCGTGGTAGCCACGCAGGCGGTGGAGGCGGGAGTCGACATGTCTGCCAGGACCCTGATAACGGAGATCGCCCCATGGCCGAGCATGATCCAAAGGTTCGGCAGGTGCAACAGGCGCGGCGAGCACGAACGGGCGGACATCCACGTGATCAGGCTGAACCAAAACGCGCACGCCCCGTACGAGACGGGCGACATCAGAATATCGGAGGAAAGGCTAGATGCCCGCGTTGGCCAGTCGGTGTCCCCCGGCTCCCTCGGCGGCCAGACCGACGACAAGAACGAGTACGATGCGGTGCTGCGGAGGCAGGATCTGGTCGACCTGTTCGACACCGTTCCAGATCTGTCTGGAAACCATACTGACGTCTCTGGATTCATCAGGTCGCTAGAGACAACAAAAGACGTAAGCGTGCTGTGGCGCGAATGGGACGCGAGCGGCCCTCCCCCGGATCACCGAACCCGAAGCGACGAGATATGCAATGTGCCCATATACGATGTCGAAAAGTTCGCAAAGAGCAACAACAAGGTGTGGGTGCGCGACCACATATCGGGAGAATGGGTACAGAAAACCTCCCCCCTCTACCCCGGCCAGGAGGTCATGATACGGTGCAAAGACGGCGGATACAGCAAGGAGATCGGGTTCGATCTCTCGTCGCACGACAGTGTAGAACAGGTAGAAAGACATGCTAACGACGACGACGCGGGAACGGATGGCAACATTGACGCCGATGCCGGCGGCGATGCGAACGACACGCATGATGCGGATCACCAGTCGCAGTCCTCCGACTGGGTCACCCTCGCCGATCACACGTTTGCCGTGACGGAAGAGATGAAGAAAATCATCAGCGAGGTAGGAACGGTGCAAGACAAAGAGGAAGTCCTGTCGCTGGCTGCAAAGTACCACGACCTAGGCAAGGCGCACAGCGTGTTCCAGCAAACGCTGTTGAAAGCTGCCGGCAAGGACACACCGAAGGGTGAGATCTGGGCAAAATGTCCGCGCAAAAACAGGCACGAACGTCCCAACTTTCGGCACGAGATCGTGAGTGCGATCGCATTCCGCAAGCTGAACCTGGACCTGGACAGGCCTACCGTCGATCTGGCGTCTTACCTCATAGCATCACACCACGGAAAAGTTCGCATGGCCATACGATCCCTTCCCAAGAAACGCAGAAACTCGTACGTAAACCCCGATGACGACTATGTGCAGGGACTCCCAACACGCGGTCACGAAATCCTGAAGATATTTTTGTCGCCAAAGCACGGATCAAAGGTGAGCAAAAACAAAATGAGCGTGGAGGGAATAGCGGATACCGTGAAAGTTGATGCGTCCATGGCCAAGATCGGGCAAGCGGGCGACGGATCATGGTTGCAGGCCTCCACAGGGTTGCTGGAGGCCTACGGACCGCTCAGGCTAGCCTACTTGGAAGCGCTCCTTCGCGCTGCCGACATCAGAGCAAGCAGGGAGGGGAAAGCGGACTGAACGACATAGCAATTGACGGGTGCTCCCCGGGCTCTCTCCTGCTCAGTCTGAAGGCGCTCGGCCTGTTCCGCATACTGGCGGAGCAGGAAGACGAGGGAGTGAGATCGAGGTGGGAGAACGACAAGTTCGTGATCAGTACTAGGCTGGACAGAGACGAGATTGTAAAATTCTTCCACGAGAAGTACGTTCCGACCCCGCTGATATCGCCGTGGAACGGCGGCAGCGGATTCATGGATCCGGACGTATCGGACATAGAAAGGATAGAAGAGTCGGGCGAAGAAAGGATGCGCGGATATGCAGAAGTTATAGCCAAGGCGAAGGGCATCTTGGGAGACGTCGTTCCCGAATACCGCAGTATTGCCGAATGCCAGCGCGAGTTCAGGCAGCCGGGCGGGAGCAAGGGAGCCAAGGCAAAGGGCATCAAGGATCGCATCAAAGATGTGAAGAAAGCCGTAGGGAGCAACAAGGAGATCGTGATGAGGCGGTTGCGCAATGAGATGCCAGATTCGCTGGTTCCCTGGTTCGACGCAGCGTTCGTCACGGGCACGGAGCGTATCAGCTTCGGCACTGTGTTGGGCACGGGAGCGAACGACGGAAACTTTGAGATCACCGACAACTTTGCGCACTATGTGTGCATGTGTATCTTGGAGGAGAAGGAGAGAGACTGGAGCAAGAATGCGCTACGCGGATCGCTGTTCGACACGGGCGCCGGAATGCGGGATGTGAGCAACGCGTTTTTCCATCCGGGAGGCTACCTCGGCCCCAACGCATCAAGTACGCCAGGATTCAAGACCGGCAACCTGACAAACCCGTGGGACTTTATCTTGGGGATGGAGGGAACGCTGTTTTTCGCGGGAAGCGTGTCACGCCGAACCAGTTCGAGAAGGGCGGCGTTTCCGTTCACAGTGATCTCTACGCATGCAGGATACGGGACAGCCACGTCGGAGAATGCCAGGGGCGAGATCTGGATGCCGCTCTGGGACAGCCCGGCATCGTACAGAGAGATGAGGTACGTATTCAGGGAAGGCAGGGCACAGCTGGGCACAACGCAGTCGACGATCGGAGTGGAGTTCGTAAGAGCCTTGGCAAGCTTGGGCACTGAGAGGGGGCTGTCGGGATTCCAGCGGTTCGCCATACTTGAGAGGAAGGGACTCGCGTACGTGGCCAGCGACGCGGGAAGGATCCGCCCGGATCCGTCAAATGCCGTAAACGTGAACCTCCTTGCAGAACTAGATCCGTGGCTAGACAGGATAAGAAGCGGCGAGATGCCAAACAGGGTCAAGGCACTGCTGAGCAAAATTGATGGCGCCACGATCAGGTACTGCACAAGCCGCAACGCCGCCCATCTGCAGGACGTCCTGATCGCTGCAAGCGAGATCGAATACGCGGTATCGCTCTCGCGGATGGCCGAAGACATCAGGCCCATGCCGGAAATCTCGCAGGAGTGGATAGACGCGTGCCACGACGGGAGCGTCGAATTCAGGCTGGCCGCCGCGCTCGCTACCATGACTGATCGGGAGGACAGATTTCGGAGGCCGGAAGCAAAAGTCCGAACAGATCGGGCTGGCGCCCTTCCGCCAAATACTCCGCCCGACAGGGCCCCTCCCGAAGGGGAACAGCGCGCCCGCGGTCCCGGGGTGCGTGGAATCTACCCGATCCGGCACAACATGATGCCCGTCAAGGCGGCCAAGTCAGGAACGGAGTGGGCTCCCCGCAGTCCCAAGTTTTTGTGGAACGGTAACGACCCGATTAAGAGCATGATCAAGGTGCTGGAACGCCGTTGCCTGGACGCCCGCATGGCCAACGTGCCGCTGGCGCTGAAATCTCCGTTGCCCGCGTCCATCACCGACGTGCTGCAGTTCATAGAGGACGGGGATCGGCTTGATCTTGGAAAGATCGGGAGGCTGGCGCAGGCCATGTCCGCGGTAGAAAAGGTGCGCTCAAAGGATGTAAAATACCACAACAGCAACGTGTTGGGGGAGATTCCCAGCCATGTCCCAGAGCAGTACATCTGCATCAAGACAAACTTTCCGCCACACTGGTACAAGGAATACGGCGCAATAAGGCGCAGATCGGCGCACGAAGGCAAAGCAGGACCCAAAGTCGGGGAGGGCGATGACCAGGACAGCATGAAGTTCGAGCCTAGCATGTTGCATCTCTTGAAGGCTGGAAGAATCGAGGCAGCCGCAGATATTGCTAGGCGCCGCCTGCGCATAACTGGAATCAACCTGGCTACGTATGCAGGCGGCACGGCCTCCGGCGGCGACGCGCACATGAATGCAAGACAGCGGAGCCGGTTTGCGGCATCGATGCTTTTCCCCGTGCGGTATTCCGACCTCGGCAAGGTTGTGGACAGGATAAGGTTGCGCAGTGACGAGGACTACGAGTAGGCAGTAGCAGAGTCTGATGGCGAGCAGTGCGGGAGCTCGCACGGCCGTGCCCACGAATTGACAAGGTTGCGCCGCCCTCCCCTCCCCCCCCCCCCGCTAGCCACCCAGCCCAGGGTCAGCCGCCGCCCTCCCCTCCCCCCCCCCCGCTAGCCACCCAGCCCAGGGTCAGCCGCCGCCCACCACCACGCGCGAACCCAGATAAACGAGGGCGTTTTCACACCCGCACCCTGCAGGTACGTGACCTCGTACGCACGCACTCCGATCTTAAAGATTTATTAACAACCCAAATTGCTCAACCGCATGCTTGATGATGCGGAAAGGTTGCTCATTGAAGTCGAGCTAAAACCAAAGCAGGGCTCCAGATTCCAGCCGACGGGGTTCCCCGATCTCGGCGCCGCCGAGTTTCAGGTTCAGGGTGAGACAAACACCATCTTGGTAGAGTCGGCCCAATCCATGGCCAACCGGCTCGAAGCGGTCTGCATGAAGAATGATGCGGACGTAGTTGACGAGCTGGAAGGCATACCAATGATCAAAGTGGTTGATGCAGACGGCAATCCGCTGACGAACTCCGTCACAGAAGCACACAGGATAAACTCCCACTACATAATGGAAGGAGGATCGGACGAAGTCAAAGAACGCTTCAAGGGCGCCCTTGAAAAAGGCGACAGATGGGACACAGGCATACAGAGCGTGGCGCGGGTGCTGTTCGAGATTGACGTGTGCTCGCTGTTGCATGGGTTTTGGATTTCCAAAAAGGACGTAGCTGGCGGCCGCGTAAGGCTCCGGCGCGCCATTTCCTCGTTCATTGAAGCCAAAAATGCCAGCAGTGCGATAAGCGGTGGCGTAAAACTCGATCATGTAAACCCCGGCAAAGACGAGGACGCGGGCGGCGCCAAAGAGGGACAGGGAAACATCCCGTACCCACGCGTTGAGTATACTGCCGGCTCGATCACCGCGTACTTTAACGTAGACCTGCAGCAGATACGCAGCTACGGCTTGGAAAAGAAGGAGACTGATTTTCTCGTAAACCTCGCACTGTGGAAGATTCGGAGATTCCTAGAGTCGGGACTACGCCTTCGCACCGCGTGCGACCTCATGGCGAGCGAGGAACTTCGGGTAGTTTCGCCGGCCGGTTTTGAGTTGCCCAGCATGAAAGATCTTGATCGCGATGTGGAAAAATCCGTAGCCGCGTGCAAGCAGTCTTGGAAACCGCTCGGAGAGATAAAGTATACTAAAAAGAAAGGAGCATAACAGATACATGTTTTCCCTGTCACTCAGGTTCGTGGCAGGCCGTTACCATGCCACCAAATGGGGGAAGAACGTAAACGAGGGAGTCGTGGATTGGCCCCCATCGCCGTGGAGACTGTTGCGTGCCATGATCTCGGCGTGGAAAACAGACCCAAACGGCCCCGCAGAATCCGATGTTTGGCCAATTTTGAGCACGCTTGCAGATAACCCAGTCCGGTTTTACCTTCCGGCGGCCACGCAGGCGCATACCAGACACTACATGCCCGCCGGCGGCACAAGCACCACCAAGATAATTGACTCGTTCGTGGCCTTAGGGCCGGAGAACCGCGTAATCGTCACTTGGAACGACGTCACGCTGGACGAGAGCCAGGAAAAAACACTGGACGGCATACTTGCTCGCATAGGATACCTCGGAAGGGCGGAATCGTGGTGCGAGGTACGAAGAATCGATCATCAGGGCACCCACAACTGCGATCCTCTCAACGGCATCGTGCCAGGCAACAAGAGCATAACCGACGTACTCGTCCCGACAAAAGGTATAACGTTGGAGGAACTGTGCGTCACTACGGAAGATCTGCATCGGCGGCAGATCATATTCCCCCCGGGCACCGCGAACGCGAGCTATCTGCGCCAGTCCGACTGTTTTGATGCGAAACCGAACATAACCGTGCGCGCCCATCCCGAAGTCACCGTTATGCGGTATGCCGTAGTGGGAAACGTGAGGCCAAAGATCACGGAATCGGTGTCCGTGGGAGACTTCATCAGGCGTGTTGCGATGTCCAAGTACGGCCGCAGGAACGGCGGAGGTGCCTCCAAGGCCATCTCGGGAAAGGACGGCAGAGGCGGCTACCTAAAGTCCGGAAACACGCATGCGTTTTTCATTCCCACGGACGAGGACGGCGACAACGTGCTGGATCACATGACCGTCACGTTTGCGAAGCCCATGGAAGAGGCGGATTTTTACGCGTTGGCGGCCATGGAAGACATACGATATCCCGGTAAATGGTTCGGCTTGGCGTTCCAGCGGCGCGGCAAGGCCGACGACTTCAAGGATGTTCCGATACTGCAGAGTGCGAAAAAGTGGGAATCGGCCACCCCGTTAGCTCTTAACCGGCATCCGAAGGGTAGGTTTCGCGACTGGTCGTCAGCAGAAGCCATAGAAGAAGCAAAAACGCAAATCCGACGCGAAGTAGGTGCCAGGTACGGAGAGACGGCAACGATCAAAAGCCTTGGAGTGAAAGGCGGCAAGTCGAAGATGCGGTGTGGAGTGATGCCAATACAGTTCAAGCGCTGGAGAAAAGACGGAATTCCGGGATTCGGGGCGTATGACGTATCAATAGAGTTCGAGTCGGCTGTGCGAGGTCCGCTAGCACTCGGCCATGCTGCGCATTTCGGCTTGGGTTTGTTTGTTCCATCACGATCGCGTGGCATGCCGCCGCCGAAAAAATTGACGAGTGCCGCAACCTGATCGTTGCGGAAAGTGGCCTTAACAAACCATACGGCGCACTCAGCGTGCTTCAAAGGCTGCAACATGCGAGTTGCGGAAAAGCGAAGGAGATCGCGAAGATGAAGAAGAACGCGGGGGGGAGCGAGATCGGGCGGCTGAAGGAGGAGATCGAAAAGCAGCGCAAGGAGATCGGGCGGCTGATGGAGCAGGCGTGCGGGAAAGCGCACGGCGGCAGCCCGTGCCCGTACGGGGAGGACGTCAAGCGGCTGGGGGAGGAACTCGCGCAGGCCAGGAAGACCAACTCCACCCTCTCGGCCAGGAACCTCAGGATAAGGCCCAACGCGCGGGGCAAGAAGGGCGCCGCGGCCAAGAAGGGCGACGGCAAGGAAGACGCGGCTCCCCGCAGGCGCGCCCCGAGGGCGCGCGCGGAGCCCGACAGGATAGTCCGCGTGGAAGAGGACGAGTGCCGGGTGTGCGGCATCGAGCTGTCCGGCCCCGTCGGCACGTGCCCGCACACGGTGGAAAAGAGGAGGATCGTCAGCGAGATCGTGAGGTACGACAAGTTCATCAAGTACTGCTCCCCGTGCGGGACGACGCGGACGCCGGCCACTCCCGGGGCGCTGCCGGGCAGCGGGTTCGACGTCCCCATAACGATGATGGCGGTCTGCCTCAGGATGACGGGCATGTCGCACCGCAACATACGGCTGGCATTCCGCACGACGCTGGGGCTCGACATCGCGCTGGGGACGATAGTGAAGATGGTGAACCGCGTGGCCGCGGCGTTCTGGCCGCTGTACGTGGGAATGCTGAAGGAGCTGCGCAAGGCCTCGCTGATCAGCGCGGACGAGACGCCGTGGAGGGTCGACGGCCGGTCCGCGTGGCCGTGGGCGTTCGTCAGCGGCACGGCCGCCGCGTACGCGATCAGGGACACGCGCGGCGCGTCCGTCCCCGAGGCCATGCTGGAGGGATTCGAGGGCATCCTGTCGAGCGACTCGCTGGGCTCGTACAACGGTTCCGGGGGCTCGCACCAAAAGTGCCGCTTGCACTGCCCGCGCGAGATCCGCGAGACCCTGGAGTACAAGGAGCCGGGCGGCGAGTTCAAGCGCTTCGCGCGCACGCTCAAGAAGATGCTGCTCGACTCCCGCGATGCGGCCAAGCTCCGCGGGAAGGGGCGCAGGAAGCTCGCGGTGGGCAGGCTCCTCGCCGGGGCGGGCCGGCTGATCTCCCGCGGGTACGCGGAGCCCGACTGCCGTAGGTTCGTCAAGAGGCTGCGCCGCGAGAGGGACCGCCCGTTCACGTTCGCGGTGGCCGGCATCCCGTACCACAACAACGCCGCGGAGCGGGCCGTGCGGCCCGGCGTGATCGCGCGGAAGATCAGCAGCGGGAGCCGCTCGTGGAAGGGCGCCGAATCCCAGTCGATCCTGATGAGCGTGAAGGAGGCGTGCAGGAGGCGTGCAGGCTGCGCGGGGTGGACTTCTACGAGTTCGGCATCGAGTACCTGAGCGGGGGGACGAGGGCGCTTCCGGTGGCCAAGGCCGCCGATGCGGGGAAAACCGCTTCGAAATCGTGAGCTCGTGCGGAAAAGCGGATACGCCATCTGCCCGGAGACCATCAAGGCGCTTCAGTGGGGCCGCAACATGAGGGTTGCGGAAAGCATGACGGGCATCGCCCTGTTGAACACTATCCCCGCCACTGGATCCATCACCACCGCGTGTTGCGGAAAGCATGACGGGCATCGCCCTGTTGAACGCTGTAGCTGCCGCTGGGCATTATTCAGCCTCGCGCGTTGCGGAAAGCATGACGGGCATCGCCCTGTTGAACGCGGTTGTCTGGCTTTAATGGGGGTAATGCAGAATTCACCATATTGTCGACACAAGCTCACACGATAGGTTAAAGCCCCCGCCCGCGATGCCATGGCATGCCGAACTCGGCCAAGCAGGAGTTGGCGATACTCCGGAACGAGAACAAGCGGCTGGAGGAAGAGCTGGAGCGCGAGAGGGCGCTCTGGCCGTCGCCCTCCACCGCGGGCAGGCTCGCGCGGAACTGCCCCCAGCTCATGCACGCGCTCGCGATGCTGGACACCGTCCTGGCCAGCGACAAGCTCCTGAAGGCCTGCACCGGGATGACGCGGAAGCATTTCGACTACCTGCTGCCCCTGTTCACCGAGGAGATCGAGCGCAGGAAAAAGACCCCGCTGTTCAGGGACGGCGGCCCGGGCGCGTCGGATCCCGGCAACATGTGCAGTCTCGAGCGCAGGCACGCCCTGCTCCTCGTCATCATGCGCTGCAAGACCGGCGCGACGCAGGGGCATCTGTCCGTCCAGTTCGGGGTGGACCAGAGCACCGTCTGCAGGTACGTCAAGGCGTGCATGCCGATCCTGGAAGCGATCCTTCCCACGCCGGACAAGTACTCCAAGGAGATAGCCGCGTGCAAGACGGACGAGGAGCGCGTGAAGTTCCTTACCGACGGCTGCAAGGGCAGGGGCAAGGACAAGGGCAAGATGCTGCTGGACGGGACCCGGACGCCCCGCGCGCGGCCTTCCGACGGGGAAGAGCAGAAGGACTTCTACACCCGCAAGAACAAGATGCACTGCCTCAACACGGTGGCGGGCGCCAGCCCGACGGGGATGCTGCTGTACGCCAGCGAGACGCTCCCCGGCAGCCGGCACGACATCGTCATGGTGGGCGGGCTGGGCAAGGTGTTCCCGAGCATGGCGGACCCCCGCACGCCCGAGAAGGAGAGGATAACGGTCGTCGGGGACGCGGGGTTCCAGGGATTGGGGACGCGCCTTCCCGGGATAATCCCGGTGACCCCGCACAAGAGGAAGCCGGGGAAGGATCTCACCGCGGCCCGGAAGGAAGCGAACAGGAAGCTCAGCAGGATAAGGTCGCTGATCGAGCGCATCTTCGAGAGGATGAAGAGGTACAAGATACTCCGCGTGCCGTTCGAGGGGACCCCGGAGCAGTTCCACCATGTATTCAACACCGTGGGGGGCCTGGTCAACCTGGTCCGGGCGTTCGACGAGATCTCCAGCGGCGCCGGCCTGCACGGGTCCCTGGCAACCAAGTGGCGCGGGCAGCGGCTGAAGCGGCCCCCGCGCCGCTGACGCAGCGCGGGACTTCCGGCGCCGGGAATTCCCGCGGCCAGGGTAGCATCGCGTTTTATTCCGGGGCACTTTGCAGTGCTGCGAGCCCGCGCGCCCCGGATCGGCAAATTGCGCGGTTGTTCACCGCGCCGCGCGAATACGCGCCGCGCAAAGCGTGTCATTTGTCACTCGTGAAAATACGCATTATCTCCAATGGGGCCGCAACATGAGAGTTGCGGAAAGAAACTCCGAGACCATACTTGTTGGACGGGGGAGGTCGCTTCAATGGGGCCGCAACATGAGAGTTGCGGAAAGCCCGAACTCCAGGCGGAGGAGGCGGACAGCTCCAGGGCTTCAATGGGGCCGCAACATGAGAGTTGCGGAAAGCCGACACGTGGAATTCGATTGGGACGGCGGCAGGTTCGCTTCAATGGGGCCGCAACATGAGAGTTGCGGAAAGGCTTCGTCGAATCGCCTGGCGTCGATCAGGTTGTCGCTTCAATGGGGCCGCAACATGAGAGTTGCGGAAAGCGGGATGGTGCGCTACTGTCCGGACTGCCGCTCGGACGCTTCAATGGGGCCGCAACATGAGAGTTGCGGAAAGGTTCTGCGCCCTCGTCTGGTTGGCGTGCGCCCGCGGGCTTCAATGGGGCCGCAACATGAGAGTTGCGGAAAGATTCAAGAGTTAGGCGAACATGCGGGCCTGAACGCTAGCTTCAATGGGGCCGCAACATGAGAGTTGCGGAAAGGTAGCCGCGCGCCTTGTCGACATAATCACCGTACTTGCTTCAATGGGGCCGCAACATGAGAGTTGCGGAAAGGCTGAGGAAGTTGCGGTTCCGGAGGAGGAGGTTAAGGCTTCAATGGGGCCGCAACATGAGAGTTGCGGAAAGACTCTGGAACGCCGGCCGGGAAAGGATGGGCGCGGGCTTCAATGGGGCCGCAACATGAGAGTTGCGGAAAGACGTACGCCCAGAGCAGTTCCTCGGGGTCCGTTTGCTTCAATGGGGCCGCAACATGAGAGTTGCGGAAAGCCCGAAAAATGCTGAGGGCCCTGCCGGGCTGCGGGGCTTCAATGGGGCCGCAACATGAGAGTTGCGGAAAGCCGACGTTATGCCTTCCCCGCCCGGAACCACCGCGCTTCAATGGGGCCGCAACATGAGAGTTGCGGAAAGCACGGCCGCCCTCGTCGAGATAAAAGCGTCCGGGAGCTTCAATGGGGCCGCAACATGAGAGTTGCGGAAAGACGACCTGGATGCCGTGGTGGAACGGCAGGAAGCGCTTCAATGGGGCCGCAACATGAGAGTTGCGGAAAGAAGGCGCCAGATCGCTGAAACTACGCGGGCCCTCCGCTTCAATGGGGCCGCAACATGAGAGTTGCGGAAAGTGAGAGCGCCGGAGGCGTTCGCGTCGAGGTCGGCCGCTTCAATGGGGCCGCAACATGAGAGTTGCGGAAAGACGGCATGACCGGCCTCCAAACATGCGATGTCGTGCTTCAATGGGGCCGCAACATGAGAGTTGCGGAAAGTCAAAGTGGCAGTTGGGGCAGCTGGCCAGGTCGGTGCTTCAATGGGGCCGCAACATGAGAGTTGCGGAAAGCAAAATAGACACTATGACAAAAAAAGAACTGCAGGCTTCAATGGGGCCGCAACATGAGAGTTGCGGAAAGCCTCGCGCTTCGATTCGTTCCTCACGAAGCTCGAGCTTCAATGGGGCCGCAACATGAGAGTTGCGGAAAGGAGTGGACGCTCTCGCGGGTGAGCGTGAGCGAGTAGCTTCAATGGGGCCGCAACATGAGAGTTGCGGAAAGGCGTGCTGATCGATCGGGAAATCGACGGCGAGCTCGCTTCAATGGGGCCGCAACATGAGAGTTGCGGAAAGGCGAACTGGCGCGGCTCCGGCGGAAGGCGCGCGTGCTTCAATGGGGCCGCAACATGAGAGTTGCGGAAAGTCGCGCTCGCGGACGGTCGACAATTGGCAGCCCGAGCTTCAATGGGGCCGCAACATGAGAGTTGCGGAAAGGCGTGTCCCTCGGTCGGCCGGGTGCGGTGACACGAGCTTCAATGGGGCCGCAACATGAGAGTTGCGGAAAGTACGACGACGTGGCCGATCGGGACTTTGATCAGACCGCTTCAATGGGGCCGCAACATGAGAGTTGCGGAAAGCCCGCCGGGCGCCATAATGAAAGACGTGGCCAGAGCTTCAATGGGGCCGCAACATGAGAGTTGCGGAAAGTGCGCCGCCCTCTCTGGGTTCCATCCGGGGCCGCGTGGCTTCAATGGGGCCGCAACATGAGAGTTGCGGAAAGCCGCCTCGATGATCGGCTTGGGGACGGCGATCTGGCTTCAATGGGGCCGCAACATGAGAGTTGCGGAAAGATGCTGGAGCACGAGGCGGTCTCCATAGAGGAGGCCGCTTCAATGGGGCCGCAACATGAGAGTTGCGGAAAGCGCTGCGCGCGCAGCACAAGATAGACCAGGCGACCGCTTCAATGGGGCCGCAACATGAGAGTTGCGGAAAGCGGGCGGGGCGCCGCCCGACCCGAACGTAGAATGAATGCTTCAATGGGGCCGCAACATGAGAGTTGCGGAAAGAGGGGCGCTATGCAGTCATAGGCATGCGCGTGCAGGGCTTCAATGGGGCCGCAACATGAGAGTTGCGGAAAGATCGCCGACCACGTGCACGCCGGAGATGAGGCGCGGCTTCAATGGGGCCGCAACATGAGAGTTGCGGAAAGTGTTCATACCTTACCCCCCCGCACATGGGGGTAATGCTTCAATGGGGCCGCAACATGAGAGTTGCGGAAAGTGGCCCACCCCGTCCGCGTTTCCGCGTCCAGCCAGCTTCAATGGGGCCGCAACATGAGAGTTGCGGAAAGTCTGTGCTCATGCTTTAGGGTACCATTCATGGGGGGCTTCAATGGGGCCGCAACATGAGAGTTGCGGAAAGGAGATTTCCGAAATGATGGACGACACCGCGGCGAGCTTCAATGGGGCCGCAACATGAGAGTTGCGGAAAGCTGAGGGCCCGCGCCGAGGGCAGGGGAACCGCCGTGCTTCAATGGGGCCGCAACATGAGAGTTGCGGAAAGTTTCAGGATCTGGCGCCTTATTCGGTCTATCCAATGCTTCAATGGGGCCGCAACATGAGAGTTGCGGAAAGCCTGACATATACCGCCTCGGGAAAGAGGGGCTGGAAGCTTCAATGGGGCCGCAACATGAGAGTTGCGGAAAGTGTATATATGCACTATGTTTAGGCCTCAAATCTCAAAGCTTCAATGGGGCCGCAACATGAGAGTTGCGGAAAGCAGGTTCGACACGCGCAACCCAAACCCCTTCTCGGAGCTTCAATGGGGCCGCAACATGAGAGTTGCGGAAAGACGAGGCGGTGGAGGAAATGAAGCGGATCGGGGATGCTTCAATGGGGCCGCAACATGAGAGTTGCGGAAAGACGAGGAGGCGGAAATTAAAAAGGCGCAGGCGGAGGAGCTTCAATGGGGCCGCAACATGAGAGTTGCGGAAAGTTCGTGCGGAACCACGGTACAGATAGCCGCAACGACGCTTCAATGGGGCCGCAACATGAGAGTTGCGGAAAGTATCACCTACACGAAAGGAACCGCCATCTCCTGCGCCGCTTCAATGGGGCCGCAACATGAGAGTTGCGGAAAGTCGTAGACGGGCCCGGCGGCCTGCCGCCCAAAAAGCTTCAATGGGGCCGCAACATGAGAGTTGCGGAAAGCGGGGCGGGCGGAACGACGCCACGCTCGAATACGTGCTTCAATGGGGCCGCAACATGAGAGTTGCGGAAAGTCTTCCTCCTCGTCTCCCTCTGCAACGAAGTCTACCGGCTTCAATGGGGCCGCAACATGAGAGTTGCGGAAAGACACTCTGCTGATCTTGCGCAGTTCCGGCGAATCGCTTCAATGGGGCCGCAACATGAGAGTTGCGGAAAGTATTAAAGCGGGAATCCTTGAATGGTCTGACGTGGCTTCAATGGGGCCGCAACATGAGAGTTGCGGAAAGTCGTCCAGTTCGTCCAGCAGATGATCGGGAGGATGCTTCAATGGGGCCGCAACATGAGAGTTGCGGAAAGCGCGTACGATCTAGGTCTGGACGATCTTGAAACGAGCTTCAATGGGGCCGCAACATGAGAGTTGCGGAAAGTCACGGTCGGTACCCGAATCCCCCCCGACCAGTGTGCTTCAATGGGGCCGCAACATGAGAGTTGCGGAAAGCGGCCGGCATGGAATCGGCGGGCGCCGCCGCGGTAGCTTCAATGGGGCCGCAACATGAGAGTTGCGGAAAGATTTGGCCCGACGTCCACTGGAACGCAGTCGCGGCGCTTCAATGGGGCCGCAACATGAGAGTTGCGGAAAGGAGCGCGATGTCCGGCAGACCATCGGCCGGCACCGGCTTCAATGGGGCCGCAACATGAGAGTTGCGGAAAGGCGGAGGACGGCCGCGTACCCCTGGGTGTCGGCCGAGCTTCAATGGGGCCGCAACATGAGAGTTGCGGAAAGCGGGTCATCGAGCTCGCCAAGAACTCCACGGGCAAGCTTCAATGGGGCCGCAACATGAGAGTTGCGGAAAGTCGGCGGTGACCACGCAGCGAAGCTTCTTTTGCCCCGCTTCAATGGGGCCGCAACATGAGAGTTGCGGAAAGCCCAACTGGGTAGCCAACTCCACTATCAGGTTGCCGCTTCAATGGGGCCGCAACATGAGAGTTGCGGAAAGCGGAGGTCGCGATGGCGCGCGTGCAGGACACGGTGGGCTTCAATGGGGCCGCAACATGAGAGTTGCGGAAAGCGTCACCAAGGGCACCCACCTCAAGGTGCACGCTTGGCTTCAATGGGGCCGCAACATGAGAGTTGCGGAAAGTCATCACGGCGGGCTTGCCGACGAACGATCCCATGCTTCAATGGGGCCGCAACATGAGAGTTGCGGAAAGCCGGAACGTTGACTGGTACCGCGGCCTCCCCAGCGCGCTTCAATGGGGCCGCAACATGAGAGTTGCGGAAAGTGATCGAGCGCGGAACTAATTTGGGGTTAACGGACGCTTCAATGGGGCCGCAACATGAGAGTTGCGGAAAGGCCTGGAGTATGGTAAGTATAGCCACGGAAATAAGTAACTGAGCTGGTCTTCGGCGGCGGAATAAGTAATTGAGCTAGTCTGGGGGCTGATTCGGGCCGTTTTTCGCGGGTGCCTCGCCCCTAGTCGCGAGGGATCAAATTGCGCAATAATTAGGAAAAAACGCCCGGCCGATCCGGAACGTTCATTTAGATTGTTTTCGAGGGCACGGCATGCTGACCCGCGCGGAGCTCATGCACGCCCTCGCGACGGAAAAGGATCCCCGCAAGAGGACGAGGATCCACGGAATCTGCAGGATCGTGATCGAGAAGGAAAGCTACAGGGAAGTCGCGAGGATCATGTACAAGTCGTACAACACGATCAGGGCGTGGCACGAGCGCTACCTGCGGGAAGGGCTCAAGGGCCTTAGCGATCGCCCCCGCCCCGGCCGCCCGCCCAAGATAACAAACCGGAAGCTCACCGAATTCATGGAAGAGGGGGACACGCTGTCCAGGTTCCCGAAGCTGCTCGCGGAGAAGGTGAAGGAGAAGACCGGCATCGCGTACAGCGAGGGGGCGGTGCGCCGCAAGCTGCGCGACGGCGGCTATTCCCCCAAGGTCCCCGAGCCGGTGCACGCCAGGAGGGAGTCGGTCGAAAACGTAGCAAAGTGGCAAAAATGGCTGAAACATTGGCTCCAAAAGGCGGAAAACGACGGATTTCTGCCGTTCGTGGTGGACGAGAGCAGCCTGCTGCACGACTACCAGCCCAGGCGGAGCTTGTGGACGCTGGTCGGGAAGCGGGCCTACGAGTGGTACACGGGGAACCACACGCGCAGGATGATCTTCGGGGCGCTGTCCATGAACGGCGACCAGGTGTTCATGAACGCGCAGAGGTTCGACACGGAGACGACGATCAAGTTCTTCAGGCGCGTGACGGCACGGCACGGCCCGGCGGCGCTGCTCGTGGACAGGGCGACGCCGCACCGATCGATCGGCACGAACGAGTTCGTAAAGGACAACGAGGGACTCGTGCGCATCGGGTACTTCCCCACCGGGTGGCCCGAACTCAACCCGGTCGAATCCTGCTGGAACACGCTCAAGCGGCAGCCGCACGCGCACCAGGTCTACCCGACGGTGGACGCGAGGATCGCGAAGTCGATGGAATACCTGAGGACGCACCGGTTCCACCTGGACGTCACGCGGTTTCTGTTCAGGGAGCCCGTCGCGAAGATCATCTGACGGCGCCGCGCGCGGTCGGGCCCCGCGCGTGCCGGCGCGCCGCGTCCGCAAAAACAACCCGAATGAACGCCCGCGATTAGCTCAGTTACTTATTTACGCGGCTATATGATCCCGAGTGATGGCTTCAATGGGGCCGCAACATGAGAGTTGCGGAAAGTAATCGCCGGCGCGCGGCTGCCACGCGCCCCAGTCGCTTCAATGGGGCCGCAACATGAGAGTTGCGGAAAGAAAACCAGCGCTTCGGGGATGGGGGCGTTCATCATGCTTCAATGGGGCCGCAACATGAGAGTTGCGGAAAGAAGGTAAAGGCGTTCAGGGGATATTTCAAGACGTTGGCTTCAATGGGGCCGCAACATGAGAGTTGCGGAAAGCCGACCACGGCAACGGCACGCGAGAGTGGACGTGGCTTCAATGGGGCCGCAACATGAGAGTTGCGGAAAGCAAGTGTTCTTTTGCGTCCAATCGGCGACCGACTGGCTTCAATGGGGCCGCAACATGAGAGTTGCGGAAAGGAGGGCGAGGCTAAGGTGGTGGAGTTTCTTACGGATCGGCTTCAATGGGGCCGCAACATGAGAGTTGCGGAAAGTCGCGCCCGACACGTTATCGCCAGTAGAGGATGAACGGCTTCAATGGGGCCGCAACATGAGAGTTGCGGAAAGCCGCATGGCGTTCGAGCTCTGCGAATGGGAGCGCATGCTTCAATGGGGCCGCAACATGAGAGTTGCGGAAAGAGGAACGCGCCGCGGCGCAGGCCGCGAACGCGGCCGCTTCAATGGGGCCGCAACATGAGAGTTGCGGAAAGTCGAGGATCTGGCCGACATGCGCGAGCAGAAAGAGGGCTTCAATGGGGCCGCAACATGAGAGTTGCGGAAAGCCAGCCGCAGGTAGCGGCCGGTGACCACCGGGTTCGCTTCAATGGGGCCGCAACATGAGAGTTGCGGAAAGAAAGGCACCGGCCCAAACTCGATTTGGATGAGCGGGCTTCAATGGGGCCGCAACATGAGAGTTGCGGAAAGTCGGGGATGGGGGCGGCGGGGGCCGTCCACTCCCACGAGCTTCAATGGGGCCGCAACATGAGAGTTGCGGAAAGCCGCACGTCCCGCAGCACGGCCAGCGGCCGACGGGGCTTCAATGGGGCCGCAACATGAGAGTTGCGGAAAGGTGGCCGTGATGGTGGACGTGGTTCGGATCGACCGGCTTCAATGGGGCCGCAACATGAGAGTTGCGGAAAGATGCATCCGTATGATGCCGGCGTCACCGTTATCGAGGCTTCAATGGGGCCGCAACATGAGAGTTGCGGAAAGCATTATTACCGCGTTGGCCGTCTGCTCCGAGCCCTTGCTTCAATGGGGCCGCAACATGAGAGTTGCGGAAAGTCTTCTGGACCCCCTCGTCGGGAGCGAACGACATGATGCTTCAATGGGGCCGCAACATGAGAGTTGCGGAAAGCTGTTCTGATTCACGCTCCGGATGCATGGCTATCCTGGTGCTTCAATGGGGCCGCAACATGAGAGTTGCGGAAAGTGATGAGCGGGGAGAAGGTCATGCAGCAGATAGAGCTTCAATGGGGCCGCAACATGAGAGTTGCGGAAAGTGCTTTCCGCTTCCACGAACATAACGGGACAGATCGCTTCAATGGGGCCGCAACATGAGAGTTGCGGAAAGACGGCCAGAGTCACTAGCGAGTACCTGAAACAGAAAGCTTCAATGGGGCCGCAACATGAGAGTTGCGGAAAGCCCATTTTATCCCTCGATACAAAAAGTGTGTGATATGGCTTCAATGGGGCCGCAACATGAGAGTTGCGGAAAGCATACGATTGCAAGAACCTATCCCCCCCGCCTTCAGCTTCAATGGGGCCGCAACATGAGAGTTGCGGAAAGATATCTACTCACGTGTTCTTTACTGAGCACGTGCAGCTTCAATGGGGCCGCAACATGAGAGTTGCGGAAAGACATCCTTTTGTGTACCGACGAATGCAGCCTTTCAGCTTCAATGGGGCCGCAACATGAGAGTTGCGGAAAGATAAAGACAACGCAGCCTAGTCGGGGCGCTAGGTCGCTTCAATGGGGCCGCAACATGAGAGTTGCGGAAAGCCATCAACTTCCCTATCGCCTGCCAGGTGTCGAGGCTTCAATGGGGCCGCAACATGAGAGTTGCGGAAAGACAGCAACCTCGTGGTGAAGGACGGCAGGGAGTACAGCTTCAATGGGGCCGCAACATGAGAGTTGCGGAAAGTCGTACGCCTCGTCCATCCAACGCTTAAGCGCGCCGCTTCAATGGGGCCGCAACATGAGAGTTGCGGAAAGGCGCAGCTGCCGATGCAACGCAGGCCGTTCAATTGCTTCAATGGGGCCGCAACATGAGAGTTGCGGAAAGCATCTGCCGATCGGTAGAGGCATTGGACGATATTGCTTCAATGGGGCCGCAACATGAGAGTTGCGGAAAGCAACACGCGGAAAGAGCGAACAACCATATCGATATTTGGCTTCAATGGGGCCGCAACATGAGAGTTGCGGAAAGCGCGGTACAGCAGATCAACGACCGCGCCGCGTACGAGCTTCAATGGGGCCGCAACATGAGAGTTGCGGAAAGTGCAAGGAGCTACAGTACCAGATTCGGTAGAGCCTGCTTCAATGGGGCCGCAACATGAGAGTTGCGGAAAGCATTCATGCGGCTATCTTCCTGCTCTACAATTATGGCTTCAATGGGGCCGCAACATGAGAGTTGCGGAAAGCGAACTGGAACCAATCGTGTCTCCCGCGCCGGAAGGGCTTCAATGGGGCCGCAACATGAGAGTTGCGGAAAGCCTGGCGCCGCAAGTATTGCGACCGCCTCGCGTGGCTTCAATGGGGCCGCAACATGAGAGTTGCGGAAAGTACTTTGTTCCTCGGGACCTCGGCGGCCGGCACCGCGCTTCAATGGGGCCGCAACATGAGAGTTGCGGAAAGCGCCAGCAGCTCACGACGTACACCGAGGACGCGACGGCTTCAATGGGGCCGCAACATGAGAGTTGCGGAAAGATATGTGGAACGAGGTGAAGGGACGCGTTGATTAAGCTTCAATGGGGCCGCAACATGAGAGTTGCGGAAAGTCTTAAGTTGCAAGCCTCTGGACAAATCCACGCCGCTTCAATGGGGCCGCAACATGAGAGTTGCGGAAAGCGAGTCACGTGGTACTTGAAAGACCCGGAGGAACTGCTTCAATGGGGCCGCAACATGAGAGTTGCGGAAAGCGCCCCATGCCGTCTTTCGAGATGTCGATCTGGACGCTTCAATGGGGCCGCAACATGAGAGTTGCGGAAAGCGACCTGCTCAAGGAGGAGGTTTTCCAGGATTCGCTGCTTCAATGGGGCCGCAACATGAGAGTTGCGGAAAGCATGTCGGAAACGATGCACCACCCGCACCCTGCACCGCTTCAATGGGGCCGCAACATGAGAGTTGCGGAAAGCCGACGGGGACCCGCATAACGGCCCTGTGCTATTAGCTTCAATGGGGCCGCAACATGAGAGTTGCGGAAAGTACTAGGGGTAACTAATGACAAAATCAATAGTGGCGCTTCAATGGGGCCGCAACATGAGAGTTGCGGAAAGGCGTGCACGACGACCGGCGCGGCAAGAAGCAGACCGGCTTCAATGGGGCCGCAACATGAGAGTTGCGGAAAGTCGAGGCCCCCAACGCGATCACCAACGCGCGCGTGCTTCAATGGGGCCGCAACATGAGAGTTGCGGAAAGTCGTATCCCAGTTCGAGGGCGGGTGCTGGGGCGAAGCTTCAATGGGGCCGCAACATGAGAGTTGCGGAAAGCGAGCAGCAGTCCGAGAACCAGAAAAAGTACCGCGCGCTTCAATGGGGCCGCAACATGAGAGTTGCGGAAAGTCAAGCTCTTTTTCGCGCTTATCCCAATCTATGGGCTTCAATGGGGCCGCAACATGAGAGTTGCGGAAAGTGCACGGGCGCGCTCTCTTTGATGCTCCGCCCAGCACGCTTCAATGGGGCCGCAACATGAGAGTTGCGGAAAGTTGTCCTCGCTGTCGTATATGGTGATTCGGAAAGGGCTTCAATGGGGCCGCAACATGAGAGTTGCGGAAAGTGGTAGTTCAGAAGGTAGTGGCCGAACAAATCGCGCTTCAATGGGGCCGCAACATGAGAGTTGCGGAAAGGCAATCGAACATGAAAGCGTAGATAGTTCCGGCCCCGCTTCAATGGGGCCGCAACATGAGAGTTGCGGAAAGGCGTGCGCCGCGTACCGGCCGGAGGAGGCGAAGGCCGCTTCAATGGGGCCGCAACATGAGAGTTGCGGAAAGCGTTCTTGCCGCGCACCACGCCGATCACCTCGAATCGCTTCAATGGGGCCGCAACATGAGAGTTGCGGAAAGGGAGCCGGAATATTACGATTACTTCGTTCCGGAATTAAGCTTCAATGGGGCCGCAACATGAGAGTTGCGGAAAGCCCTTGTGAGAAACCTCGGCTGAAAGGGAAGCAAAATGCTTCAATGGGGCCGCAACATGAGAGTTGCGGAAAGCGCAATATCGTGCTTCCCGCATTCATGCAAGAACACGCTTCAATGGGGCCGCAACATGAGAGTTGCGGAAAGTGCCCTCGCCCGCAATATCCACGCCCATAGAATAAGGCTTCAATGGGGCCGCAACATGAGAGTTGCGGAAAGAAGCAAAATCACGACAAATATCCGCGATCCGTAGAGCGCTTCAATGGGGCCGCAACATGAGAGTTGCGGAAAGAAGAACAGGTATTCGCGAGCATGGTTAACGCCTTGGCTTCAATGGGGCCGCAACATGAGAGTTGCGGAAAGCTTTTGTCCTCTCCTGAAGCGCAGCGGATCCTAGCGGCTTCAATGGGGCCGCAACATGAGAGTTGCGGAAAGTTGTCAAAAGCGGAACAACAAAAGATCTACAACCGCTTCAATGGGGCCGCAACATGAGAGTTGCGGAAAGACGGGCGCCGGCACCGCCGCCGCCACCGGCGACAAGCTTCAATGGGGCCGCAACATGAGAGTTGCGGAAAGCAGTTCCGCAAGATCAGGTGCGGGTGGGTGGCGTTGCTTCAATGGGGCCGCAACATGAGAGTTGCGGAAAGTCCCTGGAGGGAGGCCAGGGCCGTGTCGATGTGCCTGCTTCAATAGAGTTAATGCGTTTGGCTCGTTGCGGCGACTGCCCGCCCCGCGCGGCCCGAATGTCGCGCCCTTGGAGAATAACAGCGCAATCTGCCGGCCCGGGACGCGCGGACTTGGAATAACAGCGCAATCTGCCGGCCCGGGACGCGCGGACTTGGAATAACAGCGCAATCTGCCGGCCCGGGACGCGCGGGCTCGCAGCATCGCAGGATGCCCCGGAATCTGTGCTGTGCGGCGGTTTCGCGCGGCGGGAATCCCGCGCCGCGTCAGCGGCACGGGGGCCGCTTCCGCCGCTCCTCGCGCCACCTGGCCATCATGGATCCGTACAGGCCGGTGCCGGCGGCTATCTCCTTGAACAGCAGGACGAAGTTGCGCAGGCCCGCCACTATGTTGAATATTCGGTTGAAGTGCTCCGGGGTCCCCCTGAACGGCCTGCGGAGTATCTGGTTGTTCTTCATGTCCGCGTAGGTGTTCTCGATCTTGTACCTCTTCTTGCTGACGTTCGCGTTCCACTCCTTTTGCGCGGCGGTCAGCTCTTTCTTCGCGGTCCTTTTTACCGGGTTCACGGGGACGATTCCGGGAAGGCGCTTCTCGGATCCCTGGAACCCCGAGTCCCCGATCAGCCTTATCCTCTCCTTCTCGGGCGTGTCCGGATCCGCCATGCTCGGGAACGTCTCTGCCAGCCCCTCCAGCATCACGATGTCGTTCCTGCTGCCGGGAAGCGTCTTGCTCATGTGCACGGTCACCGTCCTCCGGTTGGTGACCGTCAGCGTGTTCGTGCAGTGCGTCTTGTTCTTGCGGGTATAGTATTCCCTCTGCTCCGCCTCGTCGGAAGGCCGCACGTGGGGCACCCGCGTGCCGTCGACCGTCAGGTCGCCGCCCTTCTTGCCGGGCATGAACTTCTTGCGCTCCTCGTCGGTCTCGCAGGCCGCTATCTCCTTGGAGATGTTCTTGGGCGTGGGCAGCACCTCCTCCATCACCCGCTCGTTCAGCTCCAGGTGCCTGCAGACGGTGCTCTGATCCACCCCGAACAGGCCGGCAAGCTGATCCTGCGACGGGTCGGCCTTGATGCGTATCAGGAAGAGGTACACGGTGTGCTCGTAATCCAGCTTGCACCTGTTGCCCCGGGCCGACGCGGTGCTCGCGCAGTTCCTGAACAGCGGGGTCTTGTTCATGCGCTCGATCGCCTCTATATAGTCGGCCACCACGAGCTTGATCTCCTCCGGCGCCAGCCCGGTCCAGCACTTCGACTGCACGGGGTCGTTCATGATGCGGTGCAGCCACTCGGCCGAGTGCATGAGCGCGGGATCGCCGCGCTGGAGCCTCTTTTCGGCGGCTGGCGACTTCCAGAGCGCCCTCTCGCCCTCCCGCTCCGCCTTCAGCCGCTTTATCTCGTTCTTGGCCATGGCGAGCTGCCGCTTGAGCGAGTTTGGCATGCCATACTGTCGCGCCATGGCTCCTTAACCCGTGGTGTGAGCTTGTTTTGGCATTTGGTCAATAAACATAAACTCTAATGGGGCCGCAACATGAGAGTTGCGGAAAGTAGAGGCCTCCTCCTTTACCGAGGGGCGGGCGAAGGCTTCAATGGGGCCGCAACATGAGAGTTGCGGAAAGTGCTTCTTGCGCTCCCGCTTGGCGGCCTGCTGCCGGCTTCAATGGGGCCGCAACATGAGAGTTGCGGAAAGCCCTTTCCGCCCGTATTACGGGAGGAGGAGGGGGGCGCTTCAATGGGGCCGCAACATGAGAGTTGCGGAAAGCGCTGCGCGCCGCTCACCAGACCGATCGCGATCATGCTTCAATGGGGCCGCAACATGAGAGTTGCGGAAAGCTATCCAAGAACTAGAACGGCGCGGCGTGGATCCGGCTTCAATGGGGCCGCAACATGAGAGTTGCGGAAAGATGGTCCGCTAGGCAGTGTGTGGATTCACTCATTGCTTCAATGGGGCCGCAACATGAGAGTTGCGGAAAGCGCCTACTATGCCAGGATGAAGGTGGAACAACCCGCTTCAATGGGGCCGCAACATGAGAGTTGCGGAAAGCAGAACCATGATAAGAAATAAAGTCGGGGCGTAAAGCTTCAATGGGGCCGCAACATGAGAGTTGCGGAAAGTTCGACGGGGAGGTCGAGGAGGATGTCGCAGAATGCTTCAATGGGGCCGCAACATGAGAGTTGCGGAAAGTGGAACGGCGAGGCCTCGGCGATCGCGGGGTTCGCCGAGCTTCAATGGGGCCGCAACATGAGAGTTGCGGAAAGCCTGCCCTTCCGCGTCACCGTATATGATTCCGAGGAGCTTCAATGGGGCCGCAACATGAGAGTTGCGGAAAGCGCAAGTGCGTCTTCATGCAGCGCCCCCAGGAGCCCTGGCTTCAATGGGGCCGCAACATGAGAGTTGCGGAAAGCGGGAGCGCGGCGTTCAGGTGGCCGCCGCCCAGCGCGCTTCAATGGGGCCGCAACATGAGAGTTGCGGAAAGCGCCACGATACGGCTCAACGACGGCGTGAAGATCAAGCTTCAATGGGGCCGCAACATGAGAGTTGCGGAAAGCCGGTTCTTTGCGCCCGATCCGCCGCATTGGAGAGCTTCAATGGGGCCGCAACATGAGAGTTGCGGAAAGTCGAAATCGTCCGTGTTGGCGTAGTCTATGACGGGCTTCAATGGGGCCGCAACATGAGAGTTGCGGAAAGGCCACGGCGCCCCTCGCGGCCGTGCGCGCGTTGGGATGCTTCAATGGGGCCGCAACATGAGAGTTGCGGAAAGGGGTTAGCCACCACGGGTTTCTCGGCGTACTGGTGCTTCAATGGGGCCGCAACATGAGAGTTGCGGAAAGCTTTATGGTGCGCAATGTATGACATAATATCGTACACGCTTCAATGGGGCCGCAACATGAGAGTTGCGGAAAGTGTAACCTGCATGGTTCAACGGGTTAAACGCCAAATTGCTTCAATGGGGCCGCAACATGAGAGTTGCGGAAAGCGCGACGCGATGGGGAGCGAACTGACATGAACCAGCTTCAATGGGGCCGCAACATGAGAGTTGCGGAAAGCAACCCGTGGGCGATCCAGTACGACGCGGCGCCCGCCGCTTCAATGGGGCCGCAACATGAGAGTTGCGGAAAGCCTAAAGCGACTTAAAGAAAAAATAAAGCCGGCGCCGCTTCAATGGGGCCGCAACATGAGAGTTGCGGAAAGGCACGTCCTCGACGGGCGCGAGGCACGCAGTCAAGGCTTCAATGGGGCCGCAACATGAGAGTTGCGGAAAGGCGGATGGCGAACGCGACCACCTTGAACTGGGCGGCGCTTCAATGGGGCCGCAACATGAGAGTTGCGGAAAGGCAGAACGCGCTAGTCGAGCTCACGCCGGTTCAGGATGCTTCAATGGGGCCGCAACATGAGAGTTGCGGAAAGCAGGGCGGAGACGCCGTGCTCGGTAATCTCGATCCCGCTTCAATGGGGCCGCAACATGAGAGTTGCGGAAAGCTACCGCCAGCGCACCGCGAAAGGCTACAGCGACGTGCTTCAATGGGGCCGCAACATGAGAGTTGCGGAAAGACTCCCTGCGCGACGCCGCTCTCGTACGTCGGGGCGCTTCAATGGGGCCGCAACATGAGAGTTGCGGAAAGCGAAAAGACCGTGCCGCTCTCCGCCCTGCCGAAGGAGGCTTCAATGGGGCCGCAACATGAGAGTTGCGGAAAGCCGTTCGGGGGGTGCCCGCCCGCCGCGGCCCCGTTGCTTCAATGGGGCCGCAACATGAGAGTTGCGGAAAGTCGGCGGAGGGCGCGACCCATTGGGCGGCTCCTCCCGCTTCAATGGGGCCGCAACATGAGAGTTGCGGAAAGGAGGAAGGCGCACGTGGCGAGCCTCAAGCTGCAGGGGCTTCAATGGGGCCGCAACATGAGAGTTGCGGAAAGCCATCAAATTCATGAATTTCGTCGCCCCTTCCGCCGCTTCAATGGGGCCGCAACATGAGAGTTGCGGAAAGCGTACGAGCGCCCCGAGGGGCACTACCGGAGAGAGCTTCAATGGGGCCGCAACATGAGAGTTGCGGAAAGACGCGCCGTTTGGGAACGGGAGATGCGCCGGTAGAGCTTCAATGGGGCCGCAACATGAGAGTTGCGGAAAGTGGCTGAGCAACATCGACCGCGACCCGACGCTCGCCGCTTCAATGGGGCCGCAACATGAGAGTTGCGGAAAGTAGGCGAAGGAGACGACGAACACGAAGTATGGCGGGCTTCAATGGGGCCGCAACATGAGAGTTGCGGAAAGGCCGACGGCGGGCACGGCTTCTACCCCCGACGCGAAGCTTCAATGGGGCCGCAACATGAGAGTTGCGGAAAGTTGTTCGGATCGGCAGTCGTCTTGTAATCTATGGGCTTCAATGGGGCCGCAACATGAGAGTTGCGGAAAGGTGCCCTCCTCTACTCCCACCTCGTTGGGCTTGCCGCTTCAATGGGGCCGCAACATGAGAGTTGCGGAAAGAGCGCGCCGCAGAACGTAGCGGCCGTCGACGTGGCGCTTCAATGGGGCCGCAACATGAGAGTTGCGGAAAGTTGTCGGCTAGCCTGGTCTCACGGTCCGCTTCCTGGCTTCAATGGGGCCGCAACATGAGAGTTGCGGAAAGTTGGATAGTAGTCAAAGCCGATCCGTGAAAGTCGGGCTTCAATGGGGCCGCAACATGAGAGTTGCGGAAAGGAGCCGCTGGAGGTCTCGGGCAACCCCGTGTACCTGCTTCAATGGGGCCGCAACATGAGAGTTGCGGAAAGACCTCCGTCAGGCCGGGGAACTCGTCGCGGAGCCGCTTCAATGGGGCCGCAACATGAGAGTTGCGGAAAGCATAACTCTCGGCCATCATGTACCGGCGGACAGCGCTTCAATGGGGCCGCAACATGAGAGTTGCGGAAAGCAGGCCGAAACGCGCATAGTCGACGGGCGCATAGTCGCTTCAATGGGGCCGCAACATGAGAGTTGCGGAAAGACGTTCATCGGGGACCCCCCCGTTTGGACGTGTTAGCTTCAATGGGGCCGCAACATGAGAGTTGCGGAAAGCGCCCTGATGATCGCGAACCTCCGCTACCTGAAGGAGCTTCAATGGGGCCGCAACATGAGAGTTGCGGAAAGTATGGCCGAGCGCGCAAGGCCGCGCGACGGAAGAGCTTCAATGGGGCCGCAACATGAGAGTTGCGGAAAGTCACCAACGCCGTCGACCCCGCCAAGTTCGTGGCCGCTTCAATGGGGCCGCAACATGAGAGTTGCGGAAAGCGGGCGCCGCCGGCGAATCCGTCTACGTTCTGGGGGCTTCAATGGGGCCGCAACATGAGAGTTGCGGAAAGCAGAAGGCATGAGCGAGGACGCCGGCGGCATGATGCTTCAATGGGGCCGCAACATGAGAGTTGCGGAAAGCGGCACGTCGGGTCAAGGCGAAACCGCGACGTTTGCGCTTCAATGGGGCCGCAACATGAGAGTTGCGGAAAGGTATTCGGCCAGCTGTGTTTCAGTAGGTGCCTCGTCGCTTCAATGGGGCCGCAACATGAGAGTTGCGGAAAGCAAGGTAAGCGTTCCGGGGAGGGAGATAATAAATGGCTTCAATGGGGCCGCAACATGAGAGTTGCGGAAAGCGGCCACGGCTATCGAAGCGTCGACCGCCCCGCCCGCGCTTCAATGGGGCCGCAACATGAGAGTTGCGGAAAGGCGGGCGACGCCATCGTCGTCGCGAAAAAGGGGATGCTTCAATGGGGCCGCAACATGAGAGTTGCGGAAAGAGGTGCGGAACGGCGGGCACCTCCGGTGCGGGACCGCTTCAATGGGGCCGCAACATGAGAGTTGCGGAAAGTCGCCTCGGACATACGTATTCGATACGTAGGGCCGGCTTCAATGGGGCCGCAACATGAGAGTTGCGGAAAGCAATAGCGCGACGGACGTGAACGTCTTCAACGGGATGCTTCAATGGGGCCGCAACATGAGAGTTGCGGAAAGCAGTACGGCGTGTCAGTTCATTTCGACACGAAGGGCTTCAATGGGGCCGCAACATGAGAGTTGCGGAAAGAAGAAAAAACGGAAGAGGGTCTTCCCTCTAAAAAAGCTTCAATGGGGCCGCAACATGAGAGTTGCGGAAAGCAGGAGGTCGAGGACGGCAGTACCGAGTACGGAGTGCTTCAATGGGGCCGCAACATGAGAGTTGCGGAAAGACCGGCGGGCCCTCGCCGTTCCGGGCGGCAGCCTGGTGCTTCAATGGGGCCGCAACATGAGAGTTGCGGAAAGCGCGTTATTTCGCAGGAATTGACTTCGCGGGCAGGCTTCAATGGGGCCGCAACATGAGAGTTGCGGAAAGGTGGATCTGTCGCAGGTGTGTAGCGCGGGGCGAGGAGCTTCAATGGGGCCGCAACATGAGAGTTGCGGAAAGTTGCGATAACCAAGCGTTGGGGCAAGACCGAAAAAGGCTTCAATGGGGCCGCAACATGAGAGTTGCGGAAAGCCAAAATAAACTTCTTCCCGCTAGCCCTCCGAGCATGCTTCAATGGGGCCGCAACATGAGAGTTGCGGAAAGTTCACGACATTTTTGACGGCGGGCACGAGCGTGATCAGCTTCAATGGGGCCGCAACATGAGAGTTGCGGAAAGCGCCGACCTGTTCTGCGAGGAGCACAACGTCGACGCTTCAATGGGGCCGCAACATGAGAGTTGCGGAAAGCATCAAGGAATTTTTGGACGACCTGCCCATCTACCGGCTTCAATGGGGCCGCAACATGAGAGTTGCGGAAAGGCCAGGGCGGAGGCATCGGGATGAACCTCCGGCAGGCTTCAATGGGGCCGCAACATGAGAGTTGCGGAAAGAAAAAATGGCCCATCCCCTCTTTTCGATCATCAACGGCTTCAATGGGGCCGCAACATGAGAGTTGCGGAAAGTCGCAAACCGCCATCGCGGTGGAGGTGAAGATGCTGGCTTCAATGGGGCCGCAACATGAGAGTTGCGGAAAGCGGCCGGGTGGGAGGCCGTCGCGAGCGCGGCCGCGCTGCTTCAATGGGGCCGCAACATGAGAGTTGCGGAAAGCACACATGTGTGTAAGTAATAAAAAATAGAGAGAGGGCTTCAATGGGGCCGCAACATGAGAGTTGCGGAAAGCGGAACTTGGCTAATACCGGGTCTGCGCGGCAAACAAGCTTCAATGGGGCCGCAACATGAGAGTTGCGGAAAGCGGTCAGCATGCTGGCGCTCCGCCAGGGCGCGGAGCTTCAATGGGGCCGCAACATGAGAGTTGCGGAAAGCGCCGCCCCGCGGGCCCTGCTGAATCCCCCCCGCCCGCTTCAATGGGGCCGCAACATGAGAGTTGCGGAAAGAGGACATAGTCCACGGTTTCAGGACGGTTTACCGGAAGCTTCAATGGGGCCGCAACATGAGAGTTGCGGAAAGCGGCCGTTCCCGAGCACGCGCCAATGTCAGTGTCAGCTTCAATGGGGCCGCAACATGAGAGTTGCGGAAAGCCAAGTGTACGGGCCGATGTACGGCAGGTGGCCCTGCTTCAATGGGGCCGCAACATGAGAGTTGCGGAAAGGCGCGTATTCTGCTTGACCCGGAACGGAAGGAAAGGCTTCAATGGGGCCGCAACATGAGAGTTGCGGAAAGCTAGAATATACCGCTTCCCAAAATTTCAAAAAGAGGCTTCAATGGGGCCGCAACATGAGAGTTGCGGAAAGTATGATCAGGAGGTAAGGGGGATGTTCGTCGGGAGCGGCTTCAATGGGGCCGCAACATGAGAGTTGCGGAAAGCGGGCCGCGATCTCCCCACAGGTCCGAGACCTCGGCGCTTCAATGGGGCCGCAACATGAGAGTTGCGGAAAGTGCTCACCGCGCTCGTTGACCTCCGCAAGGTCGAGCTTCAATGGGGCCGCAACATGAGAGTTGCGGAAAGGGGAATACAGGTTCGACGAATACGACATGCACGATGCTTCAATGGGGCCGCAACATGAGAGTTGCGGAAAGTCCATCGTATCGCGGACGCAGACCGCGCCGTCCTCCGGCTTCAATGGGGCCGCAACATGAGAGTTGCGGAAAGCGGGATGATGGGGATGTGTCGTTGACGGAAGAATATGCTTCAATGGGGCCGCAACATGAGAGTTGCGGAAAGCTCGGCAGAAAGGCATGACATTCGGAAGCAATTTGCTTCAATGGGGCCGCAACATGAGAGTTGCGGAAAGCCCTCTACTCGGACGCGGAGCTGGACACCAAAATTGAGCTTCAATGGGGCCGCAACATGAGAGTTGCGGAAAGGCGTTTTCATCGTGTACGTGTTGGTGAGCGTGAGGGCTTCAATGGGGCCGCAACATGAGAGTTGCGGAAAGCCGTAGTACGTCCAGTTGTGATGCGCGGGACGGCCGAGCTTCAATGGGGCCGCAACATGAGAGTTGCGGAAAGTCCCCGCGGCCCACACGTCGCGGGCTATGCGCTGATTGCTTCAATGGGGCCGCAACATGAGAGTTGCGGAAAGGGGTTAGCCACCACGGGTTTCTCGGCGTACTGGTGCTTCAATGGGGCCGCAACATGAGAGTTGCGGAAAGCTTTATGGTGCGCAATGTATGACATAATATCGTACACGCTTCAATGGGGCCGCAACATGAGAGTTGCGGAAAGTGTAACCTGCATGGTTCAACGGGTTAAACGCCAAATTGCTTCAATGGGGCCGCAACATGAGAGTTGCGGAAAGCGCGACGCGATGGGGAGCGAACTGACATGAACCAGCTTCAATGGGGCCGCAACATGAGAGTTGCGGAAAGCAACCCGTGGGCGATCCAGTACGACGCGGCGCCCGCCGCTTCAATGGGGCCGCAACATGAGAGTTGCGGAAAGCCTAAAGCGACTTAAAGAAAAAATAAAGCCGGCGCCGCTTCAATGGGGCCGCAACATGAGAGTTGCGGAAAGGCACGTCCTCGACGGGCGCGAGGCACGCAGTCAAGGCTTCAATGGGGCCGCAACATGAGAGTTGCGGAAAGGCGGATGGCGAACGCGACCACCTTGAACTGGGCGGCGCTTCAATGGGGCCGCAACATGAGAGTTGCGGAAAGGCAGAACGCGCTAGTCGAGCTCACGCCGGTTCAGGATGCTTCAATGGGGCCGCAACATGAGAGTTGCGGAAAGCAGGGCGGAGACGCCGTGCTCGGTAATCTCGATCCCGCTTCAATGGGGCCGCAACATGAGAGTTGCGGAAAGCTACCGCCAGCGCACCGCGAAAGGCTACAGCGACGTGCTTCAATGGGGCCGCAACATGAGAGTTGCGGAAAGACTCCCTGCGCGACGCCGCTCTCGTACGTCGGGGCGCTTCAATGGGGCCGCAACATGAGAGTTGCGGAAAGCGAAAAGACCGTGCCGCTCTCCGCCCTGCCGAAGGAGGCTTCAATGGGGCCGCAACATGAGAGTTGCGGAAAGCCGTTCGGGGGGTGCCCGCCCGCCGCGGCCCCGTTGCTTCAATGGGGCCGCAACATGAGAGTTGCGGAAAGTCGCCTCCGCCCGCCGGCAGGTCGACCGGATCATAGCTGCTTCAATGGGGCCGCAACATGAGAGTTGCGGAAAGAGGGAGCACCACCGAGTCGTCTTCTATTGGTCGATGCTTCAATGGGGCCGCAACATGAGAGTTGCGGAAAGCATAACTACGGGCCCCGGCCTCACGTACGCATACAAGCTTCAATGGGGCCGCAACATGAGAGTTGCGGAAAGTCAGAGTGGACGTTCGAGTTGAGGGACGCCGACGGGCTTCAATGGGGCCGCAACATGAGAGTTGCGGAAAGGAGCTGCTCCAGCTCCTTCTTGACCTTGCGGAGGTGCTTCAATGGGGCCGCAACATGAGAGTTGCGGAAAGCATCATGGCGTCCGTCCGCGACCGCGCGGAGGCGTGGCTTCAATGGGGCCGCAACATGAGAGTTGCGGAAAGGTAGCTTTATTGCCCGCAGGTTCTAGGCAAAATGCCGCTTCAATGGGGCCGCAACATGAGAGTTGCGGAAAGCCTTTTTCGGGAGTATCTCGTGCGGTTTCGATCCCAAGCTTCAATGGGGCCGCAACATGAGAGTTGCGGAAAGTGACCCGGAACGGAAGGAAAGAAAACAAGGAGCAAAGCTTCAATGGGGCCGCAACATGAGAGTTGCGGAAAGGTGCAGGCGCTCGTCACGCGGCGTCGGCCCCCGCAAGCTTCAATGGGGCCGCAACATGAGAGTTGCGGAAAGCCGGTGACGGACTCCGTGCTGGGCGACGCCGTGGAGCTTCAATGGGGCCGCAACATGAGAGTTGCGGAAAGCAGGACGATCGTCGCGTCCATGTCCCCGAGGGCGCGCTTCAATGGGGCCGCAACATGAGAGTTGCGGAAAGTTGATTGCATGCGAGGAAGCCCGAGAAGAGGCAGCCGCTTCAATGGGGCCGCAACATGAGAGTTGCGGAAAGGGGAGCGTGGACGGCTGCGCGGCGACGCCCCGCGTGGCTTCAATGGGGCCGCAACATGAGAGTTGCGGAAAGCTGCCCCGTCGTAGAAATTAAGCGGTTCAAGATATCGCTTCAATGGGGCCGCAACATGAGAGTTGCGGAAAGATGATACCGAAGGGGGAGCGCAGCAATTCATAGACGCTTCAATGGGGCCGCAACATGAGAGTTGCGGAAAGCGCTGCCCGTGGTGGTGAGCAGGCCCCCCGCCAGGGCTTCAATGGGGCCGCAACATGAGAGTTGCGGAAAGAAAAAAATGCCACATCCTTTATTTTCCCTCATCAAGTGCTTCAATGGGGCCGCAACATGAGAGTTGCGGAAAGCCGCCGTGGGCGCGGGCGGGCGGGCGCGCGGGGAAGCTTCAATGGGGCCGCAACATGAGAGTTGCGGAAAGTCGAGGAAGAGAAAGCCGGCATGCTGGCCAAAGCGCTTCAATGGGGCCGCAACATGAGAGTTGCGGAAAGCAGCCACCCGCAAGGGGGCCGGGTGGCTCCGGCCCGCTTCAATGGGGCCGCAACATGAGAGTTGCGGAAAGGCAGCTGGCACACCGCGAACTTGACCCGCCGCTTCTCGCTTCAATGGGGCCGCAACATGAGAGTTGCGGAAAGCTGGATCTCGTACGACTCCACGCGCTGCTTCAGCAACTCGCTTCAATGGGGCCGCAACATGAGAGTTGCGGAAAGCTAACCAGGAGGCTAGGGGAGGTGATGTTTGATGGCTTCAATGGGGCCGCAACATGAGAGTTGCGGAAAGCGATTTCCAAGTAGTATATCACGCCGTCCAAAGTGGCTTCAATGGGGCCGCAACATGAGAGTTGCGGAAAGGATCAGATCAACAAGATCACGGCGAACGTGGTCACGGGGCTTCAATGGGGCCGCAACATGAGAGTTGCGGAAAGTACACGCAGGCGCAGTGCTCCCGCCTGGCCTCCGCGGCTTCAATGGGGCCGCAACATGAGAGTTGCGGAAAGATGGTTCAGCAGTTGCCCACCGAAACCGAGGGGGAGCTTCAATGGGGCCGCAACATGAGAGTTGCGGAAAGCAATTCCGAGCAGCTGCGCTATCTGTCTATGGTTGGCTTCAATGGGGCCGCAACATGAGAGTTGCGGAAAGTTAATGGTACTTTTTCTACCCCGTGGACATGAGCGCGCTTCAATGGGGCCGCAACATGAGAGTTGCGGAAAGCGCATCTTAACGGCCCGCACGGTCACCACCATGGCGCTTCAATGGGGCCGCAACATGAGAGTTGCGGAAAGCGCTAAGCTGCCGTCGAACGTGTAGTCGCCCGTGCCGCTTCAATGGGGCCGCAACATGAGAGTTGCGGAAAGTCATTCAGGTGCTTAACCTGCTCGACTGCCGTGGTGGCTTCAATGGGGCCGCAACATGAGAGTTGCGGAAAGCTGCGGTAGCCCGCCAGATAACTACTCTGGCCTGGCTTCAATGGGGCCGCAACATGAGAGTTGCGGAAAGCGCGGCGGGCGGTGGACGAGGCGCGCGGCGGCAGCGGGCTTCAATGGGGCCGCAACATGAGAGTTGCGGAAAGCGGCCGGCATGAGCGGCGACCGACCGCCGGAGGGCGGCTTCAATGGGGCCGCAACATGAGAGTTGCGGAAAGCCTTAGGTACTTTTTCACCTCGTCCCACATGAACTCGCTTCAATGGGGCCGCAACATGAGAGTTGCGGAAAGCTCACGTGGCTATACCTGCGGACGATGGCGATAAAGCTTCAATGGGGCCGCAACATGAGAGTTGCGGAAAGTGGCCACCTTGCGGTAGCATCTGTCGCGGCCCCCCGCCGCTTCAATGGGGCCGCAACATGAGAGTTGCGGAAAGGCCCGCGATAATATGAATGTCGGGAGCAGACAGTAGCTTCAATGGGGCCGCAACATGAGAGTTGCGGAAAGGATCCAACACTATAACCCCCAGTCCCCCACGTAAAGCTTCAATGGGGCCGCAACATGAGAGTTGCGGAAAGCAGCAAACTGCGCGTAAGGGACTGGGCCTTGAAGCCGCTTCAATGGGGCCGCAACATGAGAGTTGCGGAAAGCCGACCAGCGGGACGCCAAGCTGCTCGCCGAGGCGCCCGCTTCAATGGGGCCGCAACATGAGAGTTGCGGAAAGTAGAGGAGGCCCTAACGTACATGTTGCCGGAGACGCTGCTTCAATGGGGCCGCAACATGAGAGTTGCGGAAAGTTCCCCGAGGATGATCCCTCGAAGCAGGAGGAGGAGCTTCAATGGGGCCGCAACATGAGAGTTGCGGAAAGGCCCGCGGGAGTGCCCTGGGCACCTGGAGGCACGTGGCTTCAATGGGGCCGCAACATGAGAGTTGCGGAAAGCAATCCCCCCGCCCCCTGCGTCGACGGGAAGGACCATGCTTCAATGGGGCCGCAACATGAGAGTTGCGGAAAGCCGGCACCACAAGAGCCGGCGGCCCCGAAAGGGAGCTTCAATGGGGCCGCAACATGAGAGTTGCGGAAAGTTTGCATGGAACGGCACTATCCGACAATAGTATTCGCTTCAATGGGGCCGCAACATGAGAGTTGCGGAAAGCGTTCAGCGACTCGTTCCGCTTGGCTATGCCCTCCAGCTTCAATGGGGCCGCAACATGAGAGTTGCGGAAAGCTGCTCATAACGATCCACGTCCATTGATGGCGCATGGCTTCAATGGGGCCGCAACATGAGAGTTGCGGAAAGCGAGTAGCGTCGGCCCACGTGTTCTCTTTCTCGGGCTTCAATGGGGCCGCAACATGAGAGTTGCGGAAAGGCTCTGCGAGCCCATTACGCGATCAGCCGCCCCAGGCTTCAATGGGGCCGCAACATGAGAGTTGCGGAAAGGCGCGCCGCGCCACCAGGCGGCCCCGTTCGCGGAGGCTGCTTCAATGGGGCCGCAACATGAGAGTTGCGGAAAGCAGGCTGGCGAGGATTTCATCGGTGGGCAGCCACCCGCTTCAATGGGGCCGCAACATGAGAGTTGCGGAAAGCGCACGTGCCCCGTTCCCTGGCGGGGCAGAATAGCTGGCTTCAATGGGGCCGCAACATGAGAGTTGCGGAAAGTCGTAACCCACGATCCCCAGCCCCGCCCGATCAATGCTTCAATGGGGCCGCAACATGAGAGTTGCGGAAAGCCCCAGCGGGAGGCCTCCTCGATGGCGCGCCGCACCGCTTCAATGGGGCCGCAACATGAGAGTTGCGGAAAGTACATTCCCACCACCTACGGAGTGGTGGGAGCCAATCCGCTTCAATGGGGCCGCAACATGAGAGTTGCGGAAAGCATCATGCACCGGGCCGCCTGCACGTGCCTCAATGCAGCTTCAATGGGGCCGCAACATGAGAGTTGCGGAAAGGGGGAATGCGTGGGTTGACCGCCAGCCTCACGGCGAGGCTTCAATGGGGCCGCAACATGAGAGTTGCGGAAAGCGTCCACGCGGCGCTGAGGCGCGAGGACAGCGTGTTGCTTCAATGGGGCCGCAACATGAGAGTTGCGGAAAGCTGACGAGCCGGTCGCTGCACGGCGGGCAAAAATGCTTCAATGGGGCCGCAACATGAGAGTTGCGGAAAGGTATAGCCGGTAGGCTAGCAATGAGCCAACAATACGCTTCAATGGGGCCGCAACATGAGAGTTGCGGAAAGCAGTATGCCGGAGTCGTTCGCGCCCCGCCGCCTCATGTGCTTCAATGGGGCCGCAACATGAGAGTTGCGGAAAGTCAATGAGGCGTGGATCGCCTCATGCGCGGCATGGCTTCAATGGGGCCGCAACATGAGAGTTGCGGAAAGTACCGTGCGCGGAGACATAAAGAAATTAGTGGATGCTTCAATGGGGCCGCAACATGAGAGTTGCGGAAAGCCTCGGCCCGCCGCAAAGAGGCCGGCTACGACCTGCTTCAATGGGGCCGCAACATGAGAGTTGCGGAAAGTCCTATGCTGCTAGTCATGCCGGGAGCTGGTCCATCGCGCTTCAATGGGGCCGCAACATGAGAGTTGCGGAAAGCCAGCACACGGCCAAGACGCTCCAGCCCATCAGCGCGCTTCAATGGGGCCGCAACATGAGAGTTGCGGAAAGGTCTATGAGGTAGCGGATGCCGTCCACCTCCACCCAGCTTCAATGGGGCCGCAACATGAGAGTTGCGGAAAGGCATCCGTGGTGTCATAGCTCACGCTCCACCACACGCTTCAATGGGGCCGCAACATGAGAGTTGCGGAAAGGCTCATGCTTTAGGGTACTGTTTGGGGGGGTAATGCTTCAATGGGGCCGCAACATGAGAGTTGCGGAAAGCCCGCCCCGTGTTATCGATGTACGACTTTATCTCATTGCTTCAATGGGGCCGCAACATGAGAGTTGCGGAAAGGCGCTCGGCATGCCAAGCGCGGGCGAAGTGGGGGAGCTTCAATGGGGCCGCAACATGAGAGTTGCGGAAAGATGAATGCAGAAATGGTCTGCCCTAAGTGGGCAGCGCTTCAATGGGGCCGCAACATGAGAGTTGCGGAAAGTCCTATGCTAGTCATGCCGGGAGCTGGTCCATCGGCTTCAATGGGGCCGCAACATGAGAGTTGCGGAAAGCTACCCCAAGACGTTCGACGAGTGGGCGCGAACCAGCTTCAATGGGGCCGCAACATGAGAGTTGCGGAAAGAAAAATGAAAAATGCCCCGAAGGGCGGTGGTTCTAGGCTTCAATGGGGCCGCAACATGAGAGTTGCGGAAAGCGGAACCGCCGCGTGCGGGCGGGGGACGGGGAAATGCTTCAATGGGGCCGCAACATGAGAGTTGCGGAAAGGAGATGAAGGCCTACTGGAAGAAAAAGAGTGCGGAGCTTCAATGGGGCCGCAACATGAGAGTTGCGGAAAGTGCGGTTGGGCGACGAGGTAAGAACGCCCGTTGGGCTTCAATGGGGCCGCAACATGAGAGTTGCGGAAAGCGGGACAACTTGCTTAGCAAATTGTGGCAATCCGAGCTTCAATGGGGCCGCAACATGAGAGTTGCGGAAAGGAACTCGTACTCCAAGAGGGGAACGACTTCACGAAGCTTCAATGGGGCCGCAACATGAGAGTTGCGGAAAGCGCGGCCAAGAAGGCCGCAGTCGAGGCGGAGCGGGCTTCAATGGGGCCGCAACATGAGAGTTGCGGAAAGAATATCAGAATTACCCCTTGATCGAAATCCCCCATGGGCTTCAATGGGGCCGCAACATGAGAGTTGCGGAAAGGCGGAACGGCACCGGGCGGGATTCACGTGAAAGAGCTTCAATGGGGCCGCAACATGAGAGTTGCGGAAAGCCTCGACGCTTCCTCCCACTCGCGCTTGGCGCGCTCGCTTCAATGGGGCCGCAACATGAGAGTTGCGGAAAGCGGCCGTCCCTGTAGAGCGCGCCCATCTGGGCGTTAGCTTCAATGGGGCCGCAACATGAGAGTTGCGGAAAGCCGGTCACCGGCTTCGACATAAACATCAACCACACGCTTCAATGGGGCCGCAACATGAGAGTTGCGGAAAGAAATGCGTGAAGCGCTTGCAGGACTTTAGCAATTGCGCTTCAATGGGGCCGCAACATGAGAGTTGCGGAAAGTGCCTGCTCTATGCTGACCGGCTCATGCTCCATCATGCTTCAATGGGGCCGCAACATGAGAGTTGCGGAAAGTGTGAGCAGGGGGCTCGACTGCTCCTCCTGCGCCGCGCTTCAATGGGGCCGCAACATGAGAGTTGCGGAAAGTATTCTGGCTGCGCGGATCTTCGCGCGTCTATTACACGCGCTTCAATGGGGCCGCAACATGAGAGTTGCGGAAAGTATGAGCCGGCCCACTCCGTGATGGACGCCGGGGGGCTTCAATGGGGCCGCAACATGAGAGTTGCGGAAAGATGGGATTGGCGGGGGGCTCGCCTTCGACGCGCCGCTTCAATGGGGCCGCAACATGAGAGTTGCGGAAAGGCGATCGCGCCGCCGAGCGGAGATCGCACCGTCCTGCTTCAATGGGGCCGCAACATGAGAGTTGCGGAAAGACGGCGGGCGCCGCGACCGCTTGCCGTTCGCCGTTGCTTCAATGGGGCCGCAACATGAGAGTTGCGGAAAGCCTCTGGGCCTATCGTGTCCTCGAAAGAGACCAGCGCTTCAATGGGGCCGCAACATGAGAGTTGCGGAAAGTTGTCCATCCTGGAAGTGTTCGAGAAAAGGAGGGTGCTTCAATGGGGCCGCAACATGAGAGTTGCGGAAAGTCGCCGAAAAGAACCGCCGGAAGCCCGCCGGAGCCCGCTTCAATGGGGCCGCAACATGAGAGTTGCGGAAAGTTAGCGGGCCGTTGGTACCTATCTCCCCGGAAGCGGCTTCAATGGGGCCGCAACATGAGAGTTGCGGAAAGGCATACACGTCTATCTGCCCGTCGTATTTCAAGTGCTTCAATGGGGCCGCAACATGAGAGTTGCGGAAAGGAACCACTTCGCACCCTGCTTTTTTAGCGGCATGTCCATGCTTCAATGGGGCCGCAACATGAGAGTTGCGGAAAGACCGTCACCGAATGGCCGGTAAGCGTGCCGAATAGCTTCAATGGGGCCGCAACATGAGAGTTGCGGAAAGGTTCTACAGGAAAGAAATTACCGCGCAGTCGACGGGCTTCAATGGGGCCGCAACATGAGAGTTGCGGAAAGTCGAGAACCAGGGCAAGGGGGGCCAACCAGATAGGCTTCAATGGGGCCGCAACATGAGAGTTGCGGAAAGCGCCCGTTCCACGAAGAAGATCATCGAGGAGATGGAGCTTCAATGGGGCCGCAACATGAGAGTTGCGGAAAGCGCGTCCGTGGGTTCCCTCATGCCTTGCCCTCCACGCTTCAATGGGGCCGCAACATGAGAGTTGCGGAAAGCGGTCAACCAAATAAACGGGAATTGGAAAATTCGAGCTTCAATGGGGCCGCAACATGAGAGTTGCGGAAAGCATTAGTTTCAGCGTGTCCATGTAATCGCCCTGCTTGCTTCAATGGGGCCGCAACATGAGAGTTGCGGAAAGATTAGTCATTTCCTCGCTCCTGAGAGCGTTGCTTCCGCTTCAATGGGGCCGCAACATGAGAGTTGCGGAAAGAGGACGGCGGGATGACCGACCGGCCGGACGAGGATCGGCTTCAATGGGGCCGCAACATGAGAGTTGCGGAAAGGCGTACGTGTTTGGAGGGGCGACGGGCGTGGGGAAGCTTCAATGGGGCCGCAACATGAGAGTTGCGGAAAGACGGGCAGGCCGGTCTGTTCGTCCTTTACCAACATCTCGCTTCAATGGGGCCGCAACATGAGAGTTGCGGAAAGAACAGTTTAGGTATCACGGAAAAATGTATGAGATTGCTTCAATGGGGCCGCAACATGAGAGTTGCGGAAAGATACGAGCCGGCGTACGCGGTGATGGACGCCGGGGGGCTTCAATGGGGCCGCAACATGAGAGTTGCGGAAAGAATATCCCGTACCACACTACTGCGGCCGCGATCGACAAGCTTCAATGGGGCCGCAACATGAGAGTTGCGGAAAGCAGGCGAAAAAACAAGCGGAAGCAATCGCCCACGGGCTTCAATGGGGCCGCAACATGAGAGTTGCGGAAAGCCCAACCGGAGCACGTTCGGCGTCGGCGCGCTGTCGCTTCAATGGGGCCGCAACATGAGAGTTGCGGAAAGGTAGAGGCCTCCTCCTTTACCGAGGGGCGGGCGAAGGCTTCAATGGGGCCGCAACATGAGAGTTGCGGAAAGCCGAACTGATGGCCGAATGGGAGGCAGCTCAGCACGCTTCAATGGGGCCGCAACATGAGAGTTGCGGAAAGCGGCCGAGGCCGACGAATGGGCCAAAGACCACAAAGGGCTTCAATGGGGCCGCAACATGAGAGTTGCGGAAAGTGCCGCAAAGTCGCTGCCGCCGAGATCTCAGGATCCGCTTCAATGGGGCCGCAACATGAGAGTTGCGGAAAGCTTGGGGGAACCGGCCCGCAGCTGGTAGCGCGTTGGCTTCAATGGGGCCGCAACATGAGAGTTGCGGAAAGCAAGAGGAGATCCGAGAATCAATGCTGCGTGGTTATGCTTCAATGGGGCCGCAACATGAGAGTTGCGGAAAGAAAGGACAGGCTGACTAACGCGACGGCCGCCACGTGGCTTCAATGGGGCCGCAACATGAGAGTTGCGGAAAGGCCGGCCCGGAGCGTCGAGGACAGCGCCAGCGACAAGCTTCAATGGGGCCGCAACATGAGAGTTGCGGAAAGCCCAAGAAGGGGGAGGAGCCGGCCAAGAAGGAGGAGCTTCAATGGGGCCGCAACATGAGAGTTGCGGAAAGCGATTATCCTGGTGATCATGTTCCGGTGGCTGGTGAGCTTCAATGGGGCCGCAACATGAGAGTTGCGGAAAGGAGCAGGGGCCGTAGCGTGTGTATATCAAGATAGTGCTTCAATGGGGCCGCAACATGAGAGTTGCGGAAAGTCGTGATACCGACGGCAACCGCGACGACGGAACTGCCGCTTCAATGGGGCCGCAACATGAGAGTTGCGGAAAGTAACCGTAACTGCCAACAGGGGCGCGGGGAATCCGCTTCAATGGGGCCGCAACATGAGAGTTGCGGAAAGCGCGTGGCATCGTCGGCGGCATCTGCCATCCGATCGCTTCAATGGGGCCGCAACATGAGAGTTGCGGAAAGTCTAACGTAATCTCCAACTCGTTGAACTGGTCCAGCTTCAATGGGGCCGCAACATGAGAGTTGCGGAAAGTGAAATCGGCCAACTGCGTGCGGAGCAAAGTTTCAGCTTCAATGGGGCCGCAACATGAGAGTTGCGGAAAGGATCAAGAATGCAGACCCGAAAAAGCCGGTATTCGAGCTTCAATGGGGCCGCAACATGAGAGTTGCGGAAAGCAAATTGTTCCAAGTCGGAAAGGCAATCCCGAAAGGCTTCAATGGGGCCGCAACATGAGAGTTGCGGAAAGGACGTGTATCACCGCGAAGTCGATCCGGCATACGAGCTTCAATGGGGCCGCAACATGAGAGTTGCGGAAAGCGCATCTATGAAGCCGCCTATCCTACTTACCGTGGGCTTCAATGGGGCCGCAACATGAGAGTTGCGGAAAGGACAACGGGGGCGAGACTCCGATCCTGGACCAGTTGCTTCAATGGGGCCGCAACATGAGAGTTGCGGAAAGTGGATCTGCCGCAGGTGCGTGGCGCAGGGCGAGGAGCTTCAATGGGGCCGCAACATGAGAGTTGCGGAAAGATCTGCTGGGGCGGCAGGTCGTTCGGCGTGAAGGCCGGCTTCAATGGGGCCGCAACATGAGAGTTGCGGAAAGCCTAGCGGCCGGCCCGCTTTTTCTTTTTTGAAGCAAGCTTCAATGGGGCCGCAACATGAGAGTTGCGGAAAGTTGTTGCTGCCGCGTCCGCCTTGTCTGCACGGCCCGCTTCAATGGGGCCGCAACATGAGAGTTGCGGAAAGCCGAATACGTGCGGGTCCGCTTGTCATGCGTCATGGCTTCAATGGGGCCGCAACATGAGAGTTGCGGAAAGCGGGGACGCCTGCTCCCCACCCCCCTGAACACCCCGCTTCAATGGGGCCGCAACATGAGAGTTGCGGAAAGCTCTCTCTCTCTCTCTCTCTCTTACTCAAGAAGGCTTCAATGGGGCCGCAACATGAGAGTTGCGGAAAGTAGCGGCCCACGGCGGCCCGGCAGCGTGCCGGGAAGCTTCAATGGGGCCGCAACATGAGAGTTGCGGAAAGGCACCCAGGGCCAGCAGTCCTTCGGTGCCATGACAGCTTCAATGGGGCCGCAACATGAGAGTTGCGGAAAGTGGTAAAGGAGTTCATGGACGATCTCCCGCTGTACAGGCTTCAATGGGGCCGCAACATGAGAGTTGCGGAAAGGCGATTCCGGGGATGGGTTGCACGGCAGCAAGGGCGCTTCAATGGGGCCGCAACATGAGAGTTGCGGAAAGCCGAGGTCGTCGGCATGCTCACGCTGGAGGAGCAGCTTCAATGGGGCCGCAACATGAGAGTTGCGGAAAGTCGGCGCTCATCGAATCGGCGCTACAGTCAGGCGTGCGGCTTCAATGGGGCCGCAACATGAGAGTTGCGGAAAGTCTTACGGAAAGCTAGACCACAAAAGGACGATCAAGCTTCAATGGGGCCGCAACATGAGAGTTGCGGAAAGTGCGGACTTGGGCGCGGTCGATACTCTGTACTCAATGCTTCAATGGGGCCGCAACATGAGAGTTGCGGAAAGCGCGCAAAGTCGAGCGCGTTGACGGGATAAACTCGGCTTCAATGGGGCCGCAACATGAGAGTTGCGGAAAGTCACGCCTCTTATGGACGATCCCGCAGACTTGCAAGCTTCAATGGGGCCGCAACATGAGAGTTGCGGAAAGGCGGTTGGCCTCGGGGCCGTCCGCTAGACCGCCCCGGCTTCAATGGGGCCGCAACATGAGAGTTGCGGAAAGGGGCGGAGGGTTACCAATATGGAAGAACCGAATTGGCTTCAATGGGGCCGCAACATGAGAGTTGCGGAAAGGATGAACAGGTTCCGCCCGCCCAGCGGCCTCCTCGCGCTTCAATGGGGCCGCAACATGAGAGTTGCGGAAAGTCCAGCTGGGCCAACCTGGTCAATTGCTCCCGCCAGCTTCAATGGGGCCGCAACATGAGAGTTGCGGAAAGCATTTGTGCTTCTGTTCCTGTCATTAGATACCCTGTGCTTCAATGGGGCCGCAACATGAGAGTTGCGGAAAGTCTTACCTGAAAAAGGAACAAAACGAATACAAGAGCTTCAATGGGGCCGCAACATGAGAGTTGCGGAAAGATCCTTGCGGGGCGGCGCGCATCCGTGCTGAAGCGGCTTCAATGGGGCCGCAACATGAGAGTTGCGGAAAGCTCGAATGGTACTTCCGGACGTCCATCTACGAAGCAGCTTCAATGGGGCCGCAACATGAGAGTTGCGGAAAGGTTCCGGGATCCGTGGATTCCCGCGCTGTTCACCGAGCTTCAATGGGGCCGCAACATGAGAGTTGCGGAAAGGGGGCCCATCCTGACCGCGTTCGCGTTCAGGTGGGGGCTTCAATGGGGCCGCAACATGAGAGTTGCGGAAAGCCCGTTCCCCGTGGCCGTGATGGTGGACGTGGTGCGCTTCAATGGGGCCGCAACATGAGAGTTGCGGAAAGTCTACGAACGATCTCGTCCTGATCTTTCATGGCAAGCTTCAATGGGGCCGCAACATGAGAGTTGCGGAAAGTCCCCAGAACCATGATGAATGAAAAAGAAAAGATGGGCTTCAATGGGGCCGCAACATGAGAGTTGCGGAAAGTGAGGACAGACTGGATCGTCGACCATTACACGGCGCTCGCTTCAATGGGGCCGCAACATGAGAGTTGCGGAAAGCTCTCGTTCGTGCTGGCCGACCGTGCCACGTGGTCGCTTCAATGGGGCCGCAACATGAGAGTTGCGGAAAGGCTGTCGCCGGCCACCCAGAACACGCTGAGGAGGAGCTTCAATGGGGCCGCAACATGAGAGTTGCGGAAAGCGGCATGACCGGCTGCCATGCCGAGGCGAAAGGCCTGCTTCAATGGGGCCGCAACATGAGAGTTGCGGAAAGTCCGATCCTTCCCACCTCATTCGCGGTGCCCGACTCGCTTCAATGGGGCCGCAACATGAGAGTTGCGGAAAGTCAAAGTGTCCGCGGCCACGACTTTTCCGACCACGCTTCAATGGGGCCGCAACATGAGAGTTGCGGAAAGAACCAAGAACGCGGAAATGGCAGGCCTGCTCTTGGCTTCAATGGGGCCGCAACATGAGAGTTGCGGAAAGCTCCCGGGCGCGCACGTGGCGCACGGGGATAAAGGTGCTTCAATGGGGCCGCAACATGAGAGTTGCGGAAAGCAAGGAGCAGGTGCGCGCCGGCAAAAAGTCCCTCGCTTCAATGGGGCCGCAACATGAGAGTTGCGGAAAGGTGGCATTGGTCGCCAAGCCGGCCTACGGGGAAAAGCTTCAATGGGGCCGCAACATGAGAGTTGCGGAAAGCTGCAAGGGCGCGTGCGCGCCCGGCGGCCGCATGTCTAGCTTCAATGGGGCCGCAACATGAGAGTTGCGGAAAGTTATCGGTACCTTTTTGAGGGTACAACATGAGCGCGCTTCAATGGGGCCGCAACATGAGAGTTGCGGAAAGAGCCCGGCCGCTGAATCCCCGCGCGCGCGTCCTCATTGCTTCAATGGGGCCGCAACATGAGAGTTGCGGAAAGTCGGGCCGTCGAGAGAAACGGCAAGTGGTTTTACGAGCTTCAATGGGGCCGCAACATGAGAGTTGCGGAAAGTTGTTCGCTAGTCGGTCTGGACGGGTACCAATATGGCTTCAATGGGGCCGCAACATGAGAGTTGCGGAAAGGTACTGAGAATCGTGGGCAACGCCGCAAAGCAGCACGCTTCAATGGGGCCGCAACATGAGAGTTGCGGAAAGCTCGATAACCCGATCCGGTCTGCAAGGCATGGATAAAGCTTCAATGGGGCCGCAACATGAGAGTTGCGGAAAGGTCGATGAATCGACTCATAAGCGGCGCCGACTGGGAAAGGCTTCAATGGGGCCGCAACATGAGAGTTGCGGAAAGCGGCATCCTCGGGCGGCAACTCGCCGTGCAATTGACGCTTCAATGGGGCCGCAACATGAGAGTTGCGGAAAGAACTGCTGCCCGGAAGCGCCGAAATTTTCCCATGTGCTTCAATGGGGCCGCAACATGAGAGTTGCGGAAAGTAAGTCAAACTAGGTTATAGTATAGGCAATGATTGAAGCTTCAATGGGGCCGCAACATGAGAGTTGCGGAAAGACGACGAAAATCGATGCCGTCACCGGCGACAAAAAGCTTCAATGGGGCCGCAACATGAGAGTTGCGGAAAGTTGAAAAATCGATCGCCTACCGCTTGCTCTACTGGTTCGCTTCAATGGGGCCGCAACATGAGAGTTGCGGAAAGTTGTAGTACTTCTCGCCGCAGACGTAGCACTCGGCGCTTCAATGGGGCCGCAACATGAGAGTTGCGGAAAGTGGTACAGCAATCAGGCCATACCCCCCTCCCCGTAGCTTCAATGGGGCCGCAACATGAGAGTTGCGGAAAGCCGTGCGGAAGCAGGCGCTGAAGGCCCCGTACGAGTTGCTTCAATGGGGCCGCAACATGAGAGTTGCGGAAAGCTTTCCTGTTTATTCGCCCCTGCCTCAAATTCATGCTTCAATGGGGCCGCAACATGAGAGTTGCGGAAAGCAGAACAGGAACGGATTCTGAAATGAACCGCAGAATGCTTCAATGGGGCCGCAACATGAGAGTTGCGGAAAGCCTCCCGAGGAGGACGAGGAGGAACTCCCGCCAGGGCTTCAATGGGGCCGCAACATGAGAGTTGCGGAAAGCTCGAAACCACCATGACGAACATACCGAAAAGGCTGCTTCAATGGGGCCGCAACATGAGAGTTGCGGAAAGTCATCAGAATTGTTTCACCTGACAATAGTGGTAGGGCTTCAATGGGGCCGCAACATGAGAGTTGCGGAAAGAGGCGGATGTCTCCTGTCGTAGTCGCACCCCTTGCGCTTCAATGGGGCCGCAACATGAGAGTTGCGGAAAGCCATTTCAAATCCTACTTGCGGTCTCATACTTTGTAGCTTCAATGGGGCCGCAACATGAGAGTTGCGGAAAGGCAGCCGGCGGCGCCATACTAGGCGCCCACCACCTGCTTCAATGGGGCCGCAACATGAGAGTTGCGGAAAGCGGATCATAGCCGCGTACAACGAGTCGAGGGAGGAGCTTCAATGGGGCCGCAACATGAGAGTTGCGGAAAGCCAGCCCATACTAGCCCCCCCAGCGCCCCGTGTAAAGCTTCAATGGGGCCGCAACATGAGAGTTGCGGAAAGTAAGGCGGCCGCCATGCGCCATAGAGCCAATGCTGCTTCAATGGGGCCGCAACATGAGAGTTGCGGAAAGTCGTGCAGTTGCGGGCGGGACAGTGGATAGTGATACGCTTCAATGGGGCCGCAACATGAGAGTTGCGGAAAGCCTTCATGAACCTGTCCAGTTCGTCCCTGGCCCCGAGCTTCAATGGGGCCGCAACATGAGAGTTGCGGAAAGGCGGCCAGCAACATCAACCCCGCCACGTGGCACGAGCTTCAATGGGGCCGCAACATGAGAGTTGCGGAAAGGCGGAACGGCGGCCGCCCCACGGCGTTCCTCCTCACGCTTCAATGGGGCCGCAACATGAGAGTTGCGGAAAGTTGTTCATGGTACGGGAAGCCACCGGTGGTGGTCAGCTTCAATGGGGCCGCAACATGAGAGTTGCGGAAAGCAGAATCGGGGTCTCGCCCCCGTTGTCGTCCGTGATGCTTCAATGGGGCCGCAACATGAGAGTTGCGGAAAGTCCACCTCCCCTCCCCCCACCTCTTCCCTGCGGCGCTTCAATGGGGCCGCAACATGAGAGTTGCGGAAAGCGCGTTGCGGACGGAGCCCGCCTCCGCCATCTTGCCGCTTCAATGGGGCCGCAACATGAGAGTTGCGGAAAGCCACCTCGATAACGCTCCCCCAGGACTTGTTCGTGAGCTTCAATGGGGCCGCAACATGAGAGTTGCGGAAAGAATAGCCGTACGTGGCGGCCCCTATCATGGGCGACGCTTCAATGGGGCCGCAACATGAGAGTTGCGGAAAGTCGTTGCCGTCTTCATGGGGATTTTCATTAACAAGAGCGCTTCAATGGGGCCGCAACATGAGAGTTGCGGAAAGGGCGCCGACATGTTCAAAACCGGAATTACGGAGCAGGCTTCAATGGGGCCGCAACATGAGAGTTGCGGAAAGTGCGACGAATGCGGTTCTACCGATTTCAAGGAACCGCTTCAATGGGGCCGCAACATGAGAGTTGCGGAAAGCATGAAGGGCGAGTTGAGGCATCATTACAAGGATCAAGCTTCAATGGGGCCGCAACATGAGAGTTGCGGAAAGCCACACCATAGCCGCCACGGGCCTGCACGGGGACAAGCTTCAATGGGGCCGCAACATGAGAGTTGCGGAAAGTTATACGCTAGGATGGGCGCCTCGTGGTGGGTTTTGCTTCAATGGGGCCGCAACATGAGAGTTGCGGAAAGTTATACCCTAATTCCGACCCTAGCAACATGAACGGCTTCAATGGGGCCGCAACATGAGAGTTGCGGAAAGGCGCCCTGATCGTGGCGGCCGGATGGGGCGCCAAGGCTTCAATGGGGCCGCAACATGAGAGTTGCGGAAAGTACGAGTACAAAATGCGGGGCTGGGGAAGGTGCAAGGCTTCAATGGGGCCGCAACATGAGAGTTGCGGAAAGTCCGCTACCGCCGGATAGCCATCCCGAACCGCGTGATGGCTTCAATGGGGCCGCAACATGAGAGTTGCGGAAAGAACTGATCACGCTGACGGCGGCGCGCAACCTCGACGCTTCAATGGGGCCGCAACATGAGAGTTGCGGAAAGCCGTTCGGGACGGTTACCCGTCCGTAGCACAGCAGCTTCAATGGGGCCGCAACATGAGAGTTGCGGAAAGCAAGAAGTAACTACCAGATAGACATCGGTACAGAGGCTTCAATGGGGCCGCAACATGAGAGTTGCGGAAAGCCCAGCGCCAGCAGAGGGAGATGTACTCCGGCTGGGGGCTTCAATGGGGCCGCAACATGAGAGTTGCGGAAAGGGGGCTCCCCGAGCGGACCACGCGTAGTGTAAAACGCTTCAATGGGGCCGCAACATGAGAGTTGCGGAAAGGCCGAGGGCCGAGAAATTTCCAACCTTGAGGAAACGTGCTTCAATGGGGCCGCAACATGAGAGTTGCGGAAAGTATCTGAAAGAGCGTTTTCTCTTCGATCAAGGACAGCTTCAATGGGGCCGCAACATGAGAGTTGCGGAAAGCCAAGTGGAAGAAGCAAAATATAAAATTGCAGAATAAATGCTTCAATGGGGCCGCAACATGAGAGTTGCGGAAAGCGCCGCGCCGTTGATCCTGAATACCGAGACAAATTGCTTCAATGGGGCCGCAACATGAGAGTTGCGGAAAGCGCGGCGCCGATCGACAGGCTCGCGTCCGTGCACGTGCTTCAATGGGGCCGCAACATGAGAGTTGCGGAAAGTGGCTAAATGCAGTAATCCGCTTCGGTCTGAAATTGCTTCAATGGGGCCGCAACATGAGAGTTGCGGAAAGCCTAGCCTTTCGGGGGGATGGCGTGGCAAAGACCTCGCTTCAATGGGGCCGCAACATGAGAGTTGCGGAAAGTCGCTTACGATTGAAAGAATACTGGAATTAGCCGGAAGCTTCAATGGGGCCGCAACATGAGAGTTGCGGAAAGTGGTAGTTCACCTGCCGCACGGCATCGCGGCAGTCGCTTCAATGGGGCCGCAACATGAGAGTTGCGGAAAGCCATAGCGAGAGTGATAAATTCGGTAAAAGGGATGCTTCAATGGGGCCGCAACATGAGAGTTGCGGAAAGCGGATATCGCACGTACTACGATCCAGCCACGAAATGCTTCAATGGGGCCGCAACATGAGAGTTGCGGAAAGTGAATCGCTCGTATTGGATTGCAATCGGAAAAAGGGCTTCAATGGGGCCGCAACATGAGAGTTGCGGAAAGCACGTGCGCCATGACTGGCTAAACGCCTCGGCGTTGCTTCAATGGGGCCGCAACATGAGAGTTGCGGAAAGAAGCACGGCCGATTCAGCAACGTTCCGGCATTGTGCGCTTCAATGGGGCCGCAACATGAGAGTTGCGGAAAGTTGCGGATAACATCGGAGCAATACTTCGTTATTGAGCTTCAATGGGGCCGCAACATGAGAGTTGCGGAAAGCAAAGGGCCGGCAGACCGAGGCCACCGAGTTCTTGGTGCTTCAATGGGGCCGCAACATGAGAGTTGCGGAAAGATGTTCAAGACAACTGCCGATTATCCGCCGTGCATGAAGCTTCAATGGGGCCGCAACATGAGAGTTGCGGAAAGGAGGCTGCGGCGGCAGATGCAAAGGCGGAGGCGGGGCTTCAATGGGGCCGCAACATGAGAGTTGCGGAAAGCCGGTATGGCAGCAATATTACGCGAGCACGGAGGAGCTTCAATGGGGCCGCAACATGAGAGTTGCGGAAAGCTGCCAACAATAGACCTTATAAGAGTTTCAGATAATGCTTCAATGGGGCCGCAACATGAGAGTTGCGGAAAGACGTGGCGGACGACGACCCGCTATGGAAAGATCTCCGGCTTCAATGGGGCCGCAACATGAGAGTTGCGGAAAGTTCCTTACTCCGCAGTCGGTAAGCGCGAGCAAGTCGCTTCAATGGGGCCGCAACATGAGAGTTGCGGAAAGTAAAAATGATGTTTGTCGTTATACGCTCCTATGACGCTTCAATGGGGCCGCAACATGAGAGTTGCGGAAAGCCGAGGAGAACGTGGTGTCGCCGTCGCCCCCGAAAAGGCTTCAATGGGGCCGCAACATGAGAGTTGCGGAAAGTCAGCGCCGCCGGCCTCGATCCCGCCGCGGTAAAGCGGCTTCAATGGGGCCGCAACATGAGAGTTGCGGAAAGCGATCTGTGCGGGATCGACACCGAGGAAGCGGCGGGCTTCAATGGGGCCGCAACATGAGAGTTGCGGAAAGCGCTGAACCGTGGTTTCCATCGAGCCCCTCGATCGTGCTTCAATGGGGCCGCAACATGAGAGTTGCGGAAAGATCAGATCAAAGCGCAGGAAAAAGCCGCAATCGTGCTTCAATGGGGCCGCAACATGAGAGTTGCGGAAAGCGACGCCGCGAGCGGTATTGGCGCGGGCCCTGCTGAGCTTCAATGGGGCCGCAACATGAGAGTTGCGGAAAGGTGCACACGCCGCAAAACAAGCTGTTCGCGATCCTGGCTTCAATGGGGCCGCAACATGAGAGTTGCGGAAAGATCTTGTCTATTTGTTCCTCTATTACCCGCTGGACGAGCTTCAATGGGGCCGCAACATGAGAGTTGCGGAAAGCCTTTACCAACGAGCAGAGGCTGAGGGACGAACAGGCTTCAATGGGGCCGCAACATGAGAGTTGCGGAAAGAGTATCAGACTAGTGTCAAAATCCCACAAAGTCGTGCTTCAATGGGGCCGCAACATGAGAGTTGCGGAAAGGCCAAGCGGCGCCGCCGGTGGGAACGACGCCAGGAGCTTCAATGGGGCCGCAACATGAGAGTTGCGGAAAGTTCCTGTTTTACCGCGAGGTCGGCAGTGTACGTTTCGCTTCAATGGGGCCGCAACATGAGAGTTGCGGAAAGTTTGATGATGATGTATCTGAAAACAAGAGACGACTTGCTTCAATGGGGCCGCAACATGAGAGTTGCGGAAAGTGCGGCGGGGGGATCCACGCGACCGCGACACCGAGCTTCAATGGGGCCGCAACATGAGAGTTGCGGAAAGCTTATATCCCCCCCGCGCGGGGGGAAGCGTGACGGCGCTTCAATGGGGCCGCAACATGAGAGTTGCGGAAAGCAGGAGCACGCGCCCGCCGTGGTTTGAAATCAGCGCTTCAATGGGGCCGCAACATGAGAGTTGCGGAAAGAAGCCATCAATGGGGCCATCGATGAGGCCGCATGGGCTTCAATGGGGCCGCAACATGAGAGTTGCGGAAAGAAGCTCACCAGGCAGAAGATCCCCAAGATCGAAAAAGCTTCAATGGGGCCGCAACATGAGAGTTGCGGAAAGTAGTAATTATTGGGTAGTTATAGGTTTCGGCGGGTGCTTCAATGGGGCCGCAACATGAGAGTTGCGGAAAGAACACGGCGGACCCTGCGGTGGCCAGCACGACCATGCTTCAATGGGGCCGCAACATGAGAGTTGCGGAAAGCACGACGCGCTGAACGCGCTCTTGGAGTGGCGCAAAAGCTTCAATGGGGCCGCAACATGAGAGTTGCGGAAAGCCGGAGGGAAACCGTTCGTTTTTGGAAGGCGAGCAGGCTTCAATGGGGCCGCAACATGAGAGTTGCGGAAAGCATACGTCCTAGTGCTTGTTCCTGCAGACCTCGGCTTGCTTCAATGGGGCCGCAACATGAGAGTTGCGGAAAGCCTCCCGCGCGGGCAGAATCCGATGGCGCTTGGGGCGGACGGACCCCGTGCGCCCTGCCGGGCGCGGGTTTCCGGGACGCATACTGTACGTGCGCCGCAACTGGCGTTCCATTATATATTGCGGTTGCGAGCGCCCGCGCGTCTCGCTCCGGGCACTGGACCGCTCGCGGCTATATAATGATGGCCACCTTCCTCTCTATGGACTTCTGGGCCCCCATGGTCGACACTGCCGTGCTTTCCTTCGCGGCGTCGCCCGTGTTGACCACGAGCACCCTGTCCTCGTCCAAGTTGAGTATGTCCCTCAGGTCCCTGTGCATGTAGGCCAGCTCCCTCCGGCTCAGCTCGCAAGAAAACACGGAGTACTGGACGGGATCGCCGTACCCGAGCATCTTCTTGTGGGTGCGCACCAGCCGCCGCGGGTCCCGCACGTCGTAGCACACCACGTACCTGTTGCGCAGTGCCGGTCACCTCGTCATGAACGGCGGGTACGCCGGTATCTCGCCGGCCACGTGCCTCGCGAGCAGGCGGACCTGCGTGGCCAGTATCCTCCGGTAGCTCGCGGAATAGCCCAGCAGCGCGTGCCTTACCGTGGTGTCCATGCGCCGCTCGTACGCTCTGATCACCTTTATCCGCCCGTCGTTGGTGAGGTTGACGCCGAACTTCGTGATGATCATGTCGGACTTTGCGATGGAGCCGTTGTTGACAAGCGTCAGGCACGTCGAGTCCGCGATGATCGGGCGGAACTCCTCCATGATGTCCAGCGCCAGGGACGGCTTGCCGTATTTCGGCATGTGTAGAAACCCGAGGTACGGGTCGAACCCCGCGCAGAGGGCGGCCACCACGGCCTGCCGGCACAGCAGCGAGTACAGGTAGGAGAGCAGCGCGTTCACCGGATCCTTCGGGGGCCGCCGGTTGCGCTCCTCGAACTTGAACGCCTCGGAGTCCGACTTTATCATTCCCGAAAACGCGCCGAAGTACATGCGCGCTGCCGCCCCCTCCATACCCAGCAGCGCCTCGTACTGCTTCGCGGCCGCGGCCCGCTCCGCCAGCCGCTCCATCCCGTCCAGCACGTCCTTCGGCGGCGACGCGTGGTTCCGCCGGAGCATGGTGATGCTGTTGCGGATCTTGCCGTGCACCACCTGGCGCGCCACGGCCATCCGGCGCGCGCTGCTCTGGTGCGCCGCGTACTGGCGCAGCCGCAGGTCGACGTTCTTGCTGATGGTTCCCGTCGTGATTCCCTCAAATCGGCCGCCGTAGGACATGTGGCATATCGGGATATCTTCGCGGCACAGCCGCCTTGCCGCCTGCGTGGTGACCTGCACGTTCCCGTACAGCGTCAGGGCGGAGACGTCTAGGAAGCGCACGCTGGACGCCTCCCCGGCTCGCGGCGTTATCACCATGCGGTCGCCGGACAGGGAGACCCTGGCGCCCTGGTCCTGCACGTACACCGGCATCGCGTCGTCCCTGATGGGGAACATGCGCCTGACGCTGTCGGGGTCCACCTTTTCCGCCCCCTCCGAGAGCGCCCGGGTCTCGTCGGGCAGGCATATGCCCACCAGGGAGCACCGCGGGCACTTTGGGCTGTCCACCAGCGGCGGCGGTATGGTCCCGCCCGCGGCGGTCTCCCTCATGTCGTGCAGGCACTTCAGGGTCGCGGCCACCGTCTCGTCGTCGAACTCCACATCTACCCTCTTCCTGGACGTGACGTAGTACACAACGCCCTTTGTGCACGCGTAGCCGTTGGCGCGCAGCAGCAGACCCTGTGCGCACAGCTGCACGATATGGCTGTCGTACGCCCGGCGCGGGTTGTCGGGGATCCGGCCCCGCTTGTACTCGACGGGGACCGCGTTCTTGCCCTGCAGTTCCAGGAGGTCGGCCTTGCAGGTCAGGCCCAAGGCCTCGTCCGAAAGGTTCACCGATGTCACGTGCACCAGGTCCTCCTCGCCGGCATCCCTGTGCTTGTCGAACCCCGATGGGGCATCGACGTTCCTGTGGTGGTTTTCCCCCTCCACCACCTCCTCGTTGTACGCGAACTCCTGCTGCACCCACTCCATGTACCCGAGCCGGGGGCAGTACGCGTGCTGCGTCAGCATCCTGACGGGAACCATCTCCGGCGAATCGGCCACGGCGCGAAGCGGCGCGCTCGCGTTATAAACATGGCGAGCGCCGGCGCGTGCGAGGCCACGTACAGTCCGGGCGCGCGCGGAGGCGCCCGCGCCGATCAGGGACAGCGCCCGGCGGGGGAAGCGGCCGGCCCCACGCCCGCGTGTCCGCCGTTTGGGTTGCGGGCGAGGATCCGCGGGGCCGCCCGCCCTTTCGCCGGCGCGGATCCGGATCGGCGGTTGCGCCTCCGCGCCAGCAGCCGGCGGGCGCGAGGACCCGCGCGACCGAACAGCACAAATCTGCCCCGTCCCGCCGTGCGCCATGTCAGGGAGCGGCGCGGGAAGGGGCAGGAGCAGGCACTGCGTCGACTGCGGGGCCAGGCTGGTGTACTATCCGCGGCTGTCCAACCCGAAGGCGCCCGCGGGGGACCGCGTCCTGACGTACGCCTGCCCCGACTGCACGGCCGACTTCGGCAGGCCCAAGCTCCTCGCCGTGCGCCGGAGCCCCGAGGGTGAGCACGCCGAGACCGTCGAGGTGTCCATAACCCAGAGCGGTGTAGACTTACGTCCATCGTGATCTGGGCGTGAGATCATGAGGTGGCTTGCCGTTGCTAGGCGCGGTTCCGGTTTGGACGTAAGTCTACACCCAGAGCGATTAAAAACGTTCATAAGCCACAGCCCAAGCGGCGGCGCATGTCATGGAGCAGGCGCAGCTTCTGGTCGCGGCGGGGCGTACCCTGATGGGCGACTTTGATTCGTACCAGCGAAGGCGCAGTTCGTGGTGGTTCCTCCTCCCCATATTCCTCAGCCTGCTCGGAGGCATCATCTCCTATTTCGTCCTGCGGGCGGACGATCCCAGCAAGGCGAAGAACTGCATGTATTTGGGGATCGTCGTAGCCGCATTGCAGGTTGGAATAAACATAGTGCTCATCGGCGAGGTGGCGCTCATCGCCGACATGTTCAACGCGGAGACGGAGCCGCTCCAGTAGGATCCCGCGCGACGATCGGCCGGATATTTCGGAACTCGAGACCGGCAACATTCCGCGCGCGGCCCCAAGCTAATAATTGGGGCGGCGCCGCCGCGCCGGCGGTGGACGCATCGGGGCGGCTGAAGGCCGACGTGGAGAGGTGGCTCGTGCAGCGCAGCTACCGGCCCAGGGAGGCGGGCGGCGAGCTGTTCAAGTTCGTCGTGGACGACACGGGGCGGTTCGGCAACCGCCTGGTGGCGTTCGGGCCGCGCGGCCAGCCCGGGGTGCTCGTGGTGGGGGCCCTCTGCCCGCTCGGCATGAGGCAGAACGCCCGGTACGCCCGGTTCACGGGGGCCGAGGCGGCCGCGTTCGCCTCGCGGCTGCGCCAGTTCTGCGGCACCGTGCGGGCCGTCCACCGCGTCCACGAGGAGCCGGACGGCAGGGTGATCGTCGGCGTCTACATCGTGCTGGACGGGAAGGGCGGCATGCGGCACGATGCCGTGACGGATGCGGCCGAGCGGGCCGTGCGCATGGGCGAAGAAACCTCGGAGTGGCTGGCCAAGGCCATCTGAGCCCCGCGGCGCGGGCCGGCGGGCGCGGAGGCTCCGCCGATCCGGGCCCGCGCCAAGCGGAGCCGCGGCCGGCCCCGCGCGCGCGAAATGCGGCTGGGGCTCCGGGCGTTTTACGGCGGGGCCGCCCGCCGATCATCATGCTCGCCCGCGCGCGCGAAATACGGCGGGGGGCTCCGGGCGCCCGTACGGGCCGGAGCCGGCCCCCGGCGCCCGAAAGCTAAACCCCCCCTGCCGGCCCCCCCGCTCAGGCGCGGCGCGCCATGCTGCAGATCGGGCGGATCGAGGGGGGGTTTAGCTTCCGCGCCTGCGCGGGCGATGCAACCGCCGAAAGATGGGGGTAGCTCAGCTCGGGACTGCCGATCGTTTCGGGGCAGGCGTGAAAGCTAAACCCCCCTCGAAACGGGGCCCCGGGCCCCGTTTTCCGGCCGTTTCGGGCGAAAAAGGCGCGCCCGGGAGGCGCGATCCTCGCCGGAAAGGGTAGGGGTCCGGGGGCCGATCCGGCGCCGGCCGCTCCGCCGCATCGCGCGCGGGAGGGCCGGATCCGCGCCCCGGCGGGGGCTTTGCGCAGTACGGCCGGCCGGCGCGCCGGCGCGGCCGCTCCGCCCGCCCGCCGGTCACACTATATACCGCCCGGACTTCCGAGCCGCATGTCCGGAACCGTCGTCGTGGTGGTGGCGGCGATACTCGCGTCCATAGGCATAGCCATCTACTTTTACGACCTGTACCAGCCGAAGTTCATACACGCCGACGCGGGCGACCCCATACAGGTGGGCCCCGTCAAGTACGTGATAGAGTACGCCGGCACGCACGAGGGCAGCGAGGAGACGCCGCCCGCGAACACCTTCGTGAAGATCCGCATAAGCGCGACCAACCTGCTCGACGAGGAGACCAGGATGTCCGGCGGCCAGTTCTACATCATCGACGAGGACGACGACAAGACCCAGCCCGTCTACGGGAGGTTCGACGACAAGGACCTGCTCGACTACTACCTGCAGCCGGGCAGGGAGTCGGCGTGGACCACCCAGTTCGACATACCGTTCGACGAGGGCGCCGAGTACAAGATAGGCATACTGCCGACAAAGCTGCAGGCCTCGCGCGACATCGGCATAGTCTGCCTGCTGAACTGCTAGCGGCCGCGCGGAAGGGGCCGAAAGGCGGCATTTCCAAACCCGAATTCAGAAACGCGCGGGATCGCCCCCCCGCATGCAAGGCGCGGCGCCGGCCGATGCGCGGGGCGCCGCCGGCGGGACGCGTTCCCGGCCGGCGGCGCCGGAGCGGGGGCCGCCCCTTTTCCGCGCGCCGCCCTGCCGCGCGGCAGTTGCGCGGGGGAAGCCAAAAGGCGATATTTCCGAACCCGAGTTCAGAAACATCCCGGATCGCCCGCAACCGGCGGGGTCCCCGGCCGGCGCCCGGCCCTTTTCCGCGCGCCGCCCCGCCGGCAGGCGCGGGGGCGGGCGCGTCCGCAAATGTTGCCGGATCGCGCGGCCGGCGGCACCCGCGCCGCGGAAGGCGGCGGAGGGTCCCGCGCCGCGGAAGGCGGCGGAGGGTCCCGCGCCGCGGAAGGCGGCGGAGGGTTCCCGCGCCGCGGCGATCCCGCGCGCCGCCGCGGGCGGCAGCCGCGCCTTTTCCCGGCCGCGAGGCGAAGCATGCCGCTGGCATTCAAGGTGCCGCATCCTGCCGCGTTTTGCGCCGCGCGCCTTTTCCCGGCTGCGGGGCGAAACGTGCCGCCCCCCGCCTGCTCCGCGGCGAGGCCGGCGGGAACCCGCACGCGGAGCCGGCTGCGGGGCGAAACGTGCCGCCCCCCGCCCGCGGCAGCAGCCGCCAGGCTTCAGGCCGCCCGGATGCGCGCCGCCCTGCCGCGCGGCAGTTGCGCGGGGGAAGCCAAAAAGCGACATTTCCGAACCCGAGTTCAGAAACATCCCGGATCGCCCGCCCGCATCCGGCAGGGTTCCTAGCCGGCGCCCGGCCCTTTTCCGCGCGCCGCCCCGCCGGCAGGCGCGGGGGCGGGCGCGTCCGCAAATGTTGCCGGATCGCGCGGCCGGGCGCGGGGGCGCGCTTTCGCCTCCCGGCGCCGCCCGCCCTCGTCCCGGGGAGGCCGGCGCCGGGCGGGGCCCCTTTTTCGCGCCCCCGCCCTCCCGGCGGCGGTCCCGCGGGACGGGGGCGCGGCGGGCCCGCGTTTCCGAACCCGAGTTCGAAAACGTCACGGATCGTCCGGCCGCAGCGCGGGCATCACGTGCACGCTGGCGGGAAGGATCCACAGCGTCGTGCGCCTCTCGCCGGGCCTCCTGAACGGGTACCTGTCCCTTCCCATGTACCGCCTCGCCAGCTCGTCCGCGTACGCATAGTCGTAGTCCGGCGCTATCCGCGCCACGCGGCCCCTCGCGGAGGCCATGTCCAGCGGGTCCTCCGAGCTCACCACCGAGACGGCCACGCGGGGATCGCGCAGCACGTTGCTGTGCTTGACGCGCCCCTCCGCCGTGCTCACCAGCACGTGGCCGCCGCCGAAGCCGGCCCACACGGGGGTGAGCTGCGGCGAGCCGTCGGGCATTATGGTGGACAGGTACGCCAGGTTGCGGGCGCCCAGCAGCCTGGCCAGGGAGTCCAGGCCGCCCGGCCGCGCCATCAGGGAGCGGAACCCGCGCCGGCGCCCCCTCCCCGGGCGCCGGCCCGTCCGCCGCATCCGCCGGCGCCCCCTCCCCGGGCGCCGGCCGCGGGGGCGCGGTTCCCGTTCCGCGCCCCCGCGGCCGCGGTCAGCCCTTGTCCCCCGCCCCGCGCTCCATGGCCCGGGCCACGGCCCTGTTCACTATCTCCACCATCACGTACTGCGAGTACCGCGGATCCGGCTTTTTTTTCGCCTTTGGGGCAATCGTCACCTTCGGGGCTATCGACTTCAGCACGTCCTCGATCTGGGCGGAGGCGGCGCGGATGGCTGACGAGTACCGCGAGTCAAAGTCGTCGGGGGCGTTGAACCCCAGCAACCTCGTGGTCGTGCCGTAGTATTTTGTCACCGCGCCGCGCGCCTCCTCGATCCTCGCCACCTCCACGAGCCCGGCCTCCCTGAGCACGTCCAAGTGGTGCCGGACGGTCGTCAGCGCCCTCGGCCGCCCGGATCTCTTCAGGTGGCCCGCTATCTGCTCCGCGTTCAGGGCGCTGCGGTAGAGGAGCTCGACGATCCTCAGCCTGGACGGATCCTCCAGGGCCTTCGCCTGCTCGATGCTGGTGGTCACTATCCGGTTCACCCTGAGCTGCTTGCGTAGTAGCGTCGACATCACTGCATTACCTTGCCTACCCCTCCCCGGCTGCCCTTATCTGCGGCATCGTCACATATTGTTGTCAAACTGGGTGGTTTTTTTTGGCCGCGCCGGGGGCGCGTGCAGGATCGCGGCGCCGCGCGGGCGGGAGCGGCGTCATGCAAGTAGGAGCGGCGTTATGCAAGTAGGAGCGGCGTTATGCAAGTAGGAGCGGCGTTATGCAAGTAGGAGCGGCGTTATGCAAGTAGGAGCGGCGTTATGCAAGTAGGAGCGGCCCTACGCGGGTGGGAGCGGCGTTATGCAAGTAGGAGCGGCCCTACGCGGGTGGGAGCGGCGTTATGCAAGTAGGAGCGGCCCTACGCGGGTGGGAGCGGCGTTATGCAAGTAGGAGCGGCCCTACGCGGGTGGGAGCGGCCCTACGCGGGTGGGAGCGGCCCTACGCGGGTGGGAGCGGCCCTACGCGGGTGGGAGCGGCCCTACGCGGGTGGGAGCGGCCCTACGCGGGTGGGAGCGGCCCTACGCGGGTGGGAGCGGCGCGGCATCCGCCGGGGAGGGGCCACGGCCGCCGGGGAGGGGCCACGGCCGCCGGGGAGGGGCCACGGCCGCCGGGGAGGGGCCACGGCCGCCGGGGAGGGGCCACGGCCGCCGGGGAGGGGCCACGGCCGCCGGGGAGGTCAAGGCGGGCGGTTCCCGATTCGAGTCGGAGGCCCGCCGCGCGCGCGGGGCCCCGCGCCGGCAGGCGGACGGCGGGGTTCCCGATCCCGGGAGCCGCGCCCGGCCCGTCAGAGCGCGCGGCCGGTCAGGCGCACGTACGCGGCCGCGTACCTGGCGGTCATCATGGAGATCACCTCGGCGGGGATGGCCGGGGGCGTCGGATCGCGGCCGGCCGCGCGCTCGGCCTCGAACCGCTCCCTGCGCCCGTTCTCCGAGAGCCGGCCGCGCAGCGCCTGCTTGTCGTACGCCCCCTGCGCCCAAGTGGCGGCACATACTGCAGAGCATGGCGCGGCCGCGCAGCGCCTGCTTGTCGTACGCCCCCTGCGCCCCATGCTGCCACTCGTGGCCGGTGCCGGCCTCGCCGCGCGGCGCCTGCTTGTCGTACGCCCCCTGCGCCCTTCCCGGCGAGTGCCCGTCCGCGGGCCAGAGCCTGAACTCGTCGGGGCCCATAGAGTCCCCCAGCACCATTACTGGCGATTGGCGGTAATTTCGCATCAAACGCCGCGCTCCAGACGCGCGCGGATGTCGATCTTGGCGGAGCATCAGAAGAGATCGCGATTAAATTCGTCCCGCGCGATCTAAAAACCTAAAGGTTTAAGCGGCAAAGGTGTGAGGGGTATGGCATGGACGAGACAGATATCCTCACGGAGGCCATGCGCGCCGAGAAAAGCATTAAGCTGTATACCAGGATCTCGGCAGTGCGTTACGTGCTGCTGGGACATCCCGCGTCAAACGCAGCCACATATGCGGACGTGACGCAGCGCACGGTGCAGTTGTGGGTCGAAAGATTCCGCGCAGACGGGGTGGACGGCCTCCGTGACCTCCCCGGCAGGAGGGGCCACCCGGAGTGCGATCCAGCCAAGGTGGCAAAGCACGCGCTCGTTCTGAGCAGGAAGAACGCGCTCACGCCGAAGAGCCCGACCTACGCCTTACCAGCCTACTCAAATCGGGGACGATCGATCCCACGCAACAAGGCCAAAAATGCGGGCGGTTACTGCCAGCCACGCGTGCCCGTCGACAGCCGGGTGCCGGTACGGGAATGCGCCAGCTGGGTTGCGAGTTGCCATGATGGCAACGGGTTCGATTTCAGCCCCTCAAGAGCGCATTATCAGCCGGTCTGCAACTTAATTCAATCGGATCCGGGAAACAAAACCTGCCACGCGCTGCTTGCAAGCTAGGCGGTGTTCCCTCCCGCGCTTATTCCGGAAATGCTGTCGTGGGCGGCGCTGGGGTTGGGCCTGGTTTTCCTGCAGGCCCAGGACGGCGGGTGGGAAGGCGGGAGCGGGGTCGAGGGACCGCCGCAGCCCCCGCAACTCTCGATCATCAGTTGGGGGATCATACTGTCCGTCGGCGTGGCGCTCGGCATCGCAGTGGGCTTGCGCGGAAAAAAGAAGCGGCGCTAGCCGCCGCCCCGCCGGCGGGTACCCCGTCCCGCGCGCGCCGCGCGGCCGCGCCGGGAGGCTCCCGCGGCGGGTCCCGCGGGCGGATGCCTTCCGGCGCGCGCCGGACCGGCGCGCCGCGGTGTCCGCCGCCCCGCGGCAGCCCGCGGTTTTGGGGCGCTTTTCCCCGCATCGGCGGCCTTGCGCCCGGAAGCGCCTCCCCTCCCCCCCCCCCGACAATGCCCGATGCCGAACTCAAAGTCCGCCCTCCGCGGCCCGCGCTGCTCTTCCGCGCCAGCCGGGATCGCCGGCGGCCCGCGCCCCCCTCCTCCCCCGCGGGCGGCTTCCGCCCGCGATCCTCCGCGCGATCGCGCGGGCCGCCCCGCGGCGCGGCCTCCCGGCGGGCCTCCGGCGGCCGGGCTCCCGGCACCGGAAAGATCGGCGGGAGCGCCCCGGCGCGGGGCCCGCCCGCCCCGGGCCCCCCGCGCCCCTCCCCCCCGCGGCCGCGCGGCGGGGGCCGGGCGGCATCCTTTCGGGCGCGCGCGGAAAGCGCGGGGCAGGTTGCCCCGTCCCCGCACTGCGGGGCCGCCGGCCTCCCGCCGGCCGCGCGGGCGGCGCCCGGCCCGTCAGAGCGCGCGGCCGGTCAGGCGCTCGTACGCGGCCACGTACCGGGAGGTTATCTCGGAGATCACCCCGGCGGGGATGGCCGGGGGCGCCGGATCGCGGCCGGCCGCGCGCTCTGCCTCGAACCGCTCCCTGTGCCCGTTCTCCGAGAGCCAGTCGCGCAGCACCTGCTTGTCGTACGACTCCTGCGCCCTTCCCGGCGAGTACCCGGCCGCGGGCCAGAGCCTGAACTCGTCGGGCCCTATGGAGTCCCCCAGCACCAGCCCGCCGTCCAGGCGCCCGAACTCCAGCTTGAGGTCCGCCAGCACGAACCCCGCCCGCGCGGCCGCGCGGGACACGGCCCCGTATATCCCGAGCGATGCCGAGCGGAGCGCGTCGAACTCGCCCCCCGTGACCAGGCCGGCCCCGACGGCCCCCGCCCTGTCCACCGGGACGTCGCGCGCGGCCTTCGTCGTGGGATCGAACACGGGCGAGGGCAGCCTGGCGGCCAGCCTCGTGTCGGCGCCCCCCGGGACCAGGCCGGCGGCGGCGCCGCGCCGCAGCCTCTCGGCCAGGCTGCCGTACACGTACCCCCTCACCACGCACTCCATCGGGACCATCTCCATCCTCCTGACCCTGATCTCCGTGGCCGACACCCGCTCCACGAAGTGGCTGGGGACGCCGAGGCTACGGAACCAGTGCTCGGCGAACCCGCACAGCACCTCGCCCTTCCTCGGCACGCGCTCGGCGAACCGCACGTCGTACGCGGATATGCGGTCGCTGAACCTGAACACCAGCCCCGACGCGCCGTCCTCGTAGATGTCCTTGACCTTCCCGGACGCCAGGAACCGCACGCGCGGGGGGGCCGCCGCGGCGTTATCTACCTAGCGGGGGGCGCCGGGCGCGCCTGCCTTCCCGCATCCCGACGCGCCGGTTCCCCGCGCGGCGGCGCCGCCTCCGGTTCCGCCGCGCCGGCGCGCGGATCCGCCGCGCCGGCGCCGCCCGGCCTGCGGATCCCGCCGCCCTGCCGGGATCGCGCGGCGCGCGGGCCCGCCGGGGCGGCCCCGGGCCGCGGCGGGGGGGAGGCAAGCGCGTGCCGGCCGCGGCCTGGCGCGGGCTCGCGCCCGTCGCGATCCGGGCGCGGGATCGGGGGGCGGTTTGCTGCCGCCGGGCGCGGTTCCGGTTCGGACGCAAGCACACGCGGCCGGCGGCTACGAGCGCGCGGTGCGCCTCGCGCCGCCCTCCCGCCGGCGCGGGCCCCGCGCGCCGCCCGCCCCGTCGGTCTTTATGGCATCGGCCACGCCGGCCAGCGTGCCGTTGGTGGAAACCAGCACGCCGCGCGTCTCGGCCCCGTCGGCCTTCAACTCGGCCGCAGCCGAGGCGATGGCCTCGCGCGTCTCGGCCGACTCCGAGGCGATGGCCTCGCGCGTCTCGGCCGACTCCGAGGCGATGGCCTCGCGCGTCTCGGCCGACTCCGTTGCTACGGACTCCCGGATACTCTTCCCGACCTGCTCGCTGCTGCACGACGTCAGCAAGCCGACGAGCCCGATCGCGATAAACGCCACCCCCTGCAGGAGGACGGGCGTGTTCGAAATTTCGCCGAGGGCGACGAGGACCCAACCCGAGGCCATGAATCCCCAGCACGCCGCGCGCTGCTTACCCGCCGGCACACCCTTCGCGCGCTTCAGCCGGCCCCCGAGCGACGCGTGCAAGTTCACTGGTGTCACGTACTGCTTTACGTATTTGGATATTTTGCGGTGCGCGGTAGTCTGCCTCATAATCGCGCCTACGACGGCCGCGGCGGGGCGGTTTTCACGCCTGAAATCCGAGTTATGGGATGGACTAGTGCGCGGCGTATGGGGTCACGCATCCGTCCGTCACGGGCGCGGAAACGACTTTGCTGTTCTTGATTCGCGCCTGAGGAGCGGGGGGTGCTGACCCCATGCTGCGCGGCGCGGGGACCGCGCCCCGTCACAGGTCCCGGCCCGCGCCCCGCGCGCCTCCCCCCCCCCCCGCGCCGGCCGGGGCCGCGGACGCCCGGCGGCCTACGAGCCCATCATGCCGACCATCTTCGGCGGCTCGCGGTAGGCCTTGCTCACGAGCACGCCGGGGTCGGCCGTCACCACGACGAACTCCATCGGGCTCTCCGGCGGGGGGGAGACTATCACCTTCTTGCCCGGATCGAGCGCGCCCAGCTCCAGGACGCCCCCGCCCCCGAAGTTCACCCTCACGTTGGTGAGGCGCTCGCCCCCCGTGTTCTGCACCGTCACCCGCCCCGTCACGAACAGGTTCTGCCTGTCTATGAGCGGGTCGACGAAGATCGCGTGGTCCTGCGTGGCGACCGTCCCCCGCATCAGGTCGGCGCCGAAGACGACGGCCATCGCCGCCACCGCCGCCACGCCGAGCGCCACGAGCGCCTTGTACCCGTCCGTGCGCCAAGTGCCGGCGGGGCGCTATTAAGGATGCCGGGGGCGCGGATCCGGGGGGCGGGCCCGCGGATGCCGGCGGCGCCGGGACGGGCGGCCGGCGGGCCGCCCGCTCGCCGGCAGCCGGCCGCCGGGGCGTCCGCGGCTCCGGACGGGGGGCGATGCGCGGCAGGCCGGGGGATGCGGCCGCGGCTCCGGACGGGGGGCGATGCGCGGCAGGCCGGGGGATGCGGCCGCGCCGCGCGCCGGCAGCGCCGGAGGGCCGGCGCGGCGAGCCCTGCGCCGTCACGCCCGCCGGGAGGAAAGGGAAGGCCGCCGCGGGCTGGCGCCGCGCCGGCCGGACGGGGCGGAGTCGGGGCCCGCGCATCGGCGATCCCCTTCCCCCGGGCTGCCGCTCCCGCGGGCAGCCCCGCCGCGTCCCGGCGCCGTCCCGCCCGTCACGCGCGCGGGCGCGGCGGCGGGCCCGGGAGGGAAGGCCCCGCGGAGCCGTGACTCCGCGCGCGGTCGCCGCGGCCGTTCTTTCCCCGCGGACGCGGGGGCGCCGCGGACGCGGGGGCGAACCGGCGCGGCAAGGATCGGCGGGCGGCCGCGCGGAAAAGGCGGGCGCGGCCGGCGCCGGACCGATGCCGGTTTTTCGGCCCCCGCGCCCCGCGGGGCGGCGCGCGCGCCGGGGGGAGAAAGCGCCGCACGGGGGGTCGCGGGGGGCCGCGCGCCCGCCGGCCGCGGTCGCCAAAACGGCTCTTGATCCGGGCCCGCGCCCGAGGAGCCGGGGCTGCCGGCCCCGTGCCGCCAGGAATGCGAGGCCGCGCGCGCGCCGGCCGCGGGCGCGAAAGCGCCTTCGCTGACCGGATCCGCGCCCGCGGGGCGGGGGCTGCCGGCGCGGCCGAGGCCAGCGGGGCGGCCGGCGTGCTCGGGGATCGGATTCGCGCCCGCGGGGCGGGGGCTGCCGGCCCCGTGCGCCAAGAACGGGCGGTTGTTTAAACACCGCCGCGGCGCAGCGCGCGCGCGGGCGGGGCGGCCGTTGACGAGTCCGACGCCGCGCGGCTGATCTGGCGGTACGAGTACAACCGGGAGGAGACGCTGCGGGTGCTCGGCCACGCGGAGCCGGACAACACCATACACGCGGCAGAGTACGACTTTGCGAAGTGGCGCGGGATCCCGCGGGAGACGACGCGCGCCGTCCTGGAGGACTGTGCCAGGAACCCGGAAAAGTGCGGGGAACTGCTGAAAAAGCACGAGGGCGGGAGGATCCGCTTCCCGGAGGGCGGGCCGCACAAGCATGGCGACCTCACGGCCGCCATGGACAGGCTCAACCGCGCGACGGGCGCGGCGCGCCGCGGCGGCCCGTAGCAGACGAGGCGGCCGCGGCGGGGATTCCGGGAGCGGGCGCCGCGCACGGCGCCGAAGCTTCCGGGCGCGAGGCGGCGGGGGATCGTCGCGAGCTTCCGGGAGCGGGCGCCGCGCACGGCGCCGAAGCTTCCGGGCGCGAGGCGGCGGGGGATCGTCGCGAGCTTCCGGGAGCGGGCGCCGCGCACGGCGCCGAAGCGCCGGGAACGCGGCCGGCGGGCCGGCGGGCCGGCCGGTTTCCCCGCCGGTTCCCCGCCGGTTCCCGCGGGCCGGCATTTCTTGCCGCGCGGACGGGGGCCGGCGGCCTTGCGCGCCGCGGGGCCGCCGCTTAAATGCGGCCGCGGCGCGGCGCGCTCGTGAGCGTAGACGAGTCCGACGCCGTGTTGCTGATCTGGCGGTACCAGAAGCATCTGAGGCAGACGCTGCGCGTGATCGACGATGCGGATCCGAACGACGTCATACACATGGTGGAGTACGACTTTGCGAAGTGGCGCGAGATCCCGCGGGAGACGACGCGCGCCGTCCTGGAGGACTACCTCGAGGACCCGAAAAAGTACGAGGAACTGCTGGCAAGTCGCGAAAGCGGGAGGATCCGCGCCCCGGAGGGCGAGCCGTACAAGCCGGGCGACCTCACGGCGGCCGCGGACAGGCTCATACGCACCACTGGCGGTCGCGGCTGACGCGGCGCGGCACGCCGGCCCGCGGCGCGGCATCTTTCCCGCCGCCGCATCAAGGCTCCCGGGGGCCTGCTTCGCGGTAGGCCCCGCGGCGCCCGGGCTCCTGCAAGGCCGAGGCGCGGGCGGGCCGGCCGGCGGGAGGGCGGCCACAACCGGCGCCCGCCGGTTTCCAGCCGGCCCCGCGCGCCGCGGAATCGTTGCCCAAATGCCTCCTCGGCGCCGCACGGGCGCGGGCGCGGCAGGCGGGGGCGACGCCGGGCGGATGGGCCGGGGGCTCGAGGAATACCCGGAATGGGAACGGCTGATGCGCGACGCGGAGCAGCGCCACGTGATGCCCGTGGCGGGATGCGGCCTTACAATGTGGCGCTAGATCCCGCGGGAGGCCGCGCGCGCCGTCCCGGAGGACTGCGGGAACCCGAAAAAGCGCGGCGGGATGCTTGAAAGGCGCGCCTGGAGGTCGCCAGCATGCTAGCGCGGATCGATCGCGCTGCCGCGCGCCCAGTTCGGCCCGGCCGCTCTCCCGCCGCGCCCCTGCCGCGAGCCCGCCGGGCAGCGGAGGGCGAAGCCGGACGCGCGCCCCGCGACCAAGTGGCCTCCCCCGCCCGCCCGCCTGGCCCGCGGAACGGCGCGGCCCGTCCCCCGCGCCCGCCGGGGCGCGCCCGGCGCCGCATCCGCGGCGCCGCGAAGGACGGCGCGCATCGAAGCGGCCCGCCGGCGCTCCCGGGCGCGCCCGGCGTCGCGCGGCCCGCGCGCCCGGATCGGGCCTCCCGCGCGCGGGGCGGCCATTCGGGGCGATGCAACCGCCACCCGCGCGCGCCCGCCGCGCCTGCCCGATCCCGCCCTGACGCGGAACGGGCATTTAGCCCGCCCGACGCGCGGCGAACTTGGCCCGCAGTTCGTCCCTGTCCGCGGCGGCGCACGCGGCGATCGACCCGCACGCGGCGACCAGCTCGTCCGCCGCGCCAGGATCCCGGCTCAGCGTCGTGATGCTTAGCAGGCCCGCATCCCGCAGGGGGATCCCCCGGGGGATCCTCACTTCCAGATCGTCCAGGTGTGCCAGCGACATGGGATTCGACATGGACTCGTGCGCGGAGCCCTGCTTCGTGGCGAACGCGTCGTAGGTGACGGGGACCGCGCCCTGCGCCCTCAGGGCCGCCGCATCGAACCTCAGCAGGATGTCGCCGTAGTCGAGCGCGGTTATCTCCAGCACCGAGAGGGACACGAACCCGAACGCCGCCCCCGTCCTGTTGCCGCCCCTCGCGGACGGCGCGCCCACCCCCACCGCGCGGTGCGACAGGATCGAGTCGAGCTCGTCCGAGTGCGTTCCCCTGAAAAGCAGGTCCGACGTCTCCAGTCGGCTCCGCACGATCCTGTTGGCCTCGTCCCGGAATTCAAGCATCTCGAGGTACTTGTTCCCGATCTCCGCGCTGCGGCTGACGGCATCCAGCCAAAGCCCGCGCGCCGCAACGGGATCCGCGTCTTTGGCGCGCTCGACGGTGGGGGACAAAAACAGGTCGCGGATGCGGGAGCGCGGCAGGTTGAGCATGCTGGCGTACTCGCCGGCCAGCCCCTCCCTTTCAACCACCCCCCAAGCGCCCCTTACGAGCGTGTCTACCGACTCGCGCGTCTTCGTGACCGCCCGGTACACCTCGCCCTCGTCCGTCCGCCTTGCTTGGTCGTCCCCGCGCGTGCTGCCGGGAACGCCGTCCCGGCCTCCCGCGCACGTCAACGGCGGCGCGTCCCCCGGGCGCCGCCTGCGCCGTGCGGGGGATCGCGCGGATCGCGTGAGCCGGCCATCCCACAGTACTGTACATTACTATATTTAACCAATGCGGCGCGGTCGGCCCTTCCCGCGGCCGCGCCCGAAAGCCGCCGGCCCGTGGCAGATCGCCGCGCCGGCGACTTTTCTCGGCGGCGCGGGCGAAAAGCGCCGCCGGCCCCCGCGGCCGCGGGAAGCGCGGCGGGGTTGCCGCGCGGGGCGCCCTCCCGGCTCGTCAAGCCCGCACCCGCCCGCAGCAGGGCGGCGCGCCCGCGTCACGGGCCGCCTCCGAAGCGCGCCGCCGACCCGGACGCAACGAGTCAGGCCACGTCCGGCGGGCCGGGCCCGGCTGGTGCGCCCAAGCCACCAGCATCCGGACCGGCGCAACCGCCCGGCTTCGGCAACGACAGCCGCCGGCCGTCCGCGGCGGGACCTGGCGGATGCGCCGAGGCGGCGCCGGTCCGCATCCGGCGCCGGATCGGCGGGCGGGGGAGGGCGACCGCGCGTCGAAAGATCCCGAATCCGCCGGGGATCGCGCGGCGCGCGGGCCAGGCGTGACGGCCGGGAGACGCGGCGAGCGGCGCGAAAGGGAGGAAAGGAGGCAGGTCCGCACCGCCGGGAGCACAAAGCCGGCAACCCCCGCCCCGCAGGCGCGAACCGGGATCAACGAATGCGCTTTCACTCCCGTGGCTGGCGAGTGCGCGGCCCCGTACCGCCCGGATCGGTTAACGCAAAAGTGGCGGAATCCGCCGCCGGGGCCGGCCGCGAAGTTCGACGGGCGGACAGCCAAAAGATGCATGTGGGATGGTCCCCGGGGGCCTTTCAGCCGCCACGAAAAAAAAAAAAAGCCGCCCCGGACGCGCCAGAACAGAGCCCCGCCAATACGAGCGAACCGCCGACACGGTCGTCGGGGGCGCGGGCGCCGGCAAGTTCTCGGACGCCCCCGACGCGCCGCGCAGGCCGAGCAACATGGCCGGGCGCGCCCCGGATGCGGCCGCGGGCGGGGCGGCCGCGGGCGAGGGGGCGGGCGGGAGGCGCCGGCGGGGGCCCGCGCGGCCGGCGCCGTCCCGCCGTCGGGCGGGGGGCCGCGCCGGGCGGGGGCCCGCGCGGCGCCGGACGGGACGGCGGGGGCGCCGCGCGGGTTCGGCGGCGCCGCGGGGGGATCGGGGAAAAGGCGGGCCGGGGGATCGACTTCCACGGGATGCGCCGCCGCGACGAAAAGCCGGGCCCCTGGCCCGCGCGCGGCGGCCACGGGAAGCCAAAGTCCGAGGCATTCTGCAAGGCGCACTGCGCCGCACGGCGCCCCGCGGGCGGCCAGTGACCCACCATACGCATGCGGCCGCGCGGGGGCCGCGCGCGCCCGAACCGCGCCCGCGCGGGGGGGGGGGTGCTGACCCCATACCCTGAGGGAGTGCGTGTGGTCCCAAAACCAGCATGTGCCCCCCCACGGGGGGCGATCCGGACGGGAGGGGAAAGCGGAGCGGGAGCGAAGGCGCGCGGGTCTGATCCGCGCGAGGGGCGGCGGAAGCGGGCGGGCGGCGCGCCCGCGCCACGGGAAAGCTTGGCGATTTTTAGGCGGAATGGACTGTCAGGCAAAGGCGGAAGGGGTACACGGCCAACGCCCGGATCGCGGAGACCGCGGGAGCGTCCGAGATGCGGGCCCGAAAGCTCCGGGCAAAACACCGGCACTCCGGTCCCGGCCGCCCGGCGTTTCGTCCCCCCGGCAGGCCGGCAGGCGGGCCGCGCGGGCGCGGGGAGCACTGCGATACTCGGCGCACGCCAGGGATGCAGGCGCGGGGCCGGGCGCCCGGAGGCCGACATTGGGCGCCTTGCCGGAATCCATATTCCGCACAACACCATACGCGGGGCAATGCGGGAGGAGAACCCGGCCGCGGCGCGCCGCAAAAAGGGCAGGCGGCACAAGCGGGTCCGGCACGAGGGGGACTGCCAGAACCCCGCGCGGCGCGCCGATTCCGAGCAGCTTTGCGGCGGGAGGCGGCCGGTTTCGCACGCGGGCGGCGCATCCCGGTTCATGGCGGGCTTTGGCGCGTTCCCTGGCGCCGCCGCGGAAAGCGCGCCGGAGGCGCCCGGGCGGGCCGTCGCGGATCGCGGCAGGCCCCCCTCGATCCTCCCCGGCCGCGGCCCGCGGTTCTGCCACGGCGGGTCCGCGGGAAAGAAGCGCGGCTCGCCCGGGTTCGGGGCGGGGCCGGCGGCCCCGGGCATCGGGCGGATCCCGCGCGGGGCGGGGCGCCCGCGGGCGGGCGGCAAGCCCGGGAGGTCCCGCGGCGGGGTGCGGCGGTGGCTGCCCACGTTCGCGGCGGAGTCCGCCGGGAGGACCGCCAAGCGGGGCAGTCCGGGCGGCCGCGCGGGCGACGTCTTCCACGCGGCGGGAAGGCGCGATCCGACGACGGGGCTCGTCGACTGGCACTGCAGCGATCGCGCCCGCGAATCCCCGGACCCAGAGTCCGCGGAGGCTCCCGCCGTGGCGTTTGCCCGCAAGATGCCCGCGGCCGTGGGAGCGGGGGCGGGCAAGGGGGGAGAATCAGGCGCGTGGGGGGCATACTGATTTTGGGACTCCGCATACCCTGAGGGATTGGTTATTGTTTAAATACCGCCGCAACGCAGTCTGCGCGTGAACGCAACGGGCGTAGACGAGTCCGACGCCGTATTGCTGATCTGGCGGTACCAGAAGCATCTGAGGCAGACGCTGCGCGTGATCGACGATGCGGATCCGAACGACATCATACACATGGTGGAGTACGACTTTGCGAAGTGGCGCGAGATCCCGCGGGAGACGACGCGCGCCGTCCTGGAGGACTACCTCGAGGACCCGGAAAAGTACGAGGAACTGCTGGCAAGTCGCGAAAGCGGGAGGATCCGCGCCCCGGAGGGCGGGCCGCACAAGCACGGCGACCTCACGGCCGCCATGGACAAGCTCAACCGCACGACGGGCGGGCGCGGCTGACGCGGCGCTTTTCCGCCCGCCGCGCCGGGGCTCCCGGCAGGGGCCGTTCCCCGGGAGGCGCGGGGGGGGGGGCGCCGTTCCCGCGGGCAAGCATTCCCTGCCGCGCGGCCGGGGCTGCCGGCTTCGCGCCGCGGGGCCGCCGCTTAAATGCGGCCGCGGCGCGGCGCGTGAACGCGGTAGACGAGTCCGGCGCCGTGCTGCCGATCCGGCTGTACCAGAAGCATCCGAGGCAGACGCTGCGCGTGATCGACGATGCGGATCCGAACGACATCATACACATGGTGGAGTACGACTTTGCGAAGTGGCGCGAGATCCCGCGGGAGACGACGCGCGCCGTCCTGGAGGACTACCTCGAGGACCCGGAAAAGTACGAGGAACTGCTGGCAAGTCGCGAAAGCGGGAGGATCCGCGCCCAGGAGGGCGGGCCGCACAAGCACGGCGACCTCGCGGCGATCGTGGACAAGCTCAACCGCACGACGGGCGGGCGCGGCTGACGCGGCGCTTTTCCGCCCGCCGCGCCGGGGCTCCCGGCGGGGGCCGTTCCCCGGGAGGCGCGGGGGCGCGCGCCGTTCCCGCGGGCAAGCATTCCCTGCCGCGCGGCCGGGGCTGCCGCCCGAACGCGGCCGCGGCGCCGCGCCGCCGATCCGGCGGTCCGGGACGCCCGGAGGGAGGCGCGGGGGACGATCGCCGCGGGGCCGGGGGCCGCGGCGGGCGCGGCGCCGGGGGCCGCGCGCGCCGACCCGGAGGACCATACCAGGAACCCGAAAAAGTGCAGGGAATGCTGGAAAAGCGCGGGGGCGGGAGGCCCCGCTTACGGGAGGGCAAGCCGCGCAGGCCGGCGGCCCCGCGGCGGCCCCGCGGCGGCCCCGCGGCGGCCGCGGGCGGGCCCACGAAAGCGGCGGCCGGGCGCGTCGCGCAGACTTGCGCCCGCCGCGATCCGGGCGCGGCCCCGCGGGCGGGCCCGCCGCGATCCGGGCGCGGCCCCGCGGGCGGGCCCGCCTACGGGGCGGCCGGCGCCCCGCGGCGGGGCTGCCCGGCCTTGCCCCCCGCGAACCCGGGATCGATGCCGAGCGGCGAATAGTCGCCCGTGTGGCACGTGAAGCACATGGAAGAGCGCGGGATCCCGACGGCCGCGGCGAGGTTCTCGGCGTCGTTGTACCCGAGGAAGTCGGCCCCGATGTCCGAGCGCACCTTCTCCACGACCTCCCCCTCGGACATGCCCCTGCCGCCGTCGTGCGCGGCGAGCTCCTCCCGGGACGGGAAGTCGATCCCCGCGTAGCACGGGAACCGTATCGTGGGGTACGTCACCAGCATGCTTATCCGCCGCGCGCCGGACCGCCTCAGCGCCTTTATGATGGCGCGCGAGCTGGTCCCCCTCACCAGGCTGTCGTCCACGACCACCACGTGCCGCCCTTCTATTATCTCGCGTATGGGTATTATCCACCGGTTGATCTCCACGCGGTCGCTCTGGTGCGGCTCGATAAAGCTGCGCAGCGGCCCCTTCTTGCTGTACCTGTCCTTCAGCAGCCCCTCGTCGAAGGGGATGCCGAGCTCCTGCGCGTAGCCCAGGGCGGCCGGCCGCGCCGAGTCCGGGACGGGCACCACCAGGTCGGCGCCCCGCAGCGGGAACTTCCTGGCGAGGAACTGCCCTATCCTCTTGCGGGCCACGTACACGTTGGCGCCCTCCATCCTGCTGGACGGGTGCGCAAAGTACGTGAACTCGAAGGAGCAGTGGGCCCGCCCCGCGTCCTCCGAGAAGGACTCCGAGGCGGCCCCCGCCCCGTCCAGTTTCAGGAGCTCGCCGGGCCTGACGTTCCTGTCCAGGGAGGCCCCTATGGCCGAGAGCGCCGACGACTCGGAGGCCACCACCATGGCGCCGTCGGGCCTGGAGCCGAGCACCATCGGCCTGAAGCCCTTCGGGTCCCTGGCTGCATAGACGGCCCCCCCGTCCGACAGGAACGCAAAGCAGTACGAGCCGACCATCTCGCCCTTCAGGACGGACATGGCGGGGCCCATGCCGCCCTTTTCCTCCACCAGCGCGGCCAGCCGGCGGGCCGCCGCCAGCGTGTCGCTCGCGCTCTGCGGGGTGAAGGTGCAGCCGCCGGCCATCCCGGACAGTTCCGCGCCGTTGTTTATGGTCCCGTTGTGCGCCACGCACAGGCCCCCCACCTTCAGCGGCTGGGCGCACTCCAGGCCGCTCCCGCCCACCGTCGAATACCTGACGTGCCCGATGGCCGAGCGGGAGCGGTACTCGGCGGCCAGCCGGCGGAACTCGCGCGCCGAGTCCGAGACCAGCCCCGTCCTCCTCGCCGGCTCCTTCCCCGGCACGGCCAGCCCCCACGCCTCCTGCCCCCTGTGCTGCAGCGCGCGCAGGGCGTCTATGGCCATCGGGACCGCGTTGGTCCCCTCCGCGCCGTATATCCCCACGACGCCGCAGTTCTCCCTGGCGCCGCCCACTACCGCCCCCCCCAGGGCGGCCGGCGCCAGGCCCGCGACGCCTCCGCGGAGGGTATCGAGGCCTCGCCGCCCTCCAGCCCGCCCCCCCCGAACCGCACGTGTTCCCCGCCGAACCGGCCTATCCGGGCCCACCGCAGCCCCCCGCTCCCGGCCAGCAGGGCTTCCAGTCTCGCGGGGTCCCGCGCGGCCAGCAGGTACCGCGAGTGCGTCTCGGAGAACATGAGGCCGGCCGGGGAGGGGGGGCCCGAACGGGGGACGAGGCCCAGGTCCACCGAGCAGCCCGCCGGGGGCGGATCGCCCGGGGCGCCGCGCACGCACATCTCCACGACCGCGGCCGCCAGCCCCCCCTTGGAGCAGTCGTGGGCGGCCCCGGCCAGCCCCGCCCGCACGGCGGAGAGCACGGCCGCCGAGGCGGCCGCCGAGGCGGCCGCATCCACGCGGGGGACGCGCCCCCCCGCGAGCCCCCGCGCCGCCAAGTATTCCGAGCCGCCCAGCTCCCCCGGGTCCGTCGGCCCCACCGCGAGCAGCGCGTCCCCGTCCCGCGGCCGCCGCGGCCCCAGCGGGGCCTCGCCCTTCCCGGTCAGCCCCAGCACGCACACGACGGGGGTCGGCCGTATGGGGCCCCGCGGCGTCCCGTTGTAAAAGCTGACCTTGCCGCCCACGCACGGCACCCCGGAGGCGCGGCCGTACTCCGACAGGCCGCGGATCGACTCCAGGAACGACCAAAAGACCGCGGGGTCCCCGGGATCGCCGAACTGGAGGTGGTCCACCATCCCGGCCGGCGCGGCGCCCGCGCACACCACGTTGCGGCAGGCCTCCTCGAAGCATCCGGCCGCGCCCCTGCGCGGATCCGCGGCGCAGTGCAGCGGGTTTCCCGTCCATCGACACGGCGAGATGCCTGCCGTTGTCCAGCCGGAGCGCCGCCGCGTCCCCGCCCGGCCCGACCGCGGTCCGCAGCCCCACCCCCCAGTCGTACGCGCCGTGCGCCCACTCGCTGGAGCGCACGTTCGGGGACGCCAGCAGGGCGCGCAGCGCCTCCGAGGCCCCGCCGGCCGAGGTTGGGAGCGGGGGCGGGGCCGCACGGGGGGGGGCGGGCGGCTTTTCCGCCCTCCTGCGCGCGGGCGGCGCGTTGGCCAGCAGCCGCGCCGGGATGCTGGCCAGCACATTCCCGGCGCCGTCCCGCACCCGCACCAGCCCGTGCCCCGCGGCCTCCCCTATCACCGACCAGCGCACGCCGAGCCTCCCGCATATGCCCCCGAGCTCCCCGACCGCGCCGGGCCGCGCCACCACCAGCATCCGCTCCTGCGACTCGGAGACCATCACCTCGGCGGGCGACATGCCCGGCTCCCGCGCGTGGACGGCGGACGCGTCCACGTCGATCCCGACGGAGAGCGCGTCGGCCGCCTCCGACACGGCGCAGGCCAGCCCGCCCCCGCCCACGTCCTTCACGGCCCGCACGATCCCGGCGGCGCGGGCCTCCAGCACCGCCTCGATGACGAGCTTTTCGGCGAACGGGTCGGGCACCTGCACGGCCGCCCTGTCCCCCCCGCCGCGCAGCGCGCCGGAGGCGAACTGCGAGCCCCCCATGCCGTCCCTGCCGGTCGGGCCCCCCAGCAGCACGACGGCATCGCCGGGCCCCGCCTCGTTCCGCACGAGCCGGTCCCTCCTGCCGAAGCCGACGGCGGCCACGTCCACCACGGCGTACCCCGCGTACGACGGGTCGAAGGCGATCTCCCCCCCCACCGTCGGCACGCCTATGCAGTTGCCGTAGTCTGACACGCCGGCCGCGGCGCCCCTGAGCAGCCACGCCGCGCGGGGGTCTGACATGGGATCGCCGAAGCGCAGCCCGTCCAGCACGGCTATCGGGCGCGTGCCGGACGACAGTATGTCGCGCACCACCCCGCCGACCCCGGTCGCCGCCCCCCCGCGCGGCTCGACGGCCGACGGGTGGTTGTGGCTCTCTATGTGCACGGTAACGACGTAGCCGTCCCCCGCGTCCAGTATGCCCGAGTCGTGCCCGCTCATGCGGAGCGCCAGCGGGCCCTCCCGCGGGAGCTCCCGCAGGTGCTCCCTCGACGACTTGTACGAGCAGTGCTCCGACCACTCCGCCTCGGCCATGCGCAGCTCCAGGTATGTAGGCTCCCGCCCCAGCCCGGCCGCCAGCAGCCCCAGCTCCCTCGCGTCCAGCGCCGCGCGGCGGGCCGGCGCCGCCGCCGGGCCTGCGGGCGTCAGGCCGCCGCCGCCCCCCCGCAGGCGGCCGCCAGCGACCGGAACAGCAGCGACGCGGGGCCGCAGCCCAGCGGGTTCACGCCGGGCTCGGCGGCCCGCTCCGGGTGCGGCATCATCCCCAGCACGTTCCCCTCCTCGCTGCAGACGCCGGCTATCCCGCCGGACGAGCCGTTCAGGGCCGCCCCGCCCGCGTACCGGAACGCCACCTGCCCGTTCCTCCGCAGGCGCTCCAGCGTCTCCCCGTCCGCGTAGTACCGCCCCTCGCCGTTGGCCGACTGGACGGGCACGCGCGCGCCGGGGCGGTACATGGAGGTGAACGGCGTGGAGCAGTTCTCCGCTATTATCTCGGTCCACCCGCACCTGAACCGCGGCGGGTCGTTCCGGAGCAGCGCCCCGGGCAGCATGCCGGCCTCCGCGAGCACCTGGAAGCCGTTGCAGACGCCCAGGACGGGGGCGCCGGCGGCGGCCATCCTCCTAACGTCCGCCATGACGGGGCTGCGCGCGGCGATGGCGCCGGCCCGCAGCCTGTCGCCGTACGAGAAGCCCCCCGGCAGCACGACGGCATCCGGGGCGCCGGCCCCGGCGGGCAGGCCCTTCGCGTGCCACACGAGCCCCGCGTCGAGCCCGAAGACGTCGCGCAGCACGTGGAGCATGTCGCGATCGCAGTTGCTGCCAGGAAACACGACGATCCCGACCCTCACGCGCGCCGGCCGGCCGCGGCTTATTTAATCACTGAGGTCCGCCGGGGCCGGCCGCGGCCACCGAGATCCTGCTCACCGCGGGGTTGTACACGCGGAGATCGTCGCACATGCGGCGCGCCGCCTCCTCGGCGGAGGAGGCGGAGGCGGCCCGCACCCCGAGTTTGAGCATCTTGGCCGTGCGCACCCACTCCACCGACGAGGCCTCCCAGCCCCGCCCCGCCCCCCCGTTCATCACCAGATCCTCCAGTATGGTGGAGCCCTCCGGATCGCCCACGCCGGGCCTGTTCTCTATCACCACGCGCACCTCGAAGACGGGCATCGCGGGGGCGCGCGCGTATGGTGCAATAAACGCTTGCGCCGGGCGGGCGCGGGGCCGGCGCCCCCCCCCCCCCCCGCGGCGCCCCGCGCCCGAGCCGGCCCGGGCGGGGAGCCTCCCCGCCGCCGGCGTCGGCCCCGAGCCGGTCCGGGCGCGGGGGGGGGGGCGCCGGCCTCACACGCAGTTGGCGACGAACGTGACGGTCTGCGATATGGTGTCGGCCTCGAGCGTGTCCAGATCCCCCAAGTTGATCCGGAAGTCGACGTCCACGCTGCCGCCCGGCGGCGTCCCGCCCGGTATCGCCGTATCCGCGGCCAGCGGGGTCGAGTCGGCCGGCCTGGGGGAGGCGCCGCCCAGGCCCACGGCCATCTCCGTGTACGAGAACGGCAGCGGTCCCGGCAGGGGGGCGCCGTCCCTGAACTGCGTCCAGTCCGTGGCGGACACGGACACCGCGGGCATCGGGCCGGTTCCTATGTTCGTCACGGTCTGCCGCGCCGGCCTGCTCGTGCTCCCCGCGGACAGCTCGGGGAGGGCGAGCGCCGACTTTTCCAGATCTATCCCGCACGCGTCCAGGCCCCGGAGCAGCTCTGGGGCCCGCGCCCACTCCGCCGATGCGTCGGACACGGACCATATGCCGTACGTCACGGGCAGCCGCAGGTCGCCGTTCCCGTCCATGCCCGTGCGGCCGAGCGGGCCGCCTTCCAAGTTGGCCGCTCCCGCTATATTGCCCCCCGCGAGGGACGGGTCGCCCCCGGCCCCCACCAGGGCGCCGCCCAGCGCGCGGACGGCCTCGTACGCGGCGTAGGCCGGCGTGGCAGACGCGGCGGGGACCAGCGGGGCCGCGATGCGGTCGATGTAGTCCGTCATGCTATTGCGCTCCACGGCGAACTGGACGGCGGACAGCCGCGTATCGCGGGCCAGCTGTATAGCCGCCGCATCGGCCGTTATGGCGGGGGACGCGGCCACCCCGCTCCCCGCGCCGGCCCCCGCGCCGCCGACGGCGAACCATGCCGACCTCTCCCGTATGGCGCCGCCCGCCGGCGCGCTGCCGGCCATCGCCGCGAGCTCCGCATCCGAGCCCATATACACGACGGCGACGCTCCTGGCCGTCCCGCTCCCGGCGGCCGCCGCCACGGCGGTTTCTACGGGCGCGGCCGCCGCGCCGCCGCCGCCCGCAACGAACTCTACGGGCTCGCCGAAGGATATCCCGAGCGGCCCTATGTCCGATTCCAGCGATTCCAGCAGGCCGTAATCTGGGCCGTGCAGGCCGGCCTGCACCACGGGGACTATGGCGCCGTACCCGCCCCGCGCCACCTCCGTCGCGAGCGCCCTGGCCATGTGCGCCGCGCCGGGCTCCATTCGGAATATGGGATCGCCCCCTACGGCAAGCGAGCGCGCCGCCGACGAGTGCGATATTATGGTGATGCCGTTCTCCGAGGCGTACCCGGCCATGCCGGCCAGCGCCGTATCGGAGGCCGGGCCCACGTACAGTGAGGGGCCGCTCCCGCCGCCGTGCGCCCCGCGGAGCGCCGCCGCGCCGGAGGCGCCCGCCGGGAGATCGTGCTCGGACACGCTGACGTAGAACTGGTAGCCGCGCTCCTCCGAGACGGCGTTGAAGGCGGCGGCCCCCAGCCTCGCCGCCCCCATGGAGGGGTCGCCGGCGCCGCGCGCGAACACGCCCACCTGCACGGGCTGCTTGCCGGCCTGCCCGGTCCCGTCGGGCCCGCCGGTGTACTTTGTGCCGGGATTCTCGACGGGGTTCCCGAAGGCGTCCGTGACGTTCGCGGACAGGTCGAATCCCACGGCGGAGCCGGCCGCGGCGGTCGTGCTCGCGTTCGCGTTCCACGATATTATCACGTTGTTCCCGAACGCGGCCGCCTCGGAGGCGCCGCCGCGGTTCCCCGCTACCGCGGCGCCGTCCACCGTGATGTTCGCGTAGTGGGAGGGGACGGCAAGCACCGGCTCCGAATAGACGGCGGCTATAGAGCTGCCGTTCAGCACGAATGCCAGCAGGAAGGTCGGGCGGTCGGGATCGCGCGCGACGTCCAGCGGCGCCCGCTCCGGCGCGTGCGCCGAGCGGCCGTCGGTGACGAAGCCGGCGGGCAGCAGCAGCGTGGTGGACTCTAGATCCGAGAACGCGGTCGCGTCCAGCGCCGCCCGCGCCCGGTCGGACACGAGAAGCACGAAGGTCCTGTCCCCCGCGCTGCCGGACTCTACGGATATGACGTCGTCGGCGGACAGGGAGACCGAGGCATCGCCTCCCCAGCTCCGGCCGCGGATCTCGATCATTCCGGGGAACGATTCCGCGCCGGGCGCGGTCGTGGCCTCGTCGAACGTTATGACGAGCCGGCCCGCGGCGGCGCCGGCCGGCGCCAGGTTGAACGCCGCCGCGGCGAGGCGCGGGGGCGAGGTATCCGGCGCGTACGCGAGCGGTGCGTCCGACTGGCCCGGCGCGTACGAGTTGCCCGGCGCGTCCGACACGAAGGCGGCGGGCAGCTCTATGGCGGCGGATCCCAGGTCCGCCGCGTTGAGCTCTATACGCTTGGCGCCCGTTATGTCCAGCGCGAACGTCGCGTCCCCCGCGCGTCCCGATGCCACGGAGGGAACGTCGCTGCCGGACAGCGCCACCCCCCCGCCGTCGCCTCGTATTATAATCTCCCCGGACAGCGGCGCGGCCGGCGCGGTTGCAACCGCCTCGTCAAACTCGAGGGTAAGCAGGCCGTTCTCTCCTGCAGTCAGGTCAAGCACGGCGGATGCGAGCACGGGGGCCTGGCCGTCCGCCAGCGCCTGCCGGTACGCCGTGCCGTTGCCGATGTGGTTGCCCGAGGGATCCGTCAGCGCGGCCTGGTCTATGGTCACGGTGCCGGTGGCGTCGCGCGCCGCGGGATCGCCGTCGAACTGTATGGTGTGGGTGGCGGTGCCGTTGCCCTGCAGCTCGCCGATCGGCTGGCGCGCCGTGCCGCCTATGACAATTGCGCTGTACGGCGAGCCCACGGCGTTCGCGGCTTCGCTGTAGCGTATGGTTGCCTGCAGGGGGCCGGTGATCGCGGCCGACAGAACGGTCGCGTTTGTGCCCGGGCGCGCGCCGTTGTATTCTATCAAGAACTGCGCCGCCGCGGTGTTGTTGTTTCCGCCCGCATCCGCGGCCACGTTTGCCGGGACGTCGACCGTCACGGTCCCGTTGGCCGAGGGCGAGACGGCAAAGGTGTACGTCGTGGCGTTGACGGCAACGAAGCTGCCCTCGTCGATGCCGGTGGCGGCTCCCGAGATCTCGATGCCGCTCGCGTTGAACCCGGTGACGGGCCTGTCGAACGTTACCGTGAAAGCGATCGGCGACTCGCTGGTCGGGCCCGGCCCCGCGTCGGAAGTGATTGTAGGGACAGGGGGCTGGGGAGCGGCAGGGGGCGCGCCGTTGTATTCTATCAAGAACTGCGCCGCCGCGGTGTTGTTGTTTCCGCCCGCATCCGCGGCCACGTTTGCCGGGACGTCGACCGTCACGGTCCCGTTGGCCGAGGGCGAGACGGCAAAGGTGTACGTCGTGGCGTTGACGGCAACGAAGCTGCCCTCGTCGATGCCGGTGGCGGCTCCCGAGATCTCGATGCCGCTCGCGTTGAACCCGGTGACGGGCCTGTCGAACGTTACCGTGAAAGCGATCGGCGACTCGCTGGTCGGGCCCGGCCCCGCGTCGGAAGTGATTGTAGGGACAGGGGGCTGGGGAGCGGCAGGGGGCGCGCCGTTGTATTCTATCGAGAACTGCGCCGCCGCGGTGTTGTTGTTTCCGCCCGCATCCGCGGCCACGTTTGCCGGGACGTCGACCGTCACGGTCCCGTTGGCCGAGGGCGAGACGGCAAAGGTGTACGTCTTGTTGTCGGCGGTCGCAAAGCTGCCCGCGTCGATGCCGGTGGCGGCGCCCGAGATCACGACGTCCCCGGCCTCGAACCCGGTGACGGGCCTGGTAAAGTTCACCGTGAATGCGATCGGCGGCTCGCTGGTCGGGCCCGGCCCCGCGCCGGACGTGATTGTCGGGATCAGTGCCGAGGTGTCGCGCGTTATCGAGAGCCGTTCCGCCGCGTCGTTGTCGTTGCCGGCCAGATCCCGCGCCGCGCCCGCCGGGACGTCGACCAGTATCGTGCCGTCTGACGTCAGCGCGACGACGAAGGTGTACGTCATGTTGTCGGCAGTCGTGAGGTTGCCCGCGCCGCCGTGCTCGGCGGTGCCCGTGATCGCGATGCCGCTCGCGTTGAACCCGGCGACCGTGTCGCTGAACCTCACCGTGAAGGTGATCGCCGAGGCGTTGGTCGGGCTGCCCTGATCGGCAGTGACCGTCGTGCTCGGGCCCTCGGTGTCGTACGTCACGGACAGGTCCGCCGCGGGGCTGGGGTTGCCCAGCGCATCCCGCACCGCGTTCGGGGCGACCTCGACCGTCACTGTCCCGTCCGTGGTCGGCGCGACGGTGAACGTGTACGCGGCGCCGGTGCCGTCAAAGTCGGCCACGGGGCCCGGATCGGCGTCGCCCGAGAGCGCGATGTGGGTGGCGTTGAACCCGGTGACGTTCTCGTCAAAGGTCACCGTGAAGTTGATCGGCGAAGCGTTGGTGTGGAGGCCCTGCGGGGACGCGACGGTCGGGATCGGGCCCGTCCTGTCTATCGTAATGCTCACGGTATTGGACTCGTTGCTCGGGTTCCCTGCCGCGTCCAGCACGCTGCCCGCAGGCATGGTTACCGTGAGCACGTCCCCGTCGGCCGGGCCCGTCACGTTGAACGCGTACTCTGTGTCGAATATGCTTACGGTGTGGTTGCCCCTATCGGACACGTATACGCGGCCCGCGCCGTCGGCCGCCACGCCGACCGGCCTGTTGAACGGGCCGGGGAGGTCGGCCACGTAGTTCCGGGCGGAGTCGAAGATCTTGGTCCTGTTGTTTCCCGTGTCGGCCACGTACACGTTGCCGGAACCGTCCGCCGCCACGCCGGCCGGCCTGTTGAACGGGCCGGGGAGGTCCGCGATGTAGTTCCTGTCGGGGCCGAATGCCAGGACGCGGTTGTTGTTCGTGTCGGCCACGTACACGTTGCCGGAACCGTCCACCGCCACGCCGGCCGGGAGCCTGAACGGGTTGCCTGGCGGCCCGGTGAGGTTGGCGACGGGCGCCCTTTCGGAGTCGAAGATCTGGACTACTGCCAGGGTCGTGTCGAGAACGTACACGTTGCCCGCGCCGTCGACCGCCACGGCGTCCGGCGAGTCGAGCGTGCCGGTGATGCCGGGCTGCCGGACCATGTCCGAGTCGAACACGCGGACGGTGTCGTTTATCACGTCGGTCACGTATATGTTGCCGGAACCGTCGACCGCGATGCCCCTCGGAGAGTGGAACGGGCCGGGGAGGGAGGCGGAGTGGTTCCCGGAGGAGTCGAACACCTGGACGCGGTTGTTGTTCGTGTCGGCCACGTAGATGTTGCCGGAGCCGTCCACCGCCACGCCGCTCGGGGCGTTGAATTTGGTGTTGTCCCTCAATGGCAGGAGGCCGCCAAAGCCGCCGAAGGTCGCGACGTGCTGCGGCGCCAGGCGCGGGTCCTGCACCGTCCCGGAAGAGGCGTCGATGGAAGATACATCGACGGCGGAGGCGCCCATGTCCTCGTCAAACTTGACGGTGAACGGCACCGCGTCCAAGCTGGCGGGGCCCGGCGCCGCCGCCGCGGCGATCGTCGGGGTCGGCGATGCGCCGTCGTACGTTATCCAGAACCTGGCCGCCTTTGTGCTGGGGCGGTCCAGGGCGTCCAGCGCCGCGCCGTCCGGGACGTCGACCCGCACGGTCCCGTCCGTAGATGGCTCGACGTCGAACGTGTACGTCGTGGCGCTGGCGTTTGTAAAGTTGGCCACGGGGCCCGGGTTGGCGTCGCCCGAGAGCGTGATGTTCCCTGCCGCGAACATGGTGACCGGCTTGTTGAAGGTGACCGTGAAGGAGATCGGCGATTCGCCGGTCGGGCTGGGCCGCGCGGCCGTGATTACGGGGATCGGGGCCGAGGCGTCGTATTCTATGGAGAACCGTTCCGCCGCCGCGTTGTCGTTGCCCGCCCTGTCCTCCACCGCGCCCTCTGGAATGTCGACCTGTATGGTCCCGTCGGCCGTCGGCGAGACGCCGAACGTGTACGCCGTGGCGTTGAGCACGGCAAGGCCGTCCACGCCGCCGTGTGTGGCGTTGCCCGAGAGCACGATGTCCCCTACCTCGAACCCGTCGACCGGCTCGCGGAAGTCCACCTCAAATACGATCCGCGAGGCGTCGGTCGGGCTGGACTGCGCGGCCGAGATGATCGGGGTGGGCCCCGTCCTGTCTATTGTAATGCTCGCGGTGTTGGATTCCACGTTGCCGTTTCCGGCGGTGTCCCGCACGCGGCCCGCCTGCATGCTTACGTTGAGCACCTGCTCGTCGGCCGGATCTACCACGTCAAAGGCGTACGCGGGAACGAACGCCTGGACGGTGTGGTTGCGGTTGTCTACCACGTACACGCTGCCCGTGGAGTTGTCGACCGCGATGCCGTTCGGGAGGACGAACGTGCCGGGGAGGGCGGCCACGTGTTCTCTGTCAGGGCCGAATATCTGGACGGTGCCGTTGCCCCCGTTTACCACGTATACGTTGCCAAAGGCGTCGGACGCCATGCCGCTTGGGCTGTCGAACGGGCCGGGGAGGGCGGCCACGTGGTTCCCGGCGGAGTCGAACACCTGGACGGTGCCGTTGCCCTGCATTGCCACGTATACTTTGCCCGCGCCGTCGGCCGCCACGGCGCCTGGAAATGCGTCGGGCACGCTGGCGAAGAGGCTGCCTTCGGGGGCCCGGGTGGCGGAGTCGAAGATCAGGACGGTCCCTAGGCCCAAGTCGGACACGTATACTTTGCCCGCTGTGCCGTCGACCGCCACGCCTTGCAGAAAGTTGAACGGGTCGGCGGGAACGAGATCGGCAGTGTAGTTACCGTCGGAGTCGAATACCTGGACGGTACCGTTGCCCGAGTTTGCCGCGTATATGTTGCCCGCGCCGTCGATCGCCACGCCGATAGTGTTGTTGAGTGGGCCGGGGAGGGAGGCGGCATAGTTCCCGTCGGAGTCGAATACCTGGACGCGGCTGCTAGTCCCGGTGGGCGTGTCTGACACGTATATGCTACCCGCGCTGTCGATCGCGACGGCGCTAGGAGTTATGAACTGGCCGGCTTCCGTTCCTTGGCTGCCGATGTACGCATCGAGTTTCGGGAGCGCGCGCAGGTTCTCCACACTCCCCGATGTGACGTTGATGTCCGAGTCGTCGAAGGTGGAGGCGTTTATGCCCTTGCTGAACTCCAGCGTGAACGGCACTATACTCAGGCTCGCGGGGCCGGTCGCCGTAGTGGCGAACGTCGGCGTCAGTGCGTCGCGCGTTATCGAGAGCCGTTCCGCCGCGTCGTTGTCGTTGCCGGCCAGATCACGCGCCGCGCCCGCCGGGACGTCGACCAGTATCGTGCCGTCGGACGTCGGCGCGACGACGAAGGTGTACGTCATGTTGTCGGCAGTCGTGAGGTTGCCCGCGCCGCCGTGCTCGGCGGTGCCCGTGATCGCGATGCCGCTCGCGTTGAACCCGGCGACCGTGTCGCTGAACCTCACCGTGAAGGTGATCGCCGAGGCGTTGGTCGGGCTGCCCTGATCGGCAGTGACCGTCGTGCTCGGGCCCTCGGTGTCGTACGTCACGGACAGGTCCGCCGCGGGGCTGGGGTTGCCCAGCGCATCCCGCACCGCGTTCGGGGCGACCTCGACCGTCACTGTCCCGTCCGTGGTCGGCGCGACGGTGAACGTGTACGCGGCGCCGGTGCCGTCAAAGTCGGCCACGGGGCCCGGATCGGCGTCGCCCGAGAGCGCGATGTGGGTGGCGTTGAACCCGGTGACGTTCTCGTCAAAGGTCACCGTGAAGTTGATCGGCGAAGCGTTGGTGTGGAGGCCCTGCGGGGACGCGACGGTCGGGATCGGGCCCGTGTTGTCGTACGTTATGGAAAAGCTCGCCGCCGTGTTGTTGCTCCCGTCCGCATCCCGCGCCACGTTTGCCGGGACGTCGACGAGCAGCGTCCCGTCGGTCGTGGGCGAGATGGCAAAGGTGTACGTCCTGTTGTCGGCTGTTGCAAAGCTGCCCTCGTCGATGCCGGAGGCGATGCCCGAGATCGCGACGTCCGTGGCCCCGAACCCGGTGACGGGCTTCGTAAAGTTCACCGTGAATCTGATCGGCGAGACGTTGGTCGGGTCGGGCTGCGCGGACGTGATTGTCGGGATCGGGGGAGCGGCGGGGAGCGCGCCGTTGTATTCTATCGAGAACTGCGCCGCCGCGGTATTGTTGTTTCCGCCCGCATCCGCGGCCACGTTTGCCGGGACGTCGACCGTCACGGTTCCGTTGGCCGGGGGCGAGACGGCAAAGGTGTACGTCGTGGCGTTGACGGGATCGAAGCTGCCCTCGTCGATGCCGGAGGCGATGCCCGAGATCTCGATCTCGGTTGCCACGAACCCGGTGACGTTTTCGCTGAAGGTGACCGTGAACCCGATCGGCGACTCGCTGGTCGGGTCGGACTGCGCGTCGGACGTGATTGTCGGGACCGGGGCGGTGTCGCGCGTTATCAAGAGCCGTTCCGCCGCGTCATTGTCGTTGCCGGCCAGATCCCGCGCCGCGCCCGCCGGGACGTCGACCAGTATCGTGCCGTCGGACGTCGGCGCGACGACGAAGGTGTACGTCATGTTGTCGGCAGTCGCAAAGTCGCCCGCGCCGCCGTGCTCGGCGGTGCCCGTGATCGCGATGCCGCTCGCGTTGAACCCGGCGACCGTGTCGCTGAACCTCACCGTGAAGGTGATCGCCGAGGCGCTGGTCGGGCTGCCCTGATCGGCAGTGACCGTCGTGCTCGGGCCCTCGGTGTCGTACGTCACGGACAGGTCCGCCGCGAAGCTGGGGTTGCCCAGCGCATCCTCCACCGCGCCCGCGGCGACGCGGACGGTCACTGTCCCGTCCCTCGCCGGCATTGTGGAGAACGCGTACGCGGCGCCGCTGCCGCTAAAGTCTGCCACGGGGCCCGGATCGGCGTCGCCCGAGAGCGCGATGGCGCTGGCGTTGAACCCGGTGACGGGCTCGTCGAAGGTCACCGTGAAGTTGATCGTCGGGGCGTTGGTGTGGAGGCCTTGCAGGGACGCGACGGTCGGGATCGGCCCGGTGGCTATGGCGATGCTCACGGTATTGGACTCGGCGTTCGGGTTCCCCGCCGCGTCCAGCACGCGGCCGGCCGGCACGCTCACGGTGAGGTTCTGCCCGTCGGCCGGATCCTCCACGCTGAACTCGTACGCGGCATCGTATATCATGACGCGGTCGCGCAGCGTGTCGGCCACGTATACTGTGCCCGAGGAGGCGTCGACCGCGACGCCGTACGGATCGCCGTACCCGTCGGGGAGGTCGGCGACGTGGGCGCGGGTGGTGGAGTTGAAGATCTTGACGCGGTCGGGTTGCCCCTCCGCCACGTATCCCTCCGCCACGTATATGGCGCCCGAGGGGCCGTCGGCCGCGACGGCGAGCGGCTTGGTGAGGCCGGTGATGTTGCCGATAAGGTGCAGGGAGGAGTCGAAGATCTGGACGCGGCTGCGGAACGTGTCGGCCACGTATATGTGGCCCGTGGAGGCATCGACCGCGACGCCGACCGGGCGGTCAAATTCGCCGGGCAGGTCGGCGACGTAGTTCCGGGAGGAGTCAAACACACGGACGGTGTGGTCGTTCCAGTTAGCCACGTATATGCGGCCCTCGCCGTCGACCGCGACGTCGATCGGGCCGCTGAATGGGCCGCGGAGATCGGCGACGTGGTTCCCGTCGGAGTCGAATATTTGGACGGTGCTGTTGCCAGAGTTCGCCACGTATATGCGGCCGGCTGCGTCGACCTCCACGCCCCACGGGCTGCTGAACGGGCCGGGCAGGTCGGCGAGGCGGTTCCCGGAGGAATCGAACACCCGGACGGCATTGTTGTCGCTGCTTGCCACGTAGATGGTGCCCGAAAAGCCGTCGACCGCCACGTCGCGCGGCCTGCTTAACTCGCCGGCATCTCTGGTGATGGTCTGGTTGAAATGCAGCGCCGCGCGAAAGCCCTGCACCGCGCCGGACGAGACTTTGATGTCGGACGCGGCGAGGGTGGCGGCGTCCACGGCCTCGCTGAACCTCATGGTGAACGGCACCGATCGCAGGTTGGCCGGGCCGGACACCGTCGAGGCGATCGCGGGGGTCGGCCCCGCGCCGTCGCTCCTTATCGAGAACCGGGCCGCCTCGCTGGGGTTGCCCGCGGCATCCTCGGCCGCGCCGGAGGCGATGCCGACCGTGACTATTCCGTCCCCCGCGGGCGAGACGTCGAAGGCATAGACGGAATCGCTGCTGTTCGTGAGGTTGGCCGCGCCGCCGGCGGGCGCGGCATCGCCCGACACGGCGACGTCCGTCAGGTCGAACCCGGTGACGTCCTCCCCGAAGTTCACGCGGAAGTTTATGGTGGAGGCGTTGGCAGGGCCCGCCCGGGTGGCGTTGACGAACGGGACCGGGGGAGAGTCGTACTCTATGGAGAACCGTTCCGCCGCCGCGTTGTCGTTGCCCGCCTTGTCCTCCGCCGCGCCCTCCGGAATGTCGACCAGTATGGTCCCGTCGGCCGTCGGCCAGACGACGAACGAGTACGCCGTGGCGTTGAGCGCGGCAAGGCCGGCCGCGCTGCCGTCGCGGGCGGTGCCCGAGAGTACAATGTCCCCTGCCTCGAACCCGTCGACCGGCTCGCGGAAGTCCACCTCGAATCTGATCGGCGGGGCGTCGGTCGGGCCGGACTGCGCGGCCGAGATGATCGGGGTCGGCCCCCTCCTGTCTATTGTAATGCTCACGGTGTTGGATTCCACGTTGCCGTATCCGACGGAGTCCCGCACGCGTCCCGCCTGCATGCTTACGTTGAGCACATCCCCGTCGTCCAGGTCCGTCACGTTGAACGCGTACGCGGTGTCGTATATCTGGACGGTGTTGTTGCCGGAGTCGGCCACGTGTATGGCTCCCGTGGAGCCGTCGACTGCCATGCCGAACGGGCTGCGGAACGGGCCGGGGAGATCGCCCACGTAGGCCCCGGTGGTGGAGTTGAAGATCTGGACGGTGTTGTTCCCCGTGTTTGCCACGTATACGGCGCCCGCGGAGCCGTCGACGGCCACGCCGCCCGGACTGCGGAACGGGCCGGGGAGATCGTCCATGCGGGCCAGCGTGTCGGAGTCAAAGACGGGGACGGTGTTGTTGATCGTGTTTGCCACGTATATCACACCCGCGGAGCCGTCGACTGCCACGCCGAACGGGGATCTCAGCGACGTGATGTTGCCGACGTGGGTCCTGTTGGAGTCGAAGATCTGGACTGCGTTGTTTCCCCTGTCCGCCACGTATATCGCGCCCGTGGAGCCGTCGACTGCCACGCCGGACGGGCTATCGAACTCGAAGGGGAGTTCGGCCACGTAGTCCCTGGAGGAGTTGAACACCTGGACGGTATTGTTTCCCCTGTCCGCCACGTATATCGCGCCCGTGGAGCCGTCGACTGCCACGTCGCCCGCGTAGTTGAACTGGTCGTCGCCGCCAAAGGTGGCGACGTGGGCCCCGGTGGCGGAGTCGAATACCTGTACGCGGTTGTTGCTCGAGTCGGCCACGTATAACGCGCCCGAGCCGTCGACGGCCACGCCTGCGGGTTGATTGAATTGGCCGTCGTCCTGTCCTCGCATGCCAAGCGTGCCGTCGAACTGCGGCATCAGGCGCGGGTCCTGCACCGTCCCCGCGGAGGCGTTGATGTCAGAAGCATCGAAAGTGGAGGCGTTTATGCCCTTGCTGAATTCCAGCGTGAACGGCACCGTGCTCAGGCTGGTGGGGCCGGTCGCCGCCGTGGCGAACGTCGGGACGGGGGGGCCCGTCCTGTCTATTTCGATGCTCACGGTGTTGGATGCGAGGTTGTCGTTCCCCGCCGCGTCCTGCACGCCGCCGGCCGGCACGCTCACCGTGAGCGTCTGCCCGTCGTCCGGATTCGCCACCTCGAAGGCGAACGTCATGTTGAACACCTGGATGCGGTCTCTGTTCCTGTCTGCCACGTATACGGTGCTCCTCGGGCCGTCGATCGCCACGTCGTACGGATTCGTGAACGAGTTCTCGATGGAGGCGACTTGGTCCAGGGCCGTGTCGTATATCCTGATCTGGTTGTAGGCCGTGTTGGCCACGTACGTGGTGCCCAAGGAGTCCACCGCCACGCCGCGCGGCCGGTTGAGCGAGGTGATGTTGTGGATGGAGTCCAGCGTGGAGTTGAAGATCCGGACGCGGTCCTCCAGCGCGACGGCCACGTGCAGGTTGCCCGAGCCGTCGACCGCCACGTCGTACGGATCGTTAAAGCCGGTCATGTAGGAGATGCGGCTCCAGTTGGCGTGGAAGACCTGGACGCGGTCGGCGAACGTGTCGGCCACGTATATCCTGCCGGACGCGTCGTCTACCGCCACGCTGAACGGGTGGTTGAAATCCCTCACGATGGTGTCGTTGAGGCGCAGCGCGGAGTCGAAGATCTTGATGCGGTGGTTGTACGTGTCGGCCACGTAGACGTTGCCCGAGCCGTCGATCGTCACGCCGCCGGGCTGGTTGAAATCGCCGGGGAACGTGCCGTTGAACCGCCTGTCGGGATCGAAGATGGCGACGCGGTTGCTCCGCGCGTCGGCCACGTATATGTAGCCGGAGGCGTTCACGGCCACGTCGCTCGGGTAGTCAAAGCCGGCGTCCTCGATGTTCCCGTCGTGCCGCAACAGCGAGTGCAGGTTCTGCACCGTCCCCGAGGAGACGCTGATGTCGGATGCGTCGAAGGTCGCGAGGTCCACGAGCTTGTCGAAGGCAAGCCGGAAGGCGATCGTCTCCGCGCCTGTCGGGCTCGGGTGCTCGGTGCTGACGGCGGGCGTCGGGTGGCCGTCAGCGTGCGCGTGCGGCGCGCCCGCGAGGAGGGCCGCCGCCGCGATCATGACCACGACGGGCAGCAACCTGGATCCGCGACGGCCCAGCATCTCCGTCAGCAACACGGATCCCTACCCTCGCATTCCCGCGCGGGATGCCGATCCCCGTTCAGGCCCCGGATCCCCGTCAGCGGCATGGATTCCCGCCCCCCCCCCGCGGTCCCCGCCGGGCAACATCCCGCCGGGGAACGGGCCCGGCGACCGCGTTTCGCGCCGCCGCCCGCTGGGAGGTGCTCCCGCTCCGGGGCGCCGGCGTGCGGACCCCGAGGCCTACCCGCTCCGGCAACATGCGCTCCCGCCATTCCGCCGGTAGATAAATCTGCCCATGCCGCGGTTTCGCCGCACAATGCCGCGGTTCCGCGCTCCGCCCCCGCCGCCCGCGGGTCGGGCCGGCTAGCCCCGCCCCGCCCCGCCGATCTCCCCGCCGCAGTGCGGGCAGGTGCCGCCGCCCCCGCCGCTCCCGCCCCCGTTCCCGGACTCCCTCTTCCTGCGCAGCTCCTCGATGAACGCCGAGGCGAGTATCCCCGTGGGTATGGCGTACACGGCCAGCCCCAGCACGGCCACGGCGGCGCCGATCACCTTGCCGGCGTCGGTGACGGGGTACGTGTCGCCGTACCCTATGGTGCTCAGCGTCACCACGCCCCACCACATCGAGGCCAGTATGCTGGAGAACGCCTCGGGCTGCGCGGCGTGCTCGGCGTGGTACATGAGGCTGGACGCGAAGACCAGCACGATGAAGAATATGAGGAACGCCACGGCCAGGTCGCCCGCCTTCGAGCTGAAGACGTCCCCCAAAGTCTTGAGCGGTTCCGAGTACCGCGCCAGCTTGAACACGGTGAACAGCCGGAACAGGCGGAGCAGGCGCAGGAACCGGACGTCGATCGCCAGGAACGGCAGGAAGAACGGCAGTATGGCCGCCAGGTCCACCAGCATCATGGGGGTGAGCGCGAACCGCGCCCTCCCGGACCTGCGGCCGCCGTACCTCGGGTCGGCGCCGCACGTGGCGAGCCGCGCCGCGTACTCCGCGGCGAACACCGAAACGGAGAACAGCTCGAAGGCATCGAGCAGGGCGCCGTGCGCGTCGGCCACCCCCTCCTCGGTCTCGAGCACGAGGAGCGCGACGTTGACCAGTATGAGGGATACTATGAGGGCGTGGGCGGCCCTGGCCCGGGCCGTGCCCGGGCCCTCCAGCGCCCAGTACAGGCGGGCCGCGATGCTCCCGGTCACGCGGCCGCGCCCCCGCGGCGCCGCGCGGCGGCTACAGCCAGCCCCTCTTCCTGAACCATGCCGCCATCGCGCCCGCTATCCCCGCCATCACCCCGAGCATCGCGAAGTAGCTCCCGTCCCACTCCAGCTCGGGCACCACCTTGAAGTTGGTCCCGTACAGGCCGGCGATGAACGTGATGGGGATGAATATGCTCGCTATGACGGTGAGCGTCTTCATCACCTCGTTCATCTTGTTGCCCATTATCGACAGGTACGTGTCCAGCATGCCCCCGACCGTGTCCCGCAGCGACTCTATGGTGTCCATCACCTGTATGGCGTGGCCGTGCGCGTCCTTGAGGTACGTCTGGGTCGCCGGCGAGACGAGCTCCTGCGGGGTCTTGGCCAGCGAGTCCAGCCCCTCCCGCAGCGGCCATATCACCTTGCGCAGCGTCACCAGCTGCCTCTTGAGGGCGTGTATGGTCTGCAGCGTCGACGGGCCGGGATCGGCCATGATGTCCTCCTCGAGCGTCTCGGTGACGTCGCCGACGCTCTCCACCACCCCGAAAAAGCTGTCCACCACCGCGTCGGCGAGCAGGTACGCCATGTAGTCTATGCCGTGCGTGCGTATGACGGGCCCGCCCGCCCGCAGCCTGGCCCGTATCCTGGAGAACGCCCCGCTGGGCACCTCCTGGAACGAGAGCAGGTACCCCTTCCCGAGCACCATGCTGATCTGCTCCATGGACAGCCTGCCCGTCCCCTCGTCGAAGTGGGGCAGCTTCATCACGAAGAAGACGTGGCCGCCGGCCGCGTCTATCCGGGGCCTCTGGTCGGTGTTCATGATGTCCGCCTGGACGAGCTCGTGCAGGCCCAGCCGCTCGCCGAACCTCCGCACCACGCCGGCATCGTGTATGCCCGTGACGTTGATCCACGAGTTCCCCCGGCCCCCCACCCCGGCCACGCACTCGTCGGGCCCGCCCGGCGCCGACTCGCGCACGCCGCCGGCATCGTACTCGAACAGCTCGTACGTGACCTCGTCGACCTTCTTCTCCCCGATGTGCACGAGCGCGCCGGGGGCCAGCCCCGCCGCCTCGGCGGACGTGTGGGCGCGCCCCCGCCGCGCCCCCTTCGCCGCTATCCGCTTCCCCAGCGCGGCCACCCCGGACAGCCCGACGTCCTCCGCGATCCGCTTGACCTTGGCCGCGCGCCCCACTATCCCCACTATTATGAAGCCGGCGGCCAGCGAGAAGGCCAGGCTTATGCCGAGGGGGACGAGGTCGCCGGCCAGGGCCGACTGGTATATGGCCTGCACGTCGGTGGCCGAGCCCCGCGTGACGACGGCGCCGGTCACCGCGTCGAGCAGGAAGAACGTGAGCGAGACGGTCCCGCCCACTATGAGCGCCGTCACTGGAGTTATCCTGGGCGGCCTGTCCATCCCCTTCTCTTTATGGTACGGCGAGATGTACCTCCTGAACCGCAGCAGCAGCAGCGCGACCGCCGTTATGACCATCGTGGACACCACCCACCATACTATGAACCACTCCCCCTCGCCGGACTCTATGCGCTTTATGCCGCTTATCAGGTCCTGCAGGTTGCCCGTGAGCGGCAGGCCGATGAGCGAGGTGGCCGCGGCGACTATAAACTGGTATATCATGGCGTAGGCGAAGCCCAGGGACAGCCTGTTGGCTATGATCCCTACCTTGTCGCGCACCCGCGTCCCCCCCGGGATCCCGCGCCGCGCGCCGGCCCGGCGCACCCCACGCGCGGCGCGGCGGCGGCCCATTATTTCTAGTCTTTCCGCGCGGGACCGCGCGCGGCGCGATCCGGGCGCGGGCGGGCCGCGGCCGCGCCCGGCGGGGCCGAGGCTAGGCCCGCGGCGGCCTGGAGAACGCGTTGGACGGGTCGCGGTGGTACTCCACGGGGAGCGCGGCGTCCTTCTGGCGCCCCGTCAGTATGCCCAGCACCGTGTCGTCGCGGCGGATCGTCCCCTCGCGGACGAGCCTGCGTATGCCGGCCGGCACGGCCCCGGAGGCCATCTCGCAGTCGAAGCCGTTGCGCCCCACCGCGGACATGCCGTCGAGCATCTCCGGATCGGACACCGTAGTGACCACCCCGCCGGCGAACTCGAGGGCGCGCAGGCAGCGCGGCAGGTTGGCCGGCCTGCCTATCTGTATGGCGGTGGCCCTCGTGCTCGGCCGCTCCCCCCTCTCCTCCGCCCCCGCGTAGTACCTCTCCATTATGCCGGCGTCGGGCCTCCCGCCGTTCCAGCGGAGCGGCTCCGCGCCGTTGTACATGTCGGCCAGCGCGCTCGCCCCCTCGGCGTTCACTACGGCCAGCCGCGGCACCCTGCTTATCCAGCCCCATTCCCGGAGCTCCATGAGGGCCTTGCCGCAGCTCGCCGCGTTCCCGAGCGCCCCCCCGGGGTACACCACCCAGTCCGGCGGCTCCCACCCGAGGTGCTCCAGGGCCCTGTACAGGATGGCCTTCTGCCCCTCTATGCGGAAGGGGTTCACCGAGTTGACCGTGTAGCCGCCGCCGCCGCGCGCCACCTCGAGGGAGCGGGCCAGGGCGTCGTCGAAGTTGCCGTCCACCTCCACTATCCGCGCCCCGAACTGGTAGGCCTGGCCGAGCTTGCCCGGCGCTATCTGCCCCGCCGGTATGTACACCTCGCAGTCCAGCCCCTCGTTGGCCGCGAACATGCCGGCCGAGGCGGACGTGTTCCCCGTGGACGCGCAGATTATGCGGCGGGCCCCGATCATGCGGGCGTGCGTCAGGGCGGCAGCCATGCCGTTGTCCTTGAACGAGCCGCTCGGGTTGTAGCCCTCCGGCTGCAGCCAGAGGCCGCCCCCCATCCCGGCGAACCGCGAGGCCCACCTCATGCGGTACGGCTTGGACAGGCGGCCCTCGGCGCCGTCCAGCGAGACGAGCGACCGGGCGCAGGCCCCCGCGTCCTCCGCGTCTATGGAGCAGAAGTTGATCAGCTCCCTGAACCGCCACACGCCGCTCTCGTTGAATATGCTCCCCCGCGGGTCGCGCCTCGCCAGGAAGACCTCCTTGAGCCCCGGATCGGGCCTGCCCGCGTACGCCACGTCCAGCAGGTGGCCCTTCCCGCACCGCACCCGGCCGTCCCGCACGGGGTACTCCAGGCCGCAGCCGGGGCTTATGCACCTCAGGAAGGCCGGCGGGGGCGGCCCGCCCTCTCGACTCTCGCCCATCCGCGGGCCGCGGCCGCGCCGCGATATATTGATTTACGGGGCGGGGGCGGGCGCGCAGGCTCGCGTCCGAACCAAAACCACGCCCGGCAGCGGCGGGCCGCCGCGCGATCCCGCGCCCAGATCACGACGGGCGCAAGCCCGCGCGGGGCGGGCCGGGGCCCGAGCTATACACTAAAGGGGGCCGGCGCGCCGCCCCTCCCGTGAGCGCGTTCGGCCGGTACGTCGCCGGCGTCATAGGGAACGTGGTCTCCTCGCACGCGGCGATCCGCGGCCTCGGGGACAGGCCGGGCGATCTGGACGCCATCCGCAGGGAGTGGAGCAGGGCGAGCGGCCTCATAGAGTCCCTGGCGGCGCGCATCGAGGGCAGCGCCGAGGCCATGCGGGACGAGGCGTACAGGGACCTGGCGCGCCGGTGCAGGGCGTACGGCGACTCTTACGCGTTCGGCAGGGAGATAGACGTGATGGCCGGCCTGTACGCCGAGGATCCGGGGCGGCTGCGCAACATGCGCCTGAAGGTCGCCGAGTCGCTCGAGGGCGGCGGGTTCCTCGAGTCGCTCAGGGAGGCAGCCGCCGCGCTGGGCGGGGGGGGCGAAGGAGAGTGACCGGCGGCGGGGCGAGGCGCTGCATCATATGCGGGTGCCGCGGCCACAGGCTGATCGGGTGCGCCCGGCACGCGGCCAAGCGGTGCGGCTGCTACGGGTGACCGCGGCCCGCCCGCGCGGGCGCGGCGGGCGCGCGCCCGCCGAGCGGGCCCGAGCGCGAGTGGAAGTTGACGCAGCACTTGCACTCCCTCCTCATGCACTCCTCCTCCGAAAAGTGGTTGCATATGCCGCACTCGCACCCGGTCATGCCGCGTTGCAACCGGCGCTCCCGGAATATAACCTTCATCTTTGCGGCAGCCCGCCCCGCGGGCGCGCCCCCGGGCGGGAAAAACCGCCGCGGGGCGGGCCGCTTCGGCAGCGCGCCCCGCGCCGCGGGCGCGGCCGCCCGGCCCGGCGATCGCCCCGCGCGCGGCCTCCGGCTCCCCCCCCCCCCCCGTGCCGCCGCCTTTTCCGCCGCGGCTGCCGACGAAGACGCGCCGATCCGGGCGCGGCCGCCCGGCGGATCCCGCCGCGCGGCGGGGGCGGCGGGCGGGAAGGCGCCCCCGGCGCCTGAAAAAGGTTTTAAAACTCCCGGTTTCGATCCGTGCCGTGCTGACCAGGCAGGTTGTGGTTAACGGGACGCGGTTCCGCCTCATGCTGACCGACCAGATGATAGGGCACGTGAACAACCTGAAGGCCCTCTACTCGGCGTCGTACGAGGATCCCGAGAGCTTCGAGGAGGTCAGCTCGGAGATCTCCGCCACCATACGCGAGATAGCCTCCTCCGTGGAGCCGGAGGCCTCCGACGGCGACCTCGACGGCCTCATCCAGGAGATCATACGGGTGGTGGACGGCAACGCCGCCGAGTTGGAAAAGGAGATGGTCGGCCACGAGGAGGCCGCCAAAAAGTCGAGGAAGCGCTGACCGCGCCGGCGCCCGATCCGGCGCTTCCCGGGCGCCGCCTGCCAGGACGGCCGGCGCGTATCCCCGGGCTTCCGCGCGGGCGGGGCGGCGCGAGAAAGGGCGCCGGCCGCAGGGCGGGCCGGCTACCGGCCGTCCCCCGCGAGGACCCCCGATCGGCCCGGGCCCGATCCCCCCGCGGCGGCGCTCGGGAACCGGCCGGATCGCGCCCTCGGCCACGATCCCCCGCCGGCCCGCGCGCCGATGCCCGGCCGCGCGGGCGCCTCGCGCGGGATCCCCGATGTCGGCGGGCCGGCCCGGCCGCGGCCGGGATCCGAATGCCCGGCCGCGCGGATCCCGGCGCGGCGGCGCCGGGGCCGCGCCCGAAACCCGCGCCCCGGAAGCGCCGGATCGCGCGAGGCCGGCCGCGCGGGCGCCGGCGGATCCCGGGGCCGGCGCCGGGTTCCGCGCCGCGGGTTCGCCGCGGGCCGCCGATGCCGGCGCCCGCGGGCGCCGCCGGCAGGGGGGGAGCCGATGCCGGATGCGCCGGCCGGGACGGCCGGGCCGGCGGCGGGCGGGCAGCGCTAGTCGTGCTCCTTGAAGAATCTCCTCCACTCTGATGCTCCTATCCCCAGCAACGACATGTTGTCCATCTCGCGCTTGTACTCGTCAAGCAGGCCAATTCTGGCAATCCTGCCAAAGTTGCTTCCCTTGTCGGATACCGGCCTGTCGCTTATGTTGTCGCGCGCGTTGGGATAGGGAGCGACCCCCGCCGGCTCTTCTATCTCGACGCTGTCCTCGGTATTTCGCACGTGCTGCCACCAATAGTTTCTGTATTCAGAGTAGTACAGCGCAAGATCCATGACCGGCCTGAATATGACGGGGGTTCCCGACAGCACGTTCGACAGGCACCAAGGAACAAGCATGATCAGATCCTGCGGGGTGCAGGCCCTCTTGTTCACCCTAAACCGAAAGCTCGGCTCAGCTTCCTTCGACAGCACATATAGCCGCGTAAATAAGTAACTGAGCTAATCGCGGGCGTTCATTCGGGTTGTTTTTGCGGACGCGGCGCGCCGGCACGCGCGGGGCCCGACCGCGCGCGGCGCCGTCAGATGATCTTCGCGACGGGCTCCCTGAACAGAAACCGCGTGACGTCCAGGTGGAACCGGTGCGTCCTCAGGTATTCCATCGACTTCGCGATCCTCGCGTCCACCGTCGGGTAGACCTGGTGCGCGTGCGGCTGCCGCTTGAGCGTGTTCCAGCAGGATTCGACCGGGTTGAGTTCGGGCCACCCGGTGGGGAAGTACCCGATGCGCACGAGTCCCTCGTTGTCCTTTACGAACTCGTTCGTGCCGATCGATCGGTGCGGCGTCGCCCTGTCCACGAGCAGCGCCGCCGGGCCGTGCCGTGCCGTCACGCGCCTGAAGAACTTGATCGTCGTCTCCGTGTCGAACCTCTGCGCGTTCATGAACACCTGGTCGCCGTTCATGGACAGCGCCCCGAAGATCATCCTGCGCGTGTGGTTCCCCGTGTACCACTCGTAGGCCCGCTTCCCGACCAGCGTCCACAAGCTCCGCCTGGGCTGGTAGTCGTGCAGCAGGCTGCTCTCGTCCACCACGAACGGCAGAAATCCGTCGTTTTCCGCCTTTTGGAGCCAATGTTTCAGCCATTTTTGCCACTTTGCTACGTTTTCGACCGACTCCCTCCTGGCGTGCACCGGCTCGGGGACCTTGGGGGAATAGCCGCCGTCGCGCAGCTTGCGGCGCACCGCCCCCTCGCTGTACGCGATGCCGGTCTTCTCCTTCACCTTCTCCGCGAGCAGCTTCGGGAACCTGGACAGCGTGTCCCCCTCTTCCATGAATTCGGTGAGCTTCCGGTTTGTTATCTTGGGCGGGCGGCCGGGGCGGGGGCGATCGCTAAGGCCCTTGAGCCCTTCCCGCAGGTAGCGCTCGTGCCACGCCCTGATCGTGTTGTACGACTTGTACATGATCCTCGCGACTTCCCTGTAGCTTTCCTTCTCGATCACGATCCTGCAGATTCCGTGGATCCTCGTCCTCTTGCGGGGATCCTTTTCCGTCGCGAGGGCGTGCATGAGCTCCGCGCGGGTCAGCATGCCGTGCCCTCGAAAACAATCTAAATGAACGTTCCGGATCGGCCGGGCGTTTTTTCCTAATTATTGCGCAATTTGATCCCTCGCGACTAGGGGCGAGGCACCCGCGAAAAACGGCCCGAATCAGCCCCCAGACTAGCTCAATTACTTATTCCGCCGCCGAAGACCAGCTCAGTTACTTATTTCCGTGGCTATACCACGATTTTAGCTCTATGCCGAACAGCGTGTCCTTGCTGGTTGCGTCGGTGAACAGCACGTCGGGGAATGTTTGGGGCTGGCGCACGAACGCGTACTTTTTGTACTTGCCGTAGGGATCCCATTCGTCCCGCAGATCGTTGAGGCTCTTCACGATCTCCGACTCTATGATTAGTCCCAAAACCTCGCCGAAGGAGTAGATCTCGGTGGCGTTTATGCCGCCGACGGTGATCGTGCTCTTGAAATGCCCCTCCAGTCGTGACGTGATCTCTCTGACTCGAGTCCACAGCGGGCGATGTTCCCACGCTGCCGGCGGCTCCCTACGACTCGGCGCATTCACTGGCAAGCCTTTCTACCGACCGTTGGTAAAAGATCCCGTCGACCTCGGCGCTCCTGCACCGCCTGCCGGAGCGCAGAGCGGCCACGGCGCCGCCGCACAGGCCGCCGAACGGCTCCCACACCACGTCGCCGGGATCGGAGGAGGCATCTATTATCATCTGCATTATTTTAAGCGGCTTCTGGTTGGGGTGGGCGCTGGCTCGCCCGCCGCCGGGAGTGCCGCGCAACCTCTCCCTGCCGTGCACCGCCGGCTCCTCCCACACGTTGGTTATCCCGGCGCTGCAACGGAACTTGGCCCTCATGGCGCCCCATTCGTCCCGCGTGAACGGCCTTCCGGAGGCGGACGCAAAGTACGGGCGCCCCCCCGCGCCGCCGTGCCCGTTCGCGTACGCGGCCAGTTTCACGAACGCGTCGGGGGGAGGGAAGTACCAGAGGCGGTCCCTCGTCAGGTATTTCCGGGTGGCGGCGTTCCTCACCCCGCACGCCCCGTTCGCGCGCGAGAGCGGCAGTCCCGTCCTTCGCCACTCCGATCTGAGCCAGTCGCGCATGGCCGTGCCGCCCACCTGCGGTTCCCTGACGTACTGGACGCAGACCTCCGTCACCACGGGGAACTTGCGCAGCGTGCTCGTGTTCGTGTTTCCGGCCACGTGCGATATGCCCTTGTTCCAGACGTGGCAGTTGACGAACTTCCAGCCGAGGCCCGACAGCAGCGGATGCACCGTCGCCCACCCCAGTTCGCTGTTCCAGAACCACAGCGTCGTGCTGGGCTTCGCGGCCCGCGACCACGCCCTCGCGTGCGGCTCGTAGAAGGAATCGAGGCCGTCCGCGGACGGCAGGTCGCCCTTGTACGAGTCCAGTCCGTACGGGCCGTCCGACACTATCACCGTCGGCGACGGCCACCGCCGGTACAGGTTCAGCACGTCGTCGTTGTGTATCGCCACGTCGTTCCGCTCGAAGCGGCGCTTCGCGCCGGCGGCGAGCCGCGGCCTCGCGCCCCTTTTTCGCCCCGGCGCTAGCGCTGCCAAAAGGCCCCCCGCGGCCCGGCAGTCACTCCCGCCGCCGCCACCCGCCGCTCGCCCTTCAGGGGCCCCGCGACCGGCCGTCAGCGCGCGCGCCTCGTCCGCCGACGCGCGGGCCGCACCACCGCTTGCCCTTCAGGGTCCCCTCGACGGCGCCGTTGAGCCTGCGCGCGTAGCGCGGCATCACCCTGGCCGCGTACTTTTGCATGGAGCTCTTGGGCGGCGCCTTTTCCAGCCCGATCAGCCCCAGGAGATCGGGGTTCTCCCTCAGGTGCGACTCGAGGCCGCGCCAGCTCATCCCCTTCTCCTGCCTGAGCATGGCGCAGAGCACCATGGCCCGCGGGGGCAGCGGGCTGCGGCCCACCTTTCCCGTCGCGTGCTTCCACGGCGGGGGGATGCTCGAGACGGCCTCGGCGGCCATCTGCAGGAACGGGGCGTCCCCTCCGGGCGCCCCTTCCCGCCGGCCGCCGCGCGGCATCGGCTTCCTTGACATTCCCATACGGCGCGCCCGCGGGAAGCACCCTTAACAAGCGTTGCCAACGCGCGCGCCCCCGCGGGCCGATTCGCGGACGCGCCCCGCCGCGGCCCGGCGCGGGCGGCCCGGAAGCGCTTCCCCCCGCGCGGCATCCCGGCCGGCGGCCGCCGCCGCGGTTCCCGCGCCCGGGCGGGCGGGCCTCGCCGGCGCGGGCGCCGCGGCCGGCCCCCCTCCCGCGCGCGGGAACCGCGGCCTGGCGCGCATCGGGGGCGGGCGGATCGGGGGAGGCGCCGCGGCCGCGGCGGCAGGGACCGACGCCTCCGGCTCCCGCTCGCGGGCCGTCCCGCCGTCGTCGGCGGCGACCGCGCGCGCCGCGGCCGACTCCCCGGGGGCGGGGCGCGCGGCCTCGGCCGCGATCGCCGCGGCCGCCCCTTCCTTCTCTCCCGACGCCCCCGCCTCCTTGCCCCGCGCCTCCCCGCGCGCCGCGGCCCCGTCCGGGGCCGCGACCGCCCCGGTGACGGGCGCCTCGAATGCGGGCGCGCCGCCGGTCTTCTCGTCCGCGACCTTCAGCGCCAGGACGCGGCGCGCGTCCACGCCCGCCGGCACGCGCGCCCTCGCGAACCCGCGCTCCAGCTTCCGCTTCTCCGTTACCCGCTCCCCGCGGTCGTTCCGCCGCGGGCCTGACGAGTCGGCGGCCGCCCGCACGGCGCGCTTGCCGCCCGGCGCGATGGCCATCCCCCCGCGGATGCCCGCCTTGTCCCGCTGATCCTCCCGCACGTCCGGGCGCGCCTCGGCGCGCCGTCGCCGCCCAGCGACTGCCGGGCCGGGCCCTCAGGGGCCCCGCGCGATGCGCCGGTCATGCGCCTCGCGGCCGCTATGGCCAGGAACGCGGGCTCGGGGTACCGGCACGGGGCCCCGGCCTTCTTCCGGTTCATCCTCCCGAGCTCCTCGCCCCCGTTGGGATCCCTCCGCAGGACGAGCAGCCTGCCGCGCGCCGCGCACTTGGATTCTGCCGCGCCATGGTGTGGCCGGACGGGTTTTCGGCCCGTGTTGTCAACAAAAGTCGGCCGTTCGCGATCATTGTCTTGAATTGGATCGGGTTTCGGGCGCGATTGTGAGATAGACTAGCAAAACAGGACAATTTTTAAGCCGCCCTGCCGAGCGCGGGCAATGGCGGTGCCGGATCGGAGAAGAATTGTTTGGCGCTACTGGCGCGCCGCAGGGCCGGGGGTTGCGTGGAATTGCGCCCGGCCCGCCGCGTGGATTCCGGGCCGCGCATTCCGCGGGAACGGAACGGGGATTCGTCCGGGCGGCGGGGGAAGCGGCCGGCGGAACGAGTCCCGCGGACCGGAAGCGGGCGCGGCGGGGGACGGCGGCATCCGCATGCCTACAGAACCGGGCGCGCGCATGGCCCGTGGGGGGAACTGAATGCAGACGGGCCGCGTAACCGTGGGCAGCAGGCTCCCCAGGGTGGGGACGAGGGCAGATCTCATGAACGCCTTGGAGGACATGATCGTGCCACGGAAAAACGAGGACGGCGGGCGCCCGCCGAGGGGCACGCCGTACGGGCTCAAAACATACGTGCTGGAATCCGACCGGGATTTTCCGAGGCGGTTCGAGTCGGGTTGCATGCAGTGCGAGGTGGAAGACACGGGGCTTGACGCCGTGAAGATCCTGCGCGCGCGAAGGGGCGGGGCTGCCACCGAGTTTTTCCTCGACGTGGAAGACGGGCGGTTTCCGCTGCTCCACACCAACGGCAGATCCGAGGACACCGACGGGATAGTGGGCGAGATGGCAGGAGACGACTGCCATACGCTCGACAACATCTGGCTGCACTCCGCCATGATGAAGCGGCTCGCCCGCATGCCAGGCAACTCCTCCGGGGGCAACGGCGCAGCGGCCGGCTACCAGGACCAGGGCGCCGCGGATGCGGCGGCGCGCGGCGTGGCGCGGATCACGCGGGGATCCGGGGCCGATCCCCGCGGCTTCGTGCAGGACTACGTGCACAGCACCGGGCGCTTCGCGGTAATGCGCGGAGAATCCGTGCGGGAACACCTGCGCCTGGTCGACATGTGCAGGAAAGAGTACGCGGGGACCGTCGCCGCCGTGGAGAAGCGGCGCATCGGGGTCGGCAAGAGGGACGGCAAGATGCTCGTGGAGGGAGGGCAGTTCGACTTCCAATTCGCCCGCAACATCGAGGACCTGGGCGCGTTCATAGACTGGATGTTCAGCTCGACCGCGCCGTTCATGATGTGGGGGGTGAAATTCGCCATCGAGGATGACTACTTCGGGGTCATCGCGGCCGACCTGCACGCGGGGGCCCGCATGCATTTCGACATCGCGCCCGACCTGATTCGGGTGTACCTCTACAAGCGCGGCTGCGGAAACACCGTGCTGCGCCTTCTCACCAACCTCCAGATGCACTACGACGCCGGCACCACGTGCAGGCAGATAGGCTGAGTTGCCCGCCGGCGATCACACCCGCCTGATGAACATGTTCGTGGGGCTCTGCGCGGACACGCCGCAGTGGCCCAGCATACTTTTGGATCTGGGATACAGAATCCAGCTTGTCGAGCCCGTCATAAGCACGAATACGGCGCAGAAGGTGAACCCCGACGTGGTGGCCGCATCCGAAATCCACTCCCACGCCATTGTTGCCGAGTGCAAGAGCGGGAAAAACATAGACGCGCGGCAGGACAAAAAATACAGGGAGCTGGACCCGAAGCATCTCGCGCAACACGTCACGGTTCACCACCTAGACAAACTGGGGATCGCCTGCTGCTATGTCGATACTGAGGACAACCACGGCCGCCTGGCGCGGCACACGAGCCTTCCGTTCATCACGTTCGAGCGCCACTCCGTGCGGGGGCACGGCAGTTTCGGCCGGGCCCAGCTGGACGAGAAGCTGTCCGCCGCAACAACCCTGCAGAACGCGCGGGAGCCCAGCGGCCTTTACCCGTTCGCGCCGGACGACGACGACGACAAGGCTATCCCGCACGTGCTCGCAGGGCTGGTCACGTACCTGGCGAACGGGATAGGCGAGACTGGGTTCCGCATCACGGATCGCGAGGTGCATAAGGAGATTCTCGAACTGGCGCATCCCTACCACACGCTGATGCACAGCAGGCACAGGACCAGGCTCGTCGGCAAAATCGGGGCGGTCATCGGCATACTCCTAGACGGCGACGAGAAGCTTCGCGAGCAGGCGGCGCGGCTTGGGCAGGGAGTGGACCCGTCCGCGGTGCAGAAAACTCGCGAGGCGTGCAGGCGCCTGCTCGAAAAGTACGTGGAGCGGGAGGGAATGGGCGGCTTTCCGCGGTAGAGCCGGCCGGGTGCGCTCCGGGGACGGTCTGCCGTGCTGCGGCGGAGCCGGCGCCGCGCCCCCTCCTCGGGCGCGGGCGCCGCGGGATTCCAGCCGCGCAAAACCGCCATACCTCACAGATTCCGGGGCATCCTGCGATGCTGCGAGCCCGCGCGGGGCGGGCCGGCATATTGCGTTGTTGTTCTCCGATGGCGCGACATGCGGGCCGCGCGGGGCGGGCAGTCGCCGCGACGAGCCAAGCGCGTGAACTCTACGGCAGACTGGCCAAGCGGCTGTTTTCTGGCGCAAAAGCCGGCGTGCGCCGCATCGCGCAAAACGCGGCGCTGCGAGGGCGCCCTTGCGCGATTCGCGCGCGTGCGGGCCCGGCGGCGCGGGGGGCGCGCTGTCCGCCAATGCGGCGCGCGCCGGCCGGCCTCCGGCGGCGGCGCGGGGGGCGCGCTGTCCGCCAATGCGGCGCGCGCCGGCCGGCCTCCGGCGGCGGCGCGGGGGGCGCGCTGTCCGCCAATGCGGTGGCGCGCCCGCGGCGGCGGCGCGGGGGGCGCGCTGTCCGCCAATGCGGTGGCGCGCCCGCGGCGGCGGCGCGGGGGCGTCCCGGCCGCGGATCGGGGCGGCGCGCCCGCGGCGGCGGCGCGGCGGGGCCGGAACGCGCCCCTCCCGCACCGGCAGGGTACTGGTCGTACAGCGCGATCCACGCGTCGATCACGGACTGCGGCAGGGGCCTGGCGGGGGCGCGATCCGGGGGCGCGCCGTACAGGACGTCTATCCGGACGTCCTCCCTGCCCAGGAGATCCCCAATGTCGCCCGCATCGTGGTGCAGCCCGAGGCTCAGCAGCATCGGATCCAGAACGACGGCAGCCTTTCCCCGCCCCTGCCCCGCTCAACGAGTGAGTGGCCCGCCACGGCATCGGATCCAGCACGGCGGCCAGCCTTTCCCCGCCGCCGCCGACGAACACGGCAGTGATGGCCAGATCTCCCGCCGCGGCGATGTCGCCCGCGGAATGGCGGATCATGATCTCGGCTATGTTGTCGTGGGCCCCGCGCAGGCCGCCCGCCGCGGCCGCCTGCCCCGCGCCTCCCGGATCCGCAGCTGCCGCGCCGCCGGGATCGGCCCGCGCATAGCCGGTCCCGCCCCGGGGCGCATCGGAGGACCGCCCGTCGGCCGCCGCCTGCTGGGCGTGCGCCGCGGTTGCGGGGACCGGCAGCGCGGCCGCCAGGAAGACCAGCGCGGGCCGCCTGCCCAAGCGCATCGCGCGCACGCGCCCGCGCGTCGTGAAAAGGATCCGGGCCGGCTGTCCCGCCCGCCGCCCCCGGCGGCGCCCCGGCTCCGCTCCCCCTTCCAGTGCCGCGTCGTCGTACGAGTTGTTGGCCGCCGCCGCCGCCCCCGGCGGCGCCCCGGCTCCGCCCTCCCCCCCCTCCTTCCCGTCCCCCCGGGTCCCCCCGCCCGATCCGCCCCGATGCGGGCCCGCTGCTAGTCTATCTCATAATCACGCCTACGGCGGCCCCGGCGGGGCAGTTTTTCACGCCTAAAATCCGAGTTATGAGATAGACTACCCGCTGCGGATCATTTTTTAGTGCCGCGCCGCGACCCGGCGCATGGGCGGGGCCGGGCTTGGGAGGGTGGCGGGGTTCCTCCGCGGGCGGCGCGGGGCCGGCGGCGATCCGGCATCCCCGCGGGACGAGGCCCCCCCGCGGGACGAGGCCCCCCCGCGGGACGAGGCCCCCCCGCGGGACGAGGCCCCCCCGCGGGACGAGGCCCCCCCGCGGGACGAGGCGCCCGGATCGGCGATCCCGGATCCGGTCGTGAGGTCGATACTGGAGCCCGAGGACGTCCCCCCGCAACCGCGCGGGGGCGGCGCGTTCGAGGAGTTCGTCGACGAGCGGATCCTCGTCAGCCGCGACGCGCTGGGGAAAAAGGAGATGAAGGTAAAGGTCATGGAGGTCTCCGACGAGAAGGCACCCACGTCTTGGAAGCTCGGGGACCGCGTGAAGGTCACGAAGATACTGGTCACTATAAGGCACCTGGAGAGCCAGGAGGTGGAGGAGGCCGAGTTCGACATAGAGGCCATAGAGAAGGAGCTCGCCGAAAAGAGGCACTACACGTCCACCAACCGGTGGGTGCCCACAGGCGACATCAAGAACGGCTACGTGGCGGGGTCGCGCCACACCTCGCTGATCAGCGACGCGGCCGCGCTCGACTACATCGAGTTCTGAGCGCGGGCCGCGCCCCCGCCGCCCCGCGGCGCGAAGGGCATGGCGCAGTCCTCCAGCGGGGCGGGCTTCCACCGGCCCCGGCCGCCGCCGGCCGCGCGCACGGACGCCTGCCCCCCGTACGCGCACGAGCAGTCGGCAGCCTTTTTCCACCGCGTCCTCCCCCCCGCGCGCTCCGCCGGCCACTCCTTGTAGTGCTCCACGAGCCTCCTGCGCTCGTACGCGCCGGCGCCCACCCTCCTCTTGGAGAGGAACTTGAACGCCAGGACGACCCTCCTGTCGCCGTACGCGTCGAGCATGCGGGCCCACTCCACGCACCTCGCCACCTGCTCGGCCGGCACGCGCAGGCTCGCCGACGTCCCCGACTTTGCCTCCATGACGAACAGCGACCGGCGCCGCGTGTTGACGGCCAGCACGTCGGGCAGCCCCACGCTCGGGGATCCGAGGCGGAAGGCCCTCCAGTCCGGGGAGGCGTTGAACCGCTTCGCCAGCGCGTCCTCCCAGTCGTACCCGCGCCGCCTCCTCGCCCTCGACGCGGCGGCGGAGGCGGCCCCGGCATCGGCGGCCATGCCGGGCGCCCCCGCGCCCCCCTAAAAAAACGCGGCGCGCCGGCGGGCGCGGGCTTGCGCCCGTCGCGATCCAGGCGCGGGGGGCGGCCGCCGCTGCCGGGCGCGGTTTCGGTCCGGGCCAGGGCCCGGGCCCGCCCCCGCCAGGCGCGGGCCGCCCCCGCGGGATCCGCGGCATCGCATCGGCGCCCCCGGCGGGGGCCGCGGCGCGGCGGGCCCGCGCCGCCTAGCAGTTCACGCCGTACGTGACGGTCTGCGATGTGAGGTCGGCCTCGAGCGCGTCCAGCTCCTCCAAGTTGATCCGGAAGTCGACGCTTACCCTGCCGCCCGGCGGCGTCCCGCCAGGTATCTCGGTGCCCGCCGCCAGCGGGGCAGAGTCGGCCGGCGTGGGGGAGGCGCCGGCCAGGCCCACGGACACCCCCGTGTACGAGGACGGCAGCGTGGGCCCCTGTACGGGGGCGCCGCCCCTGAACTGCGACCAGTCCGTGGCGGTTATCGACACTCGGACTGGCGCAAGTGCGCGTTCGGCCGCCCCACCTGAACTGCGACCAGTCCGTGGCGGTTATCGACACCGCGGGCATCTGGACGGTTCCCGTGTTGGTTACGGTCTGCCGCGCCGGCCTGCTCCTGCTCCCCGCGGACGGGGGAGGGAGGGCGAGGGACGACTTTTCCAGCGCTATCCCGCACGTGTCTATGCCGCGGAGAAGTTCGGGGGCCCGCTCCCACGCCGACGGTGCTCCGGAGACGGACCATGCTCCGTACGTGACGGGCAGCCGCAGGTCGCCGGAGCGGTCCAAGCTTATGCGGCCGAGCGGGCCGCCGTCCAGGCCGGCCGCGCCCGTCACGTTCCCCCCCGCCAAGGACTGGTCGCCCCCGGCCAGCGCCAGGGCGCCGCCCAGCACGCGGACGGCCTCGTACGCGGCGTAGGCGGGCGTGGCCGACGCGGCGGGGCCGGACGGGGCCGCGACGCGGTCTATGTAGTCCGTTATCATATTGCGCTCCACGGCTAACTGGACGGCGGACAGCCGGACGTCTCGGGCCAGCCGCACGGCTCGGGCCAGCCGCACGGCCGCTTCGTCGGCCAGCACGGCGGGGGACGCGGCCACCCCGGTGCCCGCCCGCCGTCGGGCGAGTGAATTCGTCTGTCGACGCGCGACGCGGCGCCGGACGGGGCGGTCGGGGCGCTGCGCGTAGATCTTCACCCTCTTGCGCGGGTTTTTTCCCGTGTTGGAGGCGCGCTTGAGCTCCGCGGGACTCGGCATGCCGTTCCTCGAAAATAATCCAAACGAATGCTCAAAATTAGCTCAGTTACTTATCTCCGTCGCCATAATTTCTCCAGTAATTTTCAAATTCTTTGTTGCTTGAGAATTCACCCGCCAGTTTTTTTATTTTTTCAATATTGGTTATAGAGCCTATGTGTTTTGTAGTTCCTGTTCCAGAACTTTTTGAGGCTATGCTCCATTTTTGACATACAACAACATGCTTTATTTTCACCATATCTTCGGATGGTTTTGACGGATCCCATTCATAAAGAAACGCAACTATCCAATGCTGACTGAATTTTTCATACGGTAACCTACACCCGGGTTTTTTCTGTCTGGGACTTCTAAAATATCCGCCATAACTTCCCAGCGTTATCTTATTAACAGTTATCTTATTTTTCACCCTCGTCGTTTTTATATAGCCGCGTAGATAAGTAACTGAGCTAATCGCGGGCGTTCATTCGGGTTGTTTTTGCGGACGCGGCGCGCCGGCACGCGCGGGGCCCGACCGCGCGCGGCGCCGTCAGATGATCTTCGCGACGGGCTCCCTGAACAGAAACCGCGTGACGTCCAGGTGGAACCGGTGCGTCCTCAGGTATTCCATCGACTTCGCGATCCTCGCGTCCACCGTCGGGTAGACCTGGTGCGCGTGCGGCTGCCGCTTGAGCGTGTTCCAGCAGGATTCGACCGGGTTGAGTTCGGGCCACCCGGTGGGGAAGTACCCGATGCGCACGAGTCCCTCGTTGTCCTTTACGAACTCGTTCGTGCCGATCGATCGGTGCGGCGTCGCCCTGTCCACGAGCAGCGCCGCCGGGCCGTGCCGTGCCGTCACGCGCCTGAAGAACTTGATCGTCGTCTCCGTGTCGAACCTCTGCGCGTTCATGAACACCTGGTCGCCGTTCATGGACAGCGCCCCGAAGATCATCCTGCGCGTGTGGTTCCCCGTGTACCACTCGTAGGCCCGCTCCCCGACCAGCGTCCACAAGCTCCGCCTGGGCTGGTAGTCGTGCAGCAGGCTGCTCTCGTCCACCACGAACGGCAGAAATCCGTCGTTTTCCGCCTTTTGGAGCCAATGTTTCAGCCATTTTTGCCACTTTGCTACGTTTTCGACCGACTCCCTCCTGGCGTGCACCGGCTCGGGGACCTTGGGGGAATAGCCGCCGTCGCGCAGCTTGCGGCGCACCGCCCCCTCGCTGTACGCGATGCCGGTCTTCTCCTTCACCTTCTCCGCGAGCAGCTTCGGGAACCTGGACAGCGTGTCCCCCTCTTCCATGAATTCGGTGAGCTTCCGGTTTGTTATCTTGGGCGGGCGGCCGGGGCGGGGGCGATCGCTAAGGCCCTTGAGCCCTTCCCGCAGGTAGCGCTCGTGCCACGCCCTGATCGTGTTGTACGACTTGTACATGATCCTCGCGACTTCCCTGTAGCTTTCCTTCTCGATCACGATCCTGCAGATTCCGTGGATCCTCGTCACCTTGCGGGGATCCTTTTCCGTCGCGAGGGCGTGCATGAGCTCCGCGCGGGTCAGCATGCCGTGCCCTCGAAAACAATCTAAATGAACGTTCCGGATCGGCCGGGCGTTTTTTCCTAATTATTGCGCAATTTGATCCCTCGCGACTCGGGGCGAGGCGCCCGCGAAAAACGGCCCGAATCAGCCCCCAGACTAGCTCAATTACTTATTCCGCCGCCGAAGACCAGCTCAGTTACTTATTTCCGTGGCTATATCAACGGCTACGGGAAAATTCCCTATTTCTAGCGTAATGTCCGGATATTCCCTTTCGTTAGTTGGTAGGATCGCTGTTATGTTGTTTTTGGATGCCCAGTCCTGTATTTTTGCGATGGCGTGGTGTTCCATTATCGCCGTCACGACCTTTGATTCCTTAGGCAGAGGACTTGTGTCACCTGTAGTGCGTAGTATTGCCTCGTAATCCCACACCGACTTACTAAACACGCGTGTCAGCTCATGCTCCAGATCCATACACGGTGGTTTTGGGGTCTGTTTATATCCGTATCAGTCACGGGCAGGTGTGGGTTAAGGCTCACCGCCCGGCCTCGCCCAAAAGCGACTCTAAGCCAGCACGACGGAGCTTGCAACCGCGGGGGCCTCTGGCCTGCCAGTCCGTTCTGACCCGTAACAGCTCACGGTTTTAAGGCGGTTTTTCCCACGTCCGCGTCCGCGGGCTCGGGGAACGGCCACGCCCCCGGGCTCGGGGAACGGCCACGCCCCCGGGCTCGGGGAACGGCCACGCCCCCGGGCTCGGGGAACGGCCACGCCCCCGGGCTCGGGGAACGGCCACGCCCCCGGGCTCGGGGAACGGCCACGCCCCCGGGCTCGGGGAACGGCCACGCCCCCCCCCCCTCCTGCCGGCCCTCCTGCGGAAGCGCTTGGACTTCGTCATATGCGTGTGGGTAAATATACGCAGCAATAAACTTTCCCATTCAAGCCGTTCCGGAACGGCCTGGAAATCCCGCCCCACCGAACGCCGTCGCGCAGCGCGGGATTTTGCGGGCGTGCCCGGAATGCTTGCCGATCTGTTTCAAAAGCGCGGGATTTTGCGGCCCCGCTTGGATCTCAAAGCCGCGGGTACGAGGCAAATCGCCTCAAAATCGTGAGCTATTACTCTGACCGACAATCGCGGCAAACAAAAAAACAAACCAACTACACGATAATCTTTGGCCTGCACGCCCAACGCATGCTGGTTTTATTCACGGTTGCGGCAAACCGGGCTGCCGCGCAGAAGGCAGATCGAGTTTCCCGCCTGGCGATCGGAGCGGCAGAATAGCCGACAGCGCCGCAAAAAGGGGCCAGGGGGCCGGTGTTGGGGAGTAATTCTGGGCCCATCTTTGCCTTGGTCGCCCTTCTCGCCATGGTCGTGCATCGCGTCCAGGGTTGTTAACCGTGAATAATCAGGGAAAATTGGCCAACGCGCGTATTTTCTTCCACGTTTGCCGTGCTTCGTTCAATGATGCCCGAAAGGCGCGCTATCTCGCAAATAGCAGCAATTCGCGGGACTGTTTTGGGCTCAATACGTATTTGTAGTTAATAGATTTCATGGTCACAGTCCCGTAGTATTTTTTCAAGAGTGTTATCAAATCGTCGTGGTGCGGGTAGCCAATATCATTCCACGATACCGCCATCATGCTCGGGGTGAATTTCTTGAACACTTCCTCAAACGCGCCATGCAACTCAGAACGATCATTCCATTTGGATTTGGGGTGGTTGATTGGCAACGGCTTTCTGTTCCAGTCGATGGCTTTCTTCCACGATTCACAACCTCGTTCCAGATACATGCACAATCCTTCTAGAAAATGATAGTACTCCACATAGTCAACGGTATTTTTTTGGCTCGTGTACGGTGGGTCTAGATAGACGACATCGTACCCGTCGTCTGGAACGTCAAGAATATCGCGATTCATTGCCTTCGTTTTGTTCCCGCTGTCAAAAACGCACCCGTTGTATTCCCTAACAAAATAATCAAACCAGTGCTCGAAACTCTTGTCCCACGTCGTTTTGTTCCCGAACGATCTTCGTACATCTGCTAATCGTATGTACAGGTTCTTGCGGTGAAACAGATTATACGGCCGCTTTATTATGCAAGACTGAAACAGAGAAGCCAAAGCCAGTGATGTTTTGTATTTGCTGGTAAACGTCTTCAAGTTTCCAATAAATGTGTCGATCCAGTTGTTTTCCTTGTCGGTGTAAAACACGCCACGAAACGTTCTTTCCACAAAATCGTCATATTCCACACCGCGATGCTTTTGAGTCAAGAATCTGACATCGGACGTAGTGAGTTTTACGTTGTTGTTTTCCACCACGGCCCTTCCGATGTGAAAATTAAACCGCAGCCTGTCGTTGTAACACACATTCTTGCCGTGTTGCTTCAACTTGTACGATATCGTGCCGGTGCCCCCCATGACGTCTATCGCCGTATTGAAACGGCATTTCGACATTTCGGACCATATCCAATCAACTATTTTTAGTTTTGAACCGTGGTACCGCGTTGACGGGAAATTATGCCCCGCGGGGCTTCTTTTGGTTGGCTGTGTTTCAACTCCAGTCATCCCGCTTGGGTTTTTTACGCGCGCTGCTTTTGGCGTGACGTTAGCTTTTTTTTCCATAGTTGCGACTCATTCCTTGCCGTTTTTGCCCACGTGCCAAGTTGCGCGATCGCCCTCCTCAAAGCCGGCCCGATCCGAGACAAACGCGGGGGTGGAGGTCATTGGTGGGCGACTTTCCGACTTTGCAGAACCGGCAACCGTTTCGTTGCCACCTGTTCTGGGCATGTGACTTTAAATCCGCACTCTGCTATTAACCTGTCTATCTGATTAACGTACGCGCTCGCTCCCGGTGCCCCGCCAGTCGCAAATCAGTTCCGCCCGGGGCAGTTAACGCAAGAGTAAGCCGCCCGGAACGCCGCTTCCCGCCCGCGGATTCACGGAAGCGCGCCGCCCGGCGGGCCGGGGCGGCGCCGGGCGGGATCGCGGCGGTTCCGGGCGGCGCGATTCGTGGCGCGCCGGCGGAATGCCACGGCAGGCCGGAGCCGGGGCGCGGCCGCGCGGGATGCGGCGCGCGGGATCCCCCGGCGGGACCGGGCGCGGGGGGAACGGCGGCGACGGGGCGCGGAATCGCGCGAGCGATCGGCGGCGGGCGCGGAGGACGGCGCGGGAGGATCGCGGCGCGGCGGGCGCTGGGGGATCGAAGCGGGCCGGCTACGGCGCAACGGGCGGCGGGCCAGGGCACGCGTCCGAGACCCACACCAGCGCGGTCATGGCGACCAGCGCCGAGCGCGGCTTGATCGCCGGCCCCGCGAAGGATGCAGCGCTCGCCAGCCCCGCCAGCGCGCACGCCAGCACCCACGCGCTGGAGAGCATTGTGGCGATGGCCACGCACGTGACGCGGGGGCCGTGCTTGTTGCTCCGGGTCTTGACCCGCGCGGACTCCAGCATCCGGTAGTTCGTCCCTGTGCCCCAGCGCTTGGAGTACGCGTCCACGTCCATGTCGGGATCGTTGGTAGCGAACGCGACGTGCTTTTCGCACGGTTCCTTGCGCCCGTCGTCCTCCTTGCTCCCGGATCTCCTTTCGGTTGCCACCGTCGCGTGCGGGCACTTCAGGCCCCCCGTCGGGGCGATCGCCGCGTCCGAGGCCCGCTCGCGCCTGCGGCCGCGAAATCGGCGATGGCCCGCTTTACGTGGGGCGTGTTCGGGCACGGCATGAGCCACTTGACGTCCGATTCCTGGAGCAGGGAGACCACCGACTGCGGAAAGTACCCGCGGTCCGTCATGGCCGTTCCCAGCCGCACGCCGCGCCCGCGGCGGTCGGCGGGCGGGGAGCGCACGGCCCCGGCGAAGTCGTCGGCGCTCGCGTGCGGCCGCATGCCCGGGGCGAGCCCCGGCCGCCCGCGAGGCACTGCACGGTGCTGTACGCCTCGCAGGACGCCTTGGACTTTGATGCCTTGTCCCCGCCGCGCGCGGGCCAGGGGCCGGGCTTTTTGTCGTGGCGGGGTATCTTGTGGAAGTCGATCGCCGCGCCCGCCTTTTCCCCGAGCCCCCCGCTGCGCCGCAGCACCGGCGCCGCGGCGCCGTTGAACCCGCGCAGCGCCCCGACCGCCCCGTCCGGCGCCGCGTCGCGCGTCGACAGGCGGATCCACTCGCCCGACGGCGGGCGGACGCCGGCCATGCGGGCCCCCACCGGCGCCTCCCGCTTCGCGGCGGCGCGCGCGGCCGCGTCGCCCCTGCCCGCGGCCGCATCCAGGGCGCATCCTGCCAAGTTGCGCGGCCCGTACAGGGCGTTGGGGGCGTCCGAGAACTTGCAGACGCCCAAGCCGTCGACGACCATGCCGATGATCCGCTCATATTGGTGGGGCTCTATTCTGGCTCGTCCCAGGCGGCTTTTTTTCATGGAGGTTAAAAAGCCGCCAGGGACTCCACCGTATGCATCTTTTGGCGGCCGGCCCGTCGAACTTCGCGGCCGGCCCCGGTGGCGGATTCCGCCACTCTTGCGTTAACTGGCAAAGAGGCACCACACGTCCACCAACCGGTGGGTGCCGACCGGCGACATCAAGAACGGCTACGTGGCGGGGTCGCGCCACACCTCGCTGATCAGCGACGCGGCCGCGCTCGACTACATCGAGTTCTGAGCGCGGGCCGCGCCCCGGCCGCCCCGCGGCGCGAAGGGCATGGCGCAGTCCTCCAGCGGGGCGGGCTTCCACCGGCCCCGGCCGCCGCCGGCCGCGCGCACGGACGCCTGCCCCCCGTACGCGCACGAGCAGTCGGCGGCCTTTTTCCACCGCGTCCTCCCCCCCGCGCGCTCCGCCGGCCACTCCTTGTAGTGCTCCACGAGCCTCCTGCGCTCGTACGCGCCGGCGCCCACCCTCCTCTTGGAGAGGAACTTGAACGCCAGGACGACCCTCCTGTCGCCGTACGCGTCTAGCATGCGGGCCCACTCCACGCACCTCGCCACCTGCTCGGCCGGCACGCGCAGGCTCGCCGACGTCGCCGACTTTGCCTCCATGACGAACAGCGACCGGCGCCGCGTGTTGACGGCCAGCACGTCGGGCAGCCCCACGCTCGGGGATCCGAGGCGGAAGGCCCTCCAGCCCGGGGAGGCGTTGAACCGCTTCGCCAGCGCGTCCTCCCAGTCGTACCCGCGCCGCCTCCTCGCCCTCGACGCGGCGGCGGAGGCGGCCCCGGCATCGGCTGCCATGCCGGGCGCCCCCGCGCCCCCCTAAAAAAACGCGGCGCGCCGGCGGGCGCGGGCTTGCGCCCGTCGCGATCCGGGCGCGGGGGGCGGCCGCCGCTGCCGGGCGCGGTTTCGGTCCGGGCGCGGGCCTGCACGGCCACGGCGCGGGCCCGGGCCCGCCGCGATCCGGGCGCCGCGCCGGGGGCGGCCCGCCGCCGCGGGGCGCCGGTCCCCGCCCGGGCGGGTCCCCGCCCCGCCGGGCCGCGCGCCCGCCTGCCGCCCCCGCCGGCGGCGGCAGGGGCCGGCGGCCCGCCGGGCCGGGCCCGGGACGCTCCGCGAGGGGGCGGATCCGCGGGCGGGGCCGGGCCGGCCTACGGATCCGCGGGCGGGGCCGGGCCGCGGCCCGCCGGGCCGCGCGCCAGCCTGCGCGCCGCTGCAACCAGCCGGCCGAGGTCGCGGCAGATGGCCCCGCCGGAGTCGCGCACGAGGTACTCCACCTGCAAGTTCACGATCGCGCCCGCGTTGTCCCCCGAGTCGCGAAAGTCCCCCCTGTACCCGATTATGCGCCTGCCGCGCGCGTACGCGTAGCCCACCTCGGCGGCCACCCCGCTGTCCACGTCGGTGCCGTCCAGCACGGCTATCACGGCATCCGACCGGTCTATCCGCGCCAGGTTGCCCGCCGCCAGCTCGCGGTTGATCCGCCGGAAAAGGCGGGCGCGCTCCGCGGCGCTGCCCGTGGCCTCCGCCCTTTCCAGCCCCGCCCTCAGGCGGCGCGGAATGTCCCACGGGTCGAGGACGTCCAGCCCCGCCCCCCTCAGCGCGGGCAGCACGCTTTCCGCCATGAACGCCCTTCCGGCCTCGGAAAAGCCGAACGGGCTGGCCAGGTACGCGACTGCGCCCATGCGCCGGCGCGGCGGCGGCCCGATAAAAATCCCGCCCCCTCCCGGCCAGCGCGGGAGCGGGCCGCCCGGAACGCCGCCTCCCGCCCGCGGATCCGCGGGAGCGCGCCGCCCGGCGGCGCGCGCGGCCGCGCCGCCCCCGCCCGCGGCCGCATCCGTGGCGCATGCGGCCGTTGCGCGGCCCGCGCGCGGCGCCGGGGGCGCCCGGGAACCCCCGGGCGGCCGCGCCCCCGGCGGCCGCGCGGGCGATCCGCCCGCGTCGGCGGGGCCCCGTTCCGGCCCGCCCCGGGCGGCTTTTTTCCACCAAGGTTGAAAAGCAGCAGGGGGCTCCGCCGCGCGCATCTTTCGGCGGCCGGCCCGCCGAACTTCGCGGCCGGCCCCGGCGGCGGATTCCGGCGCTCCCGCGTCAGCCGGAGGCCGGGGAAGGGGCCGCCGGCGGGCGGGCGGGCGGGCGGGCGGGCGGAGAGGCGTGCGGCGTCGGCCGGGAGGGGGGGCGAACTATTCGCATTCCGCGGTCGCGCCTTCGGCGGGCCGGCCTGCGCGGCGGCGGGGGGAACCGGGCGGGGCACGGGCGCCGCACAAGATATCCACCAGACAGGCTGCCACGTAGTCTATCTCATAATCACGCCTGAAACCCGATCCAATTCAAGATAGTGATCGCGAACGGTCGACTTTTGTTGACAACGCAGGCCGAAAACCCGTCCGGCCATACCATGGCGTGGCAGAATCCAAGTGCGCGGCGCGCGGCAGGATGCTCGTCCTGCGGAGGGATCCGAACGGGGGCGAGGAGCTCGAGAAGGTTAACAAGAAGAAGGTCGGGGCCCCGTACCGGTACGCCGAGTCTTTGTTCCTGGCCCTGGCGGCCATGAGGCGCCTGACCGGCGCATCGCACGGGGCCCCGGGGGGCCTGGCCCGGCAGGCGCTGGGCGACGACGGCGCGCCGAGGCACGCCCGGACATGCAGGAGGATCAACGGGACAAAGGCGGGCATCTGCGAGGGAATGGTCATCGCGCCGGGCGGCAAGCGCGCCGTGCGGACGGCCGCCGACTCGTCAGGCCTGCAGCGGAACTACCGCGGGGAGTGGATAACGAAAAAGTGGAAGCTGAAGCGCGGGTTCGTGAGGGCGCGCGTGCTGGTGGGCGTGGACGCGCGCCGCGTCCTGGCGCTGAAGGTCACGGACGAGAAGACCGGCGGCGCGCCCGTATTCGAGGCGCTCGTCACCGAGGCGGTCGCGGCCCTAGACAGGGCCGCGGCGCACGGGGAGGCGCGGGGCAAGGAGGCGGAGGCGGCCGCGGCGGAGGAAGAGAAGGAAGAGGCGGCCGCGGCGATCGCGGCCGAGGCCGTGCGCTCCGCCTCCGAGGAGGCGGCCGCGGCGCGCGCGGTCGCCGCCGACGACGGCGGGACGGCCCGCGAGCGGGAGCCGGAGGCGTCCGTCTCTGCCGCCGCGGCCGCGGCGGCCGCGGAGGGGGCGGAAAAGGCCGCCTGCGCCGACGGCGCGTACGCGTCGCGCAAGAACGTCGCCCCGTGCAGGGAGCTCGGGATCGTCCCGTTCGTCAAGACGCGCAAGAACGCCACCACGGCCGGCAAGGGCGGGGGCGACGGGCGGGGCGGGGTGGCGCGGGAGCAGCTGGGCTTCGGCACCAAGTACGTCTCGGACCTGACCGCCGCGGAAAAGGCGGCCGGCACGGGGGCGCGGAGGGCGGCCAGCAGGCACGGCCGGCGCCGGGCGGCCGAGATCGTCTTTTCGGCCGTCAAGCGCCTGTTCGGGAGCGGCGCGCGCGCCCCGAAGTGGAAGAACACAGTCCGGGAGGTCGGCCTCAAGGTGGCCCTCTACAACAGGCTGGTCGGCATGGCCTCGGGGGGGATCGGATAGGGGGACTCGGGAGGAGGGGAGGGGGGGGGGGGAGCGGAGCCCCGGCGCCGTCCGGGATAGTTATGAGATAGACTACTGCCACGGAATGATTTTTAAGCCATCGCGCCGCGTACAGACAATGGCAGTGCGGGATCGCTACAGAGTTTGCCGCGGCGGGCGCGCCGCAGGGCCGAAAGTCGCGTGGAATTGCGGCGAACCCCCCGCTGGGCTGACCAGCCCCGCGGCCCGCGAGGGCGGCGGGGACGGGACGGGGGTTTGACTTGCCGCCGGGGGGAGCCGCCGGGGGGAGCCGGGCCCGCGAACCGGAGGCAGCTCCGCGGGGGGGCCCTGCCCGTGACGGCGCAGGCCATGGACGGCAGGCTCCGCCGGGCGCGAGCGAGGCCGGAGCTCGCGAACGCCCTGGAGGACATGATCCTGCGGCCAAAAAACGGCGAGGGTTGCCCGCGCGGGAGCCGACAGGGCGAGCTTAAAACATACATGCTGGAGTCAAACGGGGGGTTTCCGAGCCGGCTCGAATCCGACGGCATGCTGTGCGAGGTGGAAGATGCGGGGCTGGACCGCGTGAAGATCATGCGCGCGCGGAGGGGCAAGGATTCCACCGAGTTTTTCCTCGACATGGAAGACGAGCGGTTCCTGCGGCTCCACACCGTCGCCAGGGCGGAAGACGCCGACAGGATAGTGGACGCGCTGGTGAGGGACGGCAGGCACATGTTCGACAACGTCTGGTTCCACCCAGCCATGCTGAAGCGGCTCGCCGACAAGCAGGGCAGCTCCTTCAGGAGTTCCGGCGCGGCATGCTCGGACAGATTCCTGCGATCGGGGGAGGGCAGGCGCGAGGATGCCGACAGCCCGAGCGGCGGCGGTTTGCCGGCCAAAAAAATTCGGGACAGCGCGGGAAGCGGGCGGCATGCCGGGAGGGCTGCCGCGCGCGGCGGCGCGCGGAGCATGCGAGGATCCGGGACGGATCCATGCGGCTCCGCACGGGACGGCACACGCGGCGCCGGATACTTTGCAGCAAAGCGCGGAAAATCCGTGCAGGACCACTTGCGGCTGGTCGACGCGTGCAAGGTCGAATACTCGCGGACGATCGCCTACATAGAAAGCCTGCGCATTGGGACCAGCGAGATAGAGGGCAAAATGCGCGTAGCGGGAGGGCCGTTCAACTTTGTGTTCCCGGACAGCATAGAAGATCTCGACCTGTTCATAGACAGGATGTTCAACTCGGACATGCCGTTCAATCTGTGGGGGATGAAATTCGCCATCGACGAGGGCTACTTCAAGATCATGGCAATCGACCTTCACGCCAACCGCCCCATAGATTTTGAGATAACGAAGGATTTCATGCGCGTGTACCTTTTCAAGGGCGGCTGCGGAAACACGCTGTTGCGCATCCTCGCCAACCTGCAACTGCACTACGATGCCAACGCGATGTGCAGGCAGATAACGGACAGTCCTTCGGGGAATGCGCCGGACTGATCAGCGCGCCCGGGGGCCGTGACACGTGGGCATCGGACGTCAGTACAAAGCCAGCACGCACACCAGACTCATCAACATGTTCGTGGGGCTCTGCGCGAAGACCGAGAGTTGGCCCCACGTACTGTTTGATCCGGGATACCGGGTGGAACTCGTAGAACGGACAATAAACATGCAATCGGGCAGCAAAATAAGCCCCGACGTGGTGGCCGTGTCCGAAGATCTCTCCCACGCGATCGTGGCCGACTGCAAGAGCGGGAACAACGTGAGCGCGGAGCAGGACGAAAGGTACGGGAAGCTAAAACCCGGCGATCTCGCGCATTACGTCGCGGTTCGCGGCCCTGGCGGCCTCAAGCACGCCGTCTGCTACGTCGACAGTTCCGCTAACCACGACCGCCTGGCGCGGCACACGCGCTTCCCGTTCATTACGTTCGGGCCGAACTTCGTGGAAGGACACGGCAGTTTCGGCCAGCCCCAGATCGACAAGAAGCTTTCCGTCCCGACCGTTCAGGAGGGCATGCGGGTGCCGGACAGCTTTTACCCGTTCGCTCCCGACGACGAGGACGACGAGGTAGCCCCGCACGTACTCAGGGGACTGGTATTATACGTGGCCGAAAGAAAGGGCAAAGCGCGGCATCCAATCGCAGATCGCGGGGCACACGAGAGAATTCTCGAGTTGGTACACCCGCACGCAGGAGCAATGTCCAGCAGGCACCGAACCAGGCTCGTCGACAGAATCAAAAAGATGACAAATATGCTGCTGAGCAACGAGCAGGATCTTCGCGAGCTGGTGCACGGGATCGGGCGGGGAGAGGAGGGCACGGCCACCATGCAGGACTTCAGCACTGCATGCGCGCGCCTGATCAAAGAACATAGCCACGGAAATAAGTAACTGAGCTGGTCTTCGGCGGCGGAATAAGTAATTGAGCTAGTCTGGGAGCCGATTTGGGCCGCTTTTCGCGGGCGCCGCGTCCCGGGCCGCGAGGGATCAAATTGCGCAATGATTAGGAAAAAACGCCCGGCCGATCCGGAACGTTCGTTTAGATTGTTTTCGAGGGCGCGGCATGCCGGCCCGCGCGGAGCTCATGCACGCCCTCGCGACGGAAAAGGATCCCCGCAAGATGACGAGGATCCACGGAATCTGCAGGATCGTGATCGAGGAGGAAAGATACAGGGAAGTCGCGAGGATCATGTACAAGTCGTACAACACGATCAGGGCGTGGCACGAGCGCTACCTGCGGGAAGGGCTCAAGGGCCTGGGCGATCGCCCCCGCCCCGGCCGCCAGCCCAAGATGACGAACAGGAAGCTCACCGAATTCATGGGAGAGGGGGACGCGCTGTGCAGGTTCCCGAAGCTGCTCGCGGAGAAGGCGAAGGAGAAGACCGGCATCGCGTGCTTCGGGGGGGCGGTGCGCCGCAAGCTGCGCGACGGCGGCTATTCCCCCAAGGTCCCCGAGCCGGCGCGCGCCGGGAGGGAGTCGGCCAAGAACGTAACAAAGTGGCAAAAATGGCTGAAACCGTGGCTCCTGGAGGCGGAAAACGGCGGATTTCTGCCGTTCGTGGTGGACGAGTGCGGCCTGCTGCACGACTGCCAGCCCAGGCGGAGCTTGTGGACGCTGGTCGGGGAGCGGGCCTACGAGTGGTACGCGGGGAACCACGCGCGCAGGATGATCTTCGGGGCGCTGTCCATGAACGGCGACCGGGCGTTCATGAACGCGCGCAGGTTCGACACGGAGACGACGATCAAGTTCTTCAGGCGCGTGGCGGCACGGCACGGCCCGGTGGCGCTGCTCGTGGACAGGGCGACGCCGCACCGATCGATCGGCATGAACGACTTCGTCAAGGACAGCAAGGGGCTCGTGCGCATCGGGTACTTCCCCACCGGGTGGCCCGAACTCAACCCGGTCGAATCCTGCTGGAACACGCTCAAGCGGCAGTCGCGCGCGCATCAGGCCTATCCGACGGTGGACGCGAGGATCGCGAAGTCGATGGAATGCCTGAAGACGCGCCGGTTCCGCCTGGACGTCATGCGGTTTCTGTTCGGGAAGCCCGTCGCGAAGATCGTCTGACGGCGCCGCGCGCGGTCGGGCCCCGCGCGTGCCTGCGCGCCGTGTCCGCAAAAACAACCCGAATGAACGTCCGCGATTAGCTCAGTTACTTATTTACGCGGCTATGCGTCGTGTTCGCCACCAACATGCGGGTCGAGGATGCCGACGCCGCGATCGAATCGATCCCAGAGGAATACCGCAAGCGGTGGGGGATAGAGACGGGGATCAAGGTGGTCAAGGGCATCACGGGAATCACGACCAGCAACTCGATCGTCCTGCGGCTGCTGCTCTTCTTCGTGCTGCTCCTCGCGTACAACCTGTGGAGGATCGCCAAGTTCGCCATCGCGGCGGATCGCGGCAGCGGGAGAAAGCTGACCGCGAGCTTGTTCGTCGGGGGCATCGTGGAGGCCCTGTGATCGTTCGTCATAGACAGGGGCAAGTAGCGCCGGGCGGGCTCGAGGATCCGGAGCCCGCCAGACCGTCAGGATTCGAGATGCGCCGGCCGCGGGGCCCCCCGCCGGCCGCGCTGCCTCCCGCGCGCGGTCCGCCGCACCCCTGTTTTTTTTTTTTTTTTGTGGCGCTCCCCGCCGTCCCGCTCCCCGCCGCCCCGCGCAAAAGCCGATCCGGCTCCCGCGCGGCGCCCCCGCTTGCCGCGGCGGCGAAGCTGGCATCCGGCGGGCACGCCGGCAGGGGATTGCCGCGTGGTGGGCTTATCTACTGTGTTTGCCGCGGGCGGCGCGAGCCTGCGCCCAAAATCTACACCTGGGACGTACTGGATCCTCGGCGGCTCCCGCGCCCGCAGCGCGGCTGGCGCAGGGGCGGGAGCGGCATAAGAGTTGCCGCGCGGCCGGCCCCGCCAGGGGATCCCGGGTGCCGATGCGGGCGGGCCGCGGCGGGGCGGGCGGGCGGGCGGGCGGAAAAGGGAGGGAGGGCGCGCCGGCGGCAGGGAGGGCGAGGCGGCGCGCAGGGCCGGCCGGCGGGCGCGCGGGCGCGCGGGCGCGCGGGCGCGCGGGCGCGCGGGCGCGCGGGCGCGCGGGCGCGCGGGCGAAGGGGCGCTAGCGGGAGCTGGGGCCGGGCGCCGCCGGGCGGGCCTTCGGGAGGCGGGGTGCGACATCAGCAGGCCGCCCGATCCCAGAGAACCGGGACCGCGCGCCGCCGGGCGGGCCTTCGGGAGGGCCCGGGGCCGGGCGCGGGGCCCGCGGGTGGGGGGAGCCGGAACCGCGGAAGCCCGGCATTCCGCGGCTTTGGCCGCCCTTCGCGCCCGGAACCGCGGCCCGGGAGCCCCTCCCGGGGCGCCCGGCTAGCCGCAGTTGGCAACGAACGTGACGGTCTGCGATATGGAGTCGGCCCGGAGCACTTCCAGCCCCTCCAGGTTGATCCGGAAGTCGACGTCCACGCTGCCGCCCGGCGGCGTCCCCCCCGGTATCTCGGTGCCCGCGGCCAGCGGGGTGGAGTCGGCCCGCCTCGGGGAGGCGCCGTCCAGGCCCACGGCCATCTCCGTGTACGAGAACGGCAGCTGTCCGGGTATGGGGTCGCCGCCCCTGAACTGCGTCCAGTCCGTGGCGGACACGGACACCGCGGGCATCGGGCCGGTTCCTATGTTCGCCACGGTCTGCCGCACCGGCCTGCTCGTGCTCCCCGGGGACAGCTCGGGGAGGGCGAGCGCCGACTTTTCCAGGTCTATCCCGCACGCGTCCAGGCCGCGGAGCAGATCGGGGGCCCGCTCCCACTCCGCCGATACGCCGGACACGGACCATATGCCGTACGTCACGGGAAACCGCAGGTCGCCGGAGCCGTCCATGCCCGTGCGGCCGAGCGGGCCGCCGGCCAGGGCCGCCGCGCCCGCCACGTTCCCCCCCGCGAGGGACGGGTCGCCCCCGGCCGGCACCAGGGCGCCGCCCAGCGCGCGGACGGCCTCGTACGCGGCGTACGCCGGCGTGGCCGACGTGGCGGGGCCGCGCGGGGCCGCGATGCCGTCTATGTAGTCCGTTATGCCGTTGCGCTCCACGGCGAACTGGACGGCGGACAGCCGCGTGTCGCGGGCCAGCTGCACGGCCGCCGCATCGGCCAGTATCGCGGGGGACGCGGCAACCCCGTCGCCGGCCCCCGCCCCCGCGCCGCCGGGCGCGAACCACGCGGCCTCCCGCGCCGGGCTGCCGGGCGGCACGCCGCCGGCGAGGGCGGCGAGCTCCGCGTCCGAGCCGACGTACACGACGGCCACGCTCCCGGCGCCCCGGCTCCCGGCCGCCCCCGCGACGGCCGCCCCCACGGGCGCGGCCGCCGCGCCGCCTTCCCGGAACTCGACGGGCGCGCTGAATTGTATCCCGAGCGGCTCCAGGTCCGATCCCAGCGATTCCAGCAGGCCGTAATCGGGGCCGCGCAGGCCCGCCTGCACCACCGGGACCACGGCAGCGTGCCCGCCCAGCGCCACCTCGGTCGCGAGGGCCCTGGCCAAGTGCGCCGCCCCGGGCTCCATCCTGAATATGCGGTCGCCCCCCACGGCAAGCGAGCGCGCCGCCGACGAGTGCGATATTACCGTGATGCCGTTCTCCTCGGCGTATCCCGCCATGCCGGCCAGCGCTATATCGGAGGCCGGGCCCACGTACAGGAGGGGGCCCTCCCCGGCGGCGTGCGCCCCGCGGAGCGCCGCCTCCGCCGCCGCGCCGGAAGCGCCCGCCGGGAGCGCGTGCTCGGACACGTCGACGTAGAACGAGTACCCGCGCTCCACCGAGGCGGCGTTGAATGCGGCCGCCCCCAGCCTCGCCGCATCCGCGGACGGGTCGCCGGGGCCGCCCGAGAACGCGCCCACCCGCGCGGGCCGCTTGCCGGCCAGCCCGGTCCCCTCCCGCACGCCGGTGGACTTTTCGCCGGGATTCTCGACGGGGTTCCCGAAGGCGTCAGTGACGTTCGCGGACAGGTCGAACCCCACGGCGGAGCCGGCCGAGGCGGCGGCGGCGCCCGCATCCGCGTTCCACGATATCACGACGTTGTTCCCGTACGCGGCGGCCTCGGAGGCGCCGCCGTTCCCCGCTACCGCGGCGCCGTCCACCGTGATGTTCGCGTAGTGGGAGGGGACGGCAAGCACCGGCTCCGAATAGACGGCGGCCGCGGAGCTGCCGTTCAGCACGAATGCCAGCAGGAGGGACGGGCGGCCGGAATCGCGGGCCGTTTCCAGCGGCGCCCGCTCCGGCCCGTGCGCCGAGCGGCCGTTGGTGGCGAAGCCGGCGGGCAGCGACACGGATGTGGACTCGGGATCCGAGAACGCGGCCTCGCCCAGCAGCGAGCGCGCCCGGTCCGACACGAGCAGCACGAACGTCCTGTCCCCCGCGCTGCCGGACTCGACCGACATGACGTCGGCGGCGGGCAGGGAGACCGCCGCGTCGCCTCCCCCGCTCCGGCCGCTGATCACGATCTCCCCCCCGAACGACCGCGCGCCCGGAATCTCCACGGCCTGGTCGAACGTGAGGACGAGCCGGCCCTCGCCCCGCGCCAGGTTGAGCGCCGCCGCGGCGAGGCGCGGGGGCTCGGGATCCTGCGCGTATGCCAGGGCGGCGGGCTGGTCCCCCGCGTGCGGGCCGCCGCCGAGGCCGGAGACGAAGCCGGCCGGCAGCGACACGGTCGCCTGGCCCAGGTCCTCCGCGTTGAGCCGCACCCGCTTGGCGCCCGATATGTCCAGCGCGAACGCCGCGTCCCCCGTCCGGCCGGACGCGATCGAGGGGACGTCCGCGGCGGACAGGGCGACCGCCGCGCCGCCGGCGCCCCGTACGGTTATCTCCCCCGAGAACGACGACACGTCGGGCGCGGTTGCCGGCCCGTCGAACGCGAGGGAAAGCCGGCCGTTGGCGCCCGCCCCCAGGTCGAGGGAGGCGGCCTCGAGCAGGATGGCCGGGGCCGTGCTCGCGCGGGCGCGGTACTCTATCGAGAACCGTTCCGCCGCGGCGCTGCCGCGCCCGTACGGCGTCTCCGCCGCGCCGGCGGGTATGTCGACCAGTATGGTCCCGTCCGATACGGGCGTGACGTCGAACGAGTACGAGGCGCCGCCGCCCGCGAAGTTTTCCACGCCGTTGTGTAAGGCCGTCCCCGAAATGGCGACGTCCTCGCGCGCGAACCCGGTGACGGGCTCGCCGAATTCGACCCGGAAGCCGATCGGCGCCTCGACGGTCGGGCTGGACAGGGTGGACGAGACGGTCGTGCCCGTGGGGGCGTAGTACGTCATGGAGAACCGTTCCGCCGCGGCGCTGCCGCGCCCGTACGGCGTCTCCGCCGCGCCGGCGGGGACGTCGACCAGTATGGTCCCGTCCGATGTCGGCGAGACGTCAAACGAGTACGAGGCGCCGCCGCCCGCGAAGTTTTCCACGCCGCCGTGTGTGGCCGTCCCCGAAATGGCGACGTCGTTCTTGACGAACCCGTCGACGGCCTCGCCGAATTCGACCTGGAAGTCGATCGTCCCCGCGCCGGTCGGGCTGGACAGGGTGGACGAGACGGTCGTGCTCGTGGGGGCGTAGTACGTCATGGAGAACCGTTCCGCCGCGGCGCTGCCGCGCCCGTACGGCGTCTCCGCCGCGCCGGCGGGTATGTCGACCAGTATGGTCCCGTCCGATACGGGCGTGACGTCGAACGAGTACGAGGCGCCGCCGCCCGCGAAGTTTTCCACGCCGTTGTGTAAGGCCGTCCCCGAAATGGCGACGTCCTCGCGCGCGAACCCGGTGACGGGCTCGCCGAATTCGACCCGGAAGCCGATCGGCGCCTCGACGGTCGGGCTGGACAGGGTGGACGAGACGGTCGTGCCCGTGGGGGCGTAGTACGTCATGGAGAACCGTTCCGCCGCGGCGCTGCCGCGCCCGTACGGCGTCTCCGCCGCGCCGGCGGGGACGTCGACCAGTATGGTCCCGTCCGATGTCGGCGAGACGTCAAACGAGTACGAGGCGCCGCCGCCCGCGAAGTTTTCCACGCCGCCGTGTGTGGCCGTCCCCGAAATGGCGACGTCGTTCTTGACGAACCCGTCGACGGCCTCGCCGAATTCGACCTGGAAGTCGATCGTCCCCGCGCCGGTCGGGCTGGACAGGGTGGACGAGACGGTCGTGCTCGTGGGGGCGTAGTACGTCATGGAGAACCGTTCCGCCGCGGCGCTGCCGCGCCCGTACGGCGTCTCCGCCGCGCCGGCGGGGACGTCGACCAGTATGGTCCCGTCGGATACGGGCGAGACGTCAAACGAGTACGAGGCGCCGCCGCCCGCGAAGTTTTCCACGCCGCCGTGTGTGGCCGTCCCCGAAATGGCGACGTCGTTCTTGACGAACCCGTCGACGGCCTCGCCGAATTCGACCTGGAAGTCGATCGTCCCCGCGCTGGTCGGGCTGGGCTGGGTGGACGCGACGGTCGTGCTCGTGGGGGCGTAGTACGTCATCGAGAACCGCGCCGACTTGGTGCTGTTTTTCCCGGCCAAGTCCTGCGCCGCGTCCGCTGGGACGTCGACCAGTATGGTCCCGTCGGATACGGGCGAGACGGCGAACGAGTACGAGGCGCCGCCGCCCGCGAAGTTTTCCACGCCGCCGTGGGTGGCCGTCCCCGAAATGGCGATGTCGCTCCCGTTGAACCCGGTGACGGCCTCGCCGAATTCTACCTGGAAGTCGATCGTCCCCGCGCCGGTCGGGCTGGGCTGGGTGGACGCGACGGTCGGGACGGGAACCCTGCTCTCGTGCGTTATCGAGAACCGTTCCGCCGCCTCGTTGCCGTTTCCTGCCTTGTCCTCCGTTGCGTTTGCGGGTATGTCGACCAGTATGGTCCCGTCGGATACGGGCGAGACGTCGAACGAGTACGACTCGGCGCTGGCGGGCGCGAAGTTTTCCACGCCGCCGTGGGTGGCGTTGCCCGAAAGGACGACGTCCTCGCGCGCGAACCCGGTGACGGTCTCGTTGAAGTTCACCGCGAATCTGATCGTCGGCGCGCCGGTCGGGCTCTGCTGCGCGGCCGCGATGGTCGGGGCGGGGGGCGTGCCGTCGTATTCTATCGAGAACTGGCCTGCCGCGATGCTGTCGCTGCCGGTGACCGCGTCCTGCGCCGCGCCGGCGGGTATGTCGACCAGTATGGTCCCGTCGGATACGGGCGAGACGTCGAACGAGTACGACTCGGCGCTGGCGTTCGCGAATTTTTCCACGCCGCCGCGGTCGGCCGTCCCCGAGAGCGCAATGTCGCCGGCGTTGAACCCGGTGACGTGACGGGTAAAGTCGACCTGGAAACTGATCGTCGTGGCGTTGGTCGGGTCCGGCTGCGCCGCGGTGACGGTCGGGGTCAGCAGCGTGCTGTTGCGCGTTATCGAGAACCGTTCCGCCGCCTCGTTGCCGTTTCCTGCCTTGTCCTCCGTTGCGTTCGCGGGTATGTCGACCAGTATGGTCCCGTCGGATACGGGCGAGACGTCGAACGAGTACGCCGTGGCGCTGGCGGGCGCGAGGTTTTCCACGCCGCCGTGGGAGGCCGTCCCCGTGAGGACGACGTCCTCGCGCGCGAACCCGTCGACGGGCTCGCCGAAGTCCACCTCAAACGCTATCGTGGCGGCGCCGGTCGGGTCGGGCTGCGCGGACGTCACGTTGGGGGCGGGGGCGGTCCTGTCTATTCTGATGCTCGCCGCGTTCGATTCCGCGTTGCCGTTCCCGGCCGCGTCCCGCACGCGGCCGGCCTGCATGCTCACGTCGAGTACCTGGCCGTCCGCCGGACCCGCCACGACGAACTCGTATCCCGGATCGAATACCGCGATGTGGTCGTTGTGCGTGTCGGCCACGTACACGGCATCCGAGCCGTCGACCGCCACCGCGTACGGACTGCCGAACGGGCCGGGGAGGTCGCCCGCGTGGTTCCCGGCGGGGTCGAACACCCTGACGCGCCCGCCGCCGGCGAGGTCGGACGCGTATATGTTGCCCGCCGAGTCCACCGCCACGCCACGCGCGTAGCCGGCGCCGGAAACCTCGACGACGAGGCGCCACGCGGAGTCGAATACCGCGACGCGCTGGTTGTTCGTGTCGGCCACGTACACGTTGCCGGCGAGGTCAGCCGCCACGGCATTCGGCGTGAAAAACGGGTACACAATCTCGCCGACGTATTGCTGGTCGGCGTCAAATACCCGGACGTCGCCATTGTGCGTGTCGGCCACGTATACGCGGCCGGCCGGGTCCACCGCCACGTCGTACGGCCTGTCGAACGGGTAGGTGATGTTGGCCACGTTCTGCAGCTCCGCGTCGAATATGACGACCCTGTTGTCATCCGTGTCGGCCACGTATATGAGGCCGGACGGGCCGCCCGTTTCCACGCCGCGCGGGCCGGAAAACTGGTAGTCGATGTCGCCGGCGTGCTGCCCCGCTTTGTCGAACACGGATACGCGGCGGAGGGAGGGGTCGGCCACGTACGCGTTGCCCGCGGAGTCGACCGCCACGCCGGTCGGGCTGTTGAGCTGGCCGATGCCGGTGCCCTGGCTGCCGATGGTCGAGTCGCCCAGCCACGCGGCGGTCAGGTTCTCCACGTTGCCCGAGGTAATCCCTATGTCGGAAGCGTCGAACGTGGCCCCGTTTATGCGCCCGTTGAAGGTCAGGTCGAAGGGCACCGCCGCCAGGCTGGTGGGGCCTGGCTGCGCCGCGGCGAACTCCGGGGCCGGCGGCGTGCCGTCGCGTACGATCGAGAACCGTTCCGCCGCGAGGTTGGCGTTTCCGTCGGCGTCGTGCGCCGCGCCCGCGGGTATGTCGACGAGCAGCGCCCCGTCGGTCGCGAGCGTGACGTCGAACGAGTACGAGGCGTTGGCGCCCGCGAATTTTTCCACGCCGCCGTGGGAGGCCGTCCCCGAGAGCGTGATGCCGCTGGCGTTGAACCCTTCGACGCGGTCGCCGAATTCGACCTGGAAGCCGATCGTGGACGCGTTGGTAAGGCCGGACCGCGTCGCGGTGATGGCCGCGGCCGGGATGCTCTCGCGTACGATCGAGAACCGTTCCGCCGCGAGGTTGGCGATTCCGCCGCCGTCATGCGCCGCGCCCGCGGGTATGTCGACGAGCAGCGCCCCGTCGGTCGCGAGCGTGACGTCGAACGAGTACGACTCGGCGCTGGCGTTCGCGAAGTTTTCCACGCCGCCGCGTGCAGCGTTGCCCGAAAGGACGATGTCGCTCCCGTTGAACCCGGTGACGGGCTCGCCGAATTCGACCTGGAAGCTGATCGTCGACTCGCCGGTCGGGCTGGACTGGGTGGCCGTGATGATCGGGGTCGGGGGGCCGTCGTACGTGATCGAGAACCGTTCCGCCGCGGCGCTGTTGCGCCCGTACGGCGTCTCCGCCGCGCCGGCGGGGACGTCGACCAGTATGGTCCCGTCGGATACGGGCGAGACGTCGAACGAGTACGAGGCGCCGCCGCCCGCGAAGTTTTCCACGCCGCCGTGTGTGGCCGTCCCCGAAATGGCGACGTCGTTCTTGACGAACCCGTCGACGGCCTCGCCGAATTCGACCTGGAAGTCGATCGTCCCCGCGCTGGTCGGGCTGGGCTGGGTGGACGCGACGGTCGTGCTCGTGGGGGCGTAGTACGTCATCGAGAACCGCGCCGACTTGGTGCTGTTTTTCCCGGCCAAGTCCTGCGCCGCGTCCGCTGGGACGTCGACCAGTATGGTCCCGTCGGATACGGGCGAGACGGCGAACGAGTACGAGGCGCCGCCGCCCGCGAAGTTTTCCACGCCGCCGTGGGTGGCCGTCCCCGAAATGGCGATGTCGCTCCCGTTGAACCCGGTGACGGCCTCGCCGAATTCTACCTGGAAGTCGATCGTCCCCGCGCCGGTCGGGCTGGGCTGGGTGGACGCGACGGTCGGGACGGGAACCCTGCTCTCGTGCGTTATCGAGAACCGTTCCGCCGCCTCGTTGCCGTTTCCTGCCTTGTCCTCCGTTGCGTTTGCGGGTATGTCGACCAGTATGGTCCCGTCGGATACGGGCGAGACGTCGAACGAGTACGACTCGGCGCTGGCGGGCGCGAAGTTTTCCACGCCGCCGTGGGTGGCGTTGCCCGAAAGGACGACGTCCTCGCGCGCGAACCCGGTGACGGTCTCGTTGAAGTTCACCGCGAATCTGATCGTCGGCGCGCCGGTCGGGCTCTGCTGCGCGGCCGCGATGGTCGGGGCGGGGGGCGTGCCGTCGTATTCTATCGAGAACTGGCCTGCCGCGATGCTGTCGCTGCCGGTGACCGCGTCCTGCGCCGCGCCGGCGGGTATGTCGACCAGTATGGTCCCGTCGGATACGGGCGAGACGTCGAACGAGTACGACTCGGCGCTGGCGTTCGCGAATTTTTCCACGCCGCCGCGGTCGGCCGTCCCCGAGAGCGCAATGTCGCCGGCGTTGAACCCGGTGACGTGACGGGTAAAGTCGACCTGGAAACTGATCGTCGTGGCGTTGGTCGGGTCCGGCTGCGCCGCGGTGACGGTCGGGGTCAGCAGCGTGCTGTTGCGCGTTATCGAGAACCGTTCCGCCGCCTCGTTGCCGTTTCCTGCCTTGTCCTCCGTTGCGTTCGCGGGTATGTCGACCAGTATGGTCCCGTCGGATACGGGCGAGACGTCGAACGAGTACGCCGTGGCGCTGGCGGGCGCGAGGTTTTCCACGCCGCCGTGGGAGGCCGTCCCCGTGAGGACGACGTCCTCGCGCGCGAACCCGTCGACGGGCTCGCCGAAGTCCACCTCAAACGCTATCGTGGCGGCGCCGGTCGGGTCGGGCTGCGCGGACGTCACGTTGGGGGCGGGGGCGGTCCTGTCTATTCTGATGCTCGCCGCGTTCGATTCCGCGTTGCCGTTCCCGGCCGCGTCCCGCACGCGGCCGGCCTGCATGCTCACGTCGAGTACCTGGCCGTCCGCCGGACCCGCCACGACGAACTCGTATCCCGGATCGAATACCGCGATGTGGTCGTTGTGCGTGTCGGCCACGTACACGGCATCCGAGCCGTCGACCGCCACCGCGTACGGACTGCCGAACGGGCCGGGGAGGTCGCCCGCGTGGTTCCCGGCGGGGTCGAACACCCTGACGCGCCCGCCGCCGGCGAGGTCGGACGCGTATATGTTGCCCGCCGAGTCCACCGCCACGCCACGCGCGTAGCCGGCGCCGGAAACCTCGACGACGAGGCGCCACGCGGAGTCGAATACCGCGACGCGCTGGTTGTTCGTGTCGGCCACGTACACGTTGCCGGCGAGGTCAGCCGCCACGGCATTCGGCGTGAAAAACGGGTACACAATCTCGCCGACGTATTGCTGGTCGGCGTCAAATACCCGGACGTCGCCATTGTGCGTGTCGGCCACGTATACGCGGCCGGCCGGGTCCACCGCCACGTCGTACGGCCTGTCGAACGGGTAGGTGATGTTGGCCACGTTCTGCAGCTCCGCGTCGAATATGACGACCCTGTTGTCATCCGTGTCGGCCACGTATATGAGGCCGGACGGGCCGCCCGTTTCCACGCCGCGCGGGCCGGAAAACTGGTAGTCGATGTCGCCGGCGTGCTGCCCCGCTTTGTCGAACACGGATACGCGGCGGAGGGAGGGGTCGGCCACGTACGCGTTGCCCGCGGAGTCGACCGCCACGCCGGTCGGGCTGTTGAGCTGGCCGATGCCGGTGCCCTGGCTGCCGATGGTCGAGTCGCCCAGCCACGCGGCGGTCAGGTTCTCCACGTTGCCCGAGGTAATCCCTATGTCGGAAGCGTCGAACGTGGCCCCGTTTATGCGCCCGTTGAAGGTCAGGTCGAAGGGCACCGCCGCCAGGCTGGTGGGGCCTGGCTGCGCCGCGGCGAACTCCGGGGCCGGCGGCGTGCCGTCGCGTACGATCGAGAACCGTTCCGCCGCGAGGTTGGCGTTTCCGTCGGCGTCGTGCGCCGCGCCCGCGGGTATGTCGACGAGCAGCGCCCCGTCGGTCGCGAGCGTGACGTCGAACGAGTACGAGGCGTTGGCGCCCGCGAATTTTTCCACGCCGCCGTGGGAGGCCGTCCCCGAGAGCGTGATGCCGCTGGCGTTGAACCCTTCGACGCGGTCGCCGAATTCGACCTGGAAGCCGATCGTGGACGCGTTGGTAAGGCCGGACCGCGTCGCGGTGATGGCCGCGGCCGGGATGCTCTCGCGTACGATCGAGAACCGTTCCGCCGCGAGGTTGGCGATTCCGCCGCCGTCATGCGCCGCGCCCGCGGGTATGTCGACGAGCAGCGCCCCGTCGGTCGCGAGCGTGACGTCGAACGAGTACGACTCGGCGCTGGCGTTCGCGAAGTTTTCCACGCCGCCGCGTGCAGCGTTGCCCGAAAGGACGATGTCGCTCCCGTTGAACCCGGTGACGGGCTCGCCGAATTCGACCTGGAAGCTGATCGTCGACTCGCCGGTCGGGCTGGACTGGGTGGCCGTGATGATCGGGGTCGGGGGGCCGTCGTACGTGATCGAGAACCGTTCCGCCGCGGCGCTGTTGCGCCCGTACGGCGTCTCCGCCGCGCCGGCAGGGACGTCGACCAGTATGGTCCCGTCGGATACGGGCGAGACGTCGAACGAGTACGAGGCGCCGCCGCCCGCGAAGTTTTCCACGCCGCCGTGGGTGGCGTTGCCCGAAATGGCGACGTCCTCGCGCGCGAACCCGGTGACGGGCTCGCCGAATTCTACCTGGAAGTCGATCGTCCCCGCGCCGGTCGGGTCGGGCTGCGTGGACGAGACGGTCGTGCCCGTGGGGACGTAGTACGTCATCGAGAACCGCGCCGACTCGGTGCTGTTTCTTCCGGCCAAATCCTGCGCCGCGCCGGCGGGTATGTCGACCAGTATGGTCCCGTCGGATACGGGCGAGACGTCGAACGAGTACGACTCGGCGCTGGCGGGCGCGAAGTTTTCCACGCCGCCGTGGGAGGCGTTGCCCGAAATGGCGATGTCGCTCCCGTTGAACCCGGTGACGGGCCTGCCGAATTCGACCTGGAAGTTGATCGTCTCCGCGCTGGCCGGGCTGGGCTGCGTGGACGTGATGGTCGGGGTCGCGCCGCTTATGCGGATGCTCGCCGTGTTGGATGCCGCGTTGCCGTTTCCCGCCCCGTCCCGCACGCTCCCGGCGGGCAGGAACACCTCGAGCTGCCCGGCGGCCGGACCCGCCACGTCGAACTCGTACGCGTAGTCGAATATGTGGACGCGGTGGCTGCCGCGGTCGGCCACGTACATGCGGCCCGAGCCGTCGACCTCCACGGCGGACGGAATGTTGAACGGGAGGCGGATGTCGGCGGTGAGATTCCCGGCGGGATCAAAAGCCACGATGCTGCCGGCGCCCGGGACGTCAAAATCCGCGTTGCCCCTGTGGGCCACGTACACGTTGCCCGCCGAGTCGACCGCCACGCCCCCCGGCCGGACGAACGGGCCCGCGAGGGTGGTGACGCTGGTCGTGTTGGGGTCGAAGATCGGGATGGGGAGACCGTTGTAGTTGATCCATGTGACGTAGGGGCCGCCTTTGTCGGGAGGCAAGTCAAAGATCTGGACGGTGCTGTTGCCTTTGTTTGCCACGTATACCTTCTTGCCCGAGCCGTCGACCGCCACGCCGGACGGGGTGCTGAACCAACCAGGGAGATCGGCGATGTATGTCCTGTTTTGGTAATAGGCCCCGACTCTGATGTATCCTTCGCCAGCCACGTATATAATTCCCGAGTCGTCGACCGCCACGTCGACCGGAATGAGGACCGGGGTGGGTCCGTCACTTGCGGTGATGGCAACGGTTTCACTCAGAGAGGAGTTGAACACGCGGACGCGCTCGTTTATCTTGTCGGGCAAGTACACGTTGCCCGAGCCGTCGACACCCACGCCGGCCAGACTGTTCCCGGACGCGGAAATGTTGGCGATGGGGCGCAGGTCGGAGTTGAATACCCTGACGACGTTGTTTCCCTTGCTGGTCACGTATATCGTTCCCGAGGAGTCGTCTACTGCAACGCCGAGTGGCTGGTTCAACTGGCCGGGGCCCGCGCCGCCGATGGTCGCGTTGTGCGACCACTGGCCGCGCAGGTTCACCACATCGCCCGAGGTGACGTTAAAGTCTGACGCGTCGAGCGTCGAGGCGTTCACGGGCTTGCTGAACTTCGCGGTGAACGTCACGTTCTGCATGTCGGTGGGGGAGGCCACTTTGGTCGAGATCTCGACGGTCAGCTGGTGGCCGTCCGCGTGCGCGTGCGGCGCGGCGGCGGCAGCGCAGCCCACGAGGAGCGCCGCGAGCGGGATCAGCACCGCGGCGGGCGGCAACCGGCGCCGCGATCCGGAGCGGCCGGGGGTTCTCGTCAGCGGCACGGGCGTTTCCCATCCTTGCCCCCCCCCCCCCGCCCCGGACGGACGGGAGCCGCCGCCCGGGTAACCTGCCCGGGCGCGCCCGCCGCCCCCGATGCCGCCGCCGCCCGCGCGCGGGCGTCCCCGGCACGGGGCGCCGGCCGCGCGGCCGCCGCGATGCCGGCCCGCGGAATCCGGCCCGCGGGCGCGCGGGCCGGCATTACCAGATCGCCCCAGCCAAGCAGCACGCGGGCCCGATGTTCCGCCGGTAGATAAACAGTACGTCCGCCATTGTGCATCCCACAACTCGGGTTTTAGGCGCAAAAAACCGCCCCGCCGCGGCCGGCGGGGGCATGGTCGCGGAATAGTCCAGTCTGCCGGCGCGCAGACTCGGGCCCGTCGCGATCCGGGCACGGGATCGGGGAGCGGCTTGCCGCCGCCGGGCGCTGCTTCGTCCCGGACGAGCCTGCGCCGGGGCCGGCGGGGGCGGGGCCGATGCTGGCGCCGGGTGGCGAAAACGTCCGGGGCCGCGCCGGGGCCGGCGGAACGCGAGGGGGGGGGGGGCGCCCAGGGGCGGGGCCGGGAACCCCAAGGGCGGCGCCGGCCCCGCGCCGGAGGCCCGCCGGCCCGCCCCGCGCGCGGGGGATGCCCTCCCCGTCCACCAACATCGCGGCCGGCGCGAAGCCGGCGATCCCGCCGCCTCCCGGGCATCGGCGGGGAGCGGCACGGGAGAGCAGGTCGGAGGCCCGGCGGGGCGGGCGGGGCGCAGTTCCCTGCCCGGGCCGCGGCCGCGCCGCTCCCCCATTCCGGCCCCGGCGCGCGTCCCGCGGGCAACCACTGCGGCTGACCGCGGCCGCCCTTTTTCCGCGGCGGGGGCGCCCGATCCCGATCCAGCAGATCACAGGCGCGGGTTTTGGGCGCGGCCGCGCCACAACCATGCAAGGATCCACGCGGGGGAAAATGCGTGTTCTTGGGAGCGCCGATTGGCGCGCTTTTTACGGCGCGTATTCGCGCCGCGCGGGGAACAACCGCGCAATTTGCCGGATCGAAGCGCGCGGGCTCGCAGCGCTGCGAAGTGCCCCGTGATGCGATGCGATGCTGTCGGGAGGCGTGAGTCCCCGAAGGCGGGAATCCCGCGCCGCGTCGGCGGCGCGGTTTCCGCTCCGGCCTCTGCTTGCGCCACTTGGCCGCCGGCTGTCCGCACATGCCGGTGCCGCTGACGATGCCGTCCGATGCCGGGGCGAGGCTGGCCAGGCCGGCCGCCGTGTTGAGCCGGCGGAACTGCTCAGGGGTCCCCCCGAACGGCACGCGGAGTATCGCGTTCCCGTTCACCCGCCCGAAGACGCGCTCGATCAGCGACCTCGCCCAGCCGAGCTCCGCGTTCGCTTTCTTTTGGGCCGCGGTGGGCCCCTTCGGCGCGGTACCCTTGCGCGGGGTCGCCGGGATTATCCCGGGAAGGCGCTTCCCGAATCCCCGGAACCCTGCGTCCCCGACGGCCGTTGTCTCCTCGTCGGGCGTGCCGGGATCCGCCGTGCTCGGGAAGACCCTGCCCAGCCCGTCCCGTGACGATGTCGCGCGGGCTGCCGGGAAGCGGCCCGCCGGCGTGCGGCATCACCCCCCGGGCCGGCGGCCGCCGGCGTGTTCGGGGAGTGCCCCCCGCCCTAGCCCGAATAGTGGCCCTTCCGCTCCCCGCCGGAAGGCCGCGCGCGGGGCGTGCGGGCCGAGCCAAGCGGCATCGCGCCCTGGCCCCCGCCCTCGCCGCCGTCGGCAAGGAACTTCACGCGCTCCTCGCCCGTCTCGCGCACGGCTGTCTCCTTGGAGATCTTGTCGGGCGTGGGCAGGATCGCTTCCGGGATCGGCACGCACGACCGGACGTATGGCGCCGGAAAAAATCCTCGCGAATTTGAAAACTTGCTTGGAACGCTCATGGCAGGCATGGCGCCGCCAAAAAGTCTTTGCGGCGGGCTTCCCGAACGGAAACCGCCCGACGCCCGAGTCGAACCGGCGCGTCCTCGGGCATTCCACAGACTTCTTGATCCCCGCGCCCGCCGCCGGGCGGGCCCGTTGCACGTGCGGCTGCCGCTTGAACGCGCTCCGGCGGGATTCGGCCGGGTCGGGTCCGGGCCGCCCCGCGGGAAGGCACACGACGCGCGGGAATTCCCCGCCGTCCGGGATGCGGTCGTTTGCGGCGCGCGATCTGCGCGGCGTCGCCCCGTCCGGGAGCAGCGCCGCCGCGCCGCGCCGGCAGGCGCCGGAAGAACCGCGGCGCCGACTCCGCGTCTAACCAGCGCGCGCCCACGAACGCCCGGCCGCCGCGCTCGGGCAGCGCCCCGAAGACTGTCCCGCGCGCGCGGTTCCCGTCGTGCCGCGCGCAGGCCCGCCTCCCGGCCCCGCCCGCGCCAGCAGCCGCGCAGCGGGCTCCACCCGTCCGCCGCAAGCGGCACCAATCCGCCGTTTTCCTCCCCCCGAAGCCGCGGATGCGCCCATTCCCGCCGCGCGGCGGCGCCGCCGACCGACTTTCCCGGCGCGCGCCGGCTCGGGAACCTTGGGGGAGCGGCCGCCGCCGCGCATCTTGCCGCGCGCCGCCCCCGCGCGGCGCGCGATGCCGGCCTCCTCCCTTAACTTCTTGGCGGGTTCCGCCGGGAACTTGTGCTGCGCGCCCTATTTTTCCGCGGATTCGGCGGGCTTCCGGTCGGTCATCCCGGGCGGGCGGCCGGAGCGGGGAAGATCGTCCGGGCCCCGCGGCCCTTTTTTCAGGAAGCGGGCGTGCCGCGACTCTGCCGCGTCGTGTGCCCCGCGCATCAGCCGCGCGGCTTCCGCGCATATTTTTTCGGCGCGCGCGACATACCGGGCTACGCGCGGCCTTCCATTCCCGCGGACGCCTTTTTCTTTCTTGCAGGCGACGCCAGTCTCGGCATCCGCCATCATGTTGCGCGGGTAAAAAACTGCCCGCTGCGAGCGTTCCAAGAAAATTTTCAAATTTGCAAAGACTTTTTGGCGGCGCCGCAGCATGCGGCGTCGATAGCCGGCGCCGACGGGCGCCCGGCAGAATAACGCGCGCGCAGCAGACTGGCCAGGCGGCCGCCTTCTGGCGCAAAAGCCGCCGCGCGCCGCATCGCGCAAAACGCGGCGCTGCGAGGGCGCCCTTGCGCGACTCGCGCGCACGCGGGCCCGGCGGCGCGGGGGGGGGGCGCCGTCCTCTATGGCGGCGCGCGCCGTCCGCTATTGCGGCGCGCCCGCGGCGCGGGGGCATCCCGGCCGCGGATCGGGGCGGCGGGGCCGGAACGCGCCCCTCCCGCGGCGGCCGGGTACTGTTAAATACCGTACCGTGCGAAGACACCGCATGCACTCGCCGCGACAGCAGCCCGATGCGGTCGCGGGGGCGGGGGCGGGGCCCTGATGGGGTACAAGATCACCAGGGGCCAGATGAAGTCGATCCTCGACCAGCTGGACGGGCTGGGCGGCGGCGACCTGTACGCCACGATCAGCTCTATCTACCTTTCCATGGAACAGAGCGGCCAAAAGTACGTGTACGTGTACGGGAGGGACGCCTCGTGAGCCCGGCGGCGCGGCCGGGGCGGGGGGGCCCGCGGCCTTGAACGTGTGCAAGGGGATCTGCGCCCTCACGGAGGTGCGGATCCCGTGGTGCAGGGATCCGTACGGCAGGGGGCTCAGGCGCTGCCGCAGGTGCGAGGCGTTCTTCGGGGGAGGCGCCAGGCTCTGCCCGTGCTGCGGGGCGATGCTGGGGGGCAGGCCGCGGGGTGGCGGCCGCGCGGGGGGGCGGCGCGCGTGACCGGCGGGGCGGCGGCGGCGGCGGCGGCGGCGGCCCTCCTCGCCTTGTCCGCGTGGGCGGCGCCGGCGGGCGGGGACGGCGGCCGTCCGGACCCCGCGCGCGGCGCGTGGGACGCGGCCGAGGCCGGGGCGGCCGGGGCGGCCCGCGCGCTCCGCGGGTTCCTGGCGGGGGCGCCGGCCGCGGGGGGCTGGGACGCGGATGCGGGGGCGCCGGCCGCGCGGCCGGGCCTGCTCGCCGCGGCCGCGGTGGTCGCCGCCGGCGCCGCCGCCCTCGCGCGCCGCGCAGGGGGGCGGCGGGCGTGAGCGCGGCCCGCGCGCGCGCCGCGCGGGGGGGCGGCGGGCCGCCCCGCCGCGCCGGGGGCGGCTGCTGCCCGCGGCCGAGGCACGTGCGCAGCGACCACGAGGTGGTCTGCTCCGCGTGCGGCGCCGTCGCCGAGGAGCGCATGCCGGAGCCGGAGCCGGCCGACGGGGCCCCGGCCGGCGCCCCGGCCTCCGCCAGGGTCTCCGTGCAGAAGGAGGGCGACGTCGGCAGCGCGGATCTCTCGCCGTCCTCCATACTGAGATCCAAGAGGCACCGCGACATACTGAACGCGAGGTCCCGCCGCAGCCCGTTCGAGGCGGGGCTGCTGCGGGCCTGCGCGACGCTCCGCCTCAGCCCCGCGTGCTGCCGCCGCGCCGCCTACCTGTCCAGGCTGGTGACCGGGGCGGCGGGCAGGTCGGCGCGCGGCAACCTCGCCTTTTTCTCCATATACAGGGCGTGCCTGGAGTACGGGGTGCGCTCGGCCGGCGAGGCCGACATGGCGGCGGCGGTGCGCGCCGCGTTCGGCCTCAGGCGCCGCATACGCCCCATGCGGGCGCTGTTCGCCGTCGAGTCGGTCCTCATACAGCACGGGAGGGAGTGGCGCGCGGGGCTGGAGGGCGCGGGGCGCCCGGAGCACGGCCCCTGCCCCGAGGCCGGGCCCGAGCGCAGGCGGCGCGCGCTGCTGCTCAGCATACGGTCCGAGCCGCTGCGCCGGTCGGCGCTGCGCCTGCACGAGGGCGGGACGAGCATGCGCGGGGCCGTCGGGATAGTGAGGCGGCACGAGCTTGTCGGGCAGGAGGGCCAGCGGCCGCCCGCGGCCGGCGGCGGGGGGGAGGCGCGATGAGCCCCGGCCGCGCCGTGCCGACCTCCTCGGTGAGCGAGCCGGAGGTGCCGGTGACGTTCCACGCGCCCGAGTCGGTCGACGGCGTGGCGGCCGACCTGTCCGGCGGGGGAGGGGGGGCCGCCGGGCGGCACTTCGTCTGCGTGGTGGCCGATCCCGCCGCCGCCGGGCGCGTGGTGGCCGTGGACCACCTGGAGGTTCTGTACGGGGCCAGGAAGGCCAACGTGCCCAGGATCCGCGCGCTGCGCGTCGACGGGGGCGCGGCCCGCGCGGATCCGCTGGTCGAGCACGTGAACCGGGCCGCCCTGCGCGGCGTGGTGAACCCGCTCTCGGTGGCCGTGGCGGTGAGGCGGGCCGGCGCCGGAGGGGGCGGATCGGGGCTGGCCGGGGACGTCCTCCGCGACCCGTACCTGGGGCGCGTCATCTCGCTCAGGTTCCGGCCGGAGGTGGAGGAGATCCTGGCCGCGGCGGTGGGCCGCATCTACGCGCGCGGCGTGAGGCAGCCGCCCCCCCTGCCGTACCTCGCCTCCCTGGAAAGGCTCAACGAGTCGTCGCAGAGGATGATCGCCCGGCGCACCGTCGAGCTCTGCGAGGCCGTCGGGAGGAGGCACTTCGTCTGGCCCGACTCAAGCGTGATGAGGCTCTTCCTGCGCGAGGAGGGGGGGCGGGGGGCGGGGGGCGGGGCGGCCGCCGCGGCCCCGTCCGCCTCCTCGGCCTCCTCGGCCCCGTCGGCCTCCTCGGCCCCGTCCGCCTCCTCGGCCCCTTCCGCCTCCTCGGCCCCTTCCGCCTCCTCGGCCTCCTCGGCCCCGTCCGCCTCCCCGGCCCCTCCCGCCCCTCCCGCCCCGGCCCCGAAGGGCGGCGCCGCGGCCGGCCGGCCGGCCCCGATGCGCTACACCACGGTCGATGCCGGGACGATAGGCGATTTTTACTGCGGCGGCTGCGACAAGCACTACGGCGTCACCACGGGCGGCGTGACCGAGCTCGCCGAGAGGGGCGGCTGCTACGTGGCGACGTCCCCCGTGCAGGGAACCGCGTACGTGATCCCCCGCTCGCAGTCCAGGTTCCTGGGCCTGGAGGAGGGCGGGGCGGCCGTGAGGATCGCGAAGTTGAGGGACGGGGACGCCGTGAGGGAGAGGGTGGGCGAGCTCGAGTCGCGCGGGAGCGCGGGGCCGTTCCTGCTGCTCTACGCGGCGGGGGGGCGGCGGGCGGGGCGGGGCGCGGGGGGGGATCCTCGCGGCCGGTGATGCCGCGGTGCTCGCCGCGTTCTACGCCGCCCTCGCCGCCGCCTGCTACCAGGAGGTGCGCTGGCGCCGGGTGCTCAACGCGCTGCCCGCCGCGCTGGCGGCGCTGGCCGCGCTGCACCTGTTTGTAGCCGTGCCGGCGCCCGGCCTGCCGGGGGCGGCCATGTTCGCGGCCGTCGCGGCGGGTATGCTCGGGATCCTCCGGCTGGGCGGCGCCTTCCGGATGGCCGACTGGGCCTGCACGGCCGCGCTGTTCGCCGCGCTGCTGCCCATGGGCGCGCACGTCCCCGTCCTGTCGCTGCTGGCCGGCCTGGCCTCGTCCTGCGCCCACGCGGTCATAGAGTGCTCGTCGTCCAACCTGGCCGGCCGCATCCGCCGCGGGGGCGGGCGGGGGCCCGCCCCGCTCTTCTCCGACCTGGCGCCCAGCCCCCCGTGGACGAGGGCCGTCGCCGCGGTGGCCTGCAGGAGGCGCCGCCCGTCGGAGGCGGCGGCGTACCCCGCCGTGACGCGGGGGGGCGGGCCCCCGCGCCTCGACGTGTACGGCGGGATGCGCGGCAAGCGCGCGCTGGCGGGGCGGGGCGACAGGCCGGAGGTCACGTACGTCGTGCCGTCCGTGCCCGTGCTGGCCCACTCGTGCGCGGCCTCCCTCGCGGTAATGGCGGTGTTCGGCGCGTGAGGGGCGGGGGGGGCGGCCTGTCGTGGCACTCGTCGAGGCCGGCGCCCGGGTTCGCGGATCCGGACGCGGGGGCCACGGTCCGGCTCGTCTCGCCGCTCTCGGCCTTCGGCATCCTCCTGGAGGGGCGCGGCGGCTCCCTCTCCCTGCACCTGGGGGCGGCGGCCGGCGAGGAGCACCACGTAACGTCGCTGCCCGACGTCGAGAGCTCCCGGATAGGCGGGGCGCCGCCCGTCCGGTTCCCCGGCGCCGTCCGGCTGGGGCTGAGGGACGGCTTCGCGCGCCCCCTGTGCTCCTCGCCCGCCCCGTGCCGCCTGTACGGGCACGCCGCGGACCTCCCCGACTTCCTGGTCGGGCTGGTCGCCGGCAGCGTCGACTCGGGCCGCGTCGCGGGGCGGATCGACGCGCTGGCGCGCCGGCTCTCGGGGGGCGGATCGGCGAGCGGCGCCCGCGCGGCGGCGGAGGCCAGGAAAAAGCTGGCGCACGGAGCCTTCTTCGCGTGCCGCATACTGGCCGCCTGCGGCGACTGCGGGGAGGAGGCGATGCGGCCGCTGCTCTCCTCCGTGAACTTCACGCGCCGCGGCTCGGGCGCCAACGCCCTGGTGCGGAGGGGGCGGGAGCGGCTGGGCCCCCGCGCCCCCGCGCTGCTGCGGCCCCCCCGCATGCCGCGGCTGCTCGGCGGCCGCGCCGCCGTGCTCTCCGCCGCCGAGATCGCCTCGGTGCTCCCGCTGCCGCCGGGCATGCGCGGCGTGCAGATGAGGGCCGGCGCGGAGAGGACGTTCGCCACCGCGCCGTCCGGGGCCCCGGATCCGGCCGCGCCGTTCCGGCAGGGGGGCGGCCCCGCGTGAGGCGCGGCCCCGACCCGTACGCGGCCGCGTGCAGCATGGGCCGCTTCGCGCGGCTCGGCGCCAGGCCCCGCTGGCACGAGGCCCTGGCCGCGCTGCACGCGGGCCGGCCCGCCGGCAGGGGCGCGCCGGGCGCGCTGGGCAAGAGGGGCATGCTGGGCGCCGGCGGGCGCGGCATGAGCGGGTACGGCAAGGCGGCCTTCATGGCCGCGGAGGTGGGCGTCCCCGTGCACGAGATGCGGGCGCTGGCCTCCCTGTACGTGTTCAGGAAGAGGATCGAGGCCGGCGCGGCGGCGCTGGCAGGGGTGCCGATGCACAAGTCGGCCCTCGCGCGCCACTTCGCCGGGTGCGGCAGCGGCAGGCTCGACGCGGCGCTGGGGCGGCTGGAGGGCCGCGGCCTGGCCGCGAGGCGGGGCAGGGGGCACGCGAGCATAACCGACGCGGCATTCGCCCTGCTGGCCGGATTCGACGCGTACATCGAGGAGCTGGAGGGCGGGGGCGGGGGCGCGGGCGGCCCCGGCGCGCGCATCGGGCCGGGGCGCGGGGGGGCCGCGGGGTGACCCTTGCCGGGGCCGAGGCGCTGGCCGCGTGGGCCGGCCACGGCCTGGAGTGGGCCGCGTGGGGCGCGGTGGCGGCCGCAGGGTGGCGGGTGCTGGCGCGGGGGCGGCCGGCGCCGCCGGCCCTCCCCGCCCCCGCGGCCCTCCCCGCCCCCGCGGCCCTCCCCGCCCCCGCCGCCGCCCCCGCGGCCCTCCCCGCCGCCGCCCCCGGCGCCGCCCCCGCCGCCGCCCCCGCCGCCGCCCCCGCCGCCGCCCCCGCCGCCGCGGCCTTCCCCGCCCCGGACCGCGCCTCGGCCTGCCTCGGGTACGTCACGACGCCGGGCGGGGAGAGGATGCTCGCCATACCCGAGGCCGACAGGCAGAACATCGCCATATTCGGCGAGGTGGGCTCGGGCAAGACCTCGGTCATGAGGCTGCTCATAATGCAGGACATCGCCAGGGGCACCGGGTTCCTGCTGGTCGACCCCCACAGGGACTTTGCCAGGGAGGTGCTCTCGCTGGTGCCCCCCGGCATGGCGGACCGCGTGGTGTACGTCTCGCTGGCCTCCATGTACCAGTTCGGCCGCACCGTCTGCATCAACCCGCTGGAGGCCCGCACCGAGCACGAAAAGTACGTCAGGGCCGCCGGCTGCATCTCCGGCCTCAGGCGGTACTTTTCGGACGGGTGGGGCCACCGCCTGGAGGCCATACTGCGCAACATGCTGGCCCTCGTCATGTCCACGCCGGGGACGTTCCGGTTCCTCGACGTGCTGACGGTGCTGCTCGACGAGGACGCGAGGGAGAGGGCGCTGGAGCGCTGCGGGGACGAGCGGGTGCGGCGGTTCTGGCGGGACGTGTTCCCGCGGTACGCGGCCGAGTCGTCCGGGGCCGTGTACAACAAGTTCGACAAGATAGCCGCCACGCCGCCCGTGGCCGCGCTGCTCTCCTCGCCCCGCTCCACGTTCAGCGTGCGGGCGGCCATAGAAGGGGGCATGTTCGTGGTGGTGGACCTGGGGTCCGGCTCGACGGCGGACCTGGTCGAGTTCGTGGGCACGCTGCTGCTGGGCGCCTTCGGCGTGGAGAACCGCATACGGCTCGACCTGGACGACGCCGAAAAGACCCCCTTCAACATATACGTGGACGAGGCGCACATGTTCGACCCCGGGGTGGTGCGCGACCTCCTGAACAACGTGCGCAAGTACGGCATGAAGGCCACGATCGCGACGCAGTCGGTCCGCTCGCTGGACCCAGGGCTGGCCGGCGAGATCCAAGACATGTGCAGGTGCGTGGTGGCGTTCAGGTGCGACGACCAGACGGCCCGCCTGCTGGAGGGCACCCCGGCCGCCCCGGAGCGGGGCGGGATGGGGCGGCTGGGCGCGCACCGGTTCGCGGCGTACTCGCACGGCGCGGAGCGGATGGGCGGGGTGGGCGCGACGCGGCACGTCGAGGTGCCGCCGCGGTGGAGGGAGACGGCCCGGAGGAGCCTGGAGCTGCACGGGGTCCCCGCGGGGCCCGCCCGCGCCCCCCCGCCGGCGGCGCGGGCGGCGGCGGCGGAAGGGGCGGCATCGCCGGCCGCCTCGGCCGCCGCGTGGGGGGGCCGGGGGCCCCCGCTCACCCCGCTCCAGTACTTCCTGCTCAACGCGGCGCGGGCGGCGGGGCCCGGCGGGGCCGCGGCCGCCGATCTCGGGAGGTCCGCGGCCGCCGCGTTCGCCGTCTCCGGCGAGAGGGCCACGAACGCGGCGCTGGAGGACGTGCTGGTGCAGCACGAGGGGTACGTGGAAAAGGTGCCCGCTGCGGGAGGGGGGGAGCCCTCGTACGCGGCCAGCGAGCTGGCGGCCAGGACGGTGTATTCCGCGGCGTTCGCGGGGAGGAGCGCGGGGGGCGGGGCGCACCGCCGGGCGATCGCCGCCGTGTGCGAGGCGATGCGCGCGCACCACCACTACGCGGTGCCCGACCTGGGGCTCGACGGGTCGGGGGCGCAGAGGCCGGACGTCACCGTGTACGAGTTCCGCCGCGTGCGCGCCGGGCGGCGGGGGCGGGGGGCCGCGGCCGCGGCGGCGGGCTGGCGCGCCGATCCCGACTCGTGGTCGCGCGAGGTGACCGCGGTGGAAATAGAGAGCGAGGCGAGCAGGCACGTGGCGGAGAACTACCGCAAGTGCGTCACGGCCGGCATGAGGGTCTGGTTCGTGGCGTTCAACTGGAGCGATGCCAGGGGCATCAGGCGCCTGCTCGCGGAGGCGGGGGCCGAGGAGGGCTCGTACGACGTGTGCGCGGTGGATCCCGCCGATCCGCTGGGCGGCGCGCCGGCGGGAGGGCCGGCCGGCGCCGGCACCGTGGGCCTCCTCACCCCGCGGCAGGTCATGGCGCGGCTGGGGGCGGCCGCGGAGTCGGGGCGGGCGGCGGCCGCCTCGGAGGCGGAGGAGTGCATGCGCAGGCTGTCCGGGGCGGGGGGCGGCGCCGGGGCGGGGGCGCAGGGGGCGGCCCGGGGCGGGGGCCGCGATGCGGGGGCCGGCGGGGGCTACTCGTCCATGGGCGAGGGCGAGCTGCGGGCGCTGCTCAACGCGGAAGGGTTCGGCGACGGCGAGGCGGTGCGCGCCGCGCTGCGGGCGCGGGGATGCCACGCGCGGACCACGCCGGGGGGCGCCAAGATCATAGTCCGCAAGGGCGGCGGGAAGGGCGCGGGCGGCGGCGGGGCCCCGGGGCGGCCGGCGGCGGGGAAGGGCGCGGGCTACTCGTCCATGAGCGACGAGGCGCTGCGCGTGCTGCTCAACACGCGGGGGTTCGGCGACGGCGAGGCGGTGACCGCCATGCTGCGGGCGCGCGGGTACACCGTGCGGTACGTGTCCAGCACGGACGAGACGGTCATCTACAGGCGCTCCGACTCGAAGGTCGGCGCGCGGCAGGGCGGCGCCGGGGCGGAGGGCGGCGCCAGGGCGGAAGCCGGCGCCGGGACGGAAGCCGCCGGACGGTCGGGTACGGATGGTAGCGCCGGACGGCCGGGCGAGGCGGAGGGCGGCGCCGGGACGGAAGGCGGCGCCGGGACGGAGGGCGGCGGACGGCCGGGTACGGAGGCTAGCGCCGGACGGCAGGGCGAGGCGGAAGGCGGCGCCGGGACGGAGGGCGGCGCAGGGACGGAGGGCGGCGGACGGCCGGGTACGGATGGTAGCGCCGGACGGCAGGGCGAGGCGGAAGGCGGCGCCGGGACGGATGGCGGCGCAGGGACGGATGGCGGCGCAGGGACGGATGGCGGCGGACGGCCGGGTACAGAGAGTAGCGCCGACCGGCAGGGCGAGGCGGAAGGCGGCGCAGGGACGGAAGGCGGCGCAGGGACGGAAGCCGTCGGACGGCCGTGTACAGGTGGTAGCGCCGACCGGCAGGGCGAGGCGGAAGGCGGCGCAGGGACGGAAGGCGGCGCAGGGACGGAAGCCGTCGGACGGCCGTGTACAGGCGGTAGCGCCGACCGGCAGGGCGAGGCGGAAGGCGGCGCCGGGACGGAGGGCGGCGCCGGGACGGAGGGCGGCGCAGGGACGGAAGCCGTCGGACGGCCGTGTACAGGCGGTAGCGCCGACCGGCAGGGCGAGGCGGAAGGCGGCGCCGGGACGGAGGGCGGCGCCGGGACGGAGGGCGGCGGACGGCAGGGCGAGGCTAAAGGCGGCGCCGGGACGGAGGGCGGCGCCGGGACGGAGGGCGGCGGACGGCAGGGCGAGGCTAAAGGCGGCGCCGGGACGGAGGGCGGCGGACGGCAGGGCGGCAGTGGTCCCGCCGACTTGCAGGGCGAGGCGGAAGGCGGCGCCGGGACGGAGGGCGGCGGACGGCAGGGCGGCAGTGGTCCCGCCGACTTGCAGGGCGAGGCGGAAGGCGGCGCAGGGACGGAAGGCGGCGACCTGCAGGGCGAGGCGGAAGGCGGCGCAGGGACGGAAGGCGGCGACCTGCAGGGTACAGAGAGTAGCGCCGACCGGCAGGGCGAGGCGGAAGGCGGCGCAGGGACGGAAGGCGGCGACCTGCAGGGCGAGGCGGAAGGCGGCGCCGGGACGGAGGGCGGCGGACGGCAGGGTACAGAGAGTAGCGCCGACCGGCTGGGTACAGAGAGTAGCGCCGACCGGCTGGGTACAGAGAGTAGCGCCGACCGGCAGGGTACAGAGAGTAGCGCCGACCGGCTGGGCGAGGCGGAAGGCGGCGGCGAGGCGGAAGGCGGCGCAGGGACGGAAGGCGGCGGACGGCCGGGTACAGAGAGTAGCGCCGACCGGCTGGGCGAGGCGGAAGGCGGCGCAGGGACGGAAGGCGGCGACCTGCAGGGCGAGGCGGAAGGCGGCGCAGGGACGGAGGGCGGCGGACGGCAGGGTACAGAGAGTAGCGCCGACCGGCTGGGTACAGAGAGTAGCGCCGACCGGCTGGGTACAGAGAGTAGCGCCGACCGGCTGGGTACAGAGAGTAGCGCCGACCGGCTGGGCGAGGCGGAAGGCGGCGGCGAGGCGGAAGGCGGCGCCGGGACGGAAGCCGCCGGACGGCCGGGTACAGAGAGTAGCGCCGACCGGCTGGGCGAGGCGGAAGGCGGCGGCGAGGCGGAAGGCGGCGCAGGGACGGAAGCCGCCGGACGGCCGGGTACAGAGAGTAGCGCCGACCGGCTGGGCGAGGCGGAAGGCGGCGCAGGGACGGAAGCCGCCGGACGGCCCGGTACGGAGGCTAGCGCCGACCGGCTGGGCGAGGCGGAAGGCGGCGCAGGGACGGAAGCCGCCGGACGGCCCGGTACGGAGGCTAGCGCCGACCGGCTGGGCGAGGCGGAAGGCGGCGCAGGGACGGAAGCCGCCGGACGGCCCGGTACGGAGGCTAGCGCCGACCGGCTGGGCGAGGCGGAAGGCGGCGCAGGGACGGAAGCCGCCGGACGGCTGGGCGAGGCGGAAGGCGGCGCCGGGACGGAAGCCGCCGGACGGCTGGGCGAGGCGGAAGGCGGCGCGCGGCAGGCTTGGACGGAGGGCGCCGACCAGCCGGCCGGCGGGGGTGCCGCCGACCAGCCGGCCGGCGGGACGAAGGGCGGCGCGCGGCAGGACGGCGAGAAATACCCCGGCTACTCGTCCATGGGCAACGAGGAGCTGCGCGCGCTGCTCGGCACGGGGGGGTTCGGCGACGGCGAGGCCGTGCGCGCCACGCTGCGGGCGCGCGGGTACGTCGCGCGGCGCAATCCGGACACCGGCGCTACGATCATCTACAAGTACTCTTGCCTGAAGACGCCGGACCCCCGCCCGGTGGCCGCCGCCCCGCCTACCGCCGCCTGGACCGCCGCGCTGGCGGCCGGCGAAGGATACCAGGACTACCCGGCCATGGGCAACGAGGAGCTGCGCGCGCTGCTCAACGCGGAAGGGTTCGGCGGCGGCAAGGCGGTGCGCGCCACGCTGCGGGCGCGGGGGTACATAGCGCGGCGCAAGCGGGACACCGGCGTGACGATCATATACAAGGCTTCCTGGCTGAAGGGATCCGGCGACGGCGCGATGACCTACGCGCAGCCTACCGGCGCATGGGCTCCCGCGCAGCCTGCCTGCACCTGGGCCGCCGCGCAAGCAGCCGGCGGGGAATACTTGGGCTACTCGACCATGAGCAGCGAGGAGCTGCGCGCGCTGCTCAACGCGGAAGGGTTCGGCGACGCCGTGGCGGTGCGCGCCACGCTGCGGGCGCGGGGGTACGCCACGCGGCTCACGAAGAGCGGCGCGACCATAACCTACAGGCTCCCCTGCATGAGCCGTGAGGAGGGCGGGCCGGCCGGGACGGAAGCCGAAGCCGCGGAGGCAGGGGCGGCGGAGGAGGCCGAAGCCGCGGAGGCAGGGGCGGGATGCGCGGGCTACTATTCCATGAGCGACGAAAAGCTGCGCGCGCTGCTCGGCACGGAAGGGTTCGGCGACGGCGCGGCGGTGCGCGCCACGCTGCGGGCGCGGGGGTACGCCACGCGGTTCACGAATAGCGGCGCGCCCATAATCTACAGGCTTCCCAGCATGAGCCGCAATGAAACCGGGCCGGGCGGCGCGGGAGCCGGGGCGGCGGAGGGAGCGGGGCCGGGCGGCGCGGGAGCCGGGGCGGCGGAGGGAGCGGGGCCGGGCGGCGCGGGAGCCGGGGCGGCGGAGGGAGCGGGGCCGGGCGGCGCGGGAGCCGGGGCGGCGGAGGGAGCGGGGCCGGGCGGCGCGGGGTGCGCGGGCTACCATTCCATGAGCGACGAAAAGCTTCGCGCGCTGCTCAGCACGGAAGGGTTCGGCGACGGCGCGGCGGCGCGCGCCACGCTGCGGGCGCGGGGGTACATAGCGCGGCTCACGAAGAGCGGCGCGGCTATAATCTACAGGCACCACGACAAAAGCCGCGAGGAAGCCGGGGCGGGGGCGGCCGGCGCGGCCGGCGCGGCCGGCGCGGCGCGCGCGGGCTACTGTTCCATGAGCGACGGGGCGCTGCGCGCGCTGCTCAGCGTGGAGGGGTTCGGCGACGCCGCGGCGGCGCGCGCCGTGCTGCGGGCGCGGGGGCACTCCGTGCGGCGCGAGGCGGGCACCGGCGCGACGGTGATCCGGATGCGCCCCGGCGGGAAGGCCGCGGGCCGCGGCCCCGCGCGCGGGTGACGCCGCGGCCGGCATCGGCCGGCCCGGCCCGCGCCCCGCGGCGGCTCAGTCCGCCGCCACCATGTCGAAGCTGCGGCGGCCGCCCCGCCCCGCGCGCGCCCCCTCGAGCCTCACCCGCTGCCCGGCGCGCGGGGGCCAGCGCGCCCCGCCGCCGGGCGCCCGGCGCACCGCGCCCATCAGGCCGACGCCCCGGCCGAAGCGCGCGAGGCAAAAGTAGCCGCCCCCGCCGGCGAACCGCGAGACCTCCGCTATGCGGCCCTCCGGGGGGCACTCCCGCGGGGACAGGGGCCCGAGGCAGCGGGGGCACGCGCCCGTGTCCGGCCAGACGTCCGCGGCGCATGTGGCGCAGTGCCCCACCACGAGCGCCGCCCCCCCGCCCGCGCTCACCCCGCCTCCATCACGAGGACGGTGGCGGAGGTGGCCCCCGCCGCCGTGTTGTGCACCAGCCCCGCGCGGGCGCCGCCCACCTGGCGCCTGCCCGCCGCGCCCCGCAGCTGCGCGGCCACCTCCGCCACCTGCGCGATCCCCGTCGCGCCGGGAGGGTGGCCGGCCCCCAGCAGGCCCCCGCGCGGGTTCACCCTGCGGTCGCCCGTCTCGTGCAGCTCGGCGCAGAGCGCGGCGCCGCGGCCGGGCCCCGCCATCCCGACGGCCTCCAGCGCCATGGGCTCGCAGGCGCTGAACGCGTCGTGCACTTCTGCCACGTCCACGCGCCCCGGGGGGAGGCCCGACATGGACAGGGCGGCCGATGCGGCCCCGGCGGCCGCGGCCATGCGGGAGGGGTCGGCGGTCGCCGCGAAGGATGCGGAGGCGGTGCGCTGCCCCACCCCCGTGAGCAGCGCGGGGGCGTCCGAGGAGGCGGCGGCCTCCTCCGGCCCCGCCAGCAGGACGGCCGAGGCGCCGGTGCACGGCCTGCAGCAGTCGTACAGCCCCAGGTCGCCCGTTATCCGCCGCGACTCCATCACCTCGCGCACGCCGGGCGGGGGCCGCCCCCCGGCGGCGCGGCACGCCAGCGGGTTGTCCGCGGCGCTGCGGCGGTTCTTCGCGGGGACGGCGGCCAGCTGCTCGTCGGTGGCCCCGGACCTCCTCTTGTACGCGGCCGCGAGCAGCGAGGCCCAGTACACGGGGCCGGCCAGGGAGCCGCGCGACGCGTCCCAGGCGAGCAGCCGGCCGGGGCCGCCGGCCTCGTCGGCCCCGGCCACCAGGACGGAGCGGGCCATCCCGGAGGCCACGTAGGCGGCGCCGGCCGCGACGGCGGCGGCCCCCGAGCCGCACATGCACTCCACCGTCAGGGCCGCGCCGGCGCCGGCCAGCCCCGCCTCCTGGGCCAATACGGCCCCCAGGTACTTTTCGTCCGAGTTGGTGGCGACCAGCACCGCGTCCACCCCCTCCCTGTCCGCCCCCGGGAACCTCGAGAACAGGTCGCGGGCCGCGCCCAGCAGGAGCGGGGCCGCGCCGCCGGGCCCCGGGCCCGCCTCGAACCTCGTCCCGCCGTAGGCCGCCACGGCGGCCGCCCTCACGCCCGGCCCCCTCCCGTCCCCAGCGCGCCCACCGCCTCCCGGAACGACTCGGCCGCGGGGCCGACCGGGTTGAACTGCACCACGGGCAGGTCGACGCCCGCCTCGCGGAACTCGGCCAGTTTCCCCGCGCACTCGCCGGGCGTGCCGCATATTGTGAGGTCGTCCAGCATGCGGTCCGTCGCCTCGGCGGCCGCGGCCGCCGCGCCCCCCGCCAGGTACGCGGCGCGGATGCGCGCCGCCTCGTCGCGGTACCCGCTGGCGGCCAGGAACCCGCGGTACGCCTCCCCCACCGCCACGTAAAAGGCGAGCGTGGCCCTGGCGCGCTCCCGCGCCGCGCCCCCGTCCGCGGAGACGGCCGTTATGATCTGGCAGGCCACGTCGATGCCGCGGCCCGACTCCCGCCGCAACTCGGATACGGTCCTCTTCATTTCCGCGGGGGGGCGCAGGTAGAATATCACGCCGTCGGCCACCTCCCAGGCCAGCCTGGCCATCCCGCGGCCCACGGCGGCCAGGTATATGGGGATGCGGCCCCCGGCGGGCCTGACCATCGGCGTGAACCCCCCCAGCCGGAACGCGGGCCCCGAGTGCTCCAGCCGGCCCCCGGCGGCGGCCTTCCTCACCACCTCGACGTATTCCCGCACCCTGGCCAGCGGCCGGTCGAAGCGGCCCCCGTGGAGGCCCTCGACGATGGCCCGGCTCCCGGCGCCGAGGCCCAGCACCATCCTGCCCCCCGACACGGCATCGACGGTGGCCGCCCCCATGGCCACGAGCGCGGGGCTCCTGGAATACGCGTTGACCACGGACGTGCCGAGCCTGCACGAGGAGAGCCGCTGCGAGAGCATCCCGAGCATCGCGAAACCCTCGGCCCCCCACGTCTCGGGTATCCAGACCGTGTCCGGCTCGCCGCGCTCGGCCAGCACGCCGGCGCACCGCGCCACGTCGCCCACCGACAGCAGCGAGCCGAGGCTGTACGAGATCCTCGCCAACGCGGCGCCGGGCGGCGCGGCGGCTATTCTAGTCTTGCCCCCGGCGCCGGCGCGCGCTTGCCTCCCCCCGTCCCGCCGCGGTTTGGCCGCCCCGGCCGGCCCGCGCGCCGCGCGATCGCGGCCGGGTTGCGGGCATTTTCGGCGCGCGGGGGCACGCGTCCCGCCCTCCCGGGCCCCGGTTGCGGCGGCCGGATGCCCGCGTCCCGGCCGGCGCCGCGGCGGCCGGCCTAGCGGGCCGCGTCCGCGCGCGCAGCCGCGGCAGGCCCCCGCTTCCTCTCGGCCTCGCGCGCTTCGCTCACGGCTTTGTGGGCGGCCGCCAGCTCAACCGCGCCGGCCATGAGATCGGCAGGGGTGACCGGGTCGTGCGGCTCGCCCCAGTGGGTGGGGAGCTTAGAGCTCTCGCGCCTTTTCAGCATGCCCTCGTACTTTTTCGGGTTCTTCAGGTAGTCCTCCAGGACGGCGCGCGTGGTCTCCCGCGGGATATCGCGCCACTTCGCGAAGGTGTATTCCGCGGCCGGTATCAACTCGGCAGGCGTCATGTCGCACATCGGCGCGTCCTTCTCCACGAGTTCTTCGAGATTCCAGATCAGCCGAACGGTGTCGCTCTCGTCCAGCGTTGCCGCGCCCATGCCCCGCGTTGCGCCGCGGCGGTATTTAAGCGGCGGTCCGCCCGAGCTCGCCGCGCGGCCGCCCGCTGGGGCGCGCGGCCCGCCCTCCCGGGCCCCGGTTGCGGCGGCCGGATGCCCGCGTCCCGGCCGGCGCCGCGGCGGCCGGCCTAGCGGGCCGCGTCCGCGCGCGCAACCGCGGGGGGCGCGGCGGGCCCCAGCTTCTTCTCAGCCTCGCGCGCTTCGCTCACGGCTTTGTGGGCGGCCGCCAGCTCAACCGCGCCGGCCATGAGATCGGCCGGGGTGACCGGGTCGTGCGGCTCGTCCCAGTGGGTGGGGAGCCTAGAGCTCTCGCGCCTTTTCAGCATGCCCTCGTACTTTTCCGGGTTCTTCAGGTAGTCTTCCAGGACGGCGCGCGTGGTCTCCGGCGGGATATCGCGCCACTTCGCGAAATCGTATTCCACGGCCGGTATCATGTCGGCCGGCGTCATGTCGCACCTCGCCGCGTCCTTCTCCACGAGTTCTTCGAGATTCCAGATCAGCCGAACGGTGTCGCTCTCGTCCAGCGTTGCCGCGCCCATGCCCCGAGGTGCGCCGCGGCGGTATTTAAACGGTGATCAGTCCGGCTCGCGCGAGGCCGGCAGCCCCCGCTCCGCGGGGGCGAATCCGGATCAGCGCGGGCGCTTTCGCGCCCGTGACTGGCGGGTGCGCGGCATCGTGCTGCGGCCCTTTCGTAACCGTCCCGGACGGCGCCCTGGCTTCGCCCGCCCCCCGCCCCCGAGCCTCCCCCCCCCCCCCCGCCCGATCCCGCCGATGCCGTGCCGCCCGGCCGCCGCCTCGGGCCGGATCTCCCCGGCCGCCTTTCCGCACGCGCGCGCATCGCTCCCGGGCGGGCGCCCGGAGGCCGAAAAGGCGGCGCGGGCGGCCCGCCCGCATCATCCCCGGCGGCGCTGCCGCACGGCGGGGGGTTTTTTGCCGCGGCGCCGAAAAAAGCCGCCCCGGCGCGATCGCCGCCCCGAGCTGGGCGGCTTTCGGGCGAGGTTGCGGGAAAGGCTGGCCATGCCGTACTAATTAAATACCACAACATACCATACTAGTATTGTGACAAGTGTTCGCGGACCGCGCGGGCTTCCGCGCCGCCTGCCGGGTCTGGCCGGCGCGCCGCCGTCGAGGGGCGCGGGGAGCCGACGCGGCGGCCCCGGCATTCCCGACCGATCTGATCGGGCAGTCAGAAAAAGGCGAGCGGTGGATGGCAGGGAGTTCAGAAAGGCCACGGCCACGCTCAAGGATATAAACGCGCTTGTTGGTGGCGCTTGGGAAATCGCCGAAGTGTCGGGGCTGGCGGACGAGTACGTCGGGAGGTTCGGGCTGCCGCCCTCCCGCATCCGCGGCCTGTTCGAGTCGCCCACCATCAAACGCGCCAGGGACGCGGATCCGGGCTTGACGCGCGAGCTGTGGTCGGCGGCCGCACGCGACAGCCCGGAGATCCGGGACATCCGCCGCAGGATACTGGAACATCGGGACGAAGTCAACGCGACCGCGCGGCGGATGCTGGAGACGAACGACTCGCTTTTCAGGGGGACGCACGCGGACGAGCTCGACTCGATCCTGGAGCACGGCGCGGTGGGGGTGGGCACGCCGTCCGCGAGGGGGGGCAACAAGACCGGAAAGGAATTCGGGTTCCTGTCCTTTTCGGTGCTGGAGAGATCCGCGCTCAGGTTCGGCGACGTCCTGCTGGAGTTCGACGCCGGGGCCCTGCGGCGGGCGGGCGCGGCCCCTGTAGAGTACGACATGTTCGCCACGAAGCAAGGCGACGCGCACGAGGCCGCGGGCAAGCCCATGTCGCTGGCCTACATCAGCGATCTGGAAGTGAGGATTCCGAGGGGGGAACCGCTGCCGATCTCCAGCATCCTGAAAATCCTGATACTGGACGCGAAACCCGGCGCGGCGGGCGCGCTGGTCGGCGCGTACGGGGCGATCGCCGCGTGCGCCGCCGCCAGCAGTAACGAGTTGAAGGCCCAGTTCGTCTAGCGGCGGGGCGGCCGGAAGCGCGGCCCGGCAGGCCGCGCGGCCAAGCCGGGAGGGGGAGATTCCGGCCGCGGCGGGCCGGCCGATCTCCGCACGATGCGGGGAGATCGGCCGCGGAACGCCCCGGCTGGCGCGTGTCTTGTGCGGAAATCATGCCGCCTGTTCGCTCGCGTCCTCCACTGTCCGGCGCGGGCTGTTTTTCTCGATCGCCTTCGCGTCCTTCTTGGCGGGGAATGCGCCGGGCGGGGAATGCGCCGGGCGGGGAATGCGCCGGGCGGGGCCTCCGGGCCGTCCGCGTCCGGCGGGCGGCGGGGCCTCCGCCCGCCGCGGGCCGCGGCGAATTCCGGCGGGCCCCGGCGGCGCGCGATCCCCGCCTCCCCGGTCCCGGGGCACCTCCCCGGCCCGCCGCCGGTCCGCGGGAGGCGGGAGCGGATGCCTGCCGGATCGGCGCCGAGCTCCGGCGGATCGCCCCCCGGCGCGGCCGGCCGCCGCGATCCCCCGCGCGCCTTCCCGGTCATTCCCGCGGGCTCCCCGTCCCGGAGCGCGGGCCGCGGCCTGCCCGCATCGCCGCGCGCGCGCCGAACCGCTTCGCGGCCTGCCCGCATCGCCGCGCGCGCGCCGAACCGCTTCGCGGCCTGCCCGCATCGCCGCGCGCGCGCCGAACCGCTTCGCGGCCTGCCCGCATCGCCGCGCGCGCGCCGAACCGCTTCGCGGCCTGCCCGCATCGCCGCGCGCGCGCCGAACCGCTTCGCGGCCCCGCGCCGCGCGGCCGCCGCGTCCCCCGGGGCCGCCTCCCCGGGCACGCGGCGCCCGCCGCGCATCGGCACGAATGGCCGAGGCGCGCGGCCGCCTGCCAAAAACTTCGCCCTTCGGGGCCAGACTGCCACACGAACGGCACGATTCGTGGAGAAATTTTCCACGGTCGGAATCGCGGGCCGAAGTTTCCGGGGTGCGAATCCCCCGCTTCGCGCGGCGCCGGAGCGCCGCGTCGCGAAACGGACCGCTTCCCGCGCCCCGGCCCGGCCGGAGGCGCCGCCGCCGTCCCGCATCCCCCGCGATCCCGCAGGCCGCGCCGCGGATTGCGGCGCCGCCGGCCCCCGGCGCCCCGCCCGCGCGCCTGGCGCCCGCGTGCCCCGCCGCGCGCCGCCGGATCGGCATCCCGCGCGGCGATCCGCGCGGGAGGCCCGCCGGGGCGCCGGAACGCGGCCCGCCCGCCCGCATTCCGCGTGCAGCTCCCGCGCGCGCTGCCGGGCCGCGCCTTGATCCCCCCGGCCGTCCGGGACGTCCCGCATCCCTTCCCGTGCCGCCTGATCGCGTGCTTGATCTGCCTGCCGGCCGGGAAGCCCGCCATCCGCTTTCGTGGCCGGCGCGCCTTGGAAAAGCCGCCCGCTGCCTCCGTGAGCTAGGTGACGTGTTTCCGTACAACACGCCGCCCGAGCTCGCCGCGCGGCCGCCCGCGGGGGCGCGCGGCCCGCCCTCCCTGGCCCCGGTTGCGGCGGCCGGATGCCCGCGTCCCGGCCGGCGCCGCGGCGGCCGGCCTAGCGGGCCGCGTCCGCGCGCGCAACCGCGGCGGGCCCCCGCTTCCTCTCGGCCTCGCGCGCTTCGCTCACGGCTCTGTGGGCGGCCGCCAGCTCAACCGCGCCGGCCACGAGATCGGCGGGGGTGACCGGGTCGTGCGGCTCGCCCCAGTAGGTGGGGGGCCTAGAGCTCTCGTACCTTTTCAGCATGCCCTCGTATTTTTCCGGGTTCTTCAGGTAGTCCTCCAGGACGGCGCGCGTGGTCTCCCGCGGGATATCGCGCCACTTCGCGAAGGTGTATTCCACGGCAGGTATCATGTCGGCATGCTTCATGCCGCAGCTCGCCGCGTCCTCCTCCACGAGTTCTTCGAGATTCCAGATCAGCCTAACGGTGTCGCTCTCGTCCAGCTTTGCCGCGCCCATGCACCGCGGTGCGCCGCGGCGGTATTTAAGCGGTGATCAGTCCGGCTCGCGCTGTGTTGTACGGAAATCATGCCGCCTGTCAGTTCGCGTACTCTGTCCGGCGCGGGCCGTTTTTCTCGATCGCCTTCGCGTCCTTGGCGGGGAATGCGCCGGGCGGGGCCTCCTGGCCGCCCGCGTCCGGCGGGCGGCCGGGCCTCCGCCCGCCGCGGGCCGCGGCGAATTCCGGCGGGCCCCGGCGGCGCGCGATGCCGGGCTCCGCGAGTTTTTTCCCGGAGGCTGCGCTCCCGCGCCTGCGCGGCTCCTTTTCGCCCGCGCGGGACCGGCTGCCGCGGTCGGCAAGGGCGGTTGCCGGCTTTCCGCGTGCAAAAACCGCGCTTTAAAGAACGGAAACGGCGTTTTCGGCGGCGGCGCGGCCCAAGGCGCCGCGCCCCGCGGTGAAGCGGGACGCGTCGTCCTAGTAGGCGACGGACCGCCCGCCGTCGTCCGGCAGCTTGTGGCCGGCGCGCCGCACGGGGTTGGAATGCTCCACCTCGAACCCGACCCGCCGGCGCCTCCCGGACTTTTTTGGCCGCCTTTCGGCCGATCCCGCCTCCGGCAGCACGCGATGCATGCCGCGCCGCGACGTGTCGGTCCCATCGCCCGACGGCGCGTCGCGGACGGACGACGGCGAGCACGGCCCGCCGGCGGGCGGGCGCCCGCGGCGCCGCGGAGTGCTCCCCCCGCCCCGGCGCGCGCCCGGCCTTCCCGCCCGGCCCGCGCGGGGGGGCACGCCGGCGGGCCTGATGCCCTCGTACGGCGCCCGCGGCTTCCTGACCCGGACGGCCGACGCGCCGGCGGTCCGCGATCCCGCGGTTCGCCGCCTCGCCCTTCCGCTCCTGCCGGACCATCCGCGCGATCTTGGACCTGTCCGGTTTTGCCGCGGTCCCGGCCCGGCGGCCCCCGACATGCCCGCGGCCGTTCCCCCCCAGCGCCCGCGCGCCTCCATTCCCGCCCTGCCGGGACGGCCCCTCCCGGGGCCCGATCCGGGCGCCGTGGGGTATACTTGTTTCTGCACAACACACGCCATCCAGTCAACGCGGGAGCAAGCCGCCCGGAACGCCGCTTCCCGCCCGCGGATTCCCGGAAGCGCGCCGCCCGGCGGGCCGGGCGGCGCCGGGCGGGATCGCGGCGGTTCCGGGCGGCGCGATTCGGGGCGTGCCGGCGGAATGTCACGGCAGGCCGGAGCCGGGGCGCGGCCGCGCGGGATGCGGCGCGCGGGATCCCCCGGCGGGACCGGCCGCGCGGCAGCGGCGGCGGGAGCGCGCGGACGGGCGCGGCGGGCCGCGCGGGGCGAGATGCCGGAGGCCGGCGCGGGAGAGCGGGCAGGGATGCGCGGCGGCGGGCGCCGCGGGCGATGCCGCGCGAACGCGCGGCACGAGGCGGGCGGATTCCCCCGCCCGGCGAGGGCCCCGATCAGCAGGCAGGTTTTCGCGCCTGCGGCCGGCGGGTGCGCCAACCCGCGCGGGATCCGGCGGGCGGGATAGCGCCGGCCGGCGCCGCCGGGCCGCGCGGCCCGCCTCCCGGCCGGCGCCGCGCCCGGGATCGGCGCGGGCCCCGCCGCCGGCGGCCCGCGCCGGGCGGCCGCCGGGCGCCTCCCGGCGGCGCCCGCGCCCCGGCCAACGCGGGAAAAAACCGGCCGGCGGTTTCGATCGCGCGCGCCGACTCGGCCCGATGCGCGGCCGCCGCGGCAAGGGCGGAACGGGATCGGAACCCCTCCCGGACGCCCGCGCGGGCCGCCGGCGGCGCGCGGCCGGCCGGTCCGGGGATGTCCGGGGCGCCGCCCGCGGGCGCCCCCGGCCGCGCGCGCCCCCGCCGGAAGCGGTAGCCCCCGCGCGCGCCGCCGCCGCATCCTCCGGCCGCGGCCGCGCGCGGCTCCCCCCCCCCCCCCGCCCGCCCGCGCATCCCCGCGCCCCGGCCCGGCCGCCGCCCCGCATCGCGGCGCCGCGCGGCGGCTAGCGGTTTTTCGCCAAATTGTGAGCTTTGGTTGATCCGCGCGCTAATACCCGCGCGCCGCCACACTATAGCATGTCTGACGCGCACGATGCAGGCGCCGCCGGCGCCCCCGAAGGGGGGGCGCCGGCGCGGTTCTGGGAGGACGCCAAGCGCTACTCGGCCGCCGAGGCGGCCGGCGGCGACGCGGCGTTCGTCCGCGAGATGGCGTACGTGATGGTCACGCTGCACAGGAACGGCGCGTAGGGGCGCGCCTCCCAACCCTTCCTCCCCCATGTTTTGCCTTCCCGCGCGGGGGCGGGGCGCGCCGCCCCATCCCGCTACGGCGCGGCGCCCTTCCGCGGCCCCGGGGCGGGCGGGGGCGCGCCCCCCCGTTCCCCCCTCCCGCGCAGGCCCTCCGCGCACTCTTCGGCGTCCTTGAAGGAGTCTATGGAGTGCCAAAAGGCCCCGGCGAACCGGACGCACCGCAGCCTGCCGCTTTCGGCGTACCGCGGGAACAGCGTCCTCTCGACGTCCCCCCTCCCCGGCATGTCGTCCAGCGCGGCGGCCGACAGGTGGTACAGCCCCGCGTTCATGAACACGTCCGGCAGCGCGATCTTTTCGCGGAACCCCTCCACCAGGCACGGGCCGCCGGCGCCCCCCTCGGCGCGGCCCAGCTCCAGCACGCCCACGCTGGTCCGCAGCGGGACCGCCGCCACCGAGTCGCGCACGCGCCGCAGCCGGCCAAGGTCTATGTCGGTTATGACGTCCCCGTTGAGCGCCAGGAAGGAGCCGCCTTCCACCATGTGGGCGACGCTCCGCAGGGCCCCGCCGGTCCCGAGGGGCCGCGGCTCCGAGGAGACCGCCACGCGGGCCCTGCCGCGGCCCCCCCTGCCCCCCGCGTAGTCCTCCACCTGCTCGGCCATGTGCCCGGCGCAGACCACCACGCGCCTCACGCCGGCGGCCTCCAGGTAGCGGAGCTGCCACTCCAGTATGGGGGCTCCGAGCACGGGAACGAGGGGCTTCGGGATGTAGTCGGTGACCGGGCGCAGGCGCTTCCCCCTCCCGCCCGCCAGTATCACGGCGTGCACGGCGCGGGGGCGGCCGGCGCCGATTCAAGTCTTTCGCCGCCGCCCGGATTCGGGGCGGCGCGGCCCGCGAGCGGCGCGCTCCCGCCGGGCGGCGGGGCCGGGCGGGAGCCGCGCCGGGCGGCGGGGCCGGGCGGGAGCCGCGCCGGGCGGCGGGGCCGGGCGGGAGCCGCGCCGGGCGGCGGGGCCGGGCGGGAGCCGCGGCCCGCGCCGCGGCGGGAGCCCGGGGCGCCCGCGCGGGGCCGGCCCGCCCGCCGCCGGGCGGGCGCGCGGCCCGCGGTCAGGGAGCCCCCACGATGGCCTCGCCGAAGTAGTAGCCGGCCATGACCGTCCCCGCCCCCCACGCGCACGATCCGGCGAACGTGTACAGCAGGAACTTGGGGATCTTCATGCGGAGGACGCCGGCCGGCACGGAGATCATCTCGCGCAGCACGGGTACCATCCTGCCGAACAGGACGGCCTTGTCCCCGTGCCTGCGGAACCAGCCCTCGGCCCTCTCCAGCCTCGCCTCGCTGACGCCCACCCTCCCCATGTACCGGAGGACGGCGGGCCTTCCCAGGCCTCGCGCCGCCGCGTATATGGCCGTGGAGCCGGCCGTGGCGCCGGCCCCGCCCGAGATCCCCAGCAGGGAGGCCGAGAGGGGATCGAGGCCGCTCTGCGAGGCCACGTACCCCGCCAGCGGGAACACGGCAAGCGTGGGGATGGGCGGGAACACCGTCTCGACGAGCGCGGCCAGGAAGACGCCCGCGTACAGGTGCTCGGCCACCAGGCCGGTAACCCACTCCACCGCGGACTCGATGCCGCTCAGGATCCCGCCTCCGTGATCTCGTAGTGCACGTCCGCGTAGCATTCCGCGCAGCAGGGCCGCCACCCCGTGTGCTCGCAGTCGAGCAGGCGGCGCGCCCCGCCGCCGCACCTGGAGCACCGCGCGGGCGGCAGCCGCGGGGGGGCCCGCGGGCTGCCGCCTACGGCTTGCATGCCCCGGACGCGCCCACGGGCGCCGCTAGCGCGCCCGGGGTTCCCCGCCACCCGCCGGCCCCTTTCGGAATATCTTGAGCGCGCCCAGCGCCGCCACGAACGCGCCCACGCCGATCAGGGGGGCCCCCTCGGCGGCCGCGCTGCGGCCCGCCTCGGCGGCCGCGCCCGACGGATCCGGCATGGCCATGACGGCGGCGCCGCCGACGGCCACGAGGACGCCGGCCGCCGCGATCATGCAGCCGAGGCCCCTCGACCTGTCCTTCCGGGCCACGAAGAACGCCGCTATAGGCAGCGCTATCGAGGGCAGCCCCAGGCCCAGCCCGCGCGCCATGTGGTCGAACGGCAGGAAGCCCGAGCCCCCGCCGTGGGACGCGGCGACGTCGGCCCCGTACACGAGCAACAGCCCTATCGATATGCCGGCCATCGCCACGGCCGCCCCCAGCGCCATGGCGCCGTTTCCGGCGGTTTACTAATAAACCTACGATCGGCGGGGGCGCCGCGTCCCGGCGGGGGCCGGAGCGCGGCGGGCTGCCCGGTGCCCGGCCCGCCCCGCGGCTCCGTTTTCAGGCGCGGAAAGCGCCGTGCCGCGGTCGCCGCGGAGCCGGCCGGTTTTAGCTTTTTGCGGGGTCGCGCCCCGATCGCCGCCGCGCGCGCGGGCCCCGCCCGCGTTCCCGGGGCATCCGGATGCGGGGCCGGCCGGCAGCTTCCGGGGGCGCGCCCGGCGCCGCGGCGCGGCGCTGCGCGAGGCGAGCGGGCAGATCGGGGGAGGGCCGGCGGCCGCGGCGCGGGGCCCGGCCCGTGGGGCGCGCGCGGGAGCGCGGCCGCGGATGCGGCAAGGCCGATCCCGGCGCGGGGCCCCGCGCCCGGCGGGGGGCGCGGGCCTCACGCATCCCGGCGCGCGGGGAGCCGGCCGCGCGCCGGCGCCGGGAACCCGCTCGTTTTCCCCCGGGCCCCAGGCTGACCACGCCGGTCCTGCCCACGCGCTTCGACGGTTTCGACCGCATGCCCGCCAGCAGCTCGTTCTGCAGGGCGAAGGCGGGGTCCCTCAGGCGCGGGAGGAGCGGAGCCCGGGCGCCGTCTGGGACAGTCGTGCGGTAAACTGCCCCCCGTCCCCCAGGACCCCCTGTCCGCGCCCTTGGTGTTGGGGTCGCCGCCCCGCATCATGAAGCCGGGGATGGCGCGGCGGAGCAGGGTGCCGTCGCAAAAGCCCGAGCCGGCGAGCCGCCCAAAGTTGCGCACCGTCTCGGGGGCCAGCTCGGGCGGGAGCCTGAAGGCGATCCTCCCGAGGTCCGTCTCTGCTGGCGCCTGCCGCGTCGCCGGCGGGCGGGCGCGTTAATAATGTTTTTAACTAACCGCCCGCATGTTCGTGCAGTGATGGTCGGGCACAAGCAGGCGCTCCGCACCGCACTGTCCTTTGAGGATCTGCTGGGCCGCCGCCCCAACGACGTGGAAGAAAAGCACGCCCCGCCGGAGCTGTACGCGCAGGGCCCGATGCCAGTCCCCTTGGAACTTCCCCGCGTCTCCGTGATTGGAACGAGGCGCCCAACGGAGGAGGGCATTCGAAGCGCCCGCGCTGTGTCCAAGGTCTTGGTGGACAACGGCATAGTGGTGGTCAGCGGCCTCGCGGCGGGCACAGACGCGGAGGCGCACCGGGCCGCCATCGCCCTGCGAGGCAGGACGATCGCGGTGCTCGGGACCCCGCTGGACCTGGCGTATCCCGCAAGGAACGCCCCCCTGCAAAAGATCATCGCCGAGAACCACCTGGTACTGTCGCAGTTTGCCCCTGGGTTGCCGGTCGCCAGACGCAACTTTGTGATGAGGAACCGCACAATGGCGCTAATATCGCACGCAACCGTGATCGTGGAGGCGGGAACCTCCGGCGGGACGCAGCAGCAAGGCTGGGAGGCGATACGGCTCGGGCGCCCCCTCTTCATCATGGATTCGGTGGAGGACAAGCCCGGCTCGGAATGGCCCGCCAAACTGCTCCACTACGGCGCCATGAAATTGTCACACATGGACGACATACTGGAGTTCGTCCCCCCGCCGGGGCTTGGCCCGCCGGACATGTTCACCGTGGCCGCATGAACAAATCCCGGATCGAGTACGCTTCCTGCTTCTCGTATACTCCACGCCCCACAGCAGACGCACAACAACAGGACTCCAAGCGCATGACCATAAATCTCAAAAACGACGCGATGTGGCCGCAGTCCAGCCTGAGCACTTCTTGTTTCATGGTGCGGCACATGGCGCAAAAAACGATCGGTTCCCTGCTAAGGGACTTTTTTGCCAGCAAGCCGATTCTCGTGCCGATCCCGAGAAGCTCCCCACGGCCGCCAAACTCCCTCTGGGTGCCGCAACGCATCGCCGCGGCGATGGTTGCGGAGGGGCTCGGGCGCAAAACGGCAGAATGCCTCAAGCGTGTGCGCCCGGTAGCCAAGTCAGCTACCAGCAGGCCGCAAGACAGACCAAAAGCGCGTAACCACTATGACTCCCTCCGAGCCGAGACGCTTGACGTGGCAGACGATATGTTGCTGGTAGACGACGGTGACCCGCGGAGCAACTCTGCTGGGAGCGGCCAACCGCCTCGCTCGCACGTTTCCAAACGCCAAGATAAGGGCGTTCTCCCTGATAAGAGCCGTGAGCAACTCGAACGATTTTAAAAGATTCGTGGATCCTCGCATCGGCAGCATCACTCTTTGCGGCGTTGACACGTTCAGGAGACCGTAGTAGCGTCCTCGTGTGCGGCAACGGCATTTTTGGTCCGCCATCCCCGCTGCTCCTTGTGTGCCACGCGCTCGGCCCCCGCCCCCGATCATTGGCATGGTTCTGCCGCGCGCTCGGCCCCCGCCCCCGATCATTGGCATGGTTCTGCCGCGCGCTCGGCCCCCGCCCCAGATCATTGGCATGGTTCTGCCGCGCGCGCGTGCGGCCTCGGAGCCGCGCGCTACGGCATCGCATTGGCGTGTCTGCTGTGGGACTCGGGCATTGGGCTCTGTCGCAACCAAGTATCCGGCTACCTCGCCCGGTGCTACGTCGTACAGTAACCAGCGCAACCTCTACCCGGCGGACTGCACTGCAGACCATGCCGGCCGCGGCCCGCGCGCCTAGCTTGGCTCCGGCGCACCCGGCCGTGTTGCGCGACTCGTACTGGGCGTCGGAGGCATCAGGGGACCCGCACGCGCCTCGCCTTCGGCCACTTTGCCGGCGCTGCGTTCACGGTGGCGCGGTTCTACTCACGCATGCCCCGCGCGGATCTTTTCGTGAAGGTTAAGGGGCAGTTCGGGACGCCCGTCCGCGCATCTCTTGAAGCCCCCCGAAATTCGTGGCCGCGTTTGGCTACCGGCTCTCCACTTTTGAGTTAACCGTGCCGTACACACTTCCCCGCACCCCCCTCCCGCCGCACCTTGGGGACGCCCTGGCCGGCCTGCACGTCACGCAATCCTAGCCGAACGGCAGAATCCCCCGGTTGGTTGGTACTATACTGCCGTTCACCGAAAACTTCGCCGCACGGGGCCAAACTGCTACCAGAACAACACCGCCTGTGGCGAAGTTTTCGTCGGCCGGCGGTATAGTATGGCGGATTTGTGCCGCGGCATGGAGGAATCAGAGACGGTGGCGGCGCGCAGGGAACTGGCGCGGCGGGAGGAGGGGGAGAGGTAAGTGTGCACACTGCCCCCGCCTAAATAACTATATACGCCGCGCGCGCGATCCGCGCGCGGCGTTGCGGGCGCAGATCGGCGGAACGGGGGCGGAAACGGCGACGCGGTACGACTTTATCAGGACGGATGCTTTCGAATGGCTGGCCTCCGCCCCCCCCCCCCCGGCATCGATACACGCCGTGGTGACCGATCCGCCCTACGGGCTGGTGGAATACACGGATGCGGAGCAGAAAAAGCTGCGGAACGGCAGGGGCGGCGTGTGGCGCTTCCCGCCTTCGCTCGACGGGCACAGGAGGAGCCCCGTCCCCCGGTTCGCCACGCTGGGGAACGGCGACCGCGAGCGGATGCGCGCGTTCTTTTCGCGGTTCGCCCGCCTCCTCCTGCCGGTGCTGGTTCCCGGGGCGCACGCGTTCGTGGCAACCAACCCGCTCGTGTCGCACCTGGTCTGCGGGCCCATGACAGAAGGGGGGTTCGAGAAGCGCGGCGAGCTCATACGCGTGGTCCACACGCTGCGGGGAGGCGACAGGCCGAAGAACGCGCATCGGGAATTCGCGGGCGTCACGGTCATGCCAAAGTCGTGCTTCGAGCCGTGGGGGATATTCAGGAAGCCGTGCGAGGGCAGGGTCCAGGACAACCTGCGCAAGTGGCGCACCGGCGGGCTCCGGCGCGCGTCGCCAGGCGCGCCGTTCAAGGACATGGTCTTTTCGTCCCCCGCGCGCGGGAGGGAGCGCGGCATGTCGTCGCATCCGTCGCTCAAGCCGCAGGCGTTCCTGCGCCAGCTGGTCCGCGCGAGCCTGCCGTTCGGGGAAGGGACGATCCTCGATCCGTTCGCGGGGTCGGGCTCCACCATCGCGGCGGCGCTGGCGGAGTCCCTGTCGGGCATAGGACTGGAGCGCGACGAGGCGTATTTCGCGGAAGGGCGGAAGGCGATCCCGCTGCTGGCAGGGCTGCCCGGCGCGTGACGGCATGGCGAGGGACGGGGATTTCAGCCGCGGCGCGGCGCTTCCGCCGGGCCCGCGGGCGTCCGCCATACAAAGGGCGATCGACTGCGCGGAAGAAAAACTGGCCGACGAGGGCTTCGTCGAATTGTACGCGGAACAAGCCAACGTATTCAGCGCGGTGGTGGGAATATTCGGGACGAAGGCGCTCGATTCGGTGAGCAACTACGAAAAGGGCAGGCACGCGGGCACGGCGCGGGCGGGGTTCCCCGACCTGAGCCGCCGCGGCGCCAAGCGCCCGCTGCGGCCGGACGACTCCCTCGAATGCAAGGCGGGCCCGCGGACCTGCGCGATCCAGTCCCGTTGCGACCATGCCGGCCGGCACGCCGCGCGGCGGCATCCGGTCGATCCGGCCGAGACGATCGAGAAGGGCAGGCCGCTGATCATGTGGAGGGGGGGCGCGGCGTTCCTCCAAAAAGGCGACTGGAAGTACGAAAAAAGCGGCGCCGGATCCTCCGGCGGCGGCCGAACGCACACGTTCGGCATCAAGCAGCCCGCGAAGGCGCTGCGCGGCACCGCCGCGTGCGGGCGATCCGGAATAACCGTCCGCGGCGGCAGGCCGATCCCGTCCAACGGGCGCCCCGGGCAGTCCCGTTCCCCCGGCCCCGGCGCGGGGCCCCGCGCCCGCCGGCCGCGGGCGCCGAAGCGCCCCCGCTGATCCCGGTTCGCGCGCGGCGGAGGCGGCCGCCGGCCCCTTGCCGGGCGGCAACCGGCCTCCCCGCGCGCGCTGCTGCGGGCGCCTTCGCCCGCGCGGGCGGGCGCCACGGAGCGGCGGGCGGGCGGGCGCCCCGGAGCGGCGGGCGGAACGCGGCCCCGCCCGCGCGGCCTAGTAGCAGGGCAGGCCGCTGATGTCGCCGTCCATCATGGCGTAAAAGTCGGCCGGCTCGTGCGTTACCGTCTCGGTGTAGAGCGACACGCCCGCCACCTGCGTCCCGAGGGTGAGCCGCACGCCCGCATCGTCCGGGGGTGGAAGCGCCTCGTGGTCGGCGCCCGACAGGTCGAGCCCCGGATCCCCGTAGAGCTCGTCCATGCCCAGCAGGATGCCCCCGGGATCCTCGCCGAGCGGCGCGGTGAAGGTGCCGTTGACCGCGTACACGCGCGAGGGCGGGAGCATGCGCGGGGGGGCATCGTACGCGGCGATCGCCTCGCCGCCGCGGAGCACCTCCAGCCTCACCACGTCCAGCTCCACGTAGAACGGGCTGGGGTTGCAGAAGACGATGCTGTCGCCCCGCTCCAGCCCGTACAGGCTGAACGGGTGGGCGTGCGTGTGGTGGAGCACCACGTCGTGGATGGCCATGACGTCCCACGCGTGGTACCCGGCGAATATGCCCAAGAGCGCGGCGGCCGCTATCGCGGCCATCTTCAGGTAGAGGTTCACGCGCGCGCCGCCTCCCGTCCGCGGTGCATCAGGGCCGGCCGCCCGCGGGATCCCTTATAAACCGAGGGGCGGCCGGCTCGAGGAGGACCGCGTCCCGCAGCGCGGCGGCCCGCCTCGCCAGCGCGGCCGCCTCGCCGGCGCCGGTGCCGCCGCCTGGCGGGCCGCCGAGCACCGTGACGTGGCCCATCTTGCGCAGCGGCCTCGACTCCTTCTTGCCGTACATCTTGAGGTGCGCGCCGGGGCCGAGCGGGGGCTCGGCCGCGCGGTACGGCCCGTCCAGGCCCTCCGGCCCCAGTATGTTGCACATGGCAGCCCGGCGCAGGAGCGCCGTCCCCCCCAGGTCCATCCCCAGGACGGCGCGCAGGTGCTGCTCGAACTGCGAGGTCTCGCTGGAATGCAGGGTGTGGTGGCCCGAGTTGTGCACGCGCGGGGCTATCTCGTTTATGAGCATGCCGCCCCCCCTGACCGCGAACATCTCCACCCCGAACACGCCGGCGCCGCCGAGCGCCTCCACGGCGCGGCGCGCCACCCTGCCCGCCTCGGCGGCGGCGCCGGGGGGCAGCCTGGCCGGCGCCACCGTAGTGCGGAGCACCCCCCCCTCGTGCTCGTTCTCCACGGCCGGGTACGCCGCCACGCGGCCACCCACGCCCCTGGCCGTTATGACCGAGACCTCCATGGCGAACTCCACGAACCGCTCCAGGTATACCGGCCTGCCCCCGAAGCGGCGCAGCGCCTCGCCCGCCCCGGAGCGGTCGCGTATGACGAGGTTGCCCCTCCCGTCGTACGCGTCGCGGCGCGCCTTCAGCACGGCGGGCAGGCCGAACCTGCCCAGCGCCTCGTCCAGTTCGGCCCGCGACCCCACGGGCGCGAAGTCGCCGACGGGCAGGCCGCGGCCCCGCAGGAACGACTTTTGCAGCAGCTTGTCCTGGACGGTGCGCAGCGTGTCGGGGGAGGGGCTGACGGCGGCGCTGCCCTGGACCGACCGGAGGGCGGCGCTGTCGCCGGACTCTATCTCGTACGTGATGACGTCGCACTCGGAGGCGAGCTCCCTTATCGCCGCCCCGTCCCGGTACCCGGCCACTATCTGCTCCGCCCCGGCCGCCGCCGCGGGGCATCCCTCGGTCGGATCGAGGACGACGACGCGCGAGATGCGGCCCCGCAGGCTCCGGGAGGCCGCCTCCACCAGCATCATGCCGAGCTGCCCGCCGCCGATTATCCCGAGGACGGTCCCGCCCATCGCGCGCCCCGGCCGGGGCCGGATAAAAAGAGTTGCGCGGCAGGCGGCCCGGGTTCCGGGCGCGGGGGGCGGCGGCGGCGCGCCCCCCCCCCCCCCGGCCTCACACCCCCCTGAACTTGACCGTGTTGTAGTAGTACGCCGCGTTGGTCTGGACGGCCCCCCGGGACGGCACCTTGCCGGGCCCCGCCTCCCCCGACTCTATAGCCGCCTGCGCCGCCCCGCCCGCGAAGCACAGCGCCCACAGCGGGTCATCCTCCCTGAGCATGGTGCACGCGAAGGCCGCGGCCATCACGTCGCCCGCCCCCGTCGCGTCGCGCCCGCCCCCGTCGGGGAGGCGCAGCGAGTACAGCCTGTCCCCGTCCAGCAGGGAGGCGCCGCCGCGCTCCGCGTACAGGACGAGCCCGGCGCCCGCGTCCCGGAGCTCCGCCATCCCCTCCGCCCCGCCCCGGCCGCCCGGCGCGCACCAGGCCAGCTCGCCGGGCCCCACCTTCACCGCGGAGGCGGCCGACAGGTCCGGGCGCGCCCCCCCGCCGAGCGAGACGAGCCCCCCCTCGCCGGCCCTGCGGGCGAACCCCTGGGCGTCCAGCATGAGGAACCCCGGGCCGCCCTTCCCCGTCCCGCCGGGCGCCCCCCGCGCGATCCCGCCGCACATGGGCCTGACCAGCGCGCCGTCGGCGTCCGACTCCAGCAGCGGTATCTCCCCGCACTCTTCCACGAGCCGGACGGTCCGGCCGCCGCTCCCGTCCAAGTCCAGGCGGAACCGCGCGGTGGGCATGCCCTCCCCCCCGTTCCAGGCGACCCTCACGCCGGCGCGCTCCAGCACCCCCGCGGGAAAGTCGGCGCCGAACCTGGTGAACAGGTCCACGTCCAGCCCCAGCCGCCTCGCCGCCACGCTGCAGTAGCAGCCCCCGCCCCCGGGGGCCTCGGCCGGCGCCGCGCCCGCGAGGCTCACCTCGTCCACCGTGCAGTGCGAGTATACGGCTAGCTTCACTCGCCGCCCGCCCCGCCCGGCGGCCCGGCCTCCTTGCCGGCGCACCGCTCGCACACGGCCCGCCCGCCGCGCGCCGCTATCTCCACGTTGGACGCGAGGCAGGAGTGGCAGAGGCCCTTCAACGCCGCCCTTCCGCGGGGCCGGGATTAAAACGTGATCCCGCGGGGGCCCGGGCGGGGAAGGCCGGCCCGCGGGCCGCGCGGAGCGGGCGGTCCGCGCTCCAGCATCACGCCAGGCCGCCCTCTGCCGCCCGGCCGGCCCGCGGGCCGCGCGAAGCGGGCGGTCCGCGCCCGGAGCGCCGGCCCGCGCTGCCGGCCGGCGAAAACTCCGCCGCGGGCTGCCCGGGCCGGGCCCCGCCCGGGCGGCATTCCCGCCCGGGCCCCCCGCGCCCTCCCCGCGCCCGCGCCGGCCGGCCGCGGGATGGAAAAGCCGGCGGGCTCAGCGCCGCGCGTTGGGGGCGGGCCGCCCGTCCAGGGCAGCGGTGCTGGCCACCTGGAACCAGCCGCACTCCACGAAGAACAGGAACCGCCTCATCCTCTCCCGGAAGGGCAGCAGCGGCATGCCGGAGGCCAGCGCGCGGGCGACCGTGCCGGGCGGCGCATCCTCCTTTTCCATCCCCGTCACGGCGGACAGCTCCGCCTCGGTGAACCGCGCGGGCAGGCCCGTGTTGGCCAGGGAGACGGCCGGCTCCGCCGTGGAATAGTCGAGCAGCCGCGCCGCGCGGTCCGCCGCCATCCCCGCCGTGACCATCCCGTCCTCCACCGTCGAGAGCAGCGCCCAGCGCCCCGACTCGCCGTCGCGGGCGGCGGGGAGGCCGTGCATCATGCGCACCGACCCGCGCCGGAACCCCCTGGCGCGGACGCCGATCTCCCGCTCGCACTCGCCGGGCCCCATGTGCGGGGGCCCCGCCGACTCCAGCAGCGCGCAGTCCGACGCGCTGAACCACGCGCGGCGGGGCGCATCGTACCAGGCGTCCGCGAACGCGTCGGCGGGGCGCGCCGCGGGGAGGGCCTGCCTCGACATCCGGTCCTTCCTGGCGGCCGAGAGGGCCGCCGCCGAGCGCAGCGTCCCCGCCAGCGTGTCCCCGTACCCCATGTGCCTCCGGCGCGCCTCGTCCTTTTCCGCGTCGATGCGCCCCGCCGCGTACTCTACCCACCCGGGATCGCGGGGATCGTCGGGCCCGGCCAGCGGGACGCCCTCCGCCCACGCGTCGTACAGGCGCCTGATGCGCACGCCGGCCTGCCCGGCGAGCTCCTCCCCGAGCAGCAGCGAGAGCGCGTCCGGCGTCATCTTGTCCAGCATGCCCGGCCCGCCCTCCCCGCCCAGCCGCTCCAGCGCCCCCGCGGCCTCCACATAGTCCGGATCGGCCAGCACGCGCCTGGCCCCGTCCGCCGTCCACGGGCGCGGCAGCTCGTCCAGGCCGGCGTACCGGAACGGCGGCCCCCGCTGGAACGCGTACGCGCGCGAGTTGACCTCGCCCTCCACGCGGCGGAGCTCCGCGGCCATCGGCGGCTCGAACCCCTCGGGGATGCGGCCGGACCGCGCCAGCTCTTGCAGCATCTGGTGGGACACGGCCCAGTGCGGGACGCGCCGGACCGCCCCGGCGTCCGCCTCGGGGAGGCCCGCCGCCTGCGCGCCGAGCAGCCGGCGCACGAGCGGCGCGGCCTTTCCCATATACTCGTCCCTCTCCCTCGCGAAGCCGTCCAGGCGGGCGCGCAGCCTCCTGTCCTCGTCGGTCAGGTCGCCGGCCGCCTCCAGCGGCACGCCGGACAGCATGCTGGCCACCACCACCGTGTGGTCCCACAGCGTGAAGCGGCCGTACGCGGCATCCCACCTCCGGGCGGCCAGCAGCCGCGCGTAGTCGTTGATCGGCTTTTCCTCCCCGCGCCTCCCCGAATAGTACTCCGCGTGGAGCCCGTCCGGATCCATCCGGCCGTACCTGTGCGCGTACTCGGCCAGCCTCCGCTCGTCCCCCCCGCCGCCCGCCTCGCGGGCGCCCTCGAGCTCCAGGCACACCCCGCGCGCGTCCGCGCCCGGCACGCGCAGCTCTGCGGTGCGGGCGCGCGGGGCCGGCCCCCCGCCGCCCCCCGGCTCCCCGTAGCGCAGCCGCACGGTCCGGCCCGACGCGGAGCAGGAGGCGAGCAGCTGCATGGGCAGGTCGAGGCAGAGCCCCGCGCGCTCCCCCACAAAGTACGCCCCCGCGCTGGTTATGTAGAGGTCGCCCGCGCCGAACCTGCACCGCGCCGCGTGCCTGTACCGCAGGCGCTCGCCCGCGCGCAGCGCCAGCCGCCCCCCGCCGGCCGCGCGGTCGGGGTTGCCGTTCCTGTCCTGCGCCGCGCGCACTATGAGCCGCGCCAGCCCGTCCGCCTCGGTCCGCGCGGCGAGCCGCCTCTTCGCCTTTTCCGGATGCGACCTCGCCAGGTCGAGCCTCGCGTCGTAGTAGTAGCGCCGCCCTCCCCCGCCGTGCCACGAGACCCGCACCGTGCCGCGGTCGGGCGCGACGGCGCTCCGCACCAGCCCCACGTCGATCTCCAGCACGGTCCCGCCCCTGCCGTCCTCCACGCGGAGCGAGCCGCCCCCCAGGCGCAGGAGGGCGCCCCCCGCCAGCGGCGCCGCGCGCGCCGGCGCCCCCGCATCGGCGCCCTCCTCCCCGCCCATCGCGCCCCGTACGCCGAGGCAGTATAAAAGTACCGCACACGCAGGTACCGCGGGCGGGATCCGGGGCGCGGGCCCCGCCCGCGTTCCCGGGGAGGCCGGAAGCGGGGCGCGGGGCGCCGGCATCCCCGCGCGGGGGCATCGGCCGGCGCGGCGCGGGCGCCCGCGAAGCCCGCTGGAGGCCGGAGGCGCCGGCCGCGCCCGGGAAGCGCCGGGGGATCCGCCAGGCGGGGCCGGAGCCCGGACCCTTCCCCGATCGCGGGTTCCGCGGGGCCGTGCCGGGGGAGCGGCCCCGCGCGCCCGCCGGGGCGGCCCCGGGCGCCGGAGGCGGCGGCGCGGCGCGGGCGCCCGGCATCCGCGTTCCGGGCCGCTGGAACACGATTATAAGTAAGAAACTGCGCCCCCCCCGCATGCCTCTGAAGAGGGCAAGCAGGGGCCGCAAGAAGGGGGGCAAGGGATCCTCCGGCGTCGTCCAGTGCACCAACTGCGGCCAGACCGTCCCGCGCGACAAGGCGAAGAAGGTGACCTCGCGGCTCAACCTGGTAGAGCACACGCTGGCCAGGGAGCTGAAGGCGCAGGGCGCGTACATCGCATCCCCCAAGGTCCTGAAATGGTACTGCATATCGTGCGCCATACACTTCGGCATACTGAAGATCAGGTCCGAGTCCTCGCGGCGGCAGCGGGGCCGCCTCCGCTAGCCCCGCGGCGCCCCGGCCGCCACTGCCGCTCGCGATCGACGTCCCTGGCGGTCCCGCCCCCGCCGGCGGCCACCCGCGGCGCCCCGGCCGCCACTGCCGCTCGCGATCGAGTCAAACTCGATCTCGCCGCCCGGTCCGCTAGCCCCGCAGCGCCCTGGCCGTCACTGCCGCCCTGTGCGCGAGCGTGGCGGCGGCCAGGGCGGCCACGGCCCACACGGCCCAGTCCATGAACCCCGCCATTCCCGCCGCCGCCAGCACGAGCAGCCGCTCGGCCCGCTCGCCCACGCCTATCCCGCGCAGCTCCACCCCGAGCGACTCGGCCCTCGCCCTGGAATAGCTCACCAGCAGCGAGAGCATCGCGGCGGCGAGCACGGGGAGCGGCGCCGCCAGGCCCCCGGCCAGCACGCCCGCGAACACGGCGGCCTCTCCGGCCTTGTCCGACATGGAGTCCAGGAACGCGCCCCTCTTGGAAGACTTGCCGGCCGCCCTGGCCACCTGGCCGTCCACCACGTCGAAAAAGCCGGACGCCAGGAGCAGCGCGCCGCCGGCCAGCGCCGCGTGCGGGTGGCCCGTGGCGTACGCCGCGGCGGCCCCCGCGGCCAGGGCCAGGCCGGCGCCCGTCCAGGCGGACGGCGGGAGCCCCGTGGACGCGAACGCCGCCCCCAGCCTCGCGAGCGCCGGCGCCAGCGCCCCCCTGAGGTTGTCCAGCACGGCCGCGGGGCGGCCGCTGCCGATATAAGGTGTCCGCGCCGCTCACGACGCCGCTATGGTGGCGGACAGCAGCTTTGCCGCCAGGGCCGCGGCCGCCCCCGTGTCGTGCGTCGGGTTGAGCTCGACGATGTCCGCGCCGGCCACCCTCCCCTCCCCGAGGGCGGCCGCCATCCCGAACAGCTCCCTCGGGGTGATCCCGACCGCCTCGGGGTTGCCCACCCCCGGGGCGAACGCCGGGTCCAGCACGTCCAGGTCGTAGCTCACGTACAGCGAGCCGAACGAGGAGGCGGCGTCCCGCAGCAGGCGCGGCCCGGCGCCCTCCCGCACCTGCGCGTCGGTCACGGTCGCGATCCCGCTCTCCGCCAGGAACGCGGCCTCCTCGGCCGCGAACGCCCTGGCGCCCACGTGGACGATGCGGTCGGCGCCCACGCCGGCGTCCTGCACGAGCCTCCGGAGGTACGTCCCGTGGCTCAGCCTGGCGCCGCCCAGCTCGTCCCTCAGGTCGTAGTGCGCGTCGAACACGACGAGGCCCGTTCCCCCGGGGAACCTCGGGTACGTCCCGTACGTTATCAGGTGCTCCCCGCCCAGCGCCACCAGGGGGCGCCCGGGCCTGCCGGCGCCCCCGCCGAGCAGCTCCCCCGTTATCCTCCCCGCCATGGAGACCGCCTCCGCGGCCGAGACGGTGTGCACCGCGTTGCCCAGGTCCCGTATGCGGGCCCCCTCCAGGTCCACGCCCGCCTCGGGGTGGAAGACCTCGATGTTGTTGAACGCCGCGCGGATGGCGTCCGGACCGAACCTGGCGCCCGGCCTGTACGAGTGGGTGGAGTCGAACGGCATCCCGAACACCACGGCCCTCTCCTCCCCGCCGCTGCCGCCCGAGATCAGGGGGCCCCCGCCCATGTACAGATCTACAAAGCTCACCGCGGACCGGCCGCCGTCCCGCCGGGGCGTTATTAACTGATGCGGGATCGGGGGGCGCCCCCCGGCGCGGCCCCGGGGCCGCGCCGGCCCGGCAGGCCGGCCGGCCGGGCCGGACGCGCGGGCGGCCGGGGCCGCGGATCGCCCCTTCGGCCGCGGGCGCGGGCGTCGCGTGCAGGGCTCGGCGGGCGGCGCGGATGCGGCGGCCGCGCCCTCGGGCTCCCGGGAATGCATCGCCCGCGGCGCTGCCCGGCCGGCGAGCGGCGGCGCGCCCTTCCCCGGGCGGCTTCGTGTAGACTTGCGCCCAAACCGAAACCACGCCTAGCGGCAACAATCCGCTCCGCGATCCCACGCCCAGATCATAATGGACGCAAGTCTACACGCGGCTTCCGCCGCGATCGTCCGCGCGATCACGCCGGTCCGGCTGCCCGCCCAGGCGCGTTGTCGCGGCGCGGGACATCGGCCTTCGTGGAGCGGCCCCCCCCCCCCCCCCGTGTTGCGGCTGGAAAAATTAGCCAGATCCGGATCCGCCGCGCGGTCCGAGGTTTCGGGGGGCGCTCTCGCGCGCCCGGCGGATCCGCTTCGCGGGCGCGATCATGAAAAGCTGCTGATCCTCGCCTGCTCCTCGTGTTTTTTGATCAGGCGCTTGCGCGCGTTGCCTACGTCCTGCACCGCGGACAGCTGCACTCCCCGCTCGAGTTGGGCCGCCTGCTCGCGAAACTCTTCATCGCTGTCGAGGAGTATGTCGATGACGGCCCCGATTTTGCCGACAAGCCCGGCCTTGTGCCTGCCGTGCATCAAGTTGCGGTATTGGCGTGCCCGCTTGGGAATCTCCCCACGAATTTCATGATCGGTGATGCGAATACTCGTCCCGCCTCTTTTCCCCACCAGGATTGCGGCCAGCGCCGGGAGCAAACACGGAACAGCCTCGCTGCTGTCGTCGTCCGGCGCGAAGGGGCAAAAGCCGCCGGGCACCAGCGCGTTCCGCAGGGCTGTTGGGGAAGACAATTTCTCGTCCAACCCGGCCCGGCCGAAACTGCCGCGCCCCCGCGCGGCGCGGCGCTTAAACGCGGTGAACGGGAGGCCCGCGTGCCGGGACAGGCGGCCGCGGCTTCCCGCGGCGTCGGCGTGGCGGCAGGCGGCCGCGGTTTGTTCTGACGGCATGCCGCCGCGCGGCGTTTGGGATGCTCCTGGTCCGGTTCCCGGCACTTTTTGTCCTGCTCAGCGTTCGTGTTTTTCCGCTCTTGCACTCGGCAACGACGGCGCGGGAGAGGACCTCGGATGCGGCCGCCGCGCCGGGGTTTGTTTTTTGCGTCGGCCGCGCGCTTGTGAGGGGCCAGACGAGCCGGATCCGGCACCCCGGATCCGAAAGCGCACCGGGCCGCTCCTCCGCGTCCGTGGAGCCCCACGAACCTGTTCGCCGGCAGGGCGTGCTCGCTAGCCGCCGATTCAGCTTATCCGCTTGCACGTGGTGCCGGCGTCGTAATGCAGCTGGAGGTTGGCGAGCAGGCGCAGTACGGCGTTTCCGCAACCGCCCACGTAGAGGTACACCCGCATCAGGTTGCTCGCGATGTCGAAATGCATGCGGGCCCCCGCGTGCAAGTCGGCGGCGATGACCCCAAAGTAGCCCTCGCGGATGGCGAATTTCAGTCCCCACGTATTGAACGGCGCGGTCGAGCTGAACATCCCGTCTGTGAACGCGTCCAGGTTGTCGATGCCGTGGCCGAATCTAAAGTCGAACTGCCCCCCCTCCGCGAGCATTACGCCGTCCGTTTCGCTGGCCCCGATGCGCCGCCCCCCCACGCCGGCGATCGCTCTCGCGTACTCTTCCCGGCACGCGTCGGCCAGGCGCGGGTGATCCCGGACCGATTTTCCGCGCTTCACGGCAAAGCGCCCGGTGCAGTGCGCGTCGTCCTGCACGAAGCCGCGCGGATCGGTCCCGGATCCCCGCTCGATCCGCACGCTGCTGTGCGCCGCGGCCCTCTTGATGCGCGGCCTTGCCTCCACGGCGCTCTGCATCCCTTCGGCCAGCGGGCCGACGACGCCCAAGTCTGGGCCGCCGGCGTCCTCGTCGCTGCCTTCTTCCGCCAGCAAGAACCTGCCCGAGCACGACGCGCCGAATCCCCCGAGGGAGTTGCCAGGCATGTCGGCGGGCCGCTTCAGCATGGCGGAGCGCGGCCAGACGTTGTCGAACGTGCGGCTCGCGTCCCCCGTTAGCGCGCCGACTATCCTGTCCGTGTTGTCGGATCTGCCGTTGGTGTGGAGCAGCAAAAACCGCCTGTCTTCCATGCTGATGAAAAACTCCGTGGTCTCTCCGCCGTCCCGCACGCGCAGGATCCTTACGGGGTCGAGCCCCGTATCCACTGCCTCGCACTGCATGCCGCGCGTCTCGAACCGCCTCGGGAAGTCCCCGTGGCATTATACCACGTACGTTTTAAGCTCGCGCGACCTGCTCCCGGCCGGGCGTTCGCCGTCCTCGTTCTGCGAAGGCGCGATCATGCCCTCCATGGCGTTCATGAGCTCCTGCCTCGTCTCCACCTCGGGGAGCCTGCCGTCCGCGGCCATGCCGTCCGCGCGCGCTCACGTCGCCCCGCAATCCCGGCGCCGAGCCGGCCGCGGGGCGAGCGCGTGCCGCCGTCCTCGGCTGCGCCCGCCCCTGATCCGCGGGCCTCGTTCCGCCTGCCGCCCGGCCGAACGCGTGCCCCATCACGGCCGATGCCGCAGCGCGCCCTGCCCGGAATCCCCGCGGACGGTTTGGCGCGATTCCCCGCATCGCCGGGCCGCGCGGCGCGCCGGCAGCTGCAAGCCCCTCCCGCGATCCGGAACCGCCATTGCCGGTACCCGGCAGGGTGGAATAATAACTTGAACCGCGCCGGCGGCATCGCCTGCTGCGCGCCCGCCCGCGCCCCGGCCCAGGGGGCCGGCTCGCCCGCCGCCGGGTCCTCCCGGCGCGGGCCGGCCATTCCCGGCGGAAGATCCGGCGCGGCCCCGCGGGCCGTCCCACGGCGCGGGCCGTGGGGGGCAGATCCTGCCCGGCGGCGCCGGCCGCCGCGGGCGGGGCGGCGATGCCGGCAGGGCGCGGGCGGCGGACCCCCGCCGCCGCCGCCCCTCCCGCGCCTCAGCGCCCCGCGGCCGCGCGGGCCCGCGGTCTCGGGGCGGCCTTCCCCGCGGCGCCCCCGCCCCCCGGCCGGGCGCCGGCCCGGCCGGGGGGCGGCAGGCCGCCTTCGGGTCTCCCCTCCTGGTACCCGATGCGGGGCCCGCAAAAGCCCGCGCCGCGCATCCCGAACGCCTCCCCCGCGGCCTCCGGGATCGCCGGGCAGTCCGCGCTCCCCCTCCCCTCCCGCGGGCGGCTCCCGCCGGCGATCTTCCGCGGGGCCGCGCGGCCCGCCCCGCGGGGCCGCCGCGGCGCCCGCTGCCGGCCCCCGCGGCCGCGGGGCCGCGCGGCCCGCGCCGCGTTGGCCGGGCCGGCGCCCGGCCGGGGGGCGGGGGCGCCCGCGGGGAAAGGCCGCCGCGGGGAAAGCCGCTCCAGAACCGCGGGCCCGCGCCGGGCGCGGCGGGGGGCGGGCGCGCGCCGGCGGCCGGCGCCGCCTACCGCGCCGCGGTGCGCTCTTCCATCTGCCGCGCCATGCTCAGCGCGAGCCTGCCCAGGCCGGTTATGACGTACCTCCTTTCGTCCCTGTCGAGCTCCACGAGGGACCGCTGCAGGATCTTCCGGAGGTGGTACGCGAACTTGCTGCTGTCGTTCTTGGACCGGAACCCGGCGAGCGCCTTCAGCTCGGTATAGTGCAGCGGGCCGCTGGAGTCGAGTATGCGCAGCGCGTCTATGCGGGTGGGGCTGGACATCGCGATGAACATCGCGCAGACGCGCTTGGGGGTGGACCTTGCCGCGCCGCGGCGCCTCTGCCTCCCCGCCCCCCTCCTCGGATCCACGCGGCTCGGGAAAAACCCGCGCTAAATAAGAATTGTGAGCGCGCCGGAGCCGGCGCGTGTGGCCCGATGCGGCCGCCCGCGCGCCCCGCGCGGCGCGGGCAACGCGCCGTCGGAGGACGGCGGGGCGGGGCGCCGGGGCGGGGCGCGCGGCATCGCCGGGCGCCCCGGAACCGGCGCGGCGGGGCGGGGCGGCTTCGCGCGGCGGGAATCCCGCGCCGGGGATCCGCGCGGGCCGGCGCCGCCGGCCGTCCCGGCGGGCAGCGGGGCGGGGCCGGGCGGGCCCGCCGCGATGCCGGGCGCGCGGCCGGGCCGCTTCGGGGTCCCGCCGGGCGGCCCGCGGGGCGTCCGGCCGCGCTTCGCCGCCCCGAACCCGCGCCCGATCCACGGCCCCGCCCCGCCGGGCCCCGCGTCCCCCTCCCGCCCCGCCCCCGGGCCTTCCCGGCGGGGGCCGCCGGGGTGGTTCCCGGGAGGCGCTTCCCCATTCCCCGGAACCCCGCGCCCCCGATCAGCGCCGCCCCCCTCCCATACGGCGCGCCGGGATCCGCCGTGCCCGGGAATGTTTCGGCCGGCCGGCCGGCGGGGCGCGCCGCCGCGTTCTGGCAGCGCATCCCGGTCCCGCGGGCGCGGTCCCCGCCCGCCCCGCCGCCGCGCTTGCCGGGCGCGAACCCCCCTCGCCCCCCGCCCGTCCCGCGCTTTGCCTCCCCGGGGATCTTCCCGGGCGCGGGCGGCGCCCTTCCCGGCATCGGCCCGTTCGGCCGGAGGCACCCGCGCGTGGCGCCCCGGCCCGACGCGGAGTCGCAGGCCGGCCGCCCCCGCGCCGCGGCGATCCCGCAGCGCGCGGGGGGGCCGCGGGGCGCGATCGCCGCCCCGGCCCGACGCGGCGCCCGCGGTTCCCGGGCAGCGGGGCCTTGCAGGCGCGCCCGATCGGCCCCCGGACGGCCGGCCCGCCGGGCCGGTCGTTCGGCAGCCCATTCCGCGCCCCGGCCGCGGGGCCGGGCGCGCTCCGCGCGGCAGCCGGCTCCAGGTCCCCGCCCGCGTCCCGGCAGGCGGGGGCGGGGGGCGGGGCACGCGCGGGGGGGGCGGAACGGCCGGCGCGGGCTCGGGATCGGGCGCGGCCAAAACCGGACGGGGCGCGGGGGGATGCCCGCGGGCGCGCCCGCGCGGATCGGGGGGGCCGGGGCGCCCGCGGCGGAATTCGGGGGCGCGTGAGGCGGGCGGATCGCTGCCGGGGCGCGCCGATCCGCCGGGGATGATCGCGGACGTGGCAGAATTCGGCGGGGAGATGCACGCCGGGGCGGGCGCGCACGCGGGCGCCTCCAGGCGCGGCGCGCCCGCGGGGGGCGGCAACATGCACTGCGCGGCGTTCCCCCGCCGCGTCCGCGCGGGCCACGCGGCGGCCGCCGGCATGCCGCCGCTCGTCTTCGTCGGGGCGCGCGGGAACAGCCGCGCCGGGGAGCCGTCCGCCGGCACGATCGGCGCGGGCAGCCCGCGGGAGGGCGGGCGGACCCCAGGCCGTTCGCCGGCATCTCGCCCGGGCGCCGCGCCGACCTCTTTGCCGCGGGCTGGCGCGAGGACGCGCCCGGCGGGAAGGCGGAACGGGATGCCGCCGGGGCCGTCCCGAGGATGCTCCCCTGCGGGGAGTACCCGGAAGAGGATGCGGCCGTGGACGGCACGTTCAAAGCAGCGGCCGCGAGCGGCCCCCCGCCGAACCGCGCCGGATGGGAAAGCATATACCGAAGCCCCGCCGGCCCGTACCGTGGAAACGAAACTCAAGAAGGGCGATCTGAGGAAGCAGATGGAAAAGTCGGCGGCGCGCTTTGCAAAGCTGCCCAAGTGGAAGCGGGAAATGCTCCGGGCCCAGCTGTTGCAAGCCATCCACCAGAACGAGTGAAACGGGCGCGGCGGGGGAACGGGGACTGCCCCTTCCGGTTGTTGCAGTAGGCCGCTAGGCTTTTCGGCGCGGCGGCGCGGGGCGGGGCACGCGGGCGCCCGGCGCGCGGGCGGGGCGCCGGGGGCCGGCCGCGGCACGGCCCGCGGGATCGCGATGCGGGCCGGCGGTGGCGCCCCCGCCGGGCCGGGGCGCGGGAAGCGGGCCCGTTTCGGGAGGCGGCGCGCGGGTTGCTCGAAACGTGGGATCCGCGCCCCCGAATCCCTTACCCGCGATGCCGACCGGGGAAGACTTCGCCGCGAACGGCGCCGTTCGGGCGGCGGCCCGGCCCAAGGGCGGGGTCTTCGGCGAACAGTCAGATCCTGGGCGCGCGTTTTGGGCGCGGCGCCGGGTCGCGCTTCCGTCCGGCGGAAACCCCGCCGCAGGCGGCGGCGTTCGGGCGGCGGGCCGGCCCAAGGGCCGGGGTTTTCGGCGGGCGGCCGCGCGCCCCGGCGGTCCGTCCCGACGAGCGGCGGGCGCCGGCGTGCCCGGGGAGGCGGCCCCGCGGAACGCGGCGGCCGCGTTGCGCGGGCGGGGGAGGCCGCGGAAGGGGCGCGGGAAGGCGGTGGGGATCGCGGCGGCCGGCCGCGCCCTGGAGCGAGCCGCCGGCCGGCGGCATCGGACCGGCAGGCGGCCGCCCCTGCCGCCCGCGGGCCGGCGGCGGGCCGGGGAGGTTCTTCGGCACCCCCGGGGCGGAGGTTAGGCGCCGCGGAGGCCCGCAGGAGCCCGCCGCGTCCTGCGGCGGGCGGGGGCCCCGCCGCGCGCCGCCAATTCGGAGGCCCCGCCAGGGGCATTCCCCGCCGGGAAGGCCGCGGAGGCGAACGGGCGGGCACGGTTTCCGCGCGGCACGGCCGGCCTGGCACGAAAACGAATAGTTATAACCCCCATACGCCAGCCGTCGGTACCTTGGATGACAAACACAGGCCGGAACTGGTCATATGTGTGATCGGCGCGCTGGGGACGGACACGGACTGCGTCCGCGACGCGGTCGCCGGGGCGCTGGCCCGGGTCGGGTACAGCTCGGAAAGCATCGATCTCGGCGCCGTGCTGTCGGAGGTCGCGGGCATGGGGACGCCCGCGAGGGAGGGCACCGAGTACGACAGGATCTCGTCCAGGATGGAGCGCGGCAACGAGCTGGAACGCGTTGTGGGGCAGGGCGCCGTCGCGTCCCTGGCAATGATGGTGATTCAGATGTCCCGCGAGCGCATCACGGGATCCGTGGAAAAGCCGGCCGCCGGCCACGCCTACATACTGAAATTGATCACGCGCATCAGCGAGATCAACGCGCTGCGCGACACGTGCGGCGGGCGGCTCCTGATCGTTTCCGCGTACTCGCCGAGGGACGCGAGGGTGAGGGAGATGGAGAAGAAGGTGGGGGACGCCGCCGAGCGCCTCATAGACAGGGACTACCGCGAGGAGGGCGGCTCCGGGCAGCTGGTGAGGGCCGCGTACCGCGTGGCGGACTGCTTCGTGATTGCGTCGGATCCGGCCGCCGTCCGGCCCAAGATCGACCGGCTCGTCGGGCTGGTGTTCGGCAACCCCTTCATCACCCCGACCGCGGAGGAGACGGGCATGTTCTACGCGGTCGTAAGCTCCTTCCAGTCCTCGTCCATGTCCAGGCAGGTGGGGGTTGCCGTGCGGGACGCGAACGGGAACCTGATCGCCTCCGGCTTCAACGAGGTGCCCAGGGCGGGGGGCGGGGCGTACGCGGAGGGGGACGGGAACGACCGGCGCGAGTTCAGGATCGGGCACGACTCGAACCAGAGGGAGCGCGAGGGAATGTTCGCGGACGCGCTCTCGCGGATCGAGAAGGCCGGCATGCTCGCGGCGGAATTCAAGGGCATGAGCGGCGAGGAGATCGCGGCCGCGGCGCGCCGAACAGCAGATCTGTCGGGGATGAAGATCATGGACGTGACCGAGTACGGCAGGGAGATGCACGCCGAGATGGACGCCATCGTGGGCGCCGCCAGGCGCGGCGCGCCCGTGTGGGGCGGCATCATGTACTGCACCACGTTCCCCTGCCACGTCTGCGCGAAGATCATCGTGGCCGCCGGCATACGGCTGCTCGTATTCGTCGAGACGTACGAGAAGAGCCACGCCGGGGAGCTGTTCGACGACTCGATCAGCGTGGGCAGCCCGCAGGAGGGCAAGGTGCACTTCAAGCCGTTCGACGGCATATCGCCCAGGCGCCACGTCGACCTCTTTACCATGGGCAGGCGCAAGGACGCGTCCGGCAGGAAGGTGGAATGGAATGCCGCCGAGGCCGCCCCGAGGCTGCTCCCCTACGGGGAGTACCTGGAGAAGGAGGATGTGGTCGTGGACCGCCTGCGCAAAGCAATGGCCGCAAACGGCCTCACGCTGAACCATGCCGAATGAGAAGGCTTATACCGAAGCCCAGCCAGCCCGTACCATGGAAACAAAACTCAAGAAGGGCGATCTGAGGAAGCAGATGGAAAAGTCGGCGGCGCGCTTTGCAAAGCTGCCCAAGTGGAAGCAGGAAAGGCTCCATGCCCAGCTGGCGCATGCCATCAACCCGAACGAGTGAAACGGGCGCGGTAGGGAAGCGGGAACTGTTCCAGTCACGGTTGGCGCCGTAGTCCGCCTGGCTTTTTGGCGGGCGGGGGATGCGGGCGCCCGGCGCGCGGGCGGGGCGCGGGGGGCCGGCCGCGCCGCAATCCGCGGCGCGGCCCGCGGGATCGCGTGGGATGCGGGCGGCGGCTCCGCCCGGGCACGGGCGCGGGAAGCAGGTAAGTTTCAGAAAGCGGCACCCCGGCGCCGCGCGGCTCGCAGGCTGCGCGGAACGGGGGATTCGCTCCCCGGAATCTCCGACCCGCGTTGCCGACCGGCGAAAATTTCGCCGCCAACGGCGATGTTCAGGCAGCGGTCTGGCCCCAAAGGGCGAAATTTTTAGCGAACGACGTCGCGGCCGCGCGCCACGGCGGTCCGTCCCGATGCGCGGCTGGCGCCGGCGTGCCCGGGGAGGCGGCCGCGGAGAACGCGGCGGCCGCGCCGCGCGGGGCCGCTCGGTGCGCCCGCGGCGATTCCGGCCGGCGGCGGCCCGCGCTTGGCGGGCCGGGGAGGCGCGCAAGGGACGGCGGGAAGTCGTACAAGGATCGCGGCCGCGCCCGGGGGGATCCGCCGGGGCGCGGCATCGATCCGGCAGGCGGCCGCCGCTGCCTCCCGCGGGCCGGCGGCAGGCCGGGGAGGCTCACCGGGGCCGGGGAGGCGGAGATCGCGCACCGACAAGGCCTGCCGGAATTCGCCGCGTCCCGCGGCTGGCGGAGGCTCCGCCGCCAGCCGGACGCGGGCAGCCCGGGGGCCCCGCCCGCGGGATTCTCCGCCAAGAAGTATAGGGGCGATCGGGGAAAACGACCGCGGCGGATCGGGGACGCGGGCGAACAGGCGGCATGGTTTTCGTACAGCGCGCGAACCATGCCGATCGAGAAGGCTTATACCGAAGCCCAGCCAGCCCGTACCGTGGAAACAAAACTCAAGAAGGGCGATCTGAGGAAGCAGGCGGAAAAGTCGGCGGCGCGCTTTGCAAAGCTGCCAAAGTGGAAGCAGGAAAGGCTCTTGGCCCAGCTGGCGCATGCCATTAACCCGAACGAGTGAAACGGGCGCGGTAGGGGAGAGGGGACTGCCCCTCCCGGTTGATGCGGTAGGCCGCTAGGCTTTTCGTCGCGGCGGCGCGGGGCGCGCGGCCCGGCGCGATCGTGCGGAGGAACGCCGGCGGGAGCCTCCCGCGGGAGGGCCCGCGCGACCATTCGGCGCAGGCGAGCTCGAAGGGGACGTCCGGGATGAGCGGCGCGAACTTTTGCGGGTCATGCGTCTGGCGCCCGGGCGGGGGGTCCCCGGAGGCGGCCCGCGGGGCGCGCGGCCGCGGGGCGCGGCAGACCGCCTCGAAATCGCGATCCGGCGCCTTTTGTGCCGGAAAACGCCCGCCCGGCCCGCCTGCCGTTCGCGTGTTCCTCCGCCGAGCGCGCGTTAATGCCGGCTTTGTGCCGCCCGCGGCAGTCCGCCTGGCGCGGCTCGGCTCCGTCCTTGCGCTCAGTGCCGGGCGTCCGATCGCGGTCGCGGCGCCCCGCAGGGCGCCCCGAATTCGTGCTAGGGGCCAGCGGGCATGATCGCCGCGGCATGGCGCGGGCCGAACCGCTTCCCGCGCCTGCTCCCGCTGCCGCCCCGGCCCGCGCTCATTCCCGGATGGCGCCGGACGGGGTCACCGGACAGTCCCGGATCGTCCCCTCCTTGAACGACGCGTTGAGAAACTCCGAGAACCTCATGAGCGACGCGGCCGATGACCTGATTTGGGGTATTATGAGCAGCTTCCTGTCGCCCATGGTCCTTACGGAGAACGACGATTTGTCATTCCTGTCTCGGACGGCCACGTAGACGTGCTGGCTCCCCTCGTGCATTACGGCGTACCTGCAGTTCGGGTATTTCGCCACGATCAGCGAGAACCTTTTCCTTGCCGGTTCGTCATGAAAGACGCTGGCGCCAAAGTCGACGAGGAGCGGCCTCAGCGCCCTTCTCGCATTCTCGCTCCTGCCCCGCTTGCCGAACAACTTCTTGCTTTTCGCCCCCTCCCTTGCTATCGGACGCAGCAGCCGGGCGAAGACGTCCTTGAAGGTTCCCGCATATACCGACACCAGTCCCTTGCGCGACACGGACAGGTCCAGGCGCGGATCCGACTCCGGCCCGGAGAACACCCCCATGCTGTCAATATGCCAGCCGCCGTTCCCGGCATCGTCAAACTCTCCCTCGATCGTGCGGCGTTTCCCTTCCGCCCCGCGCGATGTCCATCTTTCGGTCTCGCGTTCGGCCCCGAAAATCTTCTTTCTACAGTAGGCCTTCGGGGTTAACTGCTTATTGGCGCCCCTTTCGTAGTCAAGGAGGATCCTGCGCATCGTCCCGGAGTTGACTGCCGCGGCCAGGATGCCGGGGTATCGGCTCTTGATTATGCGGGACGCGCAACTTGAAAAGAACGCCGCCCCGTCGCCGGTCACGGCGTACAGCTCGTCGCCCGCCTGCACCGTGTGGAGGATCCCCGCGCGTCCGTCCCCGCCCCTTATGTCGAATTCGCCGTGCCGAAAGCCGCCGTACCTCATGAGTTTGGCCCGTGCCGACAGCCCGCCCGGCAGCCGCGCCTTGCTCATGCCCTCGGCCGCGTCCGAGTCGGACAGCAGGCACTGTATCTTGATCGCCCTGCTGCCTTTCAGCCGGTCGTCCAAGGCGGAGGCCAAGCCGGGAGGTAAGTCGGTCAAGTTCACAGTCACGCTGCCGGCGCCTTCTTTATGTGGTTTTTTTTATGCCTTTGGCAGACTGCCGCCCATCGCGCGGCGGGGCCCGCGCGGGGCCGGGACGGCATCCGGGCGGGCGATGCCGCCCGCGCTGCCCCGGCGCGCGCGGGGGGGCGGCGCGCGGGCCGCCGCCGGCTCACGCCGCGGCCTGCGGGCGCCTGGACAGGTAGAACGGCGAGTTCAGCACGGCGAACGGCTTGCCCTCGGTCTGGGCCCTCACCTCGGCCAGGAAGTCGTCCAGGTCGACCGTCCGGGTCTCCCCGCTCCTCCTGTCGCGCACGCTCAGGCGGCTCACGTCCGTCTCGGCCTCCCTGCCGCCGACCACCAGTATGTACCGCACCCACTCCCTCTCGGCATCGCGTATGCGCTTGCCGATGCTCTCGCTGCGGTCGTCCAGGTCGACCCGCACGCGGGTGTGGCCTATCCGCCCCGCCAGCGCCGCCGCGTGCTGCGCGAACTCTTCCCTCACCGGTATGATGCGCACCTGGGTGGGGGCCAGCCAGAGCGGCAGCTCGGGCTTCGCCCCGCGCGCCGCGTCGGCCGCGGCATTTTCGAGCAGCGCGTACATGACCCTCTCGACGGCGCCGCTCGGCGAGTTGTGCAGTATGACGGGGTTCCTCCGCTCGTTGTTCTCGTCGACGAACTCTATCCCGTACCTGCCCCCGTTCTCCACGTCTATCTGGTCGGTGGAGAGGGCCGAGGCCTTGCCGGCGGCATCGATGTAGTTGAACTCCCACTTCAGCACGAAGTAGAAGAACCGCTCCTTCCACATCTCCACCAGGACGGGGCGCCCGTGCTTCCTCGCCATGTCCCGCACGGCCTGGCCGTTCTCGCGGTAGAACTCCTCGGTGAGCCGCACGGCCATCTCGTAGCCGCCGCCCGGTATGCCGAGGTCGGCGACCACCTCCTTGGACAGGTCGAACCGCTTCATCATCTCCCGCACGGCCTGCGGCATGTCGCGGCAGAACGCGTGGCAGTCGGGCATGGTGAAGGCGCGCAGCCGCCGGAGCCCGGCCAGCTCCCCGGACTGCTCGCGCCTGAAGCTGTACCGCGTCAGCTCGTACAGGCGGTACGGCAGGTTCCTGTGGGACATCTGCATGTCGTGGGCCATGAGGAACTGCCCGAAGCAGGCGGCGAACCTGAGGAAGAGGCGCCTGCCCTCCGAGTCCACGTTGTACTGGCGCGCCGGGAACCGGTCGAAGTAGCTGGCCATGCCGGGGTGGCGCGAGTCGTACATTATGGGCGTCTCCACCTCGTAGCCGCCGTACTGCCTGACCCTCATCGTGACGTACCGTTCTATGAGCGACTTTACCAGGCGCCCGTTCGGGTAGAACCGCATGTTGCCGGGGTCCGAGGCCGGCTCGTAGTCGGCGATGGCCAGCCTCTTCATGAGGGCCACGTGCGGGGGCGGCTCGTCGGAGGAGCGCCGCCTGGACTCCTCGTACCTGGCCAGCGCCTCCAGGCCGGGGTGCCCCGAATAGTCGAACCCGGCCGCGGCCACCAGCCGGCCGTCCGGGGTCATCACGTGCCAGCTTGACTCGATCCCCTTCTCCGAGGCCAGGGCGGCCGGGGACCCCTTATCGGGGGCCGCCGGCGGCCCCCCCTCCCCCCCGCCGCGTACCTCCATGGAATGCTCGGCGAGCGGGTGCGCTTTCACGCTCATAGTGTACGACTTTGTCCAGCCGAACGGGGCGCGGCTGACCTCCAGCGACCCGCCGGCCTCCGAGGCGGCCGCCTCCTCCATCCGCTCCAGCACGCCCAGCGCGGCGCCCGGGGCGGCCAGCCTGCCGCTCAGGTGCGCGTACGGGTATATGAGGAGCCTCCCGCACCCCACCTTGGCCATCGCGGCGGCCACCTCCGAGGCCGCCCTGCGCGCCGTCCCGTCCCCGTCCCCCTCCTCCACGCTCACCATGGCGACGGCCACCTCCTCGAGGCGGCGCGGGCCCTCGTCGGCCAGGTCCTCGGCCGCGGCTATCTCCCTGCCCGCCGGGCGGTACTCCATACGGTCGCAGTGCAGCAGCAGTACGCGCACGGCGTCCCGCCCCGGCGCAATTGAATTAAACGTTGTGCGGGCGCGGGAACCGGCGCCTCCCCCTCCCCCCGCCCCGCGGCCGCCTCGTCCGGGCGGGGGGCCGCGCGGTCCCGGCCGGGCCGCGGGATCGCCCGCCCATATCGGCGGCGGGGCGGGCCCGCCGCGCGCGGCGGCCCGGGCGCGCGCCCGCCGGGCCCGCCGGGCCCGCCGCGCGCGGCCCGCGGCGGGGCGGCGGGGCCGGATCCGGCGGCGGGCGGCCGAACTAGTGGGAAGGCGCGCGTGCGCCCGCGCGGCCAAAACGGCGTTTGCGCCGTGCTGCGCGCTGCGGCCCGCGGCCACGAGCCTGAAAAGCGGCGCCGTCCGCTTCTTCGGCAGCCGCGGCGATCCCGCCATTCCCCGGCGCGCTTCCCGCCGATGCCGAAACGCCGGGCAAACTCCGGCGGGGCGGGAGCGCGGAATTCCGGGAAAAGCCGGGACGGGTCGGGGACGAGGCGCCGGGACGGCGAAAAACCGAAGCCGAAAAGCCGGCCGGGCGCGCGGGCGGGGACCTGGAAGCGCGGCGCGGCGCGCCGGCCCGCGCGGGGCCGAATTGCGCGGTGGCCGGGGGGAGCCCGGGCCGATCCGGGACGCCCGCCAAGGCCGCATTCCGCGGGCAGCAGGAACGACGTCGTGATGCTGGAGGGGCTGGCGATCCGGGACGCCCGCCAGGGCCGCTTTCCGCGGGCGCGGCGCGCCGGCCCGCGCGGGCTTCGGGACGGAAAAAACCCCCGCGGGGGGGCGCGGGGCCGCGATCCGCGGGATCGGCGCGGGGGGGGCCGCGCGGCGCGATCAGGGCGCGGCGCGGGCGCCGCCCGCGGGGCGGGGCGGGGGGGCGGGGCGGCCATTCCCGCCCCGGCCCGCGCCGGGAGCCTCGCAGGCCAGCCTGCGCCAGACCTCCTTGTAGTCGGGGCCCGACATGCCCGCGCCGGGCCCCGGGCCCCACGACTCGCCCGGCAGCCCCTCCAGCCACGATACCACGGCGGGGCCCGCGCGGGGCCCGCGCCCCTCCCGCGCGTACGCCTCGCCCACCGCCCGCGCCGCCCCCCTGGGCACGCCGAGCCCGCGCATCACGGCGGCCTCGGCCGTGTCCACGCCGTAGTACGCCATGGCGGGCAGGCTGAGCGCCTCCTCCCTCCGCTCCGGGGCCGCGCCCCCGGGATCCAGCCCGGGCATCCCCTGCACGGCGGCGATCCCCAGGGAGACGGCGCCGGCGATCCTCCCGCACACCGCCTCCACGCACTCGGCCACCTGCGCGATGCCGCCCCCGCCGAAGCGGGCCGCCGCGATCTCCGCTATCCTCCTGCCGCCGACCCAGTCGGACACCATCCCGCATATGTCCCCGTCCGTGGCGGCCCGGCCCGCCGCGGTGATCTCCAGTTCCCCCCGCACCCCGGGGACCGACCGCGCCGCCTCCAGCACTACAGGCAGTTTTTCCGATGCGGGCGCGAACAGGCCCTCCGCGCTCCACCAGTCCGGCCCGATGCCGGCCGCGGGCGCCCCCCGGGGCGGGCCGGCCGCGCCGGGGGGGGCCGCGCCCCCGCCGGGCCGGCCCGCGTACCTTCCGGCCGCCTCCGCGAGGGCGCGCTGCTCCCCGGGCCGGAGCCCGCCGTACCCGCAGGTCCGCCGCAGCGCGATCTCCGCCTCGGCGGCGCGCCTCCCCGGGTCCGGGGCCCCGCCCGCCGCGCCGTCCACGTACCGCGCCAGGGCGGCCCAGCCGGCGTCCTCCCCCGCCAGGCGCCGCAGGTCGATCCCGCCGCCCCCCTCCAGCGCCCCGCGCACCATCCCGGGCAGGGCCGAGGCCTCCTCCCCGGGGGCCTCCCCGACGCATTCCGCCCACCCGTCCGCCTCGGCGCTGCTCGCGGCCACGAGCCCGACCACCCCGATGGGCGGCCGGTCGTCCCTGCCCGCCCTGCCGGCCAAGTTCCAAAAGTCCCGGGCCGGCATCGCGCGCGGGCGGGTCGCCATTATGATCCCCGGCACCCTGAACTCCGCCCCCCCGGCGATCCCGGCCGCGGCGACGAGCGCGCGGAGGCTGCCGTCCCCCATGAGGCTCTCCATCATGCCCCGCACCTCGGCGGGCAGGCCCGCGACGTGCACGCCGACGCCCCTGTCCAGGTACCGCGCCAGCGGGAAGCCGGCCCCGAGCTCGTCCTCCACGAGCCTCCTCGCCAGCAGCCTGCCCCCGTCCGGCTCCAGATCCGGCAGGATCCGGTACGCCGCCTCGGCGATCTCCCACGCCTCGCCGGGGCCGTCCCCCACCACCAGCATGCCCATGGACGGATCGAACCTGGCCGCGAAAAGGGCCGCCAGCCCGCTCCGCGTCGCCGCGCGCCCCGCGGGCGGCCCCGCCGATCCCACGCGGAACTCGCCCCCCGGATGCGCCGTCCCCGCGCGCGTCTCCAGCGGCGCGAAGGAGGGCCCGGCGGGGCCCCCGGCGCGGAGCAGCCCGACGGCCAGATCGGCGGCCCGCCGCCCGCCGCCCGCGGCAACCGGCCCCGGGCCGCGCGGATCCAGCCACGCGGCCGCCTCGGAAGCGCCCGGCACGGACGCGGCCATGAGCAGCACGTCGGCCCCCGGGCAGTCGCGCTTCACCTCGGAGAGCAGCAGCTCCAGGCCCAGCCCGGCGGCGCCCGCGTGCATGCCCGCCCCGTCCGCCACGGCCAGGACGAGCGACCCCGCGAGCCGGCCGCCCGGATGCCGGAGCATCATGCGCATCTTTTCCGGCGCGGCCACCACCACGTCCGCGGGGATCCCGCCGGAGGCCAGCTCGCGGTCGCGGGCGTCCATGAACGGCGCGGCGCCGGCCGCCTCCACCCGCGCGCGCATCGGCCCGAGATCGCGCCCCAGCCGCGCCGCCGTCCCCGCCGCGGACGCCCCGTCCTGGATTATGTACGCCGCGACGGCGCCCGGCGCCGCCTCGAGCGCCTGCAGTATGCGGAACTCGGCCGCGGCGATCCTGTCCGGCGCGGGCAGCGCGGCCACCGTCCCGGCGCGGGCGGGATCGAGCAGCCCCCCGTCCAGCACGGCGGCCCCCAGCCGGCGCGACAGCCCCAGCGCGGGGCGCCCCCGCCCCGCCATCTCCCTGGCCAGGGCGCCCGCCCCGCCGCCGAACCGCGCCAGCGCCCACGGCGAGTCGCGCGCCATCTTTTCCAGCGCGGGCCCCAGCACGGCGACCAGCTCGACCAGCCCGTCCGCCCCCGCGTCGGCGCCCTGGGACGAGGCGTTCCGGAGGTACGCGGGCAGGCGCGTCGCGGCGTCCGCCGGGCCCCCGTCCCGCAGGTACGCGGCCGCCAGCTCCACCGACTTTGCCAGGTGGTACATCGCGACGAGCTCGCCGGCGGCCCGCGGCCTGTCCCCCGCCGCCATCCCACTGATGTACTCCGCCACGCGCTCCCCGCTCTCCTCCCTCAGCTCCCCCACCATGCCCGCGGCCCTCTCCAGATCCTCCCGCGCCCCGCTCCTCGCCACGCGCAGGACCGCCGCGTAGATGGTGTCCATCACGCGGCCGCCCCAGCCCGCCCCCGTCGCGCTCCTGGCGCCCCAGGCGCGCCCGTTCCCCGCGAGGTAGCGCCTCGCGGCGTCCTCCCTCCCCCCCAGGAACGCGTACGCGATCAGGAACAGGACGTGCGGGATCGCGGCCCCCGGCCCTTCCGGCACGGGGCACGCCTCCATCAGGTCGAAGCACCTGCCGCACATGCGGGCGTGCGCGCCGGCGTGCGCGCCGATCCCCCGGCTCGCGCCGGGCGCCGCCTCGCCGAGCCTTTCCAGCGCTAGCCGGTAGCGCGCGGCGGCCAGATCCATAACCGCGGCGTCCTTTGGCCCGGGCGCGGCGCCGGGCGGGACCGCCCTGCTTATCCTGTACCCGTCGGCGGCGTCCCGCGCCGCCGCGGAGTCGTCGAGCATCGCCTTTTCCAGGACGCTCCCGTCCTCCCCCACCAGGGCCGCCCAGGCCCCCGCGAACGCCCCGCCGCCGGGGGCGTCCCCGCCGCCGGGGGCGTCCCCGCCCGCCGCCCCGCCCCGGGGGCTCACGGCCCCTCCCCCCCGCCCGCGCCGGCCAGCATGCGCCACGCCTCCTTGTAGTCGGCGCCCGGCGCGGAGCCGGATCCGGGGCGCCACTCGCCGTCCGGCAGCTCCTCCAGCCACCGCGCGATGCCGGCGGAGCCCCCGCGGATCCCGCGCCCCTCCCGCCCGTACGCCTCGCCCACCCCCCGCGCCGCCCTCCTGGGCACGCCGTGCCCGCACATCGCGACGGCCTCGTCCGTGTCCACGCCGTAGTACAGCATGCCGGGCAGGCCGAGCGCCCTCGCCTTGCGGTCCCCGTCCATGCCGCCAGGGTCCGGCCAGGGCCCCGGGATCCTCAGGGCGGCGGCGGCCCCCAGCGCGGCCGCCTCGGCCAGCCCGCGCACGGCCGCGGCGCATTCCGCCACGCGCTTCCGGCCGCCCCCGCCGAAGCGCGCGACGGCTATCTCGCGCACGCTCCTGCCGGAGACCCAGTCCGACAGCACCGCGCCGATCCCGCCGGCGGCCAGGCCGGGGGCGGCCGCATCCAGCCTCCCCCGCACCTCGGGGATCGACCGCGCGGCCCCGACGAGGGCCGGCAGGCCCGCGGCCGAGAGCGGGACCCCCGCGCCCCCGCCCTCCGGCGCCGCGCCCGCCCCGTCCAGCGCCCCCGGGGACAGGGCCAGACCGGGGGGGCGCGGGGCCCCGCCGAGCCCCTCCGCGTACCTCTCGGCGGCGGCCGTGAGGGCCCCCTGCTCCCCGCGCCGGAGCTTGCCGAACCCGTACGTGCTCCCCAGCGCGATGTTCGCCCGGTCGGCGGCCCGCCCCGCGCCGCGGGCGCGGCCCGCCGCGGCGGCCACGTGTCGCGCCAGGACGGACCAGCCTGCGTCGGACTCCGCCAGCCGCCGCAGGTCCAGCTCCCCGCCCCCCTCCAGCGCCCCGCGCACCATCCCGGGCAGGGCCGAGGCCGGCCCCCCGGGGGCCCTCCTGACGCATTCCGCCCACTTGCCCGCCTCGGCGCGGCTCGCGGCCACGAGCCCGACCACCCCTATGGGCGGCCGGTCGATCCTGCCGGCCCTGCCGGCCAGGTTCCAGAACTCCCGGGCCGGCAGCTCGGCGCCCGCGTGCAGGCGGGACGCCATTATTACGCCCGAGACGGGGAAGCGCATCCCCAGCGCCGCGCCCGTCGGGGCGAACAGCGCCCGGAGGCGGCAGGCCGCGGCCAGCCTCTCGGCCAGCCCCCCCGCCTCGCGCGGCAGGCACGGGTGGGCGACCCCGATGCCCCTGTCCAAGTACTTGGCCAGCGGGAAGCCGGCCCCGAGCTCGTCCTCCATGATCCTCCGGGCCGCCAGCCTGCCCCCGTCCGGCTCCAGGTCCGGCAGGATCCGGTACGCCTCTTCCGCCATGCGCCACGCGCGGCCGGGGCCGTCCCCCAGCACCAGCATGCACATGGAGGGATCGAACCGCGCCGCCATAAGGGCGGCCAGCGCGTGCCTCCCCCTCTTCCCCGCCGGCGGCCCGAGGGGGCCGGCCGGCCCCGCGCGGAACCTCCCCCCCGCGCCCACCGTCTGCGCGCGCGTCTCCAGCGGCTCGAAATAGGGCCCGGCGGGGCCCCCGGCGCGGAGCAACCCGACGGCGCGATCGCTCGGCTTCCAGCCGGACCCCGGGGCGATCGGCCGCGGGTGCCGCGGATCCAGCCACGCGGCGAGCCCGGCGGCATCGGGCACGTACGAGTCCGCCAGGAGCACGCCCGCCCGCGGGCAGCCGTGCTTCACCTCGGAGAGCAGCAGCTCCAGGGCGAGCCCGGCGGCGCCCGCGTGCGTGCGCGCCCCGTCCGCCACGGCCAGGACGAGCGACCCCGCGAGCCGGCCGCCCGGATGCCGCAGCATCAGGCCCAGCTTTTCCGGCGAGGCCACCACCACGTCCGCGGGGATCCCGCCGGAGGCCAGCTCGCAGTCGCGGCCGTCCATGTACGGCGCCGGGCCCGCCGCCTCGACCGCCGCGCGCGGCGGCCCGAGTTCGCGCCTCAGCGCCGCCGCCGCCCCGTTCGCGGACGCCCCGTCCTGTATCACGTACGCCGCGACGCCGCCCGGCGCGGCCTCGAGCGCCCGCGATATGCGGAGCCCGGCCGCCGCGATCCTGGCCGGCGCGGGCAGCACGGCCACGGCGCTCCCGCGGGCGGGATCGAGGAGCCCCCCCTCCAGCACGGCGGCCCTCAGCGGGTAGGGGGCCTCGGGGGCGGCCCCCGGCGGGTAGGGGGCCTCGGGGGCGGCCCCGGCGCGGGCCGCGGCCCCGCGCCCGGCCCGCCGCTCCAGCGCCCGCCGCGAGTTGCGCGCCATCATCTTGAACGCGGGGCACAGGGAGGCCGCCAGCGCGTCCAGATCCGGCGCGATCGCCCCGCGGGGAACGGCCCTCCGGAGGAGGGCGTCCAGGCGCTCCTCGACGTCCGCCGGGCCCCCGTCCCGGGCGTGCGCGCAGACCAGCCTTGCCGCCTCCGCCAGCCGGCGCAGCGTGGCGAGCCTGCGGGCCGCCCCCGGCCCCCCGCCCTCCCCGCCCTCCCCGCCCTCCGCCAGGAGCCGCTCCAGGATCCCCGCGGCGCGGCCGACGTCCCCCTCTTCGCCCCTGGCCGCGCGCAGCACGGCCAGGTAGATGCCGGCCATCATGCGCACGTTCAGGCCCCCCGCCGCGCGCGCCGCCACGTCCCACGCGCGCGGGTTCCCCGCCAGGTAGCGCCCCATGCGCTCCCGCATCTCCCCCGCGTACGAGCACGCGAGCATCCACATGACGTGCCCGGCCACCGCCCCCCGGTCCTCCGGCAGGGGGTGCGCCTCCAGCATGCCAAAGCACGTCCCGCACACCTCGGCCAGCGCGCGGTCGCGCCGGCGGCCCTCCGGGCCCCCGCCCAGCGCGGCCCTCAGGCCCCTCGCCAGGGTCTCCTCGCAGAACAGCGCGGCGTAGTGCAGGACCTCGGCATCCCCGGGCCTCGGCGCGGCGCCGGGCCGCACCGCCCCGCTGATCCTGGCCCTGTCGGCGGCCGCCGCCGCCGCCCGGAACAGCATCGCCATCTGCTCCTTCTCGGAGGCGCCCTCCCACTCCGCGCCTGGGACGCCCATGGCCTCGAAGATCTTCCTGTGGCTCTCGTTCCAGGAGGCCTTCCATCCCGCCGTGCCGGGCCCCCCGCCCGCTCCGGGGGCCGCCGCCCCGCCCGCTCCGGGGGCCGCCGCCCCGCCCGCTCCGGGGGCCGCCGCCCCGCCGCCGCCCGTTGACTCCAACGCCCGGGGGCCGCGGGGCTGCTCTATAACTAGAGCGGCGGCCCGGATCGGGGGCGCCCCCGGGCCGGGCCCCCGCCGCGCCCGTCCAGCTCGCGCTCCAGGCTGAGCAGCATGCGCGCGACCAGCGCCGCCATCCCCGCGCTGCCGGCGAGGAACGCGCCGGCGCGCTCCAGCGCATCCCCGCCGCCGGGCCCCTCCAAATACACGTCCTCCACCGAGCCGCGGTCCGTCTCCACCACGCAGGTTATGACGCGGCCGGCCCCGCGGGCGGCCGCGTGCCCGCGCAGCGCCACGCGCCCCACGCGGAACCCGCGCTCCCGCACGCCGCCCCCCGCGGGCATCAGTTCCAGCTCCTCCGGCGGCCCGGGGGCCACCGTCCCGCGCGGGACCAGCGAGAACGCCGGCGGCTGGGGGGCTTCCACGCGGCGCGGGCCGCCCCTCCCCGCTTTAAGGCCTCGCCGGCGCGCGGCGGCGCCGGTATGAGGTCACGTACCCGTCAGTCGCAGGCGTGAAAGCGACTTTGCTGATCCAGATTCGCGCCCGAGGAGTGGGGGGTGCAGACCTCGTACCGGCGCCGCCCCAAAACCGTTAATAGTGCGCGCGGCGCGGCCGGGGCGTGGCCCGATGCGCCGGGCGCGGCGGCCCCCACGAGTTCGCGGGCGACGACATACCCCACATGAGCATCGGCCCCCGCACCACCATAAGCGGGCTCGTGGACGCGTACGCGGCCACGGGGTACAACGGCAGGCAGCTGGGCCTCGCGGCAAAGCTGTACGCCAGGATGATAGAGGAGGGCGCCACCATATGCCTCACGGTGGCCGGGGCGATGACGCCGGTGGGCTTCGGCGGCATATTCAAGTCGCTCATAGAGCGCGGCTTCGTGGACTGGATCGTGGCCACCGGGGCCAACGTGTACCACGAGGACCACTTCGCGTGGGGCCTCCCCGTCAAGCAGGGCCACGCCGGCGCGGACGACTCGGTGCTGTACGAGAAGGAGATAGTCAGGATCCGCGACGTCTACATAAAGTTCTACGAGACGCTCGAGGCCGAGGACCAGATAGTGCAGAGGGCGTTCAGGGACGAGCTGCACGGCGAGCCGTTCACCAGCGCCAAGTTCTGCAACGTGCTGGGCAGGGTGGCCCACGAGAGGGCTCCGCATCCGGAGCGCAGCTTCGTGGCCTCCGCGTACCGGCACGACGTGCCCGTGTACGTCTCCACCCTCAAGGACTCGTCGCTCGCGCTCAACCTGGCCGTCCACAGGCTGCGCGGCAAGACGTACAGCCTGGACTTCGTCCGCGAGGTGCTGGAGCAGGGCGCCATCGTGCACGCGGCCGAGCGCTCGGGGATAGTGGAGCTGGGCGGCGGCGTCCCCAAGAACACGGCGCAGCAGACCGGCCCCCTGCTGGACCAGATACTGAGGCGCGGCCACGGCGGGCAGGACTACATCATACAGATAACCGACGCGCGCCCCGACACGGGGGGCCTGTCGGGCGCCACGCTGCAAGAGGGGAAGAGCTGGGGCAAGGTGCGGGACGCGCGCGAGGGGCTGGTCACCGTCTACGCCGACTCCACCGTCGCGTTCCCCATACTGGCCCTCTACGCCATGAGCAACCAGAAGCGCCGGAGGCCCAAGAGGCTGTACCGCAGGCTGGGCTCGCTGTACGAGGGCCTCAAGGCGGATTATTTCGGCAAGCCCGACCGGTTCTACGACACGCTGGACGACGCGTACAGGCCGAGGGGCGGGGGGCCGCGCCGGGCCTAGGCCGGGGCGCGGATGCCTCTCCCGGCGCTAGGGCCTGTCGTACCTGGCGCGCTCTAGCGACCGGTCGCCCTTGGTCTCCTTTTTCCACTCCTTGTAGTGCTCCCTGCACAGGACTGCCTTCTTGGCCGAGGATGCCACCTCCAGCCCCGCCTCCTCCACCTTCCTGGTGTTGAGGGAGCGGATCCCCTCGTTCCCGCACCCCGCTATCCCGCAGGCGGCGCCCTTCGCCACTATTCCCATGCGGGGCGGGGGGCGGCGCGCTATTTATAGATGAAACCGCAGGGCGGGTACGAGGTCGGCAACCCCCGCTACTCAGGCGCGAATCCAGATCAGCGAAGGCGTTTTCACGCCTGCAATTGGCGGGTACGTGACCCCATACCAAGTCGGCCTCGCCGGCGGCGCGGGCCGCGTTCCGTCCCGAACCGGCCGGGGCGCTCGCCCGCCGCGCGGTCCGCCACGCCCGCCGGCGCCGCGCATGACTCCGCGGCGGTGGGCATCACCGCCGCCCCCAGCCAGGACGGCTTTGGCGCGTTCTCTAGGAACGCCGCCGAGAGCGGCGCCTCGCGCGCCGCCGGCGCCAGCCTGCGCGGCCGTACGGCCGCCCCGGCCGCCGTCGACATGGGCCTCCCGCCGTGCCGGTCGGCCGCCGCCGGGGACGCCTTTGCTGCACGAGGCCGCCGCCATGCCGCCCGCGGGGGATGTTCCGCCGGAGACTGGCGCCGCCGAAGTCGCCGCGCATCGCGCCGGCCGGCGGCCGCGCGCACCATAAATCCCGCCGCGTTTTCGCAACCGCGGTCGAAGTCGTCCCCGCCGCCACGGATCCGCGCCCGGCGGAAGGGCGGAGGCGTCCCCGGAGCCCGAGGCCGCGGCCGCCGGGCAAATCGCCTCAAGAGCGCGGGCCCATGCCAGAACGGCCGCGATCCCGCCCAACGCCTCCCCGGCCCGCCAAACTTTGCGTTTCCTAGAATTCACGGCCCAGAAACGGCGTGCCGGGCGGCCGACTCTTGCGTTAACCGGCCCGAACCAAACATTCATATAAGCAGGAAGGAAAGCCCGTCCAGATAATGCGGATTAGTTCTCTCTAGTTCTCTCTAGTTCTCTCTTACACAAGCACAATCTTCTCGCCGCCCCGCTTTCGGGCCGCAATTCCCACAATGCCGATCCGGCGCAAGGCCCTCTCCCAAACAACCCACGCGGGCGCGCCCAGAGTCACTGGAATCCAGACCAAAGCGGACGCTCCGCGGCGGGGCGGCCGGCCGACCGGCGCCCCGGCGATCCGCCACCTGCTGACGTCCCCAGCGCCTACGAAAGCCGCGAGCCCACCAGCGGGCCACATGCGCGAATCGGCAGGATGCGGGACCGCGGCGCGACCCGGCACGCAGGCAGCTGCGGGGGAATCAGCAGGATCTCGCGCGGGTTGCCGCATCACCGGCCCGTCTGCACAAGCACGGGAGGAGGGCAGCGGGGCCGACGCCGGAGCCCAAAGCTGCGGCCGCGGAACAAATCGCTTCAAAAGCTCAAGATCTTGCGAACTGCTGCCTGCTGCTGCGTTAGGCAGCAAGCGCTTGACGCGGCTTTCGATTCCGCCCCTCCACGATCCCGATAGTGTGTACGGATGTACGCCCCCAAGCCCAAGACGTTCGACGACGTGCTGGCCAGCATGAGATCGGAGTCGAAGAGCACGGGGGAACTGGGGGCCAGGTTCGAGCGCATCATCGTCGACGTGCTCAACAACGACTCGCTGTACAGGAACCGGTTCGATAGGGTGTGGGTGTGGAGGGACTGGGCCAAAAAAAGCGGGATTTCGAAAAGGTTGGGGACGGGGCAAGACCTGGGAATAGACATAGTGGCGCGCGAGCGGGTCGGCGGGGATCTCTGCGCGATACAGTGCAAGTGCTACGCGGACGACAACGCGCTGGACATGGGGCCGGTCAACAGCTTCGTGTCCGCCGGGACCGCCTACGGGATGAAGAACTACATTCTGGCCTGCACAGGGCCGATAAACAGGAACGCGCTGGCAAAACTGCGGGGCGCAAAGTGCCAGATAATCACGAAAGACGACCTGAGGTACAGGTTCGACTGGAGCGCGTACCCGAGAAAGATCGTCCGGCCCCAGCCGAAAAAGCTGCGCGGCTACCAGCAGAGCGCCGCCGCCGACGTCATTAGCGGGTTCCGCGGGAACGACCGCGGCAAGCTGACCATGGCCTGCGGCACCGGCAAGACCCTGGTGGCGCTGCACGTGGCCGAAAAGCTGGCGGGCAGGGGGGGCACGGTCCTGTACCTGGTCCCGTCCATATCCCTCATACTGCAGAGCATGCGGGAGTGGTCCGACAACGCCAACATGCCCCACTACTACATGGCGGTCTGCTCCGACAAGAGTGTCAGGAACGCGGAGCAGGGGACGCTGACCGAGCTGGAGGCGCCCGCATCCACGGATCCCGGGGCCCTCAAGGAGCGGGCCAGCCGGATGAGGAAAGATGCGCTCAACGTGGTATTCTCCACGTACCATTCCATAGAGGTCGTCGAGAAGGCCATGAAGGGCAGGAAACTGGACGTGGTATTCTGCGACGAGGCCCACCGGACCACCGGCGTCGACGAGCCCGGGTTCGAGTCGTACTACACGCGGGTGCACTATAACAAGAACATCAAGGCCGCGAGGCGGCTCTACATGACGGCCACCCCGCGGATATACACGGACAGGGTCAAGGGCAAGGCGCAGGAGCAGCAAAAAGTGGTGCTCTCGATGGACGACGACGCGTACGGCCCGGAGTTCCACAACCTGTCGTTCTACGACGCGGTGCACAAGTACAAGGCCCTGTGCGACTTCAAGGTGAGGGTCGCCGTGATGGACGGCGACACCATGGACGGGCTCGTGCAGCAGGCGCAGGCCGGGGACGAGGCCATGTTGCCCCTGGACGAAAAGACGCTAATGGCCTCGGTCTGGCACGCGCTAGAGCATCCCGGCAAGGACGACACCAAGGGCCTGCTGCAGAGGGTCATCATGTTCTGCGACATGATAAACTCGTCGAAGATAGTGGCCGGCGAGGAGATAACCTACGGGCCAGACGTGCGGGACGATCCGGCACAGCTGGAAGAGGCGCGGCAGACAGACTCGCAACGATCGTTCAAAAAGATAGTGGCGCACGTAAAAAACGTCACCGGCAGCAGGAGCAGGAGCGAGGCAGACGTGCACCACGTCGACGGGGGGGACAGCGCGCAGGACAGGCGCGCCGAGCTGGAGTGGCTCAAGGTCAGCGGCGACGAGCCGGACACGTGCAGGATACTCTCCAATGCAAGGTGCCTTTCGGAGGGAGTCGACGTCCCCGCCCTCGACGGCGTCGTGTTCATGAACCCCCGCAAGTCGGTAGTCGACGTCGTGCAGGCCGTCGGGCGCGTCATGCGCAAGTCACCGGGCAAGGAGTACGGGTATGTGATACTGCCGGTAGCGATACCCGCCGGGGTAGACATCGGGGAAGCGCTCGACGACAACAGGTACTTCAAGGTGGTCTGGCAGGTGCTCAACGCGCTCCGCTCGCACGACCCCAAGCTCGCCAGCGAGATAAACAGGCTGATCCTCAGCGGGTCACACACCTCTAGCGACGTCACCAACCGCATAATCATCCGGCATGCCTACAGCCACGGGCTCAGGTCACTCGAGATGCCCGAGCCCAAGATGATCAACGGCATAGCGTCCCAACTCGTCCGGAAGGTGGGCGACATCAACTACTACGACAAGTACGGGCAAAGTTTGGGATCCACAGCGCGGACCATCGAGGCCCGCGTGCGCAACCGCATGGAGGCCAACACGGAAGCGCACGACGAGATCAAGCGGCTACATGCGGACCTCAGGGAGATGGTCGGCGACTCCGTCACGCTGGACAGCACGGTGCAGGTAGTCGCCCAGCACACGGTCCTCGCGAAAGTCTTCGACCACCTATTTTCGGGCCAGTTTACGACTCATAATCCGGTCGCAAAGGTGCTTGACACGGTGACCAAAAAAATCGGCATGCGAGAAGAGTTGGACAGCCTAAAGGGATTCTACGAGGATGTCGGCCGCGAGCTTGACCAGATAAAGACGAGGGAGACGCGGCAGAGCTTCATCAAGAAGATATACGGCAACTTTTTGGAAAGCGCCGACAAAAAAGGGGCCGAGCGGCACGGCGTGGTCTACACGCCGATCGAAGTAATCGACTTTATCATACACAGTGTGGAGCACTTGCTGAAAAGGCATTTTGGCGTAAGCCTCAACGACATAGTAATCATGTTTGAAAAACGAATTTCCTGACAACCCTTCGCCGGCGCGCGCGGCGGCCGCCGGTCAGGCGCGCGACGGCAACAAACCGGGCGCGGGGGCCGGGGGCGGATCGGCTTTTCCGCCCGTCGCGCGGCTCGAAACGGCCCGCGGCGCCGCGGGGAGGAGCATGGTCAGCATGCAGGTAGTCGAACGTCTTGACTGGCGCGATCTCCTTCTTGCGGAACATCGCGCGCACGGATCTCGTCATATCGTTGACCGACTTGTAGATCTTGTTGGAAAGCGTGCGCTTGATCACCATCCACTGCACCTCGACGGGGTTCAGCTCCGGGGTGTACGGCGGCAGGTACTCCAGGACTATCTCCCCGTTGCGGGATTCCAGGAACTTTTTGACCTTCGCGGACTTGTGGTACGAGGCGTTGTCGACGAATATCAGCACCTTGCCGAATCTCTTGTGGACGCGCTTCAAAAAGTCGACATAGTTGTCGGCGTTCGGCTTGTCGTAGAACGCGTAGAAGAACGCGCCGACGGCCAGGACCCCGAAGATGTGCTTCCCCTCCCGCGTCAGGTATGACCGGGAGACGGCGCGCCTGGAGCGCCAGTACCACCCGTATCCTGGCCTGTTCTGGGCGTTCTGGAGGCCGGCCTCGTCTCCCGCCAACGCCGTGAAGCCCTTCTCTGCCATTTCGTTCACGAGCCGCTTCGCGTTCTCCTTGAACTCCTCCTGCTTCTTCTTGGAAGCCGCCCCTGGGTTCTTCGGGCGCCCCTTCTTCCACGAGAATCCCAGCCTCGTGACGAGGCACTGCATCCCTATCTGGGTGTACTCCGCGCCGAACTTCTTCTTGACGTGCATGCGGGCGAGGTTGGCATTCCACGCGCCGGACTCGAACCCGGACTGTCCTGGGTCCTTCTTGAGATCCGCCACGAGTTGTTTTAGCTGATCCTCGTCCAGGAAGCACTCCCGGCCGCGCCCCTCGCGCTCGTGCCTGGCGCGTATGCCCTCTTCCTGGGCGCGCTCTATCCAGTTGTATATTGTGGACGGGGCCCGCTTCAGGTTGTGCGCGATGTCTTCCAGCGCCATGCACTCCTTCCTGTACATGTACGCGCGCAGTCTGTCGCGCTTCCTGACGTTCTTCTCCTCTTTGTAGAGCTTTTCCAGGTATTTCATGCTGGTGTTCGGCAGGAACTCTCGTCCCGCCTTCGCCTTGAGGGGATTCGTTCGCGCCATCGCCGTCCATGGGGTGGGAGGGGGGGTTAATGTGTACTAATAGCCAAAAAGAATCGACAAGTCACTCATTTTTAATTCACGATATCTACAGGCCCGTCAAGATACTTGACCCGTTCACCGGGACGGGCACATTCCTGACCCGGTTGCTCGAATCAGACTTGATAACAAGCAACATGTATGAAAAGTACACAAAAGACATGTTTGCCGCCGAGTTGATGCTGCTCGCATACTATATCTCTACTGTCAACATCGAGACTACGTATTCCAGTCTGCGCCGGGGCAACAGATACGTCCCGTTCGCAGGGATCAGCTACACGGACACGCTCCGCATAAACCCGCGGTACCGCGAGGGTGCCGAGCACCGAAAGGAGCAGGCAAGGCTGGACAGCCAGTTCCGGGCCGCCCACGAGCGGATCATGGCGCAACGCGGCTCGCATGTGCACGTGATCGTGGGCAATCCACCATATTCGGCCGGACAGAGCAACTACAACGACCAGAACCAGAACATCCAGTATCCCGACTTGGATGCTAGGATAAAGCACACGTACCTAAAAAGAAGCAACACGGCCAACAAGGTATCCTTGTATGACTCGTACATCAGATCTCTTCGCTGGGTCAGTGACAGAATCGGCGATTCTGGCATAGTGGCGCTGATCACCAACGCTGGGTTTTTGAGGTCAGAGGCGGGGGCTGGGATTCGAGCGTCACTGGAAGAGGAATTCAGCGAGATCTGGTGCTTTGACTTGAGAGGGAAGAAAGGCGTGGAAGGAGATGGAAGAAACATATTCGAATATGTGGGGAAAAGTACGGGCGGAACTACAGTCGGCACTGTGATTGTATTATTTGTAAAAAACCCCCCGAAACAAACACGTGTTATCAAATATGCCAAATTAGAACCAGAACATTATTCAGGACAGGATAAACGAGATCGCGTAAAAGAATTAAAGTCCATAGTGGGTATTGATAATTGGATAAAAATTACACCCGACAATCACCACGACTGGCTAGATCAGCGTGGCGGCGACTTCGCAAAGTACGCCGCGATTGGAGACGCAGACACCAAGGCAGGCAAGAAAAGCGTAGCAGTCTTTAGAACGTATTCTAGAGGGGTTGCGACAGCACGCGACGCGTGGGTGTACAATTCTGATGTTGGCAGGCTTGCAGACAACATGAAGCGCCACATTGACTACTGCAACAAGCAGAATCCAAACAATCCCACACTCGATCCAAAGCAAGCTAAATGGTCCGGCACGCTGTCGAAACGGCTACGCACAAAATCGTCCTTTTCTGGAGCCAAGATCCGCTTTGCGTTGTACAGGCCGTTTTTTAAGCAACGCTTGTACTTCGACCGTGTTTACAACGAAGCGCTTTACAGGATACCAAAACTATTCCCGTACGAGAATACACGAAACATCACCATCTGCGTGCCGTACAAGTTTACCGGAGAATTCTATACATTTATCACCGACATAACGCCTGATCTTGAAGTTGTTCATCATAGCCAGTGCTTTTCCCTGCATGCCCACAGTGGCAAAGAGTGGAAAGACAACATCACGGATTCGGCGTTAGCGGAGTACCGCAGTCACTACAACGATCCTGTAATCACAAAGCTGAATATTTTCTACTATATCTACGGCATCTTGCATCATCCAGGATACCGGAAAAAATTCGCCAACAACCTGACGCGCGAGCTACCTCGGATCCCCCCGGCGCCGGACTTTGCGGCGTTCCGCAATGCGGGCAAAAATCTCGCCGATCTCCACTTGAACTTTGAAACTTGCAAGAGGCATTCCTTGGGTGCCCCGAGGTTCCGGCCCAAGAAATTCTCAAAGCTTTCGTTCGGCTCCTGCAAGAATCCTGACACCGGCAGGAAGGACCGAAACACGACGGTACTGCGCGCCGACGGTGCTGTCATCTTTGACAAGATACCGCGAACTACGTACAAAGTCAACGGCCGGACGCCTCTGGAGTGGGTCGTAGACAGGTACAAGATAACCACCAACATGGAGAGCGGCATCACAAACGACCCGTGCGCCGGCACCGACATCATCGCGGTGATTGAGCGGGCGGTTCACGTCGGCCTCGAGTCGGAGCGCATAATCAGGACGCTCCCCAAAGAATTCGAGCCGGGATCGGACTGGGCGCCATCGGAGATGGGCCTTGCGAGGTTTACGGACGGCGATACTCTCTACCAGTAGGAATTGTAACCGATATGGGCGCCCTGCCCTGGGTTGTCGACAGCCCCCCCACCAGCGACGTCATCCGTGCGGGCAGCCGCAATTGCGGCTAACGTAACAGCGTGAAATCACACGTTGACCACATCTTGCGTGAAACCTGAGTCCGCACCGCCCAGATCTCCTCTCATGCGGCCTGCCTACCGCCGTCTGCCGCCCGCGCTTGCGGAATATTCCGCCGGAGCGGCCAGCATTGCGGCCACAATCGGAAGCGGCCGCCCCAAGCGCACGCCGACGAGTCTGCGTCAGGGTCGGCTTTCCGCACGAAAGCGTGCCGCTTTTCGAGCTCGGGCAAGCGAGGGACAGCGCGGCACGCATGGGGTCGGCCGTCCCCTCTGCCCGGCGAGAATCTAGATCAACGAAGGCGCGTTCGCGGCCGTAACCAACAGGCGCGAGGATCCATGCGCGCGGGCGCGGGCCGCTGTCCGCATGCTAGTTCCGCCCAAGGATCGCGGCTCGGGCGGCCCGCTAGCAGTCGGCGGCACGCACCCTCCCTGAACGATGCGGCCGCACCCGCCGGCGAAGGCCCGCCGCGGGGCCGTCCAACCGGCAGGGATAGCAGATCTGCCTGCACGCCGCTCCTGCCGAAGATCGCCCTGCGAGTGCGCCGGGCGGTGCAACGGCGCAACGGCGCCCGTCCCCGCCACCGCACGCCACGACGGGCTAGTTCACCTCGCGCGGGACGGAAGGCGATCCGCCGCCCGCATCGTCCGTTTATATTGGCGCCCCCGGGCCGCCCGCCATGGGCGGCTCCAAGAACAAGTCCCCTGCGCAGAAGGAGAGGTCGCAGGGAGCCAAGAGATCCGACACCAAGCGGCAAAAGCAGGACAAGGGCGCCCAGGGGCCGCAGAGGGCCGCCATCACGGTCTCGCTTACTGCGGGGCAGGCGGCCAAGGCCATGAGGATCTCAAAGGCAGTCACCGTCCACGATCTGGCCAGGCAGACCGGCGTGAAAATGTCGGCGGCCAACGCCTTCCTCCGCAGGTCGGTCGCCGACGGCACCGTGGTCCGCGTGGGCGGCCGGAGCGGCCACTACGTCTACAAGCCCGCCGCGTAGAACCGCAGCGCCTGGCCCGGCCTCGCATCCAATATGGTGCCGGCGCCGGCGGTGATCGCGCCGATCGGGGACATGGCCGCGCCCGCATCGCAGCCTTCCGCGAAGAAGCAGATGCGGCCGCCCCCCGCGGCCAGGAACGCGATCTCGCCGGCGGCGAACCTCGTCCTGTGCCTCCCGGCGCCGGCCCCCACCGGCGCCTCGATGTATATGGCGCCGGGCGCCCCCGCGAGCCTGTGCGCGTTGCCGCTGAGGGGAAGGGCGCGGATCACGCGGCCGACCGCCGCCGGGGAGAGGTGGCGCTTCAGCTGGCACTCTACCCTCGGGGAGCCGCCCTCCCCCTCCAGCACCGCCCCGAACCTGGAGACCGAACCGGCAGCGCCCACGGCCGGGACGGCGCGGCGCCGGATATAACTCAGCCGCCGGGCGCGCCGAAAACGCGGTTTAAATAACCCCGATTTTGGGCATCCTTGATTGGTGGCTGGCGGCGGGGCGGAGCTCGATGCGGGGGTCCCCGACCCCGACGTGATTCCGGCCGACGACGAGGCGGCGCAGGAGGAGGAGATGGACACCGGCCTCGTCAAGGCGCTCGACTCTTACCGCGCGCTGGTGGAGTCGGGGGAGTCGCCGGAGCTCGACGTCGAGGGCCTGGAGGACCGCATCAGGGAGATCAAGGAAAGGGAGATAATATCGGCCGACTCGGTGCACGAGCCCGAGGAGGCCGTCTCCGACGACGGCATGGTGATGATCGGCCCGCCCGTCCTGACGCGCTTCGAAAAGGCGAGGATAATGGGGGCCCGCGCCCTGCAGCTGTCGCTGGGGGCCCCGGCGTTCATCGACATACCGGAGACGGCCACCACCTCGCTGGACATCGCCATGGAGGAGCTCGAGAGGAGGGTGATCCCCATCACGATCCGGCGCGTGCTGCCCAACGGCGACTACCAGAACATCCCCATAGGCTACTTCAAGTAGCGCCGCGGCCCGCGCGGCTTTTCGCCCGGCATGTCCCGCCCCGCGCTTTTTCCTACGTCCGGGATCTGGGGGGGCGGGGCCCTTCCCGCGGGCGCGGATCCGGAACGGCCCCCGCGGCCGGCACCGCGCTTTTTCCTACGTCCGGGATCTGGGGGGGCGGGGCCCTTCCCGCGGGCGCGGATCCGGAACGGCCCCCGCGGCCGGCACCGCGCGGCGCCCGATCCTAAAAATTTAAAAGAGCATCCGCGGGCCGCGCTGTCGTTCATGGACGGGGACGGGGCAGCGGGCGGGGGGGAGCGGCCCCGGGAGGGCGGCGTCCCGACCGTGTTCTACGTCCGCAACGAGCCGGTGATGAAGGCGGCCATCGACGCCCTGGAGAGGCTCGGCCGCCTCGACAGCCTGACCCTGCGGGCCAGGGGCCTGTCCATCCCGAACGCCGTGGCCATCGCCAACATCATAACGGAGAAGCTCATGAGCGGCGCCTCGCGGATAGGCCGCGTGAGCGTTGGCAGCGAGGACATCAGCGCCATGGGCCGCAGCTATTCCACCATAGAGATAGTGCTGGAAAGGACGCGGGGCGGCTGAGCGGCCGGCCTCACACGACGGAGCCGGGGCCCTTCAGCAGCATGTTCTCGCACTCCTTGCAGACCCTCTCGTCGATGTCCGATTCCAGGTTGTGGTGGATGTCGCATATGAGCAGGCTGGACTTTATGTAGTTGCACAGCCCTATGAACTTGGAGAGGCTGGCCGGCGTGTACGCCATGTCGGAGGCCAGGCACTCGCCGAGCTCGTCGAGCATGCGCGAGACCTGCTTTTCGCGGCCGAGCTTCTCCATGAGGCGCTGGTCGCCCCTCGCGCCGCGGATGTAGTTGCTCACGGCCGCCTGCGTGACCCCGAGCATCTCGGAGATCTTGTCCTCCCGTATGCCGTGGCCCCCGGCCAGCTTTTTGGCCAGTATGGCCCTGAGCGCGGGGATCAGCGTGCGCGACTCGATCTCGGCGGGCAGGAGCACGGGCGCGCCCCGCGCGCGGCGGATTTAAAGCATGCCGTAGTTAGGTCGGCCTATTGTGATTCGCGGCGGCCGCGGGGTCGCGCCTTGGGACGCGGGGGCGGCGCGGATCCGCGCGGCGGTAGAGGCGGCGGCGGAACGGTGCGCCGCGGGGCCCGGCGGGAGGCTGGCCGTCGCCCTGTCGGGCGGGCTGGACAGTTCCATCGCGGCCCACGCCGTCGCCGCGGCGAGGAGGCGCGCGGGGGAGGCCCCCCCGGAGGCCGTGGCGGTCGTGGCGGACGGCTTCCCGGCCGGGGACGCGCCGTACTGCCGGGCGGCGGCGCGGCACCTGGGCCTGCGCCTGGAGGTGGTGGGGGCCGGCGAGTCGGACATGCTGGAGGCGGCGGAGGGGGCGGTGCGGGCGCTGCGGGCCTTCGGCGGGATAGAGGTGAGGAACATGGCCACCATGTGGCTGGCCGCGCGGGCGGCCCGCCGGCGCGGGATCGGGGCCATGGTGACGGGGGACGGGGCCGACGAGCTGTTCGCCGGCTACTCGTTCTTCCTGCGGGCGGGGCCGGGGGAGCTGGCCGCCATGCTGCGCCGCATGAGGCGGATAATGCGCTTCCCGTCCGGGCGCATAGGCCGGAGCCTCGGCGTGGAGGTGCGCTCGCCGTTCATGTCGGCGGGGGTGGCGGATGCGGCCGCCGGGATCCCCGCGCAATACATGGTGCGCCCGCGCGGGCGCTCGGGGCCGCGGACGGGCAAGTGGATCCTCCGCAGGGCCTTCGAGGGCGCGCTGCCGCCGGCCGTGGCCTGGCGCGAAAAGTGCGCCATGCAGGACGGCTCGGGAACGGGCGGGCTGGCGCGCGTGCTGGAAGGCGCCGTCTCCGACGCGGAGTACGCGGAGCGGGCGGCCCGCATCCTGGACGAGGACGGGGTGAGGGTGGGGGGCAAGGAGTCGCTGCACTACTACGAGGCGTACCGCCGCGCGTTCGGGAGGCCGGAGAGGGCCGCCGATCCCGCCGCGGCCTGCCGGCTGTGCGGGTGCGCCGCGAGGTCCGAGGCCGGGAGCCGGTTCTGCCGCATGTGCGGCGCGTACCCCGCGTGACGGGGCGCGCGGCCTACCTCCACTTTTGGGGCTTTTTCCTGAATATGCGCCTGCACCCGTCGCAGCAAAAGTAGAACGTCCTGCCGCCGTCCTCGTGCGCCACGGCGAGCTCCTCGTCCAGCTCAATTCCGCACACGGGATCGACCGGCACGCCCGCGGGGCCGCCCGTTTCTATTTATAGGTATGAGGGGCGGCAACCTTGCGCCCGCCGCGATCCGGGCGCGGGATCCGGGGGCGGTCGCCGCTGCCGGGCGCGGTTCCGGCCCGGGCGCAAGCATGCGCGCGGCGGCGCGCGGGGCCAGCACCCCCGCCGCCCGCGGCGCCCGATGCGGCCGCGGCGCCGGCGGGGTTCCCGCCGAACGGGCCCCGTTCCGGCAGGCAGGCCGCTCCCCGCCCCGGGCGCCTCGCCGCGCTTTCGGCACTGCCGCGCCGGCGCGGCGGCGCGCTTCGGGCGCCGCGGCGGGCGGCATGCCCGCTTGTTCCGGGTCCCGGCGCCGCCCGGCGCCGCGGGCTGCCCTCGGCATGCGGGCGGGCCGCCCCAGGGCCCGCGGCGCCCGGCGCGCGCCGGGTCGCGCTTTCGCGCCGTTCCCCGCGGCCCTTCCCGCCCCCCGGCTCATTCCGTTCCGGCCCGCGGCCCTTCCCGCCCCCCGGCTCATTCCGTTCCGGCCCGCGGCCCTTCCCGCCCCCCGGCTCATTCCGTTCCGGCCCGCGGCCCTTCCCGCCCCCCGGCTCATTCCGTTCCGGCCCGCCGCCGCCCCCGCGGGCGTCGTCCTTTTTCTTCCCCTTTCCCCCGCATTCCGGCGAGTCGGCCGGGGCGCCGAGTCGGCGTTCCCGCGGTGCGGCGCCATTCGGGCCGGCGCATCGACGAGCCTCCAGGGGGAGCCGCGCGCGGGCGAGCTCGTCGCGCCCGTGTTTCCACCCGTCGCGCTCGGTTCCCGTCTCGCCCGTGGCGCGGCGGGCCGCCTCTAGTACAAGCTCCGGTTCCCCGCGCGCCCCGCGCCTGCCCGTGCCGCGCGGTCCGCGGCCGCGCGCGGCGGCGGCCGAATCGCGGCTTTTCGCGAGGGCGGAGATCGGCCGGCCCCGCGCGGCGGCAGGGCCGGTCCGGGCGCGGGGCGCCGCGGGGGGGGGGCGCGCCGGCCTCACGCGCAGTTGGCGACGAACGTGACGGTCTGCGATATGATGTCGGCCTCTAGCGCGTCCAGGCCCTCCAGGTTGATCCGGAAGTCGACGTCCACGCTGCCGCCCGGCGGCGTCCCGCCCGGTATCGCCGTATCCGCGGCCAGCGGGGTAGAGTCGGCCGGCCTGGGGGAGGCGCCGCCCAGGCCCACGGCCATCTCCGTGTACGAGAACGGCAGCGGTCCCGGCAGGGGGACGCCGTTCAGGAACTGCGTCCAGTCCGTGGCGGACACGGACACCGCGGGCATCGGGCCGGTTCCTATGTTCGTCACGGTCTGCCGCGCCGGCCTGCTCGTGCTCCCCGCGGACAGCTCGGGGAGGGCGAGCGCCGACTTTTCCAGATCTATCCCGCACGCGTCCAGGCCCCGGAGCAGCTCGGGGGCCCGCGCCCACTCCGCCGCCGCATCGGACACGGACCATATGCCGTACGTCACGGGCAGCCGCAGGTCGCCGGAGCCGTCCATGCCCGTGCGGCCGAGCGGGCCGCCTTCCAAGTTGGCCGCGCCCGCTATATTCCCCCGCGCGAGGGACGGGTCGCCCCCGGCCCCCACCAGGGCGCCGCCCAGCGCGCGGACGGCCTCGTACGCGGCGTAGGCCGGCGTGGCCGACGTGGCGGGGACCAGCGGGGCCGCGATGCGGTCGATGTAGTCCGTCATGCCGTTGCGCTCCACGGCGAACTGGACGGCGGACAGCCGCGTATCGCGGGCCAGCTGCATGGCCGCCGCATCGGCCGTTATGGCGGGCGACGCGGCCACCCCGCTCCCCGCGCCGGCCCCCGCGCCGCCGGCCGCGAACCATGCCGACCTCTCCCGTACCGGGCCGTCCGCCGGCACGCTGCCGGCCATCGCTACGAGCTCCGCATCCGAGCCCATATACACGACGGCGACGCTCCTGGCCGTCCCGCTCCCGGCGGCCGCCGCCACGGCATCGCCTATGGGCGCGGCCGCCGCGCCGCCGCCGCCTGCCGCGAACGCGACGGGGTCGCCGAAGGGTATCCCGAGCGGCCCCAGGTCCGATTCCAGCGATTCCAGCAGGCCGTAATCCGGGCCGCGCAGGCCGGCCTGCACCACGGGGACTATGGCGCCGTACCCGCCCCGCGCCACCTCCGTCGCGAGGGCCCTGGCCATGTGCGCCGCGCCGGGCTCCATCCTGAATATGGGATCGCCCCCTACGGCAAGCGAGCGCGCCGCCGACGAGTGCGATATTATGGTGATGCCGTTCTCCGAGGCGTACCCGGCCATGTCGGCCAGCGCTATATCGGAAGCCGGGCCCACGTACAGGAGGGGGCCCTCTCCGCTCCCGTGCGCCCCGCGGAGCGCTGCCGCGCCGGGGGCGCCCGCCGGGAGATCGTGCTCGGACACGTTGACGTAGAACTGGTAGCCGCGCTCCGACGAGACGGCGTTGAAGGCGGCGGCCCCCAGCCTCGCCGCCCCCATGGAGGGGTCGCCGGCGCCGCGCGCGAACACGCCCACCTGCACGGGCCGCTTGCCGGCCTGCCCGGTCCCGTCCGGCCCGCCGGTGGACTTTTCGCCGGGATTCACGACGGGGTTCCCGAAGGCGTCAGTGACGTTCGCGGACAGGTCGAATCCCACGGCGGAGCCGGCCGCGGCGGTCGTGCTCGCGTTCGCGTTCCACGACACTACCACGTTGTTCCCGAACGCGGCCGCCCCGGAGGCGCCGCTGCCGTTCCCCGCTGCCGCGGCGCCGTCCACCGTGATGTTCGTATAGTGGGAGGGGACCGCGAGCACCGGCTCCGAATAGACGGCGGCTACAGAGCTGCCGTTCAGCACGAAGGCCAGCAGGAAGGACGGGCGGTCGGGATCGCGCGCGACGTCCAGCGGCGCCCGCTCCGGCGCGTGCGCCGCGCGGCCGTTGGTGACGAAGCCGGCGGGCAGCAGCAGCGTGGTGGACTCCGGATCCGAGAACGCGGCCGCGTCCAACAGCGAGCGCGCCCGGTCGGACGCGAGAAGCGCGAAGGTCCTGTCCCCCGTGCTGCCGGACTCTACGGATATGACGTCGTCGGCGGACAGGGAGACCGCGGCATCGCCCCCCCAGCTCCGGCCGCGGATCTCGATCATTCCGGGGAACGATTCCGCGCCGGGCGCGGTCGCGGCCTCGTCGAACGTTATGACGAGCCGCCCCGCGGCGCCGCCGGCCGGCGCCAGGTTGAATGCCGCCGCGGCGAGGCGCGGGGGCGAGGGATCCGGCGCGTACGCGAGCGGGACTGGCTGCCGGCCCGGCGCGTACGCGTTGCCCGGCGCGTCCGACACGAAGGCGGCGGGCAGCTCTATGGCGGCGGGGCCCAGGTCCGCCGCGTTGAGCTCCACGCGCTTGGCGCCCGATATGTCCAGCGCGAACTCCGTGCCGCCTGCGCGGCCCGATGCCACGGAGGGAACGTCGCTGCCGGACAGCGCCACCTCCCCGCCGTCGCCCCGTATCACGATATCCCCCGCGAACAGCGGCGCGTCCGGCGCGGCCGCAACCGCCTCGTCGAACGCGAGGGTAAGCAGGCCGTTCTCCCCGGCCGTCAGGTCGAGCACGGCGGATGCGAGCGCGGGGGCCTGGCCGTCCGCCAGCGCCAGCTGGTATGTCGCGTTGTTGCCGAAGGGCCTGCCCGCGGGATCGGTCACCGCCGTCTGGTTTATGGCCACGGTGCCTGTAGCGTCGCGCGCCGCGGGATCGCCGCCGAACCGCAAGACGTGGGCGTCGGTGCCGGCGCCCGTCAGCGTGGCGCTTCGGGGCGTTCCGCCCACCACGATCGAATGGTACGCCGAGCCGGTGGCGTCCGCGTCCGCGTCGTAGCGTATCGTTATGCTCTCGGGGCCGGTGATCGCGGCCGACTCAACGGCGAGTTGGGTGGCGGGGGGGGCGGCTCCGGCGTATTCTATGGAGAACTGCGCCGCCGCCTCGTTGGCGTTGCCGTCCGAATCGACGGCCGCGCCTTCCGGAATGTCGACCAGCACGGTGCCCGCGGCCAAGGGCGCGACGTCGAACGTGTACGTCCTGGCGCTGGCGTCGTCGAAGTTGTCGACTGTAGCGCCGGTGCCCGCCGGGCCCGAGAGCGCGATGCCTGTCTCGTTGAACCCGGTGACGTCCTCGCTGAAAGTGACCGTGAACCCGATCGGCGACTCGCTGGTTGGGCCCGTCCCCGCGCCGGACGTGATCGTCGGGACCGGGAGCGCGCCGGTGTATCGTATGGAGAACTGCTCCGCCGCCTCGTTGGCGTTGCCGTCCGAATCGACGGCCGCGCCTTCCGGAATGTCGACCAGCACGGTGCCCGCGGCCAAGGGCGCGACGTCGAACGTGTACGTCCTGGCGCTGGCGTCGTCGAAGTTGTCGACTGTAGCGCCGGTGCCCGCCGGGCCCGAGAGCGCGATGCCTGTCTCGTTGAACCCGGTGACGTCCTCGCTGAAAGTGACCGTGAACCCGATCGGCGACTCGCGGGCCGGGCCCGGGCCCGCGCCGGACGTGATCGTCGGGACCGGGAGCGCGCCGGTGTATCGTATGGAGAACTGCTCCGCCGCCTCGTTGCCGTTGCCGTCCGAATCGACGGCCGCGCCTTCCGGAATGTCGACCAGCACGGTGCCCGCGGCCAAGGGCGCGACGTCGAACGTGTACGTCCTGGCGCTGGCGTCGTCGAAGTTGTCGACTGTGGCGCCGGTGCCCGCCGGGCCCGAGAGCGCGATGCCGGTCTCGTTGAACCCGGTGACGTCCTCGCTGAAAGTGACCGTGAACCCGATCGGCGACTCGCGGGCCGGGCCCGGGCCCGCGTCGGACGTGATCGTCGGGACCGGGAGCGCGCCGGTGTATCGTATGGAGAACTGCTCCGCCGCCTCGTTGCCGTTGCCGTCCGAATCGACGGCCGCGCCTTCCGGAATGTCGACCAGCACGGTGCCCGCGGCCAAGGGCGCGACGTCGAACGTGTACGTCCTGGCGCTGGCGTCGTCGAAGTTGTCGACTGTGGCGCCGGTGCCCGCCGGGCCCGAGAGCGCGATGCCGGTCTCGTTGAACCCGGTGACGTTCTCGCTGAAGGTGACTGTGAACCCGATCGGCGACTCGCTGGTTGGGCCCGGGCCCGCGTCGGACGTGATCGTCGGGACCGGGAGCGCGCCGGTGTATCGTATGGAGAACTGCGCCGCCGTGTTGCCGTTGCCGTCCGAATCGACGGCCGCGCCTTCCGGAATGTCGACCAGCACGGTGCCCGCGGCCAAGGGCGCGACGTCGAACGTGTACGTCCTGGCGCTGGCGTCGTCGAAGTTGTCGACTGTGGCGCCGGTGCCCGCCGGGCCCGAGAGCGCGATGCCGGTCTCGTTGAACCCGGTGACGTTCTCGCTGAAGGTGACTGTGAACCCGATCGGCGACTCGCGGGCCGGGCCCGGGCCCGCGTCGGACGTGATCGTCGGGACCGGGAAGGGGGATGCGCCGGTGTAGTTTACCGAGAACTGCGCCGCCTCGTTGCCGTTGCCGGCATCGTCCTCCGCCGCGTTTTCCCGTATGTCGACTGTCACGGTTCCGTTGTCCGAGGGCGAGGCATCGAAGGTGTACGTGGTGGAGTTGACAAGCGCGAAGTTGGCCACCTTGTAGGGGTCCGCCGAGCCCGAGAGCGCGATGCCGCTCGCGTTGAACCCGGCGACGTCCTCGCCGAAGGTGACCGCAAAGCTGATCGTCGCGGCGTCGGCCGGGCCGGACAGCGCGACTGTCGGGATCGGCCGGGTCCTGTCTATTTCGATGCTCGCCGTGTTGGATTCCGCGTTGCCGTTCCCGGCCGCGTCCCGCGCGCGGCCGGCCGGCAGGCTCACCGTGAGCGTCCGGTTGTCGTCCGGATTCGCCACGCTGAACTCGTACGCGGCGTCGAACACCAGGACGCGGTGGTGCTCCGTGTCGGCCACGTACACGCGGCCCGAGGGGGCGTCGGCCGCAACGGCGCGCGGGTCATCCAGCGCGTTGGGGAAGCCGAAGAGGTATGAGACGTGGCTCCTGCCGGAGTCGAACACCTGCACGCGGTGGTTTCCCCTCTCGGCCACGTATATCCTGCCCGCGAGGTCGTCGACCGCCACGGCGACCGGGCGGACGAACTGGCCGGCGCCGCTGCCGTTGGTGCCAAAGTCCCCGGCCGGCATCCCGGCCGTGTCGAAGACGCGGATGCGGCTGTTGTCCCTGTCGGCCGCGTATACGAGGCCCGCGGGGCCGTCGAATGCCACGCCGCGCGGGCCGTCGAACGCGCCGCTGAGGGCGGCGGCCCAGTTCCAGGAGGGGTCGAAGATCTGGACGGTGCCGTTGCCGGCGTTGGACACGTACACGTGGCCCGAGGCGTTCACCGCCAGGGCGACCGGAGTTTCGGGCGCGCCGGGGAGATCGGCGAGGTATTCCCCGTTGTGGTCGTACGCGAGGACGCGGTCGCCGACCGAGTCGGCCGCGTATATCCGACCCGAGGAGGCATCGACCGCGATGCCGTATATGTTGTCGAATAGGCCGGGATCCGGGTCGCCGGGGTCCGCGGCGGGGCCGCCGAATGTTGCGTTGTGGTTCCCAGCAGGGTCGAAGACCTGGATGCGCATGCCGGCCCTCTCGGCGACGTACAGGTAGCCCGAGCCGTCGACTGCCAGGCCGAACGGGCGGTCGAATTTGCCGGGGTCCGCGCTTGGCAAGTTTTCCTCGCCGATCGTGTGGTTGTAGCGCAGCACCATGCGCAGGTCCTGCACCGTGCCGGACGAGGCGGCGATGTCCGAGGCGGAGAGGGCCGAGGCGTTTATGCCCTCGCTGAACTTCACGGCGAACGGCACTGCCGCCAGGTTGGTCGGGCCCGCCTGCGCCGCGGCGACCGCCGCGGCCGGCCCCGCGGTGTCAAGGACGATGGAAAGCCCGGCCGCCGCCTCGTTACCGTTGCCGTCCGCGTCCCGCGCTATACCCGCGGGAATGTCGATCCGCACGGTTCCGTCGGACGCCGTGACGACGTCGAACGTGTACGTCCTGGCGCTGGCGTTGTCGAAGTCGTCGACGGCGGCGCCGGCGCCCGCCGTGCCCGAGATCTCGATGCCGGTCTCGCTGAACCCGGTGACGTCCTCGCTGAAAGTGACCGTGAACCCGATCGGCGACTCGCTGGTCGGGCCCGGGCCCGCGCCGGACGTGATTGTCGGGACCGGGAGCGCGCCGGTGTATCGTACGGAGAACTGCTCCGCCGCCTCGTTGTAGTTGCCGTCCGAATCGACGGCCGCGCCTTCCGGAATGTCGACCAGCACGGTGCCCGCGGCCAGGGGCGCGACGTCGAACGTGTACGTCCTGGCGCTGGCGTTGTCGAAGTTGTCGACTGTAGCGCCGGTGCCCGCCGTGCCCGAGAGCGCGATGCCGGTCTCGTTGAACCCGGTGACGTCCTCGCTGAAAGTGACCGTGAACCCGATCGGCGACTCGCGGGCCGGGCCCGGGCCCGCGCCGGACGTGATCGTCGGGACCGGGAAGGGGGATGCGCCGGCGTAATTTACCGAGAACTGCGCCGCCTCGTTGCCGTTGCCGGCATCGTCCTCCGCCGCGTTTTCCAGTATGCCGACTGTCACGGTTCCGTTGTCCGAGGGCGAGGCATCGAAGGTGTACGCGGTGGAGTTGACAAGCGCGAAGTTGGCCACGCTGCCGGGGTCCGCCGCGCCCGAGAGCGCGATGCCGCTCGCGTTGAACCCGGCGACGTCCTCGTCGAAGGTGACCGCAAAGCTGATCGTCGCGGCGTCGGCCGGGCCGGACAGCGCGACGGCCGGGATCGGCCGGGTCCTGTCTATTTCGATGCCCGCCGTGTTGGATTCCGCGTTGCCGTTCCCGGCCGCGTCCCGCGCGCGGCCGGCCGGCAGGCTCACGTTGAGCGTCTGCAGGTCGTCCGGATTTTCCACGTCGAAGTCGTACGATGCATCGAAGGCCTGGATGCGGTTGCCGGCGTCTTCCGCCACGTATAGTGCGCCCGTGGTGGGGTCGATCGCCACGCCGTGCGACTGGTTGAACGAGTTTCTGATCTCGGCTATTTGGACCCCCGCCGGGCCGTACACGCGGACGGTGGAGTTGCCGCCAGAGTCGGCCGCGTATATGCGGCCCGAGGCGTCGACGGCCACGCCGGCCGGCCAGCCGAAAGGGCCCGGCAGGTCGGCGGCGTGGGTCATGTCGGGGTGGTATATGCTGACGCGGCCGCTGGCGCCGGCCCGGGGCACGTAAATGCTGCCCGAGGCGTCGACCGCCACGCCGGACAGGTTGCCGAGCCCGGTGATGTTGCCGGCGTAGGCCCCGTCGGGGTCGTACACGTGGACGCTGCCGCTGTCGCGCTCGGCCACGTGCACGCGGTGGTGCGGGCCGCCGACCGCCACGCCCGTCGGCTTGGAAAACGGGCCGGGCAGGTCGGCGGCGTAGGTCCTGTTGGGGTGGTACACGCGGACGGCATCGCCGTCGGTGTCCGCCACGTATATGCGGCCCGTCGCGCCGTCGATCGCCACGCCGTGCGGGGCGCTGAGCCCCGTCGCGTTGGCCGCATCGATGTCGGCGACGTGTTCCCGGGAGGAGTCCAGCACCTGGACGCGGTTGTTGCCGCGGTCCGCCACGTAGATGTTGCCGGAGGCGTCGACTGCCATCCCGGCCGGGCCGTCGAACTGTACGTCGCCGGTGCCGGGGCCGCCGAACGTCCCGTTGTGGCGCCACGCGGCGCGCAGGTTCGCCACGTTCCCGGAGGAGGCGCTCACGTCGCCGGCCTCCAGCGAGGACGCGTTCACGGGCTCGCTGAAGGACAGGACGAACGGGACCGCCGCCAGGTTGGTGGGGCCGGGCTGCGCCGCGGCGACGGCGGCGGCGGGGGGCGTGCCGTCGTATTCTATCGAGAACCGCTTCGCCGCGCGGCTCGGTTTGCCCAGCGCATCCTCCGCCGCGCCCGCGCGTATGTCGACCAGCAACGTCCCGTCCGATGCGGGCGACACCCCGAACGAGTACGAGCCGCCGGCGCCCGCAAAGTCTGCGACGCCGGCGTGGTCGGCCGTCCCGGACAGCCCGACGCTGCTGGCGTTGAACCCGGTGACGTTCTCGCCGAACTCCACCGTGAACCCGATCGTCGTGGCGCTGGTCGGGCCCTGCTGCCCGGACGCGACTTTCGGGATCGGGCCCGTCCTGCTTGCGTGGATGCTCGCCGTGTTGGACGCCTCGTTCGCGTTGCCGGCAGGGTCCTGCACCCGGCCGGCCGGCATTCTCACCGTGAGGGTCTGCCGGTCTGCCGGGTTCACCACGTCGAACTCGTACGACTCCGTGTAGAACGCCTGGACGGTGTTGTTGCCCATGTCGGCCACGTATACCTCGCCCGAAGGGCCCGCCGCCACGCCCGTCGGGCCGTTGAACGATCCGGGCAGGTAGCCGATACGGGCCGTGGCGGGGTCGTATATCACGACGCGGTCGTTGTCGGTGTCGGCCACGTATATGGTGCCCGTGTGGCTGTCGGCCGCCACGCCTTTCGGTTTGTCGAACTCGACCGGCAGGGCGCCGACGTAGCCGTGGGCGGGGTCAAATACGTCAACGCGGTCGTGATTCGTGTTGGCCACGTATATGTAGCCAGAGGCGTTCACCGCCACGCCGAGCGGAGTCCATAACTGGTGGGAGAACATGCCGACGAAGGCCCCCGAGGAGTTGAAGATCATGATCGCCTCAAGTCCGCTCTCCAGCACGTAAACGTTGCCCGATCCGTCGACTGCCACGTCGTAGGGTTCCTCCATGCCGGAGCGCGTGATGTTGGCGGTGCTGCGGAGGGCGGAGTCGAACACCGCGATGCGGCCGGGGGGGTAGTCGACCACGTACACGCTGCCCGAGCCGTTCACCGCCACGCCGGTCGGCCAGTTGAACCCGCCGGGAAGCGCTCCCGTGAAATTCCCGCCGGGATCGAAAATCATGACCCGGTTGCTGCTGCCGTCGGCCACGTATATGCTTCCGGACGCGCCGTCTACCGCCACGCCGGTCGGGTTGCTGAGCGAGCCGTTGCCGCTGCCGGGGCCGCCGAAGTTTCCGCTGTGGTTCAGCACCGCGCGCAGGTTCTGGACAGTTCCCGAGGAGGCGCTTATGTCAGACGCGTCGAGCGTCGAGGAGCTTATGGCCCTGCTGAAGTTCATGGTGAACGGCACGGCCGCCAAGTCCGTGGGGGAGGCCGTGGCGTTCGAGATCTCGACGGTCAGCTGGTGGCCGTCCGCGTGCGCGTGCGGCGCGGCAACGCCGCAGCCCGCGAGGAGCGCCGCGAGCGGGATCAGGGCCGCGGCGGGCGGCAGGCGGCGCCGCGATCCGGGACGGCGGGGGGTTCTCGTCAGCGGCATGGGCGATCTCCATTCCTACCCGCCCCCCCCCCCCAGCCACGGACGGACGGGGCCGCTTCCGCCGGAGTGTCCGGCCATGCCCGCGCCCGCCGCCCGCGCGCGGGCGTCCCCGGCACGGGGCGCCCGCCGCGTCCCGCGCGGGCCGCCGCGATGCCGGCCCAAGGAATCCGGCCCGCGGGCGCGCGGGCCGCCACCGCTAGATCGTCCCAGCCGAGCAACACGCGGGCCAGCTGCTCCGCCGGTAGATAAACAATCCGCCCGCCATCGAGCGCATACTTGCGTCCGTCGCGATCTAGGCGCGGGATCGGGGGGCGGTTGTTGCCGCCAGGCGCGGTCTCGGTTTGGACGTAAGCCCGCACGCCAGAGCACGAGGTCACGCACCCGCCAGTCACGGGCGTGGAAACGCCTTCGCCGATCCAGATTCGCGCCCGGGGAGCGGGAGCTGCTTACCACGCGCGCCGTCGAGCGACTCGGGTGTTAGGCCCGAAAACCGCCCCGCCGCGGCCGTCGTGGGCGCGATTGTCGGGAAGGCTGGTCCGCCGGCGCGGACTCGCCCGCCGCGATCCGGGCGCGGGATCGGGGGGCGGTTCGGCGCCGCGGGCGCGGCTTCTGCCCGGACGAGCCCGCGCCGGGGCCGGCGGGGGCGGGAGCCGATGCCGGCGCCGGGCGGCGAAAACGTCCGGGGCCGCGCCGTGGCCGTCCGCGGGCGGGGGCGGCGGGCCCGGCCCCGCCGGCCGGCCCGAAGAACGCGGGAGGGGGCCGCGCCCCCGGGAGGGCCGGGGAACCTCCCGGGGGCGCCGGCCCCGCGCCGACGGCCGGATCTGGATCCGGGGCGCAGAATGCGGGCCCGTGGCAAAAATGATGAAGAAACGGGCCATTCGACAACCCGCGGCCGGCGCGCCCGACGGATGCCGCGACAGGACGCAAAAAAAAAAACCCGCCGTTTTGTAAATTATTCTTGGCATGCACGGTTAACAGCACAGGCCGCGATGCAGGACGGCGGCAAGACCGGCGATCAAGGCGAAGGGAGGGCCCGGATTCCTCCCCGACGCCCCCGTGCCGTACCCGAGGCAGTGCCGCAGGAAGGAGAAGGGCATCCGGGGGGCGACAAGCTGACCGCCCGCGCGCGGAGGAAGGAGGGCAAGACGGCAGTCGGGGTTGCCGCCATCGTCAACAGGGGCAAGTCCACCACACGCAACTGCTGGCTCGGGCCCGGGAGGAGGGCATGCGCGGGGGGCGCGGGCGCGGGGGGCGCGGGCGGGATTGCCGCCCGGACGGGGCCCAGCCCGGGCAGCTCCCGGCGGATCTCGACGGCGGCCCCGGGCCGCGCGGCTCCGGGTCCGGCCAGCGGGACTCCGGCGCCGCCCGCCGGCACGCGAAGGAAAAGTTAGGCGCGGAGTACGGAGTCGGGGATGCGGGACATCATGAAAAGGCCGAAGTCCTCGCGGGGGAAGCCGCGGCCGAGGAACCCGGGCGCCGCCTCGAAGAAAAAGCAGGAAGAGTCCGGGGAGCGCGCTAGCGAGCTCGCGCGGAAAAAGGCGGCGGGGGGATTCACGGCGGCGGCCGGCGACAACGCCGGCATCGAGAAGGCCCGGAACGGGCCCGGCTGCGGGCGGTTCCGGCGCGACAAGGCCGCCCCGCCCCGCTCCTGCCCGGCGCGGGAGAAGTTGCAGATCTTCGGGATCCCGGCCGCGGGCGTGTTCTTCCGCGAGTCCTGCGGCAAGGCGAACGCCGACAACTACAACTTCCCGGGGCGCGCCCGCGACAAGTTCGGCAGGGTGCCGACGTTCGTGGACAACGCATCGTGCCACGAGTCGGCGGAGGTCAAAAAGTTCCCGGAATCCCTCGGCGGGGACATAATTTTGGAGTACCTGCCGCCGCACGCGCCGGAGCTCAACCCCGCAGAGACGCGCGGGGGGCGATCGAGCGCGCGCCCGCCGGCAAGATCTTCAGGACGCTAGACTGGATGGAAGAGCCCGCGCGCGGGGCGTTCCGCGCGGGGGAACTGAAGCCCGTCAAGCTGCTCGGCTGCCCGACGTGCCGGCCGCGGCGCCCCGCGCCTGGACCAGCAAGGCGGGGAGCCCCCCCCCCCCCGCCGCCCGCGTCGGTCCCGCGCCGGCCGCGGCGCCCCGCGCCTGGTCCGGCTCATCGCCGCAGAGCAGTCCAGCCCGACCAACGCCACCCGCGCCGGCCGCGGCGCCCCGCGCCCGGTCCGGCCTTGCCGCTTCCGCGGCCGCGCTCCTGCCGCGCGCCCTCCGGGCCGGAACGCGCGCCGCGGACGCCGGGCCGCCCCCGATCCGCCCGCCTGCCTCGCGGGACGCCGCGTCGCGGCGCGGGCGCGCCCCGGGGAGTCGTCGGCCGGCTCCGTCCCCCGATACTCCGGGAACGCGGGCAGGATCGGCGCGGCCCCCCACATCCCGGCGACGGGTTTTCCCGGCCGCCCGCCGCCCGGGCCCCCGCGCCGGTCCGGCGCGCCCCCGAGCGACGCTTCCGCGGTAATATCTCACGATTTTGAGGCAGTTTTGCCCGCATCCGCGTCCGCGGGCTCGGGGAACGGCCACGCCCCCCCGCCGGGCGCCGGCCCGGCCGCCGCGCGGCGGGCCGCCTCCGGGGACCCCCTGTCCAGGTACTTGACGCAGAACTCGTAGAAGTTCAGGCCGTTCATCCCGCACGTCTCCTTCACGCTCATCAGCACCGCGTGGCCGCGCGCCCCCTTCCGCGAGCGGCTCCCGCCGGTGATGTTCCGCATGATCACGCTGAGCCGCAAGGCCTGCTCCGCCCTGTTGCTGTCGCTCGGGATGCCGGCCATTATGAACGCGAACGCGCGGTCATTCCCGCGCTTCAGCCTCTTGACGAACCGCTTGCAGTTGGGCTCGTCGTAATCCTTGGAGATCAGCCCGTCCGGCCGGGCCCGGAGCCTGGCCGCCCCGCGCTTCCGCTCCTCCGGGTCCGCGCGCGCGGCCACCTCGCGGGAGTCGTGCGGCATCTTGAACGTGCGCGCGAAGCGCCGGAACTGGGGCCCGGGATCCTTTAACTCGAGGGTCTCTTTTACCTCGCGCAGGCAGTGCGCGCGGCACTTTTGGTGCGAGTCCCCCACGTGGTTGTACGGGGGATGCGAGTCGCTGGTCATGGTGCACTTGAATCCATCCAGCAGGGACAGCAGGACGGACGCGCCGCGCGAGTATTCGACCGCGAACACGGCGAACCGCTCGGCGACGAGCGCCCACAGCCACGCGTTCGCGCCGTTGATCCGCCGCGAGGCCTCGTCGCCGTTTATCGCTTTGGCCTTGCGCAGCATTCCCGCCATCGCCGCGTGCAGCGGCTCTAGCGCCCTGGCCGCCCTGCCCACCATCTTCACGATCGTCCCCGCCGCGACGTCGATGCCCAGCACCGTCCGGAATATGTCCGCTATGTTGCGGTATGACACGCCGCACGTCTTGAGGCTGACCGCCGCCATCTCCGTGTTCAGGTCGTGCCTGCAGCCGGGCATGGCCCCGGGGGTGTGCGGCGTGTGCACCTTGTTGCACCCGGGGCAGCGCCTCTTGACCTTGTCGTACCTCACGTTCTCCGTCCCGATCTTCAGGCGTTTCACAGTGCGCGAGCACCTGCCTTCGATCCCCGGCCGAACGCCGTCGCGCAGCGCGGGATTTTGCGGGCGTGCCCGGAATGCTTGCCGATCTGCTTCAAAAGCGCGGGATTTTGCGGCCCTGCTTGGATCTCAAAGCCGCGGTTGCGAGGCAAATCGCCTCAAAATCGTGAGCTGTTACTTTTTGCCCCACAATGTCAGCAAAAGTCGACCTTTCGCGATCATTATCTTGGGCTGTGCCGGGTTTCTGGCGCGATTGTGAGATGGGCTGCCCAAATACCAAAAATTAAATACGGGCAAGATCTACACCGCGCATGGCGCAGGCGACAAAATCATCCATGCCCAGGCCGCCGTACACCAACGAGATGGCCCGGGAGTACGCGAGGACGGCCCTGGAGGACGCGAGGACGGCCGCCCTGGAGGACGCGAGGACGGCCCGGGGGCGCGAGTGGGTGGCCCAGGGGTGCAAAGAGAGGGCCCGGGAGTACGGGAGGATGGCACGGGAGGACGGGAGGTTGTTCTGGGACTATTTCAGCGAGGAGCACCGTGAATATTCCATGGGCTGGGAATTAATGCTGGATGAGGACGATTAGCTGCCCCGCCCCCGTCCCCGCCCGATCGCTGCGGCAGAATCAGGTTTGGCGATCCGGCATTCCATTCCCGTCTGGCGCCAGTACGGGGCCGGTAGCCCCGCCCTGCTGGCGCGAATCTGGATAGACGAATGCGCTTTCGCACCCGGCCGGCGGGTTCGCGGCCCCGCGCCGGCGCCCGCGGGGGGTAGGCCGCCCGCGGGCGCGAAAACTGCTTCGTCGATCCGGATTCGCGCCTGCGGGGGGGCCGCCTGCCACGTACCCGACGCCGTATAAAAACACACAAATAGTGGCTGGCCGTAGGCTTGGCGCAAGACATGGGGGTAAGATTCGGCCGCCGCATCACCCCGGCCGCGCGCAAGCAGTCGATCGGTTCGACGTTCGACGAAGTGGGCTGGATCGTGGCGAACCTGGCGGGCGCCAGCGACGACACGAAGGACCAGTGCACCACAAAACTGGTCATGGTGCTGGAGCAGATCCTGAGGCACGCCCTCGAAACGCTGATCGTGAGGAAAAAAATATCCCCGCATCTCTTCGTAAGCGGCGAACTGCAGGACCCCGAACGGCTGGGCGGGATCTCGCTGGCGCGATACATTTCCCTGTCCCGCAATTTTCAGAACGCCGACGCCGTAAAAGGCATCCTGTACAAGATGGGCATGCCCCACGTGCTCGACGACTGCCCGTGCGGGCCAGACCGGGCAAAACTCCAGGATCTGTTCGATCGCAGGCACGACATAGCCCACGCGTCCGCGAAATTGCCGCCGATCGAAATCGACCGATACTTTGGGATCGTCCTGCCGCTCATCGAATGCATCGTGTCCGAGATCCACCCCGGCGGCCGCCGTTTCTGCCGGCACATGGGGGAGGGCCTGTTTCACTCGCGCGAGTACCAGGAGGCAGTCGTGTACTGCGACAAGTCGCTCGCCATGCTGCCCGACGATCCACACATGCTTGGCAAAAAAGGCGAGTCGCTCGCGAAACTGGGGCGGCACGAAAAGGCGATAGCGTGCTACGACCGGGCCCTGGCCCTGGATCCGGGCGATTCCGCGCTTGCCAGGAAGGGAGAGTCGCTCGCGAAACTGGGGCGGCACGAAAAGGCGATAGCGTGCTACGACCGGGCCCTGGCCCTGGATCCGGGCGACCGGTACGCGCATGTCTTGAAAGGAAAGTCGCTCGCGGGGCTGGGGCGGCACGGGGAGGCGGCAGAGTGCTACGACCGGGCCCTGGCCCTGGATCCGGGCGACCGGTACGCGCATGTCTTGAAAGGAAAGTCGCTCGCGGGGCTGGGGCGGCACGGGGAGGCGGCAGAGTGCTACGACCGGGCCCTGGCCCTGGATCCGGACTACTCCCGCGCGCATGCCATGAGGGGAGAGTCGCTAGCGGGGCTGGGGCGATTCAGGGAGGCGGTCGCGTGCTACGACAGGCGGCTGTACGCCGTCCCGGACGACCCGCACGCGCTTGCCGGAAAGGGAGAGTCGCTAGCGGAGCTGGGGCGGCACGGGGAGGCGGTCGCGTGCTACGACCGGGCCCTGGCCCTGGATCCGGGCGACTCCCGCGTACATGCGATGAAGGGAGAGTCGCTCGCGGGGCTGGGGCGATTCAGGGAGGCGGTCGCGTGCTACGACAGGCGGCTGGACACCGTTCCGGACGACCCGCACGCGCTTGCCGGAAAGGGAGAGTCGCTCGCGGGGCTGGGGCGATTCAGGGAGGCGGCAGAGTGCTACGACCGGGCCCTAGCCCTGGATCCGGGCGACTCCCGCGCGCATGCCAGTAAGGGAGAATCGCTCGCGGGGCTGAAGAAACACGAGGAGGCGGTCGCGTGCTACGACCGGGCCCTGGCCCTGGATCCGGGCGACTCCCGCGCGCATGCCATGAAAGGGGCGTCGCTCGCGGAGCTGGGGCGATTCAGGGAGGCGGTCGCGTGCTACGACAGGCGGCTGGACACCGTTCCGGACGACCCGCACGCGCTTGCCGGAAAGGGAAAGTCGCTCGCGGAGCTGGGACTATTCAAGGAGGCGGTCGTGCACTACGACCGGGCCATGGCCCTGAATCCGGGCGACTCCCGCGTACATGCGATGAAGGGAGAGTCGCTCGCGGAGCTGGGGCGGCACGGGGAAGCGGTCGCGTGCTACAACCGGGCCCTGGCCCGGGATCCAGACGACTCCCGCGTACATGCGATGAAGGGAGAGTCGCTCGCGGAGCTGGGGCGGCACGGGGAAGCGGTCACGCACTACGACAGGCGGCTGTACGCCGTTCCGGACGACCCGCACGCGCTTGCCGGAAAGGAAAAGTCGCTCGCGGAGCTGGGGCGGCGCGGGTAGGCGGCGGCAGGACGTCGGCCGTCGATCCCGGCAAGCCTGCAACAGCACGCGCGAGAAGAACGCAGGCACGCCGTGCCCACAGCTCCCACGCGCCACAGGGCCGGCGCAGTGCAACGCGGGAGTGACCGGCTGCCAGCACGCAGCCCGCGTTGCGGAACCCGCGGCCCGGCAGCGGCAGGCCCGGCAGCGGCAGGCCCGGCAGCGGCAGGCCCGGCAACACCCCGGCCCCGGCGGCGGACGCCAGCATCGCCGGCGCGACGCCTTCCAGTTTGCTGCCGCGGGGGAACCGCTCGACCCCCGGCATGACGTTCGCGTCTTCCGATGCCGCGGGGCGGCGCGCGCGAGAAGGCCGCGGGCGCCCCCCCCCCCCCCCGCGTGGGCGGGAATCCCGCGCGTGCTCCTCCTGGCCCCCGCCGCGGTACCCGCGGTCGGCGACGTAGGGCGCGCCCTTCGCCTCGCCGGGCCCCGTCCCGGACCGGCCGGCCGCCCTGGCGGTGCTGCCCGGCTTTTTGCCGCAGCGCCCGGCCGCTTTTCCCCCGCCCGCGGCGCGGGCGGGCGGGATCGGGGTCCGGGATGCGCTTCGGCCTTGCGCCGGACCCGCATTCCTCCGCGGCCGCCTCCGCCGCCCGCCGCATCGATCTCGCGGCGGACTATACGGGCGAGTTCTCGAGCCCCGCTGCCGTCGCGCGCGCACTAGGCCGGCCCGCGCGCCGCGCCGCGCCGCGCCCCTTCCCCGCCCGTATGCCCGGCTCCCCGAACGACTTTCCCGCGGACTTCGCCGCGCGGCGGGCGGGCAGCCGCGCGTCCGGGCCGTTCGGCGCCGCCGTCGCCGGGATCTGAAAACTTGTCTATATAGATCTTTGCATCGCGCGGCAGTTTCGGGCGGCGCGGGCCCGCGCCCGAAAACCCACACCCGGGATCTGCCGGATCGGGAGGTCCGCGCCGGCCCCGCCCGCGCCCGCGGAATGCCCGGGGGCGGGGCCGGCCGACGGCTCCCCGGGGCGCGCCCGCCCCCGCGGCGCGCGTCCCGCGGGGCAAGCGGGCGGATCGGGGGGTCCCGGCAACCGCGGGGCGCGCGCCCGCCCCCGCGGCGCTCGTCCCGGCCCGGAGGGCGCGCGGCAAGGGCGCGGCCGCGGGAGCGGCGGGGCTGATCCGGGCGGCCCCGCGCCCCCGGACCGCGCCCGCGCCGGGGGCCGGCGCGCGCGCGGCCCCGCGCGGTCCCGGCCCCGGCGCGGGGGCGGGCCGCCCCGGTCCGGGGCTGCCGCCAGGGCCCGCGCGGGCGCGCGGGAGCGCCGGATCCCGGCGCCCGCGCGCCTAGCAGTCCACGCCGTACGCGATCGCCTGCTCCATGCTGCCGGCATCCAGCGAGGGGACGCCCGTCAGGTCCACCCTGAACCCGACGTCCACGCTGCCGCCCGCCGGCGTCCCGCCCGGTATCGCGGAATCCGCCGCGAGCGGGGAAAAGCCCGCCGCGCCCACGGACATCTCCGTGAGCGAGAACGGCAGCGTGGCCCCCGGCGGGGAGCCGCCCCCGCGCAGGATCCAGTCCCCGGCGGCCACGGACACGGGGGGCAGCGGCATCGTGCCCGTGTTGGTCACCGTCTGCACCGCCGCCCCGCTCACCCGCCCCGGGGAGGGGCTGGGCAGGGAGAGCGACGGCCTTTCCAGCGACATGCCGCACGTGTCCGCGCCGCGGAGCGGCTCCGGGGCCCGCACCCATTCGGCCGCCGCATCGGACACGGACCACGCGCCGTACGTGACTGGCAGCCGCAGGTCGCCGTTCCGGTCCAGGCCCATGCGGCCCAGCGGGCCGCCGTCCATCTCCGCCGCCGCCGCCACGTGGCCGCCCGCCCCGGACTGGTTGCCCCCGGCCAGCGCCAGGGCCCTGCCGAGCACGCGCGCCGCCTCGTACGCGGCGTAGGCCGGCGTGGCCGAGGCCGCGGGAAGGGCGGCCGCGCCGGCGCCGCGCACGGCCGCGTCTATGCGGTCGGTGGCGTTGCTCCGCCCCACCGCGAACTGCACCGCGGTGAGCTCCACGTCCCGGGCCAGCCGCACGGCCGCCTCGTCCGACACCACGAGGGGGGACGCGGCCACCCCCGTCCCGGCGCCCGCCCCCGCGCCGCCGGCCGCGAACCATACGGACATCTCCCGCGCGTGGCTGCCCGCGCTCGCGTTCCCGGCGATGGCCGCGAACGCCGAGTCCGATCCCACGTACACGACGGCCACGCTCCTGCCGGTCCCGTTCCCGGCGGCCGCCAGCACGGCGGCCCACACGGATGCGGCGCCCTCCCCGCCGGAGAACTCGACGGGCGGGCCGACCCGCACGCCGAGCGGCGCCAGGTAGGACTCGAGGGGCCCCAGCAGGCCGTACCCGGAGTCCGGGCCGTCCGCGGGGCCGTGCAGGCCCGCCTGCACCGCCGGCACGACCGCGGCGAACCCGCCCCGCGCCACCTCGTGGGCCAGTGCCCTGGCCATGTGCGCCGCGCCGGGCTCCAGCCGGTACACGCCGTCCCCCGCGGCGGCCGGCGGGCGCCCCGCGGGCGAGAACGATGCCAGGATCGCGGCGGAGGCAGGCGCGGGCGGATCCGCCCCCGCCAGCGAGCGCGCCGCGGACGAGTGCGACACCAGGGTTATCCCGTGCTCCGCCGCGTACCCGGCCATGCCGCGCAGCGCGCGGTCCGATGCCGGGCCTATGTACAGGACGGGGCCCCGGCCGCCGTCGTGGGCGGCCCGCAGGGCCGCTTCGGCCTCCGCCCCGGACGCGCCGGCCGGCACCGCGTACTCGGAGATGCCGACGGAGAACGCGTAGCCGCGCTCCGCGGCCGCGCGGTTGAAGTCCTCGGCCCCCAGCCGCGCCGCCGCGGCCGACGGGTCGCCCGGGCCCGCCGCGAGCACGCCCACGGGCACGCGCGGCCCGGCGCCCGGCGGGCCCGGCTCCCGCTCCTGCGCCTCCGCGGTCGCGGGGGCGCCGCCCCCCGTCTGGTTCTCCCGCGCCCCGCCGCCCGGGGAGGACCGGGGCTCCAGTTTCGCGTAGTAGCCCGCGGAGAACCGCTCCGAGGCCAGGCTGGGGTTGCCCGCCCTGTCGGCCGCCGCGCCGGCCGGTATGTCGACCAGTATGGTCCCGTCCGATGCGGGCGAGACCAGGAACGAGTACGAGGCGCCCTTCCCGGTGAAGTTCTCGACGCCGCCGCTCCCGGCGGTGCCCGAAAGGACCACGTCCCCCGCCCCGAACCCGGAGACGGGCTCGCCAAAGTTCACCTCGAAGCCGATCGTCGCGGCGCCGGTCAGGCCCCCCTGCGCGGACGTGACGCTCGGGGCGGGGGCGGTCCTGTCCACGAGGATGCCCGCCGCGCCGGGCGCCGCGTTCGCGTTCCCGGCCGCGTCCAGCACGCGGCCGGCCGGAATGCCCACCTCGAGGATCCCGTCGGCCGGATCCTCCACGTCGAAGGCGTACGCGGCATCGAACGCCAGGACTGTGTAGTTCCACGTGTCGGCCACGTACACCCGGCCCGGGCCGCCGGCGGCGACGCCGGCCGGGCCGCCTAGCGGGCCCGGGAGGTCGGCGACGTGGCGCAGGGCGGGGTCGAAGACGCGGACGGCGGCGCCGCGGGCGTCGGGCACGTATATGGCGCCCGAGGGATCGACGGCCACGCCGTGCGGGTAGGAGAGCGGGCCGCGGACGTCCGCGACGTGGCGCAGGGCGGAATCAAAGACGCGGACCGTGTGGTTCCACGGCTCGGCCGCGTACACCCTGCCCGAGTGATCGACGGCCACGCCGTGCGGGTAGGAGAGCGGGCCGCGGACGTCCGCGACGTGGCGCAGGGCGGAATCGAAGATCCGGACGGCGCCGCCGAGCGTGTCGGCCACGTACACCCTGCCCGAGGGATCGACGGCCACGCCGTGCGGGGCGTCGAACGGGTAGTCGATGTCGCCCGTGTGGTGCAGCGTGGAGTTGAACGCCCGGACCCGGTCGTTGTGCGTGTCGGCCACGTACACGGCGCCCGTGGAGGAGTCGACGGCCACGCCGTGCGGCCGGCTGAACTGGCCGCGGAGCTCGCCGGCGGGGTCCCCGGCGGGGCCGAATGCCTGGACGCGGTCGTTCCACGTGTCGGCCACGTACACGGCGCCCGTGGAGGAGTCGACGGCCACGCCGCGCGGGTTGTCGAACTGGCCGGCGCCCTGGCCGTGGCCGCCGAAGGCCCCGGCGCGCCGGAACTCGGCGCGCAGGTTCGCCACCGTCCCCGAGGAGGCGTTTATGTCGGATGCGTCGAAGGTCGCGGCATCCACGATCTCGCCGAATCCCACGCCGAACGGCACGGCCCGCAGGCCGGTCGGGCCGGGCAGCGCGGGGGCGATCGCCGGGGCCGGGGGCGTGCCGTCGTACGCCACGGAGAGCCGGGCCGCCGCGCCGGTGGGGCCGCCCGCCGCGTCCCGCGCCGCGCCGGCCGGTATGTCGACCAGTATGGCCCCGTCGGACCCGGGATGCACCGCGAACGAGTACGAGGCGCCCTCCCCGGTAAAGTTCTCGACGCCGCCGCGGCCCGCCGCCCCCGACAGCGCGATGCCGCTGGCGTTGAACCCGGTGACGTTCACGCCGAACTCCACCGAGAACGCCACGGGGGCGGCGCCGGTCGGGCCGGGCCGCGCGGGCGTGACGGCGGGGGCCGCGGGGGCCGCGCCCACGTGGATCCTCGCCGCGTTCGACGCCGCGTTCGCGTTCCCGGCGGCATCCAGCGCGCGGCCGGCCGGAATGCCCACCTCGAGGACCCCGCCGGCCGGATCCGCCACGCTGAACTCGTACGCGGCGCGGAACGTCATGATGCGGTCGCCCGCCGCGTCCGCCACGTATACGGCGCCGTCGGCGCCGGCCGCCACGCCGGCAGGCCGGTAGAGCGGGCCGGGGAGATCGGCGATGCGGTGCAGGGTGGAGTTGAAGACCTGGACGCGGCCGCTGCCCGCGTCGGCCACGTATATGGCGCCCGCGCCGTCGGCCGCCACGCCGGCCGGCCGGTGGAACTGGCCCCGGAGATCGCCGGCGTGCCGCAGGGAGGGATCGAACGCCAGGACGCGGCCGCTGCCCGCGTCGGCCACGTATACGGCGCCCGTGGAGGCGTCGACGGCCACGCCGGCCGGCTCGCTGAACGGGTAGTCGATCCCGCCGGTGCGGTTCCCCGACGGGCCGAACGTGTGGACGGCGCCGCTGCCCGCGTCGGCCACGTATACGGCGCCCGTGGAGGCGTCGACGGCCACGCCGGACGGCCGGCCGAACGGGCCCCGCAGTTCGCCGGTGCGGTTTCCCGCGGGGTCGAATATGCTGACGCCGCCGCTGCCCGCGTCGGCCACGTATACGGCGCCCGTGGAGGCGTCGACGGCCACGCCGGTAGGCCGGCCGAACGGGCCCCGCAGTTCGCCGGCGCCGGCTCCCGAGGAGTCGAACACGCGGACGCGGCCGTTGCGCGTGTCGGCCACGTACACGCTGCCCGAGCCGTCGACGGCCACGCCGGACGGCGCGTTGAACCGGCCGTCCCCGGCGATGCGGCCGTCCAGGGTCGCGGCGTGCCGGAACTCCGCGCGCAGGTTCAGCACCGTCCCCGAGGAGGCCTCGATGTCGGATGCGTCGATGGTGGAAGAGTTCATCGCCCGGTCGAACGCCAGGGCGAACGGCACGGCCCGCGGGCCGTCCGCGGGGGCCGCGCCCGCGGACATCGCGGCCGCCGGCTGGCCGCCGTCCGCGTGCGCGGGCGGCAGCGCGGCGGCCGCGATGCACGCGAGGACGAGGGCCGCGGCGGGGATCAGCGCCGCGGCGCGCGGCTGCCGCCGGGCCCCCGCGGGGCCGCCGCCTCCCGCGCGGGGGACGGCCCCGCCGCGCGGCATCGCCGCCGGCGCGCCGCATCCCGGCCCGGAGCCGCGGTCACGCATCTCCCGCCGCCCCGCCGGGTCCCGCGCGCGAATGCCGCGCCCGGAATCCCCGGGCGCCCCGGCCCGAAGGCATGCGCGCCCGCCGCCGCGCCGGTTGATAAACCTGCCCATGCCGGCGGGGCGCCGCCCCCGCGCCCCCCGCCGGCCGCTGGCGCCGCGCGCCGGGAACCCGCGCCCGCTGGCTGCCGGCGTGGGGAGGGGGGGAGCCACGCCTACCCGCCCGCGGCGATCGGGTGGCCCCGCACGGCGCCCATCCAGTTTCCCGCGGCGTCGCGCGCCGCGCCCGCCGGGATGTCGAGGTGCGGGGACTGCATGGAAAGGATCAGCGCCCTTTGCGGCTCGGCGATCGTCACGGACACGGCGTGGGCGGCCGCCGTGACGGCGGAGCCCGAAAGCGGGACGCCGTCCCCGCCCCCCGCCCCGCCGACGCGCATGTCGGAGACGTCGACGTCCGCGACGGGCTCGTCGAAGTGGACGGTCAGGATGCCGGCCCCCGAGAGGAACGCGTGCCGCAGCGCCGGCGGCACGGAGTCGGCCGGCGCGGGATGCGGCATCGTCGGGACCGGCGCCCGGGAGGGGGAGGCAGCGGCGGGCGCGGGCGAGGCGGCGGGCGCGGGCGAGGCGGCGGGCGCGCCGGAGGCGCCGGGGGCGCCCGACGCGCCGGAGACGGCGGGCGCGGGCGAGGCGGCGGGCGCGCCGGAGGCGCCCCCGCGCGAGACCTCGAATATCCTGACCCCGTCGGGCGTGGACGCGTAGACGTACCTGCCGTCCGCCGAGGCGCCTATCCCCATGCCCCCCGTGAGGAATCCCACGCTCGGCACGCTCTGGACCACCACGGCGGCGTCCGGGTCCGAGGCGTCGTACATCATGAGGCCGAGGCTGTTGCTTATGGCGTACACGTAGTTCCCCCCCACCGCCAGCTGCTGCGTGTCGTGCCCCGGGACGGCCCTGGCGTACGCCGGGCGCATGTCCGACGGGTCGCTGACGTCGACTATGCCGAGCAGGTCCACCCCGCCCATCCCCACGTACGCGCGGCTGCCGTTCACCACCACGGTGCGGTGCCTGCCCTCCTCGCCCATGGGCTCGTGGTCGAGCACGCGGGGGTGCGTCTTGTTCGAGACGTCTATCGAGGTAAGCCCGGCCCGGCCCGCCACGTACGCGACGTCCCCGTCCACGTCCACGTCCAGCCCCCCGGCCATCCTCGGATCGGCCAGGGCGGACACCAGGACGGGGTTCGTCCCGTCGGACACGTCTATCACGGACAGGCCGCGGTTGTGGTCGTACCCGAGGCCGCTCTGGTTCCTGAGGTTCTCCCAGCTCGAGGCGTACGCGTGGCCGCCCTCGACGTCTATGGACCGTATCCCGTACGAGTTGGCGGTGGGGGCCTCGCCGGTCCGGGCGGGGCTCGCCTTGTCCGACACGTCCGTTATCCACATCGCGCTGCTGCCCCCTCCCATGTACGCGCTGTCGCCGTCCACGTGGATCGCGTAGCCGGCGAGGATCCGGGACGGCAGGAGCTGCGGGCCGGTCTTGTTCGAGACGTCTATTATGCGCGCGCCCCCGTTCACGCTGACGGGGTAGACGTAGTCGCCGGCGGCGTGCAGGCCAAAGTACGAGCCGGGGACCCTCGCTATGCCGTCTATGGAGTACGGCTGCGCGACCACCAGCGGGACGAGGCCGCGCGCGGCGGCCAGCGGGCCGCCGCCGCCGCCCTTCCCGCCCGGCACGTGCGATACGAAGCCGCCCGCCGACCCGTTGAAGTTGAGCGTGAGGTGCGTCAGGTTCTCGAACCTCTCGGTCACCGCGGGGGGCGGGTGCGCGCGCGCCTCCGGGAACCCGTCCGCGGACACGGCGTGCCCGGGGGCCGATCTCCAGTCCCGCAGGTCCAGCGTGCCGCTGACCGGCTCGACGAACACTATCTGGATCGACGTGCGCGACATCTGCCTGGCGAACCAGGCGGGGGGCGCCGCGTCCGCCGGGACGTCCTCCGCGGCGGGCGCCAGCGCGTTGCCGGCGAGGTCGGCGAGGCCGGTACCGGCGTACGCCACGGCGTAGGACAGCCCCGGCTGCTCCGCGTGGCCGAGCGCGAGCGACGTGGCGCCGGAGACGGCGCCCGGCGCCTCCCCGTATAGCCGGTGGTACCCGCTGTGGTTCCCGATGCCCTCCGCCGAGAGCGGGCGCTCGCCGCCCACCGCCCAGTCGCCGAGATCCAGCGCGCCGTGCACGGGCTCGCTGAACACCGCCAGGGCCCGCGTGTTCGAGGCGGCGAACGCCGCGAACGTCGGCCGCTCCTTGTCGACCGCGAACGTCAGGACGTTCGACGCGGCGCTGCCCAGCCCCGAGGCGGTGCCGTTGGCCGCCCCCGCGGGGACCGACACGGTCACGGTCGTGGTCGCGTTCGGGGCGGCGGCGACCGTGAACGTGTACTCGGGACCCTTCTTGGCGAGGCCGGAGGCCTCCGCGTTGATCACTTCTATGTCGCCGAGATCGAAGCCCTCCACCGGCCGGTCGAACGTGGCGGTTACGACCTGGTCGGAGTTCACCGGCGAGGCGCTCGAGGCCCTCGACAGCACGACGGCGGGCGGCGGATTCTCGGTCGAGAGCTCCAGCGTGACCGTGTGGGCCGCGGAGGCGGAGTTGCCGGAGGGGTCGGCGGCGGTCCACGTCACCGTTGTGCTCCCGAGCGGGAACGATGCGGGCGCGTCGCTCGTTATGTTGAGCGGCCCGAATATGTCCGTGGCGGTGGCCGTCCCGTAGTCGGCGGGCCCGAGCGGCGTGCTCTGCGCGGCCGTCGCCATGGAAAAGTCGGCCGGGGGCGTGACGAGGGGCGGCGTCGTGTCCCTGACGGTTATGACCTGCGTCGCGTTCGCGGAGTTTCCCGACGAGTCCGTCGCGGTCCACAGCACGGCCGTCTTCCCCAGCGGGAAGGCGGCCGTCGCGTTGCTGGAGACGGCCGGGTCCGGGTCGGCGGCGTCCGTGGCGTTCGCCGAGCCGATCTGGTCGCGCGTCAGCTTGGTCAGGATGCCGGTCGCCTCGAACGTCCTGTCAGCTGGCGGCATTATCGACGGCGGCGCCGTGTCCGGGGCGACCGTTATCCGGAACGTCGCGGAGGCGGACAGGGAGTTCGCCGTGGCGGTGACTGTCGCCTTGTGGATGCCCGCGTGCGCGGGCAGCGCCGGGCTCGCGGTCACGATGCCGGTCCCGTTGCCGCTGTCGTCCAGGGAGACGAAGCCGGGGCTCCCGGACACCGACAGGGCGATGGCGTCCCCGTCCGGATCCTCGGCGTAGACCTGCCGCGCGGCGCTGGAGCCCAGCGCCACGTCCATGCCGGGTATGTCCCGCAGGACGGGCGGCCTGTCCGGCGGCGGCGCCGTGGCGGACTCGCCGCTGTTCAGGACGTGGCCGCCCCCCAGGTCCAGCGCGGGGCCCGCGTACGTGACGGTCACCGCCTCCCCGCGCGGTATCCCCGAGACCCGCAGCGATCTCGCCCCCGGGTCCGCCGCGCCCGCTATGGAGGATATGGCGCCGTGGCTCAGCTCGAAGTCCGAGGCCGAGAACGCGTGCGAGCTGCTCTTCGACAGGACTACGGCGATGGCGGTGCGCGCGTCGTTCAGGGCCGCCGTGAACGTGACGTCGGGCACCGCGTCGGCGGGCCGGAACACGCGGAAGTTGTCCACCTCGACGCGCTCGCCCGCCTGGCCGGGCTCGGCGAGGAGGCGCAGCCTCGCGGACGTGTCCTGTATGGACAGCCCGACGACCGTCCTCTCCCACCTGCCGGTGGCGTTCCCGTTGCCGCCCGTGTAGGAGGCGAGGCTTTCCCACTTTTCGAACTTCCCCCACCCGCCGGCGTACTCCACGCGCAGCCCGGCGTCCCCCGCCATCCCCCCGTCCACGTACCTGTCGAAGGATATCACGAGCGGCTTCCCGGTGTTCAGCGGCCTCTTGAGCTCCATCGTGCACGGGCCGCTGCAGTCGGCGGCGGCCACCCTGTTCGCGGCCATGCTCCGGTCGGGCACGCCCCTGGTCGGCTCGGCGGCGGACCAGTTGCCGCTGCCTCCCGTCAGCCACGCCTTTCCCACGTCTCCCTGAAAGTCGTCGGCCGAGGACTCGACCGCGTCCGCGGGAAGCGGCAACGTGATGAACAAAAACGCGTCGTCCGGGCCGACCGCGAACCTGCCCCCGGACGCCGGGTTCTTCTCCACGGGGTTGCCGAAGAGATCGCGCGCGTTGGAAAACAGCACCTGGTACTCCCCCGGGAGGCCGGGCTTGTACGCGTACGAGTATTCCGTCCCGGGCGGCCCGGCCATGGCCGCGGTCGTCGCGCGGGCGCCGTCGGTTATGGTGACGAACGGCGGGAAGGCCCCGTGTATCTCCTCGCTGAACGTGGCCAGCACCTCCAGGCCGCCGCCGGCGGCGGGCCGGATCGCGACGGCCCCGGCGGGCCGCGTCGGGTCGTAGCTCTGCGGATCGCCCCCCAGCGATGCGGCGTGCGGGGCGGTGGAGAATACGGCCCGGGCGTTCCAGTTCTCCGCGGTCCCCGCCGGGATGCCGGTCCCGGTGAAGTTCCTGTGCGGATCCGACCACCCGCCGTCCCGGATGCACGCTTCCGCGCCCGCGGTCTTCGCGTCGTCGCAGCCCGCGCCGCCCGTCGCCATCGCCGTCCCCTTCAGGGCTCCCGCGTCGTAGTGCCCGCGCCCGTAGGGGAACGCGGCGCCGGGGGCGCCGGGGGGCCCCGCCCCCTGCAGCGCCCCGATCGCGGCGGTGGCGTAGCCGCCCACCGCGCAGGTGTGGGGCACCGCCGCGAACGCCGCGCTGCTCTGCGCCGCGAACCCGCCGGAGGCGCCGCAGGACCGGGAGCCGGCGGCATCGCCCACCAGCATGATCACCAGATCCGCCTCGCCTACCGCCGCCGACTCGTGCAGCCGCCCCAGCAGGGCGTCGGTGGCGCCCGCCAGGTTCTCGAGATCCCTCGCGGCATCGCCCGTTTCCGCGTAGCCCGCGGGGCCGGCCGATGCCGCCTCGATCCTTACCGGGAGATCGCTCAGCTCGTAGGCGCGGTTGGCCAGCTCCTCCATGAGCAGCAGCAGCGACGGCATCGACGGCCAGGCCTCCGACGCGGCGGCATCCGTGAACGCCACGGCGACCCGGATGGTGACCGCGTCGCCCACGCCGCCGCTGCCGCCCGCGCCGTCGTAGTCGATCCACCCGAGGTACGCGGACTCCAGCCGGGACGCCGAGGCGGGGGCGCCCGGTGCGCCGGCGGGCGGGGCCGTGAGGTTCAGCGGCGGGAACGCGGAGGGATCCAGCTCCAGCACCTCGTGGATGCCGGCGGGCGCCGGCACCACGGCGTACGTCCCGCCGGCGGTCCATACCGTCCCGAGCACCTCGGAGCCGTCCGCCACGAGGATCGCCGCCTCCCCGGGGGCGCCCGTCCCGCGCCATACGAGGATGCCGTCCCCGGCGGAGGCGGACGTCCGCGACAGGACCGCGTCCTGCCCGAACGCCGCGAACCTGACGAATTCGGTCGATGCGGAGGGGGCGGCCACCTTCGCGAACTCGTGCCTGCTGGCATAATTCGCGTACACGCTGCGCTCGTGCCCCGCGGCGCTGCCGCCCTCCGTCGCCACGAGATCCAGCACGCCCGCCTGCGCGTGGGCCTGGTCCGCCGCCCCGGCCGCCAGCGCGCAGGCGGCAACAAGCGCGCATGCCGCCGCGCAGAAGCGGCGCGCGGGCGGGGCGACGCGCCCGCAACGGTCGCGCGCGTGTTCCACGGCCATATCGCGATCGGGCACGGTTGTCTTTTGCTTTATAAAATCTTTTACGGGGCCGGCCGGTGCAGACTCACGTCCATCGTGATCTGGGCGCGAGATCATGAGGTGGCTTGCCGTTGCTAGGCGCGGTTCCGGTTTGGACGTAAGTCTACACGCCGGCCGCGTGGAGCCGCGCACCTGCCGGCCGCGGGCGCGGAAGCGGCTTTCGCCGATCCAAGTTCGTGCCCGCGGAGCGGGGGCTGCCGACCCCGCGCGCCGGCCGGCGGGCCCCGCCGGGCGCCCTCCCCCCCGCGGGGGAGCCGCCCACGGCCCGCGGCGCGGCGCGGGCGCCCCGCCCGGTCAGGACCGCGCGGCGCCGCCGCGCGGCGGCGAGGACACGAGGCGCCCCACCAGCTCCGCGAACCGGTCCCCGGGGATGGGCGGCATTTCCATGACGCGCATGTTCTCCCCCACGTGCGCGGGCGACTTTTGCCCCACCAGGGCGGCCGCCACCCCGGGCGCGGACCGCACGAACTGGAGGGCGCGCACCGAGGGCGGCTCCAGGTCCAGGAACTCGGGCATGGCGCCCGGCGCCAGCAGCCTGCCCTGCATGAGCGGCGCGCTGGCGAACGCCCACATGCCGAGGCGCCTCGCCGCCTCCAGCGCGGTGGCCGCGCCGCCGCCCGCGTCCTGGTTCTTGGACAGCAGGGCCTGGCCGAGCTGCATGTTGAGCGGCAGCTGGACGAACCGGAGCCCGTGCGCGGGGGCCCGCCCCCCCGCGGCCTCGGCCAGCCCCGCGGCCTCGGCCAGGGAGAGGTGGGACGGCGAGCCGCGGTCCGCGCGGAGGCACTCCCAGGTGGCCAGCCCGTAGGCGGAGATCCGCCCGTCGGCCCGCGCGCGCTCGTACAGGCCGAACGCGCGGGACATCATCCCCATGAGCGCGGCGCGCGGGACGGCCCCGCCCTGCCCCTCCACGGGGTTGTGCAGGTACATCAGGTCTATGCACTCCAGGCCGGTGTTCGCGAGGCTCCTGCCCAGCTGGTCCTCCAGGTACCTCTCCCCCATGCAGTGGTAGCCGGGGGAGATCTCGCCCTCGCCTATCACCCCCGCGTCCACGTACTGTTCCCTGACCTGCTC